>JADJGB010000008.1 GCA_016708305.1 Sphingobacteriales bacterium
TTGAACCATATTATAAATTTGGTCGGCAAGCCACAGTGTTTGCAATTCTTCCACATCGGCTTTGAGTATTTGGGCTAATAATGGTATTTGCTCTTTCTTTAATTGCCTATCGCCACGTTCTACTTTACTAATAATAGAAGTGTCCACATCTAACAGAGAAGCAAGCTGCCGCAGCAACATATTTTGCTTCGTTCTTAGTTCTCTTATTCGTTCACCAAACTGTGTTGCCATTATAATAATATTGTCTTGACAAATATTGGCAAATATAAGAAAACAAAAACAAATAACTTAACAAAGTAAAAAGATTTGAGAAAGTGGAAATGAGGATTTGAGGAAAAGCGGACTCCAAAGGAAGTGGGCCCAATCCTCATATCCTTAAATCCTCAAACAGGAACTATTGAGGATTTTGCTGTTAGGGTTGGTGTACTGGTCGTGACCATCGTACTGGACAATATCAGCATCTTTAAATTCCTTGATGTAACGCTCAGTTGACTTGTCGGTAATGCCCAAACTTAGGGCTGTGGCTACATAGGTTTGGTTGAAGTGGTAAGGGCAGGTTTTCTAAAACTGCTCCTTCTTGTGCTTTGGTTTGGGCCTGTAGGTTTCCTAGCCATTTGAGAATATACATAACTGCTATGCTTTACCAGTATGGAAATCATATCCAACGTGTTTTGAAAGTCGGTATCGTTACAATAAAGGTTTTGTGCAATTTCTCCATCTTCCATAATTCAGTGCAGAAAAATCATCATTATACGATAGGCAATTAATCCCAAACGCCTTACTGAACTTATAATCTCCTCTTCCTGGATATTGACATACAGTGTTTGCATTTTTTCAAAGAATGAATTGAATTGAAATTGCTGTGCTTGGGTCAAATGAAAGTATACATCTGCATTGGCTTGTAAAGTTTGGTACAAACTGTAAAAGTCATTGCCCAGCTTTTCAAAATGCACATCTAAACCGTTCTCGGTTTTAGAGGCAAATACATCTTTCCAAATCAATTTCATATTCATTACATAGAACATAAAACGGCTGAACAAACCATTTTCAGCATTGGGAATGAGGTTGTAATTTGCTTGGGAGTGCCTGAAAGTAGGGCTGATAAACAAGGTCCGGTCAATTTCTACATATTCCCTTGTCTGTTCTGCGATAATATGAGATAGGTTCGTGTTGAAAAGCATTGCGAAAACCATCGCTAAAGTCTCCGTAATCGCTTTTAAATGCTTTGATAAAGTATCGCCCTCTGTTTCAAAAATAAGCCCTCTTTATCGCTGTCACCCAATATTTCTAAAAAGCCTGTTGCACTGTTATTGGCAGGAATGAACAACATTTTTGCGGTGGCTTCTGTGGCTTTTCGGTGTTTGCATCTTTGCCTTTATTGGCGTTGAACTCTTGCATATCCACCTCAAACTGTTGCTTCATTATCTTGGCTTGGTTTCTTAATGCTAAATGTATGGGTTCAACTAATTTTCGGCAATGAATTAAAATACCTTTCCCTGCTGATGCTTTGGCAGAAATGAAAATGAACAGGTTTGTATTTACTGGATTGTCGCCATACTTGCCAATGAGTTTTGGAAATGCCACATAACGTAACCAATGAACCTAACAATAAAATATCCCTTTCCTCTTTGGTGGTAGCTACTCCTGTAATGTGTTTTAAAAACTCTGGTATGGTGTCAAACACTGCATCGGGCAAAGTAGGCATTTGTTCTTCGGGCTGTGCTTCTTCTTGATCCTTTGTCTTTTGCTTTGGTTCAAACTTTTTGTGTTCTTGGGTGTGGTGTGAATAGGCACTATTTACGGCAGTCTTAATTTCTCTTTCAGATAAATCAAAATGCTGTGTACATAGTATTTCAGTATCGGATTGCGATAAACCAACTCTGTTGCAATTAGAAGCAAGCAGATAAATATAATTATTTCTGTTTCCATCGGTGTATGATGCTTTTTGGTTTGTGAATTGAATTTGTTGATTGAATAAAAATGTAATGTTGAGGTCTTCGGGTTCTGCCGTTTCTATTGGAACAACTGGAGCAATAGCCGAAGGCGTTTGCGATTGTTGTTCTTGAATGAGCCAGTGCAAGCCACAATGAATTTCTCGTTTTGGATAGTTCGGTATGCGTTGGTCGTGGCTCATAAAACAAAGCCTTGTAACATCTTTGCAGCTTGGTCTGCCTTTAGTCCTGTGGCATCTTCAGAATACTTCTGCACTTGCTAATAAGCAATGTCGTAGTGTTCCAGTTCGGTGCTTACCTCAACAAATACTTTTAAGCCGTTGCCACTTGGACTGATGAAGCAAAGTGATGTGTAGAGATTTTTTTAATGATTGCAAACGCAGTTTCAATTGCTCGGTGTTAGTTTGTCAAAATCTAAATGCACAAAGCCACTGTACATTTCAATAAAAGGTATTTGCCTTTTTCGGTAAATACAGCCGAAGGCGTAAAGGTAATAACTGTTTCTTTTTATTGTCGGCTTCGGCCTTATTTGCCTTGTGTAACAAGATTGCGGATTTCTTCAATTTCCGTTTTATACTTGTCGGAAATAATGTCTTTACCTATCAGCAGTAGAGATTTTTTTTCTACGGACAGTAAAGTTTTTAAATATGGTACTACTTGCCATTTCTTTTCTTTCTTATCGGTTAAAAAATTCTATTTGCGTTTGTTCTTGAGTATGTACTCGGTAGCCATAGCATCAATTTCATCGGTTGATGATTGACGGTTACGCTGCAACCAGTCGTCTAACTCGGAACGCTTGAAATAGAGTTTCTTCCCTGGGGGCAGAAATGGGGAATACCTTTTTACTTGTGAGTTTGTACAAATGTGAGGGGCTTACATCAAGGAATGTGCAAGCCTCATTAAAGTTTAATACTGTTTTTTGCAGTAAGTTTTGCTCATCCAGTTTGTTTGCAATTTCTGTGAGCTTGTCGAGAATTAAATTTTCTGTTGCCATCTTTTTATATTTTTAAAAATGATGGAACAAAACTCTACAATGAAGTAGGGGCAAAGGATTAGAGTGTTATATCTCATTGAGATAACTCCCTAATCTCACTATTTTTTATTTCATTTGGTTGATTATGTTGTCAATGGTTGACTGATTTTGGGCTTTCAATTTTATTTGAATACAGATTTTGAGCCTTTAAAGTCTGTTGGTCTTTGTATAAAACAATTCTGATTTTTCAAGTGCTGTTGGTGTAAGATTATTGAAGCTGGCACTAAGTTTATCAATGATGTATCTAAGCTGCACCGTTTCGCAACCAAAATAAACCTTGTGCATTTTGGTAGTGAGTGCCTTTGATGTTAGAATTGTTACCAAATCCTCGGTACTACATTTACTCTCATTCAAGAACTCAACTTGATTGTTTAGCAATGTTATTACTGATTTCAGTTTTGCTTCTGTGCCTTTAAAGCCAAATGATAGTTTTTCTTTGGTGGTTGGTTTCTCGGCTTTCTCTGTTTCAATTTCTACTTTCTAAAAATCTTCAATACTGGTGGGGCTGTCAATACTGGCTTTGCTCAATTCCTGTATATCAAAAAATAAAATAGTGAGGTGCTGCCTTAATAACTGCAATACAAAATGAGGTAAGGTGCTTTGCTCGGTAGTTGCTTCCTCAAATCCTCTTTCCTTAATCTCCTTAACTGTGTTTACGGTTAAGGCTTTGATGTTCTTTAATGCAATGGTGGTGTGGTACACTATATCCACCTTTTTGCTGTACTTCTGCATCTTGGTATTAAAGCATTGTAAACACGAAGTGTTTCAAGGCTGATAACAGCATTATAAAACTTGCTTACTGCATCGCTGTAATTTGGAAAATCTATTGCGTAGCAATGGTTTTCAAAGTGCTTGTACCCTTTGTATTTTGCTTTGTAAGCCATTTGAGAGGTCGGAATAATCAGCCAACAATATTTGAAGTTGTTGCACCAACTCGGCTTCTGTGGTGGGTTCTTTGCTGCCTACCTTTTTTATTTTCTCATTGATGGCTTTTGTGCCTTTGGCATCAAAAGTCCAGGCATAAGTTCTTTGAACAAAATGCTATTCAATATTTTTATTTCCATTATAAACCAATATTTATTTTGTTAGCTGCTACTGTTTTCTTTTCATCAATTACATTAGCATAAATCTGTGTTGTTTTTAAATGCCTGTGTCCAAGCAATTTTGATACTGTGAAAATATCAGTACCTAAAGTAAGCTGCAATGTGGCGTATGTGTGCCTTGCACAATGGAAAGTAATATGCTTTTCTATTCCTGCCTTTATCATCCATCTGTACAAATCAGCATTCGGCTATCGGAGTAAATCAAATCAGGAAATACCGGGTCGGCTGGTTTTCCTTTTCTCCTAACAAATTATAGGCTTCATCAGATATTGGCAAAGTTTCAGATCCTTTTGTTTTTTGCTGTACGAAACGGATATAATGCCCTAACTCTGCGGACTGTTGCATTTCACTCCATTTCAATTTCTGAATATCGCTAAAACGCAAGCCTGTAAGACAAGCAAAAATAAAAGCCCTTTTCATTAACTCGTTTTTGCATTCGGTTTTGGCTAAGGTCTTTAATTCATCAAGGGTTAAAAACTCTCTTACTGGTTCGCCTTGTGGCAAGCCTTCTACCATTTCGGCAGGGTTGGTTTTAGTATGCCATCCCTCACGGCTTGTTTGAGTGCTGCTCTGAACTTATTAAAGTAGCTGTATTTGGTATTGGTTGAAATTGCCTTTTTGGTTTTGGTACTGGCTTCTTTCAAAAGGTAATCCCTGAAGCCATCAACAAAGGCTTTATTGATTTGGTTAAATTGTATATCTCTTGGGCAATACTTTTTCAAGTGCTTTATGGTACTATCCCAATTGCCATAATTCCCTTTGCTGTCTTTTCTCTTTTCAGCCAATGCCTCCATATACATAATGAAGTAAGTTTTTAGCTTCTCCTTATCGTGGAAATCATAGTGCTGTTTTGTATCTCCAAATGCCTTTTACTGCGGATGGTTTCAGCTAATGCCAATATCTTTTATTTTCTTCTTTTACTGCATTGGTGAGCTTCCTTTTTCGGGGTCGGGTGTTAGGTACAAATTCAAATACTCATATTGGCGTTTGCCATTGAGTAGTACTCTAAATAAAGGCTTATTTTATCGCCTTTGAGCCGTTGTCTTAATGTTACTTTCATTTTCTTATCAGTTAAATAAATTATCAATTGAAGCCCTTTTGATGATGGTACGACTGCCCAGCTTTGCCACCGGCAAACGATTACTTTTTATCATCCGTTGAATGATCCATCTGCTTGCACCCAAAAGGGTAGCAACTTCCAGTATGCTTAAAAATTCTTTCTCTCTTAAATTAGTGTGATTACCTGCTATCGGATTGGATAGGGTTTCAGTAGTAACTACTGGAGAAGCGGAAACAATTTTGCTTTGTTGGTTCTTAAATTCTGCGTTTACTTTTTCTTCTCGTTTGGTTTTCTTGTAGGCTGCACTGTTGCACTTATGGCCACAATACTTCGTTGTGGTCTTTTGGGCTATGAAAGCCTTACCACAATGATTACAGAATTTAGGAAGTTTAATTGTACTACTCATTTGTTGCTACTTGTTGCAGTATGTTGCTGGGTGGTGCTACTTGGTGCATTATTTCGCCTGACTTCCATCAAACTGATATGTGGGCAACAAAATAGCCAATTGGGCAACAACTGGGCAACAAATATAAGTAAAAAGTAGAGTTGGGCAACAAAAAAGAGAAAGAAAAGTGTACTGAAACTCAACAAAAACAGGCACTTAACAAACAAAAGAAAGTAAATTACTTTCCGATACAAAACTTCCCAAATATCGTTCCCAATATATCCCTGTCCACTTCCACCTGCCCAGTGATCTCACCAAGGTAGTGCAGCGCACCGCGAATATCAATGGTGAGCAGGTCGCCGCTCAGATTGCGGCCAAGTCCGGTTTTTACTGCCAACAGGCTTTCTTGTATTTTTGCAGAGCAGCATGATGGCGGGCATAGGGATGATACTTGTTATAAACGGTGATGGTTTTCTCGTCAAAATCATGAAGCCAGTTGAATTTTTCTTCTCCTTCGTCATTCAGCAGGTCCACCACGTGCAGAATAATGTCTGCCTTAGCAGCATTGGCTTTGCTGCGTTCAATCCCTTTATTTTCAATCACATCTTTACTGTGCTCCCTGATGCCTGCAGTGTCTATCAGCCTGAACAGAACTCCATTGATGTTCAAAGTTTCTTCGATGGTGTCGCGTGTGGTGCCGGCAATATCGCTCCCGATGGCTCTTTCTTCGTTTAGCCGTGCATTCAGCAGGGTTGACTTTCCGGCATTGGGTTTTCCGATGATGGCTACACTCATACCATTTTTATCACATTTCCTAACTTGAAGGATGCAATCAGTTCATCTGTCTTTTGTAAATCCGTGTTACTAATTCCTTGAGTTGGGTTCGGTCGGCAAACCCACATCCTCATCGCTGAAGTCCAGTTCCAATTCTATCAATGCCGCAAAATTCACCAACTCTTCCCTCAACGCTTTCAGGTCGATGAAAAACCGCCCGCAACTGGTTCAGTGCCGTTTGCTGTGCTGCTTTGGTGTTAGCAGCTATTAAGTCGGCCACTGCTTCTGCCTGTGCCAGATCAAGTTTCCCATTCAGAAAGGCGCGTTGGGTAAATTCGCCCGGTTTTGCCAATCTTGCTCCTGCATGGATACATTCTTCAATGATTCTGCCCAAAATATAGGGCGAGCCATGTCCGCTTATTTCTACCACGTCCTCGCCTGTGAGCTTCTTGGCCCCCCTGAAAATGGCGGCTACCACTTCATCAATAGCTTCTTGTTCGCCTCCTTTTGAGTTACGGGAGATTATAACTCCAAAATGGCAGGTGTGCCCGAGTTAGTCAGATAGTTTTTTGCCTTTGAAAATGGTATCGGCAATTTCCAGCGCTTTTCGCCACTCAACCTGATTAGGCCAATAGCACCCACTCCGGGAGGAGTAGCCAAAGCCACAATGGTATCCTGCCAGTCTGATAAATGATTCATAATCAAAGTTACAACCGAAACAGGAGTTAATGAGAATTAATAAATCATTCAAATTTGGGAAAACTTGCACTGAAGGTGATTAAACTTCCTCTTTAATTGGAGTGACGGGCTTTGCAACTTAACAATTTATCATAAATATTATTTCTTACAGGCTATTTTTCCTCATCTTTGCTGATTCTTTTTGGATGAAAACATCAAAAAACGCAGCAATAGGATTTATTTTCGTTACCATGACCATTGATGTCATTGGCCTGGGGCTTATTATACCCGTCCTTCCCACCCTGATAGCTCAACTAAAGCATGTGTCCATAGAAGCGGCCAGTGAGTGGGGCGGATTTCTGATGTTTGCTTATGCTGCCATGCAATTTTTGTTTGCACCAATGGTGGGGCAATCTTAGTGATAAGTACGGCAGAAGAAGGGTTATATTAATTTCTCTGGTAGGTTTTGCTGTTGATTATGTTATTCTTGCGCTGGCACACAACTACATGCTGCTGCTGGTTGGTCGTATTTTATCGGGTAATACAGGGGCCAGTTTACTGCTGCCACTGCTTATATTGCCGATATCAGTACAAAGGAAACCCGTGCCAAAAATTTTTGGATTGATAGGCGCTGCTTTCGGTTTGGGTTTTATAATTGGTCCGGCACTGGGCGGTTTGCTTTCTATTGGGGACTTCGGGCGCCTTTTGGGCTGCTGCCGTACTTTGTTTAGTTAATTTTGTCTATGGTTATTTTGTGCTGCCGGAGTCTTTAAAACCCGAAAACCGCCGTCCTTTTGATTGGAAAAAAGCCAATCCGGTGGGGGCATTGCTGCATTTTAAGAAAAACAAAGCCATTGTCGGTCTTATAATTTCTTTTTTCTTTATCTATCTTGCTTCTCAGTCGGTAAACTCGGTTTGGCACTACTTTACAATGTACGAATTTAGCTGGACCGAAAAACAGGTGGGTTTTTCTTTGGCAGTGGTAGGGTTGTTGGTGGGTATTGTTCAGGGAGGCTTAACAAGGGTGGTCAATAATAAAATAGGCAATGAAAAATGCGTTTATGCCGGGCTGTTGCTTTACACACTGGGCTTGAGTCTGTTTGCCTTTGCTACTCAGGGTTGGATGATGTATGTGTTTCTGATACCTTATTGTCTGGGCGGAATTGCCGGCCCTGCCTTACAGTCCATCATTACCGAACATAGCCGCCCAATGAGCAGGGGGCAACTGCAGGGAGGCCTTACCAGCCTGATGAGTTTGTCCGCAATCATCGGGCCTTTGGTGATGACGAAATTATTTTCTCTTTCTACCCACAAGGAGGCTTTTATTCATTTTCCGGGTTCGCCATTTCTTTTGGGAGCTGTTTTAATGCTTGCCAGCGCCATTGTAGCCTATCGGTTTTTGTCTGCTCAGGGAAGAATAGTGTAGAATGGCTATTTTGTTTTCCCAACATTTAAGGATAAATTTTGTTACTTTTGTACTATAATTTTCTAATCATGATCAAAACAGGAAATCCTATTGTTAGTATTTATACAGAAATGACTCCCAATCCGGAAACAATAAAATTTGTAGCCAATAAATTATTGTATCCGAGCAAGAGTATTGACTTTTCGGATGTAGAAAGCGCCAAACCCTCTCAATTAGCTACCGAACTATTTGGATTTCCATTTATAAAAGCGGTGTTTATTGCAAGCAATTTTGTTACGCTCACCAAAACACATGAAGCAGAATGGATGGATATAACGCCTTCTATCAGACAGTTTTTGAAAGATTATTTAGAAGAAGGTAAGGTGGTGATTAACGAAGATGAAGTAATCCCTTTAAAAACGAGGGAAGCAACATTGTACTGGATGATGACGATGATGTGGTAAAAAGAATTAAGGAATTGCTGGAAAATTATGTAAAACCTGCAGTGGAGATGGATGGAGGCGCTATTCAGTTTAAAAGTTATGAAGATGGTGTGGTAAATCTGGCCATGCAGGGAAGTTGCAGTGGTTGTCCATCATCCATGATTACACTGAAAGCAGGTATTGAAGGAATGATGAAAAGAATGATTCCTGAGGTAAGAGAAGTGATGGCTGTGGCCGAATAGTTTATTTTGCAAATAAAAGTGTTCTTCTCAAAGCGTCAACTTTCTGAATGGCGCTTTTGTTTTTTATGAAATATCTACAACTCCCATTGCTATTTACATTCATTATATCCATCATTGGCATAAGCAGTTGTACCTATACGAAGATTCCTCAAAGAAAGGAAACAAAACTGCTGGTGAAAGGAAAAGTTGTGGATACTACTTCTTATGTATATGACTTACCCTATCCAAAGGGAATGAGCCTTCAGGCTGGTGCAAGACTATTATACGCATTTAACTCATAAAAGGCGTGCAGCGCTGGATTTTAGGATGCCAATAGGTTCTACGGTTTGTGCTGCCAGAGAAGGAGTGATATATAAAACCAAGCAGGATGGTACAAAAGGAGGTTTTCAAAGGTCTGACAGATCTTTCGCCAATTATATAATTATAGAACATGTTGACGGCTCACGTGCCGGCTACTGGCACCTGAGGCGAAACAGTATTTTTTTTGTAAACGTAGGCGACAGTGTACTGAAAGGCCAGCCGATTGCCCTAAGCGGCAATACAGGTCTTACGTTTTTTCCTCATTTGCATTTTATTGTCTGGAGTTTTGACAAAGACAGAAATTTTTTGCAACAACCTACCCGATTTCGCACACAAAAAGGAAATAGATATATAAAAGCCGTTCATAAATATAAAAATCCCGGGATTTGATATTTTACGGTTAAAAAATGCTTATTTTGAGGCTTATTTTACGGTTTTTGCCGGATAATTGATAAAAAACTGACGAATCTTTGATTGTTTTATCAAAGGGGAATATAAAAAACAGATTTTATGACCATAGGAGTTGACTTGGGTGCCACCAATATTCGGGCCGGGCTTGTACACAATGGCGCTATTCAAATGATTAATCAGGTTGCATTAAGCGATAAGGATTCTTTGGAAAAAACGTTGGATCAGTTGAAAACAATGATTGCGCCATTAGTGCAGCCGGGTGTAAAAGGTATAGGAATTGGTGTGCCATCGGTGGTAGATATTGAAAAAGGAATTGTTTATAATGTAGTGCATATACCTTCCTGGGAAAGAGTGGAATTAAAGCCATTTCTGGAGGCTGCATTTAAAATTCCCGTGCAGGTAAATAATGATGTAAACTGTTTTGCATTAGGCGAACAAAATATGGAGCCGGTAAAGGATATTCCTCAATGGTGGCCATTGCCATGGGGACAGGCACAGGCTCCGGAATTATTGTAAATAACGAATTGTATGCCGGTGTGAACTGCGGCGCAGGTGAAATAGGTTGTATGCCCTACCTTGACAGTGATTATGAACATTATACCAGTTCTCTGTTTTTCTCAAAAAAACACAATACTACTGCATTGGCACAATATGAGCTGGCGCAAAAGGGAGATGCAGATGCCCTAAAGTTATGGGAAGAATTTGGCGGTCATTTTGGCACTCTCGTAAAAACAGTTTTATATGCTTATGATCCTCAGATGATTGTGCTTGGTGGTTCGCTCACAAAAGCGTATTCTTTTTTTGAACCGACTATGAGGAACAAGCTGGAAGATTTCTATTTTCCCGAATCATTGAAAAAGCTAAAGATTGTACCCGGAACGGTTAATAATATTGCAATATTGGGCGCATCGGCGTTGATTTCTTAAATTGAAAAATCGGGGTTTTAAAAACTGATCTCAGCGGATTGGAGTAGGTATCAAAACGAAGCGCTATCAGAAAATTGACTACCTTTTCTTTTAAAAAAGCTTTCATCAATGCAGCACATTCTTCCTTTAAAATACCCGTTAAAATTTCTGTCTTTGGATGAAAGGGTGAAATGGCAGGCTTTATTCGGCTAAAACCGTTTTTTCATCGGCAGCGCCCCACACTACTTTACTGAGTTTGCTCCAGTATAAAGCGCCGGCACACATTACACAAGGCTCCACAGTAACGTACAAGGTCGCCTCGGGCAGGTATTTGGCGCCCATATTTACAAAAGCGCTGGTAAGCGCTATCATTTCGGCATGAGCAGTAGGGTCATTTAGCCGCTCTGTCATATTATAGCCTCGTGCGATTATTTTGTTGTCGGCCACCACTACTGCGCCAATGGGTATCTCATCCTCATCGAATGCACGCTGCGCTTCCTCAATGCCAACCTCATAAAATATTCGTCATCCATGCTGTATTTCTATTTCAGGCAAATGTATAACAGAAATACATTTTACCGAAACCCATAAGATATTTTGAAAACCCTAATTTTGACCCAAATATATCATCAAAACAGATAAATCGACCTATGTATTGGATCATACTTTTAATAGCAGGTTTTTTGAAGCCGCTTTTGCCACAAGTTTGGGAATGGCACACGAAACCAAGGGCAGGTATTCTTTTTATTGGTTGATTATGTTTTTGATAACCCTTGCCATCAGTATGGTTTTGTTATACATAGCCACAAAAAAAATTCCTATCGGTACCGCTTACGCAGTGTGGACAGGTATTGGCGCTGTTTCTACAGCCATTGTGGGAATAGTTTTGTTTAAAGAACCGGCAGGATTCTGGCGGTTGTTTTTTATTTTTACCTTAATTGCCAGCATCGTAGGGCTGAAAGCCGTTTCGCAAGGTTAAAGTTAGTTTTTCGATTTGCCATCATGATCTATCACACCCATTTTTTCATCAGGTAAGAAGCGCTCAAAGTATTGCACACGCCTTCTTTCAGTTTGTAATCAAACAGTAATTCGTCATCAATGATTTGCGATTCAAATGCTTTATTAGCAATATAATCAGGATACTCCTTTATCAGATCTGCCACTAACACATCATGAGTGGCAATGATACCGAAGGTATTTTCTTTAGCCATTTTTCTTATCAGGCCGATGGTGCCGTTTCGCTTATCGTTACTGTTGGTACCTCTCAATATTTCATCCAGAATAACAAAAGTGATATTTCCTGCCTGCAAATGCTGAATGATGGACTGAAGTCTTTCAGTTCGGCATAAAACAATGATTCACTCTCCTGCAATGAATCGGTTATTCTCATGCTGACAAATATGTCGAAAGGATAAACTGCATCTGTGCCGCACATACCACAGAACCGGCTTTGGCCAATACTAAATTGGCACCCACCGTTCTCAAAAAAGTGCTTTTACCGCTCATGTTGGAACCGGTAAGAATCACAAATTTTTGTTGGTTAAATGAAACGTCATTCGTTATTCTTTTCCCGGGCTTAATCAAAATATGTCCCAGGTCTTTTGCCCTAAATGCAGGCCCGTCACTTACTTCAGGAAAACAAAAAGAAGAATTATTGTAAGAAAAATTAGCGAAACTGTTCAGCGCTTCTACTTCACCTATCAAAAGAAGCCAGTCATTAATTTTGGCTGCATGTTGCTTCTTCCAGTTGCCCAAGCGATACAAAATATGAATATGAAAAGAAAGAGCCCGTTGAGCAAAATACTCACTAAAAGGTTGATAATGGTTTCGAGATAATCAAAAAGCGATGCCAACTGTTTTAATAACTGAGAGGCAGATTGGTTTCCGTCTTTCAGTTTTTGCTGGTATCGCTTCAGCAGGTCCGACTGAAATTTTTCCTCCTCAATAAGTTGCAATTGTTCTTTATAGCTCTGCAAAATTTTTGTAACCGAAGAAGATACCGACAGTTGCTTTGTAATTCTTTTGCAAACGAAAAAAGCGATGATCAAATTAATCACAAACAGACTGTAAAAAAATACGGAAAGCTGCATCACTGTCTTTATCAAATAATAAACCAGACTTCCGATTGTAACCACAGGAAACACCATCAGCAGCAGGTATAATGTCTTATGTATGAGCGTTTCCTTTGAGTCAATCCATTCTTTCAATTTCTCCAAATCAGTTTTTTTTCCCTCATGGATACTGCCATACGCGAATAGCTTCTGCCTGAATTCAACTTTATCCGCTAATTCTTTAACTGCCTTTTGCCTCTGGCCAATAGCTGCAACATCAGGTTGCAAAAGACTGCTCTTTAATGCTTCTTTGCCAAATTCGGTGCTGCAACGGTTGAGGTAAGAAAACAATCCCCCGTACTAAAAATATCTAAGTCGTAAGAATAAGGATGTTGTACATTTTCATATTCCTGCCTTCATCATATTGAGATTGATTCGTTTCCACAAAACGTGCTTCATCTTCATTCACCTTAGAAAGTGTTTTGTAAAAAACCAATTTCTGTTCCAACCGGTCATACCATTTGACCACAACAAAAAACAAAGCCAGAAAAACAACAGAGAGCGAGATAGTGATTCCGCTGCCCGACTGTGTGGAGCGATACGCCAGAAACAAAAACAATACAAACAAAGCAAGACGTGAAAAACTAAGCCAGTTAAGCGTTTTCTTTAACTGTCCGGCCTTTGAAATAAATTTTTGATAAAATTCTTTGTAAATACGCATGAGCCCGCAAAGGTAGTGGCTATTGCTTTTCCGTTTTGAAATATTGATGTTAAAATGCTAGAATCACTGGAGCGAACATTTCTGATGATAATCAATCAGTTCGATTGGAGTGGCTGCTATTTGATAACCGGCATATTTTTCAATCACCTCGTCCAATACCAGATTGATTTCTTCTTCGGTATTAATCATTACTAACCGGGCACGAAAATCTTTGATATGCGGTAATCCTTTCAGGTAATTGGAATAATGCCTACGCATTTCGTTGATACCCACCACCGGGCCTTTCCATTGCACGCTCTTTTGCAAATGCTTACGCACTACAGCCACTCTTTCTTCCACAGTAGGTGGCACCAGCAATTCGCCGGTTTGCAGAAAATGCTTGATTTCTCTGAAAATCCAGGGATAGCCAATGGCTGCACGTCCAATCATGATGCCCTCCACACCATACCGGTTTTTATATTCCAGCGCCTTTTGCGGACTGTCAATATCTCCATTGCCAAAAATAGGAATATTGATGCGTGGATTGTTTTTTATCTTTCCAATCAATGTCCAGTCGGCTTCGCCCTTGTACATCTGCATCCGAGTGCGCCCGTGAATGGCTAAGGCGGCTATACCCACATCCTGTAGGCGTTCTGCCACCTCTTCAATATTGAGGCTGTTGTGGTCCCAGCCCAATCTGGTTTTTACAGTTACCGGCAGTGAAGTGGACTTTACAACTGCCGCAGTCAGCCGCACCATCAGGTCCACATCCTTCAGCACCCCTGCGCCTGCTCCTTTGAGGGCCACTTTCTTTACAGGGCACCCAAAGTTGATGTCTAACAAATCGGGCTGTGTAACCTCCACAATTTTGGCAGCCAGCGCAAGGCTTTCTTCATCACCGCCAAAAATCTGAATGCCAACAGGCCTTTCATAATCAAAAATGTCCAACTTTCTGCGGCTCTTAATGGCATCCCTTATCAAGCCTTCGCTGCTGATAAATTCGGTGTACATCAGATCGGCACCCGCATCTTTGCACACCGCACGGAATGGCGGATCGCTCACGTCTTCCATGGGTGCCAGTAATAACGGAAATTCCGGTAGCTGTATGTTGCCTATTTTTACCATTTGTTTTTAGTGGTTAAGAATAACAAATCTTATTGAAGGCTTGTTCGGATTCCTTTCTTCTCCCCTAAGGCTGCTTTTCCAAAGGGGAAAATCGATTTCCATAAAAACCAATTCCTTCTTCAATGAAATTCCTTTTGCTTTGTAAATCAAACACTTTTTTTCAGTTATTCTTTTCCCCTGTCTATATTTATTTACCTATTTTTGAGCCTGCAAATTTACACACTTATTTTTTAATGGATATAATTGATCAAAATAGTGGGTAATTTCCTACAAAGCAGGCTTTTTTATGCTGGTGGTTTTTGCCGTGGGTGGCATGTTTTTGGCATCGCTAATTAGTATGGCCATCATCATGCTAATGACCGGCCAATCATTTTCGGCTGCCGATTTATTGACAACTTCGCAACATTACCGACTGATGCAGGTGGTGCAATCGGTTTCGGCCATTATCATTATGTTTCTTCCAACGCTTTTTACCGCAAGCCGCTTGAACAAAAGACCCATTGAGCTCACCGGTTTCAAAGGAGGCATTACCCAAAAACAACTTTGGTTAGTGATATTAATAACAGCCTGCGGACTGGCGCTCAGTAGCGCTTTGGGATACATGAGCTACCAAATTCCCTTTCCGAAGGACTGGAAAATGTATTTTGACCAATGGGAAAACGACTACATGAAACAAGCCGCCAGTCTGATAAAGCTGAACAATGGACTGGAATTGTTTATTTCGGTAATTGTGCTGGCATTAGTTCCGGCTATATGTGAGGAAACTTTTTTCCGGGGCGGTTTGCAAAACTATCTGTACCGGAGTAATGGCAAAAAATGGATGTCCGTCATTTTGGTAAGTCTTATTTTCAGTATTATCCATTTTTCGGCTTATGGATTTTTGTCCCGATTTATTTTGGGTATGGTTTTAGGATTGGTATTTCATTACACCCGAAGATTGTGGCTGAGTATTCTGGTGCATTTTATCAATAATGCCATGGCCGTAATCGTATTGTATGTTCAACACTCTAAGGGGAAACCACTTGCCGAACTGATGAGCGACAAAGACGGATCGTACTGGGGGTTCATTGTTTTGCCGCTTATTTTTTTATTATTTATCAAACTGAAAAAAGAATCAGAAACTAATTTTATCACCCATGGCGTTTAACTGGACTACTTTCTGGACCCGCACCTGGACAGCGCTTGCGTTCGTAGCTGTGATAGCAGCCGGTTTGTTGTACAACGAATGGAGCTTTTTCACTTTAGTTGCCTTGATACATATTGGCTGCTGGATGGAATACCGAAAACTGATGGAGAAAATTCACCGCACTTATTTTCATCCCTACATTTTATATGGATTTCTGTTAATAGGGTTTCATGTCATTTTATTATTGAGCGATGGGTTATTTCTGTATTACTACCCTGTCAAAGAAAATTTTTCATTATCATTTTTATTGGCCGGTTGTGTGTTGTTGACAATGGGCTGGTTTCAAAAGTATAAAGTAACGATGCAATCAATGGGAGCGCTGGCATTAGGATTGGTTTATATTTCGCTCACATTGGGCCTTTTTCTGCATTTGCGCCTGTCAGAAGATATCAGAGTGCTAAATGATGGAGAGGAGTTATCAGGCAGGTCAAATGGTTTTTATATACCTATCCTCATCATCCTGGCTTTGTGGGTAAACGATACAATGGCTTACTTAGTAGGTTCAGCCATCGGCAAAACGCCGTTTTCAAAAATATCCCCAAAAAAAACCATCGAAGGAACGGTGGGAGGCGCATTGCTTTGCGTGCTGGCATTGACCCTTATTTTAAAGCCCTGGTTTCGCTGGCCGGCGTTATTAGGCATATCGCTGATAGTGGCAGTCTTTGGCACTATGGGCGATTTGCTTGAATCTAAACTAAAACGGATGGCTAATGTGAAAGACAGTGGAAAAATCATGCCCGGACACGGCGGCTTTTTAGACAGGTTCGACTCACTTTTGGGAAGTATTATTTTTATCTGGCTGTTTCTGAACTTAGTGAAATTCTAAATTTCAATCTGCAATCCATCAAAAGCAAGTTGTCGGCTCCTGGGCAGTTGCCGGTTTATTTCTTCGTGCAAACCCATCTGATGCGAAACATGGGTAAAATACACCTGCGGAATCTCTAACTCATCTGCCAGATCAATGGCTTCCTGAAGCGTAAAATGAGAAATATGTTTTTCTTTTCGCAGCGCATTCAAAACCAGTACACTGCTTCCTTTTATTTTTTCTTTTGACAATTCCTCAATTTTATTGGCATCGGTAATGTAGGTAAAATCACCAAAACGGAAGCCGAGCACCGGCATATTGAGATGCCAGACAGGGATTGGGGTAATCTTTATGTCGCCGATTGTAAAATCATCTTCTTCATTGAGGATATGCAATTGAATACTTGGCACGCCGGGATACCTGAAATCGTGAAAGGCGTAATCGTACTCGATAATAATTCTGTTGAGCGT
This sequence comes from Sphingobacteriales bacterium, assembly GCA_016708305.1. Lineage (GTDB taxonomy): Bacteria > Bacteroidota > Bacteroidia > Chitinophagales > Chitinophagaceae > Niabella. Next base: position 17,029 of record JADJGB010000008.1, read on the forward strand.
GGCTTGGGTTCCATACACATTCATCTGTTCCTGCTGAAAATAATTGTATGCCCGCACATCATCCAACCCTGCTATATGGTCCTTGTGAGAATGGGTAAAAACAATCGCATTCAGTCTGTTTACCTCATGCCTCAGCATTTGCTGCCTGAAATCGGGGCCAGAATCTATCACTATGGAGGTGGTTTCACTCTGCACCAAAATGCTGGATCGCAGTCGGTTATCTTTAGTATCCTTCGACAGGCAAACCTTGCAGCCGCAACCGATCATGGGAACGCCACTGCTGGTGCCGGTGCCAAGAAAAGTAATATGTAGCGAAGGGTAGGACAAAAAATTAAAATGTAAAAACGAAAATGTTGTTTTGAAATAGTGGATAAGAAATGACCGAAATTATCAGCCTTCATCTTCCGACACACTGTTACTTACCGCCTCGGCGTACAGTTTTTGCAGTCCTCCATCCAATTGTTCGGGGTTAATTTCGAGTTGCGGAATCAGTTCAAGCAGCGTATTGATGCGACCTTCTGTTTGTAAAAATTTGTTTAACACCACTACTTTTTTATCCTCCAAAATACAATATCCGCTCTGAAAAGTACCTCGCTCATATCTTAAAATATATCCTCCCTGCTCAGATATTGCCTCCAACTTGTCTAATGTGCCTTGATTGTATTTGATCATGGAACAAAGATAATTAATTCAACATGCTTTTAGAAGAGGTGTGGATAGATTGAAAGATATTGTAGAATAATAGGGTAAGATGTTAAATTTGCTCCAATAAGTTATAATGCAAACAACCCGAAAGATTATCAACGACCCGGTTTATGGCTTCATTACTATAGACCACCCTATACTTTTGCAAATTATTTCGCATCCTTACTACCAACGGCTGCGCAATATTCATCAAATGGCTTTTGCACACTTGGTTTATCCCGGCGCTGTTCACAGCAGGCTGCATCATTCCTTGGGCGCCTATCACCTGATGTGCAACGCACTGAACGAACTGAAAAGCAAAGGCGTTGAAATATCGCCGGAGGAAGCATTGGCTGCCAAAGTGGCCATTTTGCTGCACGATGTGGGACACGGTCCGTTTTCGCATGCGCTTGAGACCGAGTTGATAAAGGGTGTTCGTCATGAAGAAATGTCACTGCTCCTCATGCAGCAGCTCAATAAAGAAATGTGCGGCCAACTGCAAACCGCCATCGAAATCTTCACCAACCAATACCCCAAACGATTTCTGCATCAGTTGGTCTCCGGCCAGTTGGATGTGGACAGGATGGATTACCTCACCCGCGACAGTTTCTTTACCGGCGTGGCCGAAGGGGTGATTGGCTACGACCGCATTATCAAGATGTTAGTAGTGAAAGACGGAAACCTTGTGGTGGAGGAAAAGGCAATCTACTCCATCGAAAAATTCCTACTCAGCCGCAGGCTGATGTACTGGCAGGTGTATCTGCACAAAACAGTGGTGGCTGCCGAAAAAATGTTGGTGATGATTTTCCGCAGGGCTAAAGAATTGATTTCCAAAAATATAGACGTTACCGCTGCTACTCCTTCGCTTAATACTTTCCTGCATCTGCAAACAATAGAGATTGAAACCATGTTGGATGAGTTTTGCAGCATGGATGACCAAGACCTGATGGCCACCATCAAAAACTGGAGCAGCCATCCCGATAAAATCCTCTCCACCCTATGCCGTTCGCTGGTAGAAAGAAGACTGATGCACATCAAGCTGCAATCAGAACCCTTTGCAGAAGGCTATCTGCATCAAAAAAGAAAGGAAATTGCTGCTCAAATGCATGTTCAGGAGGAGGAAGCCGCTTATTATGTTTTCTGGGGCGAAGCCAGTAATACCCTCTACAATCTGAAAGACGAAAACATCACCATTCTGTACAAAGACGGCAGTCTGAAAGATATTTCACAGGTGGACAATGCCTTAATTGCTCCGCAGATGAATATGCAGGTGAAAAAATATTATCTGTGTACCATCAGGACATAAAATAACTGAGTAATAAACATTGGCAACATTTAGTTTGTCTCGTTTGGGCAGCCAAAAAAAAATTGCGTTAAGAAAATAATTGTTCATTTAATCACTTCTTCCGGACTTTTGTTCTCTATCCGCACCTGCTTTACTGCCTGAATACGAATATATTCACTTTGCTCATGGAATAATTTTCTCCCATCCATCTTTTCGGCTATTAGTACTTCTATTCCTTGCATACGCAAAAGTAAGGAAATATATTGATATATGTCGTCTATCCAATGAAATAGTTAGTGAGTTAGGATTGACAACACAAGTGCCTTTAAACCTTGTTATTTACTCAGACACTTCGGCGCGAAAAATTAAAATTGGGAAACAAACCATAACATTCAAAAAAGCGAGTGCTAAAAACTTGGTCTTTGTTGGTAAAATCAGCACTTTGGCTATTCAGGCTTTACGAACAACAGGAAAAGACGAAGCAACAACTGAAGAAATAAAACAGATAAGGGAGATTTTAAAAAGCGAAAATTCCAAGCATTTACAACATGATTTGCAATTAGCTCCTGTATGGATTAGAAAACTGCTTACAGCCAATGAATAAGTTCAGACATTTAGAGGAATGGTTTCAATTGCCGGATGAAACCAAAATAAGACTTTTTACTGAAACGAGTCGAAAAATGGGTTTACCATCGTCATCATCAGCAGTAAATGATTGGTGGGTGGTGCCCAGTTTGGCAATTATCTTTTCAATGAACTATGCCAATGCTTTGATTTTTAAAGGAGGAACTTCTTTGAGTAAAGGATGGAAAATAATCAATCGTTTTTCGGAAGATATTGATTTAGCTTTAGATAGAGAATTTATTGGGGTTTTTTTTACTTATTGCATAAGTAATCGTATTTTCGGAGAAGCAAAATTAGGTGGATTTAAATTGCTGTTTCAATGCGTACCGGTTTAATAAGAATCAAATTAAGGGTCTTTATTTTTTTTCTAATACTTTTTGGTTTTGGCAATACTCTTTTTGCCCAAAATCAGGTTTGCGGTTTTGATGAACTGTATCGTCAAAAAATGAGCAACCCGGAAACAACCGCCCGAATTGCCGAAACAAACAGGAGCATTTCATTAGTGCAGGCAGCTGTAAAAAGAGACAGAGAAAAAATAAAAGAAATAAAAGGAGCGCAGATACAAAGTAATATTTATGAACTACCTGTGGTGGTACATATTATTCACAAAGGAGATCCAATTGGCACAGAAAATAATCCTTCAGATGCTACTATCCAGGGAATGATTGATTTTTTAAATAAGGTTTATTTCGGGCAAAACGCTTCCAATGCCGTAGCTATGCCAATTCGGTTTACACTGGCCAAACGATGGATGGGATGTTTGCCCACCAATGGAATAAACAGAGTAGATGCAAGCAATAACTCCAAATATGTATCTAATGGGGTAAATATGAATTTCTTTGAACCCGCCTTGTCCGAAATAGACATGAAAAATCTGAGTAAATGGCCTTCAAAGGATTATTATAATATCTGGATAGTGTGGAAGATTTATAACAGTAATCCCAACCAGATAACTTACGGATATTCTTACCTGCCCAATGAGTTGGAAAGCTTGGATGGAACGGTTATTATTGGCAGCGTTGCCAATAACTATTCGCTCACACTCCCTCATGAGTTGGGACATGCGCTGGGGCTTTACCACACTTTTGACGGAGGAGACGGTGTAAGGTGTCCCAGCAATACAAATTGCGAAACTCAGGGGGACAGAGTGTGTGATACCGACCCGCACACATCTACTTATGATTGCCCAAGCAGTACTGCCATCAACCCTTGCACCGGATTGCCGTGGGGAGAACTGCCTTTGAATATTATGGGGTATTTTAGTTGCAGAGCCAAGTTTACGCAAGGTCAGGCAGACAGAGCGGTAGCTTCTTTGCTCACATACCGAAAATCTTTGACCGAGTCCACTGGAGGCCAGCCTTTGCTTAATTATGCTGCACCCCAATCAATTCCTTACCAGACTACCATTTCATCAGGCTCGCACAATGGTATAGGCATCAAAAATGTTTTGTTGGCAGCGTTGAAATATCAGTCGCAGAATTATGCATCAAGTATTAAGATTCCTTATGAAGACCATAGTTGTATTACGGGCGGCAATATTGATGTGGGTACACCTTCTGACTTGCAGGTAGTAACAGGCAATAAAGCGCAGATTGTAAAAGCCTGGCTCGACCTGAACAATAGCGGAACCTATGAAGCCGAAGAACTTTTGGGCACAAGCACCAGTTCGGGTGCCGATGATTATACTCATTCTTTCCAATTAGATGTTCCGGTTTTGGCTAAAGCGGTTTTGAACTCACCTTTGAGATTAAGAATAGCTGCAGAAAACACAGGCAATCCAAACTTTAGTTTCGACACTCAATTGCAAAATGGTCAGGTGAAAGACTTTTCTGTAACAATAGAAAACAAAAAACCCTCGGCGGTAGTATTTAATAATCTGTCGGTTCAGTTGGTTAATGACAGCCTTCGCATAAGCTGGGAGTCATTGAAGGAGTACAAAGTAAAGTCTTTTCAGGTGCAGGTTTCCAAAGACAGTGTTTCGGGTTTTAAAACAGTGGGTGAGTTAGATTCAAAATCATTGAATGGTTATTCGGTATCGGCATTGACTTACGCCACTACTATTTTGTTTAATAATGTTTCACAAATACTGGTGGGTATTGTATTTGTGGGCTTATTATTTGTAAGACCTGTTCATCGTAAAAAACTTTCACAACAGTTATTATACATTTCAGATATTGTTGTATTATTTTTATCTACTTCGGCCTCCTGCCGTAAGAAAAGGGACCTACCCCGCCCACCCCACCTAAGGAAACAAAATATTATGTGAGAATTGCCTTTGTGGACAGTGGCAACGAATTGAAATACTCCAATGTGGTAAGTTTTGTAAAAAAGGAAAAGTAAATACTCCTTAATCTGTAACTTTTCCTTATACGGCATATAATTTTCCCTTTATGCCACAATTCCATTAGGTTTTGTGGTTTTTTATACTTGCTTTGTATTCCGTAATACGGAATATATGAAATCTAAAAATCCCCTTACCCCAAATGGTGAACGAGTACCGTAAACCCGGTACTGAGATCAGAAAAATCGGAGCATAAGTTTTATGTTTATAGCGTATCTGCCTATTATGATGCAGAGCGGAAGAAAGGCAGAAAAAAGACAGGCCCCTATTTGGGAAGGATTACCCAGCAAGACGGCTTCATCGAAGCCATATCCAGAAAAGTGCCGAAAGACCTACGGACAACATTGACAAGTGGACAACATAAAGACCATATTGCAACAGAACAGCGAGTAAGCCGACACTCAATGCCTGAGCTTCTGTATTTTTTATTTTTCCCACCGCACATTTTTATTCAATTTCCCCGACACACAGCAAGCACATTTGCAAACCGCACCAAGCCCACCCACCACCCAAAGTTTGCAAAAGAGCCGTTTCCCTACCCTTGACAACTCTAATTTTCGGCATTTTTTCAAAATTGCTGCCGTTTCATAGTTTTTTGTATTTTTGCTTAAAATATAGGAAGTCATCGCAACAGATAAACTACATACCGACAAAATGAAACGCTATTTCAAAAGCAAAACCGTTTTTGAAACGCAGGACATTGCTGCCTTTTATGAACAAACCGAAAAGAACATTAAGTCGACAACGGTAAATTGGCGTGTTCATACATTAGTGCAATCAGGCGTTTTGCAACGCATCGGCAGAGGAAAATTTACGCTTGGCGAAGGCAAAAGTTACGTTCCTGAAATTTCATCGGGAACAAAAAAAAATTTTCAAAAAACTGAAAGCGGAATTTCTTTTTGCTAATCTATGTGTTTGGAACACTTCTATTCTCAACGAATTTATGCAACATCAGCCCAACCGTTTTTTCTTGTTGGTAGAAACGGACAAGGAAACAACCAATTCGGTTTTTTACTTTTTGCGGGAAATTAAAAAATCAGTTTTCATCGAGCCGACAAATGACATTTTAGAAAAATACATAGTAAATGAAAAAGAAATATTTATTGTAAAACCACTTGTTACCGAAGCCCCAACGCAAAATATAAACGGAGTAGAAACCGCAACCATTGAAAAAATGTTGGTGGACATTTTTTGTGATGACGTGATTTTTTCGGCTCAAAAAGGTGCAGAAATGCGGACAATTTTCAAAGAGGCGTTTGCAAAATACACGATAAATCAAAGTAAAATGCTTCGTTATGCCGACAGGAGAAGAAAAAAAGAAGAATTAAACCAATTTGTAAAAACAGTTCCAAATTTATGGCAGCAATGAAAAATAACTGCCGTTTCATAGAATGATAAACTTAAACGAAATATCAATAGAGTGGCTTAACCAAGTGTCAAAGCAACACCGCAATACGGCCAAAATTCTTGTTGAGAAGATTATGCGTACCTTGTTGCTGTTGGAAGGTTTTACAAAGCAAAACCTTTCCTTTATTTTCAAAGGCGGAACAGCATTGATGTTGCATTTCAATTCAACAAAACGTCTTTCAATAGATATTGACATTATTCTGCCGAATGAAATCAAAGACTTGGAAAGTATTTTAGATGCAATCGTAAAAGAGCAAGGATTTTTAAGAAAAGAATTACAACACCGAAGTGCCAATTCAAAAATCAAAAAAGAACATTACAAATTTTTCTTTACACCTTTACACAAAACCAACAAAGATGAAGAATATGTTTAGCTGGACATTTTATTTGAAGAAATAAATTATGCCAACATAATTTATCTTCCTGTTAATTCTGATTTTATTCCGCAATCAGGCAAACCGCTTAACGTAAATGTTCCGAGTTTGGAAGATATTTGGGCGATAAACTTACAGCTTTTGCACCCAACACCACAGGAATTCCCTACTTCAAAAAGGATGATAGTATGAGTATGGAAATCATCAAACAACTGTACGACATCGGGAATTTGTTTGATGCGGTAACAGATATTGAGCACCATTAAAACTACGTTTTATCGCTTCGCTAAAACAGAAATTGCTTATCGAAATTCAGAAAAGATTACAGAAAATAATGTATTGGAAGACATTTACGAAACAGCTCTTTGTATTGTAAGTAGAGGCACAGACGGAAAAGGAAATTTTGACGAACTGCTAAACGGTATTTTACGAATAAATGGGATTATTTTTTCGAAAAGTTATCACATCGAAAAGGGTAATCGCCCACGCTTCAAAAGTGGCTTTCCTTTCGACTTTGATACAATACGATGCAAAAATGATTGACAAGTTTGAAAACCCGCTTCAACCAAAAGATTGGCAGATTGGCGAACCACTCAACAGCAAGTTGAATAAACTGAAAAAATCCAACCCTGAAGCGTTTTTTTATTGGTATAAGATTTACTAACTGAAAAGCAGATAAAACAAAGATGTTGAAACAATAAATGAACTCAATTATATTCATAGATACGGAAATTGAACCTAAGAGCGGGAAAGTTCTTGACATTGGAAGTGTCAAGGACAACGGTGCTTCTTTCCATAAAACTTCGATAGCTGAGTTTATCCAATTTCTCAACGGGACACGATTTGTCTGCGGACACAACATTTTCAATCACGACATCAAATACATTGGCAAAGCCCTCAATGATGCAGGAATATGTTCGTCAAACATCATTGACACTTTGTTTCTTTCGCCTTTGCTTTTCCCGACAAAGCCGTATCATTCATTACTCAAAGACGACAAACTGCAATCCGAAGACACAAACAATCCATTGAATGATTCTATCAAAGCGAAAGATTTGTTGAATGACGAAATTGCTACTTTCAAGCAGACAGACGACACGCTCAAGCAAATTTTTTATTTGCTGTTAAACGACAAAAAAGAGTTCTACGCATTTTTTCGTTACATCAGATACAGCAGTACAAGCATAGACATTAAAATACTAATTCGTGAAAAATTCAAAAATGAAATTTGCGAACAGGTTGATTTAGCAAAAATCATTTCAGAAAAACCGATTGAACTAGCTTACTGTTTATCGCTAATCAACTCTTTTGTTCAGCACAAAAAAGTACATTCCATAACACCGCCTTGGGTTTTAAAAAATTATCCTGAAGTGGAACGGATAATGTTTCGTCTAAGAAACATACCTTGTGTAAGTGGTTGCGAATACTGTAATCAGGCATTAGACGCAAATAAAGGGCTAAAAAGATTTTTCGGTTTTGATTCTTACCGAAATTACAGTGGAGAACCTTTACAAGAAAAAGCAGTTAAAGCAGCGATTAACAACAAATCTATTCTTGCTGTTTTTCCGACAGGAGGCGGAAAGTCAATCACGTTTCAAGTTCCTGCTTTGATGAGCGGAGAAACTTCAAAAGGTTTAACCATTGTGATTTCGCCTTTGCAATCATTAATGAAAGACCAAGTTGACAATCTTGAAAAAATTGGAATTACAGATGCAGTTACAATAAACGGCTTACTTGACCCGATTGAAAGAGCAAAATCTTTTGAAAGAATTGAAGACGGTTCGGCTTCCATTCTTTACATATCACCAGAATCATTACGCTCAAAAACAATCGAAAGATTAGTTTTAGGAAGAAAAATTTCTCGTTTTGTTATTGACGAAGCACACTGTTTTTCATCGTGGGGACAAGATTTCAGAGTTGATTATTTATACATTGGAGATTTTATCAAAACCATTCAAGAAAAGAAAAATCTTGAAGACGGAATTCCTGTTTCGTGTTTTACAGCAACAGCAAAACAAAAAGTAATTGAAGACATACGAGATTATTTCAGAGAAAGACTTTCGCTTAATCTTGAATTATTTACTTCAATAGCATCACGAACAAATTTACAATACAAAGTTTTTGAAAAAGGAGACGAAGAAGAGAAATATCAAGCAGCGAGAGATTTGATTGAAGAAAAAAATTGTCCGACAATCATTTACGTTTCACGTACACGAAAAGCCTACACACTTGCTGAACGCTTGAAAGAAGACGGGTTTAATGCTAAACCGTATCACGGTAAAATGGATAAGCAGGAAAAATCTGAAAACCAAGATTCGTTTATCAACGGAGAAACTCAGATAATGGTGGCTACTTCTGCTTTTGGAATGGGCGTTGACAAAAAAGACGTTGGAATGGTTATTCATTATGAAATTTCCGATTCACTTGAAAACTATATTCAGGAAGCAGGACGAGCAGGACGAGACGAAGATATCACGGCTGATTGTTTTGTGTTGTTTAACGAAGAAGATTTAAGCAAACATTTTATTCTGTTAAATCAAACGAAGCTTTCCATTAAAGAAATTCAGCAAGTTTGGAAAGCCATAAAAGATATTACAAGATTCCGTTCATCTGTTTCAAATTCCGCTTTGGAAATTGCACGAAAAGCAGGTTGGGACGACAATGTTGTTGAAATTGAAACAAGAGTTACAACAGCCATTGCAGCGTTGGAAGATGCGGGATATTTGAAACGTGGACAAAATATACCGAGAATTTTCGCCAACAGTATCCTTTCAAAAAACGCACAGGAAGCTATTGGCAAAATCAATGCTTCGGAAAAATTTGTTGGAAACCAAAAAGAAAAAGGTGTAAGAATTATCAAGAAACTTTTTTCAAGCAAAAGCAGAAAGCAATCAAGCGATGAAGTCGCAGAATCAAGAATTGATTATATCAGCGACCACTTAGGAATTGTAAAAGAAGAAGTGATAAACATTGTCAATCTTTTGCGCGAAGAAAAGATTTTAGCCGATGCAAAAGATTTAACCGCTTTTATCAAAAAAGGAGAAAACAAAAATCATTCGTCCAATATCGTTGACACATTCAATAAAATTGAAAATTTTTTGCTTCCAATCATTGAAGAACAAGAAAAAGTATTTCACATCAAAGAACTGAACGAACAAGCGGAAGAAAAAGGACTTGACGACATCAGCACCAACAAGATTAAAGCCATTTTCAATTTTTGGGTAATCAAGAATTGGATTAAGCGAAAAGGTTTAGAATCAAGAAATCACATTGCAGTCCTTTCATTATACCCGAAAGAATTATTGAAAGAAAAATTAGAGAAACGGCACGAATTGGCGAAATTCATTATTGAACTTCTCTATGAAAAAAGTAATGTAAACGCTTCGGAAAAAGATGCGGTAAAGGAAGAAGTGTTGGTTGAATTTTCCGTTCACGAGCTAAAAGATGCTTATGAAGCGAGTACAAGCCTGTTCAAAATGGACATCTGTATTGACGATATTGAGGACACGCTTTTTTACTTATCAAGAATAGAAGCCATAAAAATTGAAGGCGGTTTTTTGGTGGTGTATAATCGTTTGACCATTGAACGAACGGAACAGGATAACAAAAAACGCTACACAAAAGACGATTATCAAAAACTGCATCAGTTTTACGAAAACAAAGTTCAGCAAATTCACATCGTTGGCGAATACGCCAAGAAAATGATTGATGACTACAAAAGCGCTTTGCAGTTTGTAGAAGATTATTTTCATTTAAATTATTCATCGTTTTTACACAGATATTTTCCGGGCAGTCGTCAAAATGAAATCAAACGAAACATTACGCCAGCTAAATTCAGAGAACTTTTCGGAGAACTTTCGCCAACACAATTGAAAATCATAAACGACAACGAAACTAAATTCATTGTTGTTGCTGCTGGTCCGGGAAGCGGAAAAACCAGAGTTTTGGTTCACAAATTGGCTGCGTTGCTTTTAATGGAAGATGTGAAGCACGAACAGTTATTGATGATTACATTTTCAAGAGCAGCAGCAACCGAATTTAAAAATCGTTTGCTTAAACTTATTGGGAATGCAGCAAACTATATTGAAATAAAAACTTTCCATTCTTACTGTTTTGATTTGTTGGGTAAAGTGGGCAGTCTAGAAAAATCGGATGAAATCTTAAAAAAGACAATTCAGAAGATAAAGAACAACGAAGTTGAAGCAAGCCGAATAACAAAAACCGTTTTGGTAATTGACGAAGCCCAAGATATTGACAAAGACGAGTTTGGTTTGATAAGTGCGTTAATGGAACAGAACGAAGAAATGCGGGTAATTGCAGTTGGCGATGACGACCAAAATATCTATGAATTTAGAGGTGCGAGTTCAAAATATCTAGAACAATTCATTCGTGTCAATAATGCAGTCAAACACGAATTGGTTGAGAATTACAGGAGCAAAAATAACCTTGTTAATTTTTCAAATCAATTTGTAAAACGAATTTCACACCGACTAAAACAAACGCCAATCATAGCAAAGCAAAACGACAATGGGCAAATAAATATCATTCGTTATCAAAGTGCCAATCTTATCAATCCACTTGTACAAGACATTCTGACAATCGGACTTTCGGGAACAACTTGTGTGCTGACAAAGACAAATGAAGAAGCGCTTCAAATTACGGGGTTACTTTCAAAAAATAACATTCAAGCAAAATTAATTCAGAGCAATGACGGTTTTAGTTTGTACAATATGGATGAAGTTCGATATTTTTTAAATCAGTTGAATTTGACTGATGATGTTTATACTATGACTGATGAAATTTGGTTAACCGCAAAACGTGAAGTGGTAAACAAATATCGCCACAGCACGAAATTGGAAATTTTAGGAAACATCATTAAAGAATTTGAAGCATCAAATCTGAAAAAGAAATACAAATCCGACTTAGAAGTTTTCATTCGTGAATCTAAATTGGAAGACTTTTATAGCGAAAATGGCGAGACAATTTTTGTTTCAACCATTCATAAGGCAAAAGGGAAAGAATTTGACAATGTTTTTCTAATGCTTGAAAACTTCAATCCCGCAACAGACGAAGCAAAACGACTTTTGTATGTGGCAATGACAAGGGCAAAAATAAACCTGACAATTCATCTTAACTCAAACATTTTTGACAACATCACAGCAAACAATTTAGAACGAATTGAAAACAAAGAAACACATTTGCAGCCGAACGAATTAGCAATGAACTTGTCGTTAAAAGACGTTTGGCTTGACTATTTCATAACCCGACAACATTTGGTTTATCAACTCAAAAGCGGAGACAGTTTAACAGTAAAAGGCGATGAATGTTTGGACGAGAAAGGAAAATCCGTTTTGAAATTTTCAAAGCAGTTCGTTGGACAAATTGAAACTATGAAAGAAAAAAACTATGTATTGAAAAGTGCGAAGGTGAATTTCATAGTGTATTGGAAAAAAGTAGATAGCGAACAAGAAACGAAAATAATTTTACCAGAACTTTATTTTGAAAGAAGCAATCTTGAATAGTCTAACGCATAGGTAGAAGCACAGTTGCAAACCGCACAAAGCCAACGCTAAAACGTAGCCACCCGACCAATCCCGTATTGCTCATTCCATCAATCCGGAGAGTTTTGCAAGGAAGATTTTCAGATGAACAAGCAATGACAGATGGAAGCTCTGATAGAACAGTACAAGCAGGGTGGATTAAGCGTAAAAGAAATTTGCACACAAAATCAGGTTGGTTATCACACCCTTCAGTACTGGCGCTATAAAGAAAAGCGCCATGCCCGGAAAAATCAGGCAGTCTTTTTATCCATACGGACGACAGCCCGGCCATCTGAGGGCAAAGTGCTTGTGAGCTATCCCAATGGGGTTACCGTCAGCCTTGATTGTTTCGATCCCAATCAGATTCTTCAGCTATTGCAATTAGGTAATGTTTAACCTGAGTTCATCACACTGTTATCTGCTTTATGTTAAGCCCTGTGATATGCGAAAAAGTTTTGACTCACTCAGCGGCATCGTATCCGGTGAACTCGGCCGGGAGCCAACCGGGGGAGAGGTATTTGTGTTTTTACACAAACGAAGAAGCCATATCAAACTGCTGCACTGGGAAAGGGATGGTTTTTCACTTTATTACAAACGACTTGAAAAAGGCACTTTCACTCCGCCTGTTCCCGCAGAGGACGGCAGTATATTATGGCCTGAGTTAGTACTGATGTTAGAGGGGATCAAGGCAGAAAAAATAGTGAGAAAACCCAGATATTGCGTACCTGAAAAAAGATAGGATTTTATTAAGAAATAAGGCAGTAAATACAGCCATGATTATTTGCAGGGCAAACGCATCTAAAATACTAAGGGAATAGGAAAAAAGTTGCAATTTGGGGATTCAGATTCATCCTAAGATAAAATCGTGTTATTTGACTACCAAACCGGTCGTAGCACAGATGCCGCATTGAATATACTGGATGGCTTTTAAAGGCTGCCTGCAAGACAGACGGCTATGGCGCATATAATCGTATAGGTGCCGATAAGGATATCACCCATCCGAACTGTTGGGCACATGCCAAAAGGGAATTTGAGAAAGCATTGTCCAACGATAGGCAAAGAGCAGAAAAAGCATTGGTATTTATCCAAAAGCTGTACAAGGTAGAGCATGAGGCCAGAGAAAGAAAACTGGATGCGGCACAGCGCAAAGAACTGCGGTTGTATGAATCGCTGCCGGTGATCAACGAATTTGCAAAATGGATGACAGAGGAGGTGAAGCAGTTTGCTGTTTTACCCAAAAGCCCGATAGGCAAAGCATTCGCCTATAGTCTGAATCGTTGGGATGAATTAAGCGCCTATCTCTATGATGGAATCCTGGAGATAGACAACAATCTGGCAGAAAATGCTATTCGTCCCATAGCGCTGGGCAGAAAAAACTATTTGTTTGCCGGCAGCCATGATGCTGCAAAGCGGGCTGCCTGTATCTACTCATTCTTTGCCATCTGCAAGAAGCATGATGTCAATCCGTACGAATGGCTAAAATATGTATTTGAGAATCTAATGGATACCAGGGTAACAGAGCCGGAAAAATTATATCCCCAGAATTATAAAGAGACTATCACATAATAGACCGGTACTCTATCTCCTATTTTTTGGATAGCTCAATGTTGTATTTGGTCGGGTGGATACAGAATATTTGCCCTGTTGGTGCCTGAGAGGGCTAGTATCAAAATATTCTATCATGGATTTTATTAACTTCCAATCCGACATTCGAAAAGTAAAAGTAAACAATCAGTGGCTGCTTGAACCAATGATTGATAAACAGAAGAAACTTGTAGAAAGTATTGGAATTACTATTCCCTAAGAAAAAAGTTACAGATTAAAATATAATGCAAGCTGTTGATAGGTTTGTTTCCCCGAGGTATAAAGATGCCACACCTCTGAACTATTTATTCTTCTTCCTCCTTGAAAAACCTTTCTACAAGAGGCATATTTGTATCTATGCGTACCGTTTTGTTGACCATATTTTGAAACAATTTTGCTACCGCTGTAAAAGCACTTTTTTTATTCATAATCTTTCAATGGCTTCAAATATAGTCTTAACAATAGTTACAGAGAAAATTATCAAGTTTTTTGTCCATTAACCCAATTTTTACGCCTTTTTTTCTCTAACACGTATTTTCCCGAGGTTAGGGTTTAACCATCCGGTTCATAACAAAAAAGGAATCACTGCCTTTCTTTCTGTAGGATAATCTGCAAAATGCTGCCTGTACCATTTATGGTGCGAAATAGCCCTCGGAATCAGGTTAGCCATTGTCCACACAAGAAATGCTAATCCCGGCAGGCTCCAGGTAAGGATAGCAAAACCACACCATTCAATACTTTCTCCCAGCAAATTAGGACTGCTCACATATCTAAACATTCCTCCCTGAGGAATTTTGTAACCTGTTTCACCCGGTTTGCGTAAATTAATCAATATTGTGTCAGACTGCCAGTTGATGACAATCCCGGTAATAAAAATCAGGGTACCAATGATAAAAGGAGCGCCGGTAAGCCAACTCAATTCATACACTCTGAAATTCCCGAGGTAATAACCAATCAGAAAACCGTTTACTAAATTAAATGTCATGCCCATCAGCATAATCAAAACAGGCATTTTTTTACCCGAAGTTCGCAATCGGAAGGGAAAAATCAGGCTGCGGTTGAGATAATGAAACGTAAAAAAGGAAAAGATAATATAATTGACAATTGACTGTTTGTTTCTCCTGTAAACACAAAAAGAAAAAACCACCACCACAAAAATTTCCATGATAATCCATCCTAACCGGTTATCAATGAGCAGTCCCCAGGTAGTTTTGGTATGCCTGCCATAAGGCGCGGCAATAAACAACAAAAGGATAAATATCATTACGGCAAGCAGCATCCATCCTATTGTAAAATTTGTATATTGTTGAAAATTCATATCTGTCTGATTATATTTTTTCGGCTAGTTTAAACCATTTTACCGTATCGGTGAGGGTTTCTCCCAAATCTCTGGCAGCATACCCCAACTCTGCCTGAGCTTTGGCAGTCGAAATCAGCTTGTTGCCATCCTGCAATATATCAATATATTCTTTATCGTACAACGGCTCCTTTTTGGTTAGGGCTGCGTACAACTTTACAAATGGCAGTCCGATAGAAGCTACAGGTAAGGGTAATTCGGGTAGTCTTTTTTTGGTTCCTTTTGCTTCCAGCGCTAAATCTGCAACATTTTTGAGAGTATAATACTTTCCGCCCAGTAAATAGGATTCGCCCTTACGGCCTTTTTTCAGTGCGGCAATAGTACCATTGACCACATCTCTTACATCCACAAAATCAAATCCACCCTTTACCACAGCCGGAACATACCCTTTGCAAATATCAATGATGGCTTTCCCAAGTTTTGAAGGCTTGTGGTCAGGCGGGCCCAGCACCGATGTCGGGCACACAATCGAAACATCCAATCCGTCGGCTGCAGACTGTAGCGCCAGTTGATGCCCATCCCGTTTTGTCTGATCATAAAAAATAGCTTTATTATCTACAAAATGACGGGTTTCATCCAAGGATTCGGAATAAGGTTTTTGCGAAAAAGCATGTATCGAACTGAAGTGAACCAGTTTGTTGATGCCCAGTTCTTTGGCCGTGGTCAACACATTTCCTGTGCCCTCCACATTGACATCCACCAATTTTTGATTGTAGTGATAACCTAAGTCAATAATACCTGCCGTATGAATAACTCCATCACAGTCAGAAATTAATTCTCTCAGCGACGCTGTATCTAAAATATTTCCACGCACCATAGTCAGCGGCAAATCTGAAATACCGGTATCCACATGATGAACAAGCGCTTTCACCTCATATCCCTCGGATAATAAAGCGTTGCACAGGCAAACCCCAACATGCCCACCGGCGCCGGTAACCGCTATTTTCATCTGTCGAAGATAATGAGAAGCGCTGGCATTTGTAGTTTCATTTAGGCTTAATTAGTTCTTTGTTTTTCGACCTAAAAAAAAATCTCTACGCCTATTACTCTGAAAAAGAGTTACCATTTGTCAATTATCTCAGTAAAACAAGTATTTAGCCTTTCCCTCTCCAAAATTTCAAAAATTAAATAAATAATACACCCAGATATTTCTTTTCTTTGTAACTTTCAGACCCGAATTATCAATATCAAAATATATAAAATATCAGCCTTTGGCTATTAATTGTTAAATCATTAATATAATTATGAGCTACTCCAAAGCAAAATCAGCAAAAGAACTGTCGGTAAACGGCAAAAGCTATAAGTACAGTTCAATGAAAGACCTCGATGTAAATGTTGAACACTTGCCTTTTAGTATTCGTATTTTACTTGAAAATGTGTTACGAAATTATGACGGCTTCAGCATTACCGACGAGCATGTGAACACATTGCTGCACTGGCAACCGCAGCCGGAAGATAAAGACATTCCGTTTATGCCGGGCCGCGTATTGATGCAGGACTTTACAGGTGTGCCTGCTGTGGTGGATATGGCATCGCTCCGCGCAGAATTTATACGTCATGGTAAGGATGGTCAGAAGATCAATCCTGCCATTCCTGTAGATCTGGTAATTGACCACTCTGTACAGGTTGACTACTACGGAACCGATTATTCTTACGGAAAAAATGTGGAGCTGGAATTTGAGCGCAATAAAGAACGCTACGAGTTATTGAAATGGGCGCAGAAAGGGCTGAATAACTTTACGGTTGTTCCTCCGGGAATGGGTATTTGCCATCAGGTAAACCTCGAATATCTGTCAAAGGTGTGGATCAACGAGATGGCTGGTTATTTCCCGATACCTTAGTAGGTACCGACTCGCATACACCGATGGTTAATGGTATTGGCGTTATTGCCTGGGGTGTGGGTGGCATTGAGGCAGAAGCCGCCATGCTGGGTCAACCGATATTCTTTACATGCCCCGAGGTAGTAGGCCTGAAACTGACCGGAAAAATCCCTGACCATTGTACCGCTACCGACATGGTGCTCACCATCACCCGAATGCTGCGCGATGCAAAAGTAGTGGGTAAGTTTGTGGAAGTGTTTGGAGACGACTTAAACAACTTGTCGGTTACCGACCGCGCTACCATCGGCAACATGTCGCCCGAATTTGGCTGTACGGTTACTTACTTCCCGATTGATGAGCGTACTTTAGAATACATGCGCTCTACCAATCGCTCCGAAGAACAGATACAGATTGTAGAAACTTATTGTAAAGAAAACCTGCTGTGGAGAACAGGTAATGAAAACATAAAATACTCCTCAATTGTAGAATTAGATTTATCCACATTAGAACCTACTGTTTCGGGTCCAAAACGCCCACAGGATAAAATTTTTGTAAAAGACTGGGGACTACATTCTGCGAAGTGCTGAAAAACGAATTCAACCGCGAGTATGTGCCCAAAGAAGAGAGAAACGATTCGGCATGGCTGAAAGAAGGCGGCTCCGGTACAGAATTTGCCTTTGGCAAAGTACCCCTTCAGGGAGAAAGCCATTCGGAAATAATATCAGATAATGAACATCGCTCGGTAAGAATCAAACAGGCAAATAGAGAGTTTGTGCTGAGCGACGGAAGCATTGTGATTGCAGCGATCACTTCTTGTACCAACACCTCAAATCCTGCAGTTATGGTTGGCGCAGGTCTATTAGCAAGAAATGCTGTTGAAAGAGGTTTGAGAACAAAATCATGGGTTAAAACCTCATTGGCACCAGGTTCAAAAGTAGTAACCAAATACTTAGAACGCTCCGGATTAAATGTGGACCTGGATGCTCTTCGTTTCCACACCGTAGGTTATGGTTGTACCTCCTGTATCGGAAACTCAGGCCCGCTGCCTCCTGCCATTGCCACTGCGGTGGATAAAGGAGAGTTGGTAGTGGCCTCCGTACTATCAGGCAACAGAAACTTTGAAGCAAGGGTGCATCCACAGGTGAAAATGAATTTCCTGATGTCGCCGATGTTAGTGGTAGCTTATGCATTAGCAGGTAGGGTGGATATGGACCTGATTCACGACCCCATTGATTATGACCCCAATGGCGAACCGGTTTATCTGAAAGATATCTGGCCTTCACGCGAAGAAATCGCAAACACCATAAATGAGTGTATGAAGCAGGAAGACTTTGGCGAGGTTTATAACGTTATCTTCGATGGCGCTACTGACTGGCAGAACTTGGAAGTAAATCTGGATCAGAATTTTGAATGGAATACATACTCTACCTACATCAGAGAAGCGCCTTTTTTCGAAAACCTGAAAGCGGCGCCCGACCCTGTAACAGACATTAACGGTGCCAGAGTACTGCTTTATCTGGGCGATTCTGTAACAACCGACCATATTTCTCCTGCCGGTTCTTTTAAAGAAAACGCCGCTGCCGGAAGCTATTTGATGAGCAAAGGTATTTCAAAGGAATACTTTAACTCCTACGGCTCACGTCGCGGAAACCATGAGGTGATGATGCGCGGAACTTTTGCCAATGTGCGTATAAAAAACAAAATTGCAGACAAAGAAGGCGGCTACAGCCGCCATATCCCCACAGGGGAGGTGAAAACCGTGTATGAAACCGCTATGCAATATAAGGATGAAAACACACCTTTGGTTATTTTGGCAGGCAAAGAATACGGCTCAGGTTCTTCGCGCGACTGGGCGGCAAAGGGTACTTTCCTTCTGGGTGTGAAAGCTGTGATTGCAGAAAGCTATGAACGTATCCACAGAAGCAACTTAGTCGGTATGGGTGTGGCTCCCTTGATCTTTACTGACGGACAGAACGCCGAATCTCTGGGACTGGATGGCACCGAAACCTACAGCATCAGCGGACTGGCCGAAAACCTAACTCCACATAAGATGCTATATGTAAAAGCTGTTCATGCTTCCGGCAAAGAAACTAATTTCAAGGCAGAGGCACGGTTAGACTCTGCAATAGAAATTGAATACTATAAAAACGGAGGTATCCTACAATATGTATTGCGGGATTATTTGAAGAAAAATTAAGATTTCATATTACTGTTGTCCGAGATAAATTTTAAATCAAGGGTGGTTTTTTGACCACCCTTTACCAATTTTGCAGTAACCAAACCTACAAATTGGATATGGACAAAAATACAAAATATGTCGGACAGCCGATATTTTCTCAAATACTTTCTTTGATAGATGATTCTTTGATACAATCAGCCTGCAAAACTCATCAAGCCGACAAGTTTTCAAAAAAGCTATGTTTCAAAGATCACCTCACTACCATGCTTTATTGCGTTTTTGCAAGATGTACTTCCCTCCGTGAAGTGCAGGCCGGGCTTGAACTTTGTGAGGGCAAGTTGAATCATTTAAACTTAGAAAGAGTACCTCCACGAAGTACCCTGAGCGATGGGAATAAAAATAGAACTAGCGATGTGTTTGGTACATTGTACCAAAGCCTGTATCAGAAGTACAAGCACATTATATCGGACAGCCTGCTGAAACAAAACATTGCCAGTAAGCTATACATACTCGATAGTAGCACCATTTCGCTGTTTAAAGCTATATTAAAGCCTGCCGGTCGCAAGAGGAACGATGGTAAAAGCAAGGGAGGTATAAAGGTACATACCCTTTTAAAAGCCGATAGCAATATGCCCGGCTTTATAAAATATACCGCTGCAGCACTACATGATCAGCGATTTTTTGAATGCATCAGAGAATTGCCCGATGGCTCCATTATTACTTTCGATAAAGCCTACATCAACTACCCCCAATTTGTAAAATTTAGCGAAAGAGACATCACCTACGTAGTACCGCAAAAGGACAACGCAGACTTTACAAGTATTAAAGAGTTGGCACTAAAAGACGAGGAATCCAATGTATTAAAAGATGAAATAATATCGGTAAAGTACACCGATCAGGTAGAAGAAACCAGTATCAAAAGAACGCTGCAACTAAGGCGGATAGCCTATTACAGTGAAAAACATGGGGCAACATTTGTGTATTGGACTAATAATATGGAATTAGCAGCAGCAGACATCATAGCCATTTACCAAAACAGGTGGCAGATAGAAAAATTCTTTAAAAAGTTGAAACAAAATTTCCCACTCAACTACTTTCTGGGCGATAATGAGAATGCTATTCAGATACAAATCTGGTGTGCTTTAATTGGTTTGATATTGTTGCAGGTTTTGTTCAACGAAAACAAAGCAAACATGGCATTTTCCATACTGGCATCCATCGTTAGTCTGCACCTGATGAATTATATAAGCATGACTGCCATCATAGAAAAATACAAACAGAGAAGAAAAAGAATAAAAACCGACCATAAGCACAAAAAGAAACGGCAAAACATACACCCCCATTTTCAAATCCAAATGAATTTTTGAACTCCAGCAACACTTTCAGAGCAAAATAAAGGCTATTTTTGTGTGTTTTTCAATAATCGAGTAGGTAGGGGGATTACTCCCCCGCCCTCTCACACCACCGTGCATGCTCTCGCACACGGCGGTTTCTTTTAACTGTTTAACTTCTTGTAATTTGATGTGAGATTGTATAAACAATATCACTCCCATCAAATACTGCGTTAAGGCTCGTTCCTGTTCGCCTTCTTTTACTTGCAACGCCTTTATTGCCCAAGCTCCACATACGGTTTCACTCGTAGCAAAAGGGCGTATAACCTCCTCCACCTGCCCTTTGAACAGGTCTAATTGGTAAGTTATCTCTTGCGGTTGCGCCATAAAACAAATTTTGAACTAACTGCTCCTTAAGTTAAAAGATTCAGACCTTCTTCTGTGCTATTCCTAACACAAAATACTATGTCCTCTGCTGACTTCTTGTAGTATATAATTGTTCATCGATGGACAATCTGCACATTGGTGCATACTGCAAGACCTCTCGGGATAAGATATTAAACTTTCTCTGCGTTCTGCCTGATTTACTCTTTTGAGTTACGGTTGAGTTTTGGGCGTTCCCAATCCATGGCTCGGTTGCCCTCTCTAAGAGCCTTCTATCAGATTTCTATTCGTCAGAACTTCAGATTTGCTGATGACTTCTTTCAGATTCGGGGTCGCCCCCGACACCCCTTGTCAGTCGCTAATGTTTCCTATCAACTCGGCACATACAGGAACTCGCATCCTGTTAGCTTAATACCATGCCCGACATACGAAAAAGCCGGTGGAAAAAATTTTCACCGGCTTTAATATTTTTGATATCAGTTATTATGAATTCATACTGGCCAAAAACTCTTCATTGGTCTTTGTGCCCTTCATTCTTTTTAGCAGTTCACTCATTGCTTCTTCGGTTTTCATATCCGTAAGGTACACACGAAGCAGATTCATACGCTGCAGCACTTCCTTTTCCAGCAATAAATCATCGCGGCGGGTAGAAGAAGCTGTGAGGTCAATGGCAGGATAGATGCGCTTGTTGGCCAATCTTCTGTCCAACTGCAATTCCATGTTACCGGTTCCCTTAAATTCTTCAAAAATCACCTCATCCATTTTGCTACCTGTATCAATCAAGGCAGTGGCTAAAATGGTTAAGGAGCCGCCATTTTCAATTTTACGGGCTGCGCCAAAAAACTGTTTTGGTTTTTGCATTGCATTGGCTTCCACACCGCCACTCAGCACTTTACCGGAGGCCGGTGAAACCGTATTGTGCGCACGCGCCAGACGGGTGATGGAGTCCAGCAAAATCACTACATCATGGCCGCACTCAACTAATCGCTTTGCTTTTTGCAGCGCTACAGTTGAAACCTTTACGTGTTTTTCGGCGGGTTCGTCAAAGGTAGAGGCTATCACCTCAGCCTTTACGCTCCTTTCCATATCTGTTACTTCCTCGGGGCGCTCATCCACTAATACGACCATCAGATAACATTCCGGGTGGTTTTCGGCGATGGCATTTGCCACCGATTTCAGCAACATGGTTTTACCCGTTTTGGGCTGCGCCACAATTAATCCACGCTGGCCTTTACCAATTGGGGTAAACAAGTAAATAATTCTGGTTGATAAATCGGATGGGCGGGTAAAAAGTCTCAGTTTTTCAAAAGGGAAAAGCGGCGTCAGATAATCAAAAGGAACTCTGTCTCTAACATCGTCAGGGCTTTTACCATTGATGGTATCTACTTTTAACAAAGCAAAATACTTTTCGCCTTCTTTAGGAGGGCGAACAGCTCCATGCACGGTATCACCTGTTTTTAGCCCAAACAGTTTAATTTGAGAAGGCGATACATACACATCATCCGGGCTGGAGAGGTAATTGTAGTCTGATGACCTGAGGAAACCATACCCATCAGGCATCATTTCTAAAACGCCTTCGCTCAAAATCATTCCATCAAACTCAATATTGAAATTGGGTTGAGGCTCTTTTTTATTTGAAAAATATTTAGTTTCGGGTTCGTCTTCAACAACTACGGGTGT
This sequence comes from Sphingobacteriales bacterium, assembly GCA_016708305.1. Classification (GTDB taxonomy): domain Bacteria; phylum Bacteroidota; class Bacteroidia; order Chitinophagales; family Chitinophagaceae; genus Niabella. The sequence continues at coordinate 39,619 of JADJGB010000008.1, forward strand.
TGTTTCATAACTTTCGGTAGCTTTAAAGGCCTGTGCAATAAAGGCTTCGGTAGCTGCATCCAGATTGAATACAGATTCTTCGTCCCCCTTTCCTGCTGCCGTCTCATCTACAGGCGCTGCTTCTACTTCTTTCTGTTTCGTTTTGGATTTTGGCTTTTCCACCTCAGCTTCTACAGTAACTGATTCATTTTCAGCAGGTTTCTTTTTTGCAGGGCTTTAACTTTCTTTACCGGAGGCTTTTGGTTTTTCTCAGGTTCGGCTTCTTCTGCACCGTCTCCTTCATCTTCTACAAAAGCTTCTTCGGTACTAATGGCTGTTGTTGCCTTTACAATACGTTTTCGTTTGGGCTTTTCATCATTATTTGCAGTTTTAGAGTCAGCTATTGCCTGGCTGTCCAGAATTTTGTAGACCAAATCTTGTTTAGACAGTTTTTTGGCATCAGAAATATGCAACTGCTCTGCAATGTCCAGCAGTTCGGGAACGAGCATGTCGTTCAGTTGTAAAATATCATACATACATGTAGGGATTAATCAAGAGATTAAATCTTAAAGATTAAATTTAATTTGTAATAGAAATTTAAATTTTTGGATTATAAAATATCGAGTTGAGAATCAATATTCGGCAGAGATGATCACTAGTTCATTGGTCATTTCTGATGCGAAAATAGAGGATTTAATTAAATAACAAAAATATTTTTTGAAAATTGACATTTTATTTATACGCCTTACAGGTCATTATTAATGATTCCGAAAGCAATATAATCAGATTATCAATTGAGAATTAATTATTTAGCAGACTTTCCATTATTAAGAAATTATTATTTTCTTTAATCCTAACCATTGTATCCCTAATTGAGGGTACTTTTGTTCTCAATAAAAAAAACTATATGGGATTTAATTCATTTCTGAAAATTTTCACCCCTTCCAACACTGTGTTTTATGAGTTATTTGAAAAAATAGCCGAAAATGTAGCCACCACCGGCACTTTGTTTAAGCAGTTGGTTGGCGAGGCAGATTTTACCAAAAGAAGCGTATTGGCTCAGGCAATTACGGATATTGAACATGATAATGATGAATTGTCGCACAGGGTATTTACAGAATTAGGGCGAAATTTCATTACTCCCTTTGACAGAGAGGATATTCACTCCTTAGCCACTTCGCTTGACGATATAGTGGACTACACCTACACGGCTGCAAAAAGATTGTTTTATACCGCATTGAGCCCAATGAAACCGGAATGCAAAAAATGGCTGAACTAATAGAACAGGGCGCGCTGCACATCAAGACAGCCATTTTAGAACTTAGGGATATGAAGAAGATCAGAAACATTACCGAGTCGCTGGTTAAGATCAACAGCATTGAAAATCAGGCGGATGACGTTTTTGATATGAGTATTGAGCGGCTATTTGATACCGAGCCGGATGCAAAATCGGTTATTAAAAAAAAGAGATATCTATCAGGTAATGGAGGTAGTTACCGATAAGTTTGAAGATGCCGGAAATGTAATTGAATCCATTATCATTAAATATGCATAATTCGGTTTACAATTTATGATTTCAAAATTATCCCCGCTAAATCAAATCGTAAATCGTAGATCGTAAATCGTAAAAATTTATGTTTACTTATCTTGTTATCATCATAGCGCTGGCTTTAGTATTCGATTATATCAATGGTTTTCATGATGCGGCAAACTCTATAGCCACCATTGTGTCCACAAAGGTATTAACGCCTTTCCAGGCCGTTGTCTGGGCAGCAATGTTCAATTTTGTGGCTTATTTTATTTTTAAAGATCATGGCGTAGCCAATACCATTGCCAAAACTGTAAAAGAAGAGTTTATTGATCTTAATGTAATTTTTTCAGGAGTGGTAGCTGCCATTTTATGGAACTTGTTTACCTGGTGGCGAGGCATTCCATCGTCTTCTTCGCACACATTGATTGGTGGGTTTGCAGGGGCAGCCATCGCACACTCACAAACATTAGCCTCCATCAACTCTCCAGTTATCCTCAAAATTGCAGCATTTATATTTCTGGCGCCACTGATAGGTATGGTGGTGGCATTTATTTTTTCCATCTGGTTTCTCAATTCGTTCAGAAAAGAGATAAAATTCAAACTATTTTCCATTGCTATCATACTCGGTGTTTTTGCCTTTTGGTACTTTATACTGGAAACAGACCCCGCCTTGCTTAAAACCCATTTTGAGTCATATTTCCTCAAAATTGTTTTTTACTCTAAAAACTTCAAGTACATTTTACTTGGGTTAATATTAATTGTGATGGCCATATTCTCCCTGTTTCTGAGTGGGTTAAATGCCTACAGAGCCAATAAATGGTTTAAAAAAATACAATTTCTTTCATCGGCCATTTTTAGCATTGGCCACGGTGGAAACGATGCCCAAAAAGTAATGGGCATCATTATGGCCCGCTTTAATTGCTTACGACCCAAATACCTATCATTTGGGCCACATGGTTTTTTGGGTGCCGCTGGCGTGTTATGTGGCAATAGCATTGGGAACCATGAGTGGCGGATGGAAAATTGTAAAGACCATGGGTACAAAGATTACCAAGGTTACGCCTTTTGAAGGAGTAGCTGCCGAAACAGCGGGTGCTTTCACACTATTTGCCACAGAAGCCATGCATATTCCGGTAAGTACCACTCAAACCATTACAGGATCCATCATGGGCGTGGGAGCTACTAAACGACTGTCGGCAGTACGTTGGGGTGTAACGGTCAATTTAATATGGGCATGGATTCTTACTATTCCTGTAAGTGCTTTGGTAGCTGCTATTATTTATTATATCGTTAGCTTTTTTATTTAATATGCCTTTAACCCCATGCAATAGTTGCTGCTGTTGAAAAGGGAAGGCTTTTTGGCTTTTGAATGGTTTTCTTTCTTTTTTTGCATAAAAAGATGCAATTTTGTTAATAATTTTTTTATTATGTCAAAAATATTAGTTACAGGCGGATGCGGTTATATAGGATCGCATACAATAGTGGATCTATTCGAAAATGGTTATGATGTTATCTCCATTGATAACAACAGCCGCTCAGATGCAGGCTCCTTGAATGGTGTCGAAAAAATTACCGGCAAAGCCGTAAAAAACTACAAGGTGGATCTTTGTAATTTTGATGACACCCATGCCGTATTTGAAGAAAATGAAGACATTGAAGGCGTCATTCATTTTGCAGCATACAAAGCGGTTGGCGAATCGGTTGATAAACCTTTAATGTACTATGAAAACAACTTAAACTCTTTGCTCAATATCCTGAAATGCGTGCAGGAGTTTGATGTCCCCTATTTTGTATTCTCATCTTCATGCACGGTTTATGGCAATCCTGATGTAATTCCCGTCACAGAAAATACACCTACAAAACCGGCTGAGTCGCCTTATGGCGCTACCAAGCAAATGGGCGAACAGATTTTGACGAGTTTTGCAAAAATTGTAAACACACAGGTAGTTGCATTAAGGTATTTCAACCCTGTAGGCGCTCATCCTTCCATTGAAATAGGGGAGCTACCCATCGGCAGACCACAAAACCTCGTTCCGGCTATTACTCAGACTGCTATTGGTAAACTACCGAAAATGTTTGTGCATGGCGATGATTATGACACCCGCGATGGTTCCTGCCTGAGAGATTATATTCATGTTAGCGACATTTCTCATGCACACACACTGGCCATCCAATATCTGGAGAAGGAAAAAAATAGTTCCAATTACGAAATATTCAATCTGGGAACCGGCAATGGGGTAACTGTTTTAGAAGCCATCCGTTCTTTTGAAAAAGTGAGTGGCGTGAAACTCAATTATGAAGTAGGACCACGCCGAGAAGGCGATATTATAGCCATCTATGCCAATAATGACCATGCTGTAAAAAGCTTAGGATGGGAAATCAAGCATGACATTGACGACATGATGCTCACTGCCTGGAAATGGGAACAGAAACTGAAAGAATAAGCTCAATAATTCATCTAAAAAACTCATTTTACAAAAGGCATACGATATCAGGTTTGCCTTTTTCTTTACTTTCGCCCAATGATTCAATTTGAAAAGTTTGTTTTAGATAATGGCCTCAGGGTTATTGTACATCAGGATTTATCCACGCCAATGGCAGTGTTGAATATCCTTTATGACGTGGGTGCCAGAGATGAAAACCCCAACCAGACAGGATTTGCACACCTTTTTGAGCATTTGATGTTTGGCGGCTCTGTCAACATTTCGGATTATGATGAACCACTCCAGATGGCCGGTGGAGAAAATAATGCTTATACTACCAATGACCTTACCAATTATTATATTCAGATTCCGGCCGATAATTTAGAAACTACATTCTGGCTCGAAAGTGATCGGATGCTATCACTGGCTTTTGATGAAAAAAGCCTTGAGGTGCAGCGCAAAGTAGTATGTGAGGAATTTAAAGAACATTATATTGACAAACCTTATGGTGATGCCTGGTTTAAGCTTCGCGAATTAGTTTATCAAAAGCATCCATATCGCTGGATGACTATAGGAAAAGAACTTTCTCATATTGAAAATGCCCAACTTCAGGATGTCAAAAACTTCTTTTTTAAACACTATCGCCCTAACAATGCCATAATGGTAGTAGCCGGAAACGTAGAAACAGAAAAGGTGAAAGAATTAGCCAAAAAATGGTTTGGAGATATTCCGGCAGGCGTACCTTACCTCCGGCTATTGCCACAGGAAGAACTACAGTCAGAAGCAAGAAGATTAACTGTGTCATCAGATGTGCCATTGGATGCTTTTTACAAATGCTGGCATTTTGGCGGCAGACGCAGTGACGAATACCATACCATTGACCTTATTACCGATATTCTGGGAGGTGGCGAGTCATCTCGGCTGCATCAGAAAATGGTAAAGGAATTGCAAATGTTTGTAGCCATTCAATGCTATCATCTTGGCAGTCTTGATCCCGGTATTGTGTGCATAGAAGGGAAACTTTCCAAAGGTGTAAAAATGGAAGACGCAGAAAGAGAAATTGAAAAAATACTCACTTTCCTGAAAGAGGAGCCTATATTAAATATTGAGCTTGAAAAAGTGAAAAATAAAACAGAGAGCATCATGGCTTTCGAAGACATGAGCCTGCTCAACCGGGCTAATAGTCTGGCTTTTTATGAACTATTAGGCGATGCAGCAATGATGAATACAGAACTGGATAAATATGACGCAGTTACGGTAGCCGATATTAAAAGCCATGCTCAAAATATTTTTAAAGATGAGAATAGCAGTACACTGTATTATTATGCCAGGAATTGATAATTAGCCCCGATAGGTAAATCAATTTCATTTATAAAAATAAATTGTTTATTATATCTTGTCACCTTATCATTGGCCACAATGTAACTGCGGTGGATACGTGTAAATTTTTGAGCAGGTAATAATTCAAGCATTTCATTTAGCGTCATTCTGGTAACAATTTTCTTTGCAGCAAGAAATACATTCAGATAGTTCCCTGCTGCTTCAATGTAAATAATTTCATTGAAAATAATTCTTTTTTGTTCATAACCGTCTTTTATAAAAAGAAACTCCTGCTGATTATTTTGATCATTTTTAAGCAAATGCAATTCATAAGCTTTAGTACACGCTTTTAAAAATCTTTGCATCGAGAATGGCTTTAACAAATAATCGATTGCATCTAATTCAAAACCTTCAACAGCGTGTTCGCTATAGGCTGTGGTAAAAATAATCATTGGCCGGTTCTGTAAGGATTTTGAAACTTCTAAACCGCTGATATCCGGCATTTTAATATCCAAAAATAAAACGTCGGTTTTGGTTTTCTGCAGATAGGCAATCCCTTCAAAGGCATTGGTAAAACAAGCTTTCAAATCAAGAAATGGAACTTTTGCCGAAAGGCTTTTTATTACTTCCAGCGCAATAGGTTCATCATCAATAGCAATTGCAGTCATTTTGTAATAAAATTTATTACAAAGTAAGTGTCAAATGAGCAAAATACTCTTTAGAATTTTCGCGGATTATTAATTCATGCCTACCGGAATAAAGCAAAGAAAGCCGTTGTTTTACATTTTCAAGACCAATACCACCCTTTTGCTCATCAATATGTGTCTGATTTTGGGAATGAGCGCTATTAGAAACCATGAATAATAGTCGGTTTTCCAAAACCTGCAAATTAATTTTTATAAAAGACGGCTCTTGAAAACTGATTCCATGTTTAAACGCATTTTCAACAAAGGGAATCAACAACATAGGCGCTATTTGCAAATCTGAAAAGGTTTCATCAATTTCAGTTTCAATTAATATATCTGGTGATTTTGCAATTCGCAATTTTTGCAGTTCAATGTAATCTTTCAGGTAATTTATCTCTCTCGATAATGAAATTGAATCCTGATTATTTTCATAAAGCATAAACCGCATCATGTCTCCGAGTTTTTGTATTCCTTCACTGGTGCGTTCAGCATTTTCCTGCAAGGCAGTTCCATAAAGGCTATTAAGGGTATTAAACAAAAAATGAGGATTGATTTGCGAACGCAATAAACCTAAATTTGCCTGAGAAACACCAAGCTGAGATAATAAAAACACCTTGTCAAAATGATTTTTATATACATACCAGGAAAAGGGCGCTGCAATAAAAACAGAATATAACAACAGCATAAAAAACATGGGAATAAATTCAAATACGTTTGGCCAAATTAAATCTGTTATCAAAGAGGCTATGAACCCCAAAACCAGTATTGTCGGTATCAAATTTGAAAAATACCTCCTCGACCAAAACCGTTTTTTTGGCAAAAAGGGGATCAGGTAATAAAAATGGAATAATACCAATAATACCGTATAGGGCAGCACTATAACCCACAGCATCAGGCCAAACACATCAAAATGATTGGCATACATCATCACTAAAATAGCCAGCCATCCTATAGCAATAATTGACCAGATATTTTTTTGGCTATTTAAAAAGGAATTATTCTTCATTGTCTAAATTTTGATGCAATAATAAATCAGCATTTTACGATTTTTTATAAAATGTGATGAAATAGCGGTTATTAGTGTCGAAATTGAAAATTTTAATTTATAAACTACTGTCTTTATGAATTAAATTTGCAAAAACAAGAAATGGCAGGAATAATTGATGAAGAATTATTTGACAACTAATTGATTCCTGAAGAATTACAAAAACTATTAGAATATTAAAAATCAAACAAAAATAATCTACCCCTAATAATTATTAAATCACTTATATTAATTTCATGCTCAACAGAAATATAGCGCCGCCAATAGTAGATGCGGTCAATTTTAATTTGGAATTACAACCTTATCAGAAATATATCCTTAATAATGGTGTAGAAGTATATGCTGTGAACGTCGGCACCGAAGACGTAATGCTGGTGGAGTGGGTATTCGATGCCGGAAACTGGTACGAAGAAAAGAATCTTCAGGCGGCAGTTACCAATCATTTACTCAAAACGGCACCTCTCAAAAATCGGCTTACGATATTACCGAGCATTTTGAATATTACGGTTCCTATCTCAACAGAAACTGCTTTACCGAAACTTCCAATATTTCATTACACTGCCTTACCAAACATGTGAACGAATTGTTGCCGGTTGTAAGAGAAATCATCACCGACTCCGTCATTCCACAAAGCGAAATGAATATCGCCATTCAGAACATGAAGCAAAAGTTGGATGTGAATCTGAAAAAAAGCAGCTTCGTGGCAGGCCGGTTGATTGACAGTTATTTATTTGGAGGCAATCATCCTTATGGGCGATTTAGTAAACATGAAGATTTTGACGCATTAACCCAGAGTGATTTACTACATTTTTACACAAATAATTATCAGCTTGGTACATTCAAGATATTTGTGGCAGGAAAACTGCCTGCAAATATTGAACAAATTTTGAACCAATATTTTGGAGACTTGCCAAATAATAAGAACGGCCAAATTGAATATCAAATTCATCCGGATGCAAAAAAAATACACCGTGTGAGCAATGATGAAAAAAGCGCTCAGGGCTCAATAAAGATTGCCCGTCCGTTTTTCAACAGGCATCACCCCGACTTTCTTAAGGCACAGGTACTAAATATCGTTTTTGGAGGATTTTTTGGTAGTCGGTTGATGACCAATATCCGCGAAGACAAAGGCTACACCTACGGTATCCACAGCTATTTAATGGCTAACCGCCACGAAAACGGCTGGATGATTACTACCGAGGCCGGTAGAGATGTGAGCGAAGCCACCATTCAGGAAGTGCATAAAGAAATGAAGGAATTGCAGGTAGATCTAATACCTGAAGAGGAGTTATCATTGGTAAAAAATTATATGATGGGTTCCATCCTTGGCGATTTAGATGGCCCCTTTCAGATTTTAGGCCGTTGGAAAAACATTATTCTCAATAATCTTGAAGACGATTATTTCGACAGGTCAATTCAAAACATTAAACACATTACAGCCGAAGAACTGCGCGAAATATCGTGCAAATACCTAAATCCTGAAGATTTTTATGAGTTGATTGTGTTTTAAACAATAAATAACAATAAAACCACCTACCGCTTTAGTGGATAGGCCTAAAAATCCTGTCCTTATAAATAATGCAGGTGATTTCTTGCGCAAATAGAAAAATAAATTTGCCATTAATATACGCCATAGAAAATAATTATGATACCAGCTTCAGAATATCTATTAAGCATCCTTGCGACGCTCCGTTCATCGGTAGTGCTACTATTGGGCCTTTTTACATTTTTGCCCAATTCTTCTAATGCTATATTAAATAACGAGCCTCAAAAAATGATTGTCCCCCGCTCAGGCACCATAAAACATACTTCCCCATCCGAAAAACCAAATGTCGCTTATTGCAACCCATTCAATCTGGATTATGGCTACACACCTATCCCCGATTTTGCCAAATGGGGGCGGCATCGTGCCACAGCCGATCCGGTTATCGTCAATTACAAAGGGGATTATTATCTTTTCAGTACCAATCAATGGGGCTACTGGTGGAGCAATGATATGCTGAACTGGAAGTTTATAAACCGTAAGTTTTTGCGCCCCTGGAATAATAGCTACGATGAGCTTTGTGCCCCTGCAGTGGGCATCATTGGCGATACCATGTTGGTTTTTGGCTCCACCTACACCAGCAATTTCACAATCTGGATGAGTACCAATCCTAAAGCCAACGAATGGAAACCGCTTGTGGACAGCTTTTCAATCGGTGGCTGGGACCCTGCTTTCTTTACTGATGATGATGACCGTTTTTATATGTACAACGGAAGCAGCAACCGCTTTCCACTCTACGGAATCGAATTAGACAGAAAAACACTAAACCCAATTGGCACACGAAAAGAAATGTACTTTCTGGAAGACTGGCGTTATGGCTGGCAGCGCTTTGGCGAGCATAACGACAATACCTTTCTGGATCCTTTTATCGAAGGCTCATGGATGACCAAACACAATGGAAAATATTATTTTCAGTTTGGCGCTCCCGGCACCGAGTTTAGCGGATATGCGGATGGAGTGGCTGTTGGAGATACTCCATTAGGTCATTTTGCAGCACAGTCCGATCCTTTAAGCATTAAATCAGGTGGTTTTGTAAGAGGTGCGGGGCATGGCTCCACTTTTCAGGATAATTTCGGGAACTACTGGCACATTTCTACCTCAGTCATTTCGGTAAAAAATACTTTTGAAAGACGCATCAGCATCTGGCCGGCAGGTTTTGACAGGGACGGCATTATGTGGTGTAATACTACCTTTGGAGATTATCCGCATTTTATTCCTTCACCCGGAATAAAGGCCGAATATGAGCAAAACGGTTCCTCTCCTTCTTCACAGGATGGATGTTGTTGAACTATAATAAACCTGTTCAGGTATCCTCTACACTCGATGGATATGCTCCCAACAATGCAGTGGACGAGGCTCATCAAAACCTATTGGAGCGCCAAAACAGGTAACAAAGGAGAATGGATTCAAACCGATCTTGGGAATATTTCCACCGTTCATGCCATTCAGATAAATTATGCCGACCAAGACGTTGATCCAAATCGTTTGGGAAAATGGAACGATCAGTTTCATCAGTACAAACTGTATTATTCCCTTGATGGCAAACAATGGAATACGTTGATAGATAAAAGCAAAAACAAAACCGATATTCCTCACGAATTTGTACAGCTTTCATCGCCAATACAGGCAAGATTCATTAAACTCAAAAATATCCACATGCCTACGGGTAAATTTGCAATCAGCGGACTTCGTGTATTTGGAAATGGGAATGGCACCAAACCCGCACCTGTTGAGGATTTGGTAGTCCTTCGCACTGAAAAAGATAAGCGCAGCGCTTTTATTAAATGGCGGCCGGTTGATAATGCCTATGCTTATAATATTTTTTATGGAATACATCCTGATAAACTTTATACAAGCATAATGATACATGGTAATAATGAGTACTGGATGAAAGCAATGGATGCTGAAAAGACGTATTATTATTGTATTGAGGCCGTAAATGAAAACGGAGTGGGAGCAAGAGGGAGAGTGATTAAAGCAGATTAGGGATTGCCGCAGAATGGTGTTAGGGATGGATTGCCGCAGGTGCGTAGAAGTGGTTGAAAAACAAATATAAAAGGATTGGCCGCTGATGCGCAGATTAATTGAGTGGGCTCTTGAATAATTGAGAGATTGCCGCAGATGCGTAGAAAGGTTGAAAATAAATTGGAAAGGATTGCCGCAGATGCGCAGAGGGGTTTGAGCTAAAAGATTATGACTATAATTATATGCCCTAAATGAATAAATTAAATTGAATATATGGAACGATTTGAAAACTCTAATTACCCTTACCAAAAGGAAACCTATAAAATAATTGGTATCGCAATGGAAATTCATAAGGTTTTGGGTAAGGGCCTGTCTGAAATTGTATATAAAGATGCATTTGAATACGAACTGAAATCTAATAATATTTCATTTGAACGAGAAAAAGAATATATAATAAATTACAAGGAAATCGTTTTACCCCATAAGTTTTATGCAGATTTTGTTGTTTTTGATAAAATAATTTTAGAAATCAAATCAAAAAAATCAGTTATTGAAGACCATTATAATCAGGTTTTAAATTATCTTGCCATTTCGAAACTCGAGGTGGGCTTGCTTATAAATTTTCACGAAAATTCATTGGAATACAAAAGAATTGTATTGACAAAGTGAAATCTGCGAATCTGAGACATTCGACTCAAAATAAAATCAATTTTAAGTAAATGAAAAAATTACTACTTTTCTTTTTCCTTTTTTATAGTAGCGTTTTACATGCGCAAAAAGAGCCTTTCCCTTTTTGGAACGAAGTACAAAGGCTCAAAGCACAGGACAGCGTTGCATTTCCTGCTACCAATCAAATTTTGTTTATTGGCAGTTCTTCTTTCACCATGTGGAAAGATGTAGGAGATTATTTTCCAAAGTACAGAATCATTAATCGTGCATTTGGCGGTTCTCAGTTGGTGGACCTGATTCTTTATCGCTATGATGTTATCTATCCTTATCAGCCTAAACAAATAGTGATGTATTGCGGCGAAAATGATTTTGCTGCAAGCGATACTGTTACCGCAGATATTGCATTTAATAGATTTGTTACTCTATTCAAACTAATCAGGGCAAAGTTTCCGAGTGTTCCTTTTGCGTATGTGAGTATGAAACCCAGCCCTTCCAGGATTCATTTGATAAATAAGTTTAGGGAGGCAAATGAAAAAATAGCCGGTTTTTTAAAGACACAGAAAAAAACTGTTTTTATTGATGTTTTTGATAAAATGCTGAAAGAAGATGGCAGCCCGATGGATGAAATTTTTCTAAATGATAAACTACACATGAATGCAAAAGGCTACGCTATCTGGCAAAAAACTATATTACCTTATTTAAAGAAATAATCGTTTTAATCGAAATATTCTATCTAAAACAATATCCTAATAAATAATTTTACAATGAAAAAGAAATTGCAAAGTTTATTGATAATAGCTACAGCTCTTATTATTTCGGCTCAGTTGAATGCCCAGGCTAAAGACAATACTGCCCGAATGAATATGTTTATCAGTTCATTAATGAGTAAAATGACGTTGGAAGAAAAGATCGGTCAGATGAATCTGCCCAGTGCATGGGACTTTACCACAGGCACAGCCACCAACTCCGACATTGGCAATAATGTGAAAAAAGGTAATGTTGGCGGATTGTTCAATATTAAAGGTATTGAAAAAATTAAGGCTATTCAGAAGATTGCGGTGGAAGAAAGCCGTCTCAAAATTCCTTTGCTTTTCGGTATGGATGTAATTCATGGTTATGAGACTACATTCCCGATTCCTCTGGGAGTATCAGCAACATGGGATATGGCAGCCATTGAAAAATCGGCTCGCATTGCAGCTGTTGAAGCCAGCGCAGACGGCATCAACTGGACCTTCAGCCCAATGGTGGACATCAGCCACGACCCGCGCTGGGGAAGGGTTTCGGAAGGCAATGGCGAAGACCCTTATCTCGGATCTCAAATTGCAAAAGCAATGATAAAAGGCTATCAGGGAAGCCTGACAAAAAATAATGAAATACTGGCCTGTGTAAAACATTATGCCCTGTATGGCGCTCCCGAGGGTGGCCGTGATTACAATACGGTGGACATGAGCCACATCAGAATGTATAATGAATATTTTCCTCCTTACAAGGCAGCAGTAGATGCAGGAGTGGGCAGTGTAATGGCATCATTCAACGAAGTGGATGGCATACCTGCCACAGCTAATAAATGGCTGATGACCGATGTGCTTCGTAAGCAATGGGGATTCAAAGGTTTTGTAGTAACAGACTATACCGGCATTAATGAAATGATTGATCACGGCATGGGTAACCTGCAAACCGTATCGGCATTGGCATTAAAAGCGGGTATAGACATGGATATGGTAGGCGAAGGGTTCTTGAAAACATTGAAAAAGTCTTTTTCTGAAAAAAAAATAACATCGGCAGAAATTGATTTGGCCTGCCGCAGAGTGCTGGAAGCAAAATACAAGTTAGGCCTTTTTGAAGACCCGTATAAATTTTTGGATGCCCAAAGAGCAAAAACAGAAATTTACACAAGCGAACACAGGAAAATTGCTCGCGAAATAACCGCCCAGAGCTTTGTGTTGTTAAAAAATAAGGGGAATGTGCTACCCTTAAAAAAAGCAGGAAAGATTGCCTTGATCGGGCCATTGGCGGATGCTGCCAACAATATGGCAGGTACCTGGAGTGTGGCCACTGTGCAAAACCGGTCTGTATCAGTATTAGCAGGGCTAAAAGAAGCCGTGGGCAACAAGGCAGAAGTTTTATATGCTAAAGGTTCCAATCTTACCGAAAATGCTACGCTTGAAGAAAACGCCACCATGTTTGGCAAGTCATTAAACCGTGACCCTCGCCCTGCGGAAGAAATCCGACAAGAAGCTATTAAAATTGCAGAACAATCAGATGTCATTATCGCTGCGCTTGGCGAAAGCGCCGAAATGAGCGGCGAAGCCAGCAGCCGTTCAAACATTGGAATACCAATGGTGCAGCAACAATTATTGAAGGCGCTAATCAAAACCGGCAAACCAGTGGTTCTGCTTCTTTTCACCGGCAGACCGCTCACCCTCACCTGGGAAGATAAAAATGTTTCTGCCATTCTGAACGCATGGCTTGCCGGCAGTGAGGCTGGCAATGCCATTGCCGATGTCGTTTTTGGAGACGTGAATCCATCAGGAAAAATCACCATGACTTTTCCTCAAAACGTAGGTCAGATACCCATTTATTATGCTCACAAAAATACAGGGCGACCATTGGAAGAAGGTAAATGGTTTTCCAAATTCAGAAGCAATTATCTGGATGTTTCCAACGACCCGCTTTATCCTTTTGGGTATGGCTTAGGTTATTCAGCCTTTGAATATGGAAATTTGAATTTAAGCCAAACCAATTTAAAAGGTAATCAAACCATAAAGGCAACTATCACCATAACGAATAAGGGAAAATATGATGGCGCAGAAGTGGTGCAACTTTACATCAGGGATAAAGTAGGCAGCATAACACGTCCTGTAAAAGAATTGAAAGGTTTTCAAAAGATTTGGATAAAAGCCGGAGAGACCAAAACCGCTCAATTCAATATCACTACAGATGACCTGAAATTTTATAACAACGCTTTAAAATATGACTGGGAGTCTGGCGAATTTGATATTATGATTGGCGCTAATTCAAGAGACGTAAAAATTCAGAAAATAACATGGAACAAATAAATTAATTAATCAGGTATGAAAAAAATATATTACTTTTTATCCTTAGCAACGTTATGGAGCTGCTCGCAAATGGGCAATAATAGCCAATCTGCTGCAGAAAAAGAAGGCTCAAAAACTTCTGATACAGGTATTTATTCCTTGGATGGAAAATCTGCAACGGTTTATACTACTGCCGATACCGCCAATTACCGAATTAGCAAAACCGACAGCTCATTGCAATTTTCAAATTTTGGCCAGCCACTGGAGACTCAGGTGTGTGTATTTGTAGATCCTTCAAAAACATACCAGACTTTTTATAGGCATTGGTGGCGCATTAACAGATGCCGCCGCAGAAACATTTTACAAATTACCCAAAGACAAACAGGATACCTTTATAAAATCGTTGTATGATGCCGGCAGTGGAATTGGATATACCCTTGGAAGAACCAATATGAACAGTTGCGATTTCTCGAGTGGCAGTTATACTTATGTTGATGATAACGATGCGCCTTTAAAAACTTTCAACATCGCTCATGATAAGCAGTTTAAAATACCTTTTATTAAGGAAGCCATAAAATCAGCCGGTGGAAAATTAACAATGTACATCAGCCCCTGGAGCCCTCCGGCATGGATGAAGGATAATAACAATATGTTGCAAGGCGGAAAACTGAAAAAAGAATTCTATCAGCCCTGGGCAGATTATTATGTGAAATACATTCAGGCATTAGAGCAGGAAGGTATTCCTGTATGGGGATTGAGTGTGCAAAACGAACCCATGGCCACCCAGCGCTGGGAAAGCTGTATTTATACTGCAGAGGAAGAAGCTGATTTCATAAAATCGGCATTGGGACCCACTTTGAAAAAAGATGGAATGGCTGATAAGAAACTGATTATCTGGGATCATAACCGCGACCTCATTTTTCAAAGAGCCAGTACTACGCTCAAAGACCCTGAGGTGGCAAAATATGTTTGGGGAATTGGTTTTCACTGGTACGAAACCTGGACGGGCAGTACCATGATGGTTGAAAACCTGAGGAGAACTGCGGAAGCTTTTCCAGAAAAAAATTTAATTTTTACAGAAGGTTGCAAAGAAAAATTTTCAATGGATAGCGTAAAAACTGGACCCTGGGCGAAGGCTACGGCATGAGCATGATTAACGATTTTAATGCGGGTACCGTGGCCTGGACGGACTGGAATGTACTGCTTGATGAAACCGGAGGGCCTAATCATCTGGGTAATCTATGTTTTGCACCTGTACATGGAGATACAAAAACCGGCCAGCTGATTTTTACCAATGCATATTATTATATCGGCCATTTTTCAAAATTTGTGAAACCTGAAGCAAAACGCATCGCCGTTTCTACCAATCGAACCGACCTTTTGGCCACAGGTTTTATGAATAATGACGGGAAAGTTGCAGTTGTGGTTATGAACAAAGGGGCACAGCATTTTCAGTATGTTTTATGGATACAGGGGCAAACAGTACCGATTAATGCTTTGCCTCATTCAATTAGTACAATTATTATTTAAACATATCTATTAAATGATGATTCATGGACATAGGAAACGCAGCTGCCTGACCTAAGGGATTTTATGGGCTTATTTATATTGCCGTTGCAATTATAACCTGAATCTGTGTATTATTAGCAAGCAAAATCTTCCTTTTATCATTAATTTTGGCAGCGCAAATTGAATTTTTATGCCAAAATAAAAAGATATATTATGAAGCGGCTGATACTGTTCCTTCCATTGATATTTTCCATGAATCTTTTTGCCCAAAAATACAATTCTGAGAAAAAAAGTCAACCGTCCCAATATCATTTATATTTACGCTGATGATATGGGCTATGGCGAATTAGGATGTTATGGACAGCAAAAAATCAGAACGCCAAATTTGGATAAGATGGCGGCAGAAGGAATCCGCTTTACCCAACACTATACCGGTACTCCTGTGTGTGCCCCGGCAAGGTGTATGTTGATGACAGGCAAGCATAGCGGCCACTCCTATATTCGCGGCAACTATGAATTAGGCGGATTTGAAGACTGGAATGAAGGCGGACAAATGCCATTACCCGAGGGCACTTTTACCATTGCAAAAATGATGAAACAAGCCGGATATGCTACAGGGGTCATTGGCAAATGGGGGTTGGGCATGAACGACAATACCGGAGATCCCAATAAGCAGGGATTCGATTATTTTTATGGATATTATTGCCAAAAGCAGGCACATAACTTTTATCCTACCCATTTGTGGGAAAATGGAAAATGGGATACACTTCAAAATAAACCTTTCATGGTACACCGTGCAATTCCTGCAAATTCTCCTGATAGCGCTTTCGACAATTTTAAAGGAAATGATTACTCCATTACAAAAATGGCGGAGAAGACTTTGGCTTTTATAAAAAAGAATCAAAACCGGCCATTCTTTTTATACCTTCCCTACACAGGGCCTCATGTATCGCTGCAAGCCCCCTTCGAAGCCGTAAAAGAATACATTGGGCAGTTTGACGAAAAACCATACTTTGGCGAAAGAGGCTATGCACCCAACAAATATCCACTTTCTACTTATGCTGCTATGATCACCTATATGGATAAACAGGTAGGACGCATAGTGGCGCTGCTGAAGGAATTGAAGCTGGATAAGAATACAATCATTATGTTTAGCAGTGATAATGGCGCTACCTTTAGAACAGGTGGTGTGGAACCGGGCTTTTTTAATCTGACTGCCGGTTTACGAGGATATAAACAGGATCTTTATGAGGGCGGCATCCGCATCCCGCTTATTGCTAAATGGGCAGGAAAAATAAAGGCAGGCCAGGTTTCAGACCTTATCTCTGTGCAGTACGATTTGATGGCAACACTTGCCGATTTGACTCACACAGAAACTCCTGCCACTGACGGCATATCTTTTTTGCCCACTTTATTATCCCACAAAAATCAACAGAAAAAGCGCGATTACTTATACTTTGAATTTCCTGAAAAGGGCGGACAGGTTGCTATTCGCATGGGAGACTGGAAAGGAGTAAAAAGCAATATGAAAAAAGATAGAAATGCCCCCTGGGAAATATATCATCTCAAAAATGATGTGGCCGAAAAAAATGATGTGGCTGCTCAACATCCTAATCTGGCAGTAAAATTTGAAGAAATAATGAAAAAAGAGCACATGCGAACCCATTTGAAGGAATGGGAGTTTATTGACAAAAGATTTGCAGACAAGAATTAGGTAAAGAATAATCAAATAGATATTTGTGGCAACTGCTATAAGTTTCGTGCAAACGATTGCGTAAAAAAGTATAAGCAGAGAACGATTTTTTTGTAATTTTTCACTTCAAAAATATTCTGTTTAGCTACTTTGAATTAAATAAAATGAAAAATAGAAGGTTATATTTTCTTCATATTATTTTCTGGATGGTATTGGGTTATTCACCTACCTTGCTTGCACAAAGAGCAAAACCCGTTCAAATTGATCCAAAGCCATTTGGTGATAATTCGCGCCATTGGTATGGTATTTATGATGCGCACAATGTTATCAACTCGCACAATAACCAACAGCGATATTTGCCAACAGATGTTATTAATATTGCCAACAACATTTTATTATATCAAAAAAACAATGGTGGATGGCCAAAAAATTATGACGTGTTTGCTATTCTTACAAATGGACAAAAAGACAGTCTGATGGCTGCAAAAAATATTTTGAACACCACTTTTGACAATGGCACAACCTACACTCATATACATGCATTGGCAATAGCCTATTCTGTTGGCAAGGATGAAAAACATAAGACTGCAGCCATCAACGGGTTACAATTCATACTGGATGCACAGTATAATAATGGCGGATGGCCGCAGTATTACCCTTTAAAAAAAGATTACAGCAGAGAAATCACTTTCAACGATGGCAACTTTGAAGGCATTTTAAAATTACTGAAAAGCATTAATGACAATGACACTTTATACAGTTTTATTGATGAAAATTTATATAAGAAACTTGAAAAAGTCTATTATAAGGGAATTGATTGTATATTAAAAACACAGATTATCGACAATGGCAAATTAACAGCCTGGGCTCAGCAATATAATGAAGAAACACTACAACCTGTCTGGGCGCGCAAGTTTGAACCGCCAGGTATCTGCAATGGAGAAAGTACCGGTATTGTATTACTTTTGATGAGTATAAAAAATCCCAATGAAAAAATTATCAGGGCAATACAATGCGCAGTAAAATGGTTTGAGGCTTCAAAAATCTTAAATACAAGAGTAGAAACCATAAAGGCAGATTCATTGACAACTCCTTATCGAAAATCAACCACCGACAGGGTTGTGGTT
The DNA here is from genome assembly GCA_016708305.1 of Sphingobacteriales bacterium. Taxonomy (GTDB): domain Bacteria; phylum Bacteroidota; class Bacteroidia; order Chitinophagales; family Chitinophagaceae; genus Niabella. The sequence goes on from JADJGB010000008.1 coordinate 58,147, forward strand.
ATTGATAGCACAGCGCCGCCCATTTGGGCCCGATATTATGAAATATCTACACAACGGCCATTATTTTGCAACAGAGACGGCAAATTGGTTTATTCTCTTGCTGAGGTGGAACGAGAACGTCGCGATGGATATGCATGGTACACTTACTCACCTCAAAAGGTCTTGGACAAATACCTTAAATGGCAACAAAAATGGGTTCCAAATGAAAATGTGCTGAAAAGAGGCAAGTGATACTTTTGCCATAAAACTGAGCCGGCTTTCTGACCTGAATGTAGCCTCAGGCACATCTCGATAGAACCTAGATGGTATCCACCCGACCAAATACATCTATGAGCTATCCAAAAAATAGGAGATAGAAGACCGGTCTATTTTGTGATAGCCTCTTTATAATTCTGGGGATATAATTTTTCCGGCTCTGTTACCCTGGTATCCATTAGATTCTCAAATACATATTTTAGCCATTCGCAGGGATTGACATCATGTTTCTTGCAGATGGCAAAGAATAGTATCCATCCTACCAACCGCATATTGTCCAATATGCGGTTGGTAGGATGGATACGCTACTTTGAACTAAATAATATGAAAATAATGGTTCTATAACGTTTTGTATGGACTAAGGCACTTTTTGTTGTCTTACTTTTTTGTCTTCAATGATGAGATTTCGTTGCATCGTTGAACAAATTTCTAGTATTTTCTTTATTATTTACATTCTTAAAGTTTATAACAGAACAATTTTAAAAAAAGTGCACTTCAATAAACGGACATTTTTCAATTAAAAAGCCGCATCGTCTTTTCAATTTTATCCAAAAGCACCCGGTATCCTTGACATAGACAGACATCTTTGAGTGGTTCAAAAAAAGCTGCAACAAAAAATTAACGGTGGGGTGCTGTTAAAGAACTTATTATTTATTGTTCTGAACTTTCAATAATTTAATTTTACAATGCCGAAATAAGCGGAAGCAGGCGCTGCTGAAGACCAACCTGCCAGAATAATTCCGGCGGCTGACGAAGTAATTTCGTTGAAGGGATAGGAGCCTTTCTTATCCCTTTTATCATTACTTCAGAAGCCCAATGCCTCAAAAACTTTTTACACCACTATATTGGTTACGTACTCCTTTTGATTCTTCAACACATAGTTTATCCTTGATAACACATGTTTGGCGATACGTATAATAGCCTTGTTTTTATTCATCCGCCTGCAATAGTGCTTATACTTTATCAACAATGCCGGATCTTTTCTTATAACACTCCAACTGCTTTCTACTAACGCCGCCTCGCAGGTACTGATTGCTGCGTTTGGTTATGCCTTTGGATATCCTTAAACCTACATAGCTACACAACTGGTCAAAATGTTTAAAACGATGTATATCCTGTAATTCCATTAGTATAATAGCAGCATTAATTTCTCCAATGCCCGGAACGCTTCTTAACAAAGTAATCTGCTTTTCATATGCTGGCTCTTTACACAGTTTACGGATAGCACGAGTAGCCGCTAATAGCAAATCCCTTGTTTGCTGATAATCCCTGATGTACAGTTTCAGCGTTGTTTTTAATGTTTCACTGTCGCCACAATCTAAAGATTCTAGCTGCTGAATGAAGTTTTTACTCCAATACTGACCTGCTTCATAACCCAGTGGCAAGGTCAATCCGCTAAAATGCAATAACTGCCATATACGATTCTTACACCGCGTTTGATTACTGACTATTCTTCCTCTGGCCCTGATCAGCGAACGGCTATGCTCCCATTGTAATTCCGGGATATAAACACTTTTTGCTTTTTTTGGTCTGCAGGTGCTCACATAATTTACGGGCATCTATTTTATCGTTCTTCTGCCGCTTTTCTTTATTACTGGTAGCCACGTCTGCTGCATTGACCACCAGACAGTTTATACCCTTTTCTGTTAACCATCGTTGCGCGCTAAAACCGCTAAAACCTGCTTCGTAACATATCCTAAAATCAGCAGCAGGATATTTTCGGCTTAAATGCTTATATAAAAGAGCTACATCAGCATTTTGTGAAAAGTCTTCTAATTCAAATTCGCCATCCTGAACATTCACACGCCAGTTTTTTTTATGAACATCAATACCACAAAAAAGCGTGATACCGCTAAAATCTAATTTCTTAACTTGTGCCATGGACTTCTGTTTTTAAAGTGATTGAATAGTTTATTCAACCTCAATTTACACTTTTACTGAACCCATTCTCATACATGAGACCTTGATACAAAAAAGTAACAAAAAAATCAAGGCTTTGAAAAAATTTGCTAAAAATGATCTTTCGCACCTAAACCTGCCGAACTTTCCCACCGTCATTTCATCCTCCCCACCGTCATTTCGCAGCGCAGCGGAGAAATCTTACTGTTTTGAAAACATGGAGATTTTCACTCCGCTTCGCTCCGTTCAAAATGACGGTGAAAAAGGAACTCCGTTCAAAATGACGGAATGAAAAATCATTTTTTTAACGCATTTTTCAAGGCCATTGTCGCATGTCGCAACAATTCCAAACCCACACTATCCGCTATGGAGCCTTGAAACCACTGTCATTTCGGAGCGAAGCGGAGAAAGCTTATCGTTTTGAACCAAAGATTTCTCACTCCACTGCATTGCGTTCGAAATGACTGGAAAAAGAAGCTCCGTTTGAAATGAAAGGAGAAATACTTTTTTTAATGCATTTTTTTCAAGACCACTGTCGCAATGCGCAACAATTCCAAACCCCACACTATCCGTCATAGTACCAATAATTATATAAAAGACCGAGGCAAGTTCACCGGGTCTAACCTTACTCTTTCATGCAGCTTGTTGCTTTTGGAAAAGTATTTCACTGCAGAATCTCTTTGGCTGTATCGGTTACCGATAACGAAAATTTAAAGTGTACCCGACAAGTTTCTGGAATCTTTGAAACCTGTAAACTAATCCAGGTCTTCAGGCATCAGCACCTGAGGGTCTTTTACCTGATAGGGAATCATCTCCAATATGTACTCCAGCACATCAATTCGTGAGCGGGATTTCCGGTTGGTTTTAAAAATTTTCCACGGCGCAATTTCTGTGCTGGTGTGTTTAAACATTTCTTCTTTATACTGGGTGTATTTATCCCACAACTCCAGTGCATTTTTATCCACATCACTGTATTTCCATTTTTTTAATGGGCTATGAATAATTTCCTCAAATCTTTTCTTCTGTTCATCTTTGGTAATGGATAAATATATTTTGAACAGATAGGTTCCTGACTTGATAATCATCTTTTCAAATTCATTTACCTGTTCCATGAACAACTTGTATTCGACATCTGTACAAAAACCATTTACGGGTTCAACTACTGCGCGGTTGTACCAGCTTCTGTCGAAGAATACCAACTCGCCTGCACGTGGTAACTGATTTATATATCTCTGAAAATACCATTGCCCTGCCTCTACCTCATCCGGCTTGGGAAGCGCTACCACCCTGTGCTCGCGTGGATTCAGATTTTCTACAATACGGCGAATGGTTCCACCTTTGCCTGCCGCATCACGCCCTTCAAACAGTATTACCACTCTTTTATTATGAGCTACCACCCAGTTTTGAAGTTTGATTAATTCCACCTGCAATTTTTCAAGCCTTCTTTCATATTTTACTAATTTGGCTGCCCTATCCAAATCCAAATTATCCTGTTCGAGCAGTGCAAGTAGTCCCTTTTTACTGTTTAATATTTCAAGTTCTTTTCTGTAAACTGCATATTATCAAATTTTTCGGCCTACTTTTCAAAAGATCCTATCACTCGGTAGTATCTATGTACAATGTTCGGGTCAACCAATAAACTTGTTTTGGCCTTTTCCTTTCCTTCATAATTAAATTGCGACAGCACATACCGAATACTTTCCAATCTAGCCCTTTTTTTGTCATTTGACTCTACAATAATCCAGGGACTGAAACTGGTGTGGGTTCGGGTAAGCATTTGGTCAATATAGTGCGTAAACTTATTCCAAAGTTTTTGGCCTTGTTCATCCACAGGGCTGTACTTCCACTTTTTTAAAGGATTTTTTAACCTGCTTTTAAAACGATTCAGTTGTTCATCCTTTGACACATCAAACCATAGTTTTATGATAGTAGTACCCGATTCGTAAAGCATGTGTTCAAATTCAGGAACCTGAACCATAAAGGTTTCATATTGATTAGAAGTACAAAAACCCATCACCGGCTCCACCACTGCCCTGTTGTACCAGCTACGGTCAAAGAATACAATCTCGCCTCCATTGGGTAATTCTTTAATATATCGGTTGAAATACCACTGCATTTTTTCAACTTCGGTAGGCCTATTGAGCGCTACCACTCGCATGGCACGTGGGTTAAGGTGCTCCGCAAAACGCCTGATGGTTCCTCCTTTGCCAGAGGCATCACGGCCTTCAAATATTACAGCTACCTTCTTGTTATTTCTTTGAATCCAATTTTGTAAATTCACCAATTCTCCCTGCAAATGGTTCAATTCCAATTCGTAAAAATAGGTTGACAGCGCTTCTTCATAAAGAGTATCTTCATGTCTGCTTTTTTTCAGAAAACGAAGCAAATCGTCCTTTTTTGCCAAGGTTGCAAAATCAAGTAGTTCCATATTTGCAAATTTACTCCAGTATTGTTACCTGCAAATTAAAAAACGAATATTTTTTCTCCCTATTCGCAATTTTTTGAGTATTTTTAAAGCCGCTGGGCTTGTCTTAAAAGACAGGCTCAGTGTTTTTTGTTTAGAAAATAATTATTAATAAGATGAATTTATTCGACGTTTACCCTCTTAATAATGTTACCATCGTAAGAGCCAGCGGCTCCACCGTTTGGGACGAAAACGATCAACCTTATCTGGACATGTACGGCGGCCATGCCGTAATCAGTATTGGGCATACACACCCACATTGGGTGCAGCGAATTGAAAAACAATTGAAAAAATTGCTTTCTATTCTAATTCGATTATTATTCCATTACAAAAAGAGCTGGCCGAAAAATTAGGAAAAATTTCAGGTAAGGAAGATTATCAGTTGTTTTTGTGCAACTCTGGCGCTGAAGCAAATGAAAATGCTTTGAAACTGGCTTCCTTTCAAAATGGCAGAAAAAAATCGTTGCTTTCGGCAAAGCATTTCACGGAAGAACCTCGCTGGCTGTTTCGGCTACCGACAATAGAAATTATATTGCACCCGTAAATGAAACCGATAATGTTGTATTCCTTCCGTTTAATGATGAAGCGGCTTTGCAACAATATTTTGACCAGCATGGCAATGAGGTTTCATCTGTCATCATTTAAGGTATTCAGGGAGTAGGCGGTATCAATGTGGCTACTACCGATTTTTTGCAATTGATAAGACAGCTTTGCGATAAACACGGCGCTGTGTTCATTGCCGATAGTGTGCAATGTGGCTATGGCAGAACAGGAAGATTTTTCAGTCATGATTGTGCAGGTGTTAATGCAGACATCTATTCGATGGCCAAAGGCATGGGCAACGGATTTCCGGTGGCCGGTATCATAATTGCTCCACATATCAAACCCAAACATTTTCAATTAGGTACTACTTTTGGTGGCAATCATCTGGCTTGTGCGGCAGCGCTGGCTGTGCTGGAAATAATGGAAGAAGACAACCTGATGGACAACGCCACAAAAATGGGAAACTATCTGATGGAAGAATTGAAAAAAACAGAACCTCTGAAAAATATTCGTGGCAGAGGTTTAATGATTGGTTTTGACGTGCCGGAGGCAATAGGTACGCTGAGAAAAAATCTTCTCAACAATCAAAATATTTTCACAGGCATGGCAAATCCAAATGTCATCCGTGTATTGCCATCATTAGCTTTACAAAAATCAGATGCAGACAAATTTTTGAAAGCAGTAAGATTAGAAATAGAACATTTAAAAAATTAAACCCAATATTCATTCTCTAAGATTAAGAAAATGTCCTTATTAAAAAACAAAAATTTCGTAAGCGCAGAAGACGCTACTGATATTAATGGCTTGGTCAATATAGCGCTGGAATACAAAGCAAATCCTTTAAAAGATAAGATACTGGGCGACGGCAAACGAATCGGCTGCCTGTTTTTGAATCCCAGTATGCGTACCCGATTGAGTACACAGGTGGCTGCCCGCAATCTGGGAATGGAGCCAATTATCTTCAACGTAGGTAGCGAAGGCTGGCAACTGGAGTTTGAGGAAGAAGCGATTATGAGCGGTTCCAAATCAGAACATGTAAAAGATGCAGCGCCAATTTTTGGAAAATACTTTGACGTGCTGGCAATACGCACTTTTCCATCGCTGGCAAATAAAGAAGATGATTACAGTGAGTTATATATTAATCAGTTTATTAAATATGCAGGAATTCCTATCGTGAGTTTGGAGAGCGCAACGCTGCATCCGTTGCAAAGTCTGACAGATATTATTACTATTCAGGAAACTTTCAAAGAAAAGCGCAAACCCAAAGTGGTGCTTACCTGGGCGCCCCATGTAAAAGCACTTCCGCAATGCGTGGCGAATAGTTTTTCGCAATGGACAAGTCAATGGGGCGAAGCAGATTTTGTAATTACCCACCCGGAGGATTACGAATTAGATACAAAATTCACCAACAGCGCTGTGATAGAGCATGATCAGAACAAAGCATTGGAAGGCGCTGATTATGTATATGTAAAAAACTGGAGTACCTATACCGATTACGGAAAAATATACTGCAACGATCCCGAATGGATGCTGACACTCGACAAGCTGAAGCAAACAAATAATGCAAAGGTAATGCACTGCCTGCCCGTAAGAAGAAATGTGGAACTGAGTGATGAAATTCTGGACAGCAGCCATAGCTTAGTTACTCAGGAAGCAGGCAACAGAGTGTGGGCAGCACAGGCAGTATTGAGCGAAATATTAAAACCTTAAAAACCTCTTATGGAATCATTATTTGTAATAAAATAGGAGGTAATGTAATAGACAATGCAGAAGCATTAACCATATTTCTCGCAGATTTTGCAAGAGTGAAAGGCAAATGTATCCTGGTGCATGGCGGTGGAAAGATTGCAACCAAAATAGGAGACAAATTGGGTATCGAATCTAAATATGTCAATGGTCGTAGAATTACGGATGATGAAACGATTGATATGGTTACGATGGTGTATGGCGGATTGGTGAACAAAAAGATAGTAGCTCAATTACAATCATTACACTGTAATGCCATAGGCCTAACCGGTGCTGATGCCAACATTATTCCGGCTACCAAACGCCCGTTGGTCACACTCTCTGTTGCTGATGAAAAAAAGGAAGTAGATTTTGGATGGGTAGGGAGACATTAAAACCGACAAACTAAATGTTCAAAATGCAAAACACTTGTTAGATTCGGGTTTCGTTCCTGTGTTTGCTCCGCTCACCCACGACGAGCTTGGGCATATTTTAAACACCAACGCAGATACCATTGCCTCGTCATTAGCAGTGGCTTTATCTGCTTATTACGATGTAAGACTGATTTATTGTTTTGAAAAAAAAGGTGTTCTTGAAAATGTGGAAGACGATAATTCGGTCATCAAAAAAATCAATCGCGAAAAATATAAACAATTGATTGATGAGAAAAAAATTATTTGAAGGCATCCTACCGAAAATTGATAATGCATTTTCAGCCATTGATGCCGGCGTAAAGCAGGTGTTGATTGGCCATGCAGACGATTTGTTGAGAAATACAACCGATAATAACGAAGGCACTTTAATTTTCTAAACCAGCGTTAATCAAAAAAGAATGACAGAAAAACTTTATTCAGAAGCAATTAGCCTTTTAAAAAAATTGATTGAAACGCCCAGTTTTAGCAGAGAAGAAGACAAAACTGCGGAAATTATTATTAATTACCTTAATGGTTATAATATCCCTTGTGAAAGACGTGGCAACAATATCATCAGCCAAAATAAATTTTATAACAAAGCTAAACCTACAATTCTCTTAAACTCACATCATGATACCGTCAAACCCAATCCAAATTACACATTGAATCCTTTTGAGCCTATAGAAAAAGAAGGAAAGCTGTACGGGTTAGGGAGTAATGATGCAGGAGGTTGCTTAGTGTCTTTAATAGCAACATTTATCTATTTTTATAATCAGGAGAACCTCCAATATAATATCATGCTGGTAGCCAGCGCCGAAGAAGAAATTTCGGGGGTGAATGGTATTGAAGCGGTAGTGGACCAGTTGCCTCAAATTGGATTTGCCATAGTTGGCGAACCAACTCTAAAACAAATGGCTGTTGCCGAAAGAGGATTATTGGTTCTGGATTGCACAAGCCAGGGACAAGCCGGCCATGCTGCCCGAAATGAAGGAATCAATGCAATAGAAATAGCTATTAAGGACATAGAATGGTTTCATAACTACCGGTTTGATCGGGTTTCGGAACTATTGGGCGAAAACAAAATGACCGTTACCGTTATTGAAACTGAAAATAAAGCACATAATGTAATACCTGCCCTTTGCAAATTTGTAGTGGACATCAGAGTGAATGAACTTTATACTTTTCAGGAAGTGCTTAAAATTATCAAAGCCAATGTACATTCAGAGGTTCAGGAGCGTTCTACAAGGTTACGATCCACCTCCATTCCGATAGACCACCCTATTGTAAAGGCGGGAATTGAAATGGGTAAAACCTGCTATGGCTCTCCCACCACTTCCGACAAGGCATTGATGCCTTTTCCTGGGCTAAAAATGGGGCCTGGCGATAGCGCAAGAAGCCATTCGCCTGATGAATTTATTTATCTGAAAGAAATTGAAGAAGGCATTAATGACTACATTGAAATCCTTAAAAAGGTAGTTTTGTAAAATAAATCATTTAATATACAGTTTGACAAAGCCAAAAAATTTGTACGCATTATGAAGCTCTGGCAAAAAAATACGGATTCACTAAAGGAAGTAGAAACCTTTACAGTAGGCAACGACCGTGAAATGGATATGTATCTGGCACGTTTTGATGTGCTGGGTTCACTGGCGCATATTCAAATGTTGGAATCAGTGGGTTTACTTTCAAGTGATGAATTAGTAAAACTACAATCAGCGCTTAAAGAAATTTATAATGATATTCAGCAATCGGCTTTCCGTTTGCAACCGGATGTGGAAGACATTCACTCTCAAGTGGAATTGCTACTCACACAAAACTTAGGCGATATAGGCAAAAAAATTCATAGTGCACGAAGTCGTAACGATCAGGTGCTGGTTGATTTGAAACTTTTTTTAAGAAGTGAAATTGAAGCAATAGTAAATACTGTTGTTCCATTTTTCGAACTCCTGCAAACCCAGAGCGAAAAATACAAAACATATTTGCTTCCGGGTTACACACACTTGCAATTGGCCATGCCCTCTTCATTTGGCCTGTGGTTTGGCGCTTACGCCGAAAGTTTGGTTGACGATTTGATAACGCTCAGGAGCGCTTTTGAGGTAGTGAATAAAAATCCTTTGGGCTCTGCTGCTGGCTATGGTTCTTCATTTCCCATCAACAGACAGATGACAACCGATTTGCTCGGTTTTGCATCACTTAATTACAATGTGGTTTATGCACAAATGGGGCGCGGCAAAGCCGAAAGAGTGGTGGCGCAGGCTTTGGCAAATATCGCCGACACACTTGCCCGCCTCAGTATGGACATGTGTTTGTATCTGAATCAGAATTTCGGTTTTGTTTCATTTCCGCCGGAGTTGACAACAGGCAGCAGCATTATGCCCCACAAAAAAAATCCAGATGTTTTTGAACTTATTCGTTCCCATTGCAACCGCATCAAAGCATTGCCCAACGAAATCATGATGATGACTGCCAACCTGCCTTCGGGTTATCATCGGGATTTGCAATTCCTGAAGGAGCACCTGTTTCCGGCTTTTACAACAATAAAAAATTGTATTGAAATGGCAGGACTGATGTTGAGCAATATTGAAATAAAACCCGATTTATTAAAAGATGAAAAATATAAATACCTGTTTACCGTTGACTTGGTTAATCAATATGTAATGCAGGGGGCGCCTTTCAGGGATGCGTATATCAAAGTAGGCATAGCGGTTGAGGATGGCAGCTATATGCCGCCAATACAAAAAGAAACGCCTGCTAATCCACATCAGGGCAGTATCCATAACTTGTGCAATAGCGAAATAAAAAACATGATGGAACAAGTAGTTCGCTCATTTGAATTTGATAAAATTCATCTGGCATTGGAGAATTTGTTGAAATAAAAGATTAGTTCAACGCTAAATCTTCGAATAAAAATTCCGAATAAGAAAAGAATCACTCTTACTTCATCATTATCCATTCTCTCCTCTCCCTTCAAGCTTGAGCACAAAGGCATACATCAGCGCCACATCCTTCAGATAGTCAAAACGACCCGAAGCGCCGCCATGTCCAAAATCCATGTTGGTATGCAGCAGTACTATATTTTTGTCGGTTTTCAAATCACGTAATTTAGCAACCCACTTTGCAGGTTCAAAATATTGCACCTGGCTGTCATGTAACCCCGTGGTTATCAGCAGATTAGGATAATTTTTCTTCTCTACATTTTCATAAGGCGAATAACTTTTCATATAAAAATAGGCATCTATATTTTCGGGGTTTCCCCACTCGTCATATTCATTAGTAGTGAGTGGAATAGTAGGATCGAGCATGGTGTTCACCACATCCACAAACGGCACATCGGCAATGATACCATGAAACAAATCCGGAGCCATATTAGCTACAGCACCCATCAGCAGGCCGCCGGCGCTGCCTCCATTGGCATACAGGTGTTGCGGAGCGGTATATTTATTAGCCACCAGATATTTGCCACAATCAATAAAATCCGTAAAAGTATTTTTCTTCTTCATCATCTTACCGTCTTCGTACCATGCCCTCCCCATTTCCTGTCCGCCACGTATATGAGCCAGCGCATACACAAAACCTCGGTCGAGCAGGCTGATACGATTACTGCTAAAACCAGGATTCATGGAGTTTCCGTAAGAGCCGTAAGCATATAAAAACACCGGTTGTTTACCATTCTTTTCAAACCCCTTTTTATAAACCAGATCCATAGGCACTTTGGCTCCATCTAACGCAGTTACCCACACCCGCTCCGACTGATAATTTTTTGGATTGTAGCCACCCAAAACCGGTTGCTGTTTTTTAAGTACCCTTTTTCCGGTTGCCAGATTGTAATCATAAACTGATGAGGGCGTGGTAAGCGAAGTAAAATTAAATCGTAATACCTGGGATTTATATTCATTAGCCGATGTGGGCAATGCAGTGTAAACCGGCTCATCAAAAGGCAGGTAATCATCCTTTCCTGTCTTTTTATTGATCATTCTAATTTGATCTAAAGCGTCCTTTTTCTCCGACAAAACAATATACTCTTTATACAAAATCACATTTTGCAATAAAACATTATTTCGATGCGAAATAAATTCTTTCCAGTTCTCAACTCCTGTTTTTGTCAAGGGCGTTTTCATCAGTTTGAAGTTCAATGCATCTTTATTAGTGGTGATAAAAAAAGCATTATCATCAGCATCCACCTCATACAGCACATCTTTCATGCGCGGTTGAAACACTTTAAATTTATCTGCCGGGCGGTTTGCATCCAGATACCTTACTTCGCTTGACAAAGTGGCTTCTGATACAATGAGAAGAAAATTATCAGCTCTTGTTTTGGTTACAGCAATATAGTTAGTGTTGTCCTTTTCTTCATACACCACCACATCTTTTTCCGGTGCACTATTCAATATATGCCTTTTAATTTTTTCTGATAATAGTGTATTAGGATTGTTAGCGGTATAAAAAATGGTTCGGCTATCATTTGCCCACACGTAATTGGAGGAGGTGTTTTTAATACCCTGATCAAATATTTTACCTGTTTTCAAATCCTTAACCTTCATGTTATATTGGCGGCGGGATACCGTATCCTCGCCAAACACAAGCAGGTTATTATCGGGGCTGATATTGAATCCGCTTACAGAGAAATAAGCATGACCTTTTGCCATTTCATCTACATCTAACAATACTTCTTCGGGCGCTGACAGACTGCCTTTTTTACGGCAGAATTTATAATATTGCTTGCCTTCTTCGGTTCTGGTATAGTAGTAATACCCTTTTTTCAATACAGGCACCGTTTCATCCTTTTCCTTAATTCGGCCTTTCATTTCTTTGAAAAGCTTATCCTGCAAGGCTTCGGTGCCTTTCATCATCGTTTTCAGATATTTGTTTTCATCCTCAAGATACTTTACCACAGTGTTGCTGTCGAGACCCTGTTTAAAATAGTCAATCATCCAATAATAAGGGTCGCTCACCATATCTCCATGAATGTCCCGTACATGTTCTTTCTTTTCGGCAATTGGAGGAACTGCAGCGGGCCAGGTTATTTTTTGTTGTGCCAAAGTATTTTTGTTTGCTATCATTATGCAAAATATTGAGAGAATTAGAAAAGATTTATTCATAATTGAGATGATTTATTGTGTACAAAAGATCGTTTATGTGCCTGACCTTCCAGCGCTTTATATTTTATGGTATCGAAAAGCTTATAACAAATAATTGGAGGATACATTTTGTTTTAATTCTATCGCCAAATTAAGTTATTGTTTATTATTCATCAATAAATATCTTGCCGTCTGAAAATAAGCATCTGCAAATACTGACATTTTGTTCTGCATAGAATCTGTTTGGCGCGATGAGTATTCAGCCAAATCATATTTTACAGGCACTAATTCTTCATCCACAAATTCCAGGCTTTTTATATAATTATAATCATTTGTTACTACACATATTTTCCCGGCAGTATTGGTGATAAAAGCCGCATCTGTTTTCTTCTTTGGATCCAGTAGATCACGACCAAGTGTATTGTTGGTATAGCTCATCTGCAACAAACCTGCGATAGTAGGCAATACATCTATCTGCGACACCACCTCTTTTCTCCACCTGGGGGTGAGCAATGCAGGAGCATAAAAAAGGAGCGGTACGTGCTCATCAGATAAACGCTGGTTTGTCCAGGCAGGAGGATATACCGCAGTGGCATTACCCGCCACCCCATGATCGCCAATGAAAACAAAAATTGTGTTTTGAAAATAGGATTCCTTTTTTGCCGTTTCAATAAAGTTTCTGAAACAATAGTCTGAGTATCGGAAGGTGTTATATTCCTCTATAGAACCAAAGCCATACTTTATCAGTTCTTCATTTGAAACAAATTTTTGTTCAAAATTCTTATCTGTCTCGAAAATAGTATAAGGCCGATGATTGTCTGATGTTTGAATGATTGCAAAAAATGGATGTTTTTCCTTTTTTAATACCTCGTTGGCTTCTGCAAAAAGCGCTTTATCACTAATACCCCATACATTTACCTTAGGCGATTTAAAATCCTTTTCGGTGTGAACCTGAAGGTCATTAATATTGGTAAGAAGTCCTTCATAATTATTAAACTCAGGGTCGCCACCCAGAAAATAGTGTTTGGAATAGCCGTCAAATTCATTGATAATTGTTTTTTGATTGATGGCAGCAGGATTGCGTGTTGAAAATTTAAACAATTGCACATCTGGAATGCCGGTAATGATGGCAAACAACCCGCGAGCGGTAGAAAAGTGCGGCGAAAAACAACGCTCAAAAAATATGCCCTGTTTGGATAGCGAATCAAAATAGGGGGTGGTATTTAGCGGATTACCGCTCATGGTGCTTTTGTACATACTGAAAGATTCGCACATCACCAAAATGATATTTGGTTTACTCTCTAATGCCCCACTACGCGGCTCAATAGTTCTGGAAAAGCTGAATTGTGATTTTTGAGGCAGTTGCAGAAATGCAGCCATTTGCGGAAACGCCTTTCTGGCTTCACTCTCATTAAACACAGGCTCACGCAGCCGCATGGTAGAGAAAAAGTTTTGCAGCGGATTCAAAGCCAGATAAGATTTGAAGCTATCTTTAAGCGCAAACGAATCTTTCCATCTCAGTGGTTTCGCATCCATTTTACCATAAATAAATATGATGAGAATAACGGATGAAACAATAAATGGTATTTTACGGTGCGCATTTGCTTTGCCATCATTTATATTCATCACCTGCCAGTGGCTCTTGTTTAGCAGCCATCTGAAAAGTAAAATAGCCACTATCAAACCTAAAACAATCCAAACAAGCGGATAGGTTTGCCAAATCATATTTAAAGAAATACCCGGATCCTCCACAAAGTTCATAGCGCCGGCATCAAGGCGGGTACGGTTATAAGAAAAACTCACTAAATCGGCAATGAAAAAGAAAAAAATAATGAAAAAGACGATGGCAAAATACATTGTCCATAAACGCCTGTTAGTATCAGAATAAAAAGGAGAGAATTTTGCATAAATACTCAGCAACACTACTGGCAAAACGATAATCGAAACCCATTTCAAATCGAATTGCAGCCCCATTGCCAGTGAAGGCCAGACATCTCCAATGGAAAAACCGGACGGTCTGAAGGCAAAAAACGTAATCATCCTGAAAATGCTGAAAAATAGCAATAAAATCACAAATAAATTTATTGCCCATCGAATGGTTTTAGGAATTTTTATAAAATTCAGCATTTTACAAACTTAAATAACAATTAAGAATTATTTGCCATAGAAAAGATAATTATTACCCAAAAAGCAACGCTCGATAATCTTTCCCTCTCAATTTCATACATTTTAAATATTTTTATTGCCAGATGTATTCAAAAGAACAAACCATACAGTGGCAGAAAGCAACTCAGGAGTTTCTGAAAAGAGATGACACAGTCTTACAGTCGGTACAGGAAACCGAAACCCTTCGGCAAATACTTCGTTTTCACGAATACCGATATTATATTTTGGATGACCCCTTGATTGCCGACACCCAGTATGACAGGCTATACAAACTGCTTGAGCGAACCGAAAAGGCGTATCCTGAGCATATCACACAAGATTCGCCCACCCAAAGGGTTGGCAAAAATATTACCGGAAATTTTGTTACTGTTCAGCATCTGGTGCCCATGCTGTCTTTAGACAATTCTTATAGCAGCGACGATCTTAAGGATTTCGACAGAAAAGCAAAACAGGCTACCGGTTTGCAACAGATTACTTATTGTGTGGAACCCAAGTTTGACGGCGGAAGTATTTCACTGATATATGAAAATGATTTTTTGGCTCGCGGCGCCACAAGAGGCAACGGCATTGAGGGAGATGATATTACAAGTAATATAAAACAAATCAGAACCGTGCCACTCTCTGCTGCATTTAGCAAATACGGAATACAGCAAATAGAAATCAGAGGAGAGGTATTGATTAACAAAAACAATTTCAAAAAGTATAATGAAGAACTGATTGAAAAGGGGCTGGTTCCGTTGGCCAATCCACGAAATGCAGCCAGTAGCACTCTTCGCATCAAAGATGCTGCCGAACTGAGGAGAAGAAATCTGGAAGCCTTTGTGTATCATATCAGTTATTATTCTTTATTGCCCGGCAGCGAAACACCCGTTGCGCTAAAAACACATGAGGGCGCACTGAAACTATTGTGGGATATGGGTTTTCGAAGTCCTCAAAAAGAAAAAATGATTTTTAACCAAATAGAAAACGTTATAGCCTATTGCAACGAGTTTGAAGAAAAACGCGATAACCTCCCTTATGAAATAGACGGAATGGTGATTAAGGTAAACGATATTGCGCTACAGGAAGAGCTGGGTATGACCAGCCATCATCCAAGGTGGGCAATCGCTTTCAAGTTCAAAGCACGGCAGGCGACCAGCAAATTATTAAACGTTGAGTTTCAGGTGGGGCGTACAGGCTCCATAACGCCGGTGGCAAAAATTGAACCCGTTTACATAGGTGGCGTAACGGTAAGTTCTATCTCTTTATTCAATGAAGATATCATTAAAGAAAAAGATTTGAAAATAGGCGACGCTGTTTTGGTTGAGCGAGCCGGTGATGTGATTCCTTATATTGTAAAATCATTGGCAGAATTGAGAACGGGAGACGAAAGGGAAATTGTTTTTCCTGAAAAGTGTCCGGTATGCCATAATGAATTGTTTAAAGAAGATGGGGAAGCAGTCTGGCGCTGTGTCAATATTGAATGTCCGGCACAGGTAGTGGAGCGGATGATTCATTTTGCATCCAAAGATGCGATGGACATCAGAGGATTTGGAGAGGCCAATGTGCGTAAGTTTTATGAACAGGGTTGGTTAGCGGATATTCCGGGTATTTACAAACTGGATTTTAATAAAATCGCTTTATTGGAGGGTTTTGGCAAAAAATCAATTGATAATCTGAGGCAGGCAATAGAACAAAGCAAACAACAGCCGCTGCACCGCCTGATTTTTGGGCTGGGAATACGGCATGTAGGCGAAACAACTGCAAAAGCGCTGGCTCAAAAAATAAATCATCTTTTTGAGTTGAAAGGATTTACCGAAGAACAACTGCAAACCTTAGACGATATTGGCCCCATCGTAGCAGGCAGCATTTACCATTTTTTTCATAATGAATCAAATATTCAGATGCTTGAAGAATTGGAAGAACTTGGAGTGCAAATGCAAAACCCGAACAGCAGTACAACAGCAGGCGGCAGCCTGCTGGGACAAACATTTTTGTTTACAGGTACATTGCCCACGCTCAAACGCAGTGATGCCGAAGCAATGGCAGAAGCACGAGGAGGAAAAATACTGAGTGGCGTAAGCGCCAAACTGAATTACCTTGTGGTTGGTGAAGAAGCGGGCAGTAAACTCGAAAAGGCAAAGAAATTAGGAACCGTAAAAATCATTTCGGAGGAAGAATTCTTAAAATTGATAAACTCATAATATTTTTTTTCAGACCTGAGAATAGTAAAAACTTTGCCTAATTCATTTAACTGCATTAATATTTTCTTTTACATAAACGGTAGTTCCTTTGATAAATTATGATGTAGCTTTGGGTATTCAGAAACATAAAAAATACTAATTACAGGCTTGTCATATTTTCAAACCAATAAATTGTCATTATGAAAAAGAAATTGCACTTCTCTTTTTTAATTGTTGCTTGCCTTGTGTCTTCATTTTATGGTATGGCACAAAAGAATATTGACTCAATAATGCCCGTCAGAGGTTTGTGCATAGCAGCGCCACATCCTAATGACGTGGATACTTTTATAAAGTTTATAGGTAACGAGCTAGCCCCCAGAAATGTAAACACCTTAATTCTTAGGGTGGACTGGAACTACCAATACACCAACCATCCGGAGTTGAGAGACTCAATTACCTTGTCAAAATATGATATAAAAAAATTGGTCAATGCCTGCAAAAAGTACAAGATTAGGATTATTCCTCAGATTAATCTTTTGGGCCATCAGTCATGGGCAGGAACATTGCACAAATTGTTGAAAGTATATCCTCAGTTTGACGAAACGCCCCATGTAAAAATGCCTGAAAAATATGTATGGCCTAACGATGACGGACTCTATTGCAAAAGTTATTGTCCGCTCCATCCTGATGTGCACAAAATAGTTTTTGAACTGGTAGATGAAATTTGCGAAGTGTTTGAGGCCAATGCTTTTCATGCCGGAATGGATGAGGTTTTTTATCTTGGTGATGATAAATGTCCCCGTTGTCAGGGTCGCGATAAAGCCGAACTTTATGCAGGAGAGATATGGAAAATCAGAAATCACTTATTTCAAAATAAAAGGGAACTGTGGATTTGGGGCGACAGGTTGTTAGATGGACGTGCCACCGGTTATGGTATGTGGGAGGCAAGCTATAATAACACACATCGTGCGATTGATATGATTCCAAAGGATGTGATGATTTGCGATTGGCATTATGAGCGCCCTGATAAATCGGCTGTTTATTTTGCAATGAAAGGATTGCGGGTAGCCACTTCTCCCTGGCGAAATGCCGATATAGCCATAAAACAGGCAAACGATATGGTGAATTTTAAAAAAGATGCCACGCCTGAAATGAGAGACCGGTTTCGGGGGATGGTGCATACCGTTTGGTCTGATGCAGGCAGTTTTATGAGAGAATGTGATGCAGTAAAATCAGGAAAAACACCAATCGGTTTAAGCCAATGGTTGTGTTTTGATAAAATGTATGAGAAAATTAATGAGTTAGCTGATTAAACAGATTGCAGATTACAAATTACAGATCGCAGATCGCAGATCGCTTAGAGCATAAAGCTAATAGCCAACAACTTATAGCCGTAGCCTTTTAAGGTTTAAGGCTGGATTATTGATTAAAAATTAATATTTATACACCAACGCATCTTCCCATCCTTGCAGTTTCAGCAGAACAGAATTTGTGCCACTCACCTGCATGCTCCTCAGGTTAAACTGAAATTTTCGGGTAGGGAGCGCCTCACACAATTCCGGATTGGTAAATAGTATCCTGAGCTGTCTCTGTGGAGGTAAAGATTTTGCTATACTTCCATCGCTTACCGCATCAGCCAGCCAGTTTATACCGCTGCACCCGCTTGCGCTTATAGATACTATCAGACAATCGCCCTGAATTTCACAATTCGTAATATTGAATACATCGGGCGAATTCTGACCAAACATTTTTTCATCAATCAGTACCTTTTTCCTGCACGTATCATTATCAAATTGATTATGCCTGTGGCAGGAAAACAGCACAAGTAGGAGCAAGAAAAAAAATATGTTTTTCATATAACCCATAAATTCTTTTATACAAAATTAATGAATATTAGGTATATCTCAGGCTTTAAACGATAAACGAGAGGACAGGCACGTCTAAAATATTACGAGTTTTATAATTTGAATCAAATTCCCCGATGAGATTGTCATTGTTGTTTCATAATTATTTTGCCAGCCGATAAACCTTTGTCTCGTGTGATGCTGCCTGTACTTTAATCGTGTTTTTTACCTTCGTTTTTGGCTTACTCCACAGGTCGGTAGCATTTGATTTTCCGGTAATACCCAGCGCAGCCAGATCAATATTGATGGTCTGTGTTTTATCGGATACGTTTAACACACCCAGCGCCACATCGCCATTTGCAAGTTGTTTTACAAAAACCTGCCAGGTATCGTTATTGATTATTCTTTCTGCCTGAATTCCAAGAGGATCCTGGTCTATCGCAATTATATCTCTGTTTGTTAATATTCTTTTGGTGGCTTCGTTCATATTTCTCACATCGCAGGTAATCATCAGCGGCGCTGCCATCAGGCACCAGAGGCTCATCTGCGACCGGTATTCCACATCGGTACAACCTACGCCTCCCAGATCCCCGGAAGGCCCCTTTTTCCCGTAAAGACCTACCACTAACATATCGGGGTCGTTCCAGCCGCCCGGCCCGGCATAATGGTTAAGGTCGGCATTGAGGTTGAGGATATCTAATATGCCAGCACCTTTGGCATGAAGGGTTTTATTGTTTAGCGGTTGAACGCCTGCTGTCCACTTATCCCTTACATCGGCAGTAGTACGCCAGAGTTGTCCACCTGCTTTACGGGCCCAGAGCCAGGGTTGCCTGTCGCCCCATTCGCAAATACCAAAAACAATTTCTCTGCCCGAATTCTGCAATGCTTTGGCCATTTTTTCGTACAGGGCAATAGCCGTCTGCCAGTCGGCAGGTGCATGGCAATAATCATACTTCAAGTAATCAAAACCCCATTGGGCAAAAGTTTTGGCATCCTGCTCCTCAAAATTGAGGCTGGCCGTGTAGCCGGCACAGGTAAGCGACGCCGCATCGGAATAGATACCGATTTTCATTCCTTTGGCATGTACATAATCGGTAAGCGCTTTCATACCCGAGGGGAATTTTTTAGGGTCGGGGATCATATTGTTTTTGAAATCACGACCGCCCTGCCAGCCGTCATCAATAAAAATATGGTTAAAGCCCAGATCTCTGAGACCTGTTTCCACCATTGCATCGGTGATGGTTCTCACATCCTGCTCGCTGAGTTTATCGGCAAAATAATTCCAGGTCATAAAGCCCATGGGAGGCGTGGGTGCCAGCGTCTTTTGTGCATAAACAGATAATTGCAACAAAAAGACAGTCAGAAGAATAAAAATTTTTTTAAGCATGATGATAAAATTGTGATTAATTAATTTAAAAATAGATTTTTCTATATTGATTTATTTAAGAATAAAGTCGAATTTAACTAACCCCTTGATATACAATTTCCTAATTAGTCTTAAACCTATATGTTTTTGGTTATTTTAGGTAAAACAACCATCCTCTTCTACCTTCAATTTTTATAACTGATTCCAAAGGTAACTCAACCGCAGATTGAAAACCTTTAATTTCAGGAGCAATGAGTTTTGCCTTTTGACTGTCTATTCCTAATTGACTCCAATCATAATTTAATGTGATTCCCTTTGCCTCATCATCATAATTCCCTATTGAAATTAAAGATATATCTGATCTCAAAAAAGTAGTAATTTTAACATTATTGTCATTAGTCTTCACCGGCGCATTTGCTTCCCAAAAACCAATCATTTTTGATTTTTGAATATTGAATTCATCCCAAATTTTCCAGACAGGGCGTGGGTCAACCACTACCCCTTCTGTCATCCAGGGTTGGCGAACCGTCATGCCGTATTGCATTCCCAGCCATCGGTTCCCTCCGGCATGAAGCATATCTCCCATAAGCCCTTAAGGAATTCCCGATACTTCAATCAGCCAGTTTTCAGGTGTCATTTTGTTATATAAAAAACTTTCCCCAACCCGTTTGCACTTCATAGGGAAGATAATAAAAATAATAAATACCCTTATCCCTGATGGGACCAAACTGAATATGGCATAATTCATTATTAACGGTTACACGCTTTATATTTTGTATGG
The DNA here is from genome assembly GCA_016708305.1 of Sphingobacteriales bacterium. Lineage (GTDB taxonomy): Bacteria > Bacteroidota > Bacteroidia > Chitinophagales > Chitinophagaceae > Niabella. Next base: position 78,843 of record JADJGB010000008.1, read on the forward strand.
TGTCCCCGTTAGAAGCATTAACAATAATAAATTTGTGATTCCCAGCATCTTTATCATGTCTGCGCCAAAAGAAAAACAGTTCAGCAATATTGGTTGAATTTGTCACTCTGATTACTGCCCTATGATTTCCTAAAGACTCAACCCATGGATATAAAGGAGTTGCATATACATACTCTTGAGGTGTACTATTTGCCGAATAAGCAAAAATTATCAGCAATAATGTTAGTATAAAAGCAAATTGCTTTAGAAAGACAAGCATTACAATCTGTTTTACTTAAATAAAATGCCCCGACACAAAGTTGCGTTTTTAAAAAGTGCGCCTGCACATGGCAGGCGCACTTAAAATTCAAGTACTATACCATCTTTTCCTTCTTAGCATTTAGAATAGATCACTTTACAAATGAAGTAACTGTAATTGTCCAGATTACAGAAGCTCCATTTGCCGCAGTAACCTTATATTTTAACGGTTTCGTCAAATCAGTTTCATTTCCCGGGTTAGGGGTATCATCTATACCCTGCATAATAGCTGCAGTTGAAATATCAAAATAGGGAATAAGTTTACTTTGAGTAACTGCATCTCTTATAGTAGAATTAAACTGCCCACCTGCATTTGGAACTGTTACTTTTATTGCTATTGTTTTGGCCGTTTTATCTATCGTCTGACTTACAGTAAGGCGCTGATACTGCACAACAGGCTGGCCATTATATTGAGTAGAACCATTGTAGCGAAATTCTATATATGCATTAGTGATATCGTTTTGATCCCAGGTCGGAAACTTTTCTAATCCTTGTTTGAGACAGGATGAAAACAACACAGACAGTCCAAGAAATAATGTTGAAAATATAATAATTCTTTTCATGTGTAATTATTTAAATTTTTAATAGTAAAACTAATTATTACCATCCCGGATTTTGAGGTCCGAAGTTGGAATTATTATCAATTAAGCCTTGTGGAATTGGAAACAGATAACGTCTTTGCTCATTAAATACCCTTGTATTGTTTGATGCGTAAAATGGCCCGCTTACTATAGAAAACGACTTGCGGTTTTTGGATATATCCATCACCATTGGTAATTCTGTCAGTTCAGGGATTGTGCCACCGGAGGAAATGCCACTATTTGCAGCGCCGCCATAACGTCCCCAGCGAAGCAAACTATAGTAATAATCGTTTTCCAGCACTAAATCCACCCGACGCTCTCGTTTGTAATCTTTCCAGGCTTCGGCAAGAGTACCTACAGTTGAAGGAGGCAACATGCCATGAGTAACTCTGGTTTTATTTAAATTGATTAAGGCATTAGCAGCATCACCTTTTAACAAATAAGCTTCTGCCAGGTTTAAATAAACTCTACCCAACCTCATATCTACGTAGTGATAATCAGTAGGGACACCTGCATAAATTCTTGGAGACACATTGTTATACATCAGTTTTCTCCAATACATATTTGTCATGCTCACATAATAGGCAAAGCCGTTTATTTTCATCCACCTTGTTGAATTACCTTTGATACAGGTTGTTAAAGTTTCTCCATAAAACCTGGACGAATCTGTAATAATTGTTTGGGAGAAACGCGCATCACGGTTTTCATTCATCAAATTCCACATGGTTTCTGTCCTGCCTGATCTGATTACTCCTGTTTTTACATAAATTTCATTATTTTGTTTTTGTAAATCTCCTGTGGGAACAGTGGCACTTTCGTCTACCGCTGCAAGGTATTGGGAGGTTTTGTCCCATTCCAATGCTTTAGTACCATCTGCTTTGTCAATAACCAGATAATCTTTCGATAAATTATATGTGGGTGCATGCTCAATCCAGGCTTCAAAAATTCTGAAATTGGTGCTTAAATTTGGAGAACCGCCATAGTTATTGATTTGGTCATTGCTAAAGTTTGCCATCATGTTCTGCATTGGCGTACCATCACAGTTTGTGTTTAATGCTTTACGATACACGCCAAAAATTGTTTCAGAAGAAGTGGGATTGTTCTCATTAAACATACCGCCATAATCGCTTACCAAAGAATATCCTCCCTGGCTTATTACCATATTTGCATAGGTAATTGCTTTATCAACCAATGGATCATTGCCTGGTGATGGAGGATTAGGATAGTTTTTATAAGCGGCGGCCTGCAGGCAAATTTCTGATAAAAATGCAGCGGCCACATATTTATTGACCCTTCCTGGCACCTTTGTGGCACTCAGGTCTGGCATTGCTTCCTCCAAATCCTTAATAATATAATTATAAGATTCAGTAGGATTGGCAGTGCTTGGCAGTTTTAGTTCGTCTTCGGGAGTAAGTACTTTGTCAATCCATACAATACGGCCAACGTTTCGGGCAATATTATAATAAGACATCGCTCTTAAAAATTTTCCTTCAGCAACTAATGCTTTTTTATCCTGATCGGCAATGCCTGCGGATGCTGTCACATTAGTAATTATTAAGTTGCATCGTCTGATGGCGCCAAAATTATTAAATCCACCAATATTACTGTTTCGATCCGTTGTTTCTGTAAAAATGGAGGCAGAACCATTGTATGTTCCGTCCATAGCCAGTAAGTTAGTAGTTCTGCCATCTGAAGAGGAACCAGAGTTGTAAGCATTCATTATACCATAGGTTCCAAAAATGAATGTTTCGGCATTGGCCTTGTTACTCCAAACCACATCGCCGCTTATCTTATCAAATGGCTGTGTATCTAAGACCTTTTGACAAGCCGCCAACACTAACATCATGCCGGCAGCATAAATTGAAAAGAATATATATTTTTTCATACTATTATACATTAAATACATTAACAATTAAAATCCTACATTTAAGCCTAAAGAAACAGTACGTTGTATGGGGTATCCATAGTTATTAGTATCTGATTCCGGATCTATAAAGTATTTCATACTTTTGGCAGATGTCCATAAATTGGTGCCTGATACAAAAACTTTGAAATGCTTAAATGTTGATACTTGTTTAAGTAAAGAATATTTAAGGTCGTATCCAAATTGTGCAAATTTCAAACGAACATACCCCGATTGCAAAAGCCAGAAATCACTTGTTACATAATTATTGCTTCCGTTTACACCCGCAGAACTTACTTGTCTGGGATACAAGGCATTGGTATTTGCAGGTGTCCAATAATCCTTTTGGAAAGCATACACCAGAATACCTTGAGCAGAACTTCCCTGGATTACATCTCCAAGATAGCGGTCTCTTTTTCCTGAACCGGCTAAAGTACTGGTAAAGAATACTCCTTTGTAGCCTAAATCTAAGTTAATGCCAAAATTAATACGTGGAAATGATGCACTACCGATGCGTCTAAAGTCAGAACCGTCTATTTTACCATCACCATTGGTGTCTTCATACTTTAGGTCTCCCCCAACAGTATTGGTTGAACTAATTCTTCTTGGCCCGATTAATAAATCCTGGTTAGAACCATAAAACCCTAAATTATTATACCCTGTGCCATAAAATGCACCTGAAGTACCGGAAGTGCGGGTATAAGGATTTTTTAAGGATGCTGAATCTTCATTTGCATTTTCCCACAAAGCATTAAAATAGGTGAAATTAGTTCCTATTTTGTAAGTAAAATCACTGCTTAATCTGTCATTCCAACTCAAACTGAAATCTGTACCGGCTCTGCGATATGCCTTGGTTTCAATATTAATTGGAGGAAGGCCAATACCCAAAGTAGTGGAATACTTCGAGTTATCACTTCCTGTATAACCTATGGTACGCATGTAATAATAGTCCCAACTTCCATTTAAGCGGTTGTTCAGGCTGGAGAAATCAATACCAAAGTCCTTTGAATTTACTTTATACCAACTGTAATTTTGGCTTGGTAAGGTTCCCGTTTCGCTGGTACCTTGAACAAGTTGGCCGTTAACCACCCATGCATTTGCATTAATATTATAACCTGGTATCCATGCAAATCTTCCAAAATCAGCATTAGTCATACCCACTGTACCAATAGATCCCCTAAATTTCAACATATTGAAAATACCCAAATCTTTTAGTCCTTCCATAAAAGGCTCATCAGATATTATATACGAAGCCGAAACGGATGGGAAGAAACCCCATCTAATATTGGGTGGATAAAAGTCATTGGCATCATATCTACCACTAAAATCTATAAAGTATCGGTTTTTGAAATTATAATTTATCCTACCTATGTATCCTGCTCTTGCGCTTTCAGCTTCTCCGCCGCTAGCCAGTTGATCTACTGTGGGACCAGCCAAAAACTGGTCAAAAATTATCTGGTAACGCTGTCTTGCTGCGCTAATACTGCTTGATTTTAATTTGTTTTGTTCATATACGCCCGTAAAGTCAATGGAATGATCGCCAAACTTCCGATTATATGTTACGAATCCTTGCAGATTCATTTCACTCCCTTCACCACGAGTTTCGCCCAAAGATGGTGGGTTTCCGGGAATCGCCACTTTACTGTCATTCCCGTATGAAGGAGCAGTTACACTCCATGATTTATTACGCGAAGCATAATAATTATAGTTTCCATTAAACTTGAAATGCAAACCTTTTAAAAATGGAGCTGCATAATCTAAATTCAACAACGCATTATTCACCCGGCTTAACCCTTTGTTATAACCCGACAAAGGAGATAATTCGATTGCAGGGTTATCGGTAGTATTGGCAGAAGGCAGCCCAAAATTATTATAGGCAAGCGCCGTTGGAGCCTTGTTTTGAATATGAGAGAAAATCTGAGAAAAATTGCTTGCTGTAGATGAATTAGGAATACTGTTGGTTTCTATAAATCCATCCAACCCTGTTGTAACCTTTAAATGAATATCATCAAAATTGCTCACCGTATTTATACGGTATGTAAGTCTTCGGTTATAATTATTATCAGTTTTTAAAATAGTTCCCTGATCGTAGTAGGAAATGGAGCTGTATAATGTTAATAACTTGGTTCCTGTTGCAAACGATAAATCGTGCCTGTCTTCCGGCGCCCATGAATTAAGACCTACTTTTTGCCAGTCAGTATTAGGATACACAAACGGCTTTGATTGATTATTATAATATTGAAGAATAGAATCTGGAGTTGGAGGATTGCTTCCTTCTGCTTTATATACATCATTAATTGCAGACAATTTTTCGAATGATCCCATTTTTTTGGGGAAAATGGTAGGTTGAGACCAGATTTTATTATACGAATAATTGATTAACGGCTTTCCGGCCACCCCTTTTTTTGTGGTTACCAATATGGCGCCATTGGCTCCAATAGAACCATAAACTGCCGTTGCAGCCGCATCTTTCAATACAGAAAAATCTGCAATATCATTTGGATTGATATTTTCAAAATCATTCTGAGAGCGTATAACCCCATCTATAACATACAAAGGAGTTCCTCCACCACGAATAGATATTTGAGATTTCGCTCCGGGCGCTCCGGTAGATGAGGTCATAATGATACCTGAAGCGCGCCCCTGCAATCCATCACTTATGGACTGGGCAGGGATGGAAGCTACTTTGCCTATATCCACAGTTGATACCGAACTGGTAGCAGCGCGGCGCGTAGTGGTTCCATAACCTACAACTACCACTTCGTCCATCTGACCTACCTGGCGAATCATTACTACATGAATCTCACCATCGGCGGGTACTTTTGCTTCCTGCTCAATAAATCCTACTGCCGAAAAAACAAGCATGTCCCCTACATTGGCATTTATTGTAAATACGCCAGACTCATTGGTAACAGTGCCTGTACCGGAACCTTTTACTGTAACCGATACTCCCCCCAGTCCTTCCCCACTTTCATTCATTACCGACCCGTTTATACTCTTTACAAGAGAAACCATTCTTATTTTGGTTTCCGCATCAGTAATTACAACACGATTTTGGTTTATTTCCTTCCAATGTAATCCGGTGCCTTCCAACACTTTTTCCATTACATTATCCAATGAAGCATTTACAACATTGATGGAAACTAATTTTTGAGATGGTAATACATCATTGCTATAATAGAAACGAAACGATGATTGATTTTCAATCTTTTTTAAGACATCCTGAAGGGCAATATTTGATTCTTTAAGATTCAGGTATTTTTGCCCATAATTTACAGCTGAAATCTGCATAGCTAACAGCAAGAAGAATACAGATAATTTCATAATCAGAATTGTTTTTCTGACAGCCGATTTATGGCTACCAGAACAAGCGCTTTTTTTCATACATTTGTTATTGGTTTTAATTAATAATAGCACATTAAAAACGAAGTTGGTAGCAGAGTTTTTTTGTGCGATGAACCATGGGGGAGAGTGTGAATAACATTCTCCTTTTTTGATAATTTAATTTAAGTCGGGTCTTTATTTACACTCATTGGCATTGTTTTTATTTAATTATTATTTGATAGTCAATCTATTTTGTTGAAAAGTATAATTGAACCTCTTGGATAATTGTAAAATTTGCAAAATCTCCTGAAGCTTTTACTCTATCATACTCACCGGTCTAGCGATAATCACTTACCGAATCGTTTTCTATACTTGCCTTAATATTATATTGCCTTTCTAATTCCTTTACAATTTCGGACAAAGGCGTATTGGAAAACACAAGCCGGTCGTTCATCCAGGAAGTTTCGGAAATTTCCTTGTTTTTAACCTCAATGTCAGTGACATTTATCATTAATCGGCCTGCCTGATCTTCGGATTTAGTTTTTGTCAATCCTTCTTCTTTGTTAATAAATTCCTTTTTATCGACCAAAGTAATCTTTTGCAATGGCCTCAAAATTATTTTTTATGAGATTTATCATTCAAAGAAACCTCTACTTTTCCTTTGATCAAAGAAGTCTCAAAAATGCCATCTTCAGCATAATATTTTACATTAAAAACTGTTCCCAGTACCCTTATATCAGCTTTATCTGTGTGAATAATAAAAGGCTTTTGGGGATTATGTGCCACATCAAAATAAGCTTCACCAGACAGGGTTACTTCTCTGGTTGCGCCTGAAAAATCATTATTAAAAATAATTTTACTGTCTGCATTTAAAACAACCGATGTGCCATCGGGCAGGGTAGTTATTGTTTTGGAAGCCTTAGGAGTAATTAATGTATTAAATGCCGGATTATCAGAAGGCTTAACCGACTTCTTCATAAAAAGGAAATACATCATAAAGACTACTCCTGTAATACCTGCTGCTATGGCTGCAAATTTTTTTAAATAAGAATAAATTGGTTTTGTGGAATTGTCCTTTTTTATTTACTGTTGCATTTTCTCTGCCAAGTAATATTTTATTGACATAGTGGGTAGAATAAGCCTGCATTGCTCTCAGCCTGTCTGAAGAAACACTAGTATCATTGGGCTTTAAAACCTCGTCGTGCAAAAACCGGAATTGTGGATATTGAGTCAAAAGCTGTTCCAATTGCTCTAACTGCTGAGGCGATGCCTCCTTAGCAATTTTCAATGCAATCAGATTCAAAATTTTATTTTCAATTTCCTTTTTCATGAAGCTTTCTAATATGTAAGACAAAATAAAAAGCCTTAACCGTGAATGAAAATTAAAAATTTTCTTAAAAAAACTATAATTTGTCTGTCAGGTATTTATCCAGAAGCTGTTTTATGTCCTTTAATGCAAGGCGCATGTGCGTTTCAATGCTGTTTTGAGAAATTTCTAAAATAGCGCCTACCTGTTTATAGGTCAGTCCTTCCTCTCTAACCAACCTAAAAACCATTTGGCGTTGTGGCGGCAGGGCTGAAACTGCATTTTCCAATAATCTGGTAGTTTCTTTGTTATAGGTACTGGATTCAGTATTGTTAGTAGTAATGTTTGAAAAAACTTCCTGATGTTCATCCAATCGAACTACTTTATTGTTTTTTGACAAAAAATTCAGCGCAGTATTTTTTAAAGCTTTAAAGAGGTATATATCCAAGTCATTGATATAGGCCAGTTTGTTTTCCATTGTCCATATTTTTAATAAGACATCCGAAACAATATCTTCGCAATCGTCTATATTTTTAATAATGTTTTGCCCTATCTTAAAAAGCCGGGGATGAAAGTGAATGAAGATTTCTTTATAAGCATCTTCATCTCTTAAATACGCTACCTTGTTTTGTAAATATAAAATACGCTGCTTCTCCATAAAAGAGGGTTACACAACGAAATTAACAGTATTATAACAATAAACAAAAAAAGTGGGAGTTATCCACTTTCATAGCCAATATTATGGATCAATTAATTTAATCCGCATGGATGTTTTTGATACCATTTTTCACCTTTTTTTTGATAAAAAGGGTGGAGGCAAAAATAAGGCTGTGAGAAAATTTGCTGAAAATTTATTTCTGTAAACTAATAATACAAGAATCATTTCCCGTGCGGATAATATTCATTTTCAACAGTTCCATCGGCAAATAGTTTCAGGATGGCAAATCCGGGAGGCGTTTCCTGATAATAACCGATGCCGGCGCTTTCCTTATCGCCCTGCTCCCACCAGAAACCGCTCATTGCCCCGTTGCAACAATACCACACACCATTGTATAGCACTTTATCGTAAAGATGATTGTGGCCACTCAGAAATACTCTTACTTTATCTCGATTGCGATAAAACAGGTCTTTTAATTTTTTATTATCCGAATGATTTCCGCCTACCAGACCAGGCGTGGCGCCAAATACCGGAAAATACGACATCAGAAGCGTGGGCGTTCCTTCGGGTAATGCATTAAGATATTTTTCGAGCCATTGATATTGCTCATCATCTAAAGAAATTTTGGGATTATTCCCGTCCAGAATGATGAAATGCCAGCCCTTTCTGTTAAAACTATAGTACCGGTGAGGCATTTTGAGTTGCTTTACCACATATTCTTTTCCATACATGGGATCAGTTTTTTCGGGCGCAGCCCACCAGGGATCATGATTTCCGATGCAGCTGTACATATCGTAACCCTTCAGTTCTTCCATACAGTCAAACCATGCAACCCATTGTTCGTTTACTTTGGCATGTGTAATATCATCATAATCAGCAGCATGTATGGAGTCGCCCCCGTTCAGTAAAAAGTCCACCTTATGCTTCTTCACTAACTTCAAACATTCTTTGAAACGGGAAGGCGCATTGAGTTGCGGCCTGATAGAACATCAGTAATGCGTACGACGGTTATCGCCGGTTTAAGAACCCCCTTTGCCTCCTGAGCAATACCCGCCGGAGCACCGGAAACGATACCGGAGGCCGCCAGCCCAATATGTTTTAATAATTGCCTTCTTTTCAAAATTCTTCTTTTAGCAGATTCAAAACTTATTACTTTTTCATGATTGATGGTCAGATGACGAAGTTAATCCTATTTCATTTAAAACAAAAAAAGTGGGGGCTACCCACTTTCTTAAAAAAATATCATTTTGAACCACTTATCTACAACCCGCTCACGGAAAGGCCAACTGTAAACGGCCTCAGCGCCGGACCGGCGGCATCTTTAAGTATTGGAGTAAACTGATAGGTTCCGAAAAGTGAAATAACGCCCCATCCAATTCGGGCAGTACCGGCAATACGATAGGAATTAAAATATTTTTTACTGGATTCTTTTTCAACGTAATTAGCCAATGCCCTGCTTCTGGTTCCCGATTTGAGCAAAGCGCCCACTTTTACACCGATAGCAGCCTTAAAACTTTTATCGCTATGCTCAGGATCGCTCAAATATCGCAGCTCTATTGGCGCTTCTAAGTAGGCTGTCATCAGTTTTGTTTTTTTGAACAAGGCCGTATCAGGGCCGTTGAAACGCATTTTTTGGGCTTGGCAGCATGTTCTTTATGGGTAGTCAATTTGGTTTTTACAGAATCTGCTACGTCATCCTGAGCATTTAGACAGCTTACAAAAAAGACTGCTAATAAAATAGAAACTAAAATTTTCTTCATAAATAAGTTTAAAACAGCCACAAATATATTTGTCTTTGGGTTAAAAATAGGTTAATACCGTAATTAATATTTTATTAGAGATAATAATAGATATTGTTATTTTCTTTAGATTTGCACTCCTGAAACAAAAACCGGTAGGAATTTAATAAAAATATTTTGCTGCAAAACAGCATTGGTCCTATAGCTCAGCCGGTTAGAGCACCTGACTCATAATCAGGGGGTCCCTGGTTCGAGCCCAGGTGGGACCACAAAAAATAAACTTACCCCTTTATAATTAAATAAATTATGAAGGGTTTTTTATTTTTAATGATAATAAGTGAAGATTTTTGAAAAATGGAGGGCGCTGGTTCTTCCGATATCTATCGGAACAGGTGGGACCACAAAAAATAAACTTAATCCTTTGTAATTAAATAAATTACGAAGGGTTTTTTATTTTTAATTATTGTTGTCCGAGATAATACAAAAATAACCTTTCTTTTGCTCTGAAAGTGTTGCTGGAGTATAGCTTACTGGCAATGTTTTGTTTCAGCAGGCTGTCCGAGATAATGTGCTTGTACTTCTGATACAGGCTTTGGTACAATGTGCCAAACACATCGCTAGTTCTATTTTTATTCCCATCGCTCAGGGTACTTCGTGGAGGTACTCTTTCTAAGTTTAAATGATTCAACTTGCCCTCACAAAGTTCAAGCCCGGCCTGCACTTCACGGAGGGAAGTACATCTTGCAAAAACGCAATAAAGCATGGTAGTGAGGTGATCTTTGAAACATAGCTTTTTTGAAAACTTGTCGGCTTGATGAGTTTTGCAGGCTGATTGTATCAAAGAATCATCTATCAAAGAAAGTATTTGAGAAAATATCGGCTGTCCGACATATTTTGTATTTTTGTCCATATCCAATTTATTTGTTTAGTAACTGCAAAATTGGTAAAGGGTGGTCAAAAACCACCCTTGATTTAAAATTTATCTCGGACAACAGTAATTCATTATCTATGTTGGTCAATTAAAATATCGTTTCCGTCTGGGTCTGTCAATGCAATGTGAGCTGGTCCAGTTGTGTTTGTGTCTGCTTCAGAAGTTAAAACAATACCGGATTTTTTTAAATGCTCTTGAATAAATCTTACATCGTCAAATTCTTCCACATATTGTGCGTTTTCGTCCCAATCTGGATTAAATGTGATGATGTTGTTGTCAAACATTCCTTCAAACAGACCAATAATGGCGTTTCCATTTTTCATAATCAACCACTTCTGATTGATGTCGCCACCCATATCTGAAAATCTCAATTTTTCATAAATTCTTTCGATTGTTGAATGTCTTTTACGGCAAGACTGATTGAAAATGCTCCTAATTTCATAGTTTTCATTTTTCTAATTCACTTTTTAATTTTGTTAATCCTGATTGCAAATCATCTCCAATCATTTTTTCAAAATCCATAAACAACATCATTAAGTTCATCGGATAATTCATATGTCCGCTGAAACCCCATTTTACTTTCGTTTGGTTTTCGGATACCAATTCGGTACTCATAAATGCAGGCTCTGTAGCTTCAAATGGCTTGATGAAACGAAGTTCAAAATCAATTCTTTCTCCTTCTGTAATTTTTTTGATTTCTTGCTCTCCCCATCCAACTTCTTCGTTGTCGCTTTCCCAGTGCGATACAAATCCTTCGATTCCGTCTGTACCACGATATGATTTTTTCATATTGGGGTCAATGGTTGCCCATTTGCTAAAATTATCTTGGTTTTTCAAAAATTTGATATACTCAAAAACTTCAGCTTTGGGTTTGTTAATTATAATTTTTTTTTCAACTGCGTATTCCTTTTTTACAAATAAGGCTACGATTAATGGAATGGCAATTAAAATTCCAACAACGATTAAAATCCTTTTTAAAATTCTCATATTCTGTATAGTTTAAATTTGTAAAATTATTTTTTTTCTTTATCCTGCATTTTCGTAAGCTGTTTTTATCCAGTTTACTATTTCATTGTCAATTTCGTTGATGTCCGAAATTTTGATTTTATGCGAACACATAGAGTTGGGTTTTTCGGCTTCCAATAGTGTTGTTGGTTCTTGTCCTTTTAAGTTGATGCCGATTTCAAAACGTGTTTTAGTTGCAGGATTTAAAATTGCAAACTGCTTTTTTCTTCGCAAACTCACATACGTGTTTTTAGGAGCAATTTCAATGTCGTTTCCAAAGGTTAGAATTTCAGCAATTAATTTGTCATACATAGGTTTGAAATGTTCTTTTCCTTGATATTGACTAACTATTAAGTCGTCTGTATTTTCGGCAGAACCTGCATCAGTTTCCTTTGATTTATGTGCTACAAGATTTGCAAATCCGTGTGTGAACTCGTGTTGTTCTTTAAGAAATTTGATGATTTCTCCGTGTTTTGCAAAGTTTTGTTTCGTCACAATTTCAATCCATTGGTCCAAAGTTTTACCTGTGTTTTTATGCAGGTTGTTAATCATTGTTTGTGTCGCTTTATCCATAGTTTCTGTTTTTTTGCACGGTCTGTTTAAAATTCTGACTAACGTTCTTCATTATCGTTCATAGTCAATCAGTTACCAATCCTAAATCTTCATTAGTCAGTGCAAATTTATCAATTTGTTTTCTAATGCGTTTCACTAAACCGAGTTTTCTTTTTTCGTCAAGGAACAGGTAGTCGGTGGGAGGTTTGTAAAGGATTTGTTTTACAACCATATTCCAAAGTATTACGGCAAGTTTACGGGCGGTTGCACTCACGGCTACTGTTCTGCCTTTTCGGTAACAAACCCTGTTGAAGAAGTTGGATAGGTGTGTATCTTTTAAATTTCCGATGGCATTGGCCGCATTTCGTAATGCAATTTTTAGTCTGTTACTGCCTTTCGGAGTTTTTGAACTAAGTAGTTTTCCGCCACTGACTTTGTTGTTTGGAGCAAGGCGTAACCAACTTGTAAAGTGTTTTGCAGTTTCAAACTTATGGAAGCCTTCGGGTCCGATTTCGCTGATGATACTAAGAATGGTTGCGTGGCTCATTCCTTCGATGCTCATTAAATCCACACCGCCAAAGTATTGATAGGATGCTTGATTGAGGTCTATTCCTTTGAGTGCATTTTTGTTGATTCTTTTATGTGTTTTGTCTGATGTTTTGAGTTTTTTCTTATCGGGGTCGGTGTTGATTTGTGTTTTTAAGAACATACCGATTTAAGACCCATCAGTTAAACTGTCCTATTTATGATATGAGTATATATTGCGCAAAATGTGCGCTGGACGTGGGTTTCAGCCGATTTTAGGCGTGTTGCCGATTTCAGTCATTCTGTCCTAAAATTGAAAAAAAGGCGTAAATAGATGCATATTACCGACCTGTGTACAAACACCGTTTAAATGTGGCTTAAATACAGTGTGGATGCGGGTTTAAGCCAGATAAACTCCTTTTTATTACAAATATAAAAAAAAATCTATTTAACATAATGTTTGAGTTGGGTGGACAGTTGGGTGGACAGTTGGGTGGACAAAAAAATACAATAAAATAGGGAAATCTTAATGTTAATAGTCGGTTTTGTTTGATAGTATCTCTATTATTTTTTGTTTGTCGTTAAGTGCATTTTTTAGGATTTCAACCTGGCCCTTTAGCGCTTCGATAAGCTCTTGGTTGTATGTCATATTGTCATTGTTTGATGGAGGTGGTTCTTTTTCTCCTTTTAGCAGATAATTTAGACTAAAGTTTAAATAATCTGCCACTTTAATTAGAATATCTTCCGATAGACTGCCTTTTCTTTTTTTCATGGTGGCTAAATAGCCATTCGATAGAGACAGGTCTCGCTCTACAGTAGAAGGTTTTAACCCTCTTAATGCAATTTCATGCATTATTCTGTCTATTGCTTTTTCCAATTTTAGAAAATAGTTTAAAATAAATTTGTTTTTATAGAAAATAGTTTATTTATTTGCACTTGTAATCTGAAAATATGCAAACTGATAGTAAAGATACAAAGCAAGGTGTTAAATGTCGTAAAAAAATTAGAGTGCCCCGCAAATGGATTGCCGAGTCGGTTGGCTGCGCTCCGGTAACCGTGTTTCAGGTGCTGGACAGCAAAAGGCTGAAAGGAACCAGCGACCTGGGTATGCGCATAGAACTGGCAGATGTGCTGCTTGAGGAAAAACTGGAGATGTCCACCAGTGATGTGAAAAAAGTGGTACACATTAAGAACAGGCAAATCGGCAATAAGTAGGCATTGAAGATAATTGACAACATATTGTACTTAGAGGGAAGCGAGTTCGTGAAAACTGCTAAAAATACCGATGGATTGGTGCCTAAAGATAGTTATAGTAAGTTAAGACAAAGAGGGAAGGTTGATGTGCTTGGAAGTGGCGGTAACGGAAGAGAGGTTTTGATAAAATATGACAACCTACCACCTGTGTATAAGGATTTGGTGTGGGAAAAGTATGGCGACCCGTATCAATACGCTGCCAAACAGCCCATCATAGACCTGATAAAGCCTGATACTCAGGCTGTGAAGTTCTTTGAAACGGAAGATGTAGCGCCGCTAAGCTACGAAGACCAGCGCTGCTATGCAAATGATGCAGCTATATTAAAGGCTTTTCACCTGCTGCTAAGCGATAAGAAAAAACTAAAAGCCTCCATGCAGATCAGCCTGGCTTCTTTTTGGGATATGGCCTGTGAGCTGGTGTCCGATTTGTCGCACCGTTTTCCAAATACGCTGCCTACCAGCCTCAGGCGGCTGAAACCAAAGTATAACGACTTTGTGAACAGTGGGTTTGACTACAATGTGCTGATAGACCGCCGGAAGTATAACGAAACCAACAATAAAATAGCAGACGAACGGCTGGAATGGCTGATTATGAGCCTGTATGTGCAACAATACAGACCCTATAAAAAGGAGGTTTATAATGACTATCTGTCTTTTTTGAACGGGAAAAAGAAGGTGGTGGATGCGCATAGCGGTGAAGTGCTGAACCCCGAGGATTTTAAGGAATACGGGAGGTTGAGCGATGCTACCGTGTGGCGTATATTGAATAAACCGGCCAACCTGCTGACAGTGGAAAAGATGCGGCTGAACGCTCTGGACTACAGCAATAAACATTTGCCTTACAATGAGCGGTATGCACCGCAATACAGCCTGAGCAAGCTAAGTATGGATGACTACGAGCCTCCGTTCCTGATGCCGAATGGTAACCGGGTGAGCGGATATGTGGTGGTAGATGTGGCCAGTAAGTGTATTGTAGGTAAGGCGTTCAGCAGAGATAAAAATACCGATCTGCTGGTAAACAGCCTGAAAGACATGTTTCGTGTGCTGGTGAATAAAGGGTGCGGTATGCCGGGCGAAATTGAGTTTGAGCGGCACCTGACCGATTCTCTGATGAAGGAAGACGGCCTGCTAAAAGCCGGTGTTTTGTTCCCGTTTGTGCGCTTGTGCAGGGCCGCAAACCCGAGAGAAAAGCGCGCTGAACATGTTTTTAGGCAATATAAGTACACCAAAAAGAAGGAAAAGGGATGGAGAGGCCGCCCATTTGCTCGAAACGAGGCAAACCGGCTGAACGAAAATGTGAACGCTAAACGGGATTATGACGAAATATTGGCAATAGAAACCGCATACATCACCAGGTGGAACAACAGCCTGCATGAAGACCAGGAGAAATATAAGGGGATGACCCGCATGGAAGTGTTTTTGAAAAACCAGCATCCGGGCCTTCCGAAGCTGAAACGAGCGCACCTGGCCAGATACATTGGCGAAAAAACGAATACCACTATCAGAAATAATAAAATGGTGCAGGTGCAATACAATAGCTATTGGCTGCCAGATGCGGACAGTGTATTTCTGTTTGACAGCTACAGCGTAACAGCCTACTGGCTGCCCGATGATGAAGGTGTGAAGGAAGTATATCTGTATCAAAATGATAAATATGTGTGCACTGCCAAAAGGAGCACTCCGTACAATGAAGCACAGTGGGAGCAAACGGACGAAGATGTGCGCTCCATGCACGAGCAGTTTGGTTATCGCAGCCGGTTTGATGCAATCGTAAGAGAACGGGTATCCGGACTGGCCAGACTGAAGGTAGTGTATGATGACGGATCGAATGATTATGAATTGCCTGCTCCAAAACCTGCAACATCCTTATTAACAGTGGATGTCGAAAGCGAAAAACCGCAGCGAAGGAATATTAGCCAGATGGCAGAAGATGATTTGTAAAACGATTTTTTAACAATAAAACCCATTATTTAAATTTATGACTATTAATGAAGAAGTAAGGAAAAAATCCTCAATGCCTTACTTCAGAACCGAGGAAACTTTGATGGCAGCGATGCTCAGTATGCACGGTCGTTTGACATTAATAAAGGTGTCTATAGCCGGCTAAGCCAGGGCGAAACCGAGCGTGTGCTTAGCGACAGAAAGTGGATCAGCCTGGCCCGTATGCTTCAGGTGCAACTTGGCGATGAGCCGGAATGGATACCGGCCCAGACGTCAGTTTTGAGTACCTCACTACACAAATGAACCTTTGCAAAGCCGAAAGCCTTAGCAGTATCTACTGCGACATCAGCGAAGTGGGAAAAACGGTAGCCGGCAGATGGTTTTGCAAAAACACCTAAAAATAGCGTGTATGTAGATTGCAGCCTGCACAAAAGCAAGCAAAAATGATTAGGGCTATTGCGCAGGGTTTTGGCATCAACCATTCCGGCAAGTATGCCGATGTGTTTTCGGATCTGGTGTATTACCTACGGGTAGTAAACAAGCCTTTTATTGTTTTTGACGAAGCCGGAGACTTGGATTACAGTGCATTTTTGGAGTTGAAAGCCCTATGGAACGGATCCGAAAACTGTTGCGGCTGGTATATGATGGGCGCTGACGGCCTGAAAAGGAAGCTGGAACGCGGAAAGGAAAACCAAAGAGTAGGGTTTATGGAGGTGATCAGTAGGTACGGAAGCCGGTATAACAGGATAACACCTGTGGTAGAAGGAGAAAGACTGGAGTTTTGGAAAGAAGAAGCCCTTGCCATCATATCGGTAAATGCGCCATCTGGAACAGATGTGCAAAAGCTATTGCAAAAAGCCAATGGCAGCCACAGAGCTTTACGCACCCAAATACTTAAACTCAAACGTCAACAAAAAACATCCAAAAACGATTCATTATGAAACCAGCTACTATTAGTATAAATACCCAATTTACTTACAACCGAAAATTAGTGTTGTGGGCTACCGGTATGACAGATGATGAACTTAACTACTTTATTGTAGAAACGGCAGACACATGGCTTCGCCATTTCTTTGACGGTAAAATCAATCACGATGCCATACTCAATTCTACCGGTTTTTGGGGTGGTGGCGTATGCACTGGTACACCCGCGATGAGGAATTTTTTATTAAAGAACTGTTTGAAGCGCCGGATGATTACCGATATGTAAAGTACAGGCAGTTGCACCAGAGCGTTTTTTACCTGCTGTATCCCAACAGCCAGTTTATGTACAAAGATTTTATAGACATGCGGGCGTTCTTTGACCGTAAAGAGGCACCTCAAACAAATTGATTCTTTTCTGATATACCAATTAAGGTAAAACGGAGCCTGTTTCTACAGGCCCCTATTTAAAAACAGTTTAAACAATTAAAAAATGACGGTTAAATACAGTCAGAATCAGATGGAGTCTTTCATTATGCTGTTGCAAAAGGTGATAGCGGTAGCCGGTATGGTGCAGGAGGACAGGGAAGATAAAGCCGACATGTTGCTGCTGAAAGCCATAGCCGAAGAAATATATGCTCCGTTGCAACAAAGGTTCTTTATCCGCAAGCCCCAGTACCGGTTTACACTGGAGACCTTACCAGGCCATTGCGCTTTATCTCATTTTTATGGACCATGGCTTTTACGGACCCTACGAGGCCAACCTGGTAAGAGAACTTATTGGGCGCATCCATCAGCAATATATTATATCAACCCAAAACCCAAAACCATGATCGTAACAAAAAAACATTTCAATAGCTACCGGCAGACAATACTGACCTGCATTGACAGTTGTACCAACCTAAGCCAGCTTGATTGTTGCTGGGATATGTTAGAGCGGTTTCGTACCATATTTATACCGTTGGTAGATGTAAAACACCTTATTGCATCCAGCAATGAAATCATGGATGCCTATTTAGAAAAACAGACCAAATTGATGGTATAAAAACTATGTAATCATTTAAAAAACAAGCAATATGACCAGAATCAGTAAAAAAACAAATGTGCTGGTGAGCTTAGAGGAAGCTCAGGCAGCTGCACACAACTACGCATCTTACAGCAATAAGAAAGACCTGATTACTACTAAGATGAATGAAGAATTGGCAGCTGTGCGCCAGCAGTACGAACCGGACATTACAGCCATTGACAGCTACATGACAGACGAGGTAGGTGTGCTGGAGAGCTATGCCATAGCCCAGCGCGACAACTGGGGCGTAAAGAAGAGCTTAGAACTAAGCGGCTGCGTAATCGGCTTTAGAACCAACCCGCCCAGCCTGTCCAAAAAGAAGGGTATTACATGGGATTACATCGTGTCTTTGATGAAGACAAATAAAGTACTCAAACCATTCATTAGGGTAAAAGAAGATGTGGACAAAACTGCCTTGCTGAAACAACAGACAGACGAAAAACTGATGAAGCAGTTAGCCTCGCTGGGCGTAACAGTGGAGCAGGAAGAGCAGTTTTATGTGGATGCCAAAAAAGAAAAAGCAGCGTAACGCTTATTCTTTACGGAAGGGTTCAGGCCGCATGGCGGCACGGCATGCGGCTGTGCTACCTGAGATGACCTACTAAGGCATAAAAGACCATATATATAAATAATGAGAACAGGAAGTGATATGATCAGCATTAGCGAACATGCTTACACAAGAGCAAAGGAAAGACTGGGGCTTAACCGGCCAGCCCTGCGCAAGCTGTGTGCCATGGCTTACTGCTATGGTGTGGCACAGAGCCGAACCAAAGGTTTGTTGCTCGATTATCTGAGACAAAGGAAGGCAGAGTATCCGCATAACACCTTCAGAATATATGGCGAAAACCTGTTTGTTTTTCAAAATAATGTGCTGATAACGGCATTTAGGCTGCCTAACGAAGTAAATAAACCCCAATTTTTTACGGTATGAAAAAATATGCAATTACCAAAGGAAGTTTTAGCGGCACTATATGGGCTTTGTACAACGAGGAAGGATGCTTAGTGTACTTGAACTTTGAGGATGCCGTAATACCTGCCGATTTGATGCAGAGTTACAAACGGTATATACCGGTGGGTAGCGGGCAACTGTCCGATTTTGCTGCGAGGAGCGGTGCCACCGTAACCGAAGTGTCCATCGCCATCAGCTTTGAGCAGTGGTATCATCTGCTGGGAGTGCTCCGTAATAAAGAAAGAGCCATGAGCATCTGGAACAAGCTGACTGCGGAAACAAAAGTGCAGGCCTTTTACAATACAAAAAAGTACCTAAAGTATTGCTCAAAAAATGCCTCGTGGTACAATAAGATGTATCCCGATACTTACCTGCGCGGCAGGCATTGGGAAACCGATTGGGACCGCGTGGCACATTGATATATGATTTACGATTTATGATTTATGATATGTGGATTACAATGGAACTGACAATAGACGGCAAGGTGAGGCACCAACGGGATGTGTGGCTGAATGAGGGGCTGAAACCATGCCAGACATAAGCGCAAAACACAGGCAGAAGCAGTGGTAAGTAATATTAAATTGAAATACAAAGCCGACATCACTGGTAGCGACTGGGGCATTGTAATGCGGGTATGGAGTAGGATGTGAGGCGTTAGAGGGTTAGGGGTTAGGGGTTAGATGATAGACGTTAGACATTAGATAGTATATAACGGGCGGAGCATTGCTGTCAGGCGGCAATTAAAAGACTACCTGAAATATTATTAACCCGTCCTGCCGCTTGCAGCAATGCTATGTTATAGGCAGTTAATTTTATTCAAAATGGAATTTGATTTAGAGTATAGAATGGAAAATCTAAAAGAAAGAGCAACAGAGTTTTTTGACGAAAATGGAAAAGCGTACACCGCAAATATTTTTTCCCTTGATTTCGCAGAAATAATGTGGGAAATGGTTAAGGAGTTGGAAGAAAGAGTTATTTATTTAGAAGATGAGGTTTCTGGGTTCGTGAATGGTCGCCCTTAATTGCCTATAATCCCAAATAGACGAAACACAATGCGTAAAAAATGGACAAATAATGAAATAAAGATGCTGCGTAAGCTGTACCCGCACCACTATACACAATGGGTGGCGCAGGAAATTGGGCGCTCGGTAAGTAGCATATACGGCATGGCCAACATACTTGGGTTGCATAAGCATGAGGCGTTCAGGCTTGCCGAGCTGAAACGCCAGGCAGATAAGTTGCGCATCGTGGGAGCCCCATCACGCTATAAAAAAGGACGTGTGCCCGACAACAAAGGCAAGAAGATGAGCCCCGAACATTATGAAAAGATGAGACCAAGCATGTTTGGCAAAGGACACCCATCGGCCAATAAGGTACCTGTAGGCACTACCCGAACTACCAAAGACGGCTATATGGAAATGAAGGTGGCCGACCCGAACCGATGGCAGGTGCTGCACCGTATGATGTGGGAAGATACCTTTGGCCCCATACCCAAAGGCGGAGTGGTAAGGTTTAGAACGGCTGACAAGACAAATTACGACCCCATTAACTTAGAACTGATAACCCGAAAAGAACACATGCTGCGCAACTCGATAGCCCGATTCCCACAGGAAATGAAGCAAGTAATAAAATTAACTCACAAACTTAAAAAACAAATTTATGCCAAAGAACAAAATTGAAGATTTAAGAAACCATCTGTTTGCCACGCTGGAAGCTTTGCAAGATAAAGATGAACCCATGGAAGTGAACCGCGCCAAAGCCATTGCAGACGTGGCGAATGTAATTGTAAACAGTGCCAAAACCGAAATAGATTTTCTGAAGGTAACAGGAAGGGCGGAAGGCACCGGATTTATACCGGAGGAGCGGCAGATTGGAAACAAAAAGTGATTTGTAATCATAATAACAGTATTTACAATGAAAAAAGCATTTATATCGGGGCCGGTGAGCGGCAAAAACCCACAACAGGTGGCAGAAGACTTTGAAGCCCGTGAACGCATCCTTATCAAACAGGGTTACTATGTGGTAAACCCCGTTTGGTTGATAGCAACCAAAAACCTGAAACTGGCCATGATGGGGCTGCCACCCTGGACAGATGAGCAAAACCGCCGTGAAATAATGGGCGTGTGCATCAGCTGGCTGGCCCTTTGTGATGAGATACACATGCTGCCCGACTGGCAGTACAGCGAAGGCGCCTGCATTGAACATAAGGTGGCCGCCATGCTCAAAATGAAGATTGTGTATTGAGGTTTAGGGTTTAAGGTTCAAAGTCTAATATCTAATGTCTAATGTCTAATATCTCATATCTCATATCTAACATCTAACATCTAACAAAATGCTCATCACCCGCACTCAAAACAAGATATTGCACAGCCTGCTGAACCAGGCCGCACTGATGCCGCATAAGGAATCTCTGGTGCAGGCCTACAGCAACGGGCGCACCGGCAGCAGCCGCGAACTTACGGCCACCGAGGCCAACAGCCTGATACACTACCTCAAAGGCGAGGCCAACCAAAGGCAGGCAGCCGCTTTGGATGCCGAAAGGGATGCCTGCAACCGCATGAGGCGCAAGATAATAGCCAAAGCGCACCTGATGCAGTGGCAACTGCCCGCCACACAGCCGAACAGCAAACCCCGGGCCGACATGCAGCGTATAGACAGGTGGTGCCTGCAATACGGAGGCTTTGGTAAACCGCTCAATGCGCACAACCGAAGCGAGCTGGCAAAACTGGTAACCCGGTTTGACAATATGTACCGTAAATTTGTAAAAAACATACCAACATGAAACCCCTTGCACTCCTTATTATATTATATGCCGCCACTACTGCCGCACAGCCTGTGCTGCACAGCCCTTACGGGCAAAGCGTAACCCTGCACCGCACCGGCCCCGGCAGCCCCTACCGGATACTGGAGCAGGAACTGGACAAACGCAAGGCACTGTATCTGGCGCAGAAATTAGTGTGGGAAGAAAGGCTTTGCCGCCGAAAAAACCCCTGGTGCGCGATGGCTACCCCTGCCGCCCGGTTTGACCCGTACCAACCCGAAATAGACTTTTACAACCGGTACCTGCGCCTGCACCGTGCCGCACAGCAACGGGCTGTGGACAGTGCCCGCCAAGCCGATGCACTACAGAAACAACTGGCTTACTATGCCCGCCTTGCCCGGCAGGATAGCGCCCGCCGTGCTGCCGACAGCGCCCGGGCCATAGCCGAAGCCATAGCCGCACAGGAAAAACGCACCGCCGACAGCCTGCAGGCCATTGCCCGGCAAAAAGAAGATGCCCAACGCAAAGCCCGCCTGCTGAAAAAATACGGCCCCGCCACCGGTACCAGGCTGTACAAAGGACAGGTGCAGCCCGGCGACACCCGCCAGATGGCTACCGATGCACTGGGCGAGTACCACACGGTGCAAACCGTGCGCACTGCCGGCAAAACCACCGAAACCTGGAACTTTTACCCCTGGCGGCTGCTGCATGTGGTATTGGTAAACGGCAGGGTGGCCGAGGTGCGAGAGGGGTTTAGGTGAGATGTTAGATGTTAGATTTTAGACTTTGAAAAATAAATTTGGAAATGAAATAATGAATGTTGTATATTTGCCCTGCAACAAATTTCATAGACATGGGCAAAACCCAAATTTTTAACAAAAAACTCCCCGGCGTACGGTTGAAAGTACCGAGCATTCACATGCCCAGCATGAGATTTGTTGCAGCGACCGGGGCTTTTTATTTTTATGCAACAAATAAATGCGAAAACCCAGCCGAGCCACGCACGTGGTAGCCTGGTGGTAGCCAATAACGAGCTACCCTTTATTCAGCAGGGCGAAAACCTGCTAATAAGTGCCAAACTTCTCCACAGAAAATTAAAATCCGGATATCAGTTTGCTGACTGGATAAAACGGCGAATTTCAGAGTATGGCTTTGAAAACGGCGTAGATTTCTTTTCAGAAAAAACTGAAATCAAAAATCAAAGAGGTGGGGATAAACGTTCTGTAGATTACCTATTTACCATCGACACGGCCAAAGAATTGGCTATGCTTGAAAAAAACGAAGTAGGCCGCCAAATCCGCCGTTATTTCATTCAAAAAGAAAAAGAGTTGCGGGCAGTAAGCCACCTTCCCAAAGAAACTACCTTGTTCAAAGGGCTAAAAGCCCGGCGGATAAATGACCGGGTGTTATATCCTTATCAGGAAATACTAAAACGGGCGGGCTACAGTACCAGAGCAAGCAGCAGCCGGCGGCACCGGTACTGGATGCACTTTGTAAAGGAGGGTACCAAGCTGTACATTACCGAGGAGTTTGCCCAGCACCTGTACCGGCAAAAACAGATGATGAACAACCGGCAGGTAATGCTGGCCGCCCAGCCGGTACTGGCATTGGATTTTTACCCACGTCAAACCAAAGGAGGCGCCTTATGAAAACGATAAGCAATAAGCGCAAAGTGGAGTTGCTGCACCATGTGCTGGAGTTTTTGGCAGGCGAGGCATCGCTGCTGAGCCGCTGGAGCTTCTTTTTTGCAGCCGACCGCCGCGCCATCCGCCGCGACTATGAAGCCGTGCAGGCCATACTACAAGATTATGGCGTGGCCGATGTGCCTTCGTTTGCCGAGGCAGTGGGCCAGCAGCAGGATGCCGGGCAAGAAACCTTTTCCATTAACCACTTAAAAACCGCCAACGATGAATAAGACAGACGAAGCGGTAAAGAACCTCACTCATTTCTTTACCCAAACCGAAGATGTGGAGTATATGGCGTTTCAGCTACGCCGTGCCGCGTTTACGCTGCTTACCATGGGCGCCGGCAGCGACCTGCCGGGCATACTAAAAGATATAGCCGACATCAGCTACAGCCTGCACCACTTAGCCGAGCAGATAGACCCTTACTTTAACCTGCATGGCGATGGTATGATGGAGTAGGCTTCGGCACGCTCAGCCTGACATGTCATGCTGAGCTTGCCGAAGCATGACAATAAGTTGAGCTTGACAACAAGCCTGCTAACAAAATTAGCGGGCTTTTTCTTATTTTTGCCTATATTGCATCTGCTTTTAATATCCTTGTACTTATGGCCAGAGACAAAGAACTCCTGTATCAGCGCAATCTGAAGGTGCATGAACGGTTTCGTTATCACCGTAAAAAAAACCCCAAATGGAAACTTAATTTCGTGATAGATGAAGTAGCCAAAGAAATGTTTATCACCCCGCTTACGGTAATGCGCATATTAAAGCAACCGTTGGCGAAGCCGGTTCCCACACAGCAGATGATGCTGTCGTTTAGCCCTGAATGTTGATGTTAAGCTCTATGGGGCCTGTGTAGTCGGGTGGTGGCGCCCCCTGGTGGGTACTGTAGTCGTACAGCTCGGTATGGTAGCTGAGTACGCTTATGGCGTGTGCATTATTGAACGCCAGTTCGGACACGCCAACGGGTATAAACTGCTGTGTGAGCA
This sequence comes from Sphingobacteriales bacterium, assembly GCA_016708305.1. Taxonomy (GTDB): domain Bacteria; phylum Bacteroidota; class Bacteroidia; order Chitinophagales; family Chitinophagaceae; genus Niabella. The sequence goes on from JADJGB010000008.1 coordinate 103,227, forward strand.
GTCTGCCGTGTTCGTTGCGCAGGGCCAACCCCTGCATTATCTGATTGATGGCGATGAGTGTGTTGTGATGCGCCTGCAGGGCGCTGTCCTGCACGGTATTGTCGTGCTGGTGAAAGGGGGCGTTGCTAAGGTAATGCAGTTTTACCACCGCATTTTTGATTACCCGGATGCCTCTGCCCCAAAAAGTGGCGTTGGCATCGCGCGGCAGTTCGATGTACAATACCGGACTGATGTAGTTGGTGTTTTTGCCGGCTGCGTATTGTCCGGTATAAAAAAATACCGGAGAAATGCCGGTTAAATGCGGTTTCAATGCTTTATAAACGGGGTATATGAACATGGGTAAGATTTTAGATTTTAGATTTAAGACGTTAGATTTTCCATTTTTCGTTTTTAATTAAGTCCGGTCAGGAATGCCTCCAGGTCGCGGGTTATTTTTTGCTCTATTTTATTATCCAGTTCGGTGTCGGGGCCTATGAACCGGCGTTGCGGAATGGTGATGGTTTTGGCCAGTGCGCAGTATCGGTACAGGTTGGCCAGTTCTGCATTGCCTGCTTTTTTCATTTCATAGCTTTTGGCCCAGAAGAATTTTTTCATTTTAGGCGTTACGTTTATGATGCCTCCTTCGTTGTGTATCTGGGCATACAGCAGGTCGCTGTATATGATGGCGCTAAAGCCCTCGGTGCGGTAATCAATACTGTTCATCAGGTCGCTGCTGGCTACCAGCACTCCCTGATTGTTGGTGGAGCCTGTTCGCGGCATTTTTCGCGGTTCCCATTTGTTGCCGGCCAGGCCGCCTTTCCTGAAAGCTGCTTTGTAGTGCTGCACTGCCAACGTGCCCACTGCCATTGCTGCATCGTTTCTGACATAGTTGATGGCGTTTTGCAATGATTTTTTCACTTCGGAGTTCATGGATGAGATTTTAGATTTTAGACGTTAGACGTGAGATTTTAGACGTTAGATTTAAGATTTAAGATTTTTTTTTGATTCGATATGAAAAAGTGTTATTTTTGTGTGAGAGTAATTGAATTTAAAAACTTATTATAAAGATGGTATGATTTGGCCTCAAAGCCAATTCGCACTTCACTCCCCGGCCTTGGTCGGGGTTTTATGTTTTATAGAACTCTCAAGATGAAGCTGTATTGAATGATTTTTTATTTTTTGTTTCATTTTATTTGTGTATCTTTGTTTAGAATAATTGAATTTAAAAACTTATTATAAAGAGCATGGAGGTATGAATTTTTCTCATACAGCCTGACCAAAAAACAGTAGTTCGCTACTGTTTTTTCATTTTATACCTTGAGTAAAATTCAAGCCAGTCTTTTTGATTAAAAAATTGCCATTTGCCTCTATAAAATAAATATAAATCAAACTGACTGTATTTGTCTGCCGCCGCTCCCCCCAATCTTCCATTTATATTCCTATATAGATTGTCCTCTGTTATTACTTCCGGATTGTGAATTACCAGTACAACTCCATCGCCCTGCTTGTGCGCTTTACTTATTTTAGCTCCAATTGTCCGGGCCGGATTAATTTTTTCAGAAATTACTTCCTTTAGGTCTATATATTTACCATCTATTTTATAATCTGGGTTTGAGTCTTCTTTTACACCCTGCAATAGTTTAGGCCTTAGTTTTTTCTGTAAGAGATTGTCGGGTTTCAGTTCGGGGAGTATTTCTATTTTATCTATGGTAATTGCTTTGTCGTTGGCGAGTTTTCGTGCTGCCGACAGGTTTTGCTGAAAGTCGTGCTGCGAAAACGCTAATGGGTGTGCCAGTACTTCGGTACCGGATTTGCTGCTATATACATTAATATATGGCAGGTCGGCTGCCATGTCATAGTCCACAATGACTTTGGCGTGTTTGATCAGTTGTGCCTGGGTGACCTGCGGCACCTGTTTGGCATAGTCTGCTCCATCGAGGCGGAATATGTTTCCGGTTTTTCCGGCGTTAAATTCAAATCCTTTTTGCGGCGGCTCCATGTCATCGGGCACTTCGGTGGCGTTACCGTCTGTTACCTCCCAGGAGCATTTGCAACCCCATCCGTTGGGTGGCAGTATGCTGTCCCACACGGGGTCTTCGATGGGTCTTACGATTCCGTAGTACGACCGGTGGTCTTCCCGTTTGTTGGCCGATACGCTTGGCAGGTATCGGATATTGGGGAACAGGTGTTTGGTACGCAGCGCCTTTTGCCATTGGGCTGCGGTACGTGCCTGGCGCACAGCAGTGTCATACTCCACATCTAAGTAATGAGTGTTGTATTTGCTGTCTATCTCCAGCGCCTTTTTCCTAAAGGCTTCTTTGGCTCGTCGGTTGCCGTTTTCGTCCACCAGCAGTTCGGTAATTTCTTTCAGCCGTGCATGATTTTTGAAGGCGGCATAAGTAGCGGTATTGTACTGCAGTTGTTTCAGAAATTCGTAATTGGGTGTGCCAAACTCTACTTTGAGCCCAAAACCTTCGTTTACTGCCTGTTTAAGCGGTTGGTAGGTTTGTTGTATTAGTTGCCGGTATTCGGAGCTGCGCACCTTTCCCCTGTTAAATATTTGGTCAATTGCCTTTTTTATGAGCCCGGCAGGTCCATCAGTTTTGCCATCTGCACCCTTTCTTTCTGCGAATAAAAATACCCTTCGGTAATAACGGTATTGTCTATATTATTAATGTGGCACATGGTTGATTGCGGATTTCAGATTACGGGTTGCTTTTTTTGGTTGATTTGATGTCGGCTTGTTCGTTTTCGCTGTCTTCCTCTGCTTTACTTTTATCGCCGGATGCCTGTGGCTGGTTTTCTTCGTGTTGCTTGGGCGCTTTCCATGCTTCTTTAGCTGTTGTTTGCGCCAGTTTCTTTTTACGCTCGGCAATGATGGTGGGATAGTTGAATGAGTACCCATCGGGAATGGCAAATCCTTTGGCTCTCAGATAAGGCAGCAGTTTATCGTTGATTTCGTTGGCTACAAAGTCGAGCCGCGATAAGGTGATGTCTTCAAACTTGCGTTCCTGCACCTCGGCAGCGCCCACAAAGCTTTTTTCGCTGCTGGTGCCTACTTGTCCGTTAATGCCTATTTCGTTTTCTTCGTTGCATAGTTTTATGTTGTCCATGAAGGTATCGTGCGGTCTTTGTCCCTTGCGTTCAATGATCTGCATGGCATCGCCCTTTTGGGTGATGATATATCCGTCTGACCCGAAGTTGGCAGCCTGTGTTTCGAGGCGGTCCAGTTCGTCATCATTATTGGTATCGGCCTCAATGCCTATGATTGGCATTCCGAATTTCTCGTTCATGCGGCTCCAGTCGCTGCGTGCATAGTATTTCCATATAGTGTTATAGGCTATATTATTGAGCATGCCTAAGTCTTCGCGTGTGTCGTAAAACTCTACCAGGTCAAGGTCCTGGCTGATTCCGTTATAGTCAATATAACTGCCGTTGATTTCGCCGTCAATCAATATCCATCCTTTTTCGATAGAGATGTGTTCGTGTGGCAACAGGGTTACCACATCTATATTCCACTCTTGTGGTTGAATCCGGTCATATTCTATCACCTGGTAACCCCAGAACTCAACGCCTGCGATGTGCTTAATGGTTTGCGCCATCCATCTTTTGCGCAGCATGGCCGACAGATATTCTGCCGGTTGTTCGTTTTCGTCATATATCATCCATGGCTCTCCGGTAATCTTCATAATGGCATCACGAACCTGACCTCTAAGCCGGAGGTCTTTGAGTATATACCTATATATGTCTATCAGCCGCCTTCGGTTAGGGTTATCCGGGTTAAGGGCGAGTTGTTCGGCCAGTTTAATATCCGAAATCTGAAACGATACTTCCCTGCGATATTGCCGTTTGATAACATCGGTAGCTCTTCTATTTACCCTTTGCCTTTTAGAGGCTGAAATTTGCCCTGTTTTATTTTTTCCGATACTATATCCGAATATTGTAATTGACATGAAATCTGGGGGTTTAATGTGTTTAAATGGCGATTTTAAAATAAGTTTATATCCTGTGCGAGCGTTTTTTTGCCGATCCGAGCCTTCGGAGGCCAAAACCGGACGAAGAAACGTGTTCTCCATCGTTATTTTCTCCATTATCTCCGGAAGGTTTAGGAGGCAGGTTGAGTGGTTCCTTTCCCCTGCTCACTTCATCGAGGATGTTGATGGTGTCATTGTAGTTTTTAATCACCTTGTCAGGAATATCATAATCGTCTGTTCGCTGGTACAGTTCATAGATGGCAATAGACAACGCCTGCGAAATGATGTAACCATTTCGGTTATCTCCGGTTTTGGCCAGTTCGCCATCAATATCATAGAGCACTCCGGCTTTGGTGGCAATGGTGTCGGATGCGATTTTGTCTGCAGCTTCAAGTATGTCGCCCGGAGTAGGATTGCCCGGATCGACGCCTGCAATGTTTTCCAGCAGGACGTCGAGCAGGTTGCGCCTGATTCGGATTTGATAGTCTGATTTTTGTAAATACATATATTATAGATTGCAGATTAAACTAAGAATTTACGGCACCGGGCAAGGTAAGCCATGCGGTCGTTGAGGCCAATGGTACCGCCGTTAATACGTTTGGTGATGGTAATGAAGTCGTTACGTTCAGCCAGTGGCAATAGTTTCTTTTCGATTACAAACACCCAACATGCCGAATCCAGCGCCCACCAGTCGAGTTTTCGCGTTTTGTCTGCCACTTCTGAAGCTGCGATGCCGTGGTATCTCGCATAAGCGTTGTACATATCCCTGCCTGTAAGCTGAATGAACCCGCCACCTCTGAAATCATATCCGTCATTAGAGCCTGTTTTGTTGCCCATTCTCCCGTTATATACTTCATTGGCCAGCGCTTTAGGGTTGCGCACAAATGCGGTAGCGTTTTTTTTGCCTCCGACTCCTGTATAGTTGAATCTGGAAGGCCATATTTTAATGATTCTTTCAGGAGTGGTGTAGTTTAAGTTTTCCTCTTTTCGGCTAAACTCGCTGCTTTCGTGAAGAATGGTAGCCAAAAACTCTTCAAACAGGTTTTTATTGGTAATGCCGTAATTGGGTGCTACCAGGTTAATGAGTTCTGCCAATTCGGTGGCCTTTGCCACAGATAGAGAAGGAGCAATGAGCTTTAGCTGTTGTGCAGTTAGTAACATGATTTTTTATTTACATGCTTCGGGTTTTGGATTTTACCATACGCCCGGAGCGGGTTTTACTAAATTTTCTTTTTGTGGCGCGGTCGGCCATCCACACGGCTCCTTCTAATGCATCGGGGCCATCATCGTTCATTTTGCTGCCGTGTTCAAATCCTAATAATTGGGAGCGGAGCAGTTTCATTCCGGGGCTTGATTTTTTGGCCACATTAAACCGGATGAATCCGCGTTGAAACAATGCCTGCAGGCTCAATATACGTTCATGTTTATCGCCTTTGGCCCGCCGGTCGTACTGTATGCGCAATGCTCTGGCCTGCTCTCGTTCGACCTGTTCCAGATCGCGCCGGTGTACTTCCTCCTGAATAAAATTGGCTTCCATGCAATGGTTAATCAGTGAGTGGTCGCCCCACTCTTCATCTACCTCAAAAGCGCGTTCCCACATGTTTTTAGAAGTGGCTTTTTCGCCCCATGCATCCAATATGTCGTAATGATTGCCGGTTTTGGCCAGTAATACCCAAAACTTGTAATCTGACTTCTGGGTGCTTTTATAGCTTGGGTCGAGGTAGTGAATGATGGCGCTATCGTACTTATGAATGGGTAAAGCCTCTGTCCAGTGCTCCAGCCATTCTCTTTTGAAGTCGGCGCCTTCCTGGTAAGGGGTATTCATCCGCTCGCGAATAAAACCTCCTGCTTCTGTTTTTTGAAGCTCGGCAATACGTTCATCCGTAAAGTCAGGGTTTTCGGGCCAGTTGGAATTGCCCTTGTTATCCACGATATTAACCAGATGCGTTACCGACTTTATTTCTTCGTCCTGTTCTCTAAGCGATGTTACCGCATTATCGTGAAATTTGTTTTGCAGAACCAGCAGCCACCAGATACGTGTCCATAGCGCCGGTTTCAGTTCTTCCATCACCCAGCGTTTATCTTCGTAGGCTATGGATTCATTTTTAAGCTGCCTGGCTTCATTGAGGTCATCTACAATACCGTAGTTGGGCCTTTTCCATTTGAAACGGGTTCCTCGCGGTGTTTGGTTTTTGCCATAAGCATAAAAACCACAGTTGTCTTTGGTTTTAAATGCCCCATCTTCCCAGTTGCCGAAAGAGTATTGTTCGCCAAAATCATTGATGTAGCGTTGGTTCCCCATCAGGTTGGCCTGCAGGTCGGCAAGCCGCTCACATGCCTGGTCATTATTGAGACTGCCCAGTAAAACACCGTTGAGCATCCCTTTGGCTTTGAGGTACATCGGTAAAAACAGCCCGAATGTGGTACTTTTGGCAAACCCCCTGCTCCATTGCTCCAGATAAATATTATTGTGGTTACGTACAATATATTCGGGTATTTTCTTATGAAACCATCCCAGAGGTGCGTAAGCATAGTCGGGAAAGTAGTACTGCACAAAGGCGCCGTAGTTACCCGGTCGCAGCAGATTGGCTATTCTCTTTTTTTTGTCGCCGGCTCCTTCTGATGTATTGACGGGGGTGGCCGATTTGATAGCCTCTACCAAATCCTGAAAGTCAATTAATAGTTTTTTATCGCCGGGACTATGAATCATTTCTCAATTCTTTTGCTTTATGTTGCAGAAAATCAAACATGTCGGGCGCCAGTAACTTGGCATGGTCAACATTGACCTGCATCAGCCATTCGGCAAACTCTTTGAGGATGGAATGATAGTTGGACAGGTTGTATCTTTTCCGTAGCGCATTAATAGCGTTGGTGATTTTGATAATCTGGTCGGTTTCGGCATTGGTGAGCGGTCTTTTTTCTTCATTGGCGTTTTTGTTGATTAATGCCAGGTTTTGATAATATTGACGAATAAGTTTGGGCACGGTGGTTTCGTTGGCGCTTTTGTCCAAGTCCCAGTCGTTTTCTTTTATCCACTTGCCTAATTGCTGGGGCGACACTCCCACAACATGTGCTATTTCGCCCTTTTGCAAGTTGGAATTGCAATAGAGCTCATAAGCATCCTTGTATTCCTGATTTTTTCGTTTACCCATCAGCCTTTCTGTTTAGGCAAAGTTCCTTATATAATGACATGGTTGGAAATTCGGAATTGTTGATGTGTTGTAATATATGCTACAGTGGTTTATTGTTCATACTGTTATGAATGAGTGATTTTTTTCATACGAAAAAGTGGCGGAGTTTTGTATCTGCAAGCAAAAAACAGGATGCCTTTTAAAAAAGAATACATAGTTAGCACAGATGATGTAAACAGCCATGGGTTTGTAACGCTTACAAGCGGCATAGATATTGAAAGCGCGGCGGAAAATTGTCCTGCCTACATTGATCATAAATATTGGGAATTGCCAATAGGCCACTGGACTAACCTGCGTAAAGAAGGGAGTGTGCTGAAAGCTACTCTCATAATTGACGGCGCTAATGACAGGGAACGCGAAGTGATAAGAAAGATTGAAAACGGCGACCTACGCGGGTCCAGTATAGGTGTGGATGCGATTACATGGAGTGAAGACCCTGTTTATTTAAAGCAGGGGCAAACGAAACCTACACTTACCCAATCCGATTTGTTTGAGATAAGTGTTACTGCTTTGCCATCGAACAAAGCTGCCTTATGTCTGAAGAAAGAGGCTATGCCGGTGTTGTTAAGCGCCGGCAATATACATGACATTGTACCAAGTTTAAAACCAAATACAGATATGGAAAAAATAGCGCTGGCCCTGGGCCTGACCAAAGATGCTACTGAAGCACAAATATTAACTGCAATACAGGAGTATAAGCTGACCGGTGAAACGGCAGCCACACTGAGCCGAGAATTACTTGATAAGGCTGCTGACGGCCTTGGAGAAAACGAGAAAAACATTTTCATCACCCTTAGCAAAACCAATGTAAAACAAGCTTTGGAATATGCCGAAAGCATAAAGGCTATCGAAAACAGGCAGCCTGAGAAGCCTGCTGTGGAAAAAGACGTAAAGGTGAGCGACATCATCAAGATGGGTAAAAACAGCCAGGAATTGAAAGATGATGGAAAGGAAAGTTTTGACTACCTGAGCAAACACAATGTGGCAGAACTGAACCGCATCAGACTGGAAGACCCTGAAAAGTACGCAAAACTATGCAGAGAGTACCAGCAAGGCGTAAGATATACTGCCAAGACCGCATAACATTAAAAACCAAAACTAACTTTTAATTTAATACACGATGAAGAAAACAAACACAAGATTAGCGTTTAATATTTTGATAAACAGCTTAATAGGAGTATTATTGGCGTATGTGCTGGGCATTAGCCCCATACTGGGCGCTGTGGCGGTAAACGCAGCCGGCGCTGCCATGCACTACCTTGTCAAAGCCGAGACATCTTTATTAGTGGGGTTGGCTCAGGAAGTGTGGATTCCATTGGTGCTGGATAATCCTTATCCATCTGCAAGTTTTTTGCAGGCAGCCACTAATTTAAGCAGCCTTGTAAACTACGACAAGATTAACTTGGCAGAAGCAGGCGTTGACCCTGACGTATTGGTTGACAATGCCGTATACCCTGTACCTATAGTGGATGCCTCTGATACGCCAAAGGACGTTACGCTAAAAACTTACGACACAAAAAACACGGTGGTGCGTAATGCAGTAGCCATTGAACTGGCTTATGACCAGCGCGCCCTGTATGCAGCCAAACACAGGAATGCACTGGCTAAAAGGATTGGGGAGGATGCCGCCTACATGTATGCCCCGGCATCGGCCAGCGCACCCAACAATAATTTTATTAAAAATCTGGGGTCCGGTGACAGTATCATTGATGCCATCATTGATTTGGCCAAAGATTTCAGAAATGCAGATGCCGATGAAGGCATGAACCTCGTGCTGTGCCCCAACCACGAAGCCAAAATGGCCAAAGAGGACAAAGTGCTGTATAAAAACCTGATAGCCGAACCCGGTATGGAGTACTGCGGTTTCCGCATCTGGAGATATACACGTAATCCGATTTATATAGCTTCCACAGGTGTAAAAGCTGCTTATGGCACTGCTTTTGTTGACGGCACGCACAAATACAGCTCGTTTGCGTTCTTGACCGGTGAGGTAATGGTAGCCGATGGTAGTGTGGAAATGTTTAGCAGACTGAAAGACCCAGAGGCAAGAGGCGACATGTTTGGTTTCCAAAAAAGGGCGCTGGCCACCACATTGCGCGGAAAATACAGCGGAGCTATACTGCAGTAAGAGTGTGAGGATTGACAGGATTACAACCAATGGGTTCGGGGCTGATAAGCTCAGCCCCACCCATTCCGCTGAACATTATTCAAATATCGTATAAACTACAATAAAATGGCAAAAGCAAACACAAAGGAAACAAAAAAAGAACAGCCCGAAGATACGGCTGCGTACGAACAGGAAGTGAGTAAGAGGGTAAGCCAAACCCCTGCGGCAGTAGAGGATGCGCCACAGATTCATGTGAGCGAAAAAGATCCTGATGCGCTGGCTGCTTATATAAAAGCATATCCCGAAAATAAAGTATTTCACGTGAGTACTGACGGGCAGGTATTTCTGGATAAAAACAAACAGGATGCCATCAATCATCAAAAACAATTAGGCGGCCAGCTGAAAAGCTATACTGTCCTGTAATCAAAACAAAAAAACAAAAACCTTAACAAAATGGGAGGTATCAATATAGTAAGAGCTAAAGGGCAACTGGGTCGTACCACACCTACCGAAGATGCGGTGGTATGCATGGTATTTAGCGGCACGGCTGTAGCTACAAAAATAGCGTTAAGCGAACCTAAACAAATCTTTAGCAGCGATGCGCTGGAAGACCTGGGTATGACCGAAGGCAATAATCCTGTTGCTTACAGGGATATTATGGACTTTTACGGTAAAGCCGGTGAAGGCGCAGAACTCAACTTCATGCTGGTAAGCGATGCTACCAACCTAACCGACATCTGCAATGTAACCAATGATATAGCCAAAAAGCTGATCACCTTTACTCAGGACAGGGGAGTGATACTGCTGGTGAACCGTAAACCTGCTGCAGGTTACACTGCTACCATTACCAATGGTATGGATAATGACGTGTGGAACGCCATAACAAAACTAAACGAAATGGCAGTGCAGTATCAAACTAAAAATGCTCCGTTTGTGGGCATACTGCCGGCCCTGTATTTTGATACAACCAAAATAAGCGAAATCCCGCTCCGTAGCACACTGACTACTGATAATGTGGCTTTGAGTACTGCCTGCGAAAAAGCAGACGGACACATCAGCATGGGAGCATTGGCCGGATGGCTGGTAAGGCATCAGGTAAGCGAAAACTTTAGCCGAATTGCCAGTGGACCGATATTCAACACGGGGTTCTTCCCTGATATGGTGCCGTCGCTCAACCTGAAAAACGCCTGGAGTGCCATCAACAATAAAGCTTTTATGTACCTGTACAAAGAACCGGGCAAACAGGGTTACTTTTTCAATGATGACAGCACCATGACCACTGTAAGCAGCGATTACAGCTCTATCAGCTGGAACCGCACCATCAACAAAGTGCACAGGATAGCCTATACAACGCTGGTAGAAAAGCTGAGGGATGACGTGGACATCAACCCGGTAACCGGCAAGGTAGAAACCTCGCTATTGAGCGACTGGGAAAGCGATGTAGAAAACGACATCATTGCAAACATGGTAAATACGGGAGTAACCAAAAAACCAGAAATAAGCGGTGTGAAGTGCATTATAGACCCTAACAGCGATATACTCAACGATAAGCTGGACGTAACCATCCAGATAGTGAGGCGCGGCCAGGTGAAAACCTTCAACGTGAAAATTGGCTACGTGCGTAAGATTGAGGAATAAAAATACTAAGCAACTAAAACTAACTGATTATGAGTATCAATACTACAGAATTTGCATGGAGCGATATTACGGTAACGGCAATGGGCAGAACCTTTGAGCGCATACTGGCAATAGAATACGATGTGGAGCAGGAGAAAAAGCAGATATACGGTCGTGGCAAAAAAGTGAAAGGCATACAACGCCAGAACGAAAAACCGGTGGGTAAACTGACCATTGGTCAGAGCGAACTGGAAGCAATGATTGCGGCTGCAGGCGGAAAAGTAACTGAATTAGTGATGGACATTCAGGTGCATTACTTAGACAGCGACAAAGGCGCCATTGTGAAAGACAGAATTGTGGGCGCCGAATTTACCAAAGCTCCCAAAAGCATGAAACAGGGCGATAGCGATATGGAAGTAGAATTGGAGTTCATTGCGATGGACATCCTGTACAACCAGTAAAATCTGAACTAAAGTAACCAGTCAATCAATACAATATGAGTAAGAAAGAAACAAACGAAAAAGTGATTATCCCGGGCGGGGAAGATGTAATCATTCCAGATACGGATACCGTTGCCGAAACTGATATTTCAGGCCTAAGCGGTTATCTGGCGCCGGACCAGGTGGCAGAACTTAAAAAAACACATGGCACTGAAATACACGAAGTGGTGGTGGGCGATAAAGTGGCCTATTTCAAAAAAGCCAGCCGTGCCACATTGCGGGCTGCCCTTTCCTTTATAGACAAAGACCGGCTGAAATACATGGAAATTATTTTGGTCAACTGTTTTGTCGGTGGTGACAGAACGGTGTTGGAAAATGATGATGACCTGTACGGCCTTGTAGATGTGGTTCCGGAACTGACCAAGGGAAAGCTGGCACGTATAAAAAAGTATTAGAGGAAGCCGACGGCAGTTACCGTCGCAACTTCCTGTTGTACATAGATACTCAGATTCGTTATCACTTAAAAATGGATCCTGACGGACTAAATGATGAAGAATGGGCGGCCACCTATGCAGTTCTTCAGGATATACGCAAAAAAGAGGCCGGAGAAAAATGATAATGAATTGCCTTCTTGAAAAACAGGAAGGCAATTGCATAAGAAGCCATGAGCAAAGGGATTGAATACATATTGACAGTTATAGACCGTGCTACAGAGCCCTTTAGGAAACTGTATGGCAATATTGACGGCGCTTCGGCTTCTTTTGATAAGTTCAAAAAGGATGCTTCGTCCAAAATGGGCGATATTACAAAAAGCGCCGAAAAAGCCGGATCGGGTATTGGCGCTGCCTTTGCAAAAGCTAAAGAAACCGCCACCGACCACCTGAATCAAATAGGCAGTAAGACAGATGTGCTCCTGAACAAAGGTTTTGGCAGCCTGAACAATGCTGCTCAAATGGCTATCGGTGCAAAACACAGGGAACAGGGTTTGGGTATAAGAGCCAAAACCAAAGAGGTGATAGAAACAGTGCGGCAGTTTAGTATTAAAGATTTTGCTACCGCTAAACTGCAACAGATAAAAGACCGGTTTGCTGCCATCAAAGATAAGGTGGCGGGTTTCAGCATCAAGGATTATGCTACTGCAAAGCTGCTGCCCATTCAACAGAAAATTGCCGCAGTCAAAGATAAGGTGGCGGGTTTCAGCATCAAGGATTATGCTACTGCAAAGCTGCTTCCCATTCAACAGAAAATTGCCGCAGTCAAAGATAAAGTGGTAGGTTTCAGCATCAAGGATTATGCTACTGCAAAGCTGCTGCCCATTCAACAGAAAATTGCCGCAGTCAAAGATAAAGTGGCTGAAATAAGCATCCGGGATATGGAAAGCGGAGCGCTTACCCGTATCATTGGCAGCGCTAATAATGCCACTCATGCTTTGCTGGGATTGCGTAGTGCAGCGCCCAGCCTTGGCATACGAGACAGGGTGTCGGCCAATGTGAACAAAATCAAATCAAATCTGGGAGGTCTAAAAGATAAGATGCTTCGGTTGAATGTTCGCGATATGGCAAGCGGCGTAGTAGCAAGGGTGAAAACAGGTCTTTCGGGATTGCGCGATAAAACGGTGAGGATACATACTGAAGGAGGCGGGCTGTTTGGTAAGGCTGGCGGGTTGCTAAACATGATTGGTGGTCCCTTGATTGCCGGTGGCATTAGCATAGGAGCATTATTAGGTGGCGCCATCAGTAAGGGTATGGAAAACGACCTGCAGAAAACTAATATTACCACACTGATGAGGGGTAATGTGGAAAAAGCCAATCAACTATTTAGTGAGCTGAGCGATTATAGCATCAAGACCCCTTATGAGAAAGCCGATGTGATAGATGCTCAAAAAACAATGATGAGTTTTGGGCTGGAAAGCGAAGCGGCTTTTGGTAAGCTGAGGAATATTGGAGACATAGCAATGGGCGATGCAGGTAAAATGAAAAGCCTTACGTTGGCTTTTGCACAGGCTACCAGCGCCGGTAAGTTGCAAGGGCAGGATTTGCTTCAAATGATCAATGCCGGTTTCAATCCCTTGCAGGTGATTAGTGAACGCACAGGAGAAAGCATGGCCAGCCTGAAAGACAGAATGGCTAAAGGAGGTATCAGCGCCAAAGAGTTGGCAGGAGCGTTTGAAATGGCTACCGACAGTCAGGGACTGTTTTACAGAGGCGCCGAGAAAGCGAGCGAAACCTTTGCCGGAAAAGTAAGCAATCTCAAAGATGCCGTAAGCGAAGGGTTGATAAGCGTGTACGAGAAGCTGAAACCGATGCTTATGCCACTGATAGATGCGATGATAGGCGGAGTGGGTAAAATGGCAGGTTTTGTAATAAAAATATTCGATTCCGTAAAGTCGGCTATCGCATGGGTGTGGAACAAAATAAAAGAAGGCAGTCCTATAATATTGGCCCTTACAGCCGTAATGGCTGGGTTTGCCACCCAGATGCTGGTAAGCAAGCTGATAACACTGGGTATGGCAGGCGCATCGGCAGTGGCGACAGCCGCGCAATGGGCGCTAAATGCAGCTATGACAGCTAATCCGATTGGATTGGTGATAGCCGGAGTTATTGCCCTGATTGGACTGATAGCCTATCTTATATATCGTTATGACGGATGGGGCGCTGCCTGGCAAAATTTAGTGTCATTTCTGGACAACAGTTGGCAATTGTTTAAACAGGTGTTTATTACTACCTGGTTGCAGACTGAAAATGTTTTTCTGACCGGTATAGCAAAGCTGAAGGTTGCCTGGTTGAGCTTTAAGAGTTTGTGGGATGCAGATGCAGCGGCAGCCGGTATGGCCAAGATTGCAGATGACCAGCAATCCAGGATGAAAGCCATAGCCGACAGCCGGCAGAAGGAAGCCACGTTTTCGGCTAATGCCGCTAATGCATGGCAGGGCATTGAGCTGAAGAAAAACAATAAGACATGGAGTGATGCAGTTGGCAGCATAAAGGAAAAGCTGATACCCAAAACCGGAGCCGCTGCCGTAGCTGCCGACCTGAGCAAAGAAAGCAGCAAGACAAAAAGAGCCACACAAAAAGATGAGGAGGCCGGCAAGAAGGCCGCAGGTGCCGGTGCAGGCAGGGCTAAAGGTATTAACGAAGGCGGAAGCAGACCCACTACTATTAATATTACTATAGGCAAGCTTCAAGACCAGCTAATAGTGAATGCCGGAAACCTGAAAGAAGCAGCCAAGCAGGCAGGTAATGATGTGGTAAACGAACTGCTGATGGCGCTGAACAGTGTAGATAAAAAAGGAGGAGCCGCTTATGAGTAGTATATCTTTATCGACCCTGTTGGCAAGGCTGTCACCTAAAACCGGATTTCCTTTCCCGACCGGACCGAAAAGAGGCGAAGGCAAAAGAGTGCAAACGGGGTTTGAAGATAATCGCACCACGCTTAAAAACCAGTATGACAGCAAAGGCAACCCTGTTGTGCTGGTTACCGACGAAAATCTGGGACGTTACGAGTTTATGCCCGTATATATTGATGACGGGTTGAAAAAATACGAACTGCCTAACGCTGTAGTGATGATCAGTGGTGAAAAAGGCATAATAGAAACCGATATTGTGGATAGGGGAACCGTGTTTGAAAAGGTGTATGAAAGGCCTTACGAGATAAGGGCTCACCATTATTTACTGGGGACTAGGCAAAAAGTTTATGCAGTCTGAAAAGAAAGAATTTGGTATCGGTTACGCCTCTAAGGTTAGCCCTGAATAGTTTTATTTTAGCGTTGAATGATTCTGCATTGGCATTTGTATTTCGGTTATTGAAGAAATTAAGTATGTTATCTAAATTATATTTTACGGTATTAGCAACGGTATAAAACTCTTTTAATGCCTGCTCTTGTACTTTTTGTATCCATTGTTCAAACGCTGTCTTAGCAGATGCTTTTTGTTGGTTTTCGTATATGTTTCTAAAGGCTAAAGTTTGGTGGTAAGCAGTTTCTAATTCAGGGAAATATTTGAATAACAGGGTGGCTCTTTGTATTTGATTTTCTGTCCAGTCGTTTTGTTTTTTGGCTAAAATATATTTGCACCTTGCCAGTAATTGTTTGGGTGTTTCACCATTTTCCAGCATTACTGGTTCATATTTTATTTGTTGTTCTTTAGCCTTTTTAATGGCTGCATTTTCTTTGTCTAATTCTTTCCATCGCAGGTTTATTCTTATGTGTTGCAAGGCTTCCATTGCCAGTTTTATTACATGGAATCTGTCGGTAACCAGAGTGGCATTTGTAAATACCTGCTTTACGGCAGCTTCCATGTTTTTTGCCATATCAAGAGTGACTTCTTTTACCTGCAAACGCTTGTGTTCACAAAGTTTCATTAGGGTGGTTATAATGTCTTTAGATAGTGTTCCTTTGATGACGGCTACCAATGTACCCTGCTTTGCCCTGCCGTTTTTGTTGGTAACAAATGTGTATAATTCTCCTTTGGATAAACTTAGTTCATCTATGCTTAGGTAGGCTCCAATGTTGTCCGGAAAAAGAAGATAATCTTCGCAGTGAGTGAGCTGGTTCCAGTCTTTAAAACCACTGCTATACTTTTATAATGACGGTTTAATTTTGAAGGCTGTATCTGATGGTAACCAGCTATGTTGCTGATAGTATCAACCTTTGTATCAACCTGTACCTTTTAAAAATCCGATAGTTCTTTGGTTAACCCTGAACCTTCGGCTACAAATGAAAAGTCGTTTCTGATAATTTTACCAGCCTCTTTTTATGTCGCCAGCGTCTTCTTTTTTATTGCCAAATAAACTGCTTTGCCACGGACTAGGAAATCCTGTAGTGTTATCTCCGTAAAACCTTTTGACTCATATTGGGTACCATCCACATCTCCCAATATCATATTCCGTTCTTCCAATGAAATCTGAAAATAAACTGACCTGTCCTTTACAAAGCATAGTTCATCTATACCTGTAATATCAAAATATTCCAATAACCCCTTGGGTAAAAAATGACCGATATATGATGTATCCATGCAACAAAATTAGGCGTACTCCCCATTTAATGAAAGTGACCCGAGATAAGCATCATCTGCACCATTCAGCATGAAGACCGTAAAAGCTGGCCGGCTGAAAGATATGCAGAAATGGCTGAGCTGTACCGTGGTAAACGAACAGATGAGCAGGGCAAAGAAATTGCAGGTCGTGATCTGGTTACCTTTACCTGTGCGCTCACGTGGCCGTTTTTGCATCCGGCAGAAGAAAACAATTTTTTGATTACCAAAATTGCAATTCTTGACAATGAGGGTAGTGAAGACACCGAAGTGATACAGATAGACGGGAAAAGCAATGTAGAATTTGAAATGGTTATAGACTGATGTATCTGGGTACAATGACAGGAGAAGTGAAAATGGGCAGTTACCGGCTGAAAGGGTTTCACTCATGTGAGATAAAAAAGAGTGTGCACCAGATTATACAGACGGCAGTAGTAGAAATTCCTGCTTCGGCTTTGATGCACAATAATGACAAAAAGGAGCGGATAAATGTGGCCGATAAAATAAAGGAAGGTGATGCAATATCCATCAGTTTTGGATATGATTATAAGAATAATAATGAATTTGCCGGGTTCATTCGTAAGATTGACAAGAAGATACCAATAACATTGACCTGCGAAGATGCGATGAGCCTGTTTAGAAAAGTGAGCATCAAAAAAACTTATAACTGCTCTTTGAAAGAAGTACTTGATAACCTTGCCGATGAGGTAAATAAAGCAAAAAATGCCGGAATAACGGTGGATAATGAAGTGCCTGATATACCGGTGCCCAACTTTATTGTGGATAACAAAAGCGCTCTATGGGTTTTGCAGCAATTGAAAGACTGGTATCCAATGATCAGCATCAGGCTAAATGGCAACAGGCTGCTATGTAGAATGTTGTATAGTGCAAAAGCTGACCATAAAGTTAAGTACGCTATCAACGGACCCAGATGTAATACAGTGGATGTAGGCCAGCTGGAATACATTACAGAAATCAAGTCGGTAAAAGTAGTGCTGGAAATGACTAAGGCAAACGGCAAGGTGGTGAAAATGGAATATGGCGACAGCAATGCCGAAGAGGTGGTAACCCGACAGGTGAAAAAAGAAATGAGTGCCGATGTGCTGAAACAAATAGCTGATTGCGAGATGATTAAACATTCGTACACGGGTTTTAAAGGAAGCTTTACCACCATGCTTACCCCTTATATAGAACTCGATACGGTAGCCAGCATAGAGGACCCGCAGTTTGGCCGCAATGGGAATGTATATATAGGAACAGTTGTTACCTCCTTTAGTACAACCGGAGGAGGAAGAAGAAATGTAGAAATAGACTTTAAATTGAGATGAAAGGAGCCGCAGAACTTAAAGAATTGATAAAGAGCCTAAACGACAGGGGTATTGGCGACATACTGCTGGCAACGGTAAAGAAGGTGGATGAAGGAACATGTAGCTGCAAGGTAACGGTGGATGGGATGGAAATTGTAAACGTGCGGTTGAAAGCCGTGAAGGATGAAAAACCCTCGCTGAAGATATTTCCCAAGGAAGGTTCCGATGTGCTTATCCAGCGGATAAC
This sequence comes from Sphingobacteriales bacterium, assembly GCA_016708305.1. Taxonomy (GTDB): domain Bacteria; phylum Bacteroidota; class Bacteroidia; order Chitinophagales; family Chitinophagaceae; genus Niabella. The sequence goes on from JADJGB010000008.1 coordinate 121,119, forward strand.
CGATGGCGACTACATGGTAGTGATGATGACCGAACAGGTGAAAGTGGTGTGGGAAATGGATGGCAGTCCGCCTCCTGCATCGCTGACCATAGACGGAAAAAGCGGCGGAAAGGTGTTGCTGCATGCCGATGGTGGCAGTACCAAAATAGAAATGGACACTAAAGTACGGGTGAGAAACCAAATATACGGTCTGCTGGAGTTGATACATGAATTCATTGATATATGCAAGGACGAAATACACATGACCAATGCAGGGCCTACGGTGAGCCTGAACCCTGCAAACAAGGTGCTGTTTACGGTGTTGAAAGAAAAATTCAGTAAACTATTAAAAAATTGATATGGCATTAAATAAAGGAGCTTTGATGGCAGGGATAAAAGGGGCGCTGGATGCTGCAGCCGCAATGGAAGAGGGCGCTGCCGCAGCCCGGGTGATGCTGGCCGACCAGATAGCCACAGCAATAGATGGTTATGTAAGAAGCGCGGATGTACTGCCGGGTATTACAGTGGTTACTACAGGAACTGCTACTAACCACACCGGAGCTACAACGGTTAACGGTAAACTTGGATAGTATTGCAATGACAGATTTAGTATTAGATACCGATTATGACCTGGAAATGAATGGCAACAATGTAAAGTTGAGCAATGGTGTGCAACAGCATCAGGAGTTGTTGTTGGTGATGAATAAAGGCGAGTTTAAGGAAAATCCGATTGCAACGGTAGGTATAGTGAACTACCTGAGAGATGATAATATACCCGGTATGCTACAGGAGGTAAGAACACGATTTATAAACGATGGTATGGATGTGCGAAGCATTGGTTATGACGAAGAAAACGGAAGTTTAAAGTATGAAGCGGATTATAAGATTCAATGATCAGACAGTAGCTGATGTGTGTGTGCAACAGTACGGCACCATGGAGGTAATAGGAAACCTGTGTGTAGCCAATGACGTGCAAATAACCGACACCACCAAAGATGTCATGTTTATAGAAGACGAAAAGGTAAATAAACGTGTAGTCGAAATGCTGAACAAGAAAGAAAACCGTCCTGCTACGGGTTTGGTGGATCCCATAGCGGATGGCATAGGGTTTTGGAGAGCAGGAATTGACTACATAATATAATAATGTATGGCAAAGAGTATAAAAGAAATACAGCGAGTGATAGAACAAAGTCTTGTAGATGAAATGGCATCTGCAGGTATAACCATTGATACGTCATCCTGGAGTCAGGTAAACGTATTGAGATTGTTATGCTATGTTTTTGCAGTGGGCAGCCACCTGTTAGAAACCCTCTTTGACCTGCTGCGTGCAGATACTACCGCTTACATTGCCACCATGAAACCCGGCACTACCCGATGGTATGCTGCCAAGGGGCTGATGTACCAGCACGGGTTCAGCCTGCTGCCGGACACTGATGTGTATGACAACACAGGGCATACCGACCAGGAAGTGGCCGACAGTAAGATGGTGGCTTATGCGGCATGTGTGGAAGAGCATACACAGGGCGGCAGGGTGCGCATACGCCTTAAAATGGCAGGCGATGGCGGCGAGGACCTGCAACCGCTTGCCGAGCCGATAGTGGAAGGCGTGCAGGCTTACTTTGACCGGATAAAATATGCCGGTGTGCCGCTAAAAGTGGAAAGCCGGACGGCTGACCGGCTGCAAATGAAGTGGAAAGCGTATTATGACCCGATGATACTTGACGCCACCGGAAGCAGATTAGACGGGACCGGCAATAAAATGGTGGAAGCACGGATAAAGGAATATCTGAAACAAATACCCTTCAACGGGATATATGCGGTGCAAAAGCATGAAGACTACGTGCAGGCCACCGAAGGTGTGGTACTGTGCCCGGTGCAGTGGGCAAAACATAAATATGGCGATTACGGGTGGATGACCATTGACACCCTGGTAACGCCCGATGCCGGTTATTTGCGGTTTGCCGATGAAGCCGATTTGGAGATAGAATATATTAAAAAAAGTGCCTTTTAAATGGAGTTTAAACGACATATATACGAGGTGAACTGGAAGCGGCTGGCGCTGATGCTGCTACCGGTGCGGATGCGGCAGCCCCGGTTGAGCGCCCTGCTACATTCCCTTACGGCGGGTGTGGCAGCAGTGCACGCACTCTTTACTAACTATAAAAAAGAAACAGCGTACAAGCTGACCATTACCGGCCAGGTGTGCTACCTGCAAAAGATGCTGAATGACTACTTCGACTACTCGGACAGGAGAATCGTTATTGGCGACATACCGCTTGATGAAAAGCCGGCGCTTTTTCTGAAAAGCGAAGGCGATGTAAACGGATTGATTACCTATAAAGAAGGTGAAGCCACAGCAGAGTACGGGTGGATGATGAGCTACGAGGCGGGAGATGAAGGCGGCCTATTTACGGTAACGCTGCCGGCAGGCTTAGTGTATGACGAAAATAAAATGCGTGGGTTACTGGACTATTACAAGCTGCCCACCACACAATATAAAATAATAACAGCATGAACTATTTGAACTTGACTAACGAAGGCGGGGTGCTGGCTTTTCAGGAGCTGCTGGCCTTTATGCAGGACAGCTACAGCGATGCTATAGCCAATATATGCCAGGTAGTGGGCGATAATGTAATAATAGAAGGGTGCGAGGTGAGTGGCGCTACCATCAGTAACGGCACCGTAATTATAAATGGCGAAGTGCTGCCCTTTGAGGGATGCCCTGCCAAGGATTATGTGGCGGTGGTGCAAACCACCAACACCGCTCCGTACAAAGACGGGGAGGATAAGCCGTTTTATGTTACCCGAAAAGCAGTGCCTGCCGATGCAGGGCTGGCGCTGGCAAGTATGGTGCGGTTAGCTACCTTTAAGGCGCACTATGCCAACAAAAGCAACCCGCACGAGGTAACCAAAACACAGGTGGGGCTGGGCAACCTGCCCAATGCCAAGAGCGACAGCATAAGCCTGGACAACAGCGACAGCCTGGCTACCAGCAAGGCGGTGTATGACGGGGTACGAAGTATAAAAGGGGGTACAGCATCGGTAGCGGTGAACGCCTACGGCAAGGCTACCGTAACGGTAACGCACAACCTGGGCATGCCGGCCTACAGAGTATTTGTAACCAATGCTTACCAGGGTGTAGGCGATGCTTATACACAAATGCTGCGGTGTGTGGTGTTTGACAAAACGAATAATGCCTTTAGCATAAGAGTTAAAAGCGACTACAGCAGCAGTGTAACATTCCCTGTGGATTGGATTTTGATACCCGCATAAAATGAATAAAATAATACTATATAACACAGGCGTTTTGCTGGGGTTTCAAAAAGTGCCGGAGCGGATGCAGGACAGCTATACTCAAGCTATAGCGATGATGGTGAAAGCCATTGGCAACAATGTAATCATTAGCGGATGTGTAGTAAGTGGCGGCGCCATTGGAAACGGGGTAGTGGTTATCAACAGTAAAATAATGCCTTTTGTGGGCGGCGCCCTCAAAACCGGCATAGCCGAAACCGCCAGCAGCCAGAACGAAAGCTACCACACCGGAGGCCCCAAGCCACTGTATGTGGATGTATATGCCATACCCGATGATGCCGGAGAGCCACTGACCAACTTTGTAAGGTTGAGTACTGCCAAAGCGCATTATGCACACAAGAGCAACCCGCACGAAGTAACCAAAGCACAGGTGGGGCTGGGCAACCTGCCCAATGCCAAGAGCGACAGCATAAGCCTGGACAGCAGCGACAACCTGGCCACCGGCAAGGCTGCCAAAGAAGTGGTGAGCCATCTGCTGGATAATGTGATAACCGGCAGCGTTTACATTGGCGACCCTGAACCTGAAGGTATAGACGGCACAGATAATTACTGGGTGATAACACATAACATAGGGCATACCAACTATGTGGTAGCGCTGTCTTACTCTACGGGTAAGCTGGGTGCAGAAACCGATGGCGAGACAGACATTCTGCTGAGACTGAGCGACAGAGGTACCAATACAATGACGGTGCATGTGCATGAGCTAGATGATAGCGACATTAAAGATATTACACTACATTATTTTATATTAAAACTTAGTTAATGGCAATAAGAGATACGAATAGCCTTAAAATGGCGTTTGAAACAGGCAAAAAACCACAGCAGCAGGACTTCCATGACCTGATAGACAGTGCGGTGGTGGCCAATAATGGGGTAACACCCTTAGCCCCCGTCGATACGATGGCGGCGCCTAATGGCAGCAAACGATATGTGGCCACTGTAGCAGGCACGTACAGCAACCTGAAAAAGGCAGACGGCAGCGCGGCGCCATCTATTAGTGTGAGTGGCGAGGAGCTGGCCGCCAACATTGTGTATCTTATATACACGGCAGGCAGCAATAGCTGGAGCAAGGTGATGCAAAATATAACTGCAGGACCTGCAGGCCCACAAGGCCCTACTGGCCCTAGTTACCATGTTGACGTTACTACTGGTTCTGCGGTTGAGTTTACTGGAGAAAAGATTATGGGACTATAGCATCACCAGTAAGTGGCAATATAACACAATCTTTGACAGGTGCATTAATAGGAGTGTGTATAACAATTATTCATCAAGCAGCAAGTGAGCCTGCTTATCCTGCATCATGGAAGAAGTTATCAGGGGGGTATAATCCAGGAGGAATTAACTATATAGTTGCAAGATATTATGACAGCTCCAATATCCGTTATGTAATTCAAAATGAGCCTTCATGAGTATAAAAAGATTCATAGACACTATACCTGGTGATTTTTATAGATACCCATTTTCGCCTGACATATCAAAAATGACACCTGTATCAGGGGAATATGGAGGATGGTATTATGGGCATATAAGGTGGTTTTATAACAAGTATGGTGGGTATGTTTACGCCCGTTCAAGTACCATTAATTATACTGTCGGAATATATTGGGATACAACCTGTCAATTTAAGATAGTAGATGAAGATGATAATGTCATAATTAATACAACATTATCACGAACAGATACAGGTAATTACACAAAGGCTGGGTATGGCGAACATACGTTTTTTGACGGAAGTTTTTCGGCAACAATAGGCAAAAAATATTATATCTATAACATAGATGCTTTTGTGCTTAGGGATACAAGCGGTATTTTATTGAACGGTAATATTGGCCATGACTTTGACCGTTACAGATATCCAATCAAATATATATATGTCCCTACTGGGTGTAATGAGGTAGTAGTCTATTATTCAGCAACTGCTAAAATCTATTATCAAAAATATGGACACCCACACTGGAAAAATGATGGTATTGTACTTAAAAATTGGGATAATAAATGGATTGAAAAATATTTAATTCCAGAAGCCGATCAGGGCTCTGTGTGGGCGTTTGAGTTCACCTCTTCAGATATTGATTTTAAAACATTACCAAATATAGTGGCATTACAACCTTTTACTTATACAATTTAAAATAAAATAACATGGCAACATTAACATTAACATTAAATGAAAAAGCAGAATTACTTAACAGTATTAAATTTCAAAACAGGATAAATATGGCGGCTGCTAAAACCGCTAAATATTGGTTAGATTATGCAACTGATACTATTGCAAAATATAATGTAGCAGTTAAAAAAAGAAAAATATTTGCAAGACAAATTATAAAGCAGGGAATTACACAAGAATATATTAAGCAATTTCTATTAAAATATAATCCTTCTGAGCCTATTTTGGAAAATGACGGACATCCTTTTGATGCCGAATGCAATCAATTGGTAGATAGTGTACTTACAGATAGTTCGGCAAGTGCAGAGGTGTTTGATTTAATGGCAGGGGTAGTAGTGGGGGATGATATGAAGGCAGTGGAGTTATAACATTATCGTTAAGATGAATGAGGTGTTACAGTTTTTGGCAGATAATGCGTTTATGACAATGTTGTTTACCAACATTGTGCAGGCGGTGGGGTGGTTTTTTGCATTTAAAAAACGGCGGATTGAAAACGACAGTGGGGAGGCTTCTGCCCTTGACAGCATACGGGAGCTTAATAACAAGATAGCTCTTGACCTCAAAGAGAGGTACGATGAACAAAGCAAGCGTATAGAGGAATTGGAGGTGCGGGAGCGAGAAGCGATAAAGCAAATGGGCGTACTTAATGGGCAAATGACCGTGCTGGCGCAGCAAAACCAGAGCGACAAAGAGTTAATCCAAAAGCTGAACAGCAAAATAACTGCTTATAAAAGCGAAATAGCCGGATGGCAAGCAAAATTTGAAACGCTTAAAAAGCGATTTGACCAATATTTAAACGGGAAACATGAAAAGTAAAGTGATAATAATATTAGGATTAGCGGCACTGATAGCCATGATAGCCATGAAGGTGCGAAGCTGCAACGATGATGTGGCTGCCACCTACTGGAAGGGAAGGTACGACACGGCAATGTCCGAGCTGACTGTATATAAGAATCGAGACGGTCAGCTGGTGGCAGAGCAACGGACTGCCCAGTTTGTGGATGATAAAGCGCTGAAAGCAGCATCGGCAAAGGTGTTTAATTTTAAAAAGAGGGATGAAAAGAAAGTGAAGAGGGTAACAGCGTTTGTGCAGGTGGAGCAACAGGTGGTGTTAACCGACACCGTCCCTATTAGTAGTGAGAGCAATGAAGTGGTAGTAGCCGACAGCAGCCGGGCAGATGGGTGGTTGGCTGTGCCTGCTGAGTTTGGTAAGCGTGATAGCAGTTATAGCATCGACCTGCGGGTAATGAAGGATTATGTGGTTATAGACAGTATGGTGATATTTAACACCATCAGTATGAGGATGGCGGACAAAAAAGAGGGTTTCTTTACACCAAGAGTGAGTGTGATACAGGCTGTTAATTCCAAAAGGTTTGTATCTATATCCGGAATTCAAAGTATGACAATACGTCATAAACAAACCCAGTGGAGTAAGTGGATTAAGCCAGCATTATTCGCCGTGGCCGGCTATGCAGCAGGTAGGGTTGGGAGGTGAGAAGTTTCTTTTTTTTCTTAAGATTTAGGGTTTAAGATTATTTTTAAAAATAGGACAGAATGATTGAAATTTGTATGACGGTTTGACTGGGCGATTATAGATTTGCTTATCACATTCAGCAATTTTCTTTTGATAAAACTGATAGGATTCAAGTTCTTGTTTTAGTCCGAAAAGATAATCTTCACGATTGTTTCCTTTCAATGCTTTGGCTATCTCCTCCTTTGATTTTCTGCAATTTCCGTGACGGTGTTCGGAGAGTTTTTCGGGATCGAGGTTGCCTTTGCAGATGTCAGTAATGATGGCCATTCCGGTAAGTCCGCAAATTTCATTGACCACTACGTCTAAGCGGAAGTTGAGTATTTTCAAGTACTTCTGCATTTTGTGCGATGCTTCTGCGGCAAGGGTAAGCATATTTTGTCTTTGACGGCAATAGGTTCTTAATTTTTCGGTAGTTTCATCGGGCAGAAAACTACTTGTCAATAGTCCGATGCTGTGCAGTTTTTGTATCCACCTTGCATCTTTCACATCCGTCTTTTTACCCTTGATGTTTTTAGTAAATTTTCCATTGGCAAGGGTAACTTCAATGCCGTGTTTGATAAGTTCCACATACAGGTTTTGCCAATAATTTCTGTGCTTTCCATTGCTACGAAGGTAACGTGGCATTCTTTCAGATGCAGACAAATGTCTGTCAAATCATCTGCATACACACCAAATTCTTTTACATCCGAGAGTTCTTGTCCTACGGCCACGAAGTGGTTACGGCTGCCAATATCAATACACGCACAATGTGGATTGATAATTCATTTTTACATTTTTCTTTTTAATGATTAAAAAAATGGCTCAAAGAGAATGTATATTTGTACTGTAAATTATTCTGAACGGGGTTCCGCCAAAGGCGGACCACCACTGAATTTATCACCAAGCTCCGACCGAGAATCGAGCTTTTACATTCCAACCAGAATGACGCACGGGCTATGATGCACCAATGCCTAAAAGGGTCTTGCAATGAGCCGTGATAAAATTAAGGATTGTTTTACTCGCTTTTACGTCCGTTAGCACGAGAATTTATTTTCTTGCGGAAAAATGGGGAATGAGTGAGTGCTAACGTTTTGGGGCTTGGCGTAGTGGCGGAATTTATATTCGTCCGACCGGAACCGCTGCCCGCTTTTTGATAAAGTTAAATATTAAGAACTAAAACTGGGCTTTATTCGTTAAGCCCCGAACCACAGCACAATAGAATTACTGATGCTGATTGCTCCAATGTCGAGCCCCGCTTTTGGCAATACCTTGTTCAAGCAACACCTACGCTGAGTCTGTTCTCCGCGAATGTTTATCATCTTTACTTTTCATCAAATATATAATAAAAATGAAAGGTAATGAAATTTCTGTGAAAGAACTCAGGACAGATGCAGTAGAATGGTTGCAAAAACTACATCAGACTTTAACGGTGAAAGAATACGGGAAAGGTACGATTCGTAACTACAGCCAGGAGATGAAGCTTCTGTTCAAGTACTACAACCACAAAACGGTGGCAGACATCCGCCAGGCAGATATTGAGCAGTATCTGCAGTACATCAAAGAAGTGCATAAAATAGGCAGGGCTAAAGGCCGCAGTGTGGCACAGACCTGCAGTTTCTTTTCAAAGGGCAATGCCTTCGGCGTATATTGTACCCTCCAATCTGTATCCGCGCAAGCAGTTTATACTTCCCAATATTATGAGTGAAGACGAAGTGGTCAGGCTGTTTGCAGCGCCATTAACCCTAAAAGAATACTGTGTGATAGGATTGCTTTATGGTTGCGGGCTGCGCATCAGCGAAGTAAGTAATCTTCGGATAAAAGATATTGAGAGCGATAACAAGCGCATCAAAGTATATCAGGGCAAAGGCGGCAAAGACCGCTACACACTGCTACCTGAGCATCTGCTATTAAAACTCCGAGAACTGTATATAGAAGAAGGCCGCCCCAAAGAGTTTCTGTTCACCGGCAAACAAACCAAACGGGCATTACATCTGCGAAGCACACAAGTGATTGTAAACAGCGCCAAGGCCAAAGCAGGGTATAAAGACAAGCCCTTTACGGCACATACGCTGCGCCACAGTTTCGCCACGCACATGCTCAACTGCGGCAACAACATCCACGTCATCAAAACCCTGCTGGGACATAGTAAAATAGAAACCACCATGGTATATCTTCACTTGCAGCAACATACGCAGGCAGGCATACAATCACCTTTGGAGACAGTGGTGTATGGAACAGCAGCCACTCGTTGAAATCCGGCAGCTGTTGCAAAGCAAAATCTTTGCCCATCCGGAAGTTAAAACCTTTAATAGCTACAGCCAGGCTGTGTTGAGTAAACTAAGCCGCTGCCATACATCAGGCATTGGGGTGCATCAGTATCGTTGCAGCAACGAGGGTTGCAGCCATGTACATTATCAGTATCATAGCTGTGGCAACCGGCATTGCCCAAACTGTGGTGGCACTAAGCGGGAACAATGCCTGCCCGACTGGTCATTCAGGCGGGGATCGAAGACCGCATGGGGGAACTATTGCCCACTACTTATTTTCATATCGTATTTACTTTACCACAGGAGTTAAGATCACTTTGCATGGGCAATAGAAAACGGATGTTTGGGTTATTGTTCAAATCGGCGCAGCACACGTTGCTTACGCTGGCCAAAGATGACAGGTATATCGGCGCCGTACCGGGTATTGTAAGCATCTTGCATACCAATGGGCAAGACCTCAACTTTCACCCGCACGTACACAATATCGTCAGTGGTGGCGGCATTAGTAAGGATGGTAAATGAATCAAAGAAAAGCGTAGCAACGGAAAGTTTTTATTTCCACGCAGGGCAATGGAAAAAATGTACAAAGGATATTTTTTATCGCAGCTCAGAAAATATATAACCACAAGTGAGTTGAAATATGAAGACAAGGCAGCATTGCAAAATATACTTTCCACCGTAGGCAAAAAGAAATGGAATGTGTATGCTAAAGCGCCATTTGGCGGCCCGGCACAGATAGTGGAATACCTAGGGCGCTACACCCACAAGGTCGCCATCACTGCACATCGTATCATAAGTATCGATGGCAACAATATCAGTTTTCGGTACAAAGATTATCAGGATGCCCGCCTGAATTACAAAGTCGGGCAGGACAACAAGCAGAAAGTAATGACCCTTGGCCATGCCGAGTTTTTAAGACGTTTTGAGCAGCATATTCTGCCCAAGGGTTTTGTAAAAATCCGCCATGCGGGTTATTTGCACAGCAAGGATAAGATGAAGCGGATAGCTGAGGTGTGCAAACAATTGCAACTGCCTAAGCCCATGCCCGGGTAGCCATACCCGCCACCGTAAGACTGCAGCTACAGACGGGGAAAGACGTAACGGTATGCCCGGTATGCGGCAAGGGGAAACTGCAATTGGTACGCACCATGATATATCATAATGGCAGTTTGGTAGATATTAACGAACTGCGCAACCGAGCTCGCCAAGGATTAAAAAAATGAGGGTTGATGAGTAACGAAAATACAAATACAAAATGAACAAAGTGCCTGAAAACAAGAGGAGTTTTAGTGTAGGGGATTTTATGTCATTGCGGGTAATGTTATTAAAACTCCGGATGAAACACTTTCAAAGAATCTTCATTCCAGTCATCAAAACGCTCAGAAAACCACCTAAGAGCAACACGAAGATACAACCATTGGCCGCTGTCGCAGAAAGGTTCCTGAGCCTGCCGAAGGAACCGGATTGCAAAAAGCCCCGGTCGTTTAAGATCGGGGCTTTCTTAGTTTATTTTAACGCTCGATTATTGGGGGCTTTTTCAATCCGCTTAATGTTTGTGCAGTGTTTCGGGTTACTTTTTTTCAGCCAATACATACACGCTCCCTTTGCCTTTTCCAATCATTGTCAGCACTTGTTCATCTCGTAAATATTGTAGGTCTTTCTTCAAAGTACTTAATCCGATTTCTGGAAATTGTTTTGCCAAATCACTTACTTTGACAGGCTGATTACTTGTAATAAAATCTTTGATTAACTTTTGTCTGTCGTTTAAGTAACCACCTTTGGATTTGAAAATATCATATTTCTGTTCCAATTTTTCGGTGAGTGTTTTCAAACTTTCCAAGAAAAAAATTAACCACAAGTCTATACGCTCGTTGTCTGTTCCTCGATTTTTTTGTCCGTTCATTAAAGCCTCATAATAGGCTTTTTTGTTTTGTTCGATATGGTTTTCAAATGAGATATACTGAATAAAGGAATAGTCATTTTGTAACAAACAAAGCGTAGTTAGCAATCTTGAAAGTCTGCCGTTTCCGTCCTGAAATGGGTGTATGCTCAAAAAATCGTAGATAAAACTACCAATAACAATGAGTTGATGAATGGTTTTTTGTTCCATAGTTTCTTTTGTCCATTCAACTAATTCCTGCATTTCTCCTGCTACCAATGCAGGTTCGGTTGTAGCAAAAATAGTTCGTTGTTCGCCTGTCGGATATGTTGCCACAACTTTGTTAGAAAGAAATTTGTAAGTCCCTCTGTGTCGTTCATCTTTATTGCTGTATTTAAGCAACATTTGGTGTAGTTGTTTGATGTAGCTTTCCGAAAGTTTAATGTCGGAATAATTGTCGTAAATCAATTCTACAACTTCATAATAGCCAATGACTTCCTGCTCATCACGAGTTTTTAGTTTTGTGATTTTGACATCTTTCAAAAGTCCCTTTACTTCTTGGTCGGTAAGCGTTGCTCCTCAATCCTTGTGGAAGAACCGATACTTTCGATGGTGGCAATTTTCCGCAATTCTTTCAAATAACGATTTTCCTGCTTTTCGGCAATATCCCATTTACCTTTGAAGCCGTCAATGTAGCCAATGAGTTGTAAAATTCGTTGATTGATAACGAAATCAAAATTGAGCTTCTGAATGAATTTATCCATATCTTATCTGTATTTTATCCAAAAAAGGATTGTACAAAGATATGAAATATCTATATCGTATCTATATTTTATCCAAAAAAACAGATTAAGGAACTAAATTTGAAAAATTTAGTTCCTTAATCGATGTATATCCTTGTTTTTCCTATGCAAGGGACTTTTGTTTTCTAATTGTCAGTACAACACCTAATATTAGAAAAGTCAAGAACCTAGTATATATAATGTACCTGCGAAAAACCAACTTGACGTACTGAAGTGGCTTATTCAGAAGTTCCCAAATCAGGCAAACGACCTGACGAAAGAATAAAAGCACTGCCGGTAACAACTAAGGCTTCGTTGGGCACGCAGTGCCAACAATGAAGCCGCAGGTTGAACGGAACCTACGGTAGCCGCTGTTGCACTATGGAGTTGCCGTTCTTAGAAGTTGGTTTATTTTGCAGACCGGGCAGGGTCTGTTTTTTTTGTTGGGCTGTTTGGGAGCTGGCTTTTCTGGTTTTTTTTCATGGAGGTACATAAAATCCCCTACCCATAAATATCAGTTCACAGGCACAGTTTGTTTTTCCATTAAATATTTTTCAGGCGGCCCACGTTTGCCAAACACTTCAATCGTTATCATGGTTCCGGTTTTGCAACAGGGGCATTTGCGTAGCAATGTCTTTGCTTTTGCCTCCGGCCTTTTTACTTTCAATTCACTTTGCAATGCCTGCAGTTTTCCCCGCTTCCGGTGCTGCTCGGATTCCATAATGGCGGATACGTACAAAACGTAAGGGTAATATGTGCTGCGCAAACCGACGTACAAATTCACGATGGCTTAACCGCATCGTCTTGTTGATACCTTGCTCTCGGTAATCTTTATACGAAAGGCAACATCAATATCCGTTACCTCCTGTAACCGATGATTGCTGATCGCTACTTTGTGCGTATATCTTCCCAAGTATTCTATCACCTGTCTGGGGCCAGCAAAAGGGCGTTTGGCATACACTACCCAATCTTTGTGAAACAGGCATTCTATAAGCGGCTTGTCTGCCACTCCACGCTCTCTTAACTGCTGCACATATTTTGCCCTAAATACTTTGCTTAAAGCCTTTACCGAAAACAGATATTTATTACTGCGCATTTGCTTTTGCCATCGGCCATGCTTATCTATTCCTCCTCCGGGAATGATGCAATGAAGGTGTGGGTGCAAGCTTAGGTTCTGCCCCCATGTGTGCAGAATGCTTATCATCCCCAATTGCACTGCGGTGTTGCGGCCAAACTGGCTCACCGTTTGCCATACCGATTTAAATAGTGCATCATATACCAATGCAGGCTGGTGCAATGCCAGAGGGTTTAACTCCTGCGGTAAGGTGAACACCAGATGATAATAAGTGCAAGGCAGTAAGTCTTGTTCTCGTTTTGCTATCCATTCTTCCCTCTTATGTCCCTGACACTTGGGGCAATGCCTGTTTCTGCAACTGTTGTAGCTGATGCTGATATGCCCACATCCATCACAGGCATCTACATGCCCGCCTAATGCCGGTGTGCGGCATAGTTCTATTGCCCTGAGTGTCCTTAGTTGATGGCTGTTCAAGCCTATCTGTTCTCTGTCATTGCCCAGACCCCGGATTACATCGGCTACTTCACAGGCGGGGCGCATCGGGCAAACAGGGTGTCTAAGGGACTAAACATTCTACGGTCATCCAACTGGCAGATGTGCAGGTACTCCATTGTAGTTTCTATATTGGCATGACCCATCAGTTCTTTGAGGGTTACGATGTTCATACCATCTTCCAGCAAATGGCAGGCATAGGTATGCCGCAATGTGTGTACGCATACTTCCTTGACGATCCCTCCATCTTTGGCTATTCGCTTCACTGCCCATTGCACTCCTCGCTGGCTGTAGCGGCCATCAAAGCCCTGGCCTTGTGGATTGCCGCTGCCGGTGAACAACCACACTACCGGACGTTCAGCGGCTATGTACTTTTTAATCCTCGTATGAGATGTTCGCTCAGCGGTACCATGCGGTCTTTGCGGCCTTTGCTCTGGCGGATATGCAATAGTTTTCTTTCAAAATCCATATCTGCCAGCCGGATGTTTCTGACTTCCATACACCGCAGTCCGCATCCATACAACAGTCCGATGAGCATCTTATGTTTGAGCAGTGTAGCGGCATTTAGCATTTGCCATACTTCCTGCTTGCTTAGTACGGTGGGTAGTTTTTATCCCGTTTGATAGAAGGAAGATGAAGGTGACTATAAGGCAGCCCCTCGCCTTTGAGCATAAAGCGCAATCCGTAAACGGTGTGTTTGAAATAAGTCTGAGATGGAGTTTTACTGCGTTGCTGCAGTTCGTAGAGATAGTCTTTGATTTGGTCTTCGTCCAATTCCGTTGGCAAGCAGCCAAAGTGCAAGGCCATGGCTGCTATGTGACGGCTGTAGTTATCAAAGGTGCGTGGACTTCTGCCGAGGATGGAGATGTTGCGTTCAAAACGTTGCAGCAGTTCTGCAAATCCATTAACTTCACCCTTCGGTTGCACTCAGGGCAGGCTTAGGCACGATTGAGATATTTATTATACCTCAGTTCTTCCGGCGATTTTTTTTTGTTGCCATAATAAATTGTATTTTAGTGAATGCTAAATTTACGGATAGTTGCGGAAGGCTACCGTAGGTTTAGTTCAACATTGGGTTTGCAATAGGCTGGCTGACAGAATAAACATCAGCTTTTTGTTCGCTATCAACATTTGCCCCAGCTTGACTTTAATAATTTAGCTTTTGTACTTATCTTCATCTTAGGTTTTTCAATCGGGCTTTTGTTCCGGGCTTGAAGTTATAAATGCCAGCCCATCGCAAAGCCCTGTTCGTTGTGCGTCAGCATTTAACGACAGTCTTCAATAACAAGATTTGACATAAAACAACTTAAAAAATGGAAATTTAATAAAAAACACTTGTTTCCCAATAGGGAAATTTATACCTTTGACAAAAATTATGAATGAGGCCAAACTTTGACATAGAATTATTACCCGAAGCAATTGAGTTTTTAGAAAACCTTGACGATAAATCAAGAGATAAAATTTATTACAATATTAAAAAAGCTCAATTTGTAAACGACAATGAATTGTTCAAAAAAGCTAAACGACTTCATTTGGGAATTTAGAACATTGTACAATGGAAAAGCATTCCGACTTTTTCGTTTTGGGACAAATCAGATGGTAAAGAAACTTTGGTGGTGGCGAACACGTAATTTTAAAGAAAACACAAAAAACGCCAACAAAAGAAATTAAGAAAGCGGAAGAAATTAGAAAACAATATTTAGAATACAAGACAAGAAAATAAATAATATGACAACCAATAAATTTAAAACCGTTTCGCTTGACTCAATGATTGACAAACACATTGGAAAGCCTGGAACTGAAAAGCGAGAAGCATTTGAAAATGAGTTGAGAATTGACTTACTTGGACAGGCCATAAAACAAGCTCGACAAGAACGCAATATGACACAAGAAGAATTGGGCGAACTTGTAGGTGTTCAAAAAGCTCAAATTTCCAAAATTGAAAACAGTGTAAAAAATGCAAGATTTGAAACTATTATGAAAGTTTTTGAAGCTTTGGGAGCGAAAGTGAACTTTAATGTAGAACTTAATAACAAAAAATTAGCGTACTAAAAACTATGCCGAACGCACAACAACTAAGGCTTCGTTGGGCACGCAGTGCCAACAATGAAGCCGCAGGTTGAACGGAACCTACGGTAGCCGCTGTTGCACTATGGAGTTGCCGTTCTTAGAAGTTGGTTTATTTTGCAGACCGGGCAGGGTCTGTTTTTTTTTGTTGGGCTGTTTGGGAGCTGGCTTTTCTGGTTTTTTTTTTCATGGAGGTACATAAAATCCCCTACCCATAAATATCAGTTCACAGGCACAGTTTGTTTTTCCATTAAATATTTTTCAGGCGGCCCACGTTTGCCAAACACTTCAATCGTTATCATGGTTCCGGTTTTGCAACGTAACCGCCCGACCAATACCCTATTTTTTATTTCCTGACTTGTCCAAATTAGGTCAGCAGTTCAAATTTTTTAAAAATTCGATGGCAGTCGGGGTTAAGTTTGCTCTTATCCTGATTTCTTTGTCGGTTATTTGATTTTTCAAGCGGGCATCTGTTATTTTTTTGCATTCGTGGATAAATTTTCTAATGGAATGTCTGGTTTGAAGTTCTATATGCTTCGATACAACAAGAGCCATAAAGCAAATAAGCAGATGTAGTTTTATAGGCTCTTCTTTATAATGGAATATTGGTCTTGTTTGTAAATCACTTTTCGATATTCGAAAGGCTTGTTCTATTTTGTAGAGTTCGTGGTAGTGTTCTATAATCGTTTTATTATCAACCATGCTTTCTTCCAGATTAGTATAATAGCCTTTGATGCCAAGTATCTTTTGGGTTTTGTCTATAAGCTTTTGATTAAGCTCAATATTTTCCTTGTTGGATTTGGTAAACTTCAGCTTTTTGTTTTGGGAAGGGTGAGTAATGATGTATTTTGCTCTTTCAATTTGCCTCTCCATTTCGTACTTATCTTTCCTGTACCGCACTGTTGAATAACTACAGATCAGATAGCCATTATCCGTTTGCAATCTGATACTTTTTCCATCTTCACGAGGGAGGTTACTGTCAATTGCTGTAATTAACTCATTAGGTAAATTGCCTAATCTTGCTCCTACAATGTAGTTTATCCCGTTTTCCTTTAAAGCCCGGGTGTTTTCAGTGCTGATCATTGCAGCATCTGCAACTACCGTTAATTCTTTTACCTTGTTTTTGCTGATAAAATCTTTCACTACCGGGACAATGGTATGCCCTTCGAAAGTATTACCTGCAAATACTTCGTAAGCTATCGGAAAGCCTTCTTTACTAACCATCAATGCTACTAAAATTTGAGGCTGCTGAAATTTATTATCTTTGGAAAACCCGTTTTTGCGCAGTTTGTCTTCCTCAAAACTCTCAAAGTATAAAGTGGTAACATCGTAAAATAATAAATCAAAGTTGAAACTATAATACTTGTGGGCAAATGCAAGGGCAATAGCTTCGGTTTTGGCTTTTAAGGATAGCCATTGAGGTGCAGACTGGTAATAGCTTTGCCTTCGGTGCTTTATCCCAAAATATTCATCTAATAACGATATGGATCGAAGTTTGGATGACGGTTCTACCATGCGCAGTATGACCAGATCCAGCAGTAGCCTGTTCTTTATTTTATCGAATCCTACAGCTATTATGAGCTTTGATATAAATTCATACAAAAAAGTATAATAAACTCCGATGAATCCGGTTTGATTGAGGTAAAGTATGTTGTTTGATTGTTTATTGTCAAACAAATAAAGCTGTTTGGTGGATTTCTCAATAAAATCGCTGGCAAGCGACAGTAAGTCTAATCGCTCCTGTTCGTTCCATGCTGATCCGATGTGCCTTACAATCACTCTTTTCCTGTTCTCAATCTTATACACCTGGATGGAGACCGAGTGAAAGGAGTATTTTATTTGCCGGATTTTGTACATTTTACCCCATTAGGTCAGCAAATTACCAAAAATAAATAATTAACTACCACAATTACAATGATTTATACTCTTGCAAAAATAGACCCGGACAAGTCAGGGGAGGTTTTTATTCAGATTAGGTTCGGCTCCTGATGGATCAACATAATATTTACCTGTAACAGGAATCTAAAGGTGTACATGCCGTCTGCCGTAGAGTTACTGTTTACGCCTTTAAAGATGGCAAAAGGCGTAACAACATTGAATGCTAAACATGGATATCTATTGGAATATGCTGCTTTCAATCGCGCTTCATTGCCTTCAGGTAAGTACAATTCCTTTGCGTTGCTTTCCAATTTATTTAATTTGTTCAGCAACCGACTGGTTTGTTGCACCTACCGGCCATCGATAAATATAAGGAATAGGAGTTAGATTACCTTGAGAAGAATAGTTTGCATCGGAGCAAATAAAAACCACCGGAAGGAACATGCCTTCCCGTATTAAACAATTTGCAAAGCGCCTTAACCGAAATGTTGCTCACAAAAAGGATCCAAAGTCCTTTTGGCAAGGCCATCGCTTATTCATTAACGCGAAGGGAGAAGTTGTGTGCATACCACAGCCGGCATTTTGCAAATCGATATTAACCTTGTTGAGAACTCTATTCGCCCCTTGGCATTGGGGCGCAAAATTATCTGTTTGCCGGAAGCCACGAGCGGGCACAAGATGCAGCAATGTTGTATAGTCTGTTCGCCACGTGCAGGCTGCACAACATCAATCCCGAACACTGGCTCACTAACCTGTTTGAAAACATAAACAACACCAAAAAGAAAACCTCCACCTCCTGCTGCCACAAAACTATGCCGCCAACCTTAAACAACAATGACGGGGTTGGACGAAGGGATACTTTTAAAGTTGAAACTATAATGCTTGCGGGCAAATGTAAGGGCAATAGCTTCTGTTTTGGTTTTTAAGGATAGCCATTGAGGTGCAGACTGGTAATAGCTTTGCCTTCGGTGCTTTATCCCAAAATATTCATCTAATAATGCTATGGATCGAAGCTTGGATGCTGGTTCTACCATACGCAGTATGACTATATCCAGCAGTAGCCCGTTCTTTATTTTATCGAATCCTACAGCTATAATGAGCTTTGATATAAGCTTATACAAAAAGTTATAATAGACTCCTATGAATTCGGTTTGATTGAGGTACAGTAAGTTGTTTGCCTGTTTATGGCCAAACAAATTAAGCTGTTTGGTGGACTTCTCAATAAAATCGCTGGCAAGCGACAGTAAATCTAATCGCTCCTGTTCGTTCCGTGCTGATCCGATGTGCCTTACAATCACTCTTTTCCTGTTCTAAATCTTATACACCTGAATGGAGACCAAGAGAGAGGAGTATTTTATTTTCCGGATTTTGTACATTTTAACCCATTAGGTCAGCAAATTACCAAAAATAAATAACTAACTACCTCATTTACAATAATTTATACTCTTGCATAAATTGACCCGGACAAGTCAGGTCCCCTACCCATAAATATCAGTTCACAGGCACAGTTTGTTTTTCCATTAAATATTTTTCAGGCGGCCCACGTTTGCCAAACACTTCAATCGTTATCATGGTTCCGGTTTTGCAACGTAACCGCCCGACCAATACCCTATTTTTTATTTGGCGTGTAAGTTTCAGTTTTGCCCAAAGATAAATTTTATGCAAGATAAGACATCAGCGCGCATGCAGAAGCTTGAGATGATAGAAGCCTGGCAGCAAAGCGGACTATCTCAAAGAGCGTTCTGCGAGAAAAATAATATAACCCACTCCACCTTCTATTATTGGTATCGGGTTTACAAATCGTCCGAGGAAAAGACAGACAGCTTTGTTCCGCTCACCATTACCCGTCAGGCTGATGAGTTGATGACACTTACAGGTAGCAATGGCATCCGCCTTCAACTACCCATCAGTAGCGGCGCCGCAGATTTTGTAAAACAATTATTACTTTGTTGAGCATGCTTCAACTCACTGATACCACCAGATATTATTGGTATAACGGAGTAGCTGATATGCGTAAAGGCTTCGACAGCCTCTGTTGTATGGTCAGTCAGTTTATGGGAGCCAACGTGTTGGATGGCGGTGTGTTTATCTTTGTAAACCGAAGGCGCAATCAAATAATACTACTCACCTGGGAGGGAGATGGTCTGGCTATCTACCATAAGCGTCTTGAAAAAGGAGTGTATGAACTTCCTCGCCTCTGTGCGGATAATAGCTGCGCCCAAATTGATGCCTTACAATTGCAGTTGATTCTCCGGGGTATCGTACTGCAGTCGGTAAGAAAAAAAAGGCGTTTTTCACTCTCTTTTTAGAAATTCCAAAAGTTATACACATTTATTTTTCGTGAGATAAAAAACACGAATGTTATACACGTTTTAAGGTGTGTGTTGTGCGTAAATAAAAGGGTGTTATAACTTGGCAAAACCCTTTGGCAATGCGACTTTTGCATTACCAACCGATGGCTACAATTTTACAAAATATTGACTACAAAGAGCGTTACGAACAGGCGCTTGCTATCATCGAAAGCCAACAGAAAACCATCGAGTCCCAGCAGTACACCATCGAGTCTCAGCAATTAGAAATACTTCAGTTGAAGCGATACATCTTCGGCAGCCGGCACGAAAGATTTACGGCAGCGGGTCTGCCGACAGGTATGCCCACGCTCTTTGATATACCGGCTATTGCAGAACAAATTATAGAAAGCACTTCTACGGTCAGCTATCAAAAGAAGTCCACTCGGTTGCAGCCCAACCACAAGGGCGCAATGGCTTCCGGAGTCGCTGCGCAGAGAAGAGCAAATACGCTATCCGGAAGGCGTAGATATGAACAAGGTAAATAAGATAGGGGAAGACATCAGCGAAACGCTGGCTTACAAACCTTGTGAAGTGTATGTAAAGAAGATAATACGTCCCCGATTAATAGATAAAGCTACGGGGCGCAATATGCAGAGCGCCGGCGCCGGAACGTAGTTTTGAAAAGAGTAATGCAGATGCCAGTCTGATTGCCCAGATAATCGTAGAGAAGTATGTAGACCATCTGCCGCTGTACCGGCAAATAAAACGCTATGAAAGATTAGGTGTAACACTGAGCGACAGCACTATTGACAGTTGGCTTATCACGGCTGCTACCCTGATAATGCCGCTTTATCAGGCTCACAAAGACCTGGTATTGAAAAGCGGCTATATCCACGCTGATGAGACGACTATCCGGGTACAGGATAGCAGTAAGAAAGCCTATCTGAACGGTTCATCCGGGCGGGGCGCCACTCATCAGGGATATTATTGGGTCTATCAGAGTCATGAAAAAAGTTGGTTCTCTTTGACTACCGGACGGGTCGTTCAAGAGAAGGCCCTCAGAGTATTCTTAAAGACTATCAGGGATATTTACAGACAGACGCCCGCCTGACTGACGCCAGTCGGGCAGGGTTACCAGGCTTATGATGAATTTAATAATCAACCGGGGATTATCCAGTGAACTGTATGGCCCATGCGCGAAGGAAATTTAATGAAGCGCTGGCAAATGATAAGGGCAGGGCAACATACGCACTGGGTGAAATCCAAAAACTCTATGCTATTGAAAGGTATCTGTCAGAGCATGAAGTTACAGGTGAAGCAAAACGGAAGAATCGTCGGGAACATGCTGTACCTATATTAAAAGAAATGGAATCGTGGCTAAAGCAGGAATATGCAAAAGTGTTACCTGCCAGCGCCATAGGAACAGCTATAGCCTACAGTCTGAAGCGGTGGGATAAACTCAGCCTGTATGCCACCACCGGTATATTGCACATAGATAACAATCCGGTGGAGAATAGTATCAGACCCGTTGCTGTGGGCAGAAAGAATTATCTGTTTGCCGGCAGCCATGCCGCGGCTCAGCGTGCTGCAATGTTTTACAGTTTACTGGCTACCTGTAAATATTATAATGTCAATCCTTACGACTGGTTGCACGACATCCTGAACCGTATTGCCTCCCATCGTATTAACCACATAGAGGAGCTGTTGCCGCAAAACTGGAAAGTTGCCGTTTCTTCCTAACGGAAATTTTTTAAAATCGCAATGAGGGTATTGGTCGGGGGCTTACGTAGCAATGGAAAGCACAGGAAATTATTGGCAAAACCTGTATGTGGAGCTTATCAAACACGGCATTGAAGTTACCCTTGCCAATGGAAAATTTACTAAAAACATCAAGGGTAAAAAGACGGATGTGAAAGATGCAAGGTGGATACAAAAACTGCACAGCATCGGACTATTGACAAGTAGTTTTCTGCCCGATGAAACTACCGAAAAATTAAGAACCTATTGCCGTCAAAGACAAAATATGCTTACCCTTGCCGCAGAAGCATCGCACAAAATGCAGAAGTACTTGAAAATACTCAACTTCCGCTTAGACGTTGTGGTACGGGATATTTGCGGACTTACCGGAATGGCAATTATTTCGGACATCTGCAAAGGCAATCTCGACCCCGAAAAACTCTCCGAACACCGTCACGGGAATTGCAGAAAATCAAAAGAAGAGAATGCCAAAGCATTGAAAGGAAACAATCGTGAAGATTATCTTTTCGGACTAAAACAAGAACTTGAATCCTATCAGTTTTATCAAAAGAAAATTGCTGAATGTGATAAGCAAATCGGTATGTTCTTAAAAACACAAATCAACACCGACCCCGATAAGAAAAAACTCAAAACATCTGACAAAACACATAAAAGAATCAACAAAAATGCACTCAAAGGAATAGACCTCAATCAAGCATCGTATCAATATTTTGGCGGTGTGGATTTAATGAGCATCGAAGGAATGAGCCACGCAACCATTCTTAGTATCATCAGCGAAATCGGACCCGAAGGCTTCCATAAGTTTGAAACTGCAAAACACTTTACAAGTTGGTTACGCCTTGCTCCAAACAACAAAGTCAGTGGCGGAAAACTACTTAGTTCAAAAACTCCGAAAGGCAGCAACCGGCTCAAAATTGCATTACGAAATGCGGCCAATGCCATCGGAAATTTAAAAGATACACACCTATCCAACTTCTTCAACAGGGTTTGTTACCGAAAAGGTAGAACAGTAGCCGTGAGTGCAACCGCCCGTAAACTTGCCGTAATACTTTGGAATATGGTTGTAAAACAAATCCTTTACAAACCTCCCACCGACTACCTGTTCCTTGACGAAAAAAGAAAACTCGGTATAGTGAAACGCATTAGAAAACAAATTGATAAATTTGCACTGACTAATGAAGATTTAGGATTGGTAACTGATTGACTATGAACGATAATGAAAAACGTTAGTCAGAAGCTAAACCGAAAACCGCAAAAGACAGAAATTAAGTAAAGATGACGAAAACCGATTTTCCAAACATAAAAACCAACCGACTTTTGCTCAGACAAATTGTTGGCAGTGACATTGACAATATTTTCAAAGGACTTTCTCACCCCGACATCATAAAATACTACGGTGTAAATTTTCAAACTTTGGAAGCTACAAAAGAACAAATGACTTTTTACGCTGACTTAGAAAATAACGGAACAGGAATTTGGTGGGCAATATGTTCATTGGACAGCAAAACTTTTTACGGTGCAGGCGGACTTAACAGCCTAAGCAAAGAACATAAGAAAGCGGAAATCGGGTTTTGGTTACTGACCGACTTTTGGGGACAAGGAATTATGAAAGAAGCAATGCCTTTAATTTGCAATTATGGCTTCGACAAACTTGGTCTTCACAGAATAGAAGGTTTTGTAGAAGCGGACAACACAAATTGCAAGAACGCAATGGCAAAACTTGATTTTCAACACGAAGGAAATATGAGAGATTGTGAAATAAAAAATGGGAAGTACATTAGTCTGGACATTTATGCAAAATTGAATAAATCACAAATAAATGAATAAATATGGCAATCAGAGAAGCTATCATTGACGATATTAAACAGATACAAGTAGTGCGAAATGTTGTAAAAGAGAATACATTATCTAATCCTGACTAAAGAAAAATAAAATGTTTGATACAAATACACTTTGGTTTGAGATTTCGATTGTAAGTATCATTTATGCCTTGGGAAATATCCTAATGGGGCATTTTGAAGAGAGAACTCCTAAAATTCGTAGAGTTGGGAAATACCTATTGATACTTATTTTGGTTTGTTGCATCTCTGCCTACTTCGGCAGAACAACTTCAATGATATTTTTATCTCTTTTCATTATACCTCTTTTTATATTCACGGTTATTATTTACCAAAGAAAAAGGGCATTAATGGTTGGACAGGAGAACCTAAAAGTAAGTATTACGAATTTCGAAAGTGGGATAGGGACATATTTTCAACCGAACAAGATGATAAAAAAAGCCCGAACCTCTAACACGATATTGCTAATACGACCGTGCAAAAAACGAACGAACAGATAAAAACATACATTAAAATAAACAGAAAAAATGAATTTAAGACCAATCAAATTAAACGAAGACAAAACAAATGAAGCCTATGCTTCGGCTGATTGCCAACAACTATTACAAATGTATGACGACTTTTATCCTCAAATCGGTTTCAACAGCCCTTGGATTGGATACTTTGTGGTTAGACAAAATCAAATTGTTGGCTCTTGCAGTTTCGTAGGACAACCACAAGACGGAAAAGTTGAGATTTCTTATTGGACATTTAAAGAGTTTGAAGGACAGGGTATTGCTTCGTTTGCTTGTCAAGAACTTGTAACTATTGCAACTCAAACAGACCCAAGTGTGATAATTACAGCAAAGACAGCACCCGAGAAAAACGCCTCAACAAAAATTTTAGAAAACAATAATTTTGTGTTTAGCGAAATTGTTCAAGACGAAGAAATAGGGGACGCTTGGCTTTGGACACATAAAATCTGACAACAAAACATGACAGAAGATTGTATGAATAAATTAAATTATGATGATAAGAGAAGCCAAAATTGACGACATAAAACAAATTCAAATTGTTAGAAATTCTGTAACAGAAAACACCTTATCAAACCCTAACCTCGTGACAGACCAAGATTGCGAAGAATTTATCACAGTCAGAGGAAAAGGTTGGGTTTGTGAAATAGATAAACAAATTGTAGGATTTGCAATTGCAGACTTGAAAGAAAATAATATTTGGGCTTTGTTTTTAGACCCCAAATTTGAAAAAAAAGGTATCGGACAACTACTACACAAAACTATGCTGGACTGGTATTTTACACAAACAAAAGAAAAAGTTTGGTTAGGAACTGCTTTTAATACAAGAGCAGAACAGTTTTACAGAAAAGCAGGTTGGACGGAAGTTGGAACACACGGAACAAAAGAAATCAAATTTGAAATGACATTTAATGACTGGACAACAAGCACTACCGCCCAACATTAAGCGGATTGAATAAAGCCCCAAAATTTCAAACTGATTGGAAAAAATTATAAAGACCCGGACTTCTTTAGGCCGGGGCTTTTTGCAATCCGGTTCCTTCAGCAGGCTCAGGAACCTTTCAGCGACACCGATTATTGTTTTGATCTTCGTGTTGCTCTTAGGTGGTTTTCTGAGCGTTTTGATGACTGGATTGTAGATTCTTTGAAAGTGTTTCATCCGGAGTTTTAATACCATTACCCGCAATGGCATAAAATCCCCTACCCTAAAACTCCTCTTGTTTTCAGGCACTTTGTTCATTTTTGTATTTGTATTTTCGTTACTCTTCAACCCTCATTTTTTTGATCCTTGGCGAGCCTCGGTTGCGCAGTTCGTTAATATCTACCAAACTACCATTATGATAAATCATGGTAGATGTTACATGAAGTTTACTTTATAAGTTCTACTGCATCTGTCCTAAGTTCTTTTCCCGAAATTTAATTACCTTTCATTTTTATTATATATTTGATGAAAAGTAAAGATGATAAACTCTGACGGAGAAAAGAATCACCGAAGGTGTTGCTTGAACAAGCAGTTTGGCAATATCGGGGCTGAACGGCTTCGATTGAGCATTTGTGCAAGGTTCAACATTCGTTCTTCGATTAACCCACATTGCAGCAAAAGCGGCGATTTTAATTGATTTTTAGTTGATTTTTTAATGTTCAAATCCTACAACCCTTACAGGTAACGGGTTCTATTTTTCAAGTAGGGTTGTAGTACACAGTGGGGTGTTCGTAAATCGGCATCAATTTTTAGCTTTGCCTCCAATGTATTTAAAGGTATCATTTAGGCACAACCCCTCAATGAAGGATATAGCTCCTTACTACCGGTTGGTAGAAAGTCCTGCCAAAAGTATCAAAGAGCAGGGCATAAGAAACAGATTGGAGCAAGGTTATGAAAAGATGCTTCACCTGATAAAACAAACCTGGCTAAACCCAGAGGGGTGAAAAAGTAGCCAAAGTACAACAAAGAATAGGCAGGGCAAAGCAAACATACCCGTCTGTTCATCATCTCTATATTATCCATCTTGATGTTGACACGACCACCCAGACAGTAAAAAATTTACACTGGCAAAAGGATATGGCAAAAGCAGAACAAGCCAATAGCAAGCTGGGAGTTTATTTTTTAAGAACAAATATAAAAGACACGGATGAAGCCTAGTAATGGATGATATACAACACGATCAGGGAGATTGAGTCCACCTTTAGAGTGCTGAAAACAGATTTAGACCTGCGACCCATCTACCATAAAAGAGATGAATCGTCCATGGCACATTTACATTTGGGTTTACTGGTTTATTGGATAGCCAACACCATCAGGCACCAGCTAAAACAATCCGGAATACATGATGACTGAAAAGAAATAAAGAGAAAAGCCTCTACACAAAAATTGGTATTAACAACAGCCCAAAACAGTTATGATAAAATTATACAAATAAAAGGTGTACTGAACCAACCGCCGACCTCAAAAAAATCCATGAAGTCTTAAAAAATCGAAAACTCAAACCCTTTAAGCAGATCAAATTTGTAGTACACAAACCGCCACTCAAAAATAACGATAGCCCCTCTAATACTCAATTAGAGCCAAATTAACTGCAATGTGGGTTAACATCTTCCAACCTTTTATCTACCAGCATACCCTCTATGGCTTTCAGGTTGAAAGTCAGGTTGTGTCTGGCTTTGAATTTAATAATAAACAGATCACTACTACCGTTAAGCGTTTCTTTATCGCCAACATTTACAAAGGTCGGATACAATGCTTTTTCTCCGTTGGTATGCAGGCGGTCGCGAGTGAAATTGTCCAACTCCTTCATATTCAATGGCTCAATTCCCACATAATCATAATCAGCCGGATTGTAAGGCAGCGCAAAACTGAGCGCATTCACAACCCTCAGCCCTACGCCCTTGACCAGAATTTTGATAGTTTCGCCTTCTTTGTAATTCTGTTTATCAGAAACCAGTTCAATCCTTCCTGACAGCGTATCTCTGCTTTGTTCCCAGGCGCCCCCTTCGAGTTGGGTGGCTACTGTAGAAATGTCGTAGGCATCAATCAGCCCGTTTTGATTCAGGTCGCCCTTGCTGATATATCCTTCAAAATCGCTATCGCCGGAACGCAGTCCTACATAGTTCATATAGGAAGTAAGGTCATTGGCATCAATCAGCTTGTCATTATTAATGTCGCCGGGTAAATAGCTTTCTGTACCCGGAACCTTAAACACATACAATTCTTTACCCGAACCGAAGTTGCCGACTGCCTCTGTAACATCGAGTTTGATGTAGCGGACAGTCGGTTTGGTTGTAAATATAAATTCCTTTGTATCGGCGTTTCGTTTCCAGTCGAATGAACCTGCTTCTGTCCAGTCGGTTTTGTTATTGCTGTAGTAAACCTTTCCTTTCAGCAGGGTTCCATTTCCGGCTCCTTCTCTGGGCAGGTATTGAAATTTGTCAATCTGGTTGACGCTGTTCAGGTCAATAACCATATCAAAAGGAACCGCAGCAGAACCCCACTGGGTATGCCACAGGTTCGACTCGTCAAAGTCAAACAGATTGTTGATGCCTGAACCCGATTGATTTCTGACGCTGGTACGCGCCTTAATGCCCTTGATGGCAAACTGAAGCGGATTGGATTTGGTGGTTGCCGCAAAAGAAGCCCAGGGTGAAACACCTGTTTTGTTCACAGCCCTGATTTTGAATTGATATTCGGTTTCGGGCTGTAGGTCATCCAAAAGAAAAGTAGTATCACGGATCGTACTGTAAAGCATTTTGTTGAAATCTATTTCATAATAATCAGCCAGGGCCTCCTGCTGCCAGCCGGGTTTCAGTGTAAAGGCTTCTCTGTTTTTTTCTGAAACGGCTGCTTTTACTGATGATAATTTTCCTCTTAGTTTTTTAGATTCGTCTTTTGGTGCAAAAACATAACCTTCCACAACTAATTTCACAGCATTTTTTGTAATATCTGAAGCCGTGGTTTTTACCCAAATCTGAGGATTCTTTTTGATGGATATTTTTTCAAAATCGCTTCCCGGAGTAGCAAACCTGTTTAGCTCCGGTATGGTATAAAAATATACGTTTGATTTTGAATTGTATTCGCTTTCGGAACCGGCCGGTTGCAGTGCTATTTTTTTTGTGCCGATATAGACAGTAACCCTTTTGGGCTTCGCCGTAGCATTGATTTTAAATTCAGTTGCTTTTGCTTTTTCAAAACCCGAATAATTTCCTTTTGCAGGAAATACAGTGATGGTGACGATTCCATTCGCTTTTAAGTCAGATTCGATCAAGGTGGTTACGCTCTTGCCCTGCAAATATTCTTCGGTTACGCCATCATCGTCATATTCGGTGAAATTAGTTTTCCCATTTGGATAAATTTCATAACTGCGTAACTTGTTATTGATTTCAGAAACATTATTATTAGGACGTGTAACCGGAAGGATGGCTCCCGCTTTTACAAAAACAGGTAATTTCCAGATGGGTGCAGCTACCGAGTTGATAACCCTTCCCCCTTCATGTATTTCGCCGGTGAAGTAGTCAATCCATGTTCCTTTTGGCAAATAGATATTGTTGCGAATGTCGTTGCCTGAGTTATCTCCTTTTGTATTCTGATAAATGGGCGCCACCAAAAAAGATGGTCCGTACAAAAACTGATACTGGGTGGCTTTACTCAATGTAAAATCATTTTTATCATTTAGAAACATCGCCCTTATTTGCGGCATTCCGGTAACAGATTCTTGTGCAATACTGTAAGCATAAGGTAATAGTTCACTTTTCATTTTCAGATACATCCTGTTGATGGAAGCGGCCGGCTCGCCGAGAGCATGAGGATATTTTTCGTTGGAACCCCATCCGTCCATATTCAGTTGCATGGGTGTAAAGGTTTTCCACTGGAAGTCGCGGATATTAACCGGCTCATTTTTGCCGCCAAAAATACCATCCATGTCGGAGGTGATATTGGGTTGACCGAAAGCCCCGAACCTAAATAAGTAGGAATGTGAAAACGGATATACTCCCAGTTGCCTCCGGTTTGGTCGCCTGTCCAGATGGTAGCATAGCGTTGAGTGCCTGCCCATCCGTCAAGTGAAATGATAAATGGCCGGGCATTATTTCCATATTTGGGCATGATGGCAGCCACATCAGCCACGCCATTAAGCCCGAAAGAATAGCCTGCGCCTACCCATGCTACGTCTGTTTTTAAAACACGTACTCCTGCATCACGCACTTCCTTCACAATATCTCTTTGCAGGAGAGCGCTGATGCCTTCTTTTGGATGCAAGTCGCTTTGTGTCCACAACCCAATCTC
Organism: Sphingobacteriales bacterium; assembly: GCA_016708305.1. GTDB lineage: Bacteria > Bacteroidota > Bacteroidia > Chitinophagales > Chitinophagaceae > Niabella. Next base: position 150,198 of record JADJGB010000008.1, read on the forward strand.
AACACCATTTGCACGGGCATAATCACCTAAGCTTTTCAGGTTGAGGATATTGCTGTCAAGGGTACCCGTCTGGCCATAACCTGCGCCATACCCGTCGTTGGGCAAAATCCATCCAAACGGCATATCATGTTTCGTATAGCGGTCAATTACGCCGCGTGCCGAAAACTGGTAATTGTTTTTTTCGCCGTTTAGCGATTCTTTGACGCCTCCGTTATTGGTCTGACTTTCGGCATAACGCTTACCGTCTTCAAACAGGATCCCTCTGGTACCGGTAGAATCTTCTTTCCAGTAATCGCGATTATAAGCGTTCAGGTGGCCTTCGTAAAATCCGAATTTAGGTAACAATACCGGATGTCCTGTCAATTGATAAAAATCATTTAACAGCGCTACAGGTGTATCATTCACCATGAAGAAAACGTCAAAATAACTGTCATTATGAAATAGTTTTACCTTGCCCTTTTCTGTAGCGCCAAAATCATAGCGTCCGGGTTTGAAGCTGTGCCACATCACGCCATATCCGCCATTGCTCCAGTAGAAGGGATTGGGCGAAGCCACACCTCCGTCTGTCCAACTGTTTTGATTTTCGATGGTAATAATTTTTCCCTTATGGGTAAATCTGCCATTTTGAACACCACCGCCAAAAAAATATTCATCTGGCAACTCAGCCAAACTTACAGAAACTTTATTCTTTTCAATACTGATAGGTGTCAGAAACTGAAAGGCCGGTTTTTGGGTAAGTAAATTGGAAGCCTTAAAAATGCCGGATTGCTTGTCAATGGCCAGTTTCATGGCCTTTGTAGTGATGCTGATCTCTTTGCCATTATCCGCAATTATAAATTTGGAAACAGTTTTACGGGGTTGATCAACTAAAATTTTAGCCGGTGGTTTCGCCATAGGATCGTGAGGTTTGTCTCCGTTTAGACTGCAAAAAATTCTGAAGATATTTTCTCCATAAAAATCAATATAAAAATGCCTGTTATCATTAAAAGTTACTTCAGCAGTATGTCCATCTGTTTTTTTTCCGGATTGAATGTCCGATATGGTTTGCTGTGCATTTGAAACGGAGTAAATAACTAAAGTAAAAACAATGATGTAAAGGAGCCGGATGTGTTTTATAATTTGCATTTTCATTACTTTTGGCGAAATGCAAAGATAGCCAATGATTTTTAGAGTAAGAAGGTAGAATTGAACGTCCAGCAGACGGTGATTTGCTTCAAATATTTCTCGGTATCGGGGGGACCTAAAATATTTTCCTAAGTTGAAAATTCAATAATCTTAAAAGTGACACAAATACACGAATTGCAATCCAAACAACAGTAACCCACTAATTCTCTCCTTGGCCTTTCTGATCTCTGCATCGAGCAAATCTCTCATCTCCCTTAATTTTTTGTCATCCTTTTTTATAGCAGCAAGATTGTGTATTTCACAATGATCCTTAAATCATTGAGTCTGCCTTTGAGCTTTTACGTCATCTGCTATCAACTGATAATGATCTTTGTGTACTGCTTTTTGAAAATCTTTGTAAATATGCAGGGTGCTTATTCTCGTCTTTGCATTTTTACACAAAACAGCCTGAACCTGCACCGTTGCCGGCACCGGTATCCCTAACTGATTGGATACAGTAGAAAAAATATCAATCAGGTAAACAGAGCCGGAAGCACGATAATCTTTTCTTATACCGGGGCCAGAGAAAATCAGCGGAACTTTTATACTGTGTTCGTACACATTTTGCTTGCCCATGAGTCCGTGCTTACCAAGCGCCAGGCCATTGTCGCCGGCATAAATGATCATCGTATTTTCAAGCTGATCTTTTTCTTTCAGTGCATTGATGATATTTCCCGACTGCGCATCAAGGTGGGTCATCATTGCATAGTAATCGCAAATATGGTTATTTATTTCCTGCAGAACCCGGGGAGTTGCAGCTAATTTTTCATCTCTGATGATGAGTTCGCCATTATCAAAAGGATGTTTGGGTAGAAAGTTCCTGGGCAACTCAATTTTTGAACTATCATACATTGCTTTGAACTGCGGGGAAGTATTGCGCGGATCGTGCGGCGACATAAAAGCTACATATAAAAAGAAAGGGCTATTTCTTTTGTAGGTTTTAATAAAATTTACCGCTGCTTCACCAAATACTTCGGTATGATGGCGGTTGTTCATAACCGGCTCCTCTTTTCCCTACAACTGCATCTTCCAGTTGTAGGGATTGTGTGCCATGCCACCCATGATATAAGCATTCATAAAGGCTGTACCCGATTTAGCCAACGCATCTAAGTTGGGAGTAATAACCTCTTTACCTCCCAGATGATGAATGGTGCCTTCCATTCTTTGATCGTCAGATACGATAAAAACGATATTGGGTCTGAATTGAGAAAAAGATTTGATGGTTATGAAAACAAAAATCGAAAAAATAAAAGCCGTTTTTATTGTCATAGTCATTTTGTATATTATTTAAAATTTGCAAGAAATCCAAAACTAATAAAATATTTTTTTTGTAAATACCAAAACTAATTATAAATTTATAGGGGCAATCAACATTTTTTTTTAAACTTAAGAACTTTTTTGTATGAAAAACCTATTATATCTATTAATTTTAGTGTTTTCCACTTCTGCACTTTTTGGTCAAACTATTTGGAAAGATGATTTGGATGGGAAATTAGCGGACTTGTATTTTATAAATTCTTCTACCAATCCATATAATGGCGGTTCTGGGCTGATTAATAGCGGCGGTCGTTATATCGGCAGCAACCTTACAGCATCAGGTATTGGCAGGGGCTCTGGAACTGTGGCTTCAAATGCATTTCAGGCTTATGGAGCAAGTGGATTTAATAACTCTAATTTTGACACAAACGATTATTTCCAATTTACGCTTACACCTACAGGTGGCAGACATATTAATTTTAGCGCTTTTAGTTATACAAGCGGTACCGGATTGGACCTTGTTACCGTAGATAAATTCGCTTTGAGATCTAGTCTGGACGGTTACGCTGCCAACATCGGCAGCCCTACAAAAACCGGTACCACCATAAGCCTTTCAGCTCCTCAATTTCAAAACATTACTTCCGCTATCACCTTTCGGCTGTATGCATGGGGCGGTGGTATTCTCTCTGGCACATATTGGGAAATTCAGTCATTTAATTTTACAGGAGCAGTTACGCTGCCGGTAAATTTTGGCATTGTAGAAGCTACAAAAACCGATAATCTGCTGAACATTAAATGGACAACAGAAAAAGAAGCAGATAATGACCGTTTTGAAATTCAGGCTTCAAAAGACGGAGTGGAATTTAAAACCATAAAATCCGTTTCCAGCACAGGCTCTTCTGACCAAAATTATGAAGTCAGTATTCCGCTTTCGGATATTGCCTCTGTACTTGGTTTTCCTGCTTTTTTAGCGCTGATGAGTATTGGTTTCAGGGGCAGAAAGCGTTTTTATATGCTGCTTCTGGCGGTATTAATCGGTACTGTGAGTTTTTATTCCTGTAGCAAATCGGCCGATGCTCTGCCAAACCAAAATGAAAAGTTGTTTATTCGTATCAAGCAAATTGATAAAGATGGTGGTAGCAGTTACAGTAAGGTAGTGGCTGTAAAGAATTATTAATTATTAACGAATTATTTATTTTTTTAGCAGAGAACCGCAAAATATTGCGGTTTTCTATTTTCAGAATTTTACTTAAAAATTAGGACACGAATACATCAAATTCTTAGGAATAATTTTGTACCTTAACCAAAATTATTTCTAATGCGGTTTCAAAAAATTCTAAGAATATTTCTTTTGTTTATTTCAGCCTTCCTGAGTTTTTCAATATTTGCTTCCACCCCGAAACCTGCTTCAAAAACAAGGTGATGCACAATTTCTGAAAACCGTTATTTTGCCAAAAGAAAAATGGATACCCCATCCGGCTTATAATAATCGGGCGGGTTGGGACAAACTTTTTAAAAATGAAAAAGCCGATATCATCAGCGAGGGGGAGAGGTTTTTAAGCTACGAATGGAAGGTAATTAAAGCTACCGATTACATCGAGTTCTCGCTCAGCGGTTCGCGCAGTATTATGGAGCTACCGTATAACAAAAACATCAATGCCGTGTATTCCTTGTTTCTGGCTGAAATGGCAGAGGGTAAGGGTCGGTTTATTAATCAATTGATGAATGGCGCTTTCAACTTATGCGAGATGACCACCTGGGCGGCATCGGCGCATCTGTCCATTCAGCTGAATCATAAAAAATTTCCAGACCACAAACAGCAAATTATTGATTTGGTATCCGGCGATATTGGTTCCATGTTTTCATGGATATACTACTTTTTACACACGGAGTTCGATAAGCGTGAACCGTTAATCGCTGAGAGAATGCAGTACGAATTAGAGAGAAGGATTATGCAGCCTTATATGACGCAGGATCATTTCTGGTGGATGGGTTTTGGCAAAAATCCGAATCAGATGGTGAACAACTGGAATCCCTGGTGTAATAGTAATGTACTGCAGGTTTTTGCTTTGATGGAAAACGACCCCGTAAAACTTTCAAAAGCGGTTTATAGAACCATGCTTTCGGTGGACAAGTTTATGAACTATAATAAAGATGACGGAGCCTGCGAGGAAGGTCCTTCATACTGGGGACATGCTGCCGGCAAGATGTACGATTATTTGCAAATACTGTATGATATCACAGGGGGAAAAATTTCTGTTTTCAACAATCCGTTAGTCAAAAAGATGGGAGAATATATTTCAAGAAGTTACGTTGGCAACAATTGGGTTGTCAATTTTGCAGATGCGTCTGCAAAAGGCGGAAAAAATGCACCACTGATTTATCGTTATGGTAAGGCAGTTGGCAGTGCGGAGATGGAGGCTTTTGCAGCCTATTTGATAGAAAACAACAAAGACGAATTAAAAATTGCTTCAGGCAGAGATATGTTCAGAACACTGCAGGGAATGTTATACAATAACGAAATTATAAATATAAAACCGGCGCTTCCGTCAGAGGCGTTTATCTGGTATCCCCAAACCGAATTTTGTTACATGAAAAACAAAAATTTCTTCTTTGCTGCAAAAGGTGGTTATAACGATGAAAGCCACAATCACAATGACATAGGGACTTTCTGTCTTTATATGGACACCATTCCTTTTTTTATAGATGCAGGAGTGGGCACCTATACCCGTCAGACTTTCAGCAGTGAGCGGTATTCTATATGGACAATGCAGAGCAATTATCACAACCTGCCCGAAATCAATGGGCAACAGCAGCAGTACGGATTACAGTATAAGGCTAAGAATGTAAGTTTTAATCCTAAGCAACAGAAATTAAGCATGGATATCATTGGCGCTTATAGCAAAGATGCCGAAGTAAAATCATGGCAGCGCAGCTACACTTTTTCAGATAAAGGATTATTAATTAATGATGCTTTTGAACTTTTGGCAACAAAAGAACCGTTGAAGTTTCATTTTTTAGTGTGGTCCAATCCGAAAATGATAAAACCCGGAACATTGTCGTTTGAAAGAGAAGGTAAAACGGTGTTAATGAATTATGATTTTAAGAAATTGGGCTGGTCAACGGAAACAATTCCTTTGCAGGATCGGCAGTTGTCGGCAGTGTGGGGCGATGAAGTGTACAGAGTGACCTTTATTTCAAAAAGGCAAGACTTAAAAGGGAGTTATAATTTCATTATTTCAAAGGGGAAGTGATTATTTTGTTATCAGGGTTTTATAATACTTAAAATCATGATTAGATTTGTGGTATGATATTCGACAGAAAAGATTTATCCAACGGTCAGTTGGTTCATTTGTATAAAAGCATTTTGTACCCGCGCCTTATCGAAGAAAAGATGCTGATTCTTCTCCGGCAGGGGAAAATCAGCAAATGGTTCAGCGGCATCGGTCAAGAAGCCATTGGCGTAGGCGCCACACTGGCGCTTCAGCAGGATGAGTGGATTATGAGTATGCACCGCCATCTGGGAGTTTTTACTACCCGAAACCTGCCGCTTCATAAACTATTTATGCAATGGGAAGGAATGATGGATGGATATACTAAAGGCCGGGACAGGAGTTTTCATTTCGGCAGCAGGCAACATCATATCTGCGGGATGATTTCTCACCTGGGGCCGCAATTGGCAGTCGGTGACGGTGTGGCGCTTGCACAAAAACTTTCGGGAAAGAATAAAATCACGCTGGCCTTTACCGGTGAAGGCGGCACCAGCGAGGGCGACTTTCATGAAGCGCTGAATGTGGCTTCTGTGTGGGATTTGCCCATTATTTTTTTAGTGGATAATAATGGTTACGCGCTCAGTACTCCTGTAAGTGAACAATATCGCTGCATCAGTCTGGCAGATAAAGCCAAAGGATACGGCATGGAAGGCGTGACCATTGACGGGAACAATGTGCTTGCCGTTTATGATACTATTAAAGGCGTAAGAGAATATTGCATCCGCAACAAGCGGCCCTATCTTGTGGAATGTATGACCTTCAGGATGAGGGGTCACGAGGAAGCCAGCGGAACCAAATATGTACCACCGGAGTTGTTTGTACTTTGGGGGCAAAGAGATCCCGTCAGGAATTTTGAAACATTTTTATTAGAACAACAGGTAATTATTCCTGATGATATTGACTCCATCACCGACACACTCAAGCAACAGATAGAGAAAGAATTGTCAATGGCAGAGAATCTGCCTTCTATAATAGTCAATACCGAAGATGAGGTAAATGATGTTTATGCCCCGCATGAGCAGTTGATTGCTCCTACTGATGAAGCTCCAAAAACCGAGAAGCGTTTTATAGAAGCCATAAAAGATGGTTTGGAGCAGTCGCTCGAAAAAAATGTCCGGCTCATCATCATGGGGCAGGATATTGCCGAGTATGGCGGCGCTTTCAAAGTAACTGAAGGTTTTGTAAAAAAATATGGCAGAGAAAGAATCAGAAACACGCCCATCTGCGAGAGCGCGATTGTGGGCGCTGGATTGGGATTGAGCCTGGAGGGCTATAAATCGGTGGTGGAAATGCAGTTTGCCGATTTCGTTACCATGGGTTTCAATCAGATAGTAAACAATCTTGCAAAAATTCATTATCGCTGGGGACAAAATGCCGATGTAGTCATCAGGATGCCAACAGGTGGCGGAATGGGTGCAGGGCCTTTCCACAGCCAGAGCAATGAGGCATGGTTTACACATACGCCAGGATTGAAGGTCGTATATCCTGCTACCCCCGACGATGCCAAAGGATTGATGATAGCAGCCATAAATGATCCTAATCCGGTAATCTTTTTTGAGCACAAAGGACTGTACCGCAGCATAAGCGGGCCTGTGCCTGATGAAATGTACGAAACACAAATCGGTAAAGCCAGGCAGGTAATGCAGGGTGATGAAGTATCCGTCATCACCTATGGCATGGGTGTGGTATGGGCCGAAGATTTTGCTGCCGAACATCCCGAAATCTCAATGGATATTGTGGATTTAAGAACATTGCTGCCTTTGGATTATGCTGCCATCCGGGCTTCGATAAAAAGAACCGGCAGAGTGTTGGTCTTGCATGAAGACACCCAGTTTGGCGGTATCGGCGGTGAAATTGCCGCCTGGATAGGCGAGCATTGCTTTAGCATGTTGGATGCACCTGTGATGCGTTGCGCTTCGCTAGATACTCCTGTTCCTTTCAATAAAAATCTGGAAAAGAATTTTATGGCCAAAGCAAGATTAAAGGAGATGATGGAGGCGTTGATAAATTATTAATGTCAGGAGCCTTAAAAAAATATAGGTATATTAATTGTAATGGTCATCAGAAAAGACAGATTATAATTTGATAATACATCCTGAACCTGAATGAGTATGTATATAAATTATCCGTTTCTTTTATTTAAAGTAAAATTCATACATTTGCAACCGCAAAAACATAGCTGTTTTATAAATCACTATGAATTAAAAACTTAATGATATTTTATTAAAAAAGATATCATTTTACTAATCAGAAAATTAAAAAGAAATGAAGAAAATCACATTCAATCTCCCCGCAGAAGCGCTGGGAGAAGCTACGGAAGCACTTTTATTAGGCGATTTCAATAATTGGAGTTTAGATGAAGCTATTAAATTATCCGTACAAAAAGACGGAAGCCTGAAAGCAAGCGTATTATTGGAAGAAGGAAAATCTTACCAGTTTCGTTATTTATTAAATGACGGAAGATGGATAAACGATTGGAATGCTGATAATTACGTTCATAATACGGTATTTGGTGTACAAAATTCTGTAATTTTTGTACCGGTTGATGAAGTGGTGGCTACACAGGAAGTGGTGGAAGCCAAGGTTGAAAAACCTGCAAAAAAAGCAAAAACTGTTAAGGCAACTAAAGAAACAAAAGCTGTAAAAGAAACAAAAACTGCAAAAGAGCCGACAAAACCAAAAAAAAAGGCTGTAAAAGTTGAGGCTCCTGCTGTTGATGACCTCACAAAAATTGAAGGTATCAGATCCAAAATCTCTCAATTATTAATAGCAGAAGGCATTCAGTCTTTCAAAGAACTTTCAAAAGCAACCACTAAAAATTTGAAAGCGATTTTGGAAGCAGCCGGCAGCAAATTTCAAGTACATGACCCTTCTACTTGGGCAAAACAAGCTAAATTAGCCGCTGCCGAAAAGTGGGAAAAATTATTGGAACTGCAGGCCGAACTGAAAGGCGGTAAAGCAGCCAAAAAGTAAATTGTTATCTTATCATTTACCCGGTTTTTCTTAGGTTCATTTGTTTCCATTTGTTTCTTTTTGGATGCAAATAGGGTGATTTTGTAAAAAAATCAGTATTTTTTACAAGTTCCTCGTAACTTTGCGCCTCCAAAAAAAATTAAACAAAACAAATGGACTTAAGAAATATCGCTATTATAGCTCACGTTGACCATGGAAAAACCACATTAGTAGATAATATTCTTCGTGCCACCAAAGTATTCAGGGATAATCAGGATACCGGCGATCTTATTATGGATAGCAATGATCTGGAGCGCGAAAGAGGAATTACCATTTTCAGCAAGAATGCCGCAGTTACCTACAAAGACGTAAAAATCAATGTGATAGATACTCCGGGACACGCCGATTTTGGAGGAGAGGTAGAACGTGTGCTCAAGATGGCTGATGGTGTTATCCTGCTGGTTGATGCCTTTGAAGGACCGATGCCACAGACTCGTTTTGTGTTGCAAAAGGCGCTTCATCTGAACCTGAAACCGATTGTGGTTATCAACAAGGTGGATAAACCCAATTGCAGACCAGATGAAGTGCATGATGCCGTTTTTGAGCTTTTCTTTCAGTTGGATGCTACCGAAGAGCAACTAGATTTCCCCACTTATTATGGCTCCGGCAAGCAAGGATGGTTCAATGAAACATTGGAACCCTTCGAAAACATTAATCCGCTATTGGATGGTATTTTGAAGCATGTGCCACCGCCTCATATAAATAAGGGAACCCTGCAAATGCAAATCACTTCGCTGGATTACTCTTCATTTCTTGGCCGAATTGCCATTGGCAAAGTTGGCCGGGGAGTTATTAAGGAAGGGCAGCAAATAGCCTTGATGCAACCGGAGGGTGTTGTAAAAAAGATTAAGGTCAAAGAATTGTATGTCTTTGAGGGCATGGGAAAGAAAAAAGTTAGCGAGGTTTTGGCCGGCGATCTTTGCGCTGTGGTGGGAATTGATGATTTCAATATCGGTGATACGATTTCAGATGTAGAAAATCAGGAAGCATTGCCTTCCATCAGTGTGGATGAACCTACCATGAGCATGACTTTCGGCATCAATAATTCACCTTTTTACGGAAAAGACGGGAAATTTGTTACCAGCCGCCACCTGCGCGAGAGATTGTGGAAGGAGATGGAAAAAAATCTGGCGCTGAAGGTTGAGGAAAGTGAAGGAGGTGATAGTTTTATTGTTTTCGGACGCGGTATTTTACACTGGGTGTTTTGGTAGAAACCATGCGCCGCGAAGGTTATGAGCTAACAGTAGGCCAACCGCAGGTTATTGTAAAGGAAGAAGACGGCCATAAATATGAACCCTATGAAAACCTGGTGGTGGATGTGCCCGAAGAGTTTTCGAGCAAGGTGATAGACTTAGTTACCCGTCGCAAGGGAGAACTGATGGTGATGGAAACAAAAGGCGAAATGCAACACCTCGAATTTGAAGTTCCTTCCAGAGGTTTGATAGGCATGCGTACCCAAATGCTTACTGCCACCACAGGTGAAGCGGTGATGGCGCATCGTTTCTATGATTATAAACCCTGGAAAGGCGCTATCCCCGGCAGAAACAACGGAGTGCTGATTTCCAAATTTCAGGGAAAGACTACAGCATACTCTATTGACAAACTTCAAGACCGTGGCACTTTCTTTGTTGACCCGGGTGAAGAAGTATATGCCGGGCAGATTTTAGCTGAAAATATAAAACCGGGCGATTTGGTAGTTAATGGTATTGAAGAAAAAAAACTAACAAACCACCGTGCCAGCGGAAGCGATGCAGCCACCAATATTGCGCCAAAAACACAATTGTCTCTGGAAGAGTGTATGGAATATATTGAGCAGGATGAATGTATTGAAGTAACGCCCAATTTCATCAGAATGAGAAAAGTAATACTGGATGAAATTGAAAGAAACAGACAGGCAAAAAAGATGGCTGCTGAGGCTATTTGATTCGTGTTCCAATAAAATATTATGGTTGTACCCCCATTTTGGTGGCACGACCATTTTTTTTGGAGATCAATGAGAAGTAATTGTGGCTCAGTTTTATTTATTGGGAAGCTCTGATGTATTAGGTGAAAATAAAGAATATTGGAACTTATATGCCCATCAGCGTAATAGAGATTCATGAAGGATACATGCTTTCTCCCGATAGAAAGTTGATTTTGGGTCAATGAAGAAAATTTCAGAAGCCTGTGCAGATTATAACAAAGCAAAAGAAAGCGGAAACAAAAATGCCGATACCAAAATAAAAAAATGTGCGCTCCCGCACCTGAAGGATAGCGTTTCTTATTCTATTCTATTTCTGCGAAAAAAAATTGGCTGGAAAGTATTAATCGTTAAAATTGATTATATTTGTTTCACTCAAACAAATTAGTCAACACTAAAAACGATTTCGTATGTCCACCTCACCAGAAAGGTACCTTATCCGTTTTATAAACGGACAAAAGGCAAGTCAACAAGAAGAATTTGATTTCTCAAAATCCGAACTGACCATCGGTCGGGATACTGCCAGCGACATTCAGTTCGATCCGGAAACCGAATTAGTGGTTAGCCGCAACCACGGAAAAATTATTAAAAAAGCAGAGGACGTTTTTATTATTGAAGATAATGGCTCCCGAAACGGAACCTTCGTCAATGGTAAAAAAGTAGAAGGCTCTGTATTACTAAATCCGGGAGATGAGGTAAAGTTAGGCGCTAATGGACCCACCTTCATCTTCGACCTCACCCCCAGACCGGGCGGGTCCTTGCCTACACAGTTAGTGAACATCAGCCCGGCAACTACCACTATTGATATAGATGCAAAAAGCTCCACACCTACTGCAAAATCGGGCAAATTTGCCTATTGGTTGTTATTGCCGGTGTTATTGCTGTTAGGCGGTGCCGGTGTGCTATGGAAAGGGAACCAAAAAACTGTGGTAGCAAAAACGAGCGGCGAGGGCGATTTGGTAGTACAAATCTTTCCATTGCCGGCAATAATGCCAGCCGCTTACAAGGTATATGCCAATCCTGCGGCATTGGATGGAAGGTATTATTTTGCCAAAATAGTAATTGATAACAAGGGTACCGGCATTTTAAATGATGTTAAGGTAGAGTATTCTATTCCCGGCATCATAAACTGGACCACCGCTTCTGATTCCAAATTTATATTGCCCGGCGGATCGGCTGTTACAACCATTTACCCGCAATTCCCGCAATCTGTTACTCAAAAAACCACAGAATCGGCAGAGCGGGCTCAGGTACGTATTACCTATACATCGGCAGGTAAACAGGAAAAATATGAAAAAACCTACCCATTCTCTATGTTGAGCCGCAATGACTTTTTATACACTAATATGCCCGCAAGTGAGGTAACGGGTGTAAAAGACCTGGAGGATAATAATGATTTGGCCCCGGTTTTCATCACACCACAGGATCCTATCGTAAAGTACTACACCCAACAAATACAGGAAAAACTTTTAGCCGGCGAAACAGCTTCTGTAGGCAATAAGTCGGATGAAGCTATTCGTTTTATGATGGGTGTTTATGAAGCCACCCGGCGTACACACATGGTGTATAGTGGAACAGGCGGCGCTTTTGTTCAAAAGGGAGATATTCAAGGCACCATGCAAAAAATAAGGCTGCCACGCGAGGTTATTACCGGAAATACCGGTCTTTGTATTGAAATGTCGTTTTTATATGCCAGTGTTTTTGCTGCCGAAGGATTGGACCCTGTAATATTTTTCATTCCCGGTCATGCTTTTCCGGGAATAAAATATAATGGTCAATTATTTGCTATTGAACCCACTGCTGTAGGTGGCGAAGGATTAGGCCACATTGCCAGTCCCTTTGAGGCATTTCAAAAAGGAATGAAAGAAGTAGATGAATTTATTAAAAATGTTCAGGCCGGTGATCCCCGTTATACTTTAATTGATGTGAATGACCTGATTGCTAAAGGCGTGCATCAAATGGAACTGACTGATGACGCTTTCCTTCGTACTAAAGTAGATGAAATGGCAGAAAGATTTGCAGTGGGTGGCCCATTCGTTTTTAGTAAAAATTAAGGTGGTTACGTTTTGTAAAAACATTAAAAAGTCATCAGACTGAACATTTAAATTTTGAAAAATGAAAACAATACAACTTTTTATATTATCAATTTTCTTCTGGCAAATAACCGATGCACAAATTAAGCCGGAAACACTACAAATTAAAACGGATGCCAAAGTAGATTCAATCGGTAATGCATTATTTACCATGTCGGGTAAATTAACTGCCTCACAATGGATTGCATGGAACTATATGTATGGCGGAGGTCAGGCATCAATGGTGAAGAGAACCATTGAAAGAGCGGCAAGTCCATACTACGTTTATGATTTTAAATATTCACCCAATGAAATGGACAGAACTTTTACCATTGAGTATAAAGCAAAAGGGGTAGTAGAATATTTAGGTAAAAATAAATGGGTAGCCACCATTGGGTCCAAAGATATTCAACCAGTAAAACTTACACCCAATTCTGTTAATTATGTGCAATCCGAAGCAAACGGTAACGCTATTTTACAAAATAATATGACTTTTACTTTCCCCTCCGAGACTACGAATATGGATTTTGATAAAGATGAATTTGGAAATGTAACGGTGAAATACAATTGTCCTACAGAAACGGCAGTGGTGTCGGGAGATAAAGACTTAAAAACAGCCGGCTATTCGCTTCTTGGCGCCGGGGTTCTGGCATTGCTGGCATTGGTAGCGCTACGAAAGAAACTTTAAAACCTCCTTATGTTTGGGTGGTTTACAAAAAAAAAGCAGGAAGTGCTTGTCAGCGCTTTTAATGAGCCGATTGCCTTAAAAGATATGGTAGTCGCGGTTTTATCGGATGTTGGCATGGTTAGAGCCAACAATGAAGATGCGACCATAATTTTAGTTCCCGATGATGAGGCGGTATTGCAAAACAGAGGTTATTTGTTGATTTTGGCCGATGGAATGGGAGGGCATAACAGTGGAGAAGTTGCCAGCAGAATGGCTGTGGAGGTATTTGGCAGGGAATATTACAACAGTAATCAAAATATTATTAAATCCCTGAAGCAGGCGCTGGAAAAAGCAAATACGGCTATTTATGAAGCATCTTTGACCGATGCAACTTTAAGAGGCATGGGTACCACCATTACCGGTATAGTAATAAAAAATATTGAACTATATCTGACACAGGTGGGAGATAGCAGGGCTTATTTGTTTAATAGCAGTATGTCAACACAGTTAAGCAAAGATCAAACCCTGGTGCAATACAAAATTGATAAAGGAGAAATAAAGCTGGAAGAAGCGGACACCCATCCCGAAAGAAATGTGCTTACTAATGCCTTGGGCACAAAACCATTTATTGATGGTGAGATAAAACAGTTGCAATTCGATTGGAATGATGATGTATCTCTTTTGCTTTGTTCTGATGGGCTGTATGAATATGTGAAAGAAAAAGAAATGGCCGAGCTGCTAAAAGCCGAGGCAAACATCGAACAAGTAGCTATGGAGATGGTAGAAAATGCAAAAAACAGAGGTGGGCATGACAATATTACGGTAATTATCGCATCGAGGAAAGCGAGCATCAACAAAAGGCCGCCAAGAGATACAGAACCCGGGTAATAATGAAAGATTAAAATTAACCATCTATATAATCAAGCGCTATGATAGGAACAACCATTCAAAATTATCAGGTTTCTTCATTATTGGGTGAAGGGGGTATGGGGAAAGTGTATCTGGCCACCGACACACTCTTAGGACGAACGGTTGCCATAAAAAACCTGAATGTAAATCTTACAAATCAGCCACAGTTTTTAGAGCGGTTTAAAAACGAGGCAAAAACCCCTAGCACGTCTTTCGCATCCCAATATTGCATTGTTATACAACTATTTGCAAAAGGATGATGATTATTTTATGGTGATGGAGTATGTGGAGGGAGAAAATCTCGATCAGTTAATTCGCAAGAAAAATAGGTTGCCTTATCAGTTGGTTGTACCTGTAATGCTAAAAGTATTGGATGGTTTGAGCCATGCTCATGGAAAAGGAATTTTGCATCGCGATATAAAGCCGGCCAATATCATGCTTACCAAAGATAATGATGTAAAACTGATGGATTTTGGTATTGCAAAAGTGTCAGATGCAGCTAAACTGACTCAGGCCAGCCGGGTAATAGGTACCATTGAATTTTTAGCCCCTGAGTTAATCGAAGGTAAAGATCCTTCTGAGGCTTCTGATATTTATACCGTTGGGGTTACAATGTATGAAATGTTAACCGGTAAATTGCCTTTTACCGGCAAAAGCGATTATATGCTAATGCAGGATATTGTAAAAGAAAAACCCGTAAATCTTCAAAAATTAAATGCTGCTGTACCAAAACCATTGTCCGAGCTGGTATTGAAAGCTCTTGAAAAAAAACAAGAGAAAAGATTCCCAAATGCTAAAAGTTTTCTGCAGGCTTTGAAGGCAACTTATCCGGAATTGCACGAAATTGATTCAAAATACCTTGAACCCGAAGCGCCTGCTACTACAGTAGCGCCGATAATGGAAAAACAAAAGGTGATGCCCTTAGCTGCCTCTCAAATCGGCCAGCCAGCAACTACAGTGGTAGATATGGGCACCAACAAGTCTTCTGATAAAAAAATAGACATTGCTGCACTATTGCAAAATAAGTTTTTTTACATTGCTCTTGTTGGAATTCTGGTGGTTTTTTCAATATACAAAATATTTTCTTCATCAGGCCCTGCAACAGACGAAAATAAAGACAGTCCGGTTGCAGTTCACAATAACAGTAATGTAGCCGGAAGCGATGAAGAGAAAATAGCCACAAATCCCGAACAGCCTGCCGCCAATGAAGATTCTATTAATTTTATCATAAACAAAAAGAAGCAGGAAGAAAATAAAGTGCAGCCCGGACAATCAGGTGCCATTGATAAGAAACCGGCGGAAAATACAAATTCTAAAAAGCCCGGGAAAACAGAAAATGAAGAACCGCCGCCAAAGCCGGCACCCAAACCGGAGCCGCCTTTAATATCAGAACCGGTTAAGCTAAGAGCATCAGCAATACTTTCATTGCGTGAAAATATCACTCCCGAAACTGCAGTAGATGGACAGGCAGTGAGTTTCAAAGTAGTAGAGCCTGTAGAAATGAGAGGCGATATCATTATTCCTGCAGGAGCAGTGATTCATGGCAGTATAAAGAAAATAGGAAAAATAAGAATGGATTTAACTTTTAATTCAGTTACAGCAAGGGGGCGTAGTATGCGTCTGGAACGGTCAGAAAGTAGTGGCAATATTCGTAATGTATTGTCAAAGGGTAGTTTCAAAACCGGCTTAAGAGGCACAATGTATCCATAGTCAAAACGTTGAAAAAGGGGGCATAGAAAAGATTTTTTCATTAAAATTTCATCCTTCGTCATACTAAGGTTTCATTATCGGCGAAAACGTATTTTGCAATAATCATTTCATCTTTTTCGGCTTCTCTGGCTTCCTTTTCGTAGCAGCAATTGTGATAGCCGAGAAAGAGGCTATGCCAGAGATATTTTGCAATAAAAGGCAGCAATCCGTGTTGTTCAAATTGCTCTACGTGTTTCAATTCGTGCCGTACCCATCTTTTGTTTCCAAGAAATTTCTCACGGCTCACTCCCCATACGTGAATGGTCTTCCCGATTACAATGGCGGCACCGGTACCTCCTAATTTTTTTGAGGCAATCCTGGCTATCCATGAATTTTCTTTTATGGAAACCTTAGTCATTTATTTTTTCAATGCCTTTAATATTTGTTCGGCATGAGCCTTGGTGTCAGGCCTTTTGAAAATTTTAATGATTATTCCCTGTTCGTCAATCACAAATGTGGTGCGCAGTACTCCGGTAATAATTTTACCGTATAAATTTTTTTCTCCCCAAACACCATATTTTTCAAGAATTGAATGAGCGGGATCTGCAATCAAAGGAAATGGAAGACTATATTTTGCCTCAAACTTTTTATGACTACTTACCTCATCCGGGCTTACACCCAGTATGGCAAAACCGTTTTCTTTCAACAGGTTTTCATTGTCGCGCAGATTACAAGCCTGTGCCGTACAACCCGGAGTATCGTCCTTAGGGTAAAAATAGAGTACCAGCTTCTGTCCGACAAAATCTTTCAGATAAATTTTTTTGCCATTTTGGTCTTTGCCTGTAAATGCAGGCGCTTTTTGACCTTCGGTTAAATGTGTTGCCATTTTATGCTTTTAGAAAGCGCAATTTAGCCCCAATTTTATACTTTTTCAAATAGTTGAAAATTTTGGCAGTAATATTTGATAATGACCGGCATAATTTATTTGAGTAATCAAAATTTTTTTTTATCTTCATAGGGTGTAAGTAAAAGTAAATTCCAATACAGGATTTTATTAAAAATGAGTTAGAGGAAGCGCTTGCAAGATTGATTTTTTCACCTCCAAAAATAAATCGTTATGAAAGGTCCTCATTTTAGTTTTCAGAAACGAACTGGTCTCATACCCGCTTTTGTATCTCAATTACCAAAGGTTTTTTTAATTCTTTTTTCGATTCTATTATTCTTTTCCTGTAAAAATGCAGAGAAGGAATTAACGGGTGATGAATTGCAAAAAGAAAAAGATGCAATTCTTGCTGTAATTCAAAAGGAAACAACTTCATTTTTTGCACGGGATTATCAAAGTTGGCAATCTACCTTTGCTCAAACTGATTATGCGTTTCAAGGTTGGAGCAATAAGGACGGCCTTTGATGCCAGTGTAGGATGGGATAATATTGATAAGGTGGTTGGCTCTTATATTCATGAAAATCCTGTACCCGACTCCAGCCTGCGCAGGGTAGAACGCAAAAATATATTGTACAAATTTTATGGACGCAATGTAGCTTTCCTTACCTGGGATCAGTTCAACAGCGACAAAGGAGAAAACATGTATCTGCATAGTAAAGAAACCAGAGTGATGGAAAAAATTTACGGTCAATGGAAGATTGTTCAGGTGGCGGCATTTTGGGATTATGTGCATCCTATTTCTGGGGATAAACTAAAAGATATTCAGCGCATGGATGATGAATCAAGAGGTAAAGGCAAGTTATAAGTCTATAATTTCAAGTTTACTAACAGTTTTAAGGTTTTAAAAACAGTAGTAAAAACCTCTCCGCATGCAATACCCATCATATCAGAAAGCTATTATGGGTATTGTTTGCGGATTTTTTTTTGGCTAAATAGCTTTTGCATATATCCATAACATTTTCCTTTCCTTTGCAAAATGAATGTCGGGAAAGGGATAAGCGTTTTTAACAATCAAATACTAAAAGGACTGAGCCAGATAATGCTGCAGGAAAACCGCTGGACAGGTTTATTGTTTGCGCTTGGTTTGTTTGTAGAAAAATGGCAATATGGTCTGGCTGCCATTGTAGCGGCAATTGCAGGAACCATTACTGCTCATGCTTTTAATTTTGGTAAAAAAGAAACAGATGCCGGATTGTACGGCTTCAGTGCGGCATTGGTGGGTGTAGTTCTGGTATTTCTGTTCAAAGAGTCATGGATAATCTGGTTACTGGTTATTTTAGGTGGTAGTTTAGCATCGGTTCTGCAGTTTTTGTTTACACGCAAAAATATACCTGCCTACACATTTCCATTTATTCTGGTATCGTGGATTGTTATTTATTTTCTACGAAATTACACTGAGATTCCTGCAACAGACCTGATTCAGTCAAAACTTGATCTTGGTATTTACAATGCCCTTTTTATACCTACCAATGGCTTTGGGGAGGTCATTTTTCAATCAGGGAAAATTTCAGGCGTATTGTTTTTTATTGGTGTACTCATCAGTAATCGCCCGGCAGCCATGTATGGTCTGGCTGCTTCTTTTCTGGGCGCTTTAATTTCATTGACTTTGAAGCAAAATATCGAGTCGGTACAGTTGGGGCTTTTTGGCTTTAATGCGGTATTGACAGCTATAGCTTTTTCTGGACCAAAAAAGACAAACCAGCTGTTGGTTTCGATAGGTATATTGATTACCATTTTTATACATATTGCACTGGTTGAATATCATGTTCTGGATGCGGTGGGTGGCGTGCTCACCTTTCCTTTTGTAGCCGGTACCTGGATTACGCTGATTGTACAGCGGATGTTTAAGATTAAAACTTGAGATACTCAGAATAGGAAAGTATTTCCTCCGAAAATTTGAATATCATTTGTTTTTATATCTTTGACCCCAATTTAAAAATCCGTTCCGATGAAAAAAAATTATTGTATAGCTTGTTTGTTCTCCATTTTATTATTGATGATGGCTTCATCTGCCTTTGCGCAGGATGATGGACCAAAAGTGAGAAATGCCAACGAGGATGGAGAAGAAAGGATAGAAGAAAAGGGGTTTAAAAAACACAATTTGTTTACCGGTGGTACCGCAACACTTGCCTTTTACAGTGGGGGATCGGTACTGGGCGCCAATCCGATGCTGGGGTATAAGCTAAATGACTATTTTGATGCCGGTGTGGTTTTAAATTTTGCCTATACAGGCCAGAGGGATTATATGGTTGTGAATGATAAGTTGAAACAGTTTGTATATGGCCCGGGCGTATTTTTAAGAGCTTATCCGGTTCCCTTCCTGTTTGCGCAGGCACAGGTTGAGCATAATTTTACTACACAAAGTTATAGGGCGTTGGGAGGGAATGTAACGTCTTCAACAAAGAATGCCTCTTCATTGCTTTTGGGTGCAGGGTTTGCCTCAGGTCGGGTGAAGGGGGGCACTACCTTCTTTTATATGTCCTTATTGTTTGATGTTTTGAAGAACAGAAACAGCCCTTATGTAAATGTTAAACATTATGGCACTTCGAGCGAAAGAGTTGATCTTGTGCCTGTTATACGTGCAGGAGTTAATATCGGCCTCTTTCAGGGCAGATATGGACGATATCAGGAATTCTAATAAATGCAGCAGCTAACGTTTTTTCTTGTCTGAGAAGTGAAGGTTTTATTATCTTTATCCACTTTCAAAATAATTATTTTCAACCATGCAGGCAAGTTACAAGCAGCCCGATGAATTGGGTTATTACGGTGAGTTTGGTGGAGCATATATCCCGGAAATGTTGTATCCCAATGTGGAAGAACTTCGAGAGAACTATCTGAAAATCATTAATAGTGAATCTTTTCAGAAAGAATATAAATCCCTTTTGACCGATTATGCAGGGCGTCCAACTCCATTATATTTTGCTTCGCAATTAAGCGAAAAGTATAATACCAATGTCTATTTGAAGCGCGAAGACCTTTGCCATACCGGCGCACATAAAATTAATAATACCATCGGTCAGATTTTGGTGGCAGAACGATTAGGCAAAAAGCGAATCATTGCCGAAACCGGCGCCGGCCAGCATGGAGTAGCCACCGCTACGGTTTGCGCACTCAAAGGATTGGAATGTATTGTATATATGGGTGAAAAGGACATTGAACGGCAGGCGCCCAACGTAGCGCGGATGAAGATGCTGGGAGCCGAAGTGAGGCCGGCAACCAGTGGCAGTAAAACCCTCAAAGATGCCACCAATGAGGCTATCCGCGACTGGATCAATCATCCTGAAAATACGTTTTACATCATTGGCTCGGTGGTGGGCCCGCATCCTTATCCGGATATGGTAGCCCGGTTTCAGAGCATTATCAGTGAGGAAATAAAATGGCAGTTGAAAGAGAAAACAGGTAAAGAATTGCCCGAAGCAGTAATTGCTTGTGTGGGTGGGGGCAGCAATGCGGCAGGTACTTTTTATCATTTTGTGGATGAGCCTTCGGTAGAAATCATTGCAGTGGAGGCGGCAGGTTGCGGAGTAGATAGCGGCATGAGCGCTGCCACCACACAATTGGGCACAACCGGCATCCTGCACGGCAGCAAAAGCTTTGTAATGCAAACTGCTGATGGCCAGGTGGTAGAGCCGCATAGTATTTCGGCAGGATTAGATTATCCCGGCATAGGCCCGATGCACGCCAATCTGTTTGCCACAGGCAGGGGAAAATTTCTGAATGCCACCGATGCTCAGGCTTTGGAGGCAGCATTTCTATTGGCAGAATTGGAAGGCATCATCCCTGCATTGGAAAGCGCCCATGCGTTGGCAGCTCTAAATCAAATCAAATTTGGTGAAAATGACAATATCGTAATTTGCCTGAGCGGACGTGGCGATAAAGATATGGAAACCTACATGAGAGAACTGGCAAAGAAGAAATAAAGAAGAAAACTGAAAAACATATTTCGGACACTAATGCTGGGATTGTTTTGGATAAATAAATGAAAATTATGAACCGTTTAGATAAATTATTTCAGCAAAAGCAAAAAAACATTCTCAATATTTACTGCACGGCAGGATATCCCCGCCTTGACTCCACTTTGTACATTATGAAAGCGCTGGAGGAAAGTGGAGCAGATATTATTGAACTGGGAATGCCCTACAGCGATCCTTTGGCTGATGGCAAAACCATCCAGAACAGCAGCAGCATTGCGCTGAAAAATGGCATGACCATCAAAAAACTTTTTGAACAACTGAATGTTTTCAGAAGTGAGATTTCGATTCCTGTAGTGCTGATGGGCTATATGAACCCGATTCTTCAATATGGATTTGAGAATTTTTGTGCCGATGCTGCCAATATTGGCATTGATGGTTTAATTCTGCCCGACCTTCCGGATCACGAGTTTGAAAAAGAATACCGAAATATCCTTGAAAAACATCATCTCAGTTTTATTTTCTTAGTTACGCCCGAAACCTCCGAAGAAAGGGTGCGAAAACTAGATTCACTTAGTTCGGGCTTTCTGTATGCCGTATCATCTTCTTCTACCACAGGAAACGAAAAGGACTTTGGAGCAGTGGTTACATATTTGCAAAAACTGCAAAACTACAAACTGAAAAACCCGGTGCTGGTGGGCTTTGGCATTAAAAATAAACAAACATTTTCAGATGCCTGTTGTTATGCCAATGGCGCTATTATTGGTTCGGCGTTTATTAAGGCGATTGGAAAAACCGAGTCTGAAACAGATGCGGTCAAATTATTTGTAGAAAGTATTATTAATTGATAAAACAAAAACCTTAAAAATAACCTGATTCATCACCGGTTTTTAAATAAAACATTATGAAACCTGCGCTATTTGTTTTTGCAATCCTGCTTCCTTTTTTCTCACTGGCACAAAAACTGAATATTGATGCTACAATCTCAGGTCTGGCCGATGATACAAAAGTGGTGTTGAATGACCTCGAAAATCCGGTAGAGCCGGTGGCGCAAGCGGTATCAAAAAATGGTAGCTTTCATTTGGCCGGAAAATTGGAAGGCCCTTCTCTGCTTGGATTGATGATAGGCAAGGACTTAAAAACCGCAATTTTTTTGGGCAATGAAAATGTAAAAATATTGGGATCGGTGAATGACGACCCAGATAACTGGAAATATACCGGGTCCAGAACCCAAATTGATTTTATGAATTTTCAGAATGATTTTGTACCGAAGTTCCAGGCGTTGAATTTACTGGCACAAAGGATTCAGATGGGTGATGAAAAGGCAAAACCGGCATTAGACTCTTCTATTGACATGCTACAAAATGATATTGATGATTTTATTAAAACCAGACCCTCTTCTCCGGTAAGTACATTGGTTGTTTTATCCACCATTGGGCTGACTGAAGATATTGCACTTCTTGAAAAGCGAGTCAATTTGCTAACCACTGAAGCAACCGGCAATGTATTTGGCGGCCATTTGAAAAAGCGCTTGTTGATGCGAAATTTAATGTCGTGGGGAGTGTGGCACTCGATTTTTCGCAGGCAGATGTGAACGGCAAACAGGTATCATTATCTCAGTTCAGAGGAAAATATGTGCTGATTGACTTCTGGGCAAGTTGGTGCGGCCCTTGTCGACGTGAAAATAATAATTTAGTAAAAACCTTTAACAAGTATAAGGATAAAAACTTCACCGTTCTGGGTGTTTCGCTGGATGATGACAAAGACAAATGGCTGGCAGCTATTAAGAAAGATGAACTGACCTGGACTCAGGTCAGCGACCTCAAAGGTTGGGAAAATGAGGTGGCACAGAAATACCGCATCACCGCTATACCGCGCAGCCTGCTTCTCAATCCTGAAGGAAAAATTGTAGCAAAGGATTTGCGTGGCGACGACTTAGACAACAAACTGGAAGAACTGTTGGGCAGGTAAAGACTTTTCCAAAATTGACGGCTGAAATTATTTATTGCTATTATTGCAAAAATCCTTAATTTTCAGTAGAAATAAAATCAATTCAAATACAGGATGAATCGTTCGTCAAGAGATATTATATTTTTGATCAGAGAAACCGAACTTGATTCAATTGTGTTTGAAAAAGAAATTGAAAATCTGCATCAGATTTTTGCCAGAACTGAAACCATCAGCCAGTTTTGCAGGGTACATGAGTCGGTAAACAGAAATTCAATCACTTCCAAAAGAACCAGGCTGATGAAATATCTGCATGAAGAACAACACAAACCGTTCAGGTTTTTAATCAATAAAAATTAGCACATTTTTCAAGGATTAATCTTCTCCGGTTCCTTACCTGTTTATTTGGCTTCCAATATTTTCATTGCTTTTTGTATTGCCGAATCCTTGCTGTTTAATACCTCGTAATATCCGTTATCCCGCCATCTGAACCTTGCTAAATAAGCTTTCATTCTGTCTTCCACTTTTCCTTTTTCCAGTGCTGGAATAACAGATAAATTGACAGAGTCCTTTTGGCTCCAAGTTACAAACTTTTGCCACATTTCCTTTGACGGCTCAAAATTTCTGGAATACTCACTCACTGATTTATAAGGACTTAGTAAGGATTTGTTGTCTAAATAATAATGAAATACAAAGTCATTGAAAGAGCCGTTAAAGTAAAGCTTGTTGATGTCGCGCGAGGCTCTGGTGGTATCCATGCCTACAAAAATATCAGGCATGATGCCGCCATTTCCATAAAGCTCTCTGCCGGAATGAGTTATATATTTTTTTCCTACATTTATTTTATTGCTATCCGCAAAAAATGCTTGTCCGTTGGCATAGCGCTCCCATACTTCATCCATATACACTTTTTTGCCGGCGGCATAAGATTTTTGAATGCTTCTGCCTAATGGTGTGTAATATCTCGAAACCGTCAGTTTGAGGGCAGCGCCATCGCTCAACTCAAAAATCTCCTGCACTAAACCTTTTCCAAAAGTACGTCGCCCGATAATGGCAGCCCTGTCCCAGTCCTGCAGTGCGCCTGCCACAATTTCGCTGGCACTCGCCGAGAGGCCGTCAACCAGAATTGCCAATTTACCTTGTTCAAAAATTCCCGGTCGTTTGCACCTGTATTCCCTTTTGGCGCTGTTGGTTCCTTCAGTATAAACAATCAGCTTATCGCCGTCCAAAAATTCATCTGCAATTTCCACCGCCTGCTCCATATATCCACCGCCATTTCCTCGCAGGTCAAAAATCAAATCCTTCATTCCCAGCTTTTTAAGGCTGTCCATATTCTCCATAAACTCGCGGTAGCTGGTAGAGGAGAATTTGTCAAGTTTCAGGTAGCCGGTTACTTTATCAATCATATATGCAGCCACCACGCTTGGTGTGGGTATATTTCCTCTTACCACAGTTATTGTTTGAAGGCTATTGTTTTTCAAAACCTGCAATAAGGCTTTAGAACCTCCTTCGCCACGAATTGCATT
The DNA here is from genome assembly GCA_016708305.1 of Sphingobacteriales bacterium. Classification (GTDB taxonomy): domain Bacteria; phylum Bacteroidota; class Bacteroidia; order Chitinophagales; family Chitinophagaceae; genus Niabella. The sequence goes on from JADJGB010000008.1 coordinate 174,527, forward strand.
CTTTATTAAAGCAGAATTCATTCCGGTTCCGGTGAGGCCAATATCATTTACCCTTAAAATCTGGTCGCCTATCTGTATTCCTGCCTGATCACTCGGGCCGTCTTTTATTACGTAGGTAACATTTACGGTGTCTCTTGTAAGATTAAACTCTACGCCAATTCCCTGAAAATTACCCGAAAGATCTTCATTGGTTTCTTTCAGGTCAACAGGGGGGAGATAAACCGAATGTGGGTCCAGTTCGTTCATCATTTCCCTGATGGCATTGCTTTGAAGAGTGTCTATTCTTACGGAGTCAACATATTTCAGTTTTATGATATCCAGCGCTTCTTGTAGTGATGAGCCTTCGGTTTGCTCAAAAAACCGGTTTCAGGCTGCGATTTGCTAAATCTGTAGCCGATGTACATGCCAGCGATTAATACCAGAGAATATAATAATGGTTGCCAAACCTCAAGTTTCCTTTTCATCAAAATTTAAAAAAAAATAATAAGGGGTGCAAATTACCCAAACTTTTGGGTTATTTGAAAGAAAAAGGGTTATGTTTTTAAAGATTTAACGGTTGTTATCTGCCAAATCTTCAAAATATGATATAATATTGGATTTTTCTTCAGATTTTAAACTTAAATTAGCAGTAATTTACTTTAATAAAAATATGTCATTAACACAACTGATAGCAGATGCCGGCGCCACCAAAACCGAATGGTGTGTATTACAAAACGGCAAAACAAAAACTATCCTTACGGCGGGCATTAGCCCTTATTTTTTAAATACCGGTCAGATAACCGAACTTTTACAAAAGGAATTAATTCCTAAATTAAAGAAGTTCAATATTGACGTGATTCATTATTATGGCACCGGTTGCTTTAATCCTGAGAATAAAAAAATAGTGAAAAAGAGCCTGCAAACCTTGTTTAAGGGGAAAAAAATAAATGTTACCCATGATGTAGAGGGGGCTGCAAAGGGCGCTTGCGTACACAAAAAAGGAATTGCCTGTATATTAGGAACAGGGTCCAGTTCTTGCTTTTATGATGGCAAAAAGATAACTATTAATCGTCCCGGTTTGGGCTATGTGCTGGGCGATGAAGGCAGTGGTGCATATCTGGGACGAAAAGTGATTCAATATTATTTGTACAACACTTTTGATGAAGATTTGCGTGCCAGATTTGATGCGGCTTATGTTACCAATAAGACAGAAATTTTGGAAAATGTATATAAAAAGCCGTTGGCCAATCGGTATCTTGCCACCTTTGCCAAGTTTTTGGCAGAAAGCAGAGGTCATTATATGATCGAAAACATAATTGAAGATGGGTTAAATGATTTCTTTTTTACTCACCTTTGCAAGTTTAATGAAGCCTGGAAATATCCTATAAATTTTGTCGGGGGTGTTTCTTATGGTTTCAGGGATGTTTTAAAAGAGCTTTGTGGCTTATATAATTTTGAGTTGGGCAGGGTATTGCAAAAGCCAATGATTGGATTAATTGAATATCATTCAGTTTTATAAAAAGGATGTAAATATATGTCTGGAGAAAAAATAACCGAGCAACCCAGTCGCTATGACCATTTAGAGAAAATGACGGTGCTGGAGCTATTAACTGCTATGAATCAGGAGGATAAAACAGTTCCTCTGGCTATCGAAAAAATTATTTCACAGATAGAGAAATTAGTAGAAAGTATTGCCGACAAAATGCTGGTTGGGGCAGATTGTTTTACATTGGGGCCGGTACCAGTGGCAGATTGGGCATACTGGATGCCAGTGAAATACCACCAACCTACGGGATGCCTCCTGGTGTGGTGATTGGAATTATTGCAGGCGGCGATATTGCCATCAGAAACCCTGTAGAAAATGCGGAAGATAATGCCATGCAGGGTTGGCAAGATTTGGAAAAGCATGAGATAAATGAGCATGATACCGTGGTAGGCGTAGCTGCAAGTGGCACTACGCCCTATGTAATAGGCGCCCTGAAAGAATGTCAGAAAAGAGGCATTACCACCGGAAGCATATCCTGCAATCCTGATGCTCCGGTTAGTCAGTACTCCGATTATCCGATTGAAGTAATTGTAGGTCCCGAATTTGTAACCGGCAGTACCCGCATGAAGAGCGGCACCGCTCAAAAATTAGTGCTGAATATGATTTCTACTTCGGCTATGATTCAATTAGGCAGGGTAGAAGGAAACCGAATGGTAAATATGCAGCTTACTAATGAAAAATTAGTGGAGAGAGGCACCAAAATGGTGATGGAAAGAACCGGAATTGTTGATTACGAAAAGGCAAAAAATTTACTCATAGAAAACGGAAGTGTAAAAAAAGCAATTGAGTTTTTCCAAAACAGCAAAACTGGTTAATCGCATTAATAATATTTTTTAATTACTCCCAGTCCAAATAAGGCATAATCATATTTCACCGGATCGACAGAATCAAATTGTTTAAGTTGCTCCGTAAGTTCCAGCGCTGCCTTCCAGTCGTTTTGAGGGCGATTTAGCAGTTTAACCCCTAACCTCGGAAAAAAAATACGTATTAGAGAAAAAAAGGTGTAAAAATTCTTGTTATTTCAGGGATTTTTATTTTCTTTATAATACGTAAATACGTAATATATATTAAAAAATCTGATTCTCCACGCCCGCTTTGGGCGATAAAGAATCGCAAGCCCGGCACCGAACTTCGGCGCATCAATACAGATACTATCTGTATGAGTATAAAACAGTATATACTTTAGTTTCAGTTCATTAAAAGTTTATAAATGTTGGTTTGTTCAAAAAGAAAGTCTCGCAGTATGCGAGGCTTTTCTTTAGCAATTTCAGAAGCAGTTATTGAATTATTTTGAGATATAATAGTACGAGTAATATTACTCCAGCAATTATCCGATACCATCCAAAGAATTTGAATCCATGTTTTTTCAGGTACCCGATAAAAAACTTGATGGCAATTACCGCAACAACAAAAGCTACAACATTTCCCACTATAAAAGCAATTGTATTTTCCTGTGATTGCAATATGAGTTCGTAACCCTTACTAATTTCTCCATCAACAATCCATTTTTTTATAAAAATTGAGTATAATGTTGCTGCTGCCATAGTGGGCACTGCCAAAAAAAAGGAGAACTCGGCAGCCACATTACGAGTAAATTTCTGTTGCATCCCTCCTATTATCGAGGCTGCACTTCGGCTGACTCCGGGAATCATGGCTATAGTTTGCCAAAGACCGGTCATAAAGGCATTTTTATAAGTTATTTCTTCATTGGTTTTCACTGTTGGATGGTTGAAAGCTTTGTCAATAAACAATAATACAAATCCGCCCAATAACAACGAAACGGCAACCACAAGCGGGCTTTCCAGCATTTCGTCAATTTTATCAGAAAATAAATATCCTAAGATTAATGCTGGCACTACGCCCACAATCAACTTGACATAAAACTGCCATTTAGAGAAATCAAAAAATCGCTTCCAGTATAAGGCTACCACAGCCAGGATAGCGCCAAATTGAATGGCTACTTCAAACAGTTTGGTAAATTCTTCTTTATTAATACCCATCAAAGCGCTGGTAATAATCATGTGCCCGGTGGAAGAAATGGGCAGATATTCGGTAATCCCTTCTACAATAGCAATAATAATGGCTTCTATTAAATTCATATTTCTATTGTTAAAAAATTAAGGCGACACAATCAGTACCGCCTTTATATATTTTATAACTGATTGAAAAACAACTATTTTTTAAAAATAGCAAATACCTCAACCGCCAACCCGATTAATATTAAAACCGGTGCTACAGTGATGCGGGTGGCGCTATAAACCGCACCGGCATCAAAAACTGCAGGATTGGCATTGCTTTTGCCGCCCGACATGAGCAACATGCCAATTGCAATGATGGAAACACCTGCTAGCATCCACATATAATTTGATTTATTGAACATTGTTGAAGAATTATTTTGACTCATTTTTTATAATTTAAATATGCAATTTAATTATTAGTTGTTAAATCAGTTTAATACTAATATAAATCATCTAATTTTTTTGTTAAATACTTTAATACGCTTGTGTGGGTACTCACCAGCGTAATTAAAATGCCCAGAAAAAGCATACTGCCAAACAAAAACAACAGTCTTCCTGCACTATGAATAGCTCGCAGTTCGGGAACAACACCTTCTGCTGTTTTAATCAATGCATAAACAACGATAATGGCAATAACTCCACTTATGGCTCCGTTAATTATTGCTCTTATATCCATCGGTTTGGTAATAAACCATCTTGTAGCGCCCACCATTTGCATCGTTTTAATGATAAACCGATTGCTGAACATGGCGAGCCTTATAGTATTGTCAATTAAAACAATAACGACTAACGATAATAATATTGCAATTGCAAATAATATCAGGCTTATTTTTTTGAGATTAGAATTAAGGTTGGCAACTAAACTCTCAGGGTATTTGACTTCCGTAACATAAGTTTGCTTCTCAAGATCAGTTTTAATGTTTTTAAGTGTATCGCTTTCCACATAGTTTTTTTTCATACTGAAATCAATACTTTGCGGTAAAGGGTTTTCAGTCAAAATTCCATCCCAATCCTCATTCCCATCAGAAAGGTATTTTTTCTTTGCCATTTCCTTGGTAGTGAAAGTCATTTTTTTCACATAAGGCTTCGAGGCAATATACTGCACCAGTGCGGCGCTATCTGCCGGAGTGATGGGTTCTCTCAGAAAAACATTCACTTCCACATTTTCCCTGAAATGCTCTCCGATCGCGGTTGTGTTGATTACCAACCAGCCAATTATACCCAAAACCAGAAGCACCAAAGTAACTCCCAGAATGGACATAAAATGAGATGGTTTACCTCTTTTTATTTTATTTTTTATTTCTTCTGCCATAAAAACTGTATCGCTTGATATTTCAATCGCCGCAAAATTAATGGTTTCGGGCTACAATGCTTAAATTTGCCGCCCTAAGTATTATTATAAAAAAGATAAACTTTTCAAATATCAGCAAGGGTTTTTATAGTTATGGAATATAATTTTAATGAAATAGAAAAAAAATGGCAGAAAAAATGGGTTGATAATAAGACCTATGAAGTATCCAACGACAGTGAAAAGCCAAAATTTTATGTACTGGACATGTTTCCTTATCCAAGTGGGGCGGGTTTGCATGTGGGGCATCCGCTGGGTTATATTGCCAGCGATATTTATGCACGATATAAGAGATTGAAGGGGTTCAATGTTTTGCATCCAATGGGATATGATGCTTTTGGCCTCCCCGCCGAACAATATGCCATCGAACATGGTATTCATCCTGCTGTTTCTACCGAAAATAATATTAATACCTTTCGTAAGCAATTAGACAATATTGGCTTTTGCTTTGATTGGAGCAGAGAAGTACGCACCAGCGACCCGAAATATTACAAATGGACTCAATGGATTTTTCTTCAGTTATACAAAAGTTGGTTCAACCGAAAAACCCAAAAAGCGGAACCCATAGAAAATCTGATAGAAATTTTTACGTTTGAGGGAAATGTAGCACATCCGGTTCCAAATGAAAAATTCCATACTTCTGATTTTTCTGCCAAAGAATGGAAAAATTTTGATGATGCTACACAGCAGACGTTACTTATGGAATACCGCCTGGCCTATTGCGGCTATGGCGAAGTAAACTGGTGCGAAGCATTGGGCACTGTATTAGCAAATGATGAAGTTGTAAACGGGGCCAGTGAAAGAGGCGGCCATCCCGTCGTAAAAAAGAAGTTGCGCCAGTGGTACCTGCGGATTACCGAATATGCCGACAGACTATTAAAAGGTTTGCAGGAAGTAGATTTCAGCGAAGCGATGAAGGAAATGCAAACCAATTGGATTGGTAAAAGCTCTGGTGCAGAAATTGATTTTGAAATTAAAAGTGAGAAAATTACGCCTCACCCCCAACCCCTCTCCTCACAGAGAGGGGAGCGAGAAGCACCAGCAACAGAGACCGGGCATTATTTTAAAACAGCTACCGGCAACTGGCAATTGTTAGAGGAGTTTGGACGTGAAAACCGTAAGCATGCAACTGAGGCTGAAGATGCGCTATGGCAAAAATTCGAAATAACCAATTGGGTGTCAAAGTCAGAAGACAACATGCAATAGGTGAGTATATTGTTGACTTTGCTATTTTGGAATATGACCTCGCTGTCGAAGTAGATGGCGAATATCATGAAGAAGAACAACAAAAAATATATGATAAAGCGCGAACAAATTATTTGGATGAATTTGGTATCAAAGTCATCAGATTTACGAATGAAGAAGTGCTAAATAATCTTGATAGGGTTATCGAAACTATCAAAAATGCTATTAGGGAAGGAACCCTGAAGAAGGAGGCACCCCTTCTCCTCTCGGAGAAGGGGACGGGGGATGAGACGTTAAATCTTCGCGTTTACACCACACGCCCCGACACCATTTTTGGAGTAGATTTTATGGTGATTGCCCCCGAACTTGATTTGGTAAATAAAATTAAATCTTCCGGTCAGACTGATGAAGTAGATAAATACGTAGCCTGGGTAAACAGTCGTAGCGAAAGAGAGCGGATGTCCGAGAAAAAATATCAGGAGTATTTACGGGTGGCTATGCCGTGAATCCTTTCAATGGAAAAGAGATACCTATCTGGATTAGTGAATATGTTCTGGCGGGGTATGGTACCGGTGCGATTATGGCAGTGCCCTGTGGTGACGAACGCGACCATAAATTTGCACAATATTTTAATATTCCGATTACCAATATTATTGGGGAAGCATATAATGGATTAGAAGCAAATCCTACAAAGGAGGCTATTTTGGAAAACCCGGATTTATAAACGGAATGGTGATGAAAGATGCTATAGAAGTGGTGATAAATGAACTGGAAGCCAGAGGTATCGGGGTAAGAAAAACCAATTACAAAATGCGCGATGCGGCATTCAGCCGTCAGCGATATTGGGGAGAGCCCTTCCCTATTGTGTGGAAAGACGGAATAGCCTATTCGTTAGATGAAAGCGTACTGCCACTGGAGTTGCCACAGGTAGAAAGTTATAAGCCAGATCCCGAAGGTGAGGGCCGCTTGCGAATATCCCCGAATGGGTTGCCAAAGAATTAGAAACCAACACAATGCCCGGCTATGCAGGCAGCAGTTGGTACTTTTGCGCTATATGGATCCTCATAACGATAATGAGTTTGCCTCCAGAAAAGCAACCGACTACTGGAATCAGGTAGATTTATATATTGGTGGCACCGAACACGCAGTTGGTCATTTATTATACAGCCGCCTCTGGACAAAGGTATTGCATGACCTAGGATACCTGAGTTTTGATGAGCCTTACAGAAGATTAGTAAATCAGGGCATGATTCAGGGAAGCAGCAGATTTGTGTACAGAATTCATGGGACTAAACATTTTGTTTCCTTAGGGCAAAAAGACAACTATAAGGTAGCACCATTGCATGTGGATGTGAATATTGTAGATGGAGTGGCGTTGAATATTGAAAAATTCAAACAATGGAGAAATGGTGAATATGCCGATGCAGAGTTTATTTTGGATGAAGGTAAATACTTCTGTGGAAGTGAGGTAGAAAAAATGTCGAAATCCAAATTCAATACTGTAAACCCGGATGACCTTGTAGGAAAATATGGCGCTGATACCTTCAGAATGTATGAAATGTTTCTGGGACCGGTTGAAATCAGTAAACCTTGGAATACTAAAGGAATTGAAGGAGTACATCGCTTTATCAAAAAACTTTGGAGATTGTTTTTTGATGAACAAAAAGGAGCTTTGTGGATTGAAGACAACCCCAACAGCAGCGAACTCAAATCGCTTCATAAAGCTATCAAAAAAATAGAAGAAGACACTGAACGTTTTAGTTTTAATACCGGCGTGAGTACATTCATGATATTGGTAAATGAACTTTCAGATCTCAAATGCCACAAAAGCAATTCTGGAACCCATGCTCATCATGTTGGCTCCGTATGCACCACATGCTGCTGAGGAATTGTGGCATAACATAGGAAATACAAGTTCTGTTCTTGACGCATCATTTCCTGTATATGAAGAAAAGTATCTTATTGAAACATCAAAGGAATATCCTATTTCAGTAAACGGTAAGTTGAGAACAACCATGAATATTTCTTTGGAAGCCACACAGGACGAAGTAGAAAAATTGGCGCTCGGAAATGAAGTTGTTCAAAAATGGTTAGAAGACAAAACGCCGAAGAAAATTATTTATGTAAAAAACAAAATGGTGAATGTGGTAGTGTAGAACAGATAAAAATTAATTTTGGAAAAGAATCTCTCCGAAGCAAATTAATTCGGAGAGATATTTTTTATAAAGATCGGATTTGGAGCTTGATTTCTTCGAGCAACAAATTGGCCTGGCTTTTATCAAAATCTTCATGTTGCACTTTCTTTACGCCAACCTTTGATAACTCAATATGAATATCAGGCGTAAGTTCATGGTTTTCGAGGCAGGATTTTGAACACATCAGAGGGCATCCGTCAATCACTATCATTTTACGGCCGGACTTTGCTGTTTTTACTAATTTCTTTACATTTCCGCCAACGCCAACAATACAGGACATTTCTGCAAGCCCGCTCCTATCAAGCCTTACAGCCATGTAGTTCGCCATTTGCGCAGCATTTGAACAGCCGGAGCAGGAGTAAACTAATGGAAGATCATTTGTATGTGCTTTCATTGTATAAATATTGTTGATTTGGCTGCAAAAATATTACTTTTTCCGAAAGTAGAACTAATTGTTTTTAGGAATATCAAACATTTCACGTAACCTTCTCCACACTAATTTACTATTTCTGGTGCCGGTGAAAAAAGTTTGTAACCTTTCTTAAACTCATCTTCTCTAAACTAATTTTACAGCATAAAAGCAGCAATAAAGTTCTTTGTAATCTTTTCGATACTTAATCTCTAAGCAGCTTAAAGCAGCTTAAAAAAGAAAATAATTGTTTGTACCCTTTTTAAAAATCATTTTCTCTAATCAGGTATAAACAATAAAGAAGCAAAATAATAATTGTACCCTTTTAAATTTTATTTACTCAAATTAATTATTAAAAACTTAAAAAAATGAAAAATGAAAACAAAAAACTTAAATTGGTCATTGACAAAAATCACAAGAACAGCCGAAATTTTCATCGCTGCAATCATTTTATTATTCGCTGTTCAAAGTTGTTCAAAAGGCGGTGGAGTAACAGTTTTAAGCAGTTCAAAATACGAACAACTTCACAAAGGTATGTTAAGAACAGAGATAGAAGGATCGTATGCCGGAGAAAAGCTCTGCGAATTCAATTTGATTTACTGTAATGCTATGGTAGATAATGTAATGAGAGAAATAAGTAAATTGTAAAGAAATGAAAGGGTCTGTAAATATTAATTTAACCGAAATAATAACAGATGCGCATCTTCGCGAGAATGCCTTTGAATTGAGCGATAGCGAGAAGGTAAGTAAAATTGAATATCACTTCTCTGAAATAATGGAAACTTTGGGCATTGACTTGGAAGATGACAGTCTGAAAGGAACGCCGAAGAGAGTTGCCAAAATGTTCGTGAAAGAAATTTTCAGTGGTTTGAATCCCAAAAATAAGCCGGATATCAGCCTGTTTGAAAATAAATATGATTATAAAAAATGTTGGTCGAAAAGGATATTACTCTCTATTCTAATTGTGAGCATCATTATGTACCGATTATTGGCAAGGTGCACGTAGCCTATATTCCAGGCACGCAAGTAATAGGTCTGTCGAAAATAAACAGGTTGGTGCAGTATTATGCCAAACGTCCGCAGGTGCAGGAAAGACAGACTATGCATATAGCAAAGCTCTAAAGGAAGTATTACAGCATGATGATGTGGCTGTTGTGACAGAGGCAGATCATCTCTGTGTGGCCTCAAGAGGAATTAAAGATACCAACAGCCAGACTGTTACGGCTGCATATTCAGGGCAATTTGAAAAAGATTCAGTTAAGTCAGAATTTTTGTCGTATATTCAACATTAAAATTAATGGAAAATGAAACATTTGGTTAATATTATTTCTATTGAGCATTTGACTCATGATGTGCTAAGAGTAAGAATTGAAAAACCAGAAGGATTTACCTATACTCCCGGACAGGCTGTGGATATTTCTTTCAACAAACCCAGATGGGAAGAGACGTTGAGTTGTTTTACGTTTACATCGCTTCCGGATGAAGATACAATTGAGTTTACAATCAAAACTTATCCTTCAAGAAAGAGGGTTACAAATGAATTGCTCTCTGCAAAACCAGGAGATGAAATTTTTGTTTACAAACCTTTTGGTGATATCAGATACAAAGGAGACGGTATTTTTATTGCCGGTGGAGCCGGAGTTACACCTTTTATCGCTATTCTGAAAGATTTGGGAAGGCAAAATAAAATAGGAAATAACAAACTTCTTTTTGCCAATAAAACCAAAGGAGATATTATTCTGGAAGAACATTTTAAAAATCTGTTGGGAGGTAATTTTATAAATATTTTATCTGAGGAAGAAATACCTGGATATGAACACGGTTATGTAAACGCTGAGTTGATTAAAAAACTTTCTGAGGAAAATCTGAAGTTCTATTATCTGTGTGCACCACCTCCAATGATGAAAGCGGTTGAACAGCATCTGGCTGCTCTGGGAGTGGATGAAGAACATATCGTAAAAGAAGGATTTTAGTAATGGAAACATATTCATTAGTTACCGGCAGTTCCGACAGAATAGGAAAGAGTGTCGCCTTAGAACTCGCAGGCCGGGGGCACAATATACTCCTGCATTACAACAGCAATTACGAAAAAGCAGCGAAAGTAAAAACAGAAGCAGAGTCGCTTGGTGTAAAAACAGAAACGGTTCAAATCAATTATTTAGAGAATAACGACTTTGATGAAATTTTTCAAGGCTTTATAAATAGAGGGATAGTAATTGATATTCTGGTAAACTGCGCTTCAGACTTCAGGCCTTCGGCTTATGAAGACAAAGGAAGTGAGTTGCTCAATAAGGAACTGAAAATAAATTTTGAGAACGCCTATCTTCTGACCAAAGCCTTTGCCCGGATTTTTGAAAAAGGGCATATCATCAACTTTCTGGATACCAAGGTAGAAAAAAATTATACGAAGCATTTAGATTATTTATTGAGTAAAAAATTACTGAAGGCCTTCACTGAATTATCGGCAGTGCATCTGGGACCCAATTTTCGAGTTAATGCGATAGCGCCGGGCTTGGTATTGCCTCCCAAAGGAAAGGATGAAGACTATCTTTTGAACCTGGCAAAAGATATTCCTCTGAAAACTATTGGTAATCTGGAAGAAATTTTAAAGGCATTTCGTTTTTTATTAGACAGTAACTTTGTAACCGGGCAAATTTTGTATATTGACGGAGGCGATCATCTGATATAGATCATCAGCCTATATTTTTATAAATTGCGAACATCAACATCATGAGTTTTGAAATAACCCCCAAGTTGTCAACTGTAAAAGTTAAAAATCTTAGATTGAGGGCATATATCGGTTTTTTGGACTGGGGAAAGGAAAAGCTGCAGGATATAGTCATTTCCTTCTCGTTCAAGTACGATACACGGCTGGCATCCGATACAGATGATGTGGCCCATGCTGTTGATTACAAAAAAATAAATAAAAGAATAATAGAATTAGTTGACAACAAAAGCTTTCAACTAATTGAAAATTTAGCAGAGCAAATATATTCCCTGATTCAAAGCATAAGCCCCGACATTCAGGAAATTGATGTTCGGGTAGAAAAGCCACGAGCACTCCGGTTTGCAGACAATGTAATTGTGATAATATCCGGTAAAGACAGGTATAATACAGCAATGATTACCCTTGGCTCCAACATTCTGCCTGAAGAAAATATTAATCAGGCATTAAATTTAATCAGTCGATTAGGAGTTATTACCAAACGCACCGAATTTATAAAAACCAAACCACTGAAATTTACCGAGCAGGATGATTTTCTGAATGGCGCAATATTACTTGTTACAAAGAAAAATCTTTCCGAACTGCAAATTGAATTAAGACAAATTGAGGCTATAATGGGAAGAGAAAGGTCTGCCAATAAAAATGCACCACGACAGATTGACCTTGACGTTACCACATTTAACGGATTCCTTATCGACAAAGAAATCAAAGAACTTCCATTTCTGATTGACTTTTTAAAACTCCTACAGCCCCAACTACCTATTGCATAATTACTATTTGCCAATTATTGTTGTCCGAGATAATACAAAAATGGGGGGTTATGGACAAAAATGGGTCTAAAAATCGCTGTAATCATTATTGTTATTAGCTTTAAGGCAAATGAAAGGTTATGAATAAAAAAACTGCTTTTCTTGTGGATATGTGTCGGTTTAGACATTGCCCGTTTAATCTGTAACTTTTTTACGGAATAGTAATTCGTATCAACCAACCGCATATTGTCCATTCCGGTATTGATTTAGAATTTGAAAAAAATGATAATAGATATAACTGCTTATCCCCTTTGGTCAAGTTAAAAGACATAACTTTGAATATTGACAAATATGGAGAAATATCCGAAAGATTTTCAGGAATTTCTGACCTTCTTTTCAACCGAGAATGATTGCTGGAATTACATTTTCGAATTGCGATGGCCTGATGGATATAGTTGTCCTAAATGCGGTAGCAGTAAATATTGGATTACGGATAATAAATTGATACATTGCTCGGAATGTGAGTATCAGGGTTCAATAACAGCAGGGACGATTTTTCATGGCACAAGAAAACCTCTTTTATTATGGTTTCATATCATGTGGTGGGTTGCTGCACAGAAAACAGGAGCAAGTGCATATAATCTGATGGATTTTATGGGTTTTGGCTCTTATGAAACAGCATGGACATGGTTGCAGAAATTACGCAGAGCCATGGTAAGAACTGGCAGGGATAAACTTTCTGGGGACGTGGAAGTTGATGAAACATATATTGGTGGAATCGAGTCTGGCAAGGGTAAACAAGGAAGAGGCGCTGTTACGAAAACATTAGTTGTTGTGGCAACTGAATGAAAAGGAAAACAAATAGGACGGGTTCGTATCAAATGTATTTCCGATGCCTCAGCAGAAAACCTCGTAGGTTTTATAGAAGAAAATATTGAAAAAAACAGCACAGTCATTACCGATGGATGGAGAGGTTATAGTTCACTATCGAGTTCTAAATTTTACAACCACCAGGTAAAAATAATTTCGACTAGCAAGATGGCTGCACATGAATTATTACCGCATGTTCACATGGTTGATTCGTTAGTCAAACGGTGGATTAATGGAACACATCAAGGGAAAGTCTCACCAAAGCACTTGGCTCACTATCTCGATGAATTTGCGTTCAGATTTAACAGGAAACTCTCAACATATAGGGGGAATTTATTCTACAGACTGGTTCAACAGGCTGTGGATACCTCACCCATACCGTTTAATGAAATTATTAAATCAACTTGACCGAAAGGAATAAGCAGTTAGATATATTGTAAATATTAAATCAGGCCCTAATTGGGGTAATTGCTCCCAAATTAAAAAAATGGTTGCAGACTTAAAGACTGCAAAGAAAACATTGAGAACCAGTAATTCAAATCTAAACATTATTGCTGTAAACGGTTGTTGTTATGGTATAGATAACAAACCTGACAAGGGTGACTATTTTAAATATTGCGGGCAAAGATTCTGGGAATTTATTTCTAATAATCCTGATCTTTATACTGAAATTATCGAACCATTAGGTTACAAAGCCAAAGAAAAAAACGAATCTTTCCAACAATCATATAGTCAAATGATTAATAAGTTTACAAGAGATTTTTCAAATCAATTTTGTAAGGATAATGGAGAAATTGATTGGGAAAAGCTTGTTCATTTTAATTCAGTAGAGGTAATTTTATAAAAAACCAAGCCATATAGCAAACTTTTGTTCTTCTAATCCGTTATTTCAACTAATTATTGTAATGACTGATGAAGTCGCTTTGGGCAAATTAAATTAACTTGCCGCCACATATTGTAAATTATGCGAATAGGAATTGTATGTTATCCAACTTATGGAGGTAGTGGTGTTTTGGCAACCGAATTAGGCAAGGCTTTAGCTGAAAAAGGCCATGAAGTACATTTTATATCCTATCAGCAACCGGTGAGGTTGAGCATTTTTTTACCCAATATTTATTACCACGAAGTGCAGGTGCCCACTTACCCACTGTTCGACTTTCCGCCCTATGAAACAGCGCTTTCAAGCACGCTGGTAGATGTCATTAAAAACAATCATCTGGATCTTCTGCATGTGCATTATGCCATTCCGCACGCATCGGCGGCCTATATGGCAAAAAAAATGCTTCAGGAAGATGGTATTGAGATACCGGTGATTACCACCCTGCACGGAACCGACATCACCCTGGTGGGAAAAGACAAAATGTATGCGCCGGTAGTCGCATTTTCCATCAATGAAAGTGATGTAATAACAGCTGTGTCTAAAAATCTGAGAGATGAAACCTACAAAACGTTTCACATCAAAAAGGATATTGAAGTAATTTATAATTTTGTGGACGTTGAGCGATTTAACCGTAAACCACTAGATGCGTTTAAAAAAGTATTGGCTCCTAATAGCGAAAGAATTTTATTACACGCTTCCAATTTCAGGCAGGTAAAAAGGGTACAGGATGTGGTACATATATTCAACGAAGTGCAAAAGGAAATTCCGGCCAAACTATTACTTGTGGGTGATGGCCCCGAAAGACAGCCTGTGGAAGAACTGAGCCGTTGCCTGGGTGTTTTTGAAAAACTGACTTTTGTTGGCAAACAGGACCAAATGGAAGAAATTCTGCCAATAGCCGATCTGTTTTTACTTCCTTCGGAATATGAAAGTTTTGGACTTGCGGCTCTTGAAGCAATGGCTTCAAGAGTACCTGTTATATCCACTAATGCAGGAGGGTTGGCTGAGGTGAATATTGAAGGACAAACAGGTTATCTGGCTGATATTGGCGATATCAAAACCATGAGCCGGAAAGCGATTGAAATATTAAAAGATGATGATACCCTGAACGCCTTCAAACAAAGGGCTTTTGAACATGCTCAAACTTTTAACATGGAGTCCATCATCCCTCAGTATGAAGCCATATACAAGCGATTTTGCAAGGATTGCTGGTAAATTTCGTTATTGCAAAACCGTTCCTAACCATTTTTCTACTTCTTCAATCTTCATTTCCTTGCGTTTGGCATAATCTTCCGTTTGGGTGCGATCAATTTTCCCCACACCAAAATAATGGCTCTTGGGGTGAGTAATGTACCATCCGCAAACTGAAGCTGGAGGGTCCATGGCCAAATGGTCTGTAAGCCTGATGCCTATATTTTCCGTTACATTCAGCATTTTAAACAGTTTGTATTTTTCGGTATGGTCAGGGCAGGCAGGATACCCCGGCGCCGGTCGAATTCCCTGGTATTTCTCCGAAATGAGTTCATCGTTTGTCAGGTTCTCATCACTTGCATATCCCCAAAAATCTTTTCGTGTTTGCTGGTGAAGGCACTCTGCAAAGGCTTCCACAAACCTGTCGCCCAAGATCTGCACTAATATTTTATTATAATCATCCATATCAGCAAGGAAACGGTCAATATGCGTCTGTACATTATGAATCGTTACTGCAAAAGCGCCCATATAATCCTGACCACAGGATGCAGGCATAATAAAATCGGCTAATGAGAAATTATAATGATTTGTTGCTTTTTTAAGCTGTTGGCGCAAAGATTCCAATTTTACATCTCCGTCAGGAGTTTTTACGGTTACGGTATCGGCATTATCACTGTTAGCCGGCCAAAAACCTACAACTCCATCAGCAGTGAACCATTTTTCATTCACAATTTTTTCTACCATTGCCAATGCATCATTGTGCAATTTCATAGCTTCGGCACCAAATTTTTCATGTGTTAGCACCTGGGGAAAATGCCCCGGCATCTCCCAGGCGATAAAAAATGGTCCCCAGTCAATATACTTGGCTATTGAAGCCAAATCAAAATCTTTAAGCACTTTTACACCATCTGTAGCCGGCTTTACCGGCTGATATGCAGCCCAGTCAACCTGTTCTTTGTTGGCAACAGCTTGCTGATAGGGTATAAGTTCTTTTTATGCTTTTTGCTAAACTGCTCTCTTAAAGCTTCATACTCCTTACTGGTTTTACGAAGTAATTCCTCTTTTTCCCTGCCTAACAGAGAACTCACAGCAGTAACACTTCTGGATGCATCCAACACGTGTAGCACACCCTTATCATATTGCGGCGCTATTTTTACGGCAGTATGAATTCGCGAAGTGGTAGCGCCTCCAATTAATAGAGGTTGTTTCATATTACGGCGCTTCATTTCCTGAGCCACATGTACCATTTCATCCAGTGATGGCGTAATCAACCCGCTCACTCCAATGATATCCACATTTTCTCTATCGGCTGTATCCAAAAGTTTGTCTGTAGGCACCATTACCCCCAAATCAATAATTTCATAGCCATTACAACCTAATACTACACCCACAATATTCTTCCCGATGTCATGCACATCACCTTTTACAGTAGCTAATAATATTTTACCCGCACTTTGAGATAGGGCAGTAGGATTAGTTAGTTTTTCTTCTTCGATAAAAGGCGTGAGCCAGGCTACACTTTTTTTCATCACTCTTGCACTCTTAACCACTTGTGGCAAAAACATTTTTCCGACGCCAAACAAATCACCCACCACATCCATTCCGGCCATTAACGGACCCTCAATCACTTCCAGCGGACGGGGATATTTTAAACGAGCCTCCTCCGTATCTTCATCTATGTAATCCGTAATACCATTTACCAGCGCATGTTTGAGCCTTTCCTCCACAGGGTTTTGCCTCCAGCTATCGTCTTTTTTTCTGGTCTTCCCTTCAGATTTTACCGTATCGGCAAAGGCAAGCAATTTTTCGGTAGCTTCGTTGTTATCATTATTTTTGTTGAGAATAACATTCTCACAAAGTTCGCGCAACTGCGGGTCAATTTCATCATACACTGCCAACTGACCGGCATTTACAATACCCATTGTCATTCCTACTTTAATGGCATGATACAAGAACACGGCATGCATAGCTTCTCTCACTGATTCATTTCCTCTGAAAGAAAATGAGAGATTACTTACTCCGCCACTAATATTGGTTAAAGGCATTAAATGCTTTATCTCCCTGATAGCTTCGATGAAGTCAACAGCATAATTATTATGTTCTTCCAGTCCGGTGGCTATAGCAAAAATATTTGGGTCGAAAATAATGTCTTGCGGGGCAAAACCGACCTGTTCTGTAAGTATCTTGTATGCCTTATGGCAAATCGCTACCTTGCGTTCCTTTGTATCTGCCTGGCCTTTTTCGTCAAAAGCCATGACAATAACTGCTGCGCCATAGCTTTTACAGATAATTGCCTGCTCAATAAATTTCTCCGTGCACTCCTTCATTGAGATGGAGTTTACTATGCACTTCCCCTGCACACATTTAAGTCCTGCCTCAATGATTTCAAATTTTGAAGAATCGAGCATAATGGGCACTTTGGCAATATCGGGTTCGCTTTGCACCAGATTTACAAATGTTGTCATCGCCTGTACACCCTCGAGCAAGGCATCATCCATATTGATATCAATGACTTGTGCGCCGTTTTCGACCTGTTGCCGGGCCACACTCAATGCTTCTTCATACTTATTTTCACGAATAAGCCGTGCAAATTTTTTCGAACCGGTAACATTGGTTCTTTCGCCAATGTTTATAAAATTACTTTCGGGGCGAACCACTAATGGTTCCAAACCTGACAGCGTAAGGTAAATATTTTTAGTATTCATTTTTTTAGTATTTGAATCGCAATACCAACCAACTAATTTTAATCTTCTTCACAGGTAACTAATCTTTATGTTCCAGAAAAATCTCTCGCGGCTTCAGCCCTTTCACTGCCTTAGCCACCTCTCTGATATGGTCGGGAGTGGTGCCACAACAACCACCCACGATATTTACAAATCCATGCTGTGCCCATTCTCCCAAAAATCCGGCTGTCATTTCGGGCGCTTCATCATACTCACCCATTGCATTTGGCAGTCCTGCATTCGGATAGGCAGAAACATAGCAATTGGCAATTTGTGAAAGTTCTTGCACATGTGCCCTCATTTCCTTTGCTACCAGCGCACAATTAACTCCCACGCTCAAAGGATTGGCATGAGCTATAGAAATATAAAAAGCCTCCAGTGTCTGACCGCTCAATGTTCTACCGGATGCATCGGTAATAGTACCGCTGACCATAATTTCCTTTTCATTTTCGGGATGTTCTCTGAAATATTTTTTTACTGCAAATGTGGCGGCCTTTGCATTCAAGGTGTCAAAAATGGTTTCAATCAGCAATACATCGATACCGACATCCACCAGACCGCTGATTTGCTCATAATAGGCATCCACCACTTCATCAAAAGTAACCGCACGATAACCGGGATTATTTACATCGGGCGAAAGAGAAAGGGTTTTATTGAGCGGACCTATAGCTCCAGCTACGAATTTGGGATTTGGGTCTGAGGATGGGTGTTCTGTCAAATACTCATCAATCGCCTCTCTGGCACATTTTGCAGCGGCCACATTGAGCTCATAAGCCAGCTCCTGCATATCATAATCAGCCTGAGAAATGGAGGTGCTGTTGAAAGTATTGGTTTCAATAATATCTGCCCCTGCCTCTAAATATTGCTTATGAATAGAACAAATAATTTCAGGACGAGTAATGCTCAACAGATCATTATTGCCTTTTACATCTTTGTGCCAGTCCTTAAAGCGCTCACCTCTGTAATCTTCTTCTTTCAGTTTATGCTTTTGAATCATGGTGCCCATAGCGCCGTCCAAAATCAAAATACGCTTGTTTAACAAGCTTCTTAATTCACTCATTTGAAAATGTTTTTAAGAAAAAATAAACGCGAGAGAAATTGTGATTGAAATCTTTACGTTTATTAGTTCAATGTTTTTATGCAGGTAGAACAATAAACAAATACCCCTGCTGCTGCAAAAGTACAGATATTCAAGGAATTATTGTTTTAGCCAATTGTCAAAATATTTTTTTCCTTATCTTCAATCCCAAATTTCTTGCATGCCAAATTACATTCTATCACTTGACCAGGGTACTACCAGTTCCCGTGCCATTATTTTCGATAAGAATGGCAATATCGTAGCCATAGCCCAAAAAGAGTTTACACAAATATTTCCGCAGGCGGGATGGGTAGAACATGATGCCACCGAGATATGGAGTACTCAGTTGGGTGTAGCCACAGAAGCAATATTAAAAGCCCGATTAACCATCAGCGACATCGCAGCTATTGGCATTACCAACCAACGCGAAACCACTGTGGTTTGGGACAGACATACTTCACAACCGGTTTATAATGCCATTGTGTGGCAGGACAGACGGACTTCCGATTATTGTGATATGCTAAAAGCGGACGGAACCTCTGTATTGATTAAAGAAAAAACAGGCCTTGTTACCGATGCCTATTTTTCGGGAACAAAAATCAAGTGGATACTGGATAATGTAGCCGGTGCCAGAGAAAAAGCCGAAAAGGGGGATTTGTGTTTTGGCACTATTGACACCTGGCTACTATGGAAACTGACCAACGGAAAAGTACATGCCACAGATGTCAGCAATGCTTCCCGAACAATGATTTTTAATATTCACGCGCTACAATGGGATGATGAATTGCTGAAGATTATGAATATTCCCGCAGTCATGCTGCCCGAAGTACGCTCCAGCAGTGAAGTATATGGTCACACAGAACAATTATTTACAGCTCATGAAGTACCGGTGAGCGGCATAGCCGGCGACCAGCAGGCAGCATTATTTGGACAAATGTGTATTCATCCCGGAATGGTAAAAAACACCTACGGCACCGGTTGTTTTATGCTGATGAATACCGGCGATAATCCTATTAAGAGCAATAATAATCTGCTGACCACCATCGCATGGAAGATAAACGGCAAAGTAAGTTATGCCCTGGAAGGTAGTGTGTTTATTGCCGGCGCTGTGGTTCAGTGGTTGCGCGATGGCCTTAAAATGATTCAGAGTTCATCAGAAATAGAAGCGCTGGCACAAAAAGAAAAAGACAATGGTGGCGTGTTCATGGTGCCGGCGTTTACCGGACTTGGAGCGCCTTACTGGAACCAACATGCAAGAGGCATCATTGTGGGTCTTACAAGAGGAAGCTCCGATGCACATATTGCAAAAGCAGCTCTCGAAAGCATTGCCTACCAGACAATGGATGTGCTGAAAGCAATGGAAGCTGATTCGGGAATTACTATCAAAGAAGTGCGTGCGGATGGCGGTGCAACGGTCAACAACTACTTGATGCAGTTTCAGGCGGATATTTTAAACACTTCTGTTATTCGGCCCACTATCACAGAGACTACCGGCTTGGGTGCCGCTTACTTAGCTGGTCTGGCTGTTGGCTTCTGGAAAGACGTAAACGAGGTGCAGGCTTACTGGCAAAAGGAAAAGGAATTTACTTCGGCTATGAGTGCAGACGAACAGCAACCGCTTCAAAAACAATGGAGAAAAGCAGTGAAGGCCGCTCAGGCGTGGACGGAAGAGGTTTGAGGTTTGAGATTGAAGACTGGCAAATTGCAAATTACAAATTACAAATTGCTTATAGCCATTTCCGCCGAAGCCAAAGACCGATTGCCGAAGCTTTTTAGGGTTTGAAGTTTAAAGTTGAAGGATTATAATTTAATAAATATTTTATATGGGAATTTTTACAGCCGAATTAATCGGAACAGCATTGTTGATATTATTAGGTAATGGCGTGGTAGCCAATGTAGTACTCAAAAATACCAAAGGAAACAACAGCGGATGGATTGTAATCACCTTTGGATGGGCAATGGCAGTATTTATTGGTGTCTTAACGGCTTCAAAAATCAGTGGCGCACATTTGAATCCTGCCATAACGATTGCATTTGCCTACATGGGAAAAATTAGCACGGACACTATGGCTCATTATCTTGGCGGTCAAATGCTGGGCGCAATGACGGGTCAGTTGTTAGTATGGCTCAGTTACCGACAACACTATCTGGCTACTGATGATACTGCGTCAAAACTGGCCACTTTCAGCACCATTCCGGCAATACGTAATTATGGCGCCAACTTTATCACGGGCAATTGGCACCTTTGTTCTGGTATTTGCCGTTCTTTTTATTGCCGCACCCGAAAGTAGTCTGGGAGCATTAGATGCCTTGCCCGTTGCATTCATTGTGCTGGCCATTGGATTGAGCCTTGGCGGACCTACAGGATATGCCATCAATCCTGCCAGAGATTTAGGCCCGCGAATCATGCACGCCTTACTGCCTATCGGCAAAAAAGGAGGCAGCGACTGGGCTTACAGTTGGGTCCCTGTATTAGGACCGGTTGTGGGGGCCTTACTGGCGGCAGTGTTGTTTCAATGGGTGGCATAAAGGTAAAATCATCATTTTCTCAAGGTAGTTATTCCTTTTTGTAATCAGATTTCCTTTTAACTTCGTAAAAAGAAATTGCATGAATTCATTCGAAGTAAGAGGAGGAAAGAAATTACAAGGCGAAATTATTCCGCAAGGCGCTAAAAATGAGGCGCTGCAGGTTATCAGCGCTGTTTTGCTTACACCGGAAGAAGTTACCATCCACAATATTCCCAATATACTTGACGTAAACCTGCTTATTGATCTTTTAGATGATATGGGTGTGAAAATCAAGCGATTATCCTCCGATGGGTGTTCGTTCAAAGCAGATGACGTAAATATAGATTATCTGCACAGCGAAGCATTTAAAAAGAAAAGCGGCAGGCTTCGCGGATCGGTAATGCTGGCAGGCGCCATGCTTGCCCGATACAAAAAGCATTTATTCCCAAACCAGGAGGCGATAAAATCGGGCGGAGGCGATTAGATACCCACGTCATCGGTTTTGAAAAATTAGGCACCGGTTTCGAATATAATCAGGAGGACGGATTTTTTCATCTAACGGCTAAAGAACTGAAGGGAACCTATATGCTGTTAGACGAACCCTCGGTAACAGGTACTGCCAATATTATCATGGCCGCCTCAATGGCTAAGGGGACAACCACCGTCTATAATGCAGCCTGCGAGCCTTATGTACAACAACTTTGTCAGATGCTAAACCGTATGGGCGCTAAAATCAGTGGTATTGGAAGTAATCTGCTCACCATCGAAGGAGTTAATTATCTGGGAGGTACTACCCATACACTGCTACCCGATATGATTGAAGTGGGTTCCTTCATTGGTTTGGCCGCCATGACCCAAAGCGATATTACCATCCGAAATGCAGGAATTGATGACCTTGGAATTATCCTTGATAAATTTAGATTACTTGGTATCCAAATAGATATTAATGGCGAAGATATTCATATTCCATCTCAGGAGAGCTATACCATACAACGATATTTTGACGGTGGCGTGCTCAGTATTTATGACCATCCCTGGCCAGGTTTTACACCCGACTTGCTGAGTATCGTTTTGGTAACGGCCATACAGGCTCATGGCAGCGTGCTTATCCATCAAAAAATGTTTGAAAGCCGTTTGTTTTTTGTAGATAAGCTCATCGAGATGGGTGCACAGATCATCCTTTGCGATCCGCACCGGGCAGTAGTCATCGGTCTGGAGCGCGAGCAAAAACTCAGAGGTATAACCATGAGCAGCCCCGACATCAGGGCGGGTGTGGCATTGTTGATTGCGGCGCTAAGCGCAGAAGGAAAGAGCATTATTCAGAATATCGAACAAATTGACCGTGGATATCAGAATATTGATGAGCGATTGAGATTGTTGGGGGCCGATATAAAAAGAATTTAATACTATCTTTACAGAGGTTGTTTTACAAAAAAATGCCGTAAACCCCGTTTCATCACCACCGCTTTCTGTTGGTTTTGAAATTTTTTGTACCTAAAAATTATTTATGCAAAGTAAACTCGTTACCATCAACGCGCCATCAGGAGCAGGAAAAACCTCCATTACCCATTATTTATTAGAAAAAGTCCCTCCACTAACATTTTCGGTATCGGCAGCCACCCGAAAGGCAAGAAGCGGGGAGGTAAACGGGAGGGATTATTATTTTATGTCGGTGGATGAGTTCCGAAAAAAAATTCAGAACAATGAATTTTTAGAATGGGAAATGGTTTACGAAAGCAAATATTACGGAACGCTCCGTTCCGAAATCGAAAGGCTTTGGAGCGACGATAAAATCCCGCTTTTAGACATTGACGTAAAAGGCGCTATCCATGTGCAGCAACAATATCCGGACAACAGCCTTTCCATTTTTATTGAGCCGCCATCCATCAAGGAACTTCACAAAAGACTGCTCTCGCGCGGTACCGAAACCGAAGAATCGTTACAAACCCGAATCAATAAGGCAGAATACGAATTGAGTTTTATGCACCACTTTGACAAGGTAATCGTAAACGACGATCTTCAGGAAGCTTGTGACGAAGCCGAAAAGATGGTAATGAAATTTTTGGGTGTTAAGTAAGTGGCAGATATAATTGCTGCTCTTGTTTTTTTACATTTTCACTTTTATTCTTTTATCTTTATCCTATGGATATGATTTTAATTATATGGATTTTGTCATTCTTATTCATGGCTTTCTTTGCGGGAGTAGAGATGGCTTTTTTCAGCGCCAGCAGATTAAATATTGAACTGAGAAGAAATCAAGGTGCAAAATCCGGAAAGATATTGGGCAAATTTGTTGACTCGCCGGCTGTTTTTTTGAGCACCACAATTATTGGTTTTGTCATTGCACTTACTGCCTTTGTTTTGTTTACCAGTCAGGTTTCGGCAAGGGTTTGGCCCTTCCTCCACATTGAGTCGCGTACGGCTCAAATTGTTCTGGAGATTTTTGCCAACGCTTTGATTGTGCTCGTTTTTGTAGAATTTATCCCCCGTGCAGTTTTTAGAGCCCACAGCAATGCGCTACTTCGTTGGTTAGCCCATATTATTAATTTCTTCTACTGGCTTCTGGAGCCAATTACCATAGCATTTTTTAAATTGTCAGACTGGATACTGAAATATGTTTTCAACGTGCGGCTTGATAAAAGTAAATCACCCTTCAACCGCAGCGACCTCAGATTTTTATTTAGAGACAACGTAAAAGAAATGATGGATGACGAAACCAGTACGCAACTATTGGAAAATGCACAGGAACTGCCCAATGTAAGAATCCGTCAGTGTCTGGTGCCCCGAAAAGAAATTGTGGCAATAGAAATCAATGCTACCATTGCCGAATTGGTGCTAAAATTTACCGAAACCAAGCGCAGTCGTATTATCATTTATGAAGACAATATTGATAATATTCTGGGCTATGTGCATGAGTTAGACCTGTTTAAGAAACCGGATGCCATAAAGCCTATAATTTTACCGATACCGGCTGTGCCGGAAAGCATGGGTGCCCTGAATCTGATCAACAAATTCAGCAAGGAAGGTAAAAGTATTGCATGGGTAGTGGATGAGTTTGGCGGTACCGCAGGTATCATCACCATTGAGGATGTGCTGGAAGAACTCTTTGGCGAAATTCAGGATGAATACGATACCGAAGTTTTTGTGGAAAAAAGAATTGCCGAAGATGAATATATTTTTTCAGGCAGATTGGAACTCGATTACCTCGAAGAAAAATATAACCTGAACTTTGAAGAATACGACACCGAAACACTTTCCGGATATATTATTGAACACTTTGAAACCATCCCCACTCAAAAAGAAAGAATCATTATTGGCAACTATGAATTTGACATCGTTTCGGTAAGCGATACACGAATTGAAGTAGTAAAATTGAGAAGGTTGAAATAGTGGCGGACAAGTTGGGTGACCCAAAGATTTTCACATCTTGAATATGAATGGCTAACGAGGTCGCTTCCAGATTACTTCAATAATATTCAGTGATAAAACACACTAACTGACCTAAAATAATATTTTATCTTTCAGTTTTTATGAATGAGGCATTTTAGAATATTTATCGAGATTTTGGAGTATTTTGGGTTTCACCCTTGCTTGTTAATCTCAAAAAAATATAGTATATTTGAAACCCCTGTTTGAGATTGGAACCAGAAGAATTTCAATAGTTTATTTAGATTAATATTTAAAAATATATTTTATGAGTGAATTAAACAGAATTGGACTTGATGTAAACAAGTCTCAGAATTTGGCAGAAAAATTAAACGTGTTATTGGCAAATTATTCTTTTTTTTATCAGAATGTTCGCGGTTACCACTGGAATATTAAAGGTGAAAAATTCTTTGAGCTCCATTTGAATGTTGAAGAACTGTATAATGACATTTTTTTAAAAATTGATTAAGTTTCAGAAAGATTATTAACACTCGGCTTTGCACCGAACCATAACTTTTCTGATTACAGTAAAGTGTCAACAGTGAATGAAAGTTCGGAAGTTTCTGATGGGAACCTGGCTGTAAAGAACATTCTCGACTCCTTCAAAACCATTATTACCCTGCAGAGAGAACTGTTGGATCTGTCTGCAGATGCTGATGATGAGGGAACCAATGCCTTAATGAGTGATTACATCCGCGCTCAGGAAAAACTGGTTTGGATGTATTCAGCTTATTTGAAATAATCAACTGCTATTAAATCATTTTTCAGGGTCAGAAATTATGGGCATATTATGTCTATAATTACTAACCCTGTTTTTTTATTCCATTTCTGAGGCGGGAACCTGCTTCAGCCAATCCAATACCTCATTGATATAAACTTCACCCACCATTTCGCTCAGGCTGGTTTGAGAGATATATCTGTATCTTTTGAAGCTGTCAAAATCAACCTTTGTGAGCATATATCCGAAAGCATCATTGGTCAAACCGAATAAAAACGGTTTCCGGGTTTTCATCTTTCGTTTTATGTAATAGCCAATATTTGGTAATGCTTCTCCGGGTACTGTTACTATTTGAGCCGTGCCGATATTCAACAGATTTAACACTGTGGAGGCAGAATCATTTTCAAACCCTTTGTATTCAAGCGGAGAAAATTTTATAATTGCCTTCATGATTTCATTGTCCACCGGAAGGCTAATTTTTCTGGCGGCACAAAACAAAGAGGGATTTTTTTCAACCGGCGCATTTTCTATGATTGCCATCACCTGATCGGCCAGCAGATTCCCGATTCTAATACAATCTTCCCAATCATTCGCTTCTTTTCCTTCTGGCCGGCGGTTGTCAGCCGTAACCATTCCGCCTTGTGCACTATTCATAAAAATGGCCATTCCTCCTCCGGCTGCCTCAATTCTTTCGTATAATGGTCCGCAAAGATCGGGGCTGAGAATGCTCTCCCCGAACCTATTATTTCAGGGTGAATCGCATAGTTTACCAAAGTAGCAATCGGTTTGCCCGGTAGATCCAAAGCCTGAATAACACCACATCGCGGGTCATACAAATCGGGTGCATAATAATTATAGGCTATTTTCCCTTTGGCTTCGCCCACAGCAATTTTTAAGCTCGCGGGTTTTAGATTCTTTAAGGCTTCATTTACTGCATCGGCAACCTGTTGAATGCACCAGTTCAAATATTTCAGGTTAGCCGATACATAACCTGTCTCATCAGGAAAGCCATAAGCATCGGGAGCGCTATGCGTATGGGAAACGCCAATCAATACATTTTGGGGAGGGATTCCTTTAATCAACGCTCTGGATTTGTCGCCTAATGCGGCAGGCCATCCCAAATTGTCAATACTTACAATGGCAACTCTGGTTTCTCCCTTTTCAAAAACCAGCGCACGCGCAAACAAATCCCCTTTCTTTTCTTTTACCGGTTTTGATGACCCGATACCGCCAGAAACAGGTAATAAAGGATCTGGAGTAATCACTCTGTAAGCAGCTCCTGCCTTAAACGCTTGTCCTGCTAATTGATTGATAATTAATAAGAAACAAAAGTAAAGACGATATTTTGTATAATTGATTTACTATTCATTGGTCATAATTCATTGTTTTCAACCCTGGCTCTAATGAGTTTTTTATCAATCTTTCCAACACTGGTTTTTGGTATTTCGTTTATGAAACGCATCTCATCGGGCACTGCCCATTTGCTTAAGTAACCGATCTTTACAAATTGTTGCAGGTGTTGCTTAATAGCATCAATATCGGTGTTTTGACCTTCGGCAAGTACTATCAGCGCTAAAGGTCTTTCGCCCCATTTATCATCCGAAATTCCAATAATTGCTGTTTCTTTCACTGCCGGATGTGCCGATATAAGGCTTTCCAGTGCCAAGGACGAAATCCATTCACCACCAGATTTTATGACATCTTTTTTGCGGTCGCATATTATCACCGTCCCATTCGGTTCCACCCAGGCCATATCACCGGTGTGCATGTAACCATATTTCCACAGTTCCTCGCTTCTTTCTTTTTCTTTATAATAGGTTTGTGTGAGCCATGGTGCCCGAACTACAATTTCGCCAATTGTTTTTCCATCATGAGGAAGGAAATTTCCTACTTCATCCATCAATCTCAAGTCAACCATCAATACCGGCCTTCCGGTTTTTATTCTCTCATTTGCTTCTTCTTCTTTATCCATTGAAGCAAATTTTCCTTTCGGAATATAAGGTACTGTCAAAACCGGGCAGGTTTCTGATAAACCATAGCCTGCAATAATATCAATACCCAATGCCATAGCTCCTTTTGCCAGCCCCTTCGGTAATGCCGAACCGCCAATGATGACTCTGAAAAAAGAAATATCCAGTTCTTTCACTTTGGGATTAGTTATCAATAAGCCTAATATGGTAGGCACACAATGTGAGAAGGTGACACGATGAGTGAGTATTAGTTTAATCAACATTTCAGGTTCATATTGTCCGGGATATACCTGCTTCATCCCCAGCATGGTGGCAATATAAGGCATACCCCAGGCATGCACATGAAACATGGGGGTTAATGGCATATATACGTCCGTAGAATGAATCCTCACGGGCGAATCTACGGCGCTAAGTGAAGCGGCAACAGCCAGTGTATGAAGTACTAACTGACGATGCGAAAAGCAAACTCCCTTTGGAAGACCTGTGGTACCCGTTGTGTAAAACAGGGTGGCCATGCTGTTTTCGTCAAATTCTGGAAATCTGTATTCGTCAGATTGCGCTGCCAGCAATTCTTCGTATTCGCCTGCAAAGACAACACCGGACGGTGCCGCCCGATCACTATCTTTTATTAATATATATTTTTCAACAGTTTGTAATCCTTCTTTTATGAGGGTTACTAATGGAAATATCGTTTCGTGGCAAAAGACAATTTTATCTTCAGCATGGTTCATGGTGTAGCTTACCTGCTCGGGCGATAAACGATAGTTGATGGTATGCAACACTGCGCCAATCATCGGAACTGCAAAATACAATTCTAAGTAACGATGGCTGTCAAACTCAAGCACACCTACCACATCTCCGGCACCAATACCCATTGCGTTGAGCGCATTAGCTAATTTTGCCGCTCTTTTATGGAGTGTCCGATAGTTCATACTAAACCGGTCTCTATAGAAAATCTCCTTGTCAGGCTCATAATGTAAAGACTGGTCTAAAATAGATTTTATCAGCAACCCCGGATTAAATGCAGACTCGGAAGGTAATATTGGAAGTGTCTTCTTCATAATATTTGAATAAGAAATATTTTTTTTAAATATTGATTCTTATTATAATTACTAATGCCGACCACTGAAAATATCCTTCAATGGCGGCATATAGTAAAAGTGTCTCTTTTCCTATCAGAAAAGAAGCCGGATAAGCTATTGTATTACAATATTTTTTTATTATCAGTCATAAACGCCCTGGTGCTCACATTGTACTTACCGCCATTGGCATCCTTGTATATCAAATCAATATAAAATGAATGATAGCCGGTTTTAGGAAGATTTTCTGCAACTGTAAATTTACCGGTATTGGTAATATTCAAGTCTCTGCTTTCCCACTTTTCATTTCTGAAATCCTTATCTGTGGAGTTGGCATACCAAAGTTTAGCGTCTTCCAGAATATCTTTTGTAGCATTTACAGTAATTTTTACTTTGCCTCTTTTTACCTTTGTTTTCCAGCTATCGGCAGGATAGGCCGCATTGTTGAGTGATATTCCAAAAAAGGCGCTCAACGCATTAAATGCAGAGATTCCTCCACCCAGATTATGACCTGCATTGGGAGTATAATTGATAAGATTAATACCGGGAATATCACTCAGATAATTTTTTACATTATCTATTACCCAGTACTCATCATTGGTTCCCATAAAAAGCAACTTAGGTTTGTCCAATAATTTTCTATATGAATAAGGGTCAATCATTTTAATGATGGCTGCGCCACTTTCGCTCCGCATATCATCCACAATACCCAGTTTTACATAATCATTAATTTGCTCTCTATATTGGCCATAAGCATTAATCTGATAGGTAAGGTTTTTTGGCATATTCAAAATATCAATTACCATCGGCCCTATAGCCTTCACACGGCTGTCCATAGCGCCTGTAAGCCAGGTTGTCCATCCTCTTTTAGATGCTCCCGAAACCACAAAACGGTTAATTTGATGGTCTCTATTTTTTTTCATAAACTCCTGAATGGCATCCATTGCCCTCACCGCACTCTTTGTCATGGGGAATAATAAGGGTTTTGAATAATCATTATCGTTTTTAAAGTCATGTAACGTTTTCGAAATGAGCGCATCTTCTGTAAGTCCATTGTACAAAGGCTGGTTGGGCACCTGACTCAAAATAGCTACTGTGGCCTTATTTTTGACGGCCATTGCATTAAAAAATAAATTCAGTTTATCATCGGGTTTTTTCCAGTTAGGCAAACCGTTTTTTACACTTCCCCCTGTAATGAAAAGCATGGCTCCGTCATAATTATTTTCCTTGGGAACAAAAATGGTCAATTGATGCGTCCATACAATATTTTGCCAGGTCTGAGAAGTGAGTAATAAACTGTAAATAGTAACCTCATCCGATTCGTAAGTATCCTTGAGTTCCCAGTTGTAGGATTTATCTCCATTATTCAGATAGGATACAAGTGCATTATCAGGCGTAATGGTTACCGCCGAGTTTTGCATCTGCGCCGATACAGAAAAGAGGAAAAGAAAAGGTAGTAATAGGGTAATTAAGATTTTTGAAAAATTAAACTTCATTTTGTTTTGCTTTATTTAATGATTGATTTTAAAATGATAAAAAATGTTTACCAGGGTTTTCCGGTTCCCTGTATCAGCCACATTTTTGACCATGGGCTGTTTTTGGGACCGTTTGCGCCAAATGCTGAGTTTGTTGTAGTTTCTAATTTACCGGCTGCCGCCTCTTCATTGGCAGTATTTAATTTTTGTTCGTCCAGTGGGTAATAGAACCTTACCGGTAATACAGGAGCTAAGGTTTTCCCGGGCACCCCTTTCAGTTCTGGATAGCCGGTACGCCTGAAATCAAACCATGATTCTGTGGCATTTGACCAGTTGGCGATCCATTTTTGAGCAAGGATTTGCTTCTGCGTGCCATCGTACTTAACACTCGGCTGGGCAATGTATGCTGCATAGGAACCTGAAATACCCCATGCATCGAATGAGGCTTTCACACCTGCATTATAAGCTGCCTCGGCACCCCCGGTTGCCCATCCTTTTTGTGCTGCTTCGGCCAAAATAAACTGAACTTCGGCTGCCGATAATAATCTTGTCTTTAGGAGCGGCCCTTTGGCGCTCTGATAAATATCATTGAGCCAGGAAACGTGTGGATTTCTGGATGCCTGATTTAGATCGGGGCTAAGGTTATAGGCTTGTGGTCCTGTTAAGGCAATCGGTAATCCGACATAATTGGGTCCCTGATTAATGTCGTTTAATGTCAACCCCTGGAAGTAACGATATCGGTAGAAATAACCCTAACCTTACGAGGTTCGCCATTGACAATTGTATCCCTTATTTTGTCTGAATTGGGTGGAAGATTTTCATTCACCAGAATGAAAATCTGCACTTTGTTTGCCCACAAAGCAATGCGCGGATCTTTTAGGGCTAAAAGCGTTTTTACAAACGGATCAGCCATTTTTATCCTTCGATAAGTACTGGCATCAGAAGGGTCATAAGTAACATTTGTGGGCCAGGAGTCGCCTGTTCCGTTTCCGGCGAAGGCCATAGTAGCGTCATCGGCAGCAGCAGTGATAATCGGATATTGGGTTTGATTGGCATAGATTTTTTCAATACCGGTTTTTGCTACAGCGCTTATCTTGTCCGAAACCCGCATATAATAACGCAGCGCCAATGAATTGGCCAGCTTGCGCCATTTTGCAGCATTGCCCTGATAATACACGTCTGCAGCGCCTAATTTATTGGGATAATCATTTTGGCTTTTTGATAAAAGCGTATTTGCTTTCTCCAAATTTGCCAAAATATCAGTGTAAATAGACTGCTGATCCTGATATGCAGGAAAGGTATTTGCCTGCCCGCCCAAATTACCTTGCAGTGCAGTTGTGTAAGGTATGTCGCCATACAGATCGGAAATCAGCCCAAAAACCATTGCATTCATCACCAGGCTAATCCCCTCCAACAATTCATCTTTGGATGCAACGGCCTTATCGTAAACAAACTGATTGTTACGTAGAATAGAATAATAACCCGACCAGTCATTGCTTCCTCCCCAGTCATAGTTATTATGTCCACCGGCCCATCCGTCTTTTTGTGTATATTGCATCACACCGGCCACATCGCCAAATCCAAGTGTGGTAAATGCCCTTCCTGTTTCGGTAAGCACTGTAGATATTACCAGATTCGGATTGGCTTTATCGGGGTCGGCCCCGTTAGGATTTTCATTTAGTTTTTCCAAATACTTTGTACAAGAAAACAAAATAGCTGATGCGGCTAAAATGAAGAGTGTTGTATATATGATTTTGATAGTCTTCATAATTATATCGTTTTCAATTACTTAAAATGTTACATTTAATTTAATACCAATTGGCAGCACCCACGGCGTTACATTGTACCTTTCAATACCCTGCTTGAACTGAATACCTCCTCCCTGAATATCGGAGCTGACCTGGAATGCGTTTTCAGGATCTACGCCTATTTTTGATTCAGTCCAAAGAATAATATTTCTGCTAAAAACACCTATGCTGGCATCATGCAGCCTCAAGGATGAAGCCCATTTTTGGGGTAAGGCATAACTAAGTGTTATCTCTCTTATCTTGATGTAAGAAGCCGAAAACATAGAAGGTTGCATAAAATCCCAGGGTTAGAAGCTGCATAAGGCAATGGTCCTAGTGGCATTGGGGTTATTTTTGTCCGCCCCCAATACGTTTTCACCTAAATTCTCGGCATATCCTGTTGGGTTGCCCTGTGCATCATATCCTGTGGCATATACGCCAGGTATAAACACACCTCCATAGGGAAGTTTGATACCGCTAAATTCAAACGGGTAGCTGGCACGCTCAGGAGTAGGCCATCCCACTCTGGGGAAATTGCCATCTTTCACGATAATATATTTGTCAGCATTTGCAACTAACCAGTCTCTCAATTCTTTCCCGCTTCTGCTTCCGATATCTACAAATTGTTTAAACTGAAGTGAAGATCTAAAATCTTCTGTTCCGTATCTGTAGGTTTGTGAAATAAACTGGCCGCCATTTCTCCAGTCGAAACTCATACTCAGGCTTATATTTTTATAGGTTAAAGAAGTTTGCAAGCCCATCAGAAACTTGGGATTAAAATTGCCTATTTTATTCCTTGTATTCCTTGCTTCAATGGATACCCATTTGGCACCGCCATCTTCTTCAGCCAGTAATGGCCATCCGTAATAAGGCGATGATTTATCGGTAACGGTTCTCACTTTTGGCCCGTAAATATCACCCACTTCTTCTCCCAGATAAGTCCAGGCGCCGCCTTTTGCATCTTCCCAGAAGGTAAAGTAAGGCATTTCATTTGCCAGTTCTTCCACTGTGGTTCGGTTTTTCGACCAGTTTACATTTACATCCCATCTGAAATTGCGGGTTAAAACCGGAGTACCTCCTAATGATAATTCTAAACCTTTACTTCTCAACAAACCTGCATTGATTTTTTTGGAAGTATAACCGGTAGAGGAAGTCAGCTGGGTTGTGAAAATCTGGTTTTTGTTGTCAACCATATAATAGGTACCTGAGAAGTTTAATCTGTTTTTAAACAATGAGATATCAATACCGACCTCGTAAGAAGTGGCTATTTCTGGCTTCAAATCGGGGTTCAGCAATGTGCCTGAGGTAGAAAGTCGAGGAATGTCGCCCCAGGTGCCTGCATTGCCCAAAACACTTAATAATTGATAAGGATCGGTATCATTGCCCACCTGAGCCATACCGCCTCTGAGTTTTATCAGATTTACATCTGCTGCATTGATGCCTGCAATTTTATTTACCAATAAACTAAGCGAAGCGGAAGGATAAAAATAAGGGGCTGCCTTGGGCAGTGTACTGGACCAGTCATTTCTTCCGGTAACATCTACAAACACCATTTCTCTATAGTCAACAGATGCTGTTCCGTAAATACTGTTTATCCCCTTTTGATAAGAATAACTGGAGAAGTCGAGCGAAGCAGGCAGAATATTCTGAACGGTATAAACACCCGGCACAATCAATCCGGCGCCGTTTTTTGATGCATTGCGCAAAGTAGAACCTTTTTGATAACGTGTATTACCTCCGGCAGAAAGAGATAATCCAAAATCATTGAATTTATCTTTGTAAGTAAATAGAAAATCAGCATTACTTTCAAATGCCTTAATATTAATCAAACCATAAGCTCCCTTTTTCTCAGATGTATAACTGTTGGGAACCTTAAACTCTCTTTGTTCCTGATAGGTGTCTAATCCGTAACGCATCATCAAACTCAGCTTTTTTGTAATTTGCCAATCTGCTTTCAGATTTCCATAAAGGCGGTCGCGCACAAAACCATTGTTTAGCTCATAAGCCAGGAAAAACGGATTGTTGTACACGCCATTATACTGGGTACGCTGCTGAATTCCTTCTTGCCCTGGTTCCCAATAATCTCTCAAATCATTAATATCAATGTGCGGAGACACTGCGTAAGCCCATTGAAGCGGATTAGCGCCTCTTTCGCTCGCCGGACGATTGTTTGAATTATTTCTGCTAATGTCAATATTAGTACTGATGCGCAGGTTTTTATTTACTTTTAAGGATGCCCCCAAATCAAAAGTATTTCTAAACAAATCTGAGCCAGGTACAATACCTTTGTTTTGCATGTTTGAATAAGAAAGTCGGTAGTTCATCATGTCGCTACTGTTGGCGAGCGAAATTCCGTTTGTGCTGGTTATGCCGGTTTGCACAAAATCTCTCATATTGTTAGGATGCGATACTAATGGTAATGGCACTTTTTTCCCTTTTTCGTCCAAAGGACTATTCCATTGCACTGCAAAATAGCCACGGTCTAACTCTCCTCCACCAGTTCCATTCACGTTTTCCTGAATTAGCCCACCAAAAGGATCGGTAAGAATATTTCCCGATAATTCAATAGGAATGGCAGAAAACTGGCCCGAACCATATTTTGTCTGCCAATCAAGAAATCTGTACGGTTTATCAAATACTGTGCTGGAGTTAATATTAATAGTCATTCTGTTTAGCCCTTTACCGCTCTTGGTAGTGATCAAAACAACTCCGTTACCGGCTCGCGAACCATACAAGGCAGCGGCGCTGGGGCCTTTCAAGATAGTTACACTGGCAATATCGTCAGGGTTAAGGCTCGATATGGAATTACCAAAGTCAACCCTGTTATCGGTACCCACCTGCGACACGTTGTTCATAGTATTACTGATGGGCACTCCATCAATTACAAATAAAGGCTGGTTATCATTGCTTAATGAAGAAGCTCCTCTGATTACCATACTCACAGATGAACCGGCTCCTCCGGTTTGGTTAATAACCACTCCCGGCACTTTACCCGAAAGGCTGTTCAAAACATTTTCCTGAACCACCCTGTTCATTTCTTTACCATCTACCTCGGCAACGGAATAACCTAATGATTTTTTTCTCTAGTGATACCCAGAGCCGTTACAATTACATCCGAAAGTTGGGTATAAGACTGCTTCATTTCCACATTTATAACAGTGCGGCCGCCTACTGCTACTTCTTGTTTTTCAAATCCCACAGCAGTAAAAACCAGTGTGGCATTGCCATCAGCCACACTTATTGAATAAGAACCATTGGCTTTAGAGATGGTGGTGCCCGAACCGTTTTTTTCGGCGATGTTGACACCCTCCAGTGGACCATTGGCATCACGCACTGTTCCGGTAACTGTAATCCGCTGGCTATTGTTTATATTTGCATAAGCAGCCGTATTAACCGGCAGGTCTGCATTGACAGATACACATACAGCGCTTAGAATAAAAGTCAAAAAACAATAGTACATCCACCTCGCAAACAATATTTTTCATGCTTTCTAATTGATTTGGTGATAAGTTGATTAATGATTATGGCAGTTTTTCTAATTGCAAACCCAATGGTACCGCCCCCACTCCGGGAATAATTACCGTTAAAGCAAGTTCCATTTTGGTTGGGGTAATACTGTTTATCCAATGCGGGTCTTTTTCGCTCTTATCGTTAAGCAGTTCTATAACAGCATCGTAAATCTGTAGCCCCCAGGTACCCTTGTTACCTGCCTTTGGCAAAATAAAATCGGTGCACCCGGAAATGCTAAATGCCCCTTGGGCATTAAACTCATACTGATTGTCTTTAGTACAGGTAATGGCAGGTATCAATGCAGGGTTTTTACGCGCTTGCGCCAGCAACGGTGCAATCGCTATCATACTGGTTCCCGCAGGTATTTTAGTGCTACCCAATTTGGCATCCACACTCATTACCAAATCTGTTTGCTTCCATTTGCCGGTAACCCAATCTTTTTTATAACGAACCGTTTCGGAAGCGTCGTCATCTTTTTTACACGAAGTGAATAAAAAAGTAATAACGACAACCATTAATATAAAGTAAATCTTTTTCATATCAGCTATTATTAAGTTTTATATTTTATTGTTTAATTGTATTTTTTGAAATTAATAAACGCGTAACAAAAAAACCAACAGTCTTTGTTTCCTAACTGAATTAAAATTTCTTTAATAATACTTATTGCTGAATTATTTGTTTGTTTCTTTGGCTTTTAATAAAAATAATCCAGTACTAATCTTTTCTTGTTTTGTTTTACATCACCCAAAACATGTTTTACACGAACTCAATTCATTTCTAAATCATGAAAAACAAGTAATCTTTCAAATAATCAATCGCTTCAGTGAAGATAATCATTATACCCATTAATACTATCAACTAAATTGACCAAATTTGAACTTATTTAGTAAAAGCTATTTTTTCTTATAGCCAAAATAAGTTAATGGTCGGAAACTGAAATACTTATGCCAATTTTTTTCATTCTTTTTAAAGAAAATATAGGAAGGGAAAAAATGATGGGAGATCGATTTTTTTGTTGAATTTATTAATTTCACTATTTTTATTCAAACGAATGTGTCAAATGAACAAAGAAATCTTGTTTCCGGGCATTACTTCATCCGGATCGTTCCGTACTTTTTTAAAAAACATGGATTCAGGAACTACCAGGCTTCATCATCATCCCAGCTACGAACTTAATTTTGTTCTGAAGGGTGAAGGCACAAGATATATAGGCAACCATCAGGAACATTTTGAAGAAGGCGACCTCATACTTCTGGGGCCGGGGATACCGCACAACTGGGCAAATAAAAGAAACAGGCCTGCAGCCTACTCTTCGTTTGTAATGCAGTGGGACAGCGACTTTATTGATAAGATTTGCCAGGTTACACCTGAATTTAAACTTATTGGCAGCTTCCTGGGCATGTCAAATAAGGGTATTGTTTTGGATAAAGATTTGGGAAAAGAAATTCAGAGATACAAAACCGATTTATTGAACCTGCCAGCCTTTGAAAAACTGATTCTTTTACTACAGCTGCTCAATGAGTTTTCCAAATCTCGCGACCATAAAGTATTGCTTCAGGATGGATATAAACTCAGAAGAACTATCCCCAACAGCCGTCTTGAAAAAGTATTTGAGTTTGTAGAAGAAAATTATTCTGAAAAAATAACTCTGAAAAAAATTGCTTCATTTGTAAATATGAGCGAAGGTGCCTTTTCGAGGTTCTTCAGCCAGTCCTTTAAAAAACCATTTTTTACTTACCTTAATGAATTCAGAATTAACAAAGCTTATCGTTTTCTGGAAGAAACAGATATGCGCATCAATGAAATAGGTTATACCTGTGGTTATGACTGTCTTCAGTTTTTTTACCGACAGTTTATGAAGTTTACAAACTGTGCGCCACAAGATTATCGTAACCGGTTTTTGAGCGAAAATAATTGATTAGTAAGTTATTAATCTGTAACTTTTTTCTTACGGAATAGTGATTCCAATACTTTCTACAAGTTTCTTCTGTTTATCAATCATTGGCTCAAGCAGCCACTGATTGTTTACTTTAACTTTTCGAATGTCGGATAGGAAGTTAATAAAATCCCTGATAGAATATTTTGATACTAGCCCTCTCTGCTTCAACAGGGCAAATATTTTATGATGAACCTGCAAAGCGAGATGATTAATAAACATCCAGCCCTCAAGAGCCTCGTCATTTTGCATATAGGTATAATCATTCCCTAAAATATTCTTTACCCCATCAAAGAGAACATCTACTCCACAACGACTCTTATAATTTAAAAATACTTTTTCCGGCTCTTCAATTTGGTTTGTAATTACAGCAAAACTACCGAAGTAAGGCAGTTGATCAGTAAAATCCTGTTCACTGTAATTCTGTGGATGTTTTCTCATCCGATGGATATAATCCCTTTTCTCTTTAATCATCATCGCTTCATCAATAAAAAGATAAACACTCCTGTTTTTATTCACCTTGTAGTTATCGTGATAGATAACCCGCTCATCGAATAGAAAATTATGGGTAGTGGAAGTTATTTTCTTATAGCGGTTTTTCTTTATCAAGGTGCTGTCCCTCTTTAGTGGAATAATATATTTTAACCCTTCGCTCTCCAATAGTTCCAGGTTTGCCATAGAGTAAAATCCTTTATCTGCGATTATCATGGCTTCTTTATAACCACTCTCCTGAAGAGCCATGGTTATCATTTTGACATCCTTTATATTCCCATTGAATAAACGGTAATAAGCCGGCATATAATTGTCGGGGCAATAGAAGTAGAGCAGATTATATAATGGCTCAAAAGATTTATACTTCGTTAGCCCTTGTTCTACTCCGGTTAAATTCTCCGAATAAGAAACAATGGAAGTGGCATCCATCAGAATAAGGTTCTTATCTCCTGAAAGCTGACGCATATATTGGATGATGGGTTCTCTGTTACTGCCGAGGTCTTTTATTAAAGTCGTCATCGTTTTACTATTGACACTAATATCAAATACTTCACTCTGGTAACTTCGCTTGTAGTAATAGCTCATGTTCTTTAAAGGAGAGGTGTGTACTAATCTGCAATACAAGGCTACAACTATCCATTCCCACTGCTGAGGAAAATATTGTTTGAGCCCGTCTGTGATATCCTTGCACCCATCGGAAATAAAAGCCCATAGCCCGTAATCTTTGGTGGACAGATTTTGAATATTTACAGCAGTATATGCTTTCGGCACTTTTCTGGATATGGCTTCGATGAAGCCGTCTTGCTGGGTAATCCTTCCCAAATAGGGGCCTGTCTTTTTTCTGCCTTTCTTCCGCTCTGCATCATAATAGGCGGTTACGCTATAAACATAAAACTTGTCTCCGATTTTT
Organism: Sphingobacteriales bacterium; assembly: GCA_016708305.1. Classification (GTDB taxonomy): domain Bacteria; phylum Bacteroidota; class Bacteroidia; order Chitinophagales; family Chitinophagaceae; genus Niabella. Next base: position 213,234 of record JADJGB010000008.1, read on the forward strand.
CTGATCTCAGTACCGGGTTTACGGTACTCGTTCACCCATTTGGGGTAAGGGGATTTTTTAGATTTCATATATTCCGTATTACGGAATACAAAGCAAGTATAAAAAACCACAAAACCTAATGGAATTGTGGCATAAAGGGAAAATTATATGCCGTATAAGGAAAAGTTACAGATTAAATTGTTCCTTACAGTCGCCTAAATATAAATCAGTTTTAATTTCCATTTTATTATAATCCTAAATTATTTAGCGAATACATAAAATCTTTGCTATTCTCTTTTCAAAATAATTCTCAATTTGTTTTATTCTGATTTTTTGGCAAAATCAATCCGCAACATTTTTGAAACTGGTTTTTAACAGGAAGATTTACCGCTCAAACAAAATCCTACAAAACAAAAACCTAAAGACTTTATCTTTACCAAAACAGATAACACGATGGCTAAAAAATTGTTTTTGATTCCGGCTTTGTTTTTAAGCATTGCATTATTTGCCCAAACACAGGATGAAGTCTTCATCAAAAAAATTTCGGACGAAATTCTGACTAATGGAAAAGCGTACGACAATCTGAGAGTGCTTACAAAAACGATCGGCGGCAGACTTTCGGGTTATCCACAGATGTATAAGGCAGAAGACTGGGGCTATAACCTGATGAAGGCTAATGGTAGCGATAACACTTACAAGCAAGAATGTATGGTTCCGCATTGGGTGCGTGGCGGGAAAGACGAAGCCATAGTAATTCTTCCCGGTAATAAGAAAAAAGCATTGGATATTGTTGCATTGGGCGGCTCAAAGGGAACAGGTACAAAAGGAATAACTGCACCGGTGATTCTGATCAATTCTTTTGAAGAAATGGAGGCTAAAAAAGATCAGATAAAGGGAAAGATAGTCTTTTACAACTACAAATTCAACCCGACCTTTATCAGAACCTTTCAGGCTTATGGCGATGCCGTTAAGTTTAGGGGAATGAAAGGCACTTCCACTGCCGCAAAATATGGCGCTGTGGCCACCATTGTCAGAAGCATGAGCCATGCTACTGATAATTCGCCACACACCGGCGGCACCTGGTATGATTCTGCCTATAAAATAAACCCCGCAGTAGCTATTGGCCTGCAGGATGCCGACTGGCTGGCAGAGACACTGTCAAAAAACACTAAAGTAAACGTCTTTTTGAAAACCAATGGACATTTTCTACCCGACGTTCCCGGCCATAATATTATTGGTGAACTGAAAGGCGCTGAATTTCCTGATGAATACATTACCGTAGGCGGTCACTTAGACAGCTGGGATATTTGCGAAGGCGCTCACGATGATGGTGCAGGCGTGGTGCAAACTATTGAAATACTGAGGACTTTTAAGGTGCTGGATTACAAGCCCAAAAGAACCATTCGGTTTGTACTGTTTGCCAATGAAGAAAACGGCCTGAGAGGCGGTTTGAAATATGCTGAGGAGGCAGTGGCCAAAAAAGAAAAACACCTGATGGCAATGGAGAGCGATGCGGGAGGTTTCACACCAAGAGGATTTTTTATGGGCATGTCGAAGGAACAATTTGAAAAAATAATGAAATGGCAACCGCTGATTGCTCCCTACGGTTGTAGCGAATTTATGAACGTGGGTGACGGTGGCGCTGATATTTCACCACTCAGGCAAAGACTTAATACGCCCGTAGTAGGTTTATCGCCCGATTCGCAACGATATTTTGACATTCATCATGCCCGCTCTGATGTGTTTGAAGCGGTGAATAAACGCGAGCTGGAACTGGGGGCTGTAAACATGGCGGCTTTTATTTATCTGGTAGATCAGCATGGCTTGTAATTGATATTTCAGTATTTTGCGATATCAATAATCAAAAATGAATAAAATAAGCGATAATGTAATCAGGCAGGTTTTCCTAATTCTGTTGATAGCACTTACAGGCATACTGATAGTTAATAATCTTCAATACTTTATTCTGGGTGTATTGGGAGCCATCACCCTGTATATTCTTTTTAGAAATTCTTTTTATACCCTTACTGAAAAAAAGTTCTGGAAAAAGTCATGGACCAGCCTTTTTCTTATTCTGCTTACATTGATAGGAATTGCAATGCCGTTATGGTTATTGGTAGAGATACTGATACCACAGGTAAATTCAATATTGGATAACAAGCAAATCATCATTGAAAAATATACTGCGGTGAAAGTGTTTATGCAAAGCAAGCCGCTGCTTAGGAATATAAATCTATCGGATGCCGACCTGATGGTTTATTTGCAAAAGATTGCCGGGTACATCCCTGCAGTTCTCAACTCGGTGGCCGAAGTGGTGGTAAATATTCTTACTGCTCTTTTTCTTCTTTACTTTTTGCTGGTTCAGGGCAGAAATATGGAAAGAAGAATAAAAGTGTTAATGCCTCTTTCTGACAGCAACCGCCAGATTGTGTGGAACGAAACCAACATGATGGTTCGTGCAAATGCACTGGGAATACCGATTATGGGCCTTTGCCAGGGGGTAATTGCTGCCATCGGGTACTATATTTTTGGCGTAAATAATGCCCTGCTTTGGGGGATGATTACCGGTGCAGCCACCGTTATACCTGCTGTGGGTACTATGGTGGTGTGGGTGCCCATTTGCATTGTTCATCTGGCACACGGACATACAACTTCCACCATTGGACTGGCGCTTTATTGTCTGATAGCTGTGGGTGGTATTGACAACGTTCTTCGGTTTACTATTCTGAAAAAAATTGGCGATGTACACCCGCTTATTACTGTGTTTGGGGTGATATTGGGCTTAAAACTATTTGGCATTATCGGATTAATATTCGGGCCGTTGCTTTTGTCCTATTTTAATCTGTTATTAAAAATATACAGAACTGAATTTTCTAAGGAAGAAATTGTCGATACTGAATCTACAAGGCTTCCCGACCCTAACCCGCCTGATTTGGAAAATAATAATTATGATAACACTGAAAATGAAAATAATTCTTAGCTAAAAAAAGCAGGTATGAATTCGAAATTCTCCTTCCATATCTTTTCTATATATTTGAGTTCTACATGTTTTATTGCAGCATTTTGAAGTGAAAATTCTGCCTGGAAATAAGATTGATCCACAAGCATATAATTTTTGTCTCGAGCAAAACATTAAAAATCATTTTTTATCATTAGCGTTGCGTTATAAATCGAACAGTGTCAATTGGTTATCATTTTGTTCTTTGAAATATTGTAATTGAGTTTGCTGAAACAGTTGATTTATGGGTATTCTTTCAAAAATAGAGATACTCAAAATTTGTAGTATTTCGCAAAGGCTTTGTTTGAGCATAAATTTCTTTTTGCGATAGCCACCAATACGTAAACGGATACTGCAATCCACACTTGAGTTTTTACTGCATTTTCTGATTGCCCCCAGAATGATTTTATTTTAAGGTGTTGCTTTATCCACTTAAAGAATAGCTCTATTTTCCAACGGTGCTTATATAATTGTGCAATGTCTGTGGCTTTAAGGTGGAAGTTGTTGGTAAGAAACACCAGTGTCTTTCCACTTTCAACATCATAGAATTTTATGAGCCGTATCTTTTCGGGATAATCTTTGCCTGCATAATAGTTATTGAGCATAATGGTCTGGTCATATACCACTCCTTTGTCTTTATCCTTTGGGTGCGAGTACAATCGGCGGTAATTCATGTTATCTTTTGCTCTTGTAATAAAAAAGGCATCACAGCAATGAATCTTGTAAAGCCGCTTGTAATCTACATATCCGCGATCCATGATGTAAAAGCTATTCGTTTCAAATTGTATAAAATCCAACGCATTTACATCGTGAACATCGGCATTGGAAAATAAAATAAATTCAGGAATAGCGGTTTTCAAGGCTCACCATTATTTACTGGGGACTAGGCAAAAAGTTTATGCAGTCTGAAAAGAAAGAATTTGGTATCGGTTACGCCTCTAAGGTTAGCCCTGAATAGTTTTATTTTAGCGTTGAATGATTCTGCATTGGCATTTGTATTTCGGTTATTGAAGAAATTAAGTATGTTATCTAAATTATATTTTACGGTATTAGCAACGGTATAAAACTCTTTTTAATGCCTGCTCTTGTACTTTTTGTATCCATTGTTCAAACGCTGTCTTAGCAGATGCTTTTTGTTGGTTTTCGTATATGTTTCTAAAGGCTAAAGTTTGGTGGTAAGCAGTTTCTAATACAGGGAAATATTTGAATAACAGGGTGGCTCTTTGTGTTTGATTTTCTGTCCAGTCGTTTTGTTTTTGGCTAAAATATATTTGCACCTTGCCAGTAATTGTTTGGGTGTTTCACCATTTTCCAGCATTACTGGTTCATATTTTATTTGTTGTTCTTTAGCCTTTTTAATGGCTGCATTTTCTTTGTCTAATTCTTTCCATCGCAGGTTTATTCTTATGTGTTGCAAGGCTTCCATTGCCAGTTTTATTACATGGAATCTGTCGGTAACCAGAGTGGCATTTGTAAATACCTGCTTTACGGCAGCTTCCATGTTTTTGCCATATCAAGAGTGACTTCTTTTACCTGCAAACGCTTGTGTTCACAAAGTTTCATTAGGGTGGTTATAATGTCTTTAGATAGTGTTCCTTTGATGACGGCTACCAATGTACCCTGCTTTGCCCTGCCGTTTTTGTTGGTAACAAATGTGTATAATTCTCCTTTGGATAAACTTAGTTCATCTATGCTTAGGTAGGCTCCAATGTTGTCCGGAAAAAGAAGATAATCTTCGCAGTGAGTGAGCTGGTTCCAGTCTTTAAAACCACTGCTATACTTTTTATAATGACGGTTTAATTTTGAAGGCTGTATCTGATGGTAACCAGCTATGTTGCTGATAGTATCAACCTTTGTATCAACCTGTACCTTTAAAAAATCCGATAGTTCTTTGGTTAACCCTGAACCTTCGGCTACAAATGAAAAGTCGTTTCTGATAATTTTACCAGCCTCTTTTTTATGTCGCCAGCGTCTTCTTTTTATTGCCAAATAAACTGCTTTGCCACGGACTGGGAAATCCTGTAGGGTTATCTCCGTAAAACCTTTTGACTCATATTGGGTACCATCCACATCTCCCAATATCATATTCCGTTCTTCCAATGAAATCTGAAAATAAACTGACCTGTCCTTTACAAAGCATAGTTCATCTATACCTGTAATATCAAAATATTCCAATAACCCCTTGGGTAAAAAATGACCGATATATGATGTATCCATGCAACAAAATTAGGCGTACTCCCCATTTAATGAAAGTGACCCGTTTTCAAATCCAGTTGTGTATGCAACTTGATACCGCCTTTTGTACTTCTGAATGTTGCCCAATAAAAAGTGGATAAACACAAATCAATAGTAGTGGCATCAATGGCAAATACATTGCCCTTGAGGGTGACTTCCAGTCCATCATCATCAACATAAAGTTGCTTTGCTTCTTTAATGAGCAACATTGCAAGGTCTTCGTAAATGCGATAACAACGCTTTTCATTGGCTCTTGTAATAGTACTTAAAGAAACCACATCTCCAATACCGAGATGGTATGTTTTGATGCGTTTGCTTTTAAACACATCATAGTATCACTAATGCTTTCGCGGTGGGTGAGTTGTCCAAAAGCCATGCATAAAAATTGTTTCCAACAAGTGAATCCCCGCACCTTATAGTCGCCGGAGTACCTGTTTACAATGGTTTGGAAGGGTTTGTAGGAAATCAACCCCATTATCTGTGAGAAAACATATTTGCCTTGATTCATAATTGCTGAAAACCAGCAAATTACAAACTTTAATCCGCTCAAAAATTCAAATCGTTTCCAAATAAAATTCCTCGCAAACTCAATATTGACAATACTTTCAAAGAACTATAGAAAACCTCAACGCAACGCTAATGAGTTTTAATGAATGTTTTGAATTGGCTATATTTCATTATAGTGTCTTTCCAGAAATAAGGATTTAAAAATCAATTCCGGCTGAATATGCAGGACATCGGCAATATGCCCGACACTCATCACCTCCTCATCAACGGCATGCATTTTCTAAGAAACCCTTTGCTTGTCTAAAACTCGTGCTGCATTTGATTTAAGAGGGTTCGTTTTTTGGCATAGTTACATAAACTCCCAACCGATATCGCTGCGGTAATACATGCCATCAAATTTAATTTGTTGCAAAACCGATTTTGACCTGAAAGCGGCTTCGGCTACATTTTCTCCAAAAGAAGTAACACAAAGCACCCGCCCTCCATTCGTTACAACTTGCTGCTCGTGCACTTTGGTACCCGCCTGAAAAATAATACTGCCTTCGGGTATTGAAGAAGCCGGAGGGAACACTATCTTAAAACCCTTTTCAAAACTGCCCGGATAGCCACCGCTCACTGCCATCATGGTAACGGCCGTTCTGCTGTCGGTTTCGGTACTCATTTCATGCAATCTGTTTTGTGCAGCAGCCAGACAAAGATCAGCAATATTTGTTTGGAGCCTTGGCATTACCACCTCGGTTTCAGGGTCGCCCATACGACAGTTGTATTCAATAGTAAATGGTTCCTCATTTACCTTTATCAATCCGAAAAAGATGAATCCGGTATAATCAATATTTTCTTTATGAAGCCCGTCAACTGTAGGTTTTATAATCCGGGTAATAATTTTTTGCATAAATGCGTCATCGGCAAAGGGCACCGGGCTCACTGCGCCCATGCCACCGGTATTGAGGCCGGTATCTTTTTCGCCTATTCTTTTATAGTCTTTTGCTTCGGGCAGCAATACATAGTCCTTGCCATCGGTTAATACAAACACACTGAGTTCAATACCGTCCAAAAATTGTTCTACCACAACCCTCTTGCCTGCATCGCCAAATTTTGCCTGTTGTATCATGGCGCCAAATTCTTCAATCGCTTCTTCGTGGTTCTGGCAGATAACAACACCCTTTCCTGCTGCCAGTCCGTCTGCTTTAAGCACAATGGGCAATGAATGATTTTGTAAATATGGAATACCTTCTTCAAAACTTTCTTCTTTAAACTCTTTGTAAGCAGCCGTAGGAATCTGATGTCTTTGCATGAAGGCTTTGGCAAATGCTTTACTTCCTTCTAACTGAGCGCCAAACTGAGATGGACCGATAAAATGAATATGCTTCAAAGAGTCGTTCTTTTTGAAAAAATCGCAAGCGCCTTTTACTAATGGCTCTTCCGGTCCGGCTATCACCATTTCAATTAAGTTTTCAAGGCAGAATTTACCAATTCCTTCAAAATCAGTGATACTCAGGTTGATATTGGCGCCGCATTGTGCAGTACCCGGATTACCCGGTGTCACAAAAACTTCGTCCCTGCCGTTACTGTGTTGTTGTATGTTCCAGGCTATAGCATGTTCGCGCCCGCCCGATCCGAGAATTAATATCTTCATATTTTGATTTTTTGGTAGATAAAAAGTAATCAAATGATTAAACTTTTTAAAAGTCTGCAAATTTAAAACTGTTTAATTGCCAAAATGTTAAGATTGCCGAAAATATTTATCTTTAGCGTGTCTAAATCAATCAACAAAATAAAAAATGATGAGTAATCCTGTAACGAAAGCGACAAATATGAGCCATCCCAAAGGAATTTATCTTTTGTTTTTTACCGAAATGTGGGAGCGGGTAAACTATTTTGGTATGAGAGCCATTTTCATTCTTTTTCTTACCAAAGCGCTTATGTTCAGCGATCAGGATGGTTCCACGATTTATGGTAGTTTTACCGGTTTAGTATATCTCACGCCTTTGTTGGGCGGTTATCTGTGCGACAGGTATCTGGGCAACAGAAAGAGTATTATAACCGGTGGCATACTGATGGCTATTGGCCAGTTTGTCATGTTCTTATGCGCCAGTGTTCTTGAAAACAGAGACCTTTCTATTACCCTAATGTGGGTAGGACTGACCATTATGATAATGGGGAATGGGTTTTTTAAACCCAATATTTCTACAATGGTTGGGAAATTATACCCCAAAGGTGACCACAGGATTGACAGCGCTTTTACTATTTTTTATATGGGAGTAAATGTAGGCGCTTTTATAGCTCCGCTAATATGTGGTGGCGCATGGGTTGTGGGGGATATTCATACCTTCAAATGGGGCTTTCTGGTAGCATTTTTTGGAATGATTATCAGTGTGTTGGCATTTTATTTTTATCAAAACAAATATGTGGTTACTGCAGAAGGCGAGCCGATAGGTATGCCCATGCAAAAGATGAATTTTAAAACACTGGGAATGATTATCGGCGCTACTCTTTTATTGTTTTCTTTATTATCATTTAAATCTTTTTTCAAATTAGACTGGGACGTGGCCTGGTATCTGATATTAACCGCCATGATTGCAGTGCCGGCATTAATCATTACCGATAAATCGCTTACTGCACAGGAGCGCTCAAGAATCTGGGTGATTTTCATCATTGTATTTTTTGTTATCTTCTTTTGGAGCGCATTCGAACAGGCAGGCGCTTCGCTTACCTTGTTTGCCGACCGGAATATCGACCGTGCCATCAATGTAAATATCCCGAAGGAGGTATTGGTTATTTTGGGTATTGCTATTGCGTATTTTGTGTCTCGAGCGCTTGTCTGGCTGTTTGAATGGAAGAAGATGGTCATTTATCTTGTTACCGGATTGGCTACAGTAATTATGCTTTGGTTAGTGTTTAACGAAACCCTCACAGATCTTCATTTGACCGAGTTTACGGCAAGTTGGTTTCAGTCTGTTAATCCTTTGGCAATTATTGTATTAGCGCCTTTTTTCACGTTTTTGTGGGGATGGTTGGATAAGAGGAAGAAGGAACCAGCATCACCAGTAAAAATGGTTTGGGGCATTGCCATTTTGTGTTTAGGATATATTTTAATCGCTTATGGTGTGAAGGGAGTGGACAGTCAAACCAAAATTGCGATGTGGTGGTTAGTTGCCCTGTATGTATTGCACACCATTGGTGAGCTGTGTTTATCACCTATCGGATTATCAATGGTTTCAAAATTAGCGCCTGTTCGGTTTGGTTCTTTGCTGATGGGCACCTGGTATTTGTCCAGCGCTTTTTCCAACAAATTTGCCGGAACACTCAGTTCTTACATTCCTCCTTCTGCAGAGGATGTGGCAACAGGTGTAGCCCATTACAGGTCATTATTGGGTTTTCAGATTACTAATTTGTACGATTTCTTTACGGTGTTTATAGTAATGAGCGGAACGGCGGCAATCATTTTGTTGATTCTAAGCGGTTGGCTTAAGAAAATGATGCACGGGATCAGATAGATATTCGGAGAAATATTTAAGCTTGATTACCTCTTGCAACAATAAAGGGTACTATTATTCTTTGGAGAAGTATTAAAAATAAATCTGACATTCCTTTGGGATTAAATGAAACCTGATTTCAAAAGAATAACTATTTTTTTTTTCAATATTACTTCAACCATTTAGCTTTGTTATAGAAACAAAACAAGCTATATGCAAAATTCTAACGAACCGAAAAAATTTATCCCTTTTATTGCTCCTGAAACTTCAATGCCCGAGTTTACCCTTAAAGCGCTTATCATTGGTTTGGTGATGTGTGTAATATTAGGCGCGGCCAATGCTTATCTGGGTTTGCGTGCCGGTATGACCATTGCGGCAACCTACCCTGCTGCCGTAATTGGTATGGCTTTGATTAAAGTAATGAAAGGCAATATCCTGGAAGAAAACTTTGCCCGTACCGTAGGCTCCATTGGTGAATCGGTAGCCGCAGGAGCCATATTTACCTTGCCGGCTTTCTTTGTAGCCGGCCTTTGGGACCCGTTTTTTACAAAAGGACATTTAATCACCTCTGCCATCATATTAATAGCCGGTGGTATTTTGGGCATCATGTTTGTTGCCCTTTTGCGCAAAGTGATGGTGGAAGATGTGGAGTTACCATTTCCTGAATCAGTTGCTGCGGCTGAAATTCATAAAACCGGCCGCAACTCCGGTAGTGGCGGCTCCTTGTTTTTATTTGGCGCAATGGGGCTTGGGGCTTTAATTCAGGCGCTGGGGCAAATGAATTTTTTCAGAATCAGTTATGATAAGTTTATTGAGCTGAAAGCTCAGTTGATACCAAGCACTTCAATCAAAGTACAGGGCGGCGCTTTATTGAGCGCGCCGGCAGTAAGCCCGGCCTACATGGGTGTAGGTTACATCATTGGGCCGGTGTTGGGCGCTTTAAACTTTAGCGGGGGATTGATAGCCTGGGGCCTGCTAACCCCTGCCATATACTATTTTGTGGCTCCTTATTTTGACGCTAACTTTTTAAACTTATGGGCTACAGAGTTTGTAAAAGCATATCCAAAATTTACAGCAGCCGAAGCACTGGAAAAAGTGAGCAGCCACGAGTTTCAGATTTCCCAAATCTGGCGCTTAATTGTTCGCCCGATTGCAATCGGCGGTATGTTGATGGGTGCAGGGTTTACATTATTCAAAATGCGCAAAAGCCTCTCAGTGGGTATTTCGCGCTCTATCAGTGATGTAAAAAAAGCAGCCTCAGGGGGACATACTGCATTGAGGACAGAAAAAGATATCAGCTTTCCTTACATTATGCTGGGCATTGCTTCTGTAGCCGTGGTAACATTTCTGATTACGTTTTTTATATTTAAAACGTCTTTTCTTCCTGCCATTGTGGCGGCAACGGTATTAATCGTTTTGGCATTTTTCTTTGCAGCTATTTCGGGGTATCTGGTAGGCATTATGGGTTCCAGCAATAATCCCATCAGTGGTTTAACACTCACTGCTTTGGTGGTTACTGCTCTCATTATGGTTATTATGGGTGTGGATGCCAATTCCGGAGGTGTGGCGGCTGTTTTGGGTGTGGCGGCAATCGTGTGTGTGGCGGCGGCTGTTGCAGGCGAAATGCTTCAGGACCTCAAAGCGGGCCATATTTTAGGCGGTACTCCTGGAAAATGCAGATAGGCGATATCATTGGAGTAGTGCTGGCCGGTGCCGTGATGTTCTTTGTGCTAAACTTCTTAAACGAAGCCGATATTGCGCAGGGTAACATGCCTGTGGCTCAAGGCGGCGGATATATTGGCGGATTCGGAAGTAAAAACCTGGCAGCGCCTCAGGCAGGTCTGATGGCAATGCTTTCTCAAGGAATTGTGGGCGGTCAAATGACCTGGCCACTGATTATTTTTGGAATGTTGATGGGGCTGGCATTTATATTAATGGGCGTAAAAAGCCCGATGCTGGTGAGTGTGGGCATGTATCTTCCTTTAGAAACTACTTTTGCAATTTTCATTGGTGGCATCACTAAAGGAATTGTGGATATGGTAGCCAAAAAAAGGAAGCTGAATGAAGCTCAAAGGGCACGGGTTGACAATGTGGGTGTACTTCTTGCTGCCGGACTGATTGCCGGCGAAGCGCTTACAGGCCTTGCCTTTGCACCTTTTAAAATAGCCAATATGAATATTACGCAGAGCCTTTATTCCAATCCATCGATTGTAATGGGCTTTACAATTATTATTCTGGTAGCGCTGGGTCTTATATTTATTCCTATCAGAAACGCAGGAAGAGCAGATGAACCGGCACCTCCTTCGGCTAATTTTTAATTAAATATCTTTAACAGTCATCCATGTCTGGTAAGGAGATACGCTGCCGTACATGGATGACATTTTTAAATAAAAAATCTTGACTTCTACCGAAAAGAAAACCGTCAATTATTTTGAATTGGTTCCAATGCGTTTGTGTGAGCACATTGTTGAATCTTCTGGGTTAGTAACGGTATTGGTTCCTCGTTTCAGAAAAGAATTCTGGAAAAAGCTATTGCCCGAAAGACTGACCGAAAGGGATATAAAAATCCATCTGGACGAATTGGGTTCTGCTGTGTGGCAGCAAATGGATGGCAATAATAATGTAAGAACAATATGTAATCATTTGAACAACACCTTTGGCGAAAAAATGATTCAGACCGAAGAACGTGTTACCAAATTTATTACCCAGTTGTTTGGAAACAATATGATTTCTTTTAAACAAGGTGAAGTTTAAAGAAAAATTTATCATTTGTAACTTTGGTTACTAATACGCTGGTTGAGTATAGATAATTTTAGAAAAAATTGCCATGTCTAAAATTGTTATACTCGGAGCCGGAATTGCCGGTCATACTGCTGCTTCGCATCTCAGAAGAAAATTAGGGAAAGAACATGAAGTTTTAGTGGTTTCGCCCAACAGTAATTATCAATGGGTGCCCTCCAATATCTGGGTGGGAGTAGGAAGGATGAAGCCAAAAGAGGTTATTTTCCCCTTAGAACCACTTTACAAAAAGAAAGGGATCGGGTATAAACAGGCCAAAGCAGTTAGTTTTCATCCCGAAGGAGATATGCAGGAAAACACTCCCTATGTGATTGCAGAATATGTGGTTGGAGAAAATAAAGGGAAGCAGGAAAAAATTATTTATGACTATCTGATTAATGCCACTGGACCCAGACTTGCCTTTGACCAGACAGAAGGATTAAATCCCGGCGAAAACAATATGTATTCTGTATGCACTTACGGACATGCCGAACACGCAGCACAAGGGCTAAAAGAATTGGAAGATAAACTAAAAAATTCGGATAAAAAACTCAAAATACTCATTGGTACCGGCCACCCGAAAGCTACTTGCCAGGGAGCTGCTTTTGAGTATATTTTAAATGTAGAAAACGAACTGAGAAGAAAAGGTCTGCGCGATAAAACTGAAATTACCTGGATTTCAAACGAATATGATTTGGGTGATTTTGGTATGGATGGGATGTTACTTTCTTATAAGGGATTGAGAATGAAGTCCTCAGAAATGGTAGAAATGGTTTTTGAAGACAGAGGTATCAAGTGGATTTTACAGGCAGGAGTAACCAAAGTGGAACCCGGTAAGGTTTACTATGAAACGCTTGATGGTGAAGACAAAGTAGAAGAATATGATTTCGGAATGTTGATACCTGCTTTTGCAGGACATCCGTTTAAAGCTTATGATAAAAATGGTGAAGACATTACACCTAAATTATTTCGTGGGTTTATGATTGTAGATGCCGATTATAGCGAAAAACCTTATGAGAAATGGACTGTGCAGGACTGGCCGGAAACTTATCAGAATCCAGATTATCCCAATATTTATGCTCCGGGTATTGCTTTTGCACCGCCACACTCGATTTCAAGGCCCAGAATGAGTAAGAATGGAACTCCGATTTTTCCTTCACCTCCCCGAACAGGTATGCCATCGGGCATTACCGCAAAGTTAGTGGCAGATAATATTATTGACCAGATAAAAGGTAAAAAATCAAATATACATAAAGGCTCTTTGGGCAATATGGGTGCGGCCTGCATTGCATCAGCCGGGTTTGGATTGACAAAAGGCTCTGCCGTAAGTATCACCACTTTTCCCATTGTGCCGGATTATGAAAAATATTCAAAAACTGGAGGCAGAGATATTCGTAAAACCTTTGGCGAAATCGGGTTGGCCGGTCATTGGGTAAAATATGCACTGCATATCGGCTTTCTTTGGAAAGCAAAAATGAAACCCTTTTGGTGGTTAATACCGGAGTAATATTTTTAACATCAATAAATCAATATCATGTCAGAAAGAATATCGAAATTTGAAAAATTCAAGATGCAAAATCCTGTTATCCAATTTTTTAAGTTCTTTTTCCTTAACTTCCGAATCCTGAACGTGGTTGCCAAAGGACATGGGGGAACACGTGATAAGGCATATAAAGACAAAAGATGAACTATCGTTTTATTGTTACGATTGTTTTCTTAGAATGCTCTTTCCTCCAGATGGTCTGCAAGTTGTAACTTGTCCACTCCGTTTTTTAACCACTCGGGCATTGGCTTGCCTTTTAAGTAATGATCAAAAAACTCCATCATACGTACAGCGTAATCTTTTCGGTTTTCTAACTTGGATAAACCATGATTTTCTCCCTTATATTGTAACATCACCACCGATTTTTGAAGCCGCCTCAAAGCATTGTAATATTCTACTCCCTGAGTAAAATCGACAGCGCCATCTTTATCATTATGCAATAATAATAAAGGTGTTTTTACATTCTTTACATGATAAATTGGAGAGTTTCTAAGATAAGAATCCCAGTTTTCCCAGGGTGCCCCTCTGAAACGGCCTTGTGAAGATTCAAAAATTGACATATTGCCGCCTCCGCTGTTCCAGTAAATAAGGTTGTACATACTTACCATATCTGTAAGTGGCGCTCCTGCTGCGGCGGCTTTAAACATATTAGTTTGCGTAATCAGGAATGCTGTTTGATAGCCGCCCCAGCTATGTCCTGTAATGCCAATTTTTTCTGCATCAATCACTCCGGTTTTGATTGCCTCTTTAACGGCAGGAACTACCGCCCACACGGCGCTCATTCCCGGATCATCAAGTTTATAAACGATATCGGGAATAAACACTGCATATCCATTTCCGGTGTACATGGTAGGATGCCAGCCTCCACCAGGGAATGAGGGATTTGCATAATTATGGGCTGTTTGCGATAGTTTTTCGTAATAATAAACCAGCGTAGGATATTTTTTTCCTTCCTGATAACCGGCCGGTAAAAATAAAGTGCCTTGAAGGAGTCTCCTTTTTCTGTTACATAATTCACAAGCTTTATTCCCGCACTCCACAAATATTTATTGTAATCGGGAGCATTTTTTGTTATCTGCACCGGATTGAGCAACTGATTGTTTGCAGCGTAATATTCAGTAGGTTTATTATTATTTTCCTTTGAAAAAACGAAAAGATCAGCGTTTTTCGACTTTAACAGACTGTTGATGGTTACATTATCCCAAATTAGTTTTTGCGTTCCGGCTTTCAAACCGCTGCTGCCGGGTTCTATTCTTGCAATACCGGTTTTTTTATTCCATTCGCCATAAATTCTGAAATAATTAGGTTTTGAAAAATCAAAGCCCTTTTCTTCAGGGTCTAGCGTAAACCTGTTTTGATATCGGGTTTTTGTGGTTCGGCCATCTTTTGTAAGGTTAGAGGCACTTTTTCCGTTTGCGGCTATTTGCCAAATGTCCCAGCCATCGCTTATCAGTACATAACGACTGTCGTTGCTCCATCCCAGAAATCCGGTTAAAGGTTTGGTAACATTATGATCATCTTCTGTATCAACAAAGCTCACCGGCAGTTTTTCAGTAAGGTTGATTGATTTTTGAGAAGAAATATCATAAACGAAATAATTACCTTCTTCGCCATACACAAATTTTTCTCCATCTAGCGAAGCTTTGGGCCTGGATGAAAATGAAGGAGAATAAAATTTTTTCTTAAACAGTTTGCTGTCGCCGTTTTTAAGATTTACAATGTATATATCTGAATAAGACTGGCCGTTCAAACCCTGCTCTAACTGATAGGCATCCACATCTTCGGCTAATGCAAATTTTTCTTTGGGGAAAATATTCAAAAAGCGTTTGGCGCTGTCATTCAATTGTGTGAAGTTTTTGGTACCGATGTCATACATTGTTATATAGGAAAAGTTTTTATCCTGTTGCTCCATTACCTGCTGCACACTTTGTAAACGTTTGTCTTTCCAGTGCCAGATGGTCATATCAGGTTTGGAGGCATCGTTTTTCTTTTCGGTTGTGGGTTGCGGCGTTTTCATTTTTGAGGTATCGGTTTTGGCCAAAATCCTCTTCAGGTCTTCGATGGATTTAATACTGGTGTCTGCTTTTATTTTTTCAAGCGTTAAGGCCACCGTATCTTTTGAAGGCGCTGTTATTTTATTCTTTATGGCCGTATCTGCCGCCAGTCCCTTTTTTACGGCTTCAAGCGTATTTATGCCAAAGAAAACACGGGTCATATCTTCAGACCAAATAGGAGTCCTTTCTCCGCTGATTGTCATCTTAGCGGGAAAATGTGCAGAGTCTTTTACAGGGTCGTAGCTGAAAATTTCTGGTTTGGTCGAAATATTTTTAACAGCAATCACTGCTCCTTTATCCTTTTTAAACTTTTCGTCCTTAGTCATTTTTAAGGCAGTAAGGGCATCTTTGTCTTTTTTCCAGTTGAGCGATTTATAAGTGGTTTTATCATTATCCAAAATAACTGTTTGTTGATTTTTCAAATTAAAAACATAAAGTCCGTTTGCAATTTTATTGGCGGCATCCACAGCGTAGGCAAGTAGGTCTCCCTGTGTATTGAAATCAAATTCGCCCACATTCCCAATATTAATTATTTTTCCGCTTTCCAACTCCAGTACAACTAAATCAAAGGAAGCTGTTCTGGTTGCCATAGAACCGGCTTGACCGGCAATTGCCGGAACAGCTCCTCCTCTATCTGGCGAAATTGTAAATGCCAGATAGGTTGACTGCTTATTATTTAGTTTAAAACTACCCGCTTTTTCAAATTCGGTTTTTTTATCTTTAAGTAGATCAATCAGGTACAGCTTATCGCTGCCTCTGGGAGCCATTGGGTTTTTCATGGCTGCCTGCATTTCTTTATACTTTGGACCTTCTTTATACACTAGCCATCGGCCATTTTCCGAAAATTGAAACGAAGGCATGGAAGTGCCGCCAATGGGATACTTTTTT
Organism: Sphingobacteriales bacterium; assembly: GCA_016708305.1. Lineage (GTDB taxonomy): Bacteria > Bacteroidota > Bacteroidia > Chitinophagales > Chitinophagaceae > Niabella. The sequence continues at coordinate 229,692 of JADJGB010000008.1, forward strand.
ACAACCGTATCTTTTATTTTTTGAACAATCAATTCTCCATCGCCTTCTACAGTAAGCATGGGATAGGCGAACCATTTGCCGTCAGCCGAAATTTTTACGTTCATGGACTGCATTGACTTCCAGTTGGAGACATCTTTCCAGCTTATCATTTTTGCAGAAGTGTCATTGGCCGACTTTTGTGCATGCAGATTTATTGAAAAAAGAAAAATCATTCCAAATAACAAGCTCTTGTTCATATAAATTACAATTTATTTTGATGGCCGTGAAGGTATGACTATTTAAAATGTTTTTAATGTCTCTTATCAATTTATTTGGCCGCTCCAAAAATTGTACTAAATCGAATCAGTTTCCCTAATTTTATTCCATGATTGAAGGTATCACACAAACTGCATCCAAAAGGGTGATTAATGGATGGGCAATGTACGATTGGGCAAACTCTGTTTATAATCTCGTTATTACCACTACTTTTTTCCCCATATACTTTTTGGCAGTTACCAATGGAAATGGCACACATGAGGTAAGTTTTCTGGGGCGCAAATTTGTAAACTCTTCATTATATGATTATATTTTAGCGGTAGCCTATCTTATCATCGCACTTTCTTATCCTATCCTTACTTCCATTGCAGATACAGGGCAATAAGAAAAATTTTATTCGTTTTTTTTTGTTATATGGGCGCTCTTGGGAGCAGTTCACTGTTCTTTTTTAAATCGGATACATTAGGTTTTGGTATAGTTGGATTTATGTTAGCCGCTATGGGTTTTGTAGGCAGCCTTGTATTTTACAATGCATTTCTGCCCGAAATTGCTGCACCTGAAGATAGGGATAGAATTAGTGCCAGAGGTTTTTCCTTTGGTTACATCGGCAGTGTCATTATGCAAATGGTAGGCTTTGCTTTGGTAGTATTTATGGCGGATCAGGGGCTGGCTACCCGCATTACCTTTCTATTGGTTGGAATCTGGTGGTTTGGCTTTGCCCAAATAACCTTTGCCCGGCTGCCCCATGCAGAAGTAAAAGTAAAGGCAAAAGGCAATATCTTTAAAGACGGCTTTGCCGAAATCAATAAAGTTTATAATCAGGTAACACATTTACCTGTATTGAAGCGGTTTTTAAGAGGCTTCTTTTTTTATAGCATGGGTGTGCAAACGGTGATGCTGGCAGCAACTATTTTTGGCAGCAAACTGCTGAAACTGCCCGATACCAAATTGATAATTACGGTAGTCATTATTCAATTGGTGGCCATACTGGGTGCCTGGGGTATGTCGCGGCTGTCTGCTATATTCGGAAATTTAAAAGTTTTGTTAGGGGTTATTATATTTTGGATATGTATCTGCCTGTTGGCTTTTTATACAGCAGGCATTGTAGAGAATGGCTACAGCGCCGAGTACTATTTTTATGGATTAGCAGCGCTGGTGGGCCTGGTAATGGGAGGGATTCAATCATTAAGCCGATCCACCTACTCTAAGTTGATGCCCGAAACTAAAGATACTGCATCTTTTTTCAGTTATTATGATTTTACCGAAAAAGTGGCCATTGTAATCGGAATTTTTACATTTGGTTATATTGAGGAAATTACAGGCAGTATGAAAAACTCCATATTATCTTTAATCATATTCTTTGCCATAGGTTTCTTCTGGTTGTTTACAGCATTGCAAAAACAAGGAAAATTGAAATTAGTCACTGAATCGTAAAAATTATGAACCTTTATAGTATTAATTGCGGGTATTTTAAATTAGATGGAGGCGCAATGTTTGGTGTGGTTCCCAAAAGCATCTGGAACAAACTGAACGCTGCCGATGAAAATAATATGTGCAGTTGGGCATTGCGCAATTTGTTGGTAGAGGCGGGCAATAAACTCATTCTTATTGATTGTGGCATGGGTAACAAACAAAGTGAAAAATTTTTTGGCCATTATTATCTTCATGGCGACGATAATTTGGACAAAAGCCTCGCTGCTTATGGGTTTCATCGGGATGATATTACCGACGTGTTTTTGACACATCTGCATTTTGACCACTGCGGTGGCGCTATTGAGCGGGATGGAGAAAAACTGGTTCCTGCTTTTAAAAAAGCTATTTACTGGAGCAATGAAGACCACTGGAAATGGGCTACCGAACCCAATGCCAGATAAAAGTCCAGTTTTCTGAAGGAAAAGATTTTGCCCATTGAATCAAGCGGCCAATTAATGTTTGTAGAAAACAAAATGGCGCAAACAGGAAAATTGGAAACGGCTTCGTTTTTGACCGACTTTGATATAAGATTTGCAAACGGCCATACGAATGCCATGATGTTGCCACAAATAAAATATAAGGGAAAAACTGTTGTGTATATGGCCGATTTATTGCCATCCTTTGCTCATATCCCCTTGCCCTATGTGATGGGGTACGATACACGACCATTAATCACAATGACGGAAAAAGAACAATTTTTAAACGAGGCTTTGGAAAATGATTACATTCTGTTTTTTGAGCATGACGCTGCCCACGAGTGTTGTACACTTCAACAAACCGAAAAAGGAATCAGGCCAAAGGAATTTTTTAAATTGAGTGCAATTTAATACTTCTTTATCAGGGCGCTCATTGGACTTTTTAAACCCTTAAAACTTGTCATATCAATTCTCACTTTTCCTACAATGATGGGGCTTTCTATCCTAACCGGCATACGGTTATTATCGTCAGTTACCCACACGGTCATTTTTTCGCCGCCTTCAAAAATGGTGCCCTTGATGGTTAGTGGTTTAAAAACAATCGTTTTAAACTTTCCATATTTAGTGCTGATGGTTTCTTTTCCTACATAACGGACATACATTTGGAATATCTCATTATCCAAAAACAAATTAATCGGTACTCTGTCATTTATGCGCAGTTTATTAAAATCAATATTACGTGCATAAAAAACGGCGCTCATCACATCATGCACACAGGTTGGCACTTTGTAAACGCCCTCATTGGTGATAGCCGTATTTGCCGATTTGTTAAAATTGACATTTTCATATTTTTTATAACCGCCTTCATTCACATTTCTTACAAACTTTAACGGCTGCATGGTTTCTACATCCATATAGGTTTCATAAACGTCTTTTGCTTTATATGCCCATTCATAAGAAGGCAAAGTGCGTCCTTCGCCAACAATATGGTAAACGCTTCTGCCATTTAGCTTTTCAAGTGTGGTGGTAAAAGAACCTGCTCCGGCCGATAAGTTCAGAAAATTTCCGGGCACAGTATAAAACACAGTGAATCCCACCTTTTCTCCCGGCTGAAAGCTGGTATTTTCAATATAGCAACTTGCTGTTGCAGCCGATTGGTTATTGTTGAAAGAAATATCCTTTTTCCCCGATATCATCAGGAAAACAAAGGGAATGATTACTAACTTAAATGTCTTCATATTTATTTTTTAAAATTCTTCTGATACCTAGGATTAGCCAACTGCCTATTATAGCCGGTATCACAAGGTTTATTATCCATACGCCGAGTGTTGTCAGACTAATTCCCAAATGGTTAGTGTTAAATAACCCCAGCAATTTTAAATTAATTTCGTTTTTTAAGGTGAGGTCGGTAAAAAGCGCAATAGTTGGTATGATGGCCATCAATAAAAACATTGCACCCACAGAAACCCAAACCTCGCCAAAACCCGTTACTACACCAAAAAACTGCAATAACAAATAGTATTGCAATATAAATATAAAATATCTACCTACTGATAATGATAAAAATCTTAACAATATAGTTGCATTATACTGCTCCAACGCCTCAAATACCCATGAAAACTTCTGAAATGCGGGCATAGTATTAATTATTTTTACTAACCAGGCAATTCTGAAATAAAACAGCAAAAATATAAGCAAAACAGCAAAAATACCCCAAAAAACTGATCTTATCCATACAACCGAAAGTAATCCGGCCTTTGCAATAGGCTCCCGCAAAAAATATAGCGCTATGAAACCCATAAACATAGTGGTAATCAACTGGCTCATACTGCAAACAATGGTTAGGGAGGCTGCTTTAATACGTTTTCCTTCTTCTACATACAATACCCTTCCAAAATACTCCCCAATTCGGTTGGGCGTGGTCATTGAGAATGAAACTCCCGATAAAACGGCCTTATACGCTGTGAGAAATCCTATTTTTTGTATTCCTTTAATAGCTAACTGCCACTTATATGCCTCTAAACCCCAATGAATAAACATTAATAAAAAAGTGGCGACCAGTAAAAAAACTGATGGACTGGAAAACGCTTCCTTTATGAATTGCCACGACTCCCTAAGCCCTGTTTGTGATTGGATTTGGTTATGTATAGACCAACTTAGCCAAACAAATAAAACAGGCCCTAAAAAATAGTTGATGAATATTTTTATATTTTTGGGAACCATCATGAATTAAAACGGTAAATATATAAATCTTGCAAAGATCAGGTAAAATAATTTTAGGCATTGACCCCGGCACATTAATAATGGGCTATAGCGTTATTGAATGTACCGGGAAAAAGGTGCATTTGCACGAAATGCGTTCTCTGAAACTTAATAGCCGCATCGAAGGTTATGAAAGACTGCACCTGATTTACCAGAAAGTAACGGAAATCATCAAAGAGTTTCAACCTCAGGAATTTGCCATTGAAGCGCCCTTTTTTGGTAAAAATGTACAAAGTATGCTCAAATTAGGTCGTGCACAAGGGGTAGCTATTGCTGCTGCCATGCAAAGCCACTTGCCCATTACCGAATATTCTCCACGAAAAGTAAAACAAGACATTACCGGAAATGGCAATGCTGCAAAAGAACAGGTGTGGGCAATGCTGCAACAAATATTGTCACTTAAAGAAATGCCTGACTACTATGATGCCACCGATGCACTGGCAGTAGCCATGTGCCATCATTATCAGATACACGCTCCTGTACAAAAAAGCGGCACACTAAAAGGATGGGATGATTTTTTGAAAAAAAACCCTTCGAGAATCATCAAATAAGAGGCAAGAAAAATAATTTTTCTCACCTAAACCTGCCGAACTTCCCCGCCGTCATTTCATCCTCCCCCACCGTCATTCTCGCAGCGAAGCGGAGAAATCTCATTGGTCAGGAAACGAGGAGATTCTTCACTCCGCTACGCTTCGTTGAGATGACGAGAAAAAGGAATTCCGTTAGAAGTGACCAAATGAACAATTATTCTCTTAACGCAATTTTTTTTGGGCCGTCCAAACGGGACAACCGAACTGTGGTTAATGTTTATTTTTCCGGGCAAAGATGGTTGGACAATCCTTTTTATGCTGTTGGCAATAAATAATATTTTCGCAAAATCCTTAAATTTCACCAAAACCAAACTCTTTTATTACTTTCGGGAAAAATAGCAATTAGATGCCGTTTAGCTGGAACGAAATAAAAGCCCGTGCGCTTGTCTTTAGCAAAGAATGGCAGCATGCCGAAAGGGAAACGGCTGATGCCAAACCTTTTTTGATTGATTTTCTCAACATCTTTGGCATTACGCAGAAACGTGTGGCCACCTTTGAACACAAGGTGAAAAAACTGAATGATGCTGATGGCTATATTGATATGCTTTGGAAAGGCATGGTTCTTATTGAGATGAAAAGCCGTGGTAAAGACTTAGACAAGGCATACCGGCAGGCCAAGGATTATTGCCACGGGCTGAAGCAATACGAATTGCCCAAACTCATTATTGTATCGGACTTTGAACGCTTTCAAGTATTTGATGAAGCAGTGACGCAAACCAATTTTACACTTTCAGAATTAGTAAAGAACGTGCATGTCTTTGGAACCATTGCGGGTTATGAAAAAAGAGTTTTCAAAGAACAAGACCCCGTAAACATAAAGGCTGCCGAACTGATGGGTAAGCTGCACGATCAATTGAAAACCATTGGCTACACAGGTCATGCACTGGAGCTTTACCTTGTACGGCTCCTGTTTTGCCTTTTTGCAGACGATACCGGTATTTTTGAAAAAGACATTTTTCATCAGTATATCTTACAAAACACAAGGGAAGACGGAAGCGACCTGGCTGCCCATATTGCACAAATTTTTCAAACACTGAACACAGCCGAAGACCAAAGGCTAAAAGCATTGGATGAAGCATTAACCGAATTTCCTTACATTAACGGAAAGCTGTTTGAAGAAGTACTACCGGTGGCTGCTTTTAACAGCGCTATGCGAAAAGCCCTGCTCGACTGCTGCGAGCTGGACTGGGGAAAAATTTCTCCAGCCATTTTCGGCTCGCTGTTTCAAAGTGTAATGGATGAAAAGGCGAGGCGAAACCTCGGCGCACACTACACCAGCGAAAAGAATATCATGAAGCTCATCAAGCCGCTTTTCCTTGATGAACTGCGTAAAGAATTTGAATCGGCAGCTAAGGATAAAAACAAACTCAAAAGGCTGCAAAGCAAAATCAGTAAGCTGCGCTTTCTGGATCCTGCCTGTGGTTGCGGTAATTTTTTAATCATTGCCTATCGGGAGCTGCGGCTGCTGGAGTTAGACATCGTGTCCAAGTTGCTGAAAGAAACGAAACTACAGGTGTCCAACATCAACGATTATTTTCTGGTGGATGTAGATCAATTTTACGGCATTGAGTATGAGGAGTTTCCATCACAAATAGCCCAGGTAGCCCTCTGGCTGATGGACCATCAGATGAACGCCTTGGCAGGGCTGCAGTTTGGCGAATATTATGTGAGAATACCTTTGAAAAAATCGGCTACCATCGTTTGCGGCAATGCACTGCGCACAGATTGGCAAAGCCTGATACAACCCTATCCTTGGGAGAAACACGAAACTAGGTTTCATTATATTTTGGGAAACCCGCCGTTTATAGGTAGCAAATATCAAAATGACTCTCAAAAAGAAGATATGAAAAGGCTTTTCTTGAATGTTAATGGTTCGGGTGTTTTAGACTATGTTGCCGCCTGGTACTTAAAAGCTGCTAAATATCTGCAACAATATCAATCGGAAGAAAAAGATATGCCCAAAACCAAGAGCGCTTTTGTAAGCACTAACTCAATATCTCAGGGCGAGCAGGTGGGCGTTTTGTGGAATGAATTGTTTAACGCCTACAAAATAAAAATCCATTTTGCACACCGCACTTTTAAATGGGGCAATGAAGCAAAAGGAAATGCTGCCGTACATGTGGTAATCATTGGATTTTCAAATTTTGATGTTTCTGAAAAATACATATATGAATATGAAGATATTAAAGGGGAGCCACATGAATCGTCTGTAAAAAATATCAACCCCTATTTAATTGAAGGAAGAGATATTTTAATAAAAAGCAGAACAAAGCCTATTTGTGATTGTCCTGAAATTATAAAGGGAAGTGAAACAACGGATGATGGACATTTATTGCTTTCTATTGAGGAAAAAGATTTTTTATTAGAAAATTATCCGAATTCAGATAAATTTATAAGACCCTTTATTGGAGGAGGAGATTTTATAAATGGTAAAACAAGATGGTGCCTTTGGTTAAAAGATGTTCACCCAAATGATTTCAGAAAAATTCCTCTTGTAATAGAAAAAGTCGAAAAGGTCAGTAAGTTTCGTATTAATAGCCTAAAAAAAAGGACAAACAAATGGGCTGAATTTCCAACTCTTTTTTCGGAAGACAGACAACCTGATTCAGAATACCTGTTATTCCCAAAGGTATCTTCTGAAAGACGTAAATATATTCCTTTAGCATTTCTTCCACCAACATATATTGTTAATAACACCGCTTCTTATATGCCAAATGCCACACACTATTCGTTTGGTATTCTACAAAGCATTATGCACATGTCTTGGATGAGATATGTATGTGGAAGATTAGAAAGCAGATATATTTATTCAAACACTATCGTTTACAACAACTTCCCCTGGCCTGAAAACCCAACCGAAAAACAAAAAGATACTGTGGAAAAAGCAGCGCAATGGGTATTGGACACCCGTGCCACATACCAAAACCCAAAAGAAGGTAAAGCAGCCAGCCTTGCCGACCTGTACGACCCGCACACCATGCCGCCCGATTTGGTAAAGGCGCATCAGGCTTTGGACAAAGCGGTTGACCAATGTTATCGTCAGCAACCCTTTGCCAACGAAACCAAACGAATTGTATTTCTCTTTGAACTTTATGATAAATACACGGCGGGTATTTTTGCAGGGCAAAAAAAGTGATGAATCAATACAGAGGGCTAATACAAGATACCTAATTGGGTAAATAAGCTGTTTTTTCTATAAAATTGCCAAAAGCATTTACGAAAAATGTTGGCATCGGAATATGTTGGTAACTACTCCGTCTTTATGCATAATAATCAATGAAATCCGGTCGTTGTATTTGTTGCCGGCGAAGCAAAATCCTTTTTTCAGGTAATTGCGGTTTACACTGTTACAAAATCCGGGCGCTGCTTCCAGAAAAGTATCTCCCGAGTTTCTCAGTTCATTAAAAAGTGTTTCAAGCGCCTCAAAAATGTGTTTCGTTATTTAACAAAAAGTAGAGAATATTTTACCGCATTTTGCGGTGAATAACTATCCATCCGACCAACCGCATATAGTCCAATCAAACTGCTGCACTGGGAAAGGGATGGTTTTTCACTTTATTACAAACGACTTGAAAAAGGCACTTTCACGCCGCCTGTTCCCGCAGAGGACGGCAGTATATTATGGCCTGAGTTAGTACTGATGTTAGAGGGGATCAAGGCAGAAAAAATAGTGAGAAAACCCAGATATTGCGTACCTGAAAAAGATAGGATTTTATTAAGAAATAAGGCAGTAAATACAGCCATGATTATTTGCAGGGCAAACGCATCTAAAATACTAAGGGAATAGGAAAAAAGTTGCAATTTGGGGAGTCAGATTCATCCTAAGATAAAATCGTGTTATTTGACTACCAAACCGGTCGTAGCACAGATGCCGCATTGAATATACTGGATGGCTTTTAAAGGCTGCCTGCAAGACAGACGGCTATGGTGCATATAATCGTATAGGTGCCGATAAGGATATCACCCATCCGAACTGTTGGGCACATGCCAAAAGGGAATTTGAGAAAGCATTGTCCAACGATAGGCAAAGAGCAGAAAAAGCATTGGTATTTATCCAAAAGCTGTACAAGGTAGAGCATGAGGCCAGAGAAAGAAAACTGGATGCGGCACAGCGCAAAGAACTGCGGTTGGATGAATCGCTGCCGGTGATCAACGAATTTGCAAAATGGATGACAGAGGAGGTGAAGCAGTTTACTGTTTTACCCAAAAGCCCGATAGGCAAAGCATTCGCCTATAGTCTGAATCGTTGGGATGAATTAAGCGCCTATCTCTATGATGGAATCCTGGAGATAGACAACAATCTGGCAGAAAATGCTATTCGTCCCATAGCGCTGGGCAGAAAGAACTATTTGTTTGCCGGCAGTCATGATGCTGCAAAGCGGGCTGCCTGTATCTACTCATTCTTTGCCATCTGCAAGAAGCATGATGTCAATCCGTACGAATGGCTAAAATATGTATTTGAGAATCTAATGGATACCAGGGTAACAGAGCCGGAAAAATTATATCCCCAGAATTATAAAGAGACTATCACATAATAGACCGGTACTCTATCTCCTATTTTTTGGATAGCTCAATGTTGTATTTGGTCGGGTGGATACAGAATAATTCTGTTAGGAGAACTCTTTTTCCGGGCGCTTTGTAATTGGGTTTTACGCTTACGAAGTTTTCTTTTTGCCGAATCAGCAGCTTTCAAAATGGCATCCTCAAAAATCGAAGAGGTAGATTTCACGTAAGCATCCTTTCCCGGCACCCTGATGTTTAAAATACAGTTCACCACCTCTTTCTGGCCTTTTACCTCCATGTCAAGCGTTACTTCCACCTCCAGAATATCGGCAAAATAAAGATCCAATATCCTAATTTTTCTTTTGCAAAATTTTTTAAAGAGGGGCTCAATTTAAATCCAGTTGATTCTACTCTGAATTTCATATAATTAAAGATTTAAAGTATTGATCTCAATGCCCAAAGCATTGGCAACCCCTGTACCATAAGCAGGATCGGCTTTATAGCAATTGCCAATATGCCTTTCCTGAATAAACCTTTCTGCGCCGCCTACTTCGGCCGCTGTGTTTTTAAATAATACTTTTTTTTGCTCATCATTCATCAAACGGAAAAGATTGCCCGGCTGGGTGTAGTAATCATCATCATCTTCCCTAAAGTCATAATGATAGGCATCACCTTCTAATGAAAGCGGCGGCTCTGCATGTTGTTTTTGCTCTTCCCACTGTCCATAACTGTTGGGGAAATAATGAAGTGTGCTCCCTTCATTACCATCTACCCGCATAGCGCCATCACGAGACGGATTATGAAACGGGCATTGCGGTTTGTTTACCGGTATTTGATAGTGATTCACACCTAATCTGTAGCGCTGGGCATCCCCATAAGAAAATAGCCTTGCCTGCAACATTCTGTCTGGCGAAAACCCAATACCAGGAACCACATTTGCAGGGTTAAAGGCAGCTTGTTCCACATCTGCAAAATAGTTTTCAGGGTTTTTATTCAGTTCCAGCACACCCACATCTATCACCGGATAATCGCCATGCGGCCATACCTTGGTGAGGTCAAAAGGATTAAAAGCGCAATTCCTTGCCTGTTCTTCCGTCATTACCTGTATTTTCAATTTCCACTTTGGGAAATCTCCTTTTTCGATTGCATTGTACAAATCCCGCTGATGGCTTTCTCTGTCTTTCCCTATGATTGCAGCAGCTTCTTCATTACTTAGGGTTTCAATTCCCTGCTCGGTTTTAAAATGAAATTTTACCCAAATTCTTTCATTACCGGCATTAATCAAACTAAAGGTATGGCTTCCAAAGCCGTGCATGTGCCGGTAAGATTTAGGAATACCTCTTTCACTCATGGTAATAGTGATTTGATGCAATGCTTCGGGTAGCAAAGTCCAGAAATCCCAATTGTGATTGGGGCATCTCAGGTTTGTTCTCGGGTCGCGTTTTACTGCCTTGTTTAAATCAGGAAATCGGTAAGGATCTCTGAGAAAGAAAACGGGTGTATTATTACCGGTCAGGTCCCAATTACCTTCTTCGGTGTAAAACTTAATGGCAAAGCCACGTATATCCCGCTCTGCATCGGCAGCGCCTCGCTCTCCTGCAACTGTTGAAAACCTGACAAAGACATTGGTTTCTTTACCAACATCAGAGAAGATTTTCGCTTTTGTGTATTGGGTAATATCGTGGGTAACTGTAAATTTCCCAAAAGCGCCTGAGCCTTTGGCATGCATCCTTCTTTCGGGGATTACCTCTCTGTCAAAATGAGCTAATTTTTCTAAAAACCAAAAATCTTCTAAGAGCATCGGGCCTCTTTTCCCTGCTGTTTTCACGTTTTGATTTTCGGAAATCGGTCTCCCTGAAACCGAAAAAAGTTTCTTTTTTTCCTGATTAGGCATGTTTATGAATATTTTCTTGAAAGATACCTAAAAAATCTAAGATTAGGTTATTAATCAGGCATTTGTTTGTAAATATGTCTTTAAAAATAAATGTGAAAAAAGTAGTGTAAATCAAAAAGCGCTCTTGAATTATCATTGTACATCAACAGGTCGGGAGTTTTTGTAGCTTTTTAACCAAAAGAAAAGAAATTATACTATTTTAATTTTTTCCGCTTTCGTGTCTTTTTATTAGTCAATATATAAATTTCAAAAGAAACTATAAAAAATGTTAAATAAATATATAAATATTGTATTTTGCTTCAATAAGTTAAATTTATTCTAAATGAGAAAAGCATTTTTATTAATACTATTCATTTTACCAATGATAGTATGGTCGCAAAACAAAAAGGTTTCAGGAACCGTAACATCACCAGAAGGACAACCCTTAGGACAAGTTTCTGTTCTGGCAAAAGGAACCAATATTGGAACAAGTACCAATGATAACGGGCAGTTTAGCCTTGTGGTTCCTGAAAATACACGTCTGATTGAGTTTTCGCTGATTGGGTACGCCACCTTGGAACTCGCTCCTGGCGAAAACATGACTGTGGCATTAACTTCAAAAGGCGCAAATAATCTGGAGGAAGTGGTTGTGATAGGTTATGGCACACGTATTAAAAAAGATTTAACAACGTCGATAGCCAAGGTAACTGCCAAAGAGTTTGAAAATCAGCCAATCACTACCTTTGAACAAGCACTTCAGGGACGCGCTCCAGGGGTATTTATTAATGCAGGAAGTGGTAAGCTGGGGCAGGGTTTAAAAATAAGGGTACGCGGTATTTCCTCTATCTCTGCAAATCAACAACCATTTATAGTCATTGATGGAGTACCCGTTGTAAATCAGGCGATGAGTAGTGCAAGCGAGCCTGATAATCCTTTGGCTTCAATAAATCCTGATGATATTGAAAGCATCGAAATTCTTAAAGATGCCTCCTCATCGGCCATGTATGGGGCAAGGGCGTCAAATGGCGTAATGTTGATTACCACTAAAAGCGGAAAGCAAGGAAAAACAAAAGTAAGTTTTGGAATTAATAACGGATGGAGCAAACCCACCCGAATCGCTAAATTCCTTGATGCCGACCAATATCGGGAATTATTTTCTGAAGCGGCAAAAAATTCAAGTTATGGCCCTTTTGATGTTGCAGAAGATTTTGAAGCCGAAACAGGAACCACAGACTGGAATAGCAAAAACAATACCAATTGGGCCGGAGCAGCTTTTCAAAATGGGTATGTAAAACAATATAACGCCTCTCTTTCGGGTGGTGATGCACGCACCCGGTTTTTATTCAGCGGCGGGTACGATGATACCAAAGGGATTATTGTGGGAAACCGTTTAGACAGGGTTTTTGGCAGATTGAATTTGGACCATAACATTAATAAATTTTTTAAAGTGGGTACAAACATTTCACTCAACAAAACAAAGAACTACAGATTGACCAGCGATAATGCCTTTAGCAACCCTGTGCAATTGAACGCATTGCCTCCCATACAACCAATGTATGATGCGGCAACCGGTCTATTGAACAGAAATACCATGTATTATAACAATTTGATAGAACTTGAAGGCAATAATCGAAACCTGAACAATATTTATAAAACCACAAGTAATGCTTTTATAGAGGTTTCTCTTTTACCAAATTTAAAGTTTAAAACACTGAACGGTATTGACTGGACTAATTTGCAGGAAACACAATTTTTAGGAAGACGTACAGAAGATGGTTCTCCTGGAGGTTATAGCTACGAAAGGCAATACACCAATTCCATTTTCACAACTACCAACACATTTACATGGAATAAAACACTACCCAACGTTGATGTTGACGGTTTATCGGGGATTGAATATCAAGATGGAAAATTTTCTGGTACCAGCGTGGAGGGCAAGGCATTCCCAAGTGATAAATTTACCAGAATTGCCAGCGCAGCTATCATATCTGGTGGTTCCTCTACCTCAACCCAATATAGGTTTTTATCCTACTTCGCAAGAGGTAATTTTAAATTTTATGACAGATATTTACTAACTTTAAGCGTTAGGGCAGATGGCTCTTCAAGGTTTAGCCAAAACAAACCTTATGGTATTTTTCCAGCCCTATCCGCTGGATGGGTAATCAGTGAAGAAGGATTTTTGAAAAACAGCAACGCAATCAGTTTTTTGAAATTGAGAGCCAGCTATGGAAAAACAGGGAATGCCGAAATAGGCAACTTCAGCTCCAGAACACTTTTCGTAAGTCAGGCCTATGCCAATATTGCAGGAATTGTAGCCTCTCAAATAGGGGATCCAAATCTAAGCTGGGAAAAAACAGACCAGTATGACGTGGGTCTTGATTTTGGATTTCTTAATAACCGGATAACAGGAGAGGTGGACTATTTCTTTAAAAACACAAAAGACCTGCTTTTGGATGTACCGCTACCTTCGGTTAATGGTTTTACTACCATAACTAAAAATGTAGGAGATATGGAAAACAGAGGCGTAGAATTTTTGATTGCGGCAGATGTAATAAGATCTTCCGATTTTAATTGGAATACATCTTTTAATATTTCCACATATAGAAATAAAGTAACCCGATTAATTGCACCCATTCAGCCAACAGCACGTTACCTCAGCAGATTGGCAGTAGGCGAGCCTTACGGACAGTTTTACGGCAGACAATTTTTGGGCGCCGACCCTCAAAACGGAGATGCTCTTTATATGATGAAAGACGGATCCTCAACTAATGATTGGTCAGAAGCTGCGGATACCATTGTAGGGAACCCAAATCCAGACTATTTCGGTGGCTGGACTAACAAATTCACTTACAAAGGAATTGATTTAGATATCTTGCTTCAGTTTGTGAAGGGAGGCGATATATACAATATGGCAGGCCTCTTCCAGTCTGTTAATGGGGATTATTATGATAACCAAACGGTTGACCAAATGAATTACTGGAAAAAACCGGGTGATGTAACTATGGTGCCCCAACCTCGAATGTATGATGGAAATGGAACGGATAAAAGTAGTCGTTGGATACAAGATGGTTCTTATACGAGGCTTAAGGCCATCACTCTAAGCTACAATATACCTTATTCTGTGCTGAAAAAGGTTAAAATAGAAGATGTGAAGATTTTTATTTCGGGGCAAAACCTGATGACTTGGACAAAATACAAAGGCTATGATCCTGAAGTGAGTACACAATATGTATCTGATTTAAACCTGAACCATGATTTTTATACACCACCATTAGCCAAAACATTAGTTATTGGATTAAACATTGGGTTATAAAAATCAATATGAAAAAATAAAAAAATACTATTATGAAATATTTAAATATAACTTGTTTATTTGCAATCCTTTTGTTTTCAGGATCTTGCAAAAAAATCCTTCAATTAAACCCTGAGCAGGCAATTGATGGTGCCACTGCCATCGAAAATGACGGTGATGTGGAATCGCTCACTATAGGAGCCTACTCCATTATGGGCGAGGGCGCACTTTACGGAACGAACCTGTTTATGCTGCCTGACCTGCTTGCCAAAGACGGCTATTGTTCCTGGCGTGGAACCTTTTCCAGCTTCAGGCAAATAGCTAATAAAAGTATGACAGCAGATAATGCCGATGTTATTAGAACCTGGACAAGAGCCTATTCTGCTATCAATAATGCTAATATTATTATTTCTAATTTGGATAAAATAAAAGATGCCGACTTAAAGAAAACACTTGATGGCGAAGCGCATTTCATCAGAGGTATTTTATTGTTTGAACTGGTAAGGCTTTATGCCCTACCCTGGGATCCTGCAGGTTCCAACTCACAATCAGGCGTAGTAATTAGAACAACGCCTACTTTAACAGAAGATGAAGCGTTTAAGAAAACACCTCGTGCCTCAGTAGCAGATGTTTATACTCAAGTGATAAACGACCTGAAAGATGCTGTGGCGAAAATGCCTGAAAGCAATGGCACAAGGGCTACCAAATTTACAGCTTTGGCCTTTTTAAGCAGGGTTTATTTGCAACAGTCTAATTTTTCTGCAGCACGTGATGCCGCCAACCAGGTGATTAGTAGCGGGTTGTACAAAATGAATGCTGCTGTGGGAGCTGTATTCTCTAATAAAAATACAGCAGAATCAATCTGGGAAATTCAGCAAAACGATCAAAACAATGCCGGAACTGCAAATGATGGAATGGCCACATTTTATTCAAGCTTTGATGGCATTGGCCGTGCAGACGTAAGGATGGATGAGGACTTTGTGGACAGCTACGAAGAAGGAGACTTACGAGCCTCGGAATGGTATTATATAGGTACAGGTAAAAGACCCAGGAAATTTGTATTGTAAAAAATGGTCTTCTTATTCTCAAAACCTGCCAGTAATAAGAATTGCAGAAATGTTTCTCATACGTGCCGAGTGCAACAAAAGATTAGGCACAACAATTGGCGATACTCCTGAAAATGATCTGGCTCAAATAGGAAATGGAGTACGTACCGGTATAGCCCCTATTGTAAATCCCACTATTGATGATATTTTAAACCAAAGGTTTCATGAGTTTGCATTTGAAGGCCTTCGTATTCACGATTTAAGAAGGCTAAAAATGGCTACCGGAGATTACTCATGGAATGATGGCGAACTGGTTTTCCCCATCCCTCAGAGAGATGTGGATGCTTCAGGTGGTATAATTAAACAGAATCCTGGTTATTAATTTAATAGAGTTTCCAAGAAGAGTGAACTAAAAGCGGGGACTTAAAGCACTCCCGCTTTTAATTTTTCTTTATCTTTCCTCACAAATTATATACATTGAAAAAGTTAGTTATATTCGTTTTTATTATTATTTCAACAGTCCTTCTCTCATCGGCACAACTGCAGTCGCCCGAACAGTTTCTGGGCTACAAAATAGGAACCAAATACACTAATCATCATCAACTCGTAGCATATTTTAAGCATGTGGCAAAAGAAATACCTCAAAATATGAAACTGACACAATATGGGGTAACTAATGAAGGAAGACCGCTTTATCTGGCTTATGTGTCCACTGCAGAAAACATTGGTAACCTTGAAAATATTCGTATCAACAACCTTCGTTTAGCGCGCCAAAACAATGATAACATTGCCGGCAACACCGCCACACCCGTCCTTGTGTGGTTGAGCTATAATGTACATGGCAACGAAACTTCCTCCACCGAAGCCTCCATGCTTACACTTTACTCACTAATTGACCCAAACAATGCGCAAACCAAACAATGGCTGCAAAATACTGTAGTAATCATTGACCCCTGCCTCAACCCCGATGGTAGGGAGCGGTATGTAAACTGGTACAAATCGGTAATTGGCAGAGAATATAATCCGGTTCCATATTCCAGAGAACATCTGGAGCCATGGCCTGGCGGCAGAAGCAATCATTACTACTTTGACCTAAACCGCGACTGGGCATGGCAAACCCAAATAGAAAGCCGCCAAAGAATGAAACAATACAATCAATGGTTGCCACAGGTGCATGTGGACTTTCATGAACAAAGCTATAACCAACCTTACTATTTTGCGCCTGCCGCAGAACCCTACCACGAAGTGATTACCAAATGGCAGCGCGACTTTCAAAAAACCATTGGCAGAAACCATGCCCGATATTTTGATAAGAACGGATGGCTTTATTTTACAGGAGAACGATTTGATTTGTTTTACCCGTCTTATGGAGATACTTACCCGATTTACAACGGCAGCATCGGCATGACTTACGAGCAAGGTGGCATCAGGGCCGGATTGAGTGTAATCACTGCCGAGGGCGATACTTTAACGTTGGTTGACAGAGCGCTTCACCATTTTACCACATCACTGAGCACTATCGAAACCTCCTCAAAAAACGCTGCTGAATTAGTAAATGAGTTTAAAAAATATTTTGCAACTGATAATTCAGGCCAATTTAAATCTTACATCATAAAGAACAAACCTGAAGACAGAGAAAGAATTAACGCTTTATTGCAGTTTTTTAATAACAACAATATTGAATACGGCCGTGCTACAGGCAGTGGAAGTGGTTATGATTATCATACTGGAAAAAATGCTTCTTTCAATATTTTAAACGACGACATTGTAGTAAGCAGCACGCAACCCAAAGGCTCTTTCGTCAGAGTGCTTTTTGACCCAAATCCAAAGCTTAGCGATTCCGTAACTTACGATATCACATCCTGGGCTTTACCCTATGTGTTTGGAATTCAGGCATTTGCAAGCAAACAAACCTTTCCCCTAAATGACAAAAGACTTACATTACCTGCTATTCAAAATCAGCTTTCTGATGCTTATGGCTATGTAATCAAATGGCAGGGCGTGCAGTCTGCGAAAACTATAGCACAACTGCTGAAGCAAGGCATCAGGCTTCGCCATGCCGAAGCGCCATTCATCATAGAAACACAATCTTTTCCGGCCGGGTCGGCAATTATTCTTAAAAACGGAAATGAAAAGTTTGGGACACAACTTCCGACCATCCTCTCAGGAATATGTAATAAAAATAATGTTGAAGTGGCTGCCGTTAATACCGGAATGGTGGATAAGGGCTTCGATTTCGGCAGCACAGGAGTGCATCTTACAAAAGCGCCACGGGTAGTATTGCTATCGGGCAAAGGCACTTCATCGCTTTCGGTGGGCGATATCTGGCACTTTATGGATCAGGAATTGCAATATCCTGTAACACTTGTGGATGCAGACAATGCAGAAAGTATTGATTGGGATAAAACAGATGTTTTGATAATGCCTGACGGTTTTTATAATTTTCTTTCCTTTGCCATCGGCGAAAAAATAGCAGCATGGGTAAGAGCAGGCGGAAAAATCATAGCTTTCGAAGGCGCGTCTGTGCAGTTGAGTAAACAAAAATGGAGCACCGTGAAACTCAAATCTTCTGAAGAAGGTGATTCCCTAATCAATAAAAAAGACCCATATTCCGCATTAAAAAACTTTGACAACCGCGAAAGAGATCAGATTCCTAAAATGGCTGTCGGGTCTGTAATAAAAGTAGATGTTGACAACACCCACCCACTCATGTTTGGATACCCTAAATATTATTACAGTTTGTTGCTGAATAACGATTTGTTTGACTTTATACAGGATGGCGGCTGGAATGTAGGCGTAATCAAAAAGGAAAGTCAGCTATCAGGTTTTGTGGGATACAAGTTAAAACCAAAACTGAAAGACGGATTGATTTTTGGCGTACAGGATTATGGTAAAGGTTCGGTAGTGTATCTTACTGAAAATGTATTGTTCCGCAATTTTTGGCAAAACGGAAAACTGATGTTTTGCAATGTGTTGTTTTTGGTAGGGCAAAGGTAAAAACCACACCCGTTGAAGGTGTGGTTTAAAATTTTTGAGCGTTTTTAATCAGGCATTTTCGGCATGAAGACTTTCGGTGCCTGCTTCGGCATATTCTTCCTCGTCATCGCCAAAACTTTCAAATTTGTCTGCAACACTGTCAATGAAGTCTGCAAATTGATTTTTAAGTTCATTCCCCTTATCTGCAATTTTTTTGCGGGTAGCAGTTCCTTTATCCGGGGCAAATAACACGCCTACAAGAAGACCCAACGTAAAACCTGTAATAATTTTATTCATAATAAAGTATTTTTTTGAAGTAATATTTTCTTTTAATAAAAGTACGAATAATTATGCCAAACTATCTTTATTTAACACATCGATTTATTAGTTTCGTTTAAAAGGCAGACAATAAATATCGGCAAGTAATCAATCCAGGCAAGCCTATCCTTCATTTTTGCTACTTTGGAATTGTTTTATTTGAAATTCAGACCTGGCAGCAAAAAAATATACCTTATAACCAATATATCTCTGTCAATCTTTTTTATACATAAAAATAGTATCAAATAGTTTTTTAGGCAAAAGCGATTAGATTATAAAATATAATCATCAGATAAACAATCTGTTGCAAACAGAACTAAGATGTTTAAACAGGAGCATTTAAATGGAATTTATCTTATTAAACTTACTCTTTTTATTGTAGTCTAAGGTTCGTTGAATAATTTTTAACAATTCGGGCGAAGGTTTTTTTAAAAGTATTCATCTAAACATTTATCAACTGAATATTATTAATCTTAAAATCTGTACGAAATGAAAAAGATAATTTTAACCGCAGTATTATTTGCAATTACCTCTCTGGCATCTGTGCAGGCACAGAATATTCCTCAGCGTGCAAATAATGAAAATAAAAACTGGGAAAACAACCTGAACCTCACCGATGCTCAAAAGCAACAAATGAAGGCGCTGCGGGAAGATGGCCAAAAGCAAATGAAAGCCATCAAAAATGACAACACCCTTACCCAGGAGCAAAAAAGAGAAAAAATGATTGCTTTTCAAAAAGAACAAAGAAGCAAAAGACAGGCGCTATTAACCCCGAACAAAAAGCAAAAGCCGAATCGTTTGCAAAACAAGGTAAAGCCAGAGGCCAGAATATGAAACAAGGCAGAAGGTTCAATCCATCTCCGCAGCAGGGAAATGGCTTTGGCAGAAATAATAGCCGATGGAATGATAGTGTAAACCTGACCGATGCTCAAAAGCAACAAATGAAGGCGCTGCGGGAAGATGGCCAAAAGCAAATGAAAGCCATCAAAAATGACAACACCCTTACTCAGGAGCAAAAAAGAGAAAAAATGATTGCTTTTCAAAAAGAACAAAGAAGCAAAAGACAGGCGCTATTAACCCCCGAACAAAAAGCAAAAGCCGAAACCTTTGCAAAACAAGGAAGACAAAGAGGAATGGGAATGAATAATTACAGCCGATTTAACAGATTTGGGAACAATAAAAATGGTTTTGCCGACAGAGGGTTCCTTAACAGGTGGAATGACCTGAATCTGACAGACGTACAAAAAGAAAAAATGAAAACTTTGCAGGAAGAACATCAAAAACAAATGAATGTGTTGCGCCAGCAGCAAAGAACAAAAATAATGTCTGCTTTAACACCTGAGCAAAAGGCAAAATGGGAAGAACGTAATAATGATATGCGTAAAAATATTAATAGGGAAAACAGTAAATAACATTTGAATTTACAGCAAGCGTAATCTTTTAACAAATAATATAAAAAAATGAAAAAAACAATTTTAATTGCAGCAATGGTTTGCTTCTTCGGACTTGCCTCTTATGCTCAAAACGGGAATAACCCTAATCGTCAGGATTTTCAAAAACGCACCGAAGCAATGTATGACAGCCTGGTACTCAATAAAGAACAAAGGGCTAAAATGACCGCTCTAAGTGATGAAAGTCGTAAGCAGATGATGGAAATCAGAAATGACGGTTCTCTCAGCGATGACCAGCGCAGAGAAAAAATGGAAGCCCTGAGAAAAGACCAAAAAACAAAAAGAGATGCTATTCTGACTCCCGAACAAGCAAAAAAATATGATGAAATGATGCAGAATATGCGTAGAAACAGGCCACAGCCTCAAAGGAATCAATAATTGCGAAAGATTTAGATAAAAAAAACTCCGCAGTACTTTGCGGAGTTTTTTTATTATTTGCTAATAATCTGAATTTATTGCTTGGTAAGCGTGTATTTACCGGTTGCAAAGTTCACATCAATCAGATAGGTGCCTGCTGCATCAGGAGATGGCGTATTAGATTCCGGCACAGCATTATCAACCAAAATATCACCACTCATTGCCGAAGCGCCTCCATATTTATGGCTCCAGTCGCCATTAACAGGCAATAAAAGATAACTTTTGCCGGGGTTTAAAGCCAATTTGAGCTGGAAGCGGGTCAGGTTCAGTCTGGTAAACCGCTGAGAAGGCACCGGCACAGGGTTGTCCCATCCGCCCGGTGTGGCATCGCCCACAATAAACAGATTTTGCGGCACCGGTATTACGCCTGTATATGGTGTAACTGTATATTTGCCGGTTGCAAAATTTACCAATATCTGATACATTCCTGTTGTGGATGGAGCAGCGAAATTGGTATTGTATTGAGAAGGAGCAGCATCCGAATAGTACCCAAATACATCGCCGGACGGATTTGCAGATGAATTAACAACTGCATACTTTTGACTCCAACTGCCATTTTCCGGCAATAACAGATAGCTTCCACCTGCATTTAATTTGGTTATCAGACCAAAAGTAACGGCATCTACTCTTGTAAACTGCTGAGAAGGTACGGGAACCGGATTGCTCCAGCCGCCTTCGGTAGCATCGCCCACAATGAATAGATTGTCGGGGATGGTAGTAGTAACCGGAGTAACGGTATAGGTTCCGGTTTGGAAGTTAACCACAATCTTATAGGTGCCACTTGTAGCCGGAGATGGCGTATTTGATCCTGGTACCGCATCATCAGCCAACAACTGACCTCCGGTAGCGCTTGCGCCACCATATTTATGGCTCCAATCGCCATTAACCGGTAATAATAAATAGCTCTTGCCGGCAGTTAAGTTAATAATGATACCATAGGACACATCATCTAATCGGCTGAACTGCTGAGAAGGAACAGGCACAGGATTATCCCAACCGCCCGGTGTGGCATCGCCCACAATATACAATGCAGGAGGCACAGGGGTAAATGTGGTAACGTTTATGGTTACAATATTGGAATAAACCATAAAATTGGAATAGCTTGTCCCGATTGAGCTTACTACTCTGAAATCGAGATTTTTGGAAGAGCCGCCGCTAACTCCGGCAGCTATTGCCAGATTGTTCAATTCATTAACCGTAAGACCGGAACCCGAATTTAAAGCGCCGTCATATTTGATGGTTTGCGGATTAGCAAAGTTAGTTCCCGAAACCGCAATCTGCAAAGCATAACTGATGACATTAGTACCGTAAGGACTTTCTGTCCAGCTAAATCCAACAGCCTTATTGGTAGCATTTTTAACATCTAGAACAATGGCATTGGTAGAAGAAGGTGTGAGGGTAATGGGCACACCATACGCAGTAGCCGTTACCTTCAACACATTTGAAATCTTCATGTCATTATTATTGGCATAAGATGCTTTCATCCTCACATCCAGATCTTTGGAACCATTTACCGGAACACCCAGACCTGCAAGGATATTATTGATATCATTGCCAATTAAAGAATAGGCTCTTTGCGTCATTACGGTGTAGGCTACCGGATTGGCAAAATTGGAACCCGAAGCAGCAAACTCAAGCACGTATTTGTAATTGCTTGTATCTGTAGCAAAGCCGGGGTCTGACCAACTCAGATTAAGAACAGGTTTATTGGCATCGGAAGGAGCCGGCTTAACTGATGTGGATGAAACCTGGAGTGTCACATCTTTTCCCGAACCATAAAACGGCAATGGATCAGCTTTCTTTTGGCAGGAGCCAAAGACTGCAACGGCTGCCAAAGCAAGTGATATGTATTTTATAAAATTCTTCATTTTAAATATTTTTAATATGGCTTATATCTTTGTTAATATATATTTACCGGTTTGGAAATTTACCTGCATCTTATATTTTCCGGCAGGCGGACCGGGGAACTGAGGATCTGCATCCTTTTTATCAAATGAACCGGATAATGCCGCACTCGCCGAACCATCCAAGGCACGGTATTGAGTACCCCAAACACCTTGGGTTTGAATTAATTTGGCCCCGCCTCCGCCTATGAAATTAAATACTCCTTCAAAATGCAAATTATCAATTTTGGTAAATTTTTGTGTAACATCATAAGGTGGAAGCAAAGGATTAATAAAACCCGAAGCCAGAGAGTTGCCAGTAATCCATAGTTGCCCATCATTATAGTTATTAGCTGGAGTGCCCGGAGGTTCTACTGCAAAATCGAGATATGGGTTCACCTTTAAATTGATGGAATTGGAGGTTAGTGGCACACTCCCATTAGCCAGAGTGGCTTTCACCCGTAAATCCACTGCCTGCACCACGCCTGCCGCAAATTCCATTTTGGACAAGAAGGAGTTAAATTGCTGCCCTGTAAGTGTTACACCTAAGTCGCTGGCTATTGTCATCTCCTGCAATTTAGGACTGGCAAAATTCTTTCCGGCAGTATCAACCTGCAAAACATAATTTACATTTTGAGAATTTACCCCCGTATTAAACAAATAATTAGGATTCGTCCACGCAAGAGTAAGGGCATTTTCTTTATTCTTTTCTTTAATCAATACCACTGTACCGGTGGCCGAAGTGGACAATACCGGAGCAGTACCTCCTTGATATATCACTTTGTTTTCAACCTTTTCGCAGGCTGTCATAGCCAGCATAAAAGATGAAATAAGCAACAAGGTTAAAATATTTTTAGTCATAATACTTATTTTATACATTATTAATAACCTGCATTTTGTGTAAGATTTTTATTGGAATTGATATTAGCCGCAGGTACAGGATAGATATTGAACTTGCTGCTCACACTACTGCCCGATGCCACACCGCCTTTCCATGGCCACAGGTAAGCGCCTGTGGTAAGCATGCCGTATCTGATCAAATCGGTACGACGATGACCTTCCCAGTACAATTCCCTGGCTCTTTCATCCAGCAGAAATTGCAGTGTCATTTCTCCGCCTGAAATAGCAGATGCTCCGCCTCTGGCACGCAAACTGTTGATGTAGCCCAGCGCCGTTGCAGCATCGCCGCCGGTACCGCCTCGCAGAACTGATTCTGCATAGATGAAGTACATTTCAGGAAGACGCATGATAGGGAAATCAATATCGGCAAACTCCGAGTTAGGATCGCTTACCTTGCCACCATCTGCCCTTATGTTTCTATATTTTACCACATGCAGGCCATTGCTGAAATCGCTGATATCATTAATTTCGGCCTGTGCCATTGTAGCAGCAAATTTTGAAGTTTGAAACATGGCTCTTTTGTCGGCACCGCCTGTCAAATCGGGCCATAGCGCTGCGAAAGCCTTTGTAGCCCTATAACCAAACCAACCATTATTAGCGCCAAAATCCGGGTTGTCGGCGCCTGCGGGAGCATGAATCAGAAAAGTTGTATTAGCAAAAGATTTACTGTTCAATCCATCGCAAGCTGCTACAAATATAAATTCGTCTTTACCGGTACGGTCATTATCAGCCATAAATAGCTGTCTGTAATTAGGGTTCAGTTTATATCCTGCTGCAATTACTTTTTTGGTATATGTAATCGCATCGGCATAACGATTGGTACCGGTGTAAACGCCTGCATTTAAGTACAACCTTGCCAGCAAAGCCCATGCAGCGCCCTGATCCACACGGCCGTACTCGGCGGTTTTGGCAGCAGCCAGTTCAGCTTCGGCTGTTTTCAACTCAGTTTCAATGTAAGTAAACAGGTTTGTCCTTGAAATTTCTTTTGGCAAGAAATATCCGGCCCCATCTGCTTCGGTAATGAAGGTAGATTTACCAAACCAGTTGAGCATCAGCCAGTAATTGAAGGCACGAAGGAAGCGGGCCTCTCCTCTTGTATTTTTTACTGAGGTAGCATCGGCTCCCGAAATACCGTTCTTTGCCAATACATCATCTGTCGCCTGCCTCAGATATTCATTGATGAGAGTAATATTCCAGATGGGGCGCGCATAAGCGCCTTTCAAAAACGGGTCGCCACTTGTCCACCTCAGGTTATGATAATCCCAGATGGTTTGATCGTTCCATGCTACTACCGCTTCATCGGTAGGCAGTTCTTCCAGATTGAAATAGGCGCGTATAAAACCTACCTGTGAGCCTTCATCCAATCCACCGCCAATATCAGGGCTGCCTGCGGGACCATTGGCTCCGGTTACAGAAAGTGTTGCATATAATTTGGCAAGTACAGATTTATATCCGTCCACCGTGCTGAATATCTCTGACGGAGACTTGGCATTGGATGGATATAAATCGAGCTTCTTAGAACAAGATGCTAATAAAACCAACATAAAGGTTATTAGCGAAAAAAACTTTAAATTATGTTTCATTTTATGCTGATTTATTAAGTTAAAAATCAAAATTTAAACCAAGAGAGTAAATGCGTGGACGTGGATATATATTGTTTTCAATACCATCGGAACCGGCATTTTCAGGATCATTACCGCTATATTTTGTAAATGTGGCAATATTCTGAACGCTGGCATTTAACCTCAATCTGACTCTGTCGTTATTTACAATTTTTCCAAAGTCATATCCCAGATTGATATTATCTATCTTAAAGAAACTTGCGTTTTCAATGTAGTAATCAGACTGGTATCTGTTATTGGTAAAATGGGTTTGCAAATAGTTGACGCCGGCATTACCCAGATATAATACGGGGTTCTCAATATTTCTCAGCACAGCCGAGTTGGCATTGTAATTATTGTATAAATAATTGCCGGCCATGCCATGTCCCGTAATTCCGAATGAGAGTTTCTTATAATTAAATCCGGTACTCAGACCAAACAAAAAACTTGGCGAAGCATGATTGAAATAATACCTGTCTGCATCGGAAATAACGCCGTCTCTGTTGATGTCCTCATACAAGCCTTCAATCGGTTTTCCACTTTGGTCATATACCTGTTTTAATGGCAGGAAGGTGAACGGCGTTTGCCCCACAGCATGCACACCAATATTATTGCCGGTGCCACCCTGAATTCTTCCTACTTCAATCCCCTTGAAATTAGGATTATCTTCCTGTCCGTATAAGGATGTGATTTTTGAAGTATTATAGGTAACATTGAAATTGAAATCCCAGCTATACTCTTTTTCTTTAATAGGAACGGTGTTTACCGATATTTCCACACCCTTATTTTCCAGACTTCCGATATTCCTCAGTTGAGTAATATCAAAATTGGCGCCTGGCGCAATATCCACATAACTCAGCAGGTCTTTGGTTTTCTTCACATAATAGTCAACCGAACCGTTAATTCTGTTGCTGAATATGCCAAAATCCAATCCTAAGTTTGTAGTTGTCGTTGTCTCCCATTTCAGGTCTTTGTTGTAAGCGCTGGTCTGTAAGGAAAAAAGAAAGTATTGCCAAACTGGTAGCGCGCAGTGGGCATAGCCTTGTAATAAAGAGGCAGGTAATAACTATAGTTGATACCATCCTGCTGGCCGGTGCTACCCCAGCCTAAACGGAGTTTTAAGTCGGTAATAGCATCTACCGATTTAAATAATTCTTCTTTCAGTTTCCACGCAAAAGCAAAGGCAGGGAATATACCCACCCGGTTTTCAGGTGAAAATTTAGAGCTGGCATCACGCCTGATAGAGGCTGTCAGCAAATACTTATCGACCAAAGTCAGGTTCACGCGCCCCAGATAGGATTCTATGGCAAAGCCATTATGCAGGAAAGAATCCACCGGTTCGGTACCCGGAATAGTTTTATCATTCAAATAACGTTGCGCATTGATAAAATCATCAGTAAAGAAATCCTGATAACCATGTCCTACCAACACATCAATTGCGCTTCCACCTCCCAGGTTTTTTTGATAAAATAATTGCGCATCAGCAAGTTTGCTCAGTTTTTTCTGCTCATAAATTGATTTACGACCAAGTCCCGTATAGCTCAAAACAGAAGATGCAGAAGTAGAATCCAATATGTCGGTACCGGATCCAACAGATTTATCCATACCCAGATTTAACAGTAAATGCAAATCAGGTAAAAAATGCATTTTATAATCCATCTGCACATTACCAACCAAGCGGTTCACATTTGACCTATTGTCTCTTAGTTGTAAGAGCGCCACCGGATTGCGAGGGCCGATACCGTTGAGCACACCATTGCTTTGCAACCACTCGTAATAACCTCCAAATTTATTATTGCCACTCAATACAGCCTGTGTGGGGTCAAAGTTCACAGCAGAACCAATAGCGCCTTCATCGGCAAACTGATATTTTGTATTGGCATATTTGGCATTAATATTAAAGCTCAGATAATCATTGAAAAACTTAGGCGAAATATTGATTGCGCCGGTAAACCTGTCAAAATTATTTGTCTTGAGCACACCTTCCTGATTCAGATAGCCAACGGATACACGATAAGGCAGGCTGAACCCATCGGAGATTCTTGTTTTTCCGGCCACACTCAGGTTATTGTCAAAGCCAAGCGCTGTCTGATAAATTTCCTTTTGCCAGTTGGTATTTTCCTTTCCCAGCATGGCAATAAAGTTGGATTTGCCTGTATTTTTTACAATATCTCTTATCTGATCTCCTGTAAGCACATCCACATACTTGTTTACCTGGCTGATAGATGCCTTGGCATTAAAGTTGATTTGAGGCTTACTGGCAGTGCCTTTTTTAGTGGTAATGATGATAACGCCATTTGTGGCACGGGAACCGTACAGAGCGGTTGCAGAAGCATCTTTCAGCACACTCATGCTTTCAATATCATTAGGGTTAATGGTATTGAGCAGGTTGGCCGAACCCGAAATGCCATTGCCTTCCACCGGCACTCCGTCAATAACGATCAATGGGTCATTGCTGGCGTTTAGGGAAGCAGCACCGCGAATCCTGATTTTACTGCCGCCACCCGCAGCGCCGCCACCTGTAGTTACCTCCAAGCCGGCCACTTTACCTTGCAGCAATTGTTCGGAAGAATTGACGCTTCCTTTTTGAAAATCTTTAGCAGTAACAGCAGTAACAGAACCGGTAAGATCACTTTTCTTTCGGGTTCCATAAGCCACCACCACCACATTTTCCATTGCAGTTGTGGTGGAAATTAATGCTGCGTCCACTACATTTCCTGTAATTAAAAGTTCCTGAGTTACAAAACTCACCGATGTAAACACCAGCGTATTGGCAGCAATCGGAACATTCAGGCTGTAAGCGCCTGTAGCATTGGTTTGAGTAGCAACTGTGGTACCTTTTGCCGATACTGTAACTCCCTGCAAGGGCGTTCCGTCTTTAGAATCAGTTACAGTTCCCGTAATGATTTTGCCTTGAGCATGAGATAACTGGCTCAACAATAGTAACACGAGTGTAAATGTTGCTACAAACAATCTTTTGATTAACATAGACAAACAAATATTATTTTAAAAATTTAATGTGTATAAAATACACATTAGTTAACGAATACAAAGATAAGAGGATTATTGTGTATTAAGTACACATTTTGACAAAAAATTTTTTAACTTTTTCTTGAAAATCCGTTTTTCAGGTATTTTGGCTTAAATTTATAGAGTTTTCCGGGCCTGTGGGATACGTTATCTTCCATTTCATTCAAATCCTGAAGCCATTGTTTGACGGCAATTTTTTTTCGAAAATTTCTTCTGTCAAGCGGCGAGGCCAAAATAGCCTCATATACTTCCTGCAACTCTCTCAGCGAAAACTTTTCGGGCATCAGGTTATGAACCACCGGCGTTTCCATCACCTCCTGTTGCAGATGGGCAAGGCAGGTTTCTAATATTTCTTTGTGGTCAAAAGCTAATTTTCGGATATTTTTTACCGAGTGCCAGTTCAGGTCGTTGTCAATAATCTTTAGTTTATGGCTGTTGATATTAATTAATGAGTAATAGGCTGTGGTAACAACCCTGCCTGACGGGTGGCGATTCACCTTTCCGAAGGTGTGAACCTGCTGCAAAAAAACATCATCCAGATCGGTGCGCTCCTTCAATATCCGGTAAGAAGCAGCGTCTAAGTCTTCATCGGGCCTCACCAAATCGCCCAATAAAGAATTTAATCCCGAAAACTCTTCCAGATCCGACTGAATCAAAAGCACCTTTAAATCCTTGTCAAGATAACCAAAAATCACACAGTCCACCGATACGGCAATCTTAAAATATTCGAGATGGCTGATTTTTTCGAGCGCCGCAGTCTTAAAATTCGGATTGTTTGCCATTATTTGAAGTGAATAGACACAAATAGTTATAATAGTTTGACCACCGCAAGATTACATTATTCTTTGCATAACTGACAATTTCAGAAAATATTTTTTCATTAACAGTGTGTAATTAATTTATAAATATATATATATACATTATAAATAAATTACATTTTTGTTTTTTGAGTTAAAGTCCGATTTCTTTTCCTTTTGTTTATTACATTTACCGCTAAAAACCGCATGGCCACAAGCGCTAAAAAGTCCGGATCGGGGAGAAAGAAAAAAGTAAATCCCAAAATACCCCTATCGCACAGCCGGAAGCCACAGTATATGACCGAAACCGAATGGCAACTGGCGCTCCGGAAACAAATAGCCGAAAAGGAAGCTTTTACTATAAAAAACATTGGAGATGAGCCCATCTATAGTGATTTTGAAGTGCATAACCCCCTTTCAATAAAAACTTATAAAGTTGCTATCAGAAGCAAGAATAACGGCTGCAATTTTTGCAACTGCCCCGATTTTAAAACCAACGGGTTAGGCTCCTGCAAACACATTGAAGCCGTAAAACTGACGCTGAATAAAAAAAGAGGATTTAAAAAACTATGGGACACGATACCGCCACAACCCTACTCATCACTTTATCTGGCTTACAATGATGGCAGAAAAATAAAATTGCGCATTGGCACCGAAAATCAGGCGAAAATGCAGCAATGGGCAAAAAAATATTTTTCCTCGGGCAATGAAATTCTGGAAAAAGCAGTGCCATTGTTCGATAAACTTCTGGCTGAGGCCAAAGCCATTAACCCCGGTTTTCGTTGTTACCCCGATGTGCTGGATACCATCATTGAGCAACGCAGCCGAAACCAAAGGCATCATTTAGCCTCCTCCCAAGGCAGTTCACAATTGAAAGGTATTGTAAAAGCCACCCTTTTCCCCTATCAACAGGAGGGTATATTATTTGCCACCCGAGCCGGACGCGCCATTCTTGCAGACGATATGGGTTTGGGTAAAACGCTTCAGGCCATTGCCTGGGCGGTTTTGATGCAAAAGGAACTGGGTTTGGAAAAAGCATTAGTCATTTGCCCTACCTCATTGAAATATCAATGGAAAACCGAGATTGAAAAATTTTCCAACGCCTCTGTTACCGTGGTGGAAGGCAATGCAATGCAACGGCAGCATCTATATGAAAAGGATAGCAATTTTTTTAAAATCATCAGCTATCACGTGGCCGGTAATGACTGGAAGTACCTGAACGAAATGGCTCCTGACATCATCATTCTGGATGAAGCCCAGCGCATTAAAAACTGGCGAACTAAAATTTCGGGAAACATAAAACGCTTAAAATCAACCTATTCCTTAACGCTTACCGGTACGCCACTCGAAAATAACATTGAGGAGCTTTATTCATTGGTTCAGTTCACAGATCCTTTGCTGTTAGGCTCCCTTCGCAATTTTTTGGCAAAACACCAGCAAACCGATGATACCGGAAAACTATTCGGCTATACCAACCTGAATGAGATAGGCAAAGCGCTTTCGGGTATTTTGCTTCGCAGAAATAAGAAAGAGGTTTTGAAACAATTGCCGGAGCGGATGGACAAAAACCTGATTATCCCCATCACTACCCAGCAGATGGAAATACACGAAGAAAAGAAAGATATAGTAGCAAAATTGGTGAACAGATGGCGACGAACAGGGTTTTTGAGCGAAAAAGACAGGCAAAACTTATTGAACAGCCTCAGCATCATGCGAATGATTTGCGACAGCACCTACATACTTGATCAGGAAACCAATTATCAAACCAAGTTGGATGAACTTTTTAGTATTTTGGAAGGTGTTATTTCGATAGAAGGCGAAAAAATGGTCATTTTTAGTCAATGGGAACGAATGACCCGCCTGATTGCGCTGGAATTGAATAACAGAGGGATAAAATTTGAAAGCCTGCATGGCGGCGTACCCAGCAAAGACAGGGAGACGCTGTTTACCAATTTTAATACCGATCCCGACTGTCGCATTTTTCTTTCTACCGATGCCGGCGGTGTGGGGCTAAACCTGCAATCGGCGGCGTATATGGTGAATATGGATATTCCCTGGAACCCGGCCGTATTGGAGCAGCGCATAGCCCGAATATATCGTATGGGACAAAAGAAAAATGTGTCCATCATCAATTTAGTAGCTCAGGGAACCATTGAAGAACGGATGTTAGAAGTGCTGAAGTTCAAAAAATCGATTGCCACAGGTATTTTTGACAATGGAGAAGACTCTATTTTCATGGGCGAAAGCAAGTTTAATAAACTAATGGAATCGGTAGAGGCCATTGCTACGCAACCTGCCAATTCCGTGCCAGTAAGTGTGGATAAAGAGGAAAAAGAGGAAATTGCGGCCCCGCCAGCCGATAAAGAGAAAGCCACACAATTGCCTTTTGATTTTTCGGATGTGCCGGAAGACAAGGAGATGGAAGAAACTTCTTTGAAAGAAATGCCACAACAGGCCGCAGCTTCTGCAGCAACAACCAGGCAGCAGATGATTTGATACAACAGGGAATGAAGTTCTTCTCTAATTTTATGGCTACATTGCAAAACCCCGAAGCAGTAGAAAAACTGAGCAAATCCATTACCGAAAAAGACGAAAAAACCGGCAAAACCTATCTAAAACTGCCAGTGGAAAATGAACAGATGGTGGGCAATGCCCTGGGATTGCTGGCAGGTTTATTAAAAGGATTGGGTAAATAATGTTATGGATTGTAATAAAATAGCGGCTATTTTTGAAACCCAAAAAATAGTGGAGCAGCGTACAAAAGCCGATGGGCTGCCCGATTGAAGCGAAAAGCCCGCAACCCCTTGGGGGGGTGAGGACTTGCAGCGAAAAGCGGGAACCGGAGTTGCTGTTTATTGTAAAGCCCACAGCCCCCGAAATTTTTTAAAAAATAATAAGTGGATAAGATGGATAAATATAAAATTGTGGACAATGCTGAAGAGGCAGATACCCCTTGGGTTATTCCTGCGGAAATTAAAGAGCAATACAATGATTTGTACAGCAGGGTAATTAAAGGGAAACCATCTGTTAAGAAACGATTGGACAAATTTTGGAAACGGTATCCCAATGTACCGATGATTTGGAACTTTGAGGCAATATGGCATGAAGTGAATGGAAATAGTGAAAAGTCAAACGAGATAGTGGAACAAACACTTCAGAAATTTCCCGATTACCTATATGCAAGAACCCAAAAAGCTATATTTCTGGTAGAGGAAGGGCAGTTTGAAGCGGCACATAACCTGCTGGGAGGAGGCGAACTGGATATTTCGGTTCTGTACCCCGAAAGAAAAGCTTTTCATTACCCGGAATGTAGATCTTACGCTCAGGCTGCAATAGAATATCTGGCCGGCACCAACAGATTTGAAGAAGCAGAAAAATATAACGATAAACTGAGAGATGAAAAATTTGAAAAAGACTTCATCACTGAAATCAAGAATCGTATTGAACACTACCGACTTAAAAAATATAAAGAAGACAGAAAAAAATTAGACGAAAAGAAAAAAATTGCTAACACCCGTGAAACGCATACACTGCCTCAAATAATGGAAACGCTATTATCCAAGAATGAAGCATTTGAATATTTGTATGAGGATTCCATTTGGAATTTGAACGAAAATGCGGTACTGAATGATATTGAAAACAACAAAGAAGCCCTTATAGATGAGCTGCATTATATAATGAATCACTCTCTTCTGGTAAGTGAATATGCTTATGATGAGTATGAAGAATCAGATGCCGTACTAAATGCCGCTTTATTACTTGGATATGTGGACCCTGAAAAAGGGTTCGATGAGTTATTGACACATTTGCGGCAGCCGGAGGAATATATTGACTTTTGGTTTGAGGATGTATTAGATGAGGTGGTTTCGGCTTACTTTCAAAAACCTTCGGATGAATTATTGCTCAAGGTAAAAAATTTTGTTTTGGAGCCTTTGGTTTCGTCTCACTCCAAAAATATGCTGATTGAGTTCTTGGGTATAATGATAGAAGCAGATGCCGGTTACCAACAAAAGGTAATTGATACACTGTCTGCATTAATGCAGGCCTTTTATGATGAAAGAGAAAATACCGATTTGCTGGATACCGATGTGGTAGCCTCTTTGGTAGGTGCTGCCTTAGATATTAAAGCTGCTGAACTAATGCCGCAGATAGAAAAAATGTATGAGGAGGAACTGGTTTCCTGTTTCGTAACAGGCAGTATGGAGGATGCCAGAAACAGTATGCAAGATGAAGAAAAGAGGAAATTCTATTTTTATAAAAACCTGCAGGAACATATTCAATATTTAGGTGATTTTGATGACGACTCAGACTATCAGCAAGTATTTGATGGAGAAGATAGCATATATGATGAGGACGGCTTTGATGGTTATGATTATGAGGACTACGAAGAAGATATGGTTCCTGTTGTTCCCAAAGACCCTTACGCCAATACTCCCCGAAATGCGCCCTGCCCCTGCGGAAGCGGCAAAAAATATAAACGCTGTCATGGGAGAAGCTGAAGTCACTTTAGTATAATATAACGATTGAAAAAAGCAAACTAAATGATTTAGTGTAACCTTTATCACTCCAAATAAGTTTTTACTGCCTATTTTTACACCCTTTTGATGGAAGGTTAAGTTTATTTTTAAAGGAAAATAAAATGGTGTGGTTGATATTTATCGAATCCTTCAAAATATTTGCTGCTTACAGGTTTATCTCGCTCTCCGTGTGAGGAAAAACTTTGAGATAAATTATTGATTTTCAGTAATATGTCTATATTTTTCAGAGATTGAAAGAAAATAAAATAACTTTTCGCCGAAAAATGTTGTTTAGCAGGGAGGAAGAAAAGGTTAATTTATCATAAAATTTTAAATCATAAATTCTAAATATAAAAACAGTCTGAATTGAAATCTCAAAAAACCGAAGATAAATCATTCAGCATCAGGTAAAAAACACATTTGTATGAAAAAGTTATTACTTATTTTACTAACTACCTCATTCTTAATTAGTTGTAAAAATGACGGTAAAAAATCTTCTCGGTTTCCGGAGATATAATCAACAATAAAGGGAAAATGGCCTATTTAGAGGAAGTGCCCGTAGGCACCATGCGGTGCTGTATTAGTTGACTCGGCAAAAATCGGTTCAAACGGCAGCTTTTCCTTTAAAACCGGAACGGGCGAATCAGCTATTTATAATATTCGAATTGACAAGGGCATGTATCCCATTGCTGCTGTTGTAAATGATGTGGCAGCAGTAAAGCTGAAAATTACAATGAACAAAGAAAATCCTGAATATGCTGAGAAGTATGAAGTAACCGGCTCTTCTGCCAGCCAGCTTATGCAGGAGTTTACGACTAACTTTAACAACAAGATGAAGTTCATTTTTGACAAAGCCGGAGCTTTGGACAGCCTTCAAAAAGCAATTGCCCCGGACAGCATCATCAATGAAACCCATCAGGCAATGGCAAAGCAAAGCACCGAACTGAAAGAATATGCAAAGGCAGAAATGAATAAGTCTAATAATGTGGCGTTGACAATGTTTATGCTTGGATATTATCAGTCAACAGCCAATAATCCGGGTTTTGGGCTGGAGCCTTTAGGAAATGACCAGGTAAACGCTATAATTGATAAAGCCATAAAAGATAATCCCGACCACACAGGAATGGCGCAGCTAAAGCAAGCTATTGCTGCCCAATCATCTGGAGCAGCAGCGCAGGGTGGCGGCGGAATGTGGGTGGGCAAGCAGGCGCCCGACTTTACACTACCCGACGTGAATGGTAAACCATTGACGCTCAGTTCTTTAAAGGGTAAATATGTGTTGGTTGATTTTTGGGCAAGTTGGTGTAAACCCTGCCGTATGGAAAATCCTAATGTAGTGGCTGCTTTTAATAAGTTCAAAAATAAAAATTTCACTATTCTGGGCGTGTCGCTTGATGAAGACAGAGAATCGTGGTTGAGCGCCATTAAAAAAGACCAGCTTTTGTGGCAGCACGTGAGCGACCTGAAACAATGGGAGTCAATGGTGCTTCCGATTTATCAGTTTGACGGAATTCCTTACAATGTTTTGGTAGATCCTCAGGGTAAAGTCATCGCCGAATCGCTGAGAGGTCCTGCGCTGGAAGCAAAGTTAGCCGAGGTATTAAATTAATATTGCGGCGTAATGGACAAAAATGGGTCTTTTTATTTTTCACTATTCATACTTGGTGTTGGCTTTATTTTGAGCTTTGTATTATCTGCATAAACGGAAGCAAGCTCTGCCGGAGAGCAACCTGTCAGGGATCATGCAGATGTTCGACAAAAATGTCAATCAATGGGCTTTGTACAAAGTCCATTGATATTTTTAGAGAACGCTATGCCTTAAAAAACTCATCAATCAACTTCTTTTTTCTATCAATGGAAAGTCCATTGTGATTGCTGAGTTTGTTCTTTAGATCGGAGAAATGACCATCAATAGCATTGGTTGTATTGGGTATATTCAATTCCAGATTATCGTACCAAGTGAATAACCAAGGTAGGTTTGTTTTTAAGCTTCTGTAAGCACTCCTTAGCTTTTTGTGCACATAACGTTTCTTACCTGCTTCATCAATTTTACGCTCACTCAAAAACCATTCCCATTTAGGATGCCATTCATCTAAACTTCCAACAAAGCTTTCTTTATCTGCTTTTCTTAGCAACAGGGCAAGCTCCCACAACTCTTTACTTGCCTGCATTTCAGGCTTTTTGGTAAGATAAGTCCTGATTGTTTTTACTTGATGAAACTCGCAATATTGCATAGGAACATTAGTAAACAGAGAAAACAACCCTCTGCGACCATCGCAAATAATAGATTGTACTTTAATGCCACGCTTAGCTATCTCTTGCATGCCTTCTAAATACAAAAGGTTAGTTTCTTGTTTCACATACTTCTTCAGTAAAATTACGCCTGTTATACTGTCTTTGAATACCATTACTCCGAAAGATTTTCCAAAATAAGTAGAGTCCATTAACACATTAACTCGAGAAGGAAATGCTCTATTCTGTTGTGCGGAAGATTGGTCTATTTTTCGCTGAATGGTTTTGTTTGAGCAATTATACTTCTCCGCTAATTGATCGTAGGTTTGTTTTCCTGAAAGATATTCGATTAAAACATCTTCACTTTTTATCCTTAATCCTCCAACAAAACTTCGACCACAAGCCATACATTTATAGCGTTGTTTGTCATTAAAAAAGCCCTTTTCCCGTACAATTTTGCTCCCACAATAAAAGCAGTTTTTTTATTCATAACCTTTGATTGGCTTCAAAGCTAATAACAATAATGGTTACAGCGGTTTTTAGACCCATTTTTGTCTATTACCCCGAAAAAATAAATAGTTTTCCCTCAAATACAAATCCAACACTGTAATGGTGCGGGTATTGTTAGCAATTCTTTTCTCTCATTCAATATTTATTGAAGGGGTGGAACTCTAATAGGTTCGCGTGTATCGTACTGGTTTTTTGTTTGAATCCCTTCTCTGAATGAGTTAGACATGGTTTGGTTTGAAATAGGCTTCCCATTTACGATATTGATAATTTTTATGGTTTTATTCATGAGTTCTCCATTTCTTCTAATGATTATTTTTACAGGGTCATAAGTGGCTTGTAATGCCTGCTTCAACTCCTCTAAGCTAAGCCCGAATTTTTTATTAATTGCAATTACTTCGTCTCCGGCAAATAGCCCTGCCTTGTCACCAGGAGATCCTTTTGGGATGTCTCCAACCAAAACGATGCCATCAACCAAGTATAGTTCGATGCCTGAATAAGCATAGTCAAAGGGATCGGAGAAAAATTTATTGGGTTTTATAAATATTTCTCTGTTTCGATAATTGATAATGCAATTAAATCGCCTGAAAATCTCATTGCCAATAAGCCCTCCAAGAGAGGGATATGACAATAAATTATAAGTGTCATCGAAAATATTTACCGGAACATTCCTGAATTTATAAGGGCCTAGTTTTAATTCCTTCATCACGGTAAGGTACATTTCCACCTTGCCACCAATACCTTCTCCCTGTTTTAAATATTTCTTTCTTTTTGATTTCAGAAAGGCGCTGTCTTCGATATAATCCTGAGAGATGAGCGTTGCAAGACCGGCACCAATATCTAAGAGATATCGTAAATCTTTGCGTTTGGCATCCTTCACCGAGGCCATTGAAAAGGGAATTAAATTTATTTGGGGATGAAGCAAATAACCGCCTCTTGGATATTTAATTGTGCCATTAGACCAAAAACTCAGTATCTTTTTTCATAATCAATTTTTACAATATATCGGCTCAATAAAGAATAACCGACTATACCGTCTATTCGTTCTCCATATAATGCCGATAAAATTTCATAATCTATCACATGAAAATTCAGGCTGCTCACTATAAGCTGATTGATGATTAGGGTTTTGTTCTTTATAAACCCCACTTTCCGAATCCCTCCAATACCTCTTACCAGACGTTCTGGTTCAGAAGGAGATAATCCCAGGTTAGCCACAGTGGTAGAGTCTAAAGAAATACCGCCGCTTCCGCTATCAAGAATAAAATTTAATGAGTCTGGGAAATTTTCTAATAATGCTTTAAAAACAATTACCCCACCTGTAAATTGTGTGAAGGGGATTATGGTTATTTCCCTGCTAGGGGGATCCATAAATGTTTCTTGCGATAAACATGGCATCGCCGGTATGATTACAAATGCTATGGCTAATATAGTTTTCATAAGCTGTGGAACCTTGCTTAAAATTAAATAATTTTACGATTATTTCGAAATTTTTTACAATCTACCTAAAATGTATTTCTTGCCAATTGGTTACGAGACTTGAAGCAAAAAGCAGGGATTGAGTACAAATTGCATAATCGTTATCCTCCTCAATTTGTGTCCCTGACCTTGTTCCTTTTAGTGCGGTGCAAATGAATTTTCCATAATCTCGTTCATTTTTTCTGTTGCCGCTTCCGTGAAAATTGGAGTTGGTCAAATTCGTAAAAAAGACAGAAGCAGTAAAACGGCCCGGTACCGACTTGACATAAATAAATTCAAGTGACTTGTACTGATTTTTTACCACATCAATCGTTATTTCATTTTGGTAAAAAGAATTTGGTTTGGTAAAATTCCGATAAAGAGAATCCACTTTTTCAGAAATGTTAATTTCACTTGCAAAGATAGAAAAGAGGCTATTTCCTGATCAGAAACAGCCTCTTTCATTTTTTATTTCCGTCGTTTAACGCATCAGCTTCAGTTCATTGATAATGTTTTTTGCACCGCCTAATTTGTCAATGCACCAAAGCACATACCTGATGTCCACATTAATGGTGCGATTGAAGGTTTTATCGAACGCTAATTTGTGGCTGAGCGCTTCATAATTTCCGTCAAAAGCCAGGCCGATCAATTCACCTTTGTTGTTCAGCACCGGTGAGCCGGAGTTGCCTCCCGTGATATCATTATTGGTGATGAAGCCTACCACCAAGTCTTTTCTCATCGGATCGGCATACTGGCCAAAGTCTTTCTTGCGCAACAGTTCTATTTGTTTGGCAGTAAGGTCAAACTCATAATCGCCTGGTTTGTATTTTTCCAACACACCTTTTGAGGTAGTCAGAAAATCGTAAAAAACACCATCGCGCGGGTTGTAAGGCTCCACCGAACCATAACTGACCCTCATGGTAAAGGTAGCATCAGGATAGGTTTTTGCCGCCTGCGCCGGATTCATTTCATGTTCCCCTTTGATGTACAACCGGCCCAGATCATTATTCTTGATTTCAAACTCCTGATACAGTGGCTCATATTCAGCATTGTATCTGGCCACAAATGCGTCATAATGTCTGTATGCAGGATCATTGTTAAAAGCGGTAACATCCGGGTTTGCAATAAATGCATTCCATCTGGCATCATTCAGAACGATGGTGTTGCCGAACACATCTGCAGCATATTTTTTGTAGGTATTATCATCGTCAAGTGATCCGTATTTCTGCGCCAGCATCTCATAAAATCCTTTAGGCTGTTGTTCTTTTGCAATATTCTGATAAAACATTCTGGTAGCTGCCGCAAAGAATTTTTCATCCGAAGGTTTATCTTCACTCAGTAGGAACGAACTTCTCATCGCCGTTGCCCTTTCAAGTGTTTTTTTCAGATTTTCTTTAGATAGAGACGGATTATTTAAGGCGCTTCTCAGGCCGGAGAGCGCTTCCACAAATCCGATGAGCGGAGAAGCTTTAATTCCCTGAGAAATATACATTCTTTGTTTGGCATAGGGCAGCCATTTGTCATAAGCCGCTTTCCATTCGCTAAAGATATTTTCAAACTCGGGTTTCCCTTTTGCCCAGCCATTAAATTTTTCCTCGGCAGCTTTCTTTTGACCAAAAACATCATGTTTCAGTAATTGTTTGGTTTCGCCGTCATAAAATTTCCAGTAGTTGGCAATTCCTGCATAGTTGGAAGCCAATTTTAGTTTGATGGCGGGATCTTTTACCATTTCTTCTCTCATATATTTCAAACGAACATCACGAAGCTCCACCAATGAAGGATTATTAATGTCGGTAGCCAGTTTGATTCCGTAGGAAGATTCGTAGCGGTTGGTACCGCCGGGATAGCCCCAGATCATTGCAAAACTTCCCTCTTTCACGCCTTTGAGCGAAACCGGTAAGTACCATTTTGGTTTGAGCGGCACATTGTTTACATCATAGTTGGCAGGTTTGTTATCCTTATTAGCATATACTCTGAAGATAGAGAAATCGCCGGTATGGCGCGGCCACTCCCAGTTGTCGGTGTCGCCGCCAAACTTACCGATGTTTTCGGGAGGAGTACCCACTAAACGCACGTCATTGTACCTTTCATACACAAAAACCAGGTACTGATTTCCTTTGAAGATGGGGCTCACTCTGGCTTCAATGAATTTATCGGCATCGCTCATCCGTTTGCTGATGGCGCCCATCACTTCTCTTTGTTTAGCGGCTCTTTCTTTTCCGCTCAGGTCGGCCAGTGCATTGTTTACTTCATTACTCACATCCTCTACGCGCAGCAGAAACTGAACCGAAAGTCTGGTCTTTATTTCTTCACCCATGTTGCGTGCATAAAAACCATCTTTCAGATAATTGTGTTCCACAGTACTGGCGCTGGCAATGGCATCGTAGCCGCAGTGGTGATTGGTGAAGATAAGACCTTTAGCGCTTACAATTTCACCGGTGCATCCGCCGCCAAAAATGATAATGGCATCTTTTAGCGAGTTTTTGTTCACACTGTACAATTGTTCTTTGGTGAGCTTCAATCCCTTTTTCACCATGTCGTTGTAAACCTGCTGGCCCAGCAACTGAGGCAGCCACATACCCTCATCGGCAATTGAATGGAGCGCGATGGAAAGCGATAAAATCAAAAAAAGTGCAATTTTTTTCATAAAAATGTTTTATACATAAAAAATTTGGAGTATTTCATCGTTAGAAGTTTCAAATTTACATAGAAATTCTTCTTCTGCCGAATTCCAATGCAAAAGAATGACAGACGGTCGTTCCTGGCAAAAAACTTAGTTTTCAAATGCATTGACACGGGTAATAAAAATATGGGGATAGGCGGGGCCCATTGCAGTACAAGCCATATCCTCTTCCGGTTTTGGAGCGCGATATTCAAGGCCGATTCTTTTACCCGGAACTTTATATTGATTGCTCAGGTTGACTTCATAGCAAATATTACTTGATATGTTTTGGGAAATACCTTTGACCGGTTTGTCAAATTGGATTAAAACCGGCCGCCGCAATACGTACCCACGCCGATTATAGTGGCATTGAACCTCCTGTCCACCTTGCAGGGGCAATCTCTTTTGCAGGAAATGAATAGCAGAAAGAGGATTGTGAGAGGGAGGATTTTTTTCATAAAACGGATTCTATTTTACAAAAATCTGAAAAGCTCAATCTTTTTTGTGGATGAATCCAGCGTATTTCTACACATCCAACTTCGCATACCGTGCATTGGCTTCAATAAACTCTCTGCGTGGTGCCACCTCATCACCCATCAGCATACTGAACACACGGTCGGCCTCAGCAGCGCTGTCGATGGTTACCTGCTTCAGTGTTCTGCGCTCGGGGTCCATAGTGGTTTCCCAAAGCTGTTCGGCATTCATCTCACCCAAACCTTTGTATCGCTGAATATTTACAGAGTCTTCTTTTCCGGCGCCTAATTTTTCTACCAGCGCCTTGCGTTGTTCCTCATTGTATGCATAAGCAGCTTCTTTACCTCTCTTTACCAGGTATAGTGGCGGCTGAGCCAAATACACATATCCCTGTTCCACTAATTCCTTCATGTAGCGATATACAAATGTAAGGATCAGTGTTGCAATGTGGCTTCCATCCACATCGGCATCGGTCATGATGATGAGTTTGTGGTAACGGAGCTTGGCAATATTCAAAGCTTTAGGGTCGTCAGGTGTGCCTACAGTAACACCGAGTGCGGTGTACATATTTCTGATTTCTTCATTTTCATAAATCTTATGCTCCATCGCCTTTTCCACGTTTAGGATTTTACCTCTCAGGGGCAAGATAGCCTGAAAACTTCTGTCGCGCCCTTGTTTGGCAGTTCCACCTGCCGAGTCTCCCTCCACGAGGTACAATTCGCATTTTTCAGGGTTACGGTCGCTACAGTCGGCAAGTTTGCCCGGCAATCCGCCTCCGCTCAAAACCGATTTTCTTTGTACTAATTCTCTTGCTTTTCGAGCTGCCGCACGTGCCTGAGCCGCCAATATGACCTTGCTAATGATATTGCGGGCATCCTTTGGGTTTTCCTCCAGATAGGCATCCAA
Organism: Sphingobacteriales bacterium; assembly: GCA_016708305.1. Classification (GTDB taxonomy): domain Bacteria; phylum Bacteroidota; class Bacteroidia; order Chitinophagales; family Chitinophagaceae; genus Niabella. Next base: position 271,531 of record JADJGB010000008.1, read on the forward strand.
TGCACGAGAAACCGTGGAGTCCACTACACCCATTACTTCTGTATTGCCCAATTTGGTCTTGGTTTGACCTTCAAACTGAGGCTCGGGCACCTTTACCGATATGATGGCGCTCAAGCCTTCGCGAAAGTCATCACCTTCAATATTCACTTTTGCTTTTTCAAACAGGCCGTTTTTGTCGCCATAGCTTTTAAAGACCCTGGTAAGAGCGCGCCTGAAGCCCGAAACGTGAGTGCCGCCCTCAATGGTATTGATATTGTTTACATAAGAATAGATGTGCTCATTATAAGAATTATTATAGGTAAGCGCTACTTCTACCGCTACATTGGTGTTAGCGTCTAACCCTTCTACATACAGTACCTTAGGAATGAGCGACTGCCTTCCGGCGTTTTTGTCAAGCATTTCCACAAATTCCACAATTCCGCCTTCGCTGCGAAAAGTTTCGGAAATCACATTTCCGGCATCGTCTTTCTCTCTCAGGTCACTAAGGGTGATTCGTCTTCCTTTATTCAGATACGATAATTCTCTGAGACGGCCTTTTAATATATCGCGCTTATATTCTGTAGTGATAAAAATAGTGCCATCAGGCCAAAAATGTTGTCTGGTGCCTCTTTTTTCGGTTACGCCAACCTCTCTTACGTCAAATTGCGGAATTCCGATTTTGTATTCCTGCTCAAATATTTTACCCTCGCGCCAAACAGTTGTGAGCATTTTTGTACTCAGCGCATTCACACAGCTTACACCCACCCCATGCAAGCCGCCCGAAACCTTATAAGAGCCTTTGTCGAACTTACCTCCGGCGTGCAATACTGTCATGGCTACCTGCAAGGCGCTTACGCCCTGTTTTTGATTAATACCTGTTGGGATACCACGACCATCGTCTTCTACCGAAATAGAATTGTCTTCATGGATAGTTACGTCAATGTTTTTGCAATATCCGGCCAGCGCCTCATCTATCGAGTTGTCAACCACCTCATAAACCAAATGGTGCAGGCCCTTTTCAGAAATGTCGCCAATATACATGGCAGGTCTTTTGCGTACCGCTTCCAATCCTTCTAATACCTGAATACTATCTGCACCATAAGACGGCTTAGATCCTGGATGGTTATCCTTTAAATCCTCACTCATAAATAAATCCGATTAAATATTTTTAAGTAGAAACAACTTACAAACTTACGAAAAATAAAGGGATTTCAGCTTAAAAAACAGCATAAAGTTGTATCTGACTGGAGTTTCCTCTTTTTTTCTAATCTGGGAACAAACTGAGTTGGAAGTCATCTGACGAAATGCCAGTTTTTCCCTTGAACTTTATTTCTTCTATTCCCGTTCTCGCCTTTTTTAGCAATTCAAAAATACCATCGGCCATGGCATATTGGAAAAAAGTAGGCACTCCAAAAAATCGTTTGCTCAATATAAAAATCTTTTGTACTGCTACTTTTAGCTTTAATGACATTCCCATATAGACACTGGTAAAGTAAGCAATAGCATGCACTAAGGCTACGGTATTTCGTATGGCAGTATAGCTTCGCACTCTTACATCTTCCAGATTATAAGACTGTTTGATATAGCGGTAGCATTCATCGCATTTCCACCGGGTAAGATACACTTCCACTACATAATAAATCGCTTTACTTTCTTTTGTATTCACTTCAAGGTTGGTAATGAGTATCATGGGGTGTTGGCCAAATCCTTTGATTACAACCGCATAAAACCACCTCTCAGGATTATTCGGCAATGCTACTTTGGTAATGCCAAATGTAATATGGATGACCGTTTCCTTTCCATCGTCAATTTTTGTTATTTGTGCCTGGTGGCAAAGGTTCATATGGCGTTCCAACCGCTCTGCCTGCACACTTATTCGTCCGCCTTTTTTATTGGTCGTGTTTAACCATCTGTTCAGCTTTAGCCGGGTAACAAATTTGAGCCTATTGCCACTAAAGTGATTAATAATATCATCACAATCGCCCATCCGGTCAATCGCCCAAACGCCATGTGTGCCTGTTTTTTCAATAACTTTGGATATCACCTTTTTTACTTTTTCGGTACTGCTTACATAGTCTTTTTCATTGGAAGAATAGGCTTCACAGTAAACGGGGATTATTTTATTGTGCTCCAGATTGGCTGCCGTAACCTGGCATAAATGATACCCCTGTGCAGCTTCGCCTTCACTGCCATCCCAGATGCCGCACAATTTTTCCATCGCTTTGGCGTAGGGTTTCATAATCTCCTGGGGCCGATAGAAATTACCATTTCATCGGTTATTTTATCATCGGCTAATCGTATGATTTCCGAATTAATATGGTCGGAAAAATCTTTCTCACTCAAATTGCGACTCAGCCGGTCTTCTGTTTTTATTAAAGCAATGTCTTCATGAAGACTACGCCCGATGTTGGAAAGTTTTACATCACGGCTGGCCTGTATGCCATAAAGCATCTCCCTGAAAAAACGTTTCGTGGTTTTAGAAAATGGTTTTGAAATGATTCCTGAAAATTTACTAAGTTGCGCCTTGAAACGGTTGATAGATAAAGAGTTTGTGTCCATAATCGTATTAAAATGTTTGTTGGAACTGCATTTTACGAAAATGGACACACTTTTTTGAGGAAACTTTTTTCGGACAGTTTGACAGTCTTACCAAAAACCAAACCAAAAAAAAGGCTTGCACTTCTAAAACGGTGCAAACCTTCACCTGATAAGGACTTTAACCTTTAATTTGCTTATTTTTGAGGAAACTCCAGTATCTGAAGCAATACCGAATAAAATAGATGAAACGGGTCGCTTATCTGCCTTTATAAAATGTGAGCGGGTCGCCATCAGGCAGTGAGGAGTAGAATTTTTTGATGGTAAATTTATTTTCGCCTTCAAAACTGATTTTATAGGGCACATTTCTGTCTTTTGGATCGGCAGAGGCCATGCTGCTCAATCTGATAGAATCGCCATTACTGAAAAAACTATAACCAAAAGGAATGGCAGGTTTCCCGTTAGGGTACAAAATCATCATAGCGCCACTCTGGGTTTGTTCTTTTGTAACCAGAATGGTGTCTTTCATCCTGCTTTCCTCTACCCATAAACCCATAAAAAGCTGCTCTTTGGTTTTGGGCGCTTTATCCTTTTTCCGGCAGCAGAAAACCAATACGAGTACCAAAAAGAGTATGACAGGGATATAATAAGTTTTCATATTAACCGGTTAAAGATAATAATTACACAATTACTTACATACACATACACCTATGAATATGAATGATATACCTTTTTCAAACCAAAGTGTATGGTTATCGCTTCATAATCTGAGCCACAAAATCGCCCTCGGTAGCTACCTTATTGCCCACATAAACCGTGCCGCGCATTTCGCAGATACCGCGTCTTATGGGAGATATTAATTCCATTTTTAAAATCATGGTATCGCCGGGTTTTACCATTTGCTTGAACTTGCAGTTATCTATTTTCAAAAATAGGTATCATATTCTCCTTCACCCGCTAAGTTTATGGCTAATATACCGCCACACTGCGCCAGCGCCTCTACCTGCAATACGCCGGGCATTACAGGATTGCCGGGAAAATGCCCTTGAAAATACCATTCGTTAAAAGTTACGTTTTTTACGCCTACAATCCGATTGTCTGTCAAATCAATAATTTTATCAACCAATAAGAACGGAAAACGGTGTGGCAGGGTTTTTTCAATATAACCTAAATCGTAAACAATCGGCTGATTAGGGTCGTACTGCGGCGTGTCTTTTAAATGCTTATTTTCCTTAATATGTTGTTTAATCAGGCGGGCAAACTCTACATTGGTGCTGTGTCCGGGTCTGTTGGCAATCACACGACCCTTTACGGGGTAGCCGATAAGGGCCAGGTCGCCCACCACGTCCAGCAGCTTGTGCCTGGCCGGTTCGTTGGGGAACCTCAGTTCCAAATTATTCAGGTAGCCTTCACTTTTTACCTCAATATGTTCTTTTTTGAACACTTTTTTCAGCCTTTCTAATTCTTCGGTCTCTATTGCTCTGTCCACTACCACAATCGCATTATTGATGTCGCCGCCTTTTACTAAATTGTTGTCCAGCAGCATTTCTAATTCGTGCAAAAAGCAAAAAGTACGACATGCCGAAATTTTGTTTTTAAAATTACGCATGGTTTTTAGTTCGGCGTGTTGCGTACCAAGGACGGGAGAGTTAAAATCAATCAAAGTGGTAATCTGGTATTCTCTGGCAGGCATAATCACCATTTCTACCCTTTTTTCTTCATTTGAAAGATAGAGATTTTCATCTATTGAGTACCAGGCCTTGGCTGCATTCTGCTCTACCACCCCTACTTCTTCAATAATTTCGATAAAAGGCATGGAACTTCCGTCCATTATGGGTACTTCGGGGCCATTTATCTCAATCAGGCAATTGTCCACACCCATACCTACCAGGGCAGCCAAAAGATGTTCTACAGTGCTTATTTTAGCGCCATTTGCTTCCAGTGTAGTGCCTCTGCTGGTATCGGTTACTAAGTCGCAGTCTGCCTTTATGATGGGTTTATTTGGCAGGTCAACCCTTTGAAACTGAAAGCCAAAACCGGCATTAGCGGGTTTCAGGGTCATGTCGGCCAGGATACCGGTATGCAGTCCGGTGCCACTGATGCTTATTGCGTTTGCAAGGGTGTGTTGTTTGTCGGGATTGAAATTATTGTCCATATTGTTGATTTAAACAGCGCAAAGATATTTAAATTTTACCTAAATTGAATACCGTATATCGGTTTAAAGCATTAGGGATTCGTTGTAAATTATTGGTTATCAGGTTTTTAATATATAATTAAAAAATATTGCTTTCTATAAAATGCGCTGCACTACACCTTCATCGCTTTGAGCACCTGCTCTAATTCTTTAATTCGTTTTTCAAGTTCAGGCAGTTTTCGGCTGATGGCCTGGCTGCGCAATGCCGAAGTGTAGTCGTAAGCGGGCGAACCGGTAACGGCCTGTCCCGGCTCCATGCTCTTGCTCACACCGCTCTGGGCATTTATTTTGGCACCATCGCCTATCTGAATATGGCCTACGATGCCTGCCTGCCCGCCTACCATCACATTTTTACCTAATTTGGTACTGCCGCTGATGCCTGCCTGCGCTGCTACAACCGAGTTGGGGCCAACCTCCACATTGTGTGCTATCTGAATCAGATTGTCTAATTTGGCGCCTTTTTTATGATGGTAGAACCAATGGTGGCACGGTCAATAGTGGCATTGGCGCCTATTTCTACATTGTCTTCTATAACCACATTGCCAATTTGGGGAACTTTGGCAAAGGTGCCGTCTGCCTGAGGTGCAAAACCAAAACCATCACTGCCTACCACCGTGCCGGCATGGATGGTAACCTGGCTGCCCACCACACAGCCCTGCATGATTTTGGCACCGGCGTGAAGGGTGGTATTGTTGCCCACCTGCACATCATCGCCTAAAAAAACACCGGAATAAATTTTGGTATTGCTTCCCACCTTCACGTTTTCACCCAGATAGCTGAAGGCGCCTATAAACACATTTTCGCCATAAACGGCAGATTTTGAAATATAACTTGGCTCCTGAATGCCCCGGAGTTGCTGCTGCTTCAGTTCCTGATATTTTGCCAGTAGGGTTGCAAAGGCCGAATAAGCGTCATTTACCCCTTATTAAAGCCTGCATTTACAGGATTTTTTAGTTGATAGGCTTCATTGATGATGATGACGCTTGCCTTAGTTCTGTACAGGTATTCTTCGTATTTTGGATTGGCCATAAAACTCAACTGCCCATCCTGGCTTCTTCTATTTTGCCAAAAGAGGTAACCTCGCGGCAACTGTCTCCTTCTACTTTCCCATTGATCAATAATGCAATTTGCGATGCAGTAAATACCATAAATGCGTTTTTGTGTGTTTGCTCATCGAATTTCCTGAAATAATACAAAAGGCCTAAAAATCTCAGAATTTTTTATCTATACGAAAATAAACAAAAACTATCGAGGTTTATGCGAGAAATGGTAAGGATTTCTTAAAAGATTGATTTATCAACTGAAGGGAAACCTATTACAAACGATACCTTGTCCTGAGTTATCAACATTTCAGGCATAACAATTACCGACACATGGTGCGTGGCATGTCTCTCACGAATTTGCTACTTGGCCAGATGGACAAATTGGTGCTAACACACTTCTCCAGCATCACTTCAGCAAGAAAAGGTTTCTTCTTTTCCTATATCTGTATTTTGTTTATTTGTTCTTGTAATTCAGTCAGTCTTCTTATGAGTTCGCTAAAGTCTAAAAGTTGTCCAAAAATCATACTGTCTTTCATTTGAGCGTAGTCCATCTCCCATTTTTTAATGATTATGTTTGGTGGAATAAAGTTGATATTTGCCGGATTATGTTTTGAATAATCTATTCCAGAAACAGGTACAAACTTGCTACGATGTCAATCGATGGTGGTATAAAGTTCTGTATCTTGTAAAGCGATTTTTGCATATTTGGTTTGACTCAATTTTTCAATATCTTAGAGATGCCTACTCAATCTTTCAACTCGTATTTTTTCAAGCGGTTTTTGAAATTCCTCGTACAGTAGAAATATTTTTTCAAGAAAAGTTTGTTCGGGGTTTACAATAGGAATAGTAATTGGAACGTCTGTAAAAGGATTGTCTTTATAAATTTCAGAAACAAAGGTCCAAAAGTTCGTTGCGTATATGGCTCTTTCAATGAACGACTTCCAACTTCGACTAAAACTTCGGGTTTCAGATTCCTGTCTGTTTCGGTTAGTTTGTTGTAGTAAATTTCAATTGTTAAAGGGTCTTGGTCATGATTTTCAACTTCACGAGGCTTAACGATTACGTCTTTGAAACCCAATTCAATAAACTTATTGTTCAATTCTTCTGTAAAAACTTCCGAAATAAACTGATAGGATTTTCGTTTTAATTTTCTAATATCTACTTTTGTCAATTCACCTGAAACTTTTTTATAATTGAAACTTTTGGAAAATAGACTGTTATTCACCCCAAATGTTTATTATTTTGATTAACTCTTGAATCTTTCTGTATCTTTTTTTGAAAACTAACTTTTTTTATTAAATTGGTACAAAATTTAGAATTTATATAAAAAATGAGAGCACTTGTTATTTCGGGTGGTGGCAGCAAGGGAGCTTTTGCCGGAGGCGTGGCACAGTATCTGATAGAGGAACTTGGCAACAAGTACGATATTTTTGTGGGATCATCCACCGGCAGCCTGCTTATCTCGCATCTGGCGCTGAACAAGGCAGAAAAAATAAAACGAATATACACTTCTGTAAATGAAGCTTCCATCTTCAACAGATGTCCTTTCATAATTAACAACGGACCAAACGGAAATAAACAAATTAAAATCAACCACTATAATGTAGCCAGACAATTTCTACGGGGTAAAAAAACTTTTGGCGAAAGTAAAAATCTTAGAAGGCTGATTGCAAAAGAATTTACAAAAGAAGAGTTTGAAACACTGAAAAGTTCTGATAAAGAAGTGATTGTTACTGTATCCAATCTTACTTATGACAGGGTGGAATACAAGCCATTAAAATATTTTACTTATGAAGCGTACTGCGACTGGTCTGGATTTCGTGCAATTTTATTCCATTTATGAGCATCGCCATTAAAGACAACTGCGAGTATGGCGATGGCGGTTTTGGCAATATGGTACCCATTGAGGAAGCCATTTTTCATGGGGCTACAACTGTTGATGTGATAGCGCTACTCACCGAGGTAACACATGAAGTGCATCCTATCTCAAAAAATGCCTTTTCATTATTGTCCAACCTCAATTTGTTCATTACCGACAGAATTTCAAGGCAAAACATTAGGATCGGCAAACTGATCGCCGCAAAAAACAATGTAAAACTCAATTTTTACTATACCCCTTCAAAACTCACTTCCAATTCTTTAATATTTGATGAAGAAACAATGACCAGATGGTGGCAAATGGGAATCGAATATGCACGTGAAAGAACCAAAAAACTGAACTTGAATAATAATAATACTTCCGACTTGTTTTAGATTCCAATTAAACAGTCAGCATTTTACACTGCTTAAAATCATTTATTGCTTTGGGCTAATTGCGCTAATTTTGCTCTTCAAAATTAATTTATTATGCTCGAGACTCCTTTTACCCAAAAACACATCGCTCTGGGAGCCAAGATGGCCGAATTTGCAGGGTATAACATGCCCATCAGCTATAGCGGTATTAATGATGAACATCTGGCCGTAAGAAAAAATGCCGGTATTTTTGATGTTAGCCACATGGGCGAGTTTATCATAAAAGGGCCTCATGCATCAGACCTGATACAGCGCGTGTCTTCCAACGATGCATCAAAGTTGAAAGCCGGACAGGTTCAATACACCTGCTTCACTAATGATAACGGAGGTATTATTGACGACTTTTTGCTATATTGTCTGGAAGAAGGTAATGAATATATGCTGGTGGTAAATGCCGCCAATATCGAAAAGGATTGGAAATGGATTTCTGACCATAATACTAATCAGGCAGATATGCAAGATATTTCTGGCAAAACTGCATTACTTGCCGTTCAGGGACCGAAGGCAGCTGAGATATTACAACCCCTGACCGAAACCGACATCATGAATTTAAAATATTACACATTCGTAAAATGTACTTTTGCCGGTGTGAGCAATGTTTTAATCAGCACTACAGGATATACCGGCGCCGGTGGTGTGGAAATCTATTTTGAAAATAACGGCAATGATGCCGAAAAAATATGGAATGAAATTTTTAGAACAGGTGAATCCAAAGGATTGAAACCTGCCGGGTTAGCAGCAAGAGATACGCTAAGGTTAGAAATGGGTTTTTGCCTTTATGGAAACGACTTGGACGACACTACCACGCCGTTAGAGGCCGGTCTGGGATGGATTACCAAATTCTCAAAGGATTTCACGGCCAAAGAAATTTTACAAAAACAAAAAGCTGAGGGCGTTGGCAGAAAGCTGATTGGCTTTGAACTCGCCGATAGAGGAATACCACGGCATGGTTACGAAATTTGCGATGCCGAAGGCAATACCATCGGAGTAGTAACATCGGGCACACAGGCGCCATCATTAAACAAAGCCATCGGGCTGGGCTATGTGCCACCGGCTTTTGCGGCAATTGACACACCACTGTTCATTAAAGTAAGGGATAAAATGTTGAATGCCAAAGTGGTTAAACTTCCCTTTGCATAATGAACACTAAAAATAATCAAAATATTTAAATGGATACTAAACCGAGCCTTTTTACAAGTCTTTCTCCGGCTTTAATAAATTTGTACGACCTAAGAAATGCTGTTGTTGTAATTATTGATGTTTTCAGAGCTACATCAACCATTGCTGCGGCACTCCAAAATGGAGCCAAGGCAGTAATTCCGGTTGATTCGGTTCATTTGGCCATTGAAATGAGCAAAAAACTTCACTGTATTGCCGCCGGTGAAAGAGACGGAGTGATGGCCGAGGGACTACAGCACGGCAACTCGCCGCTTGAATACACCTCCGAACTGATAAAGAATAAAACGCTGGTACTCACCACCACCAACGGTACCAGGCTGTTGCATCTGGCACTTGATAATGGCGCTGACAATATTATAACAGGTACTTTTTGCAATATTTCATCTGTCTGCGATTATGTTGTAAAAGAGCAAAAAAATGTAATTCTGGCTTGCGCCGGATGGAAAGATAAGTTCAATTTGGAAGATACTTTATTTGCCGGCGCTGTCATCAACCGGGTAAAAGAACATTTTACCATTCACTGCGACAGTTCGTTGGCCGCCGAATATTTATATAGTCAGCATAAAAGTAATTTGTTATCCTTCGCAAAAAACTTTACCCATTTCCACCGTCTGGTCTCAAGGTTTGGATACGTTGAAGATATTGAATATTGCCTTACCGAAGATAATGCAAACATATTGCCGTTATATATGGATGGCAAGTTGATGGCTTATACCGGCTAATAAAGAATGAATTTTCCTATAAGAATTTATTGTTCTGCGGTTTCTTCTTCCACTAAAAAAACATATACTTCTTTGGGGCCGTGTACGCCCACAACCAATGTTTTTTCAATATCGGCAGTACGGCTGGGGCCGGTGGCAAAAGTGATGAGAGAAGGTATAGCTCTTTTATATTTTCCCTTCATGCCTTCTATGGCATTTTTTATATCATAAACTAATTGGTTGGTAAAGGCAATACAAATATGAACCGGCGCATATACACTGGTATTGCGACCGCTGGCTTGTGCGGCGCTCATTACAATACTGCCGGTACGGGCTACCAGAAACTCGCACCCTGTTACCGACACATCACAGGCGGCCAACTCCTGCTCATCGCCCGACACAGTTACCGCCTCACCCAATAGTTTACAAATGTCCGGTTCCACACAATAAATCTTATCCCACTTTTCCTGTGCAATAAGATTATTAAACTGTTTTCTTAATTCTTCCCTATTCAGGCAAAATGCAAACCTGCCCTGCAAGGCAGTAAACCTTTCGGCAAACTCTACTTCTATTTCCTGATTTAGCGGTTGAAAAACCGAAGAACTGCCTTCGCTCTTTGGAAAAGGAAGAACGGTAGGCTGCGTTAACGCTTCTCTGATTTTTCTAAAAATATTGTCTTTTGCAGTGGCCATACCACAAATTTACGACAAAGATTTATTGGTAATTCCGCTATCATAAGGAGGAACCCCTGCAGAAATTTCTCCTGTAGGTTTAGTGGTATCTTCATCCACCAATATTTTTTTCTCGCCAAACGGGCGTTTACCTATCAGGTGCTCCACATCAGACTGAAACAGTACTTCTCTCTCCAACAATGCTTCAGCTATTTTTTCCACATCTTCTTTCTTTTCGCTCAATAGCTGTTTGGTGCTTTTAAAACATTTGTCTATCAGGCTTCTCACCTCTTCATCTATCAGTTTGGACGTTTCTTCGCTATATGGTTTTGTAAAACTTGTTTCCTGTTGCGGGTCGTAGAAACTTACATTTCCCACCTTTTCGTTCATGCCATATATTGTTACCATCGAGTAGGCCATTCGGGTTACCTGCTGCAGGTCGTTTTGAGCGCCTGTAGATATTTTTCCAAAGAAAATGTCTTCGCTGGCCCGACCACCCAATGTCATACAAATCTGGTCGGTAAGCTGATCGGTATTATAAAGATATTGCTCCTTAGGTGTGTACTGCGCATAACCCAAGGCCGCTGAGCCGCGAGGCACAATAGTTACCTTCAGCAAGGGATAAGCATGTTCCAAAAACCATCCGCATACTGCGTGGCCGGCTTCGTGATAAGCAATGATTCTTTTCTCTTCAGGCGAAATGATTTTGCTTTTCTTTTCCAGTCCGCCTATTACCCTGTCCACTGCATCCTGAAAGTCATGCATGTCCACTGCCTTCTTGTTTTTACGGGCTGCTATCAATGCGGCTTCATTGCACACATTGGCAATATCTGCACCTGCAAAACCGGGCGTTTGCTCTGCCAACTTGTGAACGTCAAGGGTTTCAGAAATTTTTATATCTTTTAAATGTACCTTAAAAATAGCTTCTCTTCCAACCAGATCGGGCTGGTCAATCGAAATTTGCCTATCGAACCTGCCCGGGCGCAGTAAAGCCGCATCCAGCACATCGGGCCTGTTGGTAGCTGCCAGTATGATGATTCCCGAATCGGTGCCAAAACCATCCATCTCCACCAACAACTGGTTGAGCGTACTCTCTCTTTCGTCATTGCTCATCATTGCGTTTTTTCCACGCGAGCGACCAATGGCATCTATTTCATCAATAAAAATAATACAAGGCGCCTTTTCTCTTGCCTGTTTAAACAAGTCTCTCACACGGCTGGCGCCCACACCCACAAACATTTCCACAAAATCAGATCCACTCAGGCTAAAGAAGGGTACCTGTGCTTCTCCGGCTACCGCCTTGGCAAGCAAGGTTTTACCGGTTCCGGGAGGCCCCACCAGCAAAGCGCCCTTTGGAATTTTACCGCCCAGACTGGTATATTTTTTTTGGATTTTTCAGGAAATCCACAATTTCCATTACTTCTACTTTGGCTTCGTCCAGGCCGGCTACATCAGCAAAGGTTATATTTACCCTGGTTCCCTTGTCAAAAAGGGTGGCTTTTGACTTGCCAATGCTAAAGATACCCCCAGCTCCACCGCCGCCGCCGGCTCCGCCACCCATTTTTCGAAGCATCAATATCCAGATGACTATCAGGATAGCAAAAGGCAAAATCATTCCAATAGCCTTGCTCCAAAAATCACTTTCGCGCTCTACATCACCTTTAGCTTTTGCCACCTCGGGATTTGCCTTATAAAAATCGCTTAATTGGTCTTCAAATTTATCGCCACTGGTGATATTGAAATACAAATCAGGTTCTCCTGTGGTAAGCGCGGTTTTGGACGATGCTTTTTTTTGTAGTTCGGGATAAGCCGAAAGACTGTCTTTTTTTACCCAAACACGCACAATATCACGATTATCAATTATTACATACCTATCCACATGCTTTTTTTGCAGCATGGTATAAAAATCCTGTTGGGTAATGCTTGACTCTGAACTGCCCATCGGATTCAGAAACTGAAACGCCAGCATTACTGCCAGTATGATGATAAAAGCCCAATATGATCCAAATTTTGGACCTTTTTGGGGATTGTTTCCCTTCATACCGTTTCTGTTGGGTGAAAATGGATTGTTTTTATCGGGTTTGTAATTATTATCTTGTTGTGACATTTGTATTATAATTGAATATATAAGGTATATAAATGATAAATGTTTAATTATTAAGCAGATATTCGGCTTTAATGATTGATTATTGAGGCATCGCTCCACATTTCTTCAAGCTTGTAAAACCTGCGGCTTTCGGGATACATTACATGCACTACAATATTTACGTAATCTATCAGCACCCATTGAAGGTTTTTATAACCCTCTGTATGATAAGGCTTTTCACTCAAAAGCGCTCTTACTTTATCTTCCACATTTTCGGCAATAGTTCTTATCTGTGGCTGATTGGATGCTTCGCAAATAATAAAAAAGTCTGAAACTGCTTCAGATATTTTCCTCAAATCAATCGACACAATATTCTCTCCCTTTTTTTCCCGAATGGCTTCGAGGATAGTCTTAAAAATCTTTGAATTTCTGGTAAGCCTGATAGTACCCGTAAGGTTGCGTTTTTTTAGCGATGCTAATGGTTCCAATAGAAGAATAATTTATAAAAATGAAAAAACATCAGTCGCTTGAATCTTCGGCCTATGATTTTACTAACCAACTTTAATCCTTGAACTTTAAACCTCAAACATTCAAACTTACCGATAACTTTGCTCAAAAATAACAAATATTGCCTTATCAAATACAAAATGATTCATTTATTGAGCTACCTGCAATAGATAGTACCAATAACTATGCCCTTAACCTGATAAAGACCCAAAAACTGACGGAGCGGCAGACGACCTCCTTGCATGGAACAGTGGTCTTTGCGCATGAGCAGCTGCAAGGGAAGGGGCAGAGAGGCAAAAAGTGGCTGTCGGCACCGGGTGAAAACCTGCTAATGAGCCTGATTTTGGATACAAAAGCCATCAAACTGCACCAGCAATTCCTTTTAAGTGCATTTATTGCCACAAAAACAAGGCAATTTGTTGAAAAACTGATTGAAAAAGAGACATTGATTAAATGGCCTAATGATATTTACATACAAGACAAAAAGGCAGGCGGTATTTTGATAGAAAATATACTCTCGGGCCCAAACTGGAAGTGGGCTGTGGCCGGCATCGGACTAAATATTAATCAACTACAATTTGATAGCTCGGCTCCCAGAGCTGTTTCGTTAAAACTAATTACCGGAAAACCATACGACTGCATAGCGCTTGCAACCAAGCTTAGCGAATTGATTATCAGTAATTTTGAAAAAATGACGGCTAATAGTGAAGCATTGATAAGTGAATATAATCAATATCTGTTTCGAAGAGGGCAGCAGGTAAAATTTAAAAAGAAAAACAGGTTGTTTGGAGCACAGGTTATGGGTGTAAATGCTAATGGCAACCTGATTGTGAACCATTCTACCCAGGAATTGTTTTCCTTTGGCGAGATAGAATGGATACTTTAAACCGAATTGGTATTTATGATAAAACTAATTGTTACAGATTTAGACGGCACATTATTAGCTGATGACAAATCGCTGCCAACTGATTTTTGGGAGGTAGAACAGCAGTTGAATGATAAAGACATCACGCTGGTAATAGCAAGTGGCAGACCTTACCACAACATGGTTTCTGTTTTCGAAAAAATACGGCATCGGGTCTTTTTTATATCCGATAATGGCAGTTACATGCTATTTGACGGTAAAGAATTATTGGAAGATACGCTTGACAATAATGTGGTAAATGAGTTTGTAACATTATCAAGAAATATACCCGACTCTTACCCCGTTCTATGCGGAAAAGACATGGCTTTTATGGAGGATAATGATGAAAATTTGCTCAGGCAAACGTTGAAATATTATCAGCAATATAAAATTGTGGACGATCTTACAACTGTTGAAGCGCCGATTTTGAAAGTATCTCTTTGTGATTTAAATAATTCTGAATCAAACACTTACCCACATTATAAACATTTTGCAGATGACTATAATGTAGTATTGTCGAGTAAAGTGTGGGTGGATATTACCAGCAAAACAGCCAGTAAAGGCAGGGCCGTAAAAATGCTACAGAAAAAACTGAACCTCGGTTATGATGAAACACTTGTTTTTGGCGATTATATGAACGATTTGGATATGATGCACTCGGCGCGATACAGCTACGCCATGAAGAACGCTTATTACAAAGTAGCCGAAGCAGCAAACTTTATGACCGAGGTTGATAATAATTCGGGGGGTGTTACAAAAACGATTAAAGAATTAGTTTTAAAAAACTAACGCTTCCCTTTTAAGGAAGGTTCAATTTCGTCCATCCAGATTTTATATTGGTCGGGAGAAAGCGCTTTTTTAAGTTTTTCATCTCTGGTAGCAATGACTTTTTCGTTTTGTTTTCTTACGCTCTGAAAGTCTTGTCCGGCAAAGCCCTGGGCCATTCCCGGAGCAGCAGGTTTCTGAATATTATTTTTTATTTTTTCCTGTTGTGTATAAAACTCCGTAAAAATATTGTCTATTTCGTTTAGTTTACTGATATCGTCCTTTAGTATTGATTCGAATTTTTGATGGACAAGCGCTACTTTTTTCTCAATAACTTTATCTTGCTGCGCTTTTGAAGATAGAGGCGCTACTAAGCAAATGATAACTGTCAATAATATTAAAATTTTGGCTTTCACGTGCATAAAACTTTTATAATCAATATAATACATTCAAAGAAGTTTTTGTTTTTACTACAAAACTATTAAAATCCCGAAAAAAAGGAATCTGCATTTCTCTAACCCTTTATTGTAAGAGGTTTTAAAAAAATAAAAGTTGCAACATTGTATAAAAAACCTGGTTAGCGACTATTTGGTGGGTGGTTTCTTTTTCCAAATCTTGAAAAAACTTTCTTCATCAGGCTGTCATAAGCCGGCAACTGGATAGGTGCACATATTGCCCTTGATTTTTGAAAATGCCTGAAAGATTCAATTTCCACCTGTTTTTGAAGCATTGCAATAGAGTCGGCATACTTTTCTACCACACTATCCTGCACATTGGTTTGTTTTGTAAGAATAAAAAGTTCGCCCTTAATTCGCCTGATATCATCCATTTTCTTTCTGGCAGAAGTCCAATAGGTTTCTTTCAACCGCGAAAATTCATTCAATTGTTTTTCATCGAATCCTACCTCTTTTTTCAAAGCCATTACAAATCCGTCCTTTCCTTTTGGATTTGGACTGTGCTTTTTATTAAAAAGGGAATAGTATGCTATTAAAAAAATATTACTCAATAATAATAGCACAATGATTATTATGAAAACTCTGTTTCTGGAAATATTATTCATTTTACTATTTGGAGGTTGATTCATAATTGTTTACAGCCGAAATAAAATTATCGCTCTGCAAAAGGTCAGTTGCCGAATTAAATGAAGACACAGTGGTTACAGTATTATTATCCAGAGCAGCATCATCATTTTTGATAATAAAATAATTAATCGCCAATACCACTATAAGCATGGCCAAAGCCACAATAGGACGGGCTACAAAGGCGCTTACCCGAGACCAGACGTTGTTTTCTTCCTTCTGAAACTTTGCCATTACCCTTGTGTACATGAATGGACGTGCATTAGCCCTTTGAATACCATCAAAGCTGCTCAGAATGTCATCTATTTTTTGCTGCCTTTTCATTACTTTATATATGACGTTTAATAAAAATTTTCCTTGTGTTAACCAATATTAAAATCTTCTGTAAGGATTTTCTTTAAATTCCCTTTGGCTCTGTGCAACAGTGATTCTATGGCCGAAACCGAAACCTCCATCACCTCACTCACTTCCTGATAGTTTAAACCCTCTACTTTATTCAGTAAAAAAGCTATTTTTTGATTTTCGGGAAGCTTGTCAATCGCTTTAAACAAAACTGCCGCATTTTCTTTTTGATCCAACTGCACTCCGGGGTGATGAAAATCAGGCACATGCACCACCACCTGGCTGTCATCACCGAAAATACTTCTTACAAAAGCGAATCTTTTTTTCCTTTTCTTTTTTCTTTCGTGGTCCAGCGATTTTGTGATGGCTATGCGGTAAATCCAGGTGGATAGTTTTGATTCTCCTTTAAAAGAACCAATTGACTGATATACCTGAACAAAGACTTCCTGCGACAAATCTTCGGCATCTTCTTCGTTTTTTACAATACCCAGGCAGGTATTGTAAACCATATCCTGATAAGCATCTACAATACTTTTAAAAGCCGATTCTTTGCCTTCTTTTAGTTCCTGTATTAAAAGTTCCTCACTCAATACCGTTTTGGTTTAGCATCTTTCTACATTCATTACATTTTAAAACATTGGTCCCGAACCCCCATGCGGCATTCCCATCATCCCTCCGGGTGGTGGGCCGCCTCTCCAATCGCGTCTTTCATTACCGCCACCCGAAGAAGCTCTTCCTTTGCCAAAGTTTTTCAAACTGTAGGTAAAGGTAAGCATGAAATATTGTTTTAATACCAGATTTTGCGAATCTTCAATGTAGTTGTCGGCAATAGTTCTTGTAATACTTTGATTTTGTTTGAGTAAATCAAAAACCGTCAATTTCAATTCACCTTTCTTTTGTTTTAAAAACTTCTTGCCAACTGCGGCATTCCATAACCAATAACTTTGATTGTACCCTGCCGATACACCCCTATAATTTTGATTAAACACATCATTTTGTAAGAACCAGCCGTTTTTTGATAACAGGTTTAGTTGTAAACTCACGCTTTGATTGATATACCGGTTATTGGCATTATTAGCGCTGCTGATGGCATTGCTGAAATTTGCATTATAGGCTATATTGTAATCTACATACTCGCTTATATTGCTCGATAGGCCTACACCGCCACTGTAAGAATAGCTTTTTGTAATGGTTTTAAGATAGTTAATCATACCCGGCAGTCTGGAATAGCTGGCGCCCACATTTACGTTCAGGTTTGACTTGATGGGTTTAAGCGGCATACTGTAAGTTAAGAAAGAACTAAGGCTTGCATATCCATTTAGATTAATCGGTTTTGAAAGTTGGGCATTTCTGCTTACGACTACCCCCTGTTCAATAGTGGAATCCTTTCTTACTAGATATGTGGCATTAGAAATATAGTTATCGGTAGTTCTGGCAAAAATATTAGCAAAAAAACTGTGATTATTTCTTGTATTAGTGTAAGAATATCTGCCCATCATAAAATTTGAATAGGATTGTTTCAATTTGGGATTACCAACACTTGGATTTAATAAATTACTGGTGTTGGGTACATCCTGCAATTGGGTAACAGACGGGAAACCGGTACTTGCACGATAGAACATCCTGATATTGCTGAATTTGCCCAGTTTTTTCATCCACATCATATTGGGTAATAATGCATTGAATGACTGGTCAACACTTGCAGGATTAGGCAATTGCCTGTCGCTCATTAATCTGGAGTTTTGATAATCAAGACCAAAGGCTAACTGGTTATCCCTGGTTTGGCCTAAACGGTAATTGATGCCGCCTCCATTTGTGATTACTTTACTGTCAAACAGGTTGGAAAGGCGGGTGTTAAAAATAGTATAATCGGCTCCATCAAATGAATACGCTTTTTGATCGGCATTATTATTTTGAATGCCTCCAGAATAATTAACCTCTAACATTGCCTTTTTGCCAATCGGTTCGGTATAACCAACCCTTGCATTATACTGACCACCATTAGTATTGTTGATTGTTTTTTGATTTTGAACCGAATCTTTTACAAAATTTGTGTAAAAATTTCTGACACGTTGATCACTAATACTATAGCCATCATTTTTGCTATTATTTGAGTTCAATGAAATATAAAACGTTCTCCCCTTTTTTGCAAATGAGTGCCTGTACATCAGCATACTATTTATGTTAAATCCATTTCTTCTGGATTCAGATTCTCCTGTTGATGTAGTAGTTGAATCATTGGGTAGGAAATAGGCTTCTGACGAATTATTGGAAAATGATTTATTTGTTTGAAAGTTTAGGCTGGGAATAAAAATGATGCTATTGTTGGAGTCGAGCTTGTATTCCATTCTTAAATTCAGCCTGTTATTATAATTGACAGTATTAGATTTGGATCGGGAGTAGTTTGCCAAAATAGAATCTGGAGAGAATGTAGTTATCCTGCTGGTGTATGAATTATTATCAACATTACTGTTATTAAAGAAATAGCTTCCGGTAACCGATAACTTTTTTCCCCATTTATCACCATAATTTATACCTAAAGCATTGGTTTGGCTGATGCCCGGGCTTTGACCCACCATAAAGCCGCCTCCACCACCGCCACGACCGCCGCCACGACCACCCCCACCGCCGCCGCCGCTGGTAACGCCCAGTAAATCCTGCGAGGCAAAATTCTGTTGGTTGGTATTATTAAAATTTCCAATGAAAGACAACCTTCTGTCGCCATTAAAAAAACTCATATTACCTCCGGCTGCATAATGATTATCAGTACCATAACCGGCATATACCCGTCCAAACTGGCCATTTTTAATGCCGGTTTTTGTTACAATATTCAGAGCCTTTACCGAATTTCCATCCTCAAAACCGGTTTGTTGTGCCTGTTCGCTCATTCGATCATACAACTGAATTTTATCTACCACATCCGAAGGCAGGTTTCTGAGCGCTGCCGTAGCATCATCGCCAAAAAAATCTTTTCCATCCACCGTTACCTTTTTTACCTGCTCTCCCTGGGCGGTTACAGTACCGCTTCTATCCACAGTAACTCCCGGCATCTTTTTAATCAAGTCCTCCACTGTCGCATCAGGGTTTACTTTAAACTGGCTGGCGCTAAACTGAGTGGTATCGCCTCTCTGCACTACATTGGGTGGCGATGCCACAATAACCACACCCTCCAGTGTTACTGTTTTTTTTGGTATATACACTACACCCAAATTGACATTAGGCACCGAATCGGTAATGCTCACGGTTCTGGTAAGCGTTTCAAAACCAATTGAAGTAGCTTTTAATACATAATTGCCTTTGGTAAGACCTCTGAACATAAAAGTACCTTTACTATCTGACAATGAACTTCTTTTTTGAGTGGTATCTTCGGCATTTTGCATCTGAACAGTGGCGCTGTTAATTGTAGTGTTTTCAATCGGGTCTGTCAAAATCCCTCTTACTGACTGTGCATTTGTTAAAAAACCAACGCTTAATAGTAAAATAATTATTCCGTATTTCTTCATAAAAACTGTTATTATGGCGAATTGGACGCTTAAATACGTTCAAACCTTCGATAATTTTTTGTCAACTTCATACATTTGAAACAAAAAAAGCCGGATTAACTAAGCTTTGGGCCGGATTTAGGGACTCTTTAACAATTTTTACAAAATTGCCATTTAAAAAAAGTCATTTATCTTGCAGCCCTAATTTGAAATTATGGAATATACTAAGTTAGTAGCAGTAACCGGATTATCCGGCCTATTTGAATTGATTAGCAGCAAAACCGATGGCGCTATCGTAAAATCGTTGGAAGACGGTACTACAAAATTTGCTGCCACCCGCAGGCATCAATTTTCGCACATCGAGAGCATTGAGATTTATACCACCGGCGACAATGTAAATCTTGCAGAAGTGTTAAAAGTAATGGAAGGTTCATCAGAGCCACTGCCAGATATTAAAAATGATACTGCTGTAAAAACATATTTTCTGAAAGTATATCCTTCAATGGATTTTGACAGGGTTTATACCAGCGATATGAAAAAAATGGTAAAATGGCTCGATATTTTAAAGAAAAATAATATTGAAATAGAATTGCCGAAGGAAGAGGTTGAGGCTAAGGAAGAGAATAAGATTGAGGTTGAGAAAAAGGCTGAGGTTGAGGTTGAGAAAAAGGTTCCGGCTAAAAAGGCGGCTGCAAAAAAGACAGCGACCAAAAAAACAACAAAAGAATAATTAACAGATTATAAACCAATCAGCAACAGACAACGGGATTTCACAAATACCGGATTCTGTTGCTTTTTTTTGTATGAGCATACTGAACACAAACATTAAACCTGCACCCAGACAGTTTTTACCCGAAGACTTTGTAATTACAGACTGGGATACACTTAAACCCTATTTTGAAAATCTGCTGAACAGAGCGCTTAACTCTTTAAGTGACTTGAAACTATGGCTTCGTGACAGCAGCGAACTGGAGGCCATTATTAGTGAAGATGCCAACTGGCGACAGATACGAATGACCTGCGATACCGAAAATACAGAACTGGCTGAATCTTTTCAGTATTTTATGATGGAGATTCAGCCAAATATTCAGCCCTATTCCGACAAGCTGAATACAAAATTGATTGAAAACCCTTTTACCAAAGAATTGCCGGAAGACGAATTCTTCACTTTTTTGAGAAACATCAAAAAGAATATCGAATTATTCCGAGAAGAAAATATCCCACTGCAAGCACAGTTAGCTGTGGAAGCTCAAAACTTTGGGATGATTATGGGCAAAATGACTGTAACCGTAAATGATAAAGAATATACACTGCAACAGGCTGCTAAATTTTTGAAAGATGCCGACAGAAATTTAAGAGAAGCCGTGTATCGTAAAATTTCGGACCGAAGGCTACAGGATAAAGAAACATTGGATGAATTATTCAGTTCTTTAGTGCAAAAAAGACATCAGGTAGCGCTGCTTGCCGGATTTGAAAATTATCGTGATTATCGTTTTGCCGAATTAGGCCGGTTTGACTATACCAAAGAAGATTGCTCTCAATTTCACCAGGCAGTGAAACAACATGTGATGCCATTAGTAGATGAAATTCATGAAAAGAAAAAACAAACCCTAAGCTTGGGCAGCCTGCGACCCTGGGATGTGGATGCCGAAAAAGAAGGCGAAACTCCTTTAAAACCTTTTGAAAAAGGCGCCGAACTCCTGACCAAAACTATTGCTTGTTTTAACCGGCTGAATCCTTTTTTTGGCACCTGCCTGCAAACGATGAACCAAATGCAGCGCCTCGATCTGGACAGCCGCAAGGGCAAAACGCCCGGTGGCTACAATTGTCCCCTTGCCGAAACCGGAGTGCCTTTTATCTTTATGAACGCTGCCGGAACACAGGATGACGTAACCACAATGGTACACGAAGGCGGACACGCTATTCATTCTTTCCTGACACATTCTTTACCACTAACAGGGTTTAAAGAATACCCCACCGAAATAGCAGAAGTAGCCAGCATGAGCATGGAACTGTTCAGCATGGATGATTGGGATGTGTTTTATAATAATGCAGAAGAACATGACCGCGCACGTAAGCAACAATTAGAGCGGGTAATAACTATTTTTCCGTGGATAGCCGCCATTGACAAATTTCAGCATTGGATTTACGAAAACCCCCATCACTCCGCCAAAGAAAGAAAACAGGAATGGAGAAAAATTATGGATGAATTTACACCCGCAAGTCTCGACACCGAAGGGCTTGATGAGTACCGGAACTATGGCTGGCAAAAGCAGCTGCATTTATACGAAGTGCCTTTATATTATATAGAATATGGCATCGCCCAATTAGGCGCTATCGGTATGTGGCAACAATATAAAAAAGACAAAAAGCAGGCTTTGGAAAATTATATGCATGCATTAAGTCTTGGCGGTACAAGAACACTTCCGCAACTGTTTGAAGCGGCGGGCTTAAGCTTCGATTTTTCACCGGACTATATTAAAGAGTTGATAATGTTTGTGAAAGGGGAGATGCATAATTAGTTGGTTTTGTTATTAATCAACAGAATAATAAACACTTATCTTATTTCAGTTGCTTCGACGAAATGGCCTTGAAAAAATTGCGTTAAAAAAATAATTTTCTATTTCGTCATTCTAGCGGAATTCCTTTTTCCCGTCAACTTGAACGAAGTCTCTTTTTCCTGATCATTTTGAACGGAGTTCCTTTTTCACCGTCATTTTGAACGGAGCGAAGCGGAGTGAAAAATCTCCATGTTTTCAAAACAGTAAGATTTCTCCGCTGCGCTGCGCTTTTTATCTCCTTTACCGCTTTATCTGAAACATATTACGAATCTTACTCCCTCTCCGTGAGGAGAGGGCTGGGGTGAGGCGTTGTTGCGCATTGCGACAATGGCCTTGAAAAAATGTGTTAAAAAAATGATTTTTCATTCCGTCATTTTGAACGGAGTTCCTTTTTCACCGTCATTTTGAACGGAGCGAAGCGGAGTGAAAAATCTCCATGTTTTCAAAACAGTAAGATTTCTCCGCTGCGCTGCGCTTTTTATCTCCTTTACCGCTTTATCTGAAACATATTACGAATCTTACTCCCTCTCCGTGAGGAGAGGGCTGGGGTGAGGCGTTGTTGCGCATTGCGACAATGGCCTTGAAAAAAATGCGTTAAAAAAATGATTTTTCATTCCGTCATTTTGAACGGAGTTCCTTTTTCACCGTCATTTTGAACGGAGCGAAGCGGAGTGAAAAATCTCCATGTTTTCAAAACAGTAAGATTTCTCCGCTTCGCTGCGAAAAGACAGTGGGAAGGATAAAAGAATGGGTTAAAACATTCATCCTCTCGAACAGCGCGTTGCAAATTAAAATTGAAATTTCATATTTTTTTGTCAAAAAAACGTAATTTGGCATCAGATAAACAGCATGTTCGTTGTTGCAAAAAATATCGTTAGCGATGCCGGATCAACCGGTTTACATCAGGTAGCCGAACTTACTGCGATGGTTTTATACATAAACTATTGTCAATGAAGAATTTAATCATACTGCTGCTATTTGCCGTACTGGTGCCGTCTTGCAAAAAAGAGAAGCCCAAGCGTCCGCCCATCATATCCTCCTTCACCATCTCATCTACCACGATGACTACGGCGACATTTAATTTCAGTGTAAGTAATTACACTTCACTTAAATTAAATATTGATGGAAATATATTTGATGTCTCTGGAGGGGCTTATACTATCAGTGGTTTATCTGCTAACAAAAGCTACACCGCAGTACTTACAGCTAGCAATGCCGATGGAAGTGTGAGTCATTCACAAAGCTTCGCTACTTCTAAAAGTAATCTTTCTGTATCAAGTTTTAATGCAGGCGATACCTCTTGGAATAGTGTCAGCTTCACTTTCGCTGCCACAAGCGATGCCACCATTGTGAGTCAAACTTTAATCAACACAAATACTTCCGAAAGTATTGATGTGATGAGTAAAACTAATCACAGTGTGAACAATCTCGCTCCAGATTCACTTTATACTTTCACTTTTAAAGTGGGGGGATAATACAGGAAATGAAGTGAGTAAGGCTATAAGCTTTCGCACAAAGCAAAAAGCAAGTGATTGGTTTAGCATCAGTAGCATCACTTATGATTCAGCATTTGCTATTATCGGCAATGCCGTAAGTAGTAAATTAAGAATTAAAGTAAATGCTGATATGGCTAAAACCCTTCCAAGCTTGACTGCTGATTTTGGAGTAAATAGAGTAGCAGTAAAAATGCTAAGATATTCTTTAAACGGAGCTCCTTGGGTAGTATTGAAAGCAGAAAATGGAAAAGTAATATTTTCAAATGTATCCTTAAAAGCAGGTGAAAATATTTTTGACTGCTACTTTTCTTTAAAGGTGAATGTTGGTGTAGCAGATGGATCAGCACTCACTTTCTCTATCACTTCAATGAATGATG
Source organism: Sphingobacteriales bacterium (assembly GCA_016708305.1). GTDB lineage: Bacteria > Bacteroidota > Bacteroidia > Chitinophagales > Chitinophagaceae > Niabella. The sequence continues at coordinate 295,724 of JADJGB010000008.1, forward strand.
GCGAAGGCGGTACGCTTCCAAAGAGTGGAAGCTTCCCCAGTGCTTTGCAAGTGGGTAGTGTGAATGTGAATACAGCACCTACTATCATCACTACAAGCTGGAATGGACATATGTATCTTAATACAAAAGTGTTTGGCCCGATTGAGATGAATCCAAATAAGAATTTTTCAGAATCAGGCCTCTATCAAGCCATAGCCATTAAGGCCACAGGTCCAGGAGGTGCAAGGTTTAGCTCTATTAAGTTAAAGAATCCTTATGCTTCCTTTACCGCTTTGGAGTTTAATAATAATTCATGGGTTACTTATACTAGTGGAACTGGTTATTCTAGTTATATTGTAAATAATTATTGGCAAAATGATTATGTAATTCTCAACATTCCAACAGATACTCTTAATAATAATCTCATACAGACAGATGGTATAACTAATAACAATTTTTATATCAAATGTGGTTTGAGGAACAATAGCTCTGTATGGTTTGATAGCGGTAATTATACTCCAGGATTGGGCGGGCTAATGCTTACTTCTAAATACGACTTAGTGCTTCGCAATAGCGATGGACAAGTTATAGATCTTTCAGAAGTAGCAGTGAAGCAAGGCGATGAAGTGCTTCAAAATTAAAATTATTGTTTAACTTTTAAAAACCACCCAAAAGGGTGGTTTCTTTTTTTACTTGACAAAAATTACATATTTGCTATTCTCTAAACAGAATTCTTTTTTTAAAATTAAACTCGAGGACAGGAGAAAATCTGAACATGTTTTATTATGAAACCAAGATTTTTATTTAGTTGGGGAGGCTTTTTTGGTGGAGGTGGAAATTCAGACTCCGGATCAGATTTCAAAAGTAGTGGAAATATCGGGAAAGATATTAACGATATTTCTGAAGTTGCCAAAGAATCCAATTCTTCTTTTACTAATTCTGCGAATGCTGGAGCAGATGCTAAAAGTGATAAAGATTATGATTCTGATGAAAAATGGGAAGCTCCCAGCTGGGTACCAGATTGGTTAAAATAGTTTTTATCAAAAATTATCTAAAACTATAAATATTTAGAATATTTATAGTTTTTTATTTTAAGTTATAATAAAGATATATGTCAAAATGGTTTGAAACAGAGAAGAAATATAATAATTCCTTTAATCAAGAAAATTCTTTTTGCTATCTTTTTAGTGATGCTTCTTTTTTAAAAAGAACTGAGGACTTTGTTCCGGAAAGACAATGGGATATTGCCTGTGGGATTTTATTTAAAGAAGATGATTTGAGGAGATATTTTACAAGTGTTAAAACAAAAAAAGATAATTTTTTAAATCTTATTATACCTACTAATACTTTTTATGATCAGTTTTATATCTATGATCACAATTATATTGAAAATGAAAAAGTAGAAATATTTTGGAGAGATATATTTTATAGTTTTTCCTTTAATGATATTAAAGATAAAAATTTTGAAGCAGGGCAAAATTATATGGCAACCAGAGGTATAATATTAAAACAAACTGAGACTCATATTTTACTTGAAGTTGATAAATATTTACAATTTGGCAATAATCATAAAGATATTCAAGATGATTTTAAATATTTATCAATCCCAAAAAGCTATATAAGGAATTTTAGAAAAGTGGGTAGTGAGTGGAAAGTCGCAGAATTAAAAAAAGTTATTCCAAAATTAGATAATCTTATTTTAGAAGGAAAAATATCAGTAGATAAAATAAGAAATGAATGTGATTCTTTTTATCTTGAAAATAAAAATAAAATTAGTTTTTTATCTGTTCCAAATAAGATTACAAAAAAAATAGAATATGGTATAGATTTTTCTTATATGTGTACAGGTTTAGATTTTAAATATATAGAAAATATTAATTTTAACCTCTTTAATAGGATTAAGAAAAAGAATTTTCTCAAAAGAATAGGAGATGATAAGTATATAGCAGTAAAATAAACTTTTAAAGTAGAAAGAGTTTTTGTGGACAACTTTTTAAGAATATAAATATTTCTTTGATATAATATATTTATCTATTAAAAATATTATTATTAAAATTTATGTTTAAAAAATTATTGTTCTCTATTTTCTTTTTTGTTTTGATTGTGGGTGCCTATAAAGCTTATGCCTTTTTAGGTAAAGTAGAAAAAGAATATTCTCAAAATGTTACTTATGACAATTTACTTGTAGTCTCTGATAATGATTTTAATGATACTATTTTTATTAAAGCCACTTCTACCCCCGGAAATACTTTAAAATTTTATGCAGATTGGAGTGATGATGTGCCTATTACAGATATTTTAATAGACACCCGCACAGTACCAGCAAATGGTATTGTGGAGTTTAATGTGCCACATAAATGGAATAGTGGAGTAGGGTTCCCTTTTACCAAGTAGATTTTACAGCTAAAGAGTATCCCTTCGACTAACCCCGTATTGCTTTACTAAGGTAGGTTATTGATTTTTGCCGGATGGAAAATAACAATACCTCCGCCCGTGCCGGTATAATGCACGCCCACATTGAAGCCTGCCGCGCAAGCGGTCAAACGGTTGATTCCTATTGCAAAGAACACCGGCTTGCAACATCCAAATATTATTACTGGCAAAAACGGTTGCATATTAACGCTGCGACCATACCCACTTTCACGCAGGTGGCACCGATAGCCACCCATGGCAGTACCGCAACTATCTGCTACCCTAATGGTGTGCGGCTTGAGTTGGGCAGTATTAATGTAGCCGTTTTAAAAGAGCTGCTATGTTGCATCTAAACTCCGCTTGTCGCTACTTTTATTACAACGGCACTGCCGATTTTCGCAAGGGAGCCTACGGGTTGAGCGGACTGGTGCGCAACGAGATGCAACAGAATGTGCTGAGTGGCGACGTATTCATTTTTATTGGCCGGCGTGGTAACAAAATAAAATTACTACAATGGGATAGCGATGGCTTTGCGCTCTAGGAAAAGGATTGGAGCAGGGCACTTTTGAAAGACCTCCCGCCAGCCATAACGATCATTTTTGCATCACCTCACAGCAATTACAATTTATTTTGCAGGGTGTAATTTTAAAAAACGGTGCGACAAAAAATCAGGATTACCCGGCAATAATTCCACTATTGCCATACTGTCTGAAATGCCTGTCAATACTGCATTTCAGGCAATTATTAGCATGATATTTGTACTACCTGTAAACATCTTGCAAACAGTTTCACATATCGCTTCCGGCAATAGTTTTATAGACTACAAAATCCTCTTTGAACAGGAAAGGAGTCACAATATTGAATTGCGATTACAGATACAATCGCTACAGTTGCAATTAGCCGAATTAAAGAAAATGCTCTTTGGCGGCAGGGCAGAGAAGTTTGTAACAGCAAATGCAACCGCCGTTTCACAGCCTGAATTATTCCCTGATGATAAACTGGGGCAGATAGACGTGGTAAAAACCACACTGGTAAAAGAATATCAAAAGCAACAAACCAAACTTACCGTAAAGCATCCCGGACGTAACCCTTTGCCGGAAAGCCTTCGCCGCGAAGTAATAGAGCTGATGCCCAAAGAGGATGTAAAAGGTTTGCATCCCGTTGGTAAAGAAATTACCGAAAAGCTGGAGTACCGGCCCGGCGAGTTGTTTGTGAAACAATATGTACGTCCCGAGTATATCAAACCTTCAAATGATGGATTAAACGCAAGCCGCATCATTGCTTCATTGCCGGCCATGCCGCTTGAGAAATCTGTTGCAGGCGCATCATTGCTTACGCATTTGCTGGTAAGCAAGTTTGTGGACCATCTGCCCGTGTATCGCCAGTTAGCCATCTTCAAACGTCAAAATGTAAACATCAATCACAGCACGGTAAGCGGCTGGATAAAAGATGCGATGCGGTTGATTGAACCGGTTTACGACCTGCATTGCTGGCAGGTTTTGAATACAAACTATTTGAATGTGGATGAAACCACGATAAAGGTTTTGGATAAGGACAAAAACAAACCACACATACAGGATACTATTGGGTGTATTACGATACGCAACGAAAATTAGCGTTGTTCGATTATCAGCCAGGCGTGGCGCTTTGTATCCCAAAGCTATGTTGCACAAGTTTAAAGGCTATTTGCAAACAGATGGCTACGATGCTTACGAAACTTTCGATAAAGTAGAAGGCGTTACCCCTTTTGCTGCTGGGCGTATGCGCGCAGAAAATTTTACGAAGCCAAAGATTACGACAAAGCCAATGCGGATGCGGTTTTGAGCCTGATACAGGATTTATATAAAATAGAATCCTATTGCCGCGATGAAAACTTTACGCCGGAGCAAATAAAAAACCATCGGCATGAACATGCCCTACCCGTATTAAACAATTTGCAAAGCACATTAACCGAAATGTTGCTCACCAAAAGGTATTACCCAAAAGTCCTTTTGGCAAGGCCATTGCTTATACATTAACACGATGGCAGAAATTGTGCGTGTACACCACAGACGGCATTTTGCAAATCGATAATAACCTTATTGAGAACGCTATTCGCCCTGTGGCGCTGGGGCGCAAAAATTATCTGTTTGCCGGAAGCCACGAGCGGGCACAGGATGCAGCAATGCTTTATAGCCTGTTCGCCACATGCCGCCTGCACAACATCAATCCCGAACACTGGCTTACCCACGTATTCGAAAAAATCAACAGCGCCAAAAAGCAAAACCTATACCAACTGCTGCCACAAAACTATGATGCCAACTTTAAACAACAATGACGGGGTTGGACGAAGGGATACGCTAAAGATCAAAATAATAATCCATCACTTCAAGCTACTTACAAAGCAAATGTAGAATATGCCATCATCTCACTCACAAATAATGCCGCTATCACTCAAAATGCCAATGTAACAAAAGGAACAAATGTATCATTTACTTGTCAAAATTCATCGGAACTATATTATGGCCCATCAGCTAATTGGCCAAGCGGAGCACAAAAGGTACAAAGTAAATACAATGGTAGTTCACTCGCTGATTATACTTTGAACTATAATATAACTTTAAATACTCTCGGTACATATAAAGTAGAATGTGATAATGTTGGAGGCACAAATACAAGAAAAGATATAACTTTTAATGTAATAGAAGCATCCTGCCCAACGGGTCAAATAAAAGACAGCACAGGATATTGTTACACACCATGCCCATCTGGACAAACTTGGGATGAAGTAAGCAGAATTTGTAAAACAAGTAATCAACCAACTTTCGACATTACAAATATAAACAGCAGTCCAAATCAATCCGGAGCTCAAAACACTTTTACCTGGACTTCAGAAGCTGACACTTGTAATGTATATACAAATGATAAAGCTACAAGGCTAAATCCATCAGCTTCTACAAAATCAGGAAATAATTTTTCAGCTATTGTCCCATCACAAAATATGTCAAATCCTCCGGGAAGTTATTTATATTATATTAAATGTTATTCATCTACAAGAAGTCCGTCAACGAATATAGAAGCTGACGCAAGCGATCCCTCTCACACAGGATGGAAAAGCTATACAGTATCACTATCTTGTCCCGCAGGGCAGACTTGGGATGGTGGAAGCCAGAGTTGTAAAACAGACAATGGAGGAGCTTGCCCACAGGGACAAGTAAAAGACAGCACAGGATATTGTCATGCACCATGCCCTACAGGGCAAACTTGGGATGAAGTAAGTAGAACTTGTAAGGTAGACAATGGAGGAGCTTGCCCACAGGGACAAGTAAAAGATAGCACAGGATATTGTCATGCACCATGTCAGCCATATCAAGACTGGTATGAAGCAGGAAGGACTTGTAATAATATTTGTAATCCTGCTATGATATATGATAGTTCAAGCAATACTTGCTCTTGTCCTTCTGGCACTACTTGGAATGGATCTACTTGTGCTACACCAATTTTAACTTTTAATATTGCTTCTATTTCTTCAACTCCAAATCAATCCGGAGCTCAAAACACTTTCACCTGGACTTCAGAAGCTGATACTTGTAATGTTTACACAAATGATAAAGCTACAAGGCTAAATCCATCAGCATCAACAAAATCAGGAAATAATTTCTCAGCTATTGTACCATCTCAAAATATGTCAAATCCTCCGGGAAGTTATTTATATTATATTAAATGTTATTCATCTACAAGAAGTCCATCAACGAATATAGAAGCTGACGCAAGCGATCCCTCTCACACAGGATGGAAAAGCTATACAGTGTCACTATCTTGTCCAGCAGGGCAGGTAGCAAATGCAGGGGAGACATGTATTTAAAAAAATCATATTATTGTTTAATAAATTGTTATACGTTCCTTTTGGAACTTTTTTTGCCGTCATTTCGAACGCCGCACTTTACCCTCGTCATCTCGAACGCAACTCTTTTTTCCTCGTCATCTCGAACGCAGCGAAGCAAAGTGAGAGATCTCCTGTTTCATGATGAGGGAGATTTCTCCGCTTCGCTACGAAATGACGGTGTGGTTTTTCCTCGTCATCTCGAACGCAGCGAAGCGAAGTGAGAGATCTCCTGTTTCACAATGAGAAGATTTCTCCGCTTCGCTACGAAATGACGGTGTGGTTGTAGTGAGATTTCTCCGCTTCGCTACGAAATGACGGTACGCTTATTTAGCCATCTACTAAAACCACTATCCTTAATTAATACAATAACCTATACACTTCCCTATAGATTTCCTCATTCAAAAAATCCCAATCCGGGTTTTTGGAAGCAATTAATTCCTCCTTTTTCTGTCTGTTCCATTTCTTTAATTTTTTCTCTCTTTCTATAGCGTCAGTTATATTTTCAAACCATTCATAATACAATAAATACTCAATGTTATATTTATCTGTAAAACTATTTTTCACTTCATGGTTGGCATGCTCCCAAACACGACGTTTCAAATTTGAAGTAACACCGATATATAAAACAGTCTTGTGCCTATTTGTCAAAATATATACGAAACCGCCTTTTTTCATAAGGAAGGTAATTTGATAAAATAATTATTCTTTCTTGTTACTCAAAATTAAGATTTCTCCGCTTCACTGCGAAATGACGAACTGGATGGAATTAGATTTCTCCGCTTCACTGCGAAATGACGTAGCGTTTTTTCCCCGTCATTTCGAACGCCGCACCATTTCCTCGTCATCTCGAACGCAGTTCTTTTTTCCTCGTCATCTCGAACGCAGTTCCTTTTTTCCTCGTCATCTCGAACGCAGCGAAGCGAAGTGAGAGATCTCCTGTTTCTTAATGAGGGAGATTTCTTCCTTCGGTCGAAAAGACGGAGTGGTTGAAAAACGAATCTTGAAATTTTGTACATTCACGGAATCAATTTGAAAGTATGTCAAAGAATAAAAAAATATCGGTTGAAGGAAAGGAAATAACAATTATTCTTGATAAAGAAAAACAATATATTTCGCTAACAGATATGTTGAAAGCAAAAGATGGTGATTTGTTTATTTCCGATTGGCTTCGAAACAGAAACACTGTAGAATATCTTGGGATTTGGGAAAGTATTTACAATCCAGATTTTAATTATGGCGAATTTGCCATAATTAAAAGTCAGGCAGGACTGAATAGCTATAAAGTAAGTGTTAAAGAATGGGTAGAAAAGACCAATGCAATTGGACTAAAAGCTACATCAGGAAGATATGGCGGAACTTATGCGCATCCCGATATTGCATTTGAATTTGGGATGTGGATTAGCCCGCAATTTAAGATTTATTTGATCAAAGAATTTCAGCGACTCAAAGATGAAGAGAGTAACCAATCGAAAATAGAGTGGAATATACAACGAACCATATCTAAAATCAATACCGCATACACACAGATGCAATAAAAGAAAATCTAATACCGAAAGAAATTACTAAACAGCAGGCATTTTATCGCCGGCTGGTAATATTTTTTCAAATTGAGGAAATACATAAGAAATATCTATATAATCGCTTCCTTTATAACTTAGCTTTTTGGCATCTTTCCAATTTAGTTTTCCGGTTATTTTTTCAGTACCGCTAAGGTTGATTTGTAATTCTTCGATTTTAAACGCATGCCCGTTTTCCCTAAGCCATTGGCGGGCTTCGGTAATGTCGGTTTGGTAAACAGCGCTTACATCTTCTTTGTTACAATATGCAATTATAATGCCTGATAAAAGCAAAAAAATGGCGAGTAGATAAATCAAATTACATAAAATTTCATATCTCCTTTCTCTTAATTGTCCACCACCTTCCGTCTTTATGTTGCAGTAAGCATATTTCATTCACTTCAAAAGCATTGTAATATGGTTTATCTTTATACTCCTGCCAGGCTCGTATATATGCCCGGTGATCCAAATCACGGTAGCCAATGGTGATGTGGGGTTTAAAGTTTCGGTCAGACTCGCGTACCTCAATCCAGGAAAACCGGTTTGTAAAGTGATGCAATAATTCTTTCTGTAATTGTGATAACACATTATTTATCACCGGCTTTACAAATACTACCGGATGACGGCTGGTTTCAAAATTTCCAAAACCATCCAAATATTGTAAGAAGGGTTCTATAGAAAAATCTAATTCCTTAAACCATTTGCAAAGTTCTTCATGTTTTGATAAGGCCAGTTTAAAGGTGGCTTTAGTGTAATGTGCGGCACAATTTTCAGAGCGGCTTTGGAATAAAATCGATTTTTGAAATCATTCTTGAACACATCTATTTGGTCGCAAACATCCTGCGGAGGTATGATGGCAATGAAGTAAATGTTTTCCAGAAAAGTCATTTTCTATTTAATTTTTTCATACACCAACTGTCCGCCCACAAAGGTTTTCAGCGTTTGAATACTCAACAGCTCATTTTCGGGAGTTTGCATGATGTCTTTATCCAAAATAATAAAATCGGCAATTTTCCCTTTTTCCAAACTGCCTTTTTCGTGTTCTTCAAAATTGGCCCTGGCAGCCCAGTTGGTCATTCCGCGCAATGTTTGTTCCCGACTTAAAGAATTTTTGGGTTGAAAACCACCGTCAGGAAAACCCCTGGTGCCTTTTCTTGCCACTGCTGCATAAAAGGTTTTAAAAGTAGAAATATCTTCCACCGGAAAATCGGTACCCAGCGCAATCCATCCGTTTTGACCGAGCAGTTGCTGATAGGCATAAGCGCCCTTCACTCTTGCCGGGCCCAATCTTTGCCCGGCCCAATACATATCCGATGTGGCATGGGTGGGTTGCACGGACGGAATAATATTATTGTCACCAAAATAATGAAAATCATCCCGGCTGATAACCTGTGCGTGTTCTATACGCCAGCGCTTGTCGTTTTTGCCTTTCAGATATTTTGAATAAATGGTCAGCAATGTTCTGTTGCCACTGTCGCCAATAGCGTGTGTGCACATTTGCCAATCGTTTTCGGCTATTACCTTTGCCACCGAATCAAAATGGGCAATACTGCTCAACAAAAAACCTCTCCAGCCCGGACGGTCGCTGTAATCCTGCAAAAGACAGGCTCCGCGCGAACCTAAAGCGCCATCGCCATAAACCTTAAAAGCTCTGACATTTAAAAAATCAGTTTTTATTTTCCCACGGATTTCGAGCCAGTCATAATTTTTTTTGTTATCGCTCAACATTGCAAAAATTCTCATTTTCAACTTTCCTTCTTTCTGCAGGGTATCAATCAGTTCTATCGTTTCATGGTCAAGACCGGCATCCACAATGGTTGTGAGGCCTACGGCAAAACAATTCTTTTGAGCTGCCGAAAGAGCCTCTTCAAGTTGTTGTTTATCTGCCTGTGGAATAACACCCGCAACAGCATCCATTGCATTGTCTATCAGCACTCCCGTCAGTTTTCCGTTTTTGGTTTCAAAAGAACCTCCCTCAATAACACCACCCGGTTTTACTCCTGCCAGTTCGAGCGCTTTTGCATTGGCGATGGCTGCATGTCCGTCAATGCGCGTAAGATAAACCGGGCGGTCCGGAAATAACTCGTTTAGTTTTTCGTTGGAAGGAAAATCTTTCACCTGCCAGTCGTTCTGATCCCAGCCACGACCCACTAACCATTCATCGGCACCTAATTCTCTGTCGCGATTCTTAAACTTTTCAAGAATTTCTTCCCAGCTTTCAGTACCCACAGGTCTAATTTTTGAAGTCCCAATGCATATCCTACAAAATGGGCATGGGCATCAATAAATCCGGGGTAAATGAATTTACCTTCTACATTCAGTTCTTCGTTGGTGGTATATTTTTTTTCAAGGTCAGATATTTTACCTGTTTCCAAAATCCTTCCACTTTTTTATTACCATCGCTTCAACAATTGAAAAGGCAGAATCAACCGTATAAATGGCGGCATTATACACCAACAAATCTGCCCTGTTTTGAAATTGACGGGAACCCAAAAGAATCATCAGAAAACCAGCAAACAGGTATCGCATTGGTAAAAAATTTTGTTACGAATGTATAAATCGAGTAGGTAGGGGGATTACTCCCCCGCCCTCTCACACCACCGTGCATGCTCTCGCACACGGCGGTTTCTTTTAACTGTTTAACTTCTTGTAATTTGATGTGAGATTGTATAAACAATATCACTCCCATCAAATACTGCGTTAAGGCTCGTTCCTGTTCGCCTGCTTCTTTTACTTGCAACGCCTTTATTGCCCAAGCTCCACATACGGTTTCACTCGTAGCAAAAGGGCGTATAACCTCCTCCACCTGCCCTTTGAACAGGTCTAATTGGTAAGTTATCTCTTGCGGTTGCGCCATAAAACAAATTTTGAACTAACTGCTCCTTAAGTTAAAAGATTCAGACCTTCTTCTGTGCTATTCCTAACACAAAATACTATGTCCTCTGCTGACTTCTTGTAGTATATAATTGTTCATCGATGGACAATCTGCACATTGGTGCATACTGCAAGACCTCTCGGGATAAGATATTAAACTTTCTCTGCGTTCTGCCTGATTTACTCTTTTGAGTTACGGTTGAGTTTTGGGCGTTCCCAATCCATGGCTCGGTTGCCCTCTCTTAAGAGCCTTCTATCAGATTTCTATTCGTCAGAACTTCAGATTTGCTGATGACTTCTTTCAGATTCGGGGTCGCCCCCGACACCCTTGTCAGTCGCTAATGTTTCCTATCAACTCGGCACATACAGGAACTCGCATCCTGTTAGCTTAATACCATGCCCGACATACCAAAAAAAGCGGCTATGAAAGCCGCCCGTAAAATTACATTTTAATAAAAATTAGTTCAGATATTTAAGAATGTCATTGCTCATGGGCTGTGTTTTGGGTGAGAAAGTGGCAATCAACTCACCTTTTTCATTTATAAGAAACTTTCCAAAATTCCAGGTAACCGGATTTTCTAAGCCTTTCTTTTCTGCTTGTTCTTTCAGATACTTATAAATAGGGGCTGTTTCCTTTCCTTTTACAGAAATTTTTGCAGCCATCGGAAAGGTAACACCGTAATTCTTTTTACAAAACGCGGCTATCTCATCATTGCTGCCCGGTTCCTGCCATAAAAAATTATTGGCCGGAAAACCCACAATCACAAGTTTGTCTTTGTATTTTTCATACAATTCTTCCAGTTCTTCATACTGTGGTGTGTTGCCACACTTGCTTGCTGTATTTACAATCAGCACTTTTTTGCCTTTGAAATCTGCGAAGTTTATTTTACCTCCGGTAAGGCCGTCAACCTTAAAGTCGTAAATAGAAGTAGCATTTAAAATCATTGCGGTAAATAAAGTAAGTAATATCAATTTCATGTTTCCGATATTTTATAAATGTATTTACAAAATTGAAGCGATAATGTTTAAAAGATTTTTACTGATAAAATACAAACGAAGAACAAATCTTCAACTTGCCGCAAGCATTTAATCGAAGTACTTTTCCTGAAAATTTGCCAAACAGGCTATTGTGGATAAATACGGATTATTTCAATCGTTCGATTTCGGTTCGAATTTGTTCTATTATTTGTTTGTTCGCTATTTCTCCATCTAAACTAAAAATGATAAAAACATTTCCGTCAAAATCATTTTTAAAACTTTCAAAACTTGCTTTCATTCTTTCGGAAATGGAATAGTTGCCAAAATTTGATTGTGCCGTTACAGGTTTAATTTGTATTCCAAATGCTTTTTTGTCAGTTACATATCCAAGATAGTCAATGTCTCCTGCGTGATTTAACTCGGGTGTGCTTTCTTCAAATCTTACCTCGGGAAATACTTTTGCTAAACCGTTATTTACAACTGACTTTTCTCTCAGATAACCATCATAAGTTCGGTTGATCGTCAGATTATACATGTAGTTGTAACAATCCTCTTTGGTCAAAGCATTAAAAGCCTCTTGCCATTCAGGGATAACAACTTCTGTAATTTTTTCGTAAAGTCGCTCACCAAGCTCTTGAAGGCTTTCTTGTGTTATTTTGAACGTGTTTTTTCCAGTTGTCGTTGCATTTTCAAAATACCATTGTTCCCATTCTTCAATCGTATTTGGTTGACATTCTCTGATTAAAGCCATAACAGCGCCAACTTTATTGGGTCTTGAAAGTTGGTATGTTGTGTGGCATAATTTAGCACTTTTTCTTTCTTGCTAAACTCTAACGAGTATTTTTTGATTTCTATTTTAGCCATTGGTTACTATTGAATTGAATTTTGATTTGTACTTAAAATCTATGGAATTATCTACTAAAACTAAATTTTCTTTCAATAAATGAGCGTTGATAAAAGTTTTATTTTCAAGATAGAGGTAAACCATTAAATTATTTTCGTTGTCGTGTTTCACTTCATCGTATTTCAGAAATACTTTTTTTCCACGAACTTTATTTATTAAATATTCGGTTGCCCTCCCGTTTATTACGGGATTTTGCTTAATCCCAATCAAACGAATAGTTAAATCATTGTTTAGACGAACAAGTTCTGGACTAATTATTTCCTTTACAGAGAAAAATTCTTCACGCTTTCCTGTACTCCTAGCGTCAATTTTAGAACCGTATTGAATTTTCTTAACGTCAATTTTTTTATCTAATTTGTGAGTGTCAACAAATTGATATGGCAATCCTTTTATTCGGGTTTCAAAATCGGTTTTAAGCTCGGGTTGTTTGATGATTTCGGTTTCTACTTTTGTAAAAGCGTCATCTGATCCGATTTTTTCTTTTATAATCGGAATAAAATCAGGATTGATTTCATAACCAACAGAATTTCTATTTAGATTTTTTGCAGCCAACGCCGTTGTTCCGCTTCCCATAAATGGGTCTAAAACCGTTTCGCCTGGAAATGAAAACATCTTAATCAAACGATGGGGTAATTCTTCGGGAAACATTGCTAAATGTTTGTCTTGTTTTGCTCCCGAAAAATACCAATGTCCGTTGAAATAGGTGTTCCATTCTTCATTGGTCATTGCCGAATTCTGCTTTTGTTCTTTTGTCGGATTAGGCGCATGACCTTGTTTTTTGAATAGCAAAATATATTCAAAATCCAATTTTACAATTCCATTTCTCGGGTTTGGATAGCTTCCCATAATGCTTGCACCTCCCGAAGTGTTCATCGTAGTTGCTTTTTGCCAAATAATTTGACCCATAAAATCAAAACCTATCATTTCGCAAAACTTAATAATTTCTGTATGGATGGGAATGATTTTGTACCTACCATAATAAGTTGAGCGTGCAAATTGATCTCCGATGTTAATACAAAGACGACAGCCTTTGTGTAAAACTCGAAAACATTCCTGCCAGGTCAGGTTTAAATGATTAATATAGGTTTCGTAATCATCGTGAAAACCAATTTGATTTTCGGTTCCGTAATCTTTTAATTGCCAATAAGGTGGAGAAGTTACAATCAAATGAACACTTTCTTCTTTAAGTTCGCTCATTTGTCGGCTGTCGCCATTTATGATTGTATGGTTTGTTATATTAAACATTCTATCTTTTTATTTATTACATTTAATACAACAAAATTACATAATTCTTTCGGGGTATTTTTGAATGGAGTACCTTATTCACATTGTACCCAATACTCAAACATACGAGGCCATACACAAAGTAGCAACACACACTTTCACATTTTCTCCTTCCAGCAAAGTACTTGCACAAGCCTCCATTGTGGCTCCTGTGGTAATCACATCATCCACTAATAAAATATGCCTGCCCGAAATTTTTGAGTCGTCAATAAGCTGAAATTTTCCTTCCATATTTTCCATCGCTCTACCCGGCCTTTTTGGTTTGGGTATCTGTATGAACAGGCCTGATCACTGCATCCTCAATGATGGGCAAATTCAATACTTCTGCAATTCCCATGCATAAAACATTTGACTGATTAAAACCACGTTGTCTTTCCTTATTTTCAAACAGCGGTAATGGTATCAATGCCTCAATATCATCAAAACGATTACTCCTGCTTAACTGAATACCCATAAGAACGCCCAATTGCTTTCCCAAAGTTGAATTTCCGCGATATTTGAAACGGTGCATCAGATTTTGCATCAATCCTTCTTTGGTAAAATAAAACTGGGCAGTCGCTTTCTCAAAAGGAATTCTTCCGGCTAACATTTTTTCAATTGGGTTGAAAGCATGTTTTTCAAAACCTGTTGCTGGTAAATCATGAATACACCTTACACAAAGACAACTTTCGGAGGACAATGCATCACTACCACATCCTTCACACACATGCGGGAAAAGCAAATGAAGCAAGGATTTTTTTATTCCTGTAATGTATTTCATTGACTGTATAAGAATTTTTTCTACAGCCCTGCTGCTGCACTCTGTTGCAGCATTTTATCAATCGCCTTTTTAGCTGCCAACCTAAGTTCTTCATCCATCAGAATTTCGGGTTGTTCATACTTCAATGCCAGATAGATTTTTTCCAAAGTATTGCGCTTCATAAAAGGACAATCATTGCAGGCACAGGCATTATCAGGCGGAGCCGGAATAAATGTCTTTTCGGGGCTTGCCTTTATCATCTGGTGCAAAATACCTGCTTCGGTGGCAACAATAAATTTAGTTGCTTCATTATTGATGGTATATTTGAGCAAACCGGTTGTAGAAGCCACATAATCAGCCAGACGCAAAATCGGTTCTTCACACTCAGGGTGTGCTATAAATTTGGCATCAGGATTTTCCTGAATGAGTTTTGTAATTTTCTCAAGACTGAAAATTTCATGCACCTGGCAAGAGCCGTTCCACAATACCATATTGCGGCCAAGCGTTTTATTGAGGTAAGCGCCTAAGTTTCTATCAGGCGCAAAAATAATTTTTTGATCTTCAGGATAATTTTCTACCAGAATCCTCGCATTGCTGCTAGTACAAATCACATCGCTCAGCGCTTTCATACCGGCGCTGCAGTTGATGTAGGTAATCACCAGATGATCGGGATGTTCATCCTTAAATTTTTTAAACAATTCTGGCGGGCAACTGTCGCTCAAGGAACAACCTGCTTTTAAATCCGGAATCAATACTTTTTTGGTTGGATTCAATATTTTGGCTGTCTCCGCCATGAAATGTACACCGGCAAAAAGAATCATGTCGGCATCTGTTTTTTCAGCCTGCTGCGCCAGACCCAAACTGTCTCCAATAAAATCTGCAATATCCTGAATATCAGCCTCTTGATAGTAGTGCGCCAGAATAACCACATTCTTTTCTTTTTCAGTTTTTCAATCTCTTCAAACAAATCGAGGGTAGGATCGATTTGAATATCCAGAAAACCATTTTCTTCAAGGTTACTCATGGCGGTTTGTAAAACTTCAGTTGTCATAGCTTTTTTGATTTACGACTGCAATGTTACAAACTGATTTCAGTTTTTGCAATCAAAATTTTTTTTAATCATTTTTAATACTAATAATAATAACTATTATATATTTTTATAAAACACCTATTATTATTAGGGTTGTGGATTTGTGGATAAATCTTCATTCTTTCGAGTTGCAAAATTATAACTTTTAAGTTATTAACATAATTGACGTAGAAATCCCCAATTTGGTTGGTTAATTATAAAGGGCAATAGGCTGTTTTCCACCTTATTCCAAAAATTGTGAATTGAATAAGTTTTGAAAGTTTTGAGAAACATTTTTTGTTGATAGCTGCGGCATAAGATCAGGGTTATGAGCAAGGGTGAGGTTATTGTTGTATTGAATTTTAGTTTTGGGCTTTCTATCCTGTTTCATACTCACGTTTCACAGTCATTTATACACAATTATGCGGGCTTATTCACATATATTTGTGGAGAAATAATTAGAAATTTCAACTTTTTGATTGCCGTAAATTCAAATTAAATATCATTTGTGCATCATTTTAAATTAAAGTTTATGAAGAAGTGTTTGTTTTTCTTTTTACTGCTTGTTTGTTTCAGGTTTGTTTCATTTGCTGATGAGGGTATGTGGCTGCCACAGTTATTGGAACAGCTCAACGAAAAAAGAATGAAATCGTTAGGCATGAAGATCAGCGCCAAGGATATTTATAATGTGAATAAAGGAAGTCTGAAAGATGCTATTGTAAGTTTCGGAGGGTTTTGTACCGGAGAAGTTATTTCCGACCAGGGTTTAGTGTTGACCAATCATCATTGTGGTTTTGAGGTCATACAAAGTCATTCTACTATTGATAATAATTTACTGCGCGATGGTTTTTGGGCTAAAAATTTGGGGATGGAATTACCTAATCAAGGCTTGTTTGTTACTTTTATTGTAAGGATTGATGATGTTACCAAAGCAATCCTTACCAATGTAACTGATAATATGAGTGAAAAAGAAAAACAACAAACGATTGCTAAAAATATGGATGCATTAAAAAGGGCGACTCCGGTTGAATCTTATCAAGATATTTTAATCAGAGCGTTTTTTGATGGTAATCAATATTTTAGATTTATTACAGAAACTTATAGGGATGTAAGATTAGTGGGCGCTCCACCATCTTCTATCGGGAATTTTGGAAAAGACACCGACAACTGGACCTGGCCCAGGCATACAGGCGACTTTAGTATGTTTCGCATTTATGCCGATAAAAATAATAAACCTGCCGCCTATTCTCCGGATAATGTGCCTTACAAACCAAAAAAATCATTAACCATCTCTTTAAAAGGATTAAAAGAAAATGATTTTACAATGATATTTGGCTTTTCCGGTCGCACTCAGGAGTATCTTCCTGCCGAAGCGGTGGATCAGATTGTAAACAGTAGCAATCCGATAAAGATTGATATCCGTACAATAGCTTTGGGCATTATGGATAAATATATGCGCAGTGATGAAGGCATTAAAATTCAATACGCTAAAAAATATGCCGGCATTGCCAATGCCTGGAAAAAATGGCAGGGCGAAGTATTGGGATTGACTAAAACAGACGGAGTGGGAAAAAAGAAAAAATATGAAGCAGAATTTCTTAAATTATTGGGTGCAAACCCTACGTTAAAATCTAAATACCAACACGTTTTACCTGAAATTACTGAGGCTTACAAAGAGATAAAACCATATAACTATGCAAAAGATGTGTATCTTGAAACGACAGGAAAATAGAATTATACAGTCTGATAAACAGGATAAATGCCCTCCGCACGGAACGGGATAAAAAAGAAAAAGGAATATACCCTGAAAAGCTGATTACTGAAATCAATCAGCTCCCCGACTTTTTCAAAGATTATAACAAAGAGGTGGACAAAGATTTGTTTGCCGCCATGATGCAGATGTATGTGGAAAAAAATGATCCTGCATTTGTAAGTCCGCAAATATTAGAAAGCGTAAAATCTTTTAATTGTGATTATAAGAAACGGGCAGAAGACGTGTATGCCAAATCTGCTTTTGTAAACCAGGAACAGGTGATGAACCTGCTGAAAAACAATCCGGATGAACTTTACAATCTGGCTGGTACGGATGTGATCGGACAAATTGTGAGTGAGTGTGGTGGTTTTTACAACAAGAATGTAAAGGTAAATGGAGACAAGTTGCAGGAAAAAATCAATGATTTGCAAAGCAGTTATATGCAGGCGCAAATGGCGGTGATGAAAAATAAAATTTTTTATCCTGATGCCAACAGTACGCTAAGGGTAGCTTATGGAAACGTGAAAGGCTTTTATCCGGCCGATGGCAAATACTATTATCCGTTTACCTATTTAGATGGAATGATGGAAAAATATATACCCGGAGATTATGAATTTGATGTGCCTCAAAAACTGCGTGAGCTGTACAAGGCAAAAGACTACGGACAATACAGTGTTAATGGAAAAATGCCGGTTTGTTTTATAGCCTCCAACCATACTACCGGTGGTAACAGCGGCAGCCCTGCATTAGATGCCAATGGCAATCTGATAGGTTTAAATTTTGACAGGGCTTGGGAAGGCACCATGAGCGACATCAATTATGACTCGTCCATCTGCCGAAATATTATGGTGGATATCAGGTATGTGCTGTTCATTGTCGATAAGTTTGCCGGAGCGAAGAATCTGATAGATGAGATGAAAGTGGTGCGGTAAGGGAATGTGAAAAATATTTTTTGATTATCGGTTTAAATTTTTTACCAGGTAAAAAATTTAAACCGATTGTTTTATGAATCCTATTTCCATTCTACGCATTTTTCTGCTATTTTCAGTAGTATTTATTGTATCTTGTAGCAAAAAGGCAGTTGATAGTGTTTACCCAACCGACATCACAGAAGCGAGAGAGTGGCTAAGGGAAAACGGAGGGGTGTTTAAAAAAGGAGAATTACAAATCATCCTTCGTAGTGGTAAAAAAATAACGGGAATACTAATGTGGGAAGAAGCGAAAAGACTAAGCTATAAAGGCAGGGATTATATAGATATTCCTTATGTATTTCCGCGATATGAAAAAATATTACCGGGTGGCGAAAATATGCCGCCGGTATCCTATAATTTAGTATTGCGGAAGAACAAAAAAGGCCAATATGAAGGTGCATTAAGAACCACTCAATATGGAGTAATGGCAGAAAATCTAACGATAGGTGGCGAAAATGCGATGGTGTTACAAAGCTATCATTACTTAGATGGCAGAAAAGCCAATATGTGGATGGGTGAAGTAGAAAGCACCAATCTTAAAAGTGTGGAAGAGGTAAAGCTAACGCCATCAGAAATAGCCAACATGCGGGAAGCGGCCAAGATTTCAATGACCCAAGAGAGCAATACCCAACCCCGAAGACTGTCGCCGGTATGTCAAACATACTATATGGATGTATATGAGACGAGTTTCTTTTATGCGAGCCGTTATGATGAGTCCATAGGGAACGTAACGATACAAAGAATACACCGAACAGTAACATCTACTATATGTACTGGTCAAGATGATTATAATGACAATTATTATCCTCCGGTTGTGGCAGGTGGGGGTGGAGGTAATTCGACACCCTCCGATAGCGAGTATCCTTATGAATGTAGTTGTAATTGCGGAGGTTCTGAACCAGAGATGGCGGATGCAAGTACGGTTTATGAACCTAAGTGGGGGCAATTAGGCAGCAAAAGCGATATTGTTAGCGAAGTTAAGTATGCAAAAGGAAAAATCCCTACTAGCTCTTCTTTTGAGAAACAACTAGAAAATTTAAGAAATTATTTTGAAAAAAACAGGATGTGGGGACGGAACGAGTCGGGAGAACTTATTGAATTAAGTACCCCTGATGCTGCTATTAATAGATATGTTTACACGGAGAATAGGGGGTGGATAGATATGCATCATTTATTTTATGCATCTTTTTTAGCAGAAAAGCATAACAATTCAATACAAGCAGAGGAGGAATTATCGTTAGGCGAGTGGATTCAATGGTTGAAGAAAAATGAATCAGCATTTTCTTATGAAGATCAACCATCCAATAAAGCAGGGATTGAATTTTGGCGCAGTTATAAAGGTTATTTGAAAGACGGATCAATGACTATTGATATAGCAGTAGATGATTTTTTGTACAGAAATGGTGCAAAAGATCCAGCAGAAGCTCCCAATTACGATTACATCCCACATATTATAAACAATAAATATCCCAAAAATTTTACAGGTAAAGGATACACTGGAGAAATATTAAAGCAGAAAGCCAGAGAGTCATATTGTTCTAAGTCCATTACTCAGCAAAATAACATCAGAGAAGCCCATCAAAAGCTACCAGCATCAGCACCGAAAAAAAATTAATATGGTAGTTAATCAAATTGTAAAAATTTATACAGTATTATGTATCGTCTCATTAGTATGGCAGGGATGTTTATTGCAAAGTAACATGAAGTCTGAAGTTAAAAAGGAGTTACTGGTGTTTGAAAGAATTGGAGTGCAGTTAAAAAAGGGGAAGAAAAGACAGATATGCTCCTACTTCAATATATCTTGCCGGAATCAAACACATCACATTTTTTTTAAAACTACAAAATATTGGATTTAATATCTATGAGCATTTATTAATCTATCATAGTGATGGGGGGAATGAATTAATTGGTATAAACAGGCTATATAGTGTAAATCAGAATGAGGAAGTGAATGATATGGAAATTAAGGTTTATAAACTCGATGGTTCTTCGACCTATATAGTTATAAAGCACGACAAAATAACTGGTTTATAATTGAAAGCATCCCATATAGCTCCAGTAATGGGAAATTGAATTAAATATTTATAGAAATGAGAAGAGTTTCAAAACTAATAGGTGTAGTACTTATTGCCAACTTATTATTAAGCTGCAATTCTTACCAAAAGACATATAATCGTCTTAAGGAAAGAGGAAATGATTTTGGGAGTGTTTTTTTATTTTTGGCTGATAGTACCCACTCAATAAAAGAGGGATCTATGCTGAATGCGGAAGACCTAAAATCCTTCGGTAATATTGGACCAATAGTAGAGAAATTGGAACAAGATGGATTATTGACAAATACCAAAAAATTTGGTGGCAAAAGCATTTATTTTAAGAACAAATACTGCATTAGTTTTTTTTTTAACATGAAAAAACATTGTTTTACAATTATGACTATATCCTCACCTATGATGATTTATACGGTCATTTTTGTGGTTTAGACAATTTGTATAATACTAATCAAGATGAACATGTAACATGGTTGGAGGTAAAACTTAAAAATTTTTCAGGATTGTCAAATCTGATTGTAGTAAAATATAATAACCCCTTATACAATGATTGAATAATAGAATGGGATTCTATTTTCGAAATAATGGCGCAACAGCTACGTTTTACTTGACACAAAATGAAAATGAATGGAAAATAGATTCTGTAAAAAGAGGATTTAATTAAAAAAATTTAAACCGATTGTTTTATGAATCCTATTTCCATTCTACGCATTTTTCTGCTATTATCAGTAGTATTTATTGTATCTTGTAGTAAAAAGGCAGTTGATAGTGTTTACCCACCCGACATTACCGAAGCCCGCCAATGGCTTAGGGAAAATGGCGGGATTTTTAAAAAAGAAGAATTACAAATCAACCTTAGTAGGGGTGAAAAAATAACAGGGAAATTAAATTGGGAAGAAGCCAAAAGGCTAAGCTATAAAGGCAGGGATTATATAGATATTCCTTATGTATTTTCTCAATATGAAAAAATATTACCGGGTAGCGAAAAAATACCGCCGGTATCTTATAATTTAGTATTGCGAAAGAATATAAAGGGCGAATATGAAGGAGCATTAAGAACCACTCAATATCATGTAATGGCAGAAAATCTGACAATAGGCGGCGACCAGCCGGTGATGCTCCAAAGCTATCAAAGTAAGGATGGCAAGCCATTAAACATGTGGGTAGGAAATGAGGGAAGCGAAAATTATAAGGTAGCGAGGAGATATATTTATCGCCCAACCAAATAGCTGCGATGCGTGCAAAGTCAAAAATGGCAATTACCAAGGAAGGAAATACGGTAGCGCGAAGCGCTGCTCCGGATTGTGAGACATATAACATTGATACCTATGAAAATAATTTCTATTATGCCAATGCTTATGATGAATCAATAGGAAATGTAACGGTTCAGCGAATACACCGCACTATAACGATGACGGTATGTCATCCGGGGAATGATTTTAATAGCGATTATTATTTGCCTGTAACAGGAAGTGAAGGAGGAGGTACTGTTTCATATGATCTATCTCCAGATAATATGAACTTTAAGATGAGTCAAGAGGATATTAATAAGTATAAAAAATTTGCTAAGCTAGTTAAGGGTATTTATGACTTTGCTATAAAGGATAAGAAGACGTTAGATTGCCTAAAAACCTATTCTCACATGACTGATGAGCAAATCTACAAAATCTTACAATTTGATAAGGGTCCGAGGATTGTAATTAAAGATATTAATACGAATACGTATTGGGGAAATAAGTATGGTTATTTTAAAGCTTCAGAGGATAAAAATGTTATAAATATTGATATTAAAACAGTAATGCAATATGAAAATCAACAAGGAAAGGTGAACGAAGCTGCAATGGTATTTTTTCTTTCTACTGTACTTTTACACGAATCTGTTCATTATGGGAATTCTTTAAATAGTTTTTCAGAAGGTAAATATGATTTTGGAGGTGGTTGGGAAATTTGTGTATATGGTATGCGAATTGATAGTCCAGAAGGTGCACAAATTTATACTCAGAGACAATAAAAATACTTTTATGAAAAGGGTTTTGTGTTTAAAAATATTATTATTATTTAATATCAATACATATTCACAAACATCACTGGATATCGAAGTAGCTGCTGCGTACAGGTATATGGTATCTAATATATTTTACGATTCTATTGTTTTAAAAACAGGGAGTTTATTGCCCTATCCCGGGCAGTTAAAAAAGGACAATAAACCCAATATTATTTTTCTTTATAAATCTTTAGTCCGAAATAAAAATATTTGTAAGGATTTAAATAAAAATGATTGTAAAAATCTTTGTTTTTACGATCATTTTGATTGGAGTGTGGCCGATAAGGGGCTAATAAATAAAAAAATTATAGATACCAGTAAAAGTATATTTCAAAATCCTGACATTCATTTATTAGGAACCCTCGTTATAAAAGGAGTATATGCGCCTTGTAACTTTAATAGTAGATCATCCAATAAAAATATATATTTTGAGATTGATTGTATAGGTGAAAAGAGTCATAAAGGAGGACGCGGATATATACTTAAATTATCAAAAAAGAATAACAAATGGTTCCTAGCGAAGACAATAACAACATGGCAATCATAATGAAAAACACTTAGGACAATGGTGGTTCAGTATCTCCTTCTGCTTTTAAGTCTTTTGATGATTGTAGTCCGGGATTGTTTTATGAAACCTATTTCCATTCTACGCATTTTTCTGCTATTATCAGTAGTATTTATTGTATCTTGTAGTAAAAAGGCAGTTGATAGTGTTTACCCACCCGACATTACCGAAGCCCGCCAATGGCTTAGGGAAAATGGCGGGATTTTAAAAAGAAGAATTACAAATCAACCTTAGTAGGGGTGAAAAATAACAGGGAAATTAAATTGGGAAGAAGCCAAAAGACTAAGCTATAAAGGCAGGGATTATATAGATATTCCTTATGTATTTTCTCAATATGAAAAATATTACCGGGTAGCGAAAAAATACCGCCGGTATCTTATAATTTAGTATTGCGAAAGAATATAAAGGGCGAATATGAAGGGGCATAAAGAACCACTCAATATCATGTAATGGCAGAAAATCTAGCAATAGGCGGCGACCAGCCGGTGATGCTCCAAAGCTATCAAAGTAAGGATGGCAAGCCATTAAACATGTGGTTAGGAAATGAGGGAGGCGAAAATTATAAGGTAGCCGAGGAGATATATTTATCGCCCAACCAAATAGCTGCGATGCGTGCAAAGTCAAAAATGGCAATTACCAAGGAAGGAAATACGGTAGCGCGAAGCGCTGCTCCGGATTGTGAGACATATAACATTGATACCCATGAAAATAATTTCTATTATGCCAATGCTTATGATGAATCAATAGGAAATGTAACGGTTCAGCGAATACACCGCACTATAACGATGACGGTATGTCATCCGGGGAATGATTTTAATAGCGATTATTATTTGCCTGTAACAGGAAGTGAAGGAGGAGGTGGTGGTTACGATTCTCCAAATTCAATATCTCAAATTATTAAAAATAATTTGAAAAATCCATGTTTATCAAGTTCATTAAATTCCGTTATGATAAATAATTTTAAATCCACCTTGAGTTCTATACTTAATAATATATTTAAAGATTCAAAAATTTATGGTATAGAATTTATTGAAACTACAAGTCTTCCTGACTTTCAAAATGGAGAAACAAGAACTGTACTAGATGAAGATATTAGTGGTGGACTAATAAAAGCCACTTTTACTATAGCACTAAATGTAAATACGCTCCCCAATACAACACGGGAATATATTGCCCGAACATTATTTCACGAATTTTTACATGCCTATCTTAATTATACGGGTCAATACGGAACGTTAAAAAATCATAATAATATGGCTAATCAATTTATTAATGAAATAGCATCGGCATTAAAGGCCAATTTTCCCGGCATGTCAGATTTTGATGCCAGATCATTAGCATGGGGCGGACTACAGGATACAGATGCTTGGGCTGCTTTGCAAGAGAGCAATTTGGAAGAGGCAAATAATTTAAGGATAACAGACGCTCAATATAGGTTAGGAGAAACCAAAGGCACAAAATGTAATTAGAAGATGAAAAGAATATTATTGATCATATTAGCAATAATTGCAACTCAAGAAATACAGGCGCAACATAAAAATGAAGAATATGTTGATCCCAATTTTGATAAAGTAGCGAAAGAATTTTATGAAAATATAACAAATATCATTAGAAGAAGCAAGGTTAAATACAGTGATAAGGGAACAATATCTTTCATAACTTTCAAAATAAAAAATAATAAAGTACAATCTATTTCCTTAATTACAGAAAAAGCCGATTCGAAATTTGACACTATACATGTATCTAATGATTGTTATAATGCATTTAGTTGTTATTTGTTGTCTTTTATAGTACCGATTCAAACCAATGAATTTAATTTCATTCTCCCCAATATTAACATTTTGGTCAATAATAGTGAATTCGGCGAGGGGGTTTATTTTGAGAAAAATTTCCTATCAAGGCTTTTGGGTTATATTTCTAATTTTTCGAAAAAAAATCCTTATACCATAGTGCTTCCTTATTTACTATCAACACAATATCCCCCAGAAGAATAAATGAATATTGTGTGGCTTTTATGTTGCTCCGGTCACCATAAATTATTTTTTTAAAAAGTTTTTGAATAAGATTTTTGTTTAACGTATGGTTGGAGTTTTGAAGAAATTGCGTACAAATTAATAAGACTAATGCCTATGAGTATTCAATAAATTTCTATAAAAAACTTCTGTATGAATAAACTATATTTTTTAATCTTTCTGTCATTTCTGATTTCTTGTACTAGTATGAATCAAAATCAAATAAGATATG
The DNA here is from genome assembly GCA_016708305.1 of Sphingobacteriales bacterium. Classification (GTDB taxonomy): domain Bacteria; phylum Bacteroidota; class Bacteroidia; order Chitinophagales; family Chitinophagaceae; genus Niabella. The sequence continues at coordinate 321,009 of JADJGB010000008.1, forward strand.
CAACACTTATTCAAGTATGTATCAACGATATTGAATTTGACAAGGAATTAAATTCTTCATATAAAGATTCCGCGTTAAAAATTATTTCAAATAAATATATAAGTAATACGGATGAACTTAATTGGCATAACAAACCCGTTTTGATTATTGATTCTACTGATTTGGAAAGCTATAATTTCCATGAGAAAATTCAATCACAAACCCTGCCTCCTTTAGAAGTATTTATACCCAATGCACAGATAATGCATTCAAGCGCTACTCTTTGTTTTTATTTTCGAAATAATGGAGCAACATTAACAATGCATTTGAATAAAAAATCCAATAAATGGGTGATAGATAGAGTGGATAGGGGTTTTAACTAACTGTGTGAGCTCCCCCATTTTTTGTGCCACTTTCAATTAGCGTTTTCAAATATCGTTTTTTTTGATTGATCGTTTTTTCTTCATTTTATTACTTTTCCGTGTTATTCTCTCAGAAATTGTTCCTTCACCGTCAAAAACAACCTCTTCACCGAAAAGACGAACAATTTAACACAGGGAATGAAAATAGGGTACTAACTTTGAGGTAGTAATTAAACATTATTGTAAAACAATTTAAAATTCAAAACTATGGTTAACAACAAGCATATCGCGACTTTCATTATGGGCGCATTGGCAGGTCTTGCCGCCGGTAAATATGCCAGCATGACACCCGAAGAAAGAGAAAAGATGATGAATAATCTGAAAGAAAAAGCAAATGGCTTTAAGGATGAAGCCGTAAAAGCTGCCGATCAGGCAAAAGATTATTTTTCGGAACTTGCCACCAAAGGCACTGATACTATTAAAGAACATTTTCCCGGCGCAGAAAAATGGATGAATGATATTTTTGGCGCAAAGGAAAAACCGGCTGAGGGCGAAACCATTAATGTAGAGCCTAATGAAGGTGGCGCCAACATTTAGTAGGGCATCGTACAAGTGGAAAGTCCGGATGGAAAAAGGGTATTAAAATATTGCTTCCTGCGGTTTTGCAGGTAGCATAATGAGTTATTTATATCTGCGGGAACCGGTTTCCCGCAGATATTTTAATTTCTTAAATAACCAATACGCCCGTGGCCATAAATTTGACCTGCATTTCGGGCTGCGTAATAGCATCAATTTCCTGCTGGCTCTTTTTGGCATCTTCGGCAAAGTGCTTCAGTTCATCTACCGACACTAATTTCTTTTCTGCCTTTCCGTTTAGTACCACGGTTTTACCTGCCAAAGCCGTTGGCACAAAAAATCCATAATCTTTAAATTTTACCTGCATCTGGGTTTTGTCGGGCAGTTCCATTTTTATCCAGCAACCTTTGTTGCTGCATACTTCTTTAACGGTTCCCTTAATTTTTCCGGTAAAAACAGTGTTTTTGTCAAGTTTTTTCGTCATTTTTTCCAAAGAAACAGCGCCTTTGGCAGATATTTTATCACCATAAGAATCTCCTTTGTTGGCCGGCCCGGCAGGGGGCTGGGCTATTAATGCGGAAGCAAAAAACAATGTAAAAGCAAAAGCAAATAAATTTTTCATATAACAATAGATTTATGTGTTGCAAAAGTAAGAATATTAGGGTTAGATTTAGTAAAAGCAGCCTTCGGAATTTTTGATTAATGCTTTTCTTTTTTAGTTTTTTGGCTTTAACAAAAATCTCCACTTCAAATTTCTTAATTTTGAGGTTTTATGGCGTTGAATGAATTTTTAGAAAAGCGAAATGAAGGCGAGGATTCCGAAATGTCGTTTGTGGACCACCTGGAAGAACTGCGCTGGCATCTTATTCGTGCGATAGTGGCGGTAGTAGTCGGAGCGATAGGTTTTTTTATCTTTTCCAATATTTTTGTAGATAAAATCATTTTTGGTCCCACGCGGCCTGATTTTGTTTCTATACAATGGCTGTGTAATATCGGTAGAAAGGTGGGTGTCGGTGATGGATTGTGTTTTACAAGCACAGTTGTCAAGTTTCAGGAAACCACCATGACTGGGCAGTTTATTGCTTCCTTTACTGTGGCATTTATTGGTGGTTTTGTTCTGGCTTTTCCATATATCCTTTGGGAAATGTGGCGTTTTGTGAAGCCTGCTCTATCCGAAAGAGAAAGAAAAGGAACTACCGGAATCATTTTTTGGGTATCAATTTTGTTTTTTATTGGTGTGGCTTTCGGTTATTTTATCCTCACCCCCCTGATGGTAAATTTCTATTTTAACTATAAACTAAGCGATCAAATTACAATTATTCCCACTTTTTCAGATTATCTTGAAAATATGATTTATACCACTGCCGGTGTGGGTCTGTTGTTTCAGATGCCGCTTCTGATTCTGGCGCTTTCAAAAGCGGGTATTATTTCTTCTGACTTGCTAAAAAGGTACCGCCGTCATGCCTTTATGGTTATTTTGGTTGCTGCAGCCATCATCACACCTACCACAGATCCATTTAGTTTAGCCGTAGTAACACTACCTTTGTATTTGTTATTTGAAATTAGTGTGAAACTGGCGGCAAGAGGAGAGGCGGCCAGGGCAAAGGAGGACGGCACAATACAGGAGTGGAGTTAATGATTAATTAAAGAAATTTGGTTTATGCGGACTTAGTATAAAGCCGGTTGCCTATTTTCTAATACATATTTATTTGATTTAAATGCTTTGATATGAATAATACAATTGATTTTTCCAAACCAATAGCTATTGGTAGCGACCATGCCGGATTTGAAATGAAGGAGTTGGTTATATCTTATCTCGAAGGAAAAGATTTCAAATACAAAGATTTTGGTACGTACTCGGCTGAGCCCGCCGATTATCCCGACTTTGCCCATCCGGTAGCCAGAGCTGTAGAGGCGGGTGAGAATGCATTTGGCATTTTGCTATGCGGAAGTGGAAACGGGGTTTGTGTCACAGCCAATAAGCACCAGGGTATCAGGGCAGCGCTTTGCTGGGATGCCGAAATTGCATCACTGGCACGAAGGCACAACAATGCTAATATTATTTGTATTCCTGCCCGGTTTGTGTCAGAATATGTGGCTGAAGAAATGGTTGATGTATTTGTAAATACTGAGTTTGAAGGCGGCAGACATGCCAACCGGGTAAACAAAATCGGTTGTTAATTATTACTCCACCTTTTTCAACAACACAATATAAGTGGGAAAATGGTCGCTGTATCCTCCGCGATATAGGTCGCCACTGTAGGTGCGCATGGGGTAACCTTTGTACTTTCCTATATTTTCAATCATATAATCGGCTTTAAAAACATTGTTTTTGTAAAAGAAGAACCCGTCCTGTTTTTTATCGAGGAAAGCTTGTGATATAATGATTTGGTCAAAAAGGCTCCAGGCATCCTGATAGGCTAATGTTCCGATACCGTTTTTATAATAGTCCACCCAGGGGTTGTACAGTTCATCCTTATTAAGATTTTTGAGATTGCCTGAGGCTTTCAGCCCTTTGGTTATACTGTTATTAGTTGGGTCGTCATTCAGGTCGCCCATTACAATGATTTTTGAAGCCGGCTCAATTATCAATAGCGTATCAATTTGTTTTCTAACTGTTTCTGCTGCCGCTATCCTGCCAGGCTCACTTCTTTTTTCGCCCCCTGAGCGGCTGGGCCAGTGGTTTACAAATACATGAACTTTTTCGCCGGCTAACCAACCTGTCACCCACAATACATCTCTTGTGTAAAAGGCATCTTTGGAGCCTTCGGGCAGTTTTACAAAAAGTGGCCTGCTCTTTTGTACTTTAAAATATTTGGGATTATAAATCATGGCTACGTCCACCCCTCTGAAATCGCGCGAATCATAATGCACGAATTTATATCCCCGATGCGAAATCAGTGGATGTTTAATTAGCGTGTCTAATACAAACGCATTTTCAATTTCAGAGGTTCCCAAAATGGCTATACCATCCGGATTAATATCTGCGCCGATTTGTGACACTACCGTTGCTAATTTTTTTACCTTATCATTAAATACAGCGCTGGTATAAGCCTTTGAACCTTGTGGTGTGAATTGCGGGTCGTCATTTTTGCCGTGAAAAACAGTATCATAAAAGTTTTCAAAATTGTAAAAACCCACTACTATCGGCTTATACTTTGTTTGGCTAAAGCCTTCAGTAAGAAAGAAGATGAAAAAAAATAAAAGGACTAATTTCTTCATGTCAGTTATTTTAATAATAATTTCCATTTAAAATCAAGAATTCGTATCTTAGTGCAAACGATTTTTAAGCATTTGAAATCAGGCCTTGTATTTAAATAAAACATCGTACCTGAGTTTAATATTTGCTTTTTGTTATAAAGATAAACCTAACATTATGAAAGTTGCTTTTTGGGTACTCTTTCTTTTTTTTGGCACCTCCTTGGTTCATGCTCAAAACAAAACATCCTTACCTGCGGATACATTACCCGTGAGGGATACAACGGTTATGGAGTTAAAGAGAGATATGGAAGATAACCTGCCGGTAATTAATCTGGAAGATGCCGATCTTGACGAAGGAGAACGAGCCTCGGTTTCTTCTATTCTTACTGCAGGGCGCGATCCGTTTCTGTCTCAGGCTGAGTATAATTTCAGTGTGATGCGATTTCGGCTTAGAGGCTATGAGTCCGGCGCTAATGCAGTGTATCTGAACGGGGTTGACTTTACCGGCTTAGATAATGGATTTACTCCTTTTGGTCTTTGGGGCGGACTGAACAACGTGATGCGCTCGCGTGAAACTTCTTATGGTCTCGATGCAAATGGCTTTGCCATTGGAAGCATTGCACTCAATACCAATATTGATATCAGGGCCGGCGCACAATGGGCACAGACACAATTTGGTTATGCATTTTCAAACAGAAATTACCGCCACCGCTTCACCTTTTCTCATGGTTCGGGCTTTAATAAAAAAGGATGGGCTTATAGTCTCGCCCTTTCCACTCGCTATGCCAATGAAGGTTATGTGCCGGGCACATATTATCGGGGATTGAGTTACTATGCAGCAGCCGATAAAAAAGTAGGTGAGAAAAATACATTTTCTCTTATTGCTTTTGGCGCTCCCACCGAGAATGGCCGTCAAACCGGTTCGGTGCAGGAGGCAATGGACTTGGCAGGTACAAATTTTTATAATCCTGCCTGGGGGTATCAAAACGGTAAAAAAAGGAACTCGAATGTATTGGAAACTTTTCAGCCTGCGTTTATGGTGGTGCATGAATACAAACCCAATAATAAAAGTAGCTGGACTACCTCGCTCAGTTATGTTTTTGGCAAAAGAAAGTTATCTGCTTTCGACTGGTACAATGCTCCCGACCCAAGACCTGATTATTACCGGTACTTGCCAAGCTATTATGCCATAAACCAACCCGGAATGGCAACATCCATAGCACAGCAATATAAATACTATCCCGATATGCTACAGGTTAACTGGGAGCGTTTGTTTCAGGTGAACAGAGGGAATAATGTAACAATAAATAATGTGAACGGAACAATAGGAAATAATGTTACCGGCAAACGCTCTTTGTATATATTATCCAATAGGGTCAACGATATTAAGAGGCTGATGGCTAACACCCTTTACAATACCAAACTGACTGAAAAAATTGCCTTGACGGCAGGCGCTAATTATCAACAGCAAGTGAATCATTATTACCAGGAGGTGAAGGACTTGCTGGGTGGCGATTTTTGGCTCAACGTAAATCAGTTTGCAGAAAGAGATTTTCCTGACAACCCTAATTCATTGCAATACGATGTGGATAATCCCAATCAGGTTAAAAAGAAGGGGGAGCAATATGGATATAATTACAACATGACCATGAACAGAGCGGCTGCCTGGATGCAGTTTGTAATTACACTAAGAAAATTTGACTTTTTTGCAGGCGGAGAAGTGTCGTCATCTTCATTTTATCGCACCGGACTTACCCGAAACGGACTTTTTCCTAGTGAATCTTACGGCGATGCGGTTAAACAAAAATTTATTAATTCATCCACAAAAGCAGGAGTTACCTATAAAGCAAGTGGACGAAATTACTTTTTCATAAATGGCGGCTACCTTACAACACCGCCTCTGTTTGAAAATGTATATATCTCTCAAAGAACCAGAAATACGGTGCAGAATGATTTGAAGAGCGAAACCGTAATGACTGCTGAAGCCGGCTACAAATACATTGCGCCAAAAGCAAAAATCAGTTTTAGGGGATATTTCAGCCGGTTCAAAAATGGTTATGACATCATGACTTTCTATCACGATCAATATCAAAATTTTGTAAATTACGCATTGAGCGGAATTGATAAATTATTCTTTGGCGGAGAGTTGGGTACAGAAATTAAATTGACAAATACGCTGACCTTCAATGGCGCAGCAGCGGTAGGTCGCCATTATTACGACAGCCGGCAACATGCTATCGTAACGGTTGACAACAGCGCACAGGTTATTGCCGATCAAACGATATATTTAAAAAACTACAGAATACCTTCCTCGCCTCAAAATGCCTATAGCGGCGGACTATTTTATCGATCTCCTAAATTCTGGTATATTAGTTTTACCGGCAACCATTTCAGCAATTCGTTGTTGAGTGTCAATCCGTTAAGGAGAACCACTGAAACTATCGGAGATGTGAACCCCGAAGACCCTTCTGTGCAGCAAACAGCTTCAAAAATTCTGGCGCAGGAAAAATTTACGGACCAGTTTACACTCGATTTCTTTGGCGGCTGGTCTAAGCTATTGCCACGGAAATATTATGTAAATAATAAGAGAACTTATTTAGTATTCAACTTGGGTGTGAATAATTTATTGAATAATACTAATATTCGGTCCGGAGGTTTTGAACAACTTCGTTTTGACTATGAGAATAAAAACGTGGATAAGTTTCCTCCGAAATATTATTATGCTTATGGTCTCAACTATTTTGCCAGTGTAGCTTTTCGATTTTAATTGATTTAAAAATAATTTATATAAAATAATCATGAACAACAGATTTTCTTTTTCAGTATTCACAGCGGGTATCATTGTTTTAATGATAAGTTTTGTTGTATCATCCTGTAATAAAAAATTTGATGAACCACCTTTGGGTACCGATCCCAATATTACGGCCAACCTTACCATTAAAGACTTGAAAGCAATGTATTCTTCCATCGGAAGCTTTCAAAGGATTAATGATGATAAGGTTATCAGCGGCATTGTGATTGCCGATGACAGAAGCGGCAATTTTTACAAACAAATCATTATTCAGGACGAAACCGGGGGCATCCCCATCCTGCTGGATGGAAATAATGTATATACTTCCTATCCTGTAGGGCGCAAAGTATTTGTAAAGGTTAAAGGACTAATGCTAGGTGATTATGGTGGAAATATTCAATTGGGTCTTGACTCTGTTCGTTCTGATGATGGAAGATATTTGAATCTTGGAAGAATTCCACAACCACTTTTTGACCAGTATATTTTGAAAGGTTCTTTTGGAAATGAAGTGAAGCCCAAAGTGATTAAGATTTCGGAAATAACCAAAAACATTAATGATCCGGCATATAGCATGCTTGTTCAGATAAATAAAGCAGAGTTTGGCGATGCCGACCTTAATAAAACCTATGCCGATCCGGCTAACAAACAAACTGTTTCTGCGGTGAACTTCAATATAAGAACTTGTGATGATTCTAAAATTATTGTTTTAAGAAACAGCAGTTATGCGCGGTTTGCGGGAGCTAAAGTAGCCCAGGGCAATGGCGCTTTAATAGGGGTACCCGGTATTTTTAACGGAACGGTACAGTTCTTTATACGTGATACTTCTGATGCGCAATTTACCAATGCAAGGTGTAGCGCCCAGCCGGTAACTGTTAAGAGTATTGCGGATATACTTAAATATGCTACACCGGAAGCAGACTCTATCATTCCGTTTGGTATAGCCATTGAAGGAACAATTATCTCCGGTACCGGAAATGAAGCTGCGGGTAACTACCGGTTGCAGGATGCTACAGGAGGTATAACCCTATATTTTACTAAAGGCAGTAATCCGTCTCCCGGTACTTTGGGTGATAAATTACGAGTAAATGTTAGTGGTCAGAGGTTTAGTATGTTCAACGGAACCATTCAGGTCAGTGATGTAAATAACTCAACCACTGTTGGAAAAGGAACGATTACTCCAAGAGTAGCTACTATTGAAGAGATAAAAAATAACCTTCAGGCATGGCAATCTACTGTAGTGGCTATTAAGGGCGTTACTTTTGCGGAGGGAAGTACCGCCTCTACCGGTAAGAACTATACCGTAAAAGATGCCTCTGGAGAAATTACCACCTTTGTTAGAACCACTGCTGGTATCATTATACCGGCTGCTGCAGATACAGTTTTGGGTTATGTCAGCATTTATCAACCTGCCGGACAACCGGCTACTGCCCAACTCGTTTTGCGCACTCTTGACGATATAAAAGGTGGAAATACTGGAGGGCTGTTTTCTGCTTCTTTTGATTTTGCCGGTGTTACTACCACCTCCGGAACTACTGACCCGACACCTTTGCCTACTGTTAATGGATTGATATTCAGCAATTTCACTGCTATAGGGGTGGGAACCAACTCAAGCGGAGCTGGAAGATTTTCATTCTCTGGTTGGCCTTTGGGGGCTACTAATGGTAGTGATGCATTTACGGGAGATATTGATTTGGCCAAATATTTTGAAGTGGTAATTACTCCTCAGAGCGGTAAAAGGCTGGATCTGAACAAATTGACATTTACATTGCAACGTTCGGGAACCGGAATAAGACAATATGCTGTGAGGTCGGGATTGGATGCGTTTAACACTAATCTGCCTGCGTCTATTGATCCGGAGAACACTAATCTCTCGGTGGTTGCTACGAGTGTTTTTCAGGTAAGTGATGCTGTTTCTAATGCACAAAACGGTAGTACAATAAGCTTTGGTAATAGTTTTAAAAATTTTACAACCCCCATCACACTCAGGTTTTATGGATTTAATGCCGAGTCATCAGGAGGTACCTTTAGTATTGATAATGTGGTAATTGAAGGAAAAGCTTATTGATAATTTATTGAGTTTATCAAAAACCGAAATCTGAAGGGGTTTCGGTTTTTTCTTTTCAACCTAATTTGCGTTTTCATTGTTCGTTTTTCAGAGTTTTCTTTTACCTTTAATAGAATCGTTTTTATAGATAATTGGGATAATGCCCAATTTTGTAATTGTGAGTATGCTGTTGCGTCATCTGCATTTTTTAAAACTGGTTTTCCTTCACGGAATTACTGCTTTTGGCGGACCCCAGGCGCATATTGCCATGATGATGAAAACTTTTGTAAAACAAACGCCATACATTACCGAAAATGAATTGCTTGAGTATAATGCTTTTTGTCAGTTATTACTCAGCTTCATCTACCCAAACACTTACGCTGATTGGTTATAAGAGAGGTGGAATCCCTTTGGCTGTGCTTACATTATTGGTTTGGATTGTTCCCGCCTCAGCCATTATGCTGGCTCTTTCTTTTCTGGTGGGTTATCTCGATTCGGGCAGTACAAATCTCGATATTTTAAGATTTATTGTACCGATGGCGGCGGGTTTCCTCATTTATGCCTTCTGGGCAGCCTTCTCTTTTTCGGTACATAATACGATTACAATGGTCATTGCTATTGTTACCACATTTGTTACTTTTTTCTTTTTTGGGAAACCGTTTATTATTCCTTTATTAATAGTACTTGGAGGTATTATTACCAATCTCAGCCATAAAAGAATTCCGCAGGTAGAAGTGGTACCTCGTAAGATAAAATGGTGGAATATCTGGCTGTTTGCCATCATATTTATTATGGCGGGTGTATTGAGCGAAACCGCTCGTAAAAACGACTGGCCAAACCGTAAACCACTGAATCTGTTTGAAAATACTTACCGGATGGGAAGCATAGTTTTTGGCGGTGGCAATGTGCTGATGCCTATTATGTATGAACAATGGAGCGTGAGACCTGAAGCTGTTAAGAATAAAAACCCAAATGTTGTTCAAATTGATAAAGGTGATATGATGACAGGCATTGGATTAGTGAGAGCGGTTCCCGGTCCGGTTTTTTCTATTGCATCATACACCGGGGGGCTGGCTTTAAAAGATATGGGTGTGGGAATGCAAGTAGTGGGAGGGCTAATTGGTATGATAGCCATTTTTTTACCCAGCGCTTTGCTGGTGTTGTTTTTCTTTCCGATTTGGAGCAAACTGAAGAAATATTCAGTGATTTACAGGTCTTTAGAAGGAATCAATGCTGCGGTTTTGGGTATCATGGTGGGTTCTACTATTTTTTATAATGAAAGACATTTCCTTTTTTTCTGGTACTTCCGATGGGGTTGCCAATATAGCTGTAGTAGCAGGAACGGCTTTAGGATTGATTTTTACCCGAATTCCGGCGCCATTTTATGTGCTTGCTTGCTTTGTTCTGGGCTATTTTCTGTAGTATCCGCCTTTTTCTATTTCTTCAATCACGCTTTCGGGCATCAGGTAACGGATTGATTTTTTTTCCTGAATCAACTTTCTGATTTCCGTTGCGGAAATTTCTAACAGTGGCGCTTTCATTTCTACAATGTCAGCATCATGGCGTTCAGTGATTGCGAAACCCGGACGGTTATATAAAATAATGGTATGGTTTTTCAGGATATACTCATAGTTTTTCCATTTAGTAATATTCTGAAAGCTATCGCCACCCATGATAACAAAAAATCGGTGCTGCGGATACTTTTCTGTTAAGTAAGCCAGTGTTACAGATGTATAAGAGGGGCGCTCCAATGAAAACTCCACATCGGTTACTCTCAGTCGGTCGTTATCAGCCACTGCCAGGTCGGTGAGGTAATAGCGCTGGTTTTCGTTCAGTAGTGATTTAGTTTCTTTCAATGGATTATGTGGAGATACCACAAACCAGATTTTGTCCACCACTGCTTCATTTAATATATGGCTGGCAATGATTAAATGCCCATGATGCACTGGATTAAAAGAACCAAAGAATAGGCCGATATTCATGTAAATAATTGACAATCAATGATTTATAGATACAACAATATGTTTGGCCTCATCCAACCGAAGGCTGAGTACATATCCGGCTACAGATACAGAAACCGGATCTTTTAAAGGCGCTATTTTTACAATTTCAATATCTTCTCCCGGAAGGCAGCCCATTTCCATGAGTTTCAAAAATATATCTTCAGTCGTAAATCTTACAATCGTTGCCTTTTGGCCCGGGAGCAATTCAGAAAGCAACATTTCCTGCTTTTTTTCCATAAATGCAAAACTAAGCATTGTGGTTTGTGTTTTGTTTACGAAATTTGAAAAATAATTATGTCAACAAATAATTTTACGGTCAGTTTTTTTTTCATCAAACCTGTACGGTTGGAAAACCGAAAGAATCTTAAAAATTTTATCAATGAGTTTCTGAGGGGGAGTATTGATTATCATTCAGGTGAAATCAATTATATATTTTGTAATGATGAAGATTTGCTGCAGATCAATCGTGATTTTCTTCAACATGATTTTTATACTGACATTATCACTTTTGATATGTCTGAAAAGGGTGACAATTTCCTTCAATCCGAAATTTATATTAGCGTGGACAGAGTGAAGGATAATGCGCATCAAAACGGGCGATCTTTTAAGGAAGAGTTGCATCGGGTTATTTTTCATGGAATACTTCACCTTTGCGGGTATAAGGATAAGACAAAGAGAGAAGAAGAATTGATGCGTTCAATGGAAGATAAATGCTTAAATGAATATTTCAAACATGTTTCACGATAAACTGTTTCATGCTGAAACAGTGTTGCGTGAAACTATTACTTTTGCAAAATGAAACGTAAGCGCTGGACTCCTCAGGGTGAGGCTACACCCGAATTACTCAAGGTGAGGGAAAAAAGAAGATGGCAAATATCCTTAAGAAGATATGTGTTGGAAGAAAATCTTAGCTTGGCTTATGCTCCTTATTTTGGCTTAGATATCAAAAATATGCGCCTTTGGTTCGAATTTCAGTTCAATGATGGGCTCAACTGGGCTAATTTTGGCGAAAAATGGCAGTTTGACCATATTATTCCGGTTACATATTTCGATTTTTCGAATGAAGAAGAGCTGAAAATGTGCTGGAATTTTACCAATCTCAGGGTAGAGTATATAAAACATGGCAAAGACAGAGGCAAAAGACTCGATTTAATACATGCCCGCGAATATTTTAGGGAAATGTATGAAACAACAGGCTTCGAAATCTGTTTAAAATTATTGCAAAAAATTGATTCAATCAGGCTTTCAGAAGCCATCAATACAAAAACACAAACAGATTTCATTCTTCAGAAGAAAGATTTTCTGAATAAGATTGGAAAATACAAACAGTTTGAGTTTGAGTTGCTCAATTCTGGTAGGTCAGTTGAAGAGGTGGTGAGAGAAATTGATTTATTAAAAAAACATTTATAAAAAATAAGGATGTTTGCTGAATACGATGTTATAGTAGTGGGCGCCGGCCATGCCGGGTCTGAGGCGGCGGCTGCAGCGGCCAATATGGGTTCAAAAACCCTGTTGATAACCATGAATTTGCAGAATATAGCCCAAATGAGCTGTAATCCTGCGATGGGTGGTATAGCCAAAGGACAGATTGTGAGAGAAATTGATGCTTTAGGAGGCTACTCGGGCATTGTTACAGATGCTACCATGATTCAGTTCAGAATGCTCAACCGCTCCAAAGGTCCTGCCATGTGGAGTCCGCGTGCGCAAAGCGACCGGATGCTCTTTTCGGCCAAATGGCGCGAAATGCTGGAGCAAACCACCAATCTGGATTTTTATCAGGATATGGTGAAGGGTTTATTAGTGAAAGAAGGAAGGTTGATGGGAGTAATTACCGGAATGGGACGACGAAATCAGGTCAAAAGCGGTGGTTTTGACGAACGGAACCTTCCTGAATGGCATTATTCACATCGGAGAAAAGCAATTCGGCGGTGGCAGGGTGGCCGAAAAGGCTTCTACGGGCATTACCGAGCAATTAGTAAGCCTTGGATTTGAAAGCGACCGGCTGAAAACCGGAACGCCACCCAGGGTAGATGGACGGAGTTTGGACTACTCAAAAATGGAAATTCAGGAGGGAGACACCGAAATATCCGGCTTTTCATTCACCGATACGCCAAAATTAGACCCAAAAAAGCAGCGTTGCTGCTGGATTACCTACACCAATACTAAGGTTCACGACAAACTGAGGACCGGATTTGACCGAAGCCCCATGTACGCCGGAAGGATTGATGGGGTGGGCCCCCGGTATTGCCCCAGCATTGAAGATAAAATAAATCGCTTTGCCGACAGGGAAAGACATCAGATTTTTGTAGAACCCGAGGGATGGAATACGGTGGAAATTTATGTAAACGGTTTTTCTACCTCTTTACCGGAAGAAGTGCAGCATGAAGCCATAAAAATTTATACCCGGTTTTGAAAATGCGAAACTCTTTCGCCCGGGCTAGGCCATTGAGTACGACTACTTTCCGCCGACACAACTGAAACATACGCTGGAAACAAAACTCATTCCCAACCTTTATTTTGCAGGACAGATAAACGGCACTACCGGTTATGAGGAGGCAGCCTGCCAGGGATTGGTGGCAGGTGTAAATGCCCATTTGAAAATAAACGGAAAAGAACCCTTTACCCTAAAGAGAAATGAAGCCTACATCGGAGTATTGATTGACGACCTGATTAACAAAGGAACCGAAGAGCCATACCGGATGTTTACCTCCAGAGCCGAGTTCAGAACCTTGCTCCGGCAGGATAATGCAGATGCAAGGCTGACGCCAATCAGCCATAAGCTTGGATTAGCCTCAGCAGAGCGATACGAAAAGGTGATGCAGAAGAATAAAAACATCGAAATCATCAAAAAAGCGTTGAAGGAAAAAAGCCTGCGCCCGGATGAGCTCAATTCTTTCTTAGAAAAATTGGGTTCAGCGCCGATTACTGAAAAACAGAAAGCAGAAAAGATTCTGTTGCGCCCGGATGTTGAACTGGAAGACCTGGCAACGGTTGTTCCGGATATTGGCAGCAACCTCAACGGATATTCAAAAGAAGAAATAGAGCAGGCATCCATACAGATCAAATATGATGTGTATATCGAAAAGGAAAAAGAAATCGTAGCCCGGATGAACGAAATGGAAAACCTAATCATTCCCGATACATTTGACTACCACAAACTCGCTTCATTGGGCGGGGAAGCAAAAGAAAAATTAATCAAAGTAAAACCCCGCACCCTGGGTCAGGCAAGTCGTATATCGGGCATCAACCCCAGCGATATACAAATACTGATGGTGTATATGGGTAGGTAGTATAAAACATTGATAATCAATATGTTGTAATGGGTTAAAATTTATAGGGTTTTAGAAATTTTAACTAAAAGGCTTATTAAATGAAGGATTTTCACCTGAATCAACTGAATAAGGTTTTAAATTATATAGACGATAATTTAGAGTGTGATTTGACACTTGGCAAAATTGCTAAATTTGGAAATTTCTCCTCCTTTCATTTTCATAGGCTTTTTCGTGCTTACACTACCGAAACGTTAAATGATTATATTTCAAGAAAACGCATCGAAAAAGTCGCTTCACTTTTAATTCGCAATAAAGCCCTGACAATTGCAGAACTTGCTTATACTTATGGTTTTTCAAGCAACTCTTCTTTGACCAAAACTTTAAAAAAAACATTCGAAATCAGCCCAAGCCGGTTCAGGCAATTGAGTTCATCTCAATATGATAAAATCATAAAAAGCAAGAATGGACAAAAGTTTGAGAAGTTTGAAGAATACATTTGTCATATTAATCCCTAACTCCGCTAAATTAGGTAGTCTATTTTTATTTTTTTGAACAGGTCTGCATTTTTGCTTGTTATTTCAGATAGTTTCCATTGGTTGTTGATGTTGAGTTTGTAGATGGACTTACTGAGTTCAATGATGTCTTTGGGCGAATATTTACTTAGCTTTTTGATGTCCTTGAGCCTGATATATAGTTTGTGGTAGGCAATCATAGCGATGAAATTGGCGGTGAACCATCCCTCAAGCACGTATCGGTTCTGCATGTACATCAAATCGGCTTTGAGGAAGTTTTTGTAGGCATCGAAAATGGTTTCTATCTCGTTTCGCTGCTTGTATGCCTGATAGATTTCTTCGGGTGTTTTTTCTGATTTTATGTCATAAGTAAAAGTCAGCGTGCCGAAGACGTTAAGTTTTTGGGTGAATTTTTCTTTGGTATATATTTCGGGAAGTGAAGTGATGCGTTCGACATAATCAGCTTCTTCTTTTGCCCGCAAGCCTTCATCTAAAAAGGTAATAAAGCAGTCCTCTTCAATTTTGTATGTGTAATACCAGATAATGCGTTTCTGATAAAGAAAATACAACAGTTTGCTCTTGAAATTTGCTTCCTGCAATGGCTTATTGTCTATGAGCTTATTGCTTCTTTGCAGTGGAATGATGTATTGCAGGTTTTGGGCTTTCATCATGGCTGTATTTTCCTTGCTGTAAAATCCTTTGTCGGCAATGTAAATCACGTTTTGTATGTTCATTTCCTCCACGCACAATGCCATGGATTTGAGGTCGGTGATGTTGCCGTTTATCAGGCGGTAATAAACGGGCTGTTGCGTCTGTGCGGAAAACAAGTACATCAGCCTTACCTGCTTTTCAAAATCGAAATCGGGATTGTAGCCTTTGGCATTAACGGTAAGCATCTCCGACTTGCTGAAAACATGTGTGGAATCCATCATTACAAATTCAGCCGTTGAGCCGTTACCCGTTTTGTCCAACAAAGACTTCATCCAGTCAACAACGGCAGTGCGGTGTTCGCCTACCGATTTGAGCGTGTCAGAAATCAACTTATCGTCAATCGTTTTTTTGCCGAAAACCTGTGAGCAAAAATCGTGGTCATAATAGTATGGAGCGCGTTTGATGGGCGTATTGTAAGCCCAACGGAACATGGCAAAGGCAAGAACAAGTTCGCATACATCTTTGGAAAAATAGTTTTCCATAAGTTCCATTTCATCCTTTACCAAAGAGGAAAACAAAAAAAACAATCCATAGTTTTTAATATCAATAGGGTTGCTCTCTGCCATTTTACGAAGATTGTCTTTATCGGAAGGTACAAAACCATCCTGTTCGGTAATCTTACCGAGCAACACGCCTGTAATCTTATCTGTGCGTTTTTTTTCCGCATTATACTTATACTCCACGCATACTTATAGTAGCCGCCTTTGATGAGTTTAATTTCAGTTTTCGGCTCTTTGAAATTCAGAATCCATTTTGGTAAAGCCATAAACAACCTAATTAGGTAGCTCAAAGTTAACACCATTTTCCGCACAAACCAAAGAAAATCAGTAAACTTTTTTTAAAACTCGGTATAAAAGGGGTAAAAATGCGGAGTTAGGGTTTAATTCATAGTTTCCGGCTGGATTCTATTTGAGATTGCTGAAGTTTGTACCCAAGCTATGTAAAAAACATGTTCTTAAATGCGACTAATACTATATCGACAATTTTCGATTTTGATGCGTTTTCTACTTGTATTTAAAATTTTTAGGGGATAAACCCATTATATTTTTAAAAACTCTTGAAAAATGATACTGGTCTTCGTAGCCAAGACTGTAGGCAATTGTTTTTACATTATGAGCGCTGTCCATAAGCATCTGACAGGCTTTTTGTACTTTTAAAGATGTAAATAGGTGTATGGGAGAGTATTTCATCCTTTTTTTGAAAATTGCGGATAAATGAGAGGATGATATTGCTAGTTTGCTGCTGAAATCATCTAAACGAAGATTCTTGTCTAAGTTTTCCTTCATGTAAGTAATGCATTGTTGTATGATGTCATTTTCGTTAACAGAAATTTTCATTTCAGAGGGTTGAAAGGATGACAAGAACGCATACAGGCAACTGTTACTGTAAATAATATTATCTATGTCATTCATCAGCTCCAGGTGCTGAATGATATCATAAAATAGTAATTGCCGTGATGTATTTACAATGGCATTAATAGGGCCAATTTTTTTTGTTTTAGTTAAATGATTAAAATAGAATTTGGCTAACATCCCTGTAAAATGCACCCAGTAAATACTCCAGGGGTCGCTAATGTCTGCACCATAACTATGTGCAGTATTGGCAGGAATAATAAAATAGTCGTTGGGGTTGATGGTAAAATGTTTGGCACCAATGCTGTACCAGCCTTTACCTTTTACGCAGTGAATAAGTATGTATTGTGTACAATCATTTTTTCTTTCCCGATTATGAAAAGCGGCATTTGGATAGTAGCCAATGTCCGTTATATAAAGGTTACGGCAAAATATATGTTGTGCACAAAACTTCAATCTTGTTGGCGGAAGAATAATTGTACGTTGTCCCTCAAAGCCCTCCTTCTTTTTGGGAAAATCAGGCAATAGTATTATATTTTTCTTTTTTGATGGCATAAATAGCTGATACTGATTTTATAATTCATTTTGCAATATCGTAATTTTATCCATCACTTTGTTAGTTTTTGCTATTGAATTGCAAAGTTCGTTACGATAATTTTGGGCGTTCAACAATTGATTTGCTATATATGGTACAAAATCAGCGTAATATCAATCAAGGTTATATAATAGCCATTTCTTTTATTTCTGCTTTGGGCGGATATCTTTTTGGATTTGACTTTGCGGTAATAGCAGGCGCACTTCCTTTTTTAAAAGAACAATTTGCCTTTAACGAATATTGGGAAGGTTTTGCCACTGCCTCCCTTGCTTTGGGGTGTGTAGTGGGGTGTTTCATTGCAGGTGCTCTTTCGGATAAGTATGGCCGAAAACCTGGACTAATGCTGGCGGCCTTCTTATTCTTTATCTCATCTTTGGCAATGGCATTTTCAAGTACCAGAGATATATTCATCCTTGCTCGTTTTGTGGCCGGCATAGGAGTGGGCATGGCCTCTATGCTCTCTCCATTATACATTGCTGAAGTGGCGCCAGCCAATACAAGAGGCAGAATGGTGGCTATCAATCAGCTTACAATTGTAATCGGAATACTAATCACCAATTTAGTAAACTACACCATACGTAATAGTGGACCGGATGCTTGGCGTTTGATGGTAGGTTTTGGCGCAATCCCTTCTGGTTTATTTTTGTTAGGGGTCATCTGGTTACCCGAAAGCCCCAGATGGCTATTAAAAGAAGGAAAAGATAGCCAAGCTGTAGCAGTACTGAATAAAATTGGCAGCGCTAATTATGTTGCCGAAACCTTATCAGGTATTAAAGGCTCATTAAATGCCAGCAATGTAAAATTCAACTATAGCGGAGTGTTTAAAAAAGCTGTTTTCCCTGCCGTTGCTATAGGTATAGGGCTTGCTGTATTTCAACAGTTTTGTGGCATTAATGTGGTGTTTAATTTTACTACAACCATTTTTGAAAGTGTAGGGTTCTCAAAAGACGACCAGCTAAAGCAAACTGTTTTTATTGGCATCATTAATTTATTATTTACATTACTGGCCATGTGGCAGGTAGATAAACTGGGTAGAAAACCATTAATGATCATTGGTTCGCTTAGCCTTGCAGTATTGTATATAATTAGTGGCCTGTTACTTCAGAATAAATCTCCATTGGCTGCCTGGCCCCTACTGGCGGCAATTGGTATGTTTGCTATGACTCTGGGGCCCGTAACCTGGGTATTGATTTCCGAAATATTTCCGACTCATATTCGTGGTGCAGCCACTTCTATAGCTGTAATTTCTTTATGGTTATCATATGCATTATTAGTTTTTACATTCCCTATTTTGGCTAGTAAGTTAGGCGCATATACACCCTTCTATATTTATGCTGGTATTTGTGTGCTAGGATTTTGGTTCATAAATAGCCGGGTAAAAGAAACAAAAGGGAAGAGTTTGGAAGATTTAGAGAATGTATTTAGAGGTCATTAATATTAGGTAGCCAGTTTTCTCATGGAGTATAAGCAGCGCAATCAATAACATTCTCTGGAACAGCAGTGGTGAAACAACGGCATGTTTAAGAAATAAAAGGTTTTTTATGATACAAAAGCATGAGCTGTTCCCTATCTCGCAAAGCAAAATAAACAGTAACTCAAAAATGATACAAACCCAAATTGGTAACCCCATCTAACTATAAAAAAATTAAAGCAACGTGAAAAAAAATTATTTCTACGCACTGACACTTTTACTGCAAATGGCACTGGGCTATGTATCTGCATCCGCACAAACATACCGTGTTGACCTGGCAGGTATTTGGTCTTTCAGAATTGATTCATTGGATAAAGGAATAAATGAGCAATGGTACCGTCAGAAGCTGGCAGATAAGATTAGCCTTCCAGGCTCAATGACTACCAACGGCAAGGGAGATGATATATCGTTGAATACACCTTGGACAGGAACCATCGTTGATTCGTCGTTGTTCGTTAAACCGGAGTTGGCCGCTTATCGTCAGCCGGGCGATATCAAAATACCATTTTGGCTACAGCCAATTAAATATTACAAAGGTGCCGCCTGGTATCAAAAGACAGTGAAAGTACCTGAAGGATGGAAAGACCGCCACATCGAACTAGTTCTGGAACGTTGCCATTGGGAAACAACAGTGTGGATTGATGATCAGCAGGTAGGTATAGGCAATAGTCTTGGTACGCCACATATCTTTAATCTGTCAAAAGCTATCACACCGGGTACACATCGTATCACCATAAGAGTTGACAATCGCACTAAAGCAATTGATGTTGGGAAAAATTCACATAGCATTTCTGACCATACACAAAGCAACTGGAATGGTATAGTAGGCAAACTGTTCCTAGCCTCTCGCCCTGCCGTTTTTATTGATAATGTCCAGTTGTACCCCGATATTCATAAAAAACAGGTCACAGCAAAATAACAGTCAGCAACAAGGTCAACCAATAAAAACCGCAAATGCAGAAAGGTTAAAGCCTCTGAAAACAACCATACTGTTGCAAAAAGAAATGAATACTGTGGAAGTGGTTTACCCAATGGAGAACCAACCTTTACTATGGGACGAATTTAACCCCAATCTATATACGCTCTCTGTACAGTTAAAAAACAATATAGGTACTGATACAAAAACTGTCAGTTTTGGCATGCGTGAATTTGTCGCCAAAGGCACGCAATTCAGCATCAATGGGCGACTCACTTTTCTGCGTGGCACGCTGGAATGTGCCATCTTTCCCGAAACAGGATATCCACCGACAGATGTGGAGTCGTGGTTGCGTATTTTTAAGATAGCAGGATCGTACGGATTGAATCACATTCGATTTCATTCTTGGTGCCCGCCAGAAGCGGCTTTTGATGCGGCAGACCGTTTGGGATTTTATCTTCAAATAGAAGCCGGCTCCTGGGCAAACCAGGGTACTACGATTGGCGACGGCAAACCGCTCGACAAATATATTTATGACGAAACAGATCGAATAGTGAAGGACTATGGCAACCACCCTTCCTTTTGTATGTTGACTTACGGCAACGAACCGGCGAGCAAACATCATATACAATACCTCACAGATTATGTGAATTACTGGAAAAAGAAAGACAACCGACGGCTATATACTACCGCAGCCGGTTGGCCCGTGGTTCCCGAAAACGACTTTAACAGTACATCCGATCCGAGAATACAAGGATGGGGGCAAGGTCTGCAAAGCGTTATCAATGGCGAAGCGCCTAAAAGCAATTATGACTGGAGAACCATTACAACAAAATGGGATCACCCAACGGTAAGCCACGAAATTGGGCAGTGGTGTGTGTATCCCGACTTTAAAGAGATCAGTAGATATAAAGGCATACTCAAAGCCAAAAACTTTGAGATATTTCAACAATCGTTGAAAGACCATAAAATGGCGCATTTAGCCGATAGTTTTTTGTTGGCATCAGGTAAACTTCAAGCTCTTTGCTACAAAGCAGACATAGAAGCGGCGTTACGCACACCTGGCTTCGGTGGATTTCAACTGCTCGACTTGCATGACTTTCCCGGACAGGGAACTGCACTTGTAGGCGTGCTAAATCCCTTTTGGAAGATAAGGGATATATCACAGGAAAAGAGTACAGTCGTTTTTGCAATGCAACGGTTCCATTGGCAAGATTTCCTAAAATGATCTACAGAAACAACGGACATTACCGGTTTCCGTGGAAATAGCACATTTTGGCGCAACGGCACTAAAAACAATATCCCTTACTGGGAAATCAAAAATGAAACAGGAAAAATACTTTTCAAAGGACGGCTACCGAAAACAAACATTCCGATAGGCAATGGCACTCAGTTGGGTGAGATAAAACAGGCATTGTCTGGTGTACTCCTGCCTCAACAACTGGTATTAACTATTTCCGTTGGAGAGCACCAAAACTCATGGGATTTCTTCGTGTATCCTTCCTCCCCTTCTGAGTCCGGTGAATCTATTCTGGTAACTCAGCAGTTGGATGAAAAGGCTAAGGCAACCTTACATAATGGCGGCAAAGTATTGCTGACGCTGAAGAAAGGATCGGTAAGACCGGAGAAAGGCGGATCCATTGCGATAGGATTTTCAAGTATCTTCTGGAATACCGCATGGACTGGTGGTCAGCCACCACATACTCTCGGAATTTTATGCAATCCAGCACATCCGGCCTTTCAGGCGTTTCCAACAGCCTATCATAGCAACTGGCAGTGGTGGGATGCCATGAGCCATTCAAATGCTATCATACTTGATTCCGTCTCGCAGGGTCTAAACCCCATCGTTCGTGTTATAGATGATTGGGTTACCAACCGTTCTTTAGGCTTGGTCTTTGAGTGCAGCGTTGGAAATGGAAAGCTGATGGTTTCCGCTATTGACTTGCTACAGCAAAAGGAAAAAAGACCCGAAGCACAGCAGCTTTTGTACAGTTTGAAAAAGTATATGAATACTCCGGCTTTTAATCCAACACAAACAGTTGACATTAATAATATCATGTTGTTGAGCAATCAATCTAAATAACTACAATCCTACTCATCCTATGGCTACTCTTCTCTCTGCGGCAAAAGTTGATTCTTCCGAATCCAAACAATCCGGCTTCACTTCTGTCTATCTTTTATGTGCTTTATTCGTTTTTGTTTTGGGTGGATATCTTTTTGGATTTGACTTTGCGGTATTAGCAGGCGCACTTCCTTTTTTAAAAGAACAATTTGCCTTTAATGAATATTGGGTAGGTTTTGGCGCAATCCCTTCTGGTTTATTTCTGTTAGGGGTCATCTGGTTACCCGAAAGCCTCAAATGGTTATTAAAAGAAGGAAAAGATAGCCAAGCTGTGGCAGTCCTGAATAAAATTGGTAGCGATAAAACTGTTGTCAAAACCTTGTCAGGGATGAAAAGCTCATTAAATGCCAGTAATTAAATATTTCTTTTAAGACAATAAATTTTACAACCGCATTCTGTTAAGCGGCTTTGTAGTAAGAACAAAAAATATAAGTATGCAAGTAAACGCCTGGGAAGAAAGAATAAATATTCCTACTTACAAAATAGGTGAGCCTGATAGAAATCCAATGTTTTTAGAAAAAAGGGTTTATCAAGGAAGCAGTGGTGTAGTGTACCCACATGCAGTAATAGATAAAGTGTTTGATGAAAAAACCGACAAGGAATATATCGCTCTATATTTGGAGAATGAGTACCTAAAAGTAATGATTCTGCCAGAGTTGGGAGGCCGTATTCAAATGGCTTATGATAAAACTAATGACTACCATTTTATCTATTACAATAGCGTCATTAAACCAGCACTGGTTGGTTTGGCCGGTCCGTGGATTAGTGGGGGAATAGAATTTAACTGGCCGCAACACCATCGTCCATCAACGTTTGATGCTACTGATTATACCATTGAAGAAAATGCAGATGGCAGTAAAACGATTTGGGTTAATGAATACGAAATAATGTTTCGCACCAAATGTGCTTTAGGATTTACATTATATCCTGATAGAGCCTACATAGAACTACATGCAAAATTATATAACCGGACTCCTTTCCCTCAAACTTTTTTATGGTGGGCAAATCCTGCAGTAGCAGTAGATGAGCATTATCAAAGTGTTTTCCCACCAGATGTAAATGCTGTGTTTGACCATGGCAAAAGAGATGTGAGTTCCTTCCCTATTGCTACCGGCACATATTATAAAGTGGATTATTCTCCGGGTACTGATATTTCAAGATACACGAATATGCCAGTTCCTACTTCATACATGGCAGTAAACAGTGAGTATAATTTTGTAGGAGGGTGTCATCATCAAAAAAAGGCAGGTATGCTGCATATTGCCAACCACCATGTGAGCCCTGGAAAAAAACAATGGACATGGGGCTGTGGCTAATTTGGAAAGGCATGGGATAGGCAACTGACCGATAGCGATGGCCCTTACTTTGAATTGATGTGTGGTGTGTTTACTGATAATCAACCCGACTTCGGTTGGATAATGCCCAATGAAGCCAGAGACTTTAAGCAATACTTTATGCCCTATAAAAATGCAGGGTATATTAAAAATGCTTCGGTAGATGCCTTGTGCAATCTTGAAATAGAAAGCTATACGGCCAATGTAAAAGTATATACTACTCAAGAACGCTTGGTGAATATAATATTGGATTGTGGCGATAAAAACATACTAAATGAAATGGTGAAATTATCACCAACGGTCTCATACGATAAAACAGTAAATCTGTCATCGCCGGACACTGCACCCCAACATTATTATTTAAAAATAGAGGATGATGCAGGAAATATACTAATTGATTACAGGCCGGTGGTAAAAAAAGAAGAAGCCATACCCGACCCGGCATCACCAATTGCCGCTCCTTCAGAAATTAGCACAGTGGAGGAATTGTATTTGGCAGGCTTACATTTAGAGCAGTATCGCCATGCAACATACAATGCCGAAGACTATTATAATGAAGCCCTAAAAGAGAACCCTCTGACATTCGAAATAACAATGCATTAGGCTTGCTGTTTTTGCGAAGAGGGGAGTATAAAAAAAGTGAAGCTTATTTTACTAAAGCTATTGAAAAACTACATAAACATAATCCAAACTCTTACAACAGTGAACCGCTTTATAATTTGGGGCTGTGTTTACAGTTTCAGAAGCGATATAGAGAAGCGGAGAATTTCTTTTATAAAAGCACATGGAATGCTGCCATGCAGGATAATGCCTTTTTACAATTGGCCTATATATCTGCAGTAAATAAAAACTGGTTAGAAGCATTGGAATTGGTGAACAAATCTTTGGTAAAAAATGCTGAAAGCCTCAAAGCAAAACATCTAAAAGCATTGGTTTTACGTAAACTAAACAACTACGATGCAGCTGTAGTATGGAGTAGGCAATCATTGCAGCAAGACCAGTTTGATTTTGGCAGTCAATATGAATTGTATAGCATACTAACAAAAACAGGCAAAATAGATGAGGCTATCAATGTATTAGAGGCATTAAAAAAAGTAATGCGTAATAGTAGCAACAGCTTCATAGAAATTGCTATTGACTATGCAAATGCAGGCGATTACCGTACGGCTTATGAATTTTTATCGCAAATAGCAAATGAACAAACATCTCCTTTAGTATTTTACTACCTTGGTTTTTATGCAGGTTTATGCGGCAATAGAAATGATGCAGAAACTTGGTATGCAAAAGGATTTTCCTGTACGCCAGATAAAGTATTTCCAAACAGACTGGAAGACATTGAAGTGCTTACAAAAGCTGTTGAAGTAAATTCAGAAGATCATAAAGCCTTTTACTATTTAGGTAATTACTACTATGGAAAGCGCCGCTATAGCGATGCTAAAGAATGTTGGGAAAAATCAATAGCCATCTGCGATACATTTGCAACACCACAACGAAATTTGGGAATTGCGTACTATAATAAGTTTAATCAAAAAGAAAAGGCATTACAGTATTTCGAAAAGGCTTTTGCTTGTGACGTTTCTGATTCGAGAGTCTTGTTTGAACTGGACCAATTGTACAAACGATTTAATAAATCACCACAAGAAAGGCTGAGCTTACTTAAAAACTATAGCAACTTAATTGAAGAAAGAGACGATTTGTACATTGAATATATTTTGCTCCATTCTTTAACTGGGAAATTTGAAGAAGTAAATGCGTTATTAAAAGCAAGAAATTTTCATCCCTGGGAAGGCGGTGAAGGAAAAACTTCTAGCCAGCACATTCATGTGCATGTAGAACTAGCGAAGCAGGCTTTTAATAATAATAATTTTTCAGAAGCCCTGTCATTACTTAAAACAGCCACCCAATATCCCGAAAATTTAGGCGAAGGAAAATTGTATGGTGCCCAGGAAAATGATATAGATTACTGGCTGGGTTGTGTATATAGCCGGTTAAATGAATCTGCATTGGCAAAAGAGCATTGGCTCAAAGCTTCTGTTGGCTTAGTAGAACCTGCTGCCGCTATTTTTTACAACGACCAGCAACCTGATAAAATATTTTACCAAGGGTTGGCCTTGTTAAAACTAGATAGGAAAGCCGAAGCCACTACACGATTTAACAACCTCATCCGCTATGGAAAAGAGGACATGGGTAAAGAAGTAAAGATTGATTACTTCGCTGTTTCATTACCAGATTTATCCATTTTTGATGATGACCTAAATATGCGTAATAATATCCATTGTCATTATTTACTTGGATTGGGTTATTTGGGATTGGGAGATTATAACAATGCAGATAGTCATTTTAAAATGTCGTTGCAATTAGACTCCGCACATTTAGGCTGCATCACTCATACTTTAATGTTTGAATGGATGGTTGAATAAATGACAATAGCAGCATCCGCTGTTATTGAACAAGCAGATTAATAGGCACAAAAGTAATGGTGAAAGATTTTATATCATTTTACTAATCCATTATAAATGAAATATCCATTTTCTGTCCTGTTTTTATAGCCAAACTTTGAAATAGTAAACTAATAATCCTGAATTTTTAAAACGTGGACTAAAGTGTCCACGTTTTCCCATAAAAGATGTTAAGATAAATGCATGAACCTACTGTTTTTTTTTGCATTTCTACTACTGCTGCAACAGCACAATACTTTGTTACTAATAATCATTTATCCAGTTTGTTTGAAGCAAAGTTGGCAAAGGTCAATTGATTTTTTGCAGTATTGACATAATGACCGATTTGAAAAATCGTCCACAGGCAAAGCTATTAAAATACAGTTTGTTCAAATATATAAATCGGTAAGATTTTGATCCAACAACTTAGTTGACGGAAGGGCAGCTATCCGCAATTTTTAATATACCGGCTTTTTGCTTTTGATTGTATTTTATTGATAAAAACTCCATCCGAAAGGGATGAATCACCTACAATCCAATATCTATACAATCAAGCACATAAAATACTGTAATGATAAACCATTATAAATCTACATTGAGTACTATGCTTAATATTATTTTTAAGGATTCCAAGATTTATGACATAGTATTTACCGTAACGAGGGATCTTTCGGAATTTTAAAGAATTATTGATTCCAAAGTTAATTTCTTAAGGAGATATAGCTAACAGGAAAAATCAAGACTAAGATTGAGGCTAAGACTAAGCTGGGTCTTGAGCGCTTTGTACATTCTTTTTGGTCTCTGTCGTCAGATTGATTCGGAATAATCAGCAATTGTTCATTAGGATTTCTGCTGTTGAACGTTATTTTTGTAATAAATCGGAAAGTATGAATAAATTGGAATTATAACATCAAGAAATAATTGACTTTATAGCAAATACAGATGATTCGATTATCAAAAAATATTCAAAATACTTTAAAGAAGGCTATGATGGATATGGCATTGAATCGAAAATCTTCGAATCGCAAAAAGCAAAATGGTTAAATTCATGGAAAAATGAAATGACTATTTCTGATTACTTAAATCTAGGCGATTTGCTAATTGCCACAGGTAAATTAGAAGAAGCAAGTTTTGCTACCCAGTTTATAGCATCAAAAAAAGATGAATTTTCAATTGAAACATTTGATAGAGTTGGGAAGTGGTTGGAAAATGGAATTCAAAACCGGGCAAATACTGACGTATTGTGTATGTTGGTTTTACCCGAGTTTATTTACAACAAAATCATTGAACCCAAAGATTTTATAAATTGGACAAAATCTGAATCTAAATGGAAAAGGAGAGCAGTTCCGGTAACTTTTTATGAAGTGATTAAAAAAACCATAGTCCTGAACCCATTTTGTCGGTGATTGAGAAATTAATGGAAGATAATGAAGAAGATGTTCAAAATGGATTAGATACACTTCTAAGAGAAATTTGGAAAAAACAGCCTGAAAAAACAGAAAGATTCCTTTCAAAATGGAAAGATAAATGTGGTCGGAAAATAATTCATTATGCTACAGAAAAAATGGATAGGGACAATAAAGCAAAATTTCAAAAAACTAAAAAATAGTAACAAGGGAGCTATTAAATATTAAAATAATTTTCTATTATGGATTTTACTGTGGTGCATGTCCAAAATATACAAAAGGGAAACCTGAAGGTTGCAAAGGAGATAGTCCAAAATGTGCAGTTGGATACAAATCATGTCAGGTAAGACCATGCTGCATTGAGAGTGGATTTAATTCAGGCGCAAACCGGAATAAATTTGGATCCGTAAAGGATTGTAAATTATATAATCCATCTATGGTAAGCTTTGGACAATTTATTACACGGACAAATCGGAGATTAGGGATTGAGATGATAATGGAGAAAGGGCAAATTTGCAAAATGCATGATTGTTAAAAATTGGGTGACGATTAAGACTGGCAAAAAATAATGCGCAGCATACAACAAGCGGGATAAAACATTGGTGTTAAATTGGTTATCTGAGCGCTTTTCACCGCTTCTACTTTGCCTGTAACGTGATAATAAATCGCCCGCAATCCCCCAACGTTTCATACTGCCAGCCGTTGATGCGAAATTGCTGGCGTAGAAGCCCTTCTCTTTATTTCTTTCCGGTCATCATGTATTCCAGATTATTTTAGCTAGTGCCTGATAGTGTTGACTATCCAATAGGCCGCTTTACATTTGGCAAGCTGAATGTATTACAAGGGCGTTTTGTGTATGTATTTCCCGACCTTTCAAAAGACGGTAACACCTTCAAAGAATGGGAAACCAAAGCCAAAGAATACGAAAGCCGTTTACCCCGAACATGTTTTATGTTTTCGGACTTACTGGAGCAGTTAGCACCTGAACGGAACAAAAGCGAAGGCAACGACCTTGCAGAATATTTAATAAAGCAGGATTGGCGACTATTCAGAAAAGGGAACATTCAGGAACAACAACCACAGCCCAAACCTGAAAAATGTTACTAAAGTTACCCACCAACAAAACATGATTTTTTCATACGCTGAACCATTGCCAAAAGTTGAGATATTCAAAACCGAACGAATTGAACACCCTAAGGAACAACCCCAGAACTGGAAGAATGATATTACAGAACTGGAAAATTGCTTTTAATAAAATTTCTACAATATTCCTTTATCTGTTGTCCTACTTGCCTAAACTGTTCCTTAATTTCTTCTTCCGTTCCTGTTGCTTTTGCCGGGTCGGGGAAGTTGTGATGAAATTTCCTGGCTTTGGTCGGAAAATAGGGACATCGTTCTCTGGCATTATCACAAACGGTGATTACAAAATCAAAATCAATTTCGTAATATTCGTCAATGTTGTTGGATGTGTGTTTTGAAATATCAATACCGTCTTCCTGCATTGTTTCAATGGCTTTTTGATTAATACCGTGTGTTTCAACTCCTGCACTATAAACATCGGCTTTGTCCGCGGCGAAGTATTTCAAATAACCTTCTGCTATCTGACTTCTGCAAGAATTACCTGTGCATAACACTAAAATCTTCTTTTTAATTTTTTAGCAACAACCTGAATTAGGTTCGCAACAGCTTTTTGCTTTTTCTCCATAGACCGTAATGCTGTAAATGATATTCTTTTTAGAATTATAAATTGCAATTTCCTCATCGGTCAAATAATTTTTGAGAATATCATTCGGAACAATGATGGGCTTTTCTTTTTGAAGTGTAATGTTTGTAAAGCCTGCATCTTTAATTATGTGTAAATAATCTGATTTTTGAATGGCGCTTGCCACACAACCGGCATACATTTCGGCAGCATTTTTTATTTTTTCGGGCAAATCACCGGTTAGCACAATATCCGAAATACTGAAATGTCCGCCCGGTTTTAAAATGCGAAAGACCTCACTGAAGGCTTTTGGTTTATCGGGCACAAGGTTCATCACACAATTACTTACCACTACATCGGCAACATTTTCGGTAATTGGAATTTTTTCAATATCGCCCAAACGAAATTCAACATTATTGAAATGAAGTTTTTCTGCATTGGCTCTGGCTTTTTCAATCATTGCTTCGGTAAAATCTATTCCGATAACTTTGCCCGAATTGCCTGTTGCGTGTCTTGTTACGAAACAGTCATTGCCAGCGCCACTACCTAAGTCCACCACAGTATCTCCTTTGTTGATTTTGGCAAATTCAGTAGGCAGTCCGCAACCCAACTTTAAGTCCGCATCAGGATTGTAGCCTTCTAAATGTTCGTATTCGTCACTCATAATATTATAAACCTCTGTGCTACAGCCACCACTACCGCAACAAGATGAAGCGTTGGTTGCGTTGTCTTGTAAAGCAATTTCGCTATACTTTCGCTTTACCATTTGTTTGATTTCTTCGTTATTGTTCATTGTATTTTATTTTAAGTGCTTAACAACAATTATTTTTTTGTTTGGTGAGTTTAGTTGAGATATTGGTAAAATAGTTTAGCAATTTGTCAATCATTTTTTCGTCAATGCAGTAACAAATGGCATTACCTTCAATATTTCCCTTTATCATTCCTGCATTTTTGAGTTCCTTCAAATGTTGCGAAACGGTGGGCTGCGCAAGAGGCAATTCGTTTACAATATCTCCACAAATACAAGCGTTTACTTTTAGTAAATATTCAATGATGGCCACTCTTGCAGGATGCCCCAATGCCTTTGCCAAAGCGGCAATTTGGTTTTGCTTATTCGTAAAATGTTCTGTTTTCGTTGTGCCCATTATAGAAGTCTATTTGTATATTGCAATATTATGATAAAGATTTTATTCTTATAAATTTTATTGAGAAATTGGAATAATTAATTTTAGTCGCATCGTTGTAACAGAGCGTATTTTCCACCTTTTACTCGATAAAAAAGTGGAACCAAAAATCAAGGTCGGAAAAAAATTTGCTAAAAATATTTGTTTTTAAGCACAGATCGTTTCGCAGTGAAGCGGAGAAGTCTTTTTGTTCTGGAAACGAGGAGATTTCTCACTCCGCTGCGCTTCGTTCGGAATGACAGGAAAGAAGTACTCCGTTAGAAGTGACCAAATGAACAATTATTTTCTTAACGCAATTTTTTTAGGCCCGTCCAAACGGGACAACCGAAATGCGGCTAATGTTAATTATTCTGTTTTATAAATTGGCCAGTATTTTCTGCTGCACATCTTTTAACTCCTCAGGAGTTACTTTAAGTTTTTCTTGCACAAAATTAAGGTCATTGGCATTATTCAGTGGTATGAGGTGTATATGAGCATGAGGCACTTCGATGCCTACCACGCTGATGCCGCAACGGTTGCAATCAAAACTCTTTTCAATAGCCCTTGCTATGGGTTTGGCAAATACCAGCATTTCTGCCAGGTATTCATCCGGCAAATCAAAAAGATTGTCCACTTCAATTTTGGGAATGACCAAGGTGTGCCCCATCCTCAATGGAAAAATATCCAAAAAAGCATAAAATTTATCGTTTTCAGCTATTTTGTATGAATGAATCTCACCTGCTATAATTTTTGAGAAAATAGTCATATTCAAATTTTTAAATCAATTTAATAATTACACTGCTTTTTCTTTGTAAGAATAGAAATATCACCCTCACAGAAAGAAACTACTTTATTAATCTTTTATCTGTAAAGCCGGCTTTTACTATTCCTGCTTTGTGAGTTTTTCTGAGTTTTCGGCAAACTGTAATTTATCAATAAATTCCTGAATATCGCCATTGACGAAGGCATCTAAGTTGTACGATGTGAGGTTAATCCGATGATCAGTTACCCTGCCCTGCGGCCAGTTGTAGGTTCTTATTTTTGCGCTGCGGTCGCCACTGCTCACCATACTTTTTCGCTGGCGTGCTATTTCTTCTTCCTGCTTACGCACCTGTTCTTCATACAGTTTGGTGCGCATCATACCCATTGCCTTTTCACGGTTACCAAGTTGAGTGCGTTCGGTTTGGCAAATGACCACTGTTCCTGTAGGAATGTGTGTAAGCATCACCTTAGTTTCCACTTTGTTTACATTTTGCCCTCCGGCACCACCGCTTCGTGAGGTTTCCATCTTCACATCACTTTCTCTGAGGTCAAAATCTATCTCGTCAGCCTCCGGCATTACTGCCACAGTAGCTGCCGAAGTATGCACTCGCCCCTGTGTTTCGGTATTAGGCACTCTTTGCACCCGATGTACGCCGCTTTCAAATTTTAGTGTTCCATACACGTCATCGCCCATCACTTCTAATTGAACTTCTTTGTATCCGCCCACTGTTCCTTCATTTTCGCTGAGGATAGCTGTTTTGAAACCTTTCTTCTCACAATATTTAATATACATGCGCAGCAAGTCGCCTGCAAATAGGCTTGCTTCATCGCCTCCGGTTCCTGCCCGAATTTCAAGAATCACATCCTTTTCATCCTGGGGGTCTTTGGGTATCAGCAATTGCCGGATATGTGTTTCCAGTTCTTCCTTGCGTTCTTCCAGCAGTGGCGCCTCTTCTTTTGCCATTTCTCTAAGCTCTTCGTCATTATCATTCAGCGCTTCTTTATTAAACTCCTGGTCGCTTAAAAGTTTTTTATATTCTTCATAAGCTACCACAATTTTTTCAAGGCTACGATATTCTTTACCGGTTGCAGCAAATTTTTTATTGTCTCCCACAATTTCAGGATTGGTAAGCGCCACTCCCAGTTGGTCATATCTGGCTTTTATAGCCTCTAATTTATCTAACATTTCAACAGATTGTTTATGTGTTTTTAGGGCAGCAAAGGTAAATTATTTTGCCGGATGCGTTTTAATAAATTAGTAGAAGAATTCAATTTCGGAAAAATCAGGCTAAAAAAACAGAATAAAAAAAAATATATCGTTGTAAGTTGAATATCAATAAACTACACTTGGTAAAATAATATATAAATACCGTCGTACAATATGATCTTTTTATAAAATATTATTTTTTTTATAAAAATCGTTTTCATAATTTCGTAAAGGCATTTAATTAACAACAAAAAAATTTATTCATTTTAATAAAATAAAGAACAATGAAGAAAAATATTTTCATTCTTTTGTTAATAGCTGTTTCGCTTTTTGCCTGCCAAAAGAGCACTGACAGCGTTTTATCAAGCAAAGAAGAAACGCTGACCAAAAGCGCCTGGGTAGCCGAGTCGGCGGGGGTGAAACAACAGTTGAGTTTCAACAGCGACAAATCATTCAAGTTTGGCGCTGCAGTTTCAGGTGTTTTTGGCGCTTACAAATTCAATTTTGCAGTAAATGTTTCCGGCAACTGGATATTGCAGGAGGATAACGTTTTCATCAGCAATCTTAAAATTGAAGTATTGAATAACGGAACACCCGTTACCAACCTAAAAAGCGCTAATGGCCTGTCGTCAGACGTGAATAATGTTGTTGCCGGGCTATTAAAACAATACAACAAATACATTGAAATAGATGCTAATGGCAATATAAAATTGTCAAATGATGCAGCCAATAAATTTGTGTGGGCAATAGACAGGATTAATGATGGCAAACTGGTTATTACCATAGCCGATAAGAAAATAGAATTTAAACGAGCATAAAAAAAATGAATATAAAAAAAGCTGTCTCATCGAACAGCTTTTTTTATGAGTACCCCAAAATATTTACCACCCCAGTATCCATGCAAAAATGAGCGGGGCTACAATGGTAGCATCGCTTTCCACAATGAATTTAGGGGTATTGATGTCAAGTTTACCCCAAGTAATTTTTTCGTTTGGAACAGCCCCTGAGTAAGAACCGTAAGAAGTAGTGCTGTCGCTTATCTGACAGAAGTAGCTCCAGAAGGGAACATCATGCCACTCCAGATCCTGATACATCATGGGCACCACGCATATAGGAAAATCTCCGGCTATACCGCCGCCAATCTGAAAAAATCCTACACCTTTACCACCACTGTTGGCTCGGTACCATTCTGTAAGAAACATCATGTATTCGATACCGCTTTTTACGGTGCTGGTTTTCAGTTCACCCTTAATACAATAACTTGTAAAAATATTTCCGGTGGTACTGTCTTCCCAGCCCGGAACAATGATGGGAATATTTTTTTCGGCAGCCGCAATAATCCAACTGTCTTTGGGGGCTATTTCATAATACTGTTCCAAATCTCCACTCAGAACCGTTTTAAACAAAAACTCATGCGGAAAATATCTTTCACCTTTGGCCTCTGCATCTTTCCATTGTTTTACTAAATGTTTTTGCAGGCGGCGAAAAGCCTCTTCTTCGGGAATACAGGTATCTGTTACTCTATTGTAATGATTTTCAAGCAGTTCCCATTCTTCCTGCGGCGTAAGGTCGCGATAGTTGGGAACTCTTTTGTAATGCTTATGCGCCACTAAGTTCATCACATCTTCTTCTAAGTTGGCTCCTGTACAGGAGATAATTTGTACTTTATCCTGACGAATCATTTCGGCAAGCGAAATGCCCAGTTCTGCCGTACTCATAGCGCCGGCAAGCGTTACCATCATTTTTCCTCCCTCGAGCAAATGAGCTTCATAACCCTTTGCGGCATCCATCAGCGCCGCTGCATTAAAATGGCGGTAATGATGTTCAATAAATTTGGAAACAGGTCCTTTTTGCATATTTAATCTAAGTTTAAACGAATACTATTATCATGCATTGCCCAAGGCATTGCGAAGCGCAAAAATACTTAACTGTTCCTTAGAAGTACTGCTAAAAATATAAAACTTAAAAATCAGGCATTAATATCAGATGAAAGAATGGATAGTGAACGAATTTGCAATATTTTTGTTTTCTTTTTTAATCTGCCTGATTATGAAGTATGGGCTTCTGTTTGTTCTCCTTTTATCGTTTTTCTGCTCCCCGGCTCAGGATGTAAGCGGTATATGGATGGGTACGATAAATATTGGAGAAGGCAAATCGCGGGTGGTAGTTGTTATTCAAAAAGACAAGGCAGCTTACAGGAGTTTTACAGAAATGCCGGAGTTTATCACTATTGGCCGAAAAGTTCCCTTTGATGCAGTTGAGATTGACAGTAACCGGGTTCATTTAAACCTCATACACAGAATATTTATTGATGGTTCAATTATTGACGACTCAACAATTGAAGCAAGATTCAGAAGTCATCAGCCTGAATTTGACGAACAGTTTCTGTTGAAGAAAACCAATCAATACCCCAATCTCAATCGGCCTCAGACGCCGCAGCCACCTTATAATTATGAAAGTATTGATATAAATTACTATGATTCAATAACCCGTTTGAATTACGGAGGCACTTTGACTGTTCCCAAAAACTTATCGAACGAAGTTAAATACCCTGCCATCGTTCTTCTTTCGGGCAGCGAACCCGATGACAGAGACAATACCTTTGGCGCACACAAACTATTTAAAGTATTGGCAGATTATCTTACTAATCAGGGGTTTGCAGTGTTAAGAACCGATGACAGAGGTGTTGGAGACACAGAAGGTGATTTTAAAAAAGCTACTTTCACTGACCTTGTGGAGGATGCAGCGGCTGCAGTAAGGTTTCTGAAAACGAGACCGGAAGTAGATACCACCAAAATCGGTTTACTGGGACATAGTGAAGGAGGATTAGTGGCTCCGGCGCTGGCTGCAGGAGATAAAACAATCAAGTTTTTGGTTTTGATGGCAGCGCCTGCCATCCGTTATAAAGAAATAATCGCTCAACAGTTAAAAAATGATAAAATCAGTGGCGTTACTGCTGCAACAACCGATTCGGCTTTTTTGAATAATTTAGCAGAAGGGATTATGACGAGTACCGTGGGTTTCCGATCATTATCAGATTATGAACCTGGCGCCGCGCTTGCGAAACTCAAAATACCGGTTCTGGCGCTTAATGGCGACAAGGATTTGCAGGTAGAGGCACAGCAGAACATTCCCGTGATAGAAAGCAGTCTCAAAAAGGCCGGGAATAAATATTTTAAAACAATGATACTGAAAGAGTTAAATCATACTTTTCAAACCTGCATCCGGTGTACCTATAATGAAGCGCCGTTTCTGGAGCAGACAATTTCGCCTGAGGCGCTTAATATTATTGGGGAGTGGTTAAATAACAGTGTTAATAAAAAGAAATGAATTATCTCGCTCATGCATATCTGTCTTTTGGCCACCAGGAAATTCTGACGGGCAATATGATCAGCGATTTTGTGAAGGGCAGGCAACAGTATGATTACCCGCCACTGATTCATAAAGGGATCATTCTGCATCGGCATATTGATACTTTTACCGACAATCATGGAGCAATAGCTGAGGCAAAAGAAGTTTTTAGAAAAGAATATCGTCTATATTGTGGGGCTTTTGTGGATGTGGCATTTGATTATTTTCTGGCAAACGATGAAAATGAGTTTACCGACAAAAGTCTTTTTGATTTTTCGCTTCAAGCTTATCGGAGTTTGGCTAAATTTGAAGAAATAATGCCCGAACGGTTCAGAAAGATGCTCTTTTATATGCGTTCGCAAAACTGGTTGTATAACTATTTGACTCATTATGGCATACACCAGAGTTTTGGCGGGTTGGTTAGGCGTTCAAAATACTTAGAGAGCAGTGAGCCTGCCATCAAGATATTTGAGGAGCATTTTGAATTTTTAAACCGGTGTTATAATAGGTTTTGGAAAGAACTAAAGCCATTTGCCAAAAATAAATTCAATGAATTATTGAACGAAAAATGAAAATTATGAAAAAGATAATACTACTTGCCGCAACAATAATTTTGGGTTCACAAACTTTATTGGCACAGTTTTCTGTTCCGGTGGATAAGTCGCCGCCGGATGTATCTTATTATCCGGTAAACTATCCTTCGATGAAATTAAGAGGAACCAAAGAAGTACCGGTTATGCGCGTTTTTTACAGCAGGCCTTACAAAAACGGAAGAGAACTTTTTGGAACAAACTTTGTGCCTTTTGGTAAAGTATGGAGGTTAGGCGCCAATGAAGCTACGGAAATAGATTTCTTTACGGATGTCACTGTGAATGGTAAAAAGATTGACAAAGGCAGATACACGCTCTATTGCATCCCTCAGGAAAACGAATGGACTTTTATCATAAGCAGGGAAACCGATATCTGGGGTTCTTTCAAATATGACGAGGCGAAAGACGTGGTAAGGGTTTCCGTACCGGAGAAGGAGGTAAAAGAACCGATTGAATCCTTAACCATTACTTTTGAAAAAACGGCCTCCGGCGCCAATCTACTGGCCGGATGGGATAAGAAAACTGCTTCTTTTCCTGTTAATTTTTAATATGATAACTAAATGCAACTACATAAGCTCTCGTTTTTCTTTCTGTTGATTTGTATAACAGCATGTAATAGCAATACGGTCGAAACGCCTGCTATTGATACAACTAAATTGCTCAAAACGCATGAAATCATCAATAATCTGCAGGAGACCAACCCATTGGCAACGCTGGATATTTCGCCAATGGATATGAGTTACTTTCCACCCAATTATCAGCAAATGAAAATGTCGGACACCATTAAGGAAGGACCGGTTTTACGGGTCATATACAGCCGCCCACACCTGCAAGGACGCAAATTGTTTCAGGACTTTTTAAAATATGGGCAACCCTGGAGGTTGGGCGCCAATGAATCAACCGAATTAGACGTATTTGAACCCATAACCATGCAGGGAAGAAAATTACCGAAAGGACGTTATACCCTGTATTGCATTCCTAAGGAGGATGACTGGATTATTGTCATCAATTCGAATGTTGATGTGTGGGGATTAAAAATTGACAGTACAAAGGATGTAATGAGGGTTACGGCTCCGGTTTCAAGAAACAATCCGGCAATTGAATATTTTACTATGGTGTTCGAAAAGACTGATGGACGCAATGGTTCATTAGTGATGGGATGGCAGGATATAATAGCAAGGCTGGCTTTTAAGTATTAACGAGCCGTCTGAATAGGTTGCTTTGAGCTATTGAAAGGAATAACGTTTTTAAACCGGTGGTCGTTTTTACTTCCGTTGGCTTTACCATTTGTGCTATTGAGGTCAATGTTTTGTTCGATAGTGTTGTAATATAACGTTTGTATAAGCAGTAATTCAAGGCTTTGAGGTAATTTTATTTCCTGAGAATAATTGCCCAACAACTGGTCAAACATGGATGAGCCTTCATTGGTTTGAAGTTTAAAAATTCGGTTCAAAACATGCAAAACAACCGATGCTAATAAATTGACAAGCCTGTTAATGGTACCGGGTTTTAATGCACAAAACTTTGATATTTCATTAATCAGGTTTGAGGCCTGCTGCCCAAAAATCTCTGAAACATAGGCGCTGCCTTTTGCCAGACTTATTTCGTTAAGGTAATAGTTATTTAAATTTCCGGTAAAGACTACAGCATCAGACTCTCTTACCATATTATGCATTTCTTCTTTTCTTCCCTTCTGGATTGTTTGTATGTAGAGACCCTTCAAAATGAGGTTTGTCAATACGTTTATTCCATTTTCAATGTATTCTCTTTCTTCTTCAAAGTAATTTGAAGACAAATAATAGAAATCCGAATCTTTATTTAAAAATGATAATATTTGTTGTT
Source organism: Sphingobacteriales bacterium (assembly GCA_016708305.1). Taxonomy (GTDB): domain Bacteria; phylum Bacteroidota; class Bacteroidia; order Chitinophagales; family Chitinophagaceae; genus Niabella. The sequence continues at coordinate 358,711 of JADJGB010000008.1, forward strand.
TAAGATTCATCCCAATACAAAATAAACAATTTCAAATGCTGTTTTGCAAAAATTTCGATGAACTGGTTAATTTCTTCGATGAAAGCCCTTATTCCTTCGATGAAAGATTTTTTGCCATAGTGGGTAAAAAAATAAGAGGGGCAAACGTCCGACCTGAAAAGGCCCCGAAGCCCACTCTTAAGCCCTCTAAACCGTTGTAAAAATAGGGTCACTTTCATTAAATGGGGAGTACGCCTAATTTTGTTGCATGGATACATCATATATCGGTCATTTTTTACCCAAGGGGTTATTGGAATATTTTGATATTACAGGTATAGATGAACTATGCTTTGTAAAGGACAGGTCAGTTTATTTTCAGATTTCATTGGAAGAACGGAATATGATATTGGGAGATGTGGATGGTACCCAATATGAGTCAAAGGTTTTACGGAGATAACCCTACAGGATTTCCCAGTCCGTGGCAAAGCAGTTTATTTGGCAATAAAAAGAAGACGCTGGCGACATAAAAAAGAGGCTGGTAAAATTATCAGAAACGACTTTTCATTTTGTAGCCGAAGGTTCAGGGTTAACCAAAGAACTATCGGATTTTTTAAAAGGTACAGGTTGATACAAAGGTTGATACTATCAGCAACATAGCTGGTTACCATCAGATACAGCCTTCAAAAATTAAACCGTCATTATAAAAAGTATAGCAGTGGTTTTAAAGACTGGAACCACTCACTCACTGCGAAGATTATCTTCTTTCCGGACAACATTGGAGCCTACCTAAGCATAGATGAACTAAGTTTATCCAAAGGAGAATTATACACATTTGTTACCAACAAAAACGGCAGGGCAAAGCAGGGTACATTGGTAGCCGTCATCAAAGGAACACTATCTAAAGACATTATAACCACCCTAATGAAACTTTGTGAACACAAGCGTTTGCAGGTAAAAGAAGTCACTCTTGATATGGCAAAAAACATGGAAGCGCCGTAAAGCAGGTATTTACAAATGCCACTCTGGTTACCGACAGATTCCATGTAATAAAACTGGCAATGGAAGCCTTGCAACACATAAGAATAAACCTGCGATGGAAAGAATTAGACAAAGAAAATGCAGCCATTAAAAAGGCTAAAGAACAACAAATAAAATATGAACCAGTAATGCTGGAAAATGGTGAAACACCCAAACAATTACTGGCAAGGTGCAAATATATTTTAGCCAAAAAACAAAACGACTGGACAGAAAATCAAATACAAAAGAGCCACCCTGTTATTCAAATATTTCCCTGAATTAGAAACTGCTTACCACCAAACTTTAGCCTTTAGAAACATATACGAAAACCAACAAAAAGCATCTGCTAAGACAGCGTTTGAACAATGGATACAAAAGTACAAGAGCAGGCATTAAAAGAGTTTTATACCGTTGCTAATACCGTAAAATATAATTTAGATAACATACTTAATTTCTTCAATAACCGAAATACAAATGCCAATGCAGAATCATTCAACGCTAAAATAAAACTATTCAGGGCTAACCTTAGAGGCGTAACCGATACCAAATTCTTTCTTTTCAGACTGCATAAACTTTTTGCCTAGTCCCCAGTAAATAATGGTGAGCCTAAAAATAGTATTGCTTATGATTGGAATTCAAAAATTTCGATGAAAGCCCTTATTCTTTCGATGAAAGCCCCTTTTTCTTCGATAAAGCAGTTTATAAAAAGGCTTTGTCAGGCAAAATGCACCAATAGAAAAGCACAATTCTCCTTCTTTCATCATCTTCTTTATAGTCCTTTATGGATTTAAATGGTAGTTTTTCACCAAGGCCATACCCGCTATAGCCAATTTTTAAATGATTATAATTAGAGAATTTGTTAACATTCCCAGTCATGATGGTTTTTGTTTTTGCCAACAGTTCTTTTGCTCTCAAATCGGACAAAACCATGTTTAGTTTTTCTTTTGTAGGAGCCTCTTGCTTCAAAAACCAGGCTAATTCGTTATATAGTTCCGATCCTTCTTTTACACCTATTGCATCAGCATAACCTACAAAAACCATTCTTGCGATGTGAGGCACCTCTTTGAATTTATTGGAAAAGGCCGCCATAGAATCTATTATTGGTTCTACAAATACTCTTACTTTATCAAAATGATCTACAGGAATTCTATATTTGCCCGAACCAAAGAAAGCCGCTAAATCGACTAACGAAAAAGCTTTCATTTTTATAGCCTCACGTAGAAGGGTATAAATTTCCTGACGCTTATTTACCGACAGGTTGAATGAGTCCACGAAGGCTAACTCGCGTGCAAGTTGTTTATTAAAAGCAGCTTTTTTAAAGTTTGATTTGTCCTGCATTGATAGTTCTATCAGCGATATTTTCTTTTCAATTTTTTTTAGGTTTTCATCCAGTTTTTTAAGCACAATATGGTATTCATTATTTATAATGCTATCTGTTTCAGAATGTTCAGCCTTTTCTTCAATATCTAATGTAAATGTATTAAGAGATTGATTTTCAGATGCTTGAATTTGTTTGGCCTGTTCTACTACCTGCTTTGCATGGGTAAGCCTTTTTTGGGTACCACAGGATACCAAAACTACAGCCAATAAAAAAACGACAAATTGTCTCATAAGTTTATTCATTAGGAACAGGTTTAATAGAAAAATCTTTTGAATTATCGATGGTTGCTTTTTTGATTTTTTCTTCCAGAATTTTCTTAAATACTTCTTTTCGTTTTTCGGTTTCTACAGCTTTTGAGTAACTATCGCCTTTCTGATTAACCAAACTATTGATATTTACCAATGGGGAGCTTGTTTCCAGTTTTAACTCACCCGGAACAAGGAGTAATTCATCAATTAGCAAATCTTTGGCGCCATTAATCTCCTTCCTGTCTGCAAGTAGTTTATCTGTAGAATACCATTTGAAAAACATGAATAATATAATAATTGCAGAGCCTGACCATAACAGCAGTAATGCTCTTTTTTTTGAAAGATTTGGATTTCCTTTTTCTGGAAATGAGTTTTTCTTTATTTTGGTATTATCCATTTTTTCTTGGCTCATTTTTTAAAAAATGTCAGATGTGGTTTCTCTTATGCCTTCTATAAAATGCTTACAAGAACCTAAAGATATAATATTTTCTTTTTTTAATAGTGATGTTTCTTTTATAATGAATTGATAAACAGAACTATCTGATCCCAAAGGCGAAAAGGTAGATATTATTCTATGTAGTACTCTTTTAGCATCATCCTGATTACCGGCCTCTACTGCTGCCCACAAATCCTGCACATCCAGTTTCCATTGTGTTTTCATTTCTGTGAGGATTTCTTTAATTACAACATCATCATCACCTACAAGAGTTTTTAAATAGGCTAATGGGTCATTATTATTTGAATCGGTAGAAACGGAAGGCAGGAATGATACAATTTTTTCAACTAAAGTAGATTCGTCAATTGGTTTGGCTATATAGCCGTCAAAACCGGCTTCCCTGCACTTTCTGATGTCTTGTTCAGATACATACGCGGTCATGGCTATTACAGGAGGAACAGCCTTAAAGTCTTTTTTAATTTTACTCAGGGTATCAAACCCATCTAATTTGGGCATTTGAATATCCATTAAAATAAGGTCGTATTTATTGTTTTTCAGGAGTTCAATAGCCTGTAGCCCGTCATCTGCAAAAAATACGGATGGCTTATACTTTTCGAGAAGGTATTTCAGAAATAATTGATTGGCTTTGTTGTCCTCTACAATCAGGATGGAATAAGAATAAAGCTGAGGTATTTCGGTTACAACATAGTGGTCTTTCTCCACTTCCTTTTCGCTGTACTTTTCAAAAATACAGGTAAAGCTAAATTCGGAGCCTTTTCCTTCCTCGCTGTAAGCAGACATGGATCCGCTCATTTTTTCAACAAGGTTTTTTACAATTGTCAAGCCAAGTCCGGTACCGCCCATGGTGACGGGTAGTAACGCTTTCTAATTGTTCGAATCGTTCAAAAGCCGATTGAATTTTTTCCGCAGCAATTCCGATACCGGTATCTTTTACCGTTATCCCGATTTTGACTTCATTTGTTGAATTATCGGACCAAACGAGCGCTGTATTAATTTTGAGGCCACCTGTATTTGTAAACTTTATTCCATTACTAATAAGATTTATCAGCACCTGCCGCAATCTGTCTGCATCCCCTTTTAACACTTTTGGAATATTATTGTCTATATTCCATTGGTAATAAAGGTTTTTTTGGGAAATGGCAGTAGAAAACAATAATTCAAGATTTTTAAATAACTCCTCCAAATAGAAGGGTTCCTTTTTCAATTCTAACTTTCCGGCTTCAATTTTGGACAGGTCAAGTACATCATTTACAATATTTAAGAGATTATTGTTTCCGGATCGAATAATTTTTACATATTCTGTTTGTTTTTCATCCAGGTTGGTTTCATTTAATAGATTTCCAAACCCAATTAATGCATTAAGTGGCGTTCTTAGCTCGTGGCTCATATTTGCCAGAAACTCTTCTTTTGCATTTTTGCTTTTCAGCGCTGCGGCTTCTGCAATTTTAAGACTTTCAATGAGCTTTAATAGTTGTGATTGCCGCGTGATAACCATAGTAGCCATAACTACTACTGCAATAATTGCAAGTGTCGCTAATATTCTGCTAAATCCAGACAATTTTCCAGCGAGGTCTGAATTGCTGGTTAGCGCTTGTTGCAAACTATTTTCAAGTGATTTTTGAACTTCAAGGCAATTGGAATAGATTTTTTCACCCAGATTTGCGCTTCTGAGTGAATCTACAAAGAGTGCATGCTTTGGCAGCTTGCCGTTTTGATGATTAGCGAGTATCTGAAACGAAAGATTGAGCTGATCTGTTACATACTTGTCAATATTCTTAGTGAATTTATTTTCACCAAATTCGTTTATTAAAATACTGGTATTATACCCCAGCATTGTTAAAGAATCTGTGAGTCTGATTCTTCTAAATTCATCAGCCTCCAGGTTAGGATTGCCGAGCTTGGACTGGAGGTCAAAAGAAAAATTAGCGATTCTTTGGAGACGGTTGTTGATTTTGAAAGTTTCAACAGCCTGTAAGTTGCTTTTCTTAAGAGCAAAAATGGATTTGTTTGTAAATAACTGCGTAATTAATATCAAAGACATTAATCCCAAAGTCAAAAAAACCAGTGAAAAAAAACTTATGTTTTTAAACTTCATGGTTAGTTTTTTTAATTTTATAACACGCCCATGTTCTTTAACAGCGTTTCTTTGTTACTATCTGAAACCGGAATCGGATTTTTATGAATATATACTACTTTATCTTCTATATAATCGATTTTGCTCAATGCAATTATAAAACTACGGTGTACCCTGAAAAATTTATCGGCAGGTAGTTTTTCTTCCAATATTTTTAGGCTTGTATGAATAACATAACTATTGTTGTCGGCGTGTATTCTCACATAGTCTCCTTTTGCCTCTAACCACAAAATATCATCTACATCCACCTTGCGGATAACTTTATTATCCCGTATGAAAAAAATGTTGTTGGGATTTTCATTATTTATCTGCACTCCTTTGGCTTCGAGCAATTCTTTGGCACGATCAATTGATGCCATCAATCTAAGTAGGGTAAAAGGTTTTACCAGATAATCAACTACGTTTAGTTCAAAAGCCTCAACTGCATATCCCTTTTTTGCGGTAGTAAGTATGGTGAGCGGTCTTTTTACCTGTGGGATTAATTTAAGCAGTTCTATACCACTTATTCCGGGCATTTCTACATCCAGAAATAAAATATCTATTGCATTATTTTCAATAAACTCCTTTGCTTCAATGGCATCACTACATTCACCTGCAATAGTAATTGAGCCAATTTTCTCCAAAAGTTGGCGCAACAATACGATTGCTACCTTATTATCATCAACGATGAGGCAAACAGGAGGGCGATTTTCTTTCATAATCAAATTATTATAAAAGTAATACAAACTAATTAAATAATAAAATTTGAGCCTTGAAAACACAAGGCTCAAAATTATAAAAAAACAGTAATATTTATTTTATTTTATATTGAGGGATTAATGAGTTTGCCAGATCTACCAACTGCTTTATACCTTCTTCCGGAAGATTTCCCTTTTTGAACTCGGCCATTACCTCCGGCAATTTGTTCTCCATTTCCATCAGGAAGTGTTCTTCAAATTCCTTCACTTTATTTATAGGTACATCTTTAATTAATCCGTTGGTTCCCAGATAGATAATAGCAATCTGCTTTTCTACGGGATAGGGAGAATATTGAGGTTGTTTCAATATTTCCACGTTGCGGGCTCCTTTGTCAATTACGTTCTTGGTGGCAGCATCCAGGTCGCCTCCAAACTTGGCAAAGGCTTCCATTTCTCTGTACATGGCCTGGTCGAGCTTAAGAGTGCCGGCTACTTTTTTCATTGATTTGATCTGTGCATTACCTCCCACGCGGCTTACCGAAATACCCACGTTGATAGCCGGTCTGATACCTGATAGGAATAGACTGGATTCTAAAAATATTTGACCGTCAGTAATAGAAATAACGTTTGTAGGGATGTAAGCAGACACGTCGCCGGCTTGTGTTTCGATGATTGGCAGCGCCGTCAAAGATCCGCCGCCTTTTACTAAATGTCGGATACTTTCGGGCAGATCATTCATCTTTTTGGCTACCTCATCACTGTCAATAATTTTGGCAGCTCTTTCCAATAAACGGCTGTGCAGGTAAAACACATCGCCGGGATAGGCTTCGCGACCTGGTGGGCGGCGCAGTAATAATGAAACCTCGCGGTAAGCTACAGCCTGTTTTGACAGGTCATCATATATAATTAATGCTGGTCGGCCGGTATCGCGATAAAACTCGCCAATAGCCGCCCCCGAAAAAGGAGCATAGAACTGCAACGGAGCAGGATCTGATGCAGAGGCTGCAACAATAGTAGTGTAAGCCATAGCGCCATTATCTTCCAAAATCTTCATCACATTGGCAATGGTTGAAGATTTTTGACCGGTGGCTACATATATACAATACACAGGATTACCGGCTTTGTAAAACTCTTTCTGATTGATTATGGTATCAATTGCGATAGCGGTTTTACCCGTTTGGCGGTCTCCGATGATCAATTCTCTTTGTCCGCGTCCGATAGGAATCATAGCATCTACAGCTTTCAGGCCGGTTTGCAACGGTTCTTTTACCGGTTCTCTGTAGATTACGCCCGGAGCTTTACGTTCTAATGGCATTTCGTACAATTCGCCGGTAATGGGGCCTTTGCCATCAATGGGTTCTCCCAGAGTGTTTACCACGCGCCCGCCCATTCCTTCACCCACTTTAATCGAGGCAATCTGGCCGGTGCGGCGAACTTTGGAGCCTTCCTTGATTTCTTTTCCTTCTCCCATCAATACCACACCCACATTATCTTCTTCAAGGTTAAGGGCTATGGCCCTTACACCGTCTTCAAACTCAACCAATTCGCCATATCTTACATTTCCTAAGCCATACACACGGGCAATTCCATCGCCCACCTGTAATACAGTACCCACTTCTTCTAAATCAGCATCAACATTGAAATTGCTTAATTGCTGCCGTAATATGGCGCTAATCTCATCGGGTTTAATTTCTGGCATATAAAACGCTTTTGGATTTACTGAATATTTTTAATTTGCTTTTTACTATTTTTCAGGGTGCAAAAGTAGTGCTTACTTATATGAAAACAAAAAATAATCTGCAAAATCAAAGTCCGGCTGTTTTGTATCGGTTTTTGGTTTAAAAACACATTAAAACAAAAAAAAACCAGCTATAAGTCGTCATAAACATACAAGGGGTCAATATTGGAAATATCGGGGCTGATTTCTGTAACCGTGTTTATCAACCCGTCTTTTAAACCATAAACCCAACCGTGCAGGTGGGGTGCCTGCCTTTCTTTCCAGGCTTTTTGAATTACTGAGGTTTTGGCTAATTTTTTTATATTATCTATTACATTCAACTCAGTAAGGCGGTCGGCCCTTTTGTCTAGGTCTTCGATGGCATCCAATTCTTCCTGATGATTGTGATAAACATCCTTGATGGTTCGCAGCCACATATTGAGGGTTTGCCGGTAATCATGATTGCTCATGGCAGCTTTAATACCGCCGCAGCCATAATGTCCGCATACAATTATGTGTCTGACTTTTAACTCAGTAACGGCATAATCGAGTACGCTAAACAGATTTACGTCTGTGTGAAGAACTACATTGGCAATATTTCTATGCACAAAAATTTCTCCTGAAGTGGTACCGGTTATCACATTGGCAGGCACACGGCTGTCGCTACAGCCAATCCAAAAAAACTCAGGGTCCTGCACCTCTTCCAATCTTGAAAAATATTCCGGATCCGTTTTTAATTTTTCAGCAGCCCATTTTTTATTTGCTTCTAATAGTTTTTCGTATGATTTCATGTAAGATTCTTAATAATTTATACCTGAAAATATAATGATATTTTTACAGCTCTTTGGTTAATTATTGTTTAAATAGCTAAAAATGAATTGAAAAATTGTTTTTTTCAGTGAAAATGTAAAAATTCTTTCAAAATGTGAAGGAATTGCCATAAACTTTCCTTTATTTTTGCCGATTGCCTTTTTCGTACCAAAAAAGGAAACCGGTTAATAAAAATAGTTGAATGTTGGCATTACCACACCTTTTAAAACATATTTATACTTATGGCAACGATGAAGTCATTCGTCGTGGCAAGAAGATTCATGCGCTAAACCTGGTAGAGCTTATCGAATATGACCCAATTTCGCGGTCAGTTTCCTTCAGGGTGAAAGATGACGCATATAGCGCTTATTATAAGGTATATATTCAAAAATTTAATGATGCCAGGTCAATGTCGGTTCGCTGCACCTGCACCTACAATCTTGGGGAGATTTGTAACCATGAAGTGGCAGCACTGCTTCAACTTCAGGAATTGATTGACACCGGAAGGCTGGGAGATGAAGATGTTTATTATGACCAGCAACATACGGTAATCAAACTGAAAAAACTGGATTATCGGTCAGTGCGGCATTTTTGTGCTCAGGAAATTTTTGACGATGCAGAGAAATTTCTTCAAAAATCGAAGCCAAAAATTATTTCTGCTCAGGATGAAACGGTAAAAGCAACAGTAGCGCTGGAGGATAAAGAATATAAAGTTCTTATTAGGAAAAATGAGGAGAGAGGTTTAGATACCAGTAGTGATTACGAAGATCCGCATCATCCGCTTTGTTTGCCAAAAGTAATTGTGCTGTTGCATATTATTAAGCAATACGGGTCTGATTTTTTTGATTCCATTCGTAACCGTGATATTGAAAAAAACAAACTTTTGGCCATGTATGGCTATTCATTGCAGGATGATCTGAAAGGGAAGTTTGAGTTTGTTTTTAAAAACGGGAAACCCTTTCTGCGCGTGCTGGACAGTGGCATAAAGCGGGTGCAAAATCCTATTGTAGCCGAAAAGCCGGTGATTCCCACAGTTTTGCCTAAGGTGGAAACCCAGGAACCGGAATTAATAGACAAAGGTTCTATTTCAAAAAAGCGGTTGGGGGTGGTTTTCAATTTTAATGAGAAATCGTTTCCGTTTTTACCATAGAAGCCATTTCTGGAGAGCAAAATGATGAAGCAACCGGTTTTGCTGGCAAGGTGGAGTCGCTTGATGTTTCGAAATACATTGATACAACTATATATAATGAAGCAGATAATATGTTGCTTAATTATATCCGGAAACTACAACCATCTGAAATACACAAATATATTTCGCGCAATATTCCTTTTTCTTCATCATGGGAAGATTTCTCGGACACCAATAATACAATGGTAGGCGAACAAGCCGAGCCATTAATCATTGAATATGTGGTGCCGCGCATCAAAAGGATGATTTTAAATGCCGGAGAACAGCCATTGGTGTATATCCTTAAACGAGGAAAAAGGTTTATTACCGAAAGCCTGGAACACGTTGATGTAAACACAGACCCTGTTGCTACAGCGTTTTTTGTTGATAAACAGGGTGAGGCTTTTAGTTGCGAATGTTTGGTAAGAATGGGTGGCATTGTACTCGGAATAGAAGAAAATGAAAGTACTTCTCCTCTGCTTTTTCTTTACAACCATCAACTATACTTTTTCGACAGATCGGAAACGGTAGTGTTGATAAACATGTTTTTGCCAGACGGTAAAATAGCTATCAGCCAGGCTGAGTGGCCGGGTTCATTGCAAAATTTTATTTTGCCCCTGGCCAAAGAATATCCTGTTGACTTTGAAACTTCATTGACACAGGTAATAAAAGGCGCCCAGCCTGATGTGCGACTTTACTTAATCGAAAAAGGAGATTACCTGGTTTTTAAATCGGTTTTCAAATACCTTGGCTATGAATCCGAAGGCACAGGCAAACCGGTGATGCTGATTCCGCAGGAGGATAAAATCCTTTACATACATCGGAACATTGAAATGGAGCAGGCATTTTTGCAACGCCTGCGCAACCTGCACTCCAACTTTACAAAGGGAGAAGATGAAAACACTCTGGTGCTGAAAGGTTCGGAAATATTGAAGGAAAACTGGTTCTTTTTGTTTGTGGATGCCATGAAGGAAATGCAGGTTCCGGTGTATGGATATGAGGCATTGCACAATTTTAGGTTTAATACGGCCAGGCCTCAAACAAAAATTTACATTAGCAGCAATACAGACTGGTTTGATGCAAAAGTGGATGTGATTTTTGGCGATCAAAAAGTTTCAATAGCTGAAGTAAAAAGTGCATTGGCCAATAAGCAGCAGTATGTTCAGTTGAACGATGGCAGCTTGGGGATATTGCCCGATGACTGGCTGAAAAAATACTCGCTTTTGTTCAGAGTGGGCGAAGGCAATGCCAACAATCTCAAAGTCTCTCATTATCATAAGGGTGTTATTGATGAATTGTATGAGTTCAGAAACAATGACGAACTATTTTTTGAATTAGAAGAAAAATACAACAGACTTCGTGATTTTGATCATATACAGGAACTGGAGCCGCCACAGCATTTGCAGGGAATTTTAAGACCCTATCAGGTGGCCGGTTTTCAATGGTTACATTACCTGCAACGCGTAAACTGGGGTGGTATTTTGGCCGATGACATGGGCTTGGGTAAAACAGTGCAGGCGCTTTCTTATCTGCAACATTACAAAGCAGCAAATGAAACCATTAAAGCAGTAGTTGTTTGTCCTACCACTTTGATATATAACTGGGAAAATGAGATAAAGAAGTTTACGCCTTCCATGTCTTATCAAATACATCATGGCAGCGCCAGAACCAAAAATATTGAAAACCTCATCAGTAAAGATATTACCATTACTACCTATGGCACATTGAGGAGCGATATCAAATTTTTTCTTTCTACAAAGTTTGACTATGTGCTGCTGGACGAAAGCCAGGCAATAAAAAACCCTGCAAGTAAGGTAACAAAAGCAACCTGCCTTCTGGATGCTGCCCACCGGATTTGCATGAGTGGTACTCCACTGCAAAATAATACTTTCGACATATATGCCCAGATGAATTTTCTGAACCCGGGAATGTTGGGGAGTATTGAATTTTTCAGGCAGGAATTTGCAATTCCAATTGACAAACTTGGCGAGCAGGACAGAAAAGCGCATTTAAGAAAACTGTTATATCCTTTTATCCTGAGAAGGACTAAAGAGCAGGTGGCAAAAGATTTGCCCGAAAAGCAGGAAATGATTTTATGGTGCGAAATGCAGGACGAGCAAAGGAAAATTTATGATGCCTATCGCAATGATTATCGCGACAAAATTATGGGAACGATAAGCGCACAGGGGATTGGCAGGTCGCAGTTCACCATATTACAAGGGTTGATGAAACTAAGGCAGATATGCGATTCGCCGGCCATACTGAATGAAGATGAGGTATTTGAAAATCATTCTATAAAAATAGAAGAATTATCACGAGAGCTTACCGAGGATATTAGTAATCACAAGGCATTGGTGTTTTCTCAGTTTCTCGGCATGTTGGGCCTAATCAGAAGAAAACTGGAAGAGCTGGGAATAAAATATGAGTACTTTGACGGCAGTACCTCAGCTCCCGACAGAGAAAAGGCGATTCAGAATTTTCAGAACAATGAAGAAGTGCGCGTGTTTTGATTTCGTTAAAGGCAGGTGGCGTGGGCTTGAATCTCACAGCAGCAGATTATGTGTATATTGTAGATCCCTGGTGGAACCCGGCTGTGGAACAACAGGCAATCGACAGGACACACCGCATAGGTCAGACGAAGAATATTTTTGCCTATCGAATGATCTGTAAAGACACTATCGAAGACAAAATCATCAAACTTCAGGAAAAGAAAATAGCGCTTGCCAAAGACCTGATTTCAGATGAAGCAGGCTTTGTTAAATCGCTTACTAAAGAAGATGTTGAATATTTGTTTAGTTAAAAATTGAATGTATGAAATTCAGGAAAATGGTGTTGGTAATCATTTTTTTAGCGTTGGCAGCAAGTTATTTTACCAAACCTACTCAAAAGGATTTTGAAGATTTTTTGGCATCTGAAATTTCACGCACAGAAATACATCCGGTAATCGAATTTCGGGATTATTTTTTTATTGCAGGGTAACTGCCACTTTTGTGGACATAGAACATCCTGTAATTACTGACAGCAAAAAAATTGCATTGGCTTCTAAGCAGGAATATGTAGGGTGGTTTAAGCATTTTTGGGAGTTGAAAAATTAATAAACTATCTGGGCTTCTTTAAATATTATTCTTCATTTCTCTCAGGTTTCCCATCCATAAATTATCTTTAGCCTTTAAAACAATTAATATGACATCCGATCCAAGAATATTGAGCGCAAATAAAAGAGTTGCGCTGGTAGCGCATGATAATAAAAAAGATGACTTGCTGGAGTGGGCATTGACTAATAGACAAAAATTGGCTAAACATAAACTATATGCTACCGGCACTACCGGAAAAATTCTGGAAGAAGCATTAGGCCAGTATATTACCCGGTTTTTAAGCGGGCCGTTAGGCGGCGATCAACAAATTGGCGCCATGATAGCCGAGGGGAAGCTGGATATTATGATTTTTTTCTGGGATCCAATGGAAGCCCAACCGCATGATCCTGACGTAAAAGCACTGCTGAGACTGGCTGCCGTGTATAACCTGCCAATGGCCTGCAATGCGGCTACTGCAGATTTTTTGTTTACTTCTCAATTTATCAACGAAGAATATGCCGCAGTTCAAACAGATTACAGTGTTTATCAGAAAAGGACTTTTCCGGCTTTAGGTAAATCAACCCAACATGAGGAGGGAAGAAAAAGCATGAGGGTAACAAAACTATTTAGCGCATTTTCCATAGTGAAAAATCAGGGGGAATCGTTTTGGTACTTTGTACGGCTTTGTCCTTAATCATCACAAACAGTAACTGGGGAGAAGGTTATCTGGATTTTTGGAATATGAATGTTGCAGGCCACAGCCTGTCTCACTGGATTAATGATGGCTTGATGGCTATCTTCTTTCTGCTGATTGGTCTTGAACTGGAAAGAGAAATTTATATTGGTGAGTTATCAAATCCAAAGGAGGCAATGTTACCGGTTTTTGGCGCTATTGGCGGTATGTTGCTTCCGGCAGGGATTTATCTGGCTTTCAACTACGGTACGCCCCACCAGTCTGGCGCCGGCATACCTATGGCTACCGATATTGCATTTGCAATTGGCATATTGTCGCTGCTGGGAAATAAAGTGCCTACCTCACTCAAAGTTTTTTTAACTGCCCTTGCAGTTATAGATGATCTGGGAGCTATATTGGTGATAGCAATTTTTTATACAAAGGAACTCTCATTATTTAATTTGGCAATAGCGCTTGGCATTTGGGGTTTGCTTTTTGTATGCAATCGACTTAAAGTAAGAAATCTGGCACCTTACCTGCTGGGAGGCGTAGCGATGTGGTATTTCATGCTTCAGTCTGGTGTACATGCCACCATCACCGGTGTTATTCTGGCTTTTGTAATTCCGTTTGGCAGTGGACGCAAAGAATCTACCTCTTATATTTTGCAAAAATTTTTGCATATCCCTGTAGCCTTTTTCATATTACCCGTTTTTGCGTTGGCAAACACAGCGATAGTAATAAACGGAGGCTTTTCTGAAATATTTTCGCACAATTATAATATCGGTATTTTCGGAGGATTGGTTGCCGGTAAACCTATCGGAATATTCTTGCTGAGCCTGTTTGCGGTTTTTGTAGCCTCTGCAAGCTTCCTGAAGATGTACGATGGAAAGATATTTTGGGTGTTGGATTTTTGGGTGGCATTGGTTTTACCATGAGCATTTTTATTACATTTTTAGCTTTCAATGATCATTCGATTATAGACAGTGCAAAATTAACCATACTGGTTTCTTCGCTGATAGCGGGTATTTTAGGTTTTTGATTTTAAAGATGGTATTGAAAAAACGCATTTCAGAGGAAGAACCTTATGATCCCGAAGATTTACCATCAGAGAAGCAATGGTAATATTGAAACTGTCTGATATTGAAACTGCTTTTATAGACATTTCGGGCTTTAAAACTAATTTTGAAGTTCAAATGTTAATAAGATAAGCCTTAAAATTTATTCATTTTGCCTTTCAATCTTCATAGCGCATTTGCTCCTGCCGGTGATCAGCCGGAGGCTATAAGGCAACTGACAGAAGGCTTAGTGAATGGAGAAAAATATCAAACACTCTTAGGCGTTACGGGTAGCGGCAAAACGTTTACAATGGCCAATGTGATTCAAAATGAGCAGAGGCCAACCCTGATTATTACGCATAACAAAACTCTTGTGGCGCAATTGTATGGCGAGTTCCGGCAATTTTTTCCCGAAAATGCAGTTGAATATTTTGTTTCTTATTATGATTATTATCAACCCGAAGCTTATATGCCGGTGGGTGATATTTACATCGAAAAAGACCTTTCCATCAATGAAGAATTAGACAAACTTCGTTTACGAGCCACCACCAGTTTGCTTAGTGGACGAAGAGATATTGTCATTGTAGCATCTGTAAGTTGCATTTACGGTATGGGCAATCCTACTGATTATGAAAACGGTATTATCCGTATTGACAGAGGTCAAACCATTTCGCGGCAGGGGTTTTTACATGCCTTGGTCAATTCACTTTACAATAGAACTACGCTGGAATTTAATCGTGGGACTTTCAGGGTTAAAGGCGATACCGTGGACATCAACCTGCCTTATGTGGATTTTGGCTATCGGATTACCTTTTTTGGAGATGAAATTGAAGAAATTGAAAGCATTGATGTAGTAACCGGCAGGCGTATAGGCAGTATGGATAATGCAGCTATTTTTCCGGCCAATCTTTATGTGGCTCCCAAAGACCAGTTGCAGCAAGTCATTTATGAAATTCAGGATGAAATGCATGCCCAAACGGAGTATTTCAAATCACAAAACAAGCTAATTGAGGCGCAACGCATCAAAGAAAGAGTGGAGTATGATATTGAAATGATAAAAGAACTGGGATATTGCAGTGGTATTGAAAATTACTCAAGATTTTTTGATCGTAGAAATCCGGGAACCCGGCCTTTCTGCCTGCTGGATTATTTTCCTAAGGACTACCTCACCATTATTGACGAAAGCCATCAAACCATGCCACAGATAAGCGGTATGTACGGAGGCGACAGGAGTAGAAAGTTAGTATTAGTGGATTATGGTTTTCGCCTACCATCTGCTTTGGACAACCATGAATTTGAAAACCTGCAAAACCAGATGATATTTGTGTCGGCTACCCTGATAAATATGAATTGCAAAGTGCGAAGGCGTTGTGGTAGAGCAGGTGGTGCGCCCAACGGGTTTGCTGGATCCGCCTATTGAGGTGCGCCCCAGCCTGAATCAAATAGATGACCTCTTGGATGAAATTGATAAAAAAGTAAAAAAGGGCGATCGTGTTTTGGTAACCACGCTTACCAAGCGCATGGCAGAAGAAATGGACAAATATCTGCACCGTATCCAAATTAAATCTAAATATATTCACAGCGAAGTTGATACTTTGGACAGGGTAGAAATCTTGCGCCAATTAAGGTTGGGTGAAATAGATGTGTTGGTAGGTGTAAATTTATTGCGCGAAGGTCTGGATTTACCCGAAGTAAGTCTCGTAGCCATTTTAGATGCAGACAAAGAAGGTTTCTTGCGGAATGAAAAATCGCTTACTCAAACAGCTGGGCGAGCTGCAAGAAATGTGGATGGCATTGTAATTTTTTATGCTGATACCGTTACCGGAAGTATGCAGCGCACTATTGATGAAACTATCCGCAGACGCGAAAAACAGATTGCATATAATATTAAACACAGTATTACGCCCCGAACTGTCATAAAATCAAAAGAACAGATTTTAAGCAAACATCGGTTTTAGATGTAAAAGGGTTTGATGAGAATGATAAATACGCAATCAGGTATGATGAGGATATAGTGCAAGTTGCTGCTGAGGAACCAGCGGTATATAAAACCATTCCACAAGTTGAAAAAGCGATTGCAAAATTGAAAAAGGAAATGGAAAAGGCTGCAAAAGCGCTCGATTTTATGGAGGCAGCCCGCCTTCGTGACCAAATGTTCAGTTTGCAGGCAGAGCTGAAAGAAATGAAAAATTAGAGGGTATTATTGTTTTTTATTCAATAGACAATAACTCGCTTTTCCCTGATTTACTTTCGGTTTTTACCACTCCAAAATCAGGTACAAACCATTCAGTGCCTTCAATTTTTATTGGAACTGCAAATCCCATGTTCAGCACCATTCTGGCGTTATAACTTATTCTATATGCATCCCAGGTGCCGGCAGGTGTTGTTACAGATTCTTTGGTATCTACTTTTCTGTTAGTAATTTCAAGTTTAATGTTAGCCGAAATTCCTGATTCTGTTTTCATGTCCATATCAAAAAAACCATCAGTTAGTGTTTGTCCAACACTTATTTTTGTAGGATATTCTAATGAAACTACTTTCCCCTTGGCATCGGCATTTTGAAATTGAGAAGTTTGTTGTGGAGAAAGAAGCATTTTCATATCTATTAATAACTGTCCGTTCCTGCATTTCATTTCTCCATTGGTTTGGCTGACAATTTTATCTTTTTTGTCAAAAAACTCAGAGATTACTGTTGCAGTTGCTAATCCGCCACTTTTATTTACATTGGATACCTTGTAAATATTTTTTCCGATTAGTTTATTCTTTTTGTCAAAATGCCCCATTGTAATTGTCTTATTATTTTGTAAATAATAATAATTGCAATTTTGGGCGCTACAAACAATTGATATTAATAGCGCGAAGAATGGAAGAATAAATTTCATATATATTTATTTATAAAATGCAAGGTATTAAGTATTAATTTGTTTGAGAATCCCTAATTTGAGTGATGTAAATATCATTTTCGGTATTAGGATTGACAGTAAATAAATCTGTGTCATTCAATATTATAATAAAATGTTAAATTTACAACGTCAAAATCAGTTCTAAGATGAAAATATCCTTTTCACTGCTTTCGATTACAATTATTATGAATTTTGCACAAGCACAACAATTGAAAACTGTTAGCTATAATGATGGTTCTCAAAATCTAACAGGGTTGGTTACTTCAAATGCGGATAGGAAATTACCCGGCGTATTAATATTACCTGCCTGGAGGGGAATCGATCAAGAAGCAAAAGATGCTGCACTTGCTTTACAAAAACAAAATTATATTGTATTTATCGCCGATATATATGGAGAAGGTAATATCCTCGCCGATAATGCATTGGCAGGTAAAATGGCTGGAAAATTTAAACAAGATTACAAGGCTTACCAACATCGTATTTCCTTGGCTTTGGAACAATTGAAAAAAATCAGGAGCTATACCTGATAAAATTGCAATTATCGGTTATTGTTTTGGAGGGGCATTGGAGGCAGCAAGGGCGAATCTGCCGGTGCAGGGTGTTGTATCTATTCATGGTGGATTAGACAAAGAACCTTCCAGAAAGAACGGAGTGCTGAACACTAAAATGCCTATTGAAAACCCGGCTGAGGACAGAGGTGTTACACCGGAGATCATGAGCCGGCTGATTGAAGAAATGAATGAAGGAAAGGCAGACTGGCAGATTATTACTTATGCGTATTCAAAACATACTTTTACTGATCCCCGCTCGCCTGACTATAACGAAAAAATGGCGAAGAGAGCCTAGCAACATACTTTATTATTCCTGAATGAAGTTCTAAAATAATAAACTTTTACTGATCAAAAGGCTATTAATTTCGTATTAAATAAAAATTATTACTGTAAGTTTGTACAGTATTCAATAATTCAATAAAATCAAAGAAGAATGAAAACTTACGTATCCATTTTGAAAATATTTTTAATCTCGTTTATGCTGGTTTCTGTGGTGCCGGTTTACGCACAAAAAACAAAAGTAACCAGTTGCGGTTATATCATTCCGCCCAAAAGCAAAAAGTCAATAACAAATTTTCAATCAGTTTATGAAGCCAGTAGTATTGTTAAGCAAATGCTGGACACTATCAATTGGAAGGAGAACTTCAGGTTACAGGAAAAATATGGTATTCAAAATGCCTATGCCACAATTATGAATAACCAACGTTGGATTGTGTATGATAATAATTTTCTGGAGGATATAGATGCTTACACTAAAACCAAATGGTCGAGTATTAGCATCATGGCGCACGAAATGGGACACCATTACTATAATCATGTGGTTAGTTCAACGGGTAGTACTATACCAAAGGAAATTGAAGCAGATTTCTTCAGTGGGTATTTGATGGCAAAAATGGGCGCTACCAAAGAACAATCTATTGCAGCAATAAGCACTATTGCCTCAGACAGGGCCAGCAGTACCCACCCGGGAAAAGCAGACAGAATTAATGCTATATCGCAAGGCTGGGATAAAGCCGGTGTAAGTAACACTACTGCCAAAAACCCTCCCACCACTACAACCCAACCTGCTCCGGTACCGGCTCCCACTAAGCCTTCCACAGGCTCACAACCTGCGCCTACCATTCCCGGTGGTACTCAGCAAACCGATCCTGCAAACGACCCCAGCTGGATAGCCTTATACATGCAGAGTAATAAAGATGAGGCTGTTTCACTAAGTGATGATGGAAAGAATTTTCAACAGGCAATGATTAAAGCGGGTCAACCCTTTGTATTTAAGTTTGAAATATATAACTATGGTTGGCTAAGGTTAAAATATTACAATGGCTACAGAACTTACAAGCTGAACCACGGGGCTGATTATTTCATTTTGTGGAATAGGCGTACGGGCAATTGGACGGTAAGCCAGATTCCTGATTAGAACGAAATAATTCTCCGAAAAATGGTAAAGGTTGTCCAGGCCTGATGTCTTTCATCGAAGAAATCAGGCATTTCATCGAAGGAATCGGGCATTTCATCGAATTTTTTAAAAACCGAACGGTAAGGGTTATACTTTTACACCGGTTTAGAGGGCTTAAGAGTGGACTACGGGACCTTTCTAGGATGGACGTTTGCCACTCTTATTTTTTTTGCTTTTATCACTGTTTTGTACGCTACCTGAGCGCTAGAAAAACATGGTTGATTATCAACTAATTATATTGCCAAATAAAATCATTCTGTCGCTCGTGAAAGTCATCAATGAAATATCGAAACTCCGGCGACTCCGCTATATTCTGCCAAAATTACAATTGGCGAAAACCAAAACCCTTCACCCAACCCATGGGCAATCTCAACCACTTGAAATGAAAATTAAAAGAGTGGATGCCGCATTGCACAAAACAGGGGGTGCTGTTTTCATTTCTTAAGTCAGTTATTCAAAAATCGATGATTTCAATATCATGTTTATGCAGAAATAATGAATTTGGCCATAAAAATCCCCGACATAACCAAACATCTATTGTGGTAGTTCGTATGCTTTTTGGGGATTATGGCAAATTCTTTGCCCATCTGGTTAGTGAAGGACCGCTATACAATAAAGAAAGGCTTCCAAATTTCTTTTGAAAATCTAATAAAATAAAGTTTTATAAGGATAACGGATTTTGTAAAAATCTTTCACCTTATTTAAGATCGTAGCACGCAGCGCTTCTACATTTCGTTTTTCGGTGGCCGAAACAAAAACCGCATGATCATTGGTTTCGTAATTCCATCGGTCATACAAGTCCTGCAAAATTTCTTTTTTGGTTTCTTCGTTCAGCCATTCGTCAAAAGTATTTTTTTCGTACAAATCCATCTTATTGAAAATGGTAATGGTGGGCTTCTCGTCTGCTTTCAGTTCGTGCAGGGTTTTGTTTACTACTGCCAACTGATCTTCATAGTTAGGGTGCGAAATATCCACCACATGTAGCAGAATGTCGGCTTCGCGTACCTCATCCAGTGTGCTTTTGAAACTTTCTACCAGATGGTGGGGCAGTTTGCGAATGAAACCCACCGTATCACTCAAAAGAAATGGCGTATTTTCAAAAACCACTTTACTGGTGGTGGTGTCCAATGTGGCAAAGAGTTTGTTTTCTGCAAAAACCTCCCGTTTGCTTAATAGGCGCATGATTGTGCTTTTCCCCACATTGGTATAGCCCACCAATGCAACACGGATAAACTCGCCCCGGTCTTTTCTTTGGGTAAACGCTTGTTTGTCTATTTCCTGCAATTTTTTTCTCAATAGAGAAATTTTATCGCGCACAATACGGCGGTCGGTTTCAATTTCGGTTTCGCCCGGACCTCTGGTGCCAATACCGCCTCCAAGCCGTTCCAGGTGCTGCCACATACCGCGTAGCCGGGGAAGCAGGTATTGATATTGAGCCAGCTCTACCTGAGCCTTTGCCTGAGCAGTTTTGGCCCTCCGTGCAAAAATATCGAGAATCAGGTCGGAGCGGTCTATGGCTTTTATACCCAAAACCTTTTCAATATTATTGATTTGAGCGCCTGAAAGCTCATCATCAAAAATGGCAATGTCTATTTCTTTTGCCTGAATATAATCTTTTATTTCTTCTAATTTTACTTTGCCGATAAATGTTCTTGAATCGGGTTGCTTCAATTTCTGTACAAAACGCTTTTTCGTTTCAGCGCCTGCTGTTTCCGCAAGAAATGCGAGTTCGTCCAGATATTCGGTTACCTGTTGCTCTGTCTGGTCTTTACCAATCAGGCCGATAATGACAGCCTTTTCAACGCCCTGAATTATCTTTTTTCTTTCTATCATTCAATAAAATAAGTGGCAAAGGTAAGATAAGTTTTTAGCACGATGACAGGGTTTTAAAATCTGGCTGAAACAGTTTTCATATCTTCTGCAATACGACTGATAAATAAAAACTGGTCAAGAATGGGCTTGTACTCCATCAGAATGGTGCGGGTTTCGGTATCCATTAGGTTATGCTGAAGTTCTTTTCTCCTTTTTTCAACAATTTGATTTACCTGAACTTTTAGGTTTTTAGAAACATCGGTTGACACTTCCTTGGGCTCAATAGAATTATCTGTAAGAATCCGGTGGGTTGTACCTAAGTCCGAAAGGATGTCTTCGCCAATATCTTTAAAATCAAGAGAATGATATTTATAAGATGTTTTTTGTGCAAAATGAGCCAAAGTAGCAATATGAGAATTAAGAGTATATATCAGGACGGTAAACTGGTGAATGTTTTTGATATTTTCCTGCTTGCTTTTTGGTTCGTTCATCATGCGGTTAAAGGCACCTGAAAGGTTGGATTGTGCAATAAAGGCATTTTTGCGCGATAACCTGTACTTCAGATCATCAAATTGACCAGTGATATATGTATTGCTTACTGTATTAAAATAAACAGAAGCATTTTCAATGGCCTTTTGCATATAATTCCTGATTTGCTCCTTTTCCCAGGAAGGCACAAAAATATAGGAGGAAAGAAAAGCGATTACCGAACCGATGAGAGTATCAACTACGCGATTTTCTATTACCGAAAGAAAATGGCTGGTATTGAGGATGTAAAATAAAATCATTACATAACTCGTCATAAAAATGACACTTATCAAATAGTTTGTACGGATAAAACTATAGGTGATCAATATGAAGACAATCATTACTGCAAACTTTGCCTGCTCCGAAGAGATGAGATACAAAATCAGAAAACTTAGTGCAGCGCCGGAAACAGTACCCAAAAGACGCTGATAGTTTCTTTGTTTGGAAAGGCTGTATGTAGGTTTTAAAATGACCAGTATAGTTAATAAAACCCAGTAACTGTAATCAAGTTTTAAAATGAAGGAAAGAATATAACCAATAGTGGTCGCAATACTTACTCTGAGGGCATGACGGAAATGGTTTGAGTCGAATGAAAAATTTTCTTTCAATAGTTCGATGTCAAGATCGGGTGTAGAAACAAAAGAATCATAATCTTTTGAAAGTTTGTATCCTTTAATTCTTTTTTTATCATATCGGGTGAAGTGATGCAGGGTATAAATTCTGACAACCATATCTTCCAGCATCTGCATTATTTTGCGCATACTCACCAACGCTTCTATGTTCTTAGGGCTGCGGTTCTGAGCTGCAAATTCATCAAACTTGATTTTCAGGCCGATCAGCTCATTGTTTAAATCTTTTTGAAACTTTTGACGGAAAGCCTGCCTGAATGGACATTCCGATTTCAGTCAGTTCATTTACCATCTTCTGGATTATTTCTTTAAATTGGTCCAGAATATGGGTGTCGTCAAAATGGTCATGAAGCTCCTTATAGTTATAAAGCGTGGCAGTGGCTTTTTCAAAAAAATCAATGGATTCGATAAAGATAATCAGCAAAGTACGGCTCGTTACTGTGGATTGGCTGATGATTTGTCGGCTTTTGAAAATCATTTCTCTCAGTTGCTCCTGCTTGGCATGAACAGCCTCCTGTTGTATCATCAGATCGGTGTAAGTCTTTTCATAATCAACAGTGGCATCATAAAAACAGGAACGGATTTTTAAATAGGCGGCAATAGATATGATGCAGTCGCCCAATGCCCGCTGAACGATTTTGTACGGCCTGATACGGAAAAGGGCCAGTCTGAGTAAGATATACCACAGGCCACCACTGAAAAGAATCAGACTGTCTTCCAATACCTGCCACCCTGTTTCATAGCGGTCAAGGCTTAGTACCATTATCAGCAAGCCCGCAAAGCCGATATTGTTTACTCTGTTACCATAAATGCCAATGAGCGTTAATATAAAACAAAAACCCGCGATGATAAAGCCCAGCAAAATATGCTGAGAATTGGAATATCCAATGATGGATGCAAGTATAAAAATCAGTAAAATCGTTGCTGCCATCCCGGTCATTCTTCTCTGGATAGGGCCCGGCACATCGGCTGTGCTGGTAACCATAGCTCCTAAGGAAACGAGTATCCCTGTTGACAGCTGGTCATAATAGCCAAATATAACTGCCGGTAAAATGATACCAATAGAAACTCTGACAGCATCACTGAAGTTATAACTGTTTATAAATTTTTTATATTCATTAATGTAATTCATGTCAGGAAATAAAGCCGGCAGAAATTCGGGCGCCGATGCCTTTTTCTTCGGGTACTTCAATTTCCCCGTTCTTTTTATACATGATGCCGCCAGTTACAGGGTCTTTGCTGAACATGAGTGCCGTATCAAAATCATAATGAATAATATTATCGCTGCATAATGCTAAATGTGCGAATGCTGTCATGGCTAATCTGGACTCTAAGAAAGCACCTATCTGAATTTTGATATTTGCTGCTTCAGCCATGGGAATCATTTTAAGTGCCTTAAAAATTCCACCACTCTTACCTAATTTAATGTTGATTAAATCACAGGCTTTTAAATCAATTAATCTTTTTACATCATGCGGGTCGCAGCAGCTTTCATCACTCATGATGGGAATGGGGCTGTACTGCCTGATTTCGGGCAACTGCATGAAATCATGTCGGGATATAGGTTCTTCGCAATGTTGTATATTATAAGGGTGTAATACTTTTAGTGTTTCGATGGCTTCTTTCTTGCTCCATCCCTGATTGGCGTCAATACGGATGGGGATTTCCAGACCAACTTTATTGCGAATAGCCTTCACTCTTTCTACATCGCTGCTGCCTCCTTTGCCTAATTTCACTTTGATAACAGGAAATCCTTTTTCTTTTATTTTTAAAGCATCATCCGCCATTTTGGCTGCATCGCCAACGCTAACAGTATAATCCGTAAAAATGGTTTTGTTCTTTTTACCTCCCAAATATTGATAAAGCGGCAAACCGGCGTGTTGAGAAGCAATATCATACAATGCCATGTCAAAAGCGCTCTTGATGCTGTTATTGGCATAGATGACAGCATCCATTTCTTTTATCCGTTGTTCTATTTCCAAAGGATTTTTCCCCAATAATACCTTTTTCAAATATTGACCTATCACCAGAGCAGTATCGGCACTTTCACCATTGATGCTCATAAAAGGGCTGCACTCACCCCAGCCGGTAATTCCTTCATTAGTGAGGATAATTACAATAACATTTTCGGCATCATACAACGTACCGAGGGAAATTGTAAATGGTTCAATCAGAGGTATTTTTAACTTGTGTAACTGAATGTCGGTAATTCTGATGCTGTCAATATTCATTTTATAAAGTATCAAATATAGAGTGAGTATTAAAACTTTAGTGGATTGAATGGAATTATTCTTCAAATCCATAGTCTTCCTTCCATTCGTGTTTCCATCTGCGATGTGTCCACAGGTACATTTCTGGATTATTTGAAATTACTTTTTCAAGATAAGTTATGAATTTTTTTGTAAGCTCAATTTCATTAGTATTCATTGGATTTTCTTCGGTAAGCTCAAAAGTCATATTATAATAACCTCTTTTTTTCCTTTCAATAAACGAAAACAAAACGATTGAATTATTTCGTATAGCATTTTTTGCAGGACCAATGGTAAAGGGAGTTTTTTTCTTGAAAAAATAAAACCATTTTGCATGATGAAGAGCATACCCCGGGCTTTGGTCTGCAACAAAACCAAGGCAATTATTAGTTCTGCGATACGGCATTAAATCTTTTGCCATATTTAATGCACTTAACATGTGTGCTCCTTTTTGAGAACGAACCTTATAAAACAATCTGTTGAGCGCCTTGTTGGCGATGGGCATGTAAACGATTAGAAGTGGAAATTTCACGCTTTTTGAGAGACTCATTATCCCCCATTCCCAGTTAAAGGTATGGCCTAAATGTAGCTGGACGGATCTGCCACTTTCGTAATATTTATTAATCATATCCCAATCACCTGTAAATCTTTTTTCAAAAAAGGCATCAGAAGCTGATAGTAATTTTATTGTTTCTATCATGGAGTCGATGAATTTATGATAGAATTTTTTTGCTATAATGACTTTTTCTTTTTCGCTTTTTTTCAGGGAATGCAATATTCAGGTTATGCATTACCACGTCTTTTCTGTAGCCGATGATATAATATATTAAAACATAAATTCCATCGGACAAAAAATACAGCGCTCTCAGTGGCAAGAGTGAAATAGTATATAACAGTGCATAAAGAATGTAATACATGTTTTATTCGTAATAAAGGGGAAAGTTCTTAAAATATGATGCCCCGATTAAAGTACAATATTTTGAACCAAATTGCTCTTTTCGGGATAATCCGTATTATAGTTTAATCCACGGCTTTCTTTTCGGAAAATAGCGCTTTTTATTATGAGATAACCTATTGTTATCATATTGCGGAGTTCGAGCAATTGAGGAGAAACCTTGCTGCTTCGATACAGTTCTTCGGTTTCATCCCAAAGTATATCAATTCTTCGGGAGGCGCGTTGCAACCTGTAATTGTTTCTAACAATACCCACGTAGTCGCTCATTACCTGCCTAAGCTCTTTAAGGCTTTGGGTGATGACAATCATCTCTTTGGGGTGCGAGGAGCCTCTTGCGTTCCACTCGGGAACAGGCGCTGTTTTTCTGTACTGGCTTGGGGGAACTCCATTTACTACCTTTTGAGATACATATTCAAAACATCTGTGTGCAAACACCATTGCTTCTAACAATGAGTTGCTGGCAAGCCTGTTGGCGCCATGCAAACCAGTGCTGCTACATTCTCCCACTGCATATAGGTTTCTGATGGAGGTTCTGCCTTTTTCATCAACTTTGATACCTCCGCAACTGTAATGGGCAGCCGGTGCTACCGGAATCATATCTTTAGTGATATCAATGCCAATACTTTTGCATTTTTCATAAATATTAGGAAAATGTTCGATAAACTTCTCTTTTTCAAAATGACGGCAATCTAACCAGACATGTTCCGTGCCGGTTACTTTCATTTCATTATCTATTGCTCTGGCTACTATATCACGCGGTGCAAGATCTTTTCTTTCATCATACCTTTCCATAAAGGCTTCGCCACTTTTGTTGCGCAAAATACCGCCGTCTCCCCGCACAGCCTCTGTTATTAAAAATGCCTGACCCAGCAAACCGGGTTCGTACAAAGCCGTTGGATGAAATTGAATAAATTCCATATTTTCTATCCGTCCCTTTGCTCGGTACACCATCGCAACACCATCGCCCGTGGCAATGGCAGGATTGGTGGTGGTGCGATATACCTGACCATTTCCTCCAGTGGCAAGGTATATATAATTGGAGAGGATGGTCTCAATTTGGTTAGTTTCAAGATTGAGCACATATATTCCATAACATTCAATATCGGGAGTTGATTTGGTTACTAAATAGCAAGGTGGTGTTGGGTAATCAGGTCAATTACAAAGCAGTGTTTAATGATTTCTATGTTTGAGCGTTTTGAAACGGCTTCAAGCAATGCTCGTTCCATTTCCCAGCCGGTAATGTCTTTGTGATGTATAATCCTGTACTCACTGTGTCCGCCTTCTTTTCCTAATTTGTAATCACCGCCTTCTTCTTTATCAAAATTTGTTCCCAGTTTTATCAGTTCCTCTATTCTGGCAGGGCCATCTTTTACTACAATTTCTACCGTTTGTCGGTTGCACAATCCGTCACCTGCAATCAGTGTGTCCTCGATATGCTTTTCAAAACTGTCATTCTCCGGGTCAAAAACCACTGCCACACCACCCTGTGCGTATTTTGTATTGGTTTCTTCGGCGGCAGCCTTGGTAACAATCAACACTTTTTTATCCGGAAACTTATTAGCCATTTTATAGGCATAAGTAAGGCCGGCAATGCCTGTACCGATTACTAAAAAATCAACCTCTTGCATTTTTGGAATTTAAGTTTTATTTAGCCAGATGCAAATTTATTCTTTTTAAACTACAAAAAATACCAGACGATTGCCTGAGAAAAGAATTTGTATTTATCTTAGTAAAATTAGCAGAAATACTATTTTTTATGTATGATGATAAAGAATCAGGCTTCAAATTAAAGCGATATCTTCAAAACCTGCGATGGAGTACCAATATAAAAGTTCTACCAATAATAATTATTGCTATATTTTTAAACGGCTGTAGTCATTCAAAAAGTATGATTATGAAATTCAGGGAAATTCAACTGACCAATGATGCTTACGGGCACACAATTCATAATACTCAGGTCTTTTCCGGAGATGATCAATGGATTGTTTATGATACCCGTAATGATGATACCAAAATTGCAGAAACCAATAAAATTGAAATGGTGAATGTGCAGACAGGTGCAATATTGGAACTTTATGCTACTCAAAACCAAAGCCAATTCGGCCCCGGAGTGGGTGCCGCCACATTTTCACCACAGCAGGATATTGTTTTATTTATTCACGGAATCAGAAATGCAAATAGTCAAAATCCTTACAGCATCACGAGAAGAACAGGCGTAGCTGTTGATATACATCATCCGGGGAAACCGATTTTTATGGATGCAAGAAATATTCAGGCACCTTACACACCGGGTGCTTTAAGAGGTGGTACTCATGCACACACCTGGAGTGGTGATGGTCAATGGATTAGTTTTACCTATAATGACTATGTTCTGGAGCAGTTGTCGAAAACAGACTCTTCAATAAAAGATTCGCGAACCGTGGGAGTGATAGCGCCCCAGCCGGTGGAGGTGAAAACTGATGATGACAGCCTTGAAAATTTTTCGGGAAAAATGTTTTCAGTAGTTGCAGCAGAAGTGGTGAGTCAACCTAAGTGGGGAAGTGATGAAATTGATAAAGCTTTTGATGAAACCTGGATAGGGAATGGTTATATCAATCGTTTCGGCAATCGGCAGAAAAATGCGATTGCCTTTCAAGGCAACGTTAGAGATAATGAAGGCAAAATTAAGACAGAAGTTTTTGTTTTGGATTTGCCTGTCTTTCCTTTTAAATCAAAATTAAACAAACCGCTGCAAGGTACTTCTAACACGCACCCGAATGTGCCGGAAGGATTTCATCAACGCAGGGTCACTTTTACAAAGAACGGAATCGAAGGCCCGCGCCACTGGCTGAGGACAACCGGTGATGGAGAACTGATTGCTTTTCTGGCAAAAGACACTGATGGCATCATTCAGATATTTGGTGTATCGCCAAATGGAGGCTCAGTAATTCAAATTTCAAAAAATAAATTTTCAGTTGAAGGACCTTTTAATTTCAGTCCCAACGATAAATTTATTGCTTATACTGCCGATAACAGTATTTTCATTACTGAAATACAGAATGGCAATACGCAAAGAATTACAAAACGATTTGAAGATTGGGAAAAACCCCTGAATGCGCCGGTATGGTCTTACAAAGGAGATAGAATTGCTTACAATCGAAAAGTAAAATTTTCAGATGGAGAATATATTCAAATATTTATTTTGGAGAAGATGGATAAATGATGGAAGGGTGTATTTCAAATTTTCGGTAACCTAAGCCGCCTCTCTAAAGAAATCCTCCTTTACTAACTCAACGATTTTAGACCACCTGTTATTTTTTTTAGTCACTCTGAGATTCAACATATTTTGAGCGCCTCTTCGACTCCATCTCTGTCCAGACTGTTTCATTCTTTTTTGTACGACGGTTCTGTGAGCTGATTCAATGGCGCCGGAACCGATTATACCTGCTCCAATTTTCTTATACTGCGGATAGTTCATTCTTGTTTTGTTAGATTCGTAGTAGTCTATTAACTGCCCTGGCTTCCTGACTTATTTGAGGTGAGCCATTTAATTCATCTATTATTTTTTGTACTTCTCCGTTCAGCAGTAATTCTAATCGCTTGTCTAACCACTGCTTCCTCTGAGCATCATCTTTAATCGTGGCTTTGGCATAATCATGTAGGTGTTCACTGGCATGATAATAATCCAATACTGATATCGCATCCGGATAGGCATCTGCTATCCAGTTTTTTATCCATGGCGCACCGTCTGATATGAAAACAATACGTTGCTTATTTTGACTGTAATAATCTAATGGCTTTTCCATCTCCGCTGTAAACTTCTTATGGTCACTTAGATAGGCCAAATACTGGGAATTGCTTATCCAGCCTGGTTTATCGCCTGCATGGATACAGGATGAACTTTTGAAAATCCTTCCAACTTTTAC
This sequence comes from Sphingobacteriales bacterium, assembly GCA_016708305.1. Classification (GTDB taxonomy): domain Bacteria; phylum Bacteroidota; class Bacteroidia; order Chitinophagales; family Chitinophagaceae; genus Niabella. Next base: position 388,089 of record JADJGB010000008.1, read on the forward strand.
TTCCTTCCATCCCTCCTCCCTGGTGAATATCATGGAGCCGTCGGCCATGCCGTAAATCACCTCCTCCTTTTTACATGGGGTTAATACTATCTCCTCCGATATCGTTTTACCAACTTCTTCTCCATATACATTGGCTACCCGCCAAACCTGCGATGCGCTTACTTTTATATCAATATATTTTCCAGTACTTCATTGCAGTTCTCATAACTATCCAATTGGGCTGAATAAACCATCAACTCCTGAAGTCTGGGTGAAATCTGAAATCCATTCTTACCCTTACTAAAGGGATGATTGTTATTTATGGTTACCGACCGAGAGTCGTGAGGTTTTTTTTCGCTTATCTTGGCTGAGGTTTCCAATATTCTTTTCCAGAACTTCTCGGCCGAGACTATTCCAGATTTTGACAAACTCAGTTTCATAATCATAAAAATCGGTAATTAAATTAAGACGCTTTAATTCATCGTAACGCTTTTCAGCGGCTTCTAAATATTCTTGCTTGGTCATGATTAATGGGTTTTAATTATTAAAATTAAACATTATAACCATTTTGTACCGCGAAAATTTGAAATGCACCCATGATGGAAGGATTCCGACACTGATTATTTTTAATTCATAGCTTTGTCTGGCTTTGCAATTTAGTAAAATTGAAAATCTTTCTTAATAAAAATTTGCTTTGATATGAATATCGTTATTCTTGATGGCTATACAATTAATCCCGGCGACCTTGATTGGGCTGCATTAGAAAAACTCGGCAACCTGACTGTGTATGACAGAACAAAACCCGAAGAGGTTTTAAGCCGGTCCGAAAATGCGGACATTTTGCTGACTAATAAAACAAAGATTACCGGAGAGGTGATTGGCTCCTTACCCGGATTAAAATATATTGGTGAAATGGCTACAGGCTTTGATAATGTGGATGTGAAGACCGCCGCCGAAAGAAATATTCCTGTTTGTAATGTGCCGGGTTATAGTACGCTATCCGTAGCCCAACTGACTTTTGCATTTATTCTTGAGCTTGTTTACAAAACAGGTAAGCGGTCAGATACTGTGCATGAGGGAGCCTGGGTAAACAGTAAAGATTTTAGTTATGGTTTTAAAGGCCTGTTTGAACTGAGTGGTAAGACTATTGCCATTATTGGCCTAGGCCAGATTGGTATGGCGGTAGCGCGGATCGCCGAGGCTTTTGGTATGAATGTAATTGCATCAGTGCGTAATCCTTCAAACTATGAGCAGCGCAACATTCAGTTTTTGAACAGGGAAGATTGTTTTCAACAAGCAGATTTTGTCAGCCTGCATTGTCCGCTTACTGAGGATACCAGGCAAATGGTTAACGGGACGATGCTTGGTTTGATGAAACCTACTGCTTATTTAATCAATACCGCCAGAGGGGCTTTGGTAAATGAAAAGGATTTGAGCGAAGCGCTGAATAATGGAAAAATTGCCGGCGCTGCACTGGATGTTTTATCAGTAGAGCCGCCATTGGCTGATAATCCTTTGCTTACAGCCAAAAACTGTATCATTACTCCACATATTGGATGGGCCACCAAAGAAGCAAGAGAAAGGGTGTTGAGCGATTCTGTAAAAAATATCGAAGCCTTCCTTTCAGGCAATTTGAGGAATGTGGTGAATCAGGTCAGGTAATTGGCTCAAACCGGAATTTTTTTAAAATAATTTGTTAAATGGTAATGAAATCAAAGTGTCTTTTATGATTCAAAATAAACCGATTGCTGTTGTTTTTATATTTGTGCTTACGGCCTTATCGTATCTTTCATTCGGCCAAAGCAAATGCAGTATCATCCCCACTGAGCTTACTTGCGAATATTTGGAAAACCCAACGGGAATTGATGTAAGACAGCCACGATTCAGTTGGAAATTGAGCGCTACTGATTCGCAGGCGTTTGCACAAAAACAGACTGCCTATCGGATAATGATAAGTGCTGATAAAAAGCAATTAAAAAAAGACAAGGCAGATGTTTGGAATTCCCGATGGGTCAGTTCTGATGAAATGATTTTAATTCCTTTTCAGGGGAAATCGCTTCAATCTGATAAAGATTATTGGTGGAAAGTACAGGTAAAAGATGAAAAAGGATTTATTTCTGACTTTAGCCAAACAGCTCATTTTAGCGCCGGATTATTCAATCAAAATGAATGGTCGGCAAAATGGATTGGAACTGATGAAATTTTTGATCCTTATAAGGGATTTAATAAAATACGCGACCCATGGTTCAGAAAAGTTTTTAATTTGAATTCAAAGCCACATAAAGCACTGCTTTATGTGGCTTCAATAGGGTATCATGAGGTGTATGTAAATGGAGAAAAAATAGATAATCATGTTTTAGCGCCTGCTGTTTCTGATCATACCAAAAGAGCACGCTATATTGCTTATGATATTTCAAAAGCCTTGAAGAAGGGAGAAAATGTAATCGGACTTTGGTTAGGTGTCTCATGGTCAATCTTTGCACCTTATGTTACCAAAGATAAACCTCGGACTCCCATGGTAGTAGCCCAGACGGATATTTATGGTAAAAAAAACAACAAATTGGCTAGAATTATTACAGATGAAACCTGGAAGACGCATCCCAGCCCAAATATGCTTATCGGAAACTGGGGCTTTGGAGCAGGTGGTTATGGGGGTGAACTTTGGAATGATAGCCTCCAGGTTTCTGACTGGAATCAAATTGTGTTTAATGATAATAGCTGGAAACAGGCAACCGGTTACGAGCCGATGCTCCAAATTACTTCTCAGATGGTTGAAACCAATATTTTAAAAGATGAAATTCTTCCCAAAGAGATAGAAAAACAGAATGACGGATCGTATCGCATTGACATGGGGGTAAATTTTGCAGGTTGGATTGAAATGAATTTAAAAGGAAACCCAGGAGACACCATTTCCATGCTCTTTTCGGAAAGAGAGCAAAACGAAATGACTTTTGGTTTGCACAACCAATTTGTAATAGGCCCCTCCGGAAAGGGAATTTTTAAAAACAGATTTAATTATATTTCAGGAAGATGGATTACTTTAAAAGGTGTAACCCGGGAGCCTCAGAAAGAAGATATCAAAGGCCGGATGATTCGAACAGGTTATTTGCCCACCACTTCATTTGAATGTTCTGATTCACTTCAAAACTGGATTTACAATACCGTAAAATGGACATTTGAAAATCTCTCACTTGGCGGTTATGTGGTGGATTGCCCGCAAAGAGAAAGATTCGGGTATGGCGGTGATGCACACGCAACTTCTGAAACGGGATTGCTGAATTACAGATTAGGCGCTTTTTATACCAAATGGATGCAGGACTGGAGAGATGTGCAGGGGACAGAACCAATGGTCGGTAATATGAACGATACAACCAGAGCGCGTAAAATGCCCGAAAGTGGAAGGTTTGCGGGTGGGGAATTTTACCACAGACAGCGCCAACATATTTTGGAGGTGGCGGGCCTGCATGGGGAGGTATTGTTGTTTCGCTGCCCTGGTTTCTATATCAGTATCATGGTGATAAACGAATTCTTTCTGAGAATTTTGAATTAATTAAAGGGTGGCTGTCATTTTTAAACAGCCATGTGAAAAATAACATGCTGCAGCGTTATGGCGGAGGCTGGGATTTCTTGGGCGATTGGCTTTGGCCGGGCGCCACTGCTCAGGGGATGAATAACAATAAAGATGAAAATCTGTTTTTCAATAATTGTTATTGGATTTACAATCTGAATACTGCGTCAAAGATTGCAACAATAATAGGTAAAGATAAAGAAGCGGCTGCCTGGGAAAAACAGGCAGAACAGGCTGCCAATGTGGTGCACAAAAGATATTACCATCCTAAAGAGCATAATTATTCCGATAACAGTATGAGAAGCCTTGTTGCAGCATTGTATGGAAATATTATGCCTGCCGAATTGAGACCCTTAGTATTGAAGCGCTTAGAAGAAGAAATCCTTATACGCCAAAATGGCCATATTGATGTGGGCATTACGGGTGGCGCTATGCTGTTTAAAGTACTCAGAGAAGAACGGAGAGATGATTTGATCTACACAATGACCTCGCAAACCACTTATCCGGGCTGGGGTTTTATGCGCGATAATGGAGCTACCACTATTTGGGAAATGTGGGAAAAAGACCTTCCCGGTCATTCGCTTTTGCATAGTTCTTATCTCTACCCGGGAGCCTGGTATATAGATGGTCTGGCCGGAATCTGGCGCAAAGAGGATACACCCGGGTTTCAGAGAATTAATATCCGCGTTCCCAATATCAAACCGGAGCAGGTATCCTGGGCTAAAACAGCGTTTAATTCTTTGGCCGGCAACATCAAATCAAGCTGGGAACGAAATAATGGCAAAACGATTCTTAATATAACGATCCCACCAAATACTTCTGCTATTGTTTATTTCCCAAATGAAGCCGGTAAAGTTATCAAAGTCAGCTCTGCTGTGGCAAAAAATATTGGTGAAGAAAAGGGCTATATATTATATCAGGTACCGGCAGGTAAGTTTCGATTTGAAAATTAGCTGAACAATTTTTGAATCTGAATGATAAAAAAGACAAACCGGTTTAAAAAAGGGAAAGAACAGTCAATTTGGTTGAAGTGATGAAAAGGCTTCATAATTAATTTCAGTTCATCATTTCGAATATAAAAATTGTGATGAGATGGCTCGTAATCATATTACTGTTTCAATGCCTGTCAACTGACGGGAGCAGGAGTCATCTGTTTTCTTTTAAGGCTAAAAAATATATTGTTGTTATTTCACACCGGGAAATCATACTAATGTGCCCGAAAATACTCTTCAAGCCTTTCTTCAGGCTATTGACTGCGAGTGCCGATTATGTAGAAGTAGATGTGAGAATGACAAAAGACGAACAATTCATAGTGATGCACAATGCAACTGTAGATAAAATGACCAATGGTAGCGGTGCAATCAAAGAATTGGGATTTGAGGAGATTAAAAAATTGCGGATTAATAATCAGAATAATGATGGGAAAATCTATTTAATCCCTTCTTTTGAAGAGATACTTGAACTTTGCAGGGGAAAAATAAAAATCTATCTTGACTTTAAAGATGGTGATGTGGAAAAGGCTTTCAATCTGATAAAAAAACATGAAATGCAGAATGATGTAGCCGTTTATATCAATAGTGAAAAATTGTATGATGAATGGAAGAAAATAGCTCCGGAGCTCCCACTGATTTCAAGTATTCCTTCAAAAGCGAGTTTTGAAGAGAGTGGAGATTTTTTACAAATAAAAAAAATCAATATCGTTGATAACGCATACGAAAGTTCTACAGTAAAATTTTTGCACAAAAAAAATATAAAAATTTGGTTAGATGTGGAAAGTGATGAGGAAGGTCCCGAGGTTTGGCAAAAAGCATTGAATCTAAATATTGACGGATTGCAGACTGATCATCCCGAACAGTTAATTCAATATCTGATAAGCAAAAAATTAAGATAAAAATGGTAATGAATTTATTAAGAAAAATTTACGGATTAGCTTTTTTACTGGCTGTTTCTCTGAATACTTTCGGACAGAATAAAGATTTCAGCAGGGCTGTTTTGGCAGTGTCTGAAAATATTCCAGATCCGGTCAGGAGCACCGCCATCCGTACGTTACAAGAGGAGATATCACAACGCACCAATATTCAATTGAAGATTTCAAATAAATACGAAAAATTACCGCTAATTATTCTGGCTGCAAAAAATGATGATGAATTGTTTGGTTTAAAAGTTCCTCATCGTACAGGAGAAAATTTACCTGAAAGCAAATCGGAAGGTTTCAGAATAGTTTGCGACAATAAGCAGGGAAACAATATCCTTTGGCTTATAGGTGCCGATGCAAGAGGTGTAATATTTGCCATCGGCGAATTTTTGAGAACTGCAAGCCTTTCCAAAAACAAAATTTTATTTGATATAAAAAATGAGATAGCAACAGCTCCTCTTTATCCATTGCGGGGACATCAGTTGGGGTATCGCAATACCGCCAACTCATGGGACGCATGGACGGTGGATCAGTTTGAAAATACATTCGCGAACTGGCTTTGTTTGGAACAAACAGTATTGAGAATATTCCTTTTCAGGATGGCAAGCCCAGCCCGTTGATGAAGAATCCCCGTAGCGAAATGAATGTGGCCATGAGCAGGATCTGCCATGATTATGGATTGGATTATTGGGTGTGGATGCCTGCCACTGTTGATTTGTCGGACAAAGTGAAATTTGAAGCAGAAGTAAAAACACATACCGAATTTTATAAGGATTGTCCTTACTTGGATGATGTATTCTTTCCAGGCGGTGATCCGGGAGATAATCATCCAAAAGACGTAATGCCCTTTTTGAAAAGGATTGCAGCGGAATTAAGCAAATCTCATCCCAAGGCCGGATTGTGGATTTCATTACAGGGATTCAATGATGAGCAGGTAGATTATTTTTACAAATATCTGGAACAAAACAAGCCGGATTGGCTTACCGGCGTGGTTACCGGACCGGGAAGCCCCGGTCTTGCAGAAACCCGTTACCGACTGCCTGCCAAATACAAACACCGCTGGTACCCTGATATTACGCATACGATTCGATGCGATTATCCGGCGCTCAACTGGGATCAGGCATTTGCGCTGACTGAAGGAAGAGAGGTATCAAATCCGCAACCTTATTATTATAAAAAAATCTTTCGACGGTTTGCCGAATTTACTGACGGGTTTCTTTCCTACTCTGATGGCGTACATGATGACATCAACAAAAAAATATGGAGTCAGTTAGGGTGGAACCCTGATAAAAATGTCAATCAGATTTTAAGAGAATATGCCAATTTCTTTTTTGGCAATACGATGGCAGAACAGACCGTATCGGGTATTCTCTCACTCGAAAAAAATTGGGATGGCCCGATTGAAGAAAATGGTGGGATTGAAACAAATTTTGTTTATTGGCAAAATCTTGAAAGACAGTATCCCGAACTAAAAAACAACTGGCGCTGGCAATTGCTGCTCTTGCGAAATTACTATGATACCTACACAGCACGTAGAAAAAAATATGAAACTACACTAGAGAGTGAGGCAAATCAAATTCTGAAAACGGCATCCGGTATCGGAGCCGAAAGGGCAATGGGCGCGGCTTTGCAAAAGGTAAATGAAGCAGATGACAAACAAGTTTATCCCGAATTGAAAAAGAAAATTTTTGGTTATAGTGACGCTTTGTTTCATTCGATAGGACTGCAGACTAGTGTAGAAAAATATCATGCAAGCGGAAGGGAAAGAGGCGCTATACTCGACTTTGTGGATTATCCGTTGAACAATCGCTGGTGGTTTCAAGATGAGTTTGAGAAAATACGAAAGATGAAAACCGAAAATGAAAAACTCCACCGACTGCATGTTATAGCAACCTGGGGCAATCCAGGACAAGGAAGTTATTATGATGATGTTTCAAATGTATCTATGCAACCGCATGTTACCACCCGATCCTACGATGCTACGGACATTGCCTGGTGGGATCAGGGTATGAGTAGAAGGCGGTTATCTACTCAAACATTTCAGAATTTTCCCCGGTTGGAATATGAAGACCCAGATCCTTCGGGAGATTATTTTGTCAGAATTTCAGGTGAGGGAGATGCTTTGTTGCGCATCAACGGAGAGCGGGTAGAGCCGCTTGAATACAATAAAGGATTGGAAGAATTCAAACGGTTTCCTGTAGCAAGGAGGTTACTCACGTCAGGAAAAATTGTACTGACTTTCGATGAGCCGGAGGAATCGCACCTAAACTGGCGCAGGAGGTCTAAGGTGAGCGATGTGTGGTTGTTGAAAAGATAAAAAGAAAACTTTATACCGATGTCTTTGAAAATCAGTAATGTCAAAAAACGCCTGAAATCGGGTGAGGTTTGTTTCGGCACCATGTTGCGTATTCTCAAATCGCCGCAGGCAATAGCCTTATGCGCATCGGAAGGTTGGGACTATGTTATATTGGATACAGAACACAATGATTACAATCCCGAAAGCCTGGGCAATTGCTCGCTGGTTGCAAAATATGAACAAATAGGCTTGTATGTGAGAGTGCCCGATAAAATTTACCATTTGATGGCGCAGTCATTAGATATTGGAGCTGAAGGATTGGTTATCCCCAATGTAAAAACGGCAGCACAGGCAAGAGAAATAATCAGAAGCGTAAAGTATGCGCCAATTGGGCAAAGAGGAGTTAGCATATCGGCTACTGCCACTCAATATCGCAACTATGATGTGGCGGAATATACCGAATGGGCTAACAGGGAGTTGATGACAATCATTCAAATAGAGAGTGAAGAAGGTATTGAAAATATAGATGAAATATTAACCGTTGGCAACATTGATGCCGTGATGATTGGCCCGGTGGATATGGCGCACGATATGGGTATTTCGGGGCAATTCGCACACCCTCGCCTTGAGTCTGCTTTTAGGAAAATCATTCAATCATGTAATGCAAATGGCGTAGCTCCGGGTGCACATTTTGCAGATATGAATCTGACGAAAAAATGGATGCAGGAAGGCATGCGCTTTTTGACCTATAGTTATGATACTAAATTTTTTAAAGACGCTTCGCAACAGGCTTTGAATGAATTAAAAGCTTCATAAACTGATCTGAGTATATTTTTTACCGGGTAATATTGAGAAGAGTTACTTTTGCCAAATGGCAGTGAAAAAAGATAAGAAGGAAGAAAAACCGGTTATCCTGATTACTAACGATGATGGTATTGCAGCGCCGGGAATAAAAAACTTGGTTGACGCAGTGAAAGGGCTGGGTAAAATAGTGGTAGTGGCTCCTGATAAACCACAATCAGGCATGGGGCACGCCATTACAATCGGCCATCCTTTAAGATTGGTAAAAACGGATATTTATAATGGCGTGTTAGCTTATTCCTGTTCCGGAACACCGGTTGATTGCGTGAAATTGGCTGTTGACAAGGTTTTGCGGCGAAAACCGGATATTTGCCTGAGCGGGATCAATCATGGTCCAAATCATAGTATTAATGTAATATACTCAGGAACAATGTCGGCAGCAATGGAAGCAGCTATCGAAAGGATTCCTGCCATCGGGTTTTCTTTGATGGATTTCAGTATTAATGCCGATTTTTCCGCTTCTCAATATTTTGCACGTATTCTGGTAGAAAAAATGTTGAATGATAAAAATGGAGAAAGTATTTTGCTCAATGTAAATATTCCCAAACTCCCTGTATCGGCCATAAAAGGCTTTAAAATTTGCAAACAGGCAAATGCCAAGTATAAAGAAACATTTTTGGAAAGAACAGATCCTCACGGTCGAAAATATTACTGGCTTACCGGCGAATTTATTAATTATGATAAAAGTGAAGATACCGATGTATGGGCTTTGGCTAATGATTACGTGAGTGTGGTGCCGGTAGAGTTTGATTTTACTGCTTATGAGGTGAAGAAGAAGTTGAGAGAAAATGGAAGTTTTAAAATCAGACTTTATATTTTATATTTTAATAATTTATAAGTTAAAACCATCAATCATAAATATTACATAATTGCAGGCGAGGCTTCGGGCGATTTGCATGGAAGTAATCTTATAAAAGCCATCAGACAAAGAGATGCTTCTTCTGAAATTCGTTGTTGGGGTGGCGATAAAATGGAAGCAGCCGGCGCTACCTTAGTCAAGCATATTAGCGAACTGGCATTTATGGGTTTTGTAGAAGTATTGATGAACCTCCGCACCATTTTTCGTAATCTCGATTTTTGTAAAAAGGATATTCTGGCTTTCAAACCTGATGTACTGGTACTGATTGATTATCCCGGATTTAACCTACGTATAGCTAAATGGGCAAAAGCTCAAAACATTAAAGTGGTATATTATATTGCGCCACAGGTTTGGGCATGGAAGGAGAATCGAGTAAAAAAAATGAAGCAGTTTATTGACCAAATGCTGGTCATTCTGCCGTTTGAAAAGGATTATTTTAAAAGTAAATGGAACTGGGATGTAACCTACGTTGGGCATCCTTTAATTGAAGAAATTGAAAGAAAAAAAGCTGCTGAATCAAATGATTTTTCAATAGTTGATAAAAGCGGCAATCAGGTGAATAAGCCGTTTATTGCCCTACTACCCGGTAGCCGCAAGCAGGAAATATTAAAAAAGCTGCCGGTAATGTTGCAGGTTAGCAAATATTTCCCCGATTATCATTTTGTAGTAGCTCAGGCTCCGGCTATTGATGACTCTTTTTATCAGCAATATACCATACATTATCCAAATGTGAGTATGGTAAAAAATCAAACATATAATTTGCTGTTGCAATCCCGTGCCGCATTAGTTACCTCCGGCACTGCTACATTGGAGACTGCATTGTTTGGTGTGCCCGAGGTGGTGTGTTACAAAGGCTCATCCATCAGCTATCAGATAGCCAAAAGAGTTATAAAGGTAAAATACATTTCTTTGGTTAATTTGATTATGGATAAAGAAATAGTAAAGGAGTTGATTCAGGAAGAAATGAACGTTAAAAACCTTACAGAAGAACTCCGGCATTTATTGAATATTCCTGAAAATGCCGAAAAATTAAAGAAGGAATATCACCGGCTATACGAATTATTAAGTGCTGGTGGTCATGCATCAGAGAAGGCTGCTGAAATTATCACAGTCTTAGTATGACCCATCAGTTAAACTGTCCTGATTTTAATATGAGTATATATTGCGCAAAATGTGTGCTGGACATGAGTTTCAGTCGATTTATGGCGTGTTAGCCGATTTCAGACATTCATTATTAATATGATGCAATACTTCAGAACATTTTTACAGGAAATTGTTCTGCCTGTTTTAAAAATAAAAGAGGCCTGAAACAGATTCAGACCTCTAAAATTATAGTTCATTTTTTACTTACCTGGTATGCAAAAAACTGAATGTTTTAATTCCTTTTTGCAATAATCACCTTGCTGAATGTCTTCGCCCCATTTTTATCCACCTGAGCAATACGCACATATAAGTTGTTGCTGCCCTTTGCAGATAATGCCCTTTCGTGTTTATGGCAACCCATTTGTATGCCTGACAGTAAAACAAATCCTGCCAGGACCAATAATCTCCTTCTTCTGTTTTTAACCGAAAAGAGTAACAAACCCAAAAGCATGGAAGCGGCGGCTAATGTACCCGAAATATTCTTTTCAAAACTATAGTTAGATGAGCTGTCTTTTCACTAACCGCTTCTACCCTACCTATGCTGGTAAAGGAAGACCCATCGTCTGAAATTTCTACTTCGTAATAATCATTATTAGTTTCCTGAAGCGATTGCCAGTTTACCTGGAGTGTACTGCCTTTGAGGGTTGCGGATATTTCACCAAAACGAACTGGCAAGGGAACTATGCTACAGCCCGAAGCTGGATTGGTGCTGTTGGCGGCGGTGTCAGTAAAATATGTACTACTTCCTATATTATCATCTTCAATAATTCCGCCTGGATTAACAAAAGTATTATTATTTGCCACAGTAGCTACTGCATAGGAAGCAGAACCCGTAGGGTAAGCTGATAAAATATAATACTTTGCATCAGTGGCATGAAGCATACTGAAATAATTGCAGCTTATTGTAACATTGCTACCTCCTGCTGTAATCATTGCACGATCATATACGGTACCGCTAATCAATCCATTAGAATAATAAGGTTCAAAAAAATTGTTTTTAAAGGAAACATTAGATGCATCAATCCATATCAATCCTCGGCCAACTCCCTGACCACTCACTAGTTCTCCAGTTTGGGTGGTAACCCGGTTATTTTCAAAAGTGAAATTATCAATTCCTTGATTGATACCTAGTGCATACCTTGGCACATTACCATGTGAAAATAGACTTCCAGATTCAGGCGTACCCACATAAGTTTTTCCATCAAACTTATTATCTTTCACTAATATATCGCTATAAAGTGTGGAGTTTTGATAATAGGACAATATGGCATAATCGCCATTTGCAGTAATCCTATTGAATATAATACTAATGTTCGAAATCGTATTTGAAGAACCACTTCCTATAATGATAGCCGCTGATTCTACGTTACCTCCGGTTGCATCTTGTGTTTCATCGCATCCAATAATGGTAAATCCCTTGTTACTGGCTTCAATGGCTCCCCCCTATAGTAACACCACTAAAATTTGCATTATCCGCTTGAATAATGATAGGTGCAATATATCCACCGATAGTACTATATTTTATGGTAGTAACATCTCTTCCTGATGCAGATACCAATGTGAGTGGTTTGTTAATGATTATCATTTCATCATAAGTACCGGGATAAACGGTAATGGTTTCGCCGGCAGAGGCTGCTATTACTGCGGCACTAATGGTTGAATAACAGGGCGTGTTGCCGCTGCAGGTTCCGCTCCCGTCCACATAACGTTGTGCCTGTACAAATGTGGCAGCCAACAGGCAAAAGGCTGCAAAAATGAAATGTTTCATACTTTTGGTTTTATTGTTTGAATATAGAAAATAAATAAAATGATAAAGCAATATTACGGTCAATACAGTACTGTCAAATTAACCTTAGCGATTAAATTCTGATATTTAGCTCGTTTTTGTGAATCATGTCTTAATTTCAATCAAATATATATTAAAACTCATTAGCGTTGCGTTGAGGTTTTCTATAGTTCTTTGAAAGTATTGTCAATATTGAGTTTGCGAGGAATTTTATTTGGAAACGATTTGAATTTTTGAGCGGATTAAAGTTTGTAATTTGCTGATTTTCAGCAATTATGAATCAAGGCAAATATGTTTTCTCACAGATAATGGGGTTGATTTCCTACAAACCCTTCCAAACCATTGTAAACAAATACTCCGGCGACTATAAGGTGCGGGGATTCACTTGTTGGAAACAATTTTTATGCATGGCTTTTGGACAACTCACCCACCGCGAAAGCATTAGTGATACTATGATGTGTTTAAAAGCAAACGCATCAAAAACATACCATCTCGGTATTGGAGATGTGGTTTCTTTAAGTACTATTACAAGAGCCAATGAAAAGCGTTGTTATCGCATTTACGAAGACCTTGCAATGTTGCTCATTAAAGAAGCAAAGCAACTTTATGTTGATGATGATGGACTGGAAGTCACCCTCAAGGGCAATGTATTTGCCATTGATGCCACTACTATTGATTTGTGTTTATCCACTTTTTATTGGGCAACATTCAGAAGTACAAAAGGCGGTATCAAGTTGGATACACAACTGGATTTGAAAACCGCTATTCCTGAATTTATTTTATTTTCCAATGCCGATGTTCACGATGTAAATGCGTTGGATTTTATACAATTTGAAACGAATAGCTTTTACATCATGGATCGCGGATATGTAGATTACAAGCGGCTTTACAAGATTCATTGCTGTGATGCCTTTTTTATTACAAGAGCAAAAGATAACATGAATTACCGCCGATTGTACTCGCACCCAAAGGATAAAGACAAAGGAGTGGTATATGACCAGACCATTATGCTCAATAACTATTATGCAGGCAAAGATTATCCTGAAAAGATACGGCTCATAAAATTCTATGATGTTGAAAGTGGAAAGACACTGGTGTTTCTTACCAACAACTTCCACCTTAAAGCCACAGACATTGCACAATTATATAAGCACCGTTGGAAAATAGAGCTATTCTTTAAGTGGATAAAGCAACACCTTAAAATAAAATCATTCTGGGGGCAATCAGAAAATGCAGTAAAAACTCAAGTGTGGATTGCAGTATCCGTTTACGTATTGGTGGCTATCGCAAAAAAGAAATTTATGCTCAAACAAAGCCTTTACGAAATACTACAAATTTTGAGTATCTCTATTTTTGAAAGAAAACCCATAAATCAACTGTTTCAGCAAACTCAATTACAATATTTCAAAGAACAAAATGATAACCAATTGAAAATGTTTGAGTAATATCAAAACGCTAGTGATAAAAACTATTAATTAAAACAAAAAAGGGCTAATTCTTTTTTTGAGGTGCTATGCAAAATAGCCCGCTATTCGATACATAAAAAAATCACGGTCTTTGATGCCAAAATTATTTGCTAAAAATCGTTGGATTTTTCCATTCATATTTTCGGCTTTGGCATTGGTTTGTCCTTCTTTAAAATAGTTGACGATATCATCCTGATGTTTTTCTATCATTTTTCTTACTCCTCTGAAAGCTGCTATTTTTGATTGATTGACTTCATCGCACCAGTTGTAAAGTTCTTGTTCTATTTTGTCCATTGATTTGCCGATGTTTTTTCCCTGATACCACAACCTCAGTTTTTGGGTGATCCGGTAGGCTGTTTCTAATATTGGGAAACGGTAAAATAGTTGTTGCATGATTTCCAGTTCATCTTCCTCCCATTCATCTTGCATTTTGAAAAGAATATAGCGGCTGCGCTCCAATAGTTCAATATAGCTCCAGTGTGTTTGTTGTTCATCCGTATCAGCTTTTACAAGAATTGTTTCCTGATTAATATATTGGGTTTTGAGTTGTTTGCGTACCTGTTGCAGCGCATCTAAGAGATGTTTGATGACATGGAACTTGTCTATCACTAACTGTGTATTTGGAAAAATGTCTTTGCATAGTTTTTTATAGGAAGGACTCATGTCACAGCTGACCGATTTTACTTCCTCTAATACTTGCGACAGGTAGTGTTCCATTACTTGTTTGAGTTCTTCCGGCTTCATGGTTTGTGCCAGTAAAGCTATTTTCCCTGATTGGGCATTGGTCATAATGGTATACATTTTTTTGCCTATTTGCTTTTCATCAATGGTCATGTGGCTGCCAAAATTTTCTGCTTTTGCTATGGGTACCGGCTTTTCTTTTGTTACCTCCCCACTGCTCTTATCTATTACTTGTATCTTTTTTTTCCCCAGTTTCCGGCTGCAATATCTTTTCGGTAATCGCTTATCTCTTCTTTGTACCAATAATGTACTGTTTTGGGTTTTAGACCAAACATAAAAGCCACGCAACTTATGTTTACAGGGTGTTGCTCTATTCTATATTTTTAAAAAGCCCGCCATGTCAGGGGTTAATTTGGCCGAATCCTCGGTAATCACATACTCGTTGCTAAAATGCTCATCTGTACCGGAGCGTTTCCAACGCCTTCGTTTCATTACCAGATAGACCGGCTTAGTGGAAAATCCATGGCTGAGTATCGTTATCGGATTGCAAAACCATCCAACACTACATCTGAAAACCCTTTAAGATTTGTGGGAATATGCTCCTGCTTTTCCCATAATATAATTTGCCATTCTTTGTGGAGTTCTTTTACCTCCGCAATATCAAAAAAGCCTAATAAATCACGCGGCACCATCATCCGGCTTAATTCAAATAATACATTTGATTCTACTTGTTTTTTCTTTTGTCCCATAACCATAAAGATAATAATAGCACCTCAAAAAAAGAATTAGCCGAATTAGCCGACAAATCGACTGTCCGACATATTTTGTATTTTTGTCCATATCCAATTTGTTTGTTTGGTTACTGCAAAATTGGTAAAGGGTGGTCAAAAAACCACCCTTGATTTAAAATTTATCTCGGACAACAGTAGTTGCCAATAGGAGTTGACAAAAATCATATCACTTTTAAAATAAAAGTATAAATTAAGCAATACCTTTGCAATTCTACATTTACATTAAAATAAGCAATAATGGAATACAGAATTGAAAAAGACACAATGGGCGAAGTAAAAGTGCCCGCCGATGCATTTTATGGAGCTCAAACCCAGCGCTCAATCGAGAATTTTAAAATAGCGCAGGACACTAATAAAATGCCCAAAGAAATCATTAAGGCATTTGCCTATTTGAAAAAGGCCGCAGCCATTACCAACCAAAAAGCAAAAGTATTGCCTAAAAACAAAAGCGTATTGATTGGAAAAGTTTGTGATGAAATTCTGGATGGAAAATTGGATAAAGAATTTCCATTAGTTGTGTGGCAAACCGGTAGCGGCACGCAAAGCAATATGAATGTGAATGAGGTGGTAGCCTATCGCGGCCATGTATTGAATGGCGGGAAACTTACCGATAAAGAAAAAGCGCTTCATCCCAATGATGATGTAAATAAATCGCAAAGTAGTAATGACACGTTTCCTACAGCTATGCACATTGCTGCATATAAAATTTTGGTAGAAGTAACCATCCCCGGTGTTGAAAAACTAAGGGATACACTTCAAAAGAAGAGCAAACAGTATATGAAAGTGGTGAAAATAGGCCGCACCCACTTCATGGATGCCACACCACTTACATTAGGTCAGGAAATCAGTGGTTACGTTTCACAACTGAATCATGGGTTGAAAGCTATTAAAAACACGCTGCCCCACCTTTCAGAACTGGCTTTGGGTGGCACAGCTGTTGGCACAGGTATCAATACACCTCCTGATTATGCAAAAAATGTAGCAGCCGAAATCGCTCACCTTACCAAATTGCCTTTCAAAACTGCCGAAAACAAATTTGAAGCACTGGCGGCTCACGATGCAATTGTAGAAACACATGGCTCATTAAAAACAGTGGCTGTAAGCCTGATGAAGATAGCCAACGACATCCGTATGCTATCCTCGGGCCCACGCAGTGGAATTGGCGAAATTTTTATCCCTGATAATGAACCCGGCTCTTCTATCATGCCCGGTAAGGTGAATCCTACTCAATGTGAAGCATTGACGATGATTGCTGCTCAGGTTTTAGGTAATGACGTAGCTATTAATATAGGCGGAGCAAACGGTCATTTTGAGTTGAATGTATTTAAACCGGTAATGATTTACAACTTCCTGCACAGCGCCAGACTGATAGGTGAAGGTTGTGTTTCATTCAATGATAAATGCGCAGTAGGTATTGAGCCAATTAAGGCAAATATTAAGAAGCACCTCGACAATTCACTGATGCTGGTAACTGCACTGAACACCAAGATCGGATATTACAAGGCAGCCGAAATTGCTCAAAAAGCGCATAAAGAAGGTACTACCTTAAAGGAAATGGCGCTGAAATTAGGTTATCTCACTTCTAAAGAGTTTGATGAGTGGGTAGTCCCGGAAAAAATGGTTGGGAAAATTTAGGTAATTAATTAACAATAAAGTGAAATCTGCCTCTCTTTGGGGCAGACTTTTTATGGCATCACTTAAATTAGCGATACAAAATTTTTGATTCATGTTAAAAAAAGGGTATATTTACAACAGAAAGGTGATAATAATTTGAAAAATATGGTTCTATGACGGATAGTGTGGGTTTGGAATTGTTGCGCATTGCGACAATGACCTTGAAAAAAATGCGTTAAAAAAGTGATTGAAGGGAGGAGTTAAAAAGCCGTCGTTGTTTGATCGCCGTTCGGTCTTCGTAGTAAATGCAACTACGGCGCAAGTTCGACGGGTTTAGACTACCGAAATCATTTTTAGCAATTTTTTCAAAGCCTTGATTTTTTTGTTACTTTTTGTATCAAGACAAAAAGTAAGAAAACAAAAAGCACCATAGACCATGCAAAACGTCATAGAACCAAAAACATGAATTTATTCGGATTAACACCATTGTCCGCTTACGGTAGTCAAACCTAAGCGGATTTTTGCGAACACACATTTATATAAATATCTTTATAAATCCTTTTTTGTTCAGCAACAATCGTTGAAAACGAAGTGGAATTATCCTTTGGGTGAAAATTGTCTTTTCGGATGAGAATCAATAGATTTTTCAACACTACTTTCTAAAAGTAATTGGTACTTTGATTTTTGGGTAAATAAATCCGTTTTTATGCCATCTAATTTTGAAATAGCAGTTTTGATGGCTTCTTCAGATTGATCAATACCAATCCATTGCCTTTCATTGCCTTGGGCAGCTTTTAGGGTAGTACCGGAACCTGCAAAACAATCCAGCACAATACTGTTCTTGTCGGAAGAAGTTTTAATTATCAAATCTAATAAATCCGCATTTTTTTCAGTGGGGTAAAGCGGATATTGAGGATCCTTAAACTCCCAGATATCTTGTATGCGTTTACCTTCTTGCTGGTCAAAATAAATCTTTTTTCTAGGGTTGCCATTTTCACTCCATTCGATAAGACCATCCTCATCCAATTGTTCCAAAACAGACACTTCACTTCTCCAATGCCTTCCGGGTGGGGGAAGAATTCCTTTGAAAGGTTGTGCGGTTTTGCCTTTTTTTGTCTCGCCAGGTGCATGAAGCGGAATGGTGGTATAGCGCCTCCCGCTTTTTTCTATTTTCGAGAATAGTTTAATTTTATCATCTTCGGTATAAGAAATTTTTGGTTCATTCCAAATTAGGTTATCAGATTTTGAATAAAAAAGAATCATGTCTTTAATATTGCCATAACCTTTTCGAGTGAAATTTTTAGGATTACATTTTATTCTTGTAATATCATTTCTAAAATTTTCAATTCCAAAAATTTCGTCCATCAACACTTTAACATAATGTCCTATTTTATAATCAATATGTAAATAGATTGACCCTTTTTCTGAAAGGAGCATCTTTATAAGTGTTAATCTTTCACGAAGAAATTCAATAAAATCTGCTCCCCTTAACGTGTCAGTATATGCTACTGTGCCATCGGCGCTATTACTGATAGTATTAGCCCTTCCTTCTGATATTGTAAAAGTATTATTAGTTGCAAAGGGTGGGTCAATATAAACTAAATCAATCTTACCCGCCAGATTAAAATTGGTAATCAGTTGTTTCAGCGCAATACAATTATTTGCATGAATAAGAAAATTAGGGCTATTGGTAGTATTAGCCGGCACGAATGCAATATCAGGAATATTATCAAATATT
Source organism: Sphingobacteriales bacterium (assembly GCA_016708305.1). Classification (GTDB taxonomy): domain Bacteria; phylum Bacteroidota; class Bacteroidia; order Chitinophagales; family Chitinophagaceae; genus Niabella. Next base: position 406,786 of record JADJGB010000008.1, read on the forward strand.
TCCTTCTCTGTTTTTTTATTTGTGTATTGAAGGCACATGAATAATTAAAGTTGATATAAAAATTCAGCTTTAAAAGAAAAATTACATGGCTTCAATAAGAACGATTCTTTTATTCTATTTAGCTGCTTTCTCCACTACATCTTTTACAACTTCGGTTGCAGAAGCCCTTTCTTCTTTCTTATAAAATTTCTTTTGAAATACAAGCAGTGTAATAACGCCGGTAGATATGGCGGCATCGGCAATGTTAAATACGGGTGCGAAAAACTCAAAAGGCTCACCTCCTACAAAAGGAAACCAGGAAGGATAATGTGTGCTGACCATCGGGAAATACAGCATATCAACAACGCTACCATGTAAAAAGGATGAATAGCCCTTGCCAAATTTAGCAATTCCCACATAACTGATATAATCTCCGGTAGCAGGATCAAAATGAAGGCCTTTGTCAAAAATGGCTCCGTAAAACATACTGTCAATAAGATTGCCCAAGGCGCCTGCATAAATAAGCGCTACACAAACCATAAAGCCGGTTGAATATTTTTCTCTGGCAAATTTTACCAGCAGCCAGGACCCAAAAATGACTGCAACTAACCTGAACAATGTAAGCGCCACTTTACCGCCTTCATTACCTAATTTCAAGCCCCAGGCCATGCCACTGTTTTCAATAAAATGAATCCGGGCCCAATTTGCACCCAAAATGTGGGTAACCTCACCAATGGGATAATTGAGTTTGATATAAAACTTTACCACCTGATCAAGAATCAGAATAACCAGAATTATCAGTATCGACAGATTGAGCTTGCCTAATTTCATAAGGCTGCAAAGATATAAGTCTTAAAGTAAAGACTATGGTTAAGATTTTGAAATATATTTTCCCCCTTCAAACCTCAATCTCAATCTTAATCTAAACCTCAGTCTCAATCTCAGCCTCTCCTAACTCTCCCCCCAATACACCCTTTTTACTCTCTGAGAAATACCCGTCATTATCTCATAAGGAATGGTGCCGATGCTTTCTGCCAAAACCTGAACAGGAAGTCCTTCTCCAAAAATAATGACTTCATCGCCTTCTTTTACGTCAGGAATATGAGTGACATCCAGCATGGTCATGTCCATACAAACTGTACCTATTACGGGGGATAACTGATTATGCACCAGCATTTTACCCACTCCGTTGCCAAATCTGCGTGAATATCCGTCGGCATATCCGATACGCACTGTTGCAATCACTGAATCTTCTCTGGCTACACCCCGCCTGTTATAACTAACGGTTTCTCCCTTCCTGATGTTTTTGAGTTGGGCGATTGTAGATTTCAAAGTGAGCGCATTCTGCAGGGAAGTATCTCTTTCATCGCCCGCAATACCATACAATCCAATACCCAGCCGCACCATATCCATCTGTAATTGTGGAAAACGTGAAATTCCCGAAGAATTGGCTAGGTGCTTAATAAAATTGTGGCCTAAAATATTTTTAAGTTTCTCACAGGCATTTTGCAGCAGTTTGTATTGATGCAAGGTAAATTCATCCTCGTTTTTGTCTTCACTGGCTACTAAGTGTGAAAAAACCGATACAACTTTTAGATAATCATTGCCTTTAAGCATTTGTCCCAAAGTGTCAATATCATCCATTCCAAAACCCAGCCGGTTCATGCCGGTTTCAATTTCGATATGAATAGGATAGTTTCTGATACCTTCCTGCCTGAGATGTTGTTCAAATGCCTTCAATAATTCAAAAGAAAAAACATCAGGTTCGAGATGATTTTCGGTTATCGTGTTAAAAGCATTTTCCTCTGAATTTAATACCATAATCGGGATAGTAATCCCCGATTTTCTGAGTTCCACACCTTCATCGGCATAGGCAACACCCAGGTAATCGGTTTTTTGAAATTGCAACAAACCGGCTACCTCAGCGCCTCCACTGCCATAAGCAAATGCTTTTACCATTACCATAATTTTAGTTACAGGTTTCAATTTTTGTTGAAAAACCTTCAGATTATGGGCAATCGCATCTAAGTTAATTTCGAGAATGGTTTGATGTGCTTTTTGTTCAAGCAGTGAAACTATTTGCTCAAACCCAAAAATTCTGGCTCCTTTTATTAAAATGGCTTCCTCCTTAAAGATAACCGAGTGAAAATGTTTTAGAAAATCTTCGGTGTCAGAATAGGATAGGTATTGAAATGAATTGTTTTTCAGCAGAGCGGGCATAATATTCTGCATTTTCTCGCCAATGCCAATCAGTCGGTCTGCTTTATGTTTTTTAAGCAGGGTTACAATCGCCGGATAAAGGATTGAATCTTCTTCTTTACTGCCTACGAAGTCAGATAAAATGACTGTTTTATTTTTCCCTGCGCTTTGCTGCTGCAAAAAATCGAGCGCAATGGATAGTGAGTTGATATCGGCGCTATAACTGTCGTTGATAATGATGCAGTTGTTTATTCCTTTCTTGAATTCCAGCCTCATGCTTATCGGATGGAGCACTTTCATCCTTTCTTTTATGACATCGAAGTCATATTGCAGGTATAAAGCGTTACACCGCAATTGATAGCGTTTTCTACAGATGCATCATCGGTGAAGGGAATACGAAATTCAAGGTTTGAATTGCCGTACTGCAAAATAATACCGGTTTCTTCATCAAATTTTTGAATTGAAATAATTTTGACTGCATTACTATCTTCAAACCCCCATGAAAAAAAAGGGACACTTAGTTGATGAATATTCTTTTTTAACAATTGCATATCACCGTTAGCTATAAAAAGTTTGACTTCTTTAAACAGTTTTAGTTTCTCAATCAATTTTTGCTCGTCGTTTTCAAAACCTTCACTATGCGCCGTTCCAATATTGGTGAGGATGCCAATGGAGGGTTTAATAATTTTTGAAGATACTCCATTTCGCCGGGACGGCTGATACCTGCTTCGAAAATTGCCAGATTGTTTTTCATCCATCTGCCACACACTCAGTGGTACGCCAATCTGAGAGTTATAGCTTTTGGGGCTGCGTATAATATTTTTATCGGGCTCCATCAGCTGATACAGCCATTCCTTTACCACCGTTTTACCATTGCTGCCGGTGATGCCTATTACTTCAATATTGAACCTGCTTCGATGATGCGCCGCAATTTTTTGTAAAGCATCCAGGCTGTTTTTAACCTGCAAAAAAAAAGCTTCGGGATATTTTTGATTATCAATGCTTTGTGTAACTATAAAACATCTTACACCTTTCTTGTATAATTCTTTGATGAATAAATGACCATTGCGTCTAGTACCGTCTAATGCAAAAAACAGTGATGTTTTGGGTGATGATAATTTACGGCTGTCTATCAGCAGGGTATCAATTACTGCATTATCGTTTTTGTAATCAATGCTTAATATTTCCGCTATTTGTGAAAGGTTGTAATTCACTCTTCAAATTTGACATCTAAATTACAAAGAAATTATTTGAGATAGTGTTAAGGTTTTAAACCCCGTCACCTTCCGGAGGTAAGCCTTTTCTGTTCTTTGCCAAAGAATAAATAATACTACCTGAAATGCACAATACAATGACTCCCAGTGACATGCCTACCTGAGCAGATTTTGATATCCATTGGTTTAGCCAATGCTCGGTCAGCATTTTTACACCGATAAAAACCAAAACGATGGCTATGCCCTGCTGCAGGTAATCAAACTTATTGACAGCGCCTCTCAATAAAAAGAATAAAGACCTGAGACCCAAAACCGCAAAAATGTTGGATGTATAAATAATCATTCTGTCGCGCGAAATGCCCATCACTGCCGGAATAGAATCTAAGGCAAAAACTAAATCAATGGCTGCGAGCATGATGATGACAACAAAAAGAATTGTAAATTTTTTCTTATGGTTTTCGGTAATGATATACTTTCCGCCGCCATCATGTGGCACTAACGGCAAAAAACGCTGCATCCATTTATAAACCACCGATTTTTGCGGATCAAACTCAGCCTCTTCATTGGCTGAAAACATTTTATACCCCGTATATACTAGAAATAAACCAAAAATATACAGAATCCAGTGAAAACGCTCTACTAATGCCACACCCACTGTGATGAAAATAATCCTGAACACAATAGCCATCAGGATACCGATAATCAATGTACGGCCATAGTGAATTTCTTTTACATTAAATGCAGAAAAAATAAGTATGAATACAAAAATATTATCAATACTCAAACTCCATTCCATCAGATAGGCGCTCAGGTATTCGAAGAAGAATATCTTACCGTCTTCATATAGAATAAAAAGACCGAATGATAATGCCAGAATTACCCAAAAAAAGGTTTGAAACAGGGCTTGCTTGATGGTTACTGCTTTCCCTTTCTTGCTCATTAATCCTAGGTCGAAGATGAGTGATACCACTATCACAATACCAAATACCAAATAAATAAGTTCCTGTTTTGTCATGAAATGTATGAGGAGTTTTGTTTTTCTCTAAAAATATTTTTGGTTATACTGCAAAACTTTCACCACAGGCGCAAGTGCGTGCTGCATTGGGATTATTAAAATAAAAACCTTTGCCACTCAGACCGTCCGAAAACTCCAGTGTGGTTTCTAGCAGGTACAAAAGGCTTTTCATATCGGTTACAATTTTTATTCCATTATCTTCAAATACGTGATCTGTTGGCTTTTGGTCATTATCAAAATCCAACAGATAACTAAGTCCCGAACATCCACCACTGGTTACGCTTACTCTTAAAAAATAAGGTATTTCGTCTGTCAGATTTTTTTCTTCCAAAATTTGAAGCACTTTTTGTTTTGCTTTGTCGCTGATGTAAATTCCGTTTTGCTGAAAATTCATGTTTCTCTTTACTGAACAATTAACAAATATCTGACTTTAAAGTTATCTTAGGTAAACTTTTATTTTTTATTTGTCAGTTGATATTCAAAACTTTGACTTCTCAACTCATAAACAACCCGTTGAACCTCAGAAATTGCAAAGCCAACTTCCTCCCCGGTAGTAAACCTCCCCAAGCTGAAGCGAAGCGCTGCCTTTGCCATTTCATTCGCAATACCCATTGCTTTTAAAACAAATGATGGCTCGTTGGAACCTAAGGTACATGCCGATCCGGCTGATAAGGCGATGGTTTTGCTTAAAGAAGCCAATAACTGACTACTATTAATATATTTAAATGAAATATTTGCCAGATGGGGCAAACGGGAATCACTATCTCCATTTAATTGAGTATCAGGTATTTGTAATAGTTGTTTCTCAATTTGATCTCTTAGCTTTTTAATTCTTTCTGATTCTTCCGCCATTTCACTCTCACAAAGATTACAGGCCGCTCCAAAACCCACAATGCCGCTCACATTCAATGTGCCACTTCGCAATTCTTTTTCCTGTCCACCGCCGGTAATTTGTGGTACAAGCCGTACCCTCGGGTTTTTGCGGCGAAAATACAAAGCGCCCACACCTTTTGGCCCATATATTTTGTGCGAACTAAAAGCCATGCCATCTACTTCATCTTTCATCACATCCACAGGTATTTTGCCCACAGTCTGTGTGCCATCAGTGAAAAATAATACTTTATGCTTTTTGGCGATAGCCCCAATCTCCTTCACCGGCATTATTACACCGGTTTCATTATTAGCATACATAATGGCGATGAGAATGGTTTGAGGAGTGATTACATTCTCAAGTTCCTCTAAATTGATAATTCCTTTATCAGAAACACCGAGATAGGTGACATTGGCACCTTTTTTCTCAAGCGCTTTGCAGGTGTCCAGCACCGCTTTATGTTCTATCTGAGTAGTAATGATATGATTGCCTTTGGGTGCAAACATCTCATAAATGCCTCTTAATGCCAGATTGCAAGCTTCGGTGGCTCCTGATGTAAAAACGATTTCAGAAGGTTCGGCATTGATCAACTGACCCACCTGTCGCCTTGCCTTTTCCACTGCTGCCTCAGCCTGCCAACCAAAATGATGATGGCGGCTGGCCGCATTGCCGAAAAAACGATTGAAATAAGGTAACATGACATCTATTACTCGTTTATCGCATGGAGTGGTAGCGCTATAGTCAAGATATACAGGTAGTTCCAACATATTAAAAAAACATTGCTTTCAGGTTAAAGTTCAAATACAAATAAGATTATTATTATTTATTGATTACAAAGTATTCACAGATGTATTTATCACCTGACCGGTCTGTCTAAGTGGCAGGCTTTTATCACTTAACTTCAAGCGAAATGGACACTTCAAATTTACGAGAAACTTTCAAACGAAGTACTTCTCCCGCTCTCTTGAATAATGTTGCCAGCTACCATTCTTTTTGCTGTGCTATTTTCGTGTCTGTCTGTCTGGTGAGTTGGTTTGATAAATTCACAGTAAAAGTCAATCATTGCAATGTTACCGAGGGCTTTGAATTGGTTGTATCTTATGATGGCACTTCAAGATACAGGTGACACGCCAAAAATTCACCTTAAAGAATATGGTCCTTGTGAACCAGTGCCAGCACCCAATAATGTTGTTTTCTTCTTTATCTGCCACAAAGACAGCCAACCCGATTATGAGTTGGCAAAATCGTATTTTGAAAAGGGCTTTAAAACCCATCCTAATTTACAAGACTTCATTCCCTGAGCTATCACTTTGCGCTCTACCAATGGTCTCACTGTTATAATCTAAACAATATCACTACTTTACAGCGATTAAAAATTTATTTTAACAAATATTTGCACCTACAATCAATACAATAACTTTTTAAGAATACGTTTGCTTCTATCTTCGCGCCCAAAAATCAAGCAATTCAAATAAGCAATGAAAAAACTATTCTTAGTAGTTGTAGGAGCAGGGTATCCCTTCGTCCAACCCCGTCATTGTTGTTTAAAGTTGGCATCATAGTTTTGTGGCAGCAGTTGGTATAGGTTTTGCTTTTTGGCGCTGTTGATTTTTTCGAATACGTGGGTAAGCCAGTGTTCGGGATTGATGTTGTGCAGGCGGCATGTGGCGAACAGGCTATAAAGCATTGCTGCATCCTGTGCCCGCTCGTGGCTTCCGGCAAACAGATAATTTTTGCGCCCCAGCGCCACAGGGCGAATAGCGTTCTCAATAAGGTTATTATCGATTTGCAAAATGCCGTCTGTGGTGTACACGCACAATTTCTGCCATCGTGTTAATGTATAAGCAATGGCCTTGCCAAAAGGACTTTTGGGTAATACCTTTTTGGTGAGCAACATTTCGGTTAATGTGCTTTGCAAATTGTTTAATACGGGTAGGGCATGTTCATGCCGATGGTTTTATTTGCTCCGGCGTAAAGTTTTCATCGCGGCAATAGGATTCTATTTTATATAAATCCTGTATCAGGCTCAAAACCGCATCCGCATTGGCTTTGTCGTAATCTTTGGCTTCGTAAAATTTTCTGCGCGCATGCGCCCAGCAGCAAAAAGGGGTAACGCCTTCTACTTTATCGAAAGTTTCGTAAGCATCGTAGCCATCTGTTTGCAAATAGCCTTTAAACTTGTGCAACATAGCTTTGGGATACAAAGCGCCACGCCTGAGGCTGATAATCGAACAACGCTAATTTTCGTTGCGTATCGTAATACACCCAATAGTATCCTGTATGCGTGGTTTGTTTTTTGTCCTTATCCAAAACCTTTATCGTGGTTTCATCCACATTCAAATAGTTTGTATTCAAAACCTGCCAGCAATGCAGGTCGTGAACCGGTTCAATCAACCTCATCGCATCTTTTATCCAGCCGCTTACCGTGCTGTGATTGATGTTTACATTTTGACGTTTGAAGATGGCTAACTGGCGATACACAGGCAGATGGTCACAAACTTGCTTACCAGCAAATGCGTAAGCAATGATGCGCCTGCAACAGATTTCTCAAGCGGCATGGCCGGCAATGAAGCAATGATGCGGCTTGCGTTTAATCCATCATTTGAAGGTTTGATATACTCGGGACGTACATATTGTTTCACAAACAACTCGCCGGGCCGGTACTCCAGCTTTTCGGTAATTTCTTTACCAACGGGATGCAAACCTTTTACATCCTCTTTGGGCATCAGCTCTATTACTTCGCGGCGAAGGCTTTCCGGCAAAGGGTTACGTCCGGGATGCTTTACGGTAAGTTTGGTTTGTTGCTTTTGATATTCTTTTACCAGTGTGGTTTTTACCACGTCTATCTGCCCCAGTTTATCATCAGGGAATAATTCAGGCTGTGAAACGGCGGTTGCATTTGCTGTTACAAACTTCTCTGCCCTGCCGCCAAAGAGCATTTTCTTTAATTCGGCTAATTGCAACTGTAGCGATTGTATCTGTAATCGCAATTCAATATTGTGACTCCTTTCCTGTTCAAAGAGGATTTTGTAGTCTATAAAACTATTGCCGGAAGCGATATGTGAAACTGTTTGCAAGATGTTTACAGGTAGTACAAATATCATGCTAATAATTGCCTGAAATGCAGTATTGACAGGTATTTCAGACAGTATGGCAATAGTGGAATTATTGGCAGGTAAACCTGATTTTTGTCGCACCGTTTTTAAAATTACACCCTGCAAAATAAATTGTAATTGCTGTGAGGTGATGCAAAAATGATCGTTATGGCTGGCGGGAGGTCTTTCAAAAGTGCCCTGCTCCAATCCTTTTCATAGAGCGCAAAGCCATCGCTATCCCATTGCAGTAATTTTATTTTGTTACCACGCCGGCCAATGAAAATGAATACGTCGCCACTCAGCACATCCTGTTGCATCTCGCTGCGCACCAGGCCGCTCAACCCGTAGGCTCCCTTGCGAAAATCAGCAGTGCCGTTGTAATAAAAGTAGCGACAAGTGGAGTTCAGATGCAACATAGCAGCTCTTTTAAAACGGCTATATTAATACTGCCTAACTCAAGCCGCACACCATTGGGGTAGCAGATAGTTGCGGCACTGCCATGGGTGGCTATCGATGCCACCTGCGTGAAAGTGGGTGTGGTCGCTGCGTTAATAGGCAACCGTTTTTGCCAGTAATAATATTTGGATGTCGCAAGCCGGTGTTCTTTGCAATAAGAACCAACCGTTTGACCGCTTGCGCGGCAGGCTTCAATGTGGGCGTGCATTATACCGGCACGGGCGGAGGTATTGTTATTTTCCATCCGGCAAAAATCAATAAACTATCTTAGTAAAGCAATACGGGGTTGGACGAAGGGATACGGAGCAGGACTATTTTTAGCGTCTTGCGTTGGTAATCCGGAAGGAGAAAAAGCAGCCGTTCGGGAAACACAGGAGGTAGCGGCAGCTGAGGGAGAAACATTCCAACTGACCCCACAGGAGTCTGTTTTACAATGGATCGGCAGAAAGGTTTCTGCTACGCACCATGGAAAAGTGAGCTTCAAATCCGGAAATTTAGTTTTCAATAATGGCGTTTTGGCAGGCGGTAGCTTTGTAGTGGATATGCCAAGTATCACTAATGAGGATATGGAAGGTGAATGGAAAGAAAAATTAATGGGACACTTAAATTCTCCTGATTTCTTTAATACAACTGAACATCCGGAAGCAAAATTTGAAATTACAGAGGTTAAAAAAACCGACAATCCAAACCAGTTGGCCGTATCTGGTAATTTAACCATTAAAGGCATTACAAAAAACATCACTTTTAATGCTGATGTAAAAGAAGTTAGTGATACTAAAGCTGTATTCAGTACAGATTTCAATATTGCCAGAGAAGATTGGGATTTAACTTACCCCGGCAAACCAGATGATCTGATTGCAAAAGAAATCAACTTTAAAATTGATCTTGTAGCGAATAAAATATAAGTAAAAACCGCTTAAAAAAGAGGCTGATCAAAAAGTAGGGCAGCCTCTTTTTTTGTGCGTAGAAAAAATTTTTATTCAAATGCCAATAGCATGGATTTATCCTTGCTCTCCAATAAAGAACTCCCCATCATAAATTCATCTACAGACCGGGCACATTCTCTTCCTTCACTGATGGCCCAAACCACCAAGCTTTGACCACGCCGTATATCTCCGGCAGCAAACACTTTTTTGATAGGCGTTTTATAGTCTTTTTCCGTAGCCATTACATTTCCGCGCTTGTCATATTCCACACCCAATTGTTCCAGCAACCCTTCATGTTGCGGATGCAGAAAACCCATTGCCAGCAATGCTAGTTCGCAGGGAATTTCTCTTTCGCTGCAAGGTATTTCATTAAACCGGGCAGATTGGCTGGGGGTAGGCGTACTCCACTCTAAATCAATGATTTTCAGCGCTTTCAGATTCCCGTTTTCATCGCCAATAAAAGCCTTGGTGGCAATGCTCCACTGCCTGTTGGCTCCTTCTTCATGGCTGGTGGTGGTTTTTAACAACATCGGATAGGTAGGCCAGGGCATATTGTCTGTACGGCTTAATGGCGGCTTGGACATTAGTTCAAATTGTGTAACGGAGGCGGCCCCATGCCTGTTACTGGTTCCTACGCAATCACTTCCGGTGTCGCCTCCGCCAATCACGATCACATTTTTGCCGGTAGCGGATACCTCTTCAGTCAGGATATTACTTTCGATATCTTTGTGCGCCAAAAAGTCTTTGCCATCAACCCGCTTGTTGTTTTGTTTTAAAAAATCCATTGCAAAATGAACCCCGTTCAGTTCTCTGCCCTGTATGGGTAAATCTCTGGGAACTGTACTCCCACCACATAAAACCACTGCATCATATTGCCTCAATATATCGTTGATGTTGACATTGACACCCACATTGGCATGGCAAATAAATTCAACGCCTTCATCTTTCATCAGGTTGATACGTCTGTCCACCACCCATTTTTCTAATTTAAAATCAGGGATGCCGTAGCGTAGCAAGCCACCGGGCTTTTCATCTCTTTCAAAAACCGTTACCGAATGACCGGCGTAGTTTAATTGCGTAGCTGCGGCCATACCCGAAGGGCCACTGCCAATGACGGCCACTCTCTTGCCCGTTCTGACACTTATTTTTTTAGGCGTTACAAATCCTTTTTCAAATGCTATTTCGATAATATGCTTCTCTATTTCCTCTATCGTTACAGGAGGCTGGTTGATGCCCAACACGCAGGCACTCTCGCAGGGCGCAGGACATATACGTCCTGTAAACTCCGGAAAATTATTGGTAGAAGTAAGTATTTCGTAAGCCTGTTGGTAATTTTTATTATAAATCGCATCGTTAAACTCAGGTATCACATTGCCCAGCGGACAACCACTCTGGCAAAACGGCACACCGCAGTCCATACACCTTGCAGCTTGTTTGTTAAGTTTTTCTTCAGGAAACAAACCCATAAATTCACGGTAGTGTTTCAACCTTTCTTCTACCGGTCTCTTTTCGGGCGTTTCTCTTGTAAATTCTATAAAACCTGTTGGCTTACCCATTTTATTCTAAGTTTTTAAAATAATAAATATTGATAGCAGATTGATTATTAAACATTTTCAATCACTGATGCTTTAGACTTTAATATCTTTTTGTAATCGCTTGGGAATACTTTTACAAAATGTTTCATCTGATTTTCAAAGTCTTCCAATAAAAATCCGGCTACGGTACTGGATGTATAGTTATAATGCTTTGTAAACATTTCGTGCAGAAAACTGATATCATCCACTTCAAGCGGATCCAGTTCTACCATTTCTTTATTGCAGTTTTTGGAAAATTTTTGATTGACATCATAAATGTAGGCAATACCTCCACTCATGCCTGCTGCAAAATTTCGACCGGTATTGCCTAAGATTACCACCTTACCACCGGTCATGTATTCGCATCCATGATCGCCGATGCCTTCTACTACAATGTTGGCTCCCGAGTTTCTAACTGCAAACCTTTCGCCTGCCTTGCCTCTGATGAAGGCTTCGCCGCTTGTAGCGCCATAAAATGCCACATTACCGATAATGCTGTTTTCTTCTGGTACAAATCCGGCATTTTTATCGGGGTAAATGATCAGTTTTGCCCCGCTTAGTCCTTTGCCAAAATAATCGTTTGCATCGCCCTCCAGTTCGAGGGTAATTCCTTTGTTGCAAAAAGCGCCAAAACTTTGTCCCGCAGTACCCTTGAAGTTGAAATGAATAGTATCTTCTGGAAGACCTTCAGCCCGGTATTTTTTGGTTATTTCATGCGACAATACTGTTCCTGTTGCCCGGTCGGTATTGATGATATTGAACGAACCTTTTACAGGAGCGCCAAATTCCAACGCAGGTTTGGCCACCTCCAGCAATTTCCAGTCGAGGATGTCTTGCATCAAATGATCCTGTGCTTCAAAATGATATTGTCCTACACCCTCGGCAGCCGGCTCTTTGTAAAGAACGGGCGAAAGATCGAGATGTTTAAATTTCCAGTGATCAATATCATCTCTTAATTTCAGTTCATCCGCCTGCCCAATCATTTCATTAATTGTGCGGAAGCCAAGCTCGGCCATCAGTTCACGTACTTCCTGAGTAATAAATTTGAAGAGGTTCACCACGTGGTCGGGGTCGCCGGTAAATCTTTTTCTTAAATCTTTATCCTGAGTGGCCACTCCCACCGGGCAGGTGTTCAGATGACATTTACGCATCATGATGCAGCCTTCTACAATCAACGCTGCGGTAGCAATACCCCATTCCTCGGCGCCTAATAATGCAGCAATTATTACGTCTCGACCGGTACGCATCTGACCGTCGGTCTGCAATACAACTCTACTGCGTAATTTGTTTTTTACCAATGTTTGTTGTGCTTCGGCTACGCCCAATTCCCACGGTAATCCGGCATGACGGATAGAACTGATGGGCGAAGCGCCCGTGCCTCCATCATAACCCGAAATCAATACTACATCTGCTTTGGCCTTGGTAACACCTGCCGCAATGGTTCCCACTCCGGCCTTGCTGACTAATTTTACATTAATCCTCGCATGTCGGTTGGCGTTTTTCAGGTCAAAAATTAATTGCGCCAGGTCTTCGATTGAATAAATATCATGATGCGGTGGTGGCGAAATCAGCCCCACACCCGGAGTTGAGTGCCGGGTTTTGCCAATCCACTCATCCACCTTATGACCGGGCAACTGGCCGCCTTCGCCCGGTTTTGCACCTTGTGCCATTTTTATTTGAAGCTCATCAGCTTCTGAAAGGTACAAACCGGTAACTCCAAAACGACCGCTGGCCACCTGCTTGATGGCGCTGCGCATACTGTCTCCGTTTTCAAGCGGGGTGTATCGTTGCTCGTCCTCGCCTCCTTCGCCGGTATTGCTTTTTCCGCCCAGACGGTTCATGGCAATGGCTAATGTAGTATGCGCCTCCCAACTGATGGAGCCAAAACTCATAGCGCCGGTGGCAAATCTTTTATAAATATTTTCTGCAGGCTCTACCTCCTCAATTGAGATAGAAGGACGGCTATGTTTAAAGTCCAGCAGGCTCCTCAGCGTGATGGCTTTTTCGCTTTGGTCATTTATCAGTTTGCTGTATTTTTTAAACAAACCATAATCGTTCATTTTGGTGGAATGTTGCAGCAGATGGATTGTTTGCGGATTAAACAAATGTGTTTCTCCCTTCCTTTTCCATTGATACATTCCTCCGGTGTGCAATTGATCAAAAGGCACCTGTTTTTGAGTGAAGGCAAATCTATGTTTTGCAAGTGATTCGCGTGCAATTTCGTCAAGGCCGATGCCTTCAATACGAGAAGTTGCTCCCGTAAAATATTTGTCAACCACTTTTTTGTTAAGCCCGATGATTTCAAATATCTGTGCGCCGTGATAAGACTGGAAGGTGGATATACCCATTTTTGAAAACACCTTCAGCAATCCGTCTGAAATGGCTTTGATATAGTTCTTGTTGAGTTGCTCTATAGAAATGTCTTCTTTTATCTTGTCACTTTCTTTTAAATTTCGGATAGAAGAAAATGCCATGTAAGGGTTTATGGCAGTAGCGCCAAAACCAAGCAGGCATGCAAAATGATGCACTTCCCACACATCGCCGGCTTCTACCACCAGACCTACCTTTCCGCGCAGTCCTTTACTGATCAAGTGGTGATGCACGGCTGACACAGCCACCAGCGAAGGAATAGGGGCATGGTCGCTGTCAATGGCTCTGTCCTGCAATACCAAAACCTCAAAACCTTCATTTACGGCATCTTCTGCATAGCGGCATATTCTTTGTACGCCTTTTTCCAGTGAGCCGGGTTTGCCATCGGCCACAAAGTAGCATTGCAGGGTTTTTGCCTGATAAATGCCGGTGTCAATGCTTCTGAGTTTTTCTAATTCGAAGTTGTTGAGCACCGGTTGTTTCAGAGATACTACATGCGCATCTATTTCGTTTTCAACCAAAGTATTTCCCACACTGCCCACCGAAATGGCCAGCGACATTACCATTCTTTCTCTGATAGGGTCAATCGGCGGATTGGTGACCTGTGCAAATAATTGTTTGAAATAAGAACTCAAATGTTGCGGCTGGTCACTAAGAATGGCCAATGGCGTATCGGTACCCATTGCGCCAATTGGTTCTTTTCCGGTAATAGCCATTGGCATGATTATATCTTCCAAATCTTCGGAAGTGTAGCCAAAAGTTTTTTGATATTTAAAAATCTGTTCTTCGCTTAGATTAGTAAACATCACACGCGGATCGGGCAGTTCGCCTAACCGTATTTTATATTTATTCAGCCAGTCGGCATAAGGTTTTTGAGAGCAAATTTGCTGTTTCAGTTCTTCATCGCTTATGATGCGGCCTTGCTCCATATCCACCACAAACATCTTTCCGGGTTGCAGCCTGCCTTTTTCCTTCACCATGCTTTGGTCAACCGGCAATGCGCCGGTTTCAGAAGCCATAATAACGCGATCATCTTTGGTAACACAATATCTGGAGGGGCGAAGGCCGTTTCGGTCCAATGTGGCGCCGATGATTTTACCATCAGTGAAGGAAATGGAGGCCGGGCCATCCCATGGCTCCATGGTGCATGCATGAAATTCGTAAAATGCTTTTTTCACAGGGTCCATATCCTCATTGCCATCCCAAGCTTCAGGTATCAGCATCATCATTACATGTGGTAATGACCTGCCGCTCATGGACAATAATTCTATCATGTTATCCAGACAGGCAGAATCACTTTTCGGATTGCTGACGATGGGCACCAACATATCCATTTCTTCTTTGGTAAACAAAGGCGATTCAAAATTAGTTTCACCCGACCGGAGCCAGTTTAGATTGCCTTGTAAAGTATTTATTTCTCCATTATGTGCAATGAATCGAAATGGCTGTGCCAGCTTCCAGGAAGGAAATGTGTTGGTAGCAAAACGTGAATGTACAAGCCCGAAAGCGCTAACAAGCCTTTTATCCGTCAAATCTTTGTAATAGGTTCTCACCTGCATGCTGGTGAGCTGCCCTTTGTAAATAATTGTTTTACAGGATAAAGAACAGATATAAAACCCTACGGGATCCTTTTTTACAGCGTTGCTGCCAATGTGGGTGGCATATTTGCGAAGCACAAAGAGCTTTCTTTCAAATTCTTCGGCAGATTGAATATGAGTGGGACGCTCGATAAAAACCTGTTCAATATTGGGTTCTACCGATAATGCCGAAGGTCCAATGCCATCGTTGCTCACCGGAACATCTCTCCAACACAGAATTTTCATATTGAGTTTATCGGCGGCCCGGGTAAAAATATCTCTGCACTCTTCTCTCATCCTAATTTCTTTTGGGAAAAAAAATATGCCCACTGCATACCTTTCTGGCTCTGGAAGCGTAAAACCTAATTGCAAACAATCATCATAAAGCAATTCATGCGGAATTTGAATCATGATGCCTGCTCCATCGCCGGTAGTAGGCTCGCAGCCACAGGCGCCGCGATGCTCCATGTTTTCGAGAATGGTGAGTCCGTCTGAAACCGTTTGATGGTCTTTATTTCCTTTGATATTAGCTACAAAACCAATTCCACAAGCATCACGCTCAAAAGAGGGGTCGTATAATCCTTTGTTTTTTGCCATATTTTAAAATAATTTTAAATAAAACCCAATTTTCAATATGGAAAAACAATCGCAATGTAAAGTAATAAAATCAAGTCAAAAATTAAAAAATATTTTGGCAATATTGATAAATTTTTTACATATTCTAAGAATATTTAAAAAGTATTAGAATATCTTTATTCAAATTTAGTATTTGCTGAACAAAGTATTTAAAGGAATATTAATGATTTCAATATCATTTTATTGTTTTTAAAAGATGTTTTTAGAGAAATCGGGGGACTGATTTAGCGTTTTAAGTGGCTTTGTTTTCTGAGCTCATGCCTATCCTATTTGTTTTTGGCCTGCTGTATTGTCATTTGTTAAAGTTCAAATTAACATTCATCACTACAAGGGCCTGCGCGTGATTGCCAAATTTATTTGGCGCAAACGATTATGCCAAAGCCGGGAGAATTCGACTTTCTCAGAACCGTTTTTTAAAACCCGCCTTTTGAGCAAAAGTGTCCACTTCGTTTTTTGAATAGGTTTTACCGCCTGCCTGGTGTAATAGATTGAGTGCCATGTATGAAGTTGTTGCTTTTGACATTTGCGAGCTGCCACCGGCACCCTTTATTTGGTCGAGTATCACATATATTCCTCCATTGGTTGGGGGTCTGTTGGCTTTTTGAGCAAGTATCTCGTTCTCTGAGGGATTTAGACCATGTATAATATTGAAAGCAAGGATAATGTCGTTTTCTTTTGGAAGTTCGTCTTTCATAAAATCGGACGGAAGAAAGGAAACACTTTTTCCGGCATTGGTATGTCGGGCATGGTATTAAGCTAACAGGATGCGAGTTCCTGTATGTGCCGAGTTGATAGGAAACATTAGCGACTGACAAGGGTGTCGGGGGCGACCCCGAATCTGAAAGAAGTCATCAGCAAATCTGAAGTTCTGACGAATAGAAATCTGATAGAAGGCTCTTAAGAGAGGGCAACCGAGCCATGGATTGGGAACGCCCAAAACTCAACCGTAACTCAAAAGAGTAAATCAGGCAGAACGCAGAGAAAGTTTAATATCTTATCCCGAGAGGTCTTGCAGTATGCACCAATGTGCAGATTGTCCATCGATGAACAATTATATACTACAAGAAGTCAGCAGAGGACATAGTATTTTGTGTTAGGAATAGCACAGAAGAAGGTCTGAATCTTTTAACTTAAGGAGCAGTTAGTTCAAAATTTGTTTTATGGCGCAACCGCAAGAGATAATTTACCAATTAGACCTGTTCAAAGGGCAGGTGGAGGAGGTTATACGCCCTTTTGCTACGAGTGAAACCGTATGTGGAGCTTGGGCAATAAAGGCGTTGCAAGTAAAAGAAGCAGGCGAACAGGAACGAGCCTTAACGCAGTATTTGATGGGAGTGATATTGTTTATACAATCTCACATCAAATTACAAGAAGTTAAACAGTTAAAAGAAACCGCCGTGTGCGAGAGCATGCACGGTGGTGTGAGAGGGCGGGGGAGTAATCCCCCTACCTACTCGATTGATTGGAAATACATTCTTCGGCATATTTCTTTACCGGGAGGAGGTCAATAATAGTGGCCCTAAGCTTTGGATTTCGTTTGCATAATTCAATACTATACAGCCCATGCGAACCGCCCAGGTCAAGCATCTTCAATGCACCAGTTGATACCGGAATTTTTCCGGCAACCTCTTTGTAGTTTGTTCTTGAAATATCAATCATTGCTCTGGAAAATAGCTCCCATTCATCATCTGTCATTACTTCAAGCATGTTGGATTGTGGCCTTCTGCCCAATCGGATGGTTTCGTCTAAATGAATATATCCCTTGTACAGATAATCGCAATAGAATGAAGGATCGAAAAATATTAGGCGAAACTACCGACAGGTTTTTATTTCCTCTTTTTGTAAAGGCATACCGATTTCCTTTTTTCCGAACATATCCAAGTGCATCCAGGCAGTCGAGTATTAGTTCTGCCCCCAACTCACTTACACCAGCATCTTGAGCAATTGTTCCAATATCCTTAAACTCCAAAGAAAGTTGGTCTGCAATTTTCAGTTTTATTGAACTGCCTAAGGCAAAACCCAATCCTAAAGAAAAGGATGCATCGCCAAACGGATGAGGTATAATATCGTCAGAAAGGAGTATTTTTTCGATAAATGAAAATTTGTAAATCATGATGACAAAAGATTTTGATTCTTTAACAAAATTGAAATATTTAAAAGCCTCAAAATTGTAGAATTCGGACATTTTGCCACCATAGGATGATATGGTCGTTTAAATTCATATTGGGGTCTTTTATACTATTAGGTCAGTAAAGTGTTTTAGATTTCATAAAAATTGAGTTGGGAACCAAGAGCGTTTGTAAAATGGGCACTTAAATGAAGTAAAGGAACTCTTGTTAAGGTAATAATTGTGAAAGCCCAACAGCATTCCGTATTCGTGAGGTGGCTTACAAAATTATATAGGTTGTGAAGTGGTGGGGTATGCTATTTGTATCACGGCATCAAATAATCCAAAGGAAATACGGGAAAAATCCCCTTTTTTCAGACTTTTTGATGTTGTATTTTTGATTCAGATGTAGCAAGGTATGCGAGGACTCTCCTACATTCAGCCCTGATTTTTGTGATAATTAATTCTTCGGGAATCTGGCGTTTTCAAATTTGGGAACCTTTCTTTAAATGGCACGATTTTGAATTTATTTTTAGAGAACCCATTGCAGCAGATATATAGACTATTTTGAAGGCATAGATTCTAAATTGAGAGCCCAAAAAATCAATCCAATTCAAATTAGTCAGGATTTTTTAATTGAATTTTCATAAATAAGAATACAAACTAATAAATTGAGTGGAAATTTATATAATATATTTTGTCGTTTTTCAGATTGAATTCACTCCTTTATGCTGAAAATGGATTAGCGCATTCGACAATTTATTGGTAATAGAGAAAAAATGATGAAAGGGAGTGAACATAATTTGGCGAACTAATTATTTATTAGAATTCTAGTGGAGGGCAAGCCAAAATTTTCGTTATGTGAGAAGCAGAAAAAAGAATACTATAAATCAAAAATGTTTTATAAAAACGGGTAAGCCGAAAACCGATTTAGAGTAGGCAATTAAATTATAGAGCATATGAAAGATTCAACTAGTATCTCCAAATTCATTTTGGATGCCAAAATCGTCAACTATGAAGCATTAGGACAAACGATTGCAAAATTAGGGCCTGAACTGGCACACCTTGACGACCCCTGGGAAAATTTTTGTGGAACGATGAGATATTTCATCAGAATATTCCGACTTCCTCCAATTGGCCCACGTTTTCAGGAGCTAGAAAGACTGGAAAGAATAGAAGGGTTGGATAGGCAATTGTAATCTTGTGTGTTGACAAAAAATTTTAAATGTGGATTTAGCGAGAGATTTTTTAAAGACTCTTCCTCCAAAGCAATTGATAGCGGATAGATTGGTCTATTCATTAGAATTTGCTATAAAGACCATCCAACATCTCATTATAGATGGTCATTCAGCCCCTGAAAATGCTGAATGGTTTGTGAGGCCAGAAAAGATAATAGCTGAAGCCGCATTTTTAATGGTCTTTGCCAAAGCCTGGAGACTCCTTCCCGGAAGTAAAGGAAGGAATGGATAAATTATACAAATTACTGGAACCCTTAGCAAGGAGTAAAACAGTGTTAACAAATATTTGTCTCAAACCAGCTTTGGCTTTAGATTATGCCCATGCGCATATTTGCCTGAGCTATTTGGGATATTCAAATTCTATTTTTGACAAAGTTCTCCTTGATATACTTAAGGAAGAGAAAAAAACCGAGAGAACTCCTTACAGAATGTTGGAGCAGGAATGGTTATTGCTTCTATGGAAAGGTTCAAACAATTTTGAAAAAAACCCATTTTGGGAAAAATATAGTAGTATGAACTTTGAACTGGATATTTTCAGCGAGAGTTCTGATGGCGTATATTCTCTTACACATGCAATAATGTACTCATTTTTTGCAAAGGATTCGAGCCCCGTTATAGATATCAATAAAATAATCATGGAAATAGAGAGTTTGTTAATAATTTATATGGACAAACAAGACTATGATATTGTAGGGGAACTACTTCTTGCCTGGGCGCTTACTCAAAAACCTTATTCTCCAATAGCGCTTTTTGCATTGGATTGTATAATTAGGATTGAAAAAAGAGTGGATTTTTTGCCTGCACCCAATCTTGATATGGCAATGATTGAGGGCAAAGAATTAAATGAACGACGCACCTATATTTACAGCATAAACTATCATACTGCTTTTGTTATGGGCCTTCTATTAGGAGGGTTGATTAAATCCTATGAATCATATAATCCTCATTTCGATCCTGATAAGTCCTGCAAAAATCATGATTTAAAGAGAATATTGCATTCTGAAATTGTAAAAGAGAAACAAGCTCATTGGATGGAATTTTTTGGTCTATTGGATAATGAGAACAAGGAGAAATTATTCCCATGGGGTTTTCAGGCTTTCTTATTCAGAAAAATAAGGCAGCATGAATATGGCTTGGTTAAAAAATTAATTGACAGATCAGAGGATTGCGGTCTTAGTAAAACAATGATGGTAAAGCAAGCTAAAGAATTGTTAAACCGATTAGCTATGATTGCTTGAACTGATTAGTTTTCTCATTAAGTATTGTGAACCAATTTTACATATAACACAAAAATCTATTATCTTTCTTTGCTTCTTCCTTCATTATCTTATACTAAATAGCCAAAAAGGTTATCATCCTTGTTCAGTTCTTTATAATTGATTCCTAATCTTTTCATTCTGCTAATCAATCCCTCGTAATCATTTCTTCGCTTTAACTCAATGCCTACCAATGCCGGACCGCTTTCCTTATTGGTTTTTTGCATATACTCAAAGCGAGTGATATCGTCATCCGGACCAAGTATCCTGTTTACAAATTCTTTTAAAGCTCCGGGTCGTTGGGCAAAGTTGATAAGGAAATAGTGTTTCAATTTTTCGTATTGAAGACTGCGTTCTTTTATTTCCTGCATTCTGTCAATATCATTATTGCTGCCGCTTACGATACAGACCACATTCTTTCCTTTTATCTCATCACCCATAAAAAATAGTGCGGCAATAGACAAGGCACCTGCAGGTTCTACCACAATAGCATCTTTGTTATAAAGCCTCAAAATCGTAGAACATATTTTTCCTTCCGGCACCAGCATAATTTCATCAACCACTTCTTTGCAAATAGGGTAAGTGATTTCACCGGCTCTTTTAACGGCAGCGCCATCCACAAAACTGTCAATAGATTGGAGTGTTACCGGCCGGCCGACTTCAAAAGCTCTTTTCATGGAAGGTGCGCCTTCCGGTTCGGTGGCAATTATTTTTGTACATGGGCTTACACTTTTGATGAAGGTGCCTAAGCCTGCACATAGTCCGCCGCCGCCCACAGGGATAAATAAATAATCAATCTCTTTGAGGTCTTCCCATATTTCAACTCCCACAGTAGCCTGCCCTTCAATAATTTTTTCGTCATCAAAAGCATGAATGAAAGCCATTTTGTTTTCTGATGCATATTTTTTTGCCGAAACGGCACAATCATCATAGGTGTCGCCCGAAAGTATAATTTCAATATGATCGCCGCCAAACATTCTGGTTTGGTTAATCTTTTGCATAGGTGTGATGGTGGGCATAAAAATCACGCCCTTAATATTTAATGATTTGCAGCTATAAGCAAAGCCCTGCGCATGATTGCCTGCGCTGGCACACACTACGCCCCCCTCTAATTCTTCTTTGCTGAGCGAACTGATTTTGTTGTAAGCCCCTCTTAGTTTGTAAGATCTTACAATTTGCAAATCTTCTCGTTTGAGATAAACGTTGCACTGAAATTTACGCGAAAGATTGGCATTAAGCTGAAGCGGTGTTTTCAAAACAATCCCTTTCAGTTTTTCTGCTGCTTTTAAAATGCTTTCAGGATTCATGGCGATTGTATTAAGGAAAATGGTTCGCGTCTGGCACGAACCATTTTCAAAATTATTATTATAGTCTCAGCTTTTCAAAAAACTATACCTGCTGACTTTCAGGCCTGAGGCTTCTAACGGTTTTACCGGCCTGCCACATTTCGCTTTCGCGAAGTTCTGCAAGTTCTTTTTCTAATTTTTCGCGATAGTCGGGTTGCGAATTGCTATCAATGGAGCGTTGCGATTCTTTGCCTGCTGCCACACTTTCATACAGTTCGTTAAACACGGGCTGTGTAGCCTCTTTGAATTTTTTCCACCAGTCCAAAGCGCCGCGTTGGGCGGTAGTAGAGCAGTTGGCATACATCCAATCCATGCCGTTTTCGGCCACTAAAGGCATGAGGGATTGCGTAAGTTCTTCCACCGTTTCATTGAATGCCTCAGAAGGAGTATGTCCTTTGGAGCGCAGTACTTCGTATTGCGCAGCAAAGATTCCCTGTATGGCGCCCATCAGTGTGCCGCGTTCGCCAGTAAGATCGCTGTAAACCTCTCTTTTGAAATCTGTTTCAAACAGGTAGCCACTGCCTACTGCAATGCCCAAGGCTATTACTCTGTCATAAGCCTTGCCTGTAGCATCCTGAAAGATAGCATAAGAACTATTTAAACCGCGTCCCTGCAGGAACATACGGCGGAGTGATGTACCGGAACCTTTTGGTGCTACCAGAAAAACATCTACATCCTTTGGAGGAATAATGCCTGTTTGCTCATTGAAGGTGATACCAAAGCCATGAGAAAAATACAGGGCTTTGCCCGGAGTGAGATATTTTTGAACGGTAGGCCACAATGCTATTTGAGCGGCATCGCTCAATAGGTAACATATAATGGTTCCGCGCTCTAATGCCTCTTCAATTTCAAACAGTGTTTCGCCGGGAACCCAGCCATCTGCCACAGCTTTGTCCCATGTTTTAGAGTCTTTGCGCTGGCCTACAATTACATTAATGCCATTGTCTTTTTGGTTTAAAGCCTGGCCGGGGCCCTGAACGCCATAGCCGATTACTGCCACTGTTTCATCTTTTAAAACTTCCTGCGCTTTGCTTAAAGGAAATTCTTCCCTGGTTACAACGTTTTCTTCAACGCCACCGAAATTTAATTTTGCCATTTTTATTTTTTTCTGATTTAAAAAATTTTGATTTCGTATTTATTTAATATTCAAAAACATTTTGATAAGACTATAAAGTGAAAACATCGTCCGGCTCATTGAGGTATTCCTTTATTCCGGTAAGCTCATGAGGCGCGCTGGCTTCAAATTCTTTTATTTTTTTATGAAATCCTTCGCTGGCCTTGATGATAGCCACTCTTGCGCTACGCACAAACTCAATCAACCCATATTTTTCAAATAATTCAATCAGCTTACTGGTTTCTTCTGTTTGGCCGGTGGACTCAAAATGGTATAGTCATTTCTGATAACCACCACTCTGGCACCATACTCTCTCAAAACTCGTTCTACGATCATTTTTTCAGCAACTTGTTGAGTTGGCAGTTTAAACAAAGCCAACTCCTGCCAAACGATTTCGTTATTGGTATGGTAATAAGCTTTTAATACTTCTACTTGTTTTTCAATCTGACGGCATAGTTTCTTTACCACTTCATCGGTTTCACTAATAAGGATAGTAAAACGGTGAATACCTTCAATTTCGGACGGGCAGGTATTCAGGCTGTCAATATTGATTTTCCTTCTTGAGAAAATAATGGCTATGCGCGACAACAACCCTACCTGATCTTCGGCATAAACCGTTAATGTATAATCTTGTTTCATAATTTATTGATTTAAGATTTAAGATTTTTTAATTTATTGATTTTGTTGTTTTATTAATTTGAACAAAAATCGAAGTTAATTCATTTGCTTCCTTTAATAAAGCGCTCAGCAAATCATTCCAATGAGTTCAGTTTCATTCACAATCTCCAGCCAGTATAATGACTCATCGACTTCCTCTATCACTATCGCGATTTTATTTATAAAATCATCGGTTGACTTTGCCCTTGCTGATGCTCTCGTGTTTGCACCTACAGAACCGGATGAACGAATTAGTTGTTTTGCAATTTCATAACCAACCGCATTTTTGGAAAACTCCTTACATAAATTGATAACATCAATATTGAATTTTTTGGTTCTGTTATGTAGTTCCGACTTGGTCATTTCTTAGTTATAGACTGCAACTTCTAATTCATAAATCACAATTCGTAAATCACAAATTACTGGAGTCTTATTTCACTTACACTACAGCCCTGTGGCACCATTGGGAACACGTTGTTTTCTTTACCTACTTTTACTTCCAGCAGGTAAGTGCCGTCGTGGTCGAGCATGGTTTTCAATGCTGCTTTCAGGTTTTCGCGTTTGTCGATACTGTTACCCTCCAGTCCATAAGATTTTGCAAGCATCACAAAATCGGGGCTGGTGATGTGTACAAAGGAATATCTTCTATCGAGGAATAGCTGCTGCCATTGGCGTACCATTCCCAGAAATTCATTATTAAGTATCAGAATTTTTACTTTTGCGCCAAATTGCATGATTGTTCCCATTTCCTGAATGGTCATTTGTATGCCGCCATCGCCTACCACAGCAACTACCGTTCTGTCTGGCACACCAAACGAAGCGCCAATGGCAGCAGGAAGGCCAAAGCCCATTGTTCCCAAGCCACCGGAGGTGATGCTACTCTTACTGTGATTAAATTTCGCATATCTACTGGCAACCATCTGATGTTGACCCACATCGGTTACGATAATGGCATCGCCGTTGGTCAGTTCGTTCAACGCTTCTATTACCTCAGCCATGCTCATGATTTCGGTGTCGGGATGTTTTTCGGGCTGAATACAAACTCTTTCTTCTTCGGCTTTGTATTCAGCAAATTTTGCCAGCCATTCCGGATGCTTTTTCTTTTCAATAAGTTCAGTAATCATTGGAAGGGTTTCCTTACAGTCGCCCCAAACAGCAACCGTCGTTTTCACGTTTTTATCAATTTCGGCGGGGTCAATATCAAAATGTATTATTTTGGCTTGTTTGGCATATTTATCAAGGCGCCCGGTAACACGGTCGTCAAAGCGCATGCCTACCGCTATCAACACATCACATTCATTGGTTAACACATTAGGTCCGTAATTGCCGTGCATACCCAGCATACCCACGTTCAAAGGATGATCTGAGGGAACAGCGCTGAGGCCCATTAGCGTCCATGCAGCGGGTAAATCTGCCTTTTCGATAAACGCTTTAAATTCATTTTCTGCCTTACCCAAAATAACTCCCTGACCGAAAACTACCAATGGTTTTTTGGCGTTGTTAATCAGTTCTGCCGCCTGTTCGATATATTGTTTTCTTACTACCGGTTTAGGTCTGTAGCTGCGTATGTGGTTAATTCTCTGATATCCTTCATAATCAAATTTCTGAACTTGTGCGTTTTTGGTGATATCAATCAAAACAGGCCCCGGCCTGCCGCTTGCGGCAATATAAAATGCCTTTGCAAGCGCTTGCGGAATTTCATTCGCATCGGTTACCTGATAGTTCCATTTGGTAATGGGCGCTGTTATGTTAATCACATCTATTTCTTGAAAAGCATCGGTACCCAGAAGGTGTGCAAAAACCTGTCCTGTAATACAAACAACAGGCGTAGAGTCAATCTGTGCATCGGCCAATCCGGTTACGAGGTTTGTAGCGCCAGGACCACTGGTTGCAAACACCACGCCTGTTTTTCCGCTTGCGGTGGCAAAGCCCTGGGCAGCGTGGATGGCTCCTTGTTCGTGTCTTACTAAAATGTGTTCCACTTTGTTGGCATAGTCATATAAGGCATCATACACCGGCATAATGGCACCACCCGGGTAACCAAATACTGTTGTAACTCCTTCGGCAAGCAAACATTCAATAACGGCTTGTGAACCAGAGAGTTCTACCTTTTTTTTTTCAATTTTGGCAGCAGTTTCAGTCTGCTGTTCTATTGTATTTTGTTGCAAAGTAGCCATACTATAATTTTTATATTGTTGATTTAAAAAGTTTACTAAAAATAATTGAATCAATAGAGCGATTGACTCGAATATCCCAGCAGGCTTTTAAAACCATGTTTTGTGATTTAAAATATAAATAAGTAGCTGTTTTTTGACTCATTGTCCTAATTTAATTTGTTTAATCTTCATCGGTTACACAACCCTCAGAAGCATCCTTCACTAATTTTGCATATTTATATAAAATGCCATTAGTTACTTTTAACGCCGGTTTTACCCAGCCTTGTTTCCGTTTTGCAATTTCTTCTTCACTTACTTTTAAAGTGAGTTTATTATTTATGGTATCTATTTCTATTATATCCTCATCCCGAACAAATGCCAGTAGTCCTCCTTCGTGCGCTTCGGGTGTAATATGACCCACTACAAAGCCATGGGTGCCTCCGCTAAATCTTCCGTCTGTAATCAATGCCACTGATTTTCCAAGTCCGGCGCCGATAATGGCCGAGGTCGGTTTCAGCATTTCGGGCATTCCCGGAGCACCTTTGGGGCCTTCATTTTTTATAACCACTACATCGCCGTGCTTAACTCTGCCTTCCGAGATTCCCGCAATTAATTTTTTCTCTCCGTCAAAAACTCTTGCTGTTCCTTCAAACCGTTCACCTTCTTTGCCGCTGATTTTTGCCACGCTGCCTTTTTCGGCAAGATTGCCATATAAAATTTGCAGGTGTCCGGTTGCTTTTAACGGTTTTTCGAGCGGGGCAATAATATCCTGTGTTTCAAAATCCAGATCAGGCACTTCTGCAAGATTTTCGGCAATTGTTTTTCCGGTTACGGTCATGCAATCGCCATGCAATAAGCCATTCTGGAGCAAATATTTCATTACAGCCGGAATACCGCCTTTTCTGTGAAGGTCTTCCATCAGGTATTTTCCACTGGGTTTAAAATCGCCCAATACAGGTATTTTGTCGCTTATTTTTTGAAAATCATCCTGTGTAATTGAAATTCCCACACTTTTAGCCATTGCTATCAGGTGTAGTACGGCATTGGTGCTCCCGCCAATTATCATAATGATTGTAATTGCATTTTCAAATGCTTCCGGGTCATTATATCGCGCGGTCGAATATTTTTTTCCATCAACAAGCGGATTGCTTTTCCGGCATCCCGGCACTCCTTTTTCTTTTCTTCGCCAATAGCAGGATTGCTGCTGGAGTAAGGAAGGCTCATGCCCATTGCTTCAATAGCCGAGGCCATTGTGTTGGCTGTGTACATTCCACCGCAGGCTCCTGCTCCGGGGCAACTACACTTTACAATCCCCTTAAAATCTTCTTCGCTGATATCTCCGGCAATTTTATGACCGAGCGCTTCAAAAGCTGAAACAATATTTAAATCCTGGCCTTTGTAATGACCTGCTGCGATAGTGCCGCCATAGACCATTATTGCAGGGCGGTTGAGCCTGCCCATAGCCATGATAGAACCAGGCATGTTTTTATCACATCCGGGTACTGCTATCAAAGCATCATAATATTGTGCACCGCAAACCACCTCTATCGAGTCGGCAATCACATCGCGGCTCACTAGTGAATAGCGCATACCGTCTGTACCATTGCTCATGCCATCACTTACACCAATGGTATGAAAAACCAAGCCCACTAAATCATTTTCCCAAACGCCCTTTTTTATTTCAGCAGCCAGATCATTCAGGTGCATATTACAAGGATTGCCATCATAACCCATACTTACAATACCTACCTGCGCTTTTTTCAGATCATCTTCAGTTAAACCCAGTGCATAAAACTGCGCCTGAGCCGCAGGTTGGGTAGGGTCTTGGGTAATAGTTTTGCTGTATATATTCAATTCACTCATTGATTTATAATTTTAGATAATTGTAGATTTTCTTAGTTCTATATTTTCTCCTTTAGCCGATCCTGGAATTTTTCCGGCAATATGATCGCTCACCATATCGCCCACTACACTGGTTGAATATGAGTTGGCGCTGTCAATGTCTTTGGTTACAAAACCATTCTGCAATGACCAGTTTACGGCTTCACGTATCGTATTGGCTTCGTCATTCAGCCCAAAGTGATCGAGCAGCATGGCCGCCGATAAAATGGAACCGGTAGGGTTGGCTATGTATTTTCCTGCAGCCTGCGGATAAGAACCATGAATAGGTTCAAACAAAGCAACTTTGCTGCCCACGGATGCAGAAGGAAGCATACCCAAAGAACCACTTAGCACACTGGCTTCATCGCTTAGAATGTCGCCAAACATATTTTCGGTGAGCATCACATCAAACTGGGAAGGGTTGAGAATGATTTGCATGGCTGCATTGTCAACAAACAGATAATCAATCTGCACATCGCTATACCCGGCTGCCATTTCCTGCACCACTTTTCTCCATAATCTGGAAGATTCCAAAACGTTGGCTTTGTCCACTAAAGTCAGTTTTTTTCTTCTGATTCTGGCATGCTCAAATGCTAATTTGGCAATACGCTCTATTTCCACTCTGGTATAAACACAATCATCAGAGGCGGTATTGCCGTCTTCGCTCAATGTTTTCTTACCAAAATATATTCCTCCGGTCAGTTCGCGATAAATAACAAAATCAATATTATCGGCTTTCCCTGCTTTTAAAGGCGACAAATGTTGCAAAGCCTTGTAAGTAGTTACCGGTCTGATATTGGCAAAAAGCTGCAATGATTTTCTGAGTTTCAACAAGCCTTGTTCGGGTCTCACTTTGGCTGTGGGATCATTATCATACTTGGGGTCGCCAATGGCGCCCAGCAATACTGCATCGCTGCTCAGGCAGGTTTCGATGGTTTCATCGGGCAATGGGTTTCCGGTGGCATCAATGGCGCAAGCACCCATCAGACATTCTTTGTATTCAAACTCATGGTTGAATTGTTCTGCAATGGTATTTAATACCTTTATGGCTTCATTGGTTACTTCGGGGCCAATGCCGTCACCTTTTATTACTGCGATACTCTTTTTCACTGTTTTTAATTTTTAAATAACTTGTAAACTAATATCTTTTTTGTTCTTGATTATATAATTATTGGATTTAGAATTCTGCAAGTTCAGAATTTTTTCAATACAATTCGGCAGATCTTCATCATAATGACTGATAAATATTACGGTTACGCCTGTTTTTTCAAATACTTCATCCACTATTTTTAAAATTTGTTGCGTTCTGATATTATCCATACCCTGACAGGGTTCGTCTAATGCAAGGATCAAAGGCTCTTTTACCAATGCTCTTGCTATAAAACCAGTCTTTTGTTCCCTGATGATAATTCTGTTAATCTATTATCGGCATACTGAGACAATGAAAAATACTCCAGCCAATCCATTACTTTCTGCTTTTGCTTTTCAGAAAGCTTTCTGTAAAGACCCATTGTATCAAAATAGCCCGATGCAATGGTTTGAAACACGGTAATGTTTGGGTCAAAGTAGTTTTGAAGTTCGGGCGACACAAAACCAATTTTCTTTTTGATATCCCAGATACTTTCGCCACTGCCTCTTTTTTTGCCAAAAAGATAAAGCGGCTGGGAATAGGCTTGCGGATTATCTGCTGTGATGAGGCTTAAGAGTGTAGATTTTCCTGCGCCATTGGCTCCTTTTACCTGCCAGCACTCGCCGTGCATTACCTCCCAGTGAATATTACTGAGGATTTGCTTTTCACCGTATTTTATATTAACACCTTTCATTTGAATAATTGGACCCCGAAATCCGTTTCTTTCAAAGGAGGGTATTTGTTTTTCTTCAATTATATTTGCCTCCTGAGATGTATTTTCATACAACTCGATAGGTGCAAACGCCTTCATTCTGCCTTCTTCCAATTTTATAAAATGAGTAATGCAGGAAGGTAGTTCATGTGCATCAGCAATAAGTATAATGGTAGTGCCGGTGGCGGCCAACTCGTTCAAAATAAAGTGAAGCGTTTTTCGGCTGTTGATGTCAAGACCGGTAAAGGCATTGTCCAAAATAAGAATGTCGGGAGAAGAAAGAAGATAACCGATGATTTGGGTTTTCTTTAATTCTCCATTGGACAACTGAATAAGCGGGGCATTCGCTCTGTGAGTTAATTGAAATTTATTTAACCAAAAATCAATTTTTGTTCATCCCCTTTTGCAACAATTGTTGTTTCAGCGTAAGCGAGTCTTCGGCATCAGCGCTGTTAAATCTTTGCTGGTAATACAATTCGGATGTATTGGCAAGGTTTTTCAGTCTTTGAACTGCCGGAATAAAAGTAATTTTTGGCTTCGAAATAACTCCTTCTTTAATAAATGCCGCAGTTCCATTGAAAAAAACATTCCCGCACAAAACATTGGCTAACAAGGTTTTGCCGCTGTGGGGTCCCATTAAAGCCAAATGATTACCGCTATGCAAAGTGAAACAATTATTCTGCAAAAGGTGTTTCTCGCTACGCTTTACTGATACATTGTTTAATATGATGTCAAAATAAGAGATTGTATTTTATTTAAGGAATTGGGCTACAGCCCATTACATTTATAATTTTTTTAACTATTGATTCTACTTTTCTGCCATTTCTCTCAAATCGTTGTCCTCCACCTCTTTTTTAATATCGGCTACTGCCAAAAATTGTTGATAAAGGTCGTCCACCTGATTGCGGTCGAAACTGTAACCAAGGTTTTTAAAGCGATAGGCCAATGCACTGCGACCGCTTCGGGCGGTTAAAACGATGTGAGAGGCATCGGCACCTACCTCATGCGGTGCAATGATTTCATAAGTGGTGGCTTCTTTCAAAAAACCATCCTGATGAATGCCCGAAGAGTGTGAATATGCATTGTCGCCCACTACTGCCTTGTTGGGCTGCACCACCATTCGCATTGTATCGGAAACCAATTTACTCATGGGGAGTAGTTTGGTAGTATCAATATCGGTGTATAAATTTAAACTGGGATGTTTTTTAATAACCATCACCACTTCTTCCAAGGAAGTATTTCCGGCGCGCTCGCCGATACCATTGATGGTACATTCTATTTGCCTGGCGCCGCCAATGGCTCCGGCAATAGAATTAGCTGTAGCAAGGCCTAAATCATTGTGGCAATGGCAGGACAGAATGGCCTTGTCAATATTGGGTACGTGATTCATCAGGTATTCCATCTTGTACTGGTACTCGTGTGGCAGGCAGGAACCTGTGGTGTCGGGGATGTTCATAATAGTGGCGCCTGCATCAATGGTTGCTTCAATCAGTCGTGCCAGAAACTCCAGATCGGCGCGGCCTGCATCTTCGGCATAAAACTCCACTTCGGGAACTAAGTTACGCGCCAGTTTTACGGCGGCTATTGCCCGCTCCAGAATTTGCTCCCGTGTGGCATTAAATTTATATTTTATATGGTTGTCAGATGAGCCGATTCCTGTATGTATCCTCGGATTCACTGCGTCTTTCAATGCCTTTGCTGCCACCACAATATCGTTTTCCACTGCTCTGGTAAGGCCGGTTACTGTGGCATTCTTTATGGCTCTGGAGATTTCTTCAACCGATTTAAAATCGCCCGGACTGGAAACCGGAAAGCCGGCTTCAATGATATCTACACCCAACTCTTCGAGCTTCAGTGCAAGCTTTATTTTTTCCTCAGTATTCAGTTTGCAACCCGGGACCTGTTCTCCATCCCTTAATGTAGTGTCGAAAATAAAAACCTTTTCTTTGGCCATAATAATAATTTAGTCTTTAAAAATAAACTTATGTACCTTGTGAATGAAACCTAATTGTGAGTTCAATTACATTTTATAAAAACCAAAAACAATAAATAAGTAATTAATAATCAATGTAATAGAGTGAAATAAATTACGATGTCCAATAAGAGTTCAGATACCCTTTTTCAGTTGATAAAATCGCTCGACAAGGCCGAAAAGCGAAATTTGAAGCTTTTTGTGAAAAGAAGCCATAGCTCCGAAAGTATGAAGAGCATTCAGCTTTTTGACGCTTTGGACAAGATGAATGACTATGACGAAAAGATTTTATTGAAGAAAGTGCCATCTGTATCCAAACAACAATTATCCAATACCAAGGCATTGCTCTACAAACAGATTTTGGGAAGCCTGAGGTCATTGAAGGTTTATACCAATATTGATATTCAGCTTCGCGAAATGCAGGATTATGCACGCATACTATACAACAAAGGGCTGTATATGCAGGCATTGAAAATCTTAGACAAGCTAAAAGATACTGCCAAGGCTTATAATCAATATACTTATATTCAACAGGCATTGTTTTTTGAGAAGAAGATAGAAGCGCTTTATATTACCCGAAGCCTGCAAAACAGGGCAGATATTCTGTCCGGCGAAGCGGATGAGGTGAGTATGCTGCTGAAACATACCAATCGACTCTCTAATCTGAACCTGCAGTTATACAGTTGGTTTATACAGCACGGGCATGCCCGAAACGAAAATGACCTCAAAAGCATTAAACTGTTTTTTGAAAACAATTTGCCCGAAAATGCTGCCCATTTAACCGGTTTTTACGAAAAAATATATTACTACCAGTCTTACGCCTGGTATGCCTTTATCAGGCTCGATTTTTTAATGTATTACCGGTATTCGCAAAAATGGGTGGACGAGTTTGAAAGCCATCCCGGAATGATAGAGGCAGAAGCAGCCATGTACATCAAAGGTATGCACAACCTGATGAGCGCTCACTTCGACCTGATGAACCGCGATAAACTGGCTGAATGTATTACCAGATTCAAAAACTTTGCAAAAAGCAGCAACGTACAAAATAATGAAAATAACAGGCTTATAACCTATCAGTATTTATACACGGCAGTTATCAACCTGCATTTTCTGGAAGGAACATTTAATAAAGGGCTAAAAATGGTTCCTTTTTTGGAAGAAATGCTTTTGCAATACGAAAAATACTTAGACCGCCACCGTGTAATGGTTTTTTACTATAAAATAGCCTGTCTGTACTTTGGCAGTGGCAACAACAGCAAGGCTATTGATTACCTCAACCGTATTATTCATCAAAAAGATGACCTGCGTACCGACCTGCAAAGCTACAGCCGTCTGCTGCATCTGATTGCCCATTATGAGTTGGGAAATTATAATCTACTGGAATACCTGATTAAATCGGTGTATCGGTATATGGCCAAGATGGAAAACATCAGCAAGGTGGAAGAAGCGATGCTGAAGTTTTTGAAGAACTCATTGAATTTCAATGCAAAAACCATAAAATCCGAGTTTGAAAAGCTGCTCCATCAACTCAAAAAATATCAGGGCAACCGGCTTGAGTCGCGGGCATTTGCCTATTTAGATGTCATTAGCTGGTTAGAAAGCAAGATATACGGTCTGAATGTACAGGATGTTATCAGGCAGAAATATTTGAAGGATAAAGGAAAATAGGATTAGCGATGCTGTAAATATTTTAGGAGAGGTGTGTTTTGCTGAAAGTATTGATAATCTGCTTGTTGCAAAACGACCCCTTCTGCGAGCGCTTCTTTCAACTGTTTCAATGTTCTGAATCCAATTACCGCGCTTGCCACAACCTGATTGTGCAGCACATATCCGATTGCCTTGGCGGTATTGCTTCTGGATAGCTGCATACCGTTCAGTTTTTCCTGTACGTTTTTTACTTCATCTTTGCTCAATTCAAAGTAATCTTTTGCTTCTTTGCCTGCCAGACAGCCTTGTGCCAGAACCCCTCGGGCCATTACACTGATGTTGCTGCTTTTTAAAAATGCCAGCATTTCTTCCTCAGGGCGGCGGTCGAGCAGACTGTATTGCATCATTACGCTTGCAATGGCGGAGTGGCGTGCATATTCCCTGATTACATTGGGCCGGATGCTGCTGATGCCATAATACCTTATTTTACCCGTCTCGACCAACCGTTCAAAAGCCTCAATGGTTTCGTCTATCGGGTCGTCGATAGCGCCGCCATGCAGTTGGTAGAGGTCAATGTAATCGGTTTGCAAACGACTGAGGCTGTCATCCACAGCTTTCAGGATGTATTTTTTGGTGGGATTCCAGGTCCAGCCGGTGCCGTCTTCCTTCCATTGGTTCCCCACCTTGGTAGCCAGAATGATGTTTTTTCTTACCGGTTTCAATATCCTGCCCGCTAATTTTTCATTTTCGCCTTTATCATACAAATCGGCAGTATCGAAATAATTGATGCCCGAGTCGATTGCCGATTTTATCAGTTCTTCTGCCTCCGAGGTCGTTGTTTTTAATAGCGACATGCAACCGAAACCAATTTCGGAAGAGCGGAGAGCAGATGAACTGATGGGTCTGTAATTCATGACGGAAATTTATAAAAATTTAGAAGTATATTAGATATTTAGAATATTTTATTATAGCCTCACTGCTACACAGAACATTTTCCGCCTTTTTGCAGTTAACTGCAAAATTTGGGATAAAAAGGTAGCCCAAAAAATCAAGGCTGTGAAAAAATTTCTAAAAATAATTTTTCGCACCTAAACCTGCCGAACTTCTCCCCCGTCATTCAACCACTTTTAACCGTCACATCGACCTGAGGGAGATGTCTCAACGTTCATAAATCTTATTATTCAGAAAGTAAAAGATTTCTCACTCCGCTTCACTCCAATCGAAATGACGAGTAAAAATAACGGTCATTTCGCAGCGAAGCGAAGAAATCTTATCGTTTTGGAAACGAGGAGATTTCTAATTGCGCTTCGATTCGTTCAGAATGACGTAAATAAGTAATTTTTTCGCAATGGTCGGTATGAAAGATTATTTTTTTAACGCAATTTTTTCAAGGCCATCCCAACGAAACGATCGAAAGGCGATTAATCTATATATTCTGAAATACGCAATAATATAGACTTATCAAAGAACTATATAGGTCTTTGGGATTATTCTTTAAATTTTTTTCTAAAGGCTTTCTATCGCCCGTTGCAACTTACTTCTTACTTCTGATGCTACACCTGTAAGTAGTTCATTTTCAATTGCCATCATAGATGCCACCGGGTCAATGGCAGATATTTCGATATTCCCTTCCCCTGTTTCCTGCATAATCACATTGCAGGGCAGCATCGTGCCTATGTACGGCTCTGCCTTCAATGCTTCGTAGGCAAAGTTTGGATTGCAGGCGCCCAGAATTACATAAGGTCTGAGGTCAACACCCAGTTTGTTTTTCAATGTTGCCTGCATATTGATTTCGGTAAGAATTCCAAAACCTTCTTTCTTTAATGCCTCGGTTACTTTCTCTCTGGCTTCGTCCTATCTGGCGGTAACTGTTTTTGAAAAATGGCATGACATAATTTTTACTTTTTATGTATTGCAAAAAATAGCAAAATTTTTACGGTAAAGGGTGATTAATGTTGCAATTATTGAATCAGGAGTTATAGGTCGATTGCTGCCATTTTATTTACGCTGTGTTACGGAGTAAATACAGCAACTCTTAAAGTAATTTTGCATAAAATCAACCTTTTACAGCCTAACCCATTATATTTTAAACCGTTTAGCGGTCAATATTGTTCTTTATTTTTGAATATCAATTTATAATAATAGCTTTACAGGTCGAAAAATTTGAAAAAAGACAATAAACCCGCTTATATTTAATTTTTAAAACATACAATAATGAAATTTTTTCTTGACACAGCCAATTTAGACCAGATAAAAGAGGCTCATGATTTAGGTGTTTTGGACGGAATTACTACCAATCCGTCACTGATGGCAAAAGAGGGCATTAAAGGCCATGATGCCGTAATGGGACATTACAAAACGATTTGCGAAATTGTGGATGGTGATGTAAGCGCCGAAGTTATTTCGGTTGACTTAGCTACCATGATTGAGGAAGGCAAAGCGCTTTCTGCCATTCATCCAAATATTGTAGTAAAAGTGCCAATGACCCGCGATGGTGTGAAGGCAATGAAATGGTTTACCGATAACGGTATCAGAACCAACTGTACGCTTGTTTTTAGCGCAGGGCAGGCCATTCTGGCCGCAAAAGCAGGCGCCGCCTATGTATCTCCCTTCATCGGTCGTATTGACGATACCGGATGGGACGGAGTGCAGCTGATTGAACAAATTGCAAAGATTTATAGCGTACAGGGATTTGAAACTCAGATACTTGCAGCTTCTATCAGAAACTCAAACCACATTGTTCAGTGTGCCGAAGCCGGTGCAAATGTTTGTACCACTCCTTTGGCTCCTTTATTGGGATTGCTTAACCACCCATTAACCGATATCGGACTGGCTAAGTTTATAGAAGATGCTAAAAAATTTAAATAATTAATTTTGGGGTTTCGGGATTCAAAGGACAGGATTAACTTTTTGTTCTTTGAATTTCTATAGCCTGTAAATAATGAATATCTCTTCTTTTATTGCAAATAGAATTGCTTTTAACCGACAGCGTTCTTTTTCCCGATTCATTATCAGGCTATCCATTATTGCCACTATAATCAGTGTAGCAGTAATGATTATTACGTTGGCATTTGCAAACGGTTTTCAGCAAAAGGTAAGCGAAAAGGTGTTCAGCTTCTGGGGGCATATCCG
Source organism: Sphingobacteriales bacterium (assembly GCA_016708305.1). Taxonomy (GTDB): domain Bacteria; phylum Bacteroidota; class Bacteroidia; order Chitinophagales; family Chitinophagaceae; genus Niabella. The sequence goes on from JADJGB010000008.1 coordinate 443,045, forward strand.
CCTGCAGGAAATTCAGTTTTACCAGTCTGTCATAACCGAAGAATTGCCCATTACGGCTAATGATACATTAATAACTGCCTTAAAAAACATTCCTGAGATAGAAACGATTCATCCCTTTGCCACCCGCTATGCCATCCTGAAAACTAAAGATGACCTGGAAGGTGTTTTGGTTAAAGGGCTCGACAGTAGCTACAATTTCAATCATATCAGGGATTTTATCATCGAAGGAAACCCGCCAGCGTTTAACGACAGCAGCTATAGCCGGCAGATAATGATTTCAAAACATACGGCTGACCAGATGAAACTGAAAACCGGCGACAGGGTGTTGATTTATTTTATCCGCCCGGATGGCAGCCAACGCCCCGACCGACTGACTATTACCGGCATTTTCAAAACCGGTATTGAAGAATATGACAAAACTTTTGCCATCGGCGATATTAAACTGATACGCCGCCTGAATGACTGGTTGCCCAATCAGGTGGGAGGATATGAGATTTTTTTGACAGACTATAAAAAAATTGACAGCATCTCCTACCAAATCCTCAGCCTGCCCGAAATGCCGCTTAGTTGGAGCGCTCAGGGCATTCAAAAAATAACGCCCAATATTTTTGACTGGCTGAATATGCAGGATGTTACACGCAACGTGTTGATTGCCATCATGGTAGTGGTAGCAGTTATCAATCTGATTACCTGCCTGATTATTCTGGTACTGGAGCGGATGAGAATGATTGGAATATTAAAGGCCATTGGCGCCAGCGACTGGGCAGTGCAGCGAATATTTTTGCGCTACAGCCTCATTATCACACTATCGGGTATTGTGGTCGGCGTGGTATTGGCATTGGGTATTTTGTATCTGCAGGTAAAAACCGGTTTTATAAAGCTACAGGAAGATGCCTATTATTTAGACAAAGCTGCCGTAAAGATTTCTGCGCCAGAAGTGCTTGCAATATGCGCAGGAACTTTTCTGGTATGTATGCTGGTATTGATGATTCCTACCTATATTGTAAGAAAAGTGCAACCGGTAAAAGCCATTCATTTCAGATAAGACAAAATAATACCTGTAGCTACCGCCGCATTTAATGATTCGGCATTACCCGTTTTTTCGATGGTAACTTTTTGATTTACAAAAGGCAACACTTCCTGGCGAATACCTTTTGATTCATTGCCAATCACCAGCAACCCGTTTTTTACCTTACCAAAAAAATTTAAGGGCATTCCATCAAGCATAGCGCCAATCACAGGAACATCGTTCTGCGCCGGTAGCCATTCGGGCAAATTGGTATAAAACACTTCTACTCTAAAGATACTGCCCATTGTAGCCTGCACCACTTTGTTGTTATATACATCGGCACAGTCAGCGCTACAGATAATTTGCGCTACACCAAACCAATCGGCAATACGGATGATGGTGCCCACATTGCCCGGGTCCTGAATACCATCCAATACAAGCGCCAGATTATTTTTCTTCAACAAAAAGCCTTCGCTCCAGGGAATTTCCATGAGCGCCAGCGCTTTGTTGGGTGTTTTGAGTAATGAAATCCTTTCGAGATCGCCTTCTGTTATTTCTTTTACTTCAATATCGGATACCTTATTTTTATTTGTTTCTACCCATTCCGGCAGGGCATAAATGGTTTTTAAGTGTTGAGGAACCACAGTAAGGGCTTCATCAATTATTTTAGGGCCTTCAATAATATATAGATTTTCTTCGCCCCTGAATTTTTTTTGGGATAAACTTTGAATATATTTGACCTCTGATTTACTTAGCATTGCAGGGAATTAATTTTTTTTATAATTTGAACAATTTATCCATACCTTTTAAAAATCTGTCTTTTGTCATTACAGGCTTAATGATAGCATTTTTATTACATTCCTGCAAAATTGCAACAATTGTAAAGAAATATTCAGTAAATGAACCTTTTGTTTTTAAAACATCGATTTCCGTAAAAGACACTAACATGTCCAAAGACAACAAAGGTGGAATTAGAAAGCAACCTTTATGCTCAACTCGAAGACAGCCTGAAGTCCCGTGAAGTAGATAAAGTGTTTTGGGGAGTAATGAAAAAGCCTGCCAGACTGGATAGCATGGCCATCAACAATTCTTTGGAGTTTATGCACAATTATCTTCACTCTCAAGGCTATTTTTCAGATTCAATGCACTTTACTACTGAGGTAAAACCTGTGGAAAACCAACTCCGTACTTATATTAAATTTTTTATTTGGCCAGGCAAGCTTACAAGGATCGACTCATTGGCTTACTCCATGCGTTATGACAGTCTTCAGGCAATAGCTGACCGTTTTGCACAACGCTCTCTCATTAAAAAGGAAGTCCTTTTGCAGTTTCTGCCATATCAGCCGAAATGGACAGATTGGTGGACAGATACAAAAACAACGGTTATCTTAAGTTCTCAAGAGACCTGATTTATGCACTTTGGGACACACTTGATATTTCGCTGCTGACGCCATCGCTTGACCCTTTTGAACAAATTGAACAACTGGAGCAAATTAAACAAAGAAGACTCAATCCTACAGCCAATGTAGATATCAGGCTCAGTCCAATAACTGATTCTTCTAAAATTATGAAGTATTATGTGGGAAACATTTGGGTGTACCCGGATGTAAGCGCCGACTCGACAGGAAGAAAAAGAAAGGAAGATGTTTTTGGAAATATAACTGTGGTGCAGCATTATAACAAATTTAAACCCCAAATATTTACCCCGAATATTTATTTCAAACGAGGGGAACTTTACGATCAACGAAAATATATCAAAACCCTCAACCGACTCAACACATTAGGTAGCTGGCGCTTGGTGGATATTCAGCAAAATCCACGTGAAAAAGAAGGTCAGGATACGCTTGATTTTTTGGTAAAACTCACTCCAGCAAAAAAATATAATTTTACTACAAACTTTGAAACCGGTTATAACCAAAGCGCTTTAGCCGGAAATTTTTTGGGATGGGGTGTAAATTTTGGAGTACAGAACCGTAATTTTTTAAGAGGCGCCAATCTGGCTTCATCCAATTTAAGATATGGCGTCGAATTTAATCTGGGGCAGGGAAGTTTTGTACAAACTCAGCAGATAAGTTTAAGAAATTCAATCAGTTATCCCCGATTTATTTTCCCGGGACATCGAAATTTTGAATCAAAATTTCCTGGAACAATACAATCCGTACTGACACTGAATGGAGCCAAAACAGATAGAAACTTTCTATTTAACCTGACAACCATTAACTCTTCCTGGGGTTACGAATTTTCATGGGCGCCCGAAAATAATTTCAGAAACCAAAAGAGTTATTATTTAGGTGTGCGAATCCCAAATATTGAATATTCGAATCTCATTAAAAAGGACAGCTTAGATAAATTAATTAATAACAACCCTTCCATCAAAAATATATTTACGGATGGTTTTATATCATCAGCTATTATCAATTTTTCAATGCCCTGGTCAAGCCGATCGCGAAAGGTAGTAAATGTGGTGAGGGCAAATGTGGAGGAATCGGGGCTGCTTACTGGCCTTATCCCCAATGATTTTTTAGACAAGCAGCTTTACCGCTTTTTAAAAATTGATGGGGAGTATGGACGATTATTTAAAATGAAGAACGGTTCTTCTTTTGTAATGCGGGGATTTGTCGGCATCGGCTATGAATTTGACTTTACAAAAAACCCTGATAAACGGTCGCAGATGCCGTTTTTTAAACAATACTATAGCGGCGGCCCCAATAGTATGCGCGCCTGGCAACTTCGCAGATTGGGTCCGGGCTCCATCGTTCATTCCTTTATTCGCGACAGCGCCAGCATACCCGACCGGTTTGGCGATTTACAACTGGAGCTTAATCTTGAGTACAGAACCGAACTTTTCAAATTGGCGGGTTTTCCTATCAACGGAGCCGTGTTTACTGATATGGGTAATGTATGGCTGCTGAAAAAAGCTGCCGGAACAGAAGAAGAAATATTTGGGTTTTCAAAATTGGGAAAAGATATTGCAATTGGCGCCGGTGCCGGTGTGCGGATTGATTTTGGATTTTTTGTCATCCGATTCGATTACGGCTACAAGGTCAAAGACCCAAGCCCTTCACCTGAAAATGCTGCCTATCAAAACAAGTTTTTTGCTTATCCGCTTTTTAAAGGAAGTCAGTTGCAAATTGGTATCGGCTATCCGTTTATTTTTTAGATTCTTTCCTACGTTTTTCCTTTATCGCTTTTTCAAAATCTTCAATGCTGACAGCATCCTTCAGATGAAACTCACCAATACGGGTACGGCACAGGCTGCTGAGATAAGCGCCACAGCCCAATGCCTCCCCAAAATCGATTGCCAGACTTCTGATATAAGTTCCGGTGGAACATACCACCCTGAACTGCACTTCGGGAAGGTTTGCAGGATTGACTTCAAATTCGGAAATCGTAATTTTTCGGGGCTCTAATTTCACGTCTATTCCTTTGCGGGCTAACTCATAAACCCGTTTTCCATCCTTTTTTATGGCTGAATGGATGGGAGGTACCTGATCAATTTCGCCAATGAATTTTTTAGTTACTGCTTCAATATCAGCAGGACTAAGGTGTTCAAAAGGCTTAAAATTCTCGGGTTCGCTTTCGAGGTCATAAGTCGGTGTAACCGCACCGAGGGTAAAGGTTCCGGTATATTCTTTCTCCTTAGCCATGTATTCATTTATCTTTTTGGTAAATTTTCCGGTGCAGATAATCAACAGGCCTGAAGCCAGAGGATCGAGGGTGCCGGCATGGCCTACTTTTTTTATTTTAATCAGATTTCTGACTTTTCTAACAGCATCAAAAGATGTCCAGTCAAGAGGTTTATCAATAAGCAAAGCGGCGCCATCCTCAAACTGAAAATGCTGTATTTCTTCTGTTGTCATGGCGCAAAAATATAACCTATGTGTCAGGAATCGGGAAAATAATTGACCGGATAATCAGAAGCTTCCTGATTTTGGCCATATTTCATTATGACCATTACTAAAAATCCTGATTTGAATAAAAAATTTTCGTTGTGAGGCAAATGTTTAACTGGTTTTTATTTCTTCAAAAAAACCTGTTTGTCGGTTTTTCCGCACGTTTTCAGCCTTAAAAAATCGCACGTTCATCGCTACATACACTCCATGAGGTAATGACTGCACAAAAGCCAGAGCGCTGCCCAGATTGAAAAGTCCATCCGAACTACCAAACTTGATAGGAATCATGGCGCCGGTAAGCACAATCGTTTTATTTTTTATTTTTTTTGCCAGTAATTGAGCTGTTTTGGCTATCGTGTCGGTTCCGTGGGTAATTACGATGTGTTCTTCATCGGCCTGATTGCATTGGTGTGCTATCAAATCTCTGTCTTCATCAGTCATTTCAAGGCTGTCCACCATCATCAGCGTTCTTATTTCTACCGGCACGGTGTTTCGTCCCATTTCAAGGAGGTCGTGCAGATGCGTGTCCTTAAAATACAGTTCGCCATTGAGCATATTATACTCCTTATCGAAAGTGCCGCCGGTAATAAAAATCCTGATTGACTTCATATAAAATAAATTCAGCAGGCTAAGATAAGGTATTCAGGGAAAGCTGTTTTTTTGAAAAGTTGAAAATTTTTAAGAAACACTAATTCTCGTTAAATAATTTTTGCCAAAAACTACTGAAATAGTTATGCTTATACGGAAAATTACATATTTAAAGAAAAATATGGATTTTTTTGACAAATCAAATCAGATTGGAATAGTTCACAATGCTACCCTTTTGAAAACCAAATAGCAGAAAATTTAAGCAGGATGACAAACAATGCCAAAAACCTTACATTTTTATTTCTTCCTCATTTTTATCAAAAAAGTGGTATTCCGTAAACTGATATGTTGAGTTTTGAGCAATTTTAAAGTTGTCGCCGAGTTTCTTTCTCCATATTGCCGCTTTGCTGTTCCAAAACATTCCTTTTGTGAGATAGGCGTAAATGATTGGATGAACTACAAGTTTAATTCCCTTATGTTTGTGGGTAATCAGGTATTTCAGATTCTTTTCAATTTCGTCTTCGAGAATTAAAGGAGAGGCTATTTTACCTGTGCCATGACAGCTTGGGCAAATTTCCTGAGTATTGATATGCACTTCGGGCCTCATTCGCTGTCTGGTTATCTGCATCAGTCCAAATTTGGAAATGGGCAGCACCGAATGTTTGGCTCTGTCGGTTTTCATAAACTCTTCCATCTTGTCCAACAGTTGCTTTTTGTTATCAGACTGCTTCATATCAATAAAGTCAACCACAATGATTCCGCCCATATCTCTAAGCCTCAACTGGCGGGCTATTTCCTGTGCCGCTTCCAGATTGGTTTCCATAGCGTTCTGCTCCTGATTGTTTCCCACACTCTTGTATCCGCTGTTCACGTCTATTACGTGCAAAGCTTCCGTATGCTCAATGATAATGTATGCGCCGCTATTGAGATTAACGGTTTTTCCGAACGAGCCCTTTACCTGTTTGGTAATCCCAAAGGAGTCAAAAACATTTCCGGGGCTTTGATAATGGTTTACGATATCTGCCTTTTCAGGCGCTATGCGCTGCAGGTAACTCTTGGTTTCGCCATAAATGCTTTTGTCGTTAACAACGATTTTGTTGAAATCGTCATTCAGTAAATCTCTGAGGATACTGTTGGTTTTGTTTTGCTCACTTAGTATTTTGGCAGGCGCTGCGGCGCCTTTCAGATTCTCCTGCAGCAGGTTCCAGGTGTTTACCAGATTGGTCAGGTCTTCGTGCAGCTCGGCGGTGTTTTTACTTTCGGCTGCAGTTCTTACAATTACACCAAAATTTTTGGGTTTTACCGCTTCAATAATTTTTTGCAGCCTTTTCCTTTCTTCCGATGAATGAATCTTTTTTGATACCGCTACTATATTGTTAAAAGGCGTAATCACCACATAGCGACCGGGGATTGAAATTTCGCAACTCAGCCTCGGACCCTTGGCAGCAATGGGTTCTTTTAATATCTGAACGAGTACATTGGGTTTTCCTCCCAGCACTTCATTTATCTTTCCGGTTTTTATGATTTCCGGCTCTACTTCAAATTTTGAAAAATCAAGCGACCCTGTGGCATTTATCGCCAGGTTGGTAAATTTAAGTAAGGATTTTGCATAAGGGCTTAAATCCGTATAATGCAAAAAAGCATCCTTTTCGTGCCCCACATCTATAAATGCAGCATTTAACCCCGGAATAAGTTTTTTCACTTTTCCCAAATAAATATCACCCACGGCAAAACGTGCATCATTTTTTTCGCTATGCAGTTCCACCAGCTTCTTATCTTCCAATAATGCAATTTCTACTCCTACGGGAGAAGCATTAATAATAACTTCCTTGTTCATTTAATGATTATCATAAATGAGAATACATGCCCGGTAAAATTCTAAGGTATCAGCTATTATGTGCAAAAGAGAAGGAATATGGCGAAGGTTGATGGTGTAAATACCGCACACAACTGGCTTATTACCAAATGAAGCAAAATCATAATTAGTATGAAACTATCCAAATCGGACTTACAAACAAGCCCATACTCTCAAGATATGTTTCATACTAATTTTAAAATAAGACCTCTTTGAAGACGAATTAATTATTTCTTCTTCTTATGACGGTTCTTTCTTAATCTTTTTTTACGTTTGTGCGTTGCAATTTTATGACGCTTTCTTTTTTTACCACAAGGCATATTCTATTGATTTTAAATATTGTTAAATAAATTTATTTCTTTAGTTCCTTTATTCTTTTTTCCAATTCGGCTTTTATGTCATCCCGGGTAATCAAAGGCAATGATTGGCTATACCATGTTATTGCCTCCCCTTTATTGCCTTGTCTTTCGGCTATATCGCCCAGCATTAACAATGCCTGAAGGTTCTTCGGTTGCACACCTAATACGGTATGAAGCCTTGTTGCTGCTTTATCAATCTGGCCGCTCATCATGGAAGCGGTTGCCAGTGTAATTTGGGCATAAACATTAGTACTGTCCTTATCAGTCACCTCCTTCACCTTTGCTATTCCCTCCATTGGTGCCTCAGAAATACCTCCGAAAATATATGCGGCACCCATGCTCACCTTTGCCGAATCATTGTCAGGATTGATTTTTAAAGCCCTTTCAAACAAATCTTTTGACTGCAAAGCCATCCATCTTTTTATGGTTGCGTCCTGCTCCTGCCTAACAGCATCCAAAAACAAATGGCCTGCAAAGGTGAGATTTTTTTCTGAATTTTCCAATCTTGCTCCTTCTGCAGTGTACCAGGCATACGGGATATATGCCCTTCCATCATCTTTCCAAAAATGCGCCAACTGATGTATTGCCTTTATCTTATTGATATTGTTTGATTTATTATTAGTATCTTTTTCTAATGTGTTTAGTTTATTTAGTAAGTTGGGGTTAAAGATTGTTTGGAAATTGCCAGCAAAGTATCAAAAGATATATCGGATACCATGCCTTGCGCATTATTTGGCTGCGCATTATGCTCATGGCCATCATCAGCAGAATGAACAGGTTTATGAGCTGTGCGCCCAAACAAAGCCAATAAAAGCACTAATACAATAGCTGTAAACACAACTATTAACTGGGGTCTCTTCACTATCAAAAAATTTTAGTATGCAAATGTAACCCCAAAGGATAAAACATGTTTAGATTATTATAATTTAAACCCTATATATCTTCTCCCGGGCCGTCATCAGGCTTTACTTCTTTCAGTTTTTTCACTTCGGTTGTAAACTCTTTGGCAGGCTTAAAAGCAGGAATATAATGCTCAGGAATATGCACAGCCACATTTTTCTTGATGTTTCTGCCAATTTTGGAGGCTCTTTTTTTGGTAATAAAACTGCCGAAACCACGGATATAAATATTTTCACCGGACGAGAGTGTGTCTTTCACTTCCTTAAACATTGTCTCAAGGGTTATCAACACATCTACCTTTGAAATACCCGTTTTATCAGAAATTTTGTTTACTAAATCGGCTTTTCGCATAACTTAAAGATTAATTGTTATTTATAATGGTGATGTAGGACAACAAGTTACAACATCTTTTCTGAATTTCTATCAAAAAATTTTAATTACTTACTACAAATATTATGTTTAAGATAAATTTGCTCTTTATTTTTTAACGAAGTTAATCCATAATTATTTGAAATACAAGGGTTTTTCAAAAAAATTACAAATTTGGGATCTGAAATTCAATGATAGGGCAATGCCCTGGAAAAATGAGAAAGACCCTTATAAAATATGGTTGAGCGAAATTATTCTTCAACAAACCAGGGTAGAACAGGGTTTGGCTTACTATGAAAATTTTATAAAACACTTTCCCACTATTAAGCACCTGGCTGCTGCCAGTGAAAAAAAGGTGTTTAAATTATGGGAAGGATTGGGTTATTACAGCCGTTGTAAAAACCTGATATTCACGGCAAAAGAAATTGTTGACCTATACAATGGCATCTTCCCCAATACCTACCACGATATCTTGAACTTGAAAGGAATTGGCCCTTACACAGCGGCAGCAATAGCATCCTTTGCATTTTATCAGCCTTATGCAGTGGTTGATGGAAATGTTTTCAGGGTGCTCTCCAGATATTTTGAGATTAGCATACCGATTGATACTACAGAAGGTAAAAAACTGTTTACCGACCTGGCCAATATGGTTCTGGATAAAAATAATCCGGCTGGTCATAATCAGGCCATGATGGACTTTGGTGCCACTGTGTGCAAACCTGTTAACCCGCTTTGCAAAACCTGTGTTTTCAAAAAATCCTGTAAGGCATTTTTGCAAAACAGGGTGGAAATGTTACCTGTGAAAAACAAAAAGACAATCGTCAAAAAAAGACAATTCTACTTTTTTGTTATTGAATCAAAAGGCAAAATTGTATTGCGCGAAAGACATGAAAAAGACATTTGGCAACATCTTCACGAATTTCCTGTGATAGAAACTCAAAAACAGGAAGATATCGACGCTATTATTAAAATTGTGCAAAAAACAGGTGGATTAATGAAGATGCTGTATTGTTGAAAATATCGAATCCATTTATCCAAAAACTCACCCATCAGGTTATTCATGCCGTTTTTATCGAACTAAAAGTAGCGAAAAGACCGGCTGCATTATCAAAATATATTTGGGTGAAAAGGGATTTGCTCAAAAATATTTCTTTCCCTAAAATCATCAAAGAGTATTTGAAATCCTCGGGGTCAGCAATAAATTTTTTTTAATTAAGTAAAAAAATTAATTTTATTAGTTATTAGGAGCCATTAAGGTCAAAAAGAAAAAAATATATTATGAGAGGCGTTAACAAAGTTATGTTGATTGGAAATTTGGGCAGAGATCCTGAAATACAGATTTTGGATGGCAATATTGCAGTAGCAAAATTCCCTTTGGCTACCACCGAAACATTTAAAGACAGAACCGGCAAATTGGTTTCGCAAACAGAATGGCATACCGTTGTGCTGTGGCGAGGCCTTGCCGAACTGGCACAAAAATTTCTTCACAAATCAAGTCTGGTATATATTGAGGGAAGGTTGCGCACCCGAAATTGGGATGACAAAGACGGTGTAAAGAAATTTGTAACCGAAATAGTAGGCGAAAATTTAATTATGCTGGATAAAAAAACCGATGGAACCGCTGCGTCAGATCATTTTGATATGAATCACAATAAGGGAGGCGAAAATGACAACATTGAGCCGAATCCTTTTTAGATAAAATAAATCATATATTTTTGCTTCACTTTTAAGAAAGTATAACAATAATAATTGTTTCACAAAAACAAACCAATTTGGACCCGCAGGACTCCATTTTAAACATTTCAGATAAGTTAACCTTATTACAATTGCCGGCAAATGTGCAAAGTACTACACTGCTGGTGATTTTACTGTGCGTGTTAATCGTCACTTCATTTTCTATTGCCGGAACTCAGGCGGCCATTTTTTCTTTGGATGATAAAGATGTGGATGTGTTGAAAACAAAGCAACAGATATCATCAAAGCGGATTCTGGCTTTGCTCGAAGAGCCAAAAGCCGTGTACGTATCCATGTTGATAGCAAAGACATTTTGCAATATCTGCATCATCGTTTTGGCCAATTATTTAATCAATCAATATATACCGCCGGAATATCTTAGCAGTGAGTGGGCAATTGCATTAAAATTTTTAGCTATTGCTTTTGTATTGTTATTTCTGGTAGAAATTTTTCCACGCGTGTGGGCATCTCAAAACAATTTGCGGTTTGCCCTTGAGTGGTCAATACTTATATTGCTTGTAGAAGGGATTCACCTGTTTTTAAGACGCATCAGCAAATGGATTGTATCTATTGCCGATAGTATCGGGCGGGGAGTGGGAGCCAATAAAGCAGATGAAACTTCTTATCATCAACTGGATGAAGCAATTGATATACAAACAAATGACGACACCTCGCCTGTAGAAAAGGATATCATCAAGGGGATTGTAAAGTTTGGAAAAATATCAGTCAAAAAGGCGATGCGCAGCCGGTTGTATGTGAGTGGCATTGACCATAAAACCACCTACAATGAACTGATAGAAATTATCAAAGAACTGCAATACTCAAGGTTGCCGGTTTACAAAGAAAACCTTGACAATATTGTGGGTATTTTAAACACAAAAGAACTGGTCCCTTTTCTATATGAAAATAACGTTTCAGAATATGAATGGCATTCAAAAATCAGACCTCCTTATTTTGTGCCGGAGTCGAAACTGATTGAAGATCTTTTGGTTGATTTTCAAAAAAAGAGAATTCATTTTGCTGTGGTGGTAGATGAGTTTGGCGGCACCAGCGGCATTGTTACAATGGAAGACATCATGGAAGAAGTGGTAGGTGATATTAAGGATGAATTTGATCAGGAAGAAAGCAGTATCCGAAAAATAGACAATAACACCTTTATTTTTGAAGGCCGCACCATGCTGAATGATGTGTGCAAAGCCATGAAAATTCCTTTTGACACCTTTGACAAAGTGAGAGGAGAAAATGAATCTATCGGCGGGTTGGTTGTGGAACTTTCGGGAGAACTGCCTGAAAATAATGCCGTAGTACGATCGGGAGATTTTGAGTTTACTGTATTGGAAACAGAAAAAAACAGAGTAAAGTCTGTTAAGGTGAGCATCAATCGGAAATAATATTTTCCCTTTTCAGGAAAACATTTTTACTTTTTACCGGTTCTGCAAAATGAACCGGGTTGTCAATTTAAATTCTAAAACAGTGATTGTTATAGATAATAAAATCATCAGTGATGATATAATAGAAAAACATTTTGTATGCGATCTTCCCAAATGTAATGGAGGTTGTTGTGAGGATGGAGATGCAGGCGCTCCATTAAGCGATGAAGAATTAGATAGTGTAGTAGAACATTACGAAACCATCAAAAAATACCTGACCAAAGATGCCATAGAGCAAATCGAAAAACATGGCAAATACGTTTACGATAAAGAATTTGGATGGGTAACACCTACTCTTCCCAGCGACAATGAAATTTGCGTGTATGCCTATCGGGAGAAAAGCGGATTAATCAAATGTGCTTTTGAGCAGGCAAATAACAAAGGTGAGATTAACTGGATAAAACCGATCAGCTGTCATTTATATCCGATAATTGCTTACAAAGGAAAACACGGAGACTATGAAAGGCTCAATTATGAGCCGCGCGAAGTAATGTGCCATCCTGCCACCATTCTGGGCAAAAATTAGAAGTGCCTGTGTACAAATTTCTTAAAGAACCGCTTATCCGAAAATACGGAGAAGAGTTTTATAAAGCGCTTGAGCAGGCGGCACAATATAAAAAGGAATCTGCTGAATGATGGTATGGAAAGTATGAAATATTATGGCCATGACTGAAATCAATAATGCTTCTGAAATATTTTATGTAGGTTTGCTTTGACGGTATAAACACCTCATCAGTTAAATATGTCGCACGAATCTTCAATATTTCAAAAGAAAAGCGCTGCCAAGGCAGCCGACCGTGAACACAGAAAGGTAATCAACTTCAACATCAATAAATATAATGCTGCTGTTCCGGGTGGAAAAAAGCAGTTTGCGGATTTAGAATTAACCAAAGAAAGGGCTAAGAATATCAAGTGGAAAGCAATTGAAACGTTGGACTTACAATTAGAAAATTTTGAAACAGCCATCACTGCCCGAGGTGCAAAGGTAATCTGGTGCGAAAATGCAGCCCAGGCTAATGAAGCAGTACTCAAAATCTGCAAGGGAAAAAACTGCAAAACGCTTGTGAAGAGCAAAAGCATGGTAACAGAAGAAATACACCTGAACGAAAATCTTGAAAAAAACGGAATAGAGAGCATAGAAACTGATTTGGGAGAATATATTCAACAACTTGCAGGCGAACCGCCTTACCACATTGTAACACCGGCAATGCATAAAAGTGCAGGCCAGATAGCTGAACTGTTTGCCGAAAAATTAGATACTGATCCGTCTTTTAATGCAAGCCAGTTAACGCTGGTAGCCAGAGAAAAGCTGAGGAAAAAATATGCAGAAGCAGAGGTGGGAGTAACCGGTGCCAATTTTATTATTGCAGACATCGGAGGTATTGCATTGACCGAAAATGAAGGGAATGCAAGGCTGAGTTGTTCCATGCCTAAAACGCATATTGTGATTGTGGGAATTGAAAAGGTGATTCCTTCAATCAATGATCTTGCGCTGTTTTGGCCATTACTTTCTACCTACGGTACCGGACAGCAAATTACTTCTTACAGCACCATCGTAACCGGACCAAGACAACCGAATGAAAAAGACGGACCTGATGAAATGTATGTAATACTGCTTGATAATGGGCGCACCAAAATGCTGGCCAACGAAAAAGTAAGAGAAGCGTTGCACTGCATACGTTGTGGCGCTTGTCTCAACGTATGTCCAGTGTATAAAAACATTGGTGGTCACACCTACGCTACTACTTACAGTGGCCCCATTGGTTCGGTTATTACTCCACAAATGAAAGACCTGGAAGAATGGAAACATTTGAGCCATGCTTCTTCATTGTGCGGCGCCTGCACCGAAGTATGTCCCATGAAGATAAACATTCACTGGCTGCTGTTAGAAAACCGGCATGAAGCTTCTCTTAAAGGTTTTGCACCTATGGCCGAGAAAGTGGTTTGGAAGGGTTGGAAAACAGCCATGCTGCGTAGGAGCTGGATGAATATGGTAAATGGCAATGTAAAAACTAAATTCATAAACATGGTGGCATCATCCTGGACAAAAGGCCGAAGCAAGTTTGATTTTCCAAAAAAATCCTTTAACGAGCAATGGGTGGAGAAGTACGGAAAATAGCTGATTAGGCAATCGTTTTAAACAAAAAACTTTTTCTTTGCCGCTATGCTGATTTTCTCCGAAAATATTACTCCAAGACTTCGATATATTATTCATTTTTTTTCGCAGGAAATCAGCGATGAAGAATGGAGAATTAGTTCTGATGCAGAAGAGTTTATCACTTCGCACAAACCAAAAATCAATTACAGTAACCACCATCTGAATGGTAATTGCCTGCATATTGTTCCACACACCATCTTATTTGAAAATATAATTGTTGAGCAGAACATTCAGTGTACAAAAAATAACGGATTAACCATATTTTTTCGAAACGAAAGTGAAACAGGTTTTGATATTTTTGCAGCCGGTTTTTATCTGTTGAGCCGTTATGAGGAATATCTGCCATTTACCCCCGATAAACACGGACGTTTTCCATATCAAAATTCATTGGCCTATCGGGAAGGTTTCCTGAAAAAACCACTCATTAACTATTGGTTACAACAGTTCAAAAACCAAATTCTTTCTAAATACCCTGATTTTACATTTAAAGAAAAGAAGTTTCAATTTTTGCCCACTTATGATATTGACATGGCCTGGAGTTACCGCCACAAGGGATTTTGGCGTAATTCGGCAAATGTGGTACTGGATTTATTAACTTTAAGATTTTGGGAAGTTGCCCACCGCCTGAAAGTTTTAGCCGGTATGCAAAAAGATCCTTTTGACGTATTTGATTGGTTAGATGAACTTCATGAAATTGGAAAATTAAATCCACTTTACTTTTTCCTTGTGGCAGAAAGGGTGTCAAAATTTGATAAGAATATTTCTCCCAAAAATCCGGCAATGAAGAGAGTTATTGAGCAACATTCAAGGGAATATTCGATTGGACTGCATCCTTCCTATCGAAGCAATGAGGATGAAAAAGTGTTGATTAGCGAGAAAGGTATTTTATCGGAAATTGCAAAAGAAGATGTTCAATCTTCGCGACAGCATTATTTGAAAATGAATTTACCTGAAACGTATCGGCGACTATTGAGTGCAGGCATAAGAAAAGATTTCACAATGGGATATGCCGGCAGCAACGGTTTCAGAGCATCCGTTGCTTCATCTTTTATCTGGTACGACCTAAAAAATGAAATAGAGACAGACCTGCTTATTATACCATTTTGTTTTATGGAAGCTACTTCCGTGTTTTATAAAAAAGATACACCCGAGCAGGCATTTGCCGAGATGAAACAACTTTATAACGAAGTGAAAACTGTCAATGGTATGTTCAGCACGATTTGGCACAACAATTCTCTTGCTGATGAAGGCATTTTCAAAGGTTGGAAGGATGCGTATGACAGCTTAATTGTTTATCACACTTCATGCTCCCATGTAGGGCATCATAAATAACAACCTATAATTATCTGTTATGCAGCTTTCCGATGCGACTGTCCAATAAATGTTTCATTTTGTCAATTGCCCCATTAAAAGCGAGGCTGATGGTATCGGCATTATGAGAAACCGCTTCCGGAGGTTTGTTTTAATCTTTATTTCAATTGTGCATTTTTTGTCATTAATACTTGCTTTTGCTTTGTTTTCATCTACAAAATAAATATCTGCCCCCGAAAGATATTCGGCAAAACGATGCAGCTTTATATTTAGCTCTTCCGAATATTTTTCGGCAAAATGTTCACTGCCTGTTATGTGATTGTCGGTATGCACCCTGGTTTCCATTCTTAAATATTTTATTTCTACAAGCTGATTTTTTGTTCAAATATGTTATGTAAATGTAGGCATTTTTTTACGCTAAATAAACATAAAACAAATTTGGTTTATAAATTATTCGCTTCTGTTAATGTTTAAAATGCCTCATACCGGTCAATACCATCGGCAGGTTATTTTCTTTGGCATACTCGATAGAGTCTTTATCCCTTATGGAGCCTCCGGGCTGAATATAGGCTTCAATACCGGCGGCATGCCCCAGTTTTATGCAATCATCAAACGGGAAGAATGCATCGCTGGCCATAACAGCGCCTTTTAAATCAAAGTTGAATTGACTGGCTTTTTCGATGGCTTGTCGCAGGGCATCAATCCGGCTGGTTTGGCCGCAACCCTTACCCATCAATTGATTATTTTTTACCAAACAGATCGCGTTCGATTTTAAATGTTTGCAGATAATATTTGCAAAAATCAAATTCTCTTTTTCTTCTTCGGTCGTCTCTCTGCCGCCTGCTTCAGTCCATTCACTATAGTTTCCCTCATCATTAGATTGTTGCAGCACGCCATTCTGAATTGAGCGGAATTGACCTGACCTGGTTGGCAAATTTTTTAATTGCAATAAAATTCTTTTCTTTTTAGATTTCAGAATTTGTAATGCGGCTTCTTCAAAACTGGGCGCTATCAGTACTTCAAAGAAAAGCTCGTTGATGGCATTGGCTGTTTGTGCATCTACCATTCCGTTTGTTATCAATATGCCGCCAAAAGCGCTTTCAGGATCTCCGGCAAGCGCATCTTTCCACGCTTCATGTACTGAGGCTCTCTGTGCCGCACCACAAACATTGGTGTGTTTGATAATGGCAAATATCACACTTTGTTCCGTTGATTTTGTTACATCGGTCTTAAATTCCTTTATTAATTGAATCGCCGCATCCACATCCACTAAGTTGTTATAGGAAAGGTCTTTGCCATTCAGGTTTTTAAACAAATCATTCAGGTTGCCATAGAAAACGCCCTGCTGATGAGGGTTCTCGCCATAGCGCATAATTTGTGGTTGTGGGGATGACTCCAGAAAATATTCGCCGCCTTCCGACAGAAAATAATGTGCAATGGCCACATCATAATGAGCTACTACTTCAAATGCCTTTGCAGCATACCTTTTCCTTTGCTCAGTGGTAGTTTCTCCATTTTGTGTCTTCAACATATCTTTAATGGCTGCATAATCCTTTTTTTCAGCTACTACCAATACATCTTTGAAATTTTTGGCGGCAGCTCTGATCATTGAAGGGCCGCCAATATCAATTTTTTCAATAATTGCCTTCTCATCATCCGTATTGGCCAATGTTTCTTCAAAAGGATATAAATCCACAATCACCAGGTCAATTTCAGGTATCTTGTATTCGAGCATTTCTTTTCGGTCACTTTCTAATTCCCTTCTGCCTAAAATACCGCCAAACACTGATGGATGCAGGGTTTTCACTCTGCCGCCCAATATCGAAGGGTAGCTCGTAAGATTTTCTACCGGCACTACATTGATGCCTAAATCCTCAATAAACTTCTGGGTACCTCCGGTGGAATAAATGGTAATCCCTAACCTTGAAAGTTCGTTAACAATCGGCTCGAGGCCATCTTTATAAAAAACTGAAATTAATGCTGATTGAATTTTTTTATTCATCCCTTAGGTTTTTAAAAAATTAAGTCGCAAAAGTACGTTATCAAAAATTCATAACAAAAGCGCCTTTTTCACTCACATCGAAATAGGGAATTTGAAGTGAGTCGCAATCCTTTTTCCAATAACCCGCTTTCCATGCCGGCACGGAGCTGTCTATAACGATTTGAGCAGGAGTTATTTGTTTTATCAAATCTGAAATATACAAGCGTGGATTGCCCGAAAGTATTGCCAGATCAATTTTTGCGGGTGTGGCATCATCAGTTCTGGCTAATGGCGCATCAACTATTATTATCCTTTTATTATCGAATATAAACTGATTTTCATAAATCTTTAATCCGGGAAGTTGATTATCCGGGGCAATTCTTTGTTCTATTCTTGAAGGCCTCAGATAGAAATTTGTGAGTGTGGGATCTTCTATTATTTCAAGATCACCTGCAAAAAAGTATTTTCTGCCATTTATGAAATCAATCGCCTGAAACTTTGGCACATTGTAAACGATCAGTTTTCTCTGATGCGCAGTTTCGTAAAAAGAATAAGACCTGATTCCAAAAAATAAAATCAGCGCACCAAAACCTATCCAAAATGCCGGTTTCATCTTTTGAAACAACCAAACAACAATGGCTGCAATAAAAATATAGAGCGATATGGTTTGAAGGATATTTGTTTGCAATCCGCTCCAAAGCGCAAAGGGGAATTGCTCTAATCGTTCTATAAATGAGTTGAGCCACCATATCATGCCATCAAGGATTTTGCCGAGAAAAACAGCCAGAAATTTTATTGGCGAAAAAATTACCAGAATTAATTCTCCAATCAATATCACACTGGAAACAGGCACCGCAAACAAATTAGTCAGCAGAAAATATACCGGAAACTGATGAAAATGATAAACACTTAGCGGCGTAGTTAGTATTTGTGCAGCTATGCTCACTGCCAGCAGGCTCCACAACCAGGCAAGAGATTTGTTGGTGAAATAGATCAAATTATTAAGCGGCTTGTAAAAAACAACAATGCTCAAAACTGCGGTATATGAAAGCTGAAAGCCTACATCCCAGAGCCAGAAAGGATTGTAGAGCAACAAACAAAAAGCAGATGCCGCCAGTATGTTATATATGGACGCATTTCTTTTAA
Source organism: Sphingobacteriales bacterium (assembly GCA_016708305.1). Classification (GTDB taxonomy): domain Bacteria; phylum Bacteroidota; class Bacteroidia; order Chitinophagales; family Chitinophagaceae; genus Niabella. The sequence goes on from JADJGB010000008.1 coordinate 461,778, forward strand.
GTGTTTTGCCAATCATCACAAAGGTGAACATCACGGCAGCACGAACTATTGATGCGGCACCACCGGTAATGAAGGTGAATATCCAAAGAATTGAAATAACCAAAACCGGATGCAGCCATTTTGTTCTTCGATGTCGAAGCAACGGTTTAAATACAAAATCGAGCAACAGAAAAATTAACGCCAGGTGCATACCCGATACCGCTATAATATGCACTACACCTGTGTTTGTGTAAGATTGTAACAAATTTTTATCAAGGTCGTCTTTGTATCCAATTAAAAGCGCCTCGGCAAGGCCGCACTCTTTCTTTCCGGGAATAAACTTTTTAAAAACATTAAGCACATAGTCTTTTGTTGAAAATAAAAATGATTCAAACCAAACTATATTCCTTACGTTCAATAACCGAAAATCCTCGGGTGTGAGATAAACCTGATGTGTAATTTCATTGAAGAGTGCATATCTTTTATAATCAAAAGCCCCGGGATTGCCGGTATTTTTAATTTCCTGCAAAGGACGATTAAAAATTATCTGAGAACCAGGTTTCAGTTGATGATCAAAGCTATCTTTTTTGAAGTAGATAATTATTTTTCCCACCACATTAAAACTACTGTCCTGTGTTATCATTCGGGTGATTTTTGCCTCTGCCTTATAAGACTTAGGCTTTTCAATAGGATGTTCTTCTAGGATGGCTTTAATGGTCATCTCGGGCAGGTATTTTTTGCCAAACCAGCTTTTTCTGTGCCTTATATCTTTAGTAAACATCAGTAACATCCCCAGAGAAAACATTATAAAATGCATCACCAATCCGTAAATCATTGATAATTTATATTTCTGAAACAAAGAGAAAAAGTTATAAATAATTAAAAATAATAGTCCGGCTACCAGCAAAGAAATACTAATCAAAGATGAAAATTGCAGATACCATTGAAATACGATTCCTAACGAAAGCGGTATGATTAACCTGACAAAAGGATTTTTTCTAAAGAATATGTAGAGGTCGGTTTTCAAAAAAAGCAGATTTTTTTGGATTAAATATATTAATTTTTGCTAACCTAACGCACTTAATTCTTTTATATTTAGAATTTCTTTCTGGTATTTTTGTCTTCAAATTTCAAATTAAACTATAAAAACTATTCAAAATGAATGGAGTAGATATTTTAGGATATAGCGCCGGCTTTATTACCACACTTACTTTTTTGCCACAGGTTATAAAAACCTACAAAGAAAAATCAGCCCGGGATATATCTTTAAACATGTTTTTGATAGCGGCCATCAATGAGGTAATGTGGATTGTGTATGGTTTTCTGAAAAGTGATATGGTAATTGTTTTAACAAATGTGGTAGTTTTGGGAATGTCGTTAACCATGATATTCTTTAAGCTGAACTATTCAAGAAATATGAATTCCTGATTATCAATTGATTAGACTATTTCCTTTTTAGAATCATTTTCATTTAACAATTCTTTATCATTACATATCTTTGCGGTCAATGGATGATAAGGAATTAGAATATCTGATACATTCTATTGTAGAAAAAGAAGATAAGCCTGCTTTTGAGAAATTGTTCAGGCATTATTTCACCCAACTTGTCAATTACACTCACTCCATTATCGGACAAAAAGAAACTTCTGAAGATATTGTGTGCGATTTGTTTGTCAATTTATGGCACAACCGAAAAACGTTACATACCATCAATAAACTGTCTTATTACCTCTATGCAGCCGCCAAAAACAGAGCTATTAACCATCTCACCCGAAATAAAACCGTAAACTATGTGAACCTCGATAAAATTGGCGAAGAGATACTTATCAGCCGGCAAAACCCTGAAAATCAGTTTTCAGGCAAGCAGGAATTAAAAATCATAATGGATGCCATACAACAACTGCCCTTGAAATGCCAATTAATCTTCAGGCTTATTAAGGAAGAGGGAATGAGCTATAGAGAGGTGGCCGATGTGATGGGATTATCTGTAAAAACTATTGAAAACCAGATGAATATTGCTTTCAAAAGGGTAATGGAAACAGCAAAAAAGAACGGTTTGCTAAAAAGAGATAAGGGCAATAAACGATTTTCATAAATTTTCCCAATTTTCTTTGGGGGTAGTAATTAAGTTCTGTGTCTTGCACGTATAAAGAAGTCCATAATAAATGCAGGAAAACAGATTTATAGAATTGCTTGCTAAAAAGAAATCCAAAGAGATGTCTTTATTAGAGCTGCGGGAACTATCACAAATTATCGATAGCAACCCCGAGTTTGCTGCATTTGCCCAATCAATAGAAGAACTTTACAAAACAAATTTGTTTGGCAGCGACCAACAACATGAACAAAAGTATATTGATGGCCACTGGCAAAGGTTTCTAAACAAAATTGAAACCCCTGTAACCAACAATTTTTCTCTAAACAAGTCAAAAAAAATTTACTCAATTATAAAATTTTCGGCAATAGCTGCTTCGGTTATCCTGATAGTAGGCGCTGCTTTTTTCTATAATTATACGGAAACTAAGAAAAAAGATTTTTCCAAACAGATTGTTTCCACCACTACCAATAGAGGCTCCAAAACCAAAATTGTATTGCCCGATAGCAGTATTGTAATGTTGAATGCAGACAGCAAATTGAGCTATGGACCAGATTTTAATATAAAAAATAGAAATGTGCAGCTTATGGGCGAGGCTTTTTTTGAAGTAAAGCATAATGTCAGTCTTCCTTTTGTCATTCATACAGATAAAGCGGATATTAAGGTACTAGGGACTGTTTTCAATGTACGCTACTATCCCGAAGAAAGCATATTTGAAACCACGCTGATAAAGGGAAGGGTAGAGGTGATACCCGCAGAAAAAACGGCTAAGAAGGTGATTTTAAAACCAATGGAAAAATATACGATTACTAAAATTGATAAAATTGATAATCAAGTATTTAGAGAGGAAATAAAAGTGCCTAAATTAGATCTGACTCAGGTAATAGCCATCCATGACAGCATTATAGCAGAAACAGCATGGACACAAAACCATTTGAGTTTTGTAAATAAGTCATTAGTAGAAATAGCTGCCGAATTAGAAAGGCAATTCAATATTCAGGTTGTTTTTAAAACAAATCAATCAAAAAGTTTTCATTACACTGTGTATTTAGATAATTACAGCCTGGATGAGGCATTGAACGCATTGCAGAAACTTAAAAAGTTTGACTATTCCTTAAACAATAACATATTAATAATTGACTAATATTTTTTCATCAGTTTAAACCCCTTTTTATCAAATGATTACATAAAACATTAAAAAAAAGGGAGAATGCGGCAACATCCTCCCAAAGGACCAAAAACAACATCAGTGAAAAATTAAGCAATTGCTGATGTTCATTTATTAATCGCTTAAAACAAAAATATGAAAAAGGAAGGTTATGGAGGCGTATCGGCAAATATGTTTTCCATCAAAAAAACGATTCTATTTATGAAAATTTCGGCCATTTTCTTATTACTTGCCATGCAGGTTTCAGCTACAAATTATGCGCAGGGGAAAATCAACCTGAATGCAAAAGACATTTCGTTATCCGATGTGCTTAATTCCATTGAAAAGCAGACTTCTTACCGTTTTAACTACAGTAATGACGTATTGCCCGGCAATAAACTGATTTCGGTAAATGTAGTTAATGCAGATATAAAGACAGTATTAAGCAGAATTCTGGAAGGACTTCCGGTAAAATGGTCTATTGAGAAGAAAAATAATATTTTTCTTAATTATTCTACGGAAATTATTGCGGCAAAAGCCATTACGGGAACCGTAATGAACGATAAAGGAGAACCTTTAGCAAATGCATCGGTAATTGTAAAAGGCACATCTGCCGGAACCGTAACAAAAGAAGATGGAAGTTTTACCATTAATGCCAATGTGGGAGATGTATTAGTTTTCTCGGCAGTTGGTTATAATGCACAAGCGTTAAAAGTTGGTAATCAGAATGAAATAATAGTAACCTTAGCTGCTATTGCCAGCAGTATGGATGAAGTGGTGGTGGTTGGTTATGGAACACAGAAGAAAAAAGACATTACCGGATCTGTGGCTGTAATAGAAATGACCGATGCCAAAAAACTATCCACTAATGATGTGGGCAATATGCTTCAGGGTAGAATAGCTGGAGTGTTCGTAACAAGTGATGGGCAGCCTGGCGCTTTCCCTCAGGTAAAGCTGCGTGGTGTTTCTACTTTTGGCAATTCAGATCCTTTGTATGTGGTTGATGGGATTCCGTTAAGTGGGGTACCCCGGGAATTAAACCCTAATGATATACAGTCTATGCAGGTTTTGAAAGATGCATCTGCCGGTGCGGTTTATGGTTCTCGTGCCGCTAATGGGGTCATTATCATCACTACCAAACAAGGCCGCAGAAATGTACCACTAAAAGTGGAGTACAGCGCATATTATGGAACGGATAAAGTATGGCAAATAATACCGGTTACCAATGCTCATAATTATCAGGTATTGAATAATGAAGCCCGGTTCAACTCTAACAAAACACTGGCTCCGGGCAATGATCCTAACTCTTCCCGCTTCATTACTAATATCAATACCGATTGGCAAAACGCAGGCTTAAAAAATGGCACCCGCCAAAATCATAATCTTAACCTTAGCGGCGGTGGCGAACATAATACTTATAATGTCTCTTTGGATATGTTCGATAACAAAGGAACATTTGTAGGTAATGGTCCGGATTACAGGCGTTATACAGGGCGCATCAATACAACGCAGGAGAGAGGGCGGTTTAAGTTTGGGCAAACCGTTTCTTATGCCCACTCCAAGGAAAATGCATTGGTTACCGGAGATGGTATTTTGGCCGGAGGCAGGCCTCCGCTGATCAACGATCTGGTCTTTGCCATTCCTACTATGCCGCTATACGATTCTGCCCGTTTGGGAGGTTTTGGTGGTACTGCCAGCGATCTGCAGGATGCCATTTCTCTTAATGGCGTAGGCTTTAATAGTTTAATAAAAAACAACACTACCGTTGGTCGGTTCATTACCAATCTTTGGTCTGAGGTGAATCTGTTTAAAAACGACAAGCATTCGCTGAAGTATAGATTAAATCTGGGTTATGATGTAAATGAAATTCGTGATCTTTCTTTCACGCCCAAGTTTAATTTAGGATACTTTTTCATTAATAGTATCAACCGGGTAACTGATAATCATCGTAAGTTCGAAAATCAACTGATAGAAAACACACTGAACTACGATCTTACGGTCAATAGCCATAATCTTTCTTTTTTGTTGGGACAGATGTATCAAAAAAATTCTTACTGGCTAACCCAAGCTACCGGACAAGGGTTTCAGGATGAGAATTTTGCTTCCTTAAAAAATGCACAGCAAACCAATGCCAATAGTTGGGAAGAACATAGTGCATTAGCATCCTATCTGGGAAGAATTAATTATAACTATGCCGATCGGTATTTACTTACTGCCACACTTCGTCGTGATGCTTCTTCCAGATTTGCACCTCAATACAGAGTAGGATATTTTCCTGCATTTGCAGCGGGCTGGAGATTATCCAACGAAAGCTTTTTCCCCCAAACCAATGGTGTTATTTCTGATCTGAAATTACGGGCAAGCTGGGGTAAGTTAGGAAATGAAAACATAGGCAACTACTTATATCAGGCAGTTATCAACCCCTCTGTTGTTTATACATTCAATGATGGCCAGCGTGTTCTGGGCGGTATTCAAACAAGTGTGGTTACAACCAATCTAAAATGGGAAGAAAGAAATACTTCTAATATCGGATTGGATGCACAGTTGTTCAATCGTAAGTTCGATCTCTCTGTAGAATACTACAGTAGCGAAAGTCGTGATATTTTGGTACCCATTCCTATTCCACTTACGGTAGGATCTATCAATGCAGCACCGATCGTTAATGCCGGTTCTTTGCGCAACAACGGTCTGGAGTTTTCATTGGCATATCATAAAACAAGAGGGGAATTTACTTTTGACATTGCCGGTAATTTCACTACAATAAATAATAAGGTTTTAAGTTTGGGTGGTGACGTAAAATCCAGGATCGACGGTGCTTTCCGCACAGAAGTAGGAAAAGAAGTGGGGCGCCATTATGGCTTTATTGCAGAAGGAATCTTCAAAACGCAGGCAGAGGTGGATGCACATCCCCGGCAGTTTGATGGAGCCAGCGTTGGAGATGTTATTTACAAGGATATGAATGGTGATAAAGCTATTACCGATGCCGACAGAACCGATCTGGGTAGCGGATTGCCTAAGATTAACTATGGCTTTAATTTTAATGCAGCCTACAAAGGATTCGACTTTACACTATTTGCTTCAGGCATGGGTAAATATCTCATCAATAGCCGTCTTTACAGGGATCTGATGCATAGTGGCGGAGATGCCAACTATCATCGGGATATGCTCAATCGCTACACATCGGTGAATACTGAAACTAATATTCCACGTCTTATATGGTCCGATCCTAACCGGAACTGGGAAAGCTCTAATAGGGAAGGCTGGTTGCAGGACGGAACATTCCTGCGTGTTAATACACTTTCTTTAGGATACACACTACCTAAGAACAGTATTCGCTATGTATCTAATCTTAGGGTTTATGTAACCTCACAGAATCTTTACACTTTCCAGAAGTATAAAGCATACAACCCCGATTACGCTTATGGCGTATTTACCCCGGGCTTAGATAATGGCTCTTATCCTAAACCAAGAACTATTCTCTTTGGTGTTCAGGTTGGGTTCTAAATGTATTCATCAAAAAATGTCAAAAAAAATGAAAAATTTATATTTAATAATTTGCTCCTTGTTGGTGCTTACTGCCTGCGACAAGAAGTTGGATTTGTACAATCCCAACTACCCTACCTCTGAAACCTTCTGGAAAACGGCAGCTCAGGCGGATGCGGGTATTGTATCGGTGTATAATGCACTGGCATTAGAAGGTACTTATACGCGTTCTTTCCCGGGATTACAGGATAGCCGTGGTGATGATGTACAAGGGAACAGCCCATGGAGTGATCTGGAACTTGTGGGTCGATTTACAATTCCCAGTAATTCGGCACCTGTAGAATGGATCTGGAGAGATCACTTTCTACTAGTGAATAGAGCCAATCAGGTGTTGAAATTTGTTCCAACAATAGCAGACGATCTGTTTCAGGCGGGGCATAAGAACAGAATTTTAGGACAAGCCTATTTTTTAAGAGCGCTGGCTTATTTTAATCTGATTAATGCTTTTCAAAAAGTCCCATTAATTACTGAGCCGCAAAGTACAGCCGATAAGTATTACCCTACAACTGCTACTCCCGAAGCTGTTTGGACACAGATTATCGACGACTTAAAGCAGGCAGAAAACTTGCTCCCTATTAGCTACGCAGGTGTTGTAGGGCCAGATGCTAATCAACGGGGAAGAGCTACAAAAGGCGCAGCAGCCGGGCTTTTGGCTAAGGCATATTTATACACAAAGAAGTATGCAGAAGCCGCCACGCAATTGGAAAAATTTGTAAAGCCAGGGGGTGTGTTAAACGGTGTATATTCTCTTATGCCTAACTACCGTAGCAATTTTAATACAGTAAATGAAAACAACGAAGAGTCATTGTTTGAGGTTCAGTTTAGTGCTGATGGGGGTACCGATGGCAACTGGACGGGGGAACCCAATGCCAACTGGAGACAGTTTTGCGCAGTGGCTGTAACCTATGCACCTCCCGGTGAAACTTGGGGCGGTTATAGCGATTATGAGCCTACAAGATCATTATACAATACTTATAAAGGAGAAACTACAGTTTCGGGAAAGAGCGATCCGCGCCTGATGGCCAGTATATGTTCCTATGAGCCGGCAGATAATGCAACCACAGTTTATGGTCTTGCTTGGCCCTATTCTAGCGCCAACCTTATTTATGTAAGAAAATATACCTACGATGGGCTAGGAATACATCAAAAGGAATCGTTTGAGGCGGGGGGTATTAATTACCGTGTATTACGCTATGCCGATATCTTACTCATGTATGCCGAAGCATTAAATGAGCAGAACAGAACATCAGAGGCATATCCATTTATTCAGCAGGTAAGAACTCGTGTCGGACTAAAAGATCTGGCCACTACAAAGCCCGGAATGATACAGGCCGCAATGCGCGATCAAATTGCAAAAGAAAGACTTTTAGAGTTCTCAATAGAAGGGCAACGCATCAATGATATCATTCGTTGGGGCTGGTTGTATGATGCTACCAAATTGGCACAGTTGAAACAAAACGACAGCGACTTCAATAGCTGGATGCCTGGTAAAGAATACCTGCCAATACCCTTCAGTGAGCTGAACAATAACAAAAATCTTTCACCTAATAGTGCTAATTAAAAAGAGAACGTTTTGTCATGTTGTTGTGAGCATAAGAATAGTTTCCAGTATTTGATTTGCTTCATTTTTCAAAAGCGCAGTTGCGCTGTATAATATCGATCAAAAAACGAAAATTAAAATGAAAAAAATATTTCTGCATATAATGATTGGATGTATAGTAGTTGTCGGTATATCGTCCTGTTCCAAAAACAGTTTCGATAGTCAGCCACTTACAGAAACCGATCCGGGGATTTTTGCCCCAAAACCTTTCAATATTAATAATATCAACGACACTTATGGCAATATTGCCAGCTATGCCTTTACAGCTCAGTGGGGATCCTACAATTTGCACGATCCATCCATAATGAAGGAGGGCGACTGGTACTATTGCTTTAGTACAGATGTTGCTTATGGTCAGCCTTTGAAGCCGGGCATTATGGTACGTCGTTCCAAAGATCTGGTAGATTGGGAATTTAGAGGCTGGGCTATTGGTGGCCTGCCACAGCAAGCAGTGAACTATATTAAAAGTATAAACAGTACTTATATTGCCAACGATGGTATCTGGGCGCCTTATATTATGAAAGTGGGTAGTGAGTTTCGGCTTTATTACTCATTGGCATCTAACGGTTTTAGGGTAAGTGCCATCGGGTTGCTTACTGCTACTTCACTGGATGGCCCCTGGACAGAAAAGGGGCTGGCGGTAACCTCTAAAACAGTAGGCGCAGGTACCAATGCTATCGATCCCACCATAGTGGTTACACCCACCGGCGAGCAATATATGTATTATGGTTCTGCATGGGATGGATTGTTTGTGGTAAAGTTGAACCCCTCTACCGGACTGGCGCAAACCCCCGGCGATTTAGGCACACGCATTGTACGCCGTGGAAAAACTAACGGAGTGTATAATGGAAATCTGGAAGCACCTGAAATTATATACAATGCCACTCAGAAGAAATATTACCTATTTGTTTCTTATGACTGGATCGATACGAAATATAATGTTCGGGTATTTAGGGCCGACAATCCCACGGGTCCTTTTGTAGATTGGAATGGTGAAAATGCAGACGTGCAATCCGACCATGCGGATCAGATTGTATTAGGACCTTATGCTTTTAAAGGACATGCAGGCTGGCAGGGAACAGGACACTGTACTGTGTTTAAGAATGAAAAGAATGAATACTTTATGGCTTCGCAAGGGCGCCCCGCCGTAGATAAGTTTTTTATGGATATGCATGTGCGAAAAATGTTCTGGGCAGAAAATGGATGGCCTATGGTAAGCCCCGAGCGGTATGCCAATGTGCCTCAAACGCCCGTTACACGGGATGAACTCGTTGGGGAGTATGAGCAAGTAATACATGGCTATGTACGTGTTCCCGGCTATGCTGACACACAAACTAATCCCAATATCAATTTTGCTCTTCCCAATAACCCCTTGCTTAATGCTAATGGAACCATCTTTGGCGATCCCAATAATACCTGGGTGTATGATCCAGCCACCTCAAGGCTCGAAATGCGTTGGGTAGGTGGTTTGTTTGTAGACAGGTTGCAGGTAGCTCGCGAAAGAGACTGGGAAAAGAAAAAGGAAACTACCATCATCATGACCGGATATAATGGCGGGGGACTGGGATTATGGTTTAAAAAAGTGAAGTAATTGTAAAATTCAGGTACTTTATTAGGCCAATATAAAATAATTGTATATTTTACATGTAAATTGCCCTTTTTTTAAATAACTTCTTCCGGGAAATCCGGGTTGTAGCGATTAGTGGTTTGATAGAGGTGCGCCTTTTATCAACACATATTTTAAAATTGATAATTCTGCCAAATGAAGATTAAAAGAATATCGAGTGGTTACTTATTGGGAATATTATTATGCTTTAGTCATGCAGGAACTGCATTGGCTCAACAGAATGATCCGCAGGTGTTGCCCTATTCATTTACCATTCAGGGAAATCCTATCATTGCTCATAAATACACTGGCGACCCGGCTGCGCTGGTATATAAAGATAAAGTATATCTATATGCAGGCCACGATCAGGCACCACCAAATCAAGAACGCTATGTGATGAATGAATGGCTGGTATTCTCTTCTTCCGATCTGGTTCACTGGACGGAGCATCCCGTACCACTAAAACCAACTGATTTTATATGGGCTAGTGGAGATGCATGGGCATCGCAGGTTGTAGAAAGAAATGGCAAGTTCTATTGGTATGTAACGGCTTCTCATGCTACTATTCACGGCAAAGCCATTGGTGTAGCAGTGGCAGATAATCCTTTAGGACCCTTTAAAGATGCGCGAGGTTCTGCAATTATTACCAATGATATGACCACTCAATCTACAAAAATTTCATGGGACGATATCGATCCCACCGTATTTGTAGATGATGATGGGCAAGCTTATCTGATCTGGGGAAACACCCAGTGCTATTATGCAAAGTTGAAAGATAATATGATAGAGTTGGATGGTGATATTCAAATGATAGATTTGCCAAAGTTTACCGAAGCACCCTGGATTCATAAACGCAAAGGCTGGTACTATCTGTCTTATGCCAGTGAGTTTCCTGAAAAAATAAAATATGCGATGAGTAAAAGGATTCAAGGTCCCTGGCAACCAATGGGTATATTGAATGAGATTGCAGGGAACTCTAATACCAATCATCAGTCCATCATCAATTTTAAAGGGAAAGACTATTTTATATATCACAATGGAAGTATCAACAATGATGGGGGCAGTTTTCGTCGATCGGTATGTATAGATCGATTATTCTACAACAAAGACGGTACTATGAAAAGAGTAGTAATGACCACAGAAGGGCTATTGGGAAAGTAATCTTTTTCTGCTCATATTTTTGGCTTGTAGGAAACCAAAGTACAAAAATCAGTCGGTTTGTAGTGATTTTTTATATATTTTTCTGGAGGCATTGAAACTATATGAAATTGATAAACAGCATATTGTAAAGTGAAATAATAAATCTGACAATGCTGCAAGCATTAATCATTTGGAGTAAATACTTTTATCAGTTTTTTGGGCGCCATTTCAAAGTCTCCCCAATCATTTATATCCATTTCGATAATTGCAATGCCGCTGGTGGGCAGGCTTGCTATGTGCGAATGAACGCTGTCGTTTGTAAAATTGGTAACGCCTGGGTTATGTGCTACTATGGCAAGGGTATCTACATTTTGTTTAATCCAACCAATCGTTTCGTTAAATTCAAGCGTATCACCCAAATAAAGTTTATCAAAATATCTGATATTCGTTTCTTCAACACCATGCACCTGAGCAAAAATAGCTGTCGTTTGCATAGTTCTTAATGCAGGGCTTGAAAAAATTTTGTTGATTTTATAACCTTCCTTCAACAAGCGTTTAGCCATCAACATTGCATTTTTCTCGCCTTTGTCGGTAATGCTTCTGTCTATATCATTACCAAAGAGATGTACCATCGCTTTGGCATGACGTATGATGATGAGATGTTTCATATTAGGACTTTGCTTGGTTTTTATAAAATTAAAGAATTTTTTTCTTTAATCATTAGGTTGCGGTCTTAATATTTTTTTTCAATATGCCCTTTCTTTTTTTCCCTCCATGTAATTCATAAATGCCTGATTCACTACCCTGTTGCCTCCCGGTGTGGGGTAATTGCCCGTAAAGTACCAATCGCCCAAATTATTTGGGCAGGACTTATGCAAATCTTCAATGCTTTGAAAAATGACCTGTACCGGTATTTTAACATCAGGAGGTGTTACCAATTCGGCTATTTTATTGCTCAGCTCAATGATGGTAGAGCCTTTATAAAGTTGCTTCACCACGTTTTCGGTATGCAGCAGGTTTTGTTCTTTCAGTTCCTTACATTTATGGTAAAGTTCATTTAGCAGGTTTTCTTTGCCTTTGTCTTTCAATGTTTTTACTGCTGCATTAAATGCCACAAACTCGCCCAGTCTGCTCATGTCTATTCCATAGCAGTCAGGATACCTAATCTGTGGAGCAGAGGAAAGGATGATAATATTTTTGGGCTGAAGCCTGGCCAGCATTTTAATGATACTTTGCTGCAAGGTGGTACCTCTCACAATTGAATCGTCAATAACCACCAAAGTGTCCACACCCGGCCTCACGGTTCCGTAAGTAACATCATATACGTGTTGCACCATTTCGTTGCGGCTGGCATCTTCGGTGATGAAAGTGCGCATCTTTACGTCTTTGATGGTAATCTTCCCCATCCGGATACGCCTGTTTATCATTTCGGTCAGCTTTTCTTCGTCATAATCTTTACCCCAGCTAAGAATACGTTCTACTTTTATTTTGTTCAGATACATCTGCATTCCCTTCTGGAGGCCGAGAAATGCCACCTCGGAGGTGTTGGGGATATATGAGAAAATGGTATTTCTGAGGTCAAAGTCAATTGCTTTTAACACCTGCTCGCTCAGGTTGAAGCCCAACGCTTTGCGTTCGCGGTATATTTCTTCATCATTTCCCCTCGAAAAATAAATACGTTCGAAGCTACAGGCTTTTCTTTCTTTGGGCTCCAAAATCTGCTCCACCGCATAACTTCCATCCTGATAAACCAGGAGCGCTTCACCGGGCATCAGCTCTTTCACTTCGTTTACGCCAACATTAAAGGCGGTACGAATAGCTGCTCTTTCGGATGCAGAGACTATAACCTCCTCATTTACATAATAATAACAAGGCCTAATGCCATGTGCATCTCTAAAAACAAATCCAATGCCATCGCCGGTGAGACCGCCTACTGTAAAACCACCGTCAAATAGGGGTACTGTTTCTTTCAAAACTTTTAGAATAACAGGGCTTTCAGGCGATTTTTTTTCCTCTTCTTCCAGTTTTCGGTAAATGAATTCAACCATCCCTGCCAAATCACTTTCTTTCTGATAGGCTGTAGGTTCAATATTCATCCTTTCAAAAAGTTCTTCGGTATTTACCAAGTTGAAGTTTCCCGCAATTGCCAGGCTACATGCCGGTATGGTATTATATCTGACAAAAGGATGGCAGAACTTTTCTCCGTTTCTGCCCTGAGTGCCATATCGCAGGTGGCCAAGAAGCAATTCTCCCAAAAACTTCACATGCCCTTTCATCATGCCGGGATGATTGGGAATATCTTTATTATATTTTATGAGTTCGTTTATTTCGGTGGCTATGGTTTTAAAGATTTTGGGTATTGCCTGTTCTTCGGCGCTGCGGATGCGGTGCATGTAAGGATAGCCGGGTTCCACATTCAGCTTTACTGCCGCAATACCCGCTCCATCCTGTCCGCGGTTGTGCTGCTTTTCCATCAGGAGGTAAAGCTTGTTTAGCCCCCACATCACGGTTCCGTATTCTCGTTGGTAATGAGAAAAAGGTTTACGAAGCCTTATAAAGGCCAGGCCACATTCATGTTTGATAGGATCACTCATAACTAAAATAGGAAAGCGCAAAATTACGGGATTAAATTTTTTTGATTCATAAAAAATCTGAAGCCGGAAAGAAAACTATTGATTTCATGTTGCAATCTTTTGTATCTTTGCCGTTGGCAGGTCTCATACGACCAGCTCCTACAGAACGTCCCCAGGGTCGGAAGGCAGCAAGGATAAGTGGTTGTAGCGGTGCGATGTGAGTAGCCTGCCTTTTTTTAAATCCTTCTCTATCAGTTGATTATCATTGTTTTCGCCGTAGATTATTAGTTGCTATCAAAACGAAACTTCAAAATTTTGCTTACTTCCTGATGATAATTCATTATATTCGAAAAATTATATTTCACGCTTGCTTTAATTTATGCCTTTAAATAATAGCCTTAAACAGTCTCTGAAATCCTCTGTCATTTATACCGGATTGTTATCGGTGGTGTTTATAATTCTTTCCTGGCAAAAGAATTCGGCAGTAGATATTTTTATTGCATTGCCTTTTTTTATCTCTCTGTATTTTATTTTTTTTACCATTGACCGCCCTGCCGTAAACGAGTGGCTAAGGGCAGATATGCAAAACAACATAAAACGGGTATCCACTTTTCCTTTTTTACTTACCATCCTGTTTCTGGGCTATCTGGCATGCAATGGCGCTAACCCTTTGAAAGGCAGCCTGTTACTGGTTCCGTATCTGCTGTTTTTTCCTGTGCTGGCAATGGCAGCCAGAAGAAATAACAGTAAGATAGACTGGTTTGATTTTGCAATTTTTGTATTGTTCTTTTTTCCGGTAACGCTGGTAGATGTAAAACCTTCAGGCGATTTGCCCTTCAATGGCGGCGGTTTCGATTCGGTTTACAGAATCACGGTGATGCTTTCGGCGCTTTTTACATTTTCTATTATCAGGAACCTGAATGATATTGGCGCTTATCCTGTTTTCAGATGGAGGTTTCTGATTACCACCATTGGTGTATGGCTGTCATTTTATCTTTTTGTGTTTCTGATAAGCTATCCTGTTCATTTTATTCGCTTTGCAGATGACAATTCCTGGAATTTTGCCCGGATCGAAAAAATTTTCTGGAGTATTGTTTCCGTCTTTTTACATACTGCCCTGTTTGAAGAATTAGTATTCAGAGGGCTTTTGCAAAACCTTTTAGGTAAAAGAATTGCACAGGCCACTTCCTGGAAAAATTCATGGTCGCGTGGGATTATTATTTTGATAATCATTTCGCTTATAATTGGTTACAGCATGAAGGGCGGTCTGCACTGGTTTCCTGCACTGGTTACTGTTTTTCTGTTTGGAGCCGCCTATCTTTTCGAAAAGCTGAAGTTTCAGTCAATGGGTAGTTATACCGCTCTGGCTATTACCAGCGTCATTTTTGGGCTGGTACATTTTCATTCGGGTTCCATCATTTTTACCGGCCTGGCGGCTATTGGCGGATGGGCGTATGGGTATGTGTATATGAAAACTAAAAACACTTTTTATGCCGCCCTGCTTCATGCATTAGTGAACAGTTCGCCTATTATTTTTGGAATTGTGTTGGCAAAATAGGTTTATCGGTCGGACTCATCCGAATATTCCAGAATATCGCCCGGCTGGCAATTGAGCGCCTTGCAAATAGCATTTAATGTTTCAAACCGGATTGCTTTGGCCTTGCCTGTTTTTAAAATAGAGAGATTAGACAGTGTAATACCTACTTTTTCGCTCAATTCGTTGAGCGACATTTTGCGTTTAGCCATCATCACGTCCAGATTGACTATTATGGGCATATTACACAGTTAAATCATTTTCTTGTTTCAAAACTTTGCCTGATTTGTATATTCCGGAAAAAGCAAATGCCAGAAAGGCAAAAAAGAAATAACTGAAACCCCTTTTTACTGCCCTAAAAGAACCAAAACCATTGTTTTTCAGATACTGATTGATGATTAAGTGGTTTAGGAGGGTCAGACATCCTATAATAATCAATATAATACCTATTTTGAAAAGGATGGTATCCAAAGTATTATCAAAGGTTTTACTGTTTCTTAGATTATTGTACATTTTTATAATCATCCAGAAAATGATAAAAAATAAAATCATTTCTATAATTTCTGAAATTAATAAATAGCGTCCCATATTTGAATGAGATTTAACCCATAAGGTTTCTTTTGCAGAAGTTTCTAAATAGGCTGTACGAGCAGAATTGTACTCCACCGAAATCACGCTGTCATTTTTTGACTTATCCCTAAACGAGAGCGGGCCAATCTCAACGCCATATTCTTTACCAAAATACTCCCTCATGTCTTTCGTAATGAAAAAATAGAGGGACAGTATTACAATAACAATAAAAAATGTATTTATAGGGTTGATACGTCGTTGTAGCCGGTTCATATTTTCGGTTTTATTCTTTGAGTTTTATTCGACATATAGTAACAATTGCGCATATAATTTATGCTCCTAATAACTGTCATTTGTATCACAAAACTAATGAGTAAATGTTGTTTTACAAAAATATTTTATTGTATTGCAATAAATTTCTAATAATAAAAAAATGAATACCCTGATGGATATTCATTTTCTAAATTAACATGAAAAACGCTACTCTGTAGTATCTTCTATTGCAGCTTCTTTAGCATTGTTTTTTACCGAAGCCACTCCGTTTTTGCATCCCGCCTCGCCTTCATACATTTCGCTGGTGCCAATAATCTGGCCATTTGCTGCTTTCAGACTAAAATAATGTTTACCGTTGGAGGATGTCTTGCAATCGTATTTACTATCATCCTGCGAATTGGTTTTTACGGATTCTATACCATTTAAACATCCGGTTTTGGCAGCATATCCTTCGCTCGCCAAAATATTTTGCCCGTTTCCGGCCACCAGATTGAACTGATATTCACCGTCTTTTCTTTTGTTAATTACGAATTTGCCCATGTTTTAAATATTTTATTGCTATAAAGATGTGAATTATTTTTAAGAAATCCTAACAAAAGTTTTCCTCAATGTTATAAACCTAACACTTCACGCAGTTTACCATATCCGTTACGGCTGATGTTTATTTTGGCTCCATTCTTCAAAACAGCGACGTGGCCGTCTTTTTCATAAGGGTCGATGCGGGTAATTTCCTGAATGTTTACAATGTAGGAGCGATGACAGCGCACAAACATTTCAGCAGGTAAAAATGATTCGAAAAAGGACATTGTCTTATTTTTCAGATAATAACCTTCTTTTGTAAATACCTTCACAAAATCGTCTGCCGCTTCCAGATAATGCACTTCCTGTACCGGAATGATTTTTATCTTGCTACCGTTTTTTACCACGATTCTATTGTTGGTGGTGGGCAACTGAGCATCATTGAGCAATTCTTTGGTGGCATCAATATTTGTACGCTGCTGCGCCAGAAATTTGTTTACGGCTTTGTCAAATCTTTCCTGGTCAAAAGGTTTGAGCAGATAATCCACCGCATGAGCATCAAAGGCTTTAATAGCGTATTCGTCAAAAGCTGTGGCAAAGATTACCGCCGGTGGCTCGTCAATCAGTTCCAGCATTTCGAAACCGCTAATTTTGGGCATTTGAATGTCCAGAAAAACCAGGTCGGGATTGTGCTCCTGAATGGCTTTCATGCCCTCAAAACCATCTCCGCACTCGGCTACCACCTCTAATTGAGGGAAACTCTTTATGTATTCCTTCACTAAACTTCTTGCCAAAAATTCATCGTCAATTATTACTACTTTGGTCATGTTTAAAGGCTTACAGCCTAAAGCCTACTGCGGTATCCTCACAATTGTTTTAAAAACATCTTCCTCGCTCTCGGTTGTCAATAAATCGTTTCGTGCAAACAGCAAATACAGTCTGCGCTTGATGGACGACAACCCAAAACCGGTGCCTCTTACCGGAATAGATGTGGTAGGGTCGTGAGGATTGCTTACCTCTACACATAAACTATTTCCCTCCATCAGACAATCGATTTTTATGAGTGTATCGCCGGTAGTATCGTACAATCCGAACTTTATGGCATTTTCAACCACCGGTTGCAGCAATAAGGCCGGAATGAGTTTTTGTTTACAATCTTCGGCTATATTAATTTCTGTTATCAATCTGTTACCAAACCTCACTTTTTCTATTTCGAGATAAAGGTTTAAATGGCTGATTTCTTCGTCTAATGTTACCATTTGCGACTTCTCCTTTTTAAGTGTTCCGCGCAAAAAATCGGATAGTTGCTGTACCATTTTACGCGCCTGTTTGGGATTGATGGCAATGAGCGCATTGATGGAGTTGAGGCTGTTGAACAAAAAATGCGGTTGTAGTTGTTGCCTGAGTTTGTACAGTTCCGCATCGCGTGAAAGCTTTTCGGTATCGGTTTTTCGCTGTTCTATTTTTCGGCGGTCAATCCAGTTGTACCACAAGATGGCAGCGATGGTAACAATGGTAATCACCAAAAATGCAAAACTGAAGCGGATGATTAGTGAGTTTTCTAAAAAAGAGCTATAAGCTTGTGAATTGTTAATCAGGATCTTTAAAAAACTATTGGTTATAAACAGCCACAAGCCTGCCAGTACCAAACATGCGGCTATCACACTCACATATTGATAAGTAGTGGTGGGTATGTAATATTTTATCATGTTCAATACCAAAAGCCCTGCCAACAGAAGAAGCGTGTTGCTGATAAGGCTATCAAGAATCGAAATCTGAGATGAAAAATTAAGATTTGACAATAGGTAAATCTGCGTATTGAACAACACGAACCATCCAATCCCAAGAGAAAGCAAAAATCGTCTGGCCGAAGGTTGATTGGATTGCATTTACAACTTCTGGGGGTTTAAATGTGAAGCCTGACCGAAAAGGATTGTCGGTCGGACAACATTGATAAAATATAAGTTTAAAAACTTTTGATATCTACACCTCCAAACATGACAGTACCCTTTATCAATAAGGTTTTACCATTTTCTTCAGGAAGGTTTTGAATGATACGTTTATCCTTTACTTCACCTAATATGGCCACAGCATTGCTTATCACATTCCAGTGTGAAGGAACCACAAAAGTAGCGCCTCCAAACATGGCGGTTACCTCAATGATGGCAGTGCCATTAATATCTGACTGAGAAAGGTCAATTTCGCTTCCTCCAAAAATATTTATCATATTTCCACCACGAAAGTTTTTAGAAAAGACCTTTTTTTTAGTGCCTCCAAAAATAGATGTCGTATCTATATAATCCTCTGCGAGCTTATTCGGAGGTAAGGCTTTTCCTTCACCTCCCTCTATATTATTAGAGTCAGGAGGAAAGAATTGATACTCCTTTCTGGGCCTGAAAATAAAGAACAAGCCGGAGCCTATTAAGATGATAGGTAAAATAAACCGACGTAATTCGCCAAAAACAAAAAACTCATTTATCATAAATAAAGAGCCAATGAGTATTAAAATGAGCCAGCCGGCGCCCTGAAAATCTTTTCGGATGCCTACAAAAATTCCTAATGCTATCAGAAACATTTGCCAGGAAAAAGAAAATCGGGAAAATCAAAACCTAATCTTCTTAATAAAAAGACACTACCGATTAATAAAAGAAACACACCTAACCAGATATGCCCTTGAGAAGGGCGATGCTTGAATGGAGTTGCCGGAGGTTGAACCACCTCGCTTGGCTTAACTTCACTATCGTGGTTATATGTTTTGTTATAAGTATTGTTGCTGTCGCTCATATCTTTAAATTTTATGTAAAAGTATAGCGGTATTTGATAGTTTACAACAGTTTTAATGCCTGCCGCCTTAATAAGTCGGTAAATAGCAGGGTAACGGCGGTGAATGTCGCATACTCTAATCGACAAATCTAAAACTTTTACCATCAAACAGGCCTTTGTCACTCAATTTCAGTTCCGGAATCACCAATAACGCCATGAAGGATAAAGACATAAACGGAGAACCCAATGTGCTACCCATTTCTTCTTTTACCATTTTATCTATTGTAGTATAGGCTGCTGCCACTTTATAGCCATCTTCAGTAGTCATCAGGCCGGCCACAGGCAAGGGTATAATCATTTTGTGAGTACCATCAACAGCCGAAATTCCTCCCTGTTCTTTAATAATCATATTTACTGCTTCGCAAAGGCTTACATCATCCACACCTACTGCCACTATGTTATGGCTATCATGTGCCACAGACGATGCTATTGCTCCTTTCTTTAATCCAAAATTTTTAATAAAAGCTTTTGCAACCGGAGCATCGACATATCGGTTTACAACTACTATTTTTAAAACATCATTTTCGGTATCGCTTACATAAAACCCGTTTTCAATTTTGGGAGTAAGCATTAACTTGTTTGTAATGAGTTGCCCGTCCAGAACCTCAATAACCGGGATGGTGGATATTTCAGCGGGCGACTCTATCTCAAACTGTTCCAACCTTTTGGGTGAGCAATTGAAATTATTGATTATCGAAGTTGGTTGGGATGCAATTTGAGTAATGCCATTTTGAGCAACCAACTGGCCGTTTATAAAAGTTTTTTCTACTAAAAATTCTTTTAAATCTTTTACCACAATAAAATCAGCAGCATCTCCGGTCCGAAGCAGACCAACGTCCAACCGATAATGTGCAATCGGATTAATGCAGGCAGCCTGCAACACTTTATACACATCTATACCTTTTGCCACCGCCCTGGCACAGAGTTGATTAATATGCCCAAGCTCCAGACTATCGGGATGCTTGTCATCGCTGCAAAACATCATCCTTTCATAATGCTCGTGCATTAAATCAATCAGTGCATCGAAGTTTTTGGCGGCGCTTCCTTCACGAATCAGGATTTTCATTCCGAAGCCGAGTTTGTCTGAGGCTTCTTCTTTTGTGAAGCACTCATGATCGGTAGAAATGCCGGCATCAATATATTTCTTTGCATCATCGCTTCTCAATCCCGGCGCATGACCATCCACCGGCTTGCCAAGTTCGTGTGCGACTGCAATTTTTTGCATCACCTCATTGTCATTAAACAGCACTCCGGGGAAATTCATCATTTCGGCCAGATATTTTATTTCATCTTTTGCAATAATTCTTTTACCTCCTGTACGCCAGGGTTGCTCCGGCCGTTTCGAAAATGGTAGCCGGAACACAGCTTGGTGCGCCAAAGTTGAATTTGAAAGGAACCGTTTTGCCGTTGGCAATCATGTATTTTACGCCTTCCATACCGCACACATTGGCAATCTCGTGCGGATCGCTCACGGTGGCTACTGTTCCATGCACTACCGCCATGCGTGCAAACTCCGAAGGGATGAGCATACTGCTTTCGATATGCACATGAGCGTCTATAAATCCCGGAAGGATATAACCCGCATCATTTTCAATCGATGAATCGGTCATTTTATTGATGGCAGCAATTTTTCCGTTTTCGACTACAACTTCTGCCGGAAATACTTCTTTATTGAAAATATCAACCAGGTTTCCCCGGATTGTAAAACTGTTCATGATTTTGAAAATTATGTTTTATAAATTTTAACATTTACGACTATTTTACCGAATCAATAAAACGTAAATCTATTCAATACTGTCAAGCAAATCAGGTCTTCTTTCTCTTGTGCGTTGCAATGATTGCTCGTAGCGCCATTCGTCAATTTTTTTATGGTTGCCGCCCATCAGTATATCTGGCACTTTCAAGCCTTCCCATTCTTCGGGCCGGGTATAAACCGGCGGTGCCAACAGATTGTCCTGAAAAGAATCGGTAAGCGCAGAGGTTTCATCGCCCAACACACCCGGGAGCAGCCTTCCGATGGCATCTACCAGAACGGCAGCTGCCAGTTCGCCGCCGCTCAACACATAATCACCTATTGAAATCTCGCGGGTAACATATTTCTGCCGAATGCGTTCATCAATGCCTTTGTAGTGTCCGCATAAGAGCAGCAAATTATTTTTAAGCGAAAGCATGTTGGCAATTTTTTGGTTAAGTGTCTTTCCGTCCGGAGTCAGATAAATAATTTCATCAAATTTTCTTGATGCAGAGAGTTCTTCGATGGCTTTGGAAAGCGGTTCGCACATCATCACCATTCCGGCGCCGCCGCCGTATTGATAATCGTCCACCTGGCCATATTCATTAACCGCCCATTTGCGTAAATGATGCACTTCCACCGAAAGCAAATTTTTTTCCTGAGCACGTTTCATAATACTGTGCTCAAAAGGGCTTTTTAATAATTCAGGTTGAATGGTAATGATATCTATGTTCATGCAACGAAGTTACGTAGCTTTCATTTTTTTTGGTTACCGACCTTGCTTCAAAGGCTACTCGTCGTCAAAAAAATCGTCCAGTTCTCTTCGCTCCTTTTTGGTGGGGCGGCCTATTTTACTTAATCGCTTACCGGTATGGAATGCTGAAGCCTGATATTCAAGGCGCTCCAGTTCTTCGGGAGGAGTGAGGTCGATATAAAAATTTACGGCTTCAGAATATTTCAAGCGATTTTGCAAGAGGCCTGTTACTTTTATTTTCCATCTTCTGCCTTCGGCGCGTACGTCATAAATATCACCCAGATGTACATTTTTTCCGGGCTTGGCGGCTTCATCCTCATATTTCACTTTTCCGTTGTTGCAGGCATCAGAAGCCAGACTGCGGGTTTTAAAAAGTCTGATGTTCCAAAGATATTTGTCGAGACGGAGTTTATCGGTTTTCATTAATCATCATTTTCAAGAAAAAATAATTCTTCAACTTTTTTATTTAGCGCTTTCGCCAATTTTAGTGCCAGAATGATTGTAGGTGTGTATTTTTTAGTTTCAATAGCTATAATTGATTGACGAGAAACTCCGACTATATCTGCCAGTTGAATTTGCGTCAATTCATTTTTTGTTCTTTCCTCTCTTAAAATATTTCTCATCCTTTTAATTTATTGGTCCTTTGGATTGTGTATCGAAATCGAACAATGTAAAATAAGTAATAAAAAAATATACAACCTATATAGTAAAGCATTTGACTATCAATTCTCATTGGAATTTTAGCGAACCCTATAAGAAAAAATCCAATAATTATTAAAAAACACTGAATAATTGATGCTAACTGAAAAGTTTCCAATCTTATCAAAGAAATGTATTCATCTTCTATTTTTTCTCTGGCAAAAACTGTAAAGAAAAATCCAAAAACAAACATACATGCTGAAATGGTTAATATCAAAGCTTTTAGATTTAGAAAATGCTGTAGAAAATGGCCTTTTTGAATAATACTCCATAATATAATTCCCAGGAGCAATTATGTAACCTATCCATTTAAATTGATGTGGAAGCAAAAATTTGGAACGCATAACTATAATTTTTTTCAAAAATAAAAAGAATTTTATAATGTAAAGCGTGCTTTACATTTTTTTAATCTTTTCTTTACAAAAAAAATCGCCGTATCAAACGGCGATTTTTAATTTTGGAAATAGTTATTTTGAAGTTATTCCGCAAAAAACTTATGGAAATAAGGAATGGTTTCTATCCCTTTGAAATAATTTTCGATGTTATATTTCTCATTTGGACTGTGCAGGCCATCGCTGTCTAAGCCAAAGCCCATGAATATGATTTTGATCCCCAATTCTTTTTCCAAAGTATTGCATATTGGAATACTGCCGCCGCTGCGTACCGGAATGACTTCTTTTCCAAATGTGGTTTCCAAGGCTTTGCTGGCTGAAATATACCCTTTGCTGGTAATGGGTGTAACATAAGGCTCGCCGCCATGATGCTCAAATGCCCTTACGGTCACACAGGAAGGACCTGCATTATTGAAATAATCTAATAACAACTTTGTCATTTTTTCACTGTTTTGGCTGGGTACAAGGCGTGCCGAAATCTTGGCACTCGCTTTTGCCGGCAATACGGTTTTGGAGCCTTCGCCCTGATAACCGCCCCAGATACCGTTGAGTTCTAATGTAGGACGAATGCCGGTTCTTTCGTAAGTGGTGAAGCCTTTTTCGCCCCATAGTTCTTTTACTCCTATATCACTCTTGTATTCTTTTTCATTGAACGGCGCTTTATTGATTAATGCTCTTTCCTCTTCGGAGGTAATGTCCGCATCATCATAAAATCCGGGAATGGTTACATGATTATTTTCATCGTGGCATGCAGCAATCATTTTTGACAATACCACAATCGGATTAGCAACGGCACCACCATAAATACCACTGTGTAAGTCGCGATTGGCGGCAGTTACTTCCACTTCGATATAGCTAAGTCCACGCACACCGGTATCGAGAGAGGGTGTGTCCATACTCAGCAAAGAGCTGTCGCTGATGAGAATAACGTCTGCTTTCAGCAATTCTTTATTGGCAGCTACAAATTTGCCCAGATTGGAGGAGCCTACTTCTTCTTCGCCTTCAATTATGAATTTGATATTGGTAATCATGGTATTGGTGTTTGCCATTATTTCCATTGCTTTTACGTGCATGTAAAACTGGCCTTTGTCGTCCGCACTGCCACGCGCAAAAACTTTACCGTCGATTATAGTCGGTTCAAACGGAGGGGTTTTCCATTCTTCCAATGGTTCCACGGGCTGCACATCGTAGTGACCATAAACCAATACTGTAGGTTTGGCCGGATCAACAATTTTTCTCCGTAAACAACAGGGTGTCCGCCAGTTTCCATTACTTCGGCCTTGCCGCAGCCGGTAGCTAAAAGTGATGCTTTTACTGCTTCGGCACACTTATACATATCTTCTTTATGTTCGCTTCTGGCGCTGATTGATGGAATACGGAGTAAATCCATCATTTCGTTTAGGAATCTTTCTTTGTGTTGCTCCTGGTAATCTTTCCAAATTTGTGACATATAGCATGAATTTTTTGTTCCCACGAAGGTATGAAAAACAGTTCAAGGTTCAGAAAAGAAAAAGGAGAGGCCGGTTAAGGTTCTCTCTCCTGTTCTCTTGTTGCTGTCTAAAGATTTGGCCGGATAGTTATTATTAGCTTAGTACCCGGACTTGGTTATTGTTTGATCGCTTTCATTTTATTGCTTAATAAATTCTACTCTTCGATTGTTGGCCTTTCCTTCGGGTGTAGTATTAAGACTAACAGGCTGCGATTCTCCCATTCCATCGGTTGTTATCATTTTTTCGCTGATGCCAAACTGAGAAGACAATGCTTTTTTAACGGATTCAGCCCTTTTTTTGGATAAGGCGAGATTGGAAGCATCATCTCCATCACTATCGGTGTGGCCTACGATTTTTACTTTTATGTCTTCATTTTCGGTCAAAACATTGGCAATATCTTTTAGTACGCCGTAGCTTGAAGGCTTTATTTTATCGCTGTTTACATCAAAGAGGATACCGGTGGTTACAAATTTTCCTTCTGTTATCAGTTTATTGCGTGTGTCCGGCGCTCCTACTGCTACTCTGAGGTTACTGATAAAAAACGCCTGATCTTCTTTTTCAGAGCCATTATTTCTAAAATATAAGGAATTGACCTTTGATCCATCGGGGAATGCACGAGGGATATCCCAGATTTTTTGTTCATCAATATACACTCTGATGCGGCTTTTTTGCCTCCAGATACTCACATGTACATTTGTTTTGCTGCCTTTGGTGACAAATGCACTTTGTTCGTCTTCGCTATCTAAAATTTGATTGCCATGTCCAAAGCTTTCAAGTAGTGTCATTCCTCTGTTACCGCCGGCACCGGTTGGGTGAAAACCGACTTCAAGGGTGTTTTTGGTATCTGATTTCCGACCAAATTTATTAAATAATGACCATTTTATCCCGACATTAGGTTCGTTTGTAAAACCAACAATCAGAAACCCATTATAAAAACTAAACTCCGGTGTGCTTGAAAGGTCAAATTCAACTGTGAAATTTTCGGGTAAGGATTTAATGAATTCGGGATAAAAAACTGTTTGCTTTAGAGTTTTTAAAAACTTAGAACTATAATTATTCAGTTTTACTAATTCTCCGGAGCCATTAGTATTCCATTTAGCCGGAAAATCGCCCAAAGCATCCTGGCTAAAGTCTTCAAATGCAATTACTTTTTCTCCCGGAACAAAATCAAACTTACCATAACTTGAAAAGGAAGGAGTATTTGAACCTCCATTACTTTTTTCAACTACATCCTCATCGTTCTGATTCCGATCACCACCATTCTTTTTTGACTTATTGGTACTTCCTTTTTCAGATGATGAATTTTTGTCTTTTTTAATTGCATTTTCAATACCTTCTTCAGCTTTATCCATTCCCTTGTTGATGCCTCTGTCAATTTGCCTGTTCACCCTGTTTTCTGCAGCCCGCCTGGCAGCTCTGCCGGGGTCAATAATTTGAGCATTTATTCCCCAGATAAACAATAGCAATAATGTTAATATAAATAGTCTTTTCATGCTTAAAATTTTGCCTTTCTTGAAAAAATAGTGCATTCTAAGTAATCGCTAGTTGAATTAATCTATTCAAATGTAAGACAAGTTGAAGCACAGAGTGTCCATATACCGCAAATTAGGGATGCATAAAAACAAAACTATTATTGGCAATGATTGGAATTATTTTCTACCCCAGAAATGTAACTGATTGATATTGTTTAAGTTAACTGGACTGACTAAAAAATCTGTAATACCATTTTTGTATAGCGTTATTTCCTCATATTCCCTGAGGTTTAGCCTGATAAACCCATTTTCTATTGGTTCAATTGTTGCATTTGCATTGCTTGTTTTCAAATTTCCTTTTATCCCCGGGTTAATAATGCAGGGTTGCCCTGCAAGGCTTTTAATGCGTACCCACTCGGTTTCTCCGTCTTTTCGCGAAGCAGAAATCAAAAAAGCGCCTTCTGCTCTCAGGTTTTCAAAAGCCACATCTTTCCAGATGTCCGGTATGGCGGGGAAAACTCTGATTTTACCACTCCAGCTTTGCAATAGCAAGTCCTGTATGGAAACTGCCGCAGCCAGAGGTGTTTCTATAACCGGTCCTGTTTCTAAATACATGGTATTGCTTTTCACATATCTGTCAAGAAGTTGATTCAGATAGTCCACTGCTTTTTGGCCTTCGCCCATTGTGGCATAGATGGATGCGCCACCGGTAAAGGAATAGCCCTGTAAAGCGCCCTTGAAACTATGCCAGTGATTCAGCGACTTAAGTATCAATGCCCTGTTTTCGGGTTGATCCCAGTTCATGGTGTAGAGCGGATATACCATCAGAATATGCGAGTAATGCCTGTGCGATTGATTGAAGGCCACATCTCTACCAATTCTTAACCCTATTTCATCCTGCGGATAATCTACGAGATTCATTAATATATCCTTCCATTTTGAGGAGAGCGGATCTAATGGCGCTATATCTAATAAAGTCTGACATCCCCATCTCAATAACGAGAGGTCGTAATTGCAATCGCGGGTAACACCGCCGGGGTATTCAGGAGAATAGGAATAGGGTAGGTGCCATTTGCCGTCATTTTCCTTGTAAACTAATTGAAGGTAATAGTTGATGCTTTGTTTGAGCAATGGAATCAGTTGTTTTTTGATCTGCGGATCCATTGTATAGCGATAATGCAGCCAGTAGTTGTGCAGCAGCCAGGTAAGATTGCCTAATTCCAATTGGGCATCAGTGGCAGAAGTGTCTCTTTCTTTATAAACTTTTACGGGACTGTACATGTCCAACCCACCGGAACGCCCTAATGCCATTGTGTTAGTGCGGTAGGATTCGGGTACATTCAAGACCAGATTATTTCGGGCGGCATCAATCATTTGTAAAAGACCTTTGGCAAGCGAAAGCCTGTTGGCGGCGTACATGGGTGAGTAAATGAGCTGCATATTCAGGTTGAACCAGTAAGCCGGCCAGGGAGTGTGGCGATACCAGGGACCCATCAGATCAATCGGTATTTTGCCTTCACGGGTGGCAGATGCCATCTTGTATTGCTGAATCCAATAGAACGACTCCATTCGAGCATCGGGAATAGAAATAAATGACTCAGGGTAAAACCTGTGCCACCAGTTGCGGTGCTGAACTATTTTACCGGTGAAATTCTTTTCAGAAACAGTATTGATTTGCTTTTCTGCTTTTGAAACAGAAGAACCTTGTTTTTCAATTTGAACGGTAATAAACAGGAATTCTTTTTTATCCGAAACATTTGTCTTCCAGGCAGTAGTGTAATCGCCTCCGGCCAATAATGGTTGTCGGCAAAAGAATATGTTTTTTCGCTCAAATAATTTAAGCGGAGGATTAGGACCATAACCTTCAGGAATATCAGGCATGTATTTTACACGACTACTCACTGATTCTTCAGGTACAAACCGTAAGTTCGCTTTTTCTTTTCCTGATGATTCAGATTCAAAAACGATGATATCCGATTGGGATAAAGTTAAGGTTCGCCATTTAATGGAGCCTTCGGTAGTTATCAGTTCTCCTGTTGCCTCCGCATCCCAAAGATGTAATCTTGCGCTGTTTTTTTAAATTTTACCGATGGGTGAAATAACAAAATGTCCGATGGGCAGTCGGGCCTTGCCGTAAAGATGTGATATTTTTTCTCTGCGATGGTCTGTAACATCAGTTCTGCCGATTTCGAGCCTGAAGTTGTTTTCATCTGCCATGTACAGCATGGCTCCTATTGAACCGTTTCCGATGAAAACATCGTCCTCCCATCTGGTGGTCAGGGTATCATACACCATATCATTTCGCGAAAGAAATGATGCCCAGTCGCCTACTGATGACTTCTGAGCACTTGCCATCCACCCGGTTAAAAGAAAAACCAAAAATGAAAAAAACCTGTTCATACTGAATGGTAAATGATTTATGTTTTACAGAAATACAGAAACCCTCTTTTAATAATCTACCTTATAATCTTTTTTCACGGGCTGACCGCTCCATGCTTTTTTGCCGGTCCAGTCTGCAGCAGGGTCAGACCAGAAGGGATCATTTGCCGGAAGGCCCAGAGGTAAAAAACTGAGTGTGGCCATGTATAGACTTCCTGTAGAAGTATATTGATCGGCCACCATGGGTTGATGTCCATTGAAACCTAATACTAACCAACCTTTGGCATCGAAGTTCTGATTGCCATCGTAGAGATTGTAATGCACTTTGGTTAAGGCGCAACGAACCTGAGCAGGCGACACCCACTCGGGCAACTGATGTATCAGTGCTGTTTGAGCCAACGCCTGAAATGCCGCAGAGCGATAGGTAATAGAACGACCAAAAGCAGGGAAAGAACCATCAGGTGCAATCAAGCGCTCCAGAAATTCAGAATAACGCACCATTCTTTTTACAGCCTGCTGATAAGCTGATTCTACTCCATATCCTTTCTGATTGTATTTTGTTGACGGTTTGGTCTTTAGCGAAGCCAGCAAATCAACCAGTATCGGATGAATAACAAACGAATTATAATAATCCATACTGAACTTAGGACCGTCATTATACTGACCATCACCGGCATACCATTCCTGCATTTTGTTGATTGCGAAATCAATTCTTGCAGGATCAAACTCTTCACCAACTGCCCTAAGGAAAGCTTCATTGATGGCAGCGAATAAGAGCCAGTTGTTATAACTGCCCGAACGATCGCGAAGTGATTTATATTCCGAAACAAATCGTTGTTTCGTAATTTCATCCAAAGGTTCCCACAAAGCCATTGGTGCCCTAAGAAAAGCATGTGCCAGAAATGCAGCATCAACAATCGGTTGATTATCTGTTCTGAAATTCAGACAGTCAGGATTTTGAGGATTTACTGCATTGGTCAGCCCTTTTATCACTGCCTCTTTGTATTTTTTGCGTAGTAAGCTTTCGGACGTATTATCATCCGGTAATTCCAGCCAGGGAGCTATCCCGGCAAGGCAGCGGCCAACAGCTTCTAAATAGGTAACTTCCTTCACTTTTAAATAATATTGGGGGCCTACCTCAAGCGGCATATTCTGTCTGAGTGTACCATTTGCCAGATTATTGACCACCGGCCAGGAAATTTTATCGAGTGTTTTCACCCAGTAAGCCCGGTCCTGTGCACCGGTGGAAACCACAGCCGTTTTGTTTTTTTGGCCAAAAAGAAAAATCCCTAAAAATAAAGAAATGGTTAGAAATATTATTCGCTTCAAAATGATTTCAATTTAAGTTATAAAATTCGCTTGCCTTCAGCCTATCACCTTTTATTGAATTAGCGCCTGCCCCTTATTTATCCTATTTATTCTGATTAATGATTCAAGAAAATAATAATCGGCATACACTAATGGCACGTCAATTTCTGACTGATGCGGAATACTGCCTACACAATGCTCGATGATGAAATCACCATTGGTTCCGGGTTTGGCAAGGTAAGCAGGGCCGGCCAATGACCGAATCATTTTGATAGCAAAATTTTTATACTTTTCTGATTCTTTTCCACCCACATAAGTACTCAATTCAAGAAGTCCGGAGGCGGTGATAGCAGCCGCAGAAGCATCACGATATTTCGTCATTACCTTGTTGGCGTAGGATTTAACTCCGGGTGTATAGCCTGGCTCATTAGCATTGAAATCCCAGTAAGGAACGCCATCCTCCGGCAGATTTTTATTATTGATAAAATAATCTGTAAGGCCGATAGCTGTTTTTAGAAAACGAGGATCCTTGGTTTCCCGATAGGTCATGGTAAAACCATAAATTGCCCATGCCTGTCCGCGCGACCAGGTAGAACTATCGGCGTATCCCTGTGCGGTCTCTTTGGCCACTACCTTGCCGGTAGTACTGTCATAACAAATGACGTGATAAGAACTGTAATCAGATCGAAACTGGTTTTGCATGGTTGTTTCAGCATGTTTGATGGCAATGTTTCTGTAATAGTTATCGCCGGTAATTTTTGTGGCAAAAAACAAAAGCTCCAGATTCATCATATTGTCAATAATCACCGGAAAATCGTAAGATGCATTTCCATGCCACGAGTTGAACCTGTTCCACGATTTGATGGAACCGACTGTAGCATTGTATCTGGAGCAAAGCGATTTGGCTGCATTGATCAGTATGTTTTTATACTCCGGTTTGTTGGCCAGGCGGTTAGCATTGCCATAACTGCAATACACCATAAAACCTAAATCATGGTTGCCGGTATAGTATTGAAGCGGCTCTAATTTTTCGGGTCCATTTCACGGCTTGGGCTTTTATTGAAGCGTCTTTGGTAAATTCAAAAGTGTACCAGAGATTGCCGGGGAAGAAACCCGGCGTCCAGTCGTACATAGAGGTTGTAGCCATCTTGCCTTCTTTGTTGGTAGTGCGGGGATAGGCGCCGTTTTTTACTGAAAATTTTACATCTGCTGTTTTCAGCATATTGTTCAGCATGGTGGTGGCATTTGAGGAATTATTTTTTATAAAGTCATCAGAAACGCCTGTTGCTGATTTTTTGGATGTTGTACATGCAACAAAAAGAAGGATAATCAGGAGTGCGATAAAATAATTTAGTCTAAACATGATTAGGAGAACAAATTTAAATATGAGTTATAAATAATATTCGGCAAAGAGCAATTCAAAAAAATAAGGCTATATCAATAGTTTTACTTTGAGCAAAGTTAAGTAAAGCCGCTTTGTGGACTATTAGATTCTGAAGTTAAAAAGGGGCTGCGATTTGCAAGGCCCCTTTTTTGTAATTCTATTATATTTTTAAGATGAGCTATTCAATCTAATAAATCCATCTCGGGGTCGGTTTGAGATTCTTATTCAACTCAATTTCTGCCTTTGGAACCGGCCTGGTGTACCAATAATCGTCAATCCATTCATAAGTGTCGCCACCTGTATTTTCAGTGCCGCCCCAAGCATGTTGTGCCACCTTTTGGTCAAACTTGGTTTCCTTTATTGTTTTCCAGCGCATTTCATCAAAGAAGTTTACGCCTTCGCCAATCAACTCACGGCGGCGTTCATCACGCACATAATTGCGAGCTATATTTTTATCTGCAAAAGAGGATGCCATTGTAGGAATTCCTACACGGTCTCTCACTTGTTTTATTTTTTGCATGGCACCTTGAAGATCGCTGGATTCTACCATTGCTTCAGCCCACATCAGCAATACATGAGCATAACGAACAATAGGTTCGTCCACCGGATTCTGCTCACGACGTGCATACTCCAATCCTTCTCCTACAAATTTACGATAAATATATTTGAATTCTGCTTGCGCATTACAAGTACCGGAGAATATGTACTTGGGAGGTTTTTATTCAGATTAGGTTCGGCTCCTGATGGATCAACATAATATTTACCTGTAACAGGGAATCTAAAGGTGTACATGCCGTCTGCCGTAGAGTTACTGTTTACGCCTTTAAAGATGGCAAAAGGCGTAACAACATTGAATGCTAAACATGGATATCTATTGGAATATGCTGCTTTCAATCGCGCTTCATTGCCTTCAGGTAAGTACAATTCCTTTGCGTTGCTTTCCAATTTATTTAATTTGTTCAGCAACCGACTGGTTTGTTGCACCTACCGGCCATCGATAAATATAAGGAATAGGAGTTAGATTACCTTGAGAAGAATAGTTTGCATCGGAGCAAATAAAAACCACCGGAAGGAACATGCCTTCCCGTATTAAACAATTTGCAAAGCGCCTTAACCGAAATGTTGCTCACAAAAGGGTCCAAAAGTCCTTTTGGCAAGGCCATCGCTTATTCATTAACGCGAAGGGAGAAGTTGTGTGTGCATACCACAGCCGGCATTTTGCAAATCGATATTAACCTTGTTGAGAACTCTATTCGCCCCCTGGCATTGGGGCGCAAAAATTATCTGTTTGCCGGAAGCCACGAGCGGGCACAAGATGCAGCAATGTTGTATAGTCTGTTCGCCACGTGCAGGCTGCACAACATCAATCCCGAACACTGGCTCACTAACCTGTTTGAAAACATAAACAACACCAAAAAGAAAACCTCCACCTCCTGC
Source organism: Sphingobacteriales bacterium (assembly GCA_016708305.1). Classification (GTDB taxonomy): domain Bacteria; phylum Bacteroidota; class Bacteroidia; order Chitinophagales; family Chitinophagaceae; genus Niabella. Next base: position 494,224 of record JADJGB010000008.1, read on the forward strand.
TGCCACAAAACTATGCCGCCAACCTTAAACAACAATGACGGGGTTGGACGAAGGGATACTTTTAAAGTTGAAACTATAATGCTTGCGGGCAAATGTAAGGGCAATAGCTTCTGTTTTGGTTTTTAGGATAGCCATTGAGGTGCAGACTGGTAATAGCTTTGCCTTCGGTGCTTTATCCCAAAATATTCATCTAATAATGCTATGGATCGAAGCTTGGATGCTGGTTCTACCATACGCAGTATGACTATATCCAGCAGTAGCCCGTTCTTTATTTTATCGAATCCTACAGCTATAATGAGCTTTGATATAAGCTTATACAAAAAGTTATAATAGACTCCTATGAATTCGGTTTGATTGAGGTACAGTAAGTTGTTTGCCTGTTTATGGCCAAACAAATTAAGCTGTTTGGTGGACTTCTCAATAAAATCGCTGGCAAGCGACAGTAAATCTAATCGCTCCTGTTCGTTCCAGGTTGATCCGATGTGCCTTACAATCACTCTTTTCCTGTTCTAAATCTTATACACCTGAATGGAGACCAAGAGAGGAGTATTTTATTTTCCGGATTTTGTACATTTTAACCCATTAGGTCAGCAAATTACCAAAATAAATAACTAACTACCTCATTTACAATAATTTATACTCTTGCATAAATTGACCCGGACAAGTCAGGAACTACTTTTTAATGTTGGTTTCCTGATTACTTCAATTGAAAATAGAAAATTTTTTGTTTACTAACTATTTCATTGGATAGGCGACATATATCAATATATTTCCTTACTTTTGCGTATGCAAGGAATAGAAGTACTAATAGCCGAAAAGATGGATGGGAGAAAATTATCCCATGAGCAAAGTGAATATATTCGTATTCAGGCTGTAAAGCAGGTGCGGATAGAGAACAAAAGCCCTGAGGAAGTGATTAAAACTTTTGGATTGCACCGTGCTAACATTTATAAGTGGCTTGCCAAATATGATGCTGGTGGTTTTGGATCATTAAAGAGTACGATAGCGAAAGGTCCACAACCAAAACTCACGGAGAAACAGCAACAAAAACTGGTTGGCTACCTGCTTAAAAACCCACTGCAATTAAAATTTGAGTATGCACTATGGACAGTAGATATGATAGTGGAATTAATATCAGTAAAGTTCAATGTAAGCTACTCGAATGTACAGGTTGGGCGATTACTGAAAAAACTTGGATTGAGCAAACAGCGCCCCGTTGAAAGGGCATACCAGCAAGATCCTGTAAAAGTAGATCAATGGTTGAACACAACGTACCCTGCAATTAAAAAAGAAGCCAAAAATGAAAAGCGTGATATCTACTTTGGAGATGAGGCAGGCTTTCATGCCACGGCACAGTACGGTGCCACCTGGGCTCCTGTAGGTGAAACCCCTATTATAAAGACCACAGGCAGAAGGCAGAAAGTGAATTGTATATCGGCCATCAGCAATCAGGGAAAGATGCGATTCATGCTTTTTGAAGAAAAATTCACAGCACTGGTTTTTATTGATTTTCTGAAAAGGCTATTGCACTAAGCAAAAGCAGCCCGTAACCCTTATCGTGGACGGACATAGAACACATTTTACCAAAGCTGTGAAAGAATTTATAAAAGTACAAAATGGGAAACTAAAAATATACGCCCTCCCGTCTTACTCGCCTGAAAGAAACCCTGACGAGCTGGTGTGGAACAATGCCAAACAAAAAGTTGCAAAAAAGAAGCACACACCCACTAAAAAAACATTCAGAGAAACTGTAGAAGATACCATGAAAGAAATTCAAAGAAAAACAACCCTTGTGAAAGCCTTTTTTAATGAACCAAATGTCGCCTATGGTAAGTAATAGACAGTATAGAGTTGTTATTTTTAATGTAGATAAAGGACTTCAAAATATCTTGTATATTAGCTTAAAAATAGCGGAGAGTCCTTTTTACATTTTCTCCAATTCGTACATCAATTCTTTCAAATCCTGTTTCATCAACTTGATTACCGATTCAAGTTGGTCGTACATTTTTGCCCTGTTCTTTAGCTGATCAGCTGTGTATTTGCCTCCTTCGCCAAAGTATATATCAATTGGCTTTTTGTTCTTTTCTTTTTTATTGGATTGTATTTGACCAAATTCCATCCAGCTATTAATCATTTGCTCTCTAAGAGGCGGTTTATTGGCCTCATCGGGACTATAGTAATTCAGGTAGTACCAGATTGAAGGAGGAAATAGTTCGGAAGATGGGTTGCCCTCCCAAATATCTTTTAAAACATTTCTAACATGAAAAAATCAATTTTTGGTTTTTGTTTAAGAATCAAAAAGCCAAGGATGGCTTCAACTACGCCTGATGTGATGCCAACAATATCGGCAAGATTACCTTTAGTATTTTTAGCAGCCAAAATTCCGGTTACAACGGAACCCGTCGCCCCGGCAATGATAGTTCCAACGGTTAATTTGGATTCGGTATCTGCTTCCTTGTTTTTCATAAAGAAAGCTATTTGGTCGGCTCTTTCTTCCTCACAATCTATTTCAGATGAAACAGCTGATATTTCAAGAGATGACAAGTCTATTTTCTGATTTATTTTTTGATGTATCTCTATTAGTTCTATTCGGTTTTCGAGTAGCTTGTTTGCCCGATATTCTTTCTTTTTACTCATAAACACTTTCAGTAAATCCAGCGTACCAATTGCATTGGCAATATTCAGACTGTTGCGACTGAAATTTGCAGTCAACATTGTGTCAAGAGCTATTTTATGAATCGGTTTTGGCAAATCCTCCACTTCATAATTGTAAATATTTTGTTGATTGCAATTCCTTTGATTTGAAAATGTGTATAGTTGGCCTTTTTGAGAGGAGACACAGGAGGAAAAAGCTACAATAAACAATACATTTCTTATTGAATGATGGTGTAAGTGCTTCAAAATTTGCCTTCCTTTGTTTACCATTGTTCGTTTAATAGAAAATGTATAGAGTAATGTGACTATAGCCAGAACTATTATTAGCCACATCTTCTTGTATAATAAAATCAAGGAATTTCTTATTCGTAACTCTTTTTTGTATGGTCTTCCGTTAAAAAAAGGTCTTCATTCTCACGTTTCATCAGGTATTTTTCTCTGGCAACTTTTTCAATCACTGCAGGGTTGGTTTCCAGATTAGTTTTAATTTGTTTCAGATCTGAAAGTTCTTTTAAAAGTGTGCCTTGCTTTGCTCCAATTCGTTCAGTTCTTTCTTTCTTTCTATTGTTGTAAGCAAATCATTTTTATCCAAAAAAACCATAATCACCGCAAATGCTACTGCTGTGAGCAAAAATTTATTGGTTAGAAAACGTGAAATCTTACTCAACGCTCCTCCCCGTTTAACCCTTTTGTTTTCTAATACCGGTTCTTTTTCGGAAATAAAGTCAACAAATTCTTCCATAGCTGCAAGATAAAAAAAACTCTCTGTATTTTGTACAGAAAGTTTTTACACATAGGTGAACAAGCTTATTTACTTAAAAATTTAATTTTTCCTTTAGGATAAATTGCACTTTCGTCTAATTGTTCTTCAATTCTGATTAACTGGTTGTACTTGGCTATCCTGTCGGTACGGCTTGCAGAACCGGTTTTAATCTGTCCGCAATTTAACGCTACTGCCAGGTCAGCTATGGTAGTATCTTCTGTTTCGCCGCTTCTATGGCTCATGATGGTGTTGTAACCATTGTGTTGTGCCAGTGTAACGGCATTGATGGTTTCGGTAACAGTACCAATTTGGTTTACTTTTACCAGCAGTGCATTGCCCACGCCTTTGTCGATACCTTGTTGCAGGCGTTCTACATTGGTAACAAACAAATCATCGCCTACCAATTGTACTTTACTTCCGATAGCTTCGGTAAGCGCTTTCCAGCCTTTCCAGTCATCTTCGGCCATACCGTCTTCGATAGAAACGATAGGATATTGTTTTACCCAGTTTTCCCAGTATTTTACCAGTTCGTCGCTGCTCATTGCCTTACCGCTGCTTTTGTGGAAAACGTATTTTTTCTTTTTGGCATCCCAAAGTTCACTGTTGGCAGCATCCATCGCTATTACCATTTGAGAACCTGCTTTAAATCCGGCAGCAGTAATGGCTTCCAAAACGGTTTCAATAGCTTCTTCATTGCTTTGAATATTGGGGGCAAATCCACCCTCGTCGCCCACGTTGGTGCTATAACCATTTTTCTTTAACACAGTTTTCAGCGCATGAAAGGTTTCTACACCCCAGCGCAATCCTTCACTAAAAGAAGAAGCGCCCACCGGCATAATCATAAACTCCTGAAAATCTATTTTATTGTCAGCATGAGCGCCACCATTCAGAATGTTCATCATTGGGATAGGAAGCGTTTTTGCATTGGTACCACCTACGTAGCGGTACAATGGCAGTCCGGCTTCTTCTGCAGCAGCTTTTGCAGCAGCCATACTTACAGCCAGTAAAGCATTAGCTCCTAATTTTCCCTTATTATTAGTGCCATCCAGATTCATCATCAATTGGTCAATTCCGGTTTGGTCCGATACATCCAGACCCAACAAAGCAGGTGCAATGATGGTATTTACATTTTTTACAGCTTTTAAGGTGCCTTTACCCAAATAGGTTTTTTTGTCGCCGTCTCTCAGCTCTACAGCTTCGTGGATACCGGTACTGGCACCACTGGGCACTGCTGCACGACCAAGCGCTCCTTCATCGGTTATTACGTCAACTTCAACAGTGGGATTGCCGCGACTGTCTAAAATTTGTCTTGCAAAAACATCGGAAATGTAACTCATGAGAAAATTTTTTATAAATTTAAAAAAATGGTTCTTTTTCGGAGTTGCAAAGTTACTGAAAGATTTGTGTATAAGCTAAAATAATCATATCTAAAACATTAAAATCATATAAAATATGACAAAAAACATGTTTTTATGCTTTTGTTAAATCCTGAGGTAATTACTATCAAAACAGGCAATATACTTATTTTTTTGGAGCGTTTAATTTTTTATCAAGATGGCTGATACCCAAACCTCCCAAAACCATTGCCACACCTACAATTGTATAAAGACTGATTTTATCCCTTACAAGAATTGCTGCAATAATAATTCCAAAATCGGGCATAAAAACAGCCAAAGTCCTGCCTTTACTGCATCTTCTTTAATTAACCGCAACCATAATAGTACAGCGCCAATTGAAACTAGCGCTGCCAGCCAGAGTGTGCCTTTCCAGAAATCACCGCCAAAATAATTGGCATTGCTTTTATAAGTAAAAAAAACAAAAGGCATCATAAAAATACCTCCTAACAGGGTTTGCCAGCCATTTAAAGTGAGCAAGTGCAAATCGTTCCATTCTTTGGAGGCAAAATAAATAGTGCCCACCGAATAAGAAAACATACTGATGATAAGTACTGTCAGGCCCCTAACGGTAACTGTAGCGCCATCAAACAGGGGCCAGGCCACCACCACAAAACCGGCAATACAAATTAATATTGCAGTCAATATTATGGCGCTTAATGGTTTTTTCAGAACAAAAAAAGAAAGAAAACTGATGAAAACCGGACTTGCCGCAACTGTGAGTGCGCCTATACTGGCCGTAACCTCTTTCATAGCTATTACATATAACCCCAGATAGATAGTGATGTTGAGCAGCCCATATACTGCCAACTGCTTCCATTCCTTATTTCTGGGCAATCTGTTTTTTAATACAAAATGAGAGGTAAATAGCATAATGACAGAAGCCACGCCAAAACGGCTGACAGCTACTACTAATGGCTGTGCTTCCTTAAGCGCTATTTTGGTAGCTGTAGAAGCAGAAGCCCATAAGATGGCAAATAATAAACCGGCCAAAAACCAGGACTCTTTTTTATGCATATTTCAAAAAATGAAGATACATTTTTCCAAAAGATATTAATGATGAAGTTACCTAAATTATCCAAAAAAAGCAGATGATTAAAATGCAGTTGCCGGGGAGCAAAGGATAAAACCGACGAGAAAATCAAATCAGACCGTCGGTTTCTTGCTATCCAGGCTTACAATCGTTATCTTTGTATGCATTATTTTAGAATAGAAGGCCTCTAATGGCTGTATAAAAACAAATTGATTAAAAAAGGCGTTATATTAAAAATTTAATAAATAAAGATTATGGCAAACATTACATTTAAAGGAAATCCGGCAAGTACAATAGGACATCTGCCCGAAGTAGGTTCGCAAGCAAAAGATTTTTTACTGGTAGGGGGTGATTTATCAGAAAAATCATTAAATGATTTTATTGGGAAAAAAGCGGTTTTAAATATTTTTCCAAGTATTGAAACTGGCGTATGTGCTGCATCAACAAGAAGATTTAATAAAGAAGCTTCCTCGCTTCCTGATGCAGTAGTTTTATGCATATCAAAAGATTTGCCTTTTGCATTGGGCCGTTTTTGCGGAGCAGAAGGTTTGAATGATGTGGTGGTGTTATCGGATTTCAGAGGAACATTTGGAACCGATTATGGAGTAACTATGGCCGATTCGCCATTTAAAGGCCTGTTGAGTCGCGCAGTGGTAGTGCTTGACGAAAATGGTGAAGTGATATACACAGAACAGGTTCCCGAAATTGGTCAGGAGCCAAATTATGAAGCTGCATTAGCAGCATTGAAGGGATAATGTATGAATGAAATGATTTTTTAAAAAAGGTTGTAATCCATTTAAATTACAACCTTTTTTAAATTCAACAGAAAACAGTTGTTTGGTTATCTTTACCAAAACTAAGGATCAGAATGGCAGCTTTTATATTTTGGCTTATTATATATTGTATTGTTAGCGCTATATCAATTACTCTTGTGGGCGACAGGGAACTAATTTCAGGAAATCTGTTAAGCTTTGGCAGTATGTTTTCGCTCATTACCAACTGGAAGTTTATTGTGGCAATGCTGTTTGCTGTTTTTTCCAGAATAAGTTTTATTATGATAAATAACTCTTTATTAAAAATCCCCCATCTTGCAAATGCTTCCACCTCTATTACGATGCTTGCTACTACGCTTTCTATTATTACAGTTTTAGTGGCTAATTATTATTTTCTGGGTGAAAAATTCAGCGGTATGCAGCTATTAGGTGCAGGCATTGTCCTTATTGGAATTACGATAATGGTAAAGTAAAATTAGTTTCCTTCTCTTTTTGCCAACGCCTGACCTGCTTGGAAGGCGGCACTCTAAGCGCTGAATTTCAACCGAAGACGAAACTTCAAATTTACGAAAAAGTTTGATACGAAGTACGAAACCCGCTCTCTTGCCAAACCCTTGTTCAAGCAACACCTACGCTGAGTCTGTTCTCCGCGAATGTTTATCATCTTTACTTTTCATCAAATATATAATAAAAATGAAAGGTAATGAAATTTCTGTGAAAGAACTCAGGACAGATGCAGTAGAATGGTTGCAAAAACTGCATCAGACTTTAACGGTGAAAGAATACGGGAAAGGTACGATTCGTAACTACAGCCAGGAGATGAAGCTGCTTTTCAAGTACTACAACCACAAATCGGTGGTAGATATCCGTCAGTCAGATATTGAACAGTATCTGCAGTACATCAAAGAAGTGCATAAAATAGGCAGGGCTAAAGGCCGCAGTGTGGCACAGGCCTGCAGTTTCTTTTTCAAAAGGGCAATGCCTTCGGCGTAAATTGTACCCTCAATCTGTATCCGCGCAAGCAGTTTATACTTCCCAATATTATGGTGAGACAAGTGGTCAGGCTGGTTGCAGCGCAATTAACCCTAAAAGCATACTGTGTGATAGGATTGCTTTATGGTTGCGGGCCGCGCATCAGCGAAGTAAGTAATCTTCGGATAAAAGATATTGAGAGCGATAACAAGCGCATCAAAGTATATCAGGGCAAAGGCGGCAAAGACCGCTACACACTGCTACCTGAGCATCTGCTATTAAAACTCCGAGAACTGTATATAGAAGAAGGCCGCCCCAAAGAGTTTCTGTTCACCGGCAAACAAACCAAACGGGCATTACATCTGCGAAGCTTCACAAGTGATTGTAAACAGCGCCTAAGGCCAAAGCAGGGTATAAAGACAAGCCCTTTACGGCACATACGCTGCGCCACAGTTTCGCCACGCACATGCTCAACTGCGGCAACAATATCCATGTCATCAAAACCCTGCTGGGACATAGTAAAATAGAAACCACCATGGTATATCTTCACTTGCAGCAACATACGCAGGCAGGCATACAATCACCTTTGGGACATTGGTGTATGGAACAGCAGCCACTCGTTGAAATCCGGCAGCTGTTGCAAAGCAAAATCTTTGCCCATCCGGAAGTTAAAAGCTTTAATGGATATAGTCAGGCTGGGTTGAGTAAACTAAGCCGCTGCCATACATCAGCCATCGGTATGCATCAGTATCGTTGCAGCAACGAGGGTTGCAGCCATGTACATTATCAGTATCATAGCTGTGGCAACCGGCATTGCCCAAACTGTGGTGGCACTAAGCGGGAACAATGCCTGCCCGACTGGTCATTCAGGCGGGGATCGAAGACCGCATGGGAGAGCTATTGCCCACTACTTATTTTCATATAGTGTTTACTTTACCACAGGAGTTAAGATCACTTTGCATGGGCAATAGAAAACGGATGTTTGGGTTATTGTTCAAAACTGCACAACACACGCTGCTTACGCTGGCCAAAGACGACAGATATATAGGAGCCGTACCGGGTATTGTAAGCATCTTGCATACCAATGGGCAAGACCTCAACTTTCACCCGCACGTACATTGCATTGTAAGCGGTGGTGGTATTCTCCCCTCTCTTGCAGGAGAGGGGTCGGTGGTGGATCAAAGAAAAAAGCGTAGCAACGGAAAGTTTTATTTCCCCGCAGGGCAATGGAAAAAAATGTACAAAGGATATTTTATGTCGCATCTGAGAAAATATATTGCCACAGGTGAGTTGAAATATGAAGACAAGGAAGCACTGGAAATTATAGTTTCCATCGCAGGCAAAAAGAAATGGAACGTATATGCTAAAGCGCCTTTTGGCGGCCCGGCACAGATAGTGGATTACTGGGAAGATATACCCATAAGGTAGCCATCACTGCATCGTATTATAAAAATAGATGACAAGAATATCAGTTTTCGGTACAAAGATTATCAGGATGCCCGCCTGAATGACAAAGTCGGGCAGGACAACAAGCAGAAAGTAATGACCCTTGGCCATGCCGAGTTTTTAAGACGTTTTGAGCAGCATATTCTGCCCAAGGGTTTTGTAAAAATCCGCCATGCGGGTTATTTGCACAGCAAGGATAAGATGAAGCGGATAGCTGAGGTGTGCAAACAATTACAACTGCCTAAGCCCATGCCTGGTAGCCATACCCGCCACCGTAAGACTGCAGCTACAGACGGGGAAAGACGTAACGGTATGCCCGGTATGCGGCAAGGGGAAACTGCAATTAGTACGCACCCTGATGTATCATAATGGCAGTTTGGTAGATATTAACGAACTGCGCACCGAGGCTCGCCAGGATTAAAAAATGAGGGTTGATGAGTAACGAAAATACAAATACAAAAATGAACAAAGTGCCTGAAAACAAGAGGAGTTTTAGTGTAGGGGATTTTATGTCATTGCGGGTAATGTTATTAAAACTCCGGATGAAACACTTTCAAAGAATCTTCATTCCAGTCATCAAAACGCTCAGAAAACCGGCTCACTTTAATTTTTTGGGGAATAGATTATTTTTGTGGTCAAAAACATGTTGGAACAGTCAGTAATTCAGTTACTTTTACCTGAGGGATTATTAGAGTATTTTGATATTATAGAAGTAAAACAGTTATGCCGCATAAAGGACAAGCAAACTTTTTATGAGCTTCATTTAGAAGAGCAAAACAGGTTGCATAGCGGTTACAATGCAGTCGATTTTGAATCAAAAGGATTTACGGAGGCAACGATACAGGATTTTCCATTACGAGGCAAGGATGTGTTTTTGGTGATTCGCCGCAGGCTGGCGACACAAGCAGGACGCTAAACAAATCGTCAGAAATGACTACCATTTCATTGCCGAAGACTCCAGATTAACCAAAGAGCTTGCGGATTTTTAAAAGGTACAGGTAGATACGAGGGAGGATACGATTACTAATATTTGCAGCTAGTATGGCGTAAAGCCCTCCACCCTCACCCGTTCCTACAAAAATTTACCAGCGGGTTTAAGGATTGGAGCAAAATCCCATGCAGAAGATTACCTTGTTTTCCCTGAAAATATGGGCACGCATTTGAGCATTGATGAGGTGAGCCTGTCGCAGGGAGAACTGTACACTTTTATCACCAACAAAAACGGCAGAGGCAAGAAGGGTTCGCTAATAGCATCTGTAAAGGGCACACTCAGTCAGGATATTATAGGTGTGTTGCTGAAAATCAATGAAAACAAGCGTTTAGCGGTAAAAGAGGTAACACTGGATATGGCCAAAAATATGGAAGCCCTGCAACACCTGCGTGTAAAACTCAGGTGGCAGGAATTGGACACCGAAAATAAGGCCATTGATGAAGCCAGAAAAGCAGGGCGCAAATATGAACCCGAGGCGCTTTCTAACGGCGATACACCCAAACAACTGCTGGCCAGAAGCCGCTACATTCTGACAAAAAAATCAAACGAATGGACCGAAAACCAACATCAAAGAGCCACCCTGCTATTTGCAAGACATCCCGAACTGCAAAAAGCTTATGAACACACACTACACTTTAGAAATATCTATGAACAAAAAAATCCGAACAGTGCAAAAACAATGTTTAATGAATGGATTACCAAAACACATACCGCAGAAATGAAAACCTTTTATACAGTAGCCAATACCGTAAAAAACAATTTAGATAATATCCTTAATTTCTTTATCAACCGAAATACTAATGCCAATGCAGAATCTTTCAATTCAAAAATAAAACTCTTCAGAGCCAATCTCAGAGGAGTAGCAGAAACAAAATTCTTCCTCTTTAGATTATACAAACTCTTCGCTTAGTCCCCTTAATTTATAATTGACCCAGAAAACCACCTAAGAGCAACACGAAGATACAACCATTGGCCGCTGTCGCAGAAAGGTTCCTGAGCCTGCCGAAGGAACCGGATTGCAAAGCCCCGGTCGTTTAAGATCGGGGCTTTCTTAGTTTATTTTAAAGCTCGATTATTGGGGGCTTTTTAAATCCGCTTAATGTTTGTGCGGTACTTCTACTTTGACTTGGTCTTAAAAAAGTTCCACACCTCTTGTGCCATTTCTATGTCTCCATTTTGATTACCAACTGTCAATAAAAATAACGGACTATATCTTTGGGCAATACTTGGTTCGGTATGTCCGCCATCATTTACTCGATACAAGGCAACTTCTGTATTACTCCCACCATTTTTATATAAGTGCTTTGTAACAGTAGAATTATCACTTGTATTCAAATCGTTTATATTGGTAATTTCTGGTGTTGGGTTAGTCGCATTTCGTTGAACCCAATATGCAATAGTGTTATCTGTTGAAAAGACTTCCCCTCTATTAGAAGCAATTTGTCCACCTAAGTAAGGCATAATAGGGTCATTTGTTCCATTCATAAATAATGCAGAAATCTTGATGGTGGAGTTGGTACATTTTGAGTTCACTGCATTTGCTGCAACAATGGATGCAAATGCTGTTACTTTGGCAGGAATCTCTTGGGCTAAGCGTATCACTAAGTGTCCACCATTGGAAGTCCCCATAGCGAATACTTTCAATGTATTTGCGTTATATTTCGTTTTGATAAAGTCAATTAAATTGCTTATAAAAGTAACATCATCTACGAGGGGATTTGTCAGTGCATCATTTCGGCAATCATTCCACCCTCTTGAATTTGAAGAACCAAGTGTACCATTTGGTACAACAACTATCACATTTTCTTGCTGGGCAATGTCCAACCAGATTTTGTAGGGGGCTTTTACACCTGAAAGTCCTAACATATCATCATAGTTGCTGCCATTCCCGTGAAAAAGAAAGACAATAGGAGCATTAGTTGTATTGTCTGGTATAAAAAGATGATAATTTCTTTGTGTACCCGAAATATTAATTGTCTGATTTTTAAACAACCCTTTTTCGATGACTGGTTGAATTGGGTCTTTAGTTTTGTTACACCCCAAAAATAGGGTTGTCAAAAAAAGTATGCTTATTTTTTTCATAATAGACTGTCTGTTTGTATTCTGACTAACGTTTTTTCTTTTCGTTCATAGTCAATCAGTTACCAATCCTAAATCTTCATTAGTCAGTGCAAATTTATCAATTTGTTTTCTAATGCGTTTCACTATACCGAGTTTTCTTTTTTCATCAAGGAACAGGTACTCGGTTGGTGGTTTGTAAGGGACTTGTTTTACAACCATATTCCAAAGTATTACGGCAAGTTTACGGGCGGTTGCACTCACGGCTACTGTTCTACCTTTTCGGTAACAAACCCTGTTGAAGAAGTTGGATAGGTGCGGGTCTTTTAAATTTCCGATGGCATTGGCCGCATTTCGTAATGCAATTTTTAGTCTGTTACTGCCTTTCGGAGTTTTTGAACTAAGTAGTTTTCCACCGCTTACTTTGTTGTTGGGAGCAAGGCGTAACCAACTTGTAAAGTGTTTTGCAATTTCAAACTTATGGAAGCCTTCGGGTCCGATTTCGCTGATGATACTAAGAATGGTTGCGTGGCTCATTCCTTCGATGCTCATTAAATCCACACCGCCAAAATATTGATAAGATGCTTGATTGAGGTCTATTCCTTTGTGTGCATTTTTGTTGATTCTTTTATGTGTTTTGTCTGATGTTTTGAGTTTTTTCTTATCGGGGTCGGTGTTGATTTGTGTTTTTAAGAACATACCGATTTGCTTATCACATTCAGCAATTTTCTTTTGATAAAACTGATAGGATTCAAGTTCTTGTTTTAGTCCGAAAAGATAATCTTCACGATTGTTTCCTTTCAATGCTTTGGCATTCTCTTCTTTGATTTTCTGCAATTCCCGTGACGGTGTTCGGAGAGTTTTTCGGGATCGAGGTTGCCTTTGCAGATGTCCGAAATAATTGCCATTCCGGTAAGTCCGCAAATATCATTGACCACTACGTCTAAGCGGAAGTTGAGTATTTTCAAGTACTTCTGCATTTTGTGCGATGCTTCTGCGGCAAGGGTAACTTCAATGCCGTGTTTGATAAGTTCCACATACAGGTTTTGCCAATAATTTCCTGTGCTTTCCATTGCTACGAAGGTAACGTGGCATTCTTTCAGATGCAGACAAATGTCTGTCAAATCATCTGCATACACACCAAATTCTTTTACATCCGAGAGTTCTTGTCCTACGGCCACGAAGTGGTTACGGCTGCCAATATCAATACACGCACAATGTGGATTGATAATTCATTTTTACATTTTTCTTTTTAATGATTAAAAAAATGGCTCAAAGAGAATGTATATTTGTACTGTAAATTATTCTGAACGGGGTTCCGCCAAAGGCGGACCACCACTAATTTATCACAAGCTCCGACCGAGAATCGGAGCTTTTACATTCCAACCAGAATGACGCACGGGCTATGATGCACCAATGCCTAAAAGGGTCTTGCAATGAGCCGTGATAAAATTAAGGATTGTTTTACTCGCTTTTACGTCCGTTAGCACGAGAATTTATTTTCTTGCGGAAAAATGGGGAATGAGTGAGTGCTAACGTTTTGGGGCTTGGCGTAGTGGCGGATTTCTACCACAAATGTTGATACGAAGCACACAGTTCAAATATAGCACAAATGTTCATACGAAGAACGTCAGCCGCCATTACGCCAAACCGCTGTCAGCGGTTCGTTGTTTTTCTCGTCAAGTAATTGTTTCATTATTCATTTCTAATTTCCAATTGAATAGCGTTTCTGTCTCTCCAATTTTAATGAAATTATTTTTTTTAAGAACTTTGAAAGATGCTGTATTTGTTTTGTCTGTCGAAGCAATAATTGATTTTACAAATGGTTGAGTTTTACTCCACACAATAATTCCACCTACAATTTCTGTCATAAATCCATTTCCTTGAAACTCGTCATAAGTGCCATAACCAATTTCTATTTCTCCGTCTGCGTTTGGTTCTCCAACTATACATAAGTCGCCAATCATTTTGTTTTCAGCTTTTGAAATTGCTGTCCAAAGTGTCGAATACAAATAGTTTTTTGTTTTGTCCGCTACGTTTGGTAAAATTGTTTGTTCAAATGCTTCTTTTAGTTCTGGCGAAATTGTTCTTGAAGTTTCATTCAAATTCAGTTCAGCTTCCAATGAATTGTCGCATTTAGTGTATTTCACTAACTGGTCGTAAGTCAATGGTTTTAAAATTAGTCTTGCCGTTTCTATCATTTACTTTATTTTGTTTTTTGTTATGTTTCTGTGTCGCTCTACAATTCTGACTAACGTTTTTTTAAGTTGTTTATTCTCAATTGTTTCCAAATTTCCGTTAGCACGAGAATTTATTTTCTTGCCGAAAAATGGGGAATGTCAGCCAACGTGGCGGCAGCTTGGCGAAGACGGCATTTTAACGCAAATCTTCAATCGAAGCACCGATTTCAAATTTAACGAAAAACTTTAAATTGAAGCTATTTACTGCCGTTTTTGCCAAACTGCTTGTTGAACTAAAGCTACGGTAGCCTTCCGCAACTATCCGTAAATTTAGCATTCACTAAAATACAATTTATTATGGCAACAAAAAAAAATCGCCGGAAGAACTGAGGTATAATAAATATCTCAATCGTGCCTAAGCCTGCCCTGAGTGCAACCGAAGGGCGAAGTTAATGGATTTGCAGAACTGCTGCAACGTTTTGAACGCAACATCTCCATCCTCGGCAGAAGTCCACGCACCTTTGATAACTACAGCCGTCACATAGCAGCCATGGCCTTGCACTTTGGCTGCCTGCCAACGGAATTGGACGAAGAACAAATCAAAGACTATCTCTACGTACTGCAGCAACGCAGTAAAACTCCATCTCAGACTTATTTCAAACACACCGTTTACGGATTACGCTTTATGCTCAAAGGTGAGGGGCTGCCCTATAGTCACCTTCATCTTCCTTCTATCAAACGGGATAAAAAACTACCCACCGTACTGAGCAGCACCTGGAAGCGGGGAAAACTGCAGGCATTGCAAAGTGAATTGAAAGTAAAAAGGCCGGAGGCAAAAGCAAAGACATTGCTACGCAAATGCCCCTGTTGCAAAACCGGAACCATGATAACGATTGAAGTGTTTGGCAAACGTGGGCCGCCTGAAAAATATTTAATGGAAAAACAAACTGTGCCTGTGAACTGATATTTATGGGTAGGGGATTTTATGTACCTCCATGAAAAAAAACCAGAAAAGCCAGCTCCCAAACAGCCCAACAAAAAAAACAGACCCTGCCCGGTCTGCAAAATAAACCAACTTCTAAGAACGGCAACTCCATAGTGCAACAGCGGCTACCGTAGGTTCCGTTCAACCTGCGGCTTCATTGTTGGCACTGCGTGCCCAACGAAGCCTTAGTTGTTAGTGGCAGTTTTTCTCACTTGTCAAGCTGTTTAACTAATCTGATAACGAATGGATTGTCGGGGTTTATTGCTAAACTTTCTTTTAAGTATTTTAATGCTAATTCATTTTTGCCTGTCTCCATATAACCTTCTCCTAATCCTTGCAATGCCTTGGCTGATTTAGGATAAACGAAAGCATTCATTTCAAAGATTTGAACAGCAATTTCGGGTTTACCATTGTCTATGTGATTAAATCCTTCATCTCTCATTAGGAATTCTAAAAGTTGTTCGGTGTTTTTCTTTTTAGCATATTCTTCTTTTGCTTTTTCTAAACCTAATTCACTAATCGTTGTAATAATTCGGTTGGAGAATACGCGGTTTTCTGCATTATCATATATGGGGATTTCAGGAATAAAGTTTGGATTGAAAACAATTCTTGCCAATTCAAAATTTAAATTATTGAAATTTGGGTGCGATTTGTTAGATATTAATAAAGACATAATTTAGTTCTTATTTTAAAATATATTTTGTATATTTGCCCATGGCTAATACAAAACGTAAGAACAAAGATGCTCAGGAAGAGACTCGCTTTCGGATAGTGGGCTACTTAAAAAACAAACGGGGCACTCAAAAGCAGGCTTCCGAGATATTTTCTGTATCAGAAAGGAGTGTAAATAAAACATGGAATAAATACAAAAAGAAGGCAAGCGTTCACTTTTGAATAAGAAGCGTGGCGTAAAAGGAGGCAAGAAGATAACCGGCCAGCAGGCTGCCGAAGTTCGACGGTTGATAAAGGATAAGATGCCCGACCGGTTAAAACTGGCCTTTAGTTTATGGACGCGTGCAGCCGTACAACAGCTTATCGAACAGAAATATGGCGTTGTATTAAGCGTGAAGCAGGTAGGTCGATATTTAAAAAGCTGGGGCTATACACCGCAAAAGCCTATCCGCAAAGCATTTGAACAGAAACCCGAGCAGGTAAAGCAATGGTTGGAGAAGGAATACCCTGCCATAAAGAAGCGGGCAACTAAGGAGAAAGGAACGATTTATTTTGGAGATGAAACCGGTATGCGAAGCGACCATCAGGCAGGCAGAAGCTATGCGCCTAAAGGCAAAACCCCCGTGGTGAAATCAACAGGACAACGGTTTTCGCTCAATATGATTTCAGCTATCAGCAATAAAGGTCATTTACAGTTTATGCTGATAGAGAAGTTTAACGGTGATGTATTTATTGATTTTTTGCAACGAATGATTCGTTATAGTAAACAAAAGATATTCTATGTAACGGATGGTCATCCTGCACACAAAACAAAAAAATTGAAGGTGTGGCTGGAGGAAAGCAAACATCGAATAGAGGTGTTTTTCATTCCGCCCTATAGCCCCGAGTTGAATGCGCAAGAATATTTGAATCAGGATGTAAAGACTAATGTTATCGGCAAAAAGCGTCCTATCAATAAAGCTGAAATGCGCGCCAACGTTGAAGGTTTTATGAATGAAAGAAAAAGCAATAAAAAGCAGGTGCAAAAATATTTCCATGCAGACCACGTCAGATACGCAGCATAGAAAATTAATACGAACTAAATTGGGTAACGATTAATAGCATAATGAATGTAACCTTCTCATCTATAAAGCGAAGGTAGTCGGCATATAAAATTCTATTTGTGCCATTGTGCCAAACTTGCGTAGTGTTTCTATTTGTTTTTGAAACATCCCAACCATAGGCATAGTATGAATTCTCGGATTCTTCTGCTCTTAATTTAGGATGATACAGCTTTTGTTTAGCGTCTTTTGATAATACCTTTTCTGTCAATAGGCACTTGTGCCATTTATAAAGGTCTTCGGTTGTTGAAAGAATTCCACCATTGCCTTTCAAATGCCAATAGGGTGAAACCGTATCCCACTCTTTGTCTGTTGGTTTTCCCCAAACTTTGTCATCATTTTCATATCCAACCGCAATGAGATTTTTGTCAAACTCAGGTCGTGTGTATCCTGTCATTTCCATTTGCGCAGGTTTCCATAAGTTTTCATATAAATAGGTTTCATAGGTTTGATTAGAAACCTTCTCGATTATCATAGCCAATAAACTGTAACCAATATTTGAATATGAAAACTTGTCCCGACCGGAAATTGTAATTCTGAATTAAAAACCTTGTCTAAGAATTCTACCTCATTGATTTTTTCAAAATCTCCACCCACATTACTTATTAAGCCCGATTGATGACGAAGTAAGTCGTGAATGGTGATTTGCTGTTTGTCTGATGGAACATTTTCAAAATACTTTGAAATTTTGTCGTTTGTTGAAAGTTTGCTTTGCATTTCTAATTTTAGAATTGCAGCCGATGTAAATTGCTTTGTAATAGAACCAATGTCAAAAAGAGTTGTAGGTGAATTTTTGATTTGTTTTTCAACATCACTAAAACCGTATCCTTTTGAAATAATTTTCTCTCCATTTAGTTCTACCAATACCGAACCATAGAAGCCAACTTTGCCTAATGCTGAAAGATATTGGTCAACTTTTTCAGAAGTTTCATTCACCTTCTGTGTCTGCCCGTAATTGGTAAGCAAGAGAAAAGTCAGGGCTAATATTATAGTCAATAGATGTCTCATTTTCTTTATCGGGTTTGTTAAAAATTTTGTCTCGTCCTGAAATCAGTTGACTCTTTTTCACGTTATTCACAGCGGGATAAGATAGCTGTGTTTTACGTTTTGAGTTTAGTTGTTCATCTTTGTTTTATCAGTTGAAGCGGACTTCATTCAAGTTCTGGGGAGATCTTGATGAACAGGAATAAACTGATGCGACGAAGTATATTATACTTTACAAAATGGTTGCTGTATCCGGCAGCCATTTTTGTATATATACTGGAGCCTATGCCTCTGTCAAATCTCCCCATGCAGGTTGCCTGCGCCGGTAGGTTTTCCAAACCCGGGTTAAGGCTCCCGTACATTGATGCGCCTGATGGGGCGTAAGCCATGCTACACTTCTGTGCGGCCGTTGCTTATTGTAAAACTCAATGAACTTCTTTATCTCTTTTTTTGCTTCGTCAATATTACAAAAATTAATTTGCCTGTCGGTAGTAAATTCTTCTTTAATGGTTCTGTGTATTCTTTCGGCTACGGCATTCTCCAACGGGTCGCCGGTTTGTGTCATGCTGATTTGTATGTTTTGTTTCTGCAAAAGCTTTACATACGCATGGCAACAGTATTGCACGCCTCTGTCGCTATGGTGAATCAGGGGAAGAGCTTTATTCTTCCTGTTTTTCAATGCCATTTTTAAAGCTTCTATACAGCCTTTTACACTTAAAGTTTCATGCACACAATGGCCTACAATTTTTCTGGAATATAAATCAGTTATTACGCTCAGATAACAAAATTTATCCTGGGGTTTCAGCCACAGGTAAGTAATATCTGCCACCCAAATTTCATTGGAACGCTGTGGTATGGCGGTTTCTATTAAATTTTTATATCGGTTGAAATGATGATAACTACAAGTGGTTTTTCGTTCTGCATCGTTTTGATTTGATGAGCAGTTGGTTGTTCCTGAGCACATCAAAAACTTATCTCTCCCTATTTTTTATATTGTGTTGCTTCAGTTCGGGCAACAGGCATTGATGCAGGTTTCGGCCGCTTCCTCGTTTCCATATTTCCCGTTTCTTTTTTATAAGCCCAACAATCGTTTCTTCCTTTACAGTAGTATCGGCTTTATGATGCAGCTGCTTGTAATAAGCCTGTTTACTGCGACCAAATACGCCGCACATTTCCGTTATTTTTTCTTTCGGTCTTTGCTTTTGGAAGGAGTGGATTGTTGGGCACCATACTTTTTTAGGATATCAATGTTGAATTTTTTTTCAGCCACTTCAATCGCATGTTGCCACAGGTCGGCACTGAAGTTCTGCCACCCGTAATAGTTCTCTGAGTTCTTTGTTTTCTTCTTCCAGTTTTTTGTCCTGAATGTTCTTTTTCATTTCAGCAAAGTTAGCCGGAGATTTGGCTTTTGCTTCATAGCCTTTCAGCCCCTGGCTCTGATTAATCCAGTAAAGAATGGTGGCATTGCCCTTAATGCCATAGATCAGCGAAGCCTGGCGTTTTATGAGTTTGCCACTCAATACTTCATTTACAATTTTTTGTTTGAAGGCTTCGGTGTAAAATAATTGTTGCGTTCCCCGCCGGTTGGGCTTTGTTTTTTACTCATTTTTTGTCCCCGAAATAGGTCGGGGCAGGCCTGTTTTAAGTTGACTTATCCACATTTTTGGAGTCAACCTATTTCAGGACTATACAATTGTGCATAACGTTTTGGGTATTGCCGAAGGCGGGGATTTTTAGCACAAAAGCTCAATCGAAGAACGAATGTTGAACTTTGCACAAATGTCCAATCGAAGCCGTTCAGCCCCGCTTTTGGCAATACCTTGTTAGCGGTTCGTTGTTTTGTCATTCGTTATTACAGTTTATAGTATGGTTTGTATTGTCCGTTCGCAAGTTCAACTGTCTCGTTAAATAAAAGTTTCAAAAGTCTAACATTTTCTGCCAATGATTTTTTGTCGCAACTTAAAATGGCATTTATTTTATTTGTGAAGTTAATAGGTTTGTTTTTTTGTTTTCTCTACAATTTCAATCGCTCTTTTGTCGCCCATTGGATAAATTTCATTCAACGCAAAAGTGTCGAAACAATACTATACATTGCCCTCGTCAAACAGCCAACAGTGTTATACATATCAGTTTTAGCAGCAAATTTTTTCCGCCTGCCAAATCGTAAATTCTGCCGACCACAACGATTGTTGAACAACTGATTGTTTTAACTTCTTCGGGTATTGTTTTACGCTGTCTTTTAATTTGCTAATTACATTTTCTGGGTCATAGAGAGGAATGCAGCTATGTGTTTCCGCAAGGAAAATGATTGATGAAAAACCATAAGGTGGTTGTTGTTCAAAACTATTTTCCCAAATGCCATTTTTTGCATTGTCAATAGTTTTTAAGATTTGGTCAATGTTTTTATAGAGTAAGTCCACTTCGCCTTTTGCTGTATTTATCCAAGCTCCACCATTTACCCAAGGTCCCCATTCGTAAAAACCAGTAACCGTTGGTTGGTCGTTGTTAGAAAATTTGTTGGCAATAGTTTTTATTTTTTCGATGTCGAAATGACTTTGTTCTGAATAATAGAATACCTGTCCAGGTCAGATTTTCCAGTTGCTAAACCGACAGCATGGGAGCCACCAAGTACAATTGCTTTAACTCCGTCAATGAATTTTAATTCGGAAGTAAAGTCGTCTAATAATTTTTGTTTGTCGGCTGAAATTTTCATTTGTAATTGTCTGTTTCTGGTGTCGGGTTACAATGACCGCTAACGGTTTTCGGCTTGGCGATGTGGCGGATTTTTAGCACAAAAGTTCAATAGAATTACTGCTGTTGAACCTTGCACAAATGTTTCATAGAAGCACTTCAGCCGCCATATTGCCAAACCGATGTTATAGCCAGTGGTTCTTTGTCGTCCGTTAGTTTTCATTGTATCCAAATTGTCTGCTTTGTAAAATTTCTTTCCACCAACTCTCTCTGTCAATAATGATTTGGTCGTCAGTTGTTGATTTGTAAATGTCGAGGATTGAGTATTTGAAATTCTGTTTTATGTGGTCGAAGGTCAGACGTTTAAGACCAACGTTTCCACCGTGTCCGGTTTTTACATATGCTCTCCAACGTCCTAAAATCATATTTTCTCCGTATGCCGAACCAACATACTTTTTACCATTTGAAATGTCTGTCAACAAGTAAACTCCTTTTTGATTTTGTAGTGCAGTTTTCCAATTGTCTTTTTCTAAAACTCTTTGCATTTCGTCCCACGAGATATTTACCTTTTCATAGCCAGGAAATAAGTCATTGTCAAAAGTGTCTGGCAAAATTTGTGAAACGTAACAATCATCAATTACAGATTCAGCGTTACGAACCATTGTCTGAGCTTTGTTTTAAATTTCACGATTAAGCGTCCGACATATTTTTCGTATTCAGGCAAGTCTTGATACTCGTAACCAACTCCGTTCAGTTTATCCAAGTCCTTTGTTACTTGTCCAATGTGAAAGAGTAACCAAAAATTTTCGGTCGGTTTAATTTTTACAAGTCCAATTGTGATTTGTCCTTGTTTGTATGATTTATTTTTATTGTAATTCCAATATTGTCCATCAAGCATTGTCGAAATGTCACCATTTTTAAAAAGTTCAATTGGGTTCCAATTCTGGGCAAACATCAAATTGAAACGAATCTTAACATTGTTAAGGTTGTCAAGTTGTAATATGTCGTTCAATTTTATACTGTCCATTCTCTATAATTCTGTCGTTTCGGTGGTCGTCCTACCATTGGCTATAACTCCCAAATATACGAAGCTCGCCTAATTCAAAAAAATATATTTTGTCAGAATCATATATATTTTTCAAAATTTCTGTAAATCAATTTGTTAGCCATGAATATCTATTTCGTATTATAAATAGAAAATATTCGTAATAAAAATAGTTTTGATAAAAATATCCTTTTATAGGATCTGAAAATTATTAAAAATGCGTAGGTCTTCGGGTATGAAAATGAATACTTTCAAACAAGTGAACATTTTTAAGTGTCAATATTTCCCATTATTAATACAGCCTGTTTAGAAGCCCCTTAACCATCCTGTAATTGACGGTGGCTGACAATGCTACTAACAAAAAGGCTATCAGCAGCACCAAGCAGTGTGCATAGGAAGAAAGCTCCGGGCGGCTGAACATGACAAACCGGTGAAATGCCCATTGTATGATTTGGGTGCAGCCTAGCGCTCCCAACACTATCAAAACATATACAGGGATGAATTTTCCTGAAACACTTTTACCTAACCATCGCGGCGAGTATCCCAGCGTTAGCAATAACTGAAGGCTTTCTTTGCTGCGCGCAATCACCAACTGCAGATAAAATGAAAAAAGCATCAACGCCAGAATGACTACCAGAATTCCAAAAATGCCCAACCCCGAAAAGATACCCTGTAAAATGATCTTATTGCGCCCCAGCAGCGTTTTGTCGCGGTTAATTTTATATCCTTTGGCATCCAAATATTGAATGAGTTGCGGATCGTTGGCATCTTTGAGTTTCAAAAACAGGCGGCTGGCCTGGATGGTTGGTTTGTTGCCAAACTGTTCGTTGGCCCATAATAAAAAGCTTTTGGGAACCAATACCGAATTGACTCTGTCGCTGAAAGCAACAATCCTGGCCGAGAACTGATTTTCTTCAAAGGCCCTGCCATAGCAGGTAATTTGCACGGGGATGCCCATTGCCGTTTCTTTGGAAACCTGCGGCAAACCCTGCCCGGGAGCAAATACATTATATATTTCAAGAAAGTCGGAAGAAAGAATCAGCGGAATTTCCTGTTGCCCCGGCTGCCATTGAAAGTTGGGCGGAATGGTATCAATAAAAGCATTGTCAAGGCTTTCCAAAAACATGTCCGTGCTGAAGGGCAGCATATTACCGGCGCTGAGTTTTACCCTGAAATCGTTTGAGATTAAAGGCGACACACCTTCAATAAACGACTGCTTTTTATGTCTTCAATGTCCGGTTCATGAAACAGGTTTTTCTCCGGCTGGCCCATTGTTTCGTTGGTGATGATTTTGGTGATGGATACATAGTCATAGCCGTCCTTTCGGATGCTGCCTTCTTTCAATAATTTTTGAATGTTGACAAACATCTGCACCGAGCATAACAGCAGCAATACGCCTACACCCAAACCAATATACGAAAACCATCGGGAAGAGGCGTTGCCCGAAGTTTGCAAAAGCGGCTGTATGGGTTTGTAGGATAATGACACGTATTTGTTTATAAATGAATGAATTGTGTGGCAGGGAAATAATCAACCCGTTCCAGTTCGGCAAAAATAACACCGGCCCTCCGTTGTTGCACTTCATCCATAATCAGTTCCATTGCCTTGCGGGCATTGGCTTCGTCTAAATGGCTGAAAGGCTCATCCATCAGTAAAAAATCAAATGGCTGCAGCAAGGCCCTGATGATGACAGCCCGTTGTTGCTCGCCATAGGAGCAGTTTTTTGCAGGGGCATTCAACCGCGTGGCTATGCTAAGCCGCTCTGCCATTTCCGAAATTTTTTCGGGAGGATGGAAAGGATTGAGTTGTCTTTTAATTCCAGATTCTGAAAAAGCGTCTGTTAGCCAAAAAGCCGCATATCCTGCAAAACCACACTTAGTTGATTCTTACGGAGATTTGCAATTTCTTCGTTTGTAAAATGTTTCAGCGGCTTATTGTCATAAAAGATGGAACCTTCAAAATCAATCCGCATCCGATACAAAAAATGAATCAATGAGGTTTTTCCTGTACCTGAGGGCGCTACAATTTTAATGAAGTCGCCATTTGAAAAATGCAAGTCCTTTCCCCAGATGCCCGAGTTTTGCTTTCTGCTTTGCTCAAAATATGTGGGTAAAATATTTTTAAGAGTTAATTGCATTGCTGTTTATACTAATCTTTCTTCAAAATCTTTCTTTAAGTCTAAATTAAAAATATTACTCATTATAGTAATGGTCTCGTACTCAATTATTTTGAAAAGTTATTACCTTATTTATGAATTTCGGAAGGCAAATTTAAAGTGGTATCCATTGCCTCAAATTCCTGAAAATCGTTCTTTGGCATAGACGAGTACATCCGGTCCAGATATTTATTGAGTTGTTTTAATGAATTGTTGCTGCCATCCATTAAATTTATTTCAAATCTGGAATTTGCTTCCCCATTTTTCAAATCACCTAAAACCACAATATTTTTCCAGAAAGAACCCGAAAGTTGTGACATCTTTTTGGAAGAACTGTCCCTGCTGTTGGCTGATGCAAGTTGAGTGATTTTTTGAAGGTCAACAAATCCGCCAAAAGTATGGCCTTTGAAAATACCGGCATAAGCGGGTTTTTTACCTCCTTTCAGAAACGCATCTATTTCTTCCTGCGAAGAACCCAATGCAAACCACTGATCCAGTTGCTTGGTCTTAAAACCATTTGAAGAATCAGTTACTGCTTTGTCTTTGTCTTTGAAGAAACTATCTGCTGCATTAACTATTTTTTGAAAAGAGGTTTTATCATTAACCGAAGCGCCAAAAACGAATTTGAAATCGGGCTTTTCTTTTTGATAAGCAATCTCCTGACCGTCATCTAAGCTTACAGTGGCCGGCGATTCTTTCATTGCAAAATTGGTAAGTGCAAAAGCCATATCTCCTTTTGAGGATTTTATAAAATCGTCAATATTTAATCCAGCCTGGCCAAGAGCGCCATTTACAATTCCATCTACGCCAATCAGTTTTAATATTTCTTTTAGTAATTCAGGATTAAAATTCATGCCAAAAGCTGCCAACACATCTCCTTCAGGCAGGCGCGAAAGCAGCTCATCGCCAACTTCTTTTCCGGAATATTTTTTAAGCAGGGCGCTGATTTCCTTATTATATAGTTGTTTGGTTTCTGCAACAATTTTACCATTTTCAAAATTCATTTTCCCTGTAGAAATATTGTTTTCAAGCAGTGCACTCAGTTTCATCATATTGAACATACCCCCCATCATTCCGCCGTAAATATTTCCTGAGTTCATCCAGTAGTGCATATCTGCCTTATCGGCAATCAGGTCAGCAAACCGTTTGTCGCTGTCGAGCAAATCGCCGCCTTTTAAATTTAAAGTGGTTTTGGCAAAATATTTCAGACTGTCCATACCAAATTTGTTGACTGTCTGTCCCTGGCTCATGCTTTTATACATTTCAGAAGCATCTGCCGTAAGTACAAATATTTTGTCGGTAAAATATATAACGGCATCATCGGATTTGACGCTTTTGGCAAAACTAAAATTACCATCCTTTTCAATCGTGATGCTTTCTTTGTCTATATTTTTCACCATAAGTGAAAACTTTGCAGCATCCTTTAGTTTTCCATGTATGGCTGCATAACCGCTGTTTCCGCTCTTCTTTAAGAAAAAAACAAGACTTCCGTCAGTGTCAATTCCCGAGTTGGAAGGGTTGTTTAACAGTTTAAGCGAAAAAGAATCTTTAATGTGCTTTTGGGCTTCGGCAAACCAGGCTGATTCTTTTATTTCCTGCCAACTGAGTTTGGATGATAATGCAGACATGTCCACCTGTATTACCAATCCTGCGTCTTTTGGAACAAGTAAGCCGGTTTTGCCTCCTCTATTGCAGGATGAAAACAAAATCGCAAGAAATAAACTGCTAAATAATAAAACTTTGATTTTCATATTCCAAGTTTAAAAGATGATTGTATTATTATATTTATGTGTTGAAATCAAAGTGGACAATATCATCAAAACCCAATTGCACTTGTTCGCCGGCAGATAAATTCTTTACATTGATCACTTTTTCTTGAAGCTCTTTACTGCCTAATATTGCCACAAAAGGAATTGCCTTTTTTTCGGCATATTTAAATTGTTTATCAAATTTAGTATTTTCATGAAACAGCTCACAGCTCACTCCTGCCCGTCTTAACTGCTGCATCATTTCAAAAGCTTTTTCTGCCTCCTCGGTGCCCAAGTTAAAGAACAATACACGGGTACCCGACGAAACATCGGCAGGAAAGCGGTTCAGCTCGGTAAGTACGTCATAAATCCGGTCAACGCCGAAAGAAATGCCTACACCGGGAACATCGGGCACTCCGAAAAGACCTGTCAGGTCGTCATAACGTCCGCCACCGCCAATACTGCCAATCTGAACATTCTGGGCTTTTGCTTCTATGATGGTACCGGTGTAATAGTTGAGGCCGCGCGCCAGTGTGCAGTCAATTAAAAGCGGAGAACTGAGATTGGTGAGATGAGAGATGATGTAGTTCAGTTCCTCAATTCCTTCCAGGCCGGTTGCGTTGCCGTCAAACAGTTTTTTTAATTCGGCTATTTTTTCTTCATTGCTTCCCGTAATGTTTAAGAAAGATTCGATTGTTTTTATCTGGTCGCCATTTAATCCGCGCTCGAGTAATTCGGCTTTTACTTTTTCGATGCCTATTTTATCCAATTTGTCGATGGCAATGGTAATGTCCATCATCCGGTTAGTATCTTGTGCGCTTCCGCAAAGCATGGCAAGGGCTGCCAATATTTTTCGGTTGTTGATTTTGATTTCTACCGGCACGTTCAGGTTTTCAAAAACGGTGGAATAAATTTGAACCAACTCCAGTTCATTAATGAGCGATCTGCTGCCCACCACATCGGCATCGCACTGATAAAACTCCCGGTACCTGCCTTTCTGCGGTCGGTCGGCACGCCACACCGGCTGCATCTGGTAACGCTTAAAGGGCATGGAAAGCTGATTGTAGTTCATGGCTACATAGCGGGCAAAGGGAATGGTAAGGTCGTAGCGCAAAGCCCTTTCGGTAATGTCTTTGCTGCTTTTTCCTTCGGTTATCTTTTTTAAAACCTTCGGTTATCTTTTCGGCCTTTGAAGGATTGTCGAGGCCGTTGTTCAAATTTTAAAAATAAGTCTGTCGCCTTCTTCGCCATATTTACCCATCAGTGTATGCATAGTTTCCATTGCAGGTGTTTCCAATGGCTGAAAACCGTACAGCTCAAATATGTTTCTGATGGTATTGAAAATATAATTGCGTTTACGGACTGTAGCTGCATCAAAATCTCTGGTTCCTTGTGGTATTGTTGGTTTCATCGCCTTACCCCTGCCCCCTCTCCATCCGGAGAGGCGAGTATCGGGAAATTTTATTTTTTATTAATGTTGTTTATGATTGCATCGCAAGCGGCATTTATCATATCATATACTTCGTGGTATCCGTCTTCGCCGCCATACCAGGGGTCAAATACATCCAATCCTTCGCCCGGATATAGTTCATTCATTATTAAATCAACTTTTGATGTGTCAAACTTATCTTTGGCAATGTGTCTGATTTCGTCAATCACATCATCGGCCATTGCATAAATCTTATCGTATTTCTGAAAATCAGCCGTTGAAAAATTCCGCGCACGCTGATTGCTGATATCAATTCCATGCTGGCGCGCTACTTTTTGAGTAAGCCTGTGCGGCGCTTCGCCTACATGATAGCCATTGGTGCCGGCGCTATCCACCTGCCAGTTCAAACCTGCCTCATTTATTTTGTTCTGTAAAATCCCTTCTGCCAACGGGCTTCTGCAAATATTGCCCAGGCAAACCATTAAAATCTTCATCAGGCAAAGATAAAGCCTATTGTGATTTATGATTTAAGATTTATGATTCAGACATAAATGGAGGAGGAAAACGATAATGCAATTTATTCGCAATCCCTGCTTTTGCTTCAACGCTTGCAACAAATTGGAAAAAAATCAATTAATTGCTATAGAGTGGTTAACCGGCTAAATGCTTTTCTGTATATATTCTGCGGTGTAATGGACAAAGTAGTTGGCATTTTTCAGACGATACCTTCTAATGGACAAAATAGTTGGTGTTTATTTTAGGTCTTTTGAGAATAAGGAGACAAAATAAATAATCTTTTTATTGTCTGCTAAACGGAGGCGGGCTCTGCCGGGGAGCAACCTGCCGAGGATAAGTCAGATGCTCGACGAAAATGTCAAACAGGGGTTTAGGCATTTTACACCTAAACCCTTGATATCTTCAGAGAGCTTTATGCCTTAAAAAACCCATCTATTAGCCGTTTTTTCCTTTTCATAGATAACCCATTATGATTTCTTAGCTTGTTTTTCAGATCAGAGAAAATGCCGCCTAAAGCATTTGTTGTATTGTGTATCATCAACTCTGCGTAGTCCTCATAAATAAAAAGCCACGGCATATTCCGTCTCAAACTTAGCCAGGCACTTCTTAACCTTTTATGAGTGTAATTGCTCTTTCCGGTTTGTGGATTGACAGTCCCTTCTTTGAGACACTCTTCCCATTTATCTTGCCATTGTAGTAATCTTTGGGTGAACGAAACTTTATTCGTTTTTGTAAGATATAGTGCCAATAGCCTCAATTCAATAGCAGCGGGCATTTTATGTTTGCGCGTAAGATAACGGTTGATAATCTGAATCTGATGAAATTGGCACATTTGTATTGAAATACCATCAAATAACCCAAAGAGTCCTATGCGGCCATCGCAGACAATTGACTGTACCGAAATACCTCTTCGGCATATTTCTTTTATGCCATCAAGATATTGTTGATTAGTCTCGTATTTTACATATCGCTTAAGAAGAATTTTATTGCTCAAACTATCTTTGAATACCATAACGCCGAACTTTCTGCCAAAGTAGGTGGTATCCATCAAGACATTGGCTACAGAGTCAAAAACAGAATTATTACCAGGGACATAACTATCAATCTTGCGCTGAATCGTTTATCTTTCCTGTACCGCGCTGTTGAATAACTACCTATCAGGCAGCCATTATCCGTTTGTAATCTGATACTCTTGCAAAATTTGACCCGGACAAGTCAGGAGCCGCTAACCAGCTTTTGATTTTTCGATTATTTTAGATTCTGGCACCTAATTTTCTAAAAATGCAATTTCGGCACCTGATGCAAAATCCTGCCCGTTTTGTTCGCTAAGGGCTGCAAAGCGGATATAGCGCGTATTAACGGGTTTGTTGAAAATAACTGTTTTCAGTGAACTGTTTTTTTCAAAAGCTCCATTTTCGATGACTGTTTTCCAGTCCTTTGCATTATCACTCATTTGCAAGCTGTAATCTTTAATGTTTCCATTGCCTCCGTTTTGCCTTGGTAGATAGGTAAATCCTTTGATGGTGCGCGTCTGTCCCATATCAAAATCAACCCAATGCGGATATTTGGCAACTGTTACCGAGTACATGGTATGCCATATTGTTGAAGGATCGCCATCCACTAAATGGCTGGCATCTCCGTCGCCTGCTTCCATACTGGAGGCATTGATAACGGTGGTTTGAATAGCTTCAATTTTTTCAAAGGTATTTGACGCCTTAATGTCAGGATCGCTGTTAAACCATGCTTTTACTTCGCCACCCAGTCTGAGAGGGATGGCTGTTTTGTATGTTTGCGCCGGACCATTATTGATGCTGTAGCTGATGGCTTCTTTTCCTGCTGATTTAATTTCCACCGTACCTGTAGCATCTCTGGTAATGGACAAAGGCGTTTTGCCGCCAGGCGATACGTTGGCTGTTGTTGTTAAATCCTTCTTAGCCGGACGAATGATAAAGCCCACATCAGTCTGAAGCGCTTTTACTCTGTCCTGTTCCAATGGACCGCCTTGTCCACAACTGTTTCCTCCTAAGCCGGTTACGCCTGCATCCAGTTCAAGATAAGTATTTGTAGGTTTGGGTAGCAGATATGGATGCCTTGCAGTAAGCAATTCCACCGGATTGTATTGCAGCGCTGATGTCGTCATCTCTTCTTTGGTATTGATAAATACTGCTCCTTCGCCTGCATTGTTGGTAAGCGCCACCCATCTCACATCTTCACGATTGGCCATATCCTGCGGCTTGGGGAAGTTTACATACTGTTTTGCCACCGTGCTTTTATGCTGCGAAATAAATGAACCCACTTTTCTGTCGGGGTAATTATCATAAGGCCCGCGACCGTAGTAAGTGTAATTTCCGTACTGCTGTGGAATATTCATCACGTAGCCTAAGCGTGCCAGTATCAGATTAGGTTTGTTGGAGGTGATGCTGGCCTGAAGTTCTACAGAACCATCGGGGTAAATGGTGAAAATTTGATTGGTGGTAAATTTAAAATCAGCAGGGCCAAATTTTTTATCTGTCAGTTCTTCAATGCTGTTATTACCAGAGCTGGTTCCCCCCAGAATTTTGGCAGCATTGGGTGCCTGAGAAATGACTGTGAAAGCTGCCGTTACCGTACCATCACTGTTTTGGGTGAAATGGCTGCCAGTGGCTTTGTGTTTCAGGTTGTGCAACCCGTTGGTAAACCAGGGTTCATACACCCAGTTGTCATTATTGACAAAAGCACGCAACGCATTGATTCGTGGGCCTTTACCATCTTCGATGATATTGTTGTTGCCGTACTGAAGGCTGTAAATACTGCCTGTTTCGGTATCGAATTTGGCAGTGAAATTATCGCCGCTTACTGTCTGAATATTTCCGGCGGCAGGACTGTAAAGCGCTTTTCCCGAATTACCTGCTTTTGAAACAGCAGCTATTGAAGGACGTTCGGTAGCATTTTTTACTAAAAATTGTTCTTCTGCCTGCACATAACCTTTGTCGGCCCAGGGTTGGTTTTCTTTCAGCAAAAACTGAATGGTTACTAAATATTCCGATGCGGGATTCAGCGAATTGTATGTGTATGGAATATTGATTGTCTTTTTCTGTCTGGGTGAAATGATGCCTGCATTTACAATACCTGTTTTAACGGGTAGGCCATTTTCTAACAGTGTCCATTTAACTTCGTATCCCGACAAATCTTTAAAATAAAATTTATTGAAAATTTCAAAATCTCCCTGTTTGATATCCTTTTCGGAAACAACTACATCTTGATACACTTTTTTCACTTCATAATATTGGGGTTTTGGTTCATAATCCCCAAAGATGATGCCGTTCATTACAAATTGACCGTCATTGGGAAAGTCGCCAAAGTCGCCGCCATAGGCCAGATATTTGGTGCCTGTTTTTTTGTCATAATTATACATGGATTGGTCAATCCAATCCCAGATGGCGCCACCCATAAAATGATTGGTTGACTCCATCGCATCCCAGTAGTCCACTAAGTTGCCGCAGGCATTACCCATTGAGTGTGCATATTCTGACACGTGGAAAGGATACTTGATTTTATAATTACCCTTTACTGCGCCACGCATCCAGGCGATGGAGGGATACTGGTTGGAGCCGATATCTACGATATCATTATTTCTCTCATATTGTACCGGTCTCGATTTATCCACTTCTTTGAGTGCATTGTAAGCAGCTACAAAGTTTTTACCCGGACCGGCTTCATTACCCAATGACCAGATAACTACCGACGGATGATTGTAAGTGGCATGTACCATTTCCATTACGCGGGCAACGTGTGCAGGCTTCCACTCGGGTGGGTGCGACAAGGAAGCGGCGCCGTAGTAGTACTGATGCGATTCGATATTGGCTTCATCTTCGAGATAGATACCGTATTTGTCGCAAAGAAAATACCAGTATGGATCATCGGGGTAGTGGGCATTTCTTACATGATTAATATTACCTCGTTTCATAAGCATAATCTCTTTTTCCATCATTTCGCGGGTAATGGCATGGCCAACGGATGGATTCGTTTCGTGCCGGTTAACGCCACGTAGTTTCACCGTCTTGCCGTTGATGTAGTAATACCTGCCGGCAAGGCCAAATTCATCTTTTTCGGCAGGGGTATCCTTTAATTCTACTTTTCTGAACCCGATAATTGTCGAAACGGTTTCTACTGTTTTACCCTTTGCATCTTTGAGTTCGGCAATAAGGGTATAACGATATGGTTTTTCGGCTGACCATAAGTTGGGGCTTGCCACCTTCATTACTGCCTCAGATGCTTTTATGTTTTGCGAAGGGGCGATAGCGTTGATAATCAGCGAACCATTATTATAATTTTCGTCCAGATCAGGAATTACATTCAGATCTCTGATCTGAACTTTTGGCACTGCGTGAAGGGCTACTGTTCTAAAAATGCCCGGCAGCCTAAACATATCCTGTGCCTCAAGGAACGAACCGTCCGAATTTCTGTAAACCTCTACCGCCAAGGTATTATTGCCTTTTTTCAAATAGCGTGTGATATTAAAACTGGCCAGATTTCTGGAATTTTTGGAAAAACCCACATAATTGCCATTTACCCACAGATAAAAAAAGCAATCTACTCCGTCAAAATTCAAAAACACCTCACGGCCGTTCCAGTCTGCAGGGATTGAAAAGTCTCTTCTGAAAGAACCTACTTCATTCCTGTATTCGTAGGTAGTCCAGCTTTGAGGAGGTGTACGCATCACCCCACCGTGCCAGTCGTCCACCGCCACTTTGTGTTGAAAAATAACCGGCTGATTCACATAAACAGGCACACCGTATTTCAAGCTGCTGTTTTTTTGAATACCATGGATATTCCAGCTAAGTGGCACGGGTACATTGTCCCAACCTGAAACATTAAATGAAGGCTGATAAAAAACCTTTGGTCTTTCATCAGGGTTTTTTGCAAAGTGAAACTTCCAGGCACCATTCAGCGACTGCCAGTATTTTGAGTTTTCGGGCAGCACCCTGCGGGCGCTGTTCACATCCTGAAAGGAGAAATAATAAGCCTTGGGCTGTTCTTTGTTCAGCGCCAGTTCCTGTGGCGACTCCCACTCGTTTCCTACGGGCGCTTTTTCGTTGGCATACTTAAATCCTTCCAGAATTTTCTGGGCAGACAGCGTGCCTGATGTAAGGATAAACAATACAATGATAATCAGTAACGATTTCTTTTTCATAATCGAATGAATATTTTTAATTAACAAGCTGATGAATTCAGGTGAAACCCATCAAAGTAACTGAAAATAAAGGTCAATAACAAGGAAAAATAGCGGCAAACGATTGCACAAGAACGATCTATTTATTAACCGTTTTGGCAGCTTGGCAGATTTTAACCGATAAACTTTAATCGAAGAACAAACTTTCAATTTACCGAAAGCGTTCAATCTAAGCACTGAACCCGCCATTTTGCCAAACTGCTTGTTGAACTAAACCTACGGTAGCCTTCCGCAACTATCCGTAAATTTAGCATTCACTAAAATACAATTTATTATGGCAACAAAAAAAAATCGCCGGAAGAACTGAGGTATAATAAATATCTCAATCGTGCCAAAGCCTGCCCTGAGTGCAACCGAAGGGTGAAGTTAATGGATTTGCAGAACTGCTGCAACGTTTTGAACGCAACATCTCCATCCTCGGCAGAAGTCCACGCACCTTTGATAACTACAGCCGTCACATGCGGCCATGGCCTTGCACTTTGGCTGCTTGCCAACGGAATTGGACGAAGACCAAATCAAAGACTATCTCTACGAACTGCAGCAACGCAGTAAAACTCCATCTCAGACTTATTTCAAACACACCGTTTACGGATTGCGCTTTATGCTCAAAGGCGAGGGGCTGCCTTATAGTCACCTTCATCTTCCTTCTATCAAACGGGATAAAAAACTACCCACCGTACTAAGCAAGCAGGAAGTATGGCAAATGCTAAATGCCGCTACACTGCTCAAACATAAGATGCTCATCGGACTGTTGTATGGATGCGGACTGCGGTGTATGGAAGTCAGAAACATCCGGCTGGCAGATATGGATTTTGAAAGAAAACTATTGCATATCCGCCAGAGCAAAGGCCGCAAAGACCGGATGGTACCGCTGAGCGAACATCTCATACGAGGATTAAAAAAGTACATAGCCGCTGAACGTCCGGTAGGGTGGTTGTTCACCGGCAGCGGCAATCCACAAGGCCAGGGCTTTGATGGCCGCTACAGCCAGCGAGGAGTGCAATGGGCAGTGAAGCGAATAGCCAAAGATGGAGGGATCGTCAAGGAAGTATGCGTACACACATTGCGGCATACCTATGCCTGCCATTTGCTGGAAGATGGTATGAACATCGTAACCCTCAAAGAACTGATGGGTCATGCCAATATAGAAACTACAATGGAGTACCTGCACATCTGCCAGTTGGATGACCGTAGAATGTTTAGTCCCTTAGACACCCTGTTTGCCCGATGCGCCCCGCCTGTGAAGTAGCCGATGTAATCCGGGGTCTGGGCAATGACAGAGAACAGATAGGCTTGAACAGCCATCAACTAAGGACACTCAGGGCAATAGAACTATGCCGCACACCGGCATTAGGCGGGCATGTAGATGCCTGTGATGGATGTGGGCATATCAGCATCAGCTACAACAGTTGCAGAAACAGGCATTGCCCCAAGTGTCAGGGACATAAGAGGGAAGAATGGATAGCAAAACGAGAACAAGACTTACTGCCTTGCACTTATTATCATCTGGTGTTCACCTTACCGCAGGAGTTAAACCCTCTGGCATTGCACCAGCCTGCATTGGTATATGATGCACTATTTAAATCGGTATGGCAAACGGTGAGCCAGTTTGGCCGCAACACCGCAGTGCAATTGGGGATGATAAGCATTCTGCACACATGGGGGCAGAACCTAAGCTTGCACCCACACCTTCATTGCATCATTCCCGGAGGAGGAATAGATAAGCATGGCCGATGGCAAAAGCAAATGCGCAGTAATAAATATCTGTTTTCGGTAAAGGCTTTAAGCAAAGTATTTAGGGCAAAATATGTGCAGCAGTTAAGAGAGCGTGGAGTGGCAGACAAGCCGCTTATAGAATGCCTGTTTCACAAAGATTGGGTAGTGTATGCCAAACGCCCTTTTGCTGGCCCCAGACAGGTGATAGAATACTTGGGAAGATATACGCACAAAGTAGCGATCAGCAATCATCGGTTACAGGAGGTAACGGATATTGATGTTGCCTTTTCGTATAAAGATTACCGAGAGCAAGGTATCAACAAGACGATGCGGTTAAGCCATCGTGAATTTGTACGTCGGTTTGCGCAGCACATATTACCCTTACGTTTTGTACGTATCCGCCATTATGGAATCCTGAGCAGCACGGAAGCGGGGAAAACTGCAGGCATTGCAAAGTGAATTGAAAGTAAAAGGCCGGAGGCAAAAGCAAAGACATTGCTACGCAAATGCCCTGTTGCAAAACCGGAACCATGATAACGATTGAAGTGTTTGGCAAACGTGGGCCGCCTGAAAAATATTTAATGGAAAAACAAACTGTGCCTGTGAACTGATATTTTATGGGTAGGGATTTTATGTACCTCCATGAAAAAACCAGAAAAGCCAGCTCCCAAACAGCCCAACAAAAAAACAGACCCTGCCCGGTCCGCAAAATAAACCAACTTCTAAGAACGGCAACTCCATAGTGCAACAGCGGCTACCGTAGGTTCCGTTCAACCTGCGGCTTCATTGTTGGCACTGCGTGCCCAACGAAGCCTTAGTTGTTACCAGCACGTGTTTTTTTCACCTGTTCAATCATTCGTTTGAGGTCGCTTACTATTTGATTTTTGTAACTTCAATCCAACCTTCGTTTTCGTGAAGCATATAACAAACGGCTGCTGTGTTGCCTGAATCGTTACATTCAGTTAATTTTTTAAAAGTCGCTGTTATTGTTGTACCTGCCGGAAAAGAAGCAACTTTTTCAAGATTGCAAACGTGATAGTCCTTTCCGTTCAAACGTAAATATGTCCCTGTGCAGTCTCGTATAACCGTTACGGTCTGATTTGTTTCCTTTTTACAACTTGAAAAAATTGTTGTCAAAATAAGTAAAAAGCATAATATTAAATTAGTTTTTGTCATTTCTGTTATTTTTTTGCGTTAATAATTCCTCTGTAAATCAAAGATAAGTTCTTTTTAATCGTTGTCAATTATGTCAGATGATTGTCTGTACGTAATATTTTTTTCTAAAAGTCAACGAAGGACAGTCCACCGACAAAAGTTTGAACGAAGCACAACTCTTGAAATTTATGTCAAAGTCAAGTCGAAGTCGAGCAGTGGACTGTCCACCGATGACTGTGTCTCGTCCTGAAATCAGTTGACTCTTTTTCACGTTATTCACAGCGGGATAAGATAGCTGTGTTTTACGTTTTGAGTTTAGTTGTTCATCTTTGTTTTATCAGTTGAAGCGGACTTCATTCAAGTTCTGGGGAGATCTTGATGAACAGGAATAAACTGATGCGACGAAGTATATTATACTTTACAAAATGGTTGCTGTATCCGGCAGCCATTTTTGTATATATACTTTGAGCCTATGCCTCTGTCAAATCTCCCCATGCAGGTTGCCTGCGCCGGTAGGTTTTCCAAACCCAGGTTAAGGCTCCCGTACATTGATGCGCCTGATGGGGCGTAAGCCATGCTACACTTCTGTGCGGCCGTTGCTTATTGTAAAACTCAATGAACTTCTTTATCTCTTTTTTGCTTCGTCAATATTACAAAAATTAATTTGCCTGTCGGTAGTAAATTCTTCTTTAATGGTTCTGTGTATTCTTTCGGCTACGGCATTCTCCAACGGGTCGCCGGTTTGTGTCATGCTGATTTGTATGTTTTGTTTCTGCAAAGCTTTACATACGCATGGCAACAGTATTGCACGCCTCTGTCGCTATGGTGAATCAGGGGAAGAGCTTTATTCTTCCTGTTTTTCAATGCCATTTTTAAAGCTTCTATACAGCCTTTTACACTTAAAGTTTCATGCACACAATGGCCTACAATTTTTCTGGAATATAAATCAGTTATTACGCTCAGATAACAAAATTTATCCTGGGTTTCAGCCACAGGTAAGTAATGTCTGCTACCCAAATTTCATTGCAACGCTGTGGTATGGCGGCTTCTATTACATTTTTATAACGGTTAAAATGATGATAACTGCAAGTGGTTTCGTTCTGCATCGTTTTGATTTGATGAGCAGATGGTTGTTTCTGAGTACATCAAAAAACTTGTCTCTGCCTATTTTAATGCCATGTTGCTTCAGTTCGGGCAACAGGCATTGATGCAGGTTTCGGCCGCTTCCTCGTTTCCATATTTCCCGTTTCTTTTTTATAAGCCCAACAATCGTTTCTTCCTTTACAGTAGTATCGGCTTTATGATGCAGCTGCTTGTAATAAGCCTGTTTACTGCGACCAAATACGCCGCACATTTCCGTTATTTTTCTTTCGGTCTTTGCTTTTGGAAGGAGTGGATTGTTGGGCACCATACTTTTTAGGATATCAATGTTGAATTTTTTTCAGCCACTTCAATCGCATGTTGCCACAGGTCGGCACGAAGTTCTGCCACCCGTAATAGTTCTCTGAGTTCTTTGTTTTCTTCTTCCAGTTTTTTGTCCTGAATGTTCTTTTCATTTCAGCAAAGTTAGCCGGAGATTTGGCTTTTGCTTCATAGCCTTTCAGCCCCTGGCTCTGATTAATCCAGTAAAGAATGGTGGCATTGCCCTTAATGCCATAGATCAGCGAAGCCTGGCGTTTATTGAGTTTGCCACTCAATACTTCATTTACAATTTTTTGTTTGAAGGCTTCGGTGTAAAATAATTGTTGCGTTCCCCGCCGGTTGGAGCTTTGTTTTTTACTCATTTTTTGTCCCCGAAATAGGTCGGGGCAGGCCTGTTTTAAGTTGACTTATCCACATTTTTGGAGTCAACCTATTTCAGGACTATACAGTTGCTGATAACGGTTTTCGGCTTGGCGATGTGGCGGATTTTTAGCACTAAAGTTCAATCGAAGAACGAATGTTGAACTTTGCACAGATGTCCAATCGAAGCCGTTCAGCCCCGCTTTTGGCAATACCTTGTTAGCGGTTCGTTGTTTTGTCATTCGTTATTACAGTTTATAGTATGGTTTGTATTGTCCGTTCGCAAGTTCAACTGTCTCGTTAAATAAAAGTTTCAAAAGTCTAACATTTTCTGCCAATGATTTTTTGTCGCAACTTAAAATGGCATTTATTTTATTTGTGAAGTTAATAGGTTTGTTTTTTGTTTTCTCTACAATTTCAATCGCTCTTTTGTCGCCCATTGGATAAATTTCATTCAACGCAAAAAGTGTCGAAACAATACTATACATTGCCCTCGTCAAACAGCCAACAGTGTTATACATATCAGTTTTAGCAGCAAATTTTTCCGCCTGCCAAATCGTAAATTCTGCCGACCACAACGATTGTTGAACAACTGATTGTTTTAACTTCTTCGGGTATTGTTTTACGCTGTCTTTTAATTTGCTAATTACATTTTCTGGGTCATAGAGAGGAATACAGCTATGTGTTTCCGCAAGGAAAATGATTGATGAAAACCATAAGGTGGTTGTTGTTCAAAACTATTTTCCCAAATGCCATTTTTGCATTGTCAATAGTTTTAAGATTTGGTCAATGTTTTTATAGAGTAAGTCCACTTCGCCTTTTGCTGTATTTATCCAAGCTCCACCATTTACCCAAGGTCCCCATTCGTAAAAACCAGTAACCGTTGGTTGGTCGTTGTTAGAAAATTTGTTGGCAATAGTTTTTATTTTTTCGATGTCGAAATGACTTTGTTCTGAATAATAGATACCTATGTCTAGGTCAGATTTTTCAGTTGCTAAACCGACAGCATGGGAGCCACCAAGTACAATTGCTTTAACTCCGTCAATGAATTTTAATTCGGAAGTAAAGTCGTCTAATAATTTTTGTTTGTCGGCTGAAATTTTCATTTGTAATTGTCTGTTTCTGGTGTCGGGTTACAATGACCGCTAACGTCCGGCAGCTTTGCGAGGGAGCGGACTTTTAGCACTAAACTCCAAGCGAAGAACCGAACTTCAAATATAGCACAAATTTTCAAACGGAGCCGTCCACCGCTCTCTTGCAAAACTGCTTGTTGTAGGTAGGCGGAATTATTCGTCAAGTTGTTTTCCTTGTTTTTCGCTGTTATTGTCGTGCTGGTTATGTGTCTGCGGTTTTAAAAATTTTTGAAGGGAAGGGATTTTAAAAATAATTTTTTTGTGGGGAAAAGCGAAAGCTCTTTTGCAATTTTTGGCTTGTGCGTTAGTTTGTGCGAATTGCAAATGTGCTTACGCTTGTGTGTTGGATTTTATAGTTGACAGTTGTCCGTTGTTTGGTAGTCAACATATTTAGACCTTTGTACCGATTATGGATATAAAGAAAAAATTCGGTAAACAGGTCAAAAAGCTACGTCTTGAAAAAGGTTTGTCGCAGGAAAAACTTGCGTATGAAGCTGACCTTGATAGAACTTACATTCCAAGCATTGAGAAAGGCGAAAGGAATGTATCTATTGTTGTCATTGAGAAAATTGCAAAGGCTCTCAAAGTAAAAATTTCTGTTCTGTTTGATGAGTAAACCGAAAATCAATAAAAGTAAAATGAAAGAATTAAAAGAAACTGCTGATAATAAAAGGCAATGGAACCCCAATTTTTTGAAATACACAGAATTTATTGTTACACACCCAAATTACAAAGGTCTTTTTTATGAACTTGGGGAGGACGGAAAAGTAAAATGGGTTGTTACTGGAAAATCTGAAAAAGGTCAAGAGCGTAGAAAATGGTGGGACGAGCAATGCAAAAAGCACGGAATAAAAATAGAAGCTGGTGCTTATGCAAAAATTGCGTTGAAAATACACCCAACTAAAAAACATACTTGTCAAATTTGTGGAACGGAATTGAGTGTTGAATACGTTTATCCCAACAAAAGAACAATTTCCGCAATCAATAAAGAGTTTGGAGTTTTGGTCGCTCCGTTTTCAAAAGATATTTTTCAAATCGTCAATGAACTTGTGAAGTCTGAAAACGGTATTGAAAAGATAAAGAGGGTTTTCAAAATCAAACCGACTGAAAAAATCACAAAACAAAATCTCAATGCGTATTTGCAAAAATATTTTGTTGATAGTTACGCAAAAGGATTGCTTTCTCCTGGTGCAATGAGTAATTCGCCTGACAGATTTGACGGTTTTCATTCTGACGGTGCTTGTTGCCGACACGAAAGCGATAAAGGTCGTCATAAATCTAATTTGCAACGATACGGACAAGACCGAAGAGTTTATGAAAATTGGGCAGATGGCGATTGGAAAATGGCTGACCGTTTGATGTCGTTGTTTCGCAAACAGAATTTGAGTGCCGACCATATCGGACCCATTTCGCTTGGATTTTGTCATCGCCCAAAATTCCACCCACTTACAAAAGCCGAAAATTCTGCAAAGAATAATCGAATGAGTTTGAGCGATGTTAAGGTTTTACTTGCTGACGAAAAAACGGAACAAGTTGTTTCGTGGCACTCCAAATTTATTTGGGATAAACTCAAAAAGAAAGTTACAACAGACAAAGAAGCGGTAAAATTGAGCGATTTAATGCGAAAAAATTTGCACCACATTCTTATTCTCTTTTCGATGATTGAAGAAAATGGATATGGCGAATTTTTGGAACAGTTTTTAAATCCCGAATACTCTTTCTTTGATTACAAGTTTGAGGGTTTTGACCCGAAAACTGGAAGTTACAAATCGGTTCAACAAATCAAGAAAACTGGCAAAAATCAACAAAACAATATCAAACGCTATTATCGAATTTCGTTTGATACTTTGAAAGAATACAAGGAAAAAGAAAACCGAAAAAATAAAATTTGGAACAACAAAGAAGTTGATACTGCTCTTGAAAAAATGTTTGAATTGCTGAAAGCAAAGAAAAACAAAGAAGCGAAAACTCAACTTGAAAAGGTGTTCCAAAAATTGGCTGATTTAGCCGAATGCAACTGGTAATTTTTCCAAACAACTTTCATAAAATTCAATAAAATCAATTTCGCCCGACATTAGTTTTTCGTAAGCCGAAACAGGTTTGTAATTACAAATCATTTCAAATTCGCCTTCTCCTGTTTTTAATTCGGGTAAACTTCCGATTGCTTGTTTTACGGTAATTGGTTTGGGTAAATTGTCATTGGTTGATGAAAACAAACTTTTCGGTTGATTGATTTTTTCTTTTTTCAGAGTTCCAACAATTACAACTCTTTTACGTTTTTGAGGAACGCCAAATTCTTCTGCATTTAGTTTAAATGGAGTATTTACATTGTAGCCGATTGCTTCAAATGATGCGATAATTTCTTTAATAGCTTCGCCTTTTCGCATTGTCAAAATGCCCGGAACGTTTTCCATTACAAACATTTCGGGTTGCAATTCATCTACAATTTGAACAAACTCTTTAAATAGTTGGTTGCGTTTGTCGTCAGGATTTCGCCAACCTGCATTTGAAAATCCCTGACAAGGCGGACCTCCGATTACAACGCCAATTTTCTTTTCTATTGAAGCAACGGAAATAATTTGTTGTTTAATTTCGGGCAAAGTAATATCTCCCAAAATTAGGTTTTCTCCATTATCAAATTCAGAATGGTTTTGTTTGTATGTTTCAAAGTAATTTTTCTCGATTTCGTTGGCTGAAATTAGTTGAAAACCCTCTGAAATAAAGCCCTCTGACATTCCGCCTGCACCTGCAAATAAATCAACGAAAGTGAGATTTTTTAAATGCGGTTTTAATGTTTCGGCAATGGCTCTTGCCAATAATGGCGGAACTGCATTTCCAATTTGTTTGTATTGCGAAGTTTTACTTCCGTAAAAAACAAAACTATCTCGGAACGATTGCAGTCTTGCTCCCTCTCGTGTCGAAATTATACGGTTTTGTTTCGGGTGTAAATTACAACCATTTCCCAAACGATTAAAATAAGTTGTAATCGTGTAACTCGGTTTGTCAAATTCAAGCCGTCCATAATAAGTTGTCCGTCCTCCCGAACGTCTGATTTGCTCCAAACGTTGCGAGGGAATTGTATCGGGAATATTTTGCCAATTACCACCTTCGGGAATGTGTTGCACCATTTCCCACTCCAATTTACTCAAACCCGGTGCAATATGATTATACAGTTTCGTGTTCATATTCAAATACTGTTTCTACTTTCTTTTTTTTGTTCCCTAAAATGTAATTGGTTTCCGCTTTTGTCAAACCATATAATTCGCATATTGTTTCATTATCTGAAAAATTGCTCAATTCAAAACTGTCCAAATCAACAATCGGTAATTCGTCCAATTCATAATTATTGATATGGTTGTTACTGCTCGTAATTTTAAAACGCCAATTCAATAATTCGCTGTTTAGAATGAAAAACATTTTTTTCAAATCTTCCTCTTTTCGTGTGGACACAATGTAATTACAAGAGTTTCCGAGAATGTCAGTCTTTTCAGAAAACACAAATTTCAATCGTTTTTGCATATCTACATTGGAAATTTGCTGACAAATCAAACGCTCTTTGTTGTAATCGTTCGTTTTAAAATCGTCAGATTTTTTGTTGAGAAAATTTTCAATTTCAACAAATTCTTTGTTCTTGTCAATCACTCCGTTTTTACTAATCATATTACCTCGAACCAATCGCCAACCTGTATTTTTTGTTGTGATAAACGGTTTGAATAAAGTCAAATCCAATTCGCCTCTACGATTACGAATAAACGGAATTTCTTTGATTTTTTTCTGTTTTGAAATTTTTGAAAGTATGTTCCAACCTGTTTCGTCAATCAAAGGGATTTCAAAATTACTTGGGAAAACATTTTTGATTGTTTCAAAGTCAATTTCAAAAGTATTTTCCGACATTTCAATTCCAATTTTATCTGTTTTTCCATTTTTCTGTAAATAGAAAA
Source organism: Sphingobacteriales bacterium (assembly GCA_016708305.1). Classification (GTDB taxonomy): domain Bacteria; phylum Bacteroidota; class Bacteroidia; order Chitinophagales; family Chitinophagaceae; genus Niabella. The sequence continues at coordinate 536,753 of JADJGB010000008.1, forward strand.
TTACGGTTGATTGCGACACGTTTTCAAATAATCGTGATGCTTCGGGATAATAGCGAATGAAATGTAATTTGTGCGAAGTCAAAATGTGTTTGCGAAGTTTTGCAGAAGTCAAGTCTGCAAAAAGGGAAGAAGGACAAATAATTCCGATTTGTCCGTTTGTTTTCGTCAAACGCAAAATCATTTCAATGGAAAGTTGGTAGTAATTCAACATTCCTTCAATAGAATATTGGTAAACTCCCGAAGTTCTGAAAAAGTTGATTTCGTTCTGAACTTTACTTTGCAGATTTACATAGTAACCGTTTAATTTTTGTTGCTCGTATGCTTTCTTATTTACTTTCAACAAACAATATGGCGGATTTGAAAACACAACGTCAAAACCACCTTTTGTAAATACTTTTTGAAAGTCATTTGTGAGGTCAATGCTATTTTCATTTTCTTCAAGCAAAGTTGCTTTTGGAATTAGTGCGTTGCGATTGATGATGTTTGTCGCAAGTGCATTGATAATTTCAGAATTAAGTTTTTGAAAAAGCGAAATGACTTTGCAACGCAAAACCGTTAATGCAGTTTCGTCAATATCAATAGCAAACAGATTGTTTGCAACAATCTGTTGTAAAGTCAAATTGTACTTCTCTTTCAAAATTTCAACCGCTTCAAAATAAAAACGACCTGTTCCGCTTGCGAAGTCAAGGCAAGTTATTTCTTTTGGATTTATATTTTGCTGAACAGCTTTGTCAATGGTGTTTTCAACCATTTCGTTTGTAATTTTTTTCAGCGTATAAACTGCTCCGTTTTCTCTTAAATGGTGTTTTGATTTTTTTTCTTGTGAGTTTTCCGTTGTTAATGGAAAATTCGGAGTTTAAAAAAGCAACGTGTAACTCCTCAACAATTGCAGGAACTTCCGAAATGTGTTTTTGAGTAAAATCTTCAATACTTGCGATTTTCTCAAATTGAAAAACGGTCTTTAATTCGTTTACTTGATTTGGAAATTCTGCATTTACATAAGCACAAATCAAAGAATTGATAAGTTGTATATGAACTTTAAAAGCAACGTTTGTTTCATCAGTCAAAAGCAAATTTGCATTTATCAAATGAATATCTTCTGACGAAACAGGTTTTATTTCGTCTTTATCCGCAAGGAAATTCTTCTGAATTTCAAGCAAAATCAGTTGTTCTTCTTTGGCTAAAAAATAGTTTAAAATGTTGTTCATTTTGCTTTCTTTTTAGTGATGTATTTAATTTCCTGTTCAGCCACTTTCAATGCGTCTCCTGCATATTCTTCATCTCTTATTTCATACACAACACGACCACTCAACCAAAGTATCAAAAGTTCTTTTTCATTAGCGTTAAAGTATTTAGCTAATTTTATGACTTGCTCTTTTGTGGCTGTCCTTTTGTTATTTTCCATTTTGCTCAAAACAGCTTGGTCAATGTCAAGATAAGCCGCAACAATGCGTAAAGGGAGTTGCCTTTCTTCCCTGTATTTCTTTATAGTTTCTCCGAATGTTGGCATAACGTTTATTTTGCTTCAACAATTTCTGCTACCTCAATAACTTCTTCATTTGTAGGTATAACAATTAACTGATTAATTTTCTCCTTTAATTCAGCAATTTTTTCTTCTGTGATAACATTTTGCTTGTGTTTCATCATAATGTTCAATGGCTTCAAGTCTGCTCTTGCAGGTTTGTCTATCCCTAAAAAATCTTCTAAATCAGTTTCAAAGCTATCTATATGCCAAGTAAAATCGGTTTTGTTACCATTGATAAAGTCATTGATATATTTATGAATATCCTTGTCATTATCGGAGTCCATTAAGATTGAATGAGTAATGCCAAGTTTCCCAAATAAATTCATAAAACGATGAATGCTATATTTACCCATAGCATCTAAAAAGTAAATATGCTTTTCCTTTAAATCGTGCCATTGATTATTCATCAAATAGTCAATAAATATTTTTTCGGAAGCTCCCTCACAAATCACAATATGTTTGGCAAAGAATAAAGCTGCTCTTTCACTATCAAGCCATAAAAAGTATTTTATAGTTTCTTCTTCAAGTTTTAATACCAAATCAGGAGTAGAATTACCTAAATTTTTCTTGTTGATTTTCTTTTTGATTTCTTCCGATGTTTCATCATCATTCAACAAGTCTGAAAACAACTTAAACAAGCTTAAATTGTCATCAAATAGCGTATCAATCTCGCTGGTTTTGATTTGAAAAATATTTGTCTGTCCTTTTCTTTTTTGAACTCTGATAATGGAACTCAATGCCAAAGTATTTCTACAAACAAATATTGGTGAATGTGTTGTAATAAGAATTTGCTGATTGTTTTCAGAAGCAATGTTTTGCAAATTTATATTCATTTGCTCCTGTTGCGAAGGGTGCAAAAATGCTTCCGGCTCTTCAAATAAGATTAAAGTAAAGTCGGGCGAAAATTCTTTTTTCTTTTCCTCTTTTTTATCGGCATAGTTTGACGACAACTTAATTAAAGTGTAAATCAAATGTCTTTGCAACCCTTGTCCCAAAGAAGTTACATCAATTTCCTTATTTCCTGTAAGATTGTTGTCCTGAATGTAGTGTGAAAGTAAACTCTTAACAATGTCAGGTGGTTTGATAGGGTTAATTTTAATGCCGAACTTTATTTCCCAAGTTCTTAATTCGGTATTTATTTCTTCCTCAATCGCTTTCATTGAATAGCCATCTTCACTTGTTTCCTTTTGAAAGTCGGCATTAAATTGGTCAAACGAACCGTTTAATGTTTCAAAAGATTTACTTGATTTAATGACTTTCCCGAAAACATAATTTACCATTTCTCTGAATGGACTTGGTCCTGATAATTTCAAATTATCGTCTGATTTGGATAGTTCAGGAATGTATATAATCCGACCAAGTTTGTTTTGAGAAACACCTTTTGCTCCGTAGAATAAATTTGCTGAAAGTGTTCCTTTTTCGTAAGCATAAATGTTACTTTGGTTAGATTTTACCAAGTCAGGATTTGTTTCTGATTTAAAGTAACGTCTGACTTTTAATATATTGTCATCAGATTTGTATTCATCTTTAAGAGATTCTTGTTCTTCGGTCGTAGTTTTAAAATGTAGTTCAATCCAACTTTCTTTATCGGTTGTTGTTATTTTAGGAAAGTCATTAGCTTCGCTATATTTCATTCCTGCATCTTCGTAGAACGCTCTCAATGCTGAAATAACGGTTGTTTTTCCCGCATTGTTTTCTCCTACTAATAGCGAATAATTCTCTAAATCAAACTCGCTGTCAATTATTGAGCGAAAGTTGTATATAATGACTTTTGATATTTTCATCTTTGAAATAAATTAATTTGACAAATATCGTCAAAATTATAAAATTGAATTTTATCTCACAACAAAATCATCAAAAAACTTTTCAACATTTTGGAGAAGTTGGGTGGTGGGTGGGCTTGGGAGCGTTGGAGAGCAAGCTCTTTTGCAAACTTTGGCTTGGGTGTAGGCTTGTGCGGTTTGTAAATGTGCTTGCTGTGTGTCGGCAAAATTTATTTTTTAAAATGTGCGGTGGGAAAATTTTTAAAACCTTTTCGGTCGGATTGTGTCAAGTTACAGCGAAAATGTCTGTCTATTTTGTCGTGAATGTTGATGTTTGCACGGTCGTCCACCGCTTACCTACAACGTCCGGGAGGCTTTGCGAAGTGCGCCGCTGCCTTAATGTTTATACAAAATTAATTGATTGGCGCATTTTGCAAAACTCCCAGTTGTACGATAGTTGCGGCCTGATATCAGGTTTCTATCTTTACTGATAAAACACGTATTGAACATTTTGCAAATCTCCGATTTACGAAGTTTTCAATTCGTTAAGCTGCCAAAAGTTGAAAAGCCATCACTCATTTATGCGATTGACTTTCTGCATAATTTTGTGTAACTTTATCGAATTTTTAAGCGATTCGCTTGAAAGAACTGTCTTTCGCAAATCCCATTTGCAAAGTTCGATGCAAAAAATCTATGATTTTTTATTTTCAACTTTAAAGCTTCTTTTTATCGTAAAGATAGCCAGCAATTTCGTATCAACTCCCAAATATACGAAGCTCGCCTAATTCAAAAAAATTTATTTTGGCAAAATCATATATATTTTTCAAAATTTCTGTAAATCAATTTGTTAGCCATGAATATCTATTTCGTATTATAAATAGAAAATATTCGTAATAAAAATAGTTTTGATAAAAATATCCTTTTATAGGATCTGAAAATTATTAAAAATGCGTAGGTCTTCGGGTATGAAAATGATTCTTTTCTGGCAAGGGAAATTAATGTAAATCAATTTTTCCCCTTATAAAGCATCAAACGCTAATTAGTTTCCTTCTCTTTTTGCCCATTCCAAATTTCCTTTAGCCAACTGAAGATCAGGATTAATTTGCAATGCCTTTTCGCAGGCTTGTCTTGCTTTTTCCCATTGACCTAATTTGCAATTTGCCGCACAAATATTATTATAAGCTTCTGCCGAATTGGGGTTGAGCTTCAGTGCATTTTCACTGGCCTTTATACATTCTTCAAACTTGCCTAAATTGTACATTGCCAGACTGAGACTAATATAGTCGTTGGCTGTTGTAGGCTTGGTAGCCAATTTACTATTGCCAATCTGCCCTCCGGATGATTTTATTTTTGCAGAAGAAAGATAGCTCACGGCTTCTTTATCGCCCGGATAAAGAGACAGTTTATTATTGGCTGCTTTTTCAAGCTCGGGCCACATTTCTAATGATTGATAGACCGCCATCTGAGTGTTAAGTGCAATATTGTCCACCGGATTAAGCAATAATGCTTTTTCGGTCATTTCTTTAGCTTCATTAATTCTTCCGTTTTTGGCAAGATATTGCGCAAAATAAGCATAAGGACTGGCGCTGTTGGGAGCAAGCGCTATGCCTGCCCTGAAATAATTATCTGCCTCATCAAATTTTTTCAGTTGGCCCGAAACGATGCCAAGATTTACATAAATCAAATTATATGTGGGAAGAAGCGCTTGTGCTTTTTTAAAAGTTTGATAAGCTTCGCTATAATTTCCTTTTTCCATTTTTGTCAGGCCATAATTCATCCATCCACGTCCATTATTGGGGCTTTTTTGGGTAACATCATACCATAAAGACCCTTCGGTATGCCATACCTTGTTTCGATGGTAAACAGCATAAGCATTTAGAAAAAGAATCAGAAAGGCACCGGAGAATAATGCTGCTTTTCGTATTTGTTTTAAGGCAAAATACTGTACCTTGTTAATTACCATTACTGTAATTGCAGCTACCACACTCAGAGAAAGCCCTGTAAAAGCAAAATACATTCGATGATCATTCATAACCTCAGATAGTGGAGCAATGGAGGTGGGTATTAGCGATGCTCCAAACCAAATAAGACCATAGGCAATGGGTCGGGTTGAGTTTTTGGAGGATAATTTTATAATGGCAATTACTAATAAAGCCATAAATACAATGCCAATGAGTACTCTTGAATCCCAAATGGTTTGAATTACCTTAAAGTCTGTATCTGCGCTCAGGTGCGTGGGTAAAAAGAATGATTTGAAATAATAAAACCATACATAGCTTTGAGTCAACCAATAGTAAACCAGGGGGCTTGACAAACCAAATGAAGCTACATCGGAAGAAGCGCCGGTTAATGTATAAAACTGAAGGAGCAGAACGATTAGTGTAACCGGTAACAGATAAATAATCGTTTTGCCAATGGTTTTGAAATTACCTTTTTTGAACAAGTCGGCAATTGACAGGTTCTTTTCAAAAAATAACATATAAAAAAACAGCAGAATAATCAACATGGGCGCAGTTTCTTTGGCCATTGTGGCAAGCGCTGCGGGGAAAACATATAAATACCATTTCCTCTTTTCGGGAAAAGCGGCGAATATATAAAGAGAAAGTATTATGAAGAAGGTGGACAGAATATCGGAGCGCGAAATGATGTAATTAACAGTTTCGGCCATTGCTGTATGTAGGCCAAACCAGGCCGCGCCAAAAAGTGCAAAAAAATTGACCCATTTGTGGTTAATATAGGTGGAAAGCAGTTTTTTGTACAGGAAAAATAAAATGATACATAATCCTATGTGCCATAAAAAATTTGTAAGATGAAACCAAAAAAGTGTAAAACCATTTCCTATCCAGTAATCAATGGCAAGTGTGGAAGTTACCAATGGCCTCAGTGTTTGGTGTGTGGGACTGGCACTAAACATACGAGCATCTGTAAAAAACTGCGGAATATTGCTGATTTTGCGGATAGCGCCATTATTGACAATCGTATGGAAATCATCAAAATGAAATTCATTTTGGAAGTGATTGCTGTAAGCAACGATTACTGCAATAATCACAGCAAATAGGGAGTAAAAAAAAGACTTGTTTTTCTTCATGAAGAATAATATTTCAGACCGCTAAAATATTAAATACTTCGAAACTTTATATGTTATCGCAAATATGTTTCAATAAAATCAGAAATAACTATTGTGCTGCGAGCTACTGCATTGGAGGCATTAGGCGCTATCGTTTAGCAAACCCCGCAATGGGAGCGTACTTAATACGCATACATTTTGCATTAGCCATTTTTGCTGCTTTGCCTTTTTATGATGGTGGGCGGCAGCACTATTTTTTCAAACCGGGTTACAGGTCTTTTGCTTTCAATAATTTCCAAAATTCGAAGCGCAGCTGTTTCTCCCATTTGAAATGCGGGTTGCTGAATGGTAGAAAGTGAGGGGGTGAGCATTTCGGTAAAGGCCGAATTATTGAACCCAATCAGACCTATCTTATCAGGAATTTTTATTCCTTTTGATTGCAGGTATCTAAAACTTTCTGTCGTAATCCTGTCCGATAGTAAAACCAGAGCATCCGGTTTCTTTGCGGGCTTTAACAAATTGTCAATTGCCGTCTTTACTTCTTCAATCACCAGGCCGCCGTGCTCGCAATATTGTATAAAGTGGTCGGGAATCTGCAAATTGTTTTTTTTGAGGGCTTTTTTGTAACCCTCAAGCCGCTCCAGTGTGATAGACAGGTTTTTATTATTGCCAATAGCCGCAATATTTTTATATCCGTTCTGTATCAGGTGGCAGGTGGCTTGGTAAGCAGCTTCCTGATTATCTACAATAACTTTATAAGTGTCAATATCATCAAAAATTCTATCCACAAAAACAATGGGAACTCCTTCTGTCTGCAAATTTTTAATTACGCTGCTGTCCGTATTATTTGCCGATACAGAAATGATGAGTCCGTCAATTGATCTGGAGGTAAGGTAATGAAGAATCATATCCTCTCTGTCAGCCGACTCTTTGCTTTGAGTAATGATAACGTTATAATTCCTCTTGTAGGCAACCGATTCAATTCCATCAATTATCTGGCTGAAAAAAGTATTTGCTATTTCGGGAAATACGATTCCTATTGAGCGGGTTTTTCTTTCTTTGAGGCTCAATGCAATAGGATTGGGCCGGTAATTATGCCGGTCGGCATATTCGCGAACTTTCTTTTTGGTTGGTTCACTGATTTCATAGCTATCCCTCAAAGCACGTGAAACCGATGAAACCGAAATGCCTAAGGCTTTCGCTATGTCTTTTATGGTAATAGCTTTGAACTTCATTTGGCAAAATACTGTACCAACGAAGATAAAAAAAATAATTAATAGTCAATGTATTTAGTATTCGAGGGAAGTTGCAAAGCAATACTTATGTAAATCTTCCAAAAAATCATACAAAGACTTCATGGAAGGGATGGGTTCTGCAATCAATAAAAATAATTTTCCGGTTTGTTTTAGCCGTGCCTTATTGGTTTGGGTTTGCAGGTATTCTATTATTTTTTGAAATATGTCTGATTCGAAATAGGGAGAATCGGGCCGGTTGATAAAGTGGCAACGGAGCATATTGTTTTTTAAAGACATTTTCTCAAATCCCAATTCTATTGCCAGTTTCCGGCATCTTACTGTTTCAAAGAGATCGTCCACCTGAGACGGGATGTGTCCAAACCGGTCTTGCAATTCATTGTAAATATCTTTCAGTTCTTCATCATTTTCAGTATTGTTCAATCGTTGATAAAGCGACAGTCTTTCCGTGATGTTTTCTACATATTCGTCAGGAATCAAAATTTCCAGATCGGTATCAATAGTACAATCCTGTACAAAATCGTCCTGCCTGCTTATTTCTTCCTTAAACAGTTCTTTAAATTCGGTGCGTTTTAGCTCCCTGATGGCTTCATCAAGTACCTTCTGGTACATTTCAAACCCAATTTCGGCCATGAAACCGCTTTGTTCACCTCCTAACAGATTACCGGCCCCTCTGATGTCCAAATCGCGCATAGCTATCTGAAAACCGCTGCCTAATTCACTATGCTGTTCTAAAGTTTGCAGCCTTTTCTTGAATCGGCAGGAAGCGTGCTCATAGGTGGTGAGAGTAGATAACAAAATGCTTTTTTATTGCTACGCCCCACCCGACCACGAAGTTGGTGGAGGTCGCTTAGGCCAAATTGGTGAGCATTATTAATGATAATGGTGTTTACATTTGGGATGTCCACACCGCTTTCTACAATATTAGTACACACCAGTACGTCATATTTTCTGTCAATAAAGTCCAGAATACTCTCCTCCAGTTTACTTCCTTCCATCTGGCCATGAGCAAAGCCGATGGAAAGATCGGGACACAATGCCTGAATAAGCGCAGCCATTTCTGCCAAACCGGCCACGCGGTTATGAATAAAAAACACCTGCCCGCCTCTTTCGGTTTCAAAATAAACAGCCTCTCTTATTAAATCTTCATTAAACAACTGTACTTCGGTTTGAATAGGTTGCCGGTTTGGCGGCGCAGTGTTGATGATGCTCAGGTCTCTGGCGCCCATTAATGAAAACTGCAAAGTGCGTGGAATAGGCGTGGCGGTCAGGGTAAGGCAATCTACTGTAGTACGGAGTGTTTTTATTTTTTCTTTATGCGCTACGCCAAATTTTTGTTCTTCATCTACAATCAATATTCCTAAATCCTTAAACTTCACATCTTTGCCCAAAATACCATGTGTGCCAATGAGGATGTCAATCTTTCCCTCTTTTAGTTTTTGGAGTGTTTCTTTTTTCTCTTTGGAGGATTTAAAACGATTGATAAAATCCACCGTCACCGGAAACTCTTTGAGCCTGCTTTTGAAAGTCTGGTAATGCTGAAAAGCCAGGATTGTGGTGGGCACCAACACAGCAGCCTGTTTGCCGTCAACGCAGGTTTTGAAGGCGGCTCTGATGGCTACTTCGGTTTTGCCAAAACCCACATCGCCACAAACTAACCTGTCCATTGGCGAAGGAGATTCCATGTCTTTCTTTACATCGGCTGTGGCCTTGCTTTGGTCGGGCGTATCTTCATAAATAAAAGAAGCCTCTAATTCTGTTTGCAAATAAGTGTCAGGGGTATGAGCAAACCCCTGCTGCGCTTTACGCTGCGCATAAAGCTTAATTAAGTCGAAGGCTATTTCTTTTACCTTCGTTTTGGTTTTTTCCTTCAGTCGGTTCCAAACATCACTGCCTAATTTATTGATTTTGGGAACACTGCCATCTTTGCCGGTATATTTTGCAATTTTATGCAGCGAGTTGATGTTTACATACAGTACGTCCTTGTCTTTGTAAATAATCCTTACTGCCTCCTGTAGTTTCCCGCTTACATCAATTTTTTGCAAACCGCTATAAACGCCCACACCATGGTCAATATGCGTTACAAAATCTCCCGGTTGCAGTTCCCGAAGGGTACGAAGCGTTATCGCCTTGTTTTTATTGTATGCCTGTTTGACACGGTATTTATGATATCGCTGAAAAATTTCATGATCGGTGTAGCACACAATTTTTAAATCACTGTCAATAAAACCCTGATGAATGGAAACCGGAACCGGATTGAAAACTATATTTGCTTTCAGGTCATCAAAAATGCTTTGCAACCTTTGCAACTGGTTGGGATTGTCCGAAAAGACATTTAGGGCATAACCGTTCCTTTCTTTAATTTTCAGGTCGTTAATCAACAGGTCAAACTGACGGTTGAAGGCAGGTTGTGTTTGGGTAGTAAACTCAAACTCGTGCGTAATATTTTTCCCTCTATTTCCAAAATACAGCACTGTTCTGTTTTTTAGCGCTTCTTCAAAGCTCAAATGAGTTATAAACTCTTCCCCCGAAATATTTTTCTTTAATAATTTGTCACCATCTTCGGCATTTTGAGGTGATGAGTTGGCGCTAAAATACTGTAAAAAATATTTTAATTCTTCTTCGTTATCTTTCAGTCTTTCAATGCACAATTCATGGTCTTCCATCCAGATAGCAGTGTTTGAAGGCAGGAAATCGAAGAAAGAAACCCGTTCTTCATTTATAAACTGAGTATCCACATTGGGGATGATGGAAACCTGAAGCAACTTTCTTTCGCTTAGTTGTGTTTCGGGGTCAATGATGCGGATGGAGTCCACCTCATTGCCAAACAACTCAATACGATAGGGTTTTTCGTTACCAAAAGAATAAATGTCAAAAATACCGCCACGCATGGCATACTGACCGGGTTCATATACAAAATCGCTCCTTTCAAAACCATATTTGTCCAGCGTTAGCAATAATTGTGGAATGTCTAAAGTATCTGCGGTTTTTATGTGAATGATATTTTCAGACAAAGTTTTGGACACCACTACTTTTTCAAAAAGCGCCTCGGGATAAGTAATCAGTATTTTGCGGCGAACACTATTGCCACCGCCGGAAGCTAATTTTGTAAGCGCCTCAGTTCTAAGCATTACATGAGAAGCATTGAGCAGCCGGTAATTTTTCTTAGTTTTAAAAGATGACGGAAAATAAAAAATATTCAAAGCGCCGCTAATATTTTCAATGGTATTGTGAAAATAGGCAGCATCTTCTGCTTCATTGAGTATAACTACATGATTCAGCTCCTCGGTTTGGGCAGAGGATGCTGTAAAAACAAATGCAGCAGCGCTGCCATGAAGACCTTTTAAAAAGATTTTTGAAAAATTGGGCAAAGCGAGGGTGTTCGCTATTTGTAAACAGCGGGTATCATCACCATAAAAATTCTTCAACACCTCCTGAATCATTCGAGTGCAAAGGTAAAAATATTTTAAAACTTCAAAAAACATTGTTGTAATTTTAAACATGCGCATTGTATTGGCTCCAAATAGTTTTAAAAACAGCCTGCCTGCCAATGAAGTAGCAATAGCGCTAAAAGAAGGGCTGTTGGCAAGCGGGCTTGACTGCACTTTGAAAACCTGCCCGGTTGGCGATGGCGGCGATGGCACGGGTGCATTATTAAGAAAATATTTTAATACTGAAAATATAGCCCGACAAGTTTTTGATCCTTTGGGAAGATTAGTTAATGCAGTGATAGGTGTTACCACTGACAAGCAAACGGCAATCATTGAACTGACCGATGCTTCGGGGCTAAGATTATTAAAGCCGGAAGAATACAATACTTTGGTGGCCAATACTACAGGGACAGGAATGTTGATGAAGGCGGCTTTGGATAAAAAAGTATCCACTATCGTTTTGTGTATTGGCGGTAGCGCTACGGTAGATGGCGGCTCAGGAATTTTGAAGGAGTTGGGCGTGGTATTTAAAGATGATGATGATTTGGAAATTACAGATTTACCAAAGGATTTGATTCGATTGAAAACCATTGATTTATCGGGGTTAGACCAAAGAATATTTCATACCGGAATCATTATTCTTTGCGATGTAAAAAATAAACTTTTGGGAGATAAAGGCGCTGCCAGAAACTTTGCTCCACAAAAGGGAGCTTCTGAGGAGGAGGTACTGTATTTGGAAAATTGCCTGATTAAAATGAAAGAAGCAGTAGCAAAGGCTACAGGAAAAAACATGAACGATATAACTCATGGAGGTGCGTCTGGAGGCGTGGCTGCCGGTTTGTGGGCAGTGTGTGGCGCAAAACCTGTGGATGGGATTGATTATTTTTTGCAGCAGATTCAGTTTGAAAAAGTAATTCACCACGCCGATTTAATCATAACCGGCGAAGGCGCTCTTGATGCACAAACATTGGATGGCAAAGCGCCATTGGGAGTGGCTTTGGCAGCCAAAAAAAATAATATTCCGGTTTATGCCGTTGCCGGAAAAATAGAAGAATCGGCCAGAAGGCAATTGAGTAAATATTTTGACAGACTGATTAGCATTAATGAGGCTTCTCAAAAGGAAGCCTTAAAGAATACAAAAATTAATTTGAAAGGCGCAGCCGAAAAAATTGGGCGAAGCCTTTTACATGGGTTTATTAATGACTAAAGCTAATTGCCCATTTATAATTATCCAATTTATAAATGCTTACTTTCTACCGTTCCAGGTGGCCGAAGGCGCTGAATCATTATAGCTCCACTTTCCTGCAAATGACGAGAAATCATTATTGAATACAAATACAATCCTGCCCCTTCCATTGGATTGATACCACATTCCGGTAAGTGTTCGGTCGTTTAATATTCCTTCAATTCTTCCATCTTTATAATTGTAAGTTCCTTTTACAGTATTCCCATCCTGAGTCAGTTTCATTTCGCCAAAATCGGTTTTAAAGGTTCCCAATGACTTGCTAACTCCTTGTGATGGAGGAATAGTATTTTCGGCATCCACTCGCCCCATCATAATTTTATAACTGCCTGCCCAAGAACCGTAAGCAATGGAGTTGATACCATTGCGGCTGATTTGAGGGTAACTTTTTTGTCCTGGTAAAATTTTAACATACACATTACCGGTTTCTCCCGCTTTTAAAAGTCCGCAATGAACAACTGCTGTGGCCAGAGGCGAATCGTCGGTATAAACTGCGTCCTGTCCTCCCCAGATTCTGCCGGTACCGGCGCCGGTGACAGTGAAAAGAAATGTTTCTCCTACTTTATTCCTATAGTCTAACAGGTTTGTCGGCGCTTTTTGCTGACAAAGAGTCCCTTCAGCAAGAACCAGACTCAAAAGAAATAGAATTACTTTTTTCATGCCAATTTGTTTTTAAATATTTAAAAAGGTCAATTTTTTATATCGCGTGAATGGACTTTCATTTTCAGAAATTGCCTGCTATCTTCGGATATCATCACCAGCCAAACTATTGCATCAGAAGCCGTTTGCCCGCTTGAACTTCAATAATCTGTCTTTGCCTTTAATAATTCGGGTATAGATTGATTTGCGCTCTCTGGGGGTCATTATGTTGTCAATCATTGCTTTATCAATCAAATAACAGATTCTGTCTAATTCGCTCATCAACTTTTGATACTCCTTGTATTTGAGCTTATTTTCATTCAGTGCATCTTCTGCATCATCCACCACCTTTTGGAGTTCTTCTCTCAAATAGGTACCGGGTCCGGCGCTAACTACCGGCACAGGTTCTTTGGATTTTGTTTTCTTTTGTGCCTGGCTTGTATATGGCAATATCATTGCAAAAAAGAAGAAACCAAGTAAAAGAAAAATTTTTTGTTTCATAATGTTTAGTATTGAGATTTTATAAAATTTGAATTATTATTATTTTATATATTTAAGATTGAGACTAAGACTAAGATTGAGGCTGAGATTGAGATTAAGACTAAATAGAGTTTGTCTATAAATGATAAATTATTGACAGTCAGTATATTGTGGCATAATTATTGTGATTTGAGAGGGTATGAAAATGAATTTGTTCGAGCCGCTGCGTTTAAAGTTTGAGAAGCCTGATTGGGCCAGAAACCCTGAGTTTGGGCTATTGGATACCGTGTTAGAGCGGCATCCGGAGTTGATCAAAATAGCAGAAGCAGATGTGCTTCGGGGTTGTTTGCAAAGTGAATTTGGCCGTCAAGATATGCCCAGTGTAGAGCAGATTGTTCGTGCAGCGATCTATAAAGAGATGAAGGGGTTGGATTACGGGAGTTGGAATATGCTCAAAGCGACTCCCGTATTTGTGAGCAGTTTGTAAAGCTTGATAACCGCCACCCGTTTAGCTTTCAGGTATTCCAGAAATATATTTCAAAGATAAGTGAAGACAGCCTGCAACAGATATTGGCATCATTGAACAAGATAGCTATCAGCGAAGGATTGGAAGATATTAAACAGCTACGCCAGGATAGCACTGTTGTTGAAACAAACATACATTACCCCACTAATAACTCGTTGGTCTGGGACTGTATCAAAGAAAGCCACCGGCTGCTCTCACAGTTAGCAGAAGAAGTGAAAGATTTGGATTACAGAGATTATACCAAAGATGCGAAAAGAACATTTTTCAAGATTAACATCACCAGGAATGGAGATAAGCGTATAGACCTGTTCAACAAGCAATTAATAACATTCACAAAATGTATTAATCAGGTGGCTAACGCGGTAAAAAAAAAAGCCATGTTATAGTATGAACGCCTTCTTCATAACAGGGGGAATTGGAAAATCTGTTGCCGCTGATGGAAAAAGTGTATGATATTACCTGGCGCAAACAGATAAATGGAGAGACGGTGTCCAATGATGAAAAAAATATTTTCTATCTATGAGCAGCATACTGACATTATAGTAAAAGGTCAAAGGGAAGTTCAGTTTGGTCACAAGATAAACCTGACAAGCGGCAAAAGCAGTTTGATATTGAGTTGTGAGGTATTGAAGGGCAATCCATCCGATAGCACACTGTATCAAAGCACCATCAATAAAATAGAGAGTGATTATCAAATCGTACCCCGTGATAGCGTAACCGATGGTGGGTATGCCTCCAAAGACAATGCGGAATATGCGCAAGGAAAAGGAATCGTAAATATTGTTTTCAATAAGATCGTAGGCAGCCTGAAAAAGGTGGTGAGTTCCAAAAATATGGGACCCGTTTGAAGAAATGGCGCAGTGGAATAGAAGCGGTGATTTCAAATTTGAAAAGAGGCTGCCGGTTATTCAGGTGCAACTGGAAGGGAGAAGCACATTTTAAGCAAAAGGTATTATGGAGCGTGATCGCCTACAATATCCGGGTGATGACAGCCGCAGTGGTGGCTCAGCTATAAAAGGTATATCGGACTATAAGCTAAAAATGCGAAGATGCAAGGCGGAGCTATGCGCTGAAAGTGCCGAAAATGCTGCCTTTGAGCCATTTTTACCTGAAAAAAATACTCACCGATGAAAGGGAGATCGTTATCGACTAAATGAAGACCGGAAAATAGAACGAATATTAATATATACTAATGCGTTTTAGAGATCGTTTACTTTATGGACAGACACTAAATAGCTTTCAAAGAATCTTCAATCTGTAATCTGTAATCTTTAAACCTTAATTCACTTTCACCACTTTCGAATAATTAACAGAACCATCTTTGTCGATCTGTGCAATTCTTACAAATACCTGTTTATTTTTTTCTCCAATCGTTACATCATTCTTTCGGCAGGATGGAACCAGTATTGCCGGCATCAGGAATATAAACCCTGCAATCCATATCATTTTTGTAGTTTTATGGGGTCTTGCGCCTTTACCTCCATTATGAAGCATCAGTAAGGCTAAGGCAAACAGTGAAATACCCAATGCCAGACTACCTGTTGGCATTGCAAAATCATAATCCAGGATACCGGAAGAAGTACCGGCCTGGGATTTGCTGCCGACGGCACCTGCTTTCTTAAACACCTTTCCATCACCGGAAGCCTCTATATCATAATGGCTGCAATTGGTTTCATTAAGCACTGACCAATTGACTATCAATTGGTTATCATATAAACGAGCATTAAGTATTTGGAAAATTGACGGAAGCGCCACTTCATATAGCCGTAAAGTTGGCAAGGAAGCGCCACTTTCGAATATCCAACAAGTAACAAAACACCATCCCTGTTCAGTATATGTTTGTTGCTGATTCAATTCTTCGCCTGCATTATCTTTTGCTTCCACGGAAGATGCATCCGAACTTGAAATAGCTGTTCCGTTGAGGGTCATTTCAGCACGGGCATAATTATTGGTTAGTGTTCCCGAGTTATTCAATACCATTCTTCGGACGGTGCTTCCTCCATCAGGAGAATTAACTGCAGTAGCCAGACAAAAGCTATTTTTAATCGTTCCCCCATTTTCATAAACAAAACCGGCAGTAGATGACCTGCCAGAATTAACAGTACCGGCATAGTAGCAATTTTCAATTACACCGGTTGCACTATTAGTAAAAACAAACCCTGTTGCATATTGACCGGCAAACCAATTCATTGAATTATTGTATGCCCAGTACAAACTACAATCAGTGTTAGAATAGCAATTCTTAATTCTGCCATTATTGACACGTACAAATCCTGCAAGGTAACAATATGCCTCTATGGCAGAGGATGACTGATAAGAACAACTGGCTATAGTACCATTATTGGTTTGAGCAAAGGGAGCATGGTATTGGTTATTGCCATTGGTAGTAAATCCAGAAGATCCTTGAGCATAAACATCATAAGAAACTTTCCTTAGATAAAGGTTATACACGAATGAAGAATTCGTTATTTCTCCAAAAAAAGAAACAACGCCTATTAAAAACAGATTCGATATTTGGTGTCCATTGCCATTAAAGCGTCCGCTAAAGGTTGGGATGATACTGCTCCCGTAAGGCCGGCAAAATCAATATCATTCATCAATATATAATGCATTGATGGATAATCTTTTACTGTTAAAAGTTCAGCTTTGGAGGTAATCTGGTAGGGGTTGCCCACAGTACCATCACCTCCGCTAAAACTTTGTGCAAATGAGCCATTGTCCAGAAGCATCATGCATGGCAAAAGCGCCAAGAATTAAAATAAATCGTTTCATAATTAAAGAGTTAAATTGTTGAAAAATAAATAATTTATTATTTGGTATAATACCAGGCTGTAGCCTGAATCATACTGCTTACTCCTGTTTTTTTATATATATGTTTTAAATGATTTTTAACGGTATTAAACTTTATTCCCAGTTTATTAGCTATATCCTTATAGCTGTTTCCCTGTGCCAGACATAACAGAATTTCCTTTTCCCTGTCTGTAAGCCTTTTTAGCTTTGACGGGTGTCATTATTTCGTTTTTATTACTAACATCGCAAGCTGTTAGCCAACCACTATCTTTTTCAAAAATTTATAGTAGCACAATGGCAGATATCAAGCAAATGGAAACAGATGCTGAGGGTAGAGAAGTATATTTTTTGGCCAATAAACTTTATCGCCTAACCGATAGTGGCGCAGTAAAAATAGATATACTTGATGAAAATGCCTTTAAATGCTTTTACCCTGTTTCTAAAAGTAACTTTTGGCTTTCACCTGTTTTGCCAAGCTATAGTTCTGTGCTGTATCATTATGTGGGAGGGCTAATGTTTCACATCCCCAATCCATTTTCAAATACTATTAATTTAATTCATTCTTATGGTCCCGACAAGTTTATTATGTCGGCTTTGCTGGAAACAGCTGTTTATGAAAAAGGGCGATTTTATCCTTTAATGCCCGCTCCATCAAGAAATTCTTTTTCAAAATTTTTTCTGACAGACATCTCCGTCATTTGGTTAATAGACCACTATCGCAAGCTATTTCAATACAGGCATGGCCGCTATCACGAGTATTTGCCCGATAAAGCGATTACTGATTTTAGTTTTCATAACATTAATTCTGGAATCATCCTGGCCAAAGATGAGCTGTATAGCGTGACAGGGCAGGGTGTTAAATTGTTATACAAAAACAGCTTATTAAGTGATGCTCAAAAAATTCTATGGCTGCCAGACAAGCAGCTGATTTTGGTGGGTAAAAACGGTCTGATCCTTGTTTTTGCAAATAGTGTACTTACGCATATTAGTAATAGGCATAAAGAATCGCTGAATCAAATAGTTTTTTCAGCGCCCGACAATATATGGATTAGCGGAGAAAAGGGTATAATTCTTTATAGTGGTTCAAAAAAGTATAAATCAGACCGAAAGGTAAAAACCAGCTTTACCATTAGTAATTTGGTCTCGTTTGCAGTGCCGCTTAATAATGAATACGGGGTTGCGTTGGCTGATTTTGATGGCGATGGGAATACGGATATTTACACCGTGAGGATTTATGAGCAAAACAGGCTGTTTATCAATAATTATAAGAATAAAAATGAACTGCCCGAAAATTTTCTTAATGATGAAATAGTCAAAAGAAACGCCGCCGGAACCAAAAATACATCGGGAGAAACAGCCAAAGAACTGAAACTGGGTGTGGCAGTAGCAGATATAGACAATGACAATGATCAGGATATTTATTTATGCTACCTGGTGGGAACCAACCGTTTGTTAATAAATAATGGAAATGGGTTTTTCAGAAATGTGTCTGAAAAGAAAAAAAGAGCCTGTGTAGATATGAATCGCTCTAATGCGGCAGTCTTTGCAGATGTGGACAATGATGGCGATCTTGACCTTTTTGTAACCAGCGAAGAAGGCAGCAACCGTCTGTTTCTAAATGATGGCACCGGCCATTTCGCCGATATAACCCATACTTCGGGTTTGGCTACTACAGGCGGCGGCATGTGTGCCTCGTTTGCCGATGTAAATAATGACAGCCTCCCCGATCT
This sequence comes from Sphingobacteriales bacterium, assembly GCA_016708305.1. Taxonomy (GTDB): domain Bacteria; phylum Bacteroidota; class Bacteroidia; order Chitinophagales; family Chitinophagaceae; genus Niabella. The sequence continues at coordinate 555,200 of JADJGB010000008.1, forward strand.
TGCTGTTTCTTTCTGGCACCCTCAAAATAAATTATATATTAATGAATCAAAAAACGGAAAAGTTCGATTCAGAGATATTACTTCGGAAACCGATATTGCAAAAGCGCCTCCGGCAAAAAGTAATGCTGTAACATTTGCCGATGTAAATAATGACGGCTTTATTGATCTTTTTATAGCTAACAGAAAGAGTCCCAATAGATTATATATTAATAATGGTAAAGGTATTTTTATTGATAAAACAGATACCTATTTTAAGCCGGAAAACTACCTGACCAATGGCGCTGTTTTGCAGATTTTAACCTGGATGGCTATCTGGATTTGTATCTTTCCAATGTAGGTGAAAATATATTATACAAAAACATCAATGGTCAGTATTTTGAGGATGTTACCGCTGCTTATGGGGCAGAACTGAGTGGCTATGGAACCGGATCTGCTGTGGCAGATATTGACAATGATGGAGATCCCGATATTTATACGGCTATTTATGTTAATGGCGACAGTAAATTGTTAATAAACGATACAGAAAAAAGTAGTTTTATCAAACTGAAACTGAAAGGAGTAATTTCCAATAAAGACGCTATTGGTGCCAAAGTGTGGCTTTACAAAAAACAGACGAATGGCATGCCGCCTGTTTTGGCAGGTTATAGGGAAATGACCTGCGGAAATAGTTATTCACCCTCCTCAGCAAAGGAAATTATTTTTGGATGCGCAGAACAGGTTGATTATTATGCACTTATCAAATTTCCAACAACAAAAGACACCATAAAAGCAGATAACCTCCATGCAGGTGAAACGCTGGTGGTTAAAGAAATGGAAGGTCCAAAAGCATGTTTTATAAATACAGGGAACAGTATTTTATTGTTTTTAAAATCGTGAAAACCATCCGGAGTTTATAAAATTAATTCTTGTGGCTGTCATGTTGTTTCTATATAATTATTTTAACCGCCGCACTGTTTTGAACATTGCCAGGATTCAATGGTTTGTAATGGGAATGATTTTTTTACTTTTCGTAATATTAAATGGCCTTTATCTTTTTGAATGGCCTTCATTTGATTATTTTATGTCCTTCTTGATATCAATGGTGTTATTAATTATTTTTCACCTTGTTATTACCCGTTATATTTCTCAAAAGCAGGCTACTCTTGAAAAGCAGGAAATTCGCAATAAAATATCTCGAGACCTGCATGATGATCTGGCATCCACTCTGGGGAGTATTTCTATCTATTCCAATACTTTAGAATTTACAAAGAACGCTCAGGATTTTAATTTGCCAAAAAAAATTGCAGGACTCAGCCAGATGGCTTTGCAGTCTATTTCTGATATCATCTGGATGACCGCTCCCAGAAATGATACCCTTCAAAGCCTGATATCCAAGCTTAACAGTATGATGTACGAACTGTTTGAAGATAATAAAATTCAATTTGTTTCTGCTATTCAGGTTCCTGATAAAGAAATAGTTGTAGAAGAAAAACTACGTAATAATGTATTTTTGATTTTGAAGGAAGCTGCACACAATATCCTAAAACACGCACAGGCAAAAAGAGTGGTTTTTGAGGTAAAGTTTCTTAATAATTTTTGTTTTATTTCATTAAACGACAATGGAAAGGGAATAGATGTTGCAGGGAATATCTCATCTGGAAACGGGTTGATAAATATAAGGGCAAGAGCCTTAGAATCGGGCATTGATTTAACCATCAATACCAATGAGCAAAAAGGCACAACAATCGGATTGAGGTTTAAAATATGACCTAAACAGGCTATTTTTTCCTGATTCATTAAGATTTAACTTTGAAAAAAAACACAATGGCTATAACAATTGGTTTGGTTGAAGATCATTCTGAGTTTAGAAAAAGTCTGGAATACCTCATCAGCCCACATGAAAAATTCAAAATTATCTGGTCTTGTTCATCTGTAGAGGAAGCGTTGAATAAGTATGAAGACGTAAATGTAATATTACTGGATATTAATCTGCCCGGAGTTTCAGGTATTGAGGCGATCACCTTATTTAAACAAAAATATCCTGTTCCCAAAATCATTATGCTCACAATACTTGAAGACGATAAGCATGTGTTGGAAGCTATTAAGAAAGGTGCCGATGGTTATATTTTGAAAAAAGCAAACCCTCAGAAAATATTGGATGGAATAGAAAACGTACAGGCGGGCGGAGCAGCGCTTACGCCCATGATTGCCAGGCAGATTATGGCGTTTTTAAGGACGGACTTTAAGCAGGAGGAACAGTATTCGTCGTTGACGCCGCGTGAGAAAGAAATTCTGACGCTTGTAGCAATGGGTGTAGCTACTGAAGCTATCGGTGAAAAATTATTTATCTCTGCACAAACTGCGAAATCATATAAAGAATATTTATGAAAAACTTCAGGTACACTCACGCGCGCAGATGGTGGCCAAAGCCTACAAGGATAAGTTGATATAAATGTTTGAAAGCAAACCAGAAAATTTAGTCTGCTTTTTTCACTTCTTTTTTAAAAACGCCGGCAATCAAATAACCCATCAGCGAACCATACAATGTGCTGTTGATTGGTTTTGAGGTAATCATACAGGTACCGGTTTGGCATCCCACATATTTCCAATATAAATAACCGCCCACTGCGCCAATAAAAACACCAATAACAGATAAGCGGTTATTTTTTAACCAGGTAATCATGGTTTTATTTTTTTAAGCGATTTACTTTGTGCCAGGCGCCACCGTTATGCACATTCGGAACACCGTTGCGTGATAAGATGGCTTTAGCCTGAGAGCTACGCATGCCACTGGCGCAAAATACCACTACATTCTTTTTATTCTTGAATTTTGAAAGATTGCTTTGCAAAGTATTTAATGGAATATTTACGGCTCCCTTCACACTACCGCTTCTAAATTCACCGGTTGTTCTTACATCTACCAGATAAGCGCCGTCATTGATGATGGCTTCCAGTTCGGCGCTGTTGTCGCTAAATAATTTTTTTAAAAATCCTAACATGTTTTTTTAATAAAGTTTAAATAATTGAAATTCAATATTATATAAGTATATCTTCACAATCCTGTTGTTGCTTTAAGTCTTTTCTAAAGCATTGTTGTCGGGCACACATAATTGGTGAGGTTAAACATGCCTGAGTTTTTAATCTCTTTAAATCCGCTCATCACATCCACCAGATTATTGTAGCCTCTGGCTCGAAGGATAGAAATGAAGGTCATGCTGCGATAACCTCCTGCGCAATGCACGTAGGTAATTTCTTCTTTAGGTACCTCGGCAATATAATGATTTACAAAATCAAGCGGCAGGTTTTGAGCACCAATAATATGTTCGCTTTTATGCTCACTTTCTTTTCGCACGTCCAGAATTTTGGCGTTTCCAATTTCGGCTAATTCTTCGGCCGTAATGCTGAAAATTGTGTCTGTTTCTTTTCCGGAAGCTTTCCAGGCTTCAATGCCTCCTTCTAAATAACCGATGCAATAATCGTAACCCACACGAGCCAGACGGGTAACCACCTCTTCTTCGCGACCATTATCGGCTACAATCAAAATCTCCTGTTTTACATCCGGGATAAGCGTACCCACCCACACTGCAAAACTGCCATCAATACCAATATTTACCGAGTTGGGTACAAACGCTTTGGCAAATACCTGTGCGCTTCTTGTATCCAGTATCAATGCGCCGGTGCTGTTGGCGGCTTCTTCAAATGCTTCTGGCGATAGCGCACGGTTTCCCCTGTCTATCACGTTGGTAATACTTTCGTATCCCTGAATGTTCATCATCACATTTTGAGGAAAATATTGAGGTGGCTCGGTAAGGCCGTCTGTTACTTCTTTTACAAACTGGTCTTTTGAAAGCGCCAGATTTAAAGCATAATTGGTTCGTTTCTGATTTCCCAGCGTGTCGCTTGTTTCCTTGCTCATATTTTTGCCGCAGGCGCTTCCGGCTCCATGTGCAGGATACACAATAATATCATCTGCCAATGGAATTATTTTCGTGCGTAAAGATTCAAATAAATGACCGGCGAGCTTTTCCTTAGTAAGGTCCGATGCCACTTTTTGCGCCAGATCGGGTCGGCCTACATCGCCAATGAACAATGTATCGCCTGAGAAAAGAGCGGTTTCTTTGCCTTTTCATCAATCAAAAGGTAACAAGCGCTTTCCATGGTATGGCCCGGAGTGTGCAGTACTTTCATTTTTACATCGCCCAGTTCAAAAATTTGTCCGTCAGTGGCAATCAGTGCATCATAACCCATTGTAGCGGTAGTGGGACCAAATACTATTGTAGCGCCGGTTTTGGCTGCCAGGTCCACGTGGCCGCTCACAAAATCGGCATGAAAGTGCGTTTCAAAAATGTATTTGATCTTTACATTGTCCTTTTCTGCCCTGTCAATATATGGTTGCACTTCTCTAAGCGGGTCAATAATTGCTGCGTCGCCATTGGAAGTGATATAATAGGCTCCCTGGGCAAGACATCCGGTGTAAATTTGTTCTATTACCATGCTGAAAATTTTGACAAAATACAGGAAATCAAATTGTTTAATATGTAACAACTGTCACAAAGCTTTGTTGATAAGGCAAATATAACTCATGGTGAAAGATAGTCATTCTGGTTAACAAATTACTACATTTGCTCCATGTTATTTAGTGATGTTATCGGACAATATGCATTGAAAAAGGGCTGCCGGAGTTGATGCGTGAAAATCGTTTGGCACATGCCTTTGCTTTTTTTGGGTAAAGAAGGCAGTGGAGCGCTCCCTTTAGCCCTTGCTTTTGCACAATATGTTATGTGTCAAAAGGTTAACCTGCCCAAAAAGTCATCGGAAACGACTTCAAGCCTTTTCGAATCATCCCTGTTTGGCAGTGAATCACCTTCTTCGGCTAAAGAAGAAACCGCTACACTGCCTTTGGAAGATGTATGCAACACCTGTCCCTCCTGCCTCAAAATGGCCGATATGGTGCATCCCGATGTTCATTTCAGCTACCCAATAGTACCAAAAAAATCAGGACAGGCTATTATCTGTACCGATTATATTACCGAATGGCGGGAGTTTATTAAGAGTTATCCTTATGGTAATGTGTATGACTGGCTTCAGTTTATAAATGCCGAAAACAAGCAGGGGAATATCAATGTGCATGAGTGCAATGACATTATTCGCAAACTCAATCTCAAAAGTTTTGAAGGCGGGTATAAAATATTGATTATGTGGTTGCCCGAGTACCTTAAAGAAGCAGGCAACAAGCTCCTGAAATTAATAGAAGAGCCGCCTGAAAAAACTTTGTTCATTTGGTAGCCGAAAGTGACGAGAACATTTTGCCCACCATTTTGAGCAGATGCCAGATTATAAAGTTCCTAAACTCGATGATGCCGACATCGAAAAGGCATTAGTTGAAAGAAACAAAAGGATTCAGATATTGCCCGCCGAATCGCTTCAGTAAGTCAGGGCAATTACCACGAAGCACTTCAGATTTCGCAACATGCAGACGAAGACTGGCAATCGCTGTTGCGAGAGTGGCTCAATGCTATTTTGAAAACTGGACCTATGGCTCAGGCCAAATGGGTGGATGAGATTGCCAAACTGGGCAGAGAAAAACAAAAGCAGTTCTTACGTTACTACCTGCACCTTCTGCAACTGGCCTTAAAAATAAAGGCTATGCCCGAAATGGCAGCCAATTACCCCTCAAAAGACCTGGATTTTTCACAACGATTGAATAAAATTGCCGGTTTTTCGCAAATTCAGGCGATTGCAGAAGAACTGGACAACGCCGTTTATTATATTGAACGCAATGCCAATGCCAAAATGCTTTTTATGGCACTTACAATCAAAATTTATTATATTATACAAAACAATATCGTACTTTTGAATGATTGAGGCTGACAGATTTTGTGTTTGACAGGTTTTTGTACAAATGCAATCATTTACCAAATACGCATAATATAGGGAGATTTTGTTTCTAATATAAATCATGCGCTTGGGTTTTCTGGTGCATTTGTACAAAAATTATTTTGGTAATTTGAAAAAAGGAATTAGAAGTAAAGCTAAATATACAAAACAAAATAAGTTACAATTTATTGATTATCAATATTTTAGTATTTAACTGATTGGTTGGCTGTGTTTAAGACATTTACTTACACACAGAAAGATTAAAATTCTTTTCTATTTCTTTTTTTCAAAAAAATAATTTAAGGAGTTTAAAAATGGGTTGTGCAACTATAAGTTCTACTGGGAATAGTGTAATGCCAAAAGGATGCAAAAGTCATGGTACTTGTGGTACCGGCGGCTGCAACCGTATGAATACCTACGATTGGCTACATAACCTTCCGGTAGCAGATTTGGATGATTATTGCAATGTGATTGAAGTAAGTTTTAATCAGGGTTCCAGAAAGGATTTTTTTAGAAATACCACACTTCAACATTTTGAAAAAGGCGAACTGATAGCTGTAGAAGGCGTAGGCGGTTTTGATGTTGGCAACATTTCGCTCACCGGCGAAATCGTGAGGCTGCAAATGAAAAAGCGCGGTGTAAAAGAAACCAACCCCGACATGAAAAAAGTTTTGCGTCATGCCAATGAACGTGATCTGGAGCAATGGCGTACCAACAAAAAGCGCGAGCCGGAAGCGATCGTACGAAGCAGGGCAATAGCCAAGCAGCTGAATCTTGACATGAAAATCAGCTTGGTAGAAATGCAGGCAGATGGCCGCAAGGCTACGTTTTATTACATTGCCGACGGCAGGGTAGATTTTAGAGAATTGATTAAGGTATATGCTTCGGAGTTTAAGGTAAAGGTAGAGATGCGGCAGATTGGCGCCAGGCAAGAAGCAGGAAAAGTAGGTGGCATCGGGAGTTGCGGCAGAGAGTTGTGCTGCTCTACCTGGCTTACCGATTTCAAGTCGGTAAATACCACAATGGCGCGTTATCAAAATCTTTCCATTAATCAAACCAAACTAAGTGGCCAGTGCGGTAGGCTGAAATGCTGCCTCAACTACGAACTGGATACCTATTTGGATGCATTGCAAAATTTCCCTGCTGATTGCGACCAGTTAAGAATTTCTAAAGGAACAGCCACGCTAATAAAAAAGGATATTTTCAAAAGCCTGATGTGGTACTCGCTACCCGACAGCAACCGCCAATACCCATTAACGATTGAAAGGGCAAAAGAAATAAGGGCGCTAAACCTGAAAAATGAAATACCGGACGAATTGGAAGCAGTAGAAATTGTAGCAACCAGACCAAAAGAAATTGAGCCGGAGTTTGTGGATGTGGTGGGACAAATTTCACTGAGTTCGCTCGAAAGGGCCGATAGGAAAAAGAAGCATCAGCAGTCAAAGAGGCATCGTACCAAACCCAAAAACAACCCAAATAATAATTCAAAGCAAAAATAAAAGAAAGAATTTTTTCATTTTTCGACTTCAAAGCCATAAATACCTGTTCAATAGAGGAAAAAATTCTTTTGCCCTTTGGGCTTATTTTGTAAATTGAAGGAGTTTTTACCAGCTTAAATTATGAATATTAAAAATAACATACTTGAAACCATTGGCAATACGCCACTTATCAAACTAAATAAAATAACCAAAGATTTACCCTGCACCGTATTGGCAAAAGTTGAGTATTTTAATCCGGGTAATAGTATAAAAGACCGGATGGCGGTGAAAATGGTGGAAGTGGCCGAAAAAGAAGGCAAGTTGAAACCGGGCGGCACTATCATTGAAGGCACCAGTGGAAATACAGGCATGGGCCTGGCGCTGGCAGCCATTATAAAGGGGTATAAATGTATTTTTGTTACTACTGATAAACAATCTAAAGAAAAGGCAGATGTAATGAAAGCGCTGGGCGCTGATGTGATTGTTTGTCCAACCAACGTTGAACCCGAAGATCCACAAAGTTATTATAGCGTTGCAGCGCGGCTGGCTACAGAAATCCCCAACTCCTATCACATGAATCAATATGATAATCTTGCCAATCGCGAAGCTCATTACGAAACCACCGGTCCCGAAATTTGGGAACAGACAGACGGAAGAATCACACATCTTGTGTGTGCGGCCGGTACAGGAGGCACTATCACCGGAGCAGCCATGTACTTGAAAGAAAAAAATCCGAACGTAAAAATCTGGGCGGTAGATGTGTATGGGTCACTCCTTACAAAATATTTCAAAACCGGCGAGGTGGATATGAATGAAGTGCATCCCTATTTCAGTGAGGGGTTAGGCGAAGATTTTGTACCCAATAATTACGATATGTGCGTTATTGACGATTTCGTTCAGGTTACTGATAAGGATGGCGCAGTGATGACCCGAAAATTAGCTAAGGAAGAAGGAATTTTTTGTGGATACAGTGCAGGGAGTTGTATTCAGGGATTAATGCAACTGAAGGATTCATTAAAAGAAGACGATGTGGTAGTATGTATCCTGCACGACCATGGCAGCCGCTACGTGGGTAAAATTTACAACGACCAGTGGATGCTGGAAAGAGGGTTTTTGGAAGTAAAAACTTTTAAGGACATTATCAATGGCAGGTCTTCTACGCATCAATTAGTAACCGTATCGCCTAAGCAAACAGTAGGTGAAGCTGTTGAACTGATGAAAAATACGATATTGAACATTTACCCGTGATGCAAAACAACGAATTGATAGGCGCTATCAGCGATAATGGTTTGTTTCAAAAAATATTTTCGAACCCCGATTTGAAAAATGAATCAATTGAATCTGTCATTGAGCCGCTATTGCCGATTGTGAGTTTTGATACCCCAATAGAGAAGTTGAAATTTTATATAACAAAAGATAATGGTGCGGTTTTGGGTAAAGACGAAGCAGGTATGTATCATATTGTTACAAAATACGATGTCATTCAGTCTCTTGGATAAAAGGTGATTTTTCATTGAACGAACAACTTTTTAATTTAATTGAGTACACTTCACGCAGTGTTTTCTTACCGGAAAGGCAGGAACCGGTAAGACAACCTTTTTAAGCCAATTTGTAAAGAAAACAAATAAAAACTATATCATTGCAGCGCCCACCGGAATTGCCGCCATTAATGCCGGTGGTGTTACACTACATTCACTGTTTTACCTGCCGCTTACCAATTTTGTGCCAACCGTCGAATATATTGACAGAAACATTGCCATCAACATTCCGCAACTCATTCCTCATTTCAAATACAGAAAAGAAAAACTCAAGCTGTTGCGAAAATTGGAAGTATTGATAATTGATGAGGTTTCCATGCTGAGGGCCGATGTTTTGGATATGATAGATATGGCGCTGCGGTCGGCAAGGCGTTCTCCACTGCCTTTTGGCGGTGTACAGCTTTTAATGATAGGAGATTTGTATCAACTGCCTCCTGTAGTAAAATCAGCATCGGAACAAATATTGTATCAACACTACAAATCGCCCTTCTTCTTTGATGCAAAAGTTTTGGTGAATATTTCATTGCTTACTGTAGAGTTGAAAAAAGTATATCGCCAAAGCGACCAACAGTTTTTGCAATTGCTGGATGCCATCCGGAATAATGATTTTGATAGTTTAGATTTTGATTTATTACATTCAAGATACCAGCCTCAGTTCAATGCGCAAGAGTCGTACATCTATCTGGTTTCACACAATTATATGGCCGACCAGATTAATGGAGAAAGGCTTAAAGCCTTGCCCGAAAAAGCCAGAAAGTATGAGGCAAAAATTGAAGGTGAATTCAAAGAACATTTATACCCCAATGAACCCGAACTGATCCTCAAAGTGGGCGCTCAGGTTATGTTCATCCGAAATGACAGTTCTGAAGAGAAAAGGTATTACAATGGACTTTTGGCTAAGGTGGTTAAGTTAGAAGAAGATGGGGTAACAGTAACTCCGGATGGACAGGAAAGGGAAATAAGCGTGGAGCGTGAGGTATGGGAAAACAATAAATATTATGCTGATGACGACAATAAAATAAGAGAAGAAGTAGTGGGTAAGTATGAACAGTTTCCCTTCAGGCTGGCATGGGCAGTTACTATTCATAAAAGTCAGGGCTTAACTTTCGACAAAGTGATTATAGATGCCGGACAATCCTTTGCCAGTGGGCAGGTGTATGTGGCGCTTAGCAGGTGCCGTACACTGGAGGGAGTCGTTTTAAAATCCAAAATACATTCTTCGGCAATCCTAAATGACTCCCGAATTGCTGATTTCCAATTTCAAACCCGAATTGATTATGAAATAGATGAATTAATCCATACTGAAAAATATAACTATGCGCTCCAAAAAATGCTTCAAACCATAGACATAAGATGGCTAAAAAATGAAATGCAACAATGGCTGAATAATAACGCAGGCAGCAAATCAGTAATATTTAAAAAGGAAGGGAAAGAAATTAGCTCAACGGATATTCTAAAAACTATTGATGAATTGTCGCTGGTGTATGAAAAGTTTTTAAACTATGTAAACGCAATCAACCAAAGAGAAAGAACGGAGGAGCATTGGCTTCTGATCGAAAATAAAAGCGCGGGGCGGTGCAGTACTTTTATGACAAAGTGAATCAGGAGGTTTTTTCTACTCTTATAGACTTATATAGCAGGACCAAAGGTGTAAAAGGATTAAAAGAATTAAATAAATCCTTAAAATCTTTTTTGGACAATTTGGAAGATTATTTGTCCTCTCTTACAAGCCTGACGTTATTAGATAAGAAACTATTGCAAAACAAAAAGGAAAGAATGAATGTGAAAATTGAAAAAACTGCCTCGCATTTGATTTCTTGCGAAATGTTTCAAAAAGGCAAAATGCCGGAAGAAATTGCTGAGGAGCGAGGATTTGCAATCAGCACTATTTATGACCACCTTGCCAAAACAGCATCTACGCCGGATTTTGACATAAAACGACTTTTTAAGGAGGAGCAAATTTTTCAGTTTCAGAAAATTTTTGAAAAAGAAACCTGCACCGGTCTTACAGCATATAAACAAGCCTTGCCTCCCTCTTTTGAGTTCAATGAAATAAAGATCCTATTGAAGTACTTTAGCAGCAGAGCCGGTAAAGTTTAAAACCAAAAATCTCTTCGTCCAATATTCCACCTCAGTCCGGCGCTCAATACTGTGCCGGTTTTGGTAGGAATAATAGGAGCGGTTATTGCTTTTTGTTTTCTTATCAATCCATTCAACTCAATAAATAAGTTCTCTTTCAGCTCATAAGAAAATAACAGGCTTGCCATTGCAGTTTGCGTTTTCCAGCCGGAGCCTATGTAGTAACCATTGTCGCTCAGGCGGCCAAAGCTATTGGACAAAAACAGATTGCTTCCAAAATTTACATTAGCGGTACTGTCCTTCCCCTGAACATAAAACATTGCCTTGCCCTCAATCATCAGTTTAGGCAAAGGGCGATAACGCAATACGCCCAGATATTCATTAAAATTGGCCATTAAAGGATGAGCCAAAGGTTGATTATAATGTGAATAATTAGCAACAGAGTCATAATGTGAATAGGTGAATGGTCTTACCCGATTCCATTCCAACTGCAAATCCAGATTTTTGATTTTCAGTACATCAATATATTTTAACCCCAATTGAAAACCATATTTATTGGCCCACCAGCCTTTATTGGATTTCATTTCAGATAATTTAAACTCATCCAACAACAACTGTCCGTATAGTTGAGCAGTTTTAAACATATTTGCTTTAAAATCAAGTCCAACCACACTGTTGTCTTTGCTTCCTGCATTTCTTTCTGCCGAGCGCAGGAATATAACAGGCACCAGATAGCCAAGCTCAAATTGTTTGGAACGACCAAATATCACCCCTTCAAAAAACCCAACGTTCAGCCATTTCGTAAGTCCAAGATCAAGATGGTGCATTGCAGCATATTTTTTTCCCAATAAAACATCACCTTCTCTTTGGTATGCGTTATGCAATTCCATAAACAAATTCTGATAATTGAATTTCCAGATTTTGGTATTTAATTTCAGAAAGAGCGCATTATTGGAAAAATCACTAAGAAACAAACTACGCTGTCCATTGCCGATAAAATTTTTGTCGTACCCAAAAGCAATATCAACATATTTTGTAGCGCCAAAGGTTATATATCCCTTTGCATCAAAATAATCTACTCCGCCTGCCGCCTTAAATTCTTTGTAGTAACCTTCTCCGGGCACTGCCTGCCTTTCCGATATCCATTGCTGCACGTAGGAAGGGTCTCGCTCCTGATTATCGGTAACCGATGCTACAAAGCCAATTCTATTAGCTATACGCCCTCTTACAACTGCACCTCTGGTATTATAAAACAAGCGTTGGTCATTATTGGACTCCTTCATCACTCCAAAATTGATGATTGGATTTATGGAAAGATCAAAATCTCTGCTATGCGTTTCATAAAAACCGGCAGGGTATTCATAAAAAGTATTTAAAACCGGCCTTTTACTTAGCAGGTCTTCTCTCATTTCCTCCGGCACCCATTCGATATTGTTTTTCAAAAGGCTTTCAATGTAATAACGATCTGCTTTGCTAAGTTCTACACCCGTACTGTCTTCATTCAGGTATTTCTTTACGGCGTTTACATAAAACTCTCGACTGAGAGGTTTGGTTTTTGAAAAATTTAGAACAGGGTCTTTTTGTGCTTTTATTTCCATCCGATCCAAAATAATCTCCTGCTTATCTCCCGATTGCGGGTAAGTTGTTTGTGCCAAACCCCAGACCGGCAATAAAACTAAAGCCAGCCTTAAAATGTATTTCTTAAATTGCATAAGTTTTCAGGTATAGTTATGTTATCGAAATAAATTGCTGCAAACATACATGCACTTTTATAAAAATTGAATAAAACTCATGCAAATATATCTTTTAAAAAACATACAGGTTGTAAATGAAGGAAAAATAGTTGTCTCCGATGTTTTACTTAAAAACGGAAGAATCGAAAAAATGGCACCGGCAATTACTTTGGAGCCTGATGTAATAGAAATTGATGGCAGTGGAAAATATCTGTTACCGGGAGTAATAGACGATCAGGTACATTTTCGCGAACCCGGGCTTACCCACAAAGCCACTATTTATACCGAAAGCAAAGCGGCAGTGGCAGGTGGTGTTACCAGTTTTATGGAAATGCCCAATACGCAGCCGCCTGCATTCACTATGGATTTATTAGAAGAGAAGTACAAAATTGCAGAACATACTTCCCTGGCAAATTACTCTTTTTATATCGGCGTAAATAATATCAATGCAGATGATGCCTTGCAGGCTAATGCAGTAAAAGACAAAGTTTGCGGAATAAAGATGTTTATGGGAAGCAGTACCGGAAACCTTTTGGTGGACAACCCTGAAGTGCTGCAAAAGAATTTTTTCAGAAAGCGAAATGTTGATTGCCACTCATTGCGAAGATGAAAAAATCATCAGACAAAATCTGGAGAAGGCATTGTTTGAGGGCAGGGAACTTACTGCTGCCGACTATCCTGTTATCCGGAGCGAGGAGGCCTGTTTTCACTCTTCGCAATATGCGGTAAAACTGGCAAAAAAATACAACTCAAGACTGCATATCCTGCACATCAGCACCGAAAAGGAATTACAACTGTTTTCTAATGAGATGTCGCTAAAAGAAAAAAGGATTACTGCCGAAGTTTGTGTGCATCACCTTCATTTTACTGCCGATGATTATGCACTAAAAGGAAATTTTATCAAATGTAATCCTGCTATCAAGGCGGCACACAATAAAGGGGCGCTTTGGGATGCCCTGCTTGACGACAGGCTCGATGTAATAGCTACCGATCATGCACCGCATACTTTTGCCGAAAAAAATGAGCCTTACCTGAAAGCACATGCAGGATTGCCGTTGGTACAACATTCATTACCGCTCATGTTATATTACCATTCCATCGGAAAGATTTCCTTAGAAAAAATTGTAGAAAAAATGAGCCATGCGGTAGCCGACTGTTTTCAGATTGCGGACAGAGGTTATATACGCGAAGGTTACTATGCAGATTTGGTAATCGTGGATCCGCAGAAAACATTTACTATTGCCAAAGAAAATATTTTGTACAAATGCGGCTGGAGTCCTTTGGAAGGGTTTCATATCCCGATAAGCATTACACACCTTTGTAAACGGTCATTTGGTTTATGGAAATACCGTGTGGAATGAGTCTATTAAAGGCCAACGTGTATTATTTAACAGAGACTAGGAGATAGTTATGCATATTGATGATGTTTCTTTCAATGATATTTCCATTTTTCATGCAGAGGAAAAATTTTCAATTTTTCATAAACTGAATTTTACTCGTACGGAAGGCGGGAAGTTTTGGCTAAAACAATTTTTTACTACCCCCTTTGATGATGTACAAAAAATAAAGGCTACTCAGGATATTATCAAAAAATTATTGCCCGAGGCAGAAGAATGGCCTGAAGAAATCTCCAATGGCACGATGATGGTAATGAACAAATTTTTGGACTATGCCCTCGATACTATCGGCGATAATCCATCTTCAGTGGATGCATTTTTCTACCGAATATTTCATCATGTAGATTATGCAATGGTGAAGTTTTCGATGAAGCACTTTGCAGATTTTTTTAGAGGCTTGAAAAAAATATTTGAGATTTTGAGTGGACTGGAGCTTCCTGCAAATTTCAAATTATATCTGGAACGCATTGAGTTTCATCTTCGGGTACCTGCTCTGGTCAAACTTGCTCAAACAAAAAAGGACGAACCTTTGCCTGTTCATAAAAATTTATACTTTGCCGCTAATGTAAGAGGAAATTATAAACGCAATATTCATGAGTTGATGGATATTTATTACAAGCTGGATGCATGGTATTCAATGGCAGTAGCGGTAAAAAAATTCAACCTCAGCTTCCCTGAATTTATTGAAAATCCTTCACCCAGAGTAGAAGCAAAGGGCTTGTACCATCTGCTTTTGAGCGAGCCGGTTCCTTACGACCTTGAGATGAATCAGAATCATAATTTTCTGTTTTTAACAGGGGCAAATATGGCCGGAAAAAGTACCCTGATAAAATCGGTAGGTGGTGCCGTATTTCTGGCGCATATAGGTATGGGCGTGCCTGCCAGAGAAATGAAGCTCACCAAATTTGACGGCTTGATTAGTAACATCAATGTGATGGACAATATAGCAAAAGGAGAAAGCTTTTTCTACAATGAAGTGCAGCGCATTAAAAATACTATTGAGAAAATAACAGATGGTAAAAAATGGTTAGTATTGATAGATGAATTATTCAAAGGGACCAATATTCAGGATGCTATGAAGTGTTCTCTTTCGGTCATCAAAGGCTTGATAAAAGTAAAAACGGCGCTTTTTATTCTCTCCACGCATTTGTACGAAATAGGAGAGGAATTGAAAGATGAACCAAATATTACTTTCCGGTATTTTGAAACAATGGTAATTGACGATATACTTTCGTTTTCCTACCAGCTAAAAGAAGGCATTAGCAAAGACCGATTAGGATATTTTATTTTAAAAAGAGAAAAAGTGGTGGAACTACTTGAGAAATTGTAAAGATTATTTAAGTCGTTTAAATTCCTCATTTAAAGCATGAATAAGCAAAAGCATTTCTTCCCTGCCTGTCCTTTCAACTGCTGAAGTAACAAAATACGCCGGCACTTCTTCCCAGTCATTTTTCAATTCATCAATAAACAGTTCCACATTTCTTACGGTGGCTCCGGGTTTGTTTTTATCGGCTTTTGTAAATACTATTGAAAACGGTATTTGCCATTCGCCTAATTGATTAATAAACTCAATATCAATCTTTTGTGGTTCATGGCGGCTGTCAATTAATACAAAAAGATTTCCCAGATTGGGCCTTTTCAGGATATAATCTTCTATCATCTTCGACCAGCTTTTGCGTTGCTTTTGCGAAACTTTGGCATAGCCATATCCGGGCAAATCAACCAGATACCAAAAAAAGGAGTTTTTTTTAATGATGGCAGGCACATTTATTATAAAATGATTAATCAACTGCGTTTTTCCGGGCGCTGATGAAATTTTTGCCAAGGCTCTTTTGTTGCAAAGCATATTGAGGAGTGAGGATTTGCCTACATTACTTCTTCCAATGAAGGCATACTCAGGCTTGTCAGGCGCGGGGCACTGCGTATAATTGGCGCTACTTTTCAAATATTCTGCCGAAATAATTTCCATATGGCAAATGTATATATCGTAATTCATAAATCCTAAATGATAAATCGCGTTACCTTTGCAGACTATGTTTCAATTACCACACGACCACATCACGCCTTATAAGGAATCGGAGAAACCAAAAAAGGAGCAGGTAGCCGAAATGTTTGATCGCATTGCCGGGCGTTATGATTTTATGAACCGATTACTCACCGGAGGTATTGATATCGGGTGGCGCAAAAAGGCAATCAGAACACTTAAAAAATATAGCCCCAAACAAATACTTGATATAGCCACCGGCACGGGCGATCTGGCGATTATGGCTCAAAAAATACTGGATCCTGAAAAAATAACCGGTATTGATATTTCGGCCGAAATGCTTGAAATAGGCAATAAAAAATTACAAAAAGCAGGGTTAGAGGAAATAATTGTATTGCAAAAAGGCGATTGCGAAGATTTGCAATTTTCCGAAAGCAGTTTCGATACGGCTATGGCAGCCTTTGGTGTGAGAAATTTTGAAGACCTTGAGAAGGGGCTTTCTGAAATTTACCGGGTGCTAAAACCGAACGGGCAGCTGATGATTCTGGAGTTCTCGCAACCCAAATCGGGAGTGTTTTCTCCATTTTACAAGTTTTATATGAAGATAGTGGCACCACAGTTTGCCAAAATGTTTACACAGGATGCAGAAGCCTATCAATATCTAAACGAGTCGGCAAAGGCGTTTCCCGAAAGAGACAATTTATTGAATATTTTAAAAAAGGTTGGCTTCAAAAACGCAAATTACAAAGCGCTGAGTTTTGGTATCTGCTGTATTTATAGGGCAGAAAAATAACAATTCATCTGATTTATCCTTTGTTGAAATGAAAATTATCTCCTTAATACCTTCCATCACAGAACTAATATACGATATGGGATTAGAGGATGAGGTGGTGGGTATTACTAAATTTTGTGTACACCCACAGACATGGTTTCGGAATAAAACCAGAATAGGCGGTACTAAAAGCATTGAAATTGAAAAAATAAAATTGCTACAACCCGATTTAATCATCGCCAATAAAGAAGAAAACGTAAAAGAGCAGATTGAACAGTTGCAGGGTTTGAATGTAATCATTACCGATGTAAACAATTTTGACGAAGCGCTTGAAATGATTCATTCCGTTGGAAAGCTTGTCAATAAAGAGTTTGAAGCCCTGCAATTAATAAAGAATATTCAACAAAAATTTTCTACTCTGCAAATTAAAGAACAAAAGACTGCCGCCTATCTCATTTGGAAAGAGCCCTATATGACTATCGGGCATGACACATTTATTCATTCAATGATGGAGCGTGCCGGATTTAATAATATTTTTTCACACCTGAGCAGGTATCCTGCCATCACGATTGATGAGCTTAAAAATCTGCAGCCGGAATATATTTTGCTCTCCAGTGAACCATACCCGTTTAAGCAAAAGCATATTGAGGAATTGAGGCCCATGTTGCCTCATCAGAAAATGATGCTGGTAGATGGGGAAATGTTTAGCTGGTATGGCAGCAGGATGCTATTGGCCGCTGAATACTTCAAGCGATTATCTTCGACTTAAATTGATTAAAAATCATTCTCTTTCATTGCTGATAATCCAGTTCAGGGCTTCATCCTTTCCTGAAACAATTTCACTTGCTGTTCTTACGAAAACATGGTTGGGGTAAACTCCTCGCCCTTTTTCTTCCCTTTGATTTACCGGCTTGATGTGCTTCAGGCCTAACCGCACCTTAATTTTAGAATTAGGCAATGTAACCACAGGCATGATTCCGGCTACAGTGCCATTATAATCGCCCCCGGTTTCTTCACCCAGAATAGTTACCTTACTCAATGCACTCATCCTGCTCGCCAGAAGACAGGCAGCCGAAAAACTGGCTCCGTTTACCAACAAATATACCTTTTCTTTAAAAGCATTCTTATGTGGGGTTTTTGTTTTATGACTCATCATCAGGTTGTTATAAAAGAAACCGTCTTTAGCGCGATAGGTGGTAAGCAGCATGGAAGTAGCGTAAAACGGATAGACCAATGCCACCATCGGCCATAAAAATTTCGGTTGTTGAGCAAATAATCCCGGGCGCAGCAATGCAGTTCTGGAAGCTACTTTGGTAGGAGCATACATCTTGAAACTACTATCCGAAAAGTATCGAAAAAGTTCTACTATCTCCAATGCCTTCCCGCCGGGATTGTTTCTCAGATCCAGAACCAAAACCTTGCTTCCAACTTTTTGTATAGAATCAAAAATTTGCTTGTATGCCTTTTTGTAATTACCATCCATAAACCGGACGATGCGTAAAAAAGCAATACTGCTGTCCTTTTCATAAAACCTCAGGTCGCGGGTAAACTCCTTCTTGGTCTTGTTCCATCCAAAAACTCTTTTATTCTTTTCCGCTTCTTTAAGCCGTTGTTTTTTCTGAGCAGTCAATTCTTTTGACTCCTTTACATTCTTTTTTGCAAGTGAAACACTGTCAACCTTTTGTTTTGGAGGCAATTCTTTTTTAGCCTTTTGCTTTGTCTGTGGCGCTTTTTTCGGCTGCCTCACTATTAAACGCTCCAAAGTGTCGGAACCATTGGATATCTTCATTCGCAGACTATCCTGAAATCCTAATTCAAGTGTATAAAATTGAAGTAACTTTCTGGTAAAAAATGATGGTATGCCAGTTTGGTTAAACCCGTCAGAAGTCAGAGTAGATGCATATTTCCGATAAACGTCTCCGCTTTTCAATCCATTCATCGCAATTATTTCAGATCCCTTTTTAAGATTAGTGTCTTTCGAAAAATTATTGATAATCAATAACTTATCATTTTGCCACAAATATTCGAAAAGCGCTAAAGGCGATGCCCCCATTTTTTTCAAATATTTTCGTCTTTCCTTATCAGGTTTAGGCATTGCCGGAGAAACGGATAAATGCCCCTGATGAATGAAAGCTAATATTTCTGCAATTTGGGGATAAAATTCCCTGCCGGTCATCGGCGCATGAATAGCCATTCTGAGACGGTCAAACTTATTATCAATAACAGCCTGGGATGTGTAATAATCGTAATCAACCTGCCGTTTTTGAATCTGCCGTTGCAAATAATTGATATCACGAACCAATTTATTGGGGCTTATCGGTTCGGTAATTTGTTTATTAAACTGCTTCGTGGACACACAGCTCATTGCAAAAAACAATAGTACAGATAATAAATACTTCAAATCTCTCATACAAATATTTCACTTCACAATTTATTGATACTCAATCAGCGAATATATTCAATTTACATAAAAAGCGTAAATAACCTTCTTTTTTAATGATTTTACAGATTTTTTAAGTTCGCCCGATCCCTCCCTTACAAATCAAAAATAATATTATAGGGCAAAATAATCTCGTTAAGCTAAATTTGCACCCTTATGGAATTGAGTAAAAACTTTGAACCGGCCGCTATTGAGGCCAGATGGACAGAACACTGGAAACAAAAAAAATACTTTAAAAGTGTGCCTGACGACAGACCGCCTTTTACTATCGTTATTCCTCCGCCCAACGTTACAGGTGTGTTGCACATGGGTCATACCCTCAACGAAACAGTACAGGACATTCTCATTCGTCGTGCCAGAATGAGCGGCTTCAATGCCTGCTGGGTTCCGGGGAGCGATCATGCATCCATTGCTACCGAAGCCAAGGTAGTACAAATGCTAAAGGAAGAAAAGGGCATTGACAAAAATACACTCACCCGTGAGGAGTTTTTAAAATATGCTTTTGAATGGAAAGAAAAATACGGCGGCATTATTTATAATCAGATTGACTGCTTAGGCTGTAGTGTGGATTGGGACAGGGTAACCTTCACAATGGATGATCATTACTACAAGGCTGTAATTAAGGTATTTATTGATTTATACAAGAAGGGACTCATTTATCGTGGCCTGAATGATTAACTGGGACCCCGTTGCCAAAACAGCTCTGAGCGACGAAGAAGTGGAATACCGCGAAGTACAAAGCAAATTGTACTATGTGCAGTACAAACTGGATACCGATTCTATATCTTCAGATCAGGTTTCCGAATCGGCCATAAAATATTGGACAAGCGGAGAATTGTTGGCAAAGGCAAAAGAAATTATCAGAAACCTTTTGAAGAAGATTAAAACCGATCAATCGAATACTGTTGAAAAAACTATTATAGGTAGCGTTACCGGTGAAGGGGCTGCATTTTTATCGAAAATATCAGGTGTTGATATCACTAAAGATTACAATCACATAATCGATAGAAACAGTATTTATCATGTATTGGACAAACATGGAGATGCTGCTGCCGAAGAAAACAGAGGTCAAATAGCAATAACCGAAAATGACTTTGAACTTATACCGGACATTTTATATGCCCCTGACGATATTGTTAAAGGTAAAACTACCAAAACCAATCTCGAAACCATAACTTATGTCAAAGAAATGACTGATGGTTCTATAATTTATCTGGAAGAAGTAAGAACGGGGAAAAAAGAGTTGTGTTTGATTACCATGAGAAAAATGAAAGGGAAGACTGGATTAGAATCTTCCCCTACAAGCAGGCGAGCTATGCCTTCTGCCGAAACAGAATCCTTCTCTCGAACGTCCGAAACGACTCCTGCTGGTACAAAGTTACCAAAAATTATTGATTTTGACATTCTGGCAGAAAAGGAAGCAGAAAAAATTAATTTGGAATACATTACCATCGCCACTACCCGCCCCGAAACCATACTGGGAGATACTGCTATATGTGTAAACCCAACAGATCCGCGCTACCAACACTTAAAAGGCGCTTATGCCTTTGTGCCATTAATAAACAGGCGTGTGCCCATTATTTTTGATGAGTATGTGGAGAAAGAATTTGGAACAGGCGCTCTAAAAATCACTCCCGCACACGATATCAATGACTATAATATCGGATTAAAACACAATCTGGAAGTTGTTGACACCCTGAACGAGGACGGTACTTTGAGTAAAGCAGCACAATTGTATATCGGCGAAGACAGGTTTGATGTGCGTAAGAAAATTGTGGTGGATTTAGAAAAATCGGGCAATCTGGTGAAGATTGAAGACATTGTAAACAAAAACGGTTTCTCACAGAGAAGCCATGCTGTGGTAGAACCCCGGATATCAACCCAATGGTTCTTAAAGATGGAAAAACTTGCCAAACCGGCTTTGGATGCCGTGTTAAATGGCGATATCAAAATTCACCCCGGCGACCGTTTTCTGGCTACCTACAGGCACTGGTTAGAAAACGTGAAGGACTGGTGTATCAGCCGCCAACTTTGGTGGGGACAACAAATTCCGGCATGGTATGCACCGGATGGTAATCTGGCTGTGGCAGCTACCAGAGAAGAAGCTTTCGAAATCCTTTCTGCCAAAGATAAATCATTGAATATTAACCAGATATGGCAGGATGAAGACGTGCTGGATACCTGGTTTTCCTCATGGCTGTGGCCCACGCAGGTTTTCAAAGGCATTACTGATCCGGGCAATAGCGATGTACGTTATTACCACCCAGGATCGGTTTTAGTAACCGGTCAGGATATCATTTTCTTTTGGGTAGCCAGAATGGTTATGGCTAGCCTTGAATATGAAAAGGAAATTCCTTTTGAACATGTGTATTTTACTGGAATGGTTCGCGACCATCTGGGCAGAAAAATGTCCAAATCATTGGGCAACTCACCTGATTTGCTCGAATTGATTGATAATTACGGCGCTGATGCCGTAAGATTTGGCATCATGATTTCTTCACCTGCCGGAAATGATTTGCTTTTTGATGAAAACTCATTAGAACAGGGACGCAATTTCAACAACAAAATGTGGAATGCCCTGAAATTGATCAAAATGTGGGAAGCCAGACAAGGTGATGATATGGCTGATAGTAATGAACACTTTGCTACCCGATGGTTTGAAAACCGCCTGAATCAGGCAAAAGAAGAGGTGGAACAAATGCACAATCAGTTCAGGTTGAGCAAAGGGTTGAAAACGATTTATTCGCTGATCTGGGATGATTTTTGCAGTTGGTACCTCGAATGGGTAAAACCCGGTTTCGAACAACCGGTTGAAAGATCGGTTTATCAAAAGACCGTATTCTTCTATGGCGAACTGTTGCAACTCCTGCATCCCTACATGCCGTTTATCACTGAAGAGATTAATCAGTTATTGAAAGAGCAGAAAACTGATTTATGTACGAAACAGTTTTCAAATATTGAAGATTTTGATGAAAACATTCTGGCGCAGGGCGAAATACTGAAACAGGCTGTAACTGCTATCCGTGATGCCAGAGTAAAAAATAATATCAAGCCAAAAGAGCCGATGAGCTTATTTATTCAAACCGGTAATGAAGGTGATTATCAGGCAATTATATCAATTTTGCAAAAACAGGTTAATATTGATTCCACTTCATTCACACAGGAAAATGTTGACAAATGTGTAAGTATATTGCTCGGTAAGGATAAATTATTTGTAAAGCCTCAAACTGAGCTTGATACAACCGGTCAAAAAGAGCAATTGGAAAAAGACCTGAAACATTTTGAAAATTTCCTTGCCTCTGTGATGAAAAAACTGAGCAACGAAAAGTTTGTAGCCAATGCCAAGCCGGAAGTGGTGGCGATAGAAAACAAAAAGAAGGCAGATGCAGAAGAAAAAATTAAATTACTAAAAGAATCATTGGATAAATTATAAGTTACCAATTTTATAAAAAATAGCCGGACCAAACTTTAAAAACAGAGGGTGTTCGGCTTTTTCATGTCTGAAAATATGGATTGAAACTAATACCTTACTCCTTTTGCAACCAAAATCTCTTTTATCTATGACAATAATCATATCATATTTGTTTACACTACCTGCTAAGAGAGCTACCTTTGCAAAGCATTGAATAAATAGCCGATCAGGTGAGAATCAACCACGAATCGACAAAAAAAGACAAAAAAGTATTTAATTATATAACTTATTGATATGAATTGGTTTGTACAACTATTTACGGAACACAGTGTAGCCCAGACTGTTTTGGTATATGGGTTATTAATCTCCATTGGCATCATATTGGGTAAGGTAAAAATATTTGGCACATCGCTGGGTGTTACCTGGATATTATTTATCGGGCTAATTGCATCTTATTTTAAAATAGATGTGAATATTGATTCCATTCATTTTTTAAGAGATTTCGGACTTATTCTTTTTGTATATTCAATCGGTTTGCAGGTGGGCCCCGGATTTTTCTCATCATTAAAGAGTACTGCGCTCAATACCAATCTTTTAGCCGCATCTATAGTTATTTTGGGCATTTTGATTACGGTTGGTTTTATCTATGCCACAGGCACACCATTTAATGAAATGGTAGGTGTGATGAGTGGCGCTGTTACCAATACGCCCGGGCTTGGCGCTGCACAGGCTGCTATCAATGACCTGAAGATTCCCGGTATTGATGGGTCAAAAATGACACTGGCTTATGCTCTGGCCTATCCTTTTGGTGTATTTGGCATTATTTTGACCTTTATAATTCTTAAAAAAATATTCGGTGTCAGTATTCCTCGCGAGCAGGAATTGCATAGAAGGCTCAATGCCCTAAGCGCCAAAAAGGTGGTTTCTTTTCATCTGGTACTCGAAAATGAAGGCCTTGACAAACAACCGCTTAGAACCATTTTTGAACTTTTAAATGACAGAATAATTGTTTCCCGTATAAAGAAAGCGTATGGTGAATTTGTAACGCCTAATCCTGAAACAATTTTAGGTTTGGGCGATGTATTATTGATTGTGAGTCCACGGCATTTACGCAAAAAACTAAAAGTAGTAATTGGCAGCGAAAGTGATATTGACCTGAGGACACAACCCAACAGTGTATTGATGGACAGAACCGTTGTGGTTACCAAAACAGAAGTAACCCACAAGCGGCTGGGTGATATTGCCGGAATGTTGCAGGACGGATTCACACTTACAAGACTTAGTCGTGCCGGTATTGAAATTCTGCCACACGGAGATTTGTACTTGCAACTTGGCGACCGCGTAAAAATAGTGGGTACCAAAGAAGGAGTTGACAAAGCAACAGCCATGCTTGGAAACTCTGTAAAAAAATTGGACATTCCCGAAATTGCTCCAATCTTTTTGGGAATCGTTTTAGGGGTTATTCTGGGCAGTATTCCTTTCAACTTCCCTAATATTCCGATTCCGGTGAAGATAGGTCTGGCGGGTGGTCCACTGATTGTGGCGCTTTTGTTAAGTCGTTTTGGCGGTAAATTTTACTTGAATAACTATATTACATACAGCGCTAATCTGATGCTTCGTGAGTTGGGTATTTGTTTATTCCTTGCCAGTGTGGGCTTAGCCAGTGGTAAAAACCTGGGTCAGGCATTTTCAAGCGGCGAAGGTTGGTATTGGATGGCTATGGGAGCTGCCATCACCATGATTCCTTTGCTGATAGTGGGCTTCATCGCACATAAAGTGTATAAAAGACTTATTTCGAAACCTGTGGTTTATTAGCAGGCGCTTCTACCGACCCACCGGCGTTGGCTTTTGCAATTAAAACAGCAGGAAACGATATTCCTTCCAATACTTATGCCACGGTTTATCCACTAACAATGATATTAAGAATAGTGGGAGCTCAAATGCTTATTTTGCTGTTTGGCAGTTAAAACGCTTCTTACAATGATTTTTTAGAAAAGGCGTTTTGCGCCTTTTTTATTTATTTTCATTATTGCAAATAACAATTTTGCACCTATCTTTATCGAATAAATCAAATAATATCAAAATTAGTGAAACACGCATTTATATTTCCCGGACAAGGTGCACAGTTTGCCGGTATGGGAAAAGAACATTATGAGAATAGCGCATTTGCAAAAAAACTTTTTGAACAGGCAAACGAACTTATAGGTTTCAGGCTATCGGATATCATGTTCAACGGAACTGATGAAGAGTTGAAACAAACTAAGGTTACCCAGCCCGCCATTTTTCTCCATTCGTTAGTTGCATACAAAACCATTGAAAATGCAAAACCCGACATGGTAGCCGGCCATTCGCTGGGAGAATTTACCGCTTTGGCAGCAAACAATACACTGAGTTTTGAAGATGCACTGAAATTAGTGGCCATCCGTGCCGGAGCAATGCAAAAAGCCTGCGAAGCAGCTCCTTCCACAATGGCAGCAGTTCTTAACCTGGCCGACGAAAATGTGGAAGAAATATGTGCCTCCATCCAAAACGAAACCGGAGAAATAGTGGTGCCGGCTAATTATAACTGCCCCGGACAATTAGTAATCAGCGGCAGTATAAAAGGTATTGAAATTGCCTGCGAAAGGATGAAAACTGCCGGTGCTAAAAGAGCATTAGTGCTTCCGGTAGGTGGCGCTTTTCACTCTCCGTTGATGGAGCCGGCACGGCAGGAACTTAAAGCGGCTATTGAAGCCACAAAGTTTAATACACCGGCATGCCCCGTTTATCAAAATGTGGTAGCTAAGGCAGTTTTTGACCAGGAGGAAATAAAACAAAACCTAATTGACCAGCTCACCGGCGCTGTAAGATGGACCCAGAGCGTACAGGCAATGATTGCGGATGGCGCTTCCAAATTTACAGAGTGCGGTCCCGGCAAAGTATTGCAGGGCCTTATTCTAAAAATTAATAAAGAGGTTGAAACTGAAGGAGTTAGCTAAACAAAAAATAAATAATTCATTTAAAGATCACCTCATGCGGGGTGATTTTTTTGTGAAATGAGAAAGCTCTTGCTGAAAAGTATAAAAATTTTATTATATTGTTCGATTATTGGGGGCATTATTCAATTCGCTTAAAGTTGTGCGGTTCGGCTTTTTCTTTTTGTCTGTGTGACTCGTATTGAAAAAAAATGGACACTTCATCTTTCTACTATTTCTTCGTTTGTTGAATCGTAACGATAATGAATAATGTCGCCTGAAATAATGTAATGAATTGCTTGTTCAATAATTGTTAATGGAGCAATAAACCATTCTCTTGGCGTATGTCTATTACCGTCTTTGTCACACACATCAATATTTAAACAAGAGCTACCAAAGAAATTATGAAGCAGTTGTTCTAATTTCTGAGGGTTCATGTTGTAGCATTTGTAAGCCATTACAATTCTAACATCTGCCATTAAATAGGTCGGTTCTTGACTTGCATTTTTCACTCTGTCTTCAACGGTTGTCTTTGAGAAACCAATTTTATAGAGGTTGTGAATTTCTTCTATTTCCTTTTTGTCCGACTTGGATTTGAGAATGTAAATGAATCCTGCTTCTTCGTCTTCCGCTGTTATGTTGCTAAACTTCTCTGTAAAGTCCTCATTTGTTTGGTCTGCATTTTCAGTAACAACTTGTCCGTTTGCGTAAAGTAATTTTTCAATGGAACGTTTCAGCATGTTTGATTCTGTGCCGTTCTCAAAAATACATCTTGTTCTTCCGTCCTCTCTTACTCTTGTACCGTCTGGCTTGTAATGATCTTTTATTGTGATTTCAATTTTCTCTACGAAAAACAAAATACCATTATGAACATAATAAGCCTCCTGCCGAAGATTGCCGAGTTTAAATCCTATTAGTTTTCGCTTTCCATCTTTCAGGGCCTTTTGAACATCTTTAAACTGTTGCTCGTATTTATAAAAATCCTTACATGGCTTTCTCCTTGCAACAAAATCTGTTTCTGCTCTGCTCTTCTCAGTCGGTTTTATATTCTTTAATTCAAATAAACCTGCCGTGTCATCATCTAACAAGCCCAAAGGGTCGTTTTCAATAATATCATCAATAGATACGGGTTCTTGTGGCTCACTGCTCAATATTCCGTGAATGTCATGTGCCTTTAGTATTTCTGATTTTGCTGGATTGGCTCGAATTGATTTTAAACGTGAATGAAGTTGATGTTCTTGAATTCCATTGTCGGGTTTTGGCTCTCTTTTATATTGTTCAAAGAATTCATTAATCTCTTGAAATGAAGCCACCAACCTTTCATCTTCATTCCTTGAGGGTGAGTTAGATGGCTTTATATTCAACAAACCCAACGGGTCGTTGTCCAATAGTTCTTGTAGCTTTTTATCCTTGTCCACTTTGCTTTTTACGTTTTAAATCTTTTAGGTAGATGATGGCTTCTGCGATTCTTTTTTCCACTGGGTCTGATGATGTTACATTAGGTTCCCTGCCGTTTTTATCCATGAAATCTTTCACTTTTTCAGGATATAAAAGCAAAGCTTCTTCCAAGGTCATTTGAATTCGCGTGGCTTCAATGACATCCTGTATCACCTTCAAAACCTTTGTTGTTACATCTTTTGAAAGAATTTCAAATGCTTTTTGGAATGGATTAATGCGGTCAATCAGGTCAATGTGCAAATCATCAATATTCACAAACTTATCTGCCATGCGGATAAATCGTTTGTCGCCTACTTCTTTTATCTCACCACTTTTTACAACGGAATCAACCACTACATGCTGCCGAACTTCTTCCACTTCTTCATCTGTAAGTTCAGGATATTTTATTTGAATGATTTTAGGAATCAGCACCTTATTAATTACTTCGGGGTCAACATTGCCGGGAATGGCTTTCATTACCGTATCGTCCTGTAAAATGGTTGCTTTTAAATCGTTCAAGTCCGACTCAATGATATCTTTTACTCGTTTTGAACTTGGTAATTTGAATCCTCTGATTTTTATTTCTCCTGCATCCGCTCTGTCATTGTCAGAAAGTTTTGTTTTGAATTTAAAATTTGGTGCAAGCACTTGTTCCATCAATAGCGAAGCGGTGATTGCTTTCAGCATATTGTTTACCGAAAGTTTCACCAAATCATCTGCTGCATCGGGTTGAGCAATAAGATTGGTAAACTGTGCATGGGTTTTGTTTTCGCTGTCACGGGTGCAACGACCAATAATTTGAATGACTTCTGTAAGTGAACCTCTGTAACCCACCGTTAAAGCATGTTCACAAAAGGGCCAGTCAAAACCCTCTTTCGCCATACCTAAAGCAATAATCAAATCCATATCGTCAACCGATTTGATATTCCGCAAATAGGTGATTACCTTTTCCCTTTCTTTTGGGATATCGTTTACTAAATCGGCTACTTTGATGATTTTATTATCGGTGTGGCGTTTTAAAAAGATGATTCCGGTGTCGCTATCCACTTTTTTAATATCGCCAACGGCATCTAAAATCGTGTCCACTTCATTATGCTTGTATTTGGTGGATTCGCCAGAATTTACATTCGGTATATGAAGTATGGTTTTTTTGTTGGTGTCTAATATTTCCAAAATAGCAGAAGTGTATTTGCCCTGATAGAAATGGTAGCCGATTCCTAACGATTTCAAGTAATTGTAACCGTTCAATTGCTCGTAGTAGTTGTAAGTTACTTTGGTAAATCTGGCTTCGTCTTCGGGCAGCAAAACAGGGACACTGTCGCCTCTGAAGTATGAACCTGTCATAGCTACAATATGAGCATTTGATTTGGCCATAATGCTTCGCAACAATTCACCCAAACGGCTGTCGCTATCTGCCGAAACGTGGTGAAATTCATCAATGGCTAAAAGCACGCCGTCAAACTTGCTTTCTTCTAATTCTTCAAAGGCAAAGCGAAGGGTGGCATGGGTACAAATCAAAATTTCCTCTTCGTTATCCATGAAGTTTTTGAAAGCAGTTACCTTGCTTTTGCTGCCGTCCATGCCAGGGGTGCAAAGGTTATATTCATCACTGGGTTCCCAATTGGCAAAAAAACCATTATTTTTCAATGCAGTTTTAGCAAAAGAACCACCGATACTCCTTTCAGGTACAGCCACAATTACTTTTTTAAGACCTTGATTTTTAATCTTATCCAAAGCCAAAAACATCAATGCTCTTGATTTTCCCGAAGCAGGCGGCGCTTTTAAAAGAATGTATTGCGATGCCCGGGCTTCGTAAGCTTTTGTTGCATCTCACGCATACCCAGTCCATTGGTATTTGCGCTTGATCCTGTTTGGTGATATTCTATTTTTACAATGTTTGGCATATTTATAAGCTTGTATTTATCTAAAGTTTATCTAAAGTTTATCTAAAATTTATCTGGTTTTTCTAATTTAGATAAACTCAAAAGCCATTTGGGATATCTTCCTGTTCCTTTATTTTCAATAAGTTTATCCTTTTTAGAAAGGGCGTAAACTAAATTTCGAACTTTATTTGATTTTTGTTTTTCATCTAAAACTGCCGGAAGAATATCTAAAATTAGTTGATCTATATTTTCTTTTGTTGCAGAACCATATTTATTGATGTAGTCCAATATCATTTTCTTGTAATGCTCGTCTTTAAATCCTCTGTTTTTAATATATTGTTCTTTTTCATCAGTATTTATGGCCACAATTGACGATATATGATAATTTGGTTTTCGGCCTTCAATAAGAAATTTTTGTTTTAGTTCTTTTGCTTCTTCATTTGTTAATTTTCTTGCTTTCGATACCTTATCAAGTAAAATAATTTCTTGCAAGGTAAGGCTTGGCAATTGCGCCAACTTCTTAGCATATTTTACATCTAAAACTTTTCCAATAATTGAAACTTGGACTTTTTTATTGCTCACATCATAATCAGGTAATGGAAAGTATTTTTTTCTTTGAATATTAAACATTCGCTTTATTCCGCTTCCGGTTGTATCAATCAAATTCAAATTAACCATTGCGTTGGCTAAAAAAGGATTTCTATACCTTGATTCCGGAGCATCTGCATTAATTACATGTTCAACAGACTCCGGAATAAATGTTCCTGAATTGCTGAAAGTTAATATGCCGTCTTCTCGTTCAACCACGTTAATTTTCCCGTTCAAAGTATAATCTTGATGCGCAATACAATTGTTCAAACACTCTCGAATAATGTAAGGATCGAACTGTTCAACTTCATCTGGAAACAAGGTGCCATCTTTAATATAGCGATATTTTAAGTTCCTGATTTTTTGCTGAACCTGATTTATAGTGAGAATAAATGGACATCCAAAGTGTTCGTAGTCTTTTTCGATATTGTCTTTGTCTTTTAAAATCCAGGTAATTTTTGCTTGAGCAGGATTTATAAAATGATCAGATTCCGGCTTGCCTAACAAAAGAATGGCTGCCCTTGTAATTTTACCCTGTATCGTAACTTTTGCTTTGTTTAAAAAAGAAGCATCGTCCCAGCTATTAATATCATTTTCAATCTTTCTGTTTTTTTCTATGTATTGTTTTCTGGCAAAATCAATCGCTTCTTTAGATAAATCATTTATGGTTGCATCTGTAATTATTTGTGCCGACCAATCCAATGCTGTATTCTGAATTTTAATTCTAGCTCGTTGATTATCGTGCAAGGCTCCTAAACTTTCGCCATCTCTACCGTAATAATGCCCTTTCCACGAAACTGGCTGGCCTTGAGGTGCAGCAGGAATTTTGCAAAGTATAACCTGCTTTCCATTTATTTCTAAACGCTCAGCTAGTTCAAACGACAAACGAGGGCTGGTGTGCTGTGCCATTTCATTTTTATAATCGTTTAATTGAGCATCTGTAATTGTAGTACCGACTACACTTTTATCGTTTTTAACGCCAAAAACCAACCAAGTATTAGCCAAACCTTTAAGGTTAGCTTCGTTGCTTAATGCAGAAAAATATTGCCCTAGTTTGTCTTTATCAAATTGATTTTTAGCCTCTTTAAATTCAACAACTTCATTTTCGGTAGAAAGGGCCAATAGAGTATCTAATTGTTCTCTCATTTCTTTTTCTTTTTGGGTTTAGCTTCTGTTTCAAACAAAGTACCTCTGCTCTTTTCCTCTTCTATCATTTGCTCATAGAGCTTAAACAAGTATTCCAAGCGTTCTTCATCACTTTCAAAAGGTTTGGCCCGGTAGCAGCGTTCTACGGCAAGGTCAAGTTGATGATGTGCTTCACGCAAACCATCAGGCATTTTATCAGGGTCGTAAAGTTGTGCCAATGTTTTTTCAGAATGTGCTTCTCGTTCAGCTAATACCTTGTAAACATGTTTTTCTAATTCTTGCTTTTGATTTTCTGTGATGGGTGGGAATGGGAAAGTGTTATACACAATTGATGAAGAATAGCTCATCCGTGTTTCTAATTTGCCTCCAACAGCTTTTAGCCAAGTTATGTGCATTTTAGAAGATAAAACTGAAAAAATATAAGGTTCTGGATTGTAAATAGGAAATGCTTTATCCAATACAACAACATTTTTTGTAAAGAAACCTATTGGTAAATATTCTCGGTTTTCTGAAGAAACTTTTGGAATTACGACTAAGCTTCCAGCAGTATATCTTGGTTCTCCAAAACGATATGGTGTATTCGCTGCGTCAATTGTTGCTTGGCGTTTACTTTTTAACCTAAATTCTTTTACGTTTTTTAATCTGTTTTTTACCAAAGGCAAATCTTTAATTTCAACTAGGTCTGTATCCTCTATCCAAAGACAGAATCTTTCGATTCCTTTAATTAATTCTTGTGACCCCATTATTTTTTTAAAATACTTTTCAAGTATTGGAGTTTCTTTAATTATTTCATCTTTTTCGATCTCTGAAAAAAGTAAAAAACCACCGTCTAACGCAGAGCTACCATAGCCAATTTTGGGAAGTCTTGATAAAGTAGTATTTCTATTTTGAATATAAATAGTATTGGAATTTGTTAAATATGGGCTTATGTTTTGGCAAATTTGTTTAATATTCTCTGCAAACAAATATTTTGGCTTAGAGTCCTTATTTCTAACACCAATTATTACCACCGTTACTCCGGCAATTTGTTTTGCATTATTTGACCATTTGAATGATGTATGTGCAAAACCTATTTCAAGTTTATTAGTTAAAATTGATGGCCATAATAAAGCAACTTGTTCTCCTTGACAAATCGAATTGGTTGTTACAAAAGCAAATTGTGCATTAGAATTTAAAATATAGAGAGCTCCTTTTACTATCCAACACGAGATATAGTCAAGACTTTTATATTCACTGAAATTATTGAAAACCTTTGCCATATCTTGTTTCTGCATTTCCGTTTGAACGCTGTAACCTAAGTAGGGGGGATTACCCAAAATATAAATTTCATCCCCATGTTTTTTTGGACAAACAGTTTCCCAGTCAATTCTGCAAGCATTCCCATGTACAATATTTCCGGTTTCGGTCAAAGGCAGCGCCGGTTTGGTGCGTCCAAACTCTTTAAAGAATATTTGGTTCATTTGGTGCTCTGCTAACCATAAGGATAGAATGGCTACTTCGTGGGCAAAGTCATCTAACTCTAATCCGTAAAAATTGCCTAAGCTGATATTGCTAAACGCCAAACTGCCCATTGCCTTGAAAATCTTCATTTCCAATTTTCGCAGTTCTTTGTAAGCAATAATTAAAAAATTGCCGCTGCCGCAGGCTGGGTCAAATAGTTTAATGTGCCATAAGCGGTGCAGTAATGCGTTTAGTTTTTGTTTCGCTGTGTGCTCGTCAGTGCTGAACTTGTGGCAGCATCAAACTCTTCGTGTAGTTCGTTCAAAAAAAGCGGCTCAATCACTTTCATGATGTTGGGCACGCTGGTGTAGTGCATTCCCAAACCGCCACGGTGCTCCGGCGTAATCACCGCCTGAATCATTGAACCAAAAATGTCAGGATTAATGGCGCTCCAATCCAATTCGCCACTGTCAACTACCGATTGCCGGCTTTTGCGTGTAAATAGTGGTGCGGTGTGTTTATTTCTGAACAGCCCGCCGTTTACATACGGAAAAGCAAGCAAATAGGCTGGGAGATTACTCCTTTGCTTATTGGGTGTGTTCATCACCTCAAAAAGATGATCGAGATAAGCGTTTAAGTCGCTGCCATCTTGTTGGGTGTGGCTGCTTATTGAATATGTAAACTGCCCTTTTTCAAAAATGCCCGTATCCTCGGCAAAAAAGCAAAACAACAACCGGGAAAGAAAAACATTCAGATTATGAACTTCGGCTTGTGTTTCTTGTATTGAGCCTGTCGAAATAGGGTTGTCTTTTTTGATGTCGTCATAGAGTTTTGCCATTTTTTCGGCAGCTCTAACATCGGCAGGGTTTTCGTTTTGGTGCTGTGCTTTCTCCATACCCGCCCAGGGCAAAAAGAAATCAAAGTGTTTGGTAATATCAAGGATTTCAATATCTAAAGTATCTTGGGTTTTGGTGTCAACAGCCAATAAGGTTTTGTAATCCGTAACTACTACAAAACGGGGGTCGTGTTTAATGGCTTGTCCGTTTTCAGTAAGGTCATCAATGATTTCATGTAAATCTTCTCCTTTTACAGCTTTAAAAAAAAGTTTCTTTTTCCAGGAAATTTCACCATCAACTTTGGCGAGATTCAGTCCACCGTCTTTTATGCGTTTAATGGTTGCTTTTGGTTGTCCGTAAGCCAGCAGCAAATCGTAAATGAAACTTTCCTTGTTGAAAGTCTTTACAAGTTGCTGCAAGTTGTTTTCTATTTGGGCAATGTTCATTATGAATGTCTGTCTTTTCGTTGAACAATATAGTTGGTAAAGTTAATGTTTATGTTGCCAAATGTTGTCGAATGTTGTCGAATGTTAGCGGTTTGTTGTAGTTTCGGTCGTGTCATTTCAGCTTTTTCATCGCTTCACTTTCTGTCAAAGATTTCATTTGCGTAATGGCAACTTTGTTGAGTTGTATTAGTCGTTCGCCTTGTGTCAAACCTTGTTCAACTAGCAATGCGTTAATGCTTTCCATATTGCTCAAAACAACCAACTGCTCCAATGTTGCATAATCTCTTATATTTCCTTTTTGATTTGGATTATTTTCTTTCCAAATTTTGGCTGTAATCCCGAATAAAGCAACATTTAATAAGTCGGCTTCGTTTGCATAAACAAAACTCGCTTGTTGTTTTGTAATTTCTTTCGGTATCAAGTTCTCTTTAATTGCGTCAGTATGGATTTGATAATTAATTTTAGAAATTGTCCGCCGTAAATTCCATTCTAATT
Source organism: Sphingobacteriales bacterium (assembly GCA_016708305.1). Classification (GTDB taxonomy): domain Bacteria; phylum Bacteroidota; class Bacteroidia; order Chitinophagales; family Chitinophagaceae; genus Niabella. Next base: position 589,114 of record JADJGB010000008.1, read on the forward strand.
TCAGTCGGTTGTTTTCGTCATCTTTCAAGCGTTGAAATTCTTTGATGACATAAAGTTTAAACTCTATGGAAATCCAAGATGCAAATTCCAGAGCTATGTCTTAATGGGAAAAAGTCCCACCGTAACGACCTGCCTTTGAAACAATTCCTTTGGCGTTTGTTCTTTCTATCCAACGCTTTGGTGTCATTACAAAACTGTTCAGTCCTGCTTGTTTTCTAAACCCCTCGAATTCGAAGGGTTTAAAATCTGGGTTATAAATTGCTTCCCAAAATCCCAAAAGTTCAATGGTATTTCGGTTTCTCATCCAGTTTTGAATGATAGTATCGGTATGGTCAGGGTCTTTGTGTCGTGCAATGTCGGTCAGGGAGATAAAATCGTTACTGTTGTCTTCGTATAAAACAATTTCAACGCCCTGAACCTTTATCTTTTTATTCTTTGCCATATTCTGTTTTCAAACGACAAATCTACAAAAAAGTCAACGTGTATTATTTCGGTTCTTTTGGATTTTATTTGTCAGTATTTTGGTTGTTTACATACACTTAAACGTCGGCAGGCCGGCAATTCAGCACTTCACAAATGGTTTCCAGTGTACTAAAACGGATTGCTTTTGCTTTTCCTGTTTTTAGAATGGAAGGATTAGAAAGCGTTAAACCTACTTTTTCTGAAAGTTCGTTTAATGACATTTTTCGCTTTGCCATCATCACGTCTAAGTTTACGATAATTGGGATAGCTTATACAGTTAAATCGTTTTCGTTTTGAATATCAACTCCTTTTTTGAAAATAATTGCAATTATATAAATTACAGCTCCCATTAGAATAAATGCCTGACTGCTTGCCCAAGATTGATTTAAGTTGTCGGGAACAAAACCGTGGCACGTTAATTATTTAACCAACTGTTTCTCGTAACAAATTTAGTCGTGAATTTCTGTCTAAGGTATGTGTCTGTTACAATGACCACTAACTCTCAAATATACTACCCAACCCTCATTCTAAAAATATATTACTTTCAAAACATCTATATAACCTCCCCACACACTCAAACATTTAAGACCCCTCAAAAGAATTTGCCTAAAATCCTGCTTCAACATCATCGTCTCCTATCGTCAAAACCATCTCTTTTCTGCCTGAAATCCTCCCTTTTCTGCAATAGATGCATTAACTTTGCAATCTTTTTATAATATTATGAGCGTGAAGTACAGAGAGTTTTCAGGATTAAACCTGCCGGCAATTGAAAAAGAAATATTAGAAAAATGGACAGAGACACAAGCATTTGAAAAAAGCGTGTCTTTGCGCCAGGGGCATCAACCTTATGTATTTTACGAAGGCCCGCCCAGCGCCAATGGTATGCCGGGAATCCATCACGTGATTTCCAGAACCTTGAAAGACTTGGTTTGTCGCTACAAGACGATGGCCGGTTTTCAGGTAAAGCGTAAAGGCGGCTGGGATACACATGGTCTGCCTGTAGAATTGGGAGTAGAGAAAGAATTAGGCATTACCAAAGAAGATATCGGAACAAAAATTTCGGTAGAAGAATATAACCAAAAATGCCGCGAAGCAGTTTTACGTTTCAAAAGCCAGTGGGACGATCTGACCGTGAAAATGGGTTATTGGGTTGATTTAAATGACCCTTATATTACCTTCAAAAACGAATACATCGAAACCCTCTGGTGGTTGCTTAAACAATTGTTTGACAAGGGTTTATTATACAAAAGCGTTAGTATTCAGCCTTACTCCCCTGCTGCGGGTACAGGACTGAGCTCTCACGAGCTGAACCAGCCCGGCACCTACAAGGATGTAAAAGACACTTCGGCTACCGTACTGTTCAAAGTTGTCAAAAACCAAAAAAGCCTCCCGATTTTTGAGGCGCTTTCAAACGCAGGAACAGGTAGTGAAGATGCGCATTTTATGGCATGGACAACCACCCCCTGGACGCTTCCCTCCAATCTGGGATTGACCGTAGGCGGCAATATTGAATATGTGCTCGTTCAAACCTACAATCCATATACCCATGAACCTCAGAATGTTATATTAGCAAGAGTTTTGCTGCCAAAGTATTTTAAGGAAGAAGGCGAGGTAAAAGAAGGCGATTTGTCCGAATTTAAGGGGGAAAAAGGCGAAATTCTGCCGTATAAAATTATAACTTCATTCAAAGGCGCTGATTTGGAAGGAGTTGAATATGACCAATTGATGCCTTATCAAGCCAATTCTTTGGCCAAAATTGAAGAAATAGCACCAGATGTCAAACCATTTAGGGTATTGGTGGGCGATTTCGTTACCACCGAAGACGGTACCGGCATTGTGCATACAGCGCCCGCTTTTGGTGCTGATGACTATAAGGTAGGCCAGAAATATAATATCGGTATCCTGACGATGGTGGACAAGGAAGGAAAGTTTGTGGATGGGATGGGGCCGTACAGCAACCGTTTTGTAAAAAACTACAAAGACGAAAAGGATTATGTAGATGTAAATGTGGACATCAGTGTGGACCTGAAAAAAGAAGGGAAAGCCTTCAAAGTAGAAAAATACGAACACAATTATCCGCATTGCTGGCGTACCGACAAACCGATTCTTTACTATCCATTGGATGCCTGGTTTATAAAAACCACTGCCATTCGTGAGAGAATGGTGGAACTGAACAACACCATCAACTGGAAACCAAAGAGTACCGGAGAAGGTCGCTTTGGCAATTGGCTCGAGAATATGGTGGACTGGAACCTGAGCCGTAGCCGCTTCTGGGGTACACCCCTGCCGGTTTGGAGCACTGAGGATTGTTCTCAATATAAATGTATCGGCTCCATCGAGGAACTGAACAGCGAAATCAGAAAGGCAAATGAAGTACTGGGTGGCGATATCAACCACCATTACCTGCATGATGGTATTCTGGACCTGCACAAGCCTTATGTGGACGATGTGATATTAGTAAGTGATGATGGTCGTCCGATGCGTCGGGAGCCTGATTTGATAGATGTATGGTTTGATAGTGGCGCCATGCCTTATGCCCAGTGGGGCCTCAACTATGAAAAACTGAAAGCCGGCGATCCCATGCCTTTCAACCAGCCTTTTGAAAGCGACTTTCCGGCGGATTTCATCTGCGAAGGCGTTGACCAAACCCGAGGCTGGTTTTACACCCTGCACGCCATTGCGTCATTAGTATTTGATTCTGTGGCATTTAAGACGGTGATGAGTAATGGCCTGGTGTTGGATAAGAACGGCAATAAAATGAGTAAAAGACTCAATAATACAGTGGATCCTTTCCAGACGGTAGAAAAATATGGCGCCGATGCCACCAGATGGTATCTTGTAACCAATGCCTCGCCTTGGGACAACCTGAAATTTGATACAGAAGGAATCAAAGAAGTGCAGCGCAAATTCTTCGGTACTCTTTATAACACCTATCAGTTTTTTGCCCTTTATGCCAATGTGGATGGCTTTACATTCAAAGAACCCTATCTACCGGTGGAAAAAAGGCCGGAAATTGACCGCTGGATTCTTTCGTCATTGAATACTTTAATTAAGAAAGTAACCGAAGCCATGGACGAATACGAACCCACCCAGTCCGGAAGACTGATAGAAGACTTTGTGGATGAACATCTTAGCAACTGGTATGTACGCCTTTGCCGCCGTCGTTTCTGGAAACCGGCCCGTCAGAAGACCAATGGTACCGAAGCAGGAGAGGCCGATTATGAAAATGATAAAATAGCAGCTTATCAGACGCTTTATGAGTGCTTGGAAACGGTTTGTTTGCTGATGGCGCCGATTGCTCCTTTCTTCAGCGATGCTGTTTATCGCAATTTGAATATGGTAACCATTCGCCATCAGGAAGAATCTGTGCACCATGTACTATTTCCAAAAGCTAATGAAACATTGATTGACAATAGTTTAGAAGAAAGAATGCAACTGGCGCAAGACACTTCTTCACTGATTTTGTCGCTTCGCAAAAAAGTGAATATCAAAGTTCGACAGCCGCTGCAAAAGGTATTGATTCCCGTCCTTAACCAAAATATGAAGGACCAACTGGAAAAAGTGGAAGATTTAATCAAGTCCGAAGTAAACGTGAAGGAAATTGAATACCTCAATTCTGATAACACATTCATTAGCAAGAAGATAAAGCCAAATTTTGTTTTATTGGGTAAAAAATTAGGCACCAGAATGAAGCCGGTCTCGGCAGCTTTGGCTAAATTTTCGCAAGAAGATATTTCTAAACTGGAAAAGGACGGACAAATAGATCTGAATATTGAGAATGAAGTTATTACATTGGCAATCAATGAAGTAGAGCTTACCAGCGAAGATATTCCCGGCTGGACAGTAGCTTCCAAAGGTCAACTGACAGTGGCGTTGGACATTACGATTACACCCGAGCTGCAAAAGGAAGGGGATGCCCGTGAATTTGTAAACAGAATTCAAAAAATCAGAAAAGACAGCGGATTTGAGCTAACCGATAAAATAAATGTACAAATAGATACAAATGATACGCTAAAAAGCTCATTAGTCGCTTATAATCAGTATATTTGTACAGAAATTCTTGCCGATAAACTCGAATTTCTACCCATAACGAAAGGTGGTACCCTTATTGATGTAAATGAAAACGAATTAAAAACGATTGTAACAAAAAAATCATAAGAAATGGCTACAAAAAACAAAGTTGTTGCAAAAAAAGCTGCACCTGCAAAAAAAGCGAGCAAACCGGTAGCAAAACCAGTGGCAAAGGTACCTGCTAAAAAAGCAGTTGCAAAACCAGTGGCTAAAGCACCCGCTAAAAAAGCTATTCCAGCCAAGAAATCAGTTATAAAACCTGTTGCAAAAGCCGCGGTTAAAAAGGTAAGCAAGCCGATTGAAAAAAAGGCGGCTCCCAAAAAAGCAGCAGCAAAAGAAAAAGAAGTATTAAAAGCTTCAAAATCTGTTGCCGAAAAGGCGCCTGCAAAAAAAGCCATTAAGCCGGTACCCAAAGTTGAAGCGCCAAAGCCAAAAGCAAAAGTAGTGATACCCAAGTTGACCACACAGAAAGCGGTTAAATATACGCCTGAGTTTTCAAAAAGCATTTTAAACAATCCGGCCAATAAGCTGGAAAAAGCCAAATCGGTTGTACGCTATACTGATACCGATCTTCAGGAGTTTAGAGAAATTATTCTTAAAAAGCTGGATGCTGCCAAAAAAGAATTGGCTTATCTGCAAGGTTTAATCACCAGAAGAGACAGCGAAGGCGGCGATTTGGATGAAGGACGCTATATGACGATGGAAGATGGCAGTATTAGCATGGAGCGAGAGCAACTGAGCCAGTTAGCCAGCCGTCAGATACAATTTATTGACCATCTGGAAAAAGCATTGATGCGTGTGGAAAACAAAACCTACGGTATCTGCCGCGTTACCGGAAAACTTATTGATAAAGCAAGATTACGCGCAGTGCCTCATGCTACATTAAGCATTGAAGCAAAGTCAATGATGAACAAATAATATCTTAAATAATTTTTGAGGTTTAAAATATTGAGCGAGATAAGTTTTCTTTTTTGCAACTTTGCTTAGAGAAAAGATCAAACCTCCAATTAGGAACCTCAATTTTTTTTATGACCGCCACCTTTTCATACCATAAATCACAGGTCATTCAGGCATTGCGTTATCATTTCATTGCAAAAATGGAAATCAGAATAATGATAATTTTGGTCAACGTATTTGCATTGTTTTCACTGGCACTGTATATGATGAGTAAAATAACCCCTTTTGCTTTTATTCTCAATGCTTTTTTATGGTTTGGATTGATGATTAGCTTTTGGTTTATCCTTCCTTATTTTGTATATAGCAAAGCAGAAACTTTTAAACACAGATTCACAATGTACTTCGATGAAAATGATTTTACACTTGAACATGAAAAGGGAAAACGCAGTTGGCCATACACAGCATTAAAAACCTTTAGGGAAACACCCCTGTTCTTTTTTTATATTTCGACAGCCGTTCCTTTTTACTGGTACCCAAAGAAGGTTTTCAGGACCATGACGAGGTAGTCAAATTAAGACATTTGCTTGGTAGCAGGTTGAAAAGCTAAATTAATCTTTTTTCATCAAAACGTGCGGAATGGTAACTTTGATGAATTCTTCACCAATCTGAATATAACCCATTCTTATATAAAATCCTGAAACACTTTTTCTGGCATACATATTCAGTTCTCTGTAACCGATATCTCTGGTAATTGCTTCTGCAAAATGAAGCAGGGCACGGCCGATCCCTTTTCCCTGCAAATCATTTAAAACAGCCATTTGACGAAGTAAAAGCATTTCTCCTTCTTTCACCAACATACAGCAACCCAGCATTTTTCCATCTTCAAAAGCGCCAATCAGAATATTATTCTTGTCTTGTTCTATATCTTCTTCCCTAAAGCTCAAACCCAAGGGGGCACGCAAAATCTGATGGCGCAAATCCAGCATTTGCCGGTATTCATGCGATGCATAATCAATTATTTGGAGTGCCATTATATATTAATAAAATAAAAAAATAAAAGAATTTTTCCTTTGTATGTATTCTTATTGTAAAATTGCATAATTTTAGGAAGTAAACAAGCGGTTTATTATTTTTTTTGAACGCTTGTTGATTTGGTCAAAACCGTTAATTTTGCATTTCAATAACAAAAAATATAAGATATGTCAGACATTGCATCAAGAGTAAAAAAGATAATCGTTGACAAATTAGGTGTTGACGAAGCAGAAGTCACAAATGAAGCTTCTTTTACCAATGATTTAGGTGCCGATTCTTTGGACACCGTAGAATTAATCATGGAGTTTGAAAAGGAATTTAACATTTCAATTCCTGATGAACAAGCCGAAACTATCACAACTGTTGGTCAGGCTGTATCTTATTTGGAAGAACACGCCAAGTAATGTTTTAAAAGAAGTGATTGATTTTTCGCCATTTTTGGCGTTGGTGAAAATCAAATTGAATATACCGCCTTTGACAGTGGAGTACCATCGCAAAGGCGGTTTTTATGATTAACCAAACTCGCAGGATTATTTATGGAACTGAAAAGAGTCGTAATTACAGGTATGGGAGCCTTAACGCCATTAGGCAATACAATCGATACGTATTGGGATGGACTGATTAATGGTGTTTCCGGCGCAGCCCCTATTACTATGTTTGATGCCAGTAAGTTTAAAACAAAATTTGCCTGCGAAGTAAAAAACTTTGATCCCATTGCCTTTCTGGACAGAAAGGAAGCCAGAAAAGTGGATCGTTTTGCCCAGTTTGCAATAGTAGCCAGCGATCAAGCGATGGCAGATGCCGGACTAAACAAGGAAAATACTAATCCTGATAGATGCGGTGTGGTTTTGGGTAGCGGTATTGGCGGCCTTATCACCTTTCAAAACGAAGTATCAGATTTTGCCAAAGGCGATGGAACACCAAGATTTAACCCGTTCTTCATTCCGAAAATGATTCTGGACATTGCTGCCGGACAAATCAGTATGCGGCACAACCTCAGAGGTCCCAATTTTGCGGCGGTGAGCGCTTGTGCAAGCAGTACCAATGCCATGATTGAAGCTTATAATTTATTAAGATTAGGAAAAGCGGACATCATTGTAACCGGCGGAAGCGAAGCCGTGATCAGCGAAGCGGGAGTAGGCGGATTTAATGCCATGAAAGCCATGAGCGAACGAAATGACGACCCCGCTACGGCCAGCCGTCCTTACGATAAAGACCGCGATGGTTTTGTAATGGGCGAAGGGTCAGGAATTTTAATCTTTGAAGAACTCGAACATGCCAAAGCGCGCGGCGCAAAAATCTATTGCGAAGTAGCAGGCGGCGGCGCCACTGCCGATGCCTATCACCTTACAGCGCCTCATCCCGAAGGATTGGGAGCCAAAAACGTAATGTTTGCCGCACTCGATGATGCCGGAATGAAACCTACCGATATTGATTATATTAATACACACGGCACTGCAACCCCTTTGGGTGATATTGCCGAGGTAAAGGCTATTGTGGATGTTTTTGGAGAACACTCATATAATATGAACATCAGCGCTACCAAAAGTATGACGGGCCACTGCTTAGGAGCTGCCGGCGTGCTGGAAGCCATTGCCTGTATCAAAAGCGTTATTCATAATATAGTGCCTCCTACGATCAATCATTTTACGGATGACCCGGATTTGGACCCCAAACTGAATTTTACCTTCAACAAAGCACAAGAAAGAACTGTTAATGTTGCATTGAGCAACACTTTTGGTTTTGGAGGTCACAATGCCTGTATGATAGTAAAAAAATATACCGCTTAATATTTGTGAAGTTTATAAAAGGTTTTTTCGGAAATAAATCAGATAAATCGCTAAAAAAAGAGCTTAAAAATATATTGGGCTTTTGTCCTAAAAACCTTCTATTATATAAAACAGCGCTCACCCACCGTTCATTATGCGAAAACGTGGACGAAAACAATGAAAGGCTTGAGTATCTGGGTGATGCGGTACTTAGCGCCTTAGTTGCCGATTATCTTTATCGTCGTTATCCATACAATGAAGAAGGCTTCCTTACCGAAATGCGAAGTAAAATGGTGAATCGACAGCAGCTTAATGAAGTGGCCGTAAAAATGGGTTTGAAAAAAATTGCCAAATACAACAAGCAGGATATTTCGCTGAAAACCAGCCATATATTTGGAAATACACTTGAAGCCTTAATAGGAGCCATCTATCTTGACTATGGGTATAAAAGGACTTACCAATGGGTGGCAGACTATATTATTCTTCCACACATGTTTATGGACGAAATAGAATTGAAGGAAATTAACCATAAAAACAAGCTGTACGGGTGGGCAGGAAAAGGTGGAAAGGTGCTGGAGTTTCTCACTGTTGACGAACACCTTGAAAACGGGAGGCGTTTGTTTACCATCGGAGTGTATGTGGATGGAGAATGTATATCCAAAGGAAAAGGATTTAATAAAAAAGATGCTTCACAAATAGCTGCTAACCAGGCAATTGAGATTTTGGGTATCAATAACGACTCGGGCGCTCCTGCCACTGATCAATAAAGCATAAAAAATGAAAAGATTCTTAATATTAGTGATAATTACTTCTTTGTGGGTGGCTTGTATTGAAAAAAGAAAGAAAATGAGTTTAGCCAGGGGTATGATTATGATGTGCATATTATGACAAATATTGCCATGATGCAAAAATCGGTAACAGACATACAAAAAAGACTAAGAGACAGCCTCCAGACAGATTCGACCTTTAAGAAATCGCTTTTCATTATTGACTCTCTCAAAAAGGACATTACCGGTATGCCTGCTTTTAAAAGAAAAACCGATTACCGTAATGCCGCCATTAAAATGAGCAATTTTTATAAAAAGGTAATAAATGTTTATTATAAGGATATTATAAAAATATACAGCAACCATAAAAAAGATACAAGCGGTAATAAGTTGATTAATAAGTATATAGAGTCGCTAAAGAAAGAAGAAGATTCGCTGGAGAATAAATTTTTGAAAATCAGGTATGAATTTGCCCGAAAAAATAATGTGCCACTCGATGTGGTAGATACTACAACCAAAAAACCAGCCGATACAATAAAAAAGAAACCAGCTGATACTATTGATAAAAAGACAATTGACACTACTATAAAAGCATTATAATCAGTAAAAGCAAGCGGTTCAATCACCGATTTTAAAAACATTTTTAAAGCTCGATTATTGGGGGCTTTTTTCAATCCGCTTAATGTTGTGCGTTCGGCTTTTTTACGTAAGTTGTAAATATTCGTTTTCAATTTTTACATTAAAATTTATATCTGCTTTTAATGCTCTAAAAACCTTCAAGATTGTGTCTATTGTCGCACTATTTGTGCTATTTTCCAATTTTGAGATTTGCGATTTTTGCACTCCAACAAGGTTGCCTAATTCTTCTTGTGTCAAGTTTCGCTCTTGTCGGGCAGCTTTAATCATACGTCCCAAAACATCCATACGAAGATCATATTCGTAGTCGTCCCTTTCTTTTGTTCCAGCTTTGCCAATGTATTTGTCTTTCATTTCGGCAAGTGAATACGATTTCATTTCTTTCGTTGCCATAATTATTTTTTCTTTTTTCTGTTAAAATACTCTTGTCTAATCCGCTCCGCCTTATCAATTTCTTTTTGCTGAACTTTTTGGTCTTTCTTAATAAATCCGTGAGTTGCCAAAACAAGCGTTTCTGTTGATTCTGTTTTGTCCCAAAATGCCAAAAGTCTGTTTTGGTTTCCCAAGTATTTACTTCTAAATTCCTAAATTTCTCCTTGTAATTTTTTAAAAAGCTTAGGGTCGTTTGTTTGTTCAGCAAGGTCAATGTTGTAAAACATTTTGTTGGCAGACTTTGCATCTGGTTTTGCAATAAACTCGTCAGCTTCTTCTAAAAATCTTGTTACAAAATATCTCACAATTTATTTTTTGTCAAAGATAGATAAAGTTTCCAAATATTGCAACTTTTGAATAGTTAAATTTTAGACGGAGCTTCCAATAAGCTTCTGACTAACGTTTTTCATTATCGTTCATAGTCAATCAATTACCAATCCTAAATCTTCATTAGTCAGAGCAAATTTATCAATTTGCTTTCACATGCGTTTCACTAAACCGAGTTTTCTTTTTTCATTAAGGAATAGGTAATCGAGTTGGGAAAGTTGGTGAATTAAGTGCTCATGATTCACAAATATACAAACCTCAGGTTCAAACAACAGATATATTTTTACCTTAACTTATTATTTTCAAAATAGCCATAAAAGAATTTATTATCCGTTGGAGTCTAAAGCTTATTTTGAATCATTACTATTTACTATGAAATGGTTTTCAACCAATTTTTGCAGTTGGCTGCAAAACAGCAAGCGAGGAACCTGCATTACATAAAAAATGCAGTAGGCGAATCGGCTACTACTAAACGGTTAGCATTAAACTCGACAGGAAGGATGATTAACCAAAACAAAACCCATAGCCATTAAAACAATATAGATTCTCAGTTGACAGGCTTGCCGTAGAGATTGGACTGCAAACCTATTTCAAATTTATGAAGGAAAGCCCTGGTCGCTTTGGATCGGGGCTTAATTCATTATTTTATTGTGTTTAAATTTTAATCTCTTTTTCAAAAGCTTTATCAAATTGTTTTCTAAAATAAGTTTTATAATATGCTCCCCAATATCAAATTTACGAAAAACTGTCTTACGAAGCACGAAACCGCCACATTTGCCATAACGCTGGTATGCCTCGTTCTTCTTCTCGTCCGTCTGTGGTGCTTTGGCAAGCAAGCTTTCTACATTTTTTTGTTTGGCTTTGTGTGTCAGCAAAAATGCAAATGTGCTTGCTTTAACGTTGGCTTGTGTTTATTCGTTTTTGTAATTCAGTCAGTCTGTTTATTAGTTCGTCAAAGTTTAGTGGTTGTCCGTAAATCATACTGCCTTTCATTTCGTCATAGTCCGCTTCCCACTTATTTATGATGGTGTCAGGCGGTATGAATTTGATGTTTGCAGGATTATGTTTTGAATAATCAATTCCCGAAATAGCTGTAACCTTACTGCGATGTCTTACGATTGTGTCGTAAAGCTCTGTGTCTTGCAAAGCTATGTCAGCATATTCAGTTTGGCTCAACTTTTCAATGTCGTAAAGATGTCGGCTTAATCTCTCAACTCGTATTTTGTCAAGTGGTTTTTGAAATTCTTCGTGCAATAAAAATATCTTTTCAAGAAATGTCCTTTCAGGATTTGCAACAGCAATGGTAAGTGGTTTGTCTGTAAAAGGATTGTCTTTATAAATTTCAGAAACAAATGTCCCGAAAGTTCGTTGCGTAAATGGTTCTTTCAATGAACGACTACCAACTTCAACCAAAACACCGGGTTTCAAGTAAGTGTCCGTTTCCGTGAGTTTGTTGTAATAGATTTCAATAATCAAAGGGTCTTGGTCGTGATTTTCTACTTCACGATAATTTGCTGTAACGTCTTTGAAGCCCAATTCTTCAAACTTACTTTTCAGTTCTTCGGTAAAAACTTCCGTGATGAACTGATACGATTTTCTTCTTAGTTTTCTGATGTCGCCTTTTGTGAGTTCGCCTGTGAAACCTAAAAACTCTCTATCAAATGCTAAATCAATATCTTCTGAAAAACGTTGTATCAAATTCCAACCTTTGCTCAACGAAGTTCCACCTTTAAAGATTAAAGCATTTGCCCATTCCATTGAAAAGATTGTTGCCAATGTGTGAACTACCCACCAATCTTTTTCTGCGGCTGATGAAGAAGGTAAACCGATTTGTCGGCTTGTTTCTGCAAACAATCTGATTTTAGTTTCATCGGGCAACCGAAACCACTCTTTTAAATGTGAAAACTCATTCATTGTCTGCAATCAATTTTCTTATCCAAACAGGCGCTAATTGCAAATCGTGCTGAAAATGTTTTGGATTTTCGTTTTTCAAAATCTCCTTTATCTGTTTTATTTCTTCGGCGGTTGCTTGGTCTTTGCCGATTGTCCGTAACGCTTGTATTGCTAACGTGCTGATTTCGCCAACGAAAGCCAAATTTTTAGAACTCGCCTTTTTAAACGTAATGGTTTGTTTCCCGATTTTAATTTTTCGTGCCGAAGTGTCGGAATAGAAAACAATGTTTAATGGAACTTGCGTTGTCAATCCCAATTTATACATTGCATAACTGCCTGTTGGTATTATGGTTGCTCTATCTCTTTTCGCAATGGCAACCGCAATTTCTTCAATGCTAGGCAACACTTTTCCTATGTAATCGTCAATGACAGGACGAACATAAATACCTTGTGCAACTCGTTCTAACTCGCCCGATTTTACTAAGCGTTCCAATGCTTTATTTGCAGCTTTGGTATTGGTAATTTTGGCAAAACTGTCCACAAAGAAAAGCGTTCCTCTTGGGCTTCGCTTTATCTTTTCTAACACTTGTATTTCAACACTTTTGGACATTTTTACGCTTTATTCTTGTCGCAAATTTAGTAAATATTTGCGACAAAACAAGAGAAATAAACTATTGTTACACCTGACAGAAAAAACCAAAACACTTGTCAATCAATAATGCTCTATCTAAAAGGCTGTTGAACTCTTCGCAAGAATTTTCGGGCAAAAGCGAACAAGAATAACAAGCCGCTAAATTCATTCCGCCAATTCCTTGTCCGTCTTATTTTCAAGATACCCATAAATGAATTTATTAACCACAAAACCTACAGCTCATTTTGAATCATTACTATTTACAATGAAAAGGTTTTCAACCAATTTTTGCAGTTGGCTGCAAAACAGAGGGGAAAGAATTTGTAATACACAAAAAATGCAGTAGGCGAATCGGCTACTGCTAAACGGTTAGCATTAAACTCGACAGGAAGGATGATTAACCAAAACAAAACCCATAGCCATTAAAACATTATAGATTCTCAGTTGACAGGCTTGCCGTAGAGATCGGACTGCAAACCTATTTCAAATTTATGAAGGAAAGCCCTGGTCGCTTTGGATCGGGGCTTAATTCATTATTTTTTTGTGTTTAAATTATAATCTCTTTTTCAAAAGCTTTATCAAATTGTTTTCTAAAATGGGTTTTATAATGTGCTCCCCTATGCCATACGATTAAATTTCAAAAAATACTTTTAATTGTTTCAATCTTATATTTAATTTTTGGGTTAATAGCTACTTCAAATCCTTTATGTTCATATCAACCCCGCCTGACATCAACCCCGTTACCACCACTGCTTTCTTGTCTGTTGTGCATTGTCAGCCTATTTGTTATCGCTCCTTATATTGTCTTTTGTCGTCTGATAGGGCTTTTCCTTTAAATTTCTTTTTCTCTTGCGTTGGCTTTTCAAACCCTTTGACAAAGCTTTGATCTGCGAGTTAGATAATACGACTTTTGCAATGAGTTTACAAAATGCTAGGTTCAATTAAAGTATTTACCATTCATCATCTTCATTCGTTTGGTTAATCTCTATTGTTGATGCCATAGATTTATATCGCTTAAATATTTCTAAACTATCCTTAATCGCATCATACTCCTCGTGGTTTCTGAGTTCCTCATCTATAATATCAAAGACCTTGTAGTTGGATATTACGAAGCACTTTTTGATGGCTCTTGTAATGGCTACATTCAATCGGTTTGGGCTATAGAAAAAGTCTAATCGTCTCATTGATTCCAATGGGTGGGAATTGGCAAAACTGTATATGATGTAATCTCTCTCTTGCCCTTGCATACCATCAACAGTGTCAACTAACAACGTATCAAAAGGCTTAGAGATTGATTTTGGGAGAACTTTTTTTACTTCTTTTTTTATTTCTCTTACTTGTGCCCGGTAAGGAGACATAATGCCAATATCCTTTATATCTACACCATTCCTCAAAAGATCAGAAACCAAATGTGCAGTTAGTCTCGCTTCATGAGGTGAGCGATGAATGCCATCAAAAACATTATGTAAAATAAGTTTATGAGGTACGCTATTTAAAACATCACCATGATAATTGGCTTGATACCTTGTATTATCCTCCTGAGTTGTGTTTGCTGATTTAAGCAAATTGTCATAAAATAAAGCATTCGGAATATTAATTAATGAATTATTCAAGCGATAGGATATGTTTAGTAAGTTGATTTCATCGGGATAAATGCGTGCTAATCGACTAAAAATAGATTCTGCAAACATTTCATTGTTCGAACCTTTTGGAATAATAGGATCAAGTTGTTTGTGATCGCCTACGAAAATGTATTTTCCTGTTCGGCACATTGCAGCAATAGATAATGGAATACTCATTTGAGATGCTTCATCTATAATCGCCACATCAAAATTCCAGCCATCAAGCCTTTTTGTTGTTGGATAACAAAGGGAGTATGCAGTTGCACCAATTGCTATTCCATTATGGCTTAGTTCATTACTATTTTTATAGATGGAATAGTTAAGCCTTGTTTTTTTAGTTATATATTCGTTATCTTTTATTTCCTTGTATTGAGCTTTTTCTCCAATTTTTATAACCTTGCTTGCATCTTTAATTTTAGATGAAATCAAATTTAAGCAGTTATTTATAGCTGTATGCGTTGGAGCTGTAATAAAAACTTTAAGTCCGTTCTCAACAAAGTATTTCGAAATGTTAGCAATAGTTTCTGTTTTGCCTGTTTCTGGAGGCCCCTGAATGATACAGAAATCGCTCGCATTTATTGCTCGTAAGTAAGCTGTATTTTGGGACTCATTTAAATAATTTATTTTCTTAGAGTAATCTTTAAAACTATTTGTAGCTTTTCCATTCAAAAAATTATCGATTTTTTTGAGAATAGAATTATCATCTTTTAAAATTTGAGCAGCTGTCTGTAAGAGTTTGGTCCCAATTTCTGTTTTAACAATATTTATTTCCCACTTATCTTTAGAGTATTCAGCTTGATTCAAATAAAGCCTTCCCAAGTTATAATCACTAGGGCTCAAAATGAAGTTATCAATACTATCTTCCTCGACCTGTAGTTCAAAAGCGTACTCATTATTACTTAAAATTACAGGCGTACCTTCTTTAAATTTCGATATATTATTTTCACAAATAATTCTAACAGATCTAAAGAGTCGAGCATTGGGCATATTTGAAATAGTCAAATTTATGAAGTAAAATTCAACTTTTAGATTTGACATTGTAATACCTTTGGCAATTCTTTCGTCCAATGGTAGTTTCATTTGTTCTTCAAAATCTTCTAGATCTTTATGTCGTTCAATCTCTATTGCCTTTTGAAATTCATTTAGTACGTCCATTTTATATTTTTACTTTTAGTGAGTTCAAGATGATGTTGGTTTCTTTTTTCATTATAGGCACATCCACCACATGGTACTTTGAGTAGTTTTCATGTAACACTACTAATTTCATTGATGATATTTTCATATCATATTCCGTTTCAGCAATATGCTTATAAATATTCTGTTGTAGGCAGTATCTATTGTAACTTGAATTATCTAATGAGCTTAATTCTGATAAGACATAGCCATATCCGAAAATTCTTGGTCGTCCATCAATAATTAGTTTTTTACTTCTCTTCCAGTCTAGCATTACATATTCGTTTTTAATTTCTTTTTTGAAAAGACAATCAATGGTTCCTGCCACATTATAATTATCAGAGAAAATCATTCTTTCTGCATCAAAGAAAAGTAGGTTTCTTGGCTTTATTTCTTTATTATAAAAGTCTAGGAATAACTCAAACTCCATAGAGCCTGAATCAAACTCTTTTTGCTTTAGAAAACATTCGATTTGATTATGCAGATATGTGCCTTTTTCAGCAGCTTCATCTCGCATTAATAAGTACTCGTCCAATACATCTTCCTCTGTTCTGTATTCCTCTTCAGCTTTTCTTTCAATATATCTTTTGAGGTCGAAAGGGAAAAAGCGTTCAATGAGAGCCGTTACCGAAATATATAACGCATTACCTGTTTCATCACCTGAATATATATGTTGTTCTTCATCAAAGCCACCACTCACATTCCACTTGCTAAAATTCAAAATTTTGGTCCGCTGAATACGGCTCTCTATACTTTCAGATTCTTCGGTATTTATCTCTATTTCTTTGTAAGAATATTGTTTATTGAAATAGTTTATGCCTAAATATTTTTCCCGATAATAATTTTTTTGCCATTGGATGCATTGATTATAATCCCATTGATCTTCTTTTTCACATCTTGCATCTGTAAAAAAATTTTTATTGTAAATAGAATTTAAAACATTTTTTATGTAATCAATACACTCATTAGATTGGCAATGAACTTGTTTTTCAGTAAATCGTATCACAATCCATCCACTCTCAGTAAAAAACAAATCTCTAATATCGTCTTGTTTAATTTCTTCATCGGGATTTATGTAATGTGTTGGATATCTATAATAACCGTCATAAGGTTCATCTATTTCAATGTCAATGTATAGGTTTAGTTTTTTATCAAATAAAACAATGTCCGGTTCATAAGGCTTATTAAAATTAGGTATTACCATATGAACATTATTGGTCATCTCAATTTCCGTTATATTTTGCTTTAATTGATTGTAGAAGTCTTCCTCTTTGTATCCCTTCTGATTAGAGCGCCCATTTCTTGGTAGTTTTAAAATTGCATCGCTTTTTGGCATTTTCACTACTGGGTAGAGGTATTGCTCGACTTGTGTGAAATGACTATTAGGTTCAAATAATATTCTCAAGTTGTTAGTTTGCTCTGGATTTGGTTTGGATTTTATGATTTGTTTTATAATCCTTTTAGGGCTTTTTGCTTCTGCTCTAATCGTTTTTTTTGCACTTGATGCTTGACTCTTATCGTTTGTCTGTTTTGTTTCATGTTTGTTTTCAGCCCATTGCTTAGTTTGATCAGTTTCTATGTTTGTGTTTTCAGCCTTTTTGTAATCTCCTACTGTTTCTTTACCAAGTGTTATTCTTTCTTTCTTAACCTCTTTTAATTGCTGTTTCTTAAGCTTATATTTCGCCCAATCTTCTTTTATTTCAGTAAAGAACTTACTCTTGTTTTCTTTGGTTTTGAGTTCGGCTGGAGATTTTACACCATAAAGACTCAACTTTCCTAAAAAAAAGCCCCGATATTCTTTTTGTAATTCTGATAATACTCTTTCAGTCATTGGTAGATAAGATTTTGTAGGTTTTCAAGGTTGCAGTGCGGTTGGGGCAAAAGCAAATATACTTCAAAGCGTTGGCTTTGTGCGGTGGGTTGCAGCTCTTTTGATTTTTCCGAAGTGTTGGCTTGTTTTGTCATTTGTCTGTCTGTTGAATTTTAACACGGTCGTTCAATAGGGCGACAGCTAACGTCCGGTAGCTTTGCGAAGTGCACCACTACCTTAATGTTTATACAAAATTAATTGATTGGCCCATTTTCTCCTGCAAATATTTACTTTCTTTTGCAAATCAATTTCCTCCAAAAAAACATTCTCATTCGCCTCTCTGCCCGGAGAGGGGTCACAGGTGAGGCTCTTTACACCATGAACCATATCCTGTTTACTGCATTTCTTTTTCCACACCTTAAGCCGGTCAATTTGATATTGGTTGTTTCAAGTAAAAAAATATCTAACTCTCAAATATACAAACACCACTCTCATCCTAAAAAAAAATTTTGTTGCAATTAGTGATTATCTCTTAATTTCCTGTAAATGAATTTGTTAACCACAAAAATTTACAGCTCATTTTGAATCATTACTATTTACAATGAAAAGGTTTTCAACCAATTTTTTCAGTCGGCTTCAAAACAGAAAGCGAGGAATCTGTAATACACAAAAAATGCAGCAGCCAAAATCGGCTACTGCAATTTCTTTATATAAAAAGTATATCTGATTAGTCTCTTCTTCCCATGAAGATGGCAATGTATTGCAGCAGCATCACAACCGCTGCCAAAGCCGCTACTACATAAGTGGTGGCTGCCCATTTAAGCGCATCTTTGGCGCCGGGGTATTCGCTACTGTTGGTTACGTTGGTGTGGTTCAGCCATGCTAATGCCCTTCGGCTGGCATCAAACTCTACCGGAAGGGTGATTAACGAAAACACTACCGTAACAGCCATTAAAATAATACCTGCCAGTAATAGGGTGTAGCTGCCGGAGGCTGCCATAAAAAGACCTGCCAATAAAACCCAGTTTACAATAGTGGAGCTGAACTGAACAGCCGGAACCAGACGGCTTCTCATCTGTAGTGGAGCGTATGCTACTGCATGTTGTACCGCATGGCCACATTCGTGGGCGGCTACTGCTGCCGAAGCAATGCTTCTGCCTTCATACACATCGGGGCTGAGGTTCACCGTTTTTTTGGTAGGATCATAGTGATCGCTCAAAAAACCGGGTACAGAAGTAACCTGTACATCATAAATTCCGTTTTCACGAAGCATTTTTTCTGCTATTTCACGACCACTCATGCCATTGGCAAGCAGAATTTTGCTGTATTTTGAAAATTTACTCTTCAAAATCATTGAAACAACCATACTGATACCCATGAACAGTATTGAAACGAGCATAATAGAAGGGGTCATTAGCTAATGTTTAATATTTTAATTAATTAAAATTTTATTACTGCAAATCTAAAACCATTTGCGATACAAACTAAAAATATGTCTTTTTGTCATGTAGATAACTTTTTTCATTTCATATTGCCACATTTTCAATTTGTATTAACCTGATTTTCATTTATTTGTGCTTCTGAGGTCTTTCAAATAGCTAATATTTTATACCTATTCATCCTAAAATGATTTTTTATTTTTGACAGGTATTTGTATCTTAGTACCAGAATTTAATGGGTTAGTAAGTAAAAGGTCAGTCGCAAGATTGGCCTTTTTACTTTTTGGGAAGTGAGTTTTGGGTGATGAATTACTAAATCATTGGCGTATAAAATGATGATAGAAATTCATCAGTTGAAGAGTGCGACGCAAGACCGCCGGGATATGTTCTTCAGTTGGTAATATAAAAAAATATGCCTTAAAAATTGCTTTGCAGTTTACATTCATTATATCTTTATTGTTATGAGCAAAATAAAAAAAGCGTTCTTCTGTCAGAACTGTGGTTATGAAAGTGTGAAATGGCTGGGGCAATGCCCGTCTTGTTCACAATGGAACACTTTTGTAGAAGAAGTGGTGGATAAAGGCGGTGAAAAAGAAAGCTGGAAAAACTATGCTGATGATAAAAAGCGAACACAAAAGATCATTGCAATAAGCGATGTGAAAAGTATAGAGGAAAAACGCATCAATGCCCAGGATGCAGAACTGAACAGGGTTCTGGGCGGTGGCATCGTGTTGGGCAGCCTTGTTTTGGTGGCGGGTGAACCGGGCATTGGCAAGAGTACTTTGTTTTTGCAATGCGGGCTGCAGCTGAAAAACCTAAAGGTGCTGTATATCAGCGGTGAGGAGAGCGAGCAGCAAATAAAAATGCGTGCAGACAGGTTAGGTAATGATGATGAAGCTTACTACAGTGATAATTTTTTTCTATTGACAGAGACATCTACACAAACTATTTTTCAGGAGATAAAAAAGCTAAAACCTCAAATAGTAATTGTGGATAGTGTGCAAACCTTGCAATCCAATTTGATTGATGCCAGCGCCGGAAGTATTTCGCAAATTAGAGAATGTGCGGCCGAATTTCATCGCTATGCAAAGGAGACCAACACACCTGTTTTTTTAATAGGCCATATTACCAAAGAAGGCAGCATTGCGGGGCCAAAAATACTGGAGCACATGGTGGATGTGGTGTTGCAGTTTGAGGGCGACAGGCATTATGCCTACCGGATACTGCGAACGCTTAAAAACCGTTTTGGCAGTACCAGCGAGCTGGGTATTTATGAAATGACCGACAGGGGCATGAGGGGCGTGGCCAATCCGAGCGAAATACTGATTACCCAAAAGGAGGAACAACTGAGCGGCATAGCCATTGCTGCATCAATAGAAGGGGTGCGGCCACTGCTGATAGAGATACAATCGCTTGTAACTCAATCAGTTTACGGAACTCCGCAGCGCACAGTGAGCGGTTTTGACCTGAGGCGGCTGCAACTGCTTTTGGCGGTTTTGGAGAAGAGAGGCGGCTTTCATTTTGGGGTGAAAGATGTATTTCTGAACATAGCAGGAGGCATAAAAGTGGATGACCCCAGCATTGACCTGGCGGTGTTGTGTGCCTTATTGTCATCTTATGAAGACGTACCATTGCCTCAAAATATCTGTTTTGCGGGCGAAGTAGGCCTAAGCGGAGAAATAAGAGCAGTAAACAAGATAGACCAGCGCATCGCCGAAGCTGAAAAATTAGGATTTGAAAAGATAATCGTAAGCAAATACAACCAAAGCCTGAGGCAGAAGAAAAAGTTCAACATTGAGATAGTGGCCAAAGGCAGGGTGGAGGAGGTGTATGGGTATCTTTTTTGAATAAGAAGGGTATAGATAAGGTTATTATCTCATTACTGCCATTGATAACAAGATACATTTGTGTAAGAATCAGACGGTTTTTTAACAAACTTTGAATACTAAATTATGGCATACGAATCTGTTGACAAATTACAAAAAGTATTAGCAGACGAGGTTTTCAATCATACGAGAGACCCGAAAAAAGCTGCTGGGAGGGCATTGGGAACACTTGTAGAAATTATCACTTTCTACCTACTTAAAACATGGGGGCTTAACAACCAAATCTCTATTGAGCGTGGGCTTGAAGAATATGGGAACCCCGATATCACACACAATGTTGAGTATTCGCTTCATCCAATCATTCGCAACTCTTGTGTAACAGTTAACAAATCAGACAAGGCAATCACTGCAAACACAATTCTTAAAGCTCTTGAAGCAGTAAACTTTGAGCTCAAAGGACTTGAAAGAAAATCAAATCATTTGTTGAGCGATGGTATTTTGAGAAATGCTTGCACTATTGCGACATCAGAAAACTCATTTCTTCTTGCAAGCATAAAATCTGAGAATAATGATAAATTAGAGCTATATATTTACGAGCAAAGCAAAAAGCCGTATGCAATTTTTGAATGTAAGCGAGTTGGTGTAGAGGAATGTATGAGCAAAGGACCTCAAACCATTGAGAAAGCAAAGCAAGGTGCGTATGTAGCAAGGACAGCATCTTCCCTTCAAAAAATAAGGACAGAAAAAGGGCGAACTGAATGGCATTATTTACAAGAGCAATGGCAATTATGTTATCAAGCCGTTTGTTGATTTAATGGAGGAGGTGATTTACTCTAATGACAAGGAGCTATTAAGGCGTTTCATTCTGACGGTTGGCGTAGTCAGCAATCATGGGAATTGGTTTACTTCCGAAAATCCAAACAAAGAATTAAAAGTTTTGGCACAATCTTATGACTGGCTTCTTTTTCTCTGACAAAGGGCTCTCGGAGTTTATTGACCACTTGCTTTTCAATCCGAAAAGCGAACAAAAATTAATTAGAGAAACTTTCCTTTCAAGCTATACAGAAGGTAAGAAAAAAAACCAATTTACGAAAGTTTAAATGAATCTGGAGGCTGATAGAATTCTACTTAACTATTTTAGAACTAACATTAAAACGGTTGAAAGATGGTTTAATATTATATCACCCAAAAAGAAAAAACTTTCAACGCTGAAAGATGAGTTGAAAGAATTGAAAAATAAAAACTGGACAGAAATATTAAAATGAGTGCAGGAAGAAGCATAAATACCTTAAGCCAAAGCTGGGGAACTCCTCACAAATATGTGAAGGCGGTGAAAGATGTTTTGGTGGGCACATTGACCTTGACCCATGTTCTAATGAATATTCAGTGGTTCATGCAAAAATTGAGTATCAACTTCCAAAACATGATGGTTTAAAGGAGCGTTGGAACTATCCTACAATCTATGTAAATCCTCCTTACGGTATAGATAAGGAAAGAAGTACGTCAATAAAAAGTTGGTTGGCGCGCTGAGCTTACGCCAATGAGGAATATGGTTCGGAGGTGTTAGCCCTCGTTCCTGTAGCAGCAAACACGGCACACTGGAAAAAGTATGTATTCACAAAAGCAAAGTCAATTTGCTTTCTCTACGACACACGACTACGATTTTTAGAAAACGGACAAGATACAGGAAAACGGGCGCCAATGGCTTGTGCTATGATTTATTGGGGGGACAATCCTCACAGATTTTATGATGTGTTTATTGAACATGGTGCAGTCGTTGACATTTCAAACTTGATAGGTGAACATATAGGTGTTGACAGACAAAAACTAAAACTGTTCCACTGACTTATGCAAGGCTAAACTACCTGAAATGCCCCGCTTTCAGTGATATTCCAAAACGCTACTCATGCAAATCAGTATAAATAGTAGGTCCGTACTTCAGGTCCTTCTTTTTTTGACGGAGACCCTGCACTTGAGGGTTTTTGATGTCGTAAGCAGTTTCATAGCCTTCTTCGGCTGCGTCAGCAAGCAGGGTTCTCAATAATTTTCTGCGTTTAAGCTCATACACAACACCGGTAGCGGCTGCGGCTGCAATCCCTACTAATGAAAATCCTATGAGGTTAAATAACTTTTTCACCGGGTTAAATTTTTCATCTGTTTATAAATCAAATAATTACTATCAAATATAATACCTTTTTTTATTTTTTTACATGAAATATATCATATTAACACTGCGCTTGCTTAGTTGTTTGATTTTTCGGTATTTATTATGATTCTTTTTTTAGTAAAAAGCCATTTTAGCAAATCGGGTTCTGCAAATGCTGCATCCCAACTGTTGTGATTGGCATCAGGATAAAGTGTAAATTTTACGGTAGCGCCTGCTCTCTTTAGCGCCTTTACCATATCCTGGGAGAGTTTTGGTAGTACCACATTGTCCTTTGCGCCATGAAAAATCCACCAGTATGTATTTTTAGATTTTGAACAGATGCTGTGCTACTTCCTCCACAAATGGGAACAGCTGCGGCAAAAGTATAAGGCATTCGGTTTACCAGCTCATAAGCGCCCACACCACCCATGCTCAACCCCATAGTATACACCTGGTCCTGCTTGATTTTGAACTGCTCCTGTAGATTATTCATTAGCGAAAGCAGCATTTTCATGGCGGCAGATGGTTCGCCCCCGTTTACAAAATAAAAATTGCGTTCACCCCTCTCATCTATCAGAAACTGAGTATTGCTCCAGTAAGACTTTTGAGAACACTGCGGAAATACAACAAAAGCCGGAAACTTTTCACGATTTTTTTTTTTGAGAAATAATCCTGCGCCGTGTACTAATTGCTTTTCGTTATCATTGCCACGTTCGCCACTTCCGTGTAAAAACAAAATAAGCGGGTATTTTTTTTCGGGACTGTAATTTTCTGGTAAGAGTATGCGATAGGGCAGGGTATCGCCATTTTGCACCAGCCAGAATTTTTGATATTCGGAATAATCCTGAGCCGTTACATTTTGAATGATACCCGAGAATAATACAATCAGCAGAATGTAGCATTTCTTCATACAACAAATTTTAGACAAAGCAAATTTAACTGACTTTTTACAGGAAAGGCAAAAATTGGTTGAAAATGACATATATTTTTTACATTTGAAAATTAATTAAATTTTATGGCAAAGTCTGTTACCGAAAAGAAAAAAGTCGAAAAAAAACCATCAGTTACTACAAAAAAATCTTTTGAATTCTTAAAAAATTATATCAATAATGCCTCCCCTGTTGGGTTTGAAAGCTGGGGACAAAAATTATGGCTCGATTATTTGAAGCCTTATATTGATGAGCATTATGTGGACCCTTACGGAACAGCGGTGGGTATCATCAACCCCGGAAAGCCGTTCAAAGTGGTGATTGAGGCACATGCCGACGAAATCAGTTGGTTTGTAAATTACATTACCGACCAGGGCTTGATTTATCTGAAAAGAAACGGCGGCAGCGACCATCAGATTGCGCCCAGTCAACGAGTAATCATACATGGCAAAAAAGGAAAAGTGAAAGTTGTCTTTGGCTGGCCGGCCATCCACACACGAATCGGAGATAAAAACGAAACCCAACCTAAGCCGGAGAATATCTGGTTAGACTGTGGCGCTCGCAATAAAAAAGAAGTGGAAGACCTGGGGATACATATCGGCTCTGTGGTAACCTATCAGGATGGCTTTGATGAATTGGGTTATGACAACTTTGTAGGACGCGCTTTCGATAACCGCATCGGCGGATTTATGATTGCAGAGGTAGCCAGACTGCTGAACGAAAATAAAAAATCATTGCCTTACAGTCTGTATGTTGTCAATGCAGTGCAGGAAGAAATCGGTCTGCGTGGCGCCGAAATGATTGCACGTCGTATAAAGCCAAACGTAGCCATCGTTACAGATGTTACACACGATACCAGTACACCTATGATCAATAAAAATATTGAAGGAGATGTGCAAACCGGAAAGGGCCCGTCGCTGGCTTATGCCCCTGCCATTCACAACAAGCTGCTGGCTTTTGTAGAAGGAGTAGCTGATAAAATGAAGATACCAGTGCAATGGCGTGCACTTAGCCGAAGCACCGGAACCGATACCGATTCTTTTGCATACAGCAATGATGGATGCCCATCGGTTTTAATTTCTATACCACTGCGCTATATGCACACTACCGTAGAAACGATACACAAAGACGATATTGAGAATACGATCAGGCTTATTTATGAAAGCCTGCTGGCGCTTTCGCCCAAAACTAATTTGGCTTATTTGCAATAACATCGTAGGTCTCAATTACCTTTTTTAAAACCAAAGATGGTGTATTATCAAAGTTTGGTTTCCAGTTATGAAACAAATACCTTTGGCTATCTTTTTTTGATCAAAACTTATATTACCAATGAAGCTCAAAACCTTTTTGTTTACGCTACTGTTTTTCTCTGTTAACACAATTTTAGCTCAAAAGCCGGTGGTTACCCACGTGGTTACCCATAACCGCACGACCATCACTTGCGATGCAACTAAGGGAGAAAATCCTTTTCCGGCATGGGGAGTATTTCCTGTAGAGAACTATCCTGTCAGAAAAATAACCATGCATGTTACGCTGGGAAGCCCTGATTATTTAAATACGGCACATTGGGATTATCTGGACTTTATTACGCTTCGACGCAAGGGCGGAAAAAATGCAAAAAGTCTGAATTACGAATTAGGCAGGATGCTTACCCCTTATGGCAGTATTTTTGGCAAAGGTTGGAGTTGGAAATGGCAGGTGGATGTTACCGATTTTGCACCGTTTTTGCATGATAGTGTAGAAATAGAATACAATCACAGCGGCTATGAAGATAAAAAAGTGGGCTGGGCGCTTACCATTGATTTTGAAATTCTTTCAGGAACTCCGGTAGTAGTGCCGATGGGGATTGTGCCGCTTTGGAATAAAGGTTACAAATATGGTGATCCAAAAGAAAAGATAGAAGACAACCTGCTGCCCGTAAATTACGAATCGGTTCATAATTCGGCGCTCAATCGGATTCGTATTCAACACACCGGGCATGGAATGGATAAACCCAAAGGATGTAGTGAGTTTTGCAAACGCTGGCGCGAGATTAAATTTGACGGAAGGACAGTTGACCGTCGTGATATGTGGAAAGACTGCGGCAATAATCCGCTCTATCCGCAGGGCGGCACCTGGGTTTACGACAGGGCTTACTGGTGCCCCGGCGACCTGCAGCAGCCGGATATGATTGATGTATTTGCCAAACCCGGCCGACACGATGTTTCATTACAGATGGAACCCTACACTGCTACCGACAATATTCAGGCAGTTGAAAATATTTCTGCTTATTTGTTTCAGTATGCTGCACCCAAACAAAAAACTGACGTAGCCGTAGAAGCCATAATGGTTCCCAGCGATGAGCAGCGCTTTTTCAGACTGAATCCTGCGAGCTATATCCCAAGAATTAAATTCAGGAATCTTGGCTCCGATAATCTGAAGAACCTTACTATAGTTTATGGAACCGAAGGTTTTGCAAAGAAAGTATTTAAATGGAAAGGCGACTTACCTTTTAATCAGGTGGCCGAAATTGCACTACCGGGCGAAATTCAGGAGAAGGATGGATTAAACACTTTCAGCGTATCGCTTACAAATCCAAACGGCAGAAAAGATGCATGGGTTTATGATAATGATATGAAGTCCACATTTACTGCGCCGCCAAAATTTGCTACAGACTTTGTACTGCAGCTCCTCACTAACAACAAGCCAAATGACAACAGTATATTTTTGGTAAATACTAACTTAGATACTATCTTAAAAAAGGTGCCTCAGCAATTGGAGGCAAATACATTATATACCGATACCATTAATCTGGTTCCGGGAAGGTATTCGTTAAGCCTCATTGATACAGCCGGCAACGGGCTTGAGTTTTGGGCCGAACCTCAAAACGGTGATGGCCATCTGCGCATATTTGATATGAAAGGCAATCTCATTCATGCTTTTGAAAGCGATTGCGGTAATGGCGAAATGTTCAGCTTTAAGGCAGCATCTGATTTTGTTACGGACACAACCAAGCCCAAGCATGCATTTTCATTACATCCCAGATCGGTTATAGATAATACTACTTTGAGTGTTGTTTCCAATCGAGCAGGAAACCTCATTGTGCAGATAACAGTTGATGGCGTTATTTGGCAAAAGCACGAGTATAAGGATATTAAAAATGCTTTATTCCAGTACGATCTTAGTCACATGCCTGCGGGCAGAATTGTGCTTGAAGCATTTATGGATGGCAAAAGCCTCTTCAAAGGCAGGCTCAATAAGAGCAAAAGAAGATAGTGTTTTGGATTTGACAAGAAATTCAGGTTATTGAAATTACAGACCTTCCTACAGTCAGTTTTTAGAAAGTTGGTTTTATGGGCTTCTGCAAAATTCGACTCAAAGCCGGATAAGGAGAGGGTTTTCAATGCACTTTCGAAACTTTTAGATCACATTCTGAATGAGCCCGGGAAAAAAGGATTTGTGATTTCTCATGCCGAAAAGAAAAGAATTATCATTTTTTCAGATCAACACAAAGGACGGAGAAACGGCGCTGATGATTTTGTAAATGCCGAGAGGAATTATCTTGAATCATTGAACTTTTATTATAAAAATCATTTCTATTATATAAATCTGGGAGATGGTGAAGAACTATGGGAAAACACTTTATCGCAGATTAAGAGGTACAATATAAAAGTTTTTAGTGCTGAAAAAAAGTTCCATTACAGAAATAGTTTTGCCAAAATTTTCGGCAATCACGATCTGTATTGGGCCAATGATCCACTGGCAGGAATAGAACTGAAAAAAATTTATGGAAAAAAAACACAAGTGTATGAAGGAATATTAATAAACATTCCATTAGAAGAAAAGGGACTTCAAATATTTTGTACACATGGCCATCAGGGCGACAAAAGAAGTGATGGAAATATGCTTACAAAATTTTTTATTTCCCGTATATGGGCACCATTGCAGGCATACCTCAAAATCAATACTAACGAGCCTTCTAACAATAATATTAAGAAAACCGAACATAATCAAATCATGTATGAATGGGCTGCAGAACAAACTCAAACCTTATTGATAACTGGTCATACCCATCAGCCGGTGTTTGAATCGTTGACTCGCCTGGAGCGGCTGCATCGCACCAAGCAGATAGCCATTAAAGAAAATGATACCGACACCATCCATAAAATCAATCTTGAAATAGAAAACAGCAGCGATAAATTTGATTCCATCAGAGGAGATTACACTCACATCAGGCCCTCCTATTTTAATACCGGTTGTTGTTGTTTTTCTGATGGCGATATCACCGGCATTGAAATCGACAATGGTTTCATACGTCTTATCAAATGGGGGCAGGTTGAAGGTGTTTCCCAAAGAATTGTATTGGAGGAAAAAGCTTTAAAGGAATTAATTTAGAGTGAATTAGATTACCTATTTTCGCTACGATATGCCTTTCGCTGTTCAAATAGAAAATCTGAGTTTCAATTACAAAAATCAGCCTTTGTTGATGAAAGGTCTTCATCTTTCCATTGATGAAGGGCTTCGGTATGGTATTTTCGGGCCAAACGGCGCCGGTAAAACTACCCTGATGAACCTAATGGCAGGCTTACTGCCATACAAAGAAGGGTCAATTAAAATTTTTGGAAAAGAAATTTCTGCGCATAAAAAAGAAATTAACAGAATTATTGGTTATGTGCCGCAGGATTTCGCATTTTATGAAGAACTCAGCCCTTCAGAAAATATGAAATTTTTTGGAGCGTGGTATGGGTTGAAAAATGAAAAGATTACATCCAAAACCAAAGAATTATTATCGGTTATGGGCTTATTGGAGGTCGGTAGCAAAGCCGTTAAACAGTTTTCGGGAGGAATGAAACGCCGGGTGAATCTGGCTATTGGAATGATGCATGAACCAAAAATTCTTTTTTTGGATGAACCAACAGTGGGAGTGGATGTACAATCCCGAAATGCAATTATTACCTTCTTAAAAGAAATTAATCAGCAGGGCACCACACTCATTTACACCTCTCATCAGCTCAATGAAGCCGAGGATCTTTGCGAGCAAATTGCCCTGATAGATCAGGGAGAAATCATTGCTAATAATTCGCTGAACCAATTGTTGCAGCAACATCGCCAACAGGGACTGGAAGGGCTGTTTCTGGAACTGACAGGACGTGCCTACAGAGATTAACAAAATTGAATATCCAATTTCGGCCTGCGAAACTTCTAAAATATTTCCTCAAGTTCTTTCAGTGAGTGTACAGTGAAAGTTGGTCGGAAATCGGGCTTTTTACCATTGTAGTTGATAAACACCTGATCAAGCCCTGCTTTATATGCGCCAATGATGTCGGCCTCTAGATCATCGCCTAACATAATACTTTCCTGGTTATTGGCTCCGGCAACTTTTAGTGCATACTCAAAAATATCTTTGTGTGGTTTCAAACTGTTGGAGGCTTCGGAGGTAATTACTTCTTCAAAATATTTTTGAATCCTGGAATGAGTCAGTTTCTTGTGTTGCACGTCTTCAAAACCATTAGTTATCAAATGCAATCGGTAATTTTTGGATGTAAGATATTCCAAAATTTCAATGGAGTATGGAAACAAACCATCTCTCGTAGGCAATATCTCCAAAAACTCTTTCCCCATTGTTTCTGCCAGTTTTTCATCTCCAATTTTGAAATCCAGTAAGGTCAGGCACATTCTTTTTACTCTCAGGTCTGCCTGTTTGATAAACCCTTTGCGATATCGTTCCCACAAAACAGCATTGTGTTTTAAATAATTTCTATAAAAAATCTCAAAATCATCCACCCCTCTATTCTTTAATGAAAGATTTTCATACAATTCAAGTAAGGAATATTTTGCATTGGTATCAAAATCCCAAAGCGTATGATCGAGGTCGAAAAAGAGATGATTATATTTCACAATTACTGAATTAGAATAAGTTGCAAAGGTAGGGTTGCAAAAAGTAATACTTTTGCCAAAAAAAGCCTGTTTTCACTTTTTTATGATTTTTGAGGCAGGAAAATTGAAATTTTCTCCCTGAATCTTAAATCAAAAATAAAATAATATCCTTACCTTTGCCATCCTTTCACAAACAGCGGGGGTGGTGCCCTGATGGAGGTAATTGAAAATCAGCATGTTCTCCCATGCACATTCAAAAAAAAGTGAAAAAGTAAATAATTATGAAACGTACATTTCAACCGCATCGTCGTCGTCGTAAAACAGTTCATGGCTTTCGCAAGCGTATGCAAACTGCCAATGGCCGCAAAGTTTTAGCCAGCCGCAGAGCCAAAGGTCGTAAAAAACTATCAATTTCTGACGAGAGCAGACTGAAATAAGACTGACAAAGTTGATTTCAAATAGCGCCGGACTTTACGTTTGGCGCTTTTTATTTTCTCTTGCTTTTAATATATTTATTATAAATTATTTCGCTCATGGTTTTGCCTTGCACCTTACTCTCTAACCATGAAATAATATCCAGATAAGCCAATGCACGGGTTTCAAAACGGTTGCCTTCCAAGTGCTTAATTTTGCTCAGGAGTGTTTCAATTTCGGGCGTCAGCTGCCTGCGCGAAAACCTGAACGAATTTCTGAAAAACCTGAACATTTCCTGCTCAATTACTGTCAGGTTCTTCATTTTTGACATATATCTGTAAACCGACCTTGTCAAATAATCCATCAAATCTACATTGCCCAACTCGTAATGAGACAACAGGTGCACCAGGCGTGCATAACACTGCAAATCGGTGCGCAGCTCGGATGAATCATTGATGATCCGTTGAATATAATCAATACATGTACTGTAATCTCCGGAACCAAAATATAATATAGCCATCTTATAGTTCAGCACCATAATCCGGTGTTTATCAAGGAATAAGGCATATTCTGAAAGCTTTTCCTCAATATCGGGCACCTCATTTAATCCCTCCTTAAATTGACCGGTGATGCTGTAGTAATTAAATTTGGCACTGGTAATGTAAACAAAAGACTGTACCCTGAAATTTTCATTATGTTGCACACGTTTTGTATGCGAAAACGCTTCAAAACGTGCCAAATCTTCTTCAAACTTCCGATAATTGCGCAGGTCAAAATGGGCATTCAACAGATTATGGTAAGCCTTAATGAAATTTCCGGTTTCTACCCTTTGCATTGTGGGTTTTTCATAAAAGAGGTTTACCCACTTTTGGGTGTAGCGGTAATATAGTTTAAAATCCTGCCGGATAAACGCATACCAAGTATAACTTTGGTATAAATATAATCTTTCGAAAAAACCATCCTGATGAAATGAACCTGATGGCAAATTTTGTCTGAAAAATTTTTTTACCTTTTCCTCCTCTCCTTCGTTTCGGGCGTGGCCGTTCGATATGAAAAAACCATACATCTGCAAAGAAAGATTTGATAATCTGGATACCATGTCCACTTTGATATTGGCTTCATTCGCTTCCTCAGAAAGTTCTTCAATGCGGCTTACAAAAGTATCGGTAACATTCAGTGATTCAATTCTTTTTTCGAGCGATAAAATCTGGGGCAAAAAGAAAAACTTCTGATTCAGTTTGGCCGTTTCCTTTGCCTTGTCAATTACTCGCAGGCTTTGATAAAATAGCCCCTTTTTGTACAAAATATGCGCAAAGTCAAACATTTCGGTCAGTTGTAAGTCCAGACTATCGGTACTTGTGAGTAAACGAAGAGTGGCCAGAAGTTCTTTATAAAGATGCGCTTTCAAGTTGGATAACTGAGGTTTGGTTACATCTCTGAGCCTTTTTAATAATACCCGCTCATCATAAGGCATAAGCTTATCTATGGTGTCAAAAAGCTTCACAATCTTCAAATCCTCATTGCCCGAACTACGCTTAATGTATAATTTAAAATGCCTTTTTTCAGATTTTTCAAGAGATTTTATCAGTTGAAATAATATATCCGTTGGTTTGTTTGACATATTTCACAAAAGTAATCTGAAATTTAAAAAAAATTAAATAATATTTGGGCATCATAAATAAAATCGGCTATAATTCAATATTTACACAGGTTTTAAATTAATTATAACAGTGTAGAAATGATAGAATCTGAAAAAATATGTCTGGCAGTAAATATGATTGGCAGTAAATTTGCTCTTGTTAAACTAAATTGTGTTTTTCACATTTGATTTAGCAGTTCAAAAGAGTTTAAAGATTTTTTCATATGGCAAGCAATCGTTAGAGGTCAATCCGTTTCTACGGAAGGACCTTTTTTGGTATGTCGGGCATGGTATTAAGCTAACAGGATGCGAGTTCCTGTATGTGCCGAGTTGATAGGAAACATTAGCGACTGACAAGGGTGTCAGGGGCGACCCCGAATCTGAAAGAAGTCATCAGCAAATCTGAAGTTCTGACGAATAGAAATCTGATAGAAGGCTCTTAAGAGAGGGCAACCGAGCCATGGATTGGGAACGCCCAAAACTCAACCGTAACTCAAAAGAGTAAATCAGGCAGAACGCAGAGAAAGTTTAATATCTTATCCCGAGAGGTCTTGCAGTATGCACCAATGTGCAGATTGTCCATCGATGAACAATTATATACTACAAGAAGTCAGCAGAGGACATAGTATTTTGTGTTAGGAATAGCACAGAAGAAGGTCTGAATCTTTTAACTTAAGGAGCAGTTAGTTCAAAATTTGTTTTATGGCGCAACCGCAAGAGATAACTTACCAATTAGACCTGTTCAAAGGGCAGGTGGAGGAGGTTATACGCCCTTTTGCTACGAGTGAAACCGTATGTGGAGCTTGGGCAATAAAGGCGTTGCAAGTAAAAGAAGCAGGCGAACAGGAACGAGCCTTAACGCAGTATTTGATGGGAGTGATATTGTTTATACAATCTCACATCAAATTACAAGAAGTTAAACAGTTAAAAGAAACCGCCGTGTGCGAGAGCATGCACGGTGGTGTGAGAGGGCGGGGGAGTAATCCCCCTACCTACTCGATTTATAAAGAAGTATAATCTTTTAGTCCTGAATTTCGCTTTTTCCACTATTTACAAAATTTCAATATCATTTACAGGAGTTTACGAATTCAATTAGCCGTCAATTAAGCAAAAAATCAGGAGTTTTCTTAATAAAACCAGAAAAATCAGACTATTTTATAAAAATTATGTAATACATATTATTGTTGGGCATCGTAGCCAAAATGTTTGTATTTCATTGATTATCAACTTAATATGCGTAAATATTTTGTTTTGAAATAATAAATATGTATAATTATTGTGTTGGAAAGCGTAATTTAATGATAGTATATTTGTATAACAATTACAAAATGCAAATAGTAATTGCCTGAGAAAAAGGAAAAAGTGAGACAAAAGCTGTAGGCAGCACAAAACAGTATCAAGATTTTTTCATATGGCAAGCAATCGTTAGAGGTCAGTCCGTTTCTACGGAAGGACCCTTTTTGTTTTTAGCATGTTTAATCTGTT
Source organism: Sphingobacteriales bacterium (assembly GCA_016708305.1). GTDB lineage: Bacteria > Bacteroidota > Bacteroidia > Chitinophagales > Chitinophagaceae > Niabella. Next base: position 622,370 of record JADJGB010000008.1, read on the forward strand.
ATTTCCGCCAATTCTTCTAAAAATCAATCTATTTATTATCGAACCAGGTATTTTATCAGGCAATCTGTTTTTTTTCGCCATTCCATCACAATGGTTGTATGAAATATGATTTTCTTAACGCATTTTTCAAGGCCATTGTCACAATGCGCAACAATTCGCATCCCACACTATCCGTCATAGAACCGGAAAATTATTCTAAATTATAAGTTTCGCATGAAGATTATTATCTTTTACTTGTTTCATTTTCGAAAATAATGTTGGAAGTCATAGAGTTAATTAATATATCATATTGATTATCAAGCTATTAAATCTAAGATAATCATTTTGACATACCGTATTTCGGAATTTGTTGTGTTGGAAGGACTTGTTTTGCGGTTGTATATTTGCATTGCAATTACAAACAAAGAAGATAATTGACAAGGCAAAAGAAAGGTGAGACAAAAGCTGTAGGCAGCACAAGACAGTATCAAGTTTTTTTCATATGGCAAGCAATCGTTAGAGGTCAGTCCGTTTCTACGGAAGGACCTTTTTTGTTTTCAGGAAGTTTATACGCCAATCTATCATAAGTAACTCTATTACCTAATAGAAAAGAATAAAAATAATGCATGTCGGTTAAAAAATATTGAAACACCCATCATAGGCAAGTCAATCGTTAGAATCAGTCGGGAAATATAAGCATCTCAAATCCTCATCACCTATTCTGCGCTTATATTTTTTTTCAATACTACAAGCAATCATTAGAGGTCGTTATGCGATACGAAAATTGCATTTTTTCAAATGCGCTGCTAAAGTAGAGCTAATTTTTTAATCGGCAATGAGAATTTTCAAATTTCCTTAACAAAATGACGGAAAACATATTTGAACCCATTTTTTAATCATTTTAAGAAATCACATTAGTTGAATATTGAATATATTGGTAATAATTGGGTTGATTGCAGGGAAGTTCAAAATTCAATTTTGTAATTTCTTTTTAATAAAATCTGTCATGTTGAAAATAATTCAGCTTTTTTTTAAAAAAAATCATCTTGGGCATCATAGAAAAAATATTATAAATTCCTGTATATCAGATATTTATATAATTAATTGTATTTTTGACACAGTATAAATCAGCATATATTGGTTTGGAACAGCCTGATTTGAAATACTATCTTTGTGTAACAATTACACAATGCAATTGTAGAACAGAGGAAGAAAAAAGTGAGACAAAAGCTGTAGGCAGCACAAAACAGTATCAAGATTTTTTCATATGGCAAGCAATCGTTAGAGGTCAGTCCGTTTCTACGGAAGGACCCTTTTTGTTTTTAGCAAGTTTAATCTGTTATTTCCGCCAATTCCTCTAAAAATCAATCTATTTATTATCGAACCAGGTATTTTATCAGGTAATCTGTTTTTTTTCGCCATTCCTTCACAATGGTTAGTATGAAATATGATTTTCTTAACGCATTTTTCAAGACCATTGTCGCAATGCGCCACAATTCCAAACCCTCACTATCCGTCATAAAACCATATTTGTTATTCTGTTTTTAGATTTTCACCTAAAATTTCCTGAATAAAAACGGATATTTGAAGCCTATTTGATAGGTAATGGACTTGAAACAATTTTCGGAAAAGATATCGGTATATACAGCACAAGGCGAAAGTTTTATATTCATTATTGATTTTGAACTTCGTAAGCCTTTGATTTACAGGTTAGAAGAGGCTGCAGAACACGGTATATTTTATAATATCAATGGAATAACCAATCGGGAATATAGCCCCGTTGCAATCCCGGTACACATCAAACCGACTCCGATTGATAAAAAATATTATACCGATAGGTTTGAAAAGGTGGTGAGCCATATACAAAAGGGCGATTCTTTTCTGCTGAACCTGACCTTCCCCACAGAGATAGAAATCAATCTGACGCTGAGTGAAATCTTCGATTTGGCATCAGCGCCATATAAATTGTTGCTGGAAGATGAGTTTGTATTGTTTTCGCCGGAATGCTTTGTCCGTATTTCGGATGACAAAGTATTCACCTACCCCATGAAGGGCACGATAGATGCCCGTGCCAAAGACGCAGAGAACCGGCTGATGAACAATGAAAAGGAAGCCTGGGAACATAATACCATTGTGGACCTGATGCGCAACGACCTTTCGATGGTGGCCACTGATGTAAGGGTTGAAAAATTCAGGTTTGTGCAGAAAATCAGGACGCACAAGGGAGAAATTTTGCAGACCAGTTCAGAAATTTCGGGGAAGCTGCCTGCCAACTGGCAGTGTAATCTGGGGGAAATACTGCTGAAATTACTTCCGGCAGGATCGGTGAGCGGCGCACCCAAACAAAAAACGGTTGAAATCATTCAGAACACCGAGGCAATGACGCGCGGCTATTATTCAGGTATTTTCGGCGTTTATGACAAAGGCCGACTGGATAGCGCCGTGATGATCAGATACATAGAAAAAAAAGACGGAAAAATGTTTTTCAGAAGTGGCGGCGGTATCACCGCCCGCAGCAATGCGGATGAGGAATACAACGAACTATTAAACAAGATATATGTACCCGCTCTTTGAAACAATCTGCATCAACAACGGCCTGCTGATGCACGGCAAATGGCATGAGCAGCGGTTTGAAAGCGCTTACCGGATTTATTACGGTAAAAATCCGGCATATCGCCTTTTTGACGAAATAGAAATACCCGAAGTGTGTAACCGGGGTCTTTTTAAACTAAGGATCAGCTATAATGAATTTTCAAAAATCACCGAAGTTGAAAAATATACCATTAAAGATATCCGCACCTTAAAACTTGTGGAAGACAACCTAATCAATTACAACCTGAAGCTAACCGACAGAACGCAATTGAACCATCTGTTTTCGAAAAGAGGCGATTGCGATGATATTTTAATCGTTAAAAACGGATTGGTTACAGACAGCCTGTACTGTAATATCGTTTTTTCGGATGGCTCCGGGTGGTTTACACCATCCGCACCCCTACTCAGAGGCACTGCCGGAGCTCGGCTGATTGCAGAGGGCAGGATTAGTGAAAAAACAATAACCGCTGATGATATCCTAAGTTACCGGTATTTCAAACTCATCAATGCCATGAGGGATTTTGACAGAATAGACACAGTAGAAGTGGAGAATATCAAATGAAAGACGCTATTTAAAACAAATAATTGAAAGCAAAAAGACTTGGAATACAAAAGCAATAACCTTTCTCCTGTTATTTCAAATACTTTCCCGTCCAACTGTTTTTCACTTTTTTTATATCCATAGGCTTTCCGGCAAATACTAATTCTCCGCCCTGATCGCCCGCTTCGGGGCCAAGTTCTATCAGCCAGTCGGCGCTTTTGATTACATCTAAATTGTGTTCAATTACGATTATGGAATGACCCTGCTCAATCAATGCATTAAAGGAGGCCAGCAGTTTTTTGATGTCGTTGAAATGCAAACCTGTGGTAGGTTCATCAAAAATAAACATCACTTTATTATGGCTTCTTCCTTTACCCAAAAAGGAAGCCAGTTTTACGCGCTGAGCCTCGCCGCCTGACAAGGTATCCGATGACTGCCCCAGTTTCACATATCCCAACCCCACATCAGACAGGGGTTGCAGCGCAGCATCCACGCCTCCCGGGAGGGAGGCAAAAAACGCAATCGCTTCATCCACACTCATTTCGAGCAAGTCATAAATGCTTTTGTCTTTCACCTTCACTTCCAGCACTTCTTCCTTAAATCGTTTGCCGCCACAGCTTTCACACACTAAATGCACATCTGCAAGAAACTGCATTTCCACTACCTGTTCGCCTTCGCCCTTGCAGGTATCGCATCGGCCGCCGTCAACATTAAAGGAAAAATGGTTGTGCTGAAAGCCGCTCATCTTACTCAAAGGCTGTTTGGCGAAAAGGTTACGTATTTCGTCATAAGCCTTTATGTAGGTAACAGGGTTGCTCCGGGATGATTTACCAATCGGATTCTGATCTACCAATTCAATCTGCTGAATACTTTCAACATCGCCTTTCACTGATTTATGAAAACCTACTTTTTCGCCAGAGTATTCGCCTTTCATTTTTTGCAGGGCAGGGTAAAGAATTTGCTTTACCAGCGTTGTTTTTCCGCTACCGCTTACGCCGCTCACTACACACAAAACATTTAAGGGGAACTCAACTGTTATGTTTTTCAGGTTATTTTGGCGAGCGTCCTCTACTATAATTGACCGGTTCCATTTTCTAACGGTTTTGGGAGGCTCAATCTTCATTTCTCCGCTGAGATATTTACCGGTAAGGCTTTTCGGGTTGTACATCAATTCTTCAAAATTGCCCTCGGCAACCACTTCGCCTCCGAGGTGAGAAGCCAACGGACCCATGTCAATAATATGATCAGACTGGTGCATCATCATTTCATCGTGCTCCACCACCACCACCGTGTTGTCCAAATCTCTGAGTTCTTTCAATACCTTAATCAGATTGTTTGTATCTCTGGAATGAAGACCGATGGAAGGTTCGTCGAGGATGTAGAGCGAGTTGGTCAAATTGCTGCCTAAGCTGCGTGTTAATTGAATCCTCTGGCTTTCGCCTCCACTAAGCGTATTGGCCACGCGCCTCATCGTTAAATAGGTTAATCCTACCTTCAGCAGGGTGTCGAGCCGGTTTTTGATTTCAATTAAAATTCTTTTTGCAACTTGTTGCTGGTGTGGCGACAGCTTCAGGTTTTCGAACCATACTTTTAAATCTTTGGCAGGCATTTCACTCAGTTCTCCAATGCTTTTGCCTCCCACCTTCACATACAATGCTTCTTTGCGCAGCCGATGACCTTCACACTCAGGACAGGTGGTTCGTCCGCGATAGCGACTGAGCAAAACCCGGTACTGAACCTTGTAAAGATTCTGCTCCACCTCTTTAAAAAAATCATTAATTCCTTCAACCGTTGCATTGCCTTTCCAAAGCAGATTATATTGCTCCTTTGTCAGATCAGCTATCGCTTTATGAATCGGGAAACCATATTTGGAAGCATTTCTGATAAAATGGTCTTTCCATTTGCCCAATTTTTCACCCTTCCAGGGAGCTACAGCGCCATCGTACACACTCAATCTTTTGTCAGGTATTACCAGATCCGGGTCAATGCCCAAAACCATGCTGAAACCTTCGCAAACAGGGCAGGCTCCCAGAGGATTATTGAAAGAAAACAGATTAGGCTGCGGTTCTTCAAAAGTGATTCCGTCTAATTCAAACCGGTTACTGAAAGACAGTATTTGTTTGTGATTCGAACCTGATGAAGCGGTTTCAATCAAAACATGCACATCACCCTCGCCCTCATAAAATGCAGTGTCGATGGAATCACCAAGGCGGTGAAGATCATCTTCGTCAAAACCTTCTTCTTTTACTACAATTCTGTCTATCAAAACATACACGCCACCTTCTGCAGGAGTTTTTGCTGATGAAAAAGTATTTTTTAATTCTTTGTCTGTTTTCTCCTGAAGGTCTTCGATGCGCAATATTTCCAATGATTGGTTTTTCGACTCCAAAACAGCGACTCTCGTAAATCCTTTCTGAAGCAAAATATTAAGCTCTTCTTTGATGTTTCGTTTAGAGTGTTGTTTAAAGTTTACCAGAAGATACACTCTTTCTCCCGGCTTCTGTTGCTTAATGGCTTCTATTACATCCTGCACATCATCCTTTTTCACTTCTCTGCCCGAGATAGGGGAAATGGTAGTACCAATACGGGCAAATAAAAGCCGCAGATAATCATAAATCTCCGTCATCGTACCCACTGTGCTACGCGGTGTGCGGGTGATCACTTTTTGTTCGATGGCAATGGCGGGACATAATCCTTTGATGTAATCCACGTCAGGTTTGTTCATTCTGTTCAGAAACTGGCGTGCATAAGCGCTCAGGCTTTCGGCATATCTGCGTTGCCCTTCGGCATATAAAGTATCTATCGTTAATGAAGACTTTCCGGAGCCTGAAACACCCGTAACCACTGTGAGCTTATTACGCGGAATACTCACGGTAATATTTTTCAAATTGTGTACCCTGGCACCTTTTATCAGAATTTCATCTTTCGGTTTGGCTTTGCTCATTTCTGTCATCTTATTCCTCCTCATTAATTAGAACTGACAAATTTAACCTCCAAAATGTTTAAATCTATAAAAATATTTTGAAGGTATTTGCAGCCTTTTAAAGGTATATGCCCATAACTTGAAAAAAATCATATTTTGTTTTTCAATTATTAATCTTTTGAAAATCAGCTAATTAACTATTTTTTATTAAAGTTTTAACAATATTTTTAACAAAAAATGGAAGTTTTATGACTTTAGTTATGCGAAAAAAAAATGAAAGCCACTAATTTTGTACATCTCGTTGGGCCACGAAGTGGTTTGATGTGTGACTATTAAGGCAATAAGCTTTAAATTATTTTAGTAATCTTAACCTCGCACCGGTGGTATCCGGTGGAAATTTAAAAACTGACGGAAGATGATAACTTATTTAAAGAAGAGTGATAACGAGTTAATCAATTTATTTACAGCAGGGCATGACAATGCTCTCGATTCTCTTGTTAAACGCTACAGAGACAAATTATTCAGAAGTATTTTATTTCTTGTAAAAGACGAATATCACGCAGAGGATATTTGTCAGGAAGTATTTATAAAAATCATTGAAACGCTTAAAAGCGGAAAATATAAAGAAGAAGGTAAATTTTTACCCTGGGCATTAAAAATTGCACACAATCTGACAGTTGATTATTTCAGAAAATTAAAGAAACTGTCTTTTGTAAATCATGGCGATACCGATTCTCTTGAATCAATAAATTGCGCCGAGCAAAATGCTGAGGACAAAATTATTACCGTTCAAAACATGGATAAGGCAAAGATATGCTGGAGCAATTACCCGAAGAACAAAGAGAGGTAATTATTCTTAGGCACTATGCCAATCTGAGTTTTAAAGAAATAGCAGATATTACCGGATGCAGCATAAATACAGCCTTGGGCAGGATGAGATATGGCCTCATCAACCTGAGGAAACTGATGATCGGCAAATAAAAATTTTTAAACTTACCGTCATCTTGTAACTCCGATAGGAAAAAAAATTCGATCTATATTGCCGAATTTATAGCCGAACCAACCGGTTGTTACAAGATGACACCAAATTGAATCGCTCCGCCGGAGCGATTTTTTATTGGCATTATTTGCTCTTACAAAAAATTATCGCTTTCTCTGTAAGCCTGTATCAGTCGGTCTTCTCCCTCTTTCCCGGGCCTTGAAATACCATGCTCCATTCCCATAATACCTTTGAAACCTTTGTTGAAGATGTGTTTGAAAACATTTTTGTAGTTAATCTCTCCGGTTGTAGGCTCTTTTCTGCCGGGATTGTCGCCCATTTGAAAATAGGCAATCTCGTCCCAGCAAAGATTGATATTATTGATTAGATTGCCTTCATTGCGCTGCATGTGATATGCGTCGTACAGTATTTTGCACGAAGGGCTGTTCACTGCCCGGCATATTTCATAGGTTTGGGCAGAATGGCGGAGAAACAGATCGGGCGTATCGCTAAGTGGCTCAAGCACCATAACAAGGCTATGAGGCTCCAGTATATCGGCTCCCCGTCTCAAGGCATCAATTACATTAGCCGTTTGAATGGGTAAGGGAAGGTTTCTGTCAAAATCGCCCGGTACTACTGTTACCCATTTGGCATTGCATCTTTTGGCCACTTCTACCGTTTTGCGGCATCCCTCCAGAAAAATGTCAATATGCTCCTTTTTTTTGGAGGCAAGTGTGTTGGCTCCATTTCCACCTTTAGGCACCACAAAAACGCCCATGCGCATACCTAATTTTGCGAGTGTTTCACCAATTTTTGACTGCATTTCGGGTGAGCGGCCGGCCATGCCATTGTCCTCAATAGAGCGAAAACCTTTGTCATAAGCATATTTTATCTGATCAATAAAATCCTTTCCGGCAGAATGGGTAAACATACCGTCATGAAAAGCATAATCCAGATTGAAGGGTTTGTCGCCCGCTATAGGTCTTTTTTCAACATTCAACCCCTTACCCGAAAATGCCAGCGCTGCGGCGGCAAGGAAGTTGTTTTTTACAAAATGCCTTCTGTTCATACAAATTGTTTTAGAAAACTTAAATGTAAGAAAATCCCTTCAACTTTAATATAGATGTCTCTTTATTTTTTATCTTTACCCGATGAAAATAATGATTGTATGGGCAATTGGAGTACTTACTTTTTTTTCCTCCTATGCTCAAAATCCGTCCGATAACGCTTTCGAAAAATATGAGCAAACTGTTCAGGGTACTAAAGCCAAATTTACAATGGTACCTATTCCGGCAGGCTCATTTATGATGGGGAGCCCTGATAACGATAAACAAAAGGAAAAAGATGAAACACCACAACATCAGGTGCAGATAAGCGCTTTCTGGATGGGACAGCATGAAGTTACCTATGATGAATACATCTCCTTTTTTACGGACAAAGAACTTGAACGAAAGAAAGAAATTGAATTAGATGCCGTTACCCGCCCCACTGTTCCTTACATTGATATTTCGAATGGAATGGGTAAAGAAGGCGGTTTCCCTGCCTGCAATATGAGGCAGTACGGCGCTATGATGTACTGCAAGTGGCTTTATAATAAAACAGGCGTCTTTTATCGCCTGCCTACCGAGGCAGAATGGGAATATGCCTGTCGTGCAGGTTCCAAAACAATTTACCCCTTTGGTGATAACGAATCCATGCTGAAAGACTATGCCTGGTACGATATAAACAGCAAAGGTGAGTTTCATAAAGTAGGCGAGAAAAAGCCCAATGCCTGGGGCCTGTACGATATGCTGGGCAATGTGAGTGAATGGGCGCTTGATCAGTATCAGGCAGATTACTATGCCGATGTTGAAAAGGATGCGCTGAATCCCGTCAATACTCCGGAAACCCGTCATCCATTAGTGGTGAGGGGTGGGAGTTATAAAGATGCAGCCAAAGAATTGCGCAGCGCCAATCGTTTCTCCAGCAGTTTGGATTGGAACAAAAGAGATCCCCAATTGCCTAAGAGTATGTGGTGGAATGCCGATGCGTCATTTGTGGGTTTCAGAGTGGTAAGGCCTATGCTACAACCCACGCTTGAAGAAGCTGAGAAATTTTATAAAACATATTTAGGACTTTAAATTTTTAATAATATATGGATAATAAATCAAGCCGCAGAGACTTTGTTAAACAAACTTCTTTAATTACCGGCGGCATATTGGCAGCCCCAATTCTTTCAAGGGCTAATTATTTTTCGGGAGCAGCAGGTGAAATTAAAGTAGCCGTTGTGGGTTGCGGCGGACGCGGAACCGGTGCCGCTCTGCAGGCATTGCTTACCAAACAGAATGTAAAAATTGTAGCATTGGCAGATGCCTTCAGAGACAGGATAGAAGACTGTTATAAAAAGCTCACCGCCAATGACATGTCTGATTTTGGCGTATCGGGCAATTTGAAACACAAGGTAGATGTGCCAGACGAAAGAAAATTTGTAGGTTTTGATGCATACCAAAAGGCGATTCCTCTGGCTGATGTAGTCATTTTGGCCACACCTCCCGGCTTCAGGCCTGCACATTTTGAAGAAGTCGTGAAGCATGGGAAGCATGTATTTATGGAAAAACCGGTAGCCACCGATCCCGCAGGCGTAAAAAAAGTGTTGGATGCTGCAGTGATTGCCAAACAAAAGAAGCTCAATGTGGTAGTAGGGCTGCAACGCCGATATCAAAACTCCTATTTGGAATTATATAAAAGAAAAAACCTGATTGGCGACAGCACTTCGGCACAGGTTTACTGGAATGGCGGCGGAGTATGGGTAAATCCCCGACAACCACAACAAACTGAAATGGAATATCAAATGCGTAATTGGTACTATTTCAACTGGCTATGTGGCGATCATATTGTAGAGCAGCATGTCCATAATATAGATGTGGGTAACTGGTTTAAAGGTACTTTCCCGGTTAAGGCACAGGGAATGGGTGGCCGTCAGGTAAGGACTGGTAAAGAATACGGAGAAATTTTTGACCATCATTATGTGGAATTTACTTTCCCTGATGGATCCATTATGAACAGCCAATGTCGCCATATACCGGGCACGAAAAGCAAGGTAGATGAATTGATTGTAGGTACAAAAGGTATTATCAGAGCCGGAGAAGCAAGTATATTGAACCACGCTGGAAAAATTTTGTACAAATATGACAAAAAGGGCGAGAACAATCCCTACCAGACTGAGCATGATGTGCTGTTTGATGCAGTAGCAAAAGGCCAGTTCAAATTCAGCGATGCCGAGCATGGCGCTAAAAGTACATTGGCGGGTATAGTTGGCAGGCTCGCTACTTACAGTGGTCAGGAGATTGATCTGGAAAAGGCCCTAAATTCCGGCTTTGACATAATGCCTAAGGAATACAGCTGGACAGCCACTCCTCCGGTTGTTCCCAATGCAGATGGGTTTTATCCGATTGCGATTCCGGGCAAGACAAAATATTTTTAAGGTTTAAACTTATTTCAAAAAGAAGCCCGCAAAACGCCGGCTTTTTATTGATTTAGCAATATTTGAAACTTTTATAAAGCTGCTTCATACAGCTCCTGAACCTTGCTCCAGTTTACTATATTCCAGAAAGCTTTAAGGTATTCGGCACGACGGTTTTGATATTTGAGATAATAAGCATGTTCCCAAACGTCAACTCCAAGTATTGGCGTACCTTTTACCTCAGCCACATCCATCAATGGGTTGTCCTGATTAGGAGTGCTGGTTACTTCTAATTTACCGTCTTTTACAATCAGCCAGGCCCAGCCACTACCAAAACGGGTAACTCCTGCATTATTGAATTTTTCTTTCAGCGCATCCAGCGAGCCAAATGTTTCAGTGATGGCATCTGCCAGTTTTCCAGAAGGTGTACCTCCGGCATTAGGAGCCAATATTTCCCAAAAAAAGGAGTGATTCCAATGGCCGCCACCATTATTTCTTACTGCACCGGAGATAGCTCCGGCATTTTTTACCAAATCTTTCAATGATTTCTCTGCGTGTTCTGTTCCTTCAATTGCCTTATTCAAATTATCAATATAAGCCTGATGATGCTTACCATGATGAATTTCCATTGTCTGCGCATCAATATGCGGCTCTAATGCATCTTTTGCATACGAAAGGGCGGGTAATGTAAATGCCATAGTTGTATTTTTTATTTAATTTTTTTGATAAATTCCTAACTATAACAAAAATAAGCGTTTATGGTTTACCTGAGCATTAAGCGCTTCAAAAATAAATAGGGCGAGATAGACATCCCGCCCGCTTATATTCAAAACTAAACATGAGCTCTTTATGATTATTTAAATCAATTTCTGGTTTAATGCTTTTACCACCGCTTCAGCTACCGAGTTTACCTGCAACTTTTCATATATCTTTTTGATATGTGTGTTTACAGTATGAATACTAAGTCCACAGGCCGAAGCTGCCATTTTATGGCTGTAACCCTTTACCAGATAGCTAAGCACCTCTTTTTCTCGAGGCGTAAGACCTATCTCTTCATGATTACTGCCAATAATCACATTCTTTTGGAATGCGGTAAGAACTTTTTTTGCAATGGAAGCTGTCATGGCTGCATCGCCTCTGTAAACATCTTCTACAGCTTGTAGCAGTTGCGCCGGACTTGATTTTTTTAAAATATAACCCGAAGCGCCTGCACAGATAGATGCAAATATTTTATCATCATCCTCAAAAACAGTTTGCATCAGCACCTGAACGCTGGGGAAATTCAGTTTAATCAACTTAACTCCTTCAATACCGTTAACATTCGGCATGTCTATATCCATCAGTGCTACATCCGGGCTAGACCGCCTCACATCGGCTACCACATTACTACAGTCAAAGAACACTCCCACACAAGTCATTTTTGGTGATGAGTTTATAAGCATACATAAACTCTCACGCCTGTAGGCATTATCATCAAAAACAGCAATTCTTATTGGCGTGTGGTTCATTATGCCTCAAAGATATACCAAGCTTCACTACAAAAAAATACCTAATTTGCGGTATGCCCCTAAAATTTTCTGATACAGTTTAGAAGCAGCAACAAATATAACAGAATATTTTTTAGAAAAACATTTAAATCCTGTTTTATCACCATCTATAATATTTTTTGCTTATTTTGCTACTCAAACAAGGTTAATTATGGCTATCGAAATAAAAGTGCCAACCGTTGGCGAGTCAATAAATGAAGTTACCCTGCTCAAATGGGTGAAAAATACAGGAGATTATGTAGAACGTGATGAAGTGATTGCTGAACTGGAGAGTGAAAAAGCTACTTTTGAAGTAAATGCAGAAAAAGCCGGAGTTCTAACTGCCAATGTTGCCGAAGGCGATACACTGAATATTGGCGACGTTATTGCTTCCATTGATGATACAGCGCCCAAACCGGTTGTGGAACAAAAAACCGAACCGGAGGTAAAGAAAAAGGTTGAAGAAAAAAAGGAAGAAGCCAACGCCGAAATAAAAAGTTCTCAGGCGCCTACTCCTGCCTCAGTAGTAAAGGCAACACCGGTTGCATCAGCCATCATTGCCGACAAAGGTATTAATCCCAAGGAAGTGAAGCCTAGCGGGTTTACCGGAAAAATCTTAAAAGAAGATGTGCTTGCAGCATTAGCCACTCCTGGAAAGAAAGCTTTTGAAGGGAACGAATTGTTCAGCCGTAATGAAAATGCTCAAAAAATGACCAATCTGCGCAAGACTATCAGCCGTAGATTGGTTGAAGCCAAAAACACCACTGCCATGCTCACCACTTTTAATGAGGTGGATATGCAGCCGATTATGGACACAAGAGCTAAGTATAAAGACAAGTTTAAAGAAACACACGGTGTAAATCTGGGATTTATGAGTTTCTTCTGCAAGGCTTGTGCTATAGCGCTTTCGGAATGGCCTAATGTGAATGCTTATATTGATGGCGACCAGGTATTATATCACAACTATGCAGATATCAGCATTGCCGTAAGCACGCCCCGCGGACTCACGGTGCCGGTTATTCGCAATGTGGAAAGCCTGAGTATGGCCGAAATAGAAAAAAGCGTGGTTGAATTGGCCGCAAAAGCCAGAGACAGCAAATTGACTACAGAAGACCTCACCGGAGGCACATTTACTATTACAAACGGTGGTGTTTTTGGATCGCTGTTGAGCACACCCATCATCAATATACCCCAAAGCGCCATATTGGGAATGCACAAAATACAGGAGCGCCCGGTTGCGATAAATGGCCAGGTGGTGGTAAAACCCATGATGTATGTAGCATTGAGTTACGACCATCGCATTGTGGATGGCAGGGAGTCTGTGAGTTTTTTGGTGAGAGTAAAGGAATTACTCGAAAACCCTGTATTGCTCCTCACCCAAAAAGATCCGGTAAAAATGCTTTTGGAGTTATAATCAATTAATGGGCTTACCCTTTAGTTTAAAAAGTTTGGAAAGAATAAATCGTTTTTATTCCTATTTAAATACTGCCGTTCAGATTTTAAAAAATTATGACGGAAAAATTCCTTTTGCCCCTTTCATAAAGGACTTTTTTTCGCAATATAAAAAGTTCGGCAGTAAAGACCGAAAACAAATCAGCCGTCTTTGCTATTCATATTTTCGGTTAGGAAAATCTTGCTTGGATTTATCAATTGAAAATAGGGTTTTATTGGGTTTGAAATTTGCAAATCAATCTCAATCTGAAGTAAGTTCTTTTACTTTACCAAAGTCAAAGGTTGAAACAGCTTCCCCATCCATTAATGGCGGCCTGAAGAACGAGGTAGAAAGGGAATGGTTAGAAATCATCAATAAGGCAGATTTTTCGTCTTTTGATAAACCGGCTAATGTTTTTCCGTGGAAAAGTAAATTGAGTGAAACTATTGACGCCACAGCATTTGAAGCTTCTTTTTTTGTGCAGCCCGATTTGTTTTTACGAATCCGACCCGATTTTGTGAAGACTGTTCCTCAGAAATTTAAATCCGCAGGCATTGAATTTTATATTGAAAATAATACTGTCAGCTTAAAGAATACAACAAAAGTTGCAAACTTCCTCCATCTGAATAAAGAAGCTGTAATTCAAGACTTTAGCTCACAAAAGATAGCTCACTTTTTGGACCTAATTAAATCAGAAATCCTAAATCAGAAATCACAAATCTATGTTTGGGATTGTTGTGCAGCCAGTGGAGGAAAATCTATTTTGGCTAAAGATGTTTTAAACAATATTAGTCTGACGGTATCAGACATTCGTCCATCTATTATTGCCAACCTGAAAAAAAGGTTTAGGGAAGCGGGCATTGGTAATTATTCTTCTGTTGTGGCAGATCTTACAAAAAACAACAACAACTTTAAGCAAGACCATTTTGACCTTGTGATTGCCGATGTGCCTTGCACAGGAAGTGGCACCTGGTCGCGAACGCCCGAACAGCTTTTTTATTTTGAGGATAAGAAAATTGAAGAATATGCTTCATTGCAAAGAAAGATTTTGGAAAATATTTCTACCGGCGTAAAAAAGGGAGGATTTCTACTTTACATTACCTGTTCCGTTTTTCAAAAGGAAAATGAACAACAGGCGTTATTTATAACCCAAAAAGGTTTTGAAGTATTAAGGCAGGAAGTAATACCCGGCTACACTGTGCGGGCAGATACGATGTTTGCTGCATTGCTCAGGAAGAAGTGAAAAATCAGTTATGGTCAATCATCCACATGGTGATGCCAAAGCCATAGTATGCAGGAGTACGATTATCTGCATTAGGACCTTGATAATCATATAGTTGAAAATCTCTGTACACCAGACCGATATTTTTAGCGTATTGTTCTCTGGCCACTTCCTTGTAGCCATATTGGGTACCCGAGGTAGGCGGAATATTTAATGTAGTATTAGATTGCGTTACTGTCCATACGTTTTTGTAAGACTGATTCTGAACAGTAGTATCTCCATGGTAGGTATAAACAAAATCCCATTTATTCATATCATTTCCTGCTCCCTCCATGCCAAACATGGGCTTGTATGGTGCAAAAGGTAAGTAGCTGTTGCCCTTCCAGCTAAATCCTGAAGTAAATGGTATCCTCAGTGGCACAGTTCTTAGGTTGTTTTCAATGATTTCTATTCTGTCCGAAAGGGGAATTACCAGATAGTTGCCATTCTCTGTCCAGGAGCTGGTTCCGGCTTCATTTCTAATCAATCGGTTGATAATGAAAGCCTTTCTTCCCAAATTATCAGTTGTTTCACCCTGAACGGTATGCTTTACCTGATATTTGTGCACTTCTATATTGGAGCCGTTTTGGGTAAATACAAGGGAATCAATACGGTAGGTAATATACTTGCCTTGTTGCAAGGATATATAATCTGATATTGAATCCGAAATAAATACCTCCTTACTGTTTTCGCAAGAGAAAAACAGAGAACTGAAAATAAGCAGTATTATTAACCTGACTTTACTCATGAGCCTTTAAATAGAAATAATATACAATTTAGTCAAAATTACTGAAAGGATTAATTATTCCTAAATTTTTCTGCCGGATTGAATAATGCCACCACCAATGACATCATCGCCTTCGTAAAACACAGCGCTTTGGCCGGGTGCAATACCCTTGGCATTTTCATAAAAAGTAACCCTTACCTTATCATCTTCAGGTGTAAGTATTGAGTGTGTACCGGGGTCTTTATATCTTATTTTGGTAACAGCACCCATCCCGGGTATAATGCTGTCATATTTAATCAGATTGAGTTTACCCACCATCATTTCGTTTTTTTCAAGGTCTTCTTCATCGCCCAGCATTACGGTATTGTCGTCGGGATTTATGAATGTTACATACACCGGTCGCCCCAGAGCAATATCAAGGCCTTTTCTTTGCCCAATGGTATAAAAGGGGTATCCTTTGTGTTTTCCCAAAACATTTCCATGTTTATCAATAAAATTTCCTCCTGCCACTCTTTCTTCTAACCCTGCCACCTTGCGTTTTAAAAAATTGCGGTAATTATTGTCCGGAACAAAACAGATTTCATAGCTTTCGCTTTTCTTAGCCAGTTCGGGATACCCGTAATCGGCAGCCATTTGCCTGATTTCAGATTTATGGTAATCGCCCAAGGGCAAAATAGTACGTTTCATTAAATCCTGACCCAGCCCCCACAATACATAGCTTTGGTCTTTGGTAGGGTCCACCGCTCTGCTGATAACATATCGCCCGTTATCATGCTGCCTTATTTTGGCATAGTGACCGGTAGCTATAAACTCACAATCCAGGGCATCCGCTCTTTTCAAAAGTGCCCTCCATTTGATGTGCGTATTGCACAGCACACAAGGGTTGGGGGTTCGACCTGCCAGATATTCATCCACAAAATCATTCACCACAAAATTGCCAAATTCGTCTCTGATGTCTAAAATAAAATGAGGGAAACCATGCTGCACAGCCGCCATGCGGGCATCGTTAAAACTGTCCACATTGCAGCATCCGGTTTCTTTTTTGCTCCCGCCGCTGCCGGTGTAATCCCAGGTTTTCATGGTTATGCCTATTACTTCATATCCTTGGTGATGAAGCATCAATGATACCACCGTGCTGTCAATACCGCCGCTCATGGCTACCAAAACTTTTCCTTTTTTACTCATCTTTCATATATAAACTGCAAAAATACAAATATCGAATTTAGGGTCAGATTAGCATTAATACAAATAATGAGCATGATGGTTTTATATATTTTCTTTTTTTTCTCCGAAATATCCTTATATTGCCATTAAATTAAAAAAAACAAGCGTGTTATGTTAAAAATGCAAGTAATTGGAAATTTAGGTAAAGATTGCGTTGTTAATAATGTAAAAGGTAAAAATGTAATCAATTTCACAGTAGCACACACCGAAAAGTATAAAGATAGTCAAGGTGTTCATCAGGAAAGAACCACATGGATAGAATGTGCCTGGTGGACAGACAGAACAAATGTATCGCCATATCTTACCAAAGGAAAGCAGATTTATGCTGAAGGCACACCTGAGGTGCGGAGTTATACGCGTAATGACGGCTCGCCGGGTGAGGCATTATCGCTAAGAGTAAGAGGCTACAGCTTTTGGGTGGCAAGAGTGATGCTGCCATAAATCCTGTAGCTCCGGTTTCAACTCAGGGCGGAAGCGAATCAACGTTTACTCCTTCATCCGCCGCTTCTGAAGAAACAGGAGAACCGGCAGATGATTTGCCCTTCTAAAAAAAAGGGAAGGCGATGGCCCTTCCCTGAGAAATTAAAAACAAAAGTGAATTTCATTGCGGTTAATTAATGTTCTTTTCAGATAGGTAAAACGTTTAATGGTTTATACTCTATATAACGTAGAAAAAGGTCAAAACGCAACAGTCGGGTAAAAAAAAATCAAACTGAATTTTTGCCCATTTTGCAGGTTTGTTTTCAAATACTATCTTTGCCGCTTCAAAAAGAATAAAACAATGGCAAGTACTGCAGATATAAGTCGCGGAATGATACTCAAATTGGAAAGCAATCTCTATTCAGTAGTAGAATTCGGCGAAAACAAAACCGCCGGTGCAGCCGCAAAAGTTTGGGCAGAATTAAAAGGAGTGGACAACAGCCGCTCTATCGAAAAAACCTGGAACTCAGGCGATACCATTTATCCGGTTCGGGTTGAAAATAGAGAATACCAATATCTCTATCAGGATGAAACCGGATATAACTTCATGGATAACAACACCTTCGAACAGTTGAGCATTGCAGAAAACCTGATTGATGCCCCTCAGTTTTTGAAAGAAGGTCAGGAAGTGGCCATTGCTATTAATACCGAAACCGAACAACCTGTAAGTGTGGAGCTTCCAGATAAAATAGTGATGAAGGTTACCTACACCGAGCCTGGCTTGAGAGGCGATACTGCCACACGTACACTGAAGCAAGCTACAGTAGAAACCGGCGCTACTGTGAATGTTCCTCTTTTTGTTAATGAGGGCGAACTAATCAGAGTGAATACCAAAACCGGAGAATACGTAGAACGGGTTAAAGAATAAAGAGATTGTCAAAGGGACTCAAAATCACTCAGTTTTGAGTCTTTTTTTATATATAATAGCCCTTTTTCAAAAATAATCAGCAAAAATTGTTGATTTTATGATGTTTAATTTACTTATCTTAGTAGTTCCTTTTAAGGGATATTGCTTTCGAAATAAAATTTGTGAATCCAAAAGCTGTTAAATTGAAAAATATGGACTTTAAACAAATACAGGAATTGGTCAAAATGATCAATAAATCCAACATTGGCGAAATCGCCATTGAACAAAAAGATTTTAAAATTACTATTCGTCAAAAGGAAGACAGTGTTCAGGTATTGCCTGCCTCCATAGTTGCTGCTCCCACTTCTCCTGTAGCTATTGCGCATCATCAAGCCATAATACAAGCTCCTGTTTCCTCGGCAGACGCAAGCCCAGGTATAGCCGAAAAACCAAAAGCGCCGGAAGCTGCTTCCAACACCATCACTATTAAAAGCCCAATGATTGGTACTTTTTATCGTAAACCAACTCCTGATAAGCCCAACTTTGTTGAAGAAGGCGATGTAGTTTCTCCGGGTAAAGTCATTTGCGTTATTGAAGCGATGAAACTCTTTAATGAAATAGAATGTGAAATAAGTGGTAAGGTAGTGAAGGTTTTGGTTGACGATGCTTCTCCGGTTGAGTTTGACCAACCACTGTTCATTGTTGAGCCTTAATCATTATAATATAAAATGGCGTGATGGCAATATTGTCTTTGCCGGATTGTAGAATTTTCAAAAGAAAACACTTTGATTAATAAAATTTTAATTGCAAACAGGGGCGAAATTGCCCTTCGCATTATACGCACCTGCAAAGAAATGGGTATCAATACTGTGGCGGTATATTCTACAGCCGACAGTGAGAGCCTGCATGTAAAATTTGCTGATGAAGCAGTATGTATCGGCAAACCTGCCAGTACTGATTCTTATTTGAATATCCCCAACATCATGTCGGCAATAGAAATCACAAATGCCGATGCAGTGCATCCGGGGTA
Organism: Sphingobacteriales bacterium; assembly: GCA_016708305.1. Taxonomy (GTDB): domain Bacteria; phylum Bacteroidota; class Bacteroidia; order Chitinophagales; family Chitinophagaceae; genus Niabella. The sequence goes on from JADJGB010000008.1 coordinate 641,353, forward strand.
TGGATTTTTGGCTGAGAATGCAAAATTTGCAGATATATGTGCCGAAAGTAAAATTAAATTTATTGGCCCTACTGCTGCTATGATTAATAGCATGGGTGATAAAGTAACGGCAAAAGAAACGATGATTAAGGCCGGTGTGCCTGTAGTACCGGGCGTAGAAGGCCTGCTTCAAAGTGTTGAACATGCAAAAGGCTCGGCAAAAGAGATTGATTATCCGGTTATCTTAAAAGCAACAGCCGGCGGCGGAGGCAAAGGAATGAGAATAGTGTGGGAAGAAAGTGAAATTGAAAAAGCTTACGACACTGCCAAAATGGAAGCTGCCGCCTCGTTTAAAAACGATGGCATTTACATGGAAAAATTTGTGGAAGAGCCTCGCCATATAGAAATACAGATAGTAGGCGATCAATATGGCAATGTAAGCCACCTGAGCGAAAGAGACTGCTCCATACAAAGGAGGCACCAAAAATTAGTAGAAGAATCGCCCTCGCCATTTATGACAAACGAGTTGAGGAAAGCAATGGGAGATGCCGCAAAAAAGGCCGCCGCAGCCATTAATTACGAAAGCGTGGGAACAGTGGAGTTTCTGGTAGATAAGCACAGGAATTTCTACTTTATGGAAATGAATACGCGTATTCAGGTGGAGCATTGCGTAACCGAAGAGGTTATCAATTTTGACCTGATAAAAGAGCAAATAAAAGTTGCTATGGGTGAAAAAGTATCAGGCCTTGATTATCTTCCTCAAATGCATGCCATTGAGTGCCGGATAAATGCTGAAGACCCTTATAATGATTTCAGGCCATCACCAGGAAAAATTACCACACTGCACGTGCCTGGCGGGCATGGAGTGAGAGTAGATAGCCACGTTTATGCAGGATACACCATTTCTCCTTACTACGACTCAATGATAGCAAAACTGATAGCAATTGCCCGAACCAGGGAGGAGGCCATCAATACGATGCAGCGGGCATTAAGTGAGTATATTATTGAAGGCGTAAAAACTACCATTCCTTTTCACCAGCAACTGATGCAGGATGAAAAGTTCCGCAGTGGCGATTTCAATACCAAATTCATGGAAACTTTTGTATTGAAGAAGTAGCCATTGACAAATATTTACTAAAAAGGCTTCCCAAAATGTTGGAAGCCTTTTTAATGTCAAAACATTTCAAAAATAATTATCTCAACCTGTTTAGGTCTTTTATCAACTTCTGATCTTTTCTTATTCCCCGAAGCGCCATAAAAAAACCAGCAAGAGTAAGCAAACTCAATAATGCTGTTAATGAAATTCGACCGCCGGGTTCAAAATTTTTAGTATAATAATAATACAATGCAATCAAACCAACAGACAAGAAAAAGCCGAGAAATGTAAGCTGAATTTGAAATTTTCTGTTTTTGTACATAAAAATTGTTACCAGTGCAATAATAATAATTGCAGATGTCAGCAACAGTAAAATTAAATTGTCGGTTGCTGTAAGTTCTGCCCCCTGAACGCCTTTGGTACCGTTTATTACCGTACCATTGAAAAATGGGAACTTAAAGGTAAGTACTGCTGCAATTACTGACAACAGCAACCATAATGTTTGTTTACGTTGAATCATTGTTAATTAGACTTTAGATTTTAGATAAAAAATTATAACCCGGGATAAAGAGGGAATTTCTGCATAAAATCTTTTACATTATTTCTCACAGTTTCAATCACTGATTCATTATCCACATTCATCAGCACTTTATCTATCAAATCAACAATTTCCACCACGTCATTTTCCTTCAATCCTCTTGTAGTGACTGCCGGCACTCCCACGCGTATTCCTGAAGTTACAAACGGAGATTTGTCATCAAAAGGAACTGCATTTTTATTCAGGGTGATATGGGCTTTATCAAGCGTTTCCTGTGCTTTTTTACCCGTAAGGTTTTTATTACGCAGGTCAATCAGCATCAGATGATTGTCAGTACCGCCACTAATGATATTATATCCTTTATCCACAAATGCTTTGGCCATTGCCTGTGCATTGGCAATTATTTGCCTGCCATAAACTGTAAAATCATCACTTAAAATTTCACCAAAAGCCACTGCTTTGGATGCAATAATGTGCTCCAATGGGCCACCCTGCATACCGGGGAAAACAGCCAGATCAAGTAATTGGCTCATTGTACGGGTATTCCCCTTCGGGTCTTTCAATCCCCAGGGATTTTCAAAATCGTGGCGCAGCATGATGATGCCGCCTCTTGGCCCGCGAAGCGTTTTATGGGTGGTACTGCTCACGATATGACAATGCTCAAACGGGTCATTCAGCAATCCTTTAGCAATCAGGCCTGCCGGATGCGCAATATCTGCAAAAACAATTGCTCCGATTTTATCTGCTACTTCACGAATACGGGCATAATCCCAGTCGCGGCTATAGGCAGATGCTCCGCAAATAATCATTTTGGGCTTTTCGGCCAACACTTTAGCTTCTAAGTCGTCATAATCCACTGTTCCGGTTTCTTTGCCTACACCATATGCAATAACCTGATAATGCTTTCCACTAAAATTTACCGGGCTGCCGTGAGTAAGATGGCCGCCCATACTCAGGTTAAGTCCCATTATTTTATCGCCGGGATTTAGTGCTGCAAAAAATACGGCAGCATTTGCCTGAGCGCCACTATGCGGCTGCACATTGGCCCAACTGCAATTAAAAATTTCTTTCAACCGGTCAATGGCCAGTTGTTCTATTTCGTCCACCACTTCGCAACCGCCATAATATCTTTTTTTCGGATAGCCTTCGGCATATTTATTGGTCGGGCAGGTGCCCATTGCTTCCATTACCTGCAGAGATACAAAATTTTCGGAGGCAATAAGTTCAATACCATTGCGCTGGCGTTCCAACTCTTTATTGATTAAGCTAAATAATTGTTCATCTCTTTTCATAAAAAATATTTTTTATTAATAATATGACGGTAGAAACCACAAAATTAAGGGTATGTACCATACAGGACGGATAACCTGCCTATTATTTTTGCATTATCGATAATTAAAATGAATAAACCCCAATGCATGACAAATAAAAGAAATTTCATGCATCCAAATTACATTATGTTAAAATCAATTATTTATTGCCTTATCTTTAATCAGTTATTAGAAGAATTTAAAATGTTTCAAACCAATTCAAATATTTCACTGAGTTCAAATACTCCTGATGATTTTATAAAAGCAATTTTAAGTAATTGTACCTCCTTCAAATTATCAAAGAGTGAATTTATTTTGAAAAAGGGTGATGCCCAAAGTAAATTTTATTACGTTCAGAAAGGATTGCTAAGGTATTATTCGATTGACGAAAAAGGGAAAGAACATATTTTGCAATTTGCTCCCGAGGGTTGGTTTATCAGCGACAGGCAGAGCGCCTGCCTCAACTTGAAGTCCGATTTTTTTATTGATGCGCTTGAAGACAGTGAGTTGATGATAATCAATGAAGCCTACATCATAAACCTCACTAAAAGCAATCAGGAGTTTCTGGAACTCAATAACAGATTGTTACAAAATCATATAAGACAATTGCAAAATAGAATTAATCAGTTATTGAGTTACACGGCAGAGGAGCGATATCTTGAATTTGTAAAAACCTATCCGGATATTTTGCTTCGTGTTCCGCAATGGATGGTTGCGTCTTACTTAGGTATTACGCCTGAAAGCCTTAGCCGTGTAAGAAAGGAACTGGCCGAAAGAAATCAGAAGAAAGAAAAAGAGCAGCCGATTATATTGATTTCAGATAATCAATAATAGCCAGCCTAATATCACGGCGTAAATCATTTCCCTCCGGTTTCGAATACATTTTGATAATGCCCGGATTGTCTTTGGTTAAAAAGCCCATATTGGCCTCGCCGCCTGTCATCAAAAAGTCAGACAACGCCACATGATAAACTTTATCGGGATGTATGGGTTCACCTTTCAGTTTCCACACTCCGTTATCATATTTTAATGATGAAGAATATTGCAAAAAACCTCCGGTACCCAGGTTGGTTTTTCCAACGTCCAAAACCTGATTAAGCAATCTCCCTTTCATATCCACCTCCTGAATGAAACCGCCGTAAGGCAAAGCACGGATAACATCATATTGCGTAACCGGAATTGGCAAAACGTCATCAACACGTATAGAACCCGAATTCATCAATGCCAAATCAGCATCGGGAGCGGCCTTTTCCATTGCTGCCACAATATATTGGGTAAGATTGGTTGTTGTTGCTCTGATAAAAATTTCTCTTCCTTCAAGTGCCTCGCCTTTGTTAAGCACTACTTCTGCAGCATCAAAGCCAAGCGAGGCATAGTTTTCATTGGCAATGTTCACCCATTTTGAAACAACCTGTGTAGTAGCGGCATCCAGAGCAAAACTGGTATCTATCATCACTAATTTTGGTTCTACAGATGTGGTCTTCTTTTTTTTGTCAATTGTCAGGTAGTTTACATAAGCCGATTTAGCATTGGCGTACGCCTTAGTAATATAGATATTCCCAACTTTTTTGAAACGCATATCATGCTCATGCCCACCCATTATTAATGCCAGTTGAGGAATCCTCCTTGCAAGAATACTGTCTTCCTCCACTTCAAGGTGAGTGATGGCGACAACCGCATCGCAACTGTCTTTAATTTTGGCAAAAAGGCTGTCGGCGGTTTGCAAAACATCGGTGTAATAAACATATTCTGCTTTGTTAAAAGGAATATTTAATCCTATGAAACCAATTCTTGCCCTTGTTCCATCTGCATCAGAAAAATCCATATACCGTGTTTGAGGAAATGGAGTGGTGTTGCCATCAGTGGTTTTTGCAAAGGGCTTTATTCCATCCTTTGTTTTATGAAAAGTATTTGAAGAAATCCATTGAAACTGCGATTCGTTGATGCGACTCTGCAATTCATTTTCAGAGATGTCAAACTCATGATTGCCAAAAACGGCTAAATCCATTCCGGAGGCATTAAAAGACTCCACCATTTGACGACCCCGGATACGCTGACCTTCATACTTCAGGCTATTATACACGGAAGGACTTACAAAATCACCGGCAATTAATAATAGTGTATTTGGGTTTTTTTGCTTTTCTTCTTTTTTCAAAGTAGCCACTCTCGCTACTCCGCCGACTTTTCCTCCCTCAAGCGGCGCTATTTCATACACATCATTGATTTGTACAAAAGTAACCGTCAACTTTCCATCGTCTTTGGTTCCTGCTTTTCGTGTAGCAATACAGGAAACTAATAGGTTTATCCCAACTATAAAAAATAAAAATCTCATACAGCAAAAATTTACAGGTATTAAAAAAATAAAACACCCCGAAAATACTAAGATGCTACATTTTCATTCTTAAAGGTTGTTTTTAAAACCATTTCGGACACTCTTCTTCCTGTTTCAGCAGCGCCATTCATAAATCCCTGAAACTCCGAACTGCAATGCTCGCCTGCAAAAAAGAAATTACCTATCGGTTGCATTTCCAGTCCTGAGATGGTTGTCCATTGACCTACTTTGTAGCAACTGTAACTACCTTTTGAAAAAGGAAAGTCAATCCAGTTTACAAATACATGTTTACCCAAATATTTTTCTTTTGAATGGATAAATATTTTGTCCAGCTCTGACACAAACCCGTTGACCTTTTCCTCTGGAAGTTCAGTTTTCCATACATGATCGGTAGGAGCCATTTTATTCTTGAAGGACAGGGCATCCAAACCCATTGAATATTTTCCGCCAAAATAACCGACATAGGCTCCCTTGCTGTTATTTTCTGTTTTGTTATAGCTGCTGTCCCAGCCGTTTACAATATCTATATGATATAAGTATCCCATTGCCTTGTTTTTATCGTTGGACCAAGGGGTGCCCTCATAACCCAAAACCAATTTGGTATTCATTCCGTATCCTAATTCATCAATACATTTTCTTTTTTGGGAAGAAATGTTATGAAGTTCAAGATTAATTTTACGTAAAATCGTAAAAGGAATGGTGCAAACAATACTTCGTGCTTTTACCTCTTTATTGTTTTTAAATCTGATTGTATAAGTATCGTCATTGTTTTCGGAAACAGCCTCTACCTCATGTTTCTTCTCTATTTTTTCCTCACCTATTTTTTTTATCAATCCTTCAATAATTTTGGAATTACCGCCTTTAATTCTGAAACGTTCATCGCTATCTCCAAAAACTTTAAAACCCTCTCCGGTATCCGTATCAATCATGTCAAGAAAATTGATGGTGGACTGCTCTTCGCAATCCAGTCCGTATTCGGCAATGAAAGCCGCTGTAAAAAGTTCTTTGAGCCAACCGGCACATTTCAGCGAATTGAAATAATCTGACAATGGCGTATTATCTAACCTTTGGGCATCAGGTGTGTCATAGTTTTCTCCGAGAGAAATTCTGTCCTTTGCAATTTTTCCGGTAATTTTTTTAAATTCTGTGATTATTTCCCTCTCACTGATTTTCCGATTGTCAAAGAAATAAATATCCTTTATCAGATTTTTGGATTTTTGTTCTGCTTCCAAATCCAGTAACTCCAGATTAAATTCTTTGGCAAGTGAAAGCATGTCTTCGTGCGATGAATCAATAAAGTCGCCGCCAAATTCGGGGAAAATGCCTAATCCGAGCGAGTCGTTATAGTGGGTAAGTATTCTGCCACCCAGACGGCTATGCGCTTCAAAGATTTTAAAATTCAGGTTTGAGGGAATTAAATGATTGGCACAATTTAAGCCGGCTATACCGCCTCCCAGAATGGCAACATCGAGAATATTGTCAGGGGTTTCTTTTCTTACCGTTCTACAGGAAGATAAAGTAGTCGGCAGATTGAAAACCACAGCTGCCCCAATTGCTGCTTTTGTGGTATCACTAATAAAATTTCTTCTGTTGATGAAATTAAGACCATTTTTTTCTTTTGAAATTATGGATTCCTTTTTTAATTCAATGTTCAAAGAAGCCATGAGTTGGCTAACCAAACTGTTTTTGGGTTTCTTCATTTTGTATTTGTTTGATTTTAGATTGGATGAATTTACAGAAAAATTTGCAAACGCCACGGAAGCGAATCACTTTGTGGGTACATGGAATAAGGAAAGAGGCCACTAATGCACGATTTGAGGGCAAGTTTTACGGTGTTGCAGTCAGTCTTACAAAGGCAGATTCAAAGTATAAATATTAATATATAGATAAGTTTCGGCTCCAATATGCCAAAAACAAACACAGGAGCCAAATGAGAACACCCGGCTCCTGTAGTATTGCTAAATCAACAAAACAAAAAGGCAAACAATGTTATCTAAAAACCAAACTTTATTCACTTTCAGGTTGAAGGCTCCATTTTTCTGGAGATCTCCAAAGCGCTGATAATAATAATTCTCTCATGTAGAAAAACTCTTTTGGAAGTTTATCATACATTTTTTCAAACAATTCTTCATGACCAAACATTTCCTGCTTCATTGGCTCTCTGTCGATGGTCATTATACTTGCAAACTGTTCTTCGCTGAAATCTAAGCCATCCCAGTTCAAGTCCTGATAGCGAGGCATCCAACCCAATGGGCTTTCTACAGCGCCTGCGCCACCATGCACACGGTTTACAACCCACTGCAATACGCGTACATTTTGTCCAAATCCTGGCCAGATGAAGTTTCCGTCTTTATCTTTTCTAAACCAGTTTACGCTGAAAATACGGGGCGCATTTGGCAAATCACGGCCAAAATCTAACCAATGGTTTACATAGTCGCCCATGTGGTATCCCATGAAAGGCAACATTGCAAACGGATCGCGACGTACTTTACCGATTTCTCCAAAAGCGGCCGCTGTCATTTCGCTACCCATTGTGCTGGCAAGGTAAACTCCAAAATTCCAGTTGAATGTTTGATATACCAAAGGTACTCCGGTGCTACGACGGCCTCCAAATATGAATGCTTCGATATGCACACCTTCGGGTTTATCCCAATCCGGGTCCAAAGCAGGGTTTAAGTATGCCGGAGCTGTAAATCTTGAGTTGGGGTGCGCAGCGGGTTTGCCACTATTTTTGTCATAAGGCTGTCCGTGCCAGTCAATCAATCCGTCGGGAACTTCTTTTGTAAATCCTTCCCACCAAACATCACCGTCAGGCGTAATGGCTACGTTTGTAAAAATGGTATTTTCTTTTATAGAGGCAATAGCATTAGGGTTTGTTTTTTCGTTTGTACCCGGCGCTACTCCAAAATAACCGGCTTCGGGGTTAATGGCATATAATCCGCCATCTTTTCCTTTGTGAATCCATGCAATGTCATCACCTACTGTAGTTACTTTCCATCCTTCAAATTCTTTTGGAGGAATCATCATTGCAAAATTGGTTTTACCACAAGCGCTTGGGAAGGCTGCTGCCACATAAGTTTTTTCTTTTTTGGCATTTTCTACACCCAAAATAAGCATGTGCTCGGCCAACCAGCCTTCTTCTCGTCCCATTACGGAGGCAATACGGAGGGCAAAACATTTTTTACCTAACAAAGCATTTCCACCATATCCGCTTCCATAAGATATAATCAGTCTTTCTTCGGGGAAGTGAGAAATGTATTTTACGGTAGGGTTGCATGGCCATTTGGCATCTTCCTGCCCTTCCTCCAATGGAGCACCGATGGTATGCAGACATTTTACATATCCTTTTTCATAAATATAAGGTAAAATATGAGCGCCCATTCTGGTCATTATACGCATGTTGGTTACAACATACTCAGAATCAGTGATTTCGATGCCATATCTTGAAAGGGGAGAACCAACAGGACCCATACAAAAAGGAATTATATACATTGTACGTCCTTTCATTGTGCCCTCTAACAGTTGGTTAAATATTTTCTTCATTTCATCCGGTGCCATCCAGTTGTTGGTAGGCCCAGCATCTTCTTTACGACGGCTGCAAATAAATGTTTTGTCTTCTACACGTGCCACATCACTGGGGTCGCTAAAGCAGGCATAACTATTAGGGCGTTTTTCAGGATTCAGTTTAATGAAAGTGCCTTTATCCACTAATAATTGGCAAAGTTGGTTATATTCTTCTTCGGAGCCATCGCACCAGTGTACTTTTTCGGGTTTCAGGTATTGTTGCAAATCATTAACCCAGGTTTCTAACTCTGTTTTAACGTCAATTGCTTGCTTGTAAGCCTTGTCTTGTTTTAGCATAACTTTTTATTTTTTATTTTATTAATCCTTTTTTGCTTTCATTTTGGCAGGCATGGGTACAAAGGTAAGCGGCCTTTTTGCAATGGCATTTGTTCTATATCACTTGGTTATATGAGTTTTATCATAATTATGCGGCTTTTTGTTTTTCTGTTTTTGCCATTGGTCTTTAGGTTCAAAATAATGCCATAATAACGAAGAGATTTTGCGCGTGAGCACCCAAGCCTCATTTTGATGAGTCCAGCGCTGATCTTTGTTATTCTTGGTAAATATACTCAAAATATAGGGCTGATGGGGCGCGTTTACTAATAAAATTTCATTTCGGTTTTGGTTAATGCAGCCGTTTTTGCTAAACACTTCAATATAGGGTGGAATAACCGAAATGGCTTCGTTTTCATCCCAATAGTTCCGCCCTAAGCATCGCATCATTCTTTCTGACATGGAGGGAGAAATTATTTGGTTATTGTACATTTTTTCAAAAATTGAAGCCATTTCGTATGGTGTGGTTTGCCCCCAGCCATAAATTTTTCGCATGTTATCCCGACCTTGAGTTCTGGAGTTTACTCGGGTATTTTTGTAGCCCATGCTATCTAATATTTCATTAATTCGGATACCGGTACCGGCTAATTTTTGCAACCATAAACTGGCTGTGTTGTCGCTGGTGGTAAGCATGAGCATGATAAGTTTTTTCAACCTGATTTGGCCACCGTCTTTAAACTCACCCAGTATATCTTCTCCGGGATAAAGGAGAGAGTCTTTATACCAATAGGTAAATGTAGAATCGTAGGAAAATTCATTTTTGTGCAACTTATCGAGTATCCCAATCAGGATAGGCACTTTTACAATGCTGGCAGTAGCGAAAACAGTATCAGCATTGATGGCAACTGTTTTACCGGTTTTAAGGCTCTTAACAAAAATTCCTATGTCGCCACTGAAACCTACAATTTCTTTTTGCAATAGTTTTTCCAGTTTTTTATCGGGTTTTTGACCGAAGGAAAATATTCCCATTATGCAAATAAAAAGCAACAAGCCAATTCGTTTTATCATCTTTAGGTTTTTAGATATAACGAAGTTAAGAAAATGATATTGTGTTTTGAATGGCTATGTTTTAGCTACGAACGGTAACATGAAAGCATCTTTGCTTGCTTTCTTTGATAAAATAGATTTTACCTTTTTTCTGAAAATCGGAAAGTATATTGTACAATGCGTTTTCAAGGCGGGGGTTTTCGGCTCTTTTATTGTTAAACCTGATGTAAGAGGCATCAAAAGAAGCGCCATAGTTATGAGAACTTACGCTGTTTTTTGCATTAACATTTACCTTTCGCAACGATTTTTGATCGTGAAGTGTGCGTGTTATGGAGGTTACGGTAAATGTGCTTTTTGTTCTATTGTAAAACTGATGTGCAATTTCGTTTAAAACCTTATTAGCTGCCGGTACCAGATAGGGTTTGCTGTGTGTAAGCTTATGGATGGTGCATCCCTTGTTGCATTTAGTGGCACTCAGTTTCTTATTGGTTACAAGTTTTTTTACATCGGCACCATTTTTTACAGGCGACAAGCCGAATCCTTTGGCTGTTTCAAGATGTGAATTATAATTGGCTGTTTTAGCGGTTTCTTTTTTCTTCGTTCCTCTTACCTTAGCGTTTTTTGCTCTTTTATTTACCTTAAATTTATTAGTAGTTTTCACATTTGAACGTGCAGAATGTTTGACAGGCGCTTTATTTACAGATTTTGCAGATGGCTCTATGTCATTTGCTCCCAAAAATAATGGTACGAGCAAGAATCCCAACAGGGTCTTTGGTAATAATCTTAAAAACATATCCATTCTAAATTTATATCCAAGCCAAAGATACAAATTATTTTATATCAATTGTTCATGATAATAAATTCTGCCGCAAAAGAAATTCCATTTGTTCATTCATTTCAATAAGTTTCTCCGTCAATTCTTTTTTAGACTTTTTAAGTGCATAAATTTCGAGCGCACCATCAATAATCTGTTGTAATTCTTCCTCATTCCAGGGTTTCTGAATGTATTTATAAATACTTCCTTTGTTGATTGCCGCAATCACTGCATCCATATCGGCATAGCCGGTTAGCAAAATACGTGGCGGATCGGGATAGAACGGAATAATTGACTCCAGAAACTCAACTCCGGTAGTTTCGGGCATCCGTTGGTCTGTAATTATGACATGAATTTCATTTTTATCAAGAATATTTTTACCCTCATCTGCACTAATTGCCGTAAAAACGTTATAAATTCGCCTGAAACTTGCCCTGAACGAATTCAAATTGTGAATTTCATCATCGATATATAATATATTTGAAAATGTTTTCGTATTGTTCATTAAACCAAAATTTGCTTATGATTTAATAGACCCTAAAGTACTATCTATTTAGTTATAAAATTAGTGATTATTAAGGTTATTTAATAAGCCTTGAGTAAAATTATTATGATCTGCCCTTACTTAAATAAAATATCAATAAATAAACATGAAAGATAAATTAATTTTTTCAAAAGAAAAAAATACTGATGTTGGTTACACTCCCTTAATTTTTAGGATTCATAATTCTCAGGATTATGATAGTCTGAAGATGATTTTAGAGAACGCTCAGCTTCAGATTTTTGATACGATACAAAATCAATTATCCGAGCTCATAAGAATTAAAAATCCGGGAAAAATGTTCTCGTCAGACGAAATGGAAGAAGCGATAGCACAACATCTGGGGGCTACCGAACCTGATGAATACGGCGTATGGGTTTATTATCCCTGGTTGCAAAAACTTGTACACTTAGTAGATGAAGTAGAGTTTATTACCATAAGAACCAACCGGAATGCCTACAAAATTTCACCCGAAGAACAAAAAAATCTAAGAGGGAAAAAGATTGGTATTATCGGTCTCTCAGTTGGCCAGGATATTGCAATTACGATGGCTACAGAACGAATTTGCGGTGAAATGCGTTTGGCAGATTTTGATACTATCGAGTTGAGTAATCTAAACCGACTTTCTGTGGGGGTACAGGAGCTGGGCAACCCAAAAGTGGTGGTGGCAGCCCGGCGAATTGCAGAAATTGACCCTTTTATTAAAGTGAAGTGCTACACAGACGGTATTACTGAGCAAAATATAGATGATTTTTTAACAAAGAAAGGGAAGGTGGATGTTTTGGTAGAAGAGTGCGACAATATTGTTGTTAAAATTCTGAGCCGCTTCAAAGCCCGTTCTTATGAAATACCTGTAGTAATGGATACTAATGACAAAGGTATGTTGGATATTGAGCGCTTTGACAATGAACCGGCAAGAGGAATTTTTCATGAAAAACTACCTGAATTGGAAAAGCTTAACCAAGAAGAATTATTAAATAAATTAAAAAATTTTACAATTCAGGAAAAATTTGCACTTTTGACAAATATTATCGGCTTTGAGAACGTTTCTGACGAAATGAAGTTTTCGTTGTCCCAATTGAATCATACAATCATCGGATGGCCACAGATTGCTTCAGCTGTGCATTTGGGAGGGGCAATGGTAACAGATGTTTGCAGGAAAATAATTTTAGAGAAAAAAGTTGATTCAGGAAGGTATTTTATTGATTTTAATGAGTTAATAAGTTAAATTTTATAATTATAAATGATTCGGATAAGAGCTTTTACAGCACCTGAAGACCCTTTGGCCTGCGAGCATTTTATTGTAGGCCACAGGAAGATTCTGGAAATATATTATGGAATCATTAAAATCACCTCTGACAGCAACGAATGGGTAAATGATCCGCATTGTATTGTAATAGTAGCAGAAGACCCCGAAACAAAAATAATATATGGAGGTGCCCGGCTGCAGGTAGTGAGTGGAAAATATCTATTACCAATCGAGTCTGCCCTCTCCAAATATGACCCAACGATTCATGATGTAGTCAGGCACGAATTTATAAACGGAGGCACATCGGAAGTGTGCGGTCTGTGGAACTCTAAAGAAATTGCAGGAATGGGTATTGGAAGCCATATTTTGTCAATTATAGGAGTAGCTGTTTCATTTCAGATAGATATAAAAAGTATTTTTGTATTATGCGCGCCTAGCACTGTAAGAATGTCGAGGAGCATGGGCACTCAAATTGTTACTACTTTGGGAAATAATGGTACCTTTTACTATCCCAAAGATAGTTTTATTGCGACAGTAATGCGTTTGGATGATGTGAATGACCTGCAGTATGCTGATCCGAAAGTGGCAGAAAAAATTCATTTTTTAAAGGATAATAATAGTTGCATCGTCGAAGAAAGAGGTCCTAAAGGAACATTTTTGGTTGAATACGACATAAAAATCAAAAACTGGACTCGTCCTGTAGCACAATAATATGTATCGTATTTTTTTATTTTTATTCACAATCTCTAATACATTTTTTGTTTTGGCAAATGCCCAAAACGAAACGGTAGTACAATATAAAGAAGGGCTTATTCAGATTTCCAAACTTGAGGCTTTTATTGATAAAAGTAAAAAGTTAACAATCGAAGATGTAAAAAACAAGAAATTTTCGCCTCATAAAACAAGTTTCAGTATTACCAATAGTGCTATTTGGGCCAAAATCAGGATTGAAAATTTGTCTGATAGTGATTCAATATTTCTTGAAATTAAAAATCCTGTTCTTTTTGATCTTTCATTTTATACCGTAAGTATTGACAGTGTCTTCAATAGCCTGTTTTTAGGAAGAAAATATAAATTTTCTGAAAGGATAATAGGTGAGGTTACGAGTTTTGTCTATCCTGTTTTTATACCACGAGCGAGCGTTTCTACTGTTTTTATGCGCATTGATTCTTATACCCCCATACATCTTCCTCTCTATTTGGGGAAAAAAGAATTGATCATTAAGAATAATCTTGATGTTGTTCTGAAAATGGGGATTTATATCGGAGTGGTTCTGATAATGCTCTTTTATAATCTTTTTATATCCTTTACAGTTAAGGACAATAGCTATTATTATTATGTAGTGTATATTATTTTCGTTGGATGAGCCCAATTGGTCATAAACGGGTTTGCCAACAAATATTTTTGGCCTGATAATGTATGGTTATCAACAAACAGCTATAATCTGTTTGGCATATTATCAGGAATTTTCACGGGTACGCTGGCAAAAAGCTTTTTACAAACTCGCTTATATTCAAAGAGAATCAATAACGCGATCAATTTTATGATTGGGTTATATCTTCTTTGTATTTTCATCCATTTCTTTGATTGCCCTTATTATGCTTTTATTTTTATTAATTTTCTGGCAAGCACGGGAGCGTTATTAATCATTTATGCCGCTTTTTACGTTGCCAGAAAAAACTATCGTCCGGCAAGATATTTTCTGATTGCGTTCTCGGTTTTTCTGATTGCAGTCATTTTATTTGTTTTAAGAAGCGCAGACGTTCTGCCCTTTAATATGTTTACTTCTAATATTCTGGAGATAGGTTCTGCCATTCAAATCACATTGCTCTCTTTTGCCTTAGCCGATAAAATTAATATTTACAGAAGAGAACAGGCTAAAGCTCGTATAGAGGCTTTGAAAACAGCTAAAGAAAATGAAAGGCTGATACAGGATCAAAATGTTTTTCTGGAAATAGAAGTCAAAAACCGAACGGTAGCGCTTGAACGATCAAATGATGAATTGAAAAATGCACTTACTCAACTAAAAGACACGCAGATAAAACTGATAGATTCCGAAAAAATGGCATCACTGGGCCAGTTAACTGCCGGAATTGCGCATGAAATAAATAATCCAATCAACTTCGTTTCTGCCAACATCAGGCCATTGGAGTTAGATTTTGATGATTTGACAGATATTATAAGGCGATATGAGCAGATTGATTGGGGCAAGGATGTGTCAAAGCAGATTGAAGAGATTGAAAATTATAAGAAAAGAATTGATTTGGCATATATCAATGACGAAATAAAGAATCTACTCAATGGCATTCGCGATGGCGCTCACAGAACGGCTGATATTGTAAGTAACCTGAAAAATTTTGCCAGAATAGACCAATCGCTTTTGAAGAGTGCAAATTTAAATCAGGGAATTGAATCTACATTGGTGCTGATAAGGAATACTTTTCCTAAAGACCTGATCATTAATAAAGAATTAGGTGTGATTCCCTTGGTTGAGTGTGCCCCGGGCAAGATAAACCAGGTGTTCATGAATTTGATCAATAATGGTGTTCAGGCTGTAAAATCGAAATATTACTCAAAAACGGAGCAAAAAATAGTAATCATAAGAACCTGGAAGGAAAACGAATTTGTAAAAATATCTATAAAAGACAATGGCGTAGGAATGTCGGATGAAGTGAAATCGAGGATATTTGAACCCTTTTTTACCACAAAAGATGTAGGCGAAGGAACCGGATTGGGAATGTCAATCGTTAAAAGTATTATTGATGCTCATGAAGGATTGATTTCAATACAATCGGCAGAGGGAGCGGGAACAGAATTTATTGTAACTTTACCTATTACTTCTAATCCGCAAAAATAACCTTTCGTGAGAGATATAAAGATATTATATGTTGACGACGAACAAAACAATCTTAATTCTTTTAAGGCAGCCTTTAGAAGAAGCTACGATGTTTTTACTGCTATCTCTGCTAAAGAAGCATTGGAGGTTTTGGGGCAGAATGATATACATGTCATTATAGCCGACCAAAGAATGCCCGAGTTATCAGGTGTAGAATTGTTCAAGATGATTCAGGAGCAAAATCACCTCGCCACCAGAATGTTGCTCACAGGTTATACCGATATCAACACACTGGCCGAAGCGATTAATGAAGGCCATATTTTCAGATACATCACCAAACCCTGGAATGAACTGGAATTGGACACGGCAATTAAAAACGGATTTGAATTTTACAAAGCCAAAATTGAACTAAAGAATAAAGTAGAAGAGCTTCAAAAAACCAATGACGACCTCAACAGATTTATTTACAGTATTTCTCACGAGCTTAGGGCACCATTAGCTTCTGCCCTCGGAGTTATCAACCTTGCCAAACTTGAAAATGTAAATAAAGAAAACAAAACAGTTGCAGAGTATTGGAAAATTATTGAAGAAAGCTGTTTGAGGCTTGACCATAACCTGAGCAGCACACTTCAGTATTACAAAAATACCAGATTGGTAAGTGCAATTGAGGAGATTGACTTTGAAAGGCTTATTAGTAGTCTGATAGCCCTACACGACAGGGCAAATCATTTTGTAGGACCTGTTCAATTTATTACTCATTTTAATCAGCCATTGAAATTTTATGGCGATGCCTTCAGAATTGAAATAATATTAGGCAATCTGATTTCAAATGCCATTAAATACCAAAAACCGGAAGAGCCTGAAAAGAAAATTATTATTGACGTAGAGGTGAACAATTCCGATGCAATAATTGTAATTGAAGATAACGGGCGGGGAATATCTATAGACCAGCATGAAAAGGTGTTTACCCAGTTTTTTAGAGGAAATTATCAGGAAGGTGCCGGATTGGGTCTTTTTATTGCGAAAGAAGCGCTTGAAAAAATAAATGGAACACTAACATTAAAATCAAACATAAATGAAGGAAGTGTATTTACAGTAATAATTCCAACTGCATAAAGCATTTCTATTTAACAGGATAAACTGATGGCCCACCTATCTGGATCAAAAAATCGATTGCTGATGCTTATTGATGATAGCCGGTTCGATTTAAAAATAAATGAGCGCATAGCAAAATTTGCTGGTGTTTTTGATGAAATCATTACATGTTCTTCAGGTAAGGATGCGCTGCATTATTTATTGGAAAATATTGATAATGCTGAAAAATGGCCCTGCCTGATTTTGTTGGACATCCAAATGCCCGAGATGGATGGATTTGAGTTTATGACGCACTATGCTACACTCCCTGCCTCACAACGAGGAACATGCAAAGTAGCAATTCTATCCTCCACAGAAGATTCAGGAGATATTGAAAAATCAATGCAAATCCTAATATTTTAATGCTCATAAAAAACCATTGCAACCTGCTTTACTGCAGCAATTAATGGCAGACATTTCCTCTTAATTCTTTTTGAAACAAACAATTTATAGATCACGTTGTTAAACAACTAATCAAATATTAGTTATGACCTGGCAGGACTATTTAAAATATTTCGAAGAAATTCTTAAAGCTGAAAATCCTTCGGAACCTTACAATGATGAGGAATATTACCAGTACGCCAAACTCAACTTGAGCCGTAGCAACCGTTGGTTAAAACATAATCCCCTTTCTCAGGAAAGCATCAATATTATTAAGAACATTAAAGAAAAGCAGCATTGGGAACTCATCACCGAACCCTGGTGCGGTGACGCAGCCCATATTGTACCCATAGTTTATTTACTGAGTGCCGAAAACCCCAACATTCAACTGAATATTCAGTTGCGCGACAATGGTTCCGAAATAGACAAATACCTCACAAATGGCTCTAAATCCATCCCTATTCTGATTGTACGTGATGCAGCCGGCAAAGACCTGTTTCACTGGGGGCCAAGACCTGCAAGTGCAAAAAAAATATATGAAGATTTGAAAAAAGTAAACGGCTCTTATGAGGAGATAAAAGTTGCTCATCAGAATTTTTATAACCAAGACAAAGCCCGTGAAATTCAAGAGGAAATCACGGCATTGCTTAAAAACTGAGCCAACTATCGGATTCGAACCGACGACCCTTTCATTACGAATGAAATGCTCTACCGGCTGAGCTAAGTTGGCTTTACGGATGCCCATTTTTGAGTATCCTCAGGAAAATATTTTTTCACCGAAAATGAATTACCGATGATTTCTGAAGCCTCATCCATATCTGCAATTTCTTTTTTGGCAATTGCCTGCACAATGATATTGCCAATGGCTGTGGCTTCTACCGGTCCCGCCATCACCGGCAGGCCTGTAGCATCGGCGGTAAACTGATTCAGCATCTCGTTTTGAGAACCGCCACCCACAATGTGCAACTGCTCAATAGTTCGGCCTGTCGATCGCTCTATCTTCTTAACCACATCCCTGTATTTCAATGCCAGCGATTCCATCATTACCCGCACAAATTCTCCTTTGGTAACTGGCGCCTGCTGATGGGTACGGATACAATAATCCACAATGGCCTGACGCATGTCCTTTGGCTTTGCAAAAAGTTCGTCATCAGGATCTAAAATCGCCAGAAATGGCTTGACCTGAGCAGCTTCCTCAATCAAATCGGCATAGTCGGTAACATAGCCCTCCTGCTCCCACTCCCGCACTACATTCTGCAACATCCACAGTCCGGTTATGTTTTTGAGAAAAGTGATTTTATTGCCAATACCTCCTTCGTTAGTGATATTTAGCTCCAAAGCCTCCTTGTTCAAAATTGGTTCTTCTATATGCAAACCCATCAACGACCAGGTGCCCGAACTCAAAAAAGCTGTAGCATGACTTCGGGTATAGGTAACGGCGGCCGCACTCGCCGTATCGTGAGAGCCTACTGCAAATACATCAATCGGAGGACAATTCAGTTCTTCGCACACTTCATTGGTTAATGTGCCTATCCATTCGCCCGGACGAACAATGTCCTGAAAAATCGATTGCGGAAGCTCCAGCGCTTCCATTATTTCTTTCGACCAGCTTATGGTTTGGGCATCCAGCAATGACGATGTTGATGCTTCGGTATATTCGTTCTTTTTGACTCCGGTAAGAAAATAATTGAACAAATCGGGCATAAACAGCAGGTCTTTGGCGATAGTCAGTTGCGGGTCATTGCTCCGCTTCATCGCCAAAAGCTGAAAGATGGTATTGAACTCCATAAACTGTATGCCGCAGATATTGTAAATCCTCTCTTTTGGTATTTTTTCAAAAGCTGCTTCCATCATACCGACTACACGCCCGTCACGATAGCAAACCGGATTGCCCAGGAGGTTTCCTTTTTCGTCAAGAAGCCCAAAATCCACGCCCCAGGTATCAATGCCAATACCGGCAATGTCCTTGTATTTTTTGGCTGCCAACTCAATCCCCGTTTTCAGTTCCTGCAGCAACGAAAGAAAATCCCAGTAGAAATGGTTCCCCGCCTTAATCTGCCGGTTGGGAAAACGATGAATTTCCTCAAGCGATAGCTTTCCATTGCTGAGGTTGCCCACCATCACCCGGCCACTGCCCGCACCAAAATCTGCTGCTATATAATGCATAATCGTTTCATTATTTTTAGGTTACCGGCTACGGTACTACTATCAAACTTCGTTGCGTCGCACTCTTGTACTGCAGAACAAATATCAACTTTATATAAACCGCCTCATTTCTTCTTGCTCCTCCATGCACTAAAGTTGAACTGAGCGTAGCAAGCAAAGATGCCATGAGTACTGCAGCCGGTAAACAAAATATTTTAATAAACTATTTGTACAATGGCCCGTAAGTGGCGCAAGCCCTGTAATCAGACCCTTCTTTATCCATGCCGAAGGCGTTCCAGGCACTCGGCCTAAAAACATCCTGCTCTTCCACATTGTGCATGCAAACCGGAATCCTAAGCATGGAACAAAGGGTGAGCAGGTCGGCGCCGATGTGGCCATAGCTGAACGAGCAGTGATTGGCGCCCCAGTTGTTCATTACCGAATACACATCGGTGAAAGCGCCTTTGCCGGTAAGCCTGGGTACAAACCACGTGGTAGGCCAGGTGCGGTCGGTTCTTTCGTTCAGGGTTTTGTGCACCTCTTCGGGCAGGTCTATCGTCCAGCCTTCGGCAAGCTGCAGCACCGGACCGAGACCCCTTAGCCAGATTGACACGCAGGATAGTTACCGGCATGTCGCCTTTTGATAAAAACCCTGAGGAGTAGCCATTGCCTCTAAAATATTCTCTGTTGGCCGGATACCAGGTAGTGGCACGGAGGCAGGCATCTGCTTCAGTTTGGTCAATCTCCCAGAAGGGTTTCATCACCGGTTTGCCATCTCTGGATTGATATCCGCTACCATCCAAGCTGGCCGAACCCGAATTGAGCAGGTGCAGGAAGCCGTCTTTAGCCCTTCCGGTCATCTCCACGCCGGTAACCCGTTTTACCGAATCGGGGCTCCAGTACGTTCTCACGTCGGCAAAAACCTGCGGCGTATTGGTGAGTAAATGACCAAACAGCATGGCTACTGCGTTCAGCGAATCGTTTTCGGTGGCTACCATAAATGCTTTTCTGATACCGTTCCAATCGAATGAAGAGTTGAGGATTGCCTCTGCAAAATCGCCATTGGGCATAAAATCGGTCCATTGCCTTTGTCCCTGAAAGCCCGATGCAATGGCGTTGTGGCCTTTGGCTTCTTCTGCAAAACCAATTTCCTGCAAGCGCAGATTGCCCACCATCAGATCGCGGATGATGATGGTCATTTTCACCACCGTTTCCCAATCCTTATCTTTTTCTTCTCTTGATTTTTGTTTTTCGGGTTTATTAAAATCGGTTCCTTCCTTTCAGTGGGTCTTTGTCCACGCCATTGCTTTTTCAAACTCTACCTGGTCGTAAATGCCTTCCTGCATACGGCGGATGAGTTCGCTCATATCCACATATTCATTGCGCATGCCCAAGTATTCCTGAAAGAAGTTTTCATTCACGATGGAGCCGGCAATACCCATGGATACAGAACCTACTGATAAATAGGACTTTCCGCGAAGGCTGGCCACAGCAATACCTGCCTTGGCAAAGCGCAACAGTTTTTCTTTTACGTCTTCGGGAATAGAAGTGTCGGAAGATTCCATCACGTCATTTCCATAAATACCAAATGCAGGCAATCCTTTTTGGGTATGGCCTGCCAGAGCCGCAGCCAGATACACGGCTCCCGGCCGTTCGGTGCCATTGAAGCCCCAGATCGCTTTGGGCGTGTGCAGGTCCATGTCAATCGTTTCGGAGCCATAGCACCAGCAGGGAGTAACGGTGATAACCACACCCACATCTTCTCTCTTAAATTTTTCGGCGCAAGCCGCTGCTTCGGCCACACGGCCAATGGTGGTATCGGCTATCACGCATCTTACCGGTGTGCCATCGGCATACTTTAGTTCGGAGGTCAGAAGGTCGGCAAGCGATTTTGCCATGTTCATGGTTTGGTCTTCGAGCGATTCCCTCACGCCCATTTGCCTGCCGTCAATCGTAGGTCTGATTCCGATTGCTGGATGAGGCCATTGAAAATTTGTTTGCATTAATAGTATATTTTATTCAGAAAACAATTTGAGTTTTACAGTTTTTTTTTAGAAAAATATTCTTTTTAACGAATGCGAAATAAAGCCAGGTCGTTCTTCTTTTTCAAATTTTGAGCAAGAAACTGAAAGGGTTTAAGACTTTAAGATAAAGGGTAATAAGGACTTAACAACAATTCAAATTTCAAATTTCAATGTTTCACTAAAACTAAATTCATAAATGACCAAACAATAACTTCATTTTCACATAACGACAATTTTTATCCATCTCTGACAAAATAATCAATAAAATGGCAGGAGGAGATTTCTTGGATTTATTTTGGAAAAAGCGAAGTTGTTTTCAAATTATTTCCGGCTGGTACAATCTGTTGGGTTTGGAAAAGGTAAAAAAAAAGCTGCTAAAATAGGTTTAGCAGCTCTTTTTAGTGGTTGCAAAATATTTATTTGAAGGTATATCCCAGGCCGATGCCAAAGTTCAATAAGGAACGTTGCTTGTCGTAGCTGTAATAGCCTTTGTCTTTGAAACTGATAGCCGGTGTCCAAAGAGCATTAAACATGATGCCTTTATCTTTTAATGGTTGAAAACGATAACCGATATTGAAGTGCCCATGAAAAAAAGCATCTTTTTCTGTTACTCCTATGGGAGTACCGGAGTTGGTAAAGTCAGACTTTTTAATCCTGAACTCAGGAGTTCCATTTAACCCCAGCTCCAAAAAAGAACTTTTTTTGCCTAAGAGGTAATTAACCGTAACCGGAACGCCCAATGTAGCGTCTTTATAACCGTAATGAGAATAAGAACCACTTAAGCCGGCGCTAATGCCAAATCCAGCAATCTTATCCGGATTTAATCGCATGTCAAAATTGACCGAGCCGAGAGGGGCATTGCCGAGAAAGCTGCCGTAAATAGATTTTTGGTAAGTGTGGGTTTGGCTGTTTGAAACAAATACCATTGAAACCACAAATGCTAATAACGAAATTTTTTTCATAATTTTTATTTTTTTAGGTTATTTTTTATATTCAATTCCTATCCATTTTCCATAACTATTTCCATAGCAGCCTAGATCAATCGATAGAACATCAATTGTACCACCAGAAGCAGCATTAATTAAAGGGATGAAGCCCATATAAATAGTAGGTCCTGAATTTGCAGTAACCACATTAGGAAAAAGGTTAAATGTTAAATATCCTCCATTAACAATGACAGTTCCTTTAGTAATACTTGTTGGTGAGGAACTATTTACGGGAGTCCAATTTGGAAAATAATAGGTACCATCAGAAGGGTAACCATCTGCACCTGCACCAGGAACCAAAACTCTTTTTACGACTAAATTATTAAGATGAATAGCCAAACCTCCAACATTTTCCAAACCTCTCCAAGCTCCAGTCCATCCTTTTATCATTGCCATAAGTTCCACTTCCATATAAGTATTTATTAGCCAATTATAATCATGAATATTTGATCTAATTCTCTGATTGGAACTGAAATTCAGAAATATTTTATCGTTTGTATAATCCACTGTTTTTATCTCTGATGCAGGAATCCCATAGGGGTTAGTTGATTGGTTTTGCATTGATATAGAAGGTGTTATAAAATTTACATTAATATTATTTTCAATAGAAGGCTGTGTTTTTTCACTCCCTGCTTTATCTATTTCAACATCTTTATAAGTATCAAATCTATAAATCCCTTTTTCAATTTGGTATAAATTTTCAGTTTCAGTACTTTATTCAAAAGAAAATTTTCTATTTCCTGGTTCTAATTCAGCTCCTGATTTATCCAAACTATCAATAAGATTCTTCGCTTTTTTATACAGAGATTCATCAATTTTGAATGTGCCATATTTAGTTACCTTGTAAATATGATTTTCAATAGCTATTTCTCTTTCTTGATTCAACAAAATAGCAAAATATGGATCAGGAACCAAATAGTCTCTAAAATGTCCAAAAACACTTCTCTTGATAGTAGAATTGGTTTTTATAAATTCAAATCGGCTTCCATTTAAAGATTTAAATTCTTCAGAGACTCCATTTCTATCTAAAAGTTGGTTGATTTTGAAACTATCTTCACTGACAATCGCCTTTAAAGTAGATTTGAATTCAGCAATTGAGCTAAACTTTAATCTTGCATAGCTATTCGAGCTATTTTCAGTATTTAGTTTTTTATCTACAAGGCTATGTTGCTTATTACAGGATGTCATAGTGATTAGTGACATTAAAGAAACTCCAATTAATAGATTGAGTTTCAACTGATTACGTTTTTTTGGTAAATACATGTTTTTAAATATTAGTTAATAATGCCCTTAGCATATTATAAGATGATACGCCTGAGGGGAGCAATAAACTACCTATTATGAAATACTGCGCAGGTTAGGTGTTACTGGTTTAATACTTTAATATGGCAAAGGTAACCCCCAAGATGGTTTATTCACTAAATATAGATTTTTTTTACTGTTTGTTTAACATATTATTAAATAAGAATATATACTTATCAATATACTCCTGTTTTTCCTTTGATTTGTATTGCTGAATAAAGCGCGGGTGTTCCGGAATGGTCGGGTTTTCAAACTTTTTCCTTTATTGATTTGGTCTATAAAGACTACATTTTTTTTATCGGAATAACATCAGCGGTATTTAATCCAAAGACTGACGGAGGCGTAATGTCGCAAAGAAAAGCAGCAAAAAGTGTGAAAAAATGAAAAGAAGGCAGATGAAATCAATACTAAAAAATCCGGCTAAAAAATGAGCAGTTTCATTTCGATACAAGCGTTTAAACCTTTAAAATTTTAAATATAGCCATTCTATTTTGGCGTTTTTAGGTCAGATACGAATAAGGTTAAAATCCTTTTCAATCAGGAATGAACCATTTAAATTTTATTTGCAAATTCTTTTTGCATAACGTATAAATTTAGTTCTGTTTAGAAAATGATTGGAATATTTTTGGGATACTTTCAAATCGATAAAAGGGAGATAGTTTAATTAATATCAAGAACAATATTCTAATTTTTCATATCTGATTTACGCTAACGTTTGCGTAAATAAATCCACTGAAAACACCTTTTTCTTAAAAAATAGTTAATAATCTTGCATTGCTAAAACGTTTGCACAGTTTAAAATGTGCTCCTTAATTTTTAACTTAAAAATTTGTTGTATGAATAAATTTTTATTTCTGTTCATTTTTCTTTTTTTCGGATATACATCCCTTTTTGCTCAAACCCGACAGGTAAAAGGTACCGTAATAGAAGACACTGGAAATCCGCTTGTGGGAGTAACGGTTACTTTGGAAGGCACTGCCATTGCTACCCAAACAAATGAGGCAGGGGAGTTCACGCTTAATATATCGGGAACCGGAAAACTTTTATTTACGGCGGTTGGATATGATTCTCAAAGTGTGGCAATAACAGGTAACCAAATAAATGTTGCTTTAATAAAAAAAATAGTTTCCGGCGATGAGGTAGTGGTGATAGGGTATGGCACTTCAAAGAGAAAAGATCTTACGGGAGCTATTTCCTCCATTTCTTCTAATGAATTGATGAAAGCGCCGGTGGCAAATGCAGCCGAAGCCCTTACCGGCCGACTGGCAGGTGTGCAGATAGCTGCTACAGAGGGTTCTCCGGATGCAGCGCTGAAGATTAGAGTACGTGGAGGCGGGTCTATTACGGGTGATAATACGCCGCTCTTTATTGTTGATGGGTTTCCGGTTGCTAATATTTCGGATATTGCCCCTGGCGATATAGAGTCTATTGATGTGTTGAAAGATGCGTCTTCCACCGCAATTTATGGATCACGCGGTGCAAATGGAGTGGTAATCGTAACCACAAAAAACGGGAAGGCTGGAAAATTTTCGGTAAATTATAATGTATTTGGCGGATATAGAAAATTAGCCAAAAAGCTGGAAATGCTGTCCCCCGCTGACTATGTAAAATGGCAATACGAAAATGCACTGCTTGATAATAAGTTGAATGAAAGGTATGTAAAGTATTTTGGCAATTGGCAGGATATAGACCTTTACAACGAAGTTTCACCAAATGACTGGCAGGAGTTGGTTTTTGGGCGAATCGGCAATCTTGTCAACCATAATCTGAGCCTTAATGGCGGTACCGATAAAATGCGTTATGCAGCCAGTTATACAGGCATACGCGATAAAGCCATTATGATTTTATCGGGGTATAAAAGAGATAATCTGAGTCTCAAACTCAATAATAAACCAAACTCCAAAGTGACGCTTGATTTTTCTGCGAGGTATTCAAATACTACTATCGAAGGCGGTGGTATGAATGAGCAAAATGAAAAATCATCTGCAGATTCAAGATTAAAGTATGCAATGATTTATCCTCCTTTTCCTGTGGAGGGATTGACCGATGCTGCCGAAACAGATGATGCATTTAATATGTATGACCCGATAAAGTCTATTTCGGAAAATGACCGGTTGCAACGGAGGAGTAATTTAAATTTAGGCGGCAGCTTTGGTTGGAAATTGACTCAAAGTCTTTTGTTTAAAACTGAGATTGGTATGGATGAAACCAAGTTAGATGATGACCGGTTTTATGGCGCTACTACTTACTATGTTAAAAATTCTCCGGCTGCAGAAAACCAGGGATTGCCGGCCATAGAAATGGCAAAATATTTCAGAAGGTCTTTGAGAAATACAAATACGCTAAATGTTGATTTTAAAAAGATACTTAGCGGCAAGCATCGGCTAAATTTACTTTTGGGTCAGGAATTTATTAACACTCAGTCTGAACAACTCACTACAGTTGTACATGGCTTTCCTAAAACTTTTTCTTTTTCGGATACCCGCAAACTATCTGCCCAAGGAAAGGCCAACAGCATCCAGAATTATTTATTTCCGGATGACAGGTTGCTTTCCTTTTTCGGACGTGCCAATTACAGTTTCGACAGTAAATATTTATTCGATATAACTTTCAGAGCTGATGGTTCTTCAAAATTTGCAGAAGGCAACAAGTGGGGTTATTTTCCTTCGGCATCTGCTGCATGGCGCATTTCGTCAGAAGATGCATTCAGTGGGCTTAGAAACTGGTTTGATGATTTGAAGTTACGTCTGAGCTTTGGTACTGCAGGTAATAATAATATTCCTTCGGGCCAAATGGTACAGACATTTGATGTGAGTAATACCACTTGGGTTAATAGTTATACCAGCTATTGGGCTGCTTCCAAAACAATGGCCAATCCTGACCTGAAATGGGAAACCACTATTACCCGAAATATTGGACTTGATTTTACTACTGTGAATCGGGTATTGAATGGCACTATTGATCTTTACAGAAATAATACCAAAGACCTGTTAATTCAGTTTCCGGTACCCGGCACCGGGTATGATTTTCAATTTCGAAATATGGGTAAAACACAAAACCAGGGTATTGAATTGACACTTAACTGGAACGCTATTGACCATAAAAATTTTGGGTTGAACTTTAGCGGAAATATTGGATTCAACAGAAATAAAATCATTAGTTTAGGCCTGATGGATAATTTTGGCACCGAATCCGGATGGGCATCCACAATGATTGGGGTGGACTATATGGTAAAAACCGGCGGTCAGGTTGGTGAAATGTATGGATATAAGTTAGATGGCAAAGGACGTTATGAAATTTCGGATTTCGAGAAATATGATGAAGCCGGCAAGCGTTGGATACTCAAACAAGGCGTTCCCGCGTCCACTTCAGTAGTTGGTACAGTACGCCCGGGTAGTTTAAAACTACAGGATATTAATGGAGACGGAAATATTACTATTGATGACAGAACCATCATTGGAAATGCAAATCCCAAACATACCGGAGGATTTACAATCAATGGCCGTGTTTTTAATTTTGACATTAGCGCTATTTTCAACTGGAGCTATGGTAATGATGTTTATAATGCCAATAAAATTGAATACACTACAACAGCGCAAACTTTTGGAAGAAATATGCTGGCAATAGCAGGCGAAGGAAAGAGATGGACTAATTTAAGAAACGATGGCACTTTGTCAAATGACCCTGCCGAACTGGAAGCAATGAATGTGGGAACTACATTGTGGTCGCCTTATATGAGTCGTTTTGTATTTAGCGATTGGGCTGTGGAAGATGGTAGTTTTTTACGTTTGGGTACACTGACATTAGGATATAATCTACCCGTTTCAATAGTTAAAAAGGCGAAATTGCAAAGTTTGCGTTTCTATGCTACAGGATACAATTTACTACTGATAACCAATTACTCAGGCTTTGATCCGGAAGTATCTACCCGTAGAAAAACGCCGCTCACACCAAGTGTTGATTATTCTGCTTACCCAAGAAGCCGCATGGTAGTTCTTGGCCTAAATCTCAATTTTTAATCAATCAAAATGAATTAAATGAAAACGATATTTTTAAAAATTTCAATATTTCTGATAATTTCTGTTTTGGCAATTTCATGTAAGAAAATTCTGGATACGCCTGCAAAATCTGCTATGGATGAGTCAGTTATATTTTCCACTCCGGGTTTGGCTAAGGATGCAATTCCTGGTGTAATACAGTCTTTTGCCGAAACCAACTCCTATCGTGGTCGCTATCTGGTTTTTTATGGAATTAACACAGATTGCGAAGTAAATAACTCATTGAAGTCAATCACTGACGAAAGATCACTGTTATCTAATTATAATACTAATGTAAATAACAGTCAGATGAATACCAGCAATAACGCCTGGGCTAAGTTTTATGAAGGAATAGAGCGTGCAAACCTTGCTATTCGCGGTATTCGAACTTATGGAGATCTGAACAATTCGGAGTTGAAGCAGATTCTTGGTGAGATGCTGACGCTTAGAGCTGTAATCTACAATGATTTATTAAAAGCCTGGGGAGATGTACCTGCAAGGTTTGAACCGGTTAATTCGGAGACAATTTATTTGCCGCGTAGCGACAGAGATGTTATTTATAAGCAACTGCTGGCTGATCTGGAAGAAGCTGCTACATTAGTGGCATGGCCGAACGAAACCAACGCAACCCAGTCAACCGAACGAATAAATAAGGCATTTGTGAAGGGATTGCGTGCCCGTCTTGCTTTAGCTGCAGGAGGGTATGGACAAAGGGCAAATTTTGAAATCAGGAGAAGTAATGACCCTGACCTCGCACCCGAAAAAATGTATGCAATTGTAAAAAAAGAATGTTTGGATGTAATCAACAGTGGTACTTGTAAGTTAGAGACCTTTGAAGGCGTTTTTAAGTCATTGCACAGCGAAAAAACAAAAGGCGGGCTTGAGTCGCTTTGGGAAATTCCATTCAGTGAAGGACGTGGCCGCGTGATTTTTGACCTTGGAGTAAAACATACCAATGTTGATAAATATACAGGACAAAACAGAGGCGGTGCAAATGGTCCCAATCCCATTATGTATTATGAATATGACAAAGACGATGTAAGACGTGATGTAACCTGTGTTCCTTATGAATGGACAAACGGAATTCAGGTTCCAACAGCTTTGGGAAGGTGGTATTTTGGCAAGTATCGTTATGAATGGTTGCCCAGGCGCGTAACTTCAACCAATGATGACGGTCTGAACTGGCTGTACATGCGATATTCGGATGTGATATTAATGGCTGCTGAGGCTATTAATGAACTGGAAGGTCCTGCTACCGCAGCCCCTTATCTAAAAATGATAAGGGACAGAGCTTTTCCTAAAAGCCCTGCAAAGGTTGCAACCTTCATGACTCAGGCTACAGCGAGCAAACAATCTTTTTTTAATGCTATTGTAGATGAGAGAGCGCTTGAGTTTACAGGTGAAATGCTTAGAAAAAGTGATTTGATTCGTTGGAACCTGTTAGGTACAAAATTGGCTGAGGCAAAGGCAAAATTGCAGCAATTGGAAAATCGTCAGGGCAAATATGCCGGTTTACCTCAAAAAATTTACTATACTACCGCAGCTGATAATGAATCAGTTGTCATTTACGGACTCAACTTTGGCGATACGGACCAGGCAGGCGTAGCATTAGGGTACCCCAGTTCAAAAACTTGGACGATGGTATCCACCGGGGATAATTCAACTTTTTGGGATGCCCTTTATGTTAGAGACCCGAACAAACAACAGTTTTGGCCAATTTGGCAGGTGTTTTTGGATGCCAGTAATGGCAAGCTTAACAATGATGGTTATTTTTAATGAATATCACGTCTAAAATATTGATGCATGGCGATGTCTTTCAATTAAATTGAAAAATATTTTTGGATATTTTCTTTCAACAAACGAACCGACATTCTATCAAAGCAAACATTAAATTTTAAAAAATGAAAAATATAATCAAACCGATATTGTTATTGATATTTTCTTCAACATTGTTATTAAGCTGTAACAAAGACCTGGATGAAAAAATAACCTCTGTCGATTTCAGCAGACTGTTTTCTCCTACTAACCTAACGGCGGTTGTGGTAAACAAAACTTCGGTAAGGCTTACATGGGTAAAAGTAAATAAGGCAGACAGTTATGTTATTGAAATATTTGATAATGGTGATTTGAATTTCTCGGGTACGCCGGTAAAAACAATAGAAAAAGTAAACCCTGATGAAATTCCTTATACTGTTACAGGATTGGCTGGCGAAACCAATTTTTCAGTCAGGTTAAAAGCCAAAGGAACTTCTGTTGAAGACTCCAAATGGTCTGGTGCAACCTTTAAAACAGATGCAGAACAAATATTTCGTCCTGTTGATTTGAATGAGATTACGGCTAGTCAGGTAATTCTCAGGTGGACTGTTGGCGAAACGGCAACACAGATTGTTTTACAACCTGGTAATATTACACATACTGTAACTGCTACAGAAATTGCTGCCGGGGCTGCTACTATAAAAGGCTTGACTCCCGAAACAAATTATACTGCAAAATTGATGAAGAATGTAAGTACACGGGGAACTGTTTCTTTCACAACACTTATTGACCTGGGTGGGGCAATTCGTGTAGATCCTACGGATGATCTTACCACAATTTTAAGTACTGCAAACGCAGGAGATGTATTTGCACTAATGCCCGGTACATACAACACGCAGGATATAGTTATTTCTAAATCAATTTCCATTAAGGGTGCCAGACCCGCCAATAAACCGGCGTTAACGGGAACTATTTTCAGATTGGTGGATGGCGCAGGATTGGAGCTTAAAGACCTTATTCTGGATGGAACAGGTTCCAAAGATGGTAATCAGATGATTATTTATGACGCTGATTTAGCGACTCCGTATGCGCCTTTTAAAATGGAAGATTGTACTATTCGTAACTATGTAAAAGGCATTTTCTATGTAAATAAGAAGGCATTGATTCAGTCAGTTTTGTTTAAAGGAAACATAATTTTCAATATCGAATGTAACGGAGGTGATTTTATAGATTTTAGAACAGGCGTAGCAATTACCTTAGATTTTAATAATAATACGGTTTATAATAGCGTTCTGGCCCGTGACTTGTTTAGAATGGATGCAGGTGGTTCTACAAATTTCCCTGGAATAAAGAGCATTATAGCTATCAATAATAATACTTTTAATAATATTTGTAATGGTAGTTCCAGGCGGGTTTTGTATATCAGATTGTCTTCTCACGAAATTACTTTTAATAAGAATATTCTGAGTAATACGGATGGCTATTATACCAATCAGGCAGCTACTACAATAAAAGAAATGAGTAAAAACAATTATTTTAACGCTCCCAATTTCACTGTAAGTTCGGTATCAAGGTCCCAAAATGATTCCGGGGAGATTTTACTAAGTCAGATCCGGGCTATACTAATCAGGGCGCAGGTATTTTTACTGTAACTAATGTTGATCTTAAAGCTGCAGGAGTTGGAGACCCGCGCTGGCTTCAGTAAAAACTAAGGAATTATTGATTCTTTTGAAATTCCTGTAGTGACTTTTCAACTTGGTTTTTTTTTAGATATTACCATTTATTTATGCAGTAAAATCTTTGGAAGAAAACGAAAGTATTAAATGGTAATAATAGTGTATGGCTGATTCAGGTCATGAAGCAGCCTTTGTTACTGCAAATAATTTTCTATACAATGATTACCGGGTAGGGTTTAGCTAAAATTTATCAGCATATTGCAAATGTCGGGCTCAGAAGTCAAAAAGGATCAATAGACAATCCCTATAGTCAATATAGTGTCGTGATGGCCATTTCTCAACAGGAGTATCACCCAGATATTTATTGCCATTGTCTTCAGAAACAATTTCCAAATCTAATGGATTGATATCCAATGGATATGGATTTGCTCAAAAATAGTACAGAGAGATATTGATATAAGTAATTCAAATGAATAAAAAGAGCAACGAACTATACAATTGTAGTTTCGTTGCTTTTTTTATTCATTTTCTCTTGGACATAGTCTCCTTTTAAATAGCGTATAACAATTTGATTATTAATTATTTAACTATAAATGTATTATGAAATAGCTGCAAGGTTTCGTATATTTGAATTTCAAATTTTGCATATTTTTCTTATGATGTCTTGTATAAAGAATTAAAACCAGCTGGGTTTGTTTTTCTGTTTTGCAGATACCCTGAATCAAAAGCATCCTTTGTTTATTCTGGCAAATAAAGTTCATTGGAAATCTTTGAACAAGAATTTGAGTCCCTTTACCGTAGTGAAAATGGACGACCTGGTAAATCCATCCGTTTGATGGTCGGCTTGTTGATGCTCAAGCATATTCGCAATGTTTCGGATGAAAATGTAGTGGAGCAATGGAGTGAGAACAACTACTGCCAATACTTTTGTGGCGAGCAGTCCTTCGTTCCCGGAGTTCCCTATGAGGCTTCGGAGTTGGTTCATTTTAGAAAAAGGATAGGAGAAAAAGACGACTGCAAAGTAAAGACCATTGCCGGAATACTGGCTCGGGAGTTGGAAAGGAGTCTTCTGCCATTATCGAAGCATCAGAACCAATTAGATCTGTTCAAACAGGTTTTAATACAAATCAAAAGTTCGAAAAATAAGATTTATTCGATACATGAACCCGAGGTTTGCGGTATCTCCAAAGGAAAAGAGTATAAGAAATATGAGTTTGGGAACAAAGCTTCGTTTGCCAAAACAGACAGTGAGTCATTGTGGGAGCAATGGTGTTTAGAAATGAATGTGATGGTCACACCTTACCGCTACAACTGGAACAGGTAGAACGACTAACAGGTAAACCACCCAAGAAAGTAAAGGTTGACCCGGGTTACAAAGGGAAAAGTAAAATAGGGGAAACAGAAATTTTAATTCCTTCCACGCCAAAAAAATCAGACAGCTATTACCAACGTAAAAAATCGAGTAATGCTCACCAGAAAAGAGCGGCCATAGAACCTATTATTGGGCACATGAAACAAGGCCACAGATTAGGTTGTAACTTTTACAAGGGAATAGTGGGCGATAACATCAATATCATGCTTGCTGTAGCTGCATTTAACTTCAAAAGAATGATGAATAAATAGGAATCATCTTCTTTTTGGTTCTTTTTTCAAAAACTATTACAATAATTACAACTACCAGCTTTCGAAAGTAAATTTCAAGAACAAGTTAATTGGACTTTTAAGGTGCAACTAAATAATGCTTTCCCGGTATCAAAGCATCAAGCACTGGTTGATGCCATCTACCACTTTCTTCATCGAAAACACGAAAAATTTCCCGGAAGCCCCATACATGAAAGCTAAATCCGTTTTTATCTGCTAACTCACGAATAAACCTGAAATACCGGGCACGAGATGACATAGCGGCATATTCATTCACCCCAAATTCTCCCAGGTTAATTGGTCTGGAATGTGCTTTACTCCATTTTGCACAGAAGGTGAGATCGCTTTCGATTGGCTTTCTCTCTTCTTTGGTTCCCATCCACTGCATTCCTTTGCTCGCTGCTGCATGGGCATAAGCTAGCCCCTGGTGCGTGAATAAATGCGGCAGATAGTAATGAATTTGTACAATTAAATTCCAATCTTCTTTGGGCAAATCAAGGAGCCCGATTGTCCATGATTGTCCGAGGTTTGGCGTGCCGATGAGTATCGTTCGGTATGGATTTGTTTTCCTTATTAACTTCACTGATTTTGCAATCAATTCATTGTAGAATGGTACGCCCATATCCATATTGGGCTCATTCAAAATATCAAAATACACCTCCGGAGGGTAGTCTTTATAATGTTTCGCTATTTGTTCCCAAAGTGAATAAAACCGTTTTATGTTGTCATCAAAACTAATGCTGCTGTCGGCCCCCATATTGATGTAGGGATAATAGTGCATGTCAATAGATACCGCTAAACCATTTTGCAGGCACTGTTTTACAATACTGTCCACTCTTCTAAAGAAAGCAGGGTCTATCGTATAAGGCGGTGTTTTAGAACTATGCGCCACCCAAGTAACAGGAAGACGGACACTGTTAAATCCAGCATCAGCAATCATTTTGATATATTCGAGTTTGATGGGTTGATCGGGTATCGGGTACAGATGTAGATCACCGGAATTATTATCAAGAAGACCGTTTAAATTCAGCCCTCTTCCAAGGCGTTTATTTCGTTCAAAAGCCAGTGTAGCTTCTTTAGGAGGAGATACTGTCAGAGGCTTATGGTGAATAACTTTTATATCTCGGCTTAACTTCAAATACAAGGCATCCGGTCTTTTGGGATTTGAATCAATTTTTGCTGGTCGCTGGGCTTGTCCGGGTGTACCCAAAAAGCCGAAAAACTCCATTTCTCCGTGGTCAGAAAAATTGAGGATGGCAGTGCAAATCATACTGCCCGGCATGATAAGATCAACAGCTATTGGGCTAACACTGGAATCAATTTTATAATGGCTGGTAAAGGTTAGCCCTGAAAAAGCATCCGCCTGGATGGACATTGTTTGGTTATTTCTGAACATAACGGTAACTGGACTTCCGTCTTTTAATCCATACCATTTCCCAATAATTGACGGGGGCGTTGCCTTTACCGTTAAACTGAAATAAAATACACATAAAAACAGTGAGAAAATGATTTTTGCTTTTTTCATCTGTATATTTTTATTTTTTGTCAGATGGAATTTACCATAAAAATTTTCATCGCGGATGGTATGAATTTGCTCGAAAAATTTTATAGACAATTCATGTTTTGAATTTATTTTAATGCATACTATTAACATAAAATCTGATTCGTTACCATACTCTGCTACACATTCTTTTAAGCCGCGAACCTATTTTTCATTGTACTTGCATTTTTTAAACCTTATTAAATCTTAATACTGTTTTTACCCTCTTTCAAGGCATAACTCTTTCCCTTCCAAACAAATTTTCCTGTTGTTTTTAAAGGAAGGTCTATTTCAGCATTTAAGTGTCCATTGCCTTCATGATACATTACACGAATCTTTCCGCTTGGGTGTGGCATCTCTCCGCCAATGGCTTTAATAGTTCCGAGGTGGGGTTCAACGCTCACTTTCGTAAAGCCGGGCGCATCACTATCAATGCCAAGAATAGTTCTGAAAAATTCAATATTAGGACTCGCACCCCATGCATGGCAATCAGACCTTGTTGTATTTAAGTCAGAAGTTTCTGCCCAGGTTGTCAATCCCATTGCCATATTCTCACGCCATTTGCCTAACCAGTGTAAATAATCATTGCCTAATCCTGCTTTAACCAAAGCGAGATGCAGGTAGTATTTGAAGTAAATGGATGCCGGAGCTAATGTTGTATCCGATAGCAACTGTTTGCCAATTCTGGCTGCTTCGTTACCTGAAACTAGCCCGGTTAAAATGGCCAGGGAATTTGCGTGTTGTGAAAACAAATCTTTTTCTGATCTATCAGCAAAAAGGTTTTTGGTACTATCCCAATATTTTTTCGAATGGTTTTTTTAGTTGTTCTTCATTTTGTTTGTACAAAGCAGCATAGTCTTTCATTCCTATTCTTTGTTCCAGGTCGGCAGCTACCTGATAAGCCCACAACAGTTGAAGATCTATTAAAGCGGAGTTTCCGTCTTTACCAGGGGAACGGGTGCCTACAGGCCAATTTTTTACATCCACCCAATCGGTGAAATTCCAACCGGGAAGATTTCTAAGAGAACCATCTTGTTGTTGAAAGCCTTTGAAATAATTTAATATTTGCCGTGCACCCATAAGCTTATTCTTAATAAAGCTACTATCGTTCCCATACATCATGTAATCGTGCAGCATACCGATATACCATAAGGAGAATGGAGTGATATACTGAGGATTTGATGTGGGGTAACGGCTTAATGTGAGTCCTTCCGGTTGCCGGGAATAATCTATTTGGTTTATAGCATTGCGCAAAAGGCGGTCGTCGCCACTATTATAGAGAGATACCAATCCCTGGATACGCATATCGCCAATGTATTGCAACTGCTCATAATAAGGACAATCCATATAAGTTTCTGAAGCACACAACCGGGCTGTACGCCACCCGATATCCAACATCTTTTTCATTTCGACATTGTCTGTTTCCAACTTAGCATTTAATACAAAGGGGTATCCGGTAAACGTACCATAAATATCTTCTAATACCAATGGTGTTTCTTTTGTCGTAATGTTAATTTGTACATACCTATAGGTTCTCCAGGATAGCGTCGTAAACGTTTGGTTCTGGCTTCCGTCAGATGTTATGCTGTCTTTTCTGCCTACCAGCTTTTTCCCTTCTATTTCATTTCGGTTACCCTTTGCCGGGTATTTTGTGTATAAAGCTTCCTCATACCTGAGGGTAATTGTACTGTTTCTACCACCACTAAAGATAACAGTGGGATACGCATTGGTAAGAACTTCCTGATCCAACAAAAGTGTAGCCTCTGTATTGGGGGGAATTGTTATGGCTGTTTTTGTGGCAGGAAAAGAAGCGGGAACGGTAATGCCTTCGGATCTTCGTAACTGTGCCAGGCGTTGCTGTTTTAATTCCATTTGTGGTAACGGTGAAGGAACCAGAAGCCAACCTGTAGGTTCACCAGAACCAACCTTGTTTTTAGGATATCCAAACGAAAATGCTGTTGCCTGTTTCCAATTGCTATCCACGTAAGTAAGCTTTTCCCATCCACGAATGTGCCGCTGCATTTCAACCTGCTCACCCGGACCGGCTACATAATATGTTGGAATTACAATCTTAATTGGCGAGTAACTACTATCCTGTAAACACTTCCAGGTATTTTTGGTATTAAGCTCTTGTGCTTCATCCGTTCCTCCCTGTAAAATAAAACCGGTCCGTAATGAAATATTGGCTTCCATTCGCTGCTCTCCTTCATTCCATACCTGGGCTGCTACAATGTTGTGACCCATACGAAGAAATGGCGCAAGGTCTATAGTTTCAAAATTCCAATGCTGGAGATCACCTCGTGCAGGTCCAACTGATACTAATTTTTCATTGACAAATAATTTATACCGATTATCTGCTGAAACATGTACCGGGTATATTTTTGGAATTGAAGTCAATTCAAAACTCTTTCGAAAGTAATACACAACGTACCCTGTAGGATTGGTTTGCGGAACGGTTATCCACCTGGCTTTCCACTGCTTTACCAAGAAGGTAGAATCGATTACCTGAGCTTTGAAGTAAACAGCAGTGACAAACATGTAATCATGATTGCCACTTTAGGAATACAAAGGCGAAGAGTAGCAGATGTTATTTTCATGCTTATTTTTAATTTATCGGATTGAGTCAAAATTATAAATTTTCCTTCTTTGCCATGTCATTACTTATTGACGATTCCGTCAATAGAACGCTATTTCGGTACAATATCAACAATAACCCTTTTATATCTTGTCAGGCTCGGAGTTCCTTTGTCAGTGACCATTAAGATAAAGTGAGTAGATTGAGGGCTTTCAACAGCAGGAGCCCTGACATCTTTTAATTCCGAGGTATTGACTACGTAATAGGGTATGTTCTTTTTATAGGTACCAACTTCCGTATACTGAAACCATTGGAAACTTAACCCGTCACCATCCGGATCATAGGAAGCGCTTCCGTTGAGATTAATAGTTTCGCCAGATTTTACAGTAAGGTGCTCCGGCGTATTTAACCTTACAATTGGAGGATGGTTTGCTGATTTATAATCATTGTTACACCAAACCATCCTCGCCGCAAAATCATTTTGAAAATGCTCCCGCCACCTCCAAAGTGTAACATGATTTCCTGAGTATCTACCAGTATCTTTTATTACAGCTCGTCCCCATTTTGCCTGCACCCAGGGAGTAAATTCGTCTTTGGCATTCGTCCATATCGGCCTGGTCTCTTCTTCCATCGGCACAAACGATTTTATTTTCGGGTCAAACGGTGGTGTATACAATTCATATCGGCCTCCCCAGCTTCCCCAGTCCGGATGTCCCGGCTCATTAAGTCCATTGGGTATCAGCATCAGAAAAGAAGGTGTATCGCCTTCCATTCCGTAGGCTACGTCAGGATATTCTGCCCCCAATGGCCCATGCCCTTGTTGAACGTTTTTCAATAGCCATTCATTGCTGATCACTTCGTTATTTGCTCCGGGTATCACTTTAAAAATGGCAGACTAGGTAGCATCTTCATATTTGCCGGGGCTTACGATATAAAACAAATCCGCAAAATTTTTCCTGATCCATGGCCCGGAGTCATCCTGGTCTGAAATCGTATAAACTCTAAGTTTGCCGATTAACCTTTTGATTTCTGCTTCACTCTTGGTTTCTCTTATTTTCCAAAGGGCTTGTGCAA
The DNA here is from genome assembly GCA_016708305.1 of Sphingobacteriales bacterium. GTDB lineage: Bacteria > Bacteroidota > Bacteroidia > Chitinophagales > Chitinophagaceae > Niabella. The sequence continues at coordinate 679,202 of JADJGB010000008.1, forward strand.
GTGTGCTTGCACCGCCCCAAACAGATATCCATAAAGGGCGGCTGTCTGCCTTTTCCAGCCTTTTAATAATCCAATCTGAGCCTTCTGAATCCTTTTCTTTTCCTACTCCTTTCATACCATAAACAGGAAGACCTTGTTTTACCATCCCAGATAATTTTTGCGCTGTTGGAAATCCTGGTTCATGCTTTAAGAGATTAGGTTGAACTTTCCCATAACTTAAAATAACTTTTTGAATGAGTCCAGGGCTGACATGCGATTTCTGATGAACAGATGTTGAAGCAATAAGTCCTTCGATGTCTATTTGGTTTGTGTACAACATTAACCGAACCATGGATTGAAAGTCGTCAGGCTCATTTCCAATATCTGTAATAACAATCAGGCGATGTTTAGCAATCGTTTGTCCTGCTGAACGCATTGTTTTGCAAAGTATGGTATTTAATGCAAATAGTATCAATACCGCTTTAACCCATATTTTCATTGTTTTTAAACCTTTGTCCTGACACGCCTTCCGATTTTATATTTGCAATCGTGTTAGAAGTTGCTTAAATGGGATCGCCTGCTTTCCCATTGTATGTGGAGAGGAAAGAGACAACCTCCTTAAAGTTACTTTTTTACTACCGTCAATTTTACAGTATCATGCTTTTGAGAAGAAGGACCTACCATAATATCGAAATCCCCGGGCTCTACAACTTTCTTCATGTTTATATCGTAAAACTTTAGCTTGTCAGGTGTAATAGTAAAACTTACTTGCTTTGTTGCTCCCGGTGCTAAAGCAATTCTTCTAAAATCTTTTAATTCTTTGACGGGACGCGTTACTGAACTTACTCTATCACGTATATAAAGCTGCACGATTTCTTCACCGTTGCGATCACCTGTATTTTTTACATCAACTGTAACTGTTACATTTTCGTCGGGAGTGATGATTGGCTTCGCAATGCGAAGATTGTTGTACTGAAAACTTGTATAGCTAAGACCAAAGCCAAACGGGTACAGTGGCGTAATTGGTAAAAGTGGCGAAATGTTATCAGCGTTATAAGGCACTTGCCGGGCAGAGGGTTTTGCAAAATAGTACGCTGGTAAATGACCTACCGAACGCGCAATAGAAATAGGCAGTTTTCCTGATGGATTGTTTTCGCCAAACAACGTTTCTGCCACGGCATAACCGGTTTCCTGACCCAAATACCAGGATTGAACAATCGCAGGCACTGCTTTTTGCAAATGAGCAAATGATATAGGTAGGCCGCTGAACACAAAGGCAGCGGTAGGCTTGTTTAATGTCATCAGTGAGTCAATTAATTCATTCTGGTCGCCCAGTAGCTCCAAATTCGCCAAATCACCTGGTGAATATGCGGATGTTGCTTCGCGGGAGATATTGTCATTGCCTCCGATCATTAGCACAATTGCATCTGCACTTTTGGCTATGTTTACCGCTTCCTGAATTCGCTTGCTGTTTTCGTCGTGAGGCGCAAACTTTGCGGGTCCGAGACTAGCGCGTAGCGTGTTTAAACGCACCCCTTCTGCGTAAACAAACTCTACATCTTTATACTTTTCTTTAAGCGCTGCCAATGGCGTGCTGGTTGTTCTTGGTATTTGGGAATAGCCACCTAAAATACATTTATCTGCATTGGGACCAATAATAGCAATACGTTTATATTTCTTCCTATCAAAAGGCAATATCCCTCCATCGTTTTTTAACAACACGATAGATTGACATGCGGCTTTCAATGATAACGCCCGATGGGCATCAGAGCCTACTACATCGGTATGGCTTACATCAATATAAGGCCGTTCAAATAGCCCTAACCGAAACTTCATCTTCAATACATCCAACACAGCCTTATTTATATTGGCAAGAGAGGTATAACCTTTTTTGACTGCCTCAGGAAGATGGCTATACATCGCTTCATTCAGTGTTAATTCAATATCCACGCCTGCATTCAAAGCCATAGCGGCTCCTTGCGCACTATCTGCCGCAATGTGATGAAGCGTTGTAAGCTGGGTTACAGCCATTAAATCAGATATTACCAAACCTTTAAATCCCCACTCGCCCCTCAAAACATCTGTGAGCATCCATTTATTGGCGTGTGTTGGAATGCCGCTGATTTCATTGTAATTGGGCATTACACCCATGGCCTTTGCTTCGATAATTGCCGCTTTGAAAGAAGGGAAATTGACTTCCCGTAACCATCGTTCGGAGACGAATACAGGACCGCCGTTGACGCCGCCTTCCGGCTGGCCATGTGCCCCAAAATGTTTCAGGTTTGAGGCTACATGATTGCTATCCGGAGTGGCTGAATTGCCCTGAAGAGCTTTTACTTTTGCCACCCCTAATCTTGATACGAGATAAGGGTCTTCACCCATAGTCTCTTCTGTTCGTCCCCATCTTGGATCAAGAGCTAAATCAAGTACAGGTGCCAGCACCCGATGTGTGCCCACAGCTCTTGCTTCCAGCGCAATTGCTTCAAAAACCTCCCTTGTCAATTCTTCATTCCAAGACGATGCCATGCCCAAAGCAGAGGGAAACATTGTGCCATCTTTCACCATTAAGCCGTGTAGTGCCTCTTCCAGGAATAGAACGGGTATCCCCAGCCGAGTGCCAGTGATGAAATAATATTGTACCTCATTGGCCAGCACAGCCACTTGAGCTGCGTGAGGTGAATTTTGCGGGAAAGAAACGTAGCTACCCTGACCCATCGAAAGTATTTCCCCTAAACCATCCGGGAAAGCTTTCATTGCGCTGTCTCTATTAAACTTATTTTCTGTAAAAAGTTTTGCTTTACCCATCCATGCGATTGGAGTTGAACAAGTTTCTCTTTCATGGTCATTTTTGAAAGCAAGTCTTGCGCCCGTTGTTCAATAGGCTTACGGTAATCTTCGTAAACATCCAATTTGCCGTTATGGTTGAAATCACGAAATCTGTGATTGCCTACTGAAATAAACCGCTCTGTATTCTGCTGGGCAGAAGCAGTTGATAGAATAGTAATAAAAGCAATAACGTTGAATAATACTATTTTCATTGACATTTAATAAGAGTATTTTTTAAATAAATTTTATTTTGTCCAAACAAATTTTGCGGCTTTTACTTTTTCAGAATTGCCTCCGATAAACACTATAAAAGCTCCGGGCTCCCAATCCCAAACAAGCTTGCTGTTATAGAACTTCAGGTCTTCCGGGGTAATGGTAAAAACAATGGTTTTCGCTTCGCCAGATTGTAGAAAAACCTTTTTAAATTGCTTTAGTTCTTTTACTGGTCTTGCTACAGAGGCAACCGGGTCGTTCAGATATAACTGAACTATTTCTTCACCTGGATACCTGCCAGTATTCGTAATCGTAATGGTAGCTTTCAATGTTTTGTGGCTACCGGTTAACAAGGTATCGCTCAACGCTACATTACTATAGCTGAAAGTGGTATAACTTAATCCATAACCAAAAGGGTAGAGGGGTGTGTTGTACTGGTCTTTGTAATTCGAAACAAATTCTTCCGGGCCTCCTTCTACGTATGGTCTGCCGGTATTTTTATGATTATAGTAAATAGGAATTTGACCAACCGAACGTGGGAAGGTCATCGTGAGTTTACCAGACGGATTGTAGTTGCCAAACAATACATCGGCAACAGCATTGCCGGCTTCCGTTCCGAGACGCCATGTTTCAACAACGGCGTCTGCAAACTGCAAATCGTTTTGTATTGTCAATGGACGACCGTTTGCTAATAATAGTATAACAGGTTTGCCGGTTGCGTGCAGGGCCTTTAGCAGTTCGCGTTGACAATTGGGAATGGAAATATCTGTCCTGCTCGTTGCTTCACCGGATAAACTAGAAGGTTCACCAAGAACAGCAACAATTATATTCGATTTATTGGCCACTGCAATGGCTTCATCAACGAGCTGTTGCTGCCTTGCGGGATCGTACTTGAAACGATTTTTCCTTATGTACACTGAATCATCACTTACCTGCGTTCCTTGTGCATACATTACATTCGAATTTTGTTTTCGGATACCATCAAGTATTGTTACTACGCTTTTGGTATCACCCATAAAAGACCACATGCTAAACATCTCTTGCTTGTTGTCAGCAAAGGGTCCAATCAAGGCTATATTAGTGTTCTGTTGTAAAGGAAGTGTGTTGTTCGAGTTCTTTAACAGTACGATGGATTTTAATGCGGCTTGTTTTGCCACTTCTTTGTTGTGTTCTGTAAGGGTTACACGTGCGGCTTTGTCCGGGTCATAATTCCGGTAAGGATTGGTGAAAAGTCCAAGCTTGTACTTTGCTTCCAATACGCTTCTGCAAGCGACATCAATTTGTGCCAAGGTAACTTTGTGTTCCTTTAGCGACTGCTTGAGAGATGCAATCATGCTCTCACTTCCCATATCCATGTCAACACCTGCGTTTAGTGCTAATACTGCGGCCTCCATGTAATCTTTTGCAACACCGTGATTGATTAACTCCTGTATCGCATTGAAATCAGTGACAACAAATCCCTTAAAACCCCATTCCTTTCTCAGCAAGTCTGTTAGGAGCCATTTGTTTGCTGTAGCAGGTACGCCTTCTATGTCGTTGAAAGAACTCATAATACTGCCAGCGCCTGCATCTATCGCGGCTTTATAAGGGCTAAGGTAAAACTGATACATGGTGAGGCGGCTCATGTCGGTGGTATTGTAATCGCGTCCGGCTTCCGCTGCCCCATACATTCCAAAATGCTTCACACAAGCCATGAGGGACGTTTCGTTTCTCAAGTCGTTGCCCTGATAGCCCTTCACCATGGCGCGAGCAATCAATCCACCCAAATAGGGATCTTCACCAGGCTCCTTCCATCACTCTTCCCCATCGTGGGTCACGGGTTAAATCAACCATCGGTGAAAACGTCCAGTTGTACCCAACCGCGGATGCCTCAATAGCTGCCACTCTCGCCGTTTGTTCAATTAATGTTGTATCCCACGAACAGGAAAGCCCTAAGGGTATGGGAAATATTGTTTTATAACCATGAATGATGTCCAAACCCGAAAGCAACGGTATTTTTAACCTTGTGCTGTCTGCAAGCACCAGCTTTGAATGAACACCAGACGGAGTTCCAATAACACCATAAACATTTCCTGCAGAGCCGTCTTTCAATTTTTCAAAAGCTTTCTTTGTAGCAAAGGGGCCTGTTTTCAAAAATGGTGTAATCAGATTTAACTGTCCCAACTTTTCATTCAGTGTCATCTTTTTCATCAGAGCGCCAATGAATGCATTCATTGGCTGTGGATCCTTACCCTGTTGTGCTTTTACTGGTATATGCGCACACAAAAACAGGATAATAAAAAGCGCTTTGTTGAGATGTTTTCTCATTATAAATATGCTAGTGTTAATCAATTAATTTGAAAGAAGATTGAAGTTGAATATTATCCGATGCAGCTCCAATCATGACCATGAATGTTCCAGGTTCGGCTTTCCATTCTAATTTTTGATTATAAAATGAAAGTTTATCCCTGTCGATTTTAAAATGAATCACTTTGCTTTCACCGGGATTCAAATACACCTTTTCAAAGCCTTTCAATTCCTTTACAGGACGGACAAGCGAAGCAACCTTATCCCTGATATAGAGCTGTGCAACTTCCTCGCCAGCTACTTTACCGGTATTTGTGAGTGTGAAGTACACTTCAATATTTTTTCCTTTCGTCATCATAGAATCACTCAATTTCAATCCTTCATACTTGAAAGTAGTGTAACTCAATCCATAACCAAATGCATACTTTGGCGTTTTTGGAAGGTCAATGTAACCGGATCGAAAGTTTACCACTTTAGTGTTTTCAGGAGCGGGACGGCCTGTATTGAAATAATCATAATGAATAGGTATCTGACCTTCTGTTCTTGGAAAAGTCATGGGCAATTTTCCAGACGGATTATAATCGCCAAACAAAACATTCGCTATTGCATTTCCGGCTTCACTGCCTAACCACCATGTATAAATAATTGCAGGAACATTATTTGCAGTCCAATCAAATATTAAAGGTCTTCCGGCATTGATAATTACTATAATTGGCTTGCCTGTTGCATACAAAGCCTTAATCAAATCTTCCTGCACCCCGGGCAAATGAATATTTGAACGACTTTTTGCTTCTCCGCTCATAGATCTTTTCTCTCCCACGCTTACGATTACCACATCGGATTGTAACGCTGCATTAACAGCTTCTGCAAATCCTGATTTAGTTGTATCATTGGGATCAACACCAGCGGCATAAAGTAGCTTTGTGCTATTGCTCACTTTCTTTTCAATACCTTCATACAGGGTAACGACGTCGCTGTTGTCTTGCCACGGCACATTCCAGAAGCCAAGCATATCTTCTTTTGATTTTGCCAAAGGACCGATTACTGCAATTGTTTTCGTTGATTTTGATAAAGGCAGCAGATTATTCTGATTTTTTAAAAGCACAATACTTTTTTGTGCAACATCTCTCGCAATGATTCGGTGTTGTGGATTGTTGATAGCATCTTTTTCACGCTGTTCATTACAATAACGAAACGGGTCATCAAACAAACCCATTTCATATTTCTTAGTCAGGATTCTTTTCACTGCATCATCAATCATTGCTATCGGCACTTTACCTTCTTTAACTAATTGCGCAAGGTTAGCTGTATAGCTCCTGCTTTCCATATCCATATCATTTCCTGCAAGAATGGCTTTCTGTGCAGCATCAGATTTATCAACAGCATAACCGTGTTCCACCATTTCACCAATGCTGCCCCAATCACTAACAACAAATCCCTTAAATTTCCATTTGCCTTTGAGAATGTCTCTTTGCAAGTAGGCACTACCGGTTGCCGGAATTCCATTTAAATCATTAAAAGAATTCATCATTGTAGCTACGCCTGCATCTACTGCTGCTTTGAACGGTGGCAGATATATTTCCCACAACGTATGCTCGCTCATATCAACGGAATTGTAATCTCTACCACCAATGGCAGCACCATAAGCGGCAAAATGTTTGGCACAAGCCATTACTGCATCTAAACTGCCCAACCCATTTCCTTGGAAACCTTTTATTCTCGCCTTTGCAATGAGTGAACCGAGATAAGGGTCTTCGCCTGCACCCTCCATTACCCTTCCCCAACGAGGGTCACGTGAAATATCAACCATAGGCGCAAACGTCCAGTGAATGCCTGATGCAGCTGTTTCAATAGCTGCAATTCTTGCCGATTGTTTAATTGCATTTAAATCCCATGAGGCAGCTTCTGCCAAAGGAATAGGAAAGGTTGTTTTATACCCATGAACGACATCAAGTGCAAAAAGCAACGGTATTTTTAATCTTGACTGCATGGCTACTTCTTGTAAGGCCCTGGTTTTATCAACACCTTTTACATTGAGTAATGAACCAACCCTGCCTTCTTTTATTTCCTGAATTATATTTCCTCCAGGTGATATAGGACCTGTACTCCAGTTACTCGCATATTGATTGAGTTGGCCCACCTTTTCATCCAACGTCATCTTTTTCATGAGTGCATCAATGAATACATTCATTTGCTGCTCATTACCCTTTTGGGCTTTTAACTGAAAATGGATGCAAACAAGGCAAATAAAAAAAAGTGCCCGATGTAAATAGTTGTTCTTTTCATTTATAGCTTTTATCATTGTCCAATTGCCATTATTGAATTTCATGCCATTTTTTTTTAATTATTAATAGCTTTCACACTCACTACGCCTCCTAATCCCGCTTTACTTCCAGATTCAGCTTCAATCAACACAGATAAAAGGCGTTCACCTCTGCCGGAAGAAAAAGGTACAACCCAATCGGAGGTTGCTCCATCGCTTTTTGTTCCAATCAGTTTCCCGTCCATCCATACTTCTGCCTTGCCCGTGATCTTTTGAAATGTTAACTGACCGCCCTTTCGTTGTTGTTCATCGTAAGGCATGAAAGTAGTTCGGTATATAAGGTAACGTCCCCCTGCCATTTCCTGCAATTGACCAGACTTCACCGGCATCCAACTGTTCATGTCATTGTCAGCTATCTTCTGGTTCGGATCTGGTCGAACCTGGAATATGACAGATGCTCTCCATTGATCTAGTACCAAAGCGGGCAATAAAACTGGTACATAGGGTTTCGGTACAACACGATGGAGGGGAATTATCACAACTGCGCTTTTCAAACCAGTAGATCTTGCCACCAGTTTGATAGATTCATTGTCGCCTTCGTCACTTTGTATAATCACTTGTGCCAATCCATTGAATAAACTTCTTTGTTCCCTTTTTCAGCTTCGTGTGAGTTTGGATTGCCGTTACCTAACCCGATGATCTTGCCACCACCACTTATTTCAAATTCTACCGGGATATTGGCTGTCGGCACCGCACGACCTTTACTGTCCAAAGCCTGTACTGTAATAGGCATTGCATCATGACCATCATTTGCTAAAGTCTTACGATCAGCAATGAGCTGCAGTGCAACAGGTGCTCCAGTAGTTTCCGTTTTAAAACGGGAAACTTCTTTACCCTTTTTATATCCGATTGCCTCCAGCTTACCTGGTTGATATGGAATTTGAAAGGTGTTCATTTCATATTGATCCACCTTTTGACCGCCTATCATTTTTCCGTTGAGTAGAATTTTTACGGAATCAGCATTGCTCAACGCCATTACTCTTATGTTTTTACCAATGCTGTCCCTGGGCCAGGTCCAATGCGGCACTAGTTGAAGCACGTTTATATCCTCTCTCCATTGAGCCTGATGGATCCAATACGCTGTCTTTGGAAAACCGCACAGATCCATAATACCAAAGAAAGAACTCGCTGATGGCCAGGTAAAAGGCGTCGGTTCACCTCTGTAATCAAATCCTGTCCAGACAAAACAACCAGCTAAAAATTGCCGCTCCGCCACCGCTTTCCAGCCCGCCCTATGCGTCGATCCCCAGATCGCATTTTCTTTGTCATAAGAACTCATAATATGCCTTGAACGATCCGTTACATATTCGCCTCTAACTTCAAAGGCTGATACGTCTTCCGAACTTGTCATTTTCATGGCCGGGTTTTCTTTATGGAAACGGTCATAGCTTTGCATTTGGTAATTAAAGCCGACAACATCCACAGCTTTAGAAACATTCACTGGAGCAAACAAGCCTCCATTCATCGCTGCTGTAACAGGGCGTGTGGTATCTAATGCTTTAACTACGGCACCCATTTTCCGCACCATCTCATATCCTTGTTCGGTACCCTGCATTGGTTCTTCATTGAAGACAGACCATAGAATGATGCTGGGATGATTGCGATCACGGCGAACCATCCATTCCAACTGCCGAATGTATTCAGGAGAAACATTAAAGTTTCGATTCTCATCTATCACCAAAATACCTAAGCTATCACAAGCTTCCAGAAATTCTGCTGCAGGGGCATGGTGAGCGCATCGGTAAGCATTTACACCCATTTCTTTTAATTTGCGTAAGCGGAACTCCCATAGGGCATCAGGAACAGCCACACCTACACCTGCATGATCCTGATGATTGCACACGCCTTTGATCTTTACATGTTTGCCATTCAGATAAAACCCTGAATCTGCAGTAAAGGCTATGGTACGGAAACCGCACTTTGTAATGACTTCGTCAACAACAGCATCCTTTTGCAGGATGGTTGTTTTCGCATAGTACAGCTCTGGATTTTCCAATGTCCATAATACCGGTTTTTGAACCGGAAGTTGAATTGATGCGGTGCTCTGCTGCAGGGGCGATACAGATGCTTTTGTTTGCGCTTGTGCTACCTTATTACCCTTTTTATCATAAAGCGTAAATTCTATTGTGGCATCTGCAGTTGCAGTACCGGAATTCTCTAGTGTGATTTCGGCAGGAATAAGCCAGGAATTTTCATCCATTTTTACCGGATTGGCAAAAACACCATCAGTAACTATATGAACCGGTGCGCACTTCACCAGCCAGGTATGCCTGTAAATGCCTGCACCTTCATACCACCAACCTTCATGTGCTTCTGCATCGACTTTAACGGCAACAATATTTACATCGTCACCGTATTTAGCTAATTGTGTGATGTCAATGTAAGAAGAAGTGTAACCGCTCCAGCTGCGATGTACCACAGAGCCATTAAACCAGATAGTAGCATTGGTGGCAATACCATCAAATTGCAGTTCAATATATTTTCCCCTATCATCCGGACTTAATTTAAAACTCCTGCGATACCAGCCATATCCTCTCTTACGATAACCCTGTGCAACATTTTCTTTAGAATCAAAAGGCATTTCCACAGCCCAATCATGGGGCAGGTTCAGGCGAGGCCACTTATTATCATCATAGTTAGGTGCTGCTGCACCAGTGGCACTGCCAGCCTTTGAAGTTGCATAAGTTTGTCCCTGGCCACGAATGATGGGAAAAGGAATACCACCTTGGTGAAACAACCATCCTTTGTCAAGAGAAAGACGTTCCCTTTGTGTTGATTGAGCCAAAACATGGATTGATGATATGGAAATGATCAAACAAGACAGTATTTGAAATAAGATTTTTTTGCTCATCGGTTTTACACTGATTATTACTGACTCGAAACTGGGGTTTTATTTTTCAGCGTTCAATTTGAAAGTTGAGCGCTAAAGGCCTCTTCTGTTGCATGGCAAGAATACCTACGGTAAATCATTTTAGAATTTACTTGTAGAAAAGGCTTAAAGGCTGCTTCTTATGCCGATCAGTTTTCCATTTTTAATGAATGAGAAAAAAGGTGCTGGTAATGCCAGCATTATTTTATTAGTTCATCGTTTTTACGACTTTTTAAGTTTTTCTGCTCTTTCACCCTTTCACCTTCAGCATCAAACATACCCATTAGGCTGCCAGTTATATGGTCATCATCTTTTTTGTCCATCTCAAGGTTCACATCATAACCCTGGGAAGTAAAATAAACAGTTGCTTTGTCTCCAATTAATTCTATCTTTTGGATCTTGGAAATCTCTTTACCGGTAGAGTCTTGTATAGATCCAGTCAAAGTAGAATCTTTCTTGTCAAGAATGACAACCATTTTAGCGTCTCCATTGGGAAGGCCTATCAACAACACGTTCCATTTGCCTGCAAAATAATCTGCACCGGTTTTTGACTGCGCGTTGACGTTTAGTGATAAAACAAAGAAGAATACTGCGAAGACTAAACTTAAATTTTTCATGGTGGATTTTTTTTTGATTGTTAATATATGTTAATTAAAGCGATTAAATCATAACTTACATTTCCTTGTCAAGCCTACCGGAATATAATGAAGGCAACAGGCAAAAAACATTCGTTTTACCATCCGTCAAATGGAAATTAAATCGTTTTAAATTGCATGTAAACTTTCATTATGTACTTTTTACAAAATAAAAGTAGATATAAGTTTTTATTTGGCAAAATTTATTTTGTATAAAATACGAAATGAACAACAAAATGCATTTTTAATAAATTCAAATAAGAAGAAATATCACCGGTGGGATTAGTGCCTTAAAACTTAAATTGTAGCAAAATTTGTCAAGATATATTATTCAGAGCTGGATAATTGAGATGTCATAACCATGTTGATTACTTTTTGTGAGCAGGTAATAATTTCTTCTCCAAGTTTAGTTAGATAGTACTTGTAACTGTTTCCAACTTTTTTTTAAAACCATGTACTCTCAATCTTTTTAATAATCTGCTTATCTGGTGGCTTGAAAGGTCATTAAGGTGTCTGGCAAGGTCTTTACTTCTAAAGCCGTAGATGTTGAACTCTCCCTTCGCCAAGGCGATTACAATCTTTTTATCTGCCTTGCAAAAGAAGTTAAGCCCCTTATAATATCGGTCTTCTACTCTCTTCAGCTCTGTTGCTTTTTCTAACTTTTTGTTCCCGATGGTATCATCATCAATAGCAGAAATAAACTCAAGATAACGATTGTTAGAAGCTTATACGATTTTGCGTAAAGGCCTCAGGCTGTAAATGTTTTTCTTCATAGATACTTCTTTTTGTGTGGAAGAACCATCACAGTGTATTACCTCACGGTAGTGTTTAAAAAAAGTTACATCATTGAGGGTAGTCTCGATGCGAAATATATGAGCAAACTTATCATACATTTTTATAGATGACTTTCCCATGCTGTGTTTGATACGGCTGCTTTCTAAGCTTACATGGTAGTTGTTGCCTATCTCACCTTCGTATTTCCAGTGCATTTTCTTTTCAAAGAAAGTGATGATGTTTTCCGGATTTACACTATGAATAGCCTTCTCAATAAGGTGTCCGTAGAGCGGCTTCAAATCTTGTTGCTTCTTAAATACTATATTGGTAGCGTATTCGCGGCACTGCATGATGTTTCAGTGATATTGTTGATTGAATGCTTGGTGTACAGGACAGTATTTTTCTGCAAATGCATTTAATTTCCTGTGTAGTTTTACAACAGAAAGGTTATCGCTCATCTTCTGTGCTTTAGACCAGTTGTCAATACCTATAAAAGCATTGTCCATCATTTGGTACCCAATCTTTTTCTTCGTCAGTTCATTGCTTAACCATGCATGCCCGTTAAAAAATATCTGTAATAAATGGCCGCCATGTGGGTACACGCCAGACGCAAGTTTTATGAAGTCAAAGATTATGATAATGCCGGTGCATAAAAGATACTAACCGAAATACTGCACCTATACGAAATAGAAGCACACTGTAAAGATGAGTGCCTTACCCGGGAACAGATAAAAGATTTCCGGCTTACCCATGCGGTACCTGTATTTACGGTACTCAAAAAATTATTGCAGAATTTACTTGTAGAATCATTGCCATCCTCTCCGTTGGGCAAGGCAATAGGCTATACGCTAAAGCAATGGGAAATGTTGTGCATCTATACTACTGATGGAAGGTTACAGATAGACAACAACCTGGTTGAAAACAGTATCCGTCCGGTAGTCTTAGGTAGAAAAAATTATCTGTTTGCCTGAAGTCATGAGCGTACACGGGATGCAGCAATACTTTAAAGTCTGTTTGCTACCTGCCGTCTGCATGATGTTAATCCTGAGAAATGGCTGACCCACTTGTTGGAGAGGATAAGGGTTGCCGCAAAGGATCAACTACACTTACTGCTGACGCAAAACTATACTACCGTAACTTCATAACAATAATGGGGTTCGCCAATGGGATATGTTTTTCCTGCAATGAGGGTTAAAGTTACCAGTAAAGCGGAATGGAAATGAAAAATTGCTTGATTCAAACACAACCTAATTCTCCTCTTTAAACCGTAATTCGTATATTTCAATTGAAAGGGTTTTCCATAGAAATCGAACGGATATTCAGCAATTCGACATGGAGTGGTAATGAGATAGGGTATAGAAAGGAAAAATGATTTGACAGGACCAGGCGTACTATAAGAGTGAGTAGATTTTTAATAAGAAAAAGGTTGCCTCAGCCACTTTGGAGACAACCTCTGCTAATAATTGCTTGCTTTATGAAAATTGCTGATTCGTTTGCAGCTTAAGATTTCAAACGTTTATTTAGACATTCAAAAATTGTACGCAATTGTCAAATAATATGCTCTGGGCTGAATGGTAGTGGCACCCCAAACGGCATTTGGATTTGCCTTCACTTGTTCAGCTGTAAAACCACCGGCGTTTAAGTTATTAGGAAAGCCGCCAGGAGGATACCAGCCCATTACACCAGCACTGTTAAACAGGTTGTTGACATTAAGGTTAGTGCTTATCCTTTTGGTAAACTGGTAACCCAATCCCAGATCAAACTGGCTGAAACTTGGCAGATAAAATGCCTTTAGACTATTGGCGGGCCTTTTACCCATGTATTTCCAAGACAAGAAAGCATCAAACTTGTTCAATTTATATGCAGGTGTAACAGTTGCCATCACATGCGGCGTTAATTCTAACGGCTGATTTTTTGCTTCCACTATTTTATCGTCCTGACGCCCCAGGTTGCCCAGGTTCCAAGCTCGGCAATAGGTGCCTTGGCATCTTGAAAAGTCCCAACAGCCCTTATGCTTAGATGGCTATTAATCTCATAATAGCCTTCCAGTTCAATACCAATTGTCCGGTTGTTACTGTACACATTTGCCGGATAGTAATACGCTTGATTAGTGTCTTGCGCCAAAGCGTAAGATTGAATATGGTTAACTTCAGTATAAAAAGGAGTAATAAAACCAGTAAGATGGTTTGTCTGAAATTTTAATCCTACCTCCATCTGCATAACCTGGATTGGCTCTAAATCCTGATTAATAGCATCACTTGGTGAAGTTGGTATCATTACATCACCTAAATCAAGAGATTTTTGCCCTCTGGAAAAGCGGCCATATATCGCCTGTCTTTCTGAAAATTTATAGTTCAATGCACCGGAAAAGGAATAGTCATGGAATTTATAATTAAAATACCAGGGAGCACTTTTTACGTTTACTGTATTGTCATATACGGTTGCCGGATTTTTGTCATATCCTCCTGCAGCAGCAGCAGCAGCGTCCGGTTGGGCGCCAACTCCATTTCCTTTGAATTGGGAATTGTTAGAGCGAAATCCGTAATCCAGTGTCAGCTTGCTGGTAATAGGAGTCGTTTGCCCAAAGAATATATCATATCGGTTATTGAAGAGATTGTACCAGGTGAAGGTGCTGCCTGTTGATGCAAACCCTTGTGCATTGGTAAATTGAAAGGTATTGCCGCCAAAATCAGTAGCCGTTATTGCCAATGGATGCGGCCTGTTTTCAACCGTCGTAAATTCAACTCCTCCATATCCTCTCACCACATCAAAATCTGAGTGACCAAAATAAGCGCCTATAGTAAACGTGGACTTACCCACTTTTTTATTGATAACCAGTTGATCTACGACTTCCTTCGCTTTGTTGTCCAGCGCTTGTCCTAATTGAAATAATACTGGTGCAGATTGAATATATGAGTTTGGTAAGTTATTATTAACCACGTTAAAGTTAAATCCCCAAAATTCGCCGTTCGGCCCCATATTGGGTGTCTGCATTGTTGTTAAGACCTGTTTCCCTGTTGTAAGATCAGTGAAATTATAAGTTCCGAAATTACCCAAAGCTCCTATAGTATAATAAAATATCAAGTTATCGGCTGATTGAATCCCAAGCGGCATCACAATGTTCCACTGGGAACGTTTACTGGAATACTTGATATTATTGTTGAATGACCAACCTTTACCCAAACTTTGTTGCCATTCTAAACCAATGGCTCCTTCTTGCGAGTGGATCAGATCTTTGGGATCAAAATGACGGGTCTTGTCTCCGGGAAAGTATTGGAAATCAAATGTCTGATTTCCAGGCCCGGCAAAGGTATTGGTATTCTTAAAGCCAGGGGCAATTTTAGGATGATCAAAATTTTGAATAGGCAGCAAATCAAAATAACCATTGCGATCATCCAAATACTTGGCGTAAAGTTTCAGACTTCCGTTTTTTAGTTTCTTTACGATGTTTCCCTTTAACTGTCCCCCTTTGTTTAACGGATAACCTGCATAGCGGGCACCATTGCTGTTTCTGTAGAAACCTCCGATGTTGTACGTCCAATCTCCTTTTTTACTCATAGGACCCCCTATATTGAAATCGGCTCTATAATATGGATTGCCGTCTCCTTCTAAACCATATTTAAGACGAACTTCTCCCTCAAATTTATTTCCACCTGTTTTTGAGATATAATTAAACAATCCTCCTGGCGCATCAGATCCGGTAATTGTAGCAGACCCTCCACGCACTGCTTCTACCCGGCCAATTGTTGCATCTACACGCAGGAAGTAATCTGGGCCGTAATTATTACCGGAGACGTTCGTTACCGGCAGTCCATCTTCCTGCATAGATATAAATTTTAACCCGGCAGCCGGTGTATTGGAAAGTGGTGTTCCCCGCACAGCAACAATGTTGCGTACTTCCCCAAAAGAAGAATTGACATAAACGCCAGGAACGTTTTTTAATAAATCAGCGGCACTGACAGACGCCTGTGCTTTAAGCTGTGCTGCGTTGATGGCAGTAATTGCGATGGAAGCATCCATGCGATTGCGCTTATCGAATACACCCGTTACAATTACCTGATTCAGTTCGGTAGCAAACTGGTTTAAGGTAATTGTGAGTTCGCTTTTACCATCTACATTTACTTCCAGTGTTTTGAATCCAACACTTGTTACTATTAATTTTGAATTTGCAGACGGAACACTTAGGTTAAAGTTTCCTTCTGAATCTGTGATGGCATAACTGTTCGTTCCTTTCACTTGAATAGTCGCCCCTGAAACAGGATTTTCTTTGTCATCAGAAATTTTACCGTGAATATTATGTTGGGCAAAAGAAACGAAAGAAAAACACAATAAACAGGATAATATAAGCAGCTTAAGTGCTTGTGTTGCTTTTTTTTTCATACAGAAACTTATTTTTATTAGAAATGTTTTATCTTTATTTAGTATTTTTTACGAAATGCTTTATACAGCGAATATAGTATTCCTGGATAAATAAACTGTATTCAACTGTGTTCATTTAGTAAAAAATACAGAATGGTGATTGAGAAACGTTTTATGAAAACAAGTAAATCAATGTTAATATCTAAAAAGGAATTAAAAAAAATAGTTCAACTAATCCCGTCGGAAGATGATTACATGTGCGGTTTGGCAATCAATTGTATCGTTTTCGGCTATCACAACAAACAGTTAAAAGTACTTTGTATTAGGCAGGAAGAACTGACTAAATGGTATTTGCCAAGTGGTCACGTAAGAAAAGATGAAGGAATAAATCAGGCGGCTTACCGGATATTAGTAGAACGAACCGGAGTAAATAATGTGTTCCTGAAGCAGTTTCAAACATTTGGAGACGTGCATCGCATACCTACTGATTCTGAATTGGCAGCAGAACTGGACAAACTTCCTGCTCCAATTCCAGAAAAGATAAGTTGGATGGTTAACAAGCGCTTTGTTACCATTTGTTACTATGCATTGGTAGAATTTAGTAAAATTATTCCACGCATTGATTTTTTTAGTTCAGAGTGGACATGGGCGGATGTGCAAAATTTGCCGCAATTGATTTCAGGTAACCAGCAAATGGTTGTGGAAGCACTTAGAACTATTCGCCGGGAACTTCAATACGAACCAATTGGATTGAATCTATTACCGCAAAAATTTACCATCTCTGAAATCCAGGCGCTGTATGAAACTATTTTGAATAAAAAATTAGACAATCGAAATTTTGTTAAGAAACTGGTTTCGATGAAAATCCTGCGAAAAACTGATGAAAAGAGGAGAATTGGTGGTCACCGATCGCCCACTTTATATAAGTTCAACAAACAGGCATATACCAAAGCTCTAAAACAAGAATTTGAAATGATTTTCTAATTAGAGTTTGTCTATAAATGATAAATTATTGACAGTCAGTATATTGTGGCATAATTATTGTGATTTGAGAGGGTATGAAAATGAATTTGTTCGAGCCGCTGCGTTTAAAGTTTGAGAAGCCTGATTGGGCCAGAAACCCCGAGTTTGGGCTATTGGATACCGTGTTAGAGCGGCATCCGGAGTTGATCAAAATAGCAGAAGCAGATGTGCTTCGGGGTTGTTTGCAAAGTGAATTTGGCCGTCAAGATATGCCCAGTGTAGAGCAGATTGTTCGTGCAGCGATCTATAAAGAGATGAAGGGGTTGGATTACCAGGAGTTGGAATATGCTCAAAGCGACTCCCGTATTTGTGAGCAGTTTGTAAAGCTTGATAACCGCCACCCGTTTAGCTTTCAGGTATTCCAGAAATATATTTCAAAGATAAGTGAAGACAGCCTGCAACAGATATTGGTATCATTGAACAAGATAGCTATCAGCGAAGGATTGGAAGATATTAAACAGCTACGCCAGGATAGCACTGTTGTTGAAACAAACATACATTACCCCACTAATAACTCGTTGGTCTGGGACTGTATCAAAGAAAGCCACCGGCTGCTCTCACAGTTAGCAGAAGAAGTGAAAGATTTGGATTACAGAGATTATACCAAAGATGCGAAAAGAACATTTTTCAAGATTAACATCACCAGGAATGGAGATAAGCGTATAGACCTGTTCAACAAGCAATTAATAACATTCACAAAATGTATTAATCAGGTGGCTAACGCGGTAAAAAAAAAGCCATGTTATAGTATGAACGCCTTCTTCATAACAGGGGAATTGGAAAATCTGTTGCCGCTGATGGAAAAAGTGTATGATATTACCCGCGCAAACAGATAAATGGAGAGACGGTGTCCAATGATGAAAAAATATTTTCTATCTATGAGCAGCATACTGACATTATAGTAAAAGGTCAAAGGGAAGTTCAGTTTGGTCACAAGATAAACCTGACAAGCGGCAAAAGCAGTTTGATATTGAGTTGTGAGGTATTGAAGGGCAATCCATCCGATAGCACACTGTATCAAAGCACCATCAATAAAATAGAGAGTGATTATCAAATCGTACCCCGTGATAGCGTAACCGATGGTGGGTATGCCTCCAAAGACAATGCGGAATATGCGCAAGGAAAAGGAATCGTAAATATTGTTTTCAATAAGATCGTAGGCAGCCTGAAAAATGGTGAGTTCCAAAAATATGGAGATCCGTTTGAAGAAATGGCGCAGTGGAATAGAAGCGGTGATTTCAAATTTGAAAAGAGGCTGCCGGTTATTCAGGTGCAACTGGAAGGGAGAAGCACATTTTAAGCAAAAGGTATTATGGAGCGTGATCGCCTACAATATCCGGGTGATGACAGCCGCAGTGGTGGCTCAGCTATAAAAGGTATATCGGACTATAAGCTAAAAATGCGAAGATGCAAGGCGGAGCTATGCGCTGAAAATGCCGAAAATGCTGCCTTTGAGCCATTTTTACCTGAAAAAAATACTCACCGATGAAAGGGAGATCGTTATCGACTAAAT
The DNA here is from genome assembly GCA_016708305.1 of Sphingobacteriales bacterium. Lineage (GTDB taxonomy): Bacteria > Bacteroidota > Bacteroidia > Chitinophagales > Chitinophagaceae > Niabella. The sequence continues at coordinate 698,002 of JADJGB010000008.1, forward strand.
GAAGACCGGAAAATAGAACGAATATTAATATATACTAATGCGTTTTAGAGATCGTTTACTTTATGGACAGACACTAATTAGACATAAAATTGTTTAAAACCAATGCATAGTGCAACTTTTTATAATCAAATCACAACGGGTAATATATACTCACTTGTTCGTTTAGAAGAACACTCAGCTACTCCGAGATACTTGCAGATTATCAATTGTATCAAGAAAGCTGTACAAGACGGAACGCTTCAAAAGGATTATCTGCTGCCATCTATAAACGATTTTAGTTATGAGCTTGATTTAAGCAGAAGCACAGTGCAAAGGATTTACGAGCAATTAAAAAAAGCAGGTGTGATTGATTCTTTTCCAGGCAAAGGTTATTTTATCAGCCCCAATGAGTTAGAAATGCCGAAAATATTTTTGCTCTTTGATAATTTAAGTGGTCACAATAAAATTATTTATGATGCTTTTGTAGCGACTCTTGGTGAACATGCTGTCATTGAGCTCAGGATTTACAATAATGATTTCGGACTTTTTAAAAAACTATTGCAAAACAGAAGGGAAGATTACCACTATTACGTAATCGTTCCACATCTTCTTAACGGAGACCAGCGAGCAGCAGAAATTATCAACGAATTACCAGCAGGTAAGCTGATTTTGTTAGACAAGTTCATTGCTGATGTGAAAGGTGTATATGGAGCAGTTTATGAAAATTATGAGAGGGACATTTACACCGCACTCAAGGAAGCAATCCCCCACCTGTCAAAGTACTGTAAACTAAAAATTATTTTACCGTCTTATAAGTACTTCCCTAAAGAAATCCTGAATGGCTTTCAGTTCTTTTGTCAAGAATATGGCTTCGATTATCGAATCGTTCACAATCTGGAGAAAGAAGAAATTCGTTCGAGAGAATTATACATCAACCTAAACGAAGATGATCTTATGGTACTGCTTTCGAAAATTAAAAAGGCTACTCTTCAGGTAGGAAGGGATGTAGGCATCATCTCGTACAATGAAACACCTTGGAAAGAATTCATTTTTGATGGCATCACCACTATGTCCACTGATTTCAGGAAGATGGGTGAAGTGGCAGCGAATATGATTCTCCAAAAAGAAAGGGCACATTGGGAAGTTCCCTTTAGTTTGACTTTACGAAAGTCGATTTAAGAAATACATTGTTGAACTGAAAGGCAACTTATCATATTATTTAATGAGAACAATGTCCTAATATGTACTATTTTTTCCATTGCCTTTGGTTATTAATGTATCAATCTGGGGGAAAATCCCTCGCCTTTAGGCGAAGACTTTAGTTTAATATCTTTGCATAAAAAAGGGGTGCAAAATTATAGGAAGATAAGTCACACGACTTATGATTGTAAATATTATATAGTTTGGATAAAAAAATATAGAAAGAAAGTATTGCAAGGTTTTGTAGCAGAACGCGTACGAGAATTGATACGAGGTATTTGTAAGAAACATGATGTTGAAATATTAAAGGGACATGTTTCAAGAGACCATGTACATTTGTTTGTTTCAGTACTTCCTCATTTAGCAATAAGTAAACTGGTTCAGAATCCGAAAGGTGAAAGTTCTTATAAGCTAATGTCAGAGAACAAATACGTATCTCAAATGTTTTGGGGTCGTCATTTGTTGGGTAGAGGATATTTTGTTGCCACTTCGGGAAATATAACAGATGAAATAATCATGGATTATATAGAAAATAAAGAAGGGAAAGAACAGGAAGGAGGGGATTTTACTATTTCTGAGTAACTTTGGTCGGCTTTAGCCGAAACTAAATCTACCGGCTTATAGCCGATAGTAGTTTAATTCCTTCCACGCCAAAAAAATCAGACAGCTATTACCAACGTAAAAAAACGAGTAATGCTTACCAGAAAAGAGCGGCCATAGAACCTATTATAGGGCACATGAAACAAGGCCACAGGTTAGCTCGTAACTTTTACAAGGCTATAGTGGGCGATAATATTAATATTATCGCTTGCTGCTGCATTTAACTTCAAAAGAATGATGAATAAATAGGAATCATCTTCTTTTTGGTTCTTTTTTCAAAAACTATTACAATAATTACAACTACCCGCTTTCGAAAGTAAATTTCAAGAACAAGTTAATTGGACTTTTTAAGGTGCAACTAGATAAGCTTTACTTTTTCCCTAAAAGCATATCCGTTTATGAAATGAAATATTTTCAATTTGAAACTAAATGTATATAATAACAGGCAGTTAATCTCCAAGTATAATTGTTTAGGGACAGTCCGGATTTCCATTTTACGCTAACGATTGCGTAAATAAATGTTTTATAAAGTTATCGCTCTAAAAAATAAGTTAATAATTTTGCGGTATGAAATCGGTTGCATAAATTCAAAAACGCGTGTATTTTATTTATTAATAAGGACATAATTTAGTTCCTAATTCAAAATATATTTTGTATATTTGCCCATGGCTAATACAAAACGTAAGAACAAAGATGCTCAGGAAGAGACTCGCTTTCGGATAGTGGACTACTTAAAAAATAAACGGGGCACTCAAAAGCAGGCTGCCGAGATATTTTCTGTATCAGAAAGGAGTGTAAATAAAACATGGAATAAATACAAAAAGGAAGGCAAGCGTTCACTGTTGAATAAGAAGCGTGGCGTAAAAGGAGGCAAGAAGATAACCGGACAGCAGGCTGCCGAAGTTCGACGGTTGATAAAGGATAAGATGCCCGACCAGTTAAAACTGGCCTTTGGTTTATGGACACGTGCAGCCGTACAACAGCTTATCGAACAGGAATATGGCGTTGTATTAAGCGTGAAGCAGGTAGGTCGATATTTAAAAAGCTGGGGCTATACACCGCAAAAGCCTATCCGCAAAGCATTTGAACAGAAACCCGAGCAGGTAAAGCAATGGTTGGAGAAGGAATACCCTGCCATAAAGAAGCGGGCAACTAAGGAGAAAGGAACGATTTATTTTGGAGATGAAACCGGTATGCGAAGCGACCATCAGGCAGGCAGAAGCTATGCGCCTAAAGGCAAAACCCCGTGGTGAAATCAACAGGGCAACGGTTTTCGCTCAATATGATTTCAGCTATCAGCAATAAAGGTCATTTACAGTTTATGCTGATAGAGAAGTTTAACGGTGATGTATTTATTGATTTTTTGCAACGAATGATTCGTTATAGTAAACAAAAGATATTCTATGTAACGGATGGTCATCCTGCACACAAAACAAAAAAATTGCAGGCGTGGCTGGAGGAAAGCAAACATCGAATAGAGGTGTTTTTCATTCCGCCCTATAGCCCCGAGTTGAATGCGCAAGAATATTTGAATCAGGATGTAAAGACTAATGTTATCGGCAAGAAGCGTCCTATCAATAAAGCTGAAATGCGCGCCAACGTTGAAGGTTTTATGAATGAAAGAAAAAGCAATAAAAAGCTGGTGCAAAAAATATTTCCATGCAGACCACGTCAGATACGCAGCATAGAAAATTAATACGAACTAAATTGGTTGACGATTAATAATCTGAAAAAAATAGTCTTATGAATAAATTATTATTATTGTTGGTGCTGTTTTTTGTAGGGATCACTTCTCTTACTGCCCAAACCAGTCAGGTAAAAGGATCAGTAATGGATGATACAGGATCTCCAATTGCCGGAGTTACTGTTACGCTGCAAGGAACGACTACCGCAACTCAAACAAATAACAGTGGAGAATTTACGATTGGAGTTCCATCTTCAGGAACGCAAATGTTAGTTTTTACAGCTGTTGGGTATAACACCCAAACACTTGCAGTGACCAGTAATCAGCTTAACGTAGCTTTAATTAAAAATATTGTTTCTGGAGATGAAGTGGTCGTGATAGGGTATCAAAGTATTAAGCGTAGAGATGTTTCGGGTACTGTTTCGTCAATTCAGGGAAAGGATTTGGAAAAGATACCGGTATCCAGTGCTGCCGAAGCACTTACAGGTCGGCTTCCTGGTGTGCAGGTAATGCCTATAGATGGGGCGCCCGGCGCTGAAATTATGATTCGGGTGCGTGGTGGTGGCTCTATCACTCAGGACAACGCACCTTTATATATTGTGGATGGGTTTCCGGTAAACAGTCTTAATGATATTTCTCCTTCTGATATTGCCAGCATCGATATTTTAAAGGATGCAGCTACTGCGGCGATTTATGGAGCAAGAGGTGCCAATGGGGTAGTTATTATTACTACCAAGAGTGCGAAATCAGGGAAAACGGTTATCTCTTATAATGGTTACGCCCAAGCCAGAACCCTGCCTCGAGAACTAAAGGTGTTATCTCCCTACGAGTTTGTACTTGCTCAATATGAATATGCAAAACTGAGAAGCCAATCAGATGTGGATAATTTTACCAAGTACTTTGGTGTTTATGACGATTTGGAACTATATAAAAACCAAAAAGGCACTAATTGGCAAAAGGAGCTTTTTGGTCAGCCCAGAATATCTCAACAACACGATTTCAGTGTAACAGGCGGTACAGATAAGACCAAGTTTGGATTTACCGCTACCAATAATAAAGATGAAGGGATAATGATTGAGTCGGGATATTTGCGTAATTATCTGAATTTTAAATTAAATCATAAAGTTTCAAATAAATTGAAACTTGACTTTGCCTCAAGGTTTACCCATACTGTTGTGGACGGAGCGGGTACTTCCGGCGGTTCAAGTATCAGAGTTTCCGATGCTGTTACAACTAGACTTGTAAATGGTATCGCCGATCAAATTGTAATAGACCCAACTACTGCCGATGACGATTATGACCAATTTCTGAAAAGCCTAATTAATCCAATTGACCTTACAAAACAAGATTACCGTAAACGTGTAAACAAGAGATTGAACCTCAATGTTGCCGGTACCTGGGCGGTTACGAAAGGAATGTCCTACCGGTCAGAATTTGGTATGGATTTCAATTTTGGACAAAATAAACGATTTTATGGGCCGCTCACCGGTGAGTCTCGCAATAATGGTGGAAATCTACCTTTGGGCGAATTGACCAATAGTGAAATCAGAGGTTCACGTTGGACTAACACATTGACCTACTTATTCGACCTGGGTGAAAAACATAATTTTAATTTGTTAGCAGGTCAGGAAATTACTGTTGTTGATGCCGGACATTCCGAGTTTATAAGATCAAAATATTTTGCAGATAATATGAAACCGGAGGCGTTATTCGCTAACATGCAGTTAGGTACTCCCGACAGGCAATCCACTACTATTAATTCCGGAGCCAAAACAGCTTCATTTTTTGGTAGAGTTATTTATCAGTTTGACAGAAAATATATTTTGGATCTGACTGCTCGAGCAGATGGATCCTCACGTTTTGCACCAGATAAGCAATGGGGTATTTTCCCTGCGGCTTCTTTTGCCTGGAGAATGTCTGAAGAAAAATTTATAAAAGATATTGATGCCATTTCTGATTTAAAATTAAGGCTTAGCTTCGGAGCTGCAGGTAATGATAAAATTAGTAGCGACCAGTGGAGGGTTCTTTTTGCGCCATCAGATAACAGACCCATTGGCTTTGGTGATGTTACACAGCCATATTATACCTATTCGAGTTCGCAATTGCCTAATCCTGACCTTAGATGGGATATACAATAACCAGAAATGCAGGACTTGATTTTGCTTTATTTCGTAATAAAGTAAATGGTACCTTCGATTTTTATTGGAACACTACCAAAGATTTATTATTAGCATCTGCCATTCCACCTACTACTGGATTTAGTACCCAGTTGCAAAATATCGGACAAACCTCCAATAAGGGAGTTGAATTAGCTTTCAATGCAGATCTCCTTTCTAAAAAAGATTTTAACCTCACTTTCAATTTCAATATGGGGATGAATAATTCTCGAATTGACAAGTTGAATGAGTTGCAAGAAAACCAAGCCAATTCTAACTGGGCAGGTACTGATCTGAAAACTCAGGATGATTATCGTCTGAGAGTAGGCCAGACAATGGGGCTCATGTATGGTTATGTAACTGATGGATTTTATTCTGTAGATGATTTTGACTCTTACAATCCAGTAACAAAAACTTATACACTTAAATCAGGTGTTCCCAATGTGGGATCTTTTATGGGTGGAATAAGTGTTCGCCCCGGTGTTTTAAAAATTAAAGACTTAGACGGGAGCGGTACCATAGATGGAAACGACCGAACTGTGATAGGCAAAGCATTGCCGAAAGCCTTTGGTGGTTTTGGAATAAATACAGTATATAGAAATTTTGACTTCTTGGCCTTCTTTAATTGGCAATATGGAAATCAGGTATATAATACCGGTAAGATTTCAATGAATATGTATTACAGAACTTCTTATGGCAATATGCTAAGCACTATGAATTCAAACGATCGCTTCAAATATATAGATGCTCAGGGGAATTTAGTCACTGATTTGGAACAACTAAGAGCGTTGAATGTTAATGCAAAGATTTGGTCGCCATTTTCAATGGGAAATGCATCTCCTGTTTTTCACTCCTATGCTGTAGAAGACGGATCTTTTATCAGACTACAAAATATTTCAGTTGGATATTCACTTCCAAAAAAAATTATTTCTCATTTAAGTATGTCAAAGCTTAGAGTGTATTTTACGGTGTATAATGCATTTTTGTGGACAAAATATAGTGGGTATGACCCTGAAGTAAGTGCTACCAGAAGCAGTGGTTATAGCCAGCTAACACCAGGTGTAGATTTTTCAGCATATCCTAAGAGTCGCAATTTTACTGCTGGTGTAAATATTTCTTTCTAATCCATAAATTATTAATTATATGAGACAAATTCTTTTTTTAATTTTGGTTGCCTTGTCTTTTGCCTCCTGCAAAAAGTTTCTAAAGGCGGATTCTCCTTCCAATTTTGATAAGCAATATGTATTTAATACTGTTCCTGATGCCAGAAAAGCTGTAAACAGCATCTATGCTTTGTTTAATCAGGATGCCTTCACATCAAGAATTTCTAATGTTTTTATGGGCAATACGGACGTGGAGATGGGTGGAGTAGGTGCATCGCCCGATAATTCAAGGCGTGATATTTGGTCTTTTGAAGTTACTTCCAATAATTCTGATTTGCTTTCTGTATGGAATAATGCCTTTAAAGCTATTAATCTGGCTAATGAATGTGAAGAAGGTTTAGTAAATGTTTCGCTTGCCAACGATCCAACGAATAAAGATTATAAACAACTTCTGGGCGAAACCAAGGCATTACGTGCAGTTTGGTATTACGTGCTGATGAATCAGTGGGGAGACGTACCCTTTTCAATAAAGCCATCAAGGGCTGGAGATGATTTTTATTTGCCAAGAACAGGTAGGGATACCATTCTTACTTATCTGATCAATGATTTAATAGAAATTGAACCAGATATGTACTGGGCGGACCAGTTGTCTTATGGTATTGAACAGGTAAATAGAGAATTTGTCATAGGTATGATAGCACGCCTGGCTTTAATGAGGGGTGGCTATTGGCTTTATCCTGATATGACCATGCAGCGAAAATCAGATTACAAGGATTATATTACCATAGCAAGAAATTACAGCCAAAAATTAATTGATCTAAAGCCTCGAAACATGAGCGATTTTGCCACTGTCTTTATGAATGAAAATAAATACATTAAACCGGTTAATGACGATGTTTTGTATGAAGTGGCTTTTTATCCCGGATCAGGTGATGTGGCTTGGTGCAATGGCGTTCGCGTTGATGCGGGAACACATCCTTACGGCTCTGGATCCAGCTATCTTACTTTCCTGCCTTATTATTATCATTCGTTTGATACAACTGATTTACGGCTGCCTGTAACCTGTTCCCTTGTTTACTATGATAGCAAACTGATTCAGCAGACAACCGGTATTTCAATTTCACCGGGGAAATGGAACCGATTAAATGTCCCCTCACCATTAGGTGCCGCCTCTGCTAAGGGAACAGGAATTAATTGGCCTATGATGAGATATGCAGATGTATTACTGATGCTGGCAGAAGGTGAAAACGAATTGAATGGCCCAAATGCTGTAGCTCAAAATGCGTTAAAACTGGTACGAAGGAGGGCTTTCGCATCCAACTTGTGGGTTGAAAAAGTAGATAGTTATGTGAATACTGTTTCTGCTAGTAAAGAAAGCTTTTTTAATGCTATTGTTGATGAAAGAGCTTGGGAATTTGGTGGAGAATGTATAAGAAAATATGACTTGGAAAGATGGAATCTGTTTGGAAAAAAGATTGCTGAGATAAGAAACGAATCAATACAAATGGGAGTTGATGCAGTAGCAGGAACGGGGAAATATGCCAATTTGCCAGATTATATGTATTATAAAAGAGATAGTGCAACAGGTGTGGTTACTTTTTTGAATCCATATTCAAAAGTGGCGGTAGCGCCACCCGTAATAGATGTACCCAACAAAGGTGATAACCCGAAAGGATATTATCATCTTACCTGGTTAAGATCGCTTTACAATACCACCACGAGTGGACCGGCTGATGTTTTGATTCGTAACTGGAGAGGTTATCAGGACAATACCGGTGCGTCCCCTGTTCGGTATGTGCTTCCTTTACATAATTCGGTAATAACTGCTAGTAAAGGTTCATTACAAAATCAATATGGATATTAATTAATTGGTTTAATATATCAAATATGAAAAAAATATTTTATTCTTATTCACTATAGTTTTACTTGTTATTGTTTCTTGTAAAAAAGAGGAAGTATTGACAGGGCCTGATCGTTTATTTAGACCTGTAATTAAAACAGCTTTGCAAGCAGATGGTAACTGGGTTGCTGCGTCATGGCAAAAAGTAAAAGGATCTGTTTCCTACACAGTAGAAATTAGCCGGGATACTTTTAAGACTATTGATATTTCTGTTTTGATTGATACAAATTATTACCTTTTTCAGGATTTGAAATGGGAACAGGCTTATCAGGTACAGGTAAAGGCAAACTCTGAAAATGCAGAACATAATTCTTTGTTTTCAATTTTGGGTAATATAAAAACGCCCAAATTTCCAACGATCCTAAACACTCCGGGTATTGCAGATATTGCTGATAATGCAGTAAAAGTTAGCTGGGAAAACAGCGGTGAAACCGTAACAAGTATTAAGATTCTAAATGCTACTGATAGTTCTGTCGTTAAAGATGTATCCGTTTTGGCTACAGATATTACAAATATGTATAAGATTATTAGTGGATTGCAATCATCTTCCAAATATATCATTTTCTTGTATAGCAACACGACCGTCAGAGGATGGGCTAATTTTACTACTAAAACGGCAATAATAGGGAATATTATTGATTTAAGAGATATATCAGGGATACCCAATATACTGGAAGATACCATTCCCGATGTTTCTTCGGGTAGCATTATATTGTTAAAACGAGGCGAACTTTATACTATTTCCTCGAGCATTCAATTAGACAAAACCATCACTATTCAAAGTGGTACTGATTTACAAGTTCCTGATAAGGCAAAGATACTTTTGAATAACAACTTCAATCTTAAAGCAGGCGCTACAATCGATTCTTTAGTTTTTAATGACGTTTGGGTTACTAGCGATAATGGCTATAGTTCGAAGTATATTTTTAATACTACTAACTCGGCAACTGTAGGTAATTTGAAATTCCTGAATAGTACTTTGGAATTGTTCAGAGGTATTGTAAGACTACAATCGGGGACAACTTCCGTAAATAATTTTATTATAGAAAACTGCATTGTGGATAGTGTTTCGGGTTTTGGTGTGCTTACAGCAGGTAATGCTTCTTGTAAAGTTAATAATATCTTATTCACAAACAGTACTTTTTACAAAAATGAAAAGCTTATTACAAGCTCTTCACCTGCTACTTCTATTATCATTCAAAATTGCACTTTCAATGAGGCACCAAATGGTGGAAGCTACTATTTTGATTATAGTTCCAATAATATTACAAACCCTGTTGTGATTAGCAACTGTATTATGGGGCAGGGAAAAAGTAATGCGGGCAACAGAGTAGTAAGGCCATATAGAGTGGGTTCGAATAGTGCTTTTGACATTTCGGGTACGTATTCTACTTCCGATAGAGCAATTACCGGGAATGAATTCCCAAGTATCATTTCCTATACTAGATCATCTATTGAAATGTGGAAAAATCCTTCAAGCGGAGATTTTACAATTATAGATAATTTATTTCCAGGTAGAAATAGTGCAGGAGATCCAAGGTGGAGGCGGTAATAGTATGATTTATGGAATGTAAATAATTAATAAAAATATTTGACTGATGTTTAATTTTCTACAAGTTTTTTATTTGCTTACTTTTATTACACTGTTATCATGTAGTCATAAAAGCAGTGGTATTAAAGACCCCCCTATTAAGCCTCCTGTAAATCCTCCTGTTCAAAACCCGGTACAGGAAACCGCCTATGCCTTTCCGGGTGCGGAGGGTTTTGGGAAAAACGCAACCGGTGGACGAGGCGGAGCAGTAATGGAAGTTGCTAATCTTAATGATGCAGGTACGGGAAGTCTTAGGGCTGCTGTTGCTGGCAGTTTGCCCAAAATTGTGGTTTTCAGAGTGTCTGGAACAATCCGACTATTATCCAAACTGCAAATAGGCGCCAATACCACTATCGCCGGGCAAACAGCCCCCGGTGATGGCATCTGTCTGTCGGATCATCCGGTGGTTATAAGCGGCGATAATGTTGTTGTCCGGTTCATGCGTTTCAGGATGGGAGACAGGTATCAAAATAAGGGAATGGTGGACGGCAGTGGCAGCGATGATGCCTTTGGTAATTTGGGAAACAACAACCTGATGATTGACCACTGCAGTGTCAGCTGGAGTTCTGATGAAGCGTTGACCATCTATCGGGGTGATAATGTTACAATTCAATGGTGTTTTATAACAGAGCCATTAAACTATTCCTATCATTTTGAAGCAGGTGATACGGATTACGAACAACATGGTTATGGCGGTATCTGGGGAAGTAAACATGGATCATTTCATCATAATCTATTTGCCCATTGCAAAAGCCGAACTCCGCGGTTTGCAGGAGTGAGTACCTATAATCCGGCAATTGCGGGAATTGAAATTGCAGATTTTAGAAATAATGTAATTTACAATTGGGGTATCAATAATGTGTATGGCGGTGAGGGCGGTTATTATAATATGGTAAACAATTATTTCAAAAGCGGACCCTCCACCACCAGTCGCAAATATCAGGTGGTAGCTATAGACTCATCTGCACAATATCCCTATGCGCAATATTTCCTGAGTGGTAATTACGTGGCGGGTTCTCCTGCAAATACTGCTAATAACTGGTTGAGTGTGTTCATGAAGAGTGGGAAGCTGGCTGATACTGTAAAATCAAAAGTTGCCACGCCTTTTTCAGTAGAAAACATTACGCTACATTCTGCCGAACAGGCATACACATTGGTTTTGCAGAAAGCAGGATGCGTAAGGCCGAATCGGGATACATTGGATGAACGGATTCTGAATGACGCGAAAAACAGTACGGGTCGTATTATTGATGTACAGGGAGGCTTTTCTCATGGCACGGCTTTTGAAAAAACCCTGAATGCCTGGCCTGCACTTAAATCAGGTACGACCTTGGTGGATACAGACCATGACGGAATGCCCGATGATTGGGAAAAAGCAAACGGACTAAATCCGAATGATGCTGGCGATGCTGAAAAGAACACGCTTAGTACTGGTTATACAAATGTGGAGATTTACATTAATAGCCTTGCGAAGGATTTATATTAACTTTCAAATTAAAAAAATCAGGTTGAAGGAGATATAATGTAAGCAAAATAATTATTTAAATGAAAAAAGTATTATTTATTCTGTTAGCGTGTAGCCTATTATCCTATAGTACCTTCCAAAAAAAGAAAATAAAAATTTTTCTGGCAGGTGATTCTACCATGTCAATAAAGGAAACCAAAGCCTATCCCGAAACAGGCTGGGGGATGCCGTTTGTTTATTTTTGGGATAGTACAGTTACAGTGGTAAATAAGGCCAAAAATGGGAGAAGCACTTCCTCGTTTCGGGATGAAGGTTTATGGCAGCAAATAATGGATGAAATAAGCCCCGGTGATTATGTGTTTATTCAATTTGGCCATAATGACGAGGTGCCCACTAAAAAAACAGCCACTACTCCCACAACTTTTAAAAACAATTTAATTCAGTATTCGAGGGAGGTAAAGGCAAAAGAGGGGATACCCATTTTGCTCACTCCTGTTGCGCGCAGGCGTTTCGACAGCGTTTCGCACCGGCTTGCTGAGAGCCATAAAATCTATTCCCGAATTGTAAGGGAAGTGGCAAAGACAGAAAGTGTGGCGCTGATTGATTTGGATGCCGAGTCGCAAAAACTGTTAGAGAAGTTGGGCTATGAAAACGCTGCTCTGCTTTACAATCATTTGAAGCCCGGTGAGCATCCCAACTATCCTGATGGCAAAACAGATGACACTCATTTTAATGAATTAGGCGCCAGAAAGGTTGCCGAAATAGTCTTAGCCGGCATCAGAAATCTGAATTTTGAATTGAAGGACAGAATTATTAATAGAAAATAAGGAAGAATAGCAGGAAGTGAATGAGCGCAATTCTAATTTTAAAACCATATCGATAAGTTAAGAATTATACTTGGTTAAAAATTATCTAAACAAGGAGCAAATAAAATGGCTGCAATATTAAAAATGATGAGTAGCGAACGGAACCCTGAAGAGTGCGATGCAACGAAGCCTCATAGTACTACTGCAGGCGGGAGCATAAAAAAAACGTTTCTGTTGATTGCTTTTTTCTTCTGTATAAACATTTCATTTGGTCAAACTGCAAACCCGCAGCAATATCAATACATTTTTACGGTAGCAAAGGATGGCTCCGGTGATTTTAAATATATTCAGGATGCCATTGATGCCATGCGGGTATATCCTTTGGCGACCATTGCGCTTTACATCAAAAATGGTGTATATAACGAAAAGATTGAACTGCCTGCTAATAATACGGATGTGCGTTTTATAGGTGAAAATGTGGATAGCACCATCATTGTTTTCAATGATTATTCGGGCAGGGGGAAATTGACAACTTTTACTTCATTTACTGCAAAGATTTCGGGCAATCGTTTATATGCCCAAAATATCACATTCAGCAATAATGCCGGGCGTGTGGGACAGGCGGTGGCGCTTTATGTAGATGCAGACAAGGCGGTATTTCATAATTATAAGTTTTTGGGCGATCAGGATACTATTTTTACGGCAGGAGAAACTTCGAGGCAGCTATTTGTGAACTGTTTTATTGAAGGAACTACCGATTTTATCTTTGGCCCGTCCACTGCCGTTTTTCAAAATTGTACCATTAGAGGGAAAGCCAACTCTTACATTACGGCAGCCAGTACAACGCCGGGAAAACGATTTGGCTATGTGTTTATTGATTGCAAGGTAGAGGCAGCGCCGGGAGTGACAAAAATTTTTCTTGGCCGACCCTGGCGAGCTTATGCCAAAACCGTGTTTTTTCGTTCTGAATTACCTGCCGCAACAGTATCGGAAGGCTGGCATAACTGGGGAAATAGGGAAAATGAAAAAACAACTTTTTATGCAGAGTATCAGTCCAAAGGACCGGGAGCTAATGCTGCGGCTCGGGTAGGTTGGTCAAGGCAGTTGACAGATAAGGAAGCTGCCAATTGTACGCTTGAAAAAATATTTGCATCCTGCAATTCTGGTTTGCCAGGTGAAAAAGACTGGTTTCTTCAAACTTCATTAATACCTTTTGAATGGCCTCCGAAAAAACGATGAATAAATTATTATCACCTATTTTGCTGATTTTCATGTTGTGGCTGCTTTCTTCTTGTTCCAAAGGGCAAACCTCTGCCAAAACCATTGCTATAAAATATGACTTTGTGGTAGCCAAAGATGGTTCGGGTGATTTTAAAACCGTGCAGGAGGCCATCAATGCAGTGCCTGAGGTCAGAAAAAATAGGACGGTTATTTATATCAAAACCGGCGTTTATAAAGAAAAGTTAAACCTTCCGGCTACAAAGACAAATGTTACATTCATTGGCCAGTCTGTTGATAGCGTAGTCCTGACCTATGACGACTATGCAAGCAAAAAGAATATTTTTGGGGAAGAAATGGGAACAAGTGCCAGCGCTTCATTTTTTATTCATGGCGATGGTTTCACTGCAGAGAATATTACATTTGAAAACAGCGCCGGACCTGTTGGACAGGCGGTGGCGGTTAGAGTTGCTTCGGACAAAGTGAAATTTGTCAACTGTAAGTTTCTGGGCTTTCAGGACACCTTGTACACCTGGGGATATGGCGCTTCTTCAAGACAGTATTACAAAAACTGTTACATAGAAGGAACCGTAGATTTTATATTCGGGTCATCTACTGCGGTATTTGATGATTGTCGCATTTTTGGAAAACGAGGTGGTTTTCTTACGGCAGCAAGTACTCCTGATAGTTCAAAATATGGTTATGTATTTTTAAATTGCAAAATAGATGGCGATGCTCCGCCAGAGTCGTTTTATCTGGGTCGCCCCTGGAGGCCTTATGCCAAAACTGTTTTTATAAATTGCCTGATGAGTGGGATAATTAAACCTGAGGGCTGGGATAACTGGCGCAATCCTGAAAATGAAAAGACGGTTTTTTATGCTGAGTATAAATCGGGAGGAAAGGGAGGCGACTCTTCCAAAAGGGTAAACTGGAGCCACCAATTGACTGAAAATGAGTCAAAAGAATATTCTTTGAATAAAATTTTGAATGGATGGGATGCCGTGGATTAAACCTGACTTTAGTTTCGTAAAAGTTATCAGATGTTACTTGCTGAGGTTTTTATTTAAAAGTAAAATAGGAAAAGAGTTTTTTGGCAAAGTCGGCAAGGTTGTTTTCTGTTTCAAATTTATAGTCGTTGTCAGAATACTGAATTGATATTGTCTGCATTTATTCTGTATCCACCCGACCAAATACAACATTGAGCTATCCAAAAAATAGGAGATAGAGTACCGGTCTATTATGTGATAGTCTCTTTATAATTCTGGGGGATATAATTTTTCCGGCTCTGTTACCCTGGTATCCATTAGATTCTCAAATACATATTTTAGCCATTCGTACGGATTGACATCATGCTTCTTGCAGATGGCAAAGAATGAGTAGATACAGGCAGCCCGCTTTGCAGCATCATGGCTGCCGGCAAACAAATAGTTCTTTCTGCCCAGCGCTATGGGACGAATAGCATTTTCTGCCAGATTGTTGTCTATCTCCAGGATTCCATCATAGAGATAGGCGCTTAATTCATTCCAACGATTCAGACTATAGGCGAATGCTTTGCCTATCGGGCTTTTGGGTAAAACAGCAAACTGCTTCACCTCCTCTGTCATCCATTTTGCAAATTCGTTGATCACCGGCAGCGATTCATACAACCGCAGTTCTTTGCGCTGTGCCGCATCCAGTTTTCTTTCTCTGGCCTCATGCTCTACCTTGTACAGGCTTTTGGATAAATACCAATGCTTTTTCTGCTCTTTGCCTATCGTTGGACAATGCTTTCTCAAATTCCCTTTTGGCATGTGCCCAACAGTTCGGATGGGTGATATCCTTATCGGCACCTATACGATTATATGCACCATAGCCGTCTGTCTTGCAGGCAGCCTTTAAAAGCCATCCAGTATATTCAATGCGGCATCTGTGCTACGACCGGTTTGGTAGTCAAATAACACGATTTTATCTTAGGATGAATCTGAATCCCTCCTTGATCCCCTCTAACATCAGTACTAACTCAGGCCATAATATACTGCCGTCCTCTGCGGGAACAGGCGGAGTGAAAGTGCCTTTTTCAAGTCGTTTGTAATAAAGTGAAAAACCATCCCTTTCCCAGTGCAGCAGTTTGATATGGCTTCTTCGTTTGTGTAAAAACACAAATACCTCTCCCCGTTGGCTCCGGCCGAGTTCACCGGATACGATGCCGCTGAGTGAGTCAAAACTTTTTCGCATATCACAGGGCTTAACATAAAGCAGATAACAGTGTGATGAACTCAGGTTAAACATTACCTAATTGCAATAGCTGAAGAATCTGATTGGGATCGAAACAATCAAGGCTGACGGTAACCCCATTGGGATAGCTCACAAGCACTTTGCCCTCAGATGGCCGGGCTGTCGTCCGTATGGATAAAAAGACTGCCTGATTTTTCCGGGCATGGCGCTTTTCTTTATAGCGCCAGTACTGAAGGGTGTGATAACCAACCTGATTTTGTGTGCAAATTTCTTTTACGCTTAATCCACCCTGCTTGTACTGTTCTATCAGAGCTTCCATCTGTCATTGCTTGTTCATCTGAAAATCTTTTTTGCAAAACTATTCGGATGGATGGAATGAGCAATATGGGATTGGTCGGGTGGATACTAAAATTTCATACAACAAAATGAGTTTTTGATTTCAAAATTTGTTTAAAAATACACGAAATTATTCATTTTTTTTATGAAAAGGCTTACTGACAGGACACCTAATGCCATCAAAAAAGGCTGTCCTTATTTTGGGACAGCCTCTTTAAAATAATTGGATTTATTTACTTTGCTTTTACCCTAATGTCAACCCTTCTGTTTTGTGCTTTACACTCAGGAGTGTCATTAGCCGCACAAACCGGATGTTCCGGGCCATAACCCTCTGACTCTACATTAGCTGCTGCTACACCTAATTTAACCAACTCATTGGCTGCTACTTTTGCTCTTTCCCCAGAGATTTTTATGTTTGCATCTGCCGAACCAGTATTATCTGTATAACCACCCATTTTTACAAGCGCCGTTCCAAAATTTTTAAGAATAGCTGCTATGTTTTTAAGTTGTGTTTGTGATTCTGCTTTTAGTACAGATTTACCTGTTTCAAAATACACTCTGTCTAAAGTAATCCATCCTTTTGTTTTATCTACCGTGTCAACTGAAACGTTAGCATCATTCAGGAAGTTAAATAATTTAGCTTCTGTGCTGTTTTCACCTACTGTAAGTTTGGTGCCGTCTTTCAGAGAAATTTCTTTATTGGCACCCACATTATAAATGTAGTTTCCGCTAACTGAGTCGTAACTTCCCACAATTGTTACCGGAGCCAATGTCTCACTATCTACCGGAGCAACTGCTGTTGTGTCGGCCCCTGCTACGCCACCTTCGCCGTTATTGCATCCTTTGCCCATAAAGTACCAAAGCAATAATGCCAAAGCGGCCAACAGCAACAATGGCAGTAACCATTTCATACCACCACCTGCTTTTTCAAGGTTTTCTTCTGAATAATTATAGGCAGAGGCAGCCGTTTCTTTAACATTTGAAACAGCTTCTTCGGCAGCACCCGAAAGACTGCCTAACCCGAGAAGGGAACCAACAGCGCCCAAGCCTGATGGCAGTACGCTCATGATATTATTCTTTTGTCCGCCCAGGAAACCTGCAAAACCGCTTGCATTGAGATTATTATCTGCTGCATGTTTTCCTAAAATGCCGCCAATCAGTGGTAATAACATACTAACCAAAGAGTTGGAAGAAGATGACTTAATGCCCGCAAAGCCCGAAATGGCATCAATAATAGAAGTCGATTTGTTCCCGAACAAACTGCTGAAAAGACCTGCTCCTTTGGACAATACATCTGCATTACCCACCAAAGAGCCAAGGTTATTTAAGATTCCGCTGCTATTCGCAGTTTTGGCTGCTTCAAAAATCTCAGATGCTCCTGCTTCGCTGGAGGTAGCTTTGGAGATAAAGCCTCCCAAAAGAGAAGGGATTAATCCTGATACAGCTTTACCAACACCACTTTCACTTTCACCAAGGAATGAGCTGGCTTTTGAAACCAGTTCGTTAGTAGCATAGTTCTTAATAAGATCAACAATGTTAATTGACATAGCTTGACTTTTTTTTAAAATAATTAATTTTTATAAAACGAGGTAAAGTTAGTTTATACATTAAGACACTATCAAAAAATTCGATGAATGCTTAAAATATGTCGATGAAATGCCTGTTTAATAAGCTAAAACTGCAAATACGGCAAAATGATCCGATGCAAAACGGCCACCCCAGGTTTGCGAAATGGAAGCATGTTTCTTCACTTTCCAGTTTCCTTTCAAAAAAATATAATCAATAGGATAATCATTTACTTCTTTCCTTTTAAAATTATTAAAAGTTCCGGTTGGGCCATAATGAGGCATTTGTGAAATCTCCATCGCATCAATTAAATGCAGAGGATTAGATGGGTCTTTTAAAATCACTATCGGTTCATCCATAGGCTCTGCATTAAAATCACCAGTTATAATTGCTGGAGTTGCGCCGGACATTACTTTTACCTTTTTTAATAAAAGATGGGCGCTTTGCCTTCTGGCTTCTTTTCCAATGTGGTCAAAATGGGTATTAAATGCAAAAAATATTTTTCCTGTTTTAAGGTCTTTAAATTTGGCCCAGGTAACCATTCTGGTAATTGCTGCATCCCAGCTTTTACTGCCTGGAACCGCAGGCGTTTCTGAAAGCCAAAACATCCCTGTTTTTAGTGGTTTTAATCTTTTTGTATTGTAAAAAATGGCGCTGTATTCTCCTTTTGTTTTTCCGTCATCTCTACCTCCGCCAATTGATTGGTATCCCGGCAATCTATCCAGCAATGCTTTCATCTGGCCTTCCAACGCCTCCTGCACACCCAGATAGTCAACATCGTGAAACAAGATTTCGGAGGCTGCTTTATCTTTCCGGTGGGGCCAGGCATTGAGGCTGTCGCCCGGGTTGTTATACCGCAGATTGAAGGTCATTACGTTTAGATCCTGAGCAGAGAGGGTTGTACCAATAAAAAAAATTACAATCGCAAAAAAGAGTTTGTTCATAAAAAGAAAGTTTAATAATGAGTGGATTTATTTTAAATGATTCCAACCTTGAGCTGTTATTGAGTGTGTGCTTCCCCCTTTGGTGATGATGTGAGCGCCTTCTTCCTGCGCTGTCATGTAGCCCACAATACTGATTTGGTTATTTGCCGCTATTTTTTCGTATTCTTTTTGAGAGACCGTAAAAACCAATTCATATTCTTCGCCGCTGCTGAGAGCACAAGCCGTAGGGTCTATTTCAAATTTAAAGGCTGCTTTCCGGGTTTCTTCGGCAATGGGGATTTTATCTTCATACAACACACATCCCAAACTGCTGTCTTTGCAAATATGCAGAATTTCGGAACTAAGCCCATCGCTGATATCCATCATGGCAGTAGGTAAGATTTCCTGCTCTGCAAAGAACTCAATTATATCTTTTCTGGCTTCAGGTTTCAAAATACGCCCGATTACATAGGTTTCCTGCTCGAGGTCAGGTTGTACTCCCGGACTCTCCAAAAATATTTTCTTTTCTCTTTCCAAAAATAGGAGGCCGATGTATGGAGCGCCCAGGTCGCCGCTTACGCAAAGCAAATCGCCTTTTGTGCCGTACTTCGTTTTACAAATTTGTCGGGAGCTACTTCACCAAGGGCTGTTACGGATATTACAAATCCTTTTTGCGAAGTAGTAGTGTCGCCGCCTACCAGATCCACTCCGTAAGCATTGCATGCGGCATAAATACCTTCATAAAATTCATTAAGCGCTTCCAAACCAAAACGGTTGCTGATACCGATACTCACTATTATTTGTGTAGGTATTGCATTCATGGCATACACGTCGCTGAGGTTGACCACTACCGACTTATAACCAAGGTGCTTGAGCGGCGTGTACATCAGGTCGAAATGAACGCCCTCAAGAAGCAGATCGGAAGTAACAACAGTTTGCTTTCCAAAATGATCAATCACTGCTGCATCATCGCCAACACCCACAATGGAGGAGGCATTTTGCAATTCTATATTTTTGGTCAGATGGTCAATCAGTCCAAACTCGCCGAGTTCTGAAAGCTCTGTTCTTTCTATGCTCATACAAAAACTTTAAACTTGAAGATACTAAAAAATGAACTTCTGAAAATATGGTTTTTTACAAATAATTATTTATTGATGATATTCAGCATCTGGTCATGAATAATGGAGTTGGTTGCCAGAATACGGTGTTGGTAAACCGAAAATTCACCACCAGAAAAATCGGTTACTTTCCCGCCTGCTTCGTTTACAATCAGACCTCCGGCGGCGCTGTCCCAAGGTTCCAATTTGTGTTCATAAAATCCGTCAAACAGCCCGCAGGCTACCCAGCACAAATCAATGGCGGCAGACCCCAAACGCCTTACCGGCACACCTTCGCGAATAAGCCTTTCAAAAATATCAAGCGGCCCATTAGGTATATTTAAATAAATGTAAGGAAAACCTGTTACCGGCAGGATTTCATCACATCCGTTTCACTGCTTACCTTAATGGGCTTATCGTTGAGTGTGGCGCCTTTCCCTTTTTCGGCAAAAAACAATTCTTTCAGATGAGGATTGTAAACCATGCCCATAATCATGTCGCCGCGAAATTCGAGACCGATGGAAACACAATTAATAGGTATGCCGTGTGCAAAATTGATGGTGCCGTCTATGGGGTCCACAATCCATTTATAATCAGATTCTTGTGGTAGATCGCCTGTTTCTTCCGTCAGGATGGAGTGGCCAGGAAAATTGGTTTTTATTACTTCCAGAATAGCTTTTTCGGAAGCGTGGTCTGCCTCTGTTACCAAGTTGTTTCTGCCTTCTTTATTACTGATTATAAAGGAGTGGTTGAAAAAACGCAAAATCTCTTCGGCTCCAGCCATTACCGCTTTATGTAAAATATTTTGAAACATGCCTCAAAGATAACGATAGAAAAAATGAGAGGGGGGAGTTGGAGGAAAAAATGTGCTTAAATGGAGGAAGATATTTTTGCCGCAGATTCGCAGATGTTTTGTTGAGAAGGATTAGCTAAAGAAATTATAGGATGATAAGCTGCAGATTCGCAGATGGGCGCCGATTTAAATCTCCGTAAAGAGGCTGCAATTTCAAAGTAAATAATTTTGCCGCAGATGCGCAGATGGCAGAGGAGGGTTTTGTTGAAGGAGGTTGGCTCAAATAATTAGAGGAGGTATAAGCTGCAGATTCGCAGATGAACGCAGATTTAAATCTCCATAAAAAGGCTGCAATTTAAAAGTAAATATTTTTGCCGCAGATTCGCAGATGGCGGGAGAGAATAGGGCAAATCATTAGAAGAATAGTGATTTAGTCGAAGAGGATTGTTTTTTAGGAAGTATTGACAACAGTTGTTCGATTTGTTTATCCTTAGTTTCCAACTGATGGGTTAGTTGTTCTATGATTTTTTCGTTGGTATGGTAATTGACATTACCATTAATACTATTACTGCTTTGCGGGCTGTTTTGAAAATTAATGATCACGGGTTCCTGAGCTTTAATGTCCTCCGGCGATACACCCAATTGCCTGGCAATTTTTTCAAGCGTTTCTTCATCAATCCTTAAACCGTTATTCTCAATTTTGGAATAGGCAGACTGGGTAATGCCAAGCCGGCGGGCCATTTCCTCCTGCCCCATACCTCTTGCTGTGCGTATTAACCTAATTTTTTGACCGTACATAAGCAATAAAATCACTTCAAATATAGGAATAATTTATATCCAAATAGGAATAATTTATTCCAAAACTTTTCTTGAATTAGCGTTTGACTATCATATTTTCGGATTGAGAAAACCAAGTGCACAAAATTTTCTTGCGCAAAACATTTTTTTTAATTTTAAAAACTTAAAAACATGGTACAAACATTAGATTTGCAAAAAATGGATTTACCACAGGACAAAACAGTTATTATAATAGCACCTCGGTTATCAACTATTAAAAATTGCAATAAAATTTTAGTTCTTCATGAAGGCAAATTGGTAGAAGAGGGAGGGCATCAGGAATTAATACATCAAAACGGTTATTATCATAAGCTGTGGAGTTATCATACCGGCTCTATTTAAAACATCTTATTATTTTTTTATTTGTAGAATCAATCTGCGCATCTGCGGCAATCTTTCAATTATTAATGAAATCTACTATCCAATCTGCGCATCTGCGGCAATCCGTAATCGTTTTTCCCCATCTTATCTTACTTTTGTACATTATGAAACTTCATTCAGTCCTTTTGAATATTCGTTCATTGCTTTTAATCCTGTGCCTATTGCCTTTGTTGGGCGCCAATGCCCAACAAAAATGGACTTTGCAGCAGTGTGTGGAATATGCCATCAGCAATAATATTTCTGTAAAACAAGCAGACCTACAGGAGCGGGTGGATAAACTGACTTTGGAACAAAGCGTCATGTCGCAATATCCTCGTGTAAGCAGTCAGCACAGCACAGGCTATCAGTTTGGGCGCTCCATTGATCCCGCCTCAAACCAGTTTACTACCAATAGGATTCTTTTTGCCAATCATGGTCTGGATGCCGGCGTAGATTTGTTTAATTGGTTTAGCAAAAGAAATACTATTGAAGCCAATAAGCTGCTGGCTCAGGCCGGTAGCTCAAAATTTGAAAAAGCAAAGAGCGATATTGCTTTGAATGTGGCCAATGCTTATCTGGCTGCCTTGCTCAACAAAGAGCAAATAAAAGTGAGCGAAGTACAGGTGAACCAAAGCAGCGAACAGGTAGTCAATATTGCCAAGCAGGTAGCCGCAGGCGCTCTGCCCGAACTGAACCTTGCCGAAATGCAAACCCTGAGCCTACCGTAGTTTTTGCCTCAGCACTTCAAAATCTGCCTCAGCAAAAAATCAATCATCTGAATTTTTTGGCAGCGCAAAAAAATTTGGAGGTTGCCAAGGCATCAATGTATCCCACGCTCTCGATTTTTGGCGGACTTAATACAAGATATTCAAATGCTCAAAAGTTGATTGCAAGGCACTTTGAACAAGTGAATGTCCCTTTTGGCACAGTTAATATCAATGGCATTGACTATAATGTAATGACAAAAATGAATCAACCCACTGCCTTTGATAAAAACTCATATTTCAGACAACTGAGTAATAATTTCAGTCAGAATCTGGGTATAGGTCTTTCAATTCCTATTTTTAATGGCTCCGCAGCAAGAACGAACTGGCAGAAAGCCAAATTGAACGTGGAGGCGCAGCAGTTGATGAAAGAGCTGGATATTAAAACCTTGAAGCAGGATATTTATCAGGCATATACCAATGTACTGGCTTCGCTTGAAAAATTCAATGCAGCTAAAACGGCAACAGATTTGGCTCAGAAGACTTACGATTTTTCGCGCAAAAGATTTGATGTGGGACTGTTAAATTCAATTGATTTAATCACCAATCAAAACAACCTTTTTCGCTCAAAAATAAATATGCTGTCGGCACAATATGATTATGTTTTTAAAATGAAATTGCTGGAGTTTTATAAAGGATTAGGATTAAAATTGTAAAATATTTTCAGGAAAAAATAAATTGAGATTCTTATGAGCAGAAAATGGAGAAGGATATTAATTATTGGAGTAGGTATCCTGGCTTTCTTGGTAGTGTGGAGTATTATTCAAAGCAGAAATAAGGATGTAATAAAAGTTACTACAGAAAAGGCGGCTGTGCGGTCTATAACTGAAAGTGTGAATGCCAGTGGTCAGATTTATCCGGAAGTGGAAGTAAAAATCAGCCCCGACATTAGTGGCGAGGTAACAGATTTAACAGTAGAAGAAGGCGATAGTGTGGTAAAGGGACAGGTTCTGGCCAGGGTGTATGCTGATATTTATGCCTTACAAAGAGATGAAGCTGCGGCAAGGGTAAACCAGTCTCAGGCTACTGTTGCCAATAGTCAGGCTGCTATCGGTGCGCAAAAGGCAGCGCTGGAGCAGGCTCAGCAACAATACAACCGCAATAAAAAACTTTTTGATGAAAAGGTAATTTCAAAATCGGAGTTTGAGCAGTATGAAACTAACCTGTCTTCTGCCAAGGCCAACTACAAGGCCAATCTTCAAAATATTAGGAGCCTTCAGGCAGGTGTAAGTAGTAGTCAAACCGCTTTGAGGTCAGCTAATAAAAACCTGGGGCGCACTACACTTGTAGCGCCCATGAGCGGTATTGTTTCTTCATTAAAAATTAAAAAGGGTGAAAGAGTAGTGGGTACCGCACAAATGGCCGGCACCGAGATGATGACCATTTCGGATATGAACACCATTGAAGTACGTGTCAATGTGGGAGAGAACGATATTGTAAAGGTAAATATCGACGATAATGCCGAGGTGGAAGTGGATGCTTACAATGGCAGAACATTCAGAGGATTTGTAACCAAAATTGCAAGCAGTGTAAAAAATGCTACAGGAAGCGTGAATGATGTTACCAATTACGAAGTAAGAATCAGGTTGGATAAGGAATCTTATAAAGAATTGATAGATACAAATAACCCTAAAAAATTTCCTTTCAGGCCGGGCATGAATGCCAGCGCCGACATAAAAACCAAGAGAAAAGACAATGTGGTATCTGTTGCAATTGGCGCGGTTAATGCCCGGGTAAAAGGCAGCGACAAAAGTTTTGCCGATACTAAAAAAGAAAATGAAAAGGAGAACATACCCAATGAAGATAAAGCACAAAACAGTTTTGATGACGGAATGGAAGAAGTGGTGTTTATGAAAATGCAGGACGGAACAGTGAAAAAGAAAATCGTTACTACCGGAATTCAGGACATTAATCACATCGAGGTAGTGAATGGAATTAAAGCCGGAGACGAAGTGGTAACCGGTCCTTACAGTGTTATCAGCCAAAAATTAAAGGACGGGTCTAAGGTAAAGGTGGTTACAAAGGAAGAACTGTTTAAAAAGAAATAATGAATTCAAAACAGGGCTTCTTTATATTGAATTGCCATCAATAATTATAGGTATTATTTACTGAAATTGAAATTTAATTGCTGATTATTTCAAAAAATATCAGGCAATACAATATTTTTTTGCAAAAAATATATATTATTACAGAATATTTTAAAATTTTTCACTTCTTTATTGCAAACTGGCGAAAGCCAATTAAAAAAATGTGATTGATGAGTCAGCATTTTGAAAGTAAGGCAGAACACGACGCTTATAAGGAAATACGACGCAAAAACAGTACACTTTGGGGAGTTATTACAGCATCTTCCTTAGGTACGCTGATTGAGTGGTATGATTTTTACATTTTTGGAAGCCTTGCTGCCATTCTATCCACAAAATTTTTCCCTGCCGATAACCCAACAGCAGCTTTTCTTTCCACATTGGCAACCTTTGCCGCCGGATTTGTGGTAAGGCCGTTTGGGGCTTTGTTTTTTGGCAGATTGGGAGATATTATCGGGCGAAAATATACTTTCCTGATGACACTCCTGCTGATGGGAGGTTCCACATTTGCCATAGGTTGCGTACCCGGGTACGAAACTATTGGTTTTATGGCCCCGTGCTTGTACTCTTTTTGAGGCTTTTGCAAGGCTTGGCTTTGGGGGGCGAATATGGAGGCGCTGCTACTTATGTGGCCGAGTATGCCGACCAAAAAAGGAGGGGTTACTGGACTTCTTGGATACAGACTACGGCTACTGCAGGATTGTTCATTTCGTTAATCGTTATTTTAGTTACCAGAACTTCTTTAACTCCGGATGAATTTGATAGCTGGGGTTGGCGTGTTCCATTTTGGATTTCTATCTTAATGGTAGGTGTTTCTTATATGATTCGCCGCAACATGAAAGAATCTCCTTTGTTTGCCAAAGCAAAAAAAGAGGGTAAGACATCATCCAATCCGCTAAAAGAGAGTTTTGGCAATCGATACAATTTTAAATTTGTATTGCTGGCATTGTTTGGCGCAGTGATGGGGCAGGGGGTTATCTGGTACACCGGACAGTTTTATGCTATGAGTTTTATGCAAAAGGTGATGAGCATGGAATCGTCGCAGGTGGACTCATTGATGGCGGCTGCATTGTTTGTTGCCACTCCGGGGTTTGTATTGTTTGGATGGCTTTCCGATAAGGTAGGCAGAAAATCTATTATGTTGATGGGTATGGCGCTGGCCATTATCTTCTATCGTCCTATTTATTCCAAAATGTATCATTCCATAAATATTGAAGCAAAGACAGTTGCAGAAAACGGTGTGGAACAAAAGCGTACCGCCAAAATAAACGAGCATCTGGCAGGCGACAGTATTATTACCTACTCCACCATCACAGCCTATACTGATGAAACAATAGTGAAACAGGACAGTACGGTTCATTTAATGCCACAGGAGCATAATTCCAAACCCATTATCAATAAAACAGTTACAGTCAACAGCGAAACCAAATGGACACTTGCTTTTTTTGTGTGGATACAGGTAATTTTTGTAACGATGGTTTATGGTCCGATAGCTGCATTTTTGGTGGAGATGTTCCCTGTAAGGATTCGCTACACATCCATGTCGTTGCCCTATCATATTGGCAATGGAATTTTTGGAGGATTGCTGCCGGCGGTAGCTACTTATTTGGTTACCAAAGGAAAAGAAGCCGGCCATACCGAATGGTTTCTGGAAGGATTATGGTATCCGATCATTGTGTCGGCAGTGTGCTTTATAATCGGAATAATATATTTGGATAGTAAAAACAAAAATGTTGAATAAAAAAATGTTGAGCGCTATGGAATCAATAAAGAAATTAGCAGGAATGGTTTGGTTGATACTGGCAGCAGCGGCAGCCTATTTTTGCATTTTTATTTTTGGAGTTCCAAAATTGGTCACCGGCAGGCAGGATGATCTGGTATTTGGTATCATCATTCTATTTATTCTTACGCCTATCATTGTGGGTGGGTTGGCGGTATTTGGGTATTATGCCCTCATGGGAGAATATGGGAAGGGTAAAAATAAATGATTTTTTAGTACCTTGTAAGCCTGTTTTCAATAAATCAACAGAATTGTGTATAAAATTTAATCTTAATATTAGTTTTGATTGAAAATCATTTAATCTAATATTAGATTATCATACAAATAAAACTCTACTTTTTAATAGATTGAAATATGAAAAATTATGTAATTGAATCATTGCCGGACTATTTTAAGCAATACAAGAAATCAATCAAGAACCCCAAAAAATTTTGGGACAAAGTGGCCGACGAAAATTTTGTGTGGTATCAGCGCTGGGAGAAGGTGGTGAAGTATGATATGCGTGAGGCAAAAATAGAATGGTTTATCAATGCTAAGATGAACATCACCAAAAACTGTATTGACAGGCATTTGGCGCAACGTGGAAATAAAACCGCCATTATCTGGGAACCCAATGACCCTAACGAACCGGCACAACACATCACCTATCAGGAACTTTACGACCGTGTGGGCAAAATGTCGAATGTGCTTCGAGATATGGGCATTCAGAAAGGAGACAGGGTAACTGTTTATCTGCCTATGATACCCGAACTTGCGGTAACCATGTTGGCATGTGCAAGAATCGGGGCAGTACATTCGGTGGTATTTGCAGGATTTTCGTCAAATGCGCTTGCTACCAGAATTAATGACAGCCAGAGTAAAATTGTAATTACTTCCGACGGTAGCTACAGGGGCAACAAAGTGCTCGACCTGAAATCCATTGTAGATGAAGCGCTTATAAAATGCCCGGTTGTTGAAAAAGTATTACTCGTAAAACGTACCCATAACGAAATAAAGGTGCAGGAAGGAAGAGATATCTGGTTGCAGCCACTTTTGGATAAAGCGCCCATCGACCATATCCCCTGTATTATGGATGCCGAAGACCCTTTATTTATTTTATATACTTCCGGCTCCACCGGTAAACCAAAAGGAATGTTGCACACCTGTGCCGGATATTTGGTGTTTACTGCATACACTTTTAAAAATGTATTTAATTACAAGGAAAATGATATTTTCTGGTGTACAGCAGATATTGGCTGGGTTACCGGACACTCATATATTTTGTATGGCCCTTTGGCAAACGGAGCCACCACGGTAATATTTGAAGGCATACCCACCTATCCCGAACCCGACAGGTTTTGGGCGGTGATAGAGAAGCATAAAGTAAGCCTGTTTTATACTGCACCCACTGCCATTCGTTCTCTTGCAAAAGAAACGACTGAATGGGTTGAAAAACATGATTTGTCATCCCTGAGAGTGATTGGCTCCGTTGGCGAACCCATCAATGACGAGGCCTGGCATTGGTACAACGACCATGTTGGCAAAAAGAAATGCCCTGTGGTGGATACTTGGTGGCAAACGGAAACCGGAGGTATTATGATTTCACCACTGCCGTTTGTTACACCCACCAAACCCACTTATGCGACACTGCCATTACCTGGTATTCAGCCGGTGCTGATGGACGACAAACGAAATGAAATTACAGGGAATCAGGTGGATGGTAACCTGTGTATCCGCTTTCCATGGCCCGGAATTGCGCGTTCCATCTGGGGCGACCATCAGCGATATATTGAAACTTATTTTTCATCTTTCCCGGGAAAATATTTTACAGGTGATGGCGCTCTGCGCGATGAGGTAGGATACTACCGTATTACCGGACGTGTGGATGATATTATAATTGTTTCAGGCCACAATCTGGGCACAGCGCCAATAGAAGACAGTATTAATGAACATCCGGCTGTAGCCGAAAGCGCTATTGTGGGGTACCCGCATGATATTAAAGGAAATGCGCTGTATGGTTTTGTAATATTGAAAGAAGCGGGTGAAAGTCGCGACAGAAATAACCTGAGCCGTGAAATCAATCAATTAATTACAGACCAGATAGGGCCTATCGCCAAATTAGATAAAATTCAGTTCGTGTCAGGACTTCCTAAAACACGTTCAGGCAAAATCATGCGCCGGATACTCAGAAAAATAGCAGAAGGTGATTTTAGTAATTTTGGAGATATCACCACCCTGCTAAATCCTGAAATCGTGGAGGAGATTAAGAATAACAGGGTAGTTTAGTCTTATACGAAGAATAGGATGCCCACTCTTGTAAACCAGCCCTTTAGGTTTTGAGCTGTCGATAATTGTGTCCAATGGTCAATAATCTTGTAATAATAGTCTGAATGAGGCTTGTGAGCAATTTTTTTAATTAGTGTCTGTCCATAAAGTAAACGATCTCTAAAACGCATTAGTATATATTAATATTCGTTCTATTTTCCGGTCTTCATTTAGTCGATAACGATCTCCCTTTCATCGTTGAGTATTTTTTCAGGTAGAAATGGCTCAAAGGCAGCATTTTCGGCACTTTCAGCGCATAGCTCCGCCTTGCATCTTCGCATTTTTAGCTTATAGTCCGATATACCTTTATAGCTGAGCCACCACTGCGGCTGTCATCACCCGGATATTGTAGGCGATCACGCTCCATAATACCTTTTGCTTAAAATGTGCTTCTCCCTTCCAGTTGCACCTGAATAACCGGCAGCCTCTTTCAAATTTGAAATCACCGCGTCTATTCCACTGCGCCATTTCTTCAAACGGGTCTCCATATTTTTGGAACTCACTACATTTTTCAGGCTGCCTACGATCTTATTGAAAACAATATTTACGATTCCTTTTCCTTGCGCATATTCCGCATTGTCTTTGGAGGCATACCCACCATCGGTTACGCTATCACGGGGTACGATTTGATAATCACTCTCTATTTTATTGATGGTGCTTTGATACAGTGTGCTATCGGATGGATTGCCCTTCAATACCTCACAACTCAATATCAAACTGCTTTTGCCGCTTGTCAGGTTTATCTTGTGACCAAACTGAACTTCCCTTTGACCTTTTACTATAATGTCAGTATGCTGCTCATAGATAGAAAATATTTTTTCATCATTGGACACTGTCTCTCCATTGATCTGTTTGCGCAGGTAATATCATACACTTTTTCCATCAGCGGCAACAGATTTTCCAATTCCCCTGTTATGAAGAAGGCGTTCATACTATAACATGGCTTTTTTTTACCGCGTTAGCCACCTGATTAATACATTTTGTGAATGTTATTAATTGCTTGTTGAACAGGTTCATACGCTTATCTCCATTCCTGGTGATGTTAATCTTGAAAAATGTTCTTTTCGCATCTTTGGTATAATCTCTGTAATCCAAATCTTTCACTTCTTCTGCTAACTGTGAGAGCAGCCGGTGGCTTTCTTTGATACAGTCCCAGACCAACGAGTTATTAGTGGGGTAATGTATGTTTGTTTCCAACAACAGTGCTATCCTGGCGTAGCTGTTTAATATCTTCCAATCCTTCGCTGATAGCTATCTTGTTCAATGATACCAATATCTGTTGCAGGCTGTCTTCACTTATCTTTGAAATATATTTCTGGAATACCTGAAAGCTAAACGGGTGGAGGTTATCAAGCTTTTACAAACTGCTCACAAATACGGAGTCGCTTTGAGCATATTCCAACTCCCTGTAATCCAACCCCTTCATCTCTTTATAGATCGCTGCGCGAACAATCTGCTCTACACTGGGCATATCCTGACGGCCAAATTCACTTTGCAAACAACCCCTAAGCACATCTGCTTCTGCTATTTTGATCAACTCCGGATGCCGCTCTAACACGGTATCCAATAGCCCAAACTCGGGGTTTCTGGCCCAATCAGGCTTCTCAAACTTTAAACGCAGCGGCTCGAACAAATTCATTTTCATACCCTCTCAAATCACAATAATTATGCCACAATATACTGACTGTCAATAATTTATCATTTATAGACAAACTCTAATTAGGCGTTTAAGTAGCAATTAATTATCTTTTCCTGATGGTAGATGAAAATATTTTTGGAGGTGTGAATTCAATAAAATTTAACCAGCGTTTTAAAGATGATAATGATTGCTTAAATTATCTGTCTGATTTGAAATGGTCGGATGGATATAAATGTATAAGGTGTGGGAATGACAAATTCTGTATTGGAAATAAAACGCAAAATAGGAGATGTACAAAATGTCGATATGATGAAAGTCCTACGGTTGGAACTTTGTTTGAAAAGTTGAAATTTTCAATTTTAATTGCATTTCATATTATTTTTGGGGTTAATGGACAAAAATGGGTCTAAAAATCGCTGTAATCATTATTGTTATTAGCTTTAAGGCAAATGAAAGGTTATGAAAAAAAAATGCTTTTATTGAGGGAGCAAAATTGTGCGGAAAAAGGGCTTTTTTAATGACAAGCAACGCTATAAATGTATGGCTTGTGGTCGAAGTTTTGTTGGAGGATTAAGGATAAAAAGTGAAGATGTTTTAATCGAATATCTTTTAGGAAAACAAACTTATACTCAATTAGCGGAGAAGTATAATTGCTCAAACAAAACCATTCAGCGAAAAATAGACCAATCTTCCGCACAACAGAATAGAACATTTCCTTCTCCAGTCAATGTGTTAATGGACACTACTTATTTTGGAAAATCTTTCGGAGTAACGGTATTCAAAGACAGTTTTGAACAAGAATTTATTTTTCGCTTTTAACACTTTACAAGTTGAAAGAAATATAAGGTGTAAATCCGGCTAAACGACTGTACTAACGAATAAAATAATTTGTTCTGAAGCTGTTGTAAATAATGGTTCGCCGCTGACCGTTTCCCCAGGCTACCCCTATATCGCGGTAAGCTTTAATTAAGTCGCGCTTCAGCCCGATATTGTAGTCATAATTGAATTTCCATTCCCGTTTATCCACTTCTATGATTCGTTTTTCAATTTTATTGGCAAGTGTTTTTATTTCTCCCAAACAAGTTGAATTGGGGTCGATAGAAGAAAGAATGGAACCTGCCTCATTTGCGGCATTCCAGCTCTGACCGGCATTCCAAATATTGTTGGCTTGAATTATTTTTTGTTTACAATCGAAATTTATCATCTGTTTGAAAATTGGAGCAAGAGCATTTTGTGCTTTATTCCAACATTCCGGGCAAACATCAGGAATAGTGGAAAGATTCCAGATAGCTTCTTCAAAACGATTCATATTTGCCAGTGTTTTAGCCTGCCTGATAATAAAGTCGCACTGGGCGTTGAAATATGCAATTATTTTCGATTTACCTTCTTCAATAAATCGTTGATATTCTGGATTGTTGGTTTTAATATTCTTTATCCCTGCCAAATAAGCTTTCGTTTCATTTTCGCCCACTCCTTTTACGGTGGTGGAATAGCTTGAAAACGCTTTGCCGTTGATGCCATCACCAATGTACATATTGATGTTCATGGTGTAAGCGTGCATAACCGGTGCTGTGGGTGTGATGTCTTTTGTAAGCAACTTAATGTTGGCTGTAAAAATAAATCGTGTTACATCTGAAGAACCACTAATCCCATTTTGTGTGGCAATCTGAATTAGTTTATTTTGTAAAATGTCCGCTGCAAGAGGCGGAATAGCTTCTATGTCATCAGGAATCCACACGGTTAGAGGTAATCGTTCCATATCAGACATCTTTTGCGCTTGGGAGAAAGCACTGAGAAAAAACAGGGGAAAAGCAAAAATTAATAATGAATATTTCATATCAAATGCGTTAAAAAAATACACGAATAATGAAGGTGCCGACTGATGCTCAGGTCTATTTTTCGCCAATCACAATTTGAGCCTGCCCCAATCCGCGCTTCATCAGTTTGTTGGTTATTTTATATTTGTCTCTCAACATTTTTTGCAAATTTCCGGTCCAATTGTAAGTGTCTATAGCCCTGCCTGTCGCATCATAAAGTGGAATTCGCACCTGTTCAAAAAGCATGGTATTTTCAGTGGCATCCGTTAGACTAAATCGCCCCTTTACTGTATTGCTGGAAACCCAGTCTTCTATAATTTCTCTCAACTCTTTACCTTCATATTCGCTTTCCAGATCGCCAGTGAAGGAACTGAAAGTCATGATACGCAGGCTCACTTCGCGTCCATTTGCAAACAGGTCGTCAAAATGCTTTTGTAACTGTGTGTTAAAATTATCAATATGTGCCAATACTGCTTCTTCGAGTAAAACAGGCAGTTCGGCAGAAAAGGAAGGCTGACCGGTACCCGAAGCACCTGCAATTTGCTTGTCTGTATAGGCATCAATGCCTTGCAGGTTAAAGGTTACTGAGCGTTTAGGCCCAGTTTGATTAATTGCCCAGGTTAGCTGCATGATAATATCTGCCTTTGCTGTTTTTTTTTTTCAATTTATCAATAGGTGATTCATTCACGTCTGCACCTGATTTACTGGTAAGCATAGCATCTTCTGCTGATTGGTTTTGTAATGTTTTCATTACCGATTCCAGATTTTTAAGTGGAAAACCACGATCAGTCATCATCTCATTAATTTTACTAATGACGTTAAGTAGCTCAGTACTTTCCTGAACTGCTTTTTTATAATCAGGAACTTTCTCTTTTTTTCCATATTGTCATAAATCGTCATAAAATTGTTTCTCACACACCAGTTATCGCTTGGAACTACCATAATGGTAGGCTTTTTTGCCTGCGAAAAAACGGTGTTGCAAGCAAACAGTGTGATGAACATGAAAAGTATTCTATTAGTTATTGTCATAATTGGATATATTAAATTATTAAAAAAGACTTGTTTTTTCTATTCAGGTTTTTGTCGAGAACCGTTCAAAAACCTATTCAAAGAATATTGTATTCCTTCAAAAAAATATTTAAACTCATTCTTCCTCTAAGTAATCCTTTAGCTTTGATCGTAACACCCTAATTATTATACTGCATGTCATCATTTCTGAATTTGCCAGACCTTTACGGTGTTTCTTTTTGTGCACCCGTTCGTCCCTCCATGAGCAAAATTTTTTATATTTTCCTACTCTGTCATCAAAAAATCATTAAAAAATGGCTCGTATTTTGTTTCGGCATTTACCTCTGGCAATAGTGGCTTGAGGTTGCAACTCGGATTGCCTTTTTGAACACCTTTGAAGACAACAAGGTAAACTGCATTTTTCATTGCCTGGTCAACTGCATCTAAGCGATTTCTGCCGGTTCCCCAGGAACGCAATGTTACTGATCCATCTAATTCAACCCCTAAACATTCGGGTTCGATAGTATAGTATCCAATGTTTGAATTTCGTTGGGCAATTGCACCATTAAGCAGGCTTCCTGCAAGTAAAACCAAACTTATAAATATTAGATTTCTCATACTTTGAAAATGCTTTTTTTAACAGTGTACAGATACTTTTAAAAACCACTATTTAAACTGCGAATCATACCTGCATCTTCCAGGTCTTTTCGCAAACCAGCCACATTAATCGAAACCACCACACCAATTTTATACTCTTTACCTACTTTCAACCGGTCTTCGGCTGCAACAGACCCATCATTGGAGATGTTGACAAACTTCATGTACTTACCTCCCTCGTGAAAAAAATTCCTGAAAAATTCGGCTTGTTCCACCTCCAGATTGGGATTGGTGGTAAGCGGGCGTTGCCCAGGTACTCCCTGCATTCCTGTAAACCCTTTGAAAATCACGCCATGCACTGCATTCTTTTGGCCTGCTCAATAGCGACAACCGGCCTTTTTGAATATGACCATACTTTGATAAGGTAAGTGCCTTGCGCACCCACGCCAACCGGGTCAATTTCATACACCCATTCTCGGGTGTCTTTATCTGCTTTTTTATTCTGCGCAAATAATGGGAACGTGTAATTGGTGCTTATCACGATAAGCAAAAGCACATATATAGTAATATTTTTCTTCATAAAAATTGAATAAATAAAAACTCAACGTTATAATCTAATTTTTAAATTCACTGCTGCTCCATAACCAAGACTAGTTTTATCTATTGATTCAAAACCCCACTTATCAGATGATGAAGTTTTGTCTGCTGTGTCAGATATTTATTATTTTTAGTTTTGGCTCGTGTGCGAAAATAACCTCCCGGTTTAAGCTCTATGCTGAACACAGGACTAATATTGAAGCCAACCCCGATACCCGCTTGGGCAAAATATGACCGCCAGATAAAATCTTTTTTATCATTCTGAACGCTTTGTGTTCCCACTTTTTTAAATTTATACTCTTGCAAACCGGCACCAATCAATGGTCTGACATAAATATTGCCTTTATTAAGAAAATAAACTTCTTTGGATAGATTAAATCCATAGAAGTAAGCTTTTCCATCGGCCTTTTCATTATTTGATGTTAAATTTTGCTGAGGTGTTTCAATCCTTCCAGTAAATACACCGTTCATTAGATTGACACCACCTTCAATACCAAAATACCAACCCGGACTATTTAGCGGTCGAGAAATATTCAAATCCAAACTCACATTTCCTCCACCCATGGCACTGTTATTAGAGTGTTTGTACCCAATACTAAGAACAAATCCTGCGTCCTCCTTGCTTTTCATAAACATACCCGGATACAAATGTTTTCCGCTTACCTGATAAAATTGGGATGGGTTAGACTCACCTGTAGTCACACTTTTATTGTCGCTAATTTTCTTTACCCTTACTACTCCCTTGCGATTTAATACCTGATCGCCGTTAGATGATTGCTCAATTTCGTAAATAATGAACCGTTGATCCATATGTAAACCTTCCTTTTTCCCAAGTTTTGCCAGCACCGGATAAGCATTAAATACTGTTGTTTTTAGTTTAAAATCTTCAATTTTTGTAATCAATGATGAAAAAGCATTTTCCTGAATATGAGCTGGAATTTCTTCAATCAGTTCAGCCATGGATTTTTTTCTAACATAAGGAAGTGGATTTTTTGATTGCGTAGCCGATACTGTATTTTTTACAGTGGTAATCATCTCGATTGGAAATCTTGCATCAGCCCAGGCGGCAATCTTTTTGCTGTCCTGATTTTTCTGATCTACCCAATAATTGTCATAAAACGTTCTTGCTACAGAATCCGCGAAATTTACTTTATACACATAAGCCGTGTAATCACATTTATAGCCTTTCTCGCTCCGGTTTACGGGCTTGTAATCTTTATTATACCTATTTTGCTGATCAACACGATCATAATAGACTTCCATATCATACAAATCATTAATTTCATAAACCAAAACATAAGATTTATCAATCAACTGCTCTCCAATCATTTCGATACGGCTTGTGTTCGACCCACGAGATGTTATAGCATCTGCATCAGTTGCTGTATAAGCGCCTCTTTGGGCTACCAGCGAATAATTAAAATTCCCCTGCTGGTCGCGCCCCCACCATTTTGCAATGATGGGATTAGTGGCTGATTGAACATAATTTTCAATATCTGCTGTGGATTTCAGATCATAAAATTGTATGCTATGTGCATCAAATCTGCTATCGGGATCAAGATTTTTGAACCGATTGATAACTGTTGTTTCATCCGCATTTTTAGGTTGCAGAAACAATGTAGTTATGGAAGGACGTAAATATTTCGTTTCTATTTTTTTTGTTGCATTGGCAGAAAGCGAACGGTTGTTTTTTATTAGCTTTGATCCTGTTTCACGCTCCGAACTTTTTTTAGGAGAACGAGGTGTGGGTAATCTGCGTTGCCTTTTTACTGGTGCGATGGTATCTGCCTCATTGATTTGTGTTTTGGCTTTCCTGATAGGGCGAGGTGGTGGTAACGGCTTTCTTTGATACCTTTTATTTATAGTTGTAGTGCTATCTGCCTCATTGGTTTGAGTTTTGATTTTCCTGAAAGGTCGAGGTGGTGGTGGCGGCTTTCTTTGATACCTTTTATTTATAGTTGTAGTGCTATCTGTCCCATTTTCTTTTGTTGAGACTTTCTGTGCGTATAAGGTTTGCCCCATTCCTATTGTTAGGAGCAATAAGCAGAGTATTACTTTTCTCATATTTAAATTAGTTTTTAGGTACATACGCTTATTTCAAATAAAGTTTTCCTATTGAATCTATTTGTCGTTGTTTGAACCCCGTAATTGGTATATTTTTTAATGCCATACCTTGAAACATTGTGGTGCTGGGGTTTACGGGTACATTATCCGAATCATAAGAAACAAACGAAACTTCACCCTTTGTTACTAAAGATACAGTAAAGGTTCTGCTGTAACTATTATTGCCATCAACTGGCCAAAATGTAAAGGGCAGTAATACATAAGCCGAAATCTGGGTGTTCTTGGAATAAAAACTCGTGCAATAGAAAACAATAATTCCATTGTTATAGTATCCATTTAATAATTCTGGCCAACTTATACGAGCCTGATAGGTATTGTTATAACCCCAGGTAGTTGGAACATAAAACCAGTTACTTGAATCTAAATAAAAAGTTTTGGTAATCACCCTATCCCTGGAGCTCCTGTAGCACCTGTGTTTCCAGCAGCCCCAGTCGCACCTGTACTTCCAGTTGCGCCTGTACTTCCGGTAGCTCCTGTATTTCCGGTAGCTCCTGTATTTCCGGCAACTCCTTGTACTCCATTCTGTCCTTGTGTTCCTTGAGGACCTTCTTTTGCACAGCCCAAAGAAATGAGGATTATTAAGATCCACTTGTAATACTTTCTCATATACAATTATTTTTCCTGCCTACTCTTTCAAAATGTGGTTTTCGGCTTCCCCGTTTAGTTTAAAAATTTATAGTTTCTACAACTTAAAATTTGTGTACCTTAAAGGTGGTACAGTTTTTTTTAACTATCAAATAAGTAGGATAAACAATTATATGAACAGGACAAACTATTTCAACGCTTTTTTAAAAGCATTACCTATTGGCACATCTTCATTGGTGATGGTAATATAATGGTCTTTTCTTATTGCCGATATTTTTTGGGTATTCACAATGAAAGACTGGTGTACCTGCCGGAAATAGGATGGTAGCTGTGCCAATATTTTTTCTATGGTGGTACCCATAATAAAAAACGTATGGGGTTGCTGAAACTTGAAAACGATTGTATTTCTTTTTATATGGTTGAATGATTGTATAATGTTGATATGGTCAAACTTGATTTCTTTATTTATAAAATCGTATTCCGAAAAATGCGCTTTCATCAATTGCTCAAAAGGCGTGTTTTCAAAATATTTTCCTTTAAAAAAAACGGTTTTTATTTTGCAGATACCGTAATCGGGCATTGCTATTTTTATAGCGGCTAATAATTGCTCTTCTATAACCGGCTTAGTGATAAAAGTGGCGGGTTTGTACAGGCGTGCTGTTTTTAAAGTCGCTTCGTCTGAATAGCCACTAAAAAAAATAAACGGAATATGGTAATGCTCCTGTATGTAATGGGCTATTCTGATACCGGCATCTTCATCATCAAAAAGCCGAATATCCAGCAATACCAAATCGGGTAATTCAATTGATAGCCAGTCAACACTTTCTTGATAAGTATCTCTTATCTCACATTGACCAATTTCTTTTTTTTCTAGCAACTCTTTTATTCGATAAGCAATTATAAACTCATCTTCTACAATTAATATTTTTTTCATGGCATTATAGTTTTATTATGCAACAAGCTCCATTTTCGTTAAAAAAACTGATTTTTCCTCTTAACTGATTGGCCAATCCTTCTAGAAGAATTCGTCCGAAACCTTCAGATTTTTGTTTTAAAAATGCAGCGTCATATCCCACGCCACTATCTTTATATGTAAGTATTATGTTTGTTTTTTTTGTTTCTACGGTTACAAAAATTTTCTTTTCGTCAATATTGGTAAACGCATATTTAAGTGAATTGGTTATGAGTTCATTAATCATCAGCGCTAGTATGGTAGATATTTTTTGCGGTACATTCACCTTTGCAGCTATCAATATTTGGATATCATGATTCAAGCCATATTGTGCTAAAAGCGATGAACTCATTTTTTCAACAATAGGCTGAAAATAGACCGTTTCAAGCGTGTCGCCTTTGTATAATTGCCTGTGTACTGTAGAAATAGCAATGATATTGTTGTCAATATCAGCCAATTTTTCTGGCGTAATTGTGTCCTTATACTTGTTTAATAAGCTGCTGATGATACCTAGGCTATTATGTACCCGATGGTGTTGTTCTTTTTGCAAATTTTCCGGCTCACCATTATTTACTGGGGACTAGGCAAAAAGTTTATGCAGTCTGAAAAGAAAGAATTTTATCAGTTACGCCTCTAAGGTTAGCCCTGAATAGTTTTATTTTAGCGTTGAATGATTCTGCATTGGCATTTGTATTTCCGGTTATTGAAGAAATTAAGTATGTTATCTAAATTATATTTTACGGTATTAGCAACGGTATAAAACTCTTTTAATGCCTGCTCTTGTACTTTTTGTATCCATTGTTCAAACGCTGTCTTAGCAGATGCTTTTGTTGGTTTTCGTATATGTTTCTAAAGGCTAAAGTTTGGTGGTAAGCAGTTTCTAATTCAGGGAAATATTTGAATAACAGGGTGGCTCTTTGTATTTGATTTTCTGTCCAGTCGTTTTGTTTTTTGGCTAAATATATTTTGCCCTTGCCAGTAATTGTTTAGGTGTTTCACCATTTTCCAGCATTACTGGTTCATATTTTATTTGTTGTTCTTTAGCCTTTTTAATGGCTGCATTTTCTTTGTCTAATTCTTTCCATCGCAGGTTTATTCTTATGTGTTGCAAGGCTTCCATTGCCAGTTTTATTACATGGAATCTGTCGGTAACCAGAGTGGCATTTGTAAATACCTGCTTTACGGCACTTTCCATGTTTTTGCCATATCAAGAGTGACTTCTTTACCTGCAAACGCTTGTGTTCACAAAGTTTCATTAGGGTGGTTATAATGTCTTTAGAGTAGTGTTCCTTGGATGACGGCTACCAATGTACCCTGCGTTGCCCTGCCGTTTTAGTGGGTAAGAAATGTGTATAATTCTCCTTTGATAAACTTAGTTCATCTATGCTTAGGTAGGCTCAATGTTGTCCGGAAAAAGAAGATAATCTTCGCAGTGAGTGAGCTGGTTCCAGTCTTTAAAACCACTGCTATACTTTTTATAATGACGGTTTAATTTTGAAGGCTGTATCTGATGGTAACCAGCTATGTTGCTGATAGTATCAACCTTTGTATCAACCTGTACCTTTTAAAAAATCCGATAGTTCTTTGGTTAACCCTGAACCTTCGGCTACAAATGAAAAGTCGTTTCTGATAATTTTACCAGCCTCTTTTATGTCGCCAGCGTCTTCTTTTTATTGCCAAATAAACTGCTTTGCCACGTTTAGGAAATCCTGTAGGGTTATCTCCGTAAAACCTTTGACTCATATTGGGTACCATCCACATCTCCCAATATCATATTCCGTTCTTCCAATGAAATCTGAAAATAAACTGACCTGTCCTTTACAAGCATAGTTCATCTATACCTGTAATATCAAAATATTCCAATAACCCCTTGGGTAAAAAATGACCGATATATGATGTATCCATGCAACAAAATTAGGCGTACTCCCCATTTAATGAAAGTGACCCAATTTTCCAAGTACCGTTTTTGTTTTCTTATTTTATAGTTTTGAAAAAAGAGGATGATAGCGAATAGAAAAGCTAATAATAAAATGGGTAAAATATATTTGAATAGTCTGGTGAAAAAGAAAGTTTCTTTTTGTATTGCTTCAATTTTCAGAAACCGCTCATTTAAACTATCTATGATCATGCTTTTGATGGAAGCTGTTTTATCGTTGGCTATAATTAATTTATTTAATGAATCCAATGCTACATGTAGTTTTTCATCTGCCTTACCTTCTGCCTTTTCTTTTTCCAATAATGCTTCAGGTTTTTTAAGAATAGTATAGTCTGGTTCATATTGTACATTTGCTGCAAATTCTTTATTACAATTAGTCGTTTTAATATAAGTGGGTGGAGGAGTGTGGTATCCATATTCTGATTTAAATATTATTTTATAGGAACCGAAAGGAAGACCGCTTATTTTTTCGTTTGCTTGCAGCCAGGTAGTACCATCGTCGAAACTCCATTTGCCAATGCCGCTTGGGGTCATATTTACTTTTAGGGAAGCCTCAGGTAAAAACTCATTCATCCTGTCATAGTTGATGTACCTGCTGGCAGGGTAAATAAAGTATTCGGGCCATAATGGATCTAATTTACATTCACAATTATTTCTGTCAGATATTATGGGAAGATACCCTCTTTTCAAAGTAGGATTTACCGGTGGTGCTCTTCTTATGGAAAAGGAAAACAAATTTTCCTGATTTCTTTCTTTGTAAGCTTTACCTATAAGCTGTCCTGCGTACACATATTGCCCCGTTTGCACGGAAGGGTAAATACCCATATAGCTGGAAGTAATGGTATTGCCATTAATCCATACCGCATCATTTTCCTGATTTTCTTCGAAAGTGCTGGTGGTGGTAAATACATTTACAACCCCAGAATGCACTGCAAAAATATTCTCAGATTCTAGTAACTTATAGCTGCACAATACAGATTTCTTTCCTCTGCCCGCACAAGATTTAGTCAGGCTGGTGTCGCCAAAAGAATACCCAACGGCTTCAGTTTTTGACCGTGGGGTTGCTTTTAAAAACGGGGAAAACAAAGAAAGCCCTTTTCCTCTATCCAGCTCAAAACAAGGCTGTGAAAGTGAAAACAGTGAGGTAAAACATAGTACAAACAAAGCTGTTAATTTGCTTCTCATAGCAATGTACAAGATACAAAATATTTTGTTAAATTTTTGCTATTCAGGATAAACGAGTATTTTTTCAGGACGAATCCATATTTCCGCATCTTTTATTTCTCAATGGCCGTACAAAAATAACAGGAATGTTCCCTCTATTCTGTGAAATTTGATGTTAATAACTTTTTGTGCAATACTTTAGGTGCGGTAGTTTTTAAAATTATCTAATTTCAAAATGCAAAATATCCCCCAATCTATTTTCTCAATTATGTACCATGTTTAATGTAAATGATGCAGGATCGGTGGAGTTTGGAAGCTAAAATGGTAGAACGATTTGGGGAAAAACCCGATTTGGAAACCATTTTATTTTTAATAGGGGTGCAAGAATATGGAAGTGATTAACATAAATTTCCATATACCTCAGTTTGGAATTAATTAATCTTTCAAAAAATGTAAAATTATTTTATATAGGAAAACTGATTTCCAATAAAAAGCCCATATTGGATGAAAATATTTTAGCGGAAAGTTGTGTATTGTTTGGCGATCCGGAAAGGCTGTATCCTGCAAAAATTAAGGTTGTTTTATAAAGGAAGGCCGTTGAAAAAAATAATTATTTTGACAATATGGTTACAATTCAAAAAATGTTATCCTATACCAATTAAAACAGGAAGGGGGCAGCAAGAAAGGCAAATTGGAAGTTTGAAAGAAAGTTTTTTTATAAATCAAAATTATAAATATCATATAGTTCTAATGATAAAGTTTAAATCCCAAAACTTAGAATAACTACTCCTAAAGGAGCATCCAAGCCAAAATAAATCAAGCTACCAATTATCTTTTAAAACCGGTGGCATTTATTTTTAAAAATATGAGCAATATTTGCTTATCTGCATTACCTAGCTACCGATTGATTGTGGACTATAATTTGAAGTAAAAAATGACTAATACTGGTAAAGGTACTCCCCTGAAATGGGTCCCCACGGTTTATTTTGCTATGGGCTTGCCCTACGTGGCGCTTTCATTAGTTTCGGTACTGATGTTGAAAGATATGAAGATTGATGATACCCGGATTGCCTTCTGGACTTCTTTAATCGTACTGCCCTGGTCGCTAAAACCGTTTTTCAGTCTGGTAATGGAACTGTTCGGAACCAAGAAAAAGTATGTAGTTATCACTGAAATAGTTTCGGCAATTATGTTTGGATTAATTGCTTTTGCATTGCCGATGTCCAATTTTTTTGTTGTTACCATTGCATTGATGGGGGTCATAGCTTTAAGCGGCTCCACACATGATATTGCGGGCGATGGTATTTATCTGGATGAACTCAACAAGTCGCAACAGAGCAAATTTGCGGGTTGGCAAGGCGCTTTTTACAACCTTGCAAAAGTACTAGCCAACGGTGGATTAGTGTTTTTGGCCGGATGGTTGAGCCATAGCATGGGGTTGGTTAACTCCTGGCGTGTAATTATGCTTATTTGTGGCGGTATTTTGCTATTGGTAGCGCTTTATCATATCAGGGTGTTACCAACAGGCAAGATACCTGAAAGAGCCGATAATTTTGATCAGAAAATGGAAGGTTTAAAGGAGGTGGTCAGGAGCTTTTTTCAAAAGAAATATATTTTCATTTATCTGTTGTTTATTATTCTTTACCGTTTTGCCGAAGGGCTTGCCATGAAGATAGCGCCCATGTTTTTGAAATCCGAAGTAGTCAAAGGTGGTCTTGGTCTTTCTAATGAACAATATGGTCTTGTATATGGAACTTTTGGAACGATAGCTTTTATTGTGGGTTCCATTCTGGCGGGGTATTATATTTCCAATTTCGGATTGAAAAAGGTGTTGTTTTCGCTGGTGTGTATTTTCAATATTCCTTTTGTGGTTTACTTAGTCTTTGCCATATTTCAACCTCATAATATGAATTTGATCGCAACCGGTATAGTTTTCGAATATTTTGGTTATGGTTTTGGATTTGTAGGGCTGATGCTTTTTATGATGCAGCAGGTAGCTCCGGGCAAATTTCAAATGGCGCACTATGCATTTGCAAACAGTATTATGAACCTCGGTGTAATGATTCCGGGGATGATCAGTGGGTATCTGAGTGATACTTTCGGATATAAAAACTTTTTTATTATTGTGATGATTGCTACCATTCCGGCCATAATAATGGCCTGGTTAGTACCTTTCACTTATCCAGATCCTAAAAGAGAGGAAGTCAGATAAAATATTTTTTCAACCTAATTATATGTAAAATGAGTACAAGTGTTCCAATTCCC
Source organism: Sphingobacteriales bacterium (assembly GCA_016708305.1). Classification (GTDB taxonomy): domain Bacteria; phylum Bacteroidota; class Bacteroidia; order Chitinophagales; family Chitinophagaceae; genus Niabella. The sequence goes on from JADJGB010000008.1 coordinate 741,446, forward strand.
TGGCAAGACAGACCTGAAGGTTCTAATGAAGTAATGTGGCGTTATTCCGAAAATCCTGTTATCGGTCGCTATCATATCCCGTCTTCCAACAGTATTTTCAACAGCGCTGTAGTGCCTTTTGGCGATGGCTTTGCAGGCGTGTTTCGCTGCGATAACCAAGCTGTGCAGATGAATATTTTTGCAGGATTCAGCAAAGACGGTATCAATTGGGACATTAACCATGATCCGATTGTGATGAAACCGGGAAACACCCTGATGATTGAATCGGAGTACAAATACGACCCTCGTGTGGTGTGGATTGAAGACCGCTACTGGGTTACCTGGTGCAATGGCTATCACGGACCTACCATTGGTATTGCCTATACCTACGATTTTAAGGAATTTTTCCAGTGTGAGAATGCTTTTCTGCCTTTCAATCGTAATGGCGTATTATTTCCACAGAAATTTGATGGCAGATATGCCATGCTCAGTCGCCTAAGCGATAACGGACACACTTTTGGCGATATTTATATCAGCTACAGCCCTGATATGAAATATTGGGGAGAGCACCGCTGCGTGATGAAAGTAACCCCTTTCCCCCAAAGCGCCTGGCAGTGTACCAAAGTAGGCGCCGGTTCGGTTCCGTTTTTAACCAAGGAAGGATGGCTGATGTTTTACCACGGAGTAATTACTACCTGCAACGGTTTTCGCTATTCGATGGGAGCAGCCATTCTGGATGAAAAAGACCCTTCAAAAGTTTTGTACCGCACCCGCCCCTACCTGCTGGCTCCTGCGGCTCCTTACGAACTGACAGGCGATGTGCAAAATGTGGTTTTCCCATGCGCTGCTTTGCAGGATGGTGAAAAAGTGGCGGTTTATTATGGCGCTGCTGACACAGTGGTGGCAATGGCTTTGGTTATATTGATGAAATTCTGGAGTTCACAAAAAAAACAGCCTTTAATAAAACGTGAAAATGAAAAATATTTTGCTTGCAAGTACTTCCACTCTATTTGGTGGCCAGTACCTTGATTATCTGAAAGATGAAATCGCGGAGTTGTTTGATGGCATGGAGGAAATAGTTTTTATTCCCTTTGCACGGCCATCAGGTATTTCGCACGATGATTATACCCAACGGGTAAATGACTATTTCTCCCAACTCAACATTGCTGTTACCGGGTTGCATACTTTTGATGACCCAAAGGCAGCCATCAGAAATGCGAAAGGTATTTTTACCGGCGGTGGCAATACTTTTCTATTAGTAAAAACCCTGCATGATTTGGGATTGATGGGTTTGATTAAGGATAAAGTATTGCAAGGAATGTCTTATATGGGTGCAAGCGCCGGTACAAATATTGCCGGAATCAGTATGCGCACCACCAACGATATGCCTATCGTTTATCCTTCTTCGTTTGATACGATGGGACTGGTACCGTTTAATATTAACCCGCATTATCTGGATCCCGATCCTAATTCTACCCACAAAGGTGAAACCCGTGAGACAAGAATCCTTGAGTTTTTAACTCAGAATAATATCCCTGTCGTAAGCCTTAGAGAAGGAAGCTGGATAAGGGTGAAGGGAGATAAAATAATGCTCGAAGGGAAATTGGATGCAAGGATTTTTGAACAGGGCAAATTACCTTACGAACTTGCTACGGGCAGTGAATTAAATTTTCAGAATAATAAATAGTAATCGTTTTTCGGTTGTCTTATTGAGATGGCCTTGAATAAATTGCGTTAAGAAAATTATTTTTAAATCCGACCGTTGCTAAAAGCGTACTTTTTCGCGTCATTCAACGGAATGAAGCGGAGTGAGAAATCTTTTGCTTCCTGAACGATAAGATTTCTCCGCTGCGCTGCGAAATGACGACCAAAAAGGGCTGGGAATGACAGTGGTTTTATGGCTCAATGACGTACTGTGTTGGTTAGGCATTGCAGCGCATTGCGGCAACGGCCTTGAAAAAAATGCGTTAAAAAAATGATTGAAGGTAGTCGTTAAAAAGCCGTCGTTGTTTGAGCGCTGTTTGGCTTTCGTAATAAATACAACTGCGGCGCGAGTTCGACGGGTTTAGACTACCGAGATCATTTTTAGCAATTTTTTTCACAGCCTTGATTTTTTTTGTTACTTTTTTGTATCAAAACAAAAAAGTAAGGCAACAAAAACGATGAGACATCTCCCTTTGGTCGATGTGACAGCGAAGGAAGGCTGCGAATGACACCTCAATAGCACAGATCATTTCGAATGGAGTGTAACGGAGTGAGAAATCTTTTTCTTTCAGAACGATAAGATTTCTCCGCTTCGCTACGGAATGACGGTGAAGGAGACTGCGGAATGACGGTGGGAAAAGGTGAATACCAGAATTAAATATTATCAATAACTCTTTCTAAATCGGGGTTACCGAGATGCTCGTCACATAAGCTAACACACTTTGCAGTAGCTTTGACCACACCTGCAAAATCCCGGTTATCAAGAAAAAGGAGGAAAATGTCCTGTGTTGCAGCGATGCGGCTAAAATTAATTATCCCAAAAACTTTTAATCTGCCACCCACTCGGCATAAGAATTTTCTGTTTCGTAAATTTTTAATTGAACTAATTTGATTTCATCAGGAAGATTTCTTAAAAACACACCTTTCACATAAAGCAATATATTTTCAGCCGTTGGCTCAAAATCCCAAATCACTACATTGGCATGATTGGTGATTTCGGGATGGGCTGCAATGTAGTCTTTAGATAAAACCAATTTATGATCAAGCGTTTCCACTATCTCAACCCCCGCTTTTTTTAAATCCTTGAAATCAAACATAAAACCGGGAGCGGGTATAAAATCATTGCCTGTTGCCTTACCTGCTACTGTTGCATGTAATACGTAAGAATGTCCATGAATGTCTTTGCACTGCCCAATATATCCATGAATGGCATGTGCTGTTTCGAAACGGAAAACCTTTGTTAATCTGATCATTTCTCTCAAAAAATTGTATGCAAAGATATTCAGTAATTACCGGAAATTACAAATTAGGTTTGACGGTTGACAAACCTTCATCTTAATTGACGGAATTTTACGAAATCGTATGCGTAAATAAAATAATAGCGGTTGAAATTATTCATTAGTTTTACACTCTCTTGCAATGTGATAAAACGTGTTCTTGCAAATGTTCGATTTTAAATTATTGAAAACAATTGATATATGAGCAAACGAATTGTGACCTTTGGCGAAATTATGCTGCGCCTTGCCACTCCTGGATATGAACGATTTAGTCAGGCATCTTCTTTTGCAGCCACTTTTGGTGGTGGCGAAGCCAATGTCGCGGTTTCGCTTGCAAACTATGGTTTAGAAGCCGATTTTGTAACCTGTCTGCCCAAAAATGATATTGCAGAATCCTGCATCATGAACCTGAAAAAATATGGCGTGGGGGTTAATAATATTTTGCGTGGCGGCGACCGTATGGGAATCTATTTTTTGGAAACCGGCGCAGTAGCCCGGCCCAGCAAAGTGGTTTACGACAGGGCAAATTCTTCCATTGCAGAAATTGCGCCCGGCATGGTCAACTGGCACGAAGTACTGAAAGGAGCCGACTGGTTTCACTGGACGGGTATCACGCCTGCACTTTCACAAGGAGCTGCTGATGCCTGCTTAGAAGCAATAAAAGTTGCAAACGAATTGGGCGTAACTGTTTCTACTGACTTAAACTACCGTAAAAATCTTTGGAAATACGGCAAAAAGGCTTCTGAAATTATGCCTGCACTGGTTGAGGGCTGTGATGTGATTCTGGGAAATGAAGAAGATGCGGAAAAAGTTTTTGGCATCAAACCCGAAGGATTTAATGTGGCACATACCGGAGGAGAAATAAATGCTTCGGAGTTTGAATCGGTTTGTACACAACTGATGAAGAAGTTTCCCAGAGCCAAGAAAGCAATAATTACTTTAAGAGGTTCCATTAATGCCAACCATAATACATGGGGTGGCGTACTCTACAGTAATGGAAATCTTTATCAGTCAAAGCGTTACGATATTACACATATAGTGGATCGTGTAGGCGGAGGCGATTCTTTCATGGGTGGCTTAATTTACGGATTGCTCACTTTTACCGACAATGACCAACAGGCCTTGGAATTTGCTGTGGCAGCTTCCTGCCTCAAGCATACCATTTATGGCGATTTTAATATGGTTACAGTAAACGAGGTGGAAGCGCTGATGGGTGGCGATGGCAGCGGAAGGGTGCAACGATAATTCTCAGCTTTGTTATACCGGCAGTAAGACAATTTGAGATAAAAGTTTGGGAAAATACATTCTGCAATAAACGAATACTATTCAAAAGAGAAAAAACAGGTCCCATGGTTATAGAATCAATACATAATTCAAAAAAGTATGACTGCCTGCATCCCTTGTTTGCTAAAGCATTTGAATTTATCAGAGGCAATGATTTGCAAAATATGGTTCCGGGCGATTATATACTGGAAGAAGCAGTTTTAAAAGCCATCATATTTGAAGGGCCTGGCAAAACAAAAGAGGCTTCTTTGGAAAAATTTGAGTGCCACAACCGTTTCATTGATATTCAATATATAATTAACGGAAACGAAAGCATGGGGTGGAAGCCGCGTCATTCCTGCATTTTACCTAAAGGTGAATATAGTGAGGAAAAGGATGTGCTTTTTTTCAATGATGAGCCGGATATGTTTTTCACTTTGCATCCCGGTCAGTTTGCAATCTTTTTCCCCGAAGATGTTCATGCCCCATTGATAAGTGAGGGAGACGTGAAAAAATTAATAATTAAAGTAAAAGTTTAAGTATATGGCTGTTCAACAAGTTATAGATGTTATCACCGGACAAGGGATGTTGCCTTTGTATTTTAATGCGGATGAAGAGGTGAGTGTAGAGATATTACGCGCTGTGTATAGAGCGGGTATCAAAGCAATTGAATACACCAACAGAGGCGATGCGGCACTAAGCAATTTTAAAAAATTGGTGGAGGTGAAGAATGTTGAAATGCAGGAACTTCTGTTGGGTGTGGGTACCGTAAAGAATCTTAGCCAGGTAAAGGATTATATTGATGCCGGTGCAGATTTTCTGGTAAGCCCCGGTTTTGTTAAAGAAATTGCCGATTATGCTGTAGCCAATAATATTTTTTATGCTCCCGGATGTATGACTCCTTCAGAAATAATTGCGGCAGAAAATGCCGGTGTCCGGTTTATTAAACTATTTCCGGGGGATATGTTGGGGCCAAAGTTTTTATCCACAATCAAAGATATTTTTCCTAAATTGCTGTTTATGCCCACCGGGGGTGTAGATACAACTAAAGAGAGTATTGAAGGATGGTTCAACGCCGGTGTTTGCGCGGTAGGAATGGGTAGTAAATTGATCAGCAAACAATTGATGACCGACAAAAAATATATTGAAATAGAAAATAAAACCAAAGAGGTGCTACAAATCATTCAATCCATAAAAAAATAATAATGACAGATTTAAATCAGCAGGGTAAAATGACGAATTACAGGTGGATGATTGTTATCCTTCTGTTTATTGCCACCACAATCAATTATTTAGACAGGCAGGTTTTATCGCTCACCTGGGACGAGTTTATTAAGCCTGAATTTCACTGGGATGAATCTCATTATGGTACCATCACTTCGTTTTTCTCTATCTTTTATGCCATCTCCATGCTTTTTGCAGGTCGTTTTGTAGAATGGATGGGTACAAAGAAAGGTTTCCTTTGGGCAATAGGTGTGTGGAGCGTGGGAGCCTGTCTTCATGCCATGTGTGGAATCATTACAGAGTCGCACGTTGGATTGCACAGCGCTGCCGAATTGGCGGCTGCCACCGGAGATGTGGCTGTAGTGATAGCAACCTTCAGTATGTATGCTTTTCTGGTAGCCCGGGGTATTCTTGCGCTTGGTGAGGCTGGCAACTTTCCGGCGGCTATTAAGGCTACGGCGGAGTATTTCCCTAAAAAAGACCGTGCTTATGCTACTTCTATATTTAATGCCGGCGCTTCTATTGGCGCTTTGTTTGCACCGCTTACCATCCCGCCTTTGGCAAAGCATTTCGGTTGGGAAATGGCATTTGTTATTATTGGGGTTTTAGGATTTATTTGGATGGGTTTTTGGGTGTTTCTGTATGATAAACCGAGAGAAAGCAAACGAGTTAATTCCTTGGAGTTGGATTATATTGAGCAGGATAAAAACGAAGAACAAGCAGAAAAGCAAGCAAAAGTAGAAAAAGTACCTTTTGTCAAGATTTTTTCATATAAGCAAACATGGGCTTTTGCTGTGGGTAAATTTATGACTGATGGCGTGTGGTGGTTCTTCCTGTTCTGGACGCCTTCTTATCTCAATACTCAGTTTGGTATCAAAACAACGGATGGACTCGGAATGGCTTTGATATTTACTCTGTATCTTATCGTTACGGTTCTTTCGATTTACGGAGGCAAATTGCCAACAATATTTATTAACAGAACCGGTCAGAACCCCTATGCCGCCCGTATGAAGGCCATGCTAATTTTTGCTTTCTTCCCACTTGTGGTACTACTGGCGCAACCATTGGGCATGCAATTTGCAGCGCTTGGCCAAAATGCGGCATGGATACCCGTATTGTTAATTTCTATCGGCTGTGCGGCACACCAGGCCTGGAGCGCTAATCTGTTTTCCACTATCGGCGATATGTTCCCGCAGGGCGCTATTGCCACCGTTACCGGAATCGGAGGTATGGCCGGCGGGATAGGATCAATGATTCTCCAAAAAGCAGCCGGAAATCTGTTTGTGTATGCCGGCGAAACAAATATGACATTTTTTGGATTTGTGGGCAAACCTGCAGGTTATTTTGTAATCTTCTGTATTTGTGCGGTTGCATATCTGATTGGCTGGGTGTTAATGAAAGCATTGGTTCCAAGATATAAACTGATTACTGATATTTAATATAAATAGTTAATATTCAATTACTTGAATAAACGCTTCTCGCCCTATGAGGAGCGTTTATTTTGTATTTAGTACCTTTGTGCACTTTTTAAATTGGTTAAATATTCCTTTAATCAATATTTTATTAAAGAGGTTTAGTCTAAATCAATTATCGGTTTCTTAATAAAAACACTAATTTGAAAAAAAGAGTAGAATTATTATCTCCCGCAGGGTCGTTCGACAGTATGCAGGCCGCAATCAATGCCGGCGCCGACGCTATCTATTTTGGAGTGGAACAGCTCAATATGCGTACCGTTTCCTCCAAAACCTTTACGATGCAGGATATTAAGGATGTAGCAGAAAGATGCAAAGCGCACAAGGTTAAAGCATATATCACGCTCAATACCGTAATGTACGACCACGACAGGCAGTTGCTTCAAACCATCTTGAAAGAGGTAAAAGAACATCATATAGATGCGGTTATTGCTTCGGACTTTGCAGTAATTGAGCAATGCATTACGATGAAGATACCCGTTCATGTATCCACTCAGGCGAATGTGAGCAATATAGAAGCGGTGAAATTTTATGCCCGTTTCTCGGATGTCATTGTTCTGGCAAGAGAGCTCACATTAACCCAAACTGAAAATATCTGCAAAGAAATTAAAAGAAAAGATATCAGAGGAGTATCTGGAGAACCCGTAAAAATTGAAATTTTTGGTCATGGCGCGCTGTGTATGGCTATTTCGGGCAAATGTTATCTGAGCCTTCATACCCAGAATGCATCAGCCAATCGAGGCGCCTGCCAGCAAAACTGCCGCCATGCTTATGAGGTAACTGACAAGGAAACGGGAGAAGCATTACTTATTGATAATGAATATATTATGTCGCCAAAGGACCTGTGTACCATTGATTTTGTTGATGAGGTGGTAAACAGCGGCATAAATGTGCTGAAGATGGAAGGAAGAAGCAAGGGCGCTGATTATGTGTATGAAATCACCAAATGCTACCGTGAAGCGCTTGATGCCGTTGAAGAAGGTACTTATACCAAGGAGAAAATTGAAGATTGGATGAAGCGTTTATCCACGGTTTACAACAGAGGTTTCTGGGATGGTTATTACTTAGGAAGAAAATTGGGAGAATGGACGCCCAATCCCGGATCGGCAGCCACCGAAAGAAAAGTTTATATCGGAAAAGGTACCAAATATTATCCCAAAATCGGGATTGGCGAGTTTTTGGTAGAAACCGGCACTTTAAAAATTGGCGATACACTGATGGTGAGCGGTGCTCATATTGGCATGATGAAGGAAACCATGCAAACCCTTGTTGTAAACGGATTAGAAGCCGGTGAAGCCAAAAGAGGCGACAAAATAACCTTTCCGGTGCCTGCAAAAGTGACCCACAACGATAAACTCTATAAAATTGTTTCGGCCGCCAATGAGTAAAATCATTCACTTCAGAAATAAATGTATTGGTTGCGGTCTTTGTCATGAGCAGCAGCCGGAGCTATGGCGTATGTCGAAGAAAGATGGCAAGGCAACCTTGTTAAACGCAGTGCAGAAAAGAGAAACCTGGGTATTGCCCCTCAATGAAATTCATCGTGAAAAATTGGAACAGGTAATCGTCGGATGTCCGGTGAAAGTGATAAAGGTGTTGTGAGGAGGGGGATGGAGGTTGAGATTGAGATTGAGATTGAGGGATAGGATAATGTATAGAGAGGAAAATCAGATGGCCTTGTTTTCAAGATGTTACACAAATGTTACACAAACAGAAAATAAAAAAAGGCAGCTACGTATCATAACTGCCTGATTTTCAACGCTCTCCTGCTGGATCCCGCCTTAGCGGGAAGGTCTTCTGATTAACGGTCAGATGCTCTAACCAGCTGAGCTAAGGAGGAATAGTTTATAAATCAGCAATTTGTATTATTTATTACTTTTTTAACTATTGGTTATTTTCAGACTTTTTCTATTTTCAGAATTTCCCGGTTCATCTGGCAAGCACTCATGTAGCTTGTAATCCCAATAAAGCAACTGAAAAACTATGCAGGTAGATTTTTTAATCCTATTAATTGCTGGCAATTTTGCAGTATGAAAATTAGTTGCTATAAATCAACTGCCAGAGAGAGTTGTTATTCTTCAGACAAGCCTAGGGTTTGTCTGAAGGCAGGCTGCACTCATACTTTTTGGGTAAAAAATCTTTAAAGCTCCTATTATGTTGTTGCCAATATCTTTTTAGTATTCATAACAGAGGCATTTTGAAATGGCTATTTTCTGAGTACTTTCAATTTGTATTCCCTGTTAAATGCTTCCTGTGACAATTTGAAATGATTGGCCAATACACGAATAACTTCTTTGGATAATCCCTTTTTATAATTCAAAATATCTGAAACAAGCCCTGTGCTTACATTTAAAAGCTTTGCCAATTCCACAGATTTCATTTTATGGTCTGCCATTAAAGACTTCAAAAGAGCAACAGGGTCAAGCATTTGAAAATCAGTATGCTCTTCATCATATTTTTCTATAAGAAGAGTAAGCAGGTCAATTTCTTCATTTATCTGTTTTGTTTTTTTTGCTGAAAAATCAAGGTCATGAAGGATTTTACAATACTCGTTGTACTGCTTTTCGCTTTTAATTACCTTATATTTTAATACTTCCATATTTTTCGTTTTAATAGTTAAATACTGAAAACTGTTCTTGTCTTTTGCAAAGTTTGTCATATTCCGCATGAGTACCTATCCAACATAATAGCCTTATATTACTTTCACCGAATGAATATTTGCCTATCATCCTGAACCTATTTCCTGCAATATCAAAAATTACCCTGTAAGAACTATTGCCTAAAAAATCGGCAGAAGGAAATGTTTCTTTAATGTCTTCCGGAATATTCCAATCTGCCAGTTTTACTTTTGAAAGCCAAACCTCAAAAGAAGCACAACTGCAACTGTTTTTTGCAACATACTCTCTTATCGTTTTTTCTTTTATTAGATGTACTTTCATTACTTAGATTCAAAAGTACTAAAAATTCACAAAAAGTGAACATTTTCTTTTCGATGGTTTATTAATTAAAAAAGGTAACCCATTGCTGTAACTTACCTTGAACCTGAAAACCCATCATTGCCAACGCTTTTTTGGTTTGTTTCTTTTCAGGGGTTTTATTAAAGGTAAAAACCATCTCAAAAGAAAGCCGGTGAAAAGCATACCTCTGGTGAAGAAAATGCAGCATAATACCTGCCGGTTTAGTTTTGGAAGACCCCCATTTTATTTTTTCTTATACTTTCGCAATTACTCTTTCATTCATTTCTCAAACAAAAGGCTGAAAAAGGGGCGATTTTTCAAACAAATTGGGGGTAATAAAAAAAGAGCTGGAACTCCTTTATTATTAGGTATTTGACCTGCTCCTCCTGCCGGATCCCGCCTTAGCGGAACAGCCTTCTGATTATTAGAGGTGAAAATGGAGTAAATGCAGCCGAAGGCAGAAAGCCAGAAATAGGTGGCAACACATTGTAATTTAAGAATTTATTGCGTTTATCACCATCTTAAGGGCAAATTGTGGGCGCAATCCAAAATAAAAAAGCAGCTACTTTGTTGTAACTGCCTGATTATCAACGCTCCCCCTGCTGGACTTGAACCAGCGACCCTCTGATTAACAGTCAGATGCTCTAACCAACTGAGCTAAGGAGGAGTATGTTTCAGCTTTTTTGTGTTGTCTGACCCAACACCCGCCGAAAAACAGGTCGTTTGTTCTTTGGGGAAGCAAAAATAAGGGTTTTTTGTATTTGAGAACCAATCTCTTTAAAAAAAATCTTTTTTTATCGGTTATCTCCCTTGTAAATCTTCCTTGCTGGCTCTTTTCAGAAACTCTTTTTCTTCTTCCGTCAGCTTCTCAAATCCACCGCGTTGGTTTATTTTATCCAAAATTTCATCTAATTTTTGCTGAGTAATGGTAGGCGTCTTTTTATAAGGAGAAACAGAAGATGATTTATAATACAGTGTGTTTTTTGACAAATTGGTTTTGGCTTTTGTCCTGTCAGGGTTAAACATATTGATAAACCGGTCGTACAGGTTGCTCATCCACTCACTTCCGTCAAAACCTTTGCGGAGTAAAAAAATAAACAGAAAACCTGCTATACCTCCGCCAAGATGTGCAATATGAACAGCAGGATTATTGGCCGGAATGGTAGCTAAATACAGTGTGAGAAACAACACTGTAATAATCCATAAAGAAATACCGCCATTCAGCATGGTAAATAATTTATGATTGGGGCAAATAGTGGTGGCTGCAATGGCGATGGCTAAAATAGCCGGACCGGCGCCGAAAAGGTACAAGTGTTCCGACTGCACTCTCAGGGATGGAATTAAATTTCCGGCCAGAATATAGGCCAGAGAACCTAAAAGAGTGCCATAAATAAAAACTGGTATAATTTTTCTGTTGCCGGTAATGTCCATAAAAACATATCCAAACAACCAGAGCCAAAGCATATTGGTTATCAAAGGCCAGATGGCAGTATATACGAAAGCAGAAGACAAAATTGTCCAGGGATGGGAAAGTAATGATTGAGGACTGGCCGACAGTGAAAACAAAGACAGAATATTTTGGTTGAAATAACTTGTTACATCACTTCCCTCAGGAAAACGAACGTATGTGAGCGCCTTGAAAAAAGCTAATACAACAAAAATTATCATGTTTAAAGCTATAAGCACCACCAAAGGGTTGATCCTTGAGCCGGAGGATAATCTTATATCATAATTTCTGTCTGAGATGGACATAGATAAAATTTTGTTTTCTCATTACCTGCTGCCTGTAATACCCCCGAAGAAACATACAGGCAGCGCTACTCTCAATATAACGTTCTTCTATTGGTTTTGTTCCAGAGTTTTAGCAAAATAAAACCCGTAAGCGCCCCGCCTAAGTGGGCAAAATGTGCAATATTATCGCCCGAAATCTGAGAAATGCCGCCAAATAAATCGAGCGCTACCAATCCCAGAATCGCCCATTTGGCTTTAACAGGAATAGGTATAAACATGATATACAGCTCTGTATTGGGAAAAGTGACTCCAAAAGCAACCAACACCCCGAAAATAGCGCCTGAAGCGCCAACAGCCAGTTCGTTGCCACCCATTATGTATTGCATTATCAGGTGTGCCGCTGCAGCGCCAAGTCCGCAAATAAGATAGAAAATAGTGAATCTTTTGGCTCCCCAAACGTTTTCCAATATGCGGCCAAACATCCATAACATAAACATATTGAACAAGATATGGTAGAAAATGGGGCCGCCTGTAGGTTCGCCAAAAATATTGGTGTTGTATGCCGCGTGGGCAAACATGTGAGTAATAATCTGATATGGTTTAAAATTTGGGCTGTTGATAGGCCAAAGACCAATTTTGGCGGTGAGATTATAACGGGGATCATATAAAAGTTGAGCCACCCATACCAACACATTTATCATAATCAGATTTCTGGTGGCTGGCGGAAAATTGGAAACCGGTCTTGTATATTGGAAATTACTCATTTTGCAAAAGTAAGGGTTGCAGCCAAACCATTAATTATTATTCGCTTAGTTTCTTTTCGATATATTCCTCTGCTTTTTTCAACTTTTTGCGGGTGCTATCCGGTAAATTCCTCATAGATGAGTCGGATAAAAGCCCTTTTCTCAGTTCCAATGCTTGTGTATGCGAACTGTCATTTATCGAGTTAATGTCAAAAATCAACTGAAGCAAACTATCTGCTTCATCTTTTTTTTGCACAGAATCGGTCATTTCGATTATCGGTTCAGGAGTAGCTGCTTCTTCTGTGGTATCGGTTTGGTTTTCATCGCCATTGCAAGCCGTAAAACAAAGAACAATTAGAAATCCGGCGGTTAAAAAGAGAAAAATCTTTAAATACTTCACTATATATTAATTTTGACATAGCGAAGCTACTATTTTGTTTAGGTTAAAAGCCATTCACAAGAGACTAATTTGAATGTAGTTTTTATAAAAAAGTTGCAATATGATATTTTAATTATTGATATAATATCTGATTAAAATTAATTATCTTTGATACAAGACGTTGAAAATCATCTAAAAGAGCTGCTATGACTATTGAAAATGAAATAAAACAGCAGGTTTTTAAGAATCCATATCACAAACTGGCTGTCAATCTGATGTTTACCCATAGTTGGTTTATGTCATATATAAAAATGGTTTTTAAAAAGGAGAGTATTACACCCAATCAGTACAATATTCTCCGAATCCTGAGGGGAAGCAGCCCAAAGCCTTTATCTACTTTGCAAATAAGAGAGCGTATGATGGACAAAATGAGTGATACCAGCCGATTGGTGGACAGGTTAGTGATTAAAAAACTGGTAACAAAAAAGGTTAGCAAAGCAGATAACCGGCTGGTTGATGTAGAAATTACCGAAAATGGCCTCAAGGTTTTGAAGAAACTGGATGATATTGAGGATAAAATTGCTTCCATGTTCAAAAACCTGTCGGTAGAGGAGGCGCTCCACTTAAGCAACCTGCTTGATAAACTTCATACCAATAAAGCATCCAGCGCAAACGCATCTAATGTTTAGTGTGAAAACAAGCCTGAAAGGCTGATAGCATTATAGAAATAATCGTTTGGTCGTGTTCAAAATCCCGAGGGATGACATTTCACCCCCTTTTGGGTTCTGTAAAATAGGGTTCAATCCTATTTTATTATAATTTTATCCCTCTGGGATTGATGATGATTACTTATTTGTGAATTTAGATGCGTTTGCCCTAATAATGCATCTCATTTTAACTAACTTAGCTATTTTTGCTGTTATGGTTAAGATGCGATTATTTTTGATTTTGAGTTTTTTTTGTTCTTTAGGCGTGTTGGCACAACCGGCTGCGGAGTTTCGTGGAGTATGGATAGCCACGGTTGTAAATATAGACTGGCCTCCGGCAAATGCAGGTACAGAAGCGCAAAAGGCTGATTTTATTCGCCAATTAGATATGCACAAGCGAAATGGCATGAACGCCATAATCATGCAGGTAAGGCCCAGTGGTGATGCATTTTTCCCTTCTCCCCACGAGCCCTGGAGCCAATGGCTTACTGGAGTGCAGGGCAGGGCGCCTTCGCCTTTTTACGATCCTTTGGCTTTTATGATAGCCGAAACGCACAAAAGAGGTATGGAGTTTCATGCATGGCTCAATCCATACCGTGCCGAGTTTAAGATTGGTCAATCCTCTATCGCATCCGATAACCTGATTCGCAAGCGTCCGGATTGGTTTGTAACCTATGGCACTACCCGTTACTTTGATCCAGCTAATAAAGAAGTGCAGCGGTTTGTGGTAAATGTAATTGAGGATATAGTGCGTCGCTATGATGTGGATGCCATACACATGGACGATTATTTTTACCCCTATCCGGTTGGTAGTACCCCGTTCCCTGATGAATATGCCTACAGAAAATCAGGCAGTCGGTTAAGCAAGGATGATTGGCGGCGTAGTAATGTGGATTCGATTATTAAAGATATTAATATTGCCATAAAAAAAACAAAGCCTTATGTAAAATTCGGCATCAGCCCCTTCAGCGTATGGCGAAATCTGAAAGATGACACACAAGGCAGTGTCTCCAAAGCGGGCATTACCAATTTCGATAATCTGTATGCCGATATTCTTTTATGGCTCCGCAAAGGATGGATTGATTATGTAACACCTCAATTGTACTGAGAAATTAATGACCCATTGATTGCCTATGAAAAATTGGTGGACTGGTGGTCGGCACATAATTTTGGCCGTCATGTATATATTGGACACGGAATTTATCGTGCTTATGAAAAAAATGCAAATTGGAAAGACCCCAATCAACTGCCCAATCAAATTAAGATTGTGAGAAAAACTCCGGGTATTCACGGCAGTGTTTATTTTAGCAGTAACAGTTTCAACCGCAATCCCAATGGCTGGAATGATTCTTTGAGGAATAATTACTACCGTATTCTTGCTAAGGTACCTGATATGCCATGGTTGCCTAAAAAACCTCAATAAATAATTGATAAATGACAATAATATTTTTAGATTCAATCGTCATTTGCCGACAATAACTGCCATTTACCGATAAAATTTACCATATACAGTACTTTGTATTGCATGGTACTGGATAGTAGTGATATCTTTGAGTATCAATTAATATAATGAATATCGAAAATACACAAAGTCAGATGCGGAAGGGAATACTTGAATTTTGTATTCTTTCGATAATAAAAAAGAATGAAGCCTATCCCAGCGATATTATTGAAGAAATGAAAAAGGCAGGCCTCCAAATTCTGGAAGGAACTTTGTATCCTTTGCTTACCAGATTAAAGAATGCCGAATTGCTTACCTATCGCTGGGAGGAAAGCAGCGCCGGACCGCCCAGAAAATATTTTTCCCTAACCGAAAAAGGAGAAACCTTTTACAAAGAACTGGAACAAACCTGGCAAGAACTACATAGCACAGTCAATTCTTTAACCAACCCAACCATCAATTCAACACAAAAAATATAGGTAATGAAAAAAATTATTAATATAACACTTGGCGGCAGAAATATTGCGATTGAAGATTCGGCGTACGAAAAACTAAAAACCTATACAGACAGTCTTTGGCAATATTATAAAAATGAGGATGGCCGTGATGAAATTATTGCGGATATTGAAGGTCGCTTTTCGGAGCTTATGAACGATAAACTTCGAAAAGGAGCCACCCACATAAGTGATGTCGATGTGGATGAAATGATTGCCGCAATGGGCCGCCCGGAGGATTTCGACAAAGAAGCCGCAACCGAAGAAAACGCTTCGTCCAATACGGAAGGTGCCGGTTTTTCACAAAACGAACGCCGCCGCCTTTATCGTGATGAAAGTAATAAAGTGCTCGGGGGTGTGTGTAGCGGGATAGCCAATTGGTTGAATATTGACCCTACCGTTGTCAGAATTTTGTTTGCAGTAATTGCTTTTGGCGGTTTTGGCAGTGGTATTCTGGTTTATATTTTATTATGGATTTTTCTCCCAACAAAGAATTTAAGTGCTTATATAGGCAAAAGAATGTTTCGTAATCCTGACGATAAAGTAATAGGAGGGGTGGCAGGCGGAATGGGCGCTTATTTTAACATAAATCCTTCTACCATTCGTTGGATTCTTGCTATTCCGCTTATTTTAAGCGTATTGAAGGGGATGCACTTTTTCGGCTGGAATGATGACTTTAATATTTTCCCCAGTTTGTTTTTTGGAGGAGTTACGGGCACATTTATTTTTGTTTACATCGTTTTGTGGATTGTGCTGCCGGAGGCAAACAGCCCCTACGAAAAAATGGAAATGTATGGCAAAACAGTGGATGTAAATTCCATAAAAGAAAATGTACAAGGTTCAATGAATGATATGAAAGGCCGTATTCAAAACTGGAGTGAAGAGGTTAAAGACTCTGCTCAAAACATAAGCAAAAAAAGCACAATACTTTGCCGAAACACGCGGTAAGGCACTTGGAAAAGAGTTTGGCTATGCTGCCCAACGTGGAGGAAGAGGCATTGGCTACGCCATCGCCATGATTTTTAAAGTATTTTTTGTATTTGTGGCGGGAACAATTGCAATTTCACTATTTGTGGTATTTCTGGCAGTATTATTTAGTGGTTTTCCCTGGGCGCCGGTTAATAATTTCCTTTGGACAAATGACCAACAACAAATGTGGGCATGGGGAACCATTTTGTTTTTTATAGGAGCACCCGTTGTTGGATTGTTAGTATGGCTGGTGCGCACAATATTTAACATTCGTACTCCGGGCAACTATCTTAGCTGGTTATTTAGCGGATTATGGATTGTGGGTTGGGTTTGCCTCACCATGTTTGTCAGTTCCTTCTCAAGAGATATCAAACGGGTGGAAAGTACTGAATTTTCAATTAATATTGTGCAGCCTGCAAACGGAAAATTGATTTTGAAAGTTAGTCAGCCGGCGTTGGAGTTTAAGGGTGATAATATGGGTATCGTCAGTTTCAATAGCGATTTCAAGGGTTTCAGTTTAACCGCCGATACATTGAAATTATCTACTATTGGGATGGATTTTGAAAAAAGCGATGATTCCTTGTACCATGTAATTATTTTAAGGAATCAATGGGCAAAACTGATGAGGAGGCGCTTGCCAGAGCCGGTCAAATACAGTATGCGGTAAGTTCGGCTGATAGTGTATTGGATTTGCCGAATGGTTTTGCCATCAGCAAAAACAATAAATACCGATTTCAAAATGTGAGTATTAAAGTACAGGTTCCTGCGGGTAAAAGGGTTAAGCTGGATCCTTCAATTTTGCAAAAATTGAGTGATGGCCGAATCATTGCTCACAATTACCGCAATTCGCGCAGAGAGGGGTTAATATCTTTTGAACGACCTTTCTCCCGATTGCGTACAAATGTGGATTACATCATGAATGATAATGGCAAATTAGTGGCTGCAGACGAGTCTTCTGATGCTTCTGATACTGATGATGCTAATTATCGCTGGGATAATAAATCATCCGTTATTGTGCCACCTCCACCTCCTGCGGCTGTATTGCCCGAAACACTAAAAGATACTGCCGGTGTTTATCGATATGATGAGGCTGCTCAAAATCAGCCTACTGCCATTTCTGAAAAGGAAAAGCTAAAAAAAGAAGTGGAGCAAAAACAAAAAGAGATAGAAGAACTGAAAAAAAAGTTGGAAAATTAGAATTAATTCGGTTGGTTATCAATCCACTATGTTAAATTATCCGGCTTTTTTTTAAAATACTATTTTTTCATTTTAAAATTATTATATATCTGAAAATAATCGGTACAAGGTTGTCGCTTAAATTGTTGATTTTCAGTGAAATTATATTTTGTTTTCAATAACTTGGTATATTGTGAAAAATGTAGCAAAGCGTAGTATGTCGGCTTTTACGGAAATTGTTTTTTTCGATGCCAAAGTCTTGTTTGTTAAAAGTGCTAATCTGGTTGGAATTTTTTTATTGGGTTTTATTTAAAAAACCTAACTTTACCCCACATGCATTTAGCCAAATTGCATTTTGGCTTTTCAGAGTACACTTTCTCTGGTAATTTATTTTTCACACTCGGAAAGGATTGTTTGCTTTTCGAACAAAATAGATCAAATATGAAATACAAAGCTTATAATTTAAGCAATTTTTTGTCTATTCCACAGATTAAAAATTTGACAGAAAGGCAAAAGAAAGATATTAATGTAGTGGGCAATGTCCTTCCTTTTAAGGTAAATAACTATGTTATTGATGAGTTGATAGATTGGAAAATGTTGGGCTTTGTCCGATTTTCAAACTTACTTTTCCTCAAAGAGATATGCTAATCCCGGCACATTATGAACTCATGGAGAGAGCATTGAGTAATGATAAAGATAGAGAGTCGATTAAGTCTGTAGCAAATGAAATCAGGTTACTGCTTAACCCTCATCCCGCCGGACAACAAGAATATAATGTACCCGAAATTGAGGGGCATAGGCTACATGGTTTGCAGCACAAGTATAGGGAGACAGTTTTATTTTTTCCAAGCTCGGGTCAAACTTGCCACAGCTATTGTACATTTTGTTTTCGCTGGCCTCAGTTTGTTGGCATAGATGAACTAAAATTTGCAATGAATGAAACTGAACTATTGGTAAAATATCTTGAAGCACATCAGGAAGTAACCGATATTTTATTTACCGGAGGCGATCCGATGATAATGAGTTATAGGGTTTTTTATAAATATATAGAACCCTTTATTTCTGATAATAATAAAACGAATATTCAAACTATCAGAATAGGAACTAAGGTTTTAGCTTATTGGCCTTATAAATTTTTGACTGATGAAGATGCTAATGATTTTCTCAACCTATTTAAGGAAATTACTTCAAAGGGGATTAATCTTGCATTTATGTCCCATTTCAGCCATCCAAAAGAACTTGAAACAGCGGCTGTAAAAATGGCAATAATGAAATTGCGCAGTAGTGGTGTTCAAATCAGAACCCAATCTCCTGTTCTCAAGCATATTAATGATAAAGCTGAAATTTGGGCTGAAATGTGGCGAAAACAAGTGAATCTGAATTGTATTCCCTATTATATGTTTGTGGAGCGAGATACCGGCGCGCAACCCTATTTTGCATTACCACTTGTAGAAACCTGGAACATCTTTAGAAAAGCCTACCAAATGGTAAGTGGTGTATGCCGAACCGTGCGGGGTCCGAGTATGTCTTGTACGCCAGGGAAGGTGCAAATATTAGGTGTAGGAAAAATAGATCAACAAAAGATATTTGTGCTTCGGTTTATACAAGGGCGAAATCCTGATTGGGTGGCAAAGCCATTTTTTGCATGCTATGATGAAAATGCAATTTGGATGAATGATTTAAAACCTGTTTTTTCAAAAAAATTCTTTTTTGAGGATGAAGCCGAATTGATTTATGAAGAAAAATGCACAGATTCAGGAATACATAGTTTTGAATAAATTATCATTTAAGGGCAGCAGATTTACAAATACAAATTCAGTGCTCTTTATTAAATTTCCTTTTGTTACACAGCCCCCTGATCCAGCATGGCATCGGCAACTTTTATAAAGCCTCCAATATTGGAACCTTTTACATAATTAATAAATTCTCCTTCTTTGCCATATTTTACACAAGTATTATGAATTCGATGCATAGTTCCCTGTAACTCCCTGTCCACCTTTTCATGTGTCCATACTGTTCTCATATTATTTTGTGTCATTTCCAAACCCGAAACGGCTACTCCACCAGCGTTGGCGGCTTTTCCAGGTGCATAAAGAATCTTTTTTTCTACAAAATAATCACTGGCAGCATTACGGCTGGGCATATTGGCACCTTCGCCCACACAATAACAACCATTTTCTACCAAGGCCACCGCATCTTCAAATTCTAATTCATTTTGTGTGGCGCAAGGTAGGGCAATATGACAGGCTACATTCCAGGGTTTTGCATTTTCAAAATATTCGCAGTGGTATCTATCGGCATATTCAGCAATTCGGCCACGTTTTTGATTTTTAAGAATTTTTATAAACTCCAACTTCTCAATATCAATACCATTCTTATCATATACAAAACCATTTGAATCGCTCATTGTCAATACCTTTCCACCATGTTCAATAATCTTTTCACAGGCAAATTGTGCCACATTGCCTGATCCGGATATAAGCACCCGTTTACCCTTAATGGCTTTATTGCGTGTTGCCAGCATGTGTTGAACAAAATAAACCAGCCCATAGCCTGTAGCTTCAGGGCGAATATGACTGCCTCCCCAACCTGGATGCTTACCGGTAAGTACGCCGGTAAATTCCTTTGCCAATCTTTTATATTGACCAAATAAAAAGCCAATTTCTCTGCCACCCACGCCAATATCACCGGCGGGTACATCAGTGTTCATGCCAATGTGCCCGTGTAGTTCGGTCATAAACGATTGGCAAAAGCGCATGATTTCATAGTCGGACTTCCCTTTTGGGTCAAAATCCGAACCGCCTTTACCACCGCCCATTGGCAGACCGGTAAGACTGTTTTTGAACGTTTGTTCAAACGCCAGAAATTTTAAAATACTTAAATTTACTGACGGGTGAAACCTCAAGCCTCCTTTATATGGGCCAATTGCTGAGTTCATCTGCACTCGGTAGCCACGGTTGATCACTATTTCATTATTATCATTTATCCAGGGTACTCTGAAAATTATCGTTCGCTCCGGTTCGGCCATTCTTTCTAAAAGACCTGCATATTTTGGATGGGAATCAATAAAATCGTCTAATGACTCTACAACTTCCTGTACAGACTGCACAAATTCAGGCTCATAGGGATTTCTGGCTCTCAACCTCAGTAGAAACTGCTGAACTGATAATCCTACTTTCTTAGTTTTTGACATATTTTGAATATAGTTTAAAGTAACCAGTATAGTCCTTGGTTTGCGAATTTAAACATTTTCTAACAAAAAGCCTAATTATTTGTTATAATCATAGATATACCGAACAACATTTTACGAAAAATTTAAAAAACAGAATATTTTTTTACGAAATTTTCTATATAATTAAAGTGGGTGCAACATCGGTGGCTTTTCTTCAAATAGGGCTGGCTTTCCCTGTAATCATTATCTTTGCGACTCTAAAAAAATTAGAAAAAATCAATGAGTACACAACAGTTTTCCGAACAAGAACAAATTCGAAGAGAAAAATTGCAAAAACTTCAGCAATCGGGCATTGATCCGTATCCGGCCGCTTTATATCCAGTAAGCCATTATTCGGCAGATATAAAGTCCAATTTTACTGAAGAAACCAAAGAACATTATTCAAATGTATGTGTGGCCGGTCGCATTATGAGCATCAATGATAAAGGCAAGGTATTCTTTATAAAAATACAAGACAGGCAAGGATTAATTCAATTGTATGTTAGACGTGATGACCTTTGCCCAAGCGAGGACAAATCTTTTTGGGAAAATGTGGTAAAGCATGGGCTTGACTTAGGTGATTTCATTGGCGTAACCGGTTATGTTTTTATAACCAAAACCGGAGAAACTTCGGTTCACACCCTTACACTAACTCTTTTGGCAAAATCATTGAAACCATTGCCGGTAGTAAAACGAGATGAAGAAGGAAATGTATATGATGAAGTAACCGATCCCGAATTTAAATATCGCCAGCGATATGCTGATATGGTCATCAACCCATCCATCAAAGAAACCTTTATAAAACGTACAAAACTTACCAATTCTATTCGTGAATTTTTGAACGATAATGGTGCACTCGAAGTAGATACCCCTGTATTACAATCCATACCGGGTGGTGCTGCCGCAAGGCCCTTTATCACCCATCATAATGCACTGGATGTGCCATTTTATCTGCGTATTGCCAATGAGCTGTATTTAAAAAGGCTGGTGGTTGGCGGATTGGATTGGGTATATGAGTTTAGCCGTAACTTTAGAAACGAAGGTATGGACAGAACCCACAACCCAGAGTTTACCATTCTGGAATTTTATGTGGCATACAAAGATTATTATTGGATGATGGAGACCACCGAAACAATGCTTGAAAAGGCAGCAATGGCTGTGTGTGGCACTACAGATGTGCCGGTAGGAGATAAAATCATTTCTTTCAAAGCGCCTTTCAAGCGGATTTCAATCTATGATGCCATTAAAGAACATACCGGTTTCGACATTAGCCGGATGGATGAGGAAGGCTTACGCAAAGTGTGCGGAGAGCTGAATATTTATACGGACAAAACAATGGGAAAGGGGAAATTAGTAGATGCCATCTTTGGTGAAAAATGTGAAGATCATTATGTGCAACCTACCTTTATTATTGACTATCCGGTAGAAATGAGCCCACTAACCAAAAAGCATCGCAGTAAGCCGGGACTGGTAGAGCGTTTTGAGCTGATGATTAATGGAAAGGAAATAGCCAATGCCTATAGCGAGC
This sequence comes from Sphingobacteriales bacterium, assembly GCA_016708305.1. Lineage (GTDB taxonomy): Bacteria > Bacteroidota > Bacteroidia > Chitinophagales > Chitinophagaceae > Niabella. The sequence continues at coordinate 763,701 of JADJGB010000008.1, forward strand.
TGAACGACCCTGTGGAGCAAAGAGAACGTTTTGAAGAGCAGGCAAAGCTGATGCAGCGCGGCGATGACGAGGCAATGTATATTGATTATGATTTTCTGCGTGCAATGGAATATGGGATGCCGCCTATGTCGGGTATTGGCTTTGGTATTGACAGGCTTACCATGCTGCTCACCAATCAGCCTTCCATTCAGGATGTATTGTTCTTCCCTCAGATGCGACCCGAAAAAATGGATTAATTGTTTAAGTTTTAAAGAAAGGAAACAGTTTCATAAATTCTCCTTTTTCACAAAGGGAAAAGAACTAATTTTGAAAATTCTGTAACTGAAATCAGATATTATGAAATCGCTATCCTTTTTGCTTTTATTGACTGCATTTTCCTTGTCTGCAATTTTTACCGCCGCCTAAAGGCAGGACATTCTATTGAACGACAATTGGAATTTCAGAATGAATTATCAGGTAGAAAATTCAAGCTGGAGTCGTGTGGACTTGCCACATACCTAGAATGCCCAAGATGCTCTTTCGAGAAAGATTGATTATAAACGAAATATTGGTAATTACGTTAAAAATATTTTTGTAAAACCAGAATGGCAGGGTAAGAGGCTGTTTCTCCGTTTTGAAGGTTCCAACACTGTCGTAAATCTTTTTATCAATATAATATATGTAGGCGAACACAGAGGAGGCTATGCTGCTTTCATCTTTGAAATTACTGATCAGGTAAAATATGGCGCCAATAATGAAGTTCTGGTTCGGGTAAATAACAGTATTCAACTGGATGTAATGCCATTAGTGGGTGATTCCAATTTTTATGGAGGTATTTACAGAGACGTTCATTTACTGATAACTGAAAAGACCTGCATTTCTCCACTTGATTTTGCTTCACAGGGTGTGTATTTCAGTCAGAAAAATGTTTCTGCCACCAATGCCGATATTGATACTAAAGTAATTTTTTTTAATTCTGACAATTCTGATAAGACTGTAAATGTTTCTGTAAAGGTTTTTGATAAAGATAAATTGATTCAGTCCCAAAAGCAGTCCGTTGCAGTGAATAAAAATAGTAGTGGGGAAGCATTTCTACAATTTAGTATTATAAACCCACACTTATGGAATGGCAGAAAGGATGCGTTTATGTATCGGGTGGAAACCACTGTGGAGGAAGGTTCGCTTGTGCTTGATAAGGTAGTACAGCCGTTTGGTTTGAGATTTTACCATGTAGATGCGGATAAAGGGTTTTTTCTGAATGGAAGTCATTTACAATTGAGAGGCATATGCCGTCATCAGGACAGGGCTGAGATTGGTAATGCCCTGCATCCCGAACATCATCAGGAAGATATGGACATCATGGCTGAAATGGGTGTAAACTCAATCCGCCTGGCACACTATCATCAATCAAAAAAAATATATTACCTTTCGGATGAAACAGGTATGGTTATTTGGGCAGAAATCCCGTTTGTAGGCCCGGAGGCTATGCCGATAAGGGCTTTGTTGATTTGTCTGCTTTTAAAGAAAACGGTAAGATGCAGTTAAAAGAACTGATCAGGCAAAACTATAATTATCCTTCAATCTGTTTCTGGGGGGTATTTAATGAAATCAAAGAGCAGGGCGATAATCCGGTAGAATTTGTAAAAGAACTTAATGTGCTGGCTCACCAGGAAGACCCTACCGCCCCACTACTGCCGCAAGCAATCAGGGTGGAGACCTTAATTTCATAACAGAACTGATTGCCTGGAACAGGTATGACGATTGGTATGGCGGTACACCGGCCAATCTGGGTAAGTGGTTAGACGATACACATCAAAGATACCCACAGTTGAAAATTGGAATCAGCGAATATGGTGTAGGCGCCACATTTGCCATCAGCATGATTCGCTTAAACAAATCACTCCTGTAAGCTGGTGGCATCCCGAAAACTGGCAAACCTACTATCATATTGAAAACTGGCGAAACTTTGCACAGCGGCCTTTTGTTTGGGGTACCTATATATGGAATATGTTTGATTTTGGCGCTGCCCATCGTCATGAGGGCGACAGGCCGGGCATCAATAACAAAGGCTTAGTAACCTTCAACCGAAAGGTAAAAAAAGATGCTTTTTATTTTTATAAAGCCAACTGGAATCCCGAGCCAATGCTCTATTTGGCGGAGAAAAGAAATATCCAGAGGCAAAACCCGCTTCAAAACTTTATGGCCTTTACCAATACCGGGGGAGCCGAACTTTTCATCAATGGGAAGTCTTATGGCAAGAAAAAAGCTGACGAGTTGAATATGGTGAAGTGGGAAAACATTTCCCTTGAAAAAGGCGATAATAAAATAGAAGTTGTTTCAGGTGGAAAACCTTTACTAAGAGATGGTTGTGTGGTAAAATATTAAGGATAAAAATATAGCAAGTTGACAGGGGTGCCTTATTATTTTCGAAAAACAGCCCATCTCTAAAATCCCATAGGGATGGCATAATTTGCGGAAAATAAACGGTCTTCCAAATCCCGTAGGGATGGCATATTGGTAGCAAATTGGGAAATAACAAGTCAAATCCCGTAGGGATGGTATAATTTTCGGAAAATAAACGATCTCCTAAATCCCGTAGGGATGGCATAATAATAACCTATGCCCCTTCGAGTACCTTCAATGATGTTTTTATCCTTTTGATGGTTTCTTCTTTACCTAAAAGCGCTGCAATATCAAAAACATGAGGTCCAAATTTGCCACCTACCAGCATGATGCGCAGAGGCAGCATCACCTCTCCCGGCTTCAGGTCATTAATTGAGGCAATTTCTTTAAAGGAATTTTCCAACTGATGCGCCTCCCAGCTATTTTCCAATTCAAAATTGCGCAGCAATTCAATAAAGAATAGGTTCTTTTTATCATTCCACTTAGGTTGAATAGGCGAGAGGTCAATATTTTCAGGTGTTTTGAAAAAATAGCCCGATTGTTCATAAAAATCAGTCAGCAGGGTACATCTGTCTTTCACAAGTTCTATCACTTTTAACAGTAATTTCTCATCCTGTACTTTCACATTTTTGCTTCCAGCGCTTCCAACACTCTTTCCTTCAGGCTGCCGGCATCCAATTTCTTAATCCATTCATGGTTGAACCATTTTGCTTTTTCATAGTCAAATTTTGCACCAGCACTATGAACCCTACCCATTGAAAACTCATGAATTAATTCTTCAATCGAAAACACTTCCTGTTCGGTACCGTCATTCCATCCTAAAAGCGCCAGCAGATTGATAAATGCTTCGGGTAAAAATCCTTTTTCTTTAAAACCCTCGGTTAATTCTCCGGTTTTGGCGTCTGTCCAGTTCATTGCAAAAACAGGGAAACCATATTTAAGCCCGTCTCTTTTGCTGAGTTTGCCGTTTGGCCCCAATATAAGCGGGAAATGTGCCCATTTAGGCATTTTATCCAATCCAAATAAATATTTCCACAACAGAATATGTACCGGTGCGCTGGGTAGCCATTCTTCACCCCGAAAGGCATGGCTTATCTTCATCAGATGGTCATCCACCACCACTGCAAGATGGTAAGTAGGCATTTCGTCAGCTTTAAGCAGCACTTTATCATCAACTAATGAAGTATTAAAACTTACTTCGCCCCGAATCATATCATTAAAACTAACTGTCTCGTTTTCAGGCATTTTTATACGAATAACGTAAGGCGTATTGCTGCGAATCAATTCATGCACATCTTCTCCCGAAAGTGTGAGCGAGTTTTTCATACGCATCCGGACTTTATGATCATACTGAGGCTGTGGGTTTTCGTCAGTTTTATATTTCCGGCGCATTTCATCCAGTTCCTCAGGCGTGTCAAAAGCATAGTAGGCATGTCCTTCTGCAATCAGTTCTTCGGCGTATAATCTGTATTTTTCTTTTCTCTCACTTTGCCTGTAGGGGCCATAATGGCCTTCATTTCTCACGCTTTCATCAGGATTAAGTCCACACCATTTCAGGCAATCAAAAATATATTCTTCGGCGCCCGGTACAAAACGGGCTTGGTCGGTATCCTCTATTCGCAATATAAAATCGCCACCATGTTTTTTGGCATATAAATAATTGAATAATACTGTTCTTACACCACCCAGATGCAAACCTCCCGTGGGTGATGGTGCAAAACGTACTCTGACTCTATTTTCGGTATTCATACTGCAAATTTACAAATTGCAGGCCTCCAAAGCAATTTTGAATCTGAGGGGTTAAAAAATTTTATTGAGATTAAAATCACTTGTCTGCGTTCAATCTATTGATAATCAGTTCCTCTGGAGCTATATGACAGTAGCAAAAAAAAATCTGGTATATTTGCGCCCAAAACTTAAAAACATGAAGAAATTATTTTTTTTATTGTCAGTTTTTTCTTCCTTAGTAGTATTTGCGCAAGACCATACTGTAAAGGAATTGAAACAATCCGCTTCGCGTGCTATTGCTAAAGATGCTTCTGATACTACAAAAAAAGCATGGAAGAAAGGAGGATTTTTTAATATTAATGCGGCGCAGGGATCGTTAAGCAATTGGGCTGCTGGAGGCGACAAGTTTTCATTGGCTGTCAATTCCAATCTTGGAGTGTATGCTTTTATAAAAAGGACAAACACTCCTGGGATAATACCTTAGATTTTAATTTAGGGTATCTCCAGACAACCTCTTTGAGCGGCAGAAAGAATGATGACAGAATTGACTTTTTGTCAAAGTACGGATACGATATTGCGCCCAAATGGAATGTGGGCGGTTTGGTGAATCTGAGGTCGCAACTTTTTGATGGTTACACATACGACGGAAGTAAGAATAAATTTTCTTCTACTTTTTATCGCCTGCGTATGTTTTGGTAAGCCCTGGTATTGAATACAAATCAGGCAAGGGATTCTCGGCATTTGTTTCCCGCAACAGTAAGATGGACGATTGTGGCCAATAAATATTTATCAGACAGGGGAGCATATTCGGTTGACTCTGGTAAACATGTAAAGACTGAAATGGGTGCCTTTGCTACGGTTAATTATTTTAAAGAGTTTAATAAAAACATATCTTTCAAGAGCAGGATGGATTTATTCTCTAATTACCTGCATAATCCGCAGAATGTGGATTTGTACTTTACCAATATGCTGAGCATGAGGTTGAGCAAGGCACTGGCGCTTACTTATAATTTGGATATGATTTATGATGATGATGTGAGAATGTTTGGCGCTTCAGGAAACGCTGCCGGCCTGCAGATAAAATCCATGTTGGGTGTGGGTTTGATGGTGAAATTTTAAACTTCTTAACCTAAAAACTATTTTTTTGGGACAAAAAAAATTAATTCGCTTTGCAGAATTAAGCTGTTTTTCAAATGTGCTACAGTTGCCTGAAAACATGGCGGGCAACTGGACGCATCATTTTAAAAACGAAAACCCTCTGACTCTCGAACTGGCCTGTGGAAAAGGAGAATACACCCTTGGTCTTGCCCGGCTTTACCCTCAAAGAAATTTTATTGGCATAGATATAAAAGGCAATCGCATCTGGGTAGGCGCCAAAAAGGCGATACAGGAGAACTTAAATAGGGTCGCTTTTTTAAGAACCCAGATTGAGCAATTGCATGAATATTTTGCTCCAAACGAGGTGAATGAAATATGGATAACCTTTCCAGATCCGCAACTTAGATTTTCCAAAGCAAAAAAAAGACTGACTCATCCTCGTTTTTTAAGATTATATCAGCAGATTTTAAAACCGAGTGGAAAAATTCATTTAAAAACCGACAGTCCTGATTTGTATCGGTTCACCAAAGAAGTGCTATCCATGTATCAATGCAATATTATTGCAGATATTGATGACGTATATGGTCAGACTGTTGTAAGCCAAGAACTTTCCATAAAAACTCATTACGAAGCGCTCGATATTGCGCAAAGCAGTAGAATTCATTATTTATGTTTTACTTTGCCTGAGCAAATTGCTGGTGTTGAAATGGATTTAAAGTTAAAAGAAGCCATCAGGTATGAACTGGAAAGATGACGATTTGAGCTATACAAATGTAGGAGGTAACACAGCCTTGTCTAAAGAGTATCTTCTATCACGCGGATACTGTTGCGGAAACGGTTGTCTGAATTGCCCTTTTGAGTACAAAAATGTTCCGGAACCCAAAAAGACACTACTTTTAAATGAAAGAAAAAAAAGAGAAAAACAAAAAGGATAAAACCGCTTTGATTACTGTAAAGCCCTCCGGCCTGAAGGATGAGGATTTTTTTCAACAGGTGTTTGCAATTGTAAGACAGATACCCAAAGGAAGGGTAACTTCGTTTGGCGCTATTGCCAAAAGTATCGGCACCGGAAAATCAGCACGGATGGTAGGCTGGGCAATGAATGCCAGCCATCTGGCAAAGCCAAAAGTACCGGCGCACAGAGTTGTAAACAGTTTGGGATTGCTTACGGGGAAATTTCATTTTGAGACGCCTGCAAAAATGGAGGAACTTCTGGCTAAAGAAGGTGCAATAGTAGTGAATGATAAGGTGGTTGACTTCAAAAAGAAATTTTGGGATCCTGGCAAAGAATTGTCATTATAATATACTTGAAAATGAATGTAAAAAGGCATAAGATTCATTCAATACGCTTCAGACAATGGAGCCGGAAGTCTTATGCCCTTTTCAAAAGTGTGGGCAGACATGTTACTATTGGCAGGATAAAAAACGTGATAGCTGATAGGCTTCTGAACAAACAAAACAATTTGTTTTCACTTTCTACATTCATTTCTGATATAAAACGCAAAAAGGAAAATGACGAAATTTTTAAAGATGAAGGTATTCAAAATCAGAATTTAATACTTCCATTTCAATACGGCAGTAGCTTTACGGATATTGCTTTGATAGAAAAAACAATACTTTTATCAAGCTGAAAACTTATTGTGTTTTCGGCTTTTTTATTAAATGTAAAAACAACCAAATTAATTGAATGATGAAAAATCTAATTGCAATAGCGATAATGATGAGTTTGATTTTTAAAGCTCTTTCTGCTTATGCGCAAGCAGGACATACCTTAGATCCGGTTACTGTTACTTCTTCGATGACCGAAAAAAGAAGTTCCGAAACCGGCAGAAATATTACAATCATCAAAGGGGAGTATTTTACAAAACTACCCGTCAATTCTGTGGATGAGTTGTTAAAGTTTATCCCGGGTATAGAGGTTCAAAGTCGTGGTCCGAAAGGCTCCCAAAGCGACATCACCATTCGTGGCGGCACTTTCCAGCAGGTTTTGGTAATCCTGGACGGTTTGCGTTTGAATGATCCCAATACCGGCCATTTTTCTGCCTATATTCCTATGACTCCGGCTGAGATTGACCAGATAGAAATTTTGAAAGGCGCATCTTCTGCAATTTATGGATCGGATGCGGTGGGAGGTGTTATTAATATCATTACCAAGGTCTTTAGTAGTCGTACTCAGATAGAGAAACGAGGACTGAATATGCAAATTTCTGCCGGAGAGTACGGGTTGCATAATGTAAATGCCGGAGGTTATCTGGAAACTGATAGATTGAGCCTGGGGGCAGGAGTAATTTCCAATAATGCCAAAGGAGTAATACAAAGAGGCGCAAGAGGATTTTTTCATAATACCACTGCTTCAGCAGGTGTCAGGTTCAAAATTAATTTTATTGGAACTTCGCTCTAAGGAGCGCTTATGACAGCAGGATTTTGCAGCACAGAACTTCTATACCACCTTTGTAAGTGATACAGCGAATGAAAAGGTAAACTCGTGGTGGTATCAGGCAAGGCTTGGTTATGAAAAAGAAAAATCAAAAATCGCTCTGGATGCCGGATACAAAGAGTTGAAAGATGAATATGCTTTCAATAAGGCATCTGTACCCAATCAAAGTAATTCATCATTGTTTCAGGCATTATTTTCTTTTCAACAAACAGTATCGGAACAAATATCCATTGTAACAGGATTCAATTTTCAAAAAAAATCAATTGCTTCTAATGATCGGGGAAACCACAGTATCAATACGGCAGCGCCTTTTATAAATCTGATTCAAAAAATTGGAAGTCATATTTCCCTGCAACCTTCACTGCGGCTTGAGTTTATCGGCAACAGTAAGGCCGAACTGATTCCACAACTGAACGCGTCAATGAAGCTAAAGGATGTACAACTTAGGGCCAGTGGCGGCAAATCCATACGCGATGCAGATTTTACTGAACGGTTTAACAATTATAATAAACAATCTGTAAAAAGCGGGCGCATTGGCTTTCTGAGTTTGTCGGCTGAACAATCATGGACTTATGAAGGCGGCGTTGATTGGTTTAGTACAAATGGCATAAAACTATCGGGAACTTTTTTTCAGCGGTTTCATACCCGGCTGATCGACTGGGTAAATACCCCTTTTGCAGAAATGCCTCGAAAAGATAACCTAGTGAGTGGCGGCATCTATGCGCTTGCAAAAAACATAGCTGAAGTGAATACAACCGGTGTAGAAGCAGATATGCAAATGATAAAAAAAATCAACAATCAACAATCTATTCTTTTTAATGGCGGATTGATTTGGCTGCACAGTAAAGCAGCGAAAAACAACCTTCCTTCTATATCAACTCTCACGCCCGTTTTTTAGCAAACCTGATGACAATATATAATTTTGGTCCGGTTGGCATAAGCATTACCGCTGTTTATAAAAATCGTCAGCCTCAGGCAACAAATCCAATCAATGCAATTGTTAGCAAGGATTATTTTCTGTTGAATATGAAAGGAAGTTATCAAATTTTCCAGAGAAAATTAACGACTTTTGTTCAGGTTGATAATGTTTTTGACAAAGTGTATAGCGATTTATTGGGCGCTCCCATGCCGGGCAGGTGGCTTTCGGGAGGCTTTACTGTTAACCTAAATTAAAAAACCGGCAATTGGACTTGCCGGTCATTATTAATATTGAAAGTTTTAGTATCTTTTCTTTTTATAATTCCCGTTACTGTTCCCGTTTCCGTTTCTGTCGTTTCGGCGGTTGTTGTTGCTTTTTTGAAATTTATTGCGTTTCGGTATATTACTTCTTTCCATAGGGCGAAATGCTTTTACCGAAGGCGTATTGGTAAAGGCCAATTGCCCGTTTGTAATTTCGTTCAATTCACTTTGAATAGCATCATCCTGAACGATTTCTTTATGCCAGTTACTATATGTCAGCTTCATGTAATAAGCAATGGTATTGGCCAGCGCCTCTCTTTTTTCGGGGTCTTGTTCTTTCAACGCTATATTAATAATATCTTCAAGGTTTTTACCAAGATGAGCATGCTTTGAAATGCGTTTGGGGTAAGGTATTGGTTCGGGTTTTGTTTTAAGACTCTCTCTGGTTGGGATGGGGTATGGCGATTCTACTTCCAGCTTAAAGTCCGAAATAAAAAATAAATGATCCCAAAGTTTATGCCTGAAATCCTCCACATTCTTCAGATGCGGATTAAGGAAACCCATCAATTCAATAACCTCATAGACGTTTTTTTGTCTTTTTTCGGGATCTTCAATTGTCTGTATGTATTCAATCATTTTTTGCACATGCCGACCATATTCACGCATGGCTAATTTGTTTCGTGTAGTATTATATTCCATAAAAAATTTAGGTAACCTTAAATGTATTACGCTATAAAAAATTAGTGCTTTATACTTTTGCAGCTATTCTGCAAAGATATAAGGAAAACTTAATTTCTGAAAAAAAGTTTTTTTACCAAAAGTCGGCTTAATTGTACTGTTTTGCACCGTTGGATATCTTTTAAGCATTTTGCCAGTTGACTTCATGCTTGAATTTGGAAATGTTGTTACAAAAAAGAAACCATGCCGGTATTTTTGCACACTATCATTAATTTTGCTGATTATGGTAATCGGCATTTGTGCAAACGAGTATTTTTCGACCTCGGCAGAAGGGGAAATTAATCGAATGATTATTGACGAACTGAAATCAATATCGCCCGAAATGAATTTTTATTTTTTTGCCGATACCGTCTTTTCCCCAAAATTTTCTAAAGTCGGCCATGCTCATTTTTTTGCCGTGAAACAAGGCGAAAAAAATGGTTTAAGACGCAAATGGTTTCAAACCGTTTATTTACCCAAAGCCATTAAAAAGACCGGTATTGAGGTAATGATCTATTTACGTCCCGATGAGGTATGTCGGCAGCCAATACCCCAGTTTTTGGCACTAAATGATGCAGCGTTAATTTCATCTTGGGATATTAAAAGAATGAATTTGCTAAAAGCAGTCATTGTTACTTCTACTTACCTGAAAGTAGCGTTGGCGCAACTCCATCTGATATCCGATGAAAAAATTTCTCTTGTAGAAGGAATAAAGAACATTGGGTTTAATGCCCCTTCTTTCGATGATAAATATGCTGCCAAAGAAGCCTATACCGGTGGAAAGCCCTTTTTTGTCTGTACCGATTTTGATATCGATGCAGAAAAATTTGTGCTGCTGCTAAAATCCTTTTCGCTTTTTAAGCAAAGACAACAGAGCAACTGGTGCTTAGTAGTGATGCTGCGCAACAAAAAGAAGCAAAACGTGCTGAATGACCTGCTGTCTAATTACAAATATCGTACAGATGTAAAGCTGATGAGCAATCTGCATCCTGCAGAATTTCATCTGATATTGGCTTCGGCTTATTGTCTGATTAGCGTTTCGGATGCAGAACTGTTTCCGGTTTCGGTGTTCGAGTCTTTTTTTCATCAGGTTCCTGCTATTGCTTTAAACACTAAAACTAATAGTGAATATGCTGATGTATTGAAGGTAGTAGAACAAAAAAAACCTGCTCCCTTTTCCGAAAAAATGATGATATTTTATAAGGATGAAGCTCTAAGAGAGGATTTGGCCACCAAAGGGAATGATTTTTTAACAAAATTTGATTTTGAAAAGCAGGTTAGCGAACTGAAAACAATGCTTTTGCAGACTAAGCAGCGATAATGTACCTTTGCGGTTTTATATAAATTTAAATAATGACAAACTCGACAATTACTATTGAAGTGGAACTGGATGAAAACCGTTTCCCCGAAAATATAGGCTGGAATGCCACCGGTAGCACTATTGAGAACAGGCAAAATGCAAAGGCGATGATCCTTTCTTTTTGGGATGGCGCTGAAAAGGCAGCGCTTAGAATTGATTTATGGACTCAAAAGATGATGGTGGACGAAATGGCAGATTTCTTTTACCAAACATTGATGACAATGGCCGACTCCTTCGGACGGGCAACCAAATACACTGATCAGGCTGAGGATATGAAAAATTTTGCAAAAGATTTTTATCATAAGTTTCAGGCTAAACAGTTGGAAACCAATAAAGCGCAGTAATTTATTTCAAAAGATATTTTTTATAAACCATAGTATATGTCCTTAGAACAAATTATAAATAATGATTTAAAAACTGCAATGCTGGCAAAGGATGAGGCAGCATTGCGCAGCCTTCGAGCCATCAAAGCAGCTATTTTAATTGCCAAAACGGCAGAGGGGGCAAAAGACATTATGAGTGCCGAAGAAGAAATAACATTAGTACAAAAGCTGGTAAAACAAAGAAAGGATTCTTTGGAAATTTATGAAAAACAAAACAGGCCCGATTTGGCACAGAAGGAAAAAGAGGAAATAGCGGTGATTGAAAAGTATATGCCTGCACAACTTTCGGAGGTCGAGCTGAGAGAAATTCTTTCAAAAATTATTGCTGAAACAGGCGCTTCTTCACCTGCTGAAATGGGTAAAGTGATGGGTGTAGCCACTAAGCAGTTGGCGGGTAAAGATGATGGGAAAGCTATTTCGGCTATCGTAAAGGAATTATTGGCTAAATAGAAGATGCTGGTTGATATCATTTTTTTAATATTGTTGGCTATGGCGGCTTTTAGGGGTTACCGGCAAGGTCTGATAGTGGGGGTTTTATCATATCTCGCATTCATCATTGGTCTGGCTGCTGCTATTAAATTATCGGCATTGGTGGCCGCAAAGATGACCGGTCAGGTGAATGTTTCGGACAGATGGATGCCTTTTCTGGCCTTTTCATTGGTGTTTGTTTTTGTGGTGATGCTGGTGAAATGGGTGGCACGGCTTGCCCAATCTGCCTTTGAGCGTATTAAACTGGGCTGGCTGAACCGGATAGGCGGCGTTTTTCTTTTTTCGTTGATTTACATTTCAGGTTATGCCATATTTTTATTTTATATAAGCAGATTAAAAATACTACCGGAATCAATAGGTAGTTCTGCCAGCTATGGTTTTATTAAGGTTTTTGGAAGCTATGCGATTGACACTCTTGGCAGTTTTCTGCCTATTTTCAAAAACTTGTTTTCCGAGCTGGAACATTTTTTTGAGGGCATTGCTCAAAAAAATAATTAATTTTTCAAAAAACTGTATTACTTTTAAGTATTACATATCAAAGAGTTACCTATAAAGAGGGTAGTTTTGTGATTTTTATTTATAGTTGGTAATTTTTTTATTAATATATTAGCGGCTATATTATCTATTAAGTATGTAATACGAAATAAAACAGCACGATAAGTTCAAGTTTGTGGAAGAAGGTGAGGGAGAGCCATTGGTGCTGTTGCATGGGCTGTTTGGCGCTTTGAGTAATTTTTCGGCCTTAATTGATTATTTTAAACAATATAATAAAGTGGTGGTGCCTTTGCTCCCTTTGCTGGAAATGGATATTATTCATACCAGCGTGAGTGGTCTGGCTAAATATGTGCATAAATTTATTGAACAGAGAGATTATAATAATATTCACCTTTTAGGCAATTCGCTGGGTGGTCATGTGGGGCTGGTTTATTTGCTAAGAAATGAATCTCCAAGGATAAAATCAGTTATTTTAACAGGCAGTTCGGGTCTCTTTGAAAATGCAATGGGCGACAGCTATCCCAAAAGAGGGGATAAAGAGTACATCAGAAAAAAAACAGCTTATACTTTTTATGACCCCGCTATTGCAACCGATGAACTGGTGGATGAGGTTTTCTCCATCACTAACAACAGGCTGAAGGTTATTCGGATTATTGCTTTGGCCAAAAGCGCCATTAGAAATAATCTGGGCGAAGAACTGAATAAAATTAAAATTCCTGCGCTTTTAATTTGGGGCAAAAACGATAATGTAACGCCTCCTTTTGTTGCCGAGGAGTTTCATAAATTATTACCAAACAGCGAACTTCATTTTATTGACAAATGTGGTCATGCGCCTATGATGGAAGTTCCAATTGAATTTAATAAAATTTTGTTTAAATTTCTTGAAAAGCAATCAGCTATTGCAACACAAGGTCAATGAGTGCTGTCTTGGTATAAAGAAGTGTCATGTTAATTAAAAATCTTCGTTTCGAGGCTATTCCAAATCTGGAAATATCAGATCAGATATTGCGTGCGTTGGAGTTAATGCATGATTTACACGTCAGGCATGTTGCTATTACGAGGGGAAACGAGTATGCAGGACTGTGTAGCGAAGATGTATTAATGGATATGGATGAAAATATCACTTTTGAGGAAATTGAACCATCATTGCTCAGGGTTTCAGTAAAGGAAGATGATCATTTTCTGAATGCAGTTTTATTGGCTGCCAATTACCATCTTACTGTTATCCCGGTTATAGATGAGGCGCACAATCTGGTAGCTACTATTGAGTCGAATCATTTATTGAAAAATATTTCTGACTTTCTGCATTTGAAAGAGCCTGCAGGAATGATAGTGCTCGAAATGGACACTCAGCAGTATTCTTTTTCTGAAATCAGTAAAATTGTAGAAGCAAATGACGCTCAAATAACCCAGCTCAATACAACAAAGAATAATGCTGATGGTACCATGGAAGTAACCGTTTGCGTAAACAAACTCGAAATCTCAGATATTGTTGCCACCTTTCAAAGGTATGACTATGTCGTAAAATATTATTTTGGGGAGGAATTATATACAAATGAGTTAAAAGATAATTACGAAAACCTGATGAATTATCTAAACATTTAGCTTTGCTGTCTTCGGTATCCGTATTATGTAAACTATTAGCCTGGCAAATGCTAAAAATGCAGTGTTATATATTAGTGGTTCTATTGCTTGTTTTGGCAAGTTATAAAAGTTATGCCCAAGATGCAACTCACGTCATTTCTTCCACACCGGTTAGTATTGCAGCTCCATCCGTTGATTCATTTTTAGTGGCTAATCATTTGGATGATATAGCTGACAGCAGCTTTGTAATACGTAAAATAATTATAGAAGGAAACAAAACTACACGCAGGCTAATCATGCTTAGAGAACTTGCTTTTCACGAAGGAGATACTATAAAAAGAAGTGCAGTACCGGATTTGTTTAAGGATGGAAGAAACCTGCTGATGAATACACAGCTTTTTCATAATGTCAATATTTCGATAATCGGCCTTAGCGCCCCTTATGTGGATATACAGATAGTGGTAAAAGAAAGATGGTATATCCTGCCATTTGTTTATTTTAAACCGGTTGACCGAAACCTCAGCCAATGGTTGTTTAAAGAAAAGGCCAGTTTCGCAAGAGTGGATTACGGTGCAAAACTGTTATGGTCCAACTTTACGGGTAACAATGATAAACTCAATTTCTATTTCGTTACCGGCTATACCAAACAACTGATGGTCAATTACCGGCGGCCATATATTGATAAAGGCTTAAAATGGGGAATGAATCTTGATTTTGCAATAGGTAAAAACCGAGAGATTAATTTTAATACTATTGATGATAAGCAAGCGTTTTATAAGGACTCTGCCAGTTATATAAAAGATTTTTCAAGGGCGAATATTGAGTTTACTTACCGCAAAGCATTTTATACAAGTCATACGTTTGGAGTAAGTTATAATACACTCAATGTAAAAGACACAATATTAAAATTAAATCCAATTTTTTTTATTCATGGAAAAAATTCAGTGAGATACCCTTCTATTTATTATAAATTAGCATACGTAAATCTGGATTATATTCCTTACCCCAAACAAGGATATGCCGGAGAATTATTTTTTATCAAACAGGGGTTTGACAAAAATATGAATATGTGGCAATTGATTGCCAAAGGAATGGCTTCATGGCCAATTGGTAAGTCCTCTTTCTGGAATGTGAAAGCGTTGGGCACAGTGAAATTACCATTCGAACAACCCTATTTCAATACACAGGATCTTGGTTATGGCGATTTGTTTTTGAGAGGCTATGAATATAATGTAATTGACGGAGTGGCTGGCGGGCTAATAGGCGTAACTGCAGCACAACAATTAACCAATTTCAGTTTTCATATTCCTTATACAGAGTGGTTGACACCCAGACAAATACCTTTGAAAATTTATGGAAAAGTGTTTGGGAATATGGGTTATGTATATCGCCATCCCGACAGGGGGCCCAATGAACTACCTAACAAAATGCTTTTTGGCGGTGGTGTTGGCTTGGATTTGTTTACAAGTTACGATTTAATCATCAGTCTGGAGTTTTCTTTCAATCAATTAGGCCAAAACGGATTATATTTACACAAAAAGGATTATTCTGATTGAATTTTAAAAAAAGTAATTTAGGCTGAAATTAGATGTTTACAGCAGAGGTGTTGATGCAAACCAATATGGTAGTATTAAAACTATTTTTGAAGAGCTGGAATACTATGAGATAGATTATGTCATCTTTCAACCTTTTTTTGAAGAAATAAAAGATCTGCTAAATCTGAATCCGCAAACACCGGTATTTAATTCTTATGAAGATCTGGATAAAGATGTAGAGTTTATAATCGGGCTGGGTGGCGATGGTACTCTGTTAGATACTGTAACCCTGATTCGTGAGAAACCTATTTCCATCATGGGTATTAATTTTGGCCGACTTGGTTTTTTGTCCAGTATCGGTCAGGATAACCTGAAATATGCCATCAAAGCATTAGTGTCGCGTACTTATGTGAGTGAGGCGCGCACTCTTATTCATTTGGATGCCGATTTGCCATTATTTGGAGATGTGCCTTTTGGCCTTAACGAATTTGCCATTCATAAGAGGGATATTGCCTCGATGCTTAAAATACATACCTATATTAATGGAGAATTTTTAAACACATATTGGGCCGACGGATTAATTGTGTCAACTCCAACCGGCTCTACCGGTTATTCTCTCAGTTGTGGGGGACCAATTGTTTTTCCTGATTCACAGAACTTTATTATAACACCGGTAGCGCCTCACCACCTCAACATGAGATCATTAGTTGTTAACGACAACAGTATTATTTCGTTTGAAATAGAAAGCAGAACCGATGATATTATTTGCGCTCTCGACTCTCGTAAGGAAATCGTTTCAAAAAATATTTCTTTGGCGGTGCGAAAAGAAAAATTCAACATCAACCTGCTACGCCTGAGCGAAACCAACTTCCTGCATACCATTCAAACCAAACTGATTTGGGGGCTTGACAGAAGAAATCCTTAATTTATGGGTTCATAAAATAATTTCTTAGCTTCTTCATCCTTGTATTTTTCAATCAGGTCAAGTAATTGTTGTTTGAGTTTTTTTGTTACTTTCTTCATTTTCTTACTGCCATAGATATTGTTCAACTCATCTGGATCTTTCTTCATGTCAAATAATTCCCAGCTTTCTATCCGTTTGTAAAATCGGATAAGTTTGTATCGCTCGGTTTTAATGCCAAAATGAGGCGATACCGAATGTTCGCCATTTTCGTAATAGTGGTAATACAATTCCTTTTTGGGAGTATATTTTTCGTGTTTCAGTAAAGGTAAAAAAGACTGCCCCTGATAATCCTGCGGGATGGTAGCATTAGCCGCCTGTAGCAGGGTAGGCGCAATATCTACATTCATAATAAAGTCATTGATTTTAGTTCCGGGTTTTATTACACCTGGAAAACGCATCACCATTGGCGTTCTGAAAGATTCTTCGTACATAAATCGTTTGTCGAACCAGCCATGCTCACCCATGTAAAAACCCTGGTCTGACATGTAAATTACGATCGTATTGTTTGCTAAATTGTTTTTATCTAAATAGGTTACAATGCGGTCAATATTTCTGTCCAACGAAGCGGCTGTGGCAAGATAATCTCTCATATACCTTTGATATTTCCATTCAGTAAGTGCATTGCCGTTTAAATTCTTTTCCTTTAGTTCTTTATGGATATTATTGTAGTAATCCATAAAAACCATTTTTTGTTCGGGTGACATTCTTTTGATAGCGCCTATTTTATCGGCTTCCTGCATATTGTCAAACATCTTCAGATCGTAGCCCATCAGCATTGTTTTGGCAATACTCATATCCTGTACCTGTGCTGCTTTTCGGGTTTTGTAATCATCATAGAAGGTGGAGGGTAATGGAAAGGTCTTGGTTTCAAACATTCCTAAATCAGGCAAATCGGGCATCCAGATTCTGTGCGTAGCCTTGTGGCCGATAATGAGGCAGAATGGTTTTTGTTTGTTGCGGTTGTCGAGCCATTGTTCCGAAAAGTCTGAAATAATATTGGTTACGTATCCTTCGTGATGCGTACGTTTATTGCCCGAACCAATGAAGTCAGGGTTGTAATAATGACCCTGATCGGGTAAGATATTGTAATAATCCAACCCTTGTGGAATGTTGTCGCCCAGATGCATTTTGCCAATCCAGGCGGTTTGATAGCCGGCTTTCTGTAGTTGTTTTACGAAAATATTTTGATTAAAATTAAAGTTGGAGTTTTCATTGTCTCTAAAGCCATTCAGATGGCTGTATTTGCCACTCAAAAAAGTAGCGCGGCTTGGTCCACAAATTGAATTCGTAACATAAGCATTTGTAAACAATGCTCCTTCTTTGGCAAGCCGGTCAATACCGGGCGTTTGAGTCATTGTGCTTCCGTAAGCGCTGATGGTTTGAAAAGCATGGTCGTCAGAAATGATGACAACGATATTTGGGGGATTATTTTGCTGTCCAAAAAGTTGAACCGAAATAATGATTGTGAATAATAATAAATATTTTTTCATGAGTTAAAAATAAATAATAATCTTTTAAACCTTCATTCAAAATGATCTAATTGAGCCGGTACAATATTAAAACTCTTTCGATGATACCTGCATAAACCGTTTTCAGCAATTGCTTTTCTGTGTGCTGCTGTGCCATATCCTTTGTTGGAGTTCCATTTATACTGTGGAAATTAATTTCTTCCACATCCACCATTGCCACATGATAAGCGCTTGCATGTTGCCGGATAAATTCTTTGAGTTCCAATCTGATTGAAGCCTTTATCTGTTTGCTGTCATTTAGTTGCGGATGAAAGAAGTCTAAAGGTAAAATAACGGCTGCAGCAAAAACCGGACCCGCATAGCATCCTCTTCCGGCTTCATCACAACCCGCTTCTACAATCTTGTTTTGAAAACTGTTGAGTAATTTTACGGCTTGCTTCATTAAGTTAACTCATTTTTATTTACCAACAGGCTGAAGCACTTTGGTTTAATGGAAGCAGTAATTTCTTTTTCAGTCTCTACAGGATCGCCGTCAATATGCATAGGAGCATTACTGAGGTTATTAATATTAATTTTATCTGTTTGAAAATAAATAATGCCTCTGGTTTTGTCAATTTTTTCAGGAGTTTTCAGTTTGTTCAATCCGCCTACCTGTACCATTGTGTTATACAGCATCCCAATTTTTGATTGTTCCGTAATAATCACAATGTCGAGCAGACCATCGCTAAGACTGGCCATTGGAGCAATGGTAAAATGATTGCCAAACTGATTACTATTGGCAATACTAATAAAATAGGCATCCACCGTAAAAGTCTTTTCTTTCAATCTTATTTGAAAAGTGTAGGTTTTGGCAATAAGAAAATTTTTAAAAACCTGCCTGATATAAGTCGTTAAACCTCTTGATTGCTGATTTGCAAAATCATGTGCCACGAGTGCATCAAAACCCAAGCCGCAAAGCATACAAGCAAAACGCTGGTTTACAAAAAACCGTCCACCCGCATGGTTTTGTTGCCAAAGATTGTTTTAAGGGCCTTAGATGGAGATTTGGAAATGCCTGCTCCAAATGCCAGCCCATTGCCCGAACCTGCGGGGATGATGCCAATTTTTACAGGCAGATGCATCAGGCTGTATATTACCTGACTAACAGTTCCATCGCCTCCTATAATTACTATATCAGTTATTTTTTCTTCTAATATAATATCATGCAAAAAAGAATAATCCCCGCTAACTACAGATGGATATAATGTGTAACGAATTTCCTGATTTTGAGTTTCCTTCTTAATAGTTTTGAGTAAAGATTTTTTTGATCCTTTCCCGGAAATTGGATTTATGATATAAGCTATTTTCTGCCTCGCTGCATTTCTGCAAGTTAGAAAAAGTATCAGATTATGCCAAACGCCATATCTTCTTTATATCATTTTTTCAATGGAAATGAATTACCTAACATAAAAGAAGGAAGACCTCTTTCCTTCAAATGTATAATTGACTAATCAATTTTTTTGAAAATAATTTCTTAAATTGCTGTATCGCTCATTTGTATATTTTTAATCAATTTTTAAAATGAAATATATTTTAATTCGGATTCAGATTATCCTGATATTTATTGTTTTATTTAATTCAACTTATTCCCAAAAAAAGCCGAATATCATCTTTGTGCTAACAGATGATTTAGGTTATGCGGATATTGGATGCTATGGCAACCCTGTTATCAAAACACCCTTTTTAGATAAAATGGCGCGAAATGGGCTGATGGCAACTAATTATGTGGTTAGCAGTCCGTCCTGCACGCCATCCAGAGCATCTTTGCTTACAGGGCGTTATGCTTCGCGCTACAATTTACCTTATCCCATTGCGCCGGGTTCTGAGTTGGGGCTGCCAGATAAGGAAGTTACCATTGCCGAAATGCTGAAAGTTAACGGATATAATACCGGTATGGTTGGCAAATGGCACTTAGGCGATCAAAAAGATGTGAATAAACCCAATGAGCAGGGATTCGATTATTTTTATGGTATCCTTTACAGCCACGATTACAAAACTCCCTATGTTAAAACGGATACGGTATTGAAGATTTTCAGGAATAAAAATGTGGAGATAGAAAATCCTGCCGATTCGATGCTTACCAGATTATATACAAAAGAGAGCATTAGTTTTATTGAAAAACAAAGACCAGGGAAGCCCTTCTTTCTATACCTGGCACACAACATGCCTCATTTGCCCGTATATTTTGGCGCTCAAAGTGCAGCATTGAAAGACAAAGCCGGTGGCCCGTTGGGTGCGGTAATAACCGAAATGGATGAAGGTATGGCGGCAATCTGGAAAGTGCTGGAAAAGAAGGGCATGGCTGATAATACGATTTTTATTTTTTCGAGCGACAACGGTCCCTGGAGCGATTTCCCAAAAAGAATGGAGAGCGATGGCGTAACCAGTCAATCGCATGTTGGAAAGCCCGGAATTTTCAGAGGGTCTAAAGCATGGTCTTATGAAGGCGGTGCCAGAGGGCCATTTATAGTTTATTGGAAGCACCGGATCGGACCTAATACCGTTTTATCAAATCAGATCAGTAATCTGGATATATTGCCAACCATTGCAAAGTGGACTAATAGCGCTTTACCCAAAAACAGAGAGCTTGACGGACAAGACATCAGCAGCTTGTTGGAAGGAAAAGTGAAACCAGAGCAGTTTCAGCATCGCCCGATTTATATTGTAAATCGTGGAATAGTAGAAGCAGTTAAATATGGTAACTGGAAATATCGGGAGGTTTCTGATTTTACACATCCCAGAACAGGTGAAAAATTACCACCTGCGGTTGAAATATTCAATATGGATACCGATCCGATGGAAAGTGTGAACCTGATTGATAAATATCCCGAAAAGGCAAAGGAGATGAAAAAACTATTTGATTCTTTTACCGGAGATAGGCCATAAGGAGATGAGCTAAAAATTCTTTTAAATTTTATTAATCAGTTAAAAAGGATTATACCACCCGAGTAACTTTTTGACCTTTCAGAATATATCTCACCAACCCTTTGACCAATAAATATTGAGCGCTGATATAGGTAATCATAATTAAATATCCGCCAAATCTGAAAGGGTGATAAAACTTGTTGAGCGCCAGCACAGAATCCGACACTGCAAACAGGATAGCGCCTGTAAGGATGTATCTGGCTGTTCTGTTATCTTCCATATCGTAAAGCAATGCAGCTACCAGCAACATAAAACTGATAACTAATCCATAAATCAAAACCAGTATCTTCATCTCGCCAAGATGTGGTATCAAAACACTCATGATAAACCCATAATATACCCCAACTGCTATTGCCCAGGGCCATCTTCCTGCGATGTTTTCACGGTTTTTTATTTTGTGAAAACATAGAATGTAAAATAGGTGAGCCATCAAAAACCCTGCTAATCCGAGAATAAAATAGATTTCGTTATTGTTGGCAAACATAAGCAATGTATCACCTATTATGGCAAACAGAAGTGCAGCTATTATTAAAAGCTTTAAAGAATCGGCAGCGCCATTGGTGGCAGCAACGAAATAAAACAAAAGAAAAGTTACGAGCAACGGTTTGCAAATCAGTTGTATTAAATCGTTTTGCAAAAACATACCTGCAAAATATATTATTACATCTAACGCAAACAGGTTGAGAAAAAAGTTCTTATTCAAATGCAGATCGTTTATTTATTCAGTGGGTTGTGCCGATGGTTCTACCCACGCATTATTTTCTTTCAGAAGATTAATCAGTTCGTCAACCGCCACAGCGCTGTCAATATTTCGTTTTACAACTTCTTTACCTTTATACAAAGTAATCTTTCCGGGGCCGCTGCCCACATATCCAAAATCGGCATCTGCCATTTCGCCCGGCCCGTTTACAATGCAACCCATAATTGCTATTTTTACTCCTTTGAGGTGGCTGGTTACGGTGCGTATTTTTTGAGTGGTTTCCTGCAATTCAAAAAGGGTACGTCCGCAAGAAGGACAACTGATGTACTCTGTTTTTGAAATACGGGTGCGGGTCGCTTGCAAAATACTGAACGCTGTGTTGTTCAAAAAAGTTTCTGCTCCGCCATTTGAATCGGCATACTGACGGCCGCTAAGGTGATTTTCTGCTTTTGAAAAATCACTGTATGCCTGTTCGCTCATACCCAACCATATTCCATAGCCAAATCCTTCTAAATACAATGCCCCCGTTTCCGTTGCAAAATGAATCAAATGCTCGTCGGCGGTTTGCCAATTACTATTGGTAACAAATACAATCGGGTGGCTGATATTTTTTTTCTGTAATGCAATGCACATCCTTCTGACACTTTGCATAGCATTGGTATTGTGGCTACTGAGGCAGAGTACCACATTTTTCTTCTCGGAGAGTTGATCTATTAATTCATAATCTTTACTTCCTTTGCTGTAGCAATCCACAAGCACAAAATTCAAAGATGGATGCACATGTTTTTCTGCAAGAAAATGTTTCAGGCAAATGACGGGAAAACTGTTTTCTAATTTATTTTCGGCCCACTGATTGTAAGGAGTAATAATTTGCAATCCCTTAGGTAGTGTAAAGGCTATTTTTTGATTATCAATAAAAATATAATCAGCAGCAGCATCGGCAATACGCCATAAGTTTAGCATCAGGTTAAATCTGTATCCGACTGATAAGAGCGTTTTTGGGGTGATATGATCTACTTTACTTAAATCAGCGATGACTACAGGAACATTACCTGTACCGATGTTTCCAATTTTTTCTGAAACTCTTTTCTGATATTCAAATGGATTCCAGAAGGAAATAAAATTGTCTGGTAATACCGATGCTTTTCCCCCTTATCTTCCAGTTGAGCATATCTTTTTACAATGTCGCGGCAAACAGGAATTTCAAACTCGGGGTCTTCGGTAAGCGAAACTCTGATGGTGTCGCCAATTCCGTCTTCCAACAGAGTGCCTATGCCAACAGCCGATTTGATACGGCCTTCTTCACCATCTCCGGCTTCGGTTACGCCAAGGTGTAGCGGGTAAATTTCTCCAAATTCAGCATTCATCGTTTGAATGAGCAGCCGATAAGCCTGCACCATTACCTGAGGGTTGCTGGATTTCATGCTCAACACTATCTGATGATAGTCTTCGCTTCGACAGATACGTAAAAATTCCATGGCACTTTCTACCATACCCATCGGTGTGTCTCCATAGCGGCTC
The DNA here is from genome assembly GCA_016708305.1 of Sphingobacteriales bacterium. Taxonomy (GTDB): domain Bacteria; phylum Bacteroidota; class Bacteroidia; order Chitinophagales; family Chitinophagaceae; genus Niabella. The sequence goes on from JADJGB010000008.1 coordinate 786,706, forward strand.
ATAATCCTGTCGCTCAGGCTGCCGTGATTGGTGCCAATGCGCATAGCGGTACCGTGGTGCTTACAAATTTTTATTAAGGGTGTAAACCGTTCTCTGATTCGCTCAATTTCTTCCAGATACTCGGCATCGGTATAATCAATTTGTTCAAATTTTTTCTTGTCCACATAGTTACCAGGGTTCACTCTCACTTTTTCAACAATGGTTGCGGCTACTTCTGCGGCGTTGGGTGTAAAGTGAATATCTGCCACTAAGGGAACAAAATATCCTCTTTTGTGAAGCTCATTTTTGATATGGAGCAGGTTCTCTGCATCTTTTTTGGATGGTGCTGTAATCCGTACCATTTCGGCACCGGCTTGTATGCAACGAATGGTTTGCTCTACTGTGGCAATGGTATCCATGGTGTCGGTGGTGGTCATGGTTTGTACCCGAATGGGATGTCCATTGCCCAACAATAAATCGCCAATTCTTACTTCACGGGTTATTAACCTTTTATAGGATGTTAATGATTCTGCAAAAAATTCCATACCACAAAGATAACAGAGTTTGAAGTTTAAGGTTTAAGAAGCAGCAAGATTCTACTTCCATTGAAGCTTCCCATCGGCCTGCATCAATAATTTTCCCTCTTCTACCAAAAAATTAATGGCTGTCCAGATATGTTCCTTTTTAATGTAATTCAATTCTTTCAAAATGTGAAAAGCACTTAAAGCTGTTTTTGAATTAGTTTTCAGGTAATTTGTTATGGTTTCAAGCTCGTCCTTTGTCAGTTCGGTCTTTTTTTTACTGAGGCAATTATCGCAAATGCCGCAATCGGACAGGTTGTCATCACCAAAATAGTTTGCAATAATCCTGCTGCGGCAGGTATTGGTATCTACACTGTAAGAAATGATTTTGTTTATCCGATCTGTAAAAATTTGTTTTCGTTCGGCATACAGTTTATTGTCAATCCTGAGCAACGATGTTTTGATTCTTGTGCGGTTCAGATAAATTTGAGGCATATCTTTTTGAGGCTGATAATCAATTATACTGTCAAAATGCAATCGGGTAAGCTGCTCCTGAATGAGTATAGTTTCTGTTTTCAAAAGAAAAGCCAAATAAGATTCAGAAATTGCAGTAGGGTAATCATAAATTCCTTCGTAAGCCCGAAGCAGGGACTTTATTAACGGTTCCTGATGTGGACTGGATTTTTCATAATCATACAACTCACTTTTATAAGTGGTAAATCTTACAGTGGCAGGTAAAAACACCTGCTCGTTAAAACTCAGCCAGCCATCCTGCTCTAATGCCTTCAAGCCATAAATAGCAGACTGGATATTGATGTTAAATTTTTTAATGAAATCCTTTAAGTCAAAATCATAATACTCGCCCGGCTCTTCCCCTTCGGGTATTTGCAGATAATTGACTACCGCTTGATAAATCGTTCTGACCGTTTCAATATCCGGATATCGGATATTGGGTAGGGTTTTTAAAGAATCAATTTCTGGCTTGTCAAACAATAATACTGCAAAAGCCCTTTTACCATCTCGCCCGGCACGTCCTGCTTCCTGATAATAGTTTTCAAGGCAGTCGGGCATGTCTGCGTGGATGACAGAGCGTACATCCGGCTTGTCAATACCCATCCCAAAGGCATTGGTACAAACCATCACCCTGACCCTATTTTGAATCCATGCTTGTTGTTTTTGGGTTCTATGCTCCGAGGGCAATCCTGCATTGTAGTAGTCTGCCGAAATGTTATGCATTTGTAAAAGTTCGGCTATCTCTTTGGTGCGTTTTCGGGTCTTGCAGTAAACAATGGACGATCCCTGCACATTATTTAATATCTGAATGATTTTGTTAATGCGCGACTGAACGCTAAATACACTGTAAGAAAGATTTGGTCTTTCAAATGACTGTCGAAATGTTTTGAAGTTGTTTTTTTCAGGGGATAGTTTTTCGCAAATATCTTTTGAACCAGAGCTGTAGCCGAGGCCGTTAATGCCATTACAGGAATTCCGGCTAATTCTTCTCTGATGTCTGCATTTTTAAGATATGGAGGCCTAAAATCGTAACCCCATTGCGAAATGCAGTGTGCTTCATCCACAACAATAAGATTCACATCCAAAGCAGGGAGGTATTCTTTAAACAGAGAGGTTTCTAACCTTTCAGGATACATATAAAACCTGCAGTTACTGTGTGGCTGTCTTTAAGATATTGATTACTTCCTTTCTCGACAATCCGGAGTGAATGGCAAAGGCTGTAATATTTTTTTTTCGCAGATTTTGTACCTGATCGTTCATCAAGGCAATCAGCGGAGAGATAACCAGACACAAACCCTCTTTTGCCAGTGCAGGAACTTGATAGCATAATGATTTCCCACCTCCGGTAGGCATCAGTGCCAACACATCTTCGCCAACCAAAGCCGCTTTAATAATATCAAGCTGTAATGGTCGAAAGGAATCAAAACCAAAATGGTTTTTGAGGATTTGATGTAATGTCTGATCCAATTGAATAATTACTTAATTTATAGGCAATTATACTCAATTATTTTACACAATCCGTTTTTAAAGTGTATTTTTTAATACTTATTTCACTTTCTTTACGAGCAAACGACTGCTGTTTATTGCCAATACTACATCACTGAAAGCCATTACCAAAGCACCAAACATGGGCGTTAAAAATCCAAGTGCGGCAACAGGAATGGCAATAATATTGTAAGAGAAAGCCCAAAAAAGGTTTTCTTTAATGGTTTTATAAGTATGCTTCCCGAGCCCGAGTGCCATTGGTAATTGCCTGATACCGTGATTCATTAAAACCACGGGAGCTGTCTGAATCGCTATTTGAGAGGCATCGCTCATGCTAATACCAATGGTTGCCTTTGCAAGTGCCGGAGCATCATTTATACCATCGCCCACCATGGCAGTTGGTGTTTGTGCATTTTTTTCAGCAATAATCTGAAGTTTTTCTTCCGGCGTTTTTTCGGCAATGACTTCGTCAATTCCTAATTCCTTAGCAATCTGATCGGCTTTTGCCTGTCTGTCGCCACTCAACAAAATGGTTTTTATGTTATTATTATGGAAATAATCAATCACTTCTTTGGCTTCGGGTCTCAGTTCGTCTTTTAAATCAATGGTGCCAATGAGTGCATTGTTTTTAAGGATATAAACATTATGGCTTTCATCCTGGGTTAGATGAGCAGCTATTTCGTAAGAACCTGCCCAATATTCAACATTTTCTTTGTCAAACGCATTCATCCCTTTTCCTTTCACTTCATCAATCTTGTTCCATCTGACTTCATTATTCGTTTTCCAGGAAGTGTTCAGTGATTTTGCCATTGGATGATTTGAGTATTTTTCGATGGAATACACTATCCTTTTAAAATCTTCATCAGAAATATCTTTGTCCAGAATTTTATAATCAGCTATAGAAAAATTACCTGTGGTCAAAGTACCTGTTTTATCAAAAACCACCTGAGTAATATCTTTGAAATTTTCGAGGCTGGTGGCATTACGAAATAGAATCCCATTTCGTGCAGCACGGCCAAGACCTACTGCAATGGCTGCTGGTGTGGCTAAACCCATCGCACAGGGGCAGGCTATTACCAATACAGCAATGGCGCGCATCAGTGCCGGTGTAAATTCTTTGAGAATAAACCAATTAACTCCCAAAGTCAAAATAGCAATTCCGATAACGATTGGGATGAAGACTGCGCTAATCTTATCTGCCATTTTTTGAACAGGCGGCTTTTCGCCCTGCGCCTCCTTCACCAGATTGAGAATACCGGATAGAACGGTGTTTTCTCCAACTGCGGTTACTTGTGCTTTCACTGTTCCTTCTGCAATAAGACTCCCTCCAATCAGTTGGTCTTTTGATTTCTTGTTTACCGGAATACTTTCACCTGTAATGATTGCCTCGTTAACACTTACATCTCCCCATAAAATCTTACAATCGGCAGGGACCTGCTCTCCATTTTTTATCAAAATCAGATCACCAACCCGAAGGTCTTTGTTTTCTATCGGGAAAATATGTTCGTCATGGATTTCATCATAGGTTATCATATTGGCCATCACCACCTGCGATTTAGCTAATTCTTTCAGTTGTTTCTGGGTAGAATTGATGGCAATTTCTTCCACATAATTGCCCAGAAAAACTAATGTGATAACGGAGCCGGCAGTTTCATAAAAAATAAACTGGTGCTGGTGGGTAAGTGTTCCGTACAGGCTATAAACAAAGGCGGCTGTAGCTCCCAGTGTAATCAGCACATCCATATTGGGCATGCCATTGCGCAAACTTCTGAAAGCGCTGGCGCCGAAGTAAGCCATACCAACCAAAAATACGGGTAAACACAGTGCAAACTGCACCCACGGCTGCATCAGAAGCGTGTCGTGCATGGCGGGAATCATGTGCAGCATCAGAGTCATTGTAAAGGGAAGACAGAACCAAAATTTGCTCATGGTGGTTTTTAGAAATCCTCTGCCTTCTTCATGGCTGTGCCCTGCGTGGTCAGGTGCAGCATTGTTAGCGTCATTCACCTTATACCCCAAGCCTTTCACACCTTTGATGAGTTTGTCAATTGAGGTGTTTTCAGGAAACTGGAAACTAACATCGCCTGTTGCAAAGTTTACCTTCACATCCTGTACGCCTTCTCTTTCCAAAAATTTATTTACAGTAAGGGCGCAATTTGCACAGGTCATGCCTTCCACTTTCCATTTTATTTTTTCATTTGTGTTCATATTCATAATATAACGCACAAAGGTATTTATTGGTTGAGCAACAAAAAAGCTAAAAATCCGGTTTTATTAATACATCGTTGCAAATTAGCGGGAAATTATTTAAACATCGTTGCAGAACGGGCTGGAACAAAAAATCCGGCACTAAGGTTTTTGATTTTTATCTTTGCCTCATGCAAAAAATTTACAATAAGACTGAGTTAGCAGAGGTAGCTGAATGGCTATGGAAGCATTTGTACCCCAACAAAATATTGGCCTTGCACGGGGAGATGGGTACCGGAAAAACGACTTTGGTACATGCATTGTGTAACAATATGGGAGTAAAAGATACAGTGGGAAGCCCTACCTTTTCAATTATAAATGAATATAGCTTTCAGGCGGATGGGAAGGAACAGAATATTTACCACATTGATCTTTACAGGCTGAAAGATGAAGAGGAAGCGTTGAGAACAGGAGTGGGAGATACCTTATACAGTGGTTCTTACTGCTTTGTGGAATGGCCAGAAGTAGCTCCTGAAATTTTTCCTGACAATACCCTTCATGTTTTTATTACCCTTGCCGGTGATGAAAAACGAAAGATTGAAATAGAAAGAAAATAGTTAATTTTGAAATAGTAAGATTGGATTTGACTTTCTTAGAGTTGTAAAATAAAAGATTACTAAAATGTCATATATTTTTATATGAGCAAGAAACAACCTGTTATCAGTTCTTCTTTTAGTTATGAGACTTTAGAGGAAACGCTGGATATTAGAGTGAGAGGCGAAGGCGTTTCCATTGGAATTCCTAAGGAAATTGCTTTTCAGGAAAACAGGGTATCCCTTACTCCGGATGCAGTGGCGGTATTGATAAGCAATGGCCATAGTGTGGCGGTGGAGCATAATGCCGGTGATGCGGCCCACTTCAGAGACAAAGAATTTAGCGATGCGGGAGCCAAAATTGTACACAGCCGCGAGGAGGTTTTCAAGGCGCCGATTCTGGTAAAAAGCGCACCTGTCATTGAAGAAGATATTCCTTTGCTTCAAACGGGCCAGTCATCATTTCGCCATTGCATTTATCAATGTTGAATCCACTGGTGATTAAGGAAATGATGAAAAGAAGGATTACGGCACTGTCATTTGAAAACCTGAAAGACGATAGCGGGTCTTATCCAATCGTACGCAGCATGAGCGAAATAGCAGGAAGCGCAGTGATGCTGATTGCAGCGCAATATCTCAGCTCGGCTAATCATGGCAAGGGAGTTCTTTTGGGTGGTATTTCAGGAATAGCGCCTATTAAGGTCATCATTTTAGGTGCCGGAATTGTGGGCGAGTATGCAGCACGAACTGCCCTCTCGCTTGGGGCTTCGGTAAAAGTTTTTGATAATAATGTATCAAGGTTGATAAGGTTACAGAATACGATTGGACAGCGATTGTGGACAAGTGTTATCGAACCAAAATTATTGACAAAACAATTGCGTACCTGCGAAGTGGCTGTAGCTGCATTATCAGCAGAAACAGGCAGAACCCCAGTTATAGTTACCGAAGAAATGGTAAGCGCTATGCGACCGGGTTCGGTAATTGTAGATGTGAGCATTGACAGGGGCGGTTGTTTTGAAACATCGGAAGTGACCACTCAGGATTCGCCGATTTTTATGAAGTATGGAGTAATTCATTATTGCGTGCCCAATATACCATCTGCTTTTGCCCGCACCGCCTCTCAGGCAATCAGCAATGTATTGATGCCTTTATTGATTGAGGCAGGGGAGGAAGGAGGAGTTGAAAATCTGGCCTGGCAAAAAGTACATTTGCGAAACGGCATCTATTTGTTCAAAGGGCATTTGACTAATTTTTATCTGAGCCAGCGCCTCGATTTAAAATATACCGATTTGAATTTGCTGATAGCAAGCCAGCGATGAAGGTTAAATTATGGCTGAACTCTGAAGTTACAGTTGTTTAGTTTTAAAAAAACGGCTGTCTCATTTTTTAATACTCCATTTGCTTTACAATTTCCCTCATTCAAATTGTAATCTATTGTATAAATGAGTTTTGGCGATTGTCTGGGGTCAACCATGCTTAGGAATTTGCAACTACCGGCATCCGTTAAAAATAATTTTTGATTTGAAGCTTTTTCAATTAATTCTTTAAAAATCTGTATCATACATACGCCGGGAAGTACCGGCTGCCCCGGAAAATGACCTTCAAAAATTGGATGGTGGGTATTCAATTCAAAACCGACTTCTAATTTACCACCTTCGTTTGAAAAACTAATTATTCTATATAAATTATTATTCAGCATTTTCTTCGATTCGTTTCAGACTAATTTCAAAATTAAAATTTTTATGTTGTATGTCAATGCTTTCAGGTAAACCATCTTTTTGAAACTGCATAAAAGCCGCTGTTACTTTTTTGGTAATGCTTCCTCTCTCTAAGCGAACAAATGAGGTGCAGTCATTATTAGTGATGTAATAATAATAATCTTTACCTTCATTATAGGCAAAATAAACTTCGTCTTCTTTCTTACCCTTAAACTTATATTGTTTTAAATAACTGACAGGTTTATTCATCAAAATCAGTTGAAAATCTTTTTTCAAAGTTTTTCTAACCGACTTTTTATCCATTTTTTTAATGATGGAATAAACTCTAAAATCACCCGTTTTTGAAAATTCAAAATCGAAAAATTTGAATCCGGCTTCGTTTGCGAATACTAAACGGGTAGAACTATCGGGCATTTCTTTTATTAATAGAATGCCGCTTAAGTGATTCCCTGCAACATTTACTGTAGTACGATATAAAACCCTTTCGTACTTCGGTAAAAATTTCCCGATACAATCAGCATTGCCATTTATTCTCTGCAAATGTTTATAAGACTTTGGAGCACAGGAATTCAATAATACCAACGTAATAATTAGGATTGATAAGTTAAAGTGATTGAATAGTATTTTATTTGATGCTGAAGAAGTCATTGGGCAGGCTTGTATTCAGTTTTTGATTGCTGTAATTGATAGTGGTGTAATCGCCCGAAGGCTCAAACATTTGTACCTGAGATACCGTAAAATCACTTTTCCTCATGATGACATTGACTTTTTTAAACAGGGTGGCCATTTGTGATGCTACGGGCGTAATCTCTGCAAGATAGGTATTGCCATCTTCAAATAGTCTTGTCGTAAAATTTTTATTTTCAAAAATGGTACCCCTCATGCAGTCTATCATCAACTGATTGATTTGTTGAAACATTTTATTGGACCGGCTCGACATGGTGCTGGTTTTTTCTCCGTCCTTCACCATTACTTTGGAGCCATTGATAACCATCAAATACTGATAGGGCGATATATATTCCATCCTCACTTTGTCGTCTTTCTGAAAATAAAATTTCCCTTTGGAAGTAATTTTTTCGGAGAGTAAACTGAGATTTTTTATTTGTGTAAAATCGCTGGCGATGCTATTCATTTTTGCTGATGCAACAGTAAAACGACTATTAAAACCAGATTTGTCGCCTACACTTTTATACTGTGCAAAAACTGATTCGGCAGTTATAAAAAATAATATGAAAAATAAATATTTCCGCATAATAAGAATGAGTTTGTCTGGAAATTTAATCCGGCAAATGTAACAGTTTATGGAGCGATACCACCTCGTATCCCTGTTCTTTAACATATTGTAAAAACAGCGGAAGCATTTCTGATGTTGCCTTACTTGTGTCGTGAAACAAATACACTGCTCCGGGCTTTAATTTTTTTTTCATTTTTTCAAAAAGCTTACCGGAATCCTTTTGCACAGTGTCCAAAGACCGCACACTCCAACCGATAGTGGAATAACCCATTGTACTGACGGCTTTTTTCAGGTTGGGGTTGGTTACGCCATAAGGTGGTCTGAACCATTTTAGAGTTGTTCCTAATTCTATTTGAATCAATTGTTGCATTTTTTTAAATCGGCAAGCATTTTTTTTGCAGGCATTAAATCATACCAAAAACTATGGCTGAATGAATGACTGCCTATATCATGGCCTTCCTGATGCATTCTTTTTAATAATTGGATATTTTCCTTTGCTCTTTCGCCAATGCAAAAAAAGGTAGCCCGAACTCCGAAAGTTTTTAAAATGTCTAAAATTTGAGGTGTGTAGCTTTCCATCGGGCCATCGTCAAAAGTAATAGCGATTTGTTTTTCCAAAGTATTGCCTTTGCAAAAAACCTTAATAAAAAATCCTGAGCAGACGTAATAACTCCCATAGAATAATATGGACACGTAAGTAATTAAAATAAGCAAATACCAAAGTATGGAGAGGCCGGCTTTTATCTGAAATGGAATAAAAATTGCCAATACAATCAGAAAAAATATATTGGTATTTCTAAAATTTAACATGCTGAAAGTAAATACAGCGAAGGATACTTTAGTTTATAATTATTATAAATTAAAATTTTCTTAGGCGAAGTTTCATCATTGATTTTCTTGCCGTGTTCAATCATCCTGGCTGCCATCCACAGGGCAAAGGCAGAAGATGTAGGATATTCGCCACAATAGTTTTTATATCCTACTAAGCGCTTACCGCCGAAGAGGTGTTGGGCTACGGTATTATAATGCTCATCCGTTTTTGCATCACCGTTATTTCCCAGAATGATAAGGTCAATATTGTCAACACGCACATTATTTTCCATTAAAAAATTATGGATGATGTTCTCTGCCTTTCTATTTGTTTTGTAATAGGTTTTTATATCCTCTAATTTGGCAATACTGCCAGTTTCTTTATTTTTGCTGAATACAAAGAATGTAGCACCTTCTCCCGCCATAGTGCCATTGGTGCCTGAATTGAGCAGTTTATTACTCTCGCTCTCTTTGTAAATTCCAAACCGGCTGATGATGGTATGGCTGTTTTCAATAATTTCATCTACTGATCCTACCAATATGTTTTCTGCTTCTCCTTCTTCTATTAATGACTGTGCATCCAAAACTGCCGCTTCAAATGAAGAACCGCGATGTACATAAGTGTTGTTGTAATGATGGCAATGCAGCATGAGCGCAATTTGTGCGCCTACTGTATTGTGGGTGGACTGAATGAAAGAAGTAGGCGAGAGCAATTCTTCGTTAAACTCTACCATGCGAGTTAGAAATGCATCAGTATCTGCCAGGCAGCCGTAAGCCGTTCCGGTAACGATAGCATCTGGCATTGGCAGTTCTGCATCTTTTAATGCCTCCATCGCTGCGGCGACACCCATCTTTATGATACGGCTCATGCGCCGGATGAGTTTGGAATCAATGTATTTTGAATAGTCAGGTTCTATGCAGTTGAGTTTATCACCGGTATAAAACAGCAGGCGCACTCAGCATCTGATTGAAAGATGCCTGTGGAGAAACTGCTGATGCGGAACGAATGTACATTTAACGTTATTGAAAATTATATTTATTTAACCAATTACTTTACTGAATATCAATGAACTGCAATTGCCACCAAAACCAAAAGAATTGCTCATTACATTTTTAAGCGTTTTGTGTTGTAGTTCAGTTACAGGAGCAAAAGGAATTTCTTTCATCTGTGTTTCAAACCTGAGGTTGGGGAATATCAATCCTTCTCTGATAGCCAATACCGAATATACTGCTTCGATAGCGCCACTGGCACCCAGTGTGTGCCCTGTGAAAGACTTGGTAGAACTTACCGGCGGATAATTTCCCTCAAACAAATTTTTTATGGCGGTGCCTTCAGCTATATCATTGTTATTAGTGCCGGTTCCATGCAGGTTGATGTAATCAATATCTGCCGGTTTCAGGCCTGCCTTTTTTAAAGCACCCTTCATGGCGAGAAAGTTACCGGTTCCGTCAGGTGATGATGCCGTTTGGTGATGGGCATCATTGGCATTGCACCATCCCGAAAGCGCTATTTCGGGTTTTTGGTTCATGCCTTCGGCAACCTTTTCAGATACTAAAACCAGGTATCCCGCTCCTTCGCCCAGATTAAGCCCACGGCGGTTTTCATCGAAAGGCTGGCAATATTGACTGTCCAGTATCATCAGCGTGTTGAACCCGTTAAGCGTAAATTTAGTCAATGAATCGGTGCCACCTGCAACTACCACATCCAGAAATCCTTGCCTGATCAGTCGTGCTGCCAGAAAAATACTATTTGCAGAGGAAGAGCAGGCGGTACTCACCGTAGTTACAAAGTCTCTGATACCCAGATGGTCGGCTGTAATTTCGGTAACAGCGCCACATTCGTGGTTTACCACATTTTTTAAATCGCCGTTTGGGTGGTCGGCCATAAATTCAGTAAAAAAATCTTCGGTTTTGTCCATCCCGCCAACCGATGTAGCAGAAATAAAACCTGTACGCCATTTGTGAATATTAATTCCGGAATTGCTAATGGCTTCTTTAGCCGCAACGGTACTCAACAAGGCCGACCGGCTGATATGATTCGGCAGTTTCAGTTCGCTGCACAGGTCTTCATTGCTCAGTGATACTTCAGCCACAGGTAATTTGTCTTTATGAACAGATTGTAGCCGTTCCATATTTTGCATACCGGCTTTGGTATCTTTCAGAGATGCCAGATTTTCCCCGACATTGTTGCCAATGGCAGAAATGATACCCACACCGGCTATGTACACTTTCTGACTCAAGATTAAACCTGTTTTGCCTGATGTTCCAGAATAAAATCGGCCATTGTACTTACCGAACGGAAAACTTCCTGTCCCTGCTCTGCGTTATTCAGTTTGATTTTATATTCCTGTTGCAATAAAACGATTAATTCTAATGCATCAATCGAATCAAGACCCAGTCCTTCCACAAATAACGGGTCGTGGTCTCCAATACTTTCGGGTTTAGTTCCTTCCAGCTTCAGTTGTTTAATAATCTCATCTTTCAATCGTTGCATTAATTCCTGCTTATCCATAACTTTTGAGTTTAAGGTTTAAGGTAAAATGTTTGAAACATCATCTCCTAAACTATTTATGTTGTTTAAATTTTCGGCTGTAAAGTTAATACCATTTTTGCTTTCTTTTCTTTCTGTTAAAAACAAACAGACGTCATGATCTGAATTAATGCTTTCTATCCATCCTCCTATACAGGCATTTATTTTATTATTTTGAAATAAATGACTTATATAAAAGTGTAACCAATCTGCATCAAATTGTTGGCTGATGAAAAAAGCGTTTTCGCCTTTTAGTTTATAACGAATGCTTATTTCACCCGTTACAATATTTGGAAGTGTATAAACAAACAAAGCCGGACTGGGAAATGATTTTACGGAATCGAAATACCTGATATCGGCATCAAGGCTCGAATTACTGTTAGATAAAACAATTCCCACATCTGATGGGAGATGATTTTCAATATCTGAATCTTTCAACAATAGATGGGTTGCCAACATTCCTAATTTGCCCAAAACGTCCATTTTATAGAATTTGGGGTAATTGTTGTCCAAAGATTCATAGGAATCATTTAAGAAATTATCATTTTTGAAATATTCATAAATAATATTTCCATCAACATAAATGCTGTTGTTTCTTATAATGACCGACTTTGTAATATTTAATTGATCTTCCGGCGACATCGTTTTACCCTTCATTATATTCAATACTGTCTCTCAGGCTGATGGTTCTGGCTAATTTTTTCAGTTCGGTTTCGTGGCCTTTTACAAATGGATTGCTTGTGTCCCATACATATCCTGCTAAAACCGAGCAAATCATTCTTTTCACTTCAGGGGTCCTGATTATCGGCAAAGAAAATGGTATGCAGTGTGCCATCGTACCAGCCCAAAACATAACTACGGAAAGTGTTTACACCCTGCATCATCGTTTCGGTATATTCTTTTCCCAATCTACTGTTTCGCCTTTCAGTTGCCTGATGGTGAGATGGGCGGCTAACTGGCTGCTTACTACCGCCAGCGTAACACCTGAGGAGAAAACCGGGTCTAAAAATTCGGTAACATTGCCGGTAAGTACAAACCCATTTCCGTATAATCTTTCGGTAGTGATACTCCAGGACTGTAATTCACGAGGTTCAAACAAAAATTCCATGTCTTTCATTCGCTCGGCAATCCAGGGTTCGGTGGCAATAGCCGCACGCAATTGCTCTTCGGAAGTGCCTTGAAATTTTTCGAAAAACTCGGGCGCCGAAACAAAGCCAAGGGAAGTTACTCCGGTAGAGAATGGTATCACCCAAACCCAAACCTGTTGTTCGTGTACAACGATGGTGATTCTGTCCGGCTCTTTATCCATCGAGCGGTTTGCGTCCTTGATGTGGGTAAACAAAGCTTTACGAGGAGGCAAATGTGACGGTCGGTCTAAGCCAAACAAACGCGGAATTACCCGCCCGTAGCCGCTTCCGTCAATTATAAATTTTGCTTCAATATAGCTTTCATTGCCGTCTTTGTCTTTTACGGTAGTGATGCTGCTGCCATCTTCATTAAATTTAATATCGGTTACTTCGGTTTCGTAACTGATGGGTACTCCCTGCGACTCAAGCGTATCTGCCAATACTTTATCAAAGTCGGCGCGGGGCACCTGCCAGGTCCATTCCCAACCCTTTGTGAACTGGTCGGCAAAATAATAATCACAAACCTTTCCCTTCTGAACAAATTTAGCGCCGTTTTTCTGCTGATAGTTTCTGGCTTTTAATGCATCCAGAAAACCTGCCTCTTCTAATGATTCCATACAACGGGGCAACAAGCTCTCGCCGATTACAAAACGAGGGAAGGCAACTTTCTCCACCACTTTTACCTTAAAGCCGGCCTTGTTTACTATGGATGCAGCTACTGTGCCGGAGGGACCTGCTCCAATTACTAATACATCTGCTTGTTCGGTTCGCATGATCGTTATTTTTTGTTTTTTAAAATAAATATTCAGTTAATTTCTATTTTTTGGAGTGATTGCAAATTTATTTTTGATATGTAAATAGATTAATCCTTACAATTATTGCTCTTCAAAAAACATCAGTAAGTTATTGAAAATCAACAATTCGCCTCACTGACCTCTCCTCACGGAGAGGGAGTAAAGCACCTTATTTTTTATAATCAATTCTTTCTCTAATCTTCGCTGCTGCTTCCTTTCCTGCCCATTTTTCGCATAAATATAGCCCTAAATCTATTGAGGAAGAAACGCCGCCTGCAGTAATCACGGTTCCATCTTCCACAATTCGTTCGTCCACAACATGTTTGCAATAAGGTTTCAGTGCATTCAGTTCTAAAAAATGAGCAGTTGCCCGCTTATTTCTAAGATAACCTGCAGCCCCAAAGATTAAAGCGCCGGAACAAACCGAAACTTTATTTTTAACTTTCAGAGAGGTTCTTATCCAGTCTAAAAACTCCTCATCAAACTGAAGCCTTCTTGCTCCCAGTCCTCCCGGAACAATGATTGCGTCATATTCGCCAAGGTTGGGTTTTATTCTGGTGGTTGACATTTTGAGGCCAAAATTGTCGGAAACTTCCTGTTTGTAAGAACAAATATCCCAGCTTAGATCAGGGATGTAGCCTAATGACCTGAGGCGGGTGATGGGGTCATACACGCCAATTATATCCAGCCAGGTGATACCATCGAAAACAATAAATGCGATTTTCATAATATTAGAGATAATGGTTTAATAATTATTGGATTGAGAGAAACCATCTATATCCTTATAAATGCAAAGTTATTTTCTTTTTTTACATTTCAGCAATGTATGGCTCAATCCGATACCATCTATTTGTTCCACAATATCATATCCCGCCTTGTCAATACATTTTTTAAATACCCTGCTGTCGTACATCTGACTGTTTCCATTGGCGATTGCTGTAAAATATAAAGAAAGTTGCTGGATGCAAAAAGCCGAAGTTTCAAATCGCTGGGTATCCCAAAAAGCTTCTAAAATCAATATCAAACCATCCTCATCTATGGATTGTTTACACCTTTCAAGGATGGATACAATTTCATCTTCTGAAAAGCAGTCCAAAAACTGGCTCATCCATATAGCATCAAAACCGGTGGGGAAGGGAGTGCCGTGATCCAAAATATTACAGGGATAAAAAGATACTTTATCACTCAATCCTAATTCTTTGATTCTTTTTTCTGCCATTTCGGTTTGACCGGGCAAGTCCATAATGGTAACATGAATGTTTTCTCCATGGGTTGCAGATGCCGTTGCCCATTTACCGGTATTGCCGCCAATATCAAGCAGTTTGGAAATATTTTCGCTGTAAATCTGTTTTATTACCTCAGGAAATGCAATATCGCTGAAGAAATGGTCGTATCCAAACCAGCTTTTTTGCAATTGGGCCGGCAGGTCTTTCAGTCCATGATAAATGGTTGGCCAGTTGCCTAATTCTTTCAACCCTGCCGGCTTTCCGGTTTCAATGGCTTCTTCTAAGTGAAACATGGCTTTGTAGCAAATATCGTGTACAAAGTTCATGTTGGTTTTAGTGAGTGGGTCGTGCAATATAAAATATCCTGTTTTGGTAATGGCAAATTTCTCATCTTGGGTATATTTTACTAAGTGCATACCCAGGCCTGCTTCCAGCAGCACTCTTACGCCATATTCTGATAATTTTACCTTTTCTACTACTTCTTTTAAATCAAGCCCTTCTGATTTTGCATCTTCCAGAACCTGCAGGATTCCTTTATCTCTTAATATTCTGGCCACCTGAAAAAGAATGGGGCCGTGGGCAATAATCTGAGCTGTATGTTTGGCTTCTATGGCAGATGTCTGGTCTTTTTTGTAAAAATCTATCATGATATTTGGTTATTGTATTGTAAGTTGGTATGAAAAATTTTATAAAGTAATCACGTTTATTTTTTGAGCATCAAAATTAACAGTTATTAATTCTTTTTCACAATAATAGCAGCATTGCACCCGCCAAAGCCGGATGCTGTTTTCAAAAATACGTTCAATTCTTTTTCAATAACAGAACTGCATACATTTACGGGTTGTGCCGTGCCGGGAGTTTCGAAACCCAATGTGGGAATTATTTTTCCCTGCATCAATGACTCAATACTGATTACGGTTTCCAAAAGCCCCGCAGCGCCCAGTGTGTGACCGTTATAACCTTTCAGGCTGTTTAAAGGAATTTGCTGCAAACCGGCCAGTGTAATGGCTTTGCTTTCCATATCATCATTATACAGGGTGGCAGTGCCATGGGCAGATATAAAATCTATTTTTCCATTGTCAATTTGTGCCTCTTTGATGGCGGTATCAATTGCCTGAAACAGTTCCTCGCCGGTTCTTGATGGTCCCGAAATATGATTTGCATCATTGCTTACTGTCCCTCCCGAAAGAATAATTGCCTCATTATCAGGCTTATGTGCAGATAGTAGTACGGTAGCTGCGGCTTCGCCCAAATTGATTCATTTTCTGTTGGCATCAAAAGGTTTACACGGTTCATCACTCACTGCCTGAAAAGCCTGAAAGCCTGATAAAATAAATTTTGTAATCACATCTGCACCCGAAACAATGATCGTATCCATTTTACCTGAAGCTATCAACCGCCCGGCGGTAATCAAAGCCACCAGACCCGAAATGCACGCATTTGAAAATATAATTGATTTGGAAGAAAACCCAAAATGATCAGAAAACTTTTTCGCAGATGAATGAAGACTGATGCGTTTAACCAGTTCGGGCGTTAGCCTGTTGGATTCAATCAGGCTGATATTGCCTTTGGTTGAAGAAATAATCAGACCTGTTTTTTCGGAACTTAAATCTGTTTGAAATTGAGAAAGCGCTTCGCCAATGGATTTGATAATAAGTTGTTCAAATTTTGTAAAATGCTCATTATCAGCCATTTCTTCGTTTGGAAACAATGAAGCATAAAAGGGTAAATCGCTTTTGGCGCTGTCGTGGTGCATTTTTACTCCGGTCTGACCTTTAACCAACTGCAAAAAATTTTCTTTGGTGGTATAACCCAAAGGAGATATGATATTATGTGCTATAACAAAAACCTGCCTCATTACTGCCTAAACCCCCATTTTTTGTTTCCACTCCTGAAAAAAGGGAGGGTTATTTAGAATTAATGTCTGCTGTTCTCTCTCCAGAAAAACCTGTGTGGTACTCCCTGTAGCCACTATCGAACCGTCTTTTGCATTATATAATATATAGGTAAATACCATCTTGGCTGCCTCGCAAGGGAGGTAAGTGGCTTCTACCCTTACGGTATCTCCAAACCGCAATGATTTTTTATAGTTACATTCTGCATGAACAATAGGGACAACAATATTCTGCTTGAAAAAATCCAGATAGCCCAATCCGTGAATTTTTCCAAAAGCCTCGCGGGCATCTTCAAAATAGCGGATGTAATGGCCGTGCCAAACAATTCCTAACGGGTCAGCTTCATTAAAACGTATTAATATTTCTATTTCGTGCTTTAGTTCTTTACTTATTTCGTGCTCCACTCTTTATATTTTTTTGAGGCTATCTGGTCAATTACCTTTTTAAAACCTGTAGCCCAGTAGTTTCTGAAACTGAATCCCATGCCCACAGCTCCTTCCACACGTTCGGTTAATAATATTTTTTTTGATTTTGTGTCAAACAAAGTTACCCAAACAGATACTGCTTTTTTGGGTTTGCTCATAGCGTCCACCACAAAAAGCAACCCTGTACCCGTTTTATTTCCAACATTAAAACCTTTTATAAGTGAAGTGATGTCGGCTTCGGTAAGGTGGTTATAATCTTCTGAGCTGGAAGAAATAAATTTGCTTTCATTTATCTTTTCATTTCTTTTTGCCACAAAACTCAAGTCGCTATTTATTTCGCTTTTCCTGAAAGCGCCCGCAATGTCATATTTTTTGGGTTCGTTGACCATTAACTCATTTATTCCTGCAAGTTGTCTTTCAATGATATCCTTTCCATTGGCTTTATCATCGCCAATTAATACTGCTTTTGTAAAATCAATGCCAAAATAATAGATGGGGGTTTCCTTATTGTTCAGCACATCACTTAACGACTGAGCGCTTACTGCTATCGAAAACAAACTGATACTTACAATAAGCAGACTTTTTAACAACATGTTTTTTTTCATACCATACATTTTTTATTGTTCAGAAATAAAGATTTTCATTTCACAACCGGCAATTTCTTCACCGTTACAGGTTATTTGACCCTGTATGATTGTGGCGTTAAATATCTGATTTTTTATGGTAATGCTGGTAGAAAGCACATCGCTAATTTTAGGTAGTTTGTCAATTTTCAGGCTTTGCACTGCTCCAATAAATCCGACGGGAACCGGTTTATTATCTTTCAGGCACATAAATCCGTTGTGTGCGGCAGCCGTTTGAGCAATATTTTCGATAAGAGCCGGTTCCTGAAGCAGGTCGTTTTCTACAAAAATATTGTCTTCGCGTACCGTAAATGTAGTAGTAGCGCCTGCTTCATCGCATGCCTCAATCGTATCAACCATCACAAATGGCGGCCGCTGGGGAATAAAAGGCAAAATATCTGTAGCTATACTCATTGCGTGCTAAAGTACAAAAGAACTGTGAAGTTTTGTATTTAAAAAATCATTAAACTGTAATTGTTTAGCCTTTTGCCCAAAAATTATAATAATTATACCACTGAGCAGGATATCGTTTCAGTTTTTTAGTCATTTCATGAGCAAAATCAATTAAAATGTCATCAGTTTTGCTTTTTTGAGGTTCATTTCGATAGATTTTGCCTTCAGTAGCAAAAAAATGATAGTGGTTGAAGGTTTCTTTTACTGCAAAAACAAAGGAAGTAGGAACATTTAGCTTAGAAGCCAAAACAAACGGCCCCGCAGGAAAAAGCGCTTTTTCTCCCAAAAACTCAGTTTCCAATGTTTTATTTCCAGTCAGAAATCTATCGGCATGCATACACACAAATTCATTATTATCAAGCGCTTCCATAATTTCATAAATATGCGAAAGGTCTTTTTTGATAACGATAATATGTGCATTACGCTCTCCGGTAACACCTTCCAGATATTGCTTCAGTTGTTGATGCTCACCGTCATACATCACAATATTTATTCGGGTGTTGAGCCTTTTAAGCAGGTGTCCCGCAATTTCCCAGTTACCGATGTGAGCGCTCAACAGCAATCCGCCTTTACCATCTGCTACCATTTGATGAAGGTGTTCTTCGCCGTCAAAATTGAAGGTAAAACGGTTTTTAATACCGCTCATAAGTACAATCCGGTCTATTAGCGCCTGCCCGAACCAATAATAATTGCTGTAAAGCTTTCTAAAAGAAGTAAAAACAGAAAATCCTAACCTTTGTCGGAACAAGCTCAACATACTGCCTGATGACTTCCAACTAAACAAAAAGTAATAACCGGCCACAAAAATTAACAAAAAATAGGCCGGCATCACCCCCAAAAGCTGCAAAATCTTAATGAAAATGCCATAACCCAGCTTGTTTCCCTTCGATTTTCCATCCCAATTTGCCATTATCTCCGCTTCTTTATACTATTTAATATAAGCACAAAGATAAATATATAGCTGCTTTGCACCGGAAAAACGTTTATTTTTAAAATTCCTTTTTTTCAGATATTTAATCCCTAACTCCGCTAAATTAGGTAGTCTATTTTTAGTTTTTTGAACAGGTCTGCATTTTTGGTTGTGATTTCAGATAGTTTCCATTGGTTGTTGATGTTAAGTTTATAGATAGATTTGCTGAGTTCAATGATGTCTTTGGGCGAATATTTACTTAGCTTTTTGATGTCCTTGAGCCTGATATATAGTTTGTGGTAGGCAATCATAGCGATGAAATTGGCGGTGAGCCATCCCTCAAGCACGTATCGGTTCTGCATGTACATCAAATCGGCTTTGAGGAAGTTTTGTAGGCATCGAAAATGGTTTCTATCTCGTTTCGCTGCTTGTATGCCTGATAGATTTCTTCGGGGTTTTTTTCTGATTTTATGTCATAAGTAAAAGTCAGCGTGCCGAAGACGTTAAGTTTTTGGGTGAATTTCTCTTTGGTATATATTTCGGAAGTGAAGTGATGCGTTCGACATAATCAGCTTCTTCTTTGCCCGAAGCCTTCATCTAAAAAGGTAATAAAGCAGTCCTCTTCAATTTTGTATGTGTAATACCAGATAATGCGTTTTCTGATAAAGAAAATACAACAGTTTGCTCTTGAAATTTGCTTCCTGCAATGGCTTATTGTCTATGAGCTTATTGCTTCTTTGCAGTGGAATGATGTATTGCAGGTTTTGGGCTTTCATCATGGCTGTATTTTCCTTGCTGTAAAACCCTTTGTCGGCAATGTAAATCACGTTTTGTATGTTCATTTCCTCCACGCACAATGCCATGGATTTGAGGTCGGTGATGTTGCCGTTTATCAGGCGGTAATAAACGGGCTGTTGTGTCTGTGCGGAAAACAAGTACATCAGCCTTACCTGCTTTTCAAAATCGAAATCGGGATTGTAGCCTTTGGCATTAACGGTAAGCATCTCCGACTTGCTGAAAACATGCGTGGAATCCATCATTACAAATTCCGCAGTTGAGCCGTTACCCGTTTTATTCAACAAAGACTTCATCCAGTCAACAACGGCAGTGCGGTGTTCGCCTACCGATTTGAGCGTGTCACAAATCAACTTCTCGTCAATCGTTTTTTTGCCGAAAACCTGTGAGCAAAAATTGTGGTCATAATAGTATGGAGCGCGTTTGCTGGGCGTATTGTAAGCCCAACGGACCATGGCAAAGGCAAGAACAAGTTCGCATACATCTTTGGAAAATAGTTTTCCATAAGTTCCATTTCATCCTTTACCAAAGAGGAAAACAAAAAAACAATCCATAGTTTTAATATCAATAGGGTTGCTCTCTGCCATTTTACGAAGATTGTCTTTATCGGAAGGTACAAAACCATCCTGTTCGGTAATCTTACCGAGCAACACGCCTGTAATCTTATCTGTGCGTTTTTTTTCCGCATTATACTTATACTCCACGGCATACTTATAGTAGCCGCCTTTGATGAGTTTAATTTCAGTTTTCGGCTCTTTGAAATTCAGAATCCATTTTGGTAAAGTCATAAACAACCTAATTAGGTAGCTCAAAGTTAACACCATTTTCCGCACAAACCAAAGAAAATCAGTAAACTTTTTTTAAAACTCGGTATAAAAGGGGTAAAAATGCGGAGTTAGGGCTTAATAATGTAACAGACAACTGATATGTTAAAAAGATATGCAAAAAATTAACAATTCAATCATTTGCTCTCAATAATAGAACAAAAGCGGCAGGAAGCATCAACCTTTTTTTCATCGGGTTTTATTGAACGGCTACTTACATTTATATTTGCAGATAATTCCATCCGTTGGCATTGCTATCAGATGAACGATTTGCACTTAGTCCGCTGGTATTTTTTTCAAAACGCATGTGGCTGAGGTGGCGAAGCATTAGAAAAACCTGAACAATGAAAAACTGGTACGTAGGGTATAGAAAACCCCGCTGGGAAAAAAAAGTGCACCGGCTTTTTGAGGAGCAGGGTATCACTTCCTACTGTCCGCTCAATAAAGTTCACCGTAGGTGGAGCGACCGGATGAAGATGGTAGAAGTACCTTTGTTCAGTTCTTATGTATTTGTAAATATTGAGGAAAAAGAAAAGTTAATCGTAAGAGAAACGACAGGTGTCATCAATTTTATTTATCAGGAAGGAAAACCCGCTGTTGTAAAAGAGAGTGATATTGACCGGATAAAAAAATTTCTAAGTGAGTTTGAAGATGTAGAGCTGGAACCTTTGAATTTTGAAAAAAACCAACGGGTAGTTATCAACAGAGGTCTTTTTGTTGAAGAAGAAGGCAAAATTATCGACCTTAAAAATGGAAAGGTAAAGGTGGCGATTGATAGCTTGGGATATTTACTGGTTGCAGTATTTAATAAATCAGAATTAATTATAAAACAGTAAATTATATATACATATTATTTATATGTCTAAAACAATCATCATAACCGGAGGAGCCGGATTTATAGGCTCTCACGTGGTAAGGCTTTTTGTAAACAAATACCCTGATTATAAAATTATTAATCTCGATGCGCTTACTTATGCCGGTAATCTCGAAAATCTGAAAGATATTGAAGACCTGCCCAACTATGTTTTTGAAAAGGCAGATATAGTGGATGCCAACAGGGTAAATGAGATTTTTCAAAAATATCAACCTGACGGTGTCATTCATCTGGCGGCAGAAAGTCATGTGGACCGATCCATTCTTTCGCCATTGGATTTTGTTTATACCAATGTAATCGGAACCGTTAATTTGCTCAATGCGGCAAAAGAGGCCTGGAAGAATGATTTTGAGGGTAAAAGGTTTTATCATATTTCCACCGATGAGGTATATGGCGCTTTGGGTGCCGAAGGGTTGTTTACAGAGGAAACCCCTTATTCGCCCAACTCGCCTTACTCGGCATCCAAAGCGGCATCCGACCACTTTGTAAGGGCTTATGGCGAAACCTATCATTTGCCTTTTGTATTGAGCAATTGCTCCAATAACTATGGGCCAAATCATTTCCCCCGAAAAACTGATTCCGCTATTTATCAATAATATCATTAACAAAAAACCATTGCCGGTGTATGGCGATGGCAAATATACTCGAGACTGGCTCTATGTAATAGACCATGCCGTAGCCATTGATCTCATATTTCATAAAGGTAGAAACGGAGAAACCTATAATATCGGCGGCTTTAACGAATGGCAGAATATTGATCTGGTGAGGCTGCTGATTAATAAAATGGATGAAAAATTAGGTAATCCTCCCGGCACGAGCGACAACCTGATTACTTATGTGAAAGACCGTCCGGGACATGATCTGCGATATGCCATTGATGCCACCAAAATCAATAAGGAATTAGGTTGGTATCCGTCCGTAACATTTGAAGAAGGGCTGAAACTTACCATCGACTGGTATTTCGACAATCAGGAATGGCTGAAGAATGTAACCACCGGCGCGTATCAGGAGTATTACGGGAAGCAGTATGGGGGGCGGAATGAAGATTAAGGTAAAGGCGAAGACTAAGCCGGAATTGATATTAAAATATAATTAAGGTAAATAAAGAAGAGGGATTTTGTTAAAATGAGTTTTAAAGATTTTAAGGAAATGCCGGTTTGGTCCTTGGGTCAGTCGATTGTGATAGAGGTGTATGCTCTTACCGAAAAATTACCCAGTCGTGAAGATTATGCCCTATGTGGTCAATTAAGAAGAGCTTCGCTTAGCATTACTGGAAATATTGCCGAAGGATTCGGCAGAGGACATGCTATAGATAAGGTAAATTTTTATTATTTTTCCAGAGGGAGTGCGTATGAGGTGAAAGGACACTTGCTTTCAGGCGAAGCAGTCAATTATTTTAATAAAGAAGAAAAAAGAAAATTCATGAAAAGTCGGATCAACTGATTGGGGAATTAAATAAAATTATAAAATCGTTAATAAATAATTCCAAAAAATCTCAACCTCAACCTCAATCTCAATCTTAATCTCAATC
Source organism: Sphingobacteriales bacterium (assembly GCA_016708305.1). Classification (GTDB taxonomy): domain Bacteria; phylum Bacteroidota; class Bacteroidia; order Chitinophagales; family Chitinophagaceae; genus Niabella. Next base: position 809,753 of record JADJGB010000008.1, read on the forward strand.
CTCATCCATGAAAGGAATTATCCTCGCCGGAGGCTCCGGCACTCGTTTATTTCCCATCACAAAAGCTATCAGTAAGCAGTTGATGCCTATTTATGATAAGCCGATGATTTATTATCCCTTGTCGGTATTGATGATGGCAGGGATCAATGAAGTGCTGATTATTACCACACCGGAAGACAGCCCGAGTTTTCAAAGACTGCTGGGTGATGGTTCCAATATTGGTTGCCGGTTCGAATATGCAGTGCAGGAGGTACCCAACGGACTGGCACAGGCATTTGTGATAGGAGCCGATTTTGTGGGCAATGATAAAGTGGCGCTGGTACTGGGCGATAATATTTTTTATGGTACCGGGTTAGGGTCAAAACTTAAAGCGCTGACCGATGTGGATGGCGGTTATGTATTTGCCTATCGCGTTTCGGACCCCGAAAGGTATGGTGTGGTAGAATTTGATGAAAACCAGATAGCTATTTCTATTGAAGAAAAGCCAAAAGAACCCAAATCGAATTATGCAGTGCCCGGCCTGTATTTTTATGACAATAGCGTGATAGAAATTGCCAAAAACCTGAAACCATCTGCCCGGGGCGAATATGAAATTACAGATGTCAATAAAGAATACCTCAAGCAAGGAAAGCTACATGTGGCGGTATTGACCAGAGGTACAGCCTGGTTAGACACGGGTACTTTCGATTCGCTAACCGATGCCTCCGAATTTGTAAGGGTCATAGAAAAAAGGCAGGGGATGAAAATTGGTTGTATTGAAGAAATTGCTTACCGCAATGGGTTTATTGACAAAGAGCAATTGTACCGCCTTGGCGATGAACTGATAAAAAGCGGTTATGGCGAGTATTTGAAAAAAATAAAATAATTCTTTAAGGAGCTTTTCAGATGTTTGCACATCCCACTGCCGTTATTGACCAGGGTTGTAAAATAGGCACAGGCACCAAAATCTGGCATTTTTGCCACCTGATGACGGGTTGTGAGGTGGGAGAAAAATGTATTATAGGACAAAATGTAATGATTGGCTCCAAAGTGGTGATTGGGAATGGCGTAAAAATTCAGAACAATGTATCTGTTTATGAAGGGGTTGTGTTAGAGGACGAAGTGTTTGTAGGCCCTTCCGCTGTTTTTACCAATGTCATTAATCCGCGTAGCGCCGTTGAAAGAAAACGTGAGTTCAAAAAAACAATTGTAAAAAAAGGTGCCACCATTGGCGCAAATGCAACAATAGTTTGCGGTGTTACCATTGGCGCTTATGCCTTCATCGGAGCAGGGGCGGTAGTTACAAAAGATGTTACGGCTTACGCTTTGGTTACAGGCAATCCGGCAAGGCAAACCGGTTGGATGAGTGAGTATGGGCAAAAGATTGTTTTCAATGACATCAATGAAGCTGTATGCAATGAGAGCGGCGAAAAATATATTTTATCCAACGGAAAGATTGAAAAATCAATTATTAAATAAATGAAGATAGTTGTTGTTGGAACCGGTTATGTTGGATTGGTAACAGGGACATGTTTTGCCGAAACCGGTAATATTGTTACCTGTGTGGACATTGATACCCAAAAGGTAGAAAAGCTTAAAAATGGCGAATTGACCATTTTTGAGCCGGGATTAGAACATTTGTTCCGTAGGAATGTGAAAGATGGAAGGCTTCATTTTACTACCCATCTTGAGGAAGATTTCGATGATGCGGAGGTGGTTTTTCTGGCATTGCCAACGCCTTCTGATGAAGACGGGTCTGCCGACCTGCAATATGTTTTACAGGTTGCCGGACATATCGGTAAAATTTTAAAGGATTATAAAGTAATTGTAAATAAGAGCACAGTGCCGGTAGGTACATCCGAAAAAGTAGCCGCAGCCATCCAAAGTAATTATCAGGGCGCATTTGATGTGGTAAGCAACCCTGAGTTTTTGAGAGAAGGTGTTGCTGTTGATGATTTTATGAAGCCCGACAGAATTGTGGTGGGAACTACTTCGGAAAGGGCAAGAGCTGTTTTGCAAGAGCTTTACGAACCTTTCATTAATGAAGACAATATGCTGCTTTTCATGGATGCACGATCTGCAGAACTGACCAAATATGCTGCCAATACTTTTTTGGCCATGAAGGTTACATTTATGAATGAAATTGCCAATCTCTGCGAAAAAGTAAATGCAGATGTGGATATGATTAGAAAGGGGATTGGTGCAGATGACCGTATTGGCAAGAAATTTCTTTATGCAGGAATCGGTTATGGTGGCAGTTGTTTTCCCAAAGATGTAAAAGCATTGGCCAAATCGGCAAGCGAAGCCGATTATAACTTCAAAATATTAAATGCTGTATTGGAGGTTAATGAAAAACAAAAACTATCGTTACTCCCCAAAATTAAGAGTTATTTCAATAAAAATCTGAAAGGTAAAACAATAGCCGTATGGGGATTGGCATTTAAGCCGGATACAGATGATATCAGAGAAGCGCCTTCATTAACGATTATTGACACCTTGTTGTCCGAAGGAGCTGCCGTAAAAGTCTTTGACCCTGAGGCAATGGAGAATATCGTAAAAAAGTATGATGCCAGATTGCTATATGGTCAGGATCAATACGAATGTCTTGAAAATGCTGATGCACTTATAATTGTTACAGAATGGGATGAGTTCCGATTCCCTGATTTTGAAAAAATGAGCAAACTGCTAAAGGATAAAGTAATTTTTGACGGCAGAAACCTCTATGAAATTAAGGAGATGAAGAAATTTGGCTTTCATTACGAGAGTGTAGGCAGGCAGGTGGTGAAAAGGATTTGAGATTGCAGATTGGGAAAAAGTAGAAAAATTCTAAGATATATTTTTTTTTGGCTCAAAAAACTGACTAAAAAAATAAAACATTAAGGTATTAAGGAAGATTAAGGTACTTCATGCTCTTAATGAAAATTCTTAATTTCTTAATGTTGGGAAAAAAGAGATGGTAACATTAAGGTTAGATTAATGAATTAAAACTTCATGCTTCTTCATTTCTTAATGTTGAAAAATAGGGATAAAACATTAAGGCATTAAGGTTAGGTTAAGCGGTTACAACTTCATGCTTCTTAATTTCTTAATGTTGTAAAAAAGGGTTGAAACATTAAGGCATTAAAGAGGATTAAGGTTGTTCATTTTTCAATGAAAGTTCTTAATACTTTTTCTCTTTTATTGACGAAATATTTACATTATTGAGTTTTTCGTCAATAAAGGATATCTCTGTTGGAAATATAAAATGATACTACGAGAAACATATCTTCAAAAACTTCGCCAACTCAAAGACAATTACCCCAAATTCCTTTTAACCCTGGATTTTGATAACATAAACCTAAACGGTATCCAAAAATAAATGTAATTGATTGGTTGCTAAGTAAAAATATTGAAAGTTGAAATAGAACAAAAAGGGTGAGGCGATAACAGGTGGTGAAAAGGATTTGAGATTTAAGATTTAAGATTTAAGATTGCAGATTGCAGATTGCAGATTGCAGATTGCAGATTGCAGATTGCAGATTAGGAAAAAGTAGAAAAATTCTAAGATATAATTTTTTTGGCTCAAAAACTGACTAAAGAATAAAACATTAAGGCATTAAGGATAGATTAAGCGTTTAAGACTTAATGCCCCTTCATTTCTTAATGTTGAAAAAGAAAGGTTGAAACATTAAGGCATTAAGGTTAGATTAAGCGGTTACGACTTCATGCTTCTTCATTTCTTAATGTTGAAAAAGAAAGGTTGAAACATTAAGGCATTAAGGTTAGATTAAGCGATTAAGACTTCATGCTCCTTCATTAGCGTTGCGTTATAAATCGAACAGTGTCAATTGGTTATCATTTTGTTCTTTGAAATATTGTAATTGAGTTTGCTGAAACAGTTGATTTATGGGCATTCCTTCAAAAATAGAGATACTCAAAATTTGTAGTATTTCGCAAAGGCTTTGTTTGAGCATAAATTTCTTTTTTGCGATAGCCACCAATACGTAAACGGATACTGCAATCCACACTTGAGTTTTTACTGCATTTTCTGATTGCCCCCAGAATGATTTTATTTTAAGGTGTTGCTTTATCCACTTAAAGAATAGCTCTATTTTCCAACGGTGCTTATATAATTGTGCAATGTCTGTGGCTTTAAGGTGGAAGTTGTTGGTAAGAAACACCAGTGTCTTTCCACTTTCAACATCATAGAATTTTATGAGCCGTATCTTTTCAGGATAATCTTTGCCTGCATAATAGTTATTGAGCATAATGGTCTGGTCATATACCACTCCTTTGTCTTTATCCTTTGGGTGCGAGTACAATCGGCGGTAATTCATGTTATCTTTTGCTCTTGTAATAAAAAAAGGCATCACAGCAATGAATCTTGTAAAGCCGCTTGTAATCTACATATCCGCGATCCATGATGTAAAAGCTATTCGTTTCAAATTGTATAAAATCCAACGCATTCACATCGTGAACATCGGCATTGGAAAATAAAATAAATTCAGGAATAGCGGTTTTTAAATCCAGTTGTGTATCCAACTTGATACCGCCTTTTGTACTTCTGAATGTTGCCCAACAAAAAGTGGATAAACACAAATCAATAGTAGTGGCATCAATGGCAAATACATTGCCCTTGAGGGTGACTTCCAGTCCATCATCATCAACATAAAGTTGCTTTGCTTCTTTAATGAGCAACATTGCAAGGTCTTCGTAAATACGATAACAACGCTTTTCATTGGCTCTTGTAATAGTACTTAAAGAAACCACATCTCCAATACCGAGATGGTATGTTTTTGATGCGTTTGCTTTTAAACACATCATAGTATCACTAATGCTTTCGCGGTGGGTGAGTTGTCCAAAAGCCATGCATAAAAATTGTTTCCAACAAGTGAATCCCCGCACCTTATAGTCGCCGGAGTACCTGTTTACAATGGTTTGGAAGGGTTTGTAGGAAATCAACCCCATTATCTGTGAGAAAACATATTTGCCTTGATTCATAATTGCTGAAAATCAGCAAATTACAAACTTTAATCCGCTCAAAAATTCAAATCGTTTCCAAATAAAATTCCTCGCAAACTCAATATTGACAATACTTTCAAAGAACTATAGAAAACCTCAACGCAACGCTAATGATGCTCCTTCATTTCTTAATGTTGAAAATAAAAAGGATGAAACATTAAGGCATTAAGGTTAGATTAAGCGTTTACGACTTCATGCTCCTTCATTTCTTAATGTTGAAAAATAGGGATAAAACATTAAGGCATTAATGTTAGGTTAAGGAAGAAAAGCTTAATGAGACTTGATTTCTTAAAATTGAAAAATAATTCATTATAATAGTACAAGGTTTTTTTAATAATAATATTCAATTAATATCGAAGTATGAACTATAAAAACAATTACAGGCTGTTCATTGTGTTAGTGGTCATCACATTTTCCACTTCTTTATTTGCACAGACTGACTATTCCAAAGTAAAAGTAGATCAGCTCTCTGATGCGCAAGTCAAGCAAATGATGCAGCGTGCAGATGAAATGAAATATACCGATGCACAACTTGAGCAGTTAATGGCAAGTCAGGGTATGGCGGCAGATGAGGTAAGCAAGTTGCGTTCCCGTGTAGAAAAAATCCGTTCAGAGGCAGGCTCGGCGTCGGGTGGTAATGTAGATATTTCGGGGCGAACCGTTAATTCGGGCGGAAATGAAACTTCTGCAAAACCGGGTACTGCCAAAATAAATTCCAGAATTTTCGGCGCCGAATTATTCAGCAACGGCTCCATTACTTTTGAACCCGATATGCGCATGGCCACTCCCAAGGGCTATGTCATTGGCCCTGATGATCAATTGCTGCTGGATATTACAGGCGATAATTTGGCCAGCTACAAACTTAATGTATCACCCGAGGGATATATAAATGTGGAATATGTTGGTCGGGTTCAGGTGGGCGGCCTCACTATTGAGCAGGCTACCAATAAAATCAGGTCATCCATGGCGGGTACCTATCCTGCCTTAAAATCGGGCAGGTCGCAGATAGCCTTAAATCTGGGAAACATCAGGAGCATTAAAGTGATTATAAATGGAGAGGTAAATAAACCCGGTACCTATACACTGCCTTCATTAGCAACAGTTTTTAATGCCTTGTACGCCTCAGGTGGCCCCAGTGAGCGTGGTTCTTTTCGTAATATTCAGGTCATCCGCAATAATCGTATTGTGAGTACCATTGATGTATATGACTTTTTGGTCAATGGCTTTCAGACAGGCAATGTAAGGCTTCAGGATCAGGATGTGATTTATGTGCCGGTGTATCAAACCCGTGTGGATGTACAGGGTGAGGTAAAACGCTCCGCCATTTTTGAGGTGCTGCCCCACGAAACCTTTGTGGATATTCTCAAATTCGCAGGCGGTTTTTCTGATGCTGCATACACCGCACGCATAAAAGTTTTACAAAATACACCTACGGAAAGAAGGGTAATAGATATTCCTGCCTCCGATTTTTCCGGCTATCATTCTAAAAATGGAGATCGAATTTCAGTAGAACCAATATTAGACCGTTATGAAAATAAGGTAGCCATCAACGGAGCTGTATTTCGCCCCGGCAACTATGAGCTCACCAAAGGTCTTACTCTGTTGCAGCTCATCAAACAGGCTGAGGGTTTAAAGGAGGATGCCTTTATGAACAGAGGATACATCATTCGCCTGAATGTAGATAATACCAACAGTATTGTGCCTTTTAATGTAGCTGAGGTGATCAAAGAAGGAAGCGGATCAGATATTGTGTTGCAAAGAGAAGATGCGGTTAGTATTTCTTCTATATTTGATTTAAGAGATGAGTATCAGGTATCAATAAATGGAGAAGTGCGTAAACCGGGGAATTTCAAATTTGTTGACAATATGAGCGTAAAGGATTTAGTGCAGATGGCCGGCGGTTTTAGCGAAGGCGCCAATCCTGATAATATAGAAATCTCCAGACGCATGAAAAGTACCGATTTGAGTCAAAAATCGGCACCCTTAGCTGAAATTTTCAAAGTTAATCTGGATAAAGATTTGAATGTTTCCGATTCGGCGTTTGCATTGCAGCCCTTTGATGCTGTCATCATCCGAAGCAAAGAAGGCTATATGCCGCTGCAGCAGGTACAAATAATTGGGGAGGTTCTACAACCCGGTACCTACACCGTTCAATCAAAAAATGAACGCATTTCTGATATCATAAAAAGAGCAGGAGGGCTTACGGCATTTGCGTATAGCCAAGGAGCTTCATTAAAGCGATCGGGTTCAGGAAGTCCTTCCGGCTTCAATCCTGTAAACGATCCCGAAGAAGAAAGAATTAGAAACCTCAATTTAGAGCGATTGAAACAAAAAGGCGGTCAAGATTCAACTGCCTTAGACAATATGCAGGAGGTTAATATGCTCTCCGATCTGGTAGGGATAAGAATGGATGAAATCCTTAAAAACCCACAATCAAAATTTGACCTGTTGGTAGAGAATGGCGATATTATCAGGGTGCCTACTATTTTACAAACAATAAAAGTAACCGGAGAGGTATTGAGGCCCATAACCGTTACTTATCAGCCGGGTAAGCCTTTTAATTATTATATCAACAGTGCCGGAGGATTTACAAAAACTGCACTCAAACGAAGGTCTTTTGTAAGCAATCCCAATGGTTCAGTAGCCGGTACCACCAAGGTATTGTTTGTCAATAATTACCCGCTCATTTCACCGGGGTCGGTTATTTCTGTGCCACAAAAAGCTAAGAGGGAAAGAATGGGTGGTCAGGCATGGATAGGTATTGGAACCGTCGTGGCATCATTGGCGGCAGTGTTAGTATCAATCTTAAAAAAATAAGAATGGCACAAGAAATAGTGAGCAATAGTAAGAATAATACTCAGCAAGGTGAATTGGGATTACGCGACTTGATTTTAAGCATCCGAAATTGGATCGGCTATTTATGGTCTAAAAAATGGGTTATAATCCTGTTCGGATTGTTAGGAGGCGCCTTAGGATTGGGATATGCTTTCCTGAAAAAACCTGTTTATACAGCTACTACTACATTCGTTTTGGAAACCGGAGAAAAAGGCGGAGGCCTAAGCCAATATGCCGGTCTTGCAGCTATGGTAGGTATTGATCTGGCAGGTGGAGGTGGCGGCCTTTTTCAGGGAGAAAACATTTTGGAGCTTTACAGATCCCGAACTATGATTAGTAAAACCCTTCTTTCAGAAGCTGATATTAACGGGAAAAAGCAATTATTGATAGACAGGTTTATAGATGGCAATAAAATGAGGAAGGGATGGAAAAAACCAAAGTTGAAAAATATTAAATTCGCTCCAGATAATACTTATGAGAACCCAACTCAGCAATTATTACATGATAGCATTATCTCCGTTATTGTGAAAGCTATCGATAAAGGATACCTGATGGTGGGTAAGCCCGACAAGAAACTCAATATCATAAATGTGAGTGTGCAATCAACAGATGAGCAATTTGCCAAGCGCTTTCAATGAAAAATTGTGCAGAATGTAAATGATTTCTATTTGCAGACAAAAACTAAAAGAGCCAAAGACAATGTGGCTATATTGCAGCAAAAGACCGATTCGGTAAGAGGAGTGATGACGGGCGCCATCTATCGTGCTGCTGAAGCAATTGATGCCACGCCTAACCTTAACCCTACCCGACAGGTACAGCGCATCGCCCCTATTCAAACCTCTCAGGCCAGCGCAGAGGTAAATAAAGTAATGCTCGGACAACTGATTCAAAATCTTGAATTAAGTAAGATAGCATTGCAGAAGGAAACACCACTGATTCAGATAGTGGATAAACCGGTGCTACCGCTTGAAAAAGATCAGGTTGGTAAAAAATAGCTATCGTAATTGGAGGGCTTTTGGGTGGTTTATTTGTTCTTGTATTTTTAATTATCAAGAAAATTGTGCAAAATTCCCTAAAGTGTGCGGTTATAATACCCTCACAAAATAAGACCACTTGTTAAGTTGAAATTTAATAACTTTAAACAAGTGAAATTATGAAACAGACTCGTAGAAAATTCGATTCGGCCTTTAAGGCCAAAGTAGCCCTTGAGGCACTTCGTGAACGGGAAACGCTATCCGGTCTTGCGGTAAAGTATGACCTGCATCCCAATCAAATTTCGCAATGGAAGCAGGAGTTTTTAGAAAAATCTGCCTCAGTTTTTGACCATAAGCTACCCAGTTCGGCCTCAGAGCCGGAAGTAGATGTAAGCAAGCTGTATGCAAAAATTGGTGAGCTGCAAATGGAAAGAGATTTTTAAAAAAAAAACTTAATCAAATTAGGGATACTGTAGATCAGCGATTGCTGGTATCTAAGGATGAATACCTTAGCATCAGAAAGCAATGCGATTTGCTGGATATCAACAGATCAACGGTATATTACAACCCCAAAGGTGAGAGCGAAGAAAATCTTAGTATCATGCAAATAATGGACAAACATATTTTGGAAGAGCCAACAGCAGGAGTACTTACGATGCAATCAATGCTTGAAGAACAAGGAATACAGGCAAGCTACGAACGCATACGCAGACTGATGCGCCTGGCAAACATACGCCCCATCTATCCTCGCAGGCATCTTACAAAATGGAAAAACAATGAATATGTGCATCCTTATCTGCTTAAAGATTTGACAATAGAACGCAGCAATCAGGTTTGGGAAATAGATATTACCTATGTACCCATGCGCAAAGGGTTCATGTATTTAACCGCTGTTATTGATGTTTACAGCAGGTACATTGTTGGCTGGGGCCTAAGCAATACCTTAGATGCAGAAAGCAGTTTGCAAGTATTGAAACAAGCAAAAAGTACACATGGCAAACCAGAAATAATCAATAGCGACCAAGGCAGTCAGTTTACTTGCAAATTGTATGTAGAATATTTAAAAGAGCAGGGAATAAAAATAAGTATGGATGGCAAAGGCAGCGCTTTGGACAATATTTATATCGAAAGGTTTTGGCGCACCATAAAATACCAGCACATTCATTTAAACCCGGCAGCAGATGGAATAAGTTTGTATATCGGTATAAAGAAGTGGATTGAAAAATACCACTTTAAAGCCCATCAGGGAATAAACCGGCAAAAGCCTCAATACCTATATTTAAATGCAGCTTAAAACAACTAAGAAATGAGTAAAAGTGGTCTAAAGAAATGGGGTACTATATATCGAAAATAATCAGTATCAGCTTCACCAATAGCTAAAAACTTGATTTTGTGCAGCGAATAATACAACGACACCTAAAAACCCTTACTTTATTTAAAAAAGTACTATATTTGAGACAAGTTTAAAGTTGTAGTTTAAAAATGTCTGATAAGGAAATAATAAAACGAACACTTTCAGGAGAATTAAAACGATTGTCAGAGTTCTACGCTGTTATCGTTATAACTGGTCCGCGCCAATCAGGAAAAACTACATTATCTAAAATGGAATTTCCTGATTACCATTATGTGAATATGGAAAATATTAGTTTACGACATCAAATAATGGAATCTCCAATGGCATTTTTAAAACAGCATCAAAAGGGCTTAGTCATTGATGAAGTGCAAAATGTACCCGAATTATTTTCATATATCCAAGTTGTAGCAGATAACAATGAAAATAGCCGTTTTATACTTACCGGAAGCAGTAATTTTTCATTACTTGAAAAAGTAACACAGTCATTAGCAGGAAGATCGGCAATTTTAACATTACTGCCTTTATCACTGCAAGAAATTGGAAATTTAAAAGATAAAAGCACCAATCAGTTAATACTTTGGGGAGGATATCCTGCAGTTTGGGGTAAGAAAATACCTGTTCAGGATGTAACTCAAAATTATTACAATACTTATATAGAACGCGATGTAAGACAAATCTTAAACGTAAAAAACTTAAATGCTTTTCAAACATTTATCCGTTTATGTGCAGGAAGAGTAGGAGCAGAATTTAATGCTTCTGCGCTTTCCAATGAGATAGGCGTTTCTGTACCAACCATAAAAGAATGGCTTTCTGTTTTAGAAGCTTCTTATGTTGTTTTTAGATTGCACCCTTTTTCAAGGAATATCGGTAAACGTCTCATAAAAACGCCTAAAATATACTTTTATGATACAGCGTTAGTTTGTTATCTCTTAGGTATTGAAAATGAAGAACAGCTATCAACTCATCCGTTGCGAGGTGCTATTTTTGAAAATTTAATGGTGCTCGATTTTTTTAAGAATAAATTTAACAAGGGCAAAATCCCTCATTTTTATTTCTACCGAGATAAATCTCAAATAGAAATTGATTTACTAGAAGAAAAAGGAATACATCTCTTAGCTTATGAAATTAAATCAGCAACAAGTTTCACAAAAAACTTTGCCAAAAATTTAAAATATTTAAAAAATATTTTGGGAGATACAATCCTGTCAACAACCATTATTTTTGATGGGAATGAAAGTATCATTTCAAACGAAAATAGTATTGTGAATTTTAGAGATATAAAGTTTGATTAAAAAATCACAACATAGTAAGAACGCTTACATGTAACCATTGAAAATGGAGATATGAATATAGTAAAAATGTTTAATCCGACTACTTTAATTTAATTATTATCAAACGATTATATTTCTTCTCCTAGAAACATGCAAATATCCGGTATTTTCAAGGAAATGGGATTAATAGAACGATACGGAACGGGAATAAAACGGGTGAGAGCATTATTTTCGGATTATCAATTACCAGAACCTGAGTTTAAACAATTACAAGACGGTTTCTGGGTGAGGGTGAAGGCTGCTGTTGAAGAAAAACAAAATGGCGGATTAAATGGCGGATTAAATGACGGATTAAATGGCGGATTAACTAATACTGATGATATTATCTTGTCTATTATTGATAAAAATCAAGGGATTCAATTAAAAGGAATCATCAGTTTTTTTGAAAATGTTTCACAAAGAACCATTGAAAGGCAAATCGCCGAATTGATAAAAAAGGGATTGATAGAGCGGAGAGGTAGTCGTAAAACAGGTGGCTATTTTATAGTAAATAACAAAAAATAATATCCGGTATTTTCAAGGAAATGGGATTAATAGAACGATACGGAACAGGAATAAAACGGGTGAGAGTATTATTTTTAGATTACCAATTACCTGAACCTGAGTTTAAGCAATTACAAGACGGTTTTTGGATGAAAGTAAAAGAAAATGTTACAGAAAAACCACATGAGGGGTTAAATGAGGGGTTAAATGAGGGATTAAATACACTATTAAAATTAATCCAAAGGAATGGAGGAGTCAAGGAAGGTTCTATCGGAAGAACTACAACGTCCCGTAAAAACTATCGAAAGACAAATTGCGGAGTTGGTAAAAAAGGGATTGATTGAACGAAGAGGCAGCCGGAAAACAGGGGGGTACTGGAAAATGACAGGAAATAAGAAAAATAATTTAGACACTATTAAAAATGACTCAAATATGAAATTTTAAATAGTTTTTGAATAGATTTTAAAGAATGAAAACAAAAACTAAAACCATCATTTGCCACGAAATGTATAATTACGGAGCATCGCTGCAAGGATATGTCCTGTTCAAATTTTGAAATGAACACAAACCTCCATCATATCATCCATCAGGAGAAAGTGAGAGCCTGGAATTCAAAAACACATTCAGCGATGAGGTAATTGTTTCATTGGTGGCTTTTGCTAATACTAAGGGCGGAGTGGTTTGTATCGGCGTTTCAGATATCGGAGTAATCAACGGTGTCCAAATAGGAAAAGAAACGATTCAAAAATGGGTAAATGAAATAAAAGTAAAAACAGCGCCCTCTATTATTCCCGATGTAGAAATTTTTGAAGAAAAAGGAAAACAAGTTGTTTGTATTCAAGTTAATGAATTCCCGATAAAACCTTTATCATTTAAAGGGCGATATTACAAGCGAATTGACAATTCTAATCATCAGTTGAGCGTGTCGGAAGTTGCGGATTTGCATCTGAAAACAATAAATTCCAGCTGGGATTATTATATCGACCCGAATCATTCGTTAGAACATATTTCATTGGATAAAGTAAATCAGTTTCTCCGAAAAATTGAGCAACGAACAGATACCGAAATTTCGTATTCTTCACTCGAATTTCTATCAAAAATGGAAATACTTCGTGAAGGAAAACTTACTTTTGGAGGATATTTACTGTTTGTTTCAGGCTATTGCCCGATAAGTGATGTGCAGATAGGTCGGTTTAAAAGTGATATTACGATTATAGACTCGTTATCACTCAATACAGATTTGTTTTCAGAAGTAGATGATATTATTGCTTTTATCAAAAAACATTTGATGGTAGAATACATCATCACAGGGGAACCACAACGAACCGAACGTTTTGATTATCCGCTTGATGCTATTCGTGAAATCGTGATTAATATGGTTGTACATCGTGATTACCGTGATAGCTCAGCAAGTATTATTAAAATGTTTGATAACCGAATTGAATTTTATAATCCGGGTAAATTGTTTGGTGGAATTACTATAGCGGATTTGTTAAGTGGAAATTATACTTCAAAATCAAGAAACAAACTGATAGCTAAAACATTCAAAGAAATTGGATTGATTGAACGTTATGGTTCTGGAATTCATCGCATACAGAAAATATGCGAAGATTATGGAGTTGCTCCTCCTGTTTTTGAAGAAATCGCAGATGGTTTTAAAGTGACGTTGTTTAATGAAAAATTAAATATCACCGAACAAGTCACCGAACAAGTCGCCGAACAAGTTGTCGAACAAGTTCCCGAACAAGTTGCAAGAATACTAATTGTGCTTGAACAGGAAATGAGGATAAAGGAGTTGATGGAAAAAGTGGGAATAAAACATCGTCCAACATTTCTTTATAATTATCTGAAACCTGCATTAAAACTTGGATTGGTAGAGATGACAGTACCTGATAAACCGAATAGTAAAAATCAAAAATACAGATTATCTGAATCAGGGAGTAATTATAGATTGAGTTTAAGAAAGAAAAATGAAAGCAACTAATAGACCGCTATGCTTTTGGAGTTCATCGCATGTAAAACATTTGTAAAGAATATGGAATAATTACGCCTCTTTTTGAAGAAGTAGCAGACGGTTTTAAAGTAGTATTGTTTAATGAGAAATTAAATGGCGGATTAAATAATATTGATGATATTATCTTGTCTATTATTGATAGAAATCATGGTATTAAATTAAAACAAATTATCGGTTTGGTTGAAAGTGTTTCTCAACGGGCCATCGAAAGATAAATAACGAAATTGATAAAAAGGATTGATTGAACGAAGAAGCAGCCGGAAAACAGGGGGTACTGGAAAATGACAGGAAATAAGAAAAATAATTTAGACACTATTAAAAATGACTCAAATATGAAATTTTGAATAGTTTTTGAATAGATTTTAAAGAATGAAAACAAAAACTAAAACCATCATTTGCCACGAAATGTATAATTACGGAGCATCGCTGCAAGGATATGTCCTGTTCAAATTTTTGAAATGAACACAAACCTCCATCATATCATCCATCAGGGAGAAAGTGAGAGCCTGGAATTCAAAAACACATTCAGCGATGAGGCGAATTAAATTAAAATTTATTGTTTTTCAAAAAAAGTTATTATATGAATATGGAAATTGGAATGATGCATAAAAAATTACAATATGCCGAAAGGAAACATAATTTGTTTTTGTTGTTTCGGTCTAAGTTAATTAATGTTCTAAAAAGCACAATGGTTTTTCTGGGAGTTTATCCTTCACGAGCATCATCAAAAGAGCAATTATTAAAGTTCTTAAAGCAAAATGGGCCAGTTGGCTGCAATAAGGAACTAATACGTTTGGGCTCTTCAGGAGACGGTGGTTATTTAATTCCAAATGATTTGGAGGGAATAAAATATTGTTTTTCGCCTGGAGTAAGTGATAATTCTGATTTCGAATTAGATTGTGCCAAAAAAGGGATGAATGTATTTTTGGCAGATATGACTGTTGATGCACCTGCAATTTCACATGAGAATTTTAATTTTATAAAAAAATTTATAGGAGCTGTTCCAAATCAAGATTTTATGACACTTGATAGCTGGATTAATAATATGATTAAAGATGACACTAATCAGGATTTGATTCTTCAGATGGATGTGGAAGGGTATGAGTACGAAATTTTATTGAGTTTGTCCCTAGAAAATCTAAAAAAGTTTCGAATCATAATAATTGAATTTCATACACTTGAAAATATCTTATCATCTCCATACTTTAAAATAATTCAGGCAGTATTTGATAAACTTAGAATTTTTCATTCGTGTGTACATATACATCCTAATAATTGTTACCCTGCTAAAAGGATAAAGGGAATTCAGTTCCCTTATGCTTTAGAATATACATTTTACAGAAATGACAGATTTATTAAAAATGAAAATATTCAAATTCCCCATTCATTGGATCAGGATAATACAATCAACAAAAAAATTGTACTCAGTGAGGAGTGGTATGGTGTTTATTGAATTATTTTTAAATAGAAAGGATAACCTTGATACTTAATGATAAAGCTAATTTTTTCTCCCCCTTCCAAAACCTACAATCCGATATACGATTTTACCTCGGGGTTTGAACATTCTATTCTTAGGGATAAAAATGTAAAGAGGGTAAGACGTTTTTTTAAGAATAAGGTATTTAGGGCCATTTTGTCAAATGTTTTTTATTTTAGTTCAAAAGTCGGACTGAATATCACCAGGAAATCAAATGCCCATCTTCGCGGCAATAAATTTGAAAAAATTAGTTTCACGATTCAGGGCGGTATTACCCATAATTCATTTTTTTATGATCATTGTTTTAGCCCGAACAAAAAAGCTATTTATTTTTTTGATTTGTGGCCGGCATCCCATCAGATTGCTATAGATTATATAAAATATTTTCATCTGGATTATGTTTTTATTTCTTCTTCAGTTGTTGTTCAAAAGTTTAATCATTTAATGAGAGATAAGAAGTGCTACTGGATACCTGAAGGGATTAATCCTGATGAATATAAATTTTACCCTGTGGAACAAAGAAATATTGATGTGCTTGCATTTGGAAGGAAATATCAGAAATATCATGAAGCGATTGTAAATAATTTGAAAGAAAAGCGATACAATTATCTTTATGAAAAAAATAGTGGAGGACTTGTTTTTGCTACTAAACATGAGTTCATTGAAGGATTAGCCAGATCCAAAGTTTCTATTTGTGTTCCTCATAGCCTGACAAACCCGGACAAAGCAGAAGATGTGGAGACAATGACTATCCGTTACCTTCAATCGATGGCTTCTAAATGCCTGATAGTTGGACATGCTCCTGCGGAAATGATAGAATTATTTGGCTATAATCCCGTCATAGAGATAGATATGAATGACCCGGTAAATCAGTTAGAGCATATTTTGGAAAATTATTTGACATATTCTGGTTTCATCGAAAAAAACTACAATGAAGTAATAAAAAATAACACCTGGATGAACAGGTGGAATCAAATAAAGTCAATTTTATTGGAGAAAAATAATTAAAATTTAGATTATAAAGTAGTTGGAATGAAAGAGTATAAAATAGCAGTAATTGGATTAGGGTATGTGGGATTACCACTGGCTGTAGAATTTGGTAAAAAATATAAAGTTTGGGGCTTTGATATCAATGAGGAAAGAGTGCTTGAGTTAAAACAACATAAAGATCGTACCATGGAGGCAGATATAGAGGCCATGAGAATAGCGATGCAAAATGGCTTAAAATTTACAAGTGATGCCGATGATTTAAAAGGATGTAATATTTATATTGTAACAGTACCCACACCTATTGATCAGTTTAAGACCCCCGACCTGACTCCACTGCTAAAAGCATCTGAAACCATTGGAAAATTACTTGACAAAGACGATATCGTAATATATGAATCAACGGTTTATCCCGGATGTACCGAAGAAGATTGTGTGCCGCTTCTGGAACGTTATTCAGGCTTGAGGTTTAATACTGACTTTTTATTGTGGGTACTCTCCGGAGCGTATTAACCCGGGAGACAAGGTGAACACCCTTACCAAAATAAAGAAAGTAACCTCAGGGTCAACACCCCAAGTAGCCGAAATTGTGGATAGCCTGTATCGTAGTATTATTGATGCAGGTACACACAAAGCGCCCAGTTTGAAAGTAGCCGAAGCAAGTAAAGCAATTGAAAATGCACAACGGGATGTCAATATTTCTTTCGTTAATGAACTGGCGCTTATTTTTGACAGGATAGGCATTGATACATCCGATGTAATAGAAGCAGCTGCCACGAAATGGAATTTTCTAAAGTTCAGGCCGGGATTGGTGGGCGGACACTGTATCGGTGTGGACCCTTATTACCTGGCACACAAAGCCCAATCGTTGGGCTATCATCCACAGGTCATTCTATCAGGAAGAAGGGTAAATGATAATATGGGGAATTTTATTGCAAGCAAGGTCATTAAACTGATGGCACAAAAAGAAAAAAAAATAAAAGGAGCACGAATTTTGATCCTGGGTATTGCTTTCAAGGAGAACTGTCCCGATATAAGAAATACTAAGGTTGTGGACATTTTCATGAGTTGACCGAATATGGCTGCAAGGTAGATATTTATGATCCATGGGCAAATCCGGAAGAAGTGATGGCTGAGTTTGGAATAAAGATTTTAAACGAGATGCCCACATCACAAAAATATGACACTATTGTGCTGGCTGTCGCTCACGACCAGTTTCAAAAACTGGATTTTGAGAAATATCATAAAGAGGATACCGTATTGTTTGACGTAAAATCAGTAGTTGACAGGCAATGGGTAGATAGCAGGTTGTAATATGCTACCTTAAGAGCTTATGAACCCATCATCAATCAGAGGATGATAATTTTATTGTGCCCGATTTGTTTTAAAAACAGTGCAAATAAGCAACAAATTAAAAAAAATTAAAGCTGATAAGCGGTTGTTTGCGCTTTATCGAAATTCTATAGTAGCTCTTATAGCAAGACTTTGTAATCTCATCGTTAATATTTTACTCGTACCAATCCTAATCAAATATTTGGGTCAGAGCCTTTATGGAGTATATGCCGTCATCATATCAGTACCAAGTGTTATCAATTTTTCAGATCTTGGTCTGAGTTTAGGACTCTTAAATAAAGTACCTGAATATAAGAAAAACAGAGATCCTGATAAGTTGAAAAAAGCCATTTCTTCTACAACAATGATAGCAACGATAATCAGTTTATTTCTGATTCTCGTTTACTTAAGTGTGTATAAGGTGGTGGACTGGCCTCATCTTGTGGGAATTAATCAAAAAGAAATTGATAATATTGTAACAAAAGCTATTTTTTGTTTTGTATTGATTTTTCTTGCCGGCATACCCTTTAATGTAGTCAATAACTATGTTACAGGCGACCAGAGAGGATATATTGTCGAAATTGGTAAAATCATTAGCGCTGTACTTAATCTTACCCTTGTATTTTTGTGTATAAGTTTCAATCTGGATATTATCTGGATTGTAAGTGCTTTTGTTTTTTCAAATACAGCAATTTATATTGCCACCTACTTTTTGGTTTTTGGCTTTCAGGAAAGGAAACTAAGGCCAGGACTCCGCTTCGTTTCGATTTCGGAAGTTCGGTCACTTTTTGGTACCAGCAGCAAATATTTTCTCCTCCAGCTCTTTACTGTTTTTTATATTGGAGCAGACTCCTTTTTGATAGCACAGTTTAAAGGCTCCGAAATGGTTACGCTTTACTCAGTTATGTATCGTGTTGGGGCAATTGTATCGCTACCCGCTACATTGTATGCAGGTCAGTTATTACCGGCTTTGAACGAGGCATTTATTCTGAACGATAGGAAATGGTTGCATAAAAACATAAAAATGCTTATTTTGGGTTCTACATTCTATCTAATACTAATAGCCGGCGGCTTATATTTGGCAGGGGATTGGGCGTTGAAATTATGGTTAGGGGATGCTATTATATTTAGTGCCACTGATTGGGTAGCAGTTTTTGCATTAATATTGATGTTGGTTTATAATGTGGTTTTTTTCGTTTATATTATTGATGCCAGCTTTTTGAAAATAAACTTAATTATATTCCCAATTGCCACCCTGATAACTTTTGTTTTCAAACTTATTTTTCTTGCTAATTATGATATGCCTTTTGTAATAACCTGGGCCAGTATTTTATATGTAATTATTTTTTGCGGGACCAGTTTGTTAATAATAAGGCAGAAATTATTTAATGTCCCAATACAGAAATTAGAATAGTACCATTTTATTGGTTATTAGGCTTATTTTCTTTTTCTAAAAGTATAGCACTGTCTAATTAATGATTTAAAAAACTGCTATTTTAATTACGATTTATTTTTTTGTTCGTTACAATTAAAGTATTTAAAAGCGTTAATAAATTAAATATTCGAAATATGAAAAGATTAATTAAGTCTTTGTTTAATAAATTTGGGATCGATCTTGTCCGATTCCCTAATGTAAATTGTGATGCTTATCGGAGGTCATTAATAGTTAAATCTTTAGAGATTGATCTGATTATTGACGTGGGCGCAAATGCCGGATTTTTTGCCAAAGAAATGTTCAAGTTGGGCTTTGAAGGCCAAATTGTTTCCTATGAACCCTTAAACGAACCGTTTAAAATAATGCAAGGTCTATCCCAAAAAAGCACCAAATGGAAAGCGTATAATTATGCACTCGGCAGTGAAAACACAATATCTTCAATTAATATTGCTGGAAATTCCTTTAGTAGCAGTATTCTGGATATGCTGCCACAGCACTTAAAAAGTTCACCGGATTCGATATTATAGGAAGTCAGAACATTCGAGTCAGAACCTTAGATTCTTTATTTGAAGGAATAAAGACAGATTTTAAAAAAATCATGCTAAAAATAGACACGCAAGGGTACGAAAAGGAAGTTTTAATAGGTGCTAAGAACTCTTTAAAAGATATATTTTTACTTCAGCTTGAGATGTCCTTAGTTCCATTGTATAAAAACGAATTGCTGTTTTTGGAGTTTATTGATTTCCTTGGTAGAGAAGGTTTCAGGCTATATTCTTTTGAGCAGGGTTTTTCAGATCCGGTTAATGGTAGGATGCTGCAACTTGATGGTATATTTATTAATGAAAAACTTCAAAACAAAATACAATAATTGTCTTTTACGTAATTCGAGAGAGAGTTAGCGATTTTGCGGAATAATTTTTAGACGAATGTAGTTTCAAATTAAATGATATACTTGTATTAAAATTCTAATAGTTTAGGGTGAAATATAAACTTTTCATTTGTTTTTTTTCTTTTGTTTATTTAGATGCTTTGGCTAATATATCACTTATATTGCCATCGGCTCCATCTAAAAGCGAAATGTTTAGCGCTAATTATCTTAAAAATTCAATAGAAAAAAATACTTCGGATAAGGTTATAATAAATAAAATTTCTAAAGGGAATACGATAGTCTTCCTGGGTAATTCAAACGAGTTTATAAAAAAATACGGGAATAAAAATTATAAAAATGAATCATTTGATATTTTTCAGGAAGGAAATTTTTATTATATAAATGGAAAGCAGCCGGATGGCCTTTTTTATGCTGTTGTTTCTTTTCTTGAAAGTTGGTATAATTTATATATGATGGAAGATGGTAGGTTATTCGTCAATAAGAATTCTCGGCCTTCTTTCAATTCTAAGTTGATGAGCTTTTCTCCTCCCTTTGAAATGAGATTTGTAGCTTATTTTGAAGTTTTGAAAAGAAACTATGCCTCTTTTAATAAAGCATTACCCCTTACTTACTTTAATTACCTTTATGATGAACTGAATTTTAAATACTATTGTAAGCAGGATTGCGGATGGGGACATACTGCTTTTTGCATGATTCCACCGGAAAAGTACATGCAAACCATGCCGTTTTTATTTGCGCAAGATAAGGAGGGGAAGGTTGTTACTCCGGCAAGGCAGTTATGTTTTTCTAATGATACGGTATATAAACTCGTTAATACCTATTTGCAAAGCGTGATGGCTCAGTATCCGCAAAATAAATTTTTTAGTGTTACCAATAATGATGGAATAGGAACCTGCGAATGTCCCCGATGTACAAAAACAAACAAACAGGAAAACAGCAGTTCCGGCACCATCGTAAGACTTATAAACAGGCTGGCTAAGGAAAACAGAAGACGTTATCCTGATTTAAAATATATAACTTTGTCTTATCTGGATTTAAAGTACGGGCCTCAATTAACCAAGCTCGATCAAGACGCTTATGTTTGTATTTCGGTTGATACCAGCGGATGGGACTATCCTTTCAGAAAGATTAGAGATAGCCGCCACTTTCAGCAAAGAATGAATTCTTGGAAAAAATGTACTAATAATATTTATGTTTGGGACTATACCTGCGATTTTGACGATTATTTACTTATAAGGCCCAATATTGATATTATCAGCGACAATCTCAGATTTTATGCTGAGATGGGTGTAAAGGGTGTTTATCTGCAATCTTTTTATGAAAATGGGAATGTGGAAGAATCGTTGCTAAGGCCTTTTATATGGTCGCATCTGATTTGGAACCCTCAGGAAAGCTATAGAGATTATTTGAAAATTTTTGTCGAGAATTATTATGGTAGCGCTTCAAAAGATATAATGAGGTATTATGATTTTATATACCAAAACAGGAAAATGAGCATAAGTAGTAATTATATTCTTGATCTGGATAATTATAACGTAAAAAAATTGGTGAACATTGTAGAGGCAGTCAAAGCAAAGCAAAAGGGGGATGAAATGAATGATAGAATTTTAAAATGGCGAATGCCTATCATATATTCACTTGTAAAATACCAAAGTTATAATTTAACTCCCAAACAATATTTTGATTTCAGCAGAGAATTGCAGAAAGATTTTGAAAAGTTTGAGGTGGACAGGCTGAGTAATTTTAATAAACGTCCTCAGGACTTTATTGATATAAATTTAAAACGATCAGAAGGTTTTTATAAAAAAATGAGTAAATCGTTCTCAATTAAAGAAAATGAAGTGGATGGCTCGATGCTGAGACTTCATTTTGATACCCGCACTAATACAAAACCTGAATTGGTAGAAGATAAGGATACCGAATCCGGATTATCCGTTTCTTTAGGAAACACAAGTCCCGAGCATCTGATTGAATTCAGGCCATCTGTTGAATTTATTAATAAGTTTCATGGGCGTGAAATCAAGGTAAGGCTGAAAGGGAAGCTGAACAATGATTTAAAAACAGAAAATAAACTCTATGTAGGCGTTTATAGCCTTAAAGAATCCAGAATGATGTATCATAGTGTGATTCCTAAAAAGATATTAGCGAAAAATATAAGACAATAAATTTGGGGGCTTTGCCTTTAGAAGAAAATACGATTCTTATATTCTATAATTTACCGGGGAGTTTGGTTCAGAATTTTAACATAGATAAATTGATTTTCTAAGAAAAAATATGTTCCCTGTTGTTCTTACCATTATCCTTTGTTTTGTACTGCCTGTACTGGTTTATATGCGCAGGTATAAGGCGTTGTTAGCATTGGCGATGATTTCGGCCTTTACCTAGTTTTTTAATTTCACTCTTGGTTCTTTTTCCTTTTCGTTATCCTTTATTATATTATTGCTGATTATGATCAGGGAACAAAAAATAATAGTGTTTTCTGACAGATGGTTTGGAAAATATTTGTGGCTTATATGGGTAATCATGTTTTTTGTAGGATATTATTTTGTTCTTTTTGCGCCATGGGACGATCCAAACATGAAATACCGGACTTTTACGCAACAGTTGCCTATGCGTACAACAGTGGGGTTAATAAGATTTTTAGAACTAATATGTATATTTTATTTAACCTATTTTTTGTTCAGGTATCAATATGTAAAATATGAATATTTCTTAAGAGTAATTTGCTGGATAGTAATCGTTTCATTTGTTTTTGGATTTGTAGATTATACGGTAACCAAGGGCGCAATCAGATTGTTTCTAATGCCGCAACATTACGTTCTTGACAGATTTACCGGTTTATCGGTAGAACCTAGAAGTGTAGGGCAAGTGTATGGCTTTACAATACTTCTCATTATTGCTTTAGGATTGAAGGAAAAAAAAATAAAATTACTTTATATTGTAACCATTATTTTTGCAGCTACTGGCATTGCGCTTTCTTTTTCTTCCACAGCAATTGGTTATTTGCTGATTGTATTATTTCTATATTTTTTAGTGGGGAGAGTGAAAATTAAATATGCCATAATGGCCATTTTGTTGATAGGCATTGGCTTTTTTTACATGATTCGTAATCCTGATTTTGTGGAGCATCAGGAATATCGGATTGCTCAGGTGGCACTCGAAAATTATGCCAGCCAGATACCGGGAGTGCCATTTTGGATCAACTCTTTTGAGGTTTTTGACCGTACTGCTCTGGCTTTTTTGTACTTACATCCGGGTAATATTCCTTTAGGTGTAGGACCTAATACAGTAAATATTCCGGCAAATAAATATCTTTCGGATTATGATGTTGAAGTTTATAAAGGTCAGATTGATACTGCTCCTGCTGTCGGGGTGGTGAATATTTTGTCATCTTCAGGAGCGGTAGGGCTTATGATATATTTTTTTGCAGTATTTAATCTGTTGCGATTTGCACTAAGAAATAATAATTATTACCTTATTGACTTATTATTTCTTTTCCTTGCATATTTTTTATTAAACTTCAATCCTGTTTACTTTATGATTATGGGAATCGTTTGTGGAAATATTTATCGGATAGAAAATGAAAAATTAGAAGAAAATGTTGTCAATAGTAACACCCGTGCGTAACGGCGGAAAATTTATTAGAAAGAATATCGAAGAAATTCAGAAGCTCAATATCCCCATTGAGCATATTATTTCAGATGGCGGCTCTAAAGATGACACATTGAAAATTGTTTCGGAGTATCCTCATTTAAAGTTGGTGCATCAGTCAGTTGAAAAAGGGATGTATGGAGGTATTAATGAAGGATTTGCTGTTGCACAGGGTAAATATTTTAGCTATGTAAATTGTGATGATTTGATAGAGGTATCGGGATTTACAAAAATGTATAATAAGATTTCTTCAGGGGATTTAGACCTGGTTTATAGTAATTCGATTCAAAATTATGTAAATGAAGGGCGAAAAGAATTTATAAGAGGAGCACGTTTTGCACGATATTTTTTAAAAAAAGGAGTAATGCCCTTTGTACAACCCAGCTCTATCTTTTCGAGAAGAATTTTTGAAAAACTTGAAGGTTTTAATTCTCAGAAATTCAGAATCATTGGGGATATGGATTTTTTCAGGCGCATTGCAACTACTCCGGGCACAAAAATCGCAAGAGTAAACGATACTTCATCAGTATTTTTAAAATACGGTGAATCGTTGGGCGATTTGAATAATGACCTTTACTATGAAGAACTGAAACAAATTGATTATAAACTGGATATCAAAACAAAAATTTTATTTAAAATAGCAAAATTAACTTAGAGTGAAAATCATATTAGTTACGGGGTGTGCAGGTAATATAGGTAGTTTTTTAACAACCAGCCTGGTTGAATCAAAAAATATTTTGTAGTAGGGGTTGATAATTTATCGACGGGAGATTTGCGAAAAATTAAAAATGTAAATAGTTTACCAAACTTTAAATTTATTAACGCTGATGTAAATGATTATAATGACGTATCTGCGGTTTTTTATCAGAATAAGTTTGATTATGTTTTTCATTTTGCAGCTGTAGTAGGTGTGTTGAGAACACTTGAAAATCCTGTAAAAGTGTTAAATGACATAAAAGGTATTGAAAACATCTTAAAACTTAGTAAAAATACAGGAGTAAATAGAGTGTTTTACTCATCCTCTTCTGAGGTTTACGGCGAACCTGTGGACTTTCCTCAGCATGAGGAAACGACACCATTAAATTCGCGCTTACCTTATGCTATTGTAAAAAATGTAGGAGAAGCTTTTTACAAGAGCTATTTTCAGGAATATGGATTGAAGTACACAATTTTCAGATTTTTTAATACTTATGGGCCAAATCAAAGTAAAGATTTTGTTATATCGAAATTTATTCACAAAGCATTAAAAAATGAAGATATTACCTTGTACGGAGATGGACTTCAAACCAGAACATTTTGCTTTATCAAGGATAATGTTGACACAATGGTAAAAGTTATGGAAGATGACCTATATATAAATGATGTGTTAAACATAGGATCTGATGATGAAATGTCTATAAAAGCTCTGGCGTCATTGATAGTGGAATTGACCGGTTCCAAATCTGCTATTGTTCATATTGATCCTTTAAAAGAAGGAGATATGTCAAGAAGGCGTCCCGACAATTCTAAAATGAAGAAAATTCTGGGAAGAGAATTAGTATCTGTAAAAGAAGGTATAAAATTGGTTTTAGATCACTTAAAAGAGGTGTCTTAATGAATATAGTAGTATTATATTCTGAAGTAATGGGCTACACTCAGGGAATTTTGGAGGCTTTGGCTCATTTGAAGCCTGAAGTGCAGGTACATGTAGTTTACTGGGATAAGCGGAAACTTTCAGCCTATAGTTTGGACGAAGGAAAATCTGTAAAATACTATCCCCGTTCATCATTTGATGTGAATAGACTAAAGCAGTTTTTACTGGACAAAATGCCACCGGTTATTTTCGTTTCAGGTTGGATGGATAAAGAGTACTTATCGGCAATAAAATGGTTTAAAAAAAATAATAAAACAAGAGTTGTAAGCGGTATTGATGACCAATTTCACGGACGCATAAGGCAATATTTGGGTATGATAGTATCCAGAGTTTACTACAAAAGAATTTTTGATTACATGTGGGTATCCGGCATGCCACAATATCATTATGCTTCTCTTATGGGATACAAAATGAATACAATTGTTAGTAACTTGTATTCAGCAAATTCACAATTATTTTCTCAAAATCCAACTTTAGCCGGAGGCTGGTATATCTGGGCAGATTTTCCCCCGAGAAAGGGACTTTGAATCTGGTAAAAAGCTACAATAGATTAGATGAGTCCGTAAAAAAGAGATGGCCACTGGTTTTAATTGGTGATGGTCCCGAAAAAGAAAGTATTCTGCAGATAAAATCAGAACATATAATTATTCAGCCATTTTTGCAAGGAGAGGCTTTGTTTAGGGAACTTAGTAAAGGAGGTGTTGCCTGTTCTCCATCATTGAGAGAACAGTGGGGAGTAGTTATTCATGAGTTCGCAATTATGGGGTATCCTATGTTGTTGTCAAATGTTTGCGGCGCAGCTACTGAATTTTTGATAGAGGGGTATAATGGTTTTTTATTTGACCCGCTGAATCAGGATTCTTTTTTTGAGGCTATAAAAAAAATAACCTCATTGTCAGACGAAGAACTGGAATTGTTTAGCGACAGAAGCCATCAGTTAGGAAAAAGAATTAGCTCTGAAATAAGCGCGGCCTCTTTGCTTTCTGTCTTATATAAGTAAACGTTGAAAATTTGTAAATGGATACAAATTTAGTGAGCAAATCGAGTGATTTTCTTAACATGATATGGCAATGAATATACTCATTCACGCCCCGACTTCAAAAGAAGGCGGAGGAAAATATATTATTGAGAATGTTTTTAAAAATATAGCTTATGAGATTTCAACAAATTTCTTTGCTATTATTCCTTCAAAACTTATCAAGATAATACCAGACACTCATGTAAACATCATTAAAATACCTTCTGTCTATGAGAAATGGTGGTCTGCTCCTATTTATTATAATTTAATACTAAAAAGAATAATAAAGAAATATAAGATAGATTGTATATGGAATTTTGGAGATGTGATAGTACCTTGTTTTTATAATCAACTCTATTATTTTGATTGGGCTTTTTTGGTTTATGACGAATCTTATTTATGGAAAAATGTTTCTTCAAAAATCAGATTTAAACGCAAAATAAAAATCCGACAAATCGAGAAAAATATTAAAGAGATTAGATACTGTATTGTTCAGACTGATAATATGTTTGTCAGGTTATCGGATAAATACAAGGTTAATAATATTATCAAAATACCAACTCCTGTTTTATTACCAGAATATAATTTCAGGATTCAATTAAAATTATTATTAGAAAGTTCTGGTATAAAATTTCTTTTTATCTCGACATTTGCTTCTCATAAAAATCATTTTATCTTATTAAAATTAGCTAGTCTGATAAAGAATCAAAACTTAAGTTATAAAATATTTTTGACACTTGATTCAAATGATGCGGCTAGTTTTCTTGATGAAATTAAGTTAGGTGGCTTGTCAGATGTTATCATTAATCTTGGAGTGCTTGAGAGAGGTGAAGTGGCTTCTGCAATTAAACAATGTGATTATTTAATTATTCCAAGCCTTTTGGAGTCTTATGGGATAGTTTTTTATGAAGGAATGAAATTTGAAAAACTGATTTTAACATCAGATATGGACTTTGCCCGCGATGCCTGTGGAGAAAGTGCATTATATTTTGATCCATTCGTGGAAGATTCTATCATGGATAAGATGAAAGAAGCTGTAAATCTACCGGAGGCGGTAAAAAAGTATATGTTAGTTCAGGGATTAAAAAGGCTGAAATCTATTCCAGACTGGCCACAGTTTATTAATGAATTTATAAATATTACACAAATAAATGACTGACGATATTAATCAAAATTACCGGATATGATCCAACTGTGTAATGGATACCACAGATTCCAAAATTGAATTTGATGAAAAGGGGGTATGCGATCATTGTAATACTTTTTATAAAGATATTTTGCCTTTTTGGAATTACGGAAAGGGGAATGAAGCTGCTTTGGAAAAAATAGTTGAAAAAATCAAAAAAGAAGGGAAAGGCAGAGATTTTGACTGTATCATGGGCATGAGTGGTGGTATAGACAGTTCCTATCTATTATATATGATGAAGGAGAAATATGGTTTAAGACCGCTTGTTTTTCATGTGGACGCTGGGTGGAATTCTCAGTTGGCTGTAAATAACATTGAAAGATTGGTAGATGGTTTGGGGCTTGACTTATACACAGAGGTAATTGATTGGGAGGAGATGAAAGAATTGCAGCTTGCGTTTTTTAAATCGGGTGTACCTCATCTTGATGTACCACAGGATCATGCCTTTTTTGCAACGATGTATAAGTTTGCCTCAAAGCATAATATAAAATACATTCTTACCGGTGGTAATTATTCTACCGAGTGTGTAAGAAATCCGATAGAATGGATGTATTATCAGTCAGATTCCATTCAATTAAAGGATATCTTCAAAAAGTATGGGAAAGGAAAGTTAGAGAAATATCCAATTACAAATATTCTTTGGCATAAAATCTATCTTCCTTATATTAAAAGAATCAAATTAATAAGACCATTGGATTACATTCCTTACGAAAAAGGTGAAGCAATGAAGCTTCTGAAGAAAAAGTTTGGATATCAGGAGTATCCACAGAAACATTTTGAATCGCGTTTTACAAGATTTTATGAAAGTTATTGGCTACCCGAAAGATTTGGGTATGATACCAGAAAAGTACAATTTTCGAGCCTCATTTTAACAGGGCAAATGACCAGAGGTGAAGCCTTAAATCAGTTAAAGGAACGCGCCTATAATCCTGAAACCATAAAACAGGATTTTGAATATGTGGCAACAAAATTGAATATTTCAACATCAGAATTACAGACTTATTTTGAAATGCCTAGGCGAACATATAAGGACTTTAAGTCTCTGGAAAAAATATATAAAATGGGTTCTGCTGTTATGCGGTTCTTAAAAATCGAAAAAGGCGGGAAGCGATGATTGGCATTATAGATTATGGATCGGGAAATATTCAGGCGATTGCTACAATCTATAATCGATTAAACATTGAATGTAAAATCGTAAATACAACTAACCAACTTGCCGATATTGATAAAATTGTTCTTCCGGGTGTAGGAGCCTTTGATGCAGCTATGGAACGTCTGTTTAAATCTGGCATGAAGGATAAACTTGATGCAGAAGTTTTATTAAAGAAAAAACCGGTATTGGGTATCTGTGTAGGGATGCAAATCTTGGGTAATGGCAGCGATGAAGGTAAATTGCCAGGATTAGGATGGATTCCTGGATATGTACACAAATTTGACCCCAATACTATAACCAAAAAACCTAAGTTCCCTCACATGGGGTGGAATACCATAGAAGATAAGAAAAAACACTCGCTTTTTTCAAATATTGATACTGATTTTGGTTTTTACTTTGTTCACAGTTATTATTTCAAATGCGAATCTGATGAAAACATCCTTTCTACAACTAACTACGGTATTAATTTTGCATCAACTATTGAAAATTTAAATATTATTGGCACTCAATTTCATCCAGAAAAAAGTCATAAGAATGGTATTCAACTATTTAAGAATTTTGCAATAAGCTAATATTATGTTACGCTCCCGAATAATCCCTTGTTTATTGATTCATAAGAAAGGCTTGGTTAAAACTGTTAAGTTTAAGGATGGGAAATATTTGGGTGATCCTTTGAATGCTGTAAAAATTTTTAATGAAAAAGAAGTTGATGAGTTAATTGTGTTGGATATTGATGCCAGTGTAAACAAAACACCGCCCGATATGAACCTAATAAAGGGTTTGGCAAATGAATGCCGTATGCCACTTTGTTATGGCGGCGGTATTAAATCGGTTGAACAGGCGACAAGTATTATTAACCTAGGTGTAGAGAAAGTGGCGCTTTCGTCAGCGGCATTGGAGAATCCTGATTTATGTAAAGATATAGGAAAAGTGATTGGCTCGCAAAGCGTGGTTGTAGTGATTGATGCAAAGAAAAGGAAGTTGATGAGCGGGTATGACATATACAGTCATAACGGTTCCAGAAAGTCAAGTTGGAAACTATTTGACTTTGTTGAAAAACTTGAAGAAATTGGAGTGGGTGAAATTGTTATTAATTCAATTGATAATGATGGAGTAATGGGAGGTTATGATATTGGATTAGTAGAAGAGGTGAGAAAAAGATGTAATATGCCTATTTCAGTTTTTGGAGGCGTAGGTAGTGTTGAGGATATTAAAATGTTAATTAATAAATTTGGGATTATAGGAGCCGGTGCAGGAAGTCTATTTGTATTTAAGGGCAAGTATAAAGCAGTTTTGATTAATTATCCTAATAGATCAGAGAGGAAAGATTTATATTAATGTTATAATTTTGATATATGCTCAAGGACAGCATTTATAATAACTGTTTGCTTACTGATTTATGGTTGAGGATATGGGTTTAGTCTATACTTATTGATTAAATATTCCAAAAGTTATGATAAATGAGGAACTTAAAAGCATTGAGTAAATTTGCTCAATGTTTTGAG
This sequence comes from Sphingobacteriales bacterium, assembly GCA_016708305.1. Taxonomy (GTDB): domain Bacteria; phylum Bacteroidota; class Bacteroidia; order Chitinophagales; family Chitinophagaceae; genus Niabella. The sequence goes on from JADJGB010000008.1 coordinate 839,990, forward strand.
TAAATAGTAAAATAGGTTGAGTAAATTTGCGGAAAATATTTCAACACATTTATTTACAATTTATAAAGGTGTAATCCTAAAAATAAATAATATTTATACCGTTGATCTTTAGTATCTCATTAGTGGAAAAAATTTGTTGATTATTCAATTTTTGCACCAAATTATTTTACCGTTTACAAATCGATTGTCATCAGCCCATATTCGGACGGCATATTAATAAAAGGTTCTATGATGAATAGTGTGGGTTTGGAATTGTTGCGCATTGCGACAATGGCTAGAATAAATTGCGAAAAAAATAATTTTTCATTCCCTCATTTTGGGCGGAGTTCCTTTTTTACCGTCATTTTGAACGGAGCGAAGCGGAGTGAAAAATCTCCTCGTTTCCAGAACAATATGATTTCTTCGCTTCGCTGCGAAATGACGATCAAAAAAGGCTGCGAATGACAGTGGTTTTATAGCTCAATGACGGACTGTGTGGCTTAGGCATCGCTGCGCATTGCGGCAATGGCCTTGAAAAAAATGCGTTAAAAAAATAATTTTTCATTCCATCATTTCAAAAAATTACCTTTTTTCATGTCATTCAGTGAATAGTGAATAGAGAATAGTGCTGGAGCGAAGCGGAAGTGCCGCACGACGTAAGGAGTTGCGGGAAAGATGGGAAAGTGAATAGAAAAAGGTGAAAAGTGAAGAACTGATTGTCAGCAACATATTTTTTTGAAAGGCAAAGTTTTTCGATTTACTTAACACTATGTTAAAACTTATTGGTCATTGAATATTTTTATACTATGCATTTTGAGTTGTTAGTAAACACCATACAGACAACACATAATCAACTTCAACAAAGTGCTATTAGGTCGGTGAATAAACACTTGACTATTCGCAACTGGTCAAGCAGCATTTAATTTAGAATTAGTAACTGCATTTGAGGTAAAGATTAGGTTATCTGAAAACTTCTATCTACAAGTCACCGAGCAAGTCGCCGAGCAAGTCACCGAGCAAGTTGAACTGCTTATAAATATATTGTCGGAAGAAATGAGCAGGCAAGAGCTACAAGATAAATTAGGTCTTTCGCACCGTGAAAATTTTAGATCTCATTACCTAAAGCTTGCATTAAACCAAGGATTGATCGAAATGACTCTTCCAGAAAAACCCAATAGCAGCCTGCAACGCTATAGGCTATCTCCAAAGGGAAATGAAATAATCCGCCGGCTCTCTAAACATTAAAATATCACTGAACAAATAATTCATTAAATTATCCACCCTATTATATTTAAGATGCGTTACATTTCAATAAATGTGCAAGTAATTCTAAATAATGAAACAAATAGTCCAAGACCTCAAATCCGGTAACACCATTCTCGAAGAAGTGCCCGTACCACAAGTACGAAGCGGCTGCGTATTGATTAAGACGCTGTGCAGCCTTGTGTCTCTCGGCACAGAACGAATGCTTGTGGAATTCGGCAAGGCCGGATGGATCAATAAGGCAAGGCAACAGCCGGAGAAAGTACGACAGGTCATCCAAAAAATCAAGACGGACGGTCTGAAGCCAACCATGGATGCCGTCTTCCGTAAGCTGGGAGAGCCGTTGCCATTAGGCTATTGCAATGCAGGAGAAGTGATTGCTGTGGGCAAGGGTGTCAATGGATTTGCAGTCGGCGACCGCGTCATATCCAATGGCAATCATGCCGAAGTGGTCTGTGTGCCCGAAAACTTAGTGGCGAAAATTCCGGACGGTGTAAGTTACGAAGAAGCGGCATTTACAGTCATTGGAGCAATTGCCCTGCAAGGTATTCGGCTTGTCAATCCTACATTTGGCGAAACGGTTGTGGTAACCGGTCTCGGCTTAATCGGACTTTTAGCAGTACAGTTGTTGAAGGCCAATGGTTGCCGAGTCATCGGGATCGATTTTGATAAACGAAAAGTTGAACTGGCACAAAGACTTGGTGTGGAAGCTTTTGCAGTAGAGGCAGATAGCGATGTGCCGAAACTGATACAGGACAAAACGAATGGAATCGGTGCCGACGCCGTTTTAATCACCGCTTCAACCAAATCCAATGAAGTCATCGGCCAAGCTGCGCAAATGAGCCGTAAGCGGGGGCGAATTGTTTTAGTAGGTGTCATCGGCTTGGATATGCAACGATCGGATTTTTATGAGAAAGAGTTGACTTTTCAAGTCTCATGCTCTTATGGGCCCGGACGTTATGATGATCATTACGAACTAAAGGGACTGGACTATCCGATCGGTTTTGTTCGCTGGACCGAACAGCGAAATTTCGAAGCTGTATTAGCGGCAATTCACAATGGTTCTATCAATGTGAAGGACTTGATTACCGAAGAAGTGGATTTGAAAGATTATCTGGATATATACGGAGATATGATCAAAGGCGGCTCTATAGCCTCTATCATCCGATATCCGGGAAATGTCCTTATTTCTCAAACGAGTGTGCAGGTGTCATCAAATCCGTTTTCCGGCTCAAAGGGAATTGTCGGCATCATTGGGGCAGGAAATTTCACCGGAGCGATGATTGTTCCCACCCTCAATGAACTAAATGCCGATATAAAATATATTGCCAGTTCGAAAGGTCTATCCGGAACAACCTTAGCCAAGAAATACGGCATACGGCAGTCCACCAGCCGATATCAAGATATCCTGGACGATCAGGAAGTAAGTGCCGTAATGATAACCACCCGACACAGTGCGCATGCCGGGCAAGTGGTTGAGGCATTGAAAGCAGGGAAGGATGTTTTTGTAGAAAAACCATTGGTCTTAACCCTCGCGGAACTTGAATCTATACGGGAAGTGTATGAAGGAAGTGGCAAGACATTAACCGTAGGATTCAATCGCCGTTTTTCTCCTTTTTCGCAAGCAGCAAAGGAAAGTTTGGGTGGAGGCGCACCGATTCAGGTAATTGCTACCATGAATGCAGGCTTTATCTCTGCTAATTCCTGGGTTCATGACCTTGAAAGTGGGGGCGGACGGATCATTGGTGAGGCTTGCCATTACATCGCTTTAATATCTTATTTTACCGGCAGTCGTGTTGAGAAAGTAGTGATGAACGCTCTAGGCAATCATCCCGAATCCAATACCGACAACGCTTCTATCATGTTGAAATACGCTAACGGTTCGACCGGAATTATCAACTATTTTGCCACCGGCAGCAAGTCCTATCCAAAGGAAAGAATCGAAATTTTTTCACAAGGTAAAAACATCCTCATTGACAATTTCCGTAAGATAGAATTCTATGGTTTCAAACGAAGAAATATGAAAAAGACACAGAATAAAGGACATAAGGAGCAATTCCGTCGTTGGCTGCAATCTGTTAAACAGGGCGGAGAGGCCATCATTCCCTTTGATGAAATTTATAATACATCAAAGGCTGTTATATTAGCGGTGGAGTCGTTGAAGGAAGGGAGGTGGATGGAAGTGTAGTGAATAGTGCCGGAGCGGAGCGGAAGTCCTGTGCGACGGAGGAAGTTGCGGGAAAGAGTGGAAAGTGAAAGGTGCTGGAGCTTAGATTATAATGAAGTGAAATCGAATTTTGAAAAGTTGCTGGAACTTGCTCAGGAAGAGACTTGGTCAGTTTAAGGAGTTGCCGAACAAAGGGGTTAAATTAAAATTTGAAGTGGATCCCGAATTATAAGCCGACTATAAAACACAACCAAAGATGCTAAAATGTGATTACTATATTTTTAATTATTGTAATTATAACTATAATATACAGCCATTAATGAGATTATTATAATTATATTTAGACAGTATCCCATAAACTGTGTAAGTTAAAAATATAAGGGTTTAGCTTTTTGTTTAAAGTTGAACCCTTTTTTCAAACATTGTTAAGAACTGATTTAGGATGATGCCCCAATTTTGTATAGGCATACTCCATTTTTTGTTGCTTCTCTTAAAGCCAAATATACCGATTTTAAGACGGCTTTATCTGTAGGGAAGGACATTTTATTTTTGGTGTATTTTCTGATTTTTCCATTCAGGTTTTCTATTAGGTTAGTGGTGTAAATGATTTTTCTTATTTCTAAAGGGAACTCAAAAAAAACGGTAAGCGCGGCTCACCATTATTTACTGGGGACTAGGCAAAAAGTTTATGCAGTCTGAAAAGAAAGAATTTGGTATCGGTTACGCCTCTAAGGTTAGCCCTGAATAGTTTTATTTTAGCGTTGAATGATTCTGCATTGGCATTTGTATTTCGGTTATTGAAGAAATTAAGTATGTTATCTAAATTATATTTTACGGTATTAGCAACGGTATAAAACTCTTTTAATGCCTGCTCTTGTACTTTTTGTATCCATTGTTCAAACGCTGTCTTAGCAGATGCTTTTTTGTTGGTTTTCGTATATGTTTCTAAAAGCTAAAGTTTGGTGGTAAGCAGTTTCTAATTCAGGGAAATATTTGAATAACAGGGTGGCTCTTTGTATTTGATTTTCTGTCCAGTCGTTTTGTTTTTTGGCTAAAATATATTTGCACCTTGCCAGTAATTGTTTGGGTGTTTCACCATTTTCCAGCATTACTGGTTCATATTTTATTTGTTGTTCTTTAGCCTTTTAATGGCTGCATTTTCGTTGTCTAATTCTTTCCATCGCAGGTTTATTCTTATGTGTTGCAAGGCTTCCATTGCCAGTTTTATTACATGGAATCTGTCGGTAACCAGAGTGGCATTTGTAAATACCTGCTTTACGGCAAGCTTCCATGTTTTTTGCCATATCAAGAGTTACTTCTTTTACCTGCAAACGCTTGTGTTCACAAAGTTTCATTAGGGTGGTTATAATGTCTTTAGATAGTGTTCCTTTGATGACGGCTACCAATGTACCCTGCTTTTGCCCTGCCGTTTTTGTTGGTAACAAATGTGTATAATTCTCCTTTGGATAAACTTAGTTCATCTATGCTTAGGTAGGCTCCAATGTTGTCCGGAAAAAGAAGATAATCTTCGCAGTGAGTGAGCTGGTTCCAGTCTTTAAAACCACTGCTATACTTTTATAATGACGGTTTAATTTTGAAGGCTGTATCTGATGGTAACCAGCTATGTTGCTGATAGTATCAACCTTTGTATCAACCTGTACCTTTTAAAAAATCCGATAGTTCTTTGGTTAACCCTGAACCTTCGGCTACAAATGAAAAGTCGTTTCTGATAATTTTACCAGCCTCATTTTTATGTCGCCAGCGTCTTCTTTTTATTGCCAAATAAACTGCTTTGCCACGGACTGGGAAATCCTGTAGGGTTATCTCCGTAAAACCTTTTGACTCATATTGGGTACCATCCACATCTCCCAATATCATATTCCGTTCTTCCAATGAAATCTGAAAATAAACTGACCTGTCTTTTACAAAGCATAGTTCATCTATACCTGTAATATCAAAATATTCCAATAACCCCTTGGGTAAAAAATGACCGATATATGATGTATCCATGCAACAAAATTAGGCGTACTCCCCATTTAATGAAAGTGACCCGTAAGCGCTTCCCAATTATCTTCCCAAGATTTTATGGCGTATGGATATTTGTGGTTCCACTTATTTTTAAAGTCTTCCAGTGTTGCTTTTGCTGCCTGTTTTGTTGGGGCATTGTAGATGAGTTTCATGTCTTTTGAAAATGCTTTTTTGTCTTTCCAAACCACATATTTTGCCGAGTTGCGTATTTGATGCACCACACAGATTTGTGTTTGTGATTGCGGGAAAACATTATTGATGGTTTGGGTAAAACCATTGAGGTTATCGGTAGCTGTAATGAGTATGTCTTCTACACCTCTGGCTTTTAAATCGGTTAAAACGCTAAGCCAAAATGCAGCACTTTCGTTTTTGCCAAGCCACATGCCCAGTACTTCTTTTTGCCGTCTGTATTGAGCCCTACGGCAAGATAGATGGTTTTGTTAATGACTTTACTGTTTTCTCTTACCTTAAAACAATACCATCCATCCATACAATTAAATACAGCGGATCTAAGGGCCTGTTTTGCCAGGCAACAATATCGCCGGCTACTGTTTCTGTAATTCTGGAAATGGTTGAAGTAGATACATCAAAGTGATAAACCTCGCGTATTTGTTCTTCAATATCGCTTACACTCATGCCTTTGGCATACAGCGATACGATTACATTTTCTACCCCATCTACCATGCTTTGGCGTTTGGGTATTATCATCGGGTTAAAGGAGGCGTCCCTGTCTCTGGGTACTTGTATTTCACTTTCTCCAAAACCGGTTTTAATGCGTTTTGTGCCATAGCCGTTTCTGGCATTTGAAGTACTGCTTTTTTCATGCTTGTCGTAACCAAGGTGAGCATCTAACTCGCCTTCAAGCATCTTTTCAATACCTCGTTTTTGGAGCTGAGTCAAAAAGTCAGTTAGCTCTTCTCCGGTTTTAAACTGCTTTAAAAAAGCGTCTGATAGCATTTGTTCTTTGTCCATAAAATTAAACTGTGTTTTTAAAATTAATAAATAAGTCCTACAAAGTTGGGGTACCCCAACTTTGTAGGACTTACACAGTTTATGTTATACTACCTATATTTACAGAAATCTTTACAATCAAATTATCTGACCTGACCACAACCTATTTAAAAAATCTTGCCATGGCAGGATGAGGATGCCTTTCACTAATCTTGGACTTGATTCGGTGCAGATGATAATAGACTTTTTGACGGTATATTCCTCCATGAAAGCTTTGATACCTTGTAAATGACGACTGCTGACAGTGTCAGTGCTTTTAACTTCCAGGGCAACTTCGTTTTCACCCAATATGAAATCTACCTCGATCTGTGAAGCAGTTCTCCAATAGCTTATCGAGTACTCTGCGCCGGAATAATGACTATGTGCATATATTTCCTGATATATAAAATGTTCAAATGCATGTCCAAAACTTTCACTTTTTTCGGCTATCAGACCTCTTTTAAGAAGATGGTTGACAATACCTACATCAAAAAAATAAAACTTAGGTGCTTGGATGACTCTCCGTTTAGGCTTCTTCTGATAGACCGGTACAAACCTACCGATCAAAGTCTCCTCCATAATCTGAAAGTAGGATTTAACTGTGTGGGCGCTAATACCAATATCTGTTGCAATGTTAGAGTAATTGACCATTTCGCCATTTGAGAAAGCCGCTGCATGTAAGAACTTCGAAAAAACATTCATATTTCTAATTTGTGCTTCTCGAATCAATTCGTCCTGAAGGTAGTTACCGATATAGGCAGCCAAAAGTCGATTTGCATTATCTGCCAAATAATGTCTGGGTAAAAGCCCATTATTTAAAGCTCTAAGAAGATTAAAATTCGGTATTTCAGAACTTACGAGTGGATAGAGTTCATATCTAAGCGCTCGCCCTCCAAGTAGATTCACATCTGATCTGAGTATTTTCCTAGAGCTGGAACCACTTAATATAAAACGAATCCCTTTATTGACAATCAACCAATGTACCTCATTCAACAAAGTCGGCATTCGTTGAATTTCATCTATTATGATCAAATCAATCTTATCGGAAGCGGCAACCATTTCCCTTATTATTGAAGGGCGTTTGTTTAGCTTTTCATATTCCTCTGAAAGCAATAAGTCGAATAAAATCGCTTTTGGGAAAAGAGTTTTGAGCAATGTGCTTTTACCCGTTTGTCTGGCACCCCATAAAAAAAGGCTTTCCTGCCCAGATCCGGTAAAACTTTGTAATCGTTGAAATAAATTCTCCATGATTCAATCTTAATGTTTGAAATATAATTTCAAAATATCATGATAAAATGAATGTCAATTTCAAAATATCATGATAAAATACAAATATAGGTATAGTAAGGGGAAAATACAGTATTGGAAAGGGGAATAATTAAAAGTGAAAAGTGCCGGAGTGCTGGAGCGAAGCGGAAGTGCCGCACGACGTAAGGAGTTGCGGGAAAGAGTGAAAGATTCAAGATTTCAGATTTCAGATATCAGATATCAGATATTAGATTTGTGATTTATGATTAAAGATTTCTTACAGCTAAAGTTAGATTTTAGACGTTAGATATTAGATTTATAATTCCAGATTGCAAAGTGCTAATTGCTTATGGCCTACTGCCTATAGCCTAAAGTGAATAGTGAATAGTGCCGGAGCGGAGCGGAGGTTCCGCACGACGTAAGGAATTGCGGGAAAAGGAGAAAAGTAGAAAGTGGAGATTCTGCGATTCTGCGGTTTTGCAGATTGAAAGTCCTACTTTTTTGTATGATTTTTTAATTCAATTGACTCAAAATCATTAAATATTTTAGGTTATAACCATAAAAGTATTTAAATTATGAGAATATTTGTGGTTGTAACATAAATCATGACCGACTGACAATTATATATTGATCGGGTAAAATTATTAATTGGTGCTCTTTAGGCAAGAATTACCACCGGTATTCGTCGCAGTGGTAAATCTATAATATTGCGATTGCCCAAAGAATATTTGATCGAACGCAGAATCCAACCGGAGCGAATTAGTTTTTATTAATTTTAAAGGTTTCAATTGTCAAGATTAATTTTGCATTTAAGTTTCCTTCTACAACGAAATCACACTAAAACCCCGAAATTCTTTCTTACCAATTTGTGTATTCTGTGGTAGAAAAAAAGACGGACCCTCTTTTTTATCGGATGAGTAGCTACAATAATTTTATTTGAAAAAAGTCCTGCTATATTTTCATACCCTCAAATACCTGAAATGGAAACAGGTCCGCTACAGGGCCTATTACTATTTGAGAAAAAAATTAGGTATTGAACCTAAGATTCCCGAATACAAAGACAATAACAGGAAGGCGGATTTCACCAACCATGTCATCCTTTATAAAACATGGTTAGGTGGAAATGCTTTTCGTTTTCTCAATCTGGAGAAGGACTTTGGCAATGAAATCGACTGGAATTATTCAGGATATGGGAAATTATGGACCTATAACCTGAACTATTTTGAATTTCTGTTGCAGGAAGGCATATCGAAGGAAGCTGGAATAGAACTTATCGGAAAATACATTGCACAATATGATGGGCTGAAGGATGGCAAGGAGCCTTTTCCAACCTCTCTTCGTCTGGTCAATTGGATAAAATTCCTGATCATTCACAAAATAGATGATGTAAATATCAGAGAATATATCCATCAGGATGCGTGGCGGCTATATCATTACCCGGAATATCATCTGTTAGGCAATCATTTGCTGGAAAATGCTTTCGCATTAGTTATTGGAAGTGTTTATCTGGAGGATTATCGACTTTTTAGAAAGGGGATCAATATATTAGAGAGCCAGCTTGATGAGCAAATTTTAAATGATGGCGCTCATTTTGAATTGAGTCCGATGTATCACTGTCTGATGTTGTACAGACTACAGGACTGTATTCAGTTTCTACAAGTAAACCATTGGCAAATGGTTTCTCAAAGAAATATTGATAAGCTCGTAGAATATGCCGGAAAAATGATGGGGTGGCTTAAAAATATCAGTTATTCAGATAATTCTTTCCCTCATTTCAACGATTCTACAAACGGAATAGCGCCTTTGCCGGTACAGCTTTTTGAATACGGCAGACTACTTGGAATAAATACATCAACTTTATTACTGAAAGAATCGGGATACAGGCGACTGAGGAACACAGATATTGATATGATCGTAATGGCCGGAAGCATTGGTGCAGCCTACATTCCCGGTCATGCACATGCGGACAGTCTGAGTTTTGAATGTCGTCTTAATAATCATCCATTTATAGTGGATATGGGGATATCTACATACGAAAAAACCCAATTGCGTCAGATGCAGCGAAGTACCCAAAGCCATAACACGGTGGTGGTGAATAATAAAAATTCATCCGAGGTCTGGGGAGGCTTCAGAGTGGCAAAACGGGCAAAAACAAAGATTTTGTTTGATGGTTCTGATAGATTAAGTTTAGTTCATTTTGGTTATGAGAAACCTGTTTTTCGTGAGTTTATTTTACAATCGCAGTCATTGAAAATATTGGACAAAGTTGAGGCGGAGGCGGACCTGTTTTTACATTTTAATCCGGATATTTTACCTGTTCTGAATTTGCCGGAAATAATGCTTGGAAGTGCTACTATCCTTTTTAACGGAGCAAAATCAATAACTGTTCATGATTATAATTATTGTTTAGGATTCAATAAAACGACTCCGGCAAAGAAACTTTGTGTAAGATTTGAAAAACAATTAGAGACTATTATTAAGGCATGAAAATTTTATTTTTATCCGATAATTTTTACCCTGAGGTCAATGCACCTGCTAATCGCACTTATGATCATTGCAGGGAGTGGGTAAAGCTTGGCGCTGATGTAACCGTCATTACTTGCGTTCCAAATTTTCCGAAAGGGAAAGTTTTCGAAGGCTATAAAAATAAATTGATTCAAACTCAGATAGTAGATGGCATAAGGGTGGTAAGAGTGTGGTCTTATATTACAGCTAATGAAGGCACTATAAAAAGAATTTTGGATTATGTAAGTTTTGCCATTACATCATTTTTTGCATCATTATTTTATAAAGCAGACTTTATTATTGCTACTTCTCCACAGTTTTTTACCGCAATGGCAGGGAGGGCTGCAGGGTTTTTTAAAAGAACTCCCTGGATAATGGAAGTAAGAGATATTTGGCCCGAATCTATAGTGGCAGTTGGCGCTATGAAGAAAAGCCGTTCTATTTTATTTTTAGAAAAAATTGAAAAATACCTGTATCGTACTGCACGAAAAATTGTGGTAGTTACCGATTCCTTTAAACAAAATATTATTGATAAAGGAATTAATGGCGATAAAATTTATATTATTAAAAATGGCGTTTATTTGAACAAATTTTTTCCAATACCAAAGGATGAAATTATTGTGAAGGAATTGGGTCTGAATGGGAAATTTGTGGTGGCTTATTTTGGCACGCATGGCATGGCGCACAAACTGGACTTTGTTTTGCATGCGGCAAAAAACATAACCGACAAATCCATTCATATACTTTTAATAGGAGATGGCGCCGAGCGTAAATATTTGTTGCAGTTGAAAGATCAATTGCATTTAGAAAACCTCACAATGTTAGCGTCTGTGTCAAAAGATGAGATTCAGAAATATATCAGTGTGATTGACGTGGCATTAGTGAATCTTAGAAAATCAGATACCTTCAAATCTGTTATACCTTCAAAAATTTTTGAAAATGCAGCGATGCTCAAGCCCATTCTTTTGGGAGTAGAAGGAGAATCAAAGGCGCTGATTGAAGACTACAATGCGGGAATTTGCTTTGAACCTGAAAACGAAAACGAGTTTTTAGAAGCCTTGGGAAAAATGAAATCGGATACAGAACTGTATAGGGAATTCCAAAAAGGATGCGAACGTTTAGCGCATGATTTTGATAGAAGCAAACTGGCGAAGAAGATGTTGGAGGAAATTAGAAAGGAAATGAAAAGTGGAAAGTGGAGAGTGAATAGAGAATAGTGATTAGAGAACATTTGTAATTTTTATCATTAAATAATCGTTATCTTTACCTGATGGGTAGGCTTTCAAAATTATTCAAAAAGATTTTAGATGGTCATTCTGATCAAAATATTAAATTTTCAGTACTTTGTAACCTACTCAATAAACTTGGATTTAAAGTCAGAATAAGTGGGAGTCATCATATTTTTTATAAAGAGGACATCTGTGAAATTATAAATATTCAGGAAAAAAACGGTTATTCAAAAGCATATCAGATTAAACAAATACGAGAAATTTTTATAAATCATAAATTGGACCTAAGAGACGATGAAAAGTTATAAATACGAGATTGTCATATACTGGAGTGAGACCGATCAGGCTTTCATCGCCGAAGTGCCTGAACTGGCGGGGTGCAAGTCAGACGGGGAAACTTATCAAGAAGCGGTTTCCAATGTCCAAATAGTTATCCATGAATGGATTGAAACTGCTAATATGCTGGGTCGGGAAGTTCCTCCACCAAAAGGGAAATTGATACTTGCATAGAAATCCTGATCGGATAAATTCAATCCCTCCCCAAAACGCGGCATTGGGCATTGTAAATCTAAACTCCGGAAAATATTGGCTAATAAAAAGGTAAAAATTGTGGATTTCGGAAACACTGTTGTTTTGTTAGTTCAGTTAACGTGCCCAAGGAAGTACCGACATAACCCAGTTCGGGATGCCCCAGGTAAGAAGGAAGGTTTCAAAAATCAAGAAAGAGACGACAAAATTTCTAGTGTTAAATTAAAAGTGAAAAGTGAATAACTAAAAGTGATATTCAATTCATTATCAACAATATATAATAATCCTGATACAACAAATTATAATAAACATAACAATAGTAGTTTATCTAAACGATATTAAATACCTATTTCTATTTTTTTGCACAATGGAAATCCTTAAAAGTACGCAATAGAAATTCTAAAAAATGCACAATAAAATGTCTTAAATCTGCACAATGGAAATACTTAAATCTGCACGATAAAATGTCTTAAAAACGTACAATAAAATATCTATAATCTGCACAATGAAAATAGAAAAAACATTGGTATAAAGAAAGGAAACGAAGGAAAGAAAAATAAATTTGAGATTATAACCCCAATTAATTATTTGACAAAACCTATTGAAGATAAATTTAATTTCTAATATTCTAAATTTTTTAAAAAAGGTAATTTGAAAATTGATATTATCGCCGGCGCACGGCCCAATTTCATGAAAATTGCTCCAATTATTGCAGCAATAAAAAAGGCTCAGGAGGGTGGAGTAGATATTCAATACCGGCTTATACACACCGGTCAGCATTACGACAAGGCTATGAGTGAATCGTTTTTCAACAGTTAGAGATTCCGGAACCGGACATTAATTTGGGTGCGGGCGGTGGTTCGCAGGCAGAGCAAACGGCAGCCATTATGATGGGATATGAAAAGTGTCTGAAAGATTCAAAACCGGATATTTGTATTGTGGTGGGCGATGTTACATCTACAATGGCTTGTGCTATTGTTGCAAAAAAGGCAATGATAAAAGTGGCACATGTGGAAGGTGGTATTCGGTCGGGCGATATAGCGATGCCCGAGGAAATCAATAGAATTGTAACGGATTCTATTGCAGATTATTTTTTCACTACATCGGATACAGCCAATAATAACCTGATTGGGGAAGGGAAATCTGAGGACCAGATTTTTTTTGTGGGTAATACGATGATTGATACATTAAAGAAGAATATAGGCCGCCTTCGTAAGCCTGAATTCTTTGATGATTATGGATTACAAGTGGGGAATTATATTGTAATGACGCTCCACCGTCCGGCAAATGTGGATGAAGAAGAAAATCTGAAAATATTGTTAAACGAAGTTGTAAGTAGCTCAGAGCCTTTGCCCGTCATATTCCCTGTACATCCCCGGACAGCCAAAATCCTGAATCAATTAGGCGTTCAACATAAAAGGCTTCATCCGGTAGAACCGTTAGGATATCTGGAATTTAATTATCTTGTAAAAAATAGTAAGGCTGTTATTACGGATAGTGGGGGAATTACTGAAGAAACTACAGTTATGGGTATCCCCTGCATGACGCTTCGCGACAATACAGAGCGGCCTGAAACAATCACAATAGGCACTAATGAACTATTGGGTACCGATCCGAAAGCGATTGCACCTGCAATGAAGAAGCTTATTGCAGGTCAATGGAAACAAGGAGACATTCCTGCATTATGGAACGGGAAGGCAGCAGAGAGGATAGTGGAGGCATTGCTTAATTTGTAATTTTTCTTGTTTAAGGAAAGGGATCAAACATTAAGGCATTAAGGTTAGACGAAGCGATTTAAATTTCATGGTTCTTCATTTCTTAATGTTGAAAAAAAGGGTTGAAACATTAAGGCATTAAGGTTAGATTAAGTAATTAAGGCTTCATGCTCCTTCATTTCTTAATGTTGAAAAAAAGGGTTGAAACATTAAGGCATTAAGGTTAGATTAAGTAATTAAGGCTTCATGCTCCTTCATTTCTTAATGTTGAAAAGAAAGAGTTGAAACATTAAGGCATTTTGGTTTGATTAAGCGTTTACGACTTAATGCTTCTTCATTTCTTAATGTTGAAAAAAGGGATAAAACATTAAGGCATTAAGGGGGATTGGGGAATTATTACTTCATGCTTTTTCATTTCTTATTGTTGAAAAATAGGGTTGAAACATTAAGGCATTAAGGTTGAATTAAAAAAAATTATAATGTAAAAGTCTAAGAATATCCTTAATTATTTTATTTATACAGTATCTTCCATTATAAATGAAAAATATCTTTCAGTATAAATGAAAAATATTTATTTTTGATAAAAATTTAAAATGATACGGCAGGAAGAATTAGCTCATGTTATTGATTCCCAGCAAGTTTCTTTCTCAAAAAAGGACTTGGGATTTTCGCGTGAAATTCTTTCCAAAGTGCCGATTGTTAAATCTTTTGCCACTATAATTACAGGAATAAGGAGATGCGGAAAAAGTACACTCTTACTTCAAATATTGAAGGGAAAACTGAGTGACCTTGGCGGAGATATTTTAATCTTGAACTTTGAAGATGTCCGGTTTGCCAATTTTGGTAAAGAAGATTTTGCCCGTCTTTACGATGAAATAATTCGACGAAATTCAAAAATTCTATACTTTGATGAAATTCAATTGACAGATGGCTGGGAAATATTTGTAAACCAAATGCTCAGGGAAAATTTTCAGGTATTTATCACGGGTTCGAATGCCTCAATGTTAAGTATTGAGCTAGGTACCCATTTAACCGGGAGACATTTATCTGTAGAGTTATTTCCATTTTCTTATTCGGAATTTGTTCGTTTTAAAGGTTTTGATTTTGGGGAAGAGAGCCTGAAGCTTTATCTTGAAAATGGCGGAATCCCTGAATTCGTTTCTCTTAATATCCCTTCAATTGTTTCTTTGTTGGTGGATGACATACTTGTCCGTGACATTGCGGTACGATATGCTGTGCGAGATGTGGCAGCCCTGAAGCAATTAACTTTATTCCTGATTTCAAATATTGGAAATCCGATTTCGGCAAACAAGCTGATTGGTATGTATGGAATCAACTCTGCTACCACCTTTTTGGAGTATTTTTCCTATTTGAAAGATTCATATATACTTGATTTTGTGCCTTTGTACCATGATTCGCTAAAAGTTCAGGCGAGAAATCCAAAAAAGGTGTATGTTGCTGATACTGGAATTTATACAGAATTGGCTGTATCAGCAAGCCGGAATGATGGAAGGATGCTGGAAAATCTCGTATTCAACCATCTGCGGCGCAATAGCAAATCAATATTCTACTTCAAAGGAAGGGGAGAATGTGATTTTGTCGTAATAGAAAAGAGCCGGATTTCTAAAGTGGTTCAGGTTTGTTTTCAGATAAATAACGAAAACTTTGACAGGGAGTTAAATGGTATCAGGGAAGCAATGATGCAACTTAAAGTGGATAAAGGATTTATAGTAACGATGAATCAATCGGATGTTTTTCGGACGGACTTTGGTGTTATCCAAATGATGCCGGCCTACGAATTTCTAATGATGGAATTGAGCTTAGTTTAATGAATCAAAGCTTCATACTCCTTCATTTCTTAATGTTGAAAAAGAAAGATTGAAACATTAAGGCATTAAGGTTAGATGAAGCGTTTAAGACTTCATGCTTCTTCATTTCTTAATGTTGAAAAAGAAAGATTGAAACATTAAGGCATTTTGGTTAGATTAAGCGTTTACGACTTCATACTCCTTCCTTTCTTAATGTTGAAAAAAGGGTTGAAACATTAAGGCATTAAGGTTAAATTAAGTAATTAAAGCTTCATGCTCCTTCATTTCTTAATGTTGAAAAAGAAAGGATCAAACATTAAGGCATTAAGGTTAGACGAAGCGATTTAAATTTCATGGTTCTTCATTTCTTAATGTTGAAAAAAGGGTTGAAACATTAAGGCATTAAGGTTAGATTAAGTAATTAAGGCTTCATGCTCCTTCATTTCTTAATGTTGAAAAAGAAAGGGTTGAAACATTAAGGCATTAAGGTTAGACGAGGCGATTAAAACTTCATGGTTCTTCATTTCTTAATGTTGAAAAAGAAAGGATCAAACATTAAGGAATTAAGGTTAGATTAAGCGTTTGAAACGTCATGCTCCTTCATTTATTAATGTTGAAAAAAGGGTTGAAACATTAAGGCATTAAGGTTAAATTAAGTAATTAAGGCTTCATGCTCCTTCATTTCTTAATGTTGAAAAAGAAAGGATCAAACATTAAGGCATTAAGGTTGAATTAAGCGTTTGAAATTTAATACTTCTATAAAATAAATGGGAAAATAACGAATAGAGGTTTCAGATATTTGACTTATCTCTAACTTTATTCTTTAATAAACAGAAAAATGTCAAAAACAGCATTTATAACCGGCATTACCGGTCAGGATGGCGCTTATCTGGCCGAGTACCTTTTAAAGAAGGGTTATACAGTACACGGACTCAAAAGGCGTTCTTCTCTTTTTAACACAGAAAGAATTGACCATTTGTACGAAGACCCTCATAAAGAGGGAAAAAAGCTGATTCTTCATTATGGCGATCTTACAGATTCTTTGAACTTAACCCGTGTGATTCAGGATGTGCAGCCGGATGAAATTTATAACCTGGCAGCCATGAGCCATGTAAAGGTGAGTTTCGACACGCCGGAATACACAGCCAATGCAGATGGCATAGGAACGCTTAGAGTATTGGAGGCCGTTCGTCTTTTGGGTCTTACTCAAAAAACAAGGATATATCAGGCATCTACCTCCGAACTTTATGGATTGGTGCAGGAAGTGCCTCAAAGAGAAACCACTCCTTTTTATCCCCGATCGCCTTATGCTGTAGCTAAATTATACGCTTATTGGATTACCGTTAATTACCGTGAGGCTTACGGAATGCATGCCAGCAACGGCATCTTGTTCAACCATGAATCTCCCATCCGGGGCGAAACTTTTGTTACACGAAAAATAACCCGAGCGGTAAGCAGAATCGTATTAGGTCTGCAGCAGAAACTATTCCTAGGAAACCTGTCTGCACAAAGAGATTGGGGCCATGCCAAGGATTATGCCAAAGCCATGTATCTGATTTTGCAACAGGAGAAGCCATCTGATTATGTAATTGCAACCGGTGTAGCCACCTCTGTTCGTGATTTTGTAAAGCTTGCATTTGATGAGGTGGGAGTGATTGTAAAATTTGAAGGAGAAGGAGCCGGCGAAAAAATAATTGTGGATGATATTGATAAAGCTGATTTTGTATCTAAAGTAGGTGAAGCCTATCTGAAGGGCGCCGAATCGTTGAAGGGTAAAATTGTTGGAGAAGTGGATCCGGCCTATTTCCGGCCTACAGAAGTTGAGTTACTTATTGGCGACCCAACCAAGGCCAGAACAGCGCTGGGATGGGAACCACAATATGATTTGAATGGATTAGTGAAGGATATGATGCAGGGTGATATTGCCCTGATGAAAAAAGAAGATTTCCTTAGCAGTAATAATTTCAGAACCATGAATTACTATGAATAAGGAATCAAAAATATATGTAGCAGGACATAGAGGGCTGGTAGGCTCTGCTCTATGGACACAACTTGTTGGCAATGGGTACAATAATCTTGTGGGGCGAACCGGTAAAGAGTTGAATTTATTGGATGATAAGGCAGTAAAACATTTCTTTCGGCAGGAAGCGCCTGAATATGTTTTTCTGGCGGCTGCCAAAGTGGGAGGCATCGTGGCCAACAATACTTACAGGGCAGATTTTATTTCCGAAAATCTTCGCATACAACAAAATGTAATAGAACAGAGTTTCAAAACAGGTGTTAAAAAATTACTTTTCTGGGAAGCACCTGCATTTATCCAAAAGATGCGCCACAGCCGATTAAAGAAGAATACTTATTGACCGGTCTGTTGGAATATACTAATGAACCTTATGCCATTGCCAAGATTGCCGGGCTTAAAATGTGTGAAAGTTACAATTTGCAATATGGAACCAACTTTCTGGCGGTGATGCCGACTAATTTGTATGGTCCGAATGATAATTTTGATCTTCAAAAAAGTCACGTGCTTCCAGCCCTCATCAGAAAATTCTATTTGGCAAAATGTCTTGAATAGAATAATTATGAAAAAATCCGGTCAGACCTGAAAATAAGGCCCATTGCGGGCGCAAGTGCATCAGAAACAGAGTTGCAGCTAAATGAATTACTGAGTAGTTATGGTATCCATAAAGAATATGTAGAGATATGGGGTTGGGAATGCCATTAAGAGAATTTTTATGGAGTGAAGATATGGCCAGAGCCTGCCTGTTTTTAATGGAAAATATTGATTTCAGCCACCTTAGGGAACAAAAAAGGGATGAGGAGCAAAGAAACTATCATATTAATATTGGAACAGGGAAGGATATTTCGATAAAAGAATTAGCCCAAAAATAAAGGAACAATTTAATTATGGCGGTAATATTGTTTTCAATACCAATAAGCCGGATGGCACCATGAGGAAATTGACAGATGTTTCTAAAATACAGTCTCTGGGCTGGCGGCATGAGGTGGAAATAGAGGAAGGAATTAGCAAACTGATCCGTTGGTATGTGGAAAGCATTGATATGAACAGGTAAGATTGATTTATCAGCTTAGTTACCAATTCAGTTTAAAATGAAAAAGAAGCAAAAGTGATTCTGGTAGATGCAATATATGTTGATAATGGCGGCGGTACCAAAATACTTTGGATTATCTGATAACTGAATTGGAAAAAACGAATAAGCATATTTATTATTTATTGGATGAGCGAATTAAGAATAATGTGCAGACAATAAAACCGACAAATGTGGTGAAATTTGCAACATCGGGTATAAGAGAGAGAAGCAGATTTTACCAAATTCATCAATCAGATTTCAGCACCGTTATATGTTTGGGAGTAGTGCCTCCAACCATACGTCTGAATGTAAAAGTATTTATATATTTTCAGCAATCGCTATATCTGGAAAGACCAACGGGAGTTCCTTTTCTGTTTTCCGTAAAACTATTTTTAAAAATTGCAGTAATTAAATTTTTAAAGAAAAACGCTGATTTTTGGTTGGTGCAAAGCGATTTAATGAAGGAAAAATTGGGTGAAAAATTTGGTATTGCTGCTGAAAAAATATTGAAATTACCATTTTACCCAAGACTTACTGAAGAAATAACACAGGAACGCAAGAAAGGCCAATATATTTATGTGAGCAACGGCGTGTCACATAAAAATCATGTACGACTCATTGAAGCTTTCAGTAATTTCTACAAGAAACACAAGCGGGGAAAGTTAGTACTTACTATTTCAGAAAAATTTTTAGCACTTCGGCAATTAATTGCTCAAAAACAAAAGGCGGGTATTCCCATCGAAAATGTTGGATTTCTGTCTCATTCAGCGCTTAAAAAATACTATTTGCAATCGGAGTATTTGATATTCCCATCATTGGCAGAGAGTTTTGGATTGGGTTTGGTGGAGGCAATAGAAAATGGATGCAAAGTAATTGGCGCCGACCTGCCTTATACTTATGCCGTTTGCAAACAATCACTTACCTTTAATCCAATAGATGTACATTCAATTGAAGAATCTTTTAGAGTATCTTTTTTTGAAAATTTAGAGCCATCCGAAGTAAAAATTTCGGATAAGATTGATGAAGTAATTTCGTTATTGAACTAATATAATCACGGGTTATTGAAGAAAATGAAAATAGTTGTAGCTTCTACCACGATAAAAAATGATTCATGTTTTAAGCACGTTAAAATCATTAAGATTAAATTAAGAGGTTAAGACTTAATGCTGCTTTATTTCTTTATATAAAAAAAACGAATTTTGAACTTAAAGTTTTCAAAGTTGAATTAATAGGTTTAAACTTAATAGACTTTACTTATATTACTCGTATTTTTTGAAAGGTTGAAACTGATATATAAGATAAAAAATATGTTTATAGAAAAATATTTAGGTAAATCATCATGAAAATTTCAATAATCACTGCCACTTATAACAGTGCTTCCACCATCAGGGATTGTATAGAAAGTGTGCTATCGCAGAATTATCATGATGTCGAATATATTATAGTTGACGGCGCCAGTCAGGATAATACATTGGCCATCTTAAAAGAATATGGAGAACGTATTACAAACATTATATCTGAACCCGACGAAGGCATGTATCATGCCATTAACAAGGGTATATGTATAGCCGCAGGAGATATTATTGGGATATTGAATTCGGATGATTTTTATATTGATGAGAATGTGATTGGAGAAGTTGCCGCTTTGTTTGAAAAAGACGCATCGGTAGAATGTACCTATGCCGACCTGAATTATGTGGATGCTCAAAACACCTCAAAAATTATCAGAAAATGGAAGGCCGGCCAGTACAGTCATCGCTCATTTATGTACGGTTGGATGCCGCCGCATCCGACTTTTTTTGTAAGGAAAGAAGTTTATGAAAAATACGGACTTTACAATCCCGAATTGGGTACTTCAGCCGATTATGAACTAATACTGCGCTTGTTGGAAAGACATAAACGCAAGGCTGCTTATTTACCCAGAACAATTATTCACATGCGAATGGGAGGCGCTTCTAATCAGGATATATTGGCCAGATGGAAAGCTTTTAAAAACGACCGCAGGGCATGGAAGGTCAATCAGTTGAAACCGGCATTTTATACCATCTTATTGAAGCCGCTGAGAAAGTTGGGGCAATTTTTCTAATTATTATTGTACCTCATGGCGTGAGAAGAAATGAAATATTATTAATAGTAACCAAAAATGATTAGTGATGAAGCCCAAAGTATTTGTGAGTGGTAGTTTTGATATGCTGCACAGCGGCCATGTCGCCTTCTTTGAAGAAGCGGCATCTTATGGCGATCTGTATGTAGGAATCGGTTCTGATAAAACCATTGAGGGGCTCAAGGCCAGAAAAACAATCAATTCGGATAATGAGCGGCTTTATATGGTCAAAGCCTTGAAAGTGGTTAAAGATGCCTGGATTAATTCGGGAAGTGGAACATTGGATTTTGAGGAAGAGATAAAAGCCTTAAAACCAGATATTTTGTTTGTAAATGAAGACGGACACAGCCCCGCCAAGGAAGCGCTCTGCAAAGAATTGGGAATTGAATACTTTGTAAGTAAGCGGGTGCCGCATAAAAATTTACCGGTAAGATCCACTACTGCATTACGTCAAATCTGCACCATCCCTTATCGGATTGATCTGGCAGGCGGCTGGTTGGATCAGCCTTATGTGAATGAATTATTTCCCGGTTCGGTCATTACTATTTCCATCGAGCCCGACTATGACTTTAACGACAGAAGCGGGATGGCTACCAGCACCCGAAAAAAGGCGATCGAACTTTGGCAAACAGAAATACCTGAGGGAGACAAGGAAAAAATGGCGCTAACCATGTTCTGTTTTGAAAATCCGCCCGGCACTCGGTATGTAAGCGGCTCACAAGATGCGCTGGGGATTGCACTACCCGGAGCGAATAAACTTTATTATGACAAAGGGTACTGGCCGGTAAATATTGAATCGGTATTGGATGATGAAAAATTGGATTGGCTCGAAAAAAGGCTTTGGATGATACCACTTTCGCCCCGGATCAGCGATTTTCATGTCCTGGATGAGACAAATATTTCAAAGGAGGGAGCAAAAAGGCTTAGTGAAGCAGCCGAAAATTGCTGGACTGCCTTTATCAATAAGGATACTGCTGCTTTTGGTAATGCTTTGACTGATAGTTTTGATGCTCAGGTGGCCATGTTCCCAAAAATGGTAAATGAGGAAATTACCAACCAACTGGAATTTTATAAACCTCAGGTATCTGGTTATAAAATTAGCGGAGCCGGCGGCGGTGGTTATCTGATTCTTTTTAGTGAGAACGAAATAGAAATCGCCATGCAAATCAGAATCAGGAGAAAATCCTGACCAATATAACATTATTTTTTAATAAAATAAGCACCTCCGGCAGAAGTGATTTTTATACAGTTTCTTTCCTGGCTATTTGGGATTCAATATAATTATAAAAATCTTGGAAGGTTACAAGTGGCGCAAAATCACCGGGTTGTACTTTGAAATGAAAATTGTTTTCCAATGCTACTACCAGATCAATATAATCGAGACTATCCAAATCCAAAACTACTTTTAAATCAGCTTTCGGTTTAATAGCATCAGCATCCGCCTCAAATTCATCAACAAGGAATGAATTAGTTATTGATATTATTTCATTCATACTTTTCATGATGCAAAATTACCATTTTTTTACTATTAATGTAGAATTGGTTCCTCCAAAACCAAAAGAGTTTGACAAAAACATCTGAATACTTTTGTTTGTGGTTTCTCTCACAATATTGATGCAATTTGTTTCTGCATCGGGATTTTCAAAATTAATATTGGGCGCCATAAAACCGTTCTGCATCATCAGGCAGCTATACACGATTTCACTGGCTCCTGCCATCCAACACTCATGCCCCGTCATCGATTTGGTAGAGCTGACGGGGGTTTTACTGCCAAAAACCTTGCAAATAGCCTGTGCTTCGCTGGCATCGCCTGCCGGTGTACTGGTAGCATGAGCATTGATGTAGTCTATTGCCTCCGGTTGCAAGCCCGCATCCTTCAAGGCCATTAACAACGATTTGGCAGGCCCGTCAATAGTCGGGTTTGAAATATGCTCTCCGTTGGAAGAAAACCCATACCCAACTAACTCCCCTATTATATTGGCTCCTCGTTTTTGAGCGCTTTCTAAACTTTCTAAAATAACGGTGGCCGCTCCGCCACTGGGTATCAATCCATCCCTATCCTTATCAAAAGGGCGCGATGCTCTTTGCGGGTCATCTTCTCTTATAGAAAATGCACCCAACGCGTCAAAAGTACCCATGGACAGATGATTGAGTTCCTGCGCACCTCCTGCAATAACGCATTGCTGCAATCCCATTTTTATTAATAAATAAGCCAGCCCAATGGAGTGAGAACCACTGGCACAGGCAGCGCTTACGGTGAGGTTAATCCCCTTGAGTTTGAAAATGGTAGCCAAGTTCATGGTTACTGTAGAGTTGAGCGTTTGAAATACGGCAGCGCTACCAACCAGCATGGTGTCTTTCTTTTCTCTAATCAGATCGGTAGATTGAACGACTGCTTTGGCAGAACTGTCGTTCCCGTATAATATTCCCGGTTCAATTTCTGCAATATACGCTTCTGAAATGCCGGCCTGCTGCAATGCCTCTAAGGTGGCCATATAGGCATATTCTCCTTCTTCGGCCAGCATGATGCGCGAGCGCCTGTCGAGAAGCCCTTTTAAGGTCGGTCTTTCCACCCATCCGGTTAATGCCGACCTATAGCCAAAATCTTTCCTTACCGGGTCGTAAATGATGCCCGATTTGCCTTCATATAATGATTTTTTTACTTCCTGCAGGTTTTTACCAATGCAGGAGTAAATCCCTAAGCCCGTAATTACTACTCTGTTCACAATACAAAATTAATGCTATATCATACACAATGAATCCCCTTTTCAGGCGATATTTTTTTATTTCACAATTTGTTGAAATTAACTGATTTTTGGAGATTGTATGGATGTTTTGAAATTAAAAATGTTCGTTTTTTGTACTTATTTCTAAATTCCTATAAAATTCTCATAATCAGAGCGGCTTACAACAGCAGTTTTATGGTTGGGGTAGGCCTCCGGAAATGAATGTGCAAATCGTGCTTTTTGTGCTTTCCATTTGAATTCATAAGCGTTTAAAACGCCGTCTTTTTCTTCTATGTAATCAATTTCTGCTCTGTCATGTGTGCGCCACAAGCAGGTATTGGCAAACTGTTCCTGATAATGCAGGTTTTTCTCTCGAAATCATTTAATTCTTACCGCTATTCCTAATTTTAGGCGTAATATTTAGATTGTATTCTAAAAATAAGCCTAATTTTTAGATTGTCTTCATTTAATCTTTCGTAAATACTTGTCATTTTTATTAAAAAATACGGTTTTGGGTCTGAAATTGTTAAAATAGTATAGGAAAAGGCTTAATAATTTTCGATTCCTTATTTTTGACCACCATGATCAGGTATTTTTTTATTTCATTATTGTTATTGATTAGTATTGGTTCGTATTCTCAACTTTACAAGCAGCCAACCTATCCCCAATATTATTTTCGGTGGCCTACCGATTTACCTCCGGATATTGTTGCCAATATGGGAGAGCTTCGCTCCAATCACTGGCACATGGGCCTGGATATCAGAACACAGCAAGTGGTAAATAAGCGTGTATTGGCAGCGGCAGATGGATACATTTCCTTTGTAGGCATCAAACCAATGAGTTATGGTCGCTGGCTTATTATTACCCACCCAAATGGGTTTTCTACCCTTTATGGGCATCTCAATGCTTTTGAGCCGAAGTTGGAAGCCTATATAACTGAACAACAACATAAAAATGAATCATGGGAAATGGAGCTGGAAATTCCTGAAGGTAGATTCCCCAAAAAAGGGTGATTTTATCTCTCACAGTGGCACTACCGGCGGATCAGGAGGGCCTCATATTCATTTTGAAATAATAGAAACCAAAACCGGAAAAAGGTTGAATCCTACACTTTTTGGAACGCCCATCGCAGATAATATTCCACCCACTATTACAAATATTGTAATGTACGACAGGGATAAATCGACCTACTACCAGACACCGCAATTTTTCAAACTGACAAAGTCGGGTGGCGAATACACAGTGGCTGGTAAAACCATCAATACCAATTTGTTGACCCCTGGTTTTGCCATTCAGGCTTTTGATACCCGAAATGGCACCTCAAATCAGGACGGAATATATAGTGCCAGATTGTTTTTTGACGAAAAGGAAATCAGTAGTTTTTATATTGACAGCATTGACTATAATCAAACGAGGTACATGAATGCTCAAATTGATTATAAACTGAAATATAGCGAAGGCACCTATCTGCAACATTTATCGGTGTTGCATGGAGATAAAAGCGGGGTTTATAAAACTTTGGGAGATGGTCTGTATCAATTAACCGATACCCTGTTGCACGAGGTGAAAGTAATTGTGAGTGATGCCAATAAAAACAGTTCGGTGATTAGATTTAATATAAGAAACAATGGTCTTGAGCCTGATCCCGCTACTGATTACGACTGGAAACCAAACGGTCTTAACAGCCTGTTCAAATTCGATTTTGAAGCCTATCTGCCAATAAATGTATTGTATTACAAAATGAATATCGGCTACACCAAAATTCAGACTTATGCTGCAAACAGCGTATCTGCCGCACATAAATTGGGCGAGCCTTATATTCCGGTGCAGCAGCCTTTTGAAGTCAGAATAAAACCTGATAAAACCATTGCAGAAAGCGTTAAAGACCGAATATTGATAAAAAGAACTGCCAAAAAAACTGAGGTAAATAAGGCACAATGGAGAGATGGCTGGCTGGCAGCAGCGTTTAGAGAATTTGGGAGTTTTGAAGCGGTAATTGATACGGTGCCACCGGTCATTCCTTCCATTGGTGTGGGCGAAATTGTTAACCTGAATAAAGCCGGTCGGATTGCTATTACACCTGCAGATAATTATGGCATAGCCGGCTTCAGGGCTGAAGTTGACGGTAAGTG
Source organism: Sphingobacteriales bacterium (assembly GCA_016708305.1). GTDB lineage: Bacteria > Bacteroidota > Bacteroidia > Chitinophagales > Chitinophagaceae > Niabella. The sequence continues at coordinate 865,501 of JADJGB010000008.1, forward strand.
GCTGCGTTTTACAAATGACAAAGGGAAAACCTGGATTTATAATTTTGACAACAGGGTGGATACAGGTATTCATACGCTATCGGTTACTGTTACTGATTTAGCAGGAAATCAGACAGTTAAGAGTTGGAGGTTTAGTAGAGGGACTGCAAATATTCCATCAGATACCGAAAAAGTGGGTAAGATAAAAACAACAAATGAGTTAAAATCCAACGACACAAAGAAGAAATCGGTTGGCAAAACATCAGGAGCATCTGCAAAGACAAAATCGAACACCGGGAAATCCCTCAGAAAAAGACAAAATCAAAAGAACCAGAAGCTGTCAAAAAGGTCAAAAGGAAATAGTAGATGCAATATTTTTGATGTGTTTCGGATAAGATATTTTGCTGTTTAAATTTAGCATTTGATAGCCAAATAATATTGTAGCTTATATTTTGATGACTAAAAGACAACAATAAGAAGGACTTAATAATTAATTTGAGAATAGTGAAATCTAAAATTCAGGCAGTTTAGGGATTCATCAAAAAGATTTCCTGGTACACTTTAATGCAAGTTAACTACATTTCAACAGGAAAAATAAACATATTAATAGGAATAATTTTAGTGAATCATTCGTTTGCAATAATTTGCAACTGATCCAATATTTTTATTTGGTCAAATTTTCCATTATATTATTACTATGGGTTTTCCCTTTTGTGCTTTTGGCACAAACGATCGAATTTATGTTTCATACAGTCCGAGATCGGGATGGATTAAGCGCTAATTCTTGTGTTTCTCTTTTAAAAGACAAAAGTGACTTTTTATGGGTTGGCATTCAAAATGGATTGAACAGGTACGACGGCAATCATTTTAATGTGTTTAATGCCAGGCAGAAAACAATAATTTTATTAATACTCATATTTTTGATTTGCGTGAAGACAAAGCAGGTAATATTTGGGGAGCTACCGGAAGCGGAATATTCTCTTACAATGTTGAGCAAAATAAGTTCAGGAATTATATTCCGCCGGGGTATGACTATGCAAGAAGTGTATTAAATATTCTTTGCGATAAGCAAGGAGGTTAACATGGACACATGTTAGTGATTTGAAATATTGGGATAATGAAGTAGCTGATTTATATGGCATCAGTGCCATTCCTCATAACTTTTTAATTGACCCTCAAGGTATTATTATCGCAAGAAATCTAAGTGGTATAGCATCATCAAAAATTGGCCGAAATATTGAAATAGCGCAATAAATAATACTATAATGTAGGGGTATCAGAATGAAAATATTTGATAGAACGCGAAGGACAACTGTTAATGGGTACCATTAGATCAGACAATTTTAGAATAGAAGAATGATCTACTCAATCAATTGTTGCCTTTTCATACCCACCCATCCAATTAGCTGGAACAACATGATAATACTAAGAATTGGAATTACCCTGTACAAAACATCTTTGAGTTTGCCTCCCTCTAAAAACAAGCCATAAAACGCTTCGAGGCACCAGTGCAACGGCGAAATTTTCATAATCGCCTGAAAAGAATCTGGCATGGCAAAGGAAGGTACCAGCAGCCCGCCAATAGCAGCAAAAAGTACTATTGAAATGGCGCCTACCCCATTACTCTGCTCCTGTGTTTTAGATAAAATACCAATGCATATAGCAAAACTGGCCGCGCACCACCCACAAAGCAGAATAACAAAAAGCAAACCTAATTTGTCCTCAGGAAAATTGAGCGCCGGCAAACCCATTTTTGGGAACAACCATTTCCCAATTCCGAATATGACTATCGCCTGAATTATGGTAATCAATACGTAAGTGATTTGCTTGGCAACTAATGAAACAGCCACCGAGGTCGGCATGGTTTTCAGTCTTAAAAAACTACCACTGGTCTTCTCTCTTACAATACTGCTTCCCAAAGAAATAACGATAAAAAACATGGCAAAAACTGTCCATGCCGGAATATTGTGCTGGGTAGCATTGGGCACTACGGCTGTACTGCCTTTTGACACCGGAAGCTGATGAATAGGTGTCTGATTGGTAAGAATTTGATGCTCTAAATCGACTGGTATAGCCTCGTCATCATTTATGCCGCTATATAGTTGCCTTATGATATACTTGCTTTGCACAATTTGCAACACACTGCTTAATGCCTCATCAACACCCTGCCTGAAGGAGTTTTGTAGCACAGGATGATAATATAGTGTAAAAGGCGTGGCTGTATTTTCTTTAGCTGATGTATCAGTACCAACGCCCGTTGCCAAAACGCCTTGCAATGCCTGCTCGCTCACGTTTTCGGCTTTTGACATTATTTCCTGCGTATAGTTTTTGGGGATAACTATTCCTACCAAAGCCTCCTTTTTTTCAATACCGATTTTTACCAGTGCATCATCACCGGCCGGCAGTTTATTTATTACAAACATTCCACCCTTTTCCAGTGCAGCCTCCAGCTCTTTGGAGGCTGCGCCCGTATCTTTGTTAGCAATGAGCAGTGGTATTTTTTTATTGTTTACCAATTCGAAAGTGCTATTTTGCACAGAGGCAATAACGATGGCCAAAACAATGGGCATGATGAACATTAATGCAAGACCAACTCGATCGCGAATTAAAATTCTCCAGTCCTTTTTAATACTTGCCCAAAGTTTAGCCACTATAATACAATTTTTTTGTTGAAGGATCCTGAAATAAATATTGATCGGTTATTGAATACTCCAACTCATCGTTCCATCCTTTTCGTCCTTTAAAGAAATACCAATGGACTGAAGTTGATTTCTAATTTTATCTGAAGTAACAAAGTCTTTTCGGCTGCGTGCCTCTTTTCTGATTTCTATCAACAAATTCATTACTTCCTTCAGTTTTTCATTATCTGCTTCTGTTACTGATTGCAGACCGCAAATATCTAAGAGAAACAATTTCAATTGAGTGGAAAGCAAATTAAAGGTGTCAACCGATAAGGCATTAAAAGGAACCGTTTTATCTTTAATACCATTGATTATTGGTGCCAATTCAAAAATATTAGCCAATACCTTTGCGGTGTTAAAATCATCATTAATAAACTCTTCCAATTCCATTACCAGCCTTCTTACCTTTGCATCTAAGTCTCCATCACCGGCATTATCCGTCAGTTCGCCTTCTCTTTCTTTAAGTTTTAACATATTTTCATAGGCATCAAAGAGTCGTTTCAAACCTTTTTCTGATGCCTGCAAAGCTTCATTACTAAAATCGAGTGTACTGCGATATTGGCTTTGTAAAATAAAAAACCTCACTACCATCGGATGAAAGGCCTGACTCAGAAGGGGATGGTGGCCACTAAACAATTCGGTCAATTTGATCACGTTGTTATAGCTCTTACCCATCTTGCGCCCGTTGATGGTAATCATATTGTTATGCATCCAGTACTTAACCGGAGCAGTATGATTACATATAGTGCTTTGTGCAATTTCACTCTCGTGATGCGGAAATTGCAAATCCATTCCTCCGCCATGAATGTCAAACTGCTTGCCCAGATACTTTGTAGCCATTGCCGAGCACTCAATGTGCCAACCGGGAAATCCTTCGCCCCAGGGACTTTGCCAGCGCATAATATGCTGTGGCGGAGCTGCTTTCCACAAGGCAAAATCAGCAGCATCTCTTTTCTCTTCCTGCCCTTCCAGCTCTCTGGTAGTTTCCAGTAGGTCTTCAATCTTTCGTCCACTCAACTTTCCGTAATCATATTTGGAAGCATATTTTTTTACATCAAAATACACGGAGCTATTAGATTCATAAGCAAAACCTTCTGCCAACAGCTTTTTAATCATTTCTATCTGCTCCACTATATGACCTGTAGCAGTAGGTTCGATAGAAGGTTCTATGTTATTGAACTGCTTCATCGCCCAGTGAAAAAGATTGGTGTATTTTTGCACCAGTTCCATCGGCTCTAATTTTTCAAGCACTGCTTTACTCGAAATTTTATCCTCTGCCTCGCGTCCTTCTTCTTCAAAATGACCTGCATCGGTAATATTTCTTACATATCTTACCTTATAACCCAAATGGCTCAAATAGCGATATACCACATCAAAAGTTACATAAGGTCTGGCATGCCCCAGATGGCTCTCCCCGCTAACCGTGGGACCGCACACATACATTCCAACATAGCCTGGCGTTATTGGTTCGAATGTCTCTTTTTGTCTGGTTAATGAATTATATATTTTCAAATCACTCATGAAAATCCTGTGGTTTTGTGAAGTTGCAAAAATAACGGAATTAAAACCTTTTCAGCTATTTAGCTTCCTGAATCAAATCAAAATCACTGATCAGCATGAAGTGGTCCGAATAATTGGACAAAACTCGTTTATATTGCTGCAAACGAAAATTGTTATCATAGAAGAAATAATCAATTCTTAAGGTGGGAGATATGCTGCTGAAAGTACGCCCGATACCAAATCCCCTTTTCAAAAAAGCGTCATTCAGTTTTCCTCTTACCTGATGGTAGGTATAAGAGTTAGGCACATCGTTCAAGTCGCCGGTGAAAACAACCGGATAAGGGCTGTTTTTCATGATATCGTTTACCATATCTGCCTGAACACTCCTCTGCCTGATGGCAAAAGACAATTTGGAAAAAATGTGTGGGAAATTTCCCCAAAAACTCTTTCCGCCTTTCAATTCCTCGATTTTTGAAATGTCCTCTTTTTTAAACTGGTTGGACTGCAAATGGGTGGTATAAATTCGAATCATTTTTCCACCTCGCTTAATATCTACAAAGACTAAGGCTTCCGGTAGCGTAGGTCTTGGAAAGCGCACTGTACCACTGTCAATAATCGGGAAACGGCTAAAAATTACATTCCCGCTGTTCAATGGATTTCCATCCCGAAAATGAGGAAAATAATAAAAAGGGTAATTCAAACCCTTTCCAATCGCTATTATATTATTATACCAGTCTGCATTGGGAGATGAAGCAAACTCCTGAAGGCAAAGGATATCTGCATCTGTTTTTTTATCTGTTGCAACATTTTGTATCTGGCCCGACTGCCCGGATTGTTATTTTTCTTCTGCTCAATAAAACGGGCAACATTCCATGTAACTATGCGAATGTCTTTTGATTCTTTGTTTCAACAAATTCTGAATTTACATTAAAAGCGAAGAAATGCACTATTTCGCGGCCTCCCAGAATGATGGCAATTGCAGATATCAAAGCCCATTTGCGTTTAAAAAAAAACCACCAAACCATAAAGAACAAAACCAACAGCAGTAAAAACGGAAAAGCCAAACCCAATAATGAAACTAATGGCAGTTGCTGTGGATTGAAATACCAGTTTAAACAGGCAAACAAAAAAACGGCTACCATTATGATATTTATAACAAATAAAACCTTGTTACTTATTTTAGCAAATAATCCCACATTGTAAAATTAAAAAACTATCATAAACCATTCTCTCTAATTTAGTTTTAATTGAAAATTATTAACGAAAAACAAGTAATGTAACAGCTAACCAATATACTTCAACAAATCTCCTGTATCTTAGCAGAAATTATTTTAATACCAATAATAACTTTTTTTGAAAAATGTAATCTATTATTATGTTAAATCCTTACAAAATTCTTTTTATTGCATTGTTAGCCACAATTTATTCCTGCAGCCCAAAGATTGCCCCTATTTTCAATGGCAAAAACCTTGATGGATGGGCAATCCATGGTACCGAAAAATGGTATGTTGACAAAGGTGAATTAGTTTGCGAAAGCGGCCCCGATAAGCAATACGGCTATCTATCTACCAACAAAACCTACAAAAATTTTGAGTTTGCGGTAGATTTTAAGCAGGAAGCCAATGGAAATAGCGGTGTATTTTTCCGTTCGTCCATTGAGGGTGTAAAAATCAGCGGTTGGCAGGTGGAAGTAGCGCCACTTAACCAGCACACCGGCGGTATATATGAGTCTTATGGACGCGGTTGGTTGATAATACCCAAGCCTGAAGATGAAAAATGGTTGAAACAGGGAGAATGGAATAATTTAAAGATTAAAGTGATTAATGACGAAGTTACTACCTGGCTCAACGGGCATGAAATGATACACCTCAAAGATGCCAAAATAGGGTCAGGCAACGGCTTTATTGCTTTACAAATTCATGATGGAGGCGGCATAAAAGTAAGATGGAAAAACTTTAAGGCAAAAGAATTGTAGGATTGTCAAAGTGCGATTTTCCACAGTGTATCTTTAGCCCTGAAACCATTTTTCTCAGGGCTTTTTTATAATTTTAATTGATAAGGACAACCTCTTCAAATAGCAAAAAACCTGTTCCTTGTAATGATAATATTTTCAGGTTTTCAAAAATCCTGATTGTATATTGCAGGCTCTTTTGATTGATATTAAATTTTTCTTACTTTTAATAGAGATTTGAAAATAATTTATGGCATCAATAATTGATCTGAAAATTCCCAAACCACTCGCCACTGCCTTACGATTGCCTGTTAGCAATCCTAAGAGCCAGCAAAAAAAAGTGTTGAAAAAACTCTTAAAAAAGGCAAAATTTACTGAGTTTGGTCAGAAATATCATTTTGACGATGCACTTTTCAACAAAAATATCGAAAAACGCTTTCAGGAACTGGTTCCCGTTCATGACTATAACAGCATATATAACCAATGGTGGAAAAAAACACTTGACGGCAAGTCTGATGTTACCTGGCCGGGCAAAATTAAATATTATGCCTTGAGCTCGGGCACTTCAGAAGCAGCCAGTAAATACATCCCCATCACCAGCGACATGCTGCGAAGTAACACAATAAATTATATCAGGCAGGTAATGAGTGTTTTTTCGTATCAGGATGCCAATATCATGTCGCTTACCAAGGGATTTTTGATGTTGGGCGGAGCTACCAATCTGGAAAGAGGAAAAGCCGGTTGGTATGCAGGCGATTTAAGCGGTATTCTGGCAAGAAAAAGGCCATTCTGGTTTCAAACATTTTACAAGCCGGGTGGCAGAATTGCCGCCATGAAGGACTGGAGCCAAAAGTTAAACGAAATAGTAGAACATGCACAGGACTGGGATATTGGCTGCATTGTAGGCGTTCCGGCCTGGTGTCAGATGTGTATGGAAATGATTATAGAGCATTATAAACTGGAAACCATACATGACATCTGGCCAAATTTTGGCATTTTTGTACATGGTGGCGTTGCTTTTGAACCTTATAAAAAATCATTTGAAAAATTGCTGGCAAAGCCGATCACCTATGTTGAGAATTACTTATCCAGCGAAGGTTTTATCGGATACAAAATGAAAGAAAATACGCAAGGAATGCAGCTAATCACCAACAATAATATTTTCTTTGAATTTGTTCCTTTTGATAGTAAAAACTTTGATTCGGATGGCAATATTGTTAAAAAACCGGATGCCAGACTGATTGATGAAGTGGAAGTGGGTAAAGATTATGCCCTGCTGATGAGTACCAATGCCGGTAGTTGGCGGTATCTGATAGGCGACACCATACGGTTTTTGAATACGGAATCATGCGAAATATTAATCACCGGTCGCATTAAACACTTTTTGAGTCTGGTGGGCGAACATTTAAGTGTGGAAAATATGAATCGGGCTATTGAAGAAGCAAATGATCATTTTAATATTTCTATACCAGAATATACTGTAGTTGGATTTCCTTTCAATAACCTTTTTGCCCATAAATGGTATATCGGCACTAACAATACTGTCGATCCTGAAGCGCTAAAGGTTTTTATAGACGAAAAATTAAAGTCTATTAACGATGATTACGCTACAGAGCGTACCAGTGCACTCAAAGAAGTTTTTATTGAAATTCTGCCTGAAGAGCAGTTTTTGAAATTTATGGAATTAAAAGGAAAATTAGGCAGCCAGCACAAATTTCCTCGGGTAATGAAGGGAAAAATGCTGGAGGACTGGAATAAATTTCTTGCCGATGGAAAAATTTAACCGCTGTATTGACAAATATTTATTTACTTTGATGCAATGATTGAGGCCTTATTAAAAGGAATTGGATTGGGCTTTGTTTTAAGTTTGGCTATGGGGCCAATTTTGTTTTCCATAATCAAGCACAGCATTAATGTAGGCCATAAAGGAGGTCTTGCCTTTGTATCAGGCGTATCCGCATCCGACTTTTCACTGGCTTTCATCAGCAATGTTTTTTCGGCATTATTTGAAGCAATCAGCAGCCATAAGCAACTTATAGGAATTTCGGGAAGTGTATTTTTGATGATAATTGGCATTTATTTTTTGTTTTTTAAAAAGGTAAAATTTACCCGGAGAGGAAAACTCGTTGATACTCCTTTCAGGAAAAGAGACTATCTGAAAATGTTTCTTTCCGGATTCTTTATGAACACTTTAAACCCTTCCGTTATACTTTTTTGGCTCACGTCTTCCACAACCTTTATTAACCATACCATTCAGGAAAGGATTGTGTTATTTTTGGTATGTCTGCTCATTGTCCTTAGCGCAGATATTACCAAGGTAATGCTGGCAGGGAAAATAAGAAATAATTTGACGCCTCGTAATATATTATATATCAACAGGTTAAACGGTATTATCTTAATTGCTTTTTCAATAGCTTTAATCTGGGGTTTGCTGATTTATAAATTTCCTGCTTAATAATTATTTTCTTTTTTGCCAAAGGCTTCCTTATATTGCATTTGATAATGAAAAGTATGTTTTTATCAATATGGAGGTTTTTTAAGAGGCTGGCGCTTTTCCTGATTATTGCTCAATTTGTGTATATTATTGCTTTAAAATGGGTAAATCCTCCCATAACTGCCACTCAGATTGTGAGCCTGATAAAAGGAGACGGATTACAAAAGGCCTACATACCCCTGAACGAGATGTCTCAAAATGCAAAACTTGCTGTTATTGCATCGGAAGACCAGTTATTTCCTGATCATAACGGATTTGACTGGAAAAGTATTCAAAAGGCAATGGAATACAACCAACGAAAACCAGGCAGGGTGCGTGGAGCAAGTACCATCAGCCAGCAAACAGCCAAGAATGTTTTCTTATGGCAGGGCCGCAGTTGGATAAGAAAAGGCCTGGAAACTTATTTTACAATAATGATAGAAAAGCTTTGGGGCAAAAGAAGGATTTTGGAAGTATATCTTAATGTTGCCGAAACAGGCAGGGGTATTTTTGGTATCGAGCAGGCGGCTCAAACCTATTTTAAAAAACCTGCCCGAGAATTGTCTGCTCAGGAGGCGGCAGCAATAGCGGCAGCCCTCCCTAATCCTGTGAAATACAATGTAAAACCCATATCGCCCTTTGTAGCTGCCAGAAGCAAAAAAATAATGCAACAAATGAATTTTATTCGTCCGGACAGGGATGTGCAGGCAATTATTGATTAATTAATATCTTATCTAGTGCATCAATCGCAATTTGAAGCCGCTGTTCATAGCCTCCGTGTACATCTATCCAGGGTGTGGACTGGTTAATCATAATATCCTTATAAATTCTGTACAATTTTTCGCGGGTCTCCAAGTCAGGATATTCTCTCAGCTCGTCTTTCACCCAGGGTAAATCTACATTGCACAATAAATATAAATCATATTGGCGATTCACGATTTCGTTCAGCACAAATGGATGGCATTTGTCAAATACAAACTCACACCACACTTTCATTACATACATATCTGTATCAATGAAAAGCGGTTTGGGCGATATGCCCTTATCTTCCTCTGTAAGTTCTTTGGCAAAATGATCTTCGAGTTCAATCTGGCCTTTGGCAATGGTCAGCAGGTTATCAAACGAATAATCTGTGCCGTGTTTCGACAAAAATTCCCGTGCATACTCAGGCACCCAATCTGTATTATAGTGTTTGGCCAAAAGTTCACTCAAGGTACTCTTTCCCGTACTTTCAGGACCGATTAGCACAATTTTTTTAACCATCATTTTTCAGTTTAATAGCCTTACGCCGCCATTCAGATAGCCCCCAGAAGGCTATAATCAATAATATGAAATAATAAACACTGGTAAACACCAGGCCCTTTACAAAATACAGCGGCACCGAACAAATATTGGTTGCAATCCACCAATACCAGCTTTCTACCTTCTTTTTGGCCATCAACCACATACCCGTGAAGGCTGTGGATGATGCCAACGCATCGGCCCAGGGGATGGCTCCGGTGGCAAAGCCTTTTTTAAGATAAGTAAGCGAAATAAAAATAAGGAGATAGAAAGCGAATAAAAATAACAACTGATAAATCCACTCTTTGGTTGTAGAAAATTTTATGTTCACCACTTGTTGCTGTTGTTGGTCTTTTTTGATCCAAAGAATCCATCCGTAAATGCTCATTACCGTGTAATAAAAATTAACCGAAGCCTCACCCAATAAATGGTATTTAAAACTCAGATAGATATAAATGGTTGTATTTATCAATCCAACAGGATATACCAGAATATTTTCTTTGCGACTGTACCACACGCTGGCAATACCCGAAACAACCGAAATATATTCCAGCCAGGTGGTGTTGGCCATCCCTTCTAAAAACCTCTGAATAAATTCCTGCATGTTCAATAGTGAAAAAAGTATGTTTATTGATATAGTGAGTAAAAATACTGATTATTGGAAATAATTCATCAAAACACACTTGATTACCTGACAATTAATACGCTTAAAATCAAACTGTTTACTGATTAATATCATACTTTACCGGCTGTATATCAGGTAGGCTGGAGGTACCTTTGTAGATACATATTTAATAATCATTAAATACAAACGATATGCCTCAGTTGATTGGAAGCCTATTTGTAATTCCTGCGATTGTCAGTTTCTTATTATTGTTTATTCCTAAGAAAGCAGCACGCCTTTTGACAATACTCACAGCATTTGTTTTATCTTTTATTTCACTTTATCTCTTTGGTATATCGGGCAATCAGCCAATCTCTTTCTCTGTTCCTCATTATGTTAATAAAATTGTAATTGTTGCCGACTTCCTGCTTTTGGCGTATATAATTGTTCAGGGCTTTTTACAAAGGAGTATTTTGGTATGGGTTTTGGCCGCCATTCAGGCTGGAGTATTAGGATATTTGGTCGCCAAAATGCCGCATATCGAATTTCAACAGTTTTATGTTGACAAATTAAGCATTTTCATGTTTATTCTGGTGAACGTAGTTAGTGGTGTCATTGCTGTTTTTCTTTGAAATATATTGATCAGGAAAATTGCAGTGAATTTCGCAAAAAATATTTCCTTTCAACCATTTTCTGGTTTATGGCAGCCATGAACCTGCTGGCAGCTGCCGATAATCTGGAGTATTTCTATTTCTTTTTTGAATTAACTACTTTAGCATCCTATCTGCTCATCCGATTTAGAAAAGACGAGGAGTCGAAGAAGAATGCCCTAACTGCACTGTGGATGAACCTGATCGGCGGTTTAGCTATTCTCGGGGCTATTGCTTATGCTATTTTTACACCCGGCTATGGTGTGCCTTCATTCAGCAGTTTATTGGCCAATGCTCCAACGGTGGGTATTATTCTGCCATTTGCACTTCTGGCAATTGCCGGTTTGATCAAAGGCGCTCAATACCCCTTCAGTAAATGGCTTATTGGAGCTATGGTAGCGCCAACACCTGTGAGCGCATTGCTGCACTCCTCTACCATGGTGAAGATTGCTCCATTTATTATCTTGAGAATTTCGCCAGCAATCAAAGGAACCAATGTAGGTTTGGTAATAATCGGCCTTACGGCTTTTGTATTTATTGCTGCTGCTATTGGCGCTTTGGCTCAAAATACTTTTAAAAAGTGCTGGCTCATTCTACCATTGCATTGTTGGCTCTGATGAGCTTAATGGCAGCAATTGGCTCTCCAGTGGCTGCTACTGCTGCATTAATGCTGATTTTCTTCCACGGATTGTCTAAGTGCCTGTTGTTCCTCAATGCAGGTGTGATGGAACAGGTATTCCACATGAAGCAAACCAGCGAAATGAGCCGGCTTGGCGAAATGGGGCCTTACACTACCTTAGTGGCAGCCGTAGGGTTCATGTCATTACTTCTTCCACCTTTTGGCGCTTTCATCGGTAAATGGTTCAGTATTGAAACTCTTGGTTTTTTAGGAACCGGGCTTCCAACCGCCGGACTGAAATTAGCTGGAGCGCTTATTCTGGTAGTAATAGCTTGTGGCAGTGCTGTTGCTGCACTTCTCTATTTGAAAGTGTTGGGCGCAATGATTTCCCGAACCGGAGAAAGAGACAAAGTGAAATTTGAAAATATACATGCACTCTATCAGGCTCCTTTAAATTTTTTATTGTATTCCATCCTGTTGTGTGCCATTTTCCTGCCATTGCTTATTCCGGCTTATTTCGCACCGGTGGCAGAAGATGCAATAAAATCAGAGATAGCAATTAATATGAGCGGTTTTAATATGTTTATTGAAAACATAAAACTGCCTTTAATACCAATGCTGGCCACGCTGATTTTGTTGCCGATTGGGATTATTGTATCGTTATTTGTACGTTTTAAAAATGTGGACAGGGCAAAAGAATATGCCTGCGGTGAAAAAGTGAATTACAATTTTTCATCATTTTATTTCTCAACTGACAGGGCAAATCCTTTTTTCGTTTATGCGGGAATACTGTTTTTTGTGGCAATTCTCTTTGTGGCATTTCTGATGTAGTATTTTAAATAATTTCTGATTAATGTAAAATAAATTCAAATGAATAATATCGTAGTTCAAATTATTTTAATTGTCTTAGCGCCATTTCTTGGTGGATTGATTTACGGTATCGAGCGGAAAGTGAAGGCACGGATGCAGCGTCGCATCGGCCCCCTATTCTTCAACCTTTCTATGACTTTTTAAAATTTATGGATAAGCGAAAAATGATTGTACACAGCACCCACGCCTTTCTGGGCATTGTGCACTTCATATCGCTTTGGTTTGCACTTGCAATACTAATAACGGGAGGAGATTTCATACTGGTCATTTTTTTACATTTATTGTCAACTGCCGTTATCATTCTGGCAGGCTTCAGCACGCATTCTATTTTCAGTCACCTGGGCGCCAACCGAACAGCCATTAGTATTCTGGCCTACGAACCGGTATTAGTAATTATTGCAATATCTGCATTCATGCTTACTGGAAGTTTTGACATATCGGCTTTATATGCCAGCGAGGTTCCTCCGCTTTATAAAATGCCGCTTGCTTTTATTGCACTATTGTTAATTCTGCCCGTTAAATTGAAAAAATCGCCATTCGATGTGGGTGAAGCACACCAAGAGGTGGTTGGTGGTGTAGAATTAGAATATTCAGGTATTTTTTATGAAGCTATTTATACCGCCAAATGGCTCGATTATGTTTTTTGCTATCTGTTAGTTTTCCTTTTTGGCGGTAGCAATATTTGGTTAGGATTGATATTGGTTGTGTTAACATTCATTTATATCAATGCATTAGATAATTCCACTGCGAGAGTGAGTTATAAACAAATGCTGCGTTTTTGCCTTTGGGTAGCATTGCCTCTGGCATTTGCAAATTTGTTGCTTACCATGTTTAATATTTTATAAAAATTTAGAGAGAGAGAAATAATTAAAAAAAGGATACAAAATCCAATAAAAAATGAAACTCAACAAATACAGAAAAAAATCGCCCTGGATACTGCACTACAATGCTGGCGGATGTAATGGCTGCGATATTGAAATACTGGCTTGTCTGGGACCAAAATATGATATCGAAAGATTCGGTATGATAAACAGTGGCAATCCCAAGCAAGCGGATATCATGTTGGTGACAGGGCCGGTTACCAAACGCTCGCGCGAAAGGCTGGTAGATATTTACTCTCAGATGCCGGAGCCTAAAGTAGTAGTAGCCTGCGGTAGTTGCACCTGCACCGGAGGTGTTTTTCGGGGCATGTACAATTGCGAGGGCGGTGTAGATCAATATATACCTGTAGATGTATATGTACCCGGTTGCGGCTGCCGACCCGAACAGATAATTGCAGGGGTAGTAGAAGCGCTTGCAAAACTGGAACAAAAAACGAAAGATATTGAAAAATCGATTCGGCTGGATAGAAGTCCGCAGATTAATAACGGCCAGATGGACAGGCGCGAAATAGCCGTAGAAATAGCCCCCGGAAAAGTTTTTGGGTAAAGGCCTGTCATCTAACGTCTAATATCTCACATCTAACGTCTAAAAACAATGACCAAAATAGAAACAACATTTGAAACATTAAAACAGGATGTAAAAGAATTTTACAAATCCGAGCTGCATCATTTTATTACCATGAATGGTGTGGATTTGGGCAATGACGAGATTGAATATCAATGGTTCTTCTGCGATTATGCCTACCCTTGTGCCGAAACTGTTTTTGTAACTAAGGCCAATGCCAGTGTAGTGGTACCCAGCATCCGTGAGGTAGTAGAACCTGCCTGGGTTGCCGAAGCCGAACTGAGTGATTTATTAGGCATTGAAATAGAAAATGCAGAGAAAGGTTTTATGCTCGAAGTTGATTCTGATCCTGCTCCATTAAGAAAGAAAAAATAATTATGGCTACACAATACGAAATACCCATTGGCGCTCAGCACATTTCATTGCTGGAGCCGCTGCATTTTAAGTTTACGACCGAAAACGAAAAAATTATTAAGGCCGAAGCAAATGTGGGCTATGTGCATCGCGGCATTGAACAGGCATGTTGCTCCAAGTTTAAATTCAGGCAGGTGAGTTTTGTTGTGGGCCGTGTTTGCGGGCTTTGTTCTATTTCGCACACCACCTGCTACTCACAGGTGATTGAGCGAATGATGAGTCTCGATATTCCCCGAAAAGCAAAATACCTGCGGATGCTGGTCATTGAGCTTGACAGAATTCACTCCCACCTGTTATGCCTGTCTCACGTTGCTGAAAATTCAGGTTTTGAAGCCTTGTTTATGAAGACAATGGCTTACCGTGAGTTCAGTATGGAACTGTTGGAAGCCGTTTGCGGCAACCGTATTCAGTATGATTATTCAATTGTAGGCGGCGTTACCCGCGACCTGCGTGAAGATGTGGCCGGAATGATTCTGGAAAGATTAAAAACCTTAAGCCTCAGTTGGATGAATTAGTTGATATTTATGGCAACAATTATACATTAGGCCTTAAAAATAAAGGAGTTGGCGTTTTGAACAAAGAAGATGTTCATCACCTGAGCGCCGTAGGGCCATTTGCACGTGCAGCAGGTGTGCCTATTGATGTGAGAAACGAAACCGAAGATATGCTGCCTTGGAAGGAAGTAGGCTTTGAAGTAGTAACTGAAAATTCAGGTGATGTATGGGCAAGAAATATGGTGCGTCTCAGAGAACTTTATGTTTCCATGAGGATAATAGAGAATGTAATCAACGGATTACCGGAAGGAGATATTGCTCTGGACTTCAAAGGTTTTCCCGCCGGCGAAGCCATCAATAGGCTGGAAGCGCCCCGTGGCGAACTGTTTTATTATGCCAAAGGCAATAAAACACAAATACTGGAAAGGCTGAAAATCAAAGCGCCCACTTTTTCAAATGTGCCTTCAATGGTTCATGGGTTTAAAAACAATGAGTATGCCAGCGCACCGGCTATCATTGGTTCTTATGACCCATGCCTGTCCTGCACATCCCGTTAAAATGACTACATAAATTTTAAATTCAGATTGATGAAGAGTTTTTTTAATGCCATTGGAAATTTATTCAGAAAACCGGTAACAACGCCTTTTCCGGCAGCGCCTACATATATCCCCGACGACTATCGCGGGTTAATTGTGTTTGAAGAATCGTTGTGTATATGGTGTCGCAAATGTGAAATGGCTTGTCCACCCGGTGCAATCGTTTTTTCGCAGGATATCGAAACCGGTAAGCAGGAATATCATTACAGCCCTTATGTATGTATTTATTGTCAGGAATGTGTACGTGCTTGTCCTGCTCCGGGAGCGTTGCTGCAATCAGCCGAGCCCGGCCATCCCGGACTAAAAGAACAAAATCTTAATAACGGCTGGAATAAGTTGTTTGACGATGCCCTGGAAAGCCGTGCTGCTTATGCCGCAGAAAAGAAAAGAAAACAAGCCGAAGAAAAAGCAAAAAAAGAAGCCGAGGCAAAAGCTGCTGCTGCAAAAGCCAATGAGGATAATAAACCTACAGATCAAGTTTGAAGATGATTATATTTAATTTAACTCACAGATGCCATCCGTTGCCGGGATGGCACTTGTGTTTAGTATGTCTTGGCTTAATCGAATGGATAACCTACAAATCTTGTGATAGAAGTTTTAAAATACCAGCCTTTTCATATAATATTTTCCAATCCGGAAAATCAAAACGCAGAAAAAGTGGCGCTTTCATCGCCTTCCCTAAGTTTACAAAAAAATCCAAACAATCCTTATTCCGTTACCAATATGATTAAGGCATATTCGGATATAATGACAAAAGGTGATTTTGAAAAAGCCAAGGCACCAAAGTACAATGGCGCAATAATATCATTAATATGTACAACAATCCCACCGAAGACAATGTGGCCGATTTATTTTTGTTTTGGGATGTATTAAACCCTAATCCTTAATTTTAAAATTCTAACTAAAATGAAAAAGAACTTAATTTTATATTTAATAGTCTGCCATGTTTTAATGGTATGTTTTTTTACGTCATCTTGTAGGCCACCTACGGATAGATGGCCTGAACAAACCGCTGTTTATATTTACGAGAATAAGTCCGGTCATTCTTTGCAAATGCAGGTTTACCTAAAGAACAAATCTGACACTCTTATAAACATACCAAATAATGATTCTTTTAAAGAGACCTTAAAATTATCGCTATTTTCATCCGTGGGGTATGATCAATTTGTTTCTTTCAGTGATTCGACGCATGTAATATTTGATGACAATAAATCCCTTTTTTATTGTGCAGCTCAAGGTGATAAAAATGCTTTTATACAAGAAAAGTAATCAAAAAGGTATCAAAAAAGGAAACGCTGATTATTTTTACCTTTACAGAATCTGATTATTTAAAAGCAGAATAATTTATTCAGGCGGTTAGGTTGTTTTAAAGCCATAACCGCCTGATTTTTCATAACCAAATTCCGCAAAAGACAGAATTTTAGGAGTTCACAGATTAACCATTAGTAGTTTTGTGAAAGATAAAGTCAATGTTTAGATTGATTGAGCAATCATTTTTTTAACTTTGCAAAACTATGCCCGAACTTCAAAACATAGAGTACAAACAAAGTTGGA
Organism: Sphingobacteriales bacterium; assembly: GCA_016708305.1. Taxonomy (GTDB): domain Bacteria; phylum Bacteroidota; class Bacteroidia; order Chitinophagales; family Chitinophagaceae; genus Niabella. Next base: position 882,613 of record JADJGB010000008.1, read on the forward strand.
GAGATGAATATCTCAAATGGATTTGCGGTTTTGCAAACGCCAACGGAGGCACTATTTTCATTGGTATAGACGATAACGGAAATGTAGTTGGAGTTGATAAAGCTAAAAGATTGTTAGAGGAAATCCCAAACAAAGTTCGTGATATTTTGGGTATTATGGTTGATGTGAATTTACACCAAACCAAGCGAGGCGATTATTTGGAATTAGTTGTTGAACCTTATCCAAATGCTATCAGTTACAAAGGATAATACCATTACAGAAGCGGAAGCACCAAACAGGAATTGAAAGGTAATTCACTCAACGAATTTCTGTTAAAAAAATCGGGCAAAACGTGGGACGACGTAATTGAACCAAGAGCGACATTTGACGACATTGACGAAAATACATTCAACGGTTTTTTGAGGATGTCGAACGAAAAAGGAAGAATGCCCGAAACTGACGGTTTGACAATCGAACAAGCATTTGACAAATTGTTGCTTACCGAAAACGGACAGTTGAAACGTGCTGCAATCATTTTATTTGGGAAAAATCCTGCACGATTTTACCCGAACACGTTTGTGAAAGTTGGCTATTTCAAGGGAAATGATATTTTGTTTCACGATGTGGTTGAGGGAAATTTAATAACACTTTTGCGTGAAGTTTCCAACTTGCTAAATTTCAAATATTTCACAAAGAAAATTCATTTTGAGGGCTTGTATCGAATAGAAATAGGAGAATATCCTGCACCTGCCATTCGTGAAATGTTGCTGAATGCTTTAATACACCGCAATTATATGGGTGCGATGACACAGATTCGTATGTATGATGACAGCTTCAATATTTGGAATGACGGAAATTTGCCAGCAGGTTTAAATGTTGAAACGCTGAAAAAACCACACCGTTCAAATCCCCGAAATCCTTTAATTGCTGATGTTTGTTTTAAAGGCGGACTGATTGACAGTTGGGGAAGTGGGACAATTCGCATAATTGAAACTTGTAAACAAGCCAACTTACCCGAACCTGAGTTTGTTGAACAAGAAGGTGGATTTTCAGTTACACTTTTCAAAAACAACTTGACAACAGAACAACTTGCCAAACTTGGCTTGAATGACCGACAATTAAAAGCCGTTGAGTATGTAAAAGAGAAAGGGAAAATTACAAATGCTGAATTGCAAGAATTGTTTGGTGTTTCAAAAGCAACAGCAACAAGGGACTTGACTGAATTGGCAGAAAAATTTGAAATTTTTGAAAAAGTTGGACAAACAGGAGTTGGAACAAATTACGTTCTAAAAATGGGCTCATAATGGGCTCAAACGGCTCATAATAGGTTCAAAAAGGGTTCATTAAAACGCCAACGCTATTTGCAAGCAAATACTCACGTTGTTTATTTTTTATTTTAATGGCGCTCGTGAATGCTCCGCATTTGTCAAAGATGCACAAGCCAACCGCATAAAGCCAAACTTTGCCAAAGAGCTTGCAAAGCCAACGCAGAAAAATTGATTTAAAAAAATCCCAACACTTCAAAAAATAAAAAACAACAAGTGGACTGAAACCACACAAGCTCCCAACATTAAGCGGATTAAAGAAAGCCCCAAATTAAAAACTGATGTGAAACGACTAATAAAGCCCCGAGTTGAACGTTTCGGCGTTTTTAGTAATCAGGTGGACTACGGCAATGCTCAACATAAATTCAGCGATACCGGTTCATTTTTTGAGGAGCGCTTTTTTATCGCCAATATTCACAACTATCAGTTAAATTTACAAAACAAAATAACACAAATGAAACAAATATCTTTTTTTCTGTTATTGCTGATACTAATAAGTTGTGGTGGAAACGGGGAAACAAAGCAATTACCGGGAACCTTTAAATACTTATCCTATCATTGGAACAACACCAGCGATAGCGTGGGCCTATGGCTGAACCATTACATAGAAATAACTAAAGCCGGAGATTATAAAATCATCATGAGAAACGGCGACAGCACCGGCTACTATTACGGATTTATTGATACAGCTTTTTTTGACGCACTGAATACTTTCATTGCAGATGCTTCTTTAAAATCAGCATATTTGCCCGCCGGCGATAACTCCAAATACAGTGGACCCATTTCCCGGCTTGATTATGTAACCGCTACCGGCAAAAGGTAATTACTTTCATCCCCGACCAAAGTGCCGAATCCATTCAAAAGATTAGTGCACAATTGGAAGCAATCATCAATGCACCGGGCAAAAAAGTGAATAATTCTTTCAATATTGATTTTTATCTGAAATCGGTTATCAAGGAGACAAACGACCTGCTATCACCGCCGTCAACCGAAAAGAAATAAGGTTAAACAGCTTTACTAAAAGATGTATTCCAGACTTTGATAAGCAGATTCAGTTTTATTTTTTCCTAATCAGGCTGTCTTTTGGATATGTTCTTTCCATAACTGCTTTGGCAGAATCTGTCCATGCGAAAATTTCATTTTTTTCTGCCTCAGTCAGAACAGCGTCTTTATGCGTCCAGGTGTAAGAAGGAAGCGGCATTCCCCCTTCTTTTACTTCTTCGGCTATTTCTTCTAATTTATGATATTGCCTGCGTAAGGGCATATTGGTAAACTCATCCAGGTTCAGTTTTTTCTTACCCTTGTTCACATGCAGTTGCATCCAGAATGCCACAGGTTGAATATTATTATACCAGGGATATCGGCTATTGTTGCTATGGCAATCCAGACAAGCCTTCTGCATCACCGTTTTCAGGTTTTCCGGCATCTGGAAAAGATGATCTGCGCTGTTAGGTTGTGGCTCAGTTGTTTGGTTTTTTGAAGGGCGTATAAACTGAATGCCTATTAAAACAATTACTAAAACAATAAATATTTTCTTTAGCATGATTTTAATATTTGTATAAAAGTAAGACGTATTATTTATTTAGAATACGCTAATAAAAAATTAATTTCACGAAAAACAAAAGGGTGATGAAACTGTTTTCGTTATTCTTCTTCATCCGCCTCTTCAAGGCTTACATACAAGCTGTTATCTTTAACAAAATTGCACCAATGGCAATCAGATTTGCCGCAGCCGGTGTAGAAGTCTTTACTCTGTATTTTTTGCCATGTATCCTTTATTTGACTTTTCACAATTTCCAGATCCTCTGGCGTAATTACTAATTTTTGTTTTTTGAAGTCCTTTTTGGAATCAGGTTCTATAAAGTCAAATTCGGCGCTTACGGCATGCCAGTTTTTCAAACTATAATTATCCACCAAAAGTTTATAAAAAACAGCCTGCCGCCAATAATCCCCACCGTTGGGTTCTTTTTCGGTTGGGCCGGCCAGTTTATTTTTTGCATTATCAACATTACCGGTTTTGTAGTCCACTACATTCACCTCGGTGCCATTAAACTCAAGTGTATCCAATTTACCTTTCAAGGGTATGCCATCAACCAATACATTAATATTCATTTCAGTTACCACTGCCTTATTCCAGACATCAAAGTATTTATTATAATAAGCCGGAATAATTACAGACCCCTGTTCCATCCTTCTGTTGAAGGACTCTTGTGTAAAATTTTCTCTATGTCGCTGCATGTACCAGTTGAAGTCTCCAATCACAGTCTCCACCGGTGCAAACTTGCCATCATTTGCCTTCATCTTTGCAAATAACTGTTGCAAAGCAAAATGGACGGCGCTTCCAAATTCGGTGGCCTCATTTTTTTCCTGAAGGTATTCTTATCAGATTGTTGTAATAAAAGCTGAGTGGGCATTTCAACTTCTGGTTCAAAAAAAGAACTGTATGAAACTCAAAAATTTGTTCTTCTGATAACGCTCTATTCTCGATGTGGAGGGCATGTTTATCCATGATCTCAGCAATAAATACAGATGGCTCCAGTTCTTTGGCTTCATTATCTTGCTTGGGATAAGAGATATGCAAATACTTTTCTGCTCTGGTAAGCGCTACATAAAAACCACGCCTCAGTTCTTCAATATCTTTTTCAGTCGGCTTTGCAGATGAAGTTGGCTGTGTGTCTGGTATTTTAAACCCTCTGTTGTTATTTTTTTTCTTCTCCCACACTTTAGAAAAGGTGCCTGCCAGAAATACGTGTTCAAATTCCAATCCTTTACTTCCGTGTACGGTCAATAGGTTCACCCCCTTTTCATTACCAATGGTTTTAATTAAAGGCAACTTGATTTTTTCGTTCTCCATTAAATCAAAGAGATTCATCAACCCCTGAAGCTCAAGGAGAGGTTTTCGGCGGTTTTCTTCTTTCACTAAATCAAAAAAGCCCGTCAGATATTGCATCAGCTCAATCCTTTGCGGGTGGTTTAATACAAATTGCAATATACCTGCTTTCTGTATCACACTTGTAAGTAACTGCTGCACTGTAACGTTGGGCGCTTCTGCAATGAGGCCTTCCAGGGCTATTACCGCCCTTTTTAACTCGGGGTGCATGCCCCGATCAAACAAATCTTTAGCAGGAGCATTGGCGCGGTCTGATAACAAGCTTCGGATAGAAACGCCTTCCTTTTTGCGTTTCATGCAATTTACTTCTACAGCAGTTTTGGCAATTTCTATCGGAGGTATTTTATAAAAATCATAATGCAGAATTTCAAATAGTAAACCATCGCCACCGTAGGGAATATCTAACTCTGCATTAATATAACTTAGAATAGATTTTATTTTGTTGATAAAAGTGTCATTAAGGAGGTCGATACTTCGTTTACTGTAAAAAGGTATATTTCTCAAATTAAAGTACCTTGCAAGTTCTTCACCATAATCATTTTGCCGGTAAATAACTGCTATTTTTCCGGGAGCAACTCTATTTTTAATCAGCTCCTCTACTTTCAATACAATATCCATCCTTTCTTCGATAATACTGTTGTATGCAACTATTTCGGGATAGGCTTTCAGTTGATTGATATTTGTATTGGCTGCTTTCAAATCTTTGCTCAATCCTTTAATTTGATTTACCAAACGCTCCTCATTATTTTCAATTACTGATTTTGAAACATCCAGAATAGGCTGTGTACTACGATAATTATCAGTAAGTACTACGGTTTTCAACTCTTTTTCGTAATGCTTTGCAAAGTCGAGCATGTTTTCCATATTGGCTCCCTGAAAGCGATATATACTCTGGTCGTCATCTCCCACCACAAATATATTGGGCTTATCCCAATAGCTGATTAGCAACTGCACAATTTGGTTTTGCGCCCCACTGGTATCCTGAAATTCATCTACCAAAATATACTGATATCGTTCCTGATAATCGGCCAATAAGTTTTTATTTTCTTTAAAGGCTTTTATCACCCAGATTATCATATCGTCAAAATCGTATCGATTATTTTTTCGCATCAGATTTTGAAAATTATCAAACTCATTTACGGCAGCGCGTAGTTTTTCCATGCGCGCTACCTCCTCGTAATACTTGGGCATTAAATCACCCTTTTTCCATTGGCCTTCCCTTTTTGTTTTATAAATGAATTTTTCATCATGTTTAAGGTTTTCCAGTCGCTCATTTATTCTTTCTTTGATAAAATCAGGCATCCAATCCTCCTTTTTCATGTTGGAAAATAGCTTTTCAAGATTTTCTCTATCAAAATACACATCTCCTCTAAATCGTTTCAACGGATGATTTTTTGGAAATGCATCAATCAATTCTTTATAAAAACCGATTCGCTCCAAATCTGATACGGGGTCTAATGCTGTTTTCTCAAAAAGATACAGGTTTTCCTGAATCACATCATTACAAAAGGAATGAAATGTATGGATATTTACCTTATAAGCCTCGGCGCCAATAAACTCCTGAAGCCTTTTTCGCATGGCTACTGCTCCCGCATCGGTGTAAGTGAGGCACAAGATATTTTCGGGCAATGCATCGGTTTCAAGCAATATCTTGCCCACACGAACCGCCAGAATCTGGGTTTTACCCGTTCCCGGCCCTGCTATTACCATTACCGGACCATCTATGGCATCAACAGCATTCTTTTGATTATCATTTAATCCGATATATGCTTCCTTGAACTTTTCTTCTAATTTTTTTTTGATAAATGACATAACAAATCGTAATTGAAATAATAAGTAGATTAATCTTTGGCAAGATATTAGAAATTAAACCTTACACTGCCAAATATTCCAAAATTTTTTGTTGTGCTTTTTAGCTCCGACTTAGGCAACAGCCTCCAGATAAAATCAACCCTCAAAAACCGTAGAATATTATCAACGCCTGTGCCCACTTCAAGATAAGTTCTTCCATCCAACGATTGAAAATTATGGCCTTCTTTGAAATTCAATTTTCTATTTGCATCCGTAAGCGAGCCCCACAAAGCCTTTACCGTATAAAACTGGCGCATCTTTAGCTTTGGCGCTAATCTGAAAATACCATTGCCAATATTGTGTTCGTAATTAATGCCTGCAAACCGGTCATGCACAAACTCATACCGATTCATCATATTGAAAGCATATTTGTTGTAATAATACAATTCATTTCCCGGAGCGATATTCAGAAACGTATAAGGCGCCTTCCCATAAGTGCCACCGGCATACAACTGAAAAGACAAAGAACCAAATGGCGGTGTTTTGATATGATCCGAAATGCTTGCCAGCAATTTTGTGTAATTATATCTGCTGCCCAAAAATCCTGATACAGCCTTCGACACGGTAGCCTCCACAATCGGGAAGGGACTGCCGAGGCTGGTGCGGTAAAACTGCGATTCAATAAACTTTTCCTGATAGGCAAACCGAAGCTTTAACGACAGTTCGGTAGAAACTAATTTATTCAATCCTACTCCAAAAGAATCTGCCGGAATTAAATTGGACAAAGGTCTGTATTGTTCGTTATTGATGGATAAAAGCGTTGAAAATCCGGTTCTCAACTCATTAAAAAACTCAAAATCAATCTTTTCGAGATTTATATATTTTTTTTGGATATTAGGTTTGCGAATAGCGAATGTAAAAATATTATCCTGAGATATTTCGCCATAATAATTCTGTCCGAAATCCAAATCATTTCTGTAGCCTAAATGCCAATATTGCCTGGGGTCCTTTTTTGGCAGGTAAAAAAGCTCGCCTTGTCCCTTAAATTTTTTATCGCTAAAACCATAAGCCAGATAGGCGTGATACCGTAATTTTCTATTAAAACCGGTATTGCTGGCCACATCAAACCGGGTGCGAAAACCCTCCCAGGCATTGCCAGAAAACCAATTGAAGGCCGATCCTAACTGTACATTACCCACATCCACATATCCGGTAGTAAGGAAGACCACCTGCTTTGTAATTTTTTTGTAAGATGGCGTATTAATAAGCGTGTCAATCATTTTGATGATGCCCTTTTCAGTCTTGCTCAACCCTTCGTGGCGAGCTGTATCCCAGTAAGTTCTGGGCTTGTCCATTGCGCCTGCCATAGTTACTACTTCTTCCTGCACTTTATTTTGAAGTAGTTTGTTTACCACCGAACTGTCATTTACCAAAATATTTAAATAAGTGCTGGTTTTTCGGCCTATCACACCCGGTGTTTTGTTGCTGATGGGCGCTACATCCACCACTAATTTTTCGCGTGAAATAAACCAGTTGGTGTCAGTGAGCATTTTGTATTCCTGCACATAGCTGAATTTCTCCATAAAATTAATATCAGCAGTTTTATCCAAAGACAGATTCATCTTTTGAATGGCAAAACTACCCAAATGCACCCAGCAATCACCCTCAAAAGTATTCATACCCTTTCGACGGGGAGTAAACAGCAACCGATAAAATTTTTGTTCGCCAATCTTTACTGTATCTGTAACGTAATATTTGTAATAAAAATCTCCATTATCGCTAATTGGGCTAATAAACTCTTTTGTAAAAACAGGAATGTAATTGTTATACACATTAATCACCTGATCCATTCCTCCCAAAAACTTAACCATACTCTCATTCTTCACGCCATTGGTATTTACGGCCTTTATTTCTTCTCTTCGTTTTAGTGGTTTTTTTTGATAGTAATAGTCAGAAATAGTTTCTGTCAGATAGGCAGGCAATAGCCTTAAACCTTCGGAAGTGTCAATATTTTGATTAATCAAATCGTTTATAGGCTTAAATGGTTTTATACTGGATACTCTTTCCAAACTTTTGAAGTTCTTTAAATCAACCTCCAGCTTGTTATATAATTCATAAGAAAAATTATCAAATTTGTAGCGGTTATTTTCCGGCTTATGCTGTACAATTTTTTTCCACAACCAAAGTCCTTTATCAATTTTTATCTTTACCACCACCTCTTCATTTAATGTGCCTCTCTCCATAGGAATCGTTACATCATAACTATTTCTACCCTTTTCTAATGTTAGAAAAAAAGGTTGAAAACCAACTCTGGTGATTATAAGAGTGTCTGATGGCCAGTAATCGGTTTGAAACCCAAAAAATCCTGCCGAGTCTGAAAGCACGCCGATTGAAGTATTTTTAAACATTACCGAGGCAAAGGGAACAGGCTCTTCACTGTGGGCATCTTTTACAAATCCACGTATAGATTTTTGACCAAATGCATTCAAATACAGCATCAGGGGCAGGATTAATATCAGCCTTAGAGTTTTCATTTGCTACGCAAATCTAAGGTAGTTTTTTAATGTTGATAGTTATAAAATATCTTTGTCGAAAATAATTCACTTTTTAATAAGAAATATATGCTGACAGTAAAATTTTTTGAGTTTAATCCTATTATTGAAAATACATATATTTTGTATAATGAAACCGGGCAATGCTGCATCATAGACCCGGGTTGTTACTACGAAGAGGAAAGACAAATTCTGAAAAATTTTATTGAGGAGAAAAATCTATCTCCCATTTATTTGCTAAATACACATTGCCATCTGGACCATGTATTTGGAAACAAATTTGTAAGTGAAACCTGGGGATTGCCTCTGTTTATACATGAAACTGAAAAAAAAGTTCTGAGTTTTGCGCCTAAATCTGCTGAATTGTATGGGCTGCCTTTTGATAACTATACAGACGAAATGGTTTTTTTAAAGGAAAACGATATTATAAAAATAGGTGATGATGAGTTGATGGTCTTGTTCACTCCGGGTCATTCTCCGGGCAGTATTTCTTTTTACAATGAAAAAGGCGGTTTTTTAATCAGTGGCGATGTGTTGTTTAGCGGCAGCATTGGCCGTACTGATTTACCGGGTGGCGATTTTGACACATTGGAGCGCTCCATAAAAACCCAACTGTACGTTTTGCCAGATACTACAAAAGTATATCCCGGACATGGAGGTGGCACCAGCATTGGATTTGAAAAGAGAAATAATCCCTTTGTGCAGGCAGACTAAAAGTAATTTCGGTAGGAAAATATTTTTGAAAACCGAGTGATTAACTTCACCACATCATCCCATATTTGAAAAAATATTATTTTAGAAATTTGCTCAGAATAGGCAAATTTTTTAATTCACGTTTTTCCACACCTGCTATAAAGGCAATAAACCCCAGCATAAAAAATGTGGCGATTACTGTTTTTAGCCAAAATCCGGAGAAGTAATCTGTGATTGTATTGTTCAGCCAAAAAACCAAAAGCATTATTACGATGTAAGCCGTCAGCTTTTTCCAGGCGTAAGGAATCCGATAATATTTTTGTCCTACCAGATAGGCAACAACTACCATTGTGCCATAACAAACCATAGTAACCGTTGCTCCGGCCAGCATTTCATATTTGGGAATAAATACATAATTACCAATCAACGTTATAACAGCGCCAATTACAGTAATGATAATTCCCCAATACATTTTATCGGTTATTTTGTACCACACCGAAAGATTGTAATAAATACCCAAAAATACATTTGCCATCAAAAGAATCGGCACGATAAATAAGCCGACACGATATTCGCTGCCAATCATGTATTTCCATAAGTGCAGATAAAGGCCGGTAAACAAAAATGCAATACACAAAGTGATTACAAACCATTTCATCACTTTGGCATAAACATAAGGTGCGCCTTTTTCATTTTTTGTTTAAAGAAAAACGGTTCTGCCGCCATGCGGAAGGCATTTATAAACATGGTGATAAATATCGAAATTTTGTAATTGGCAGAGTAAATACCTACGATTTGCTTATTTTCTTCTATGGAATGTGGAAGAAAACTAAGGAGCATTTGCCTGTCCATTACTTCATTCACCATTCCGGCAAGGCCAATTACAATCATCGGCGTACTGTAGTGCATTACTTTCTGCCATAGTTTCTTATTGAGATGAAAACGAAACTGACTCCATTCGGCAAATAACAATACAAATACGACCAGAGACTGAATCAGATTAGCCAAAACCAATAGAGTTACCCTGTTTTGGCCCAAAATTGCTTTAAGCAGAAAATTATCAGAATTATAAAAATAGGTGGGCGCCACATATACAAAAAATATCACCAGACTGATATTGATGACAATACCGAAAACCTTAATAAACGCATATTTACGAGGTCTGTTTTCCTGTCTAAGTTTAGCAAATGGGATAGCAGCCAATGTATCAAACCCGATTATCAGCGCTGAAATGGTAATTATTTGTGGGAAACGCCCTATTTCAAGAAAGTTACTTATAGGCTGACTGAAATAAATGATTACGGCAGTAAACAAAAGAGTTGTAATAATATGAGAACCAAATGTGGTATTAAATAATTTTCGCTCATTTATCGCTTTGTCATTACAAAAACGAAAATAACCCGTTTCAAGCCCATACGTAAAGGCAATATTGGCCACACCAATCCAGGCGTAAACCAAACTGAAATCGCCAAACTCGGATAGCCCCTTGTTGCTCACCATCAGGTAAGTCAAAACGGGCGTCAATAGAAAATTCAGGAGTTTTGCCAGCACATTGCTCAATCCGTACCAGATAGTTTGCCCTGCCAGTTGTCTTATTCCGCTCAAAAGAAAATATTTTCCAACAAATTTAAAGCAGTTAATCAATACCGGTCAGTTTTAATTTAATATTTCTCCTTAAGTTCAAAGCAACAGATTATCTTTGCCACACGTCATTGATGAGGAAAATAAACTAAACATATATTCGAAAAGTTAAATAATCTGTTATGAAAAAATTATTATTAATTGGTTTATCCACCTTTGTTTTTTCTATGTTTGCATCGGCTCAGGCCTATCAGGGTGTTTTAAAAAGTAGAAAACCGAGGAACCGGCAATTATTATGGTATATAGTTATCAGGGTGAAGTAATTGAAAATGCACTAAAGGCGAAAGTGGCCGACATGAGGTTAAAAGGAGGAAAAAGCAAGGGTTTTTTTGTTTATCAGGCCGCTATTATTCCCGAAATCACTTCATACCCATTAGACTATTCTTTCAAAATTGACCAAAACGGTATAAAAGGAAAAGAACAAACTACGCTTTACATGATTATGCAAGGCTCAAATGCCCTGGCAGGAGACCCTATAGTGCTGGCTGCCAATGCAAAAACCTTTTTGGAAAGGATGGTTCCAGATGTGGAACGTGCTGACTTGGTAATGCAAATTAAAAAGCAAGAAGATATATTAGTTAAGGAAGAAAAGAAAATGAAAGCGCTTACCGACGAACATGATTCGCTTACCAAAAAATTAAAAAGCAATGAAAGCGATCAGGAAAAACAACAACGAATCATCAATTCGCAAAAGAGTATTTTGGAAGATTTGAAGAGTAAGCAGCGATAAGCTGTTTTTATTTCAGTTCCATATTGAACCAGTTGCTAACCAATTTATTTGTATTGTCTGCAAATGAGCGATGCTGATACTCGTTGGTTTTGGGTACATATTCATAATCGCGGCTCCATGCAACATAGTTCAGCGCTACCTGCTCAATACCGTTGAGGATATAATGCACCTCATCATTGGTCATAAGAGGATGTACCGACATGCGAATCCAACCCGGCTTGCATGAAAGATCTCCTTTGTGCATTTCGTCCAGAATTTCGTAAGAGTGTAATTCATCCACATGCAACAAGATATGGCCGTAGGTACCGGCACAGGCACAACCGCCACGCGTCTGAATTCCAAATTTGTCATTCAATAATTTTACCGCCAGATTGAAATGCCCCCCTTTTAAAATAAACGAAATCACTCCCAACCTTTTATTATTCTGGCCTTCCAAAATTACTATTCCGTGTATTTGGGGCAATTTTTCAAATATAATACCCAGCAGTTCTTCTTCACGTTCCAGCATTTTATCCACTCCCATTTCTTCTTTCAACTTCACTGCCAACGCAGCTTTAATCCCCTGTAGAAATGGCGGAGTGCCACCGTCTTCCCTATGCTCGATATCGGAGATGTATTCATGATGCTTCCAGGGGTTTGTGTAGGTTACGGTACCTCCTCCCGGTTGATCGGGAATTATGTTTTTGTAGAGTTTTTTATTGAAAATTAATACGCCAGGCGTACCTTGTCCGCCAAGAAATTTATGTGGCGAAAAAAAGATGGCATCCAATGCCGCTTCTTCATCCTTAGGATGCATATTAATGCTTACATAAGGTGCCGAGCAGGCAAAGTCCACAAAACATAAACCGTTGTATTTATGGGTTATTTTTGCCACCTCATGGTAAGGCGTTTGAATACCGGTAACATTTGAGCAACCGGTAATGGCCACAATTTTGTTGGTTCTGTTTTCAAACTGAGAAAAAAAATGCTCCAGCTCGTCCAGATTGATATTTCCATCTTCATTATTAGGAATAATTACCACATCGGCAATGGTTTCGAGCCACGAAGTTTGATTGGAGTGATGCTCCATGTGCGACACAAATATTAAAGGCTTCAGGTTTTCATCCACTTCCAGATAATTGCTAAAAAGAGAATGAATCTTCAAACCACTGCCCTTCAGCTCTTCCAAAGAAGGAAGTTTACCGGGCTTTACGTAATCCATAATTCTTTCAGGAATCCTCAGGCCGAGTAATCGCTGTAGTTTATTTACTGCTCCCGTCATTCCACTTCCGGCAAAAATCAGCACATCATCCTGATTGGCATTCACATGTTTTTTAATGATTTGTTTGGCAGCCTCGTAAGCTCTGGTCATAGCTGTTCCGGTAGCTGTGGTCTCTGTATGGGTATTTGCCAGCAAGGGCATTATCTCGTTTACTATTCTGTCTTCGATGGGTTTGTAGGCACGTCCGCTCGCTGTCCAGTCGGCATAAACAATCTTTTGCACCCCGTAAGGCGACTCAAAACAGGTATCAATACCTATTACATTATCTCTGAATGGTTGAAAATATTCTTGTAACACGGTGCAAAGGTAGCGCAAAACCGCCTATTCCGGCTACATTTATTAATTTACCTGTTGCAGATTACCATTATAAAACTTTAGAAAATACAGTTTTTTGTTTTCGAAATAATCTAAATGATGATTGTTAAATACGGGTTGAATATCATAATCATAAATCACTCTAAATTGTTTGTCATCTAAGTGTGCATTTACCTCTTTACCATACTGATTCAGCAATCGTCCAAACCTGAAAACCAACCCAAATGACCGGTAAACCAAATCAGAAGGCTTGGCAAACATGTTTTTAGTATAGTAAGCCAAAATCCCTTTACTGTAAACATCGTTCCCTGAATTATAAAAAGGAGTGCTGTAAATCACTTCCAGACCTTTAAACTCGGATTTGGAAAGAGAGATACTCTCCCAGGTAGGCATACCCATCACCGTAGCAATAACTGAAAACTGACTGCTAATGGCAGAAAGGCGTTTTAATTGTGCTGCGCCTAAATTTACGTCTAAGGAACCTATTACAAATAAAGGCTGTTTCGTTTTGTCCAATGCTGCAATAGATTTATTGACTGCGGTAGTATCGCTTGCTTCTATAAACCTTAACGACAACGATATAGAATCTTTCTGTTTATTAAGTGATTCAAATGCAGACCTGATATAGTTTTCGGAGGTTCCTTTTCCGGTAAGGACAATGATTTGCCTTGAGGCAAAATTTGCTTTAATATATTTAAAAATACTCTCAATTTGTGTCTGAAAAGTGGGATTTATCAATATGAAATAAGGATTATCCTTCGCATTACCATCATTAGGCACTGCCGCATTTATTAAAGTCATTTTTTTGTCTGCAGCCAGTTTAGCATACTTGGCAACATCAGCAATGGCAAAATTTGCAATCACCAATTCAACACTGTCATTTACAGCCTTTTGAAACTGCTGTTCCAAGGTAGCGCTGCCCGACTTTGAGTCATAAACATATAAATCCAATGGAATGTTCAGGCTGTTTAGGGAATCGGCGGCTATTTGAGCGCCATGATAGAACTCCAATCCCGGAATTGCATTTTTGGGAAAGGATTTGGTAGAAAAACGATAAGAACCGGCTGCATCAAACGCATCATCCAAAAAAAGCGGTGTAAAAATGGCCATTTTATGTCTTTTGACCGTAGTTTCTGCAACCTGTGCCTGAAGACTGCCCAGACCAATTAAGAAAATGAAGAAGAAAAAACAAAAACGCATCATGCCAAAACCTTTTTATAAACTATTGTATTTTAATACTTTACCTAAAACAATCTACATTACTCCCACTCAATGGTGGCCGGCGGTTTACTACTGATATCATACACTACTCGATTGATTCCTCTCACTTTATTGATTATTTCGTTGGAAACATCGGCCAGAAAATTATATGGCAAATGCGCCCAGTCTGCCGTAATTCCATCCACACTTGTAACTGCCCTCAATGCCACCGTAAACTCATAAGTGCGTTCATCTCCCATCACCCCCACACTTTTAACCGGTAATAAGATAGTTCCCGCCTGCCAAACAGTTGCATAGAGACCTGAATCTTTCAAAGCATTTATGTAAATATGGTCGGCATCTTGTAAAAGTTTCACTTTTTCTTCCGTTACTTCACCCAAAATCCGAATGGCCAATCCCGGACCGGGGAAGGGATGTCTGTCTATCAAAATGGAAGGGATACCCAGTTCTCTACCCACTTTTCGTACCTCATCCTTAAATAAAGAGCGAAGCGGCTCCACCAGATCCAAATGCATCTTTTCGGGCAGGCCGCCCACATTATGATGCGATTTTATGGTTACGGAAGGCCCATGAACCGAAACACTTTCAATCACATCGGGGTAAATGGTGCCCTGACCCAGCAGTTCGATTCCTTCAATTTTCTTAGCCTCATCCTGAAAAACATCAATAAACAATCTTCCAATAATCTTTCTTTTAGTTTCGGGATCGGGATGGCCTTTTACTTCATTATAAAACAAAGTCTTGGCATCAACACCTTTTACATTGATTCCCAATAGTTTATAAGTTTCTATTACCTTTTCAAACTCGTTTTTTCTCAACACGCCATTATCCACAAATATTCCAAAAAGATTATCGCCAATTGCTTTATGAATTAGTGTGGCAGCCACCGTACTGTCCACGCCTCCACTAAGCGCCATGATCACTTTTCGATCACCAATTTTTTCTTTCAATTCATTAACCGTGTCGGTAATGAAATGGGCAGGCGTCCAGTCGCGACTACAGCCGCACACATTTACCAGAAAGTTTTCTATGATTTTTTTACCCTCCACACTGTGATAAACTTCCGGGTGAAACTGGAGGCCATACAAAGCATTTTCATCCTCATATTTATAAGCAGCAACTGGGATATTATCTGTTTTTGCCAATAATTCAAAACCGGCAGGAAGCTCCAAAATGCTGTCGCCATGGCTCATCCACACCTGACTATTGATGGAAACGCCCTCCAACAATTGGTCTTTCGGCTTGAGTACCTGCATACCTGCTCTTCCGTATTCACGCTTATCACTCTTTTCTACCCTGCCGCCATAGGTTTTGGCCATAAACTGTGCTCCATAGCAAATACCCAGTACGGGCAACTGTTTTATAAGGCCTTTTATGCCAATAACCGGCGCATTTTGGTCATTTACCGAAAAGGGTGAGCCGGAAAGAATAATTCCTTTTAAATTGCCATCAATTTCAAAAGATTTGGAATATGGTATAATTTCGCAATATACATTGGCTTCTCTCACACTACGCGCTATGAGTTGGGTGTATTGAGAACCAAAATCAAGGATGAGTATTCTTTCTGTCATAATTTGGCGAAGGTAAAGAAAGTTTGAAAGTAAGATGTTTGATATTTAAAAGTTTATTATCAATATTTGATATTTAAAACGGCTTCCCAAATCATACCGAAAGAATTTTTGAATAATATTAAAAAAACAACAATAGATATGAAATATTTTTTTTATTTGACATTAGTTGCATTTAGTTTTAGCTCTTGCAATATTATTGACGCTACGTGGGTAAAAGGAAATAATAAGAATCAAACTAAAGTTTTTCATTTTGAGAATTTTAGGTCTGTTGATGCCGGCAGCAATTTTTCGGTCTATCTGAAGCAGGACTCGGCTTACACCGTAAAACTGGAAACAGATGAAAATCTGATTCCCTACGTTAAGGTACAAAATGAAGATGGAAGGCTCATTATCAGAACCAAAAACGGGGTTAATCTTCGCCCGAGTGACGAAATAAAACTAAGCATTTCCATGCCTTCTGCCGATCTTTTGGAAATTTCAGGGGCCTCCAAATTGGTAACTGGCAGTAAATTTATACAGGATACTGAATTAAAAATTGATTTGAGCGGCGCTTCCACTGGAAATGTTTCGG
The DNA here is from genome assembly GCA_016708305.1 of Sphingobacteriales bacterium. Classification (GTDB taxonomy): domain Bacteria; phylum Bacteroidota; class Bacteroidia; order Chitinophagales; family Chitinophagaceae; genus Niabella. Next base: position 899,153 of record JADJGB010000008.1, read on the forward strand.
TAAGAGCGCCCAAAATTAACATGGAATCCAGTGGTGCATCCACCCTCACTATTGATGGTGAAACAAAAGATATTTTTGCAAAAGCATCGGGAGCTTCCACCATCAACGGGTTCAATTTGAAGTCGGAAAATACTGAGGTGGAGGCTTCAGGCGCCAGCAATGCAAAGGTTTTTGCCAGTATTTCTCTTGTTGCTGATGCTTCGGGCGCTTCCGGCATCAGATACAAAGGAAATCCTAAAGTAACCTCAAACTCCAGTGGAGCAAGCACCGTGAAAAAGGAGGACTAAATTCTTTTCTTTTGTAACATATATATTATCAATGGGTTGACATGTCCATCCCTTTCTTTTAGGCTAAAGCATCATCAGCAAATTCTTGGGAGCTGTTCTCCCGTTAAATAGTTTACCACACGTCTGCCTCCGATTTTGCTTTTCAGCAAAACCTTTTTTGGGGTTTGGCTATTCACAAAACCAATCAATGACGCTTTTTTTGTTGCTTGATCGTTTTGCAAAACCGAAACTACCTTTTCTGCAATTTCTTTTTTTACAACAACAATAAAAACACCCTCATTGGCTACGTACAGCGGGTCGAAACCCAACATCTCGCAGGCACCTTCCACCTGAGGTTCAACAGGAAGCACCGCTTGTTCAATTTCGATGCCCAAGCCGGTTATTTCTGCTACTTCATTAAGGACAGAAGCCACTCCTCCACGGGTAGCGTCCCTCAAAAATTTTATATCCGCTCCAAAATCGTCCAACAATTTGTTCACAATATGATTAAGCGGACGGGTATCGCTTACAATATCCGTCTCAAACTCAAGTCCCTCACGCTGGCTCATAATGGCAATTCCATGATTGGCAATTGAATTGCTGATGATTATGGCATCTTCACTCGCTATCCGGTTATGATGAATTTGAGCCTGTGGATGCAGGGTGCCAATACCCGAAGTATTTATAAAAATCTTATCGCCCTTACCCTGCTCTACTACCTTGGTATCGCCTGTAACTATCTGAACTTCAGCTTTATCTGCAGCTAATTTTATACTTTGAATGATTTTTCCCAGTGTGGTGGTCTTTAACCCTTCTTCCAGAATAAAAGACAAAGACAAATAGCGGGGAATAGCGCCACACATGGCCAGATCATTTACGGTACCATTTACAGCCAGTTCGCCAATATTCCCTCCTTTGAAAAAAACAGGGTGAATAACATAACTGTCTGTAGTGAAAGCCAGTTTACCACTCAACTCAAAAACCGCTCCATCATGTTGCTGATCCAGCATGTCGTTTTTCAAAATATCAAACACACCACTCTGCAGCAATCTGTGAGTAAGCAGCCCGCCACTACCATGACCCATTGTGATTACGTCAAATTCAAATTTCGGAACCGAACATGAAAGTTGCATGAAAAAAGGTCTTTTATCGTTTCAAAAATAATGTGTGAAGATAGCCAAATCGTATAAATTATTAAAAAGGTGGCATTTCAATAAAATCATATTTTTTTTGTTTTTAATTTTTTAACCCTTATTTTTAAGTAAATAATTAATCTAAAACGTATTGCATGATTAACAAACTACTGCCGGTAGCCATAACCGGATTATATCTTTTGATACTGCCATCTATTCTTTTTGCCCAGACACGGCAAATATCAGGCATAGTAAGAAATACCAATGGCGAACCAATTGCCTCTGTATCCATCAATGAGGTAGGCACTACAAGAGGAACTTCAACCAACAATGATGGAACTTTTTCGTTGCAGATATCAGGCTCTAATATCAGCATTGAAATATCGGCAATAGGTTACAAATCTTCCATATTAAAAATCGGGAACGAATCAAACTTCCAGATAATCCTGAAGGAAAATGAAGCTGCTTCTATGGAGGAAGTGGTAGTAACCGCCCTCGGCATCACCCGCCAGAAAAAAGCATTGGGCTATGCCAGCCAAGAGGTGAAAGGCGAAAACCTTACCATGACCAAAGACCAGAATGTCATTGGCGCATTGGCCGGTAAAATAGCCGGTGTGCAGGTGATTGGTTCTTCAGGTGCCAACTTAGGTGGAACTCAAAAAATAAAAATCAGAGGCATCAACTCTATTGGCGGGGGTGGCGCCCCACTGATTGTGGTGGACGGAACCCCCATTTCCAATGCCAATTTCAGTAGCGGAACCGCCAATGGAACCGACCTTGGAAATATCGGGCAGGATATTAATAATGATGATATCGAATCCATTAATGTGCTGAAAGGGCCACCGGCCTCTGCCCTGTATGGTCTTCGTGGTCAGTATGGCGTAGTTTTAATTACTACCAAGAAAGGAAGCCGTGCCGCCAAAAAGGCAACAATTAGTTTAAATTCGGCTTACTCGGTAGAGAAGGTGGGTAATTTCCTGCCTCTGCAAAACGTTTATGGAGTAGGCAACAACCAAACTTTCCTGAAACTCGCTAATGGTGAACTTTATGTAAATGGCAATGATGAAAGCTGGGGGCCTAAAATGGATGGAACTCCCGTGAGAATGTATTACAGTTTCTATCCGCAAGACCCGGAGTTTGGAAAAGCGACTCCTTTTTTACCACAACCCAATAATATTAAAGACTTTTTCGAAACCGGCCAGAACATTAATAATGGCGTAACCGTATCAGGCGGCGGCAACAGCAGTGTTTACAGGTTGAGCTATAACAATACCTACATCAAGGGAACTTATCCTAATACCTTTCTGAGAAGAAACAACTTAGGTTTGAATGCCAGCTTAAATGCAACATCCAAGTTGATTGTAGGAACCAATGTAAACTATGCCAACAATAGTGGTCGAAGGCCGGTGCAGGGTTATCAGGGTTCATTTACCGGCGCCGTTCAATGGTTTCAGAGAAATATCGATATCAAACGTTTGAGAAACTATAAATACACGGATGGTACTATAATGAACTGGAACGTAAATCCGAATACCAGTTCGGGTATGATTGCAAACAACAAACCCAGCGACTGGAACAATCCTTACTTTGATGCTTATGAAAACCTGAATGCCGATCAGCGCGACCGTTTGTTTGGAGACGTAAATGTGCGTTATCAGCTTTTCCCTTCATTTAAAATCAGTGGTTTTGTAAGAGGCGACATCTATGTTCAGAAATTAAATAGCCGTAACGCTGTAGGCGGAAGGCTGGATCCCGGATATTTTGAAGGGAAATATCAAAACAAAGAAGTCAACTATGAGCTGATGGGAGAATACTCCAAAAAATGGGGAGACCTATCCTTAAATGCTACATTAGGCGGAAATCTGCTGAACAGTGATTATTCATATTTATCTGGCAGCACATCCGGCGGGCTTTCAAGCCCGGGATGGTACAGTTTAGAGGCATCTATCAACAGGCCGATTATTAATAACTATACATCCAAAAAGCAGATACGCAGTGCTTATGCACTTTTGTCATTAGGTTATAGAGATTTATTATTTTTGGATGGAACGTTAAGAAGAGATGTATCATCGGCATTACCTGCTGACAATAATGCATATATTTATCCATCAGTTTCGGGTAGCTTTGTGTTTAGCGAGTTACTGAAAAATAATCTTTTATCATTCGGAAAGTTGAGAGTGAGTTATGCACAGGCGGGAACCGATTTGTCGCCATATCAGTTTATAGATGTTTATACCGCCGGCGGCATTTACAATGCCACCCTCCCATCAACACGATGACGGTTCCAAGCACTTTAAGAAATCCAAATATCAAACCATCTTATGCCAACTCGTTTGAAGCCGGTGTGGATATTAAGTTCTTAGATAACAGATTGGGCTTGGATGCTACCTACTATGAGCAGGTGAATAAAAACCAAATATTACCATTGCAAATTTCACCTGCATCAGGGCACAGCAATGCAGTCATCAATGCAGGAAGAATTTCAAACAAGGGTATTGAAATATCTCTGACAGGCACTCCTGTTCAAACAAACGGTTTTGAATGGAATACCACTTTGAACCTCGCCAGCAACAAAGGCATGGTAAACGAATTGTATCCGGGGTTGACTTCATACCAGCTTGATGCCAATTCCTATTCAAGCCAGACAGTTTATCTGTTTTCAAATGTGGGAGAACCTTTTGGCCAGCTAATAGGTCCCGGTTATAAAAGGGATTCTGCAACCGGTAAGATTTTGCTGGATGCCAATAATTTACCTATCCAACAATTGAATTTAAACTTTGGCTCGGTAGTACCCAAATTTACAGGAGGATTTCTGAACAGTTTCAAAATCTTTAATTTCGACCTTAATGCAATGATTGACTTTCAGAAAGGTGGAAAATTTTTCAGTTGGTCGCAAATGTTAGCCGTAAAATCGGGACAGGAAGAACGAACCGCCGCTATAAATGATAACGGCAAAAACGTGCGTGATCCATTGGCTGATGGTGGAGGATATAAAATTGAAGGTATTTCTGCTTCAACCAAGCAGCCTGTTTCAGCTTATGTTGATGCCAGAACTTATTTTAGAAATAATATTGGCACCAGAATTTATGACGAGTGGGTTTATGATGCATCCTACATAAAGCTCAGGGAATTGAGCATTGGTTATTCGCTCGGCAACAGGTTATTGCAAAAGACTTCCATAAAAGCTTTAAGATTGGCATTAATTGCCCGCAATCCATATATGATTTGGCAAAAAGCGCCAAAAGGTGTCGATCCATCCGAATTATCTTCAGGCAGCGCTTCCATTAGTTGGATAGAAAAAGGTGAATTGCAAACGGTACGCAGTTATGGTATCAGCCTGAATTTAACTTTTTAAAACTTTAAATTGAAAATAATGCTAAAGATATTAAAACCGTTTTTACCGATTATAGTGATTGGATTTTTGCCTGCACCAAGTTTGACAGTTCTTATTACTCCGACCCCAATAATCCCTCTGCAGCTTCGGGCACTCAGTTAATTGCCAATGCAGAACTTTATCTGCCTTCCATCAGTTCCAGCGTTTATGGGGTACACTATCCACAATACCTATCGCTTACCACTTTTACCGATAACAGCAGGTATATTGCCACCAATTTTTCGTTTACAAGCTGGTACACCGGCCCCATTATTGACCTGCAAAAAGCGCTTACCAGCCAGTTGAATGCCAATGAAGGCCCTGTGTCCAATCAGATAGCTGTTGCCAAAATACTGAAGGCTTATTTTATGTGGTTTATGACGGACAGATGGGGCGATTTGCCTTATAGTGAAGCAGGAAGAGCCGCAGAAAATTTTTCCCCAAAATATGATAAGCAAAAGGATATTTACGACAGCTTATTTGTATTATTGGATCAGGCCAATGCTGCTTTTGTAAGTGGAAATATTTCAAATGATATTGTTTTTAAAGGCGATGTTACCAAGTGGAAAAGGATGGGCAATACCATTCATGCTTTAATGGCGCTCAGATTGTCAAAAGTGGATGCGGAAAAAGGAAAAGCCGAATTTGTGAAGGCTATCAATAACGGAATTATGGCCGCCAATTCAGACAATTTCCTCTTTCCGCATCTGGCAGATGCAACTATGGAAAATTTTTGGTATAACTCATTTACAAGGTTAGGCAGGCAATGGTATGCCTTAAGCAAACCTTTGGTTGATTACATGAAACCATTAGGCGATCCGCGCCTTTCGGTTTTTGGCGATAAAAACAATGCCGGTCAATACGTTGGTCTCGAATATGGCAAAGAGGTAGGAAACTCAAATGACATTCCGTCAATATCATTATTAGGTTCCGGATTGAGGCAGCAGAACTCACCTGTTTATCTGGTAACTTATGCTCAGGCGCTGTTTGCAAAAGCCGAAGCTGCCAAGTTAGGCTGGATAGATGGTGGCGATGCAGTGGCTAAAACCAATTATGAAGAAGCAATCAAACAATCCATTTCGCAGTGGACGGGCAGCACAACCGGCGTGGCTGCCTTCATGACTAATCCAGATATCATTTATGACCCTGCCAATGCCATTAAGCAAATATCTTACCAGCGTTGGGTACACCTCTTTCTGCATGGATATGAAGGATGGGCCGAATGGCGAAGAACCGGCTATCCATTAATTTTTGCTCCGGCAGGTGCAAATGCTGGTAATATTCCAAGGAGAGAAGGCTACCCCACTCAGGAGGCCAATATCAATAAAGCCAATTATGATGCGGCTGTAGCCGCTTTCCCTTACGGAGGCACGGATGGGTTGAACACCAGAGTATGGTGGGACAAACCATAAAGAGATTCTATTGCTGATTAACAAAACAACCTCTTCAGATTTCTTGAAGAGGTTGTCCTTTTTATATGATAAATCATTAAATTACCAATAAAGAATCACCATAGCTGAAAAAGCGGTATTTATCTTTTATGGCTTTTTTGTAGGCTTCTGTCGCCAAATCATAACCGGCAAATGCGGCTGTCATAATCATCAGGCTGGTTTTTGGCAAATGAAAATTGGTAACCAATGCATCTGCAATATTAAAATTATAAGGAGGGTGAATGAACATATTTGTCCATCCCTCAGCAGGTTTAAGCAGTTTTTGAGCCGTAAAGGATGATTCCATTGCTCTCATAGTAGTTGTTCCAATGGAGCAAATCCGGTGATTATGCGTTTTTGGTTTATTTACAATATTACAGGCTATTTCATCAATCTTGTAATACTCGGCATCCATTTTATGTTTACTAAGGTCTTCTACCTCAATAGGTCTGAAGGTGCCCAATCCGGTATGCAAAGTAAGTTCAGCAAAACGGATGCCTTTTATTTCAAGCCTTTTAATTAGTTCCTTGCTAAAATGTAAGCCGGCAGTTGGCGCTGCCACCGCGCCTTCATACTTTGCATAAACGGTTTGATAACGCTCTTTATCATCTTCGTCTGGTTTACGCTTGATGTATTTAGGCAAAGGCGTTTCGCCTAAAACCTCCAATTGTTGCCTAAAGGCTTCCTCACTTCCTTCCCAAAGAAAACGGATGGTTCGCCCCCTGCTGGTTGTATTGTCAATTACTTCGGCAACTAATTCCTCATTTTCACCAAAATACAATTTGTTACCAACCCTTATTTTCCTTGCGGGATCTACTATCACGTCCCAAAGGCGATTTTGCTTATTGAGTTCTCTCAGAAGAAAGACTTCAATTTTAGCGCCGGTCTTTTCTTTTCGCCCATACATTCGGGCAGGAAAAACCTTTGTATTGTTTACTACGAATACATCTTTATCATCAAAATAATCGAGGATATCGCGAAAATATTTGTTTTCAATCTGTCCGGTATGGCGATGAATCACCATCATTCGGGCATCTTCTCTTTTTTTCGCAGGCGTCTGTGCTATTAAATTTAGGGGTAAATCAAATTGAAATTGTGAAAGCTTCATTTACTATCTGGGTTTTATTGTCAAATACAATCAAAACAAGTGAAGCGGGGAACGGACAAAAACAGCCCTCAAAAGGAATTTTTCCCTTTCGATCCCCGGTCTTACGGCACCGGTTTTCGATTTTTTGGCTGCAAAGGTAATATATTATTTTTGATTAATGAAAAATATATTCAAAATTTTAACTACTTGATTATTAGACTGTTAGATTTAAAACCTCAGGTGCCGTACCGTTTGTTTTTTATTAATCAACTGCTTCAGGGATTCAATCCCAATACGCAAATGCCGCTCTACAAAACTGGTAGTCACCTTTTTGTCGCTTTCCTCAGTTTTTACTCCTTCGGGAATCATAGGTTGGTCGCTTACCAGGAGCAAAGCGCCTGTAGGAATTTTATTGTAGAACCCTACCGTAAACACTGTAGCCGTTTCCATGTCCACTGCATAGGCTCTAATTTCCTGTAAATAATCTTTAAATTCATCGTCATGCTCCCACACCCTTCGGTTAGTGGTATAAACGGTACCTGTCCAATAATCGACTTTGGCCTGCCTGATGGCAGTACTCACCGCTTTTTGAAGTGCAAAAGCAGGCATTGCCGGCACTTCTGCAGGAAAATAGTCGTTGGAGGTTCCCTCTCCCCTGATGGCTGCAATCGGCAGAATTAAATCTCCCACACTATTTCGTTTTTTCAATCCGCCGCATTTCCCCAAAAACAAAACAGCTTTTGGTTCAATCGCCGTTAGTAAATCCATAATGGTCGCAGCATTGGGGCTGCCCATTCCAAAATTTATAATGGTAATATCGCCGGAGGTAGCACATTGCATGGGTTTATCTTTGCCCGCCACTTTTACTTTGTTCCATTCTGCAAAAAGGGATACATAATTACTGAAATTAGTAAGCAAAATATATTCTCCAAAATTTTCAAGATTCTCTCCTGTGTATCGCGGCAACCAATTGTTTACAATCTCTTCTTTTGTATTCATACGCATGCTGTCCTTGTTTTTTTTTTGAAAAGACAAGCAAAATTACAGATGTTTAAGTCAATAACTATTTAATATATATCTGATGGCCCGCAGATTCAATGTTTAGAGCAGCTTTCTATCCTCCACATGCGAGATACACCGACTTGGGGTAATATTCTTATGCCTGATTTTTTCGTTAAGTAGTTTCGGGATGAAATTCCTCAACTAAATTTCATCAACTTTCATTCTTTATTTATTTTTGGTGAAAAGCAAAGATGGAAAGGCTTAGCTGAGGTATGGTTCATCGGAGGCATCGCTACAGAGTATATGCAATATACTGTTTTGATGTTGTATTTCCAACTTTGTGCTACTATTAAACTTTTGTGCTAAATTAGGCAGACTGTTTTTTATTTCCGCAACAACACAAATAGCTAATTCGATAGGCATCATATTTAAATCAACCGTATATAAACATATAAATATGGACAAAGCGACACAAACAATGATTGACAACCTGAAAAATAACACAGGTAAACCTTTGCAGCAATGGCTTGAAATTGTGAAGAAAGAAAATTATCAAAAGCACGGAGAAATTATCAAATTCCTAAAAGAAAAACACGCTTTTACTCACGGATTTGCCAATCTTGTAGCACACAAAGCAAATGAGGCAGATACAGACTCGGCAGAAAATACGAAAGACCTTATATTTAGGCAATATAAAGGCAAAGAACATTTAAAACCAATTTATGACAAGTTGATTTCTGAAATTCTAACCTTTGGAAACGACATTGAAATTGCACCCAAGAACACTTATGTAAGCTTGCGAAGAAAAAAGCAATTTGCCATTTTAAACCCTGTAACTATAACTCGCTTTGAAATTGGAATCAACCTAAAAGGACAAGAACCAACCGAAAAGCTGCAAGCGGAAAAACCTAATTCTATGTGTTCGCATAAAATTAAAATTACAGACATCACCGAAATTGACAATGAAATAATGGCTTGGATAAAAATGGCTTTAGAAAACGCCGAATAAATTTTAAAATGTTAATAAAAATGAGTAAGATTATTTCATTGTTGGCAATTCCGCTTTTCATGTCATTCTTTTCATTTAATGATAACGTTTGAAGTTGCCTCGTCTCTTCAGACAAAAGTACATTTCAATGTGGGTGTAAAATATTGAATATTATGGCTTTCACTCATTTGGTAAAAAGCCGGTCACTTAAGCAAAAGGATTATTTAATCCATCACCTTCACATTTCTTGAAAAACTTTCTTCAAGGCTGATGAGTGTTTCGGTTCTTTCGATTCCTTTTATCCGTTGTAGTTTTTCGTGCAATACGTTTCTGAGTTCGGTAATGTCTTTGCAAACCACTTCGGCAAACATATTATAGTTTCCGGTGGTATAGTTGAGGCGTACAATCTCTTTTATTTTTTGCAATTCTTTGGCTACGCTGTCATACAGGGAACTTTCACGCAGGTAAATGCCAATAAAAGCAATCACGTCATAACCCAGATGTTTCAGGTTGGTATTTAATTTGGTGCCTTTTACAATACCGTCTTTTTGTAATTTCTTGATTCTTACATGTATTGTGCCTCCAGATACAAATAATTTTTTGCCAAGGTCGGCATAGGAAATTTCAGCATTTTCCATCATGTGCTGAATTATCTGGAGATCCAGTTTGTCAAGGTTTATTTTTGAATTCATAAAGGCAGGAATTGTTTTATAGTTTCCAATATGGATTGCAAATATTTAATTTTATTTGATATTTTCAAAATATTTATTCAGTTTATAAGAATATTTTTAAAATGGATTCGATTTTTGGCTAAAAATAAACTCATATTCGTTTCAAAAAAGTAGCAAAAATGGGTGGGAGTTTAATGATTATTTCGAACGATAACTTTTAGGGTTTTACTATCTTTGCATACTATGCAGGATCTTTTACAAAAAATAGAGCATTTTAAGAGCGAAATAGGTGCATTTTCTGCTGCTCATGAGAAGCAATTAGAAACATTCCGCATCAAATGGTTAGGCACAAAAGGATTGGTGAAGGAAACAATGGGTGAGATGAAGAATGTGCCGGTGGAGCAAAAGCGCGAAGCCGGACAGGTTCTTAATGAGTTTAAGCAGTTTGCCGAAGCAAAATATAATGAAATGAGGGAGGCAATGGGAGCTTCAGAAGGTGAGACATCATCCGATACCGACCTAACCCTGCCGGGCGACGATATGCCTTTGGGCAGCCGCCATCCCATTTCACTGATGCGCAATAAAATCATCAGCATTTTTCAACGCTTAGGCTTTGCGGTGGCCGAAGGCCCCGAAATTGAAGACGACTGGCATAATTTCACTGCACTCAATATGCCCGAACATCATCCTGCCCGCGATATGCAGGACACCTTTTATGTGGAAGCCGGAAAAAACAGCGCTGTGGATTGGTTGTTGCGCACCCACACCAGTAATACACAGGTGCACGAAATGCAAAGAAGCAAACCGCCCATCAGGGTTATTTGTCCGGGACGAGTTTACCGTAACGAAACCATCAGTGCGCGCAGCCACTGCTTTTTTCATCAGGTGGAAGGACTTTACATTGATGAAAATGTATCTTTCGCAGATCTAAAACAAACGCTTTATTTCTTTTGTGAAAGAAATGTATGGTAAGGATGTAAAAGTACGGTTCCGCCCATCCTACTTCCCCTTTACCGAGCCAAGTGCCGAGATGGACGTTAGTTGTTTTATCTGTGGTGGAGAAGGCTGTAATATTTGTAAAAAGACTGGATGGGTAGAAATTTTGGGCTGCGGTATGGTGCATCCCAATGTATTGCAAAATTGTGGAATTGACCCCAATAAATATACAGGCTTTGCCTTTGGGATGGGGGTAGAAAGGCCGGCGATGCTGAAATACGGTATCAATGACATTCGTCTTTTCAGTGAAAATGATGTGAGGTTTCTGAAGCAGTTTACAAGCGCAACGTAATTATTAATAATTCGCTTCATCAATCCTGCGAATGCAGGATTTGTTTTTTCAATAAATCGATCAAATATTTCGAATAAATGAATCAAAAATTCAAACTAACACCCAACACAATTCTGATACTTTGCATTTTTGGGGTATCGTTGATGATAAATCTGGCTTCGGGATTGATGAATTTTGGAGGGTCTTCTTCAAAAACGGTAGAAGAATTTCAAAAATCTTCGGCGTTGATTACTGTTTTTGAGTTGGTCAAAATTGTAGTCATTCTGATAATGGCTTATCTGGTTTTTGGAATAATAAAAAAAGTGTTTCGTAATGAAGGCTGGAGCAGCAAATATTATACTTCCATAAAAAGAATCGGTTGGCTAAGTGTGCTGGTTTTACTGATAGAAGGTATCTTACTAACGGCAAAAGAGCAGTTTGCAAATAATGTCCCAATTGAAGCGGTATTGGCCAATCCGGCCAATTACCCTGAGATATTGGGTCAGGTTATATTTTCATCGCCTGTTGCCTGGTTTTTGGTATGCAGTTTTTTTATACTTGCTGATGTATTACGCTTTGCCAATGAACCAAAAACACCAAGCGATGCCCTTGTAGGAAAGTAACAATTTCTCCTATGTCATCGCCTGAAAGAGGATAACAAAACTTGCGTGCCGTACTACATAAGTGTTTATTTTAAGAGTAGAAATTATAATTGAATAATCATTATTTTCGCTCCCGACTCAAAAATTATCATTATCAGTTTATCATCTAAAATATTAGTAACGGGTGGCACGGGGTTTCTGGGCGCTTATATTATCAGGCAATTGGTCGAAGAAGGGCGCTCAGTTCGTGCTATCAAAAGGCCTGCGGGCAAATTTCCCCGTTGCATTGATAAGGCAGTTTTGGAAAAAGTAGAGTGGGTAGAAGGAGATGTGCTGGATGTAAATGCGCTTGCCAATGCTATGAAGGATATTGACACCATTATTCATGCGGCAGCCGTAGTGTCTTTTGGCAAAGCCGACAGAGAAAGGATGTGCCAAATTAATATTGAAGGAACGGCCAATGTGGTTAATGTGGCGTTGGAAAACGGTATTCGACGGTTGGTCTATATCAGTTCGGTGGCGGCGCTCGGCAGAAAAAAGAACAGCATAATAGTAGATGAAACGACTAAATGGGAGGATTCTCAGTCTAATACCCATTATTCTATTACCAAATACCGTGCTGAGCTGGAGGTTTGGCGTGGTTTTGCTGAGGGATTGGAAGGTGTCATACTTAATCCTGCCACCATTTTAGGTTATGGCAATTGGAATGAGGGAAGTTGTGCGCTTTTCAAAAATGCCTGGAATGAATTTAGCTGGTTTACACACGGAGTTAATGGTTTTACAGATGTGGAAGATGTGGCAAAAGCAACCGTAGCGCTCATGAAAACGGATATCACAGAGCAACGCTATTTGGTGTGCAATGATAACTGGAGCTTTAAAAGACTATTTGATACAATGGCAGAGGGTTTTGGGAAAAAAAAGCCGCACCGTGAAGCAACACCCTTGTTGGGGGCGATTGCCTGGAGGATGGAAAACTAAAGTCAATTATTACCGGGCAGAAACCATTGCTTACTAAAGAAAGCGCCAAAGTAGCCCAAACCGAAACCATCTTTGATAATGCCAAACTGTTGAAAACATTGCCTGATTTTAAATATAAGCCATTAGAAAAAACCATCAAAGATGCTTGTAAAAAGTATATGGCTCAAATGTCCATAACCTAAAATCTACCTTCCGAACATTCTTTCTATTTGTTCCAGTTTAAATTCTAGATAGGTGGGATTACCATCAGGTGCGGTATTATACACTTCGCACTCAAACAAACTGCCAAGAAGTTCACGCATTTCAAGTTCTGTAAGGCGGTTGCCGGTTTTAACGGCTCTTTGACGGGCTAAGGAACGAATCAGTTTTTCTCGGTTTGATATTTTTATTTCAGTATTAAAGTGTTTGTATTGTTCTAAGGTAAAATCAATTAATTGTTTTTCGTTTCCCGATTCCAGATCAGCGGGAGTGCCCTGAATTACAAAACAATTGTTGCCAAAAGGCTCTATAAGATAACCCAGCATCTGCAAGTCGGGTAATAATTCGTTAAGCAAAACCGCATCGGCAGGAGTGAGCTCCAGTGTGGAAGGAAACATACTTCGTTGTGTAACTGCCGGTTTCCCTATTGCAATTTTTTTCATCCGTTCATACAGTACCCGCTCATGCGCAGCCTGCTGATTGATGAGTAAAAAACTATTGCTAACAGGAGCAATGATGTACGAATGGAGAACCTGCTTCAGTTCAGTATTTTCATCAATCAGAAAAGCCTGTTTTTTCGTTTCCACAAAAAACCTGCTGCTGCTTTTCTGTGTTTTCATAATCAAACAGGGCTCCTCTTCTTTAGGTAATGGCGCATAAAAATCTTTCCAGCCTTTTCAATTCTCCTGCAGAAGGTTTTTCAATCAGGTGCGCCTGATGTTTTTGGGTAAAACCCATAAACAGAGATGATGATTTTGCAGCGTCTTTTTATCCTCGGTGAACGGTTGCGAAACGGCCGGCGCTGCTGAATATGGGCATCCAGCTCAAAATCGAGTGTAGGCGATACGCTAAACTGCGCCAGTGCATGCTTTACAGATGCCTGAATAAAGGCATAAATCAGTTTTTCATCCTCAAATTTTATTTCCTGTTTGGTGGGATGCACATTTACATCTATCTGAGTGGGGTCCAGCTCGATGAACAATACATACATCGGAAAACTGTCTTGCGGTATCATTTCGCGATATGTATTCATCACCGCATGATTGAGATAGGGACTTTTGATGAAACGGTTGTTTACAAAAAAATACTGGTCCCCTCTGGTCTTTTTTGCAGTTTCGGGTTTTCCGGTAAAGCCATAAATTTTCATAAAATCGGTTTCTTCCTTTACCGAAACCACTTTGGCATTGTAGCTGTTGCCCAATAGTTGTATGATTCTTTGTTTTAAACTGCCTTGTTCCAGATGAAAAATTTGCTGACCGTTACTGATAAGTATATACCTAACATGAGGAAAAGACATGGCTACTCGGGTAAACTCTTCGATAATATGACGCATTTCGGAAGCATTGCTTTTTAAAAAATTGCGTCGGGCAGGCACATTAAAAAACAGGTTTTTCATAGAAATGCAGGTGCCATTGGCTACTGCTACCGGTTCCTGCCTCGCTACCACACTGTTTTCCAGTTCGATCAGGGTTCCGGTCTCATCATCAGGTCGCTTGGTTTTTAGCTCTACCTGCGCCACTGCTGCAATTGAAGCCAGTGCTTCGCCCCTGAAACCCATTGTCTTGATGTGAAAAAGATCGTCAATACTTCTGATTTTGCTGGTGGCGTGTCGTTCAAAGCATAGGCGGGCATCGGTTTCGCTCATGCCATTGCCATTGTCAATCACCTGTATCAATGTTTTACCCGCATCAACAATAATCAGCCTGATTTCATCTGCACCGGCATCAACTGCGTTTTCAAGAAGCTCTTTCACGGCGCTGGCAGGTCGCTGTATGACCTCCCCTGCCGCTATCTGATTGGCAATATTATCCGGTAATTGTACAATCCTGTCCATTTTTTTTTCTCATCTTGTTGTAGCCGCCAAAATTAGCATTTTAAATCTGTAAATGGAGACTATGTAATCCACAATTCATTGTTGCGGAAATTGGGTAGGTATTTTTTTGCATTTACAAGGTTTGTGGATTGATTTCCGGAATTGGCGAAAAATTACAGGCAGCTATTAATATATCGGCGATAAATACATTATAGAAAAGTAGTAATTCTATACATGCTGATAATCAAATAGTTGAGTCTAATTTATTTAAATTGTTTTACTCTCATAAAACTGCTCTTAATATTTGCATTTTGAAATAGATGCAAAAATTGTATTTTTAATTTTTATTTTATTTTGCTAAATCAAATCACAATTTTATGATTCGTTCTATCATTGCAGGCATTGGTGGGTACGTGCCCGAAAGGGTCGTAACCAATGAGGAACTTACCCATCTGATGGACACTAATGATGCTTGGATTCAGGAAAGAACCGGCATTCAGGAAAGAAGATATGCCAAACGGTTTGAAGAAACAACCGCCACAATGGGCGCCGAGGCTGCCAAAGTAGCCATTGAAAGAGCAGGCATTACAAAGAATGATATAGATTTTATCATTTTTGCCACGCTCAGTCCTGACTATTATTTTCCGGGTTGTGGGGTGCTGGTGCAAAGGCTATTGGGTATTGGTGAAATTGGGGCATTGGATATCCGTAATCAATGTAGTGGCTTTGTGTATGGCCTTAGCGTTGCCGATCAGTTTATTAAATCGGGGATGTACAAAAATATATTGCTGATCGGTTCCGAAACTCATTCTTTTGCTTTGGATTTCAATACACGAAGCAGGCATGTGTCTGTAATTTTTGGTGATGGAGCAGGTGCGGTAGTGCTACAGCCTTCTACCGAGGAGGGCAGAGGTATATTGAGTACCCATTTGCATAGCGATGGCTCTGAGGCAGAGGTGTTGGCGATGCCTAATCCGGGTTTTCATGCCGGCGTACATAATAAAGATTGGAAGCCTTCGGTACCTGAAAATACATATTCCAGCCTTTTCATTAATCAGGAGTTATTGGACAAAGAAGATTTTTATCCTTATATGGATGGGCAGGCTGTGTTTAAGAAAGCGGTGGTAAAATTGCAGGAGGTGATTGAAGAAGCATTTACCGCAAATAAACTGAGTATTTCTGACCTGAACTTACTGGTTCCTCACCAGGCTAATTTACGCATCTCACAATTTCTACAGAAAAAATTACGCATCAGTGATAATCAGATTTTCAATAATATTCAGAAGTATGGCAATACTACTGCTGCCTCTGTGCCATTGGCATTGTGTGAAGCATGGGAAAACGGTAGAGTGAACCAGGGAGATTTAATTTGCCTTGCCGTTTTTGGCAGTGGTTTCACCTGGGGTAGCGCATTACTACGATGGTGATAAAAAAAAATCTCTCCGAAAATAACAGAGAGATTTTTTAATCCGTATATTTTAAAGTTACAACTCCGGCTCCGAATATTTTAGAGCCTGTAAAGGATCAAAATAGTAAATCCCATCCTGTTTAAATAGCTTCAAGTGATTTTTTAGTCTGTTCAGAAAGTCAGAGTAATTTTTCCCTTTTGAGCTCCAGGCAGTTTCAGCCAAAGCGCTTATTCTGGGGAAAATCATATAGTCTAATCGTTGCTCCGTTTTCATGTGCTCTGTCCATACATTGGCCTGAACACCTAATACTAATGGCTTTTGATTGTCGGAGACGAATTTTGAAGCATCAAAAGTATAAACATCTTTTAAAGCAGCAATGGTGCCAGCCCATTTGCGGCCTACATTATGTGAACTATCCTGCACAAAATCAAAATAGAAAGGAATACGCGGACAAAGCACTACCGGATAATTATTTTTTAAAGCAGCCTGTAATTGAGCCGGTTTGTCGTGCCGCCACCAGAAGATGATAGATTGTGCAGCCGGAAGCGTGGCGGTAGCCATTTCATCCCAAGCCAGCACTTTGCTGTTCAGTTTTAAAACAGAGTCGGCCATACGCTGAAGAAAATAATCTTCCACGTCTTTCAGGTTTTTGAGATTGTGCTGTTTCATCAACGATTGCACACCCGGATTACTGTTCCATTTTTCATTACCGAAACTCACCTCATCACCTCCCAAGTGAATCATTTGAGAAGGAAAGAGCGCATTTATCTCCCTTAAAATATCAGTCAGATACTGATAGGTAGCCGGATTGCCGGGGTCGAAAGTGAAGTCGGGGTATTTTGCAGATCCACCACCGCTAAACTGTGGGTATGCACGATTGGCAGCCCTTGCGTGGCCGGGCATGTCTATTTCGGGAATCACTTCAGTTTTTCGCTCGGCAGCGTAGGCTACAACTTCCTTGATGTCTTCCTGTGTGTAATATGCAGTATGGGCCAATGAGTCGGTATAACTACCAATGCCACCGATAAGTGACAGAAACGGATATTTCTTAATCTGGATGCGCCATCCCGGCTCATCGGTCAGGTGCCAGTGAAATTTATTGAGTTTGTAAAAAGCCATCCAGTCGAGTAATGACTTAACTTTTTCCTTTCCAAAAAAGTGACGCGACTCATCCAGCATCAGCCCTCTCCACTGATACAATGGCGCATCATTGATGTTCCAGCAGTTCAAAGGAAGATTGTTGTTCTTTACATCCACGGCAGTTGCCATTTGTACAAAAGAAACGATACCATTGAAAACACCCTCATCATCAACGCCGATAATTTCAACGGATGAAGGATTCATTTTTATGGTGTAAGCGCCATTTGATCTCTTGCTGTTTTTTTCTTTTGAAAGTTTGATGGCTGTATTTTGTCTTTTGGCTTGCAGTGAAATAGGGATGCCTTTATGCCTCAATAATTCCTTTTGCAAATACCAGGCTTCATCCAGCAGGCTATTATCATCTGTAACTAAGGCAACATTATTGTTGAGGTTGAAAATTCCGGTTGATTTATTGTATTCCTGTGGTAAAGGTATGATGGAGGGCTGTGCCAGAGCATAAAATGGAACGATAAAAAGCACTATTAAACTCATTAAAAAACGCTTCATATTTGATATTATTAAAATGTTGGTTAAAAATAAGCAAATAAAATGCTTTGGATGCTTTTTGAGTTATTGAATTGTATTTCAATATTTTATTAATAAAAGAGAAACTTCCAAAAATTTATGGAAATTTCTCTTTGTTTTATTCACCCTTCACATCGCACTTCATTTACTGATATTGTAATCGAAACTTCATTAAGAATTAATAAATGAAACTATCAGTTACTTTTATATTTTCAGATGATGAACCGATCATAATTTTGAATTCGCCCGGTTCAATTACGTGTTTCATTTCTCTGTTCCACAGTTTGAAATCATCACCAGGGATGACAAATGTGATTTCTTTTGTTTCGCCCGGTTTCAAAATTACACGCTCAAACCCTCGCAGATTTTTTTCGTAAGTAGTTACACTGCTCACCACATCGCGGGTGTATAATTGCACCACTTCGTCTCCTTCCATTTTACCTGTATTAGTGATGCTCACTTTCACAATGACTTTGTCTTCTGATTTCAAACGATTGTCAATACTCATTCTGTCATACTTGAAAGTGGTATAACTTAAACCGTGTCCGAAAGGATAAAGGAGTCCTTTAATTTTTGCGTTCTCACCACGATCCGTCTGAGCATTAGGTTTGGTGGGGAAGTTCATGGGTATCTGACCTACCGACTTTGGCCAGGTAAGCGTCAGTTTTCCCGAAGGATTGTAATCTCCTGCAAGGATATCGGCCACTGCAATACCGCCTTTCACTCCGGGGTAGCCTGCATAAATGATTCCGTCAATATATTTATCAATCCAGTTAATGCTCATGGGTTGGGCTCCCAAAAATATAGCCACAACCGGCTTGCCAGGCTTTATGAACTTCTTGAGCTAATAATAATTGATGTCCGGGCAGTTCAAGAGTAGTGCGGCTTTTATTTTCACCGGCAGTCTTTGTGTTGCCTCCCAATACCAATACTACGACATCTGCTTTTTTTGCAGTTTCTACTGCATCTTTTATCAATGAAGCTTCTTGCGTGTCAGGATCTTGAGGAAATATTTCGCTTTCGGGCCAGGTTTTATCAACCAATTCTGAGCCTAAAGCATAAGACACATTATCCTTGCCGAATTTATTTTGAATACCTTGCAAAATACGTACACTTTCTACGCCTAATGGGCCGTAATGTGTATGTGCATAATCAACATCAGTGGCATTGGGTCCAATGACAGCTATTTTATTAAATGATTTTGAAAGTGGTAATGCATTGTTTTTGTTTTTCAGGAGTACAACACTTTCTTTTGAAGCCAGTAATGCTACCTGTTGGTGCTCAGGGCTATTCACTATCTGTTTGCTATGATTGGCATCTTTTATATATGGTTCATCAAATAGACCTAATCTGAATTTAACTGATAAAACATCTCTCACACGGCTGTTGATCGTATCCATCGGAATACGGTCTTCTTTAACAAGTTCTCTCAGATACATAATGATTTCGTTTGGCGGACGGAATGTGGTGCGTACATTCATTCCGGCCATGAAAGCCTGATAGACCGCTTCTTTCAATGATTCGGCAGTATGGTGTTTGTTGAATAAATATTCCAATGCATCACTATCACTCACTACATAACCTTTGAAACCAAAACGTTTTCTCAGCACATCAATCAGCCAGTAGCTGCTTCCCGAAATAGGGATGCCATCATAATCGTTATAAGAACTCATTACACCCATCAGGTTGGCTTCTTTTATCACTTTTTCAAAAGGATAAAGCAGTACATCCCATACTTCGCGTGGCGAAACCTGCGGGTCGGTTCTTGCCAGCCCTTCACGCGCTCCTTTGTTGGCGCTATATACCGCAAAGTGTTTGGCAGTGGCTGCTGCTCCCATTTCCTGAATTCCTTTTGTCATTTCTACACCTAACCTTGCAGTCAGGTAAGGGTCTTCTCCATATACTTCTTCGAGCCTTCCCCAGCGCTGGTCGCGGGCAACATCAAGTATGGGGGCATACACGTTGGTATATCCGAGCGCACGCGCTTCCTCGCCGGTTATCTGCCCCATTTGTCTTACTAATTGTCTGTTCCAGGTCATTCCCATGTTCAATTGAGTAGGAAATCCGGTAGCGATATAGGCTTCGATACCACGAATGCCTTCATTGGTAAAATCAACCGGAATGCCAAGACGCGTTTGTTCAATGAAGAATCGTTGTACCTCATTCATCGCCCAAACATGGCGGGGAATGTCGGCTACAAGATCCAACTTAGACTCAATCTGATTCCAGTTGATAAATCCGTTTAGCATCTCATCAATATTGGCGATTCCGTCTTTCCAGATTTCGTTTTTCCATTGAAGGGTAGGCAAAGAGTCTTGCAGAATACGCCTGTAACCATACAGTGTAGCCATCTGATTGGTTTTTTCTTCCAGTGTCATTTGAGAAATGAGGTCGTCTAACCTTTTGTCCAATGGCTGTGTAGGATCTTCATAAATATCCTTTTACCATTTTTGTTAAGGTCAGTCCAACCCTTTTTATAAATACCTTTTAATGGCTTAAATGCTTGTGCAGAAACATCTGTAAAGGATACTCCGAGTAGCAATAAAGCAAATACAAATAGTTTTTTTAACATGATTTACTCCTTTTTTATTGATTATTTTTTTGAGTGATTTTTTTTAAATATTTTTCAGTTCTTTATCTAAAATTCCGGTATGATAATAATTTCCTGTAAATGCTGTCATCCACCTGGGTAATACTTCGTTAATACTTAGTGGTTCTCCCCGAAGCCCTTCTGTGATTTTGGTTTGAATATCAAAATCAACAAAGGATATATTATAAAATTTGAAATTATTGTATTTATTTATTGAACCGGCGGTTGTTGGCATTAAAAAATCATCATTGAATCGTTCCGTTTTCATCTCGTCAGGTTCTAATCCTTCTGTCGGTTTAATACCTAAAGAACTTCCATCATAATAATTATTTTTCCAATTCAGGTTTCTGATTATATCCTGATAGTCATCCTTAATAAATGGATATGAAGAATATTGTTTATTATAAAAAATATTGTTGAATAAATAAATGTCACGAGGAAATTCAAGTGGTTTATTTTCCTGTTGTGCAAATATTTTCCTGTTTTCGATCATCGGGTTAAAGTGAATTGCATAACCATTCACATTTGAAAAAATATTATTGATAAGGTAAGAATTGTAAGCCAGCGCATGCTCTGATGCTTTGGTGCCTACATTCAAATAAATAGCTGCTCTCCCTCTGGATGCAATGGTTTTGCGAAGCGAGAAATAATTGTTGGCGATGATGTGATCGCTTCCCCAGATAAACATGCCGCCATAGCCATACAAAGAATCGGTGCTGATAAAAAAATTATTAATAGCCGCTTGTTTGTCCCCGTGGCGAAAATTCAAAGTACCCTGGCAGTTTAAAAATGTGTTGGCGTAGTAAATATTTTCTCTTGATTTACCGGTAATAATTTCGGGCTCCGAATCTTGTCGAACAAACAAATTGGAGTCAATAATACATCTGCCGGTATCGTTACGGTAATAACCTATCCGGATACCACCTCCGGCGTTTCCGGGTTTTTTAGGATTTGAAAAGAAGCAATGATCAACTCGGTGATACATGGCCGGTCCGCCAACAGTATCTTTTTTAGGTGTATTATTAAGATTGATTACCTGATCAAAAGTGAGTTTGTTGGTAAAGCTGCAATGATCAATACGGCAATGGGTAGGCACATCTCCCTTTTCATATAAAGATGTGGTAATCCAGGCAGAATGGGCTTCGTCGAAATTATCGAACACGCATTGAGTAATGCGGTTGAAGCTGCCATAAATGGCCACAAGACCCGGCCCATGCGGCTTCCAGTTTTCGGGGTTTCTTTTTCCATTCCTAAAAATAAAACCTTCAAAAACGATATAACTGCCTCTCAATTCTACTTTTGCATCTCCTGTAAAAAATACTTTCCCCGGATTTTTTGCCTTAATAATAATCATATTGTTTTGCGTACCTGATCGGTCAATAATCAGCTGAATATTTTTATACTCTCCATTTTTAAAAATTAGTTGATCGCCGGGGTTTGATTTTTTCAATGCCTGGTATGCTTCGGCATTTGAGCTTACAATCTTTTCGGCACAAATTCCTTGCGCATTAAAAATAAAAAATATCAATATGGTTGCTACAAAACGCATTAATAATTACTAAGTAAAATTTTTATGGTAATTGCCTTTCCATTTCTCTGCCCACCACTTCCATGCGGTGCTTTTTAATTTGATTATCATCGCCCATTGAGCTGTACCAATGAGGCTGGGTAAGTCCTTCTTCCCACTTAGAGAGTTTCTTAAGCAACTTTTTAACCTTGTGTGGTTTTTTGTCTGCAAGGTTATGTGTCTCGGAAACATCTTTTTTAAGATTGAACAACAATATCGGGTCCGATTTGACTCTTATCAATTTCCAGTTGCCTGAACGAACTGCCGCTGCCGCTCCTCTTCGCCAGAACAAGTCCTGATGCGGCGTTTTTGAATTTTTTAAATACGGGAACAGATTCACTCCGTCCACCCTTTCGTAAGGGATGTGTGCGCCTGCAGCAGCCAGAGAGGTAGGTAAAATATCCAATGAACTGACCGGTTTGGCGTATATGCTCCCTTCACGAATGTGCTGTGGCCACTTCATAATAAATGCAACGCGTATTCCTCCTTCCCATTTGGAACCTTTCATGCCGCGCAGCCAACCGTTTTCGGATGCATTATTGGTGGCTCCTCCATTATCGTTGATGAAAAAAATAAGTGTATTATCTTCTAAATTATTTTTGCGCAAGGCTTCAATAACCCTGCCGATACCTTCGTCCATATTATACATCATGGCATCGTAAGTCCTTCGGTTTTTATCCTGTACATTACTGAATTTATTCAAGTCTGATTGTTTTGCCTGCAAAGGTGTGTGAACTGCATTATATGAGAGATACATGAAAAATGGATTAGACTTGTTGCGGTCAATAAAATCAATAGCCTTGCCTGTAAGCATATCTGTGAGATAGGTTATTTTATCCTCAGGAACAATATTGTTGTTGTCATATAATGCAAATGCATCAGCTCTTTCGGTCTTATAACCAAAAAAATCTCTGTGTCCTTCTTTGAATCCATAAAATTCATCAAAGCCTCTTTGCAGCGGAAAATATTTATCCAATACTCCCTGATGCCATTTGCCGATAGCAATGGTGCGATACCCATTTGCTTTTAAATCGTCTGCGATGGTTTTTTGTTTTACATCGAGGCCAACATCTTCCATTGTAAAACCCGAGCCAGCTTTTGGAGGTATTGTGTTCGAAGCCAAATCTTTGCTGATAACGGCCTGTAAGTAATCCGGCACGGGAAGGCGCACAAACCGATGCGGTAACATAGGCGTTTGTGAATGTAACACCCTCTTTAGCTAATTGATTGATGTTTGGGGTTGGTATTTCATTTTTGGTGTAAGTTTCAAAATCTGCATAACCGGCATCATCCGATATGATTAAAATAATGTTCGGCTTTTTTTGCTGGGCAAATATCACCCCCTGCCACATTAAAAAAATGGCTGTAAGAAGAAAATATTTTTTTGATTGAATCATATCAGATACTTAGTTTACTTTAAATCATTTTATTTCCAATGCTGCCGACTGACCGCTGTAAGGAGCCTTTGGCAATTCTATGGTTAATTTCTTTTCTTTTAATTCTGGCGTATTTATAGTGATAGTAACATCTTCTAATTTTTGAGCAGGATCTGCAATGCTGAGTTTTACAGTACTCTTGTCAAAATCTCTGATTTGTAAAATACATGGCTTATCGGCTTTGATCTTTATGCCCTGCCAGGATAGTTCTCCGGGAGTATAAAAAACAGCCTGAATGATTTTTAAATCTTTTTGTGCTACTGCCTGCAAGGATTCATGGTTCGAAATGATAGAAACGATTTCATTGTTATATCCAACTACCTCTTTTTCTGAAATGCCAGGTACAACTATATATTCGTAGCTAGCGGGTGCCGGATTCCTTCCATGATCAATCCACATTTTGAACACCATCCCTTTTTCCGTTCCTTTTTGATTGCCGTTGATGGAAGTCCAGCTACCGCTCTGTTGTTGAGATGATACAAAAACAAGTTGTGGTTTTGGAAAATAATAAGCAATACTGTCATGCCATACCCAATTCAGGCCAGAAAATTCAGACTGTTTTTTTAGCTGGGACGTTTTGTTATTGCTGCTTGTCAGAACTTTACCATTATTCCATGCTTGGTTAATGGTGGTTGTAATATTTTGGGGTGCATTGCTTTTGATGCCTGCGCCGGGACAAACGATCTCGTTGTCAAAAAGAAATATGCTTTTTTACTTTTACATCATCATAATCCTGTTCATATACGGTAGCGCCATACAGGCTATCGGTAACTCCTCCCACAAAATCGGTACTACCATATTCGCCCCACTGCTTTTTCAGAATGACGGCGGTGTCATAATCTCTGGCAGTAACACCCGGTATCTTGTCCCATTCCCAAGCCGGCATAATGTTCAGATATTCATTACCTCTCCTTGTCAGATTCACTGATCCGTCGGGAAGTACTGTGCCTAAAAGATTCTCTTTATTTCCGCTCTCTGTCCGCACAGTTCGTTTGGACACAGTTCTTACATTAAAAGAATATTCCGGTCGTACATGAAGTGTGTAATCACCTTTCCAGAAATAAATGTGCAAAGGCTTTACATCAAAAGAAGCAGGCTTTTTACCCGTAACTCTCTCGGTAATAATATTGAGCGCTTCTTTTTTTGTTTTATCGGTTTGCAAAATATCTTTGAACAAACCACCATCTGCAATTCGGGTTTTATCTAACGCTTTAGGCCGTGAAATACCCCTGCCTTCCAGATTGTAATCCATATATCCGCCTCGTAAAGCATTGGAGTATGTATTAAAAAAGTAATTATTTAGTAAAGTAAGTTTCTGGTTATCTAAAGCATATTTTGTTCCTGCAACCCAGGCAGCTACCTGATATTCTCCTGTCAGAAAAACATATCCGTAAGCCGAAATCATCAGTTGTTCCTTGTGTTGCTGGTAGGAGTAATCGTGTTGCAAACCTTCAGCCGTTGTAAATTCAATTGGCTGAAAAGCCTCCATCACGGCGATATTCATGAGTTTATCGTTATTGGTAATCAATGCACGATAAATATAAGCGATGGCAATATCCAGCTTGTTGGCACCGGTAAATGTAAAAGGCCCCTGTGCTGTCTGCATACGCCCGATTAAAACCTTTTGCAAGTCTTCAGGAATATTTCCTTCGGACGCGCTCATCAATAAAAGAACCCTGCCTAAGTATTGGGTGGTGGCAATATCATTTTGCCACCAGTTTGTGCTTCTCGGATTTTTCACATACCAGAAATGAAGCCCTTTGACAATTGTCTGGTAAATTTCGTCATTTCCTTTATAAACATTATTGGGCTTTGCAAATGCTGAAGCCAGTGTCTGAAGCCTTTCGAGATGCCTGATGGGCGCCCAGTTACTGGCGCTGTTATCATCATAATTGATTTCCGGCCAACTACCATCGCTGTTTATGTTCTTGAAGGACAAAACAGCTTTGGTAAGTTGAACGTCATTGCTTTTATCAAATATCTCTTTCAAGATTCTTGACTTTATTACCGAAAGATCATCCTGGGCCGTTATTGTAAACGGAAGAAATAATATGCTTATATAGAAAATAATTTTTTTCATTGTTGTTTTTATTACCAGCCGGGGTTTTGGTCTTTGGCTGTGATTGCCTTATTTACTGACATTTCGGTAGATGGAATAGGCAGTAGTACATTCTTTTCTGAAACACTTTGTCCGCCCAGACCACCCCATTTAAAGGCAGTATTTGTAGGATCATTAGCCATTTCATTACCTATCTCATTCATACGCGCAACATATATTCCCCAGCGTATCAGGTCATATTTGCGAAGTCCTTCATAACACAATTCGCGTGAGCGTTCTTCCTGAATGAAAGTTCTAAAATTATCTTTACCCATTGCTGCAGGTGCATCTGCGGTAGGGCTTGCGGCTGCCAGCGATACGCCATAAGCTCTTCTGCGTACCTGATTCAGTGCGTTGTAGGCTGTAGTAGTAGGTCCGTTCACTTCATTTTCTGCTTCTGCAATCATGAGTAATACATCCGAATATCTAAGTAACGGAAAATTTGTCGGAGTGTAATTTTTATTCTTTGGAGTCAGTTTTTCAAATGATCTTCTCCATTTACCCACATTGCGATTGTATATTGTAGATGCAGTCCAGTTTACACGTGCATAGGGCGCTGTGTTATTATATCTGAAAGGAGCAATAGCCCAGTCCCTACGTTGGTCGGCATTGTCATAACGCAAATAATGCCTGCGGGTGGTATTGGCAAAACCGTAAGAGTATCCTAACGAGTCGGGAGAATCAACAGAAGGGCTGAAAGCCAGACCAATAGTATTGCCTAATCTTCCCGACTCAACAAATGCATCGCTGATACGATTGCCATAAAACTCTACCTCCCATATAGATTCTTTAATATTATATTCATCGCGCATTTGATTTATAAAAATCTGACTATATGCCGAATTGGTAAGTGATGAATTATAGGCAGTATTTAAAGTCTGTTCGCCTGAAGCTTCCACTTTTTTTGCCCAGGACAACGCCTCTGCAAACCTTGCGGTTTCATTAAGTGGGAAACCAGCCATATTAAGGTTTACTCTTGCCAGAATTCCCTGACATGCAGTTTTGGAAATATAACCGGGATTACCATTTACGGTGATTGTATTTAATTTTCCTTCTGCTTCGGTCATATCACTTAAAATCTGAGTATATAAGTCTTTGATGGAAGAACGGGGTACATTTATGTAAACCGGATTTGAAACCGATGGCTGTGGCACTGTCTTTAATGGAACACCCCCAAAATTGGTTGCCAATAAAAAGTAATAATAGCCTCTCAGAAACATAGCCTGACCCAGAATATTTTCTCTTTTTGCCTCATCCATCTGAGGTTTTTTTACATTGGCAATTAGCATATTTGCTCTTTCTATACCCGTATAGCAGGCAGCCCATAGGTTGGCAACGTCGATATTGCTGTAGTCAAACACATTTACCTGGGTTCCGGTGGTTTGTGCAGCTCTGTTCCAAAAGCTTTCATCGGTACAGATAGTAAGATTTGCAAATAAATTGTTGCCATACATGGTTTCCCATCCCAAAGGGTCATAAACACCCATCAGCGCATTATTTAGTTGATCTTCGGTTGAATAATATGTTTCGGGCGCAAGAAAATCTGTGGGTTTTGTATCTAAAAATTTCTTGCAGGAGCTAACCGAAATAACCAATATCAGTATAAAAAAGTACTTTATATATTTCATGATGTTCAATTTTATAGTTTAAAACGTAAGATTGATACCTAATGTGAGTGTTCTGGCCCGGGGGTATGCCGACCAGTCGAAGCCGGGCGTTAGTGCAGACATATAGGTATTTACCTCCGGGTCCATACCCGTATATTTTGTCCAGGTAATCAGGTTTTGGCCTGAGGCAAATATTCTGGCTGCCTTTATTCCGGCTTTAAGCAAACCGGTTTTTGATACATTGTAGCCGAGCGATACCGTTTTTAACCTAAGGTAGGAGGCATCTTCTACATATCTTGATGAATAACCGCCTCCAAAGAAACCATTGGTTCTGAAATTTATGGACTCCTGATTGGTCATGCTCCATCTGTCGTTGTAGCTGGCAAACTGGTTCAGAAAGGATTTATTCAAGCCATTTCCCTCAAACATCAAACGGTTTACATTTAAAATATCATTGCCATAAGACCACTGGAAGAAAATGTTCAGATCAAAATTTTTATAATTGAAATTATTGTTGAGTCCGCCCTGGTGTTTTGGACTACCATTTCCGATAACAGTGTAATCTGCAGAGTTAATTATTTTGTCGCCATTCAAGTCTTTATATTTG
This sequence comes from Sphingobacteriales bacterium, assembly GCA_016708305.1. Lineage (GTDB taxonomy): Bacteria > Bacteroidota > Bacteroidia > Chitinophagales > Chitinophagaceae > Niabella. The sequence goes on from JADJGB010000008.1 coordinate 926,940, forward strand.
ATGTCACCCGGCTTAATATTAGCTCTTGAGTTTCCATTATTGGGAACATCTGCTTTTAATGTATAAGTACCATTTCCATTATCAACAAAATCACTTAGCTGATATACGCCATCAGAAACAAATCCATACATCTGGCCGATCGGTTGTCCCACTTTTGCAATGTAAGCAGGTACGTTCTGCCAGTTATTATCCCATCTGATATTGGTAAGCATAAAATTCTGACTTTCGTTTAAGCCCAAAACCTTATTCCGGTTGAAGGCAATATTGAAAGAGGTTGACCATTGGAAATTCTTTTTATTGATGTTTTTTGTATTAAGAGTAAACTCCAAACCCTCATTTTGAACACTACCGATGTTTTTAAAGGCAGAAGCATATCCTGTTGATGGCGCCAAATCTGCTCTCAGCAATAAGTCTTTTGTATTTTTACGATATACTTCGGTAGTAAGAGTAATGTCGTTATTTAAGAAACCCAGGTCAAGGCCTATGTTGGTTTCTTCGGTAGTTTCCCATTTCAGCTCAGGATTACCAATTGCTGTAGGTCCTGCGCCTCTTATAGGCACATTGTTTATTGGATAAGACATACTGATCGGTAAAGTGATGGTAGAATAAGCATCGAAATCGCCAACCCGGTTATTACCGTTTTGTCCCCAGCCTAACCTCAGCTTACCATCAGATAAAAAGCCAAGATTTCTAAAAAACCCTTCATTATAGAACCTCCATGCACCTGATAATGCAGGAAAATATCCCCAACGGTGTCCCGGAAAAAAGCGTGAAGAACCATCAGCTCTGAAAGAAGCAGTAAAATAATACAATGATTTAAAGTTATAATTGAATCTGCCTACATAAGAGCGCATCGTCCAATCGGAAGTATAGGCCGTTGGCGCCTGAACAGTACCTTCATCCAGCCCGCTGAGTCCTAATGATTCATTGGGTAACTGAGTAGCTGAAATTCCATATACATTATAATTGGAAGCCTGCATGGATACAACGCCCGTTAACCCAATATTATGGCTGCCAAATCTTTTATTGTAGGATAGTACGTTCTCGTTAATCCATGTATTTCTTTCAAAAAAATCAATACCGCCATTTACTTTGTTTGACTGACGAATATTACCATACTGTGTATTGGAGTTGTTAAAAGCTTCCGGAAGTACGATTGTATGAAGTAATACCTCCGGATGTTCTGAATTTAAGACCGGGTAATATATTGTATTCTATATATGCATTGGCATAAAGATTTTTAATTTTTTGTAAACGATGCAGATTGTTAAGATTCACAACAGGGTTGACGCGGTAGTCATTTGCTCCCGGAACGTCTTCATCAAATAATTCGTTTAAGATATCTACTTCATAACCTTCTATCGGCCGGTAGCCCCATACGCTATACATGATATTGGTAGTAGCGCTGTTGGTTGATTGAGAAGGAGCGATACCGGTTTGCTTTGTAAATGCGTAATTGGTATTAAGACCTGCTCTGAATTTTTTTCCAATGTTTTGATCTAATGACATTCTTCCCTGATACCTTGAATAATTAGAGTTGATGATGATACCATCCTGGTTGAGCAGGTTGCCGGAAATGGCATACTTTGTATTTTGGCTTCCTCCTGTTAGAGAAAGGGTATAATCCTGCATGGGCGCTGTACGTAAAACTTGATTCTGCCAGTCAATAGCTTTAGCTGTTTTGTAATAATCAAGTGTTCTGCCCGGACGGGTCAGATATACATAAGTGGGGTTAGAAGTATTATTTGTGGTGGTGTCTCTTTCCAATTGTTGTACCACAAAATCATACGGCGACATCATTTCCATTGTTTTGTAACCTTTTGTAAGCCATAGGATGCGTTCAATTGCACTACCGGAGGACCGGCTTTACCTTTTTTCGTGGTAATCATAATCACCCCGTTTGCACCTCTTGAACCGTAAATAGCTGTTGCTGATGCGTCTTTCAAAACTTCTATTGACTCAATGTCGGCTGGGTTTATTAAGTTATTATCAGCCCCTTCAACCGGAAATCCATCAATGATATACAGTGGTGAGTTGGCTTGTGTAATCGAGTTATTACCCCTGATTACTATATCTGTACCTGCTCCCGGCTGCCCTGTGCTTGAAGTGATTTGTACACCGGCAACACGTCCGGCCAGCGCTTCATCAAAGGAGCGTACCGGCGCTTTGTTGAGGTCGCCCATGTTTACTTTGTCAATAGAAACAGTAACATCTCCCTTGCGCTGTGTACCATAACCAACAACCACCACATCACTTAGAGTGCCTACTTCTGATGTCAAAACAATATTTTGGGTAAATGATGCCACTTTTATACCGTTTCGTTTGTATCCTACCGAGGTATAAATGAGTGAGTCGCCAAGGGAAGCGGCAATTTTGTAAGTGCCGTCAACACCTGATGCAGTACCGGCATTTGTTTTTTTATTGAGTATCGAAACACTACTGAGCGGGTTGCCGCTGTCGTCAAAAATGGTTCCGGATACAGCTTGTGCATTAATTACTGTATTAGTCAATAATACAACAGTAAGCAGTAATAGTAACCTTTGTAAATAACCTTTCATTGTATTTGATTTTAGTTAACGAAGTATTTTGAGTTTAATTTATTAATTTTTTATATCGTGCCAAAGCTTCTAAGAAGTAGTAATCTGCATATACCAAAGGAACATCTACTTCTGTACCATGCGGAATACTTCCGGTGGAGTGTTTAAGTATAAAGAAACTGTTTGTCCCGGGTGTTGCCAAATAAGCCGGGCTGCTTAATGAGTTAAGTGTTTCTATGGCAAAGTCATAATACTTTTTACCATTGGGCAAATATTTGTACATTTCTAAAAGGCCTGAAGCAGTCACTGCTGCTGCTGACGCATCTCTGGGTACATAGCTGAATTTTGAAGCATCATAAGCCCAGTCTGGTTTGTAGCCGGGCTGGCCTGCATTGAAGTCCCAGTAAGGAATTTTATCTTTTGGCAGGTTAGGGTGATTTATATAAAAATCTGCCATCTTTTGAGCTGTATTTAAATATCGGTTATCACCTGTTTCTCTATATACCACAGTAAAACCGTAAATCCCCCAGGCCTGACCTCTCGCCCATTGCGAATTGTCGGAAAGTCCCTGATTGGTCTGCCGGTGAAGCACTTTGCCGGTAGCAGTGTCATAATCTACTACATGATAAGAACTGTAGTCGGACCTAAGATGATTTTTCATAGTGGTTTCAGCGTGTTTTATGGCGATATTCTTATAAATTGGGTTACCTGTAATTTTTGAGGCATAGAATAACAGCTCAAGGTTCATCATGTTGTCAATAATTACAGGGAAATACCAGGTATTGTTATCCCATGATTTCTTTGTATTCCATGATTTTATCGAACCTGCTCTTTCATCATACCTTTTTATAAGAGATTTTGCCGATTGAATGAGGATTTCCTTATACTTTTCACTTTTTATATGTCTGATAGCATTGCCATAACTGCAATACATCATAAACCCAATGTCATGGTGAGTAGTATTGTATTGGTTGCTTTCAAGGCTCTCAGTCCATTTTACCGCTGCTTTTTCCCAAGCATCTTTTTTAGTGAAATCATATAAATACCAAAGGCTGCCCGGCCAGAAACCACCGGTCCAGTCTCTGATAGAAACATACTTGACGCTGCCATCAGCATTGGATGTGCGCGGATATTTGGCAAGGTCGGTACTTACTTCCAGCATTTTAGTGTATTGCTTTTCGGCAACATCAATAACCCGATTAATACTTTTCTGGCTGATTTTCGAAGAATGAGAACAGCCTGCCAGTAAAAAACCGCTAATAACTAAAACTGAAATAATAATTTGTAATTTTTTCAAATGCATATCGTTGAAAATTTAATCAAATTGCAAAGCCAATCAACACCGGTACAAATAAAAAAAATGAAGAAAATAATCTCTGCTGCAATTCGGTTACAAATTTCACATAGAATCATTAGAAATGAGGGGGTCGTTTTTATTGATTTAGGGGTAAAAACTTATTTAAATCAGTCAATATCCGGTAATTCGCTTGGATTGTGCCCAAAAAACCTCTTGAACTCCTTACTAAAGTATTTTCTGTCATTGAATCCTACCTCCCAGGCCACTTCCGAAATATTAAGGCTTTTATCCTTCAGAAGTTTGGATGCTTTTTTTAATCGAAGCGTTTTAATAAACTCGGCAACGGGCATTTGTACCAACGCATTAAACTTTTTATACAAAACTGCAGTGCTCATACCAATCTGTTTAGAAAGGTCGTTAATATGAAAATTAGGATTGCTGAGGTTATTATTGATAATATCCATCAGTCTTTCCATAAATTTCTTATCTACATTGCCGACCTCAATGTCGAGCGGTTCGATTAATATTTTCTGGCTGAAAAATTTCCTCAGCGTTTCTTTAGCGTTCAGTAAGTTTTTAATATAGGATTGAAGTACATTGATGCTGAAAGGTTTGGTGAGATAGATGTCTGCACCACTCTCAAGCCCTTCAATTTGTTGCTCCACTTCGGTTTTGGCTGTTAGCATTATCACAGGAATATGACTGGTTCTCTCATCATTTTTAATAATCCGGCAAAACTCATTGCCGTCCATCAAAGGCATTGCCACATCGGTAATGATGAGGTCAGGGATATCTTCAAATGCCATTTCGAGACCGAATTTTCCGTTTTCTGCCTGAGAAACATCAAATTCATCTTCCGAGCAAAGGTTTAAAAAATCTCTTACCTCAGCATTGTCTTCTACTATCAATATCTTTTTTGCTCATGATTTATTTGTGCCTTTTTTCAATGTTACTTCAAAACAGGTATAATCTTTTTTGATCGAATTCTTTTCTTTTCTTTTATATTCAATTTTGCCTTGATGAAGTTCGATCAGTTTCTTTGATAATGCCAACCCTATTCCTGTTCCTTTTTGTTTTTGCTGTCTTGGGCTTGCCTGATAGAATTCCAAAAACAAATTTTCTTCTTCTTTCTTCGGTACACCGGGCCCGTCATCATACACTGTAAGCTTTATTTCTGATTCATCAATGTCGCTAATATTCATAATGATTTCGCCATTGTTATCCACAAATTTGATTGCATTGGATAATAGGTTTGTCAATACTATTTCCATATAATAAGTATCGATTTGCAAATCAATCTTCTTCGGTTCTGATTTAAAATAATATTGTATATTTTTTTTCTCGGGCTGCCAAAGCGAATTTATCAAATACTTCTTTGGAAAATTTTATAAAATCGACACTGGTATTATTTAATTTTAATGCGCCCGAATCAGCCTTCATGAAATCCATGATGTTATTGGTGAGATGCAATAGTCTGTCAGAATTAGATTGAATTGACTGCGCAAGTTTTCTTTCGGTGGTATTTTCTTTTGATTTTTCTACAAGCATCTCCGCAGGGCCTTGAATAAGTGTAAGTGGTGTACGCAGTTCGTGCGACATGTGTGTGAAGAAATCCGTTTTCATGTTTTGCAGTTCCTGCTGTCTGAGATTGAGTTCATGTTCATAATGAAGTTTGCGCTGCAGCTCTTTTCTGGAATTAAAGAAACGGAAGATTGCCGTCATTACAGAAACCACTAACAAAAAGTAAAATGTATAAGCCCACCATGTAAGCCAAAAAGGCGGATCTACTCTTATTTGCAGCATTTTGATAGACTGACTCCATAGCCCGTCATTATTTGCGGCTTTTATAAAAAGCGTATAATTGCCCGGTTCCAGATTGCGAAAAAAGGCTCTGTGCTCATTGGTGTAAACCCACTCATTATTATAACCCACAAGCTGATAGGCTGAGAGGTTTTTATTGGGTTTAATAAAATTTAATACTGCATAGTCAATAATTACATCGGACTGATTGTGGCTGAGACGAATATTTTTTATTTCTGAAATATTTTTTTTCAGAACAGAAGATTTGTCGGCAACTGTTACTTGCCGATCATTAATTTCGAGTTTTGTCAAAGTGATTTCGGGGGGATGATTATTGATTTCAATGGTTATAGGATTAAAATCAACAAGCCCGTTATAGCTGCCAAAAAAGATTCTTCCTTGTCTGTCTTTGTAAGAAGAGTTATAATTAAAAACATCGCCCGGCAAACCATCTGGTTTTTTATAGTTTGCAAAGCGCTTTTCCTGAAGGTTAAATTTTGAAATTCCTTTACTCGTACTCAGCCAAAGATTATTATTTTCATCTTCTACAATAGCTACTACTTTATTATCCGGCAATCCGTTATCTATGGTGTAAGTTGTGATTTTATTTGTTGCCGGCAAATAATTAGTAAGCCCAAATGAACTACCTATCCAGATAGTTTGGTTTTTGTCTTCTGTAATACAATTTATATAAGTCATCTGGTTTTTATCAGGGAAAATATTCTCAAGGGTTTTAAGGCTGTCGGATTGATTGTTTCTCATTAAATAAACGCTTTTTCTGGTGCCAATGAATATATTTCCCGTAAGATCCTTAAATAAACAAGTAATACCTTCTTTGGGTAAGTTTGTTTTTGGAAATACTTCCGAAAGTTTATGTATGGTTTTTCGAGCCTTATCAAAAATGTCAATGCCGACTTCCTGCTGTCCTATCCATAGTCTGCCTTCATTATCTTCTATGATACTGGTTATATCATTTGACCTGAGCCTGCTGTTTTTGCTTGTAAATGCCGAGAAACTAAGGCCTTCATTTTTGGTAACATTTACCCCTCCGGCAAAAAATCCAATCCATAAGGCATTAGAATAATCACGATAAATTGTTTTGACTAGATTGGAGCTAAGTAATTTTTTATTTCCTGTGTTAAACCGTGTTACGGTTTTGTTTTCCAAATTCAGAAGATTAAGGCCTTCGGCTTCTGTTCCTACCCAAAGTGATTGTGGAGTAGAAGAAGAAATCGCGCTGATAATATTGCTGCTCAGGATGTTGGGGTCAGATGCGTTTTGATACACTTCAAAGGGTGTAGAAAAAGCGTCAATTCTGTTTGCGCCTCCATAATAAGTGCCTATCCATACACTTCCCTGCTTGTCTTCAAAAATATCATAAATCGAATTATAGTTAATGCTGTATGGATCATCAGGATGGTGTACCCATGCATCAATTTTATCGGTAGAATAATTATATCGGTTTAAGCCTTTTAGTGTTCCTATCCAAATTTGACCTTTTTTATCTACGAGAACTTTTCTTACATTATTACTAAGAATGTTTTCCGCATTATTTCCTTCTGTGTAGTGTCTTACTGCTTTAAAAGTGTTATCAATCCTGTACAACCCATCTGTATTAGACCCTGCCCAAATGTAGCCGGTCGAATCTATACTCATGGTAATTATGTTTACCTGCCTCATGCTTGAATGTCTTGTTGCATAAATTGCTTCTTCTTTTTTTTGAAGTGAAAAAAAGCCCGCCGTACTCCCTATAATCAGTTGTTTGTCAGGCTTTTGCACTATGCATTGTATATTCTGAAAAATCTGTTTATCCTTGCCTTCGTATTTTACAAAAGTAATTTTATGTTTATCCGGGGCGAAGGCTTTGGAGAAATATAGTCCGGTGGTAGTGCCAATCCACAGGCTGCCTTCGTTGTCTTCAAAAATGAAATTGATGTAGTCGTATATAATAATACTGAACTTGTCTTCAACAGGGTTATAAATATATAAACCGTTATTGGTGCCAATCCATAGGTTTCGCAATTTGTCTTCAGCAATACAATTTATTTTTACATTGGGGCCTTTTGGATTGTTTTTGTATAGATCACGATATATGGTGATTCTTTTTCCATCATAACGGTTAAGCCCGTCTCTGGTTCCTAACCAGATAAAGCCTTTATAATCCTGCGAAATTGAAAGTACAGAGCTATTTGAAAGTCCGTCCTCCACTGTCAAATGACTAAAGCGGACAGGATTTTTCAGAAAAACTTTTCTGAACAAACGAACATGCAATGAATAAAAATATATTCTAAGCAAATCAAATGACAAACTGTAAAATTTATTTGGTGAAATTACTTATTATTCTTGGTTCCCAAAGCGTGTTTTTGTAAGAAATGTTGTTGATTTGTCGGATTCAATATTTAGCAAAAATTTGGATTGAAATACCAAATTCTTGGTTTAAATTAGAATGTGTTATGGGTCGGTTGTTGTTTTGTCGGCTAAGTTGCCGTTAGTTCCAAACCATTCCTATTAGAAGGCCAAAATATATTTAAAATCTGCAATTTATTTTGTGTTTTTGGGCGCATCTGGTTTCTATTTAAATAATACTCATTCACTACAAAACTTTCAAAACCAGGGCTTCTTATATTTTCATGTCTTAATGTAATCACATTTTGAGTTTGGGTATAAATCATCTTTCTTTACAGGGTCATGCGGAGTTTCATTAAAATAGAAATATTGAAAAGCAAAAAGAGCAAACAATCTTGCGAAATAGAATAATTCTATAAATTTTGAAATATCATATTTTACTTATAATTTTGCACCCTGTAATTTTATCAGGCTACACAAGCTATGAAAAAAGGTGTAATAAAGCTTCCAAATTATTTCTAACTAATAGCTATTGCTCTTGGTGAAAGAATTAGGGTTTTCATCTGATGTAAAATATGATTGATTTGAAATAGTCGATTTTACAAAGTGATTTTTACAGCTCCGAACCCCTTTTTTAATTAATTTTTTTAAAAACTACCCAATGAAAAAAGTAACATTTTTTTTAGTAATTATTTTTCTTTCCCTGTACACCGTATCGGCACAAACAAATGAATTCACTCCTCAAACCGAAATTGTAAACCTTGGTATAGGAGCTGGATTTGACTATGGCGGTATAGGAGCAAACCTGCTTGTTTATCCACAAAAAAATATTGGTTTGTTTGCTGCCGGTGGTTATGCTCTTGCCGGGTTTGGTTATAATGTGGGATTAAAAGGAAGGTTCTTTGTACGAGATGAAGCAGCTGTAAACCCATTTATTATGGGTATGTATGGGTATCATTCCGCAGTAAGAATTAACGATAGAAGCCAATTAAACAAGTTGTTTTATGGCCCTACTTTTGGCGCAGGCATCGATTGGCGAATGGGTAAGCTTAAAAATAATTACCTGGCAATAGCGCTTACGGTGCCTGTAAGAAATGGAGACGAAAAAGAGTATAAAGAAATGCTCACAAATAATTACGGAGCACAATTCGAGAATGACTTTTTGCCTGTAGGCTTTTCGATAGGATACCGGGTGCGACTAAAATAATTAAAAAATCACGTTATACCTGATTTTTAAAAAAATATAAATCGATGAGAAAAAAATTATTATTAATCTCTTTTATTTTCGGAATTGCTTTTTCATCAGTAGCTCAGGACCTAAAACTTCCGGAACAGAAATTAACTGACACAATTCGAATGGAGAAGAAGGGTGGGTATAAGTTTTATCAAGGCCAACAAGTATTGAAAATAAAAGACTTAAAATCCATTCTAAAAACCGACCAATTGGCTTATCGCGAATTTAAGTCTGCAAATTCATCAAGTACTATTGGAAGTATATTTAGTTACGCCGGCGGCTTTTTGATAGGTTGGTCAGTAGGTACGGCTATATCTGGTCGAGAAAAGGCAAATTGGACACCTGCTGCTATTGGAGCAGGATTAGTAGGTATTTCAATCCCATTCGCAATAAAAGCTAACAAGAAAGTTAAAAAAGCTGTGGAGACTTTTAATAGAAGTTGCACAGATAGAAAAAATGCAAGTTTATTTGAAATTAAATTGAATGGAACTGGAGTCGGATTTGCAATGAAAATATATTAGACTTTATAAAAACTGCCGAACAATAGTCTCTACAGATTACACTGGCATTGATTCTGTTATTGAAGGATTAGAAAAAAATTTCAAAACAGTTCATACATTTTATAATCAGAATGTGAAATAGCTCAGTCTTTCAGGGCGCCCAACAAGTGTTTCACCATATTTTCTTCCATTTCTTCAGCCGTATGGGTTTTGGAACTTTTGTGCCAGAATTCTAAGCCCCTTACGGAGGAAAGGATGTTTAACACCACAACGTAAGGCATTATTGGTTTTAGCCAATTGCCGTCAATGCCTTTTTGTATAATGGCTTCCATCCGCTTTACATAATCCCTTCTGTCGGCAATAAACTGTGGCAGTACAGACGGACCCAGGTGCATCCATTCGTTTACCATCACAGAATATTCTTCAGAATGGTAGAGCATCATTTGGGTATGAAAACGAATCAGTGATTCTATTTTTACTAAGGCGGTTGTATTTTTTTGCTCAATATCTTCCAGATGCTCTTTGCAATCATTAGCCATGCCGGTTACAATTTCCTCCAGCATTTCATTTTTTGATTTGATATGATTGTACAAACTGGCAGCTTCTATGCCAATATTTTTTGCAAGGTCGCGCATGGTTGCACTCGCAAATCCATACTCCCTAAACATTTTGGCTGCCATTTTCAATATCATAGCCCGTCTGGCAGTTTTTTTCGAAATGGTTACACTCATAATTTAAGCAATACTTTTTCGGGGAGAAATATACAAATAAAATTTCATCTTTTTTCTAAAAAATTTGATAATTTTAATACATCTACCTAAAACATAATCATTTACTTTTGCAGGATAATTTTTTACCAATTCAATTGATATGTCTTTAATTACAGTGGGCACTATGGCCTTTGACGCAGTAGAAACCCCTTTTGGAAAAGCGAACAAAATTGTGGGCGGCTCTGCCACTTATGCCGCTTATGCTGCAAGTTTCTTTACAAAACCTGTTCGGCAGATATCAATAATTGGGTACGATTTTCCACAGGAAGAGCTGTCGGCAATGGCAAAAAGAGGTATCGTTTTAGATGGAGTGGAAAGAGTAAAAAACAAGAAATCATTTTTCTGGAAAGGCCGTTACCACGAAGATATGAATAGCAGGGATACCCTTGTTACGGATTTGAATGTATTAGAAGATTTTAATCCGATTGTACCGGACAGTTATCAGGATGCCAATTTTGTAATGCTGGGCAACCTGATGCCCAAATTGCAATTGAGGGTGATAGAGCAACTTAAGAAAAAGCCAAAGCTCATTGTGATGGATACCATGAATTTTTGGATGGAAACGGCAATGCCCGATTTGAAAAAAGTATTGCAAAAAGTAGATTTGCTGCTTGTAAATGATGCTGAGGCAAGAGAACTAACTCATCAGTTTTCGCTGGTAAAGGCGGCAAAAGAAATTATGAAAATGGGTCCTAAGTATCTGATTATCAAAAAAGGCGAACACGGAGCGCTACTTTTTAATAAACATAAAGTATTCTTTGCACCTGCTTTTCCGCTTGAAGATGTGTTTGATCCCACCGGTGCAGGGGATACCTTTGCCGGTGGTTTTATGGGGTATCTTGCCAAAACCAACAGTGTTAGCTTTGAAAATATGAAAAAGGCAATTATTGTTGGATCGGCAATGGCCAGTTTTTGTGTAGAAAAGTTTGGAAATACAAAACTTAAAGAAATATCAAGAGTCGATTTAAATAAACGTATCAGGTTGTTTAGAGAGCTGACCCATTTCGAGACAGCTTTTTAATTTTACACCTCAAAAAAGGTTGTTTACCGATTTTTTGCTTCCTGTTTTATCTGTCATACAACGAAGAGCGTATTTTTATGCTCTTTCCAAAAACTACTTTTCAAAATGACAAAGATTCAAAAATCGCCATCGCTTCTGTTCTGCATCATCATGGATGCCATTGGTTATTTGTCTTATGCGGTGCCCGGCCTGGGTGAACTGTCGGATGTTGTGTGGGCTCCCTTGTCGGCAATTATTTTTGCCTATACTTTTGGAGGAAAAAATGGGATGATTGGCGGGGCATTTAACTTTTTGGAAGAGGCTTTGCCGGGAGCCGATTTTATTCCATCGTTTACCATTATGTGGTTCCTGACTAATAAAACCGGTGTTTTCAAAAATCAATCTGATGTAATTTCTGTAGAAGGCAGATAGAATTTAGGAGCCACTAATGCACGAATTGGGGTGTTGTGGAATAAATTCTTCGTGTATTCGTGGCACTAATTGAATTTTCGATAATAGACGAACTTGGTGGATGGTTGTAGATTGCCTATTTAAATATGTTTAAAAAACCGAGTTATTTTTGAAATGTATTTAAAATTAAGGATGCTTCTTTTATTTTTCTTTAAAAAAGCCAAATAAATTTGGATGATTTGATTTCTGGTATTACCTTTGCACACATGACAATAAAGAAACATACTAAGGTTACAAAAAAACATTCTGCGGGAGGTTTGTAATTTTTGTATGAAAGCATAAATTCTTGTAAAGGCCTCCCGTAAAAATGGGAGGCTTTTTTTGACCCCTGCCCAAAAAACCGGCAGTTTAAAATAAATTAAAATAAATTAAAAAGAAATCAATGAAAGTTGCAGTTGTAGGCGCCACCGGATTGGTTGGCTCAAAAATGTTACAGGTTTTAGCGGAGAGAAATTTTCCGATAACCGAATTGTTACCCGTTGCTTCAGAAAAGAGTGTGGGTAAGGAAGTTGAGTTTAAAGGAAATAAATACAAAGTAATTGGTATGCAGGATGCCATTGATGCAAAACCTGCAATCGCTATATTTTCCGCCGGAGGCAGTACTTCTACCGAATGGGCTCCTAAATTTGCCGCTGCCGGGATTACTGTGGTAGATAACTCTTCTGCATGGCGCATGGACCCAACAAAACCGCTGGTAGTTCCTGAAATAAATGCAGATATTTTAACCACGAATGATAAAATTATTGCTAATCCGAATTGCTCCACTATACAAATGGTCGTTGCTTTAAACCCCCTGCATAAAGCCTATAAAATAAAAAGAGTGGTGGTTTCTACCTATCAAAGTGTTACAGGTACCGGTAAAAAGGCCGTGGATCAGTTGATGGGAGAACGTGCAAAAACCTCCTCAGGCAGCGTTGCAGAATACCCTATGGCATACAAATACCCAATAGACCTGAATGTAATTCCTCAAATTGATGTATTTACCGATAACGGCTACACAAAAGAAGAAATGAAAATGGTGAAGGAAACAAATAAAATTCTGAGAGATGACAGCATAAAAGTTACTGCCACCACCGTACGTATTCCGGTTATGGGCGGCCATAGCGAATCGGTGAATGTGGAATTTGAAAATGAATATGATTTGGCCGAGGTTAAAAGCCTATTAGAAACTTCGTCGGGAATAGTGGTGGTAGATGATACTGCTAATGCTCAATATCCCATGCCAAAAGATGCACACGAAAAAGATGAAGTTTTTGTTGGCCGTCTTCGTCGTGACGAAACACAGCCTAAAACCCTGAACATGTGGATTGTAAGCGATAATTTGCGAAAAGGGGCTGCAACCAATGCAGTGCAAATTGCAGAGTATTTGGTGGCTAATAATCTGGTATAAATCCTAATTTGTATTATTTTAAAAAGGAGTTGACTTATAATAGTTGGAGTCAACTCTTTTTTTGTGAGTTTTTACAAAGGCAACAGATGTTTAAACCTTTCATAATTCTCAATGTTATCAATGATTTAGCACAATAACCGAAGCAATTTGCAGTTTATTAATTAATAACTTTTTCTGGGAATGCTCAAATTTATTCTTCTTGCAATTGGATTTTATTTAATGTACAACTTTGTTGTAAAATTTGTACTGCCTGTTTATAAAACTACACAACAAATAAAGACCAGATTTAGAGATATTAAAAATCAGCAGGATTCGTATAATAATTCATCTCAACAAGCTCAAAATACTGAGGTTTCAAAAGAACGAGAAGGAGAATATATTGATTATGAGGAAGTTAAATAATATTTGCCTTGCATTATCAATTTAATGAAATTCCCGTGTATGTTCTTTAAAGTTTATGTATTATTGTTTTTTTAAGCTCTTTTAGAAATGATCGTTGTTGCAGTCTGTTTCATGTGCATGATTATGTACTCTGCATTGACGGTAATTAAGCAAATGGCCCGATACAATTAATACAACTGCCGGAATAAGCAAAAGAAGATGGTAATCCAGGAAAACCTGTTTCAAAACCAAACTGATAATGCCAAGTGTAAAAAGTATTAAGGGTATTTTGCTATGATGATGTTGTTTGTATCCGTGCCAAAGCGCATAGCTGCCAATGACAAAGGCCAGAATTATCATACCCATTTCAAAAGCCATATTTTCGATGATATTGATGCCAAATAATGGTAAACTGGCCAAAAACAAAGGCAAAATTGCACAGTGTATGGCGCAGGCCACCGAAGCGGTAATTCCTAATGCATCCCAGTTTATTTTAAACTTCATAATACAAAAATAGCAACATTGTTGCAAATAATTGAATTTATATTGATTAATTTTGCAAAACGCACAAATTTTATCTATGTCAAAAAGAGGGATTTTTTATATATCGTTTTTTGTTTTGTTAACGCTGGGCTTCTATTTTGTTTCCTCAACGCTGATACCGGGCTTTAATAAACGGTCGCTGGAACCGATTAGCAAAGTCAGAGATTTTAAGTTTACCACACAGGACGGGCTACCTTTTACTAATAAAGATGTCAATGGCAAAGTGTATGTGGCTGAATATTTTTTCACTACCTGTACCGGAATTTGCTCGGTTATGAATACAAACATGAAAAAGGTGTATGAAAAATTTAGCGACAATCCAGATTTTCTAATCGTTTCTCACACCTGCGATCCTGAAAAAGATACTGTGGGCAGATTAAAATTATATGCCGATTCGATGAAGGTGAATATCCAAAAATGGATTTTTGTTACGGGTGGAAAGGATAGTTTGTACAATATGGCAAGGTTAAGCTATACCATTGATGATCCGGCTAATAATCTGAATTCGCCTGAGGATGATTTTCTGCATACACAATTCTGGGCATTAGTAAACAGGCAGGGCGATGTGGTAGGTATTTATGATGGCCTTAAACAGAAGGAAATTAAAAAATTGCTAAAAGATATTGACAAAGAATTGAGTAAAACTTCTAATCTTTAAAAAGAGAGATATGAGTAATATTCAAAATATTTTAAGAAATAATAAACTCAGCGTAACAGAAGGCCGAAAAAAAATTCTGCAACTGTTTCTGAATACTGAAGGTGCCCTTGCACATTCTGATATTGAAATGGGCGCCGGTGAAAATTTTGATCGTGTAACTATTTACCGAACGCTTCACTCTTTTGTGGAGAAGGGGATTATTCATGTTATTCCATCAGCAGACAATTCAATTAAGTATGCGCTTTGCAAGGATGAGTGCAGCGAAGGTCATCATCATGACCATCATGTGCATCTGGTTTGTAGCGTGTGCCAAAAAACACTTTGCTTAGACGAGGTGGTGGTTCCTGTTGTCAACTTTCCTACGGGTTATTATATAGAAAATATTGAAGTAGTTGCCAATGGTATTTGCAAACAGTGCAATAGCTGAAAACACAAAAGCCCTAATGTAGAAACATGAGGACTTCTGATTAATAATTTGATACTAATGCAAATTAATAAATTTTTATTATTAATTTATTAATTTAACAATATTTAAAGGATTATTAAGCTATTTACCACCAACAAGAGAATAAAGTATAGAAGACCCAAAAGATAATAAGATACTGAAAGCAAGTGCCCACCAAAAACCATCCACATGAACTCCTTTGAAAAAATTGGCAGCCAGCATTACCATAAAAGCATTGATGACTAATAAAAAAAGACCCAGAGAAATCAAAGTTACCGGTATTGTAAGAATAACGAGAATGGGTTTGACAACTGCATTTAACAATGCAAGAACCAATGCAAAAAGTGCAGCAGTCTTCATATCAGCTATTTTTACTCCCGATAAAATACCGGGCAGCAGGTAAGCAATGAGTGCAGTAATAAGTACTTTTAATATAAAGTTCATGATTAAATAACTTATCTATAAAGATACGATAAACTAAGTATATAAACCTCCATTTACAGAAATCACCTGACCGGTTACATAGGCGGCTTCTTTGGTGGCCAAAAAACCTACAACATGGGCTACTTCTTCGGGTGTGCCAAAGCGGTTTGCAGGAATGAGTTGTTTCATTTCTGCTTCGTTAATTCCGGCGGTCATATCGGTTTTGATAAATCCGGGTGCCACTGCATTGACGGTAATATTTCTTTTGCCTACCTCTTGAGCCAGCGCTTTGGTAGCGGCTATCATGCCTCCTTTAGCGGCTGAGTAATTAGTTTGTCCGGCGAGACCCTTCAATCCTGACAGAGACACCACATTTATAATTCTGCCATAGCGCTGGCGTAACATACTGTTTACCAATATTTTAGTAACGTTGAAAAAGCCACCGAGGCTGGTATTGAGCACATTGTCCCACTGTTCATCTTTCATCCACATTAGCAGCACATCGTCTTTAATACCAGCATTATTTACCAAAACTTCAATAATTTTATCGCCATTATTTTCAATCCATTTACCCAAAACATCTTGCACTTGTTGTCTGTCTGCTACATCAAAGGGGATTAATTCTCCATAAACGCCTGCATTTTTAACTATTTGGCGCGTTTCTTCTGCTTTTTCTTTATTTCCTTTGTAATTAATGAGCACATTATAGCCCATCGAAGCCAGTTTGGCACAAATTTCCCGGCCAATTCCTCGAGAACCGCCGGTTACTAAAGCCCAATTCATTTCAGTATATTTTATGGGTTATTATTTTCTAAAAATGTCTTTATTCTTGCCAATTCCTTGTATAAAGGGGCATCGTCAACGAATTTAGGAAAGATTTCTCTTAAAGCCTTATAAACCGATATAGTTTTAGTAGCCATTTTATCCTGACAATCTAAATAATCGATTGCCTGTAGCAATGTCATTGCCTGAATGGAAAGAACTTCATAGGCGTTGGAAATTACTTTTTTGGCAAACTGTGCGCTATTGTACCCCATGCTTACAATATCCTGATTATCATTATTATTGGAGATGCTATGTACGTACATGGGGAAAGAAAGTGTTTGATTTTCGGCGGTGGTAGATGTGGCAGTAAACTGAATACCCTGCATTCCAAAATTTAATCCTAAAACGCCAAGATTTACAAAAGGCGGAAACTTTTCATTTAGTTTGCTGTTCAGCAAATAGTTCAACTGCCTTTCGCTAAGCATTGTAAGTTTTGTAAAAGCAATTTTGAGTTTATCCATTTCAAAGGAAACATAGTCGCCGTGGAAATTGCCGCCATGGAAAATGTTTTGGCTTTTAACATCTACAATGGGGTTGTCATTAACTGAGTTCAGTTCATTGACAACTGTTTCTTCGGTATGGAGCAAAGTGTCGTAAACCGTCCTAAAACCTGAGTAACACAACGTAGTGAATAATACTCCTGCACTTTGTCTTCAAAAACATCATGCTGAATATTTTCCGGATTATACAAAAAGTCAGAGCGACTGCGAATCATTTTACTGTCTTTCAGTATTTCCCTAAAATCGGCAGCCACCTTGTTTTGCCCTTTGTGATGCTTTACGATATTGAGTTCGTAAGAAAAGTGGTCATCATAGGCTTCCATAATTTCATTCATCATTACTGACAACATAATTGACCAGTTCAACAAATTATGGGCATTGATAAGGTTTATCATTCCTACACCGGTCATGGCAGATGTCCCGTTGAGCACTGCAATGCCTTCCCTGATTTTGATTTTTAGAGGCGTAAGTCCGGCCATGGTAAAAGCCTCAGCTGCGGGTGTTATTTTTCCTTCATACCAAACTTCACCTTCGCCAATAAGACCCAATGCCAAATGTGCCAGTTGAACCAAATCGCCACTGGCGCCCACGCCGCCATGTTCGTAAATGCAAGGGATTACGTTCTTGTTTATCAATTCGGCAAGTAGCTTCACAATGTCTGAATGGACACCTGAATAGCCCTGAAGCAGGTTGTTGAGCCGGGCAATCATTACAGCTTTACCCATTTGAGGATTCAGTATTTGACCTCCTCCACTGCTATGGCTGCGTATCAGGTTGTACTGTAGCTGCAATACATTTTCATCGCTTATTTTATACTGAGCCATTGGCCCAAAGCCGGTGTTGATTCCGTATATAAGTTTATGGTCGATAAAATTTTTAAGAAATTCAAAACCCGGCTGAACTTTTTCAACCGACGTTGTGTCAAGTTCTATTAATTTACCATCAAAAAGAATTGCTTTAAAGTCTTCCAAAGTCAACCGGGAGCCACCTACCTTTATCATTTTATGTCACAGTATTGATTAAACAAGGTGCAAAAAAACAAAATAAATAGAAGGGTACAAAAAAAGATTTTTTGAGTTATTTTTCTTCCTAATCAAAAAAAGAGTATTAAAAGAAACAATTTTATTGATTTTACGGTGCAGTTTTTCTTTTATCAATAAATTTTACGGGTTTTCTCACTCCTTCCGGTAATTGAGTTTTTGCATTTCTTCAGGCGAAATGTATTTGATGTGTGGCATTACACGCAAACGAGCCTGAAGGTAAGAGGCAATTCGGTTGGTGGTTTCTTCACTTGTATCGGAAGGTACAAGGTATAGCAATACCTCATCAGTCCCTATTTCATTATTGTAAACCTCTGCCACATATTCCTTAATGGCATCTGTCTTATGGATAATTTCAAAAAGGGCAGGTGCAAATAGCGTAGTGCCTTTGAACTTTATCATTTGTTTTTTGCGTCCAATCACCGGCGACAGCCTCAGGGTTTGCCTGCCGCATTTGCACGGCTCTTTAAACGCCTTGCAGAGATCTCCGGTTTTATACCTTAGCAGTGGCATGCCTTCTACCCCGAGTGTGGTAACAGCCACTTCTCCTATTTCGCCATCGGCTACGGGGTTGCCTGCCTCATCCAGTATTTCCACAATGGCCAGCTCCGGATTCAGATGTCCGCCCCGGCCTTCGCTGCACTCTGTAAAGGCAGTCTGCATTTCGGTAGAGGCATAAGTGGAGTACAATTTGATATTCCAATCCTGTGTGATTTTTTTGCCCAAGACATTCAGCTCAAGGTCTTCGGTTCGCAGGTTTTCACCAATACACACCGCTTTTTTTATCGGTGAAGCATTTATATCAATGCCATTGTCTTTGGCATACTGAATAAGTTTTACTATAAAAGAAGGTACTGCAACGATAGACGTAGGCTTCAGCCTGTCAATAACCTCCCACTGCAGCGAAGGCACTCCGGGGCCCACTCTTACTATGCCGGCGCCTAATTTACGGATACCCATATAGTAAGCCATGCCTGCCATAAACTGACGGTCGAGAGTGAGCATCAATTGATAAATGTCTGTAGAAGTGCCATCGGCGCACACAAAGGAAATGTATTCATTATAAGCCAGCCTTTGCAAATCGTTTTCGTTGAGTGCAATCGTTACCGGGTGGCCAACAGTACCCGATGTGGCCATGTATTCGATTACTTTATTTTTGGGTACGCATAAAAATTTTTCGTTCTCTGCCTGTAAATGTTCTTTTTCGGTAGGCGGTATTTTTACAAGGTCTTCAATACTTTTTATGCTTTTGGTATCAATGCCTTTTTGAGGCAAACAATTCTTTGTAATAAACAGAGTTAATACTGACATACTCCAGTAAGTCGGCAAGCCTTATTTCCTGATAGGCTTTTATGTGTGCCGGAGATTGGAATGATATGGAAGGAAGTTCGTTCATGGGTAGCAAACCTACAAAAAAATTATTCTTCAATCACTACAATTGCAGCAGCAATATTTTTTCAAATGGCTTAGTGAAATTTTTATTTTTGAGGTTCGAAGGTGTTGTAACGTATTTTCGGTTTCGCCAATGAGTGTAATTTCCGGCTTGCCTAACTCGTTGTTGAATATGATTATTTCGTTGAAGGCGGTACCCTTAGCCCATCAGGTACCCAATGCTTTAAAAAAAGCTTCTTTAGCTGCAAAACGGGCAGCGTAGTGTTCAAATTTATGAGTTTTCGATTCGCAGTAATCAATTTCTTCTTTTGAAAAAACCATTTCCCGAAAGCCCTGCTCTTTTCCAATTTTTGAGGCTACGCGTTCTACTTCAATTATATCAATTCCAACTCCTGTAATCATTTAAAAAATTTTTATTAAGGCACCGGATCATAACCATGCCCGCCCCAGGGGTGACATCTTGAAATTCTTTTCAACGACAGGCAGAACCCCTTAAAAACACCATGTTTTTTGAAAGCCTCCAATGAGTATTGAGAACAGGAGGGTGTAAATCTGCATTTTGGCCCCAGCAGGGGAGATATGATCCACTGATAAAATTTAATCAAAACAATAAATGGCCAACTAAGTATTTTTAATAACTGCTTCATTAATATGCTTTAATAATTTTTTTAAAGCTATACCGATATTATAAAATATATACTGATAATCGGGTAACTCTTTTCCCTGATATACAAAAAATATAGAAATTTGTTTTTGAGCCTGAACTGCAATATCGTTTACAGAATGTTGTTGAAGCCTGTAAGCCTCTCGCAACAAGCGTTTGATACGATTGCGATCCACTGCTTTTTTAAAGTTTCTGCCGCTTAGTCCAACCCCGCATTTCACTTCGCCGATTCCATCATCTTCAATCAAAAATTGTAGTTTTATATTGCCGGCATAAATACGTTTTCTCGAAGTAAATAACTCCTGAAGTTTTTTCCTGCTTTTTAAACGTTGCTGTTTTGAAAATGTATTTTTTGCTGTTGCCAAAATTATTTCTAATATTTTGTTCGGATGGTTTTCAAAAACTTTTCTATTGATCTTCGCACTTCGCTTGCTGAGGTACGATGATTATTTACCAAAATTGAAAAAAGCAATAATTGATTTTTGCGGGTATATAAAAATCCGCTGAGCGCCACTACACCCGACAATGTACCCGTTTTGACAAAAATATGGCCTTTTTCCTCAAGATAATAAGAGGAAATGGTGCCGCTGCCACCGGTTGGGAATATGGCCTCAATGCGGCTCATGCCAAAATCCCGGTTCATTTTTTTAGAATATATACAAAATCCTTTGCCGTAAACAAATTGTAGCGACTGAGTCCCGAGCCATCAACCCAAGCCTGCAATTGAGGAATATTTTTAAAATCGGTTTTTAAAATGGTATCAATTACTTCCCGATTAGTCATCTTGTTCAAAAGGGCGTTGCTCATCATCAGTAATATTTGCTCCGCAAAAAAATTATCGCTTGGTGCATCATGATTCTCAAAACAGAATCAGTAGGTTGGGAAAAAATTGTATAGTTTTTGAATATGTCTTTTTTAGGTTCAGTGAAATGAATTTCCTTACCTAATGTGTCCGCAAGTAACTCCCAACCCATTGTGGAATTAGTGATAAAAGGAACTCTGATTTCAGATTGACCTTTACTGTCGAAAGTGGCAGTATAGCTGTTCGACCTTAAATCTCTTGTAACATTTTTAAAAAAATCACCATTGCCCTCAGTTTTGACAATTATATTTTTCTTTGGGAAAAATTCAGGCTGATCATTATTTTTTTTATTAAACCAAACAACATTGTTGTAAATAGGAAGGGCTGATCTTTCGGCCATATAATCATCCGCAAAGTCGCTCCACTCTCCAGCCGCTGCCCCACATTCCTGTATTTATGCTGTCAGCGATTGCAAAAATGGGCTTGCGGTTTTTTTTTTTTAGAAAATCAAAACAGGTTGATGTTTAAATTCCGGATCAAGCAGGGTAGGGTCGCCGGTTCCTTTTACAATTAGTTTATCATCCAGCTCGGTTACTTTTAAACCTGGTAAACTGTCTCCTAAATATTTCATTGCCAGAAAGCAGGTAGGGATTTTGGTATTACTTGCAGGCACAAAGTATTTTTCGGCATTATGATTATAAAGAAATTTATCTTTTTGCAAATCATAAATGCTGATACCCACGTGAGCAGTTTTTAACGCAGCAGAATTAATGAGATTGTGTTGTGCCGATTTGTTTATTCTGCTTTGTGATGAGCAGGAAGCTAATGCAGCAAACAGAACTAACAGAGAGAGCGTATAGGCTTTTAAAATATTCATACAATATTATCGCTCTAATTTTATGACTCTCTGTTCTTTACTGCTTTGCAATGCTGCATCAATAATTTTCATGGTCAAAATGCCATCAGAAGCAGGTACAGGGTTTTGGGCATGATTCACTAATGATTGATACACCTCTTCATAATAATTCATGTAATTTCCGATTTCGGAGCGGGTATTTTTTCTGGTGTGACTTCCGTTTAAAATGGTATTCAACACACCGTCAAAATTATCGGGAGTGTGTATCCAGGCGCTTACATCAGGGGTATCGCCGGTCAGTAATCTTTCTTCTTGCAGGTCTGATCTTTGCTGCATAAAGGTGCCGTTTTCTCCCTGCAAAATGTAGGCATGGTAAGGCTCACGTGCAAATACTGTTCCTTTTATCCTTACTCTGAAGGGGCGTGGATAGTACAGTAATACTTCAAAATAATCGTTGGCAATCATATTCTGCCTCATTGTAAAAACATCTGCAAAAACAGCATCCGGAAAACCAAATAACTGAATTGCCTGATCAACCAAATGCGTTCCCAAATCGTGCAGATTGCCTGCTCCGGGTTTGTCGCCTTCTTTATGCTCTTTGCCACTATAGCCCGGGCGATAACGGTCAAATCTCATTTCGGCCTCCTTTAATGTGCCCAGAATATTTTCACTCACCACATCTTTCAGCGCCAGATAGTCGCCATCATATCTTCGGTTTGATACACTGCCAAAAAAGTTTTTTTCTTTTGCCAGTTTGTCCAGTTCGAAGGCTTCGGCAGCATTGACGGTAAACGGTTTTTCTACTACAATATTCTTTCCTGCATGTAAAGCTGCTTTTGCATATTCAAAATGTGTTTGCACCGGCGTATTTACCACTACTAATTCAATGTTTTTATCATTGAGCATTTCTTCTACTGTACGATACAGTTTTGAATCAGGGTACTTTTTCCTGGATTCATTCTTATGTCTTTCAACAATTGCGCTCAACCTGAAGTGAGGGCTGGCTTTGATAAAAGGAGCATGAAATAATTTGCCGCTCATACCATAAGAGCAGATTCCTGTATTGATAATTCTTGCCATAAAGAGTAAATTAGTATTTGTAAATTTACAAATAAAGTTTAGTAAAAATTAATATAGACAGATGACTTTTATCATCTTAGCGGTTCATATATTTTTCAACAGGTAAACGATTTTGAAGACTTCGTCCCAATGTTAACTCATCAGCATATTCCAGCTCGCCACCAAAAGCGATTCCACGGGCGATCGTTGTAATTCGGATGGGTTTATCATGCAATTTTTTCTGTATATAATAAATAGTTGTATCGCCCTGAATATTTGGGTTTAATGCGAAGATTAATTCTTCTGTCTTTTCATTTTCAATTCTTTGTACAAGCGATTCTATGTTTAACTGATCGGGACCAATTCCATCCAAAGGAGAAATTATGCCGCCAAGAAGGTGGTAAGTACCATTGTACTGCTGCGTGCTTTCGATTGCAATCACATCTCTGATAGTTTCTACCACACAAATGGTATGTTGCTGTCGGTAGGAGTTGGCGCAAATGGAACAAAAATCTCCATCGGCAACATTGTAACAACGCTTGCAGAACCTTATCTCTTTGCGCATGCGTGCAATCACCTCACTAAACTGCTGAACCTGCTGGTCGTCCTGTTTCAGTAAGTGCAATACTAATCGCAGAGCAGTCTTTTTGCCTATCCCCGGCAGACGCGTAAATTCATTCACTGCAGATTCTAATAAGGATGAAGAAAATTGCATCTGGCAAAGATAAATAAGATATGGTGGAATCAATAATCCTCATTTACTTCTCCTTCCCGCCAGAGGGGAGGAGGTCTCAATCCGAGTTTGAATCTATTGTAAGAAAGTTTAATGTAACGGTGGAAGTCATATTCACTCGCTACTGAAGTAAATAAATATGAAGGTCGATATTGTAGAACAAATAGGTTAATTAAGCTGTCGCTATCCATTTCCGTTATGCGCCTGATGAGCGCTTTGCTGAATCGATGTTTTACAAAATCATCCTGCTCGTCTTCAATAAGCCTCCTCTGAAAAGACAATATGGAGCGGGTGCGCCTAAACCTAAATGCATTGATGATTTCTACCAGGTCAAAACCAGCAGTTCCGGTTCCTGACACAGTGGATAACCCGGGTCGCAGAAAATCGAAGGCCTTTGCATAATCTATTCTGTTTTGGATAGAATCTCGTTTGTAATCTCTACTTCTTACTTTGGCTTCAGGCAAAATGGGTATATGAATTTTTATTGAAATATCGAAGGAGTATGGAATCTGAATATCTTTTACTGCAAATTTCCGGGTAGGTTTGTTCAGATAACTGAACCAAATAGAGTCTGTATCGTTCAGATGAATATAATAGTGTCCGTCTTCGTTGGTAATAGTTCCTTTTCCGCTGCTGCTTAGTACCGAAACTGCCTGAATAGGCGTGGTGCCAATACTGTCATACACTGTGCCCTTTACAACCACCTGCGCATTAGTTTGTAGCACACAAGTGATTATCAAAATCAAAACTAATATAGAACCTGTTTTTTTCAATCTTTTTATATTGAGATGTCAAAAAAACTAAACAATTTGCAAAAACTTTGATAAATATCTCAGGAGCAAGTAATTGGTTTATATGAATTTGGGTATCATCGTTTGTTTTTTTTCAAGATTACCTGTTCTATTATCTGTGGGAAGTATTTATGCTCCAAAATATGCACCTTCTGAGCCAGACTGTCCGGGGTATCATCGTTGGCTACCGGGCATTTAGCCTGAAAAATGGTAAGACCGTGGTCGTATTGCTCATCCACAAAATGGATGGTAATGCCGCTTTCATGGTCTCCGGCATCAAGTACCGCCTGATGCACATGATGGCCATACATTCCTTTTCCACCATATTTAGGCAAAAGAGCAGGATGAATATTAATGATTCTATGAGGATAAGCCTCAATCATTTTTTCGGGAATTTTCCAGAGGAAACCGGCCAGAATAATCCAGTCTATCCCATATTCTGTTAAGATGGGCAGGTAGCTGGCTTCCTTAAAAAACCGACTTCTTTCTATTAGCAGAGAAGTAATTCTTTCATTTAATGCAATGCGTAAAACGCCGGCCTCGGCATTATTGCATACTATTAAACGAACCTGCACATTGCTATTTCCTTTGAAATAGTCAATAATTCTTTGTGTATTTGATCCCGCCCCACTTGCAAATATGGCTATCTTTATTGCCATGAAAGATTCTTTATATTAATAAATTCATTTTTTAAAACTTGTCCTTTAAAACCATCAAAACTGTCCAAAATTAGCCAAAAAAAAGGACAATTTTATGACAAACAATTTAGCCTTTTTAATAATTACCAATTTGCAATTGGCTGTAATGCAGTCTGGGAGCGGATTTAAAAAATATTTAGATTGTTGTTGTTTTGTTAATGGTGAGCCTTATTTTTGCACTTATTCAGAGGTTTTTATCCACTTTAAGATTTTATGCTTTTATGACTAATTATAAGTATATACTTAACCGACTAACATTAATTATTATAACGCTCTTTGCCGTTACGGTTTCGGCTTCCATAGCACAGGATAGTACAAAGGCCGCAGGCGGCAGTAGCGCCGGAATTGAAGAAGGTAAGCAACTTTTTGTTTCCAAATGTCAGGCTTGTCACTCAGGTGATATGAAAGCCAATAGTATTGGTCCTGCATTGGGAGGCATAGAAGCTCAGTGGGAAGACAAAGGAAAATTACATGAGTGGATAAAAAATAATATCGCATTGACTGCATCGGGGTATCCAAAAGCGGTAGAAGTGTCAAAGCTTACACCGGTGGTGATGACCCCGTTTGAGGATCTTTCAGATACACAAATTGATAATATTTTGGCATATATTGATGCTAAATTTACCGGAAAGCTGGATCAACCGGCACCTGGGGCAGGAGCGGCGAAGTCCGTAGCCAGCGAATCTCAAAACAACTGGATTTTTGCCGTAGTAACCTTAATTTTGGCATTGATAGCCATTACGTTGATGTTTGTAAACCGCAGACTGAAAAGACTGGCTAACGATGTAGAGGACGTACCCACTGTGGAGCCATTACCTTTCTTTAGAAATAAAGTTTATCTGGCAACGATTGGTATCATATTTTTTACAGTGAGCGGATACTTTTTCTCAAAAGCCATGATCAATATGAACCGTCAGATTAATTACGAACCGTTGCAACCAATTTTTTATTCTCATAAAGTACATGCCGGAATCAATCAGATCAACTGTCTGTATTGTCATGGAAATGCCTGGGAAAGTAAAACCGCAGCCATCCCTTCGGTTAATGTGTGTATGAACTGCCATAAAACTATTCAGAAATATAACGGGGAACAACTTACCGATGCTTCAGGTGCAATGGTTGACGGTACAGCCGAAATTCAAAAATTGTTTAAATACGCCGGTTTTGACCCTCAAAATCCAAACGACTGGAATGAGTCAAAAGCAAAACCCATCGAATGGGTAAAAATTCATAACCTGCCCGATCATGTGTATTTTAATCATAGTCAACACGTTAGAGTAGGAAATGTACAATGCCAAACCTGCCATGGAGAAGTTACTGCCATGAACGAAGTTACTCAATTTGCGGAACTGAGCATGGGGTGGTGTGTAAACTGCCACAGACAAACTGCGGTGAACTTCAACAAGGATGCCGGCTCCGGGAATCAGTTTTACAGCATTTACGAAAAATTCCATAATGATATTAAGTCCGGGAAAATGGATAGTGTTACCGTAAAAGATATCGGCGGAATTGAGTGTCAGAAATGTCACTACTAAATCAACAGAGTTTTATTATATATATTGAGAAAATGATTATTTTCGGAGAGATTGAACTAAATTTTATTACTAATTATCAAAATTTCAAATTGATATAATGAGCCAAAAAAGTACTGGCAAGGTTTCGGACAACTAAATGATCCTGAGAGTTTTAACAAGAAAAACCGTAATGAATTTCAGGAAGACTCGCCTTTTGGAGATTTTGAAAACCAGGAATTGCTGGATACCAAAGCGCCCCGTAGGGATTTTCTGAAATATTTGGGTTTCAGCACTGCGGCTGCTACTTTGGCGGCAAGTTGTAAAACCAAAGTACGTCATGCTATTCCGTTTGCAAATCGTCCGGATAATATAGTTCCCGGTGAGGCTAAATATTATGCTACTACATATATTCAGGATGGTTACGCCGTACCTGTTTTGGCCAAAGTGAGAGAAGGAAGGCCAATAAAAATTGAAGGAAATGATTTATCCTACACAAAAGGCGGCACCTCTGCTGCGGTTCAGGCTTCGGTGTTAGACTTGTATGATACCCATCGGCTGCGTTTCCCGCAAATTAAAAAAGGCGACAAATTTGAAGAATCTACCTTCGATGATATTGATAAAGCCATCATGGCCGAATTAACAACCGCAGGAAATGTGGTTTTACTTTCGAGCACCATCAATTCTCCATCTACCTTAGAGATTATTTCAAAATATCCTAATCTGAAGCACGTACAATATGATCCTGTAAGCTACAGCGGAATTTTACAGGCAAATGAAACTTCAGGTTTTGGAAGAAAATTGCCATCATACAAATTTGATGCTGCAGAAGTTATTGTGAGTTTGGGCGCTGATTTTCTGGGTACCTGGATCGACCCGATCGGTCAGGCTGCAGGTTATGCCAAGGGCCGTCGTATAGATGAAGCCGGCCTAAAATGAGTAAGCACTACCAGTTTGAAAGCTTTCTCAGTATGACCGGTTCCAGCGCTGACGAACGCTTTACACACCGTTCGTCGCAAACCGGCACCGTTGCGCTGGCTTTGCTGGCTGCTGTAGGTGGTACCATTACAGCGCCTGATATTGCCGATGCAAAACTTAAAGCCGGTATTGAAAAAGTGGCTACCGAACTGAAAGCTGCTTCCGGTAAAGGTTTGGTAGTTTGTGGCAGCAATGATGTTAATATTCAAAATGTTGTAAATGCAATCAATAATGCTATTGGCGCTTATGGGGCCACCATTGATTTTGCAGCAGCCAACAATTCACGTAAAGGCATAGATAAGGAATTTAACGATCTGATAGCACAAATGGAAGGTGGTCAGGTAGGAGCAATTCTGATTTATGGCGCAAATCCGTCTTATGACTATTTTGATGCTCCCAGATTTGCAAAAGCATTAAAAGGAGTTAAAACTTCGGTTTCTTTCGGTTACAGATTAGATGAAACAACTGAATTGTGCAAATATATCATCCCCTCACACCATTTTTTGGAAAGTTGGGGAGATGCTGAACCAAAGGCGGGTGTAGTAAGTTTTATGCAGCCAACAATTCATCCTTTGTTCAAACCCGCTCCTTCCAGTCTTCTTTATTGAAATGGAGTGGCAACAATAAAAACTACGATACTTATTTCAAAGAATACTGGCAAGGTAAATTAGGTGGCGAATCTGCCTATAGCAAAGCATTGCAAAACGGTTTTGTTGAAGCATCTGCTGGCGGCGGAGGTTCTTATAATGGCGGCGCTTTAAGCTCGGTCGCAACAGCAATTGCCAGCTATCCTGCGGGAGGAAAAGATGAATTGGTTTTATATCAAAAAATTGCCATCGGCTCCGGTTCTGGAGCTACAAATCCCTGGCTTCAGGAGCTGCCCGATACCGTAACCAAATCTAACTGGGGTAATTGTGCTTTAATCTCAATGAAAAAGGCCGAAGAATTGGGTATTAAGTTGGATGTTGATTACGAATACCACCCAGATAAACCCGTTATTAAGGTACAAAGCGGCAACAACAGTGTCGAACTGCCAATATTGGTAGTGCCCGGCATGAATGCCAATACCATAGCCATAGCTGTGGGTTACGGACGTGGCGACAAATTGGGCAGAACGGCTGCCGGTATAGGGAAAAACGTATTTCCATTTGCTTCGCTCAGTGGAAATACTATCAGCTACGAAGCTATCAATGTAACAGTTACTGATGCCAAGAGAAAAGAAAAAGTAGCGCAAACACAAATTCATAATTCTTATGAAGATAGGATTGAAGTGTTGAGAGAAACGACATTGGCCTACTTTAAAAAGAACCCTAATGAAGTAAAGGAATGGCGTCAGCACTTAGTTGACACCTATGCTAAAAAAACAGGTGATTTCAGAAAAGAAGGAACACTTTATGGGGCACATGATCAGCCCGGTCTGAAATGGGGTATGAACATTGACATGAACGTGTGCAATGGATGTAACGCCTGTGTGGTAGCCTGCCATGCCGAAAATAATGTGCCGGTGGTAGGTAAGGCAGAGGTGCTTCGCTATCACGATATGCACTGGCTGCGTATTGACCGTTACTTCATCAGTGATGAAAAAAATCCTGATGATGTAAAAGGCGTGGTATTTATGCCAATGATGTGTCAGCATTGCGATAATGCCCCTTGCGAAAATGTGTGTCCTGTGGCGGCCACTACGCATAGCGAAGAAGGAATTAACCAGATGGCTTATAACCGTTGTATTGGTACCAGATATTGTGCCAACAACTGTCCTTATAAAGTACGTCGTTTCAACTGGGCTGATTACACTGGAGCAGACACTTTCCCGAACAACCAGAATCAAACGGTTGTAGGTAAATTAGATCCTGTGGTGTTCCAAATGAATGACCCAGTGAGCAGAATGGTACTCAACCCCGATGTAACGGTACGTTCTAGGGGTGTGATGGAGAAATGTTCTTTCTGTATTCAAAGAACACAACATGCCAAACTACAGGCCAAGAAAGAAAACAGGGTATTGCACGATGGCGAGGCCAAAACTGCCTGTCAGCAGGCTTGCCCTACAAATGCAATCATGTTTGGAAATGTGCATGACAAGGAAAGCCAGATCAATAAAGTGAGATTTGACAATCCGCAACGTCTGTTTTATTCATTGGAGCAATTGCACGTATTGCCAAATGTAAGTTATCTGGCAAAAATCAGAAATACGGAAGGGGTGCCCGGTGGCACTGGACATAGTGAACATGGCGGATAAAAAATTAAGTAAGGCTATTGAAGATAAAGTAAGAATTGAAAGATTTTCTGAATAGTGATGCAGAGCTATTTATAGAAAGAAGCAGAAAGTATCTAGAACAAACTAAAGGCAATAACGACAATAGAGGTCAATAGTTCAAAATAAGGCAAAAAATTATTAGAAATATTTTATAACAGGATATGTCATTAAACAGATACGAATCGCAGGCCAGAGGGCCATTGGTAGAAGGAAGTAAAGACTACCGCCAGATTACGGAGGATATTTGCCGTCCGGTGGAGGCAAAACCGAGTACACTTTGGTGGACAGGGTTTCTTATTTCGGCTGCATTGCTGATTTTTGGAATCGTTTCGGTTACTATGGAAGTTATCTATGGTGTGGGGCAGTGGAACCTCAATAAAACTATCGGTTGGGGTTGGGATATCACCAACTTCGTGTGGTGGGTGGGTATTGGTCATGCAGGAACACTGATTTCTGCCATTCTGTTGCTTTTCCGGCAAGGATGGAGAACCGGGGTAAACCGTGCTGCTGAGGCAATGACTATCTTTGCGGTAATGTGTGCCGGTCAGTTTCCTATCTGGCACATGGGGCGTGTGTGGAACGCATTTTTTGTAATGCCTTATCCAAATACACGCGGGCCGCTGTGGGTGAATTTTAACTCTCCGCTGCTGTGGGACGTGTTTGCAATCTCTACTTACTTTACCGTTTCTCTTTTATTTTGGTATGCAGGTCTGTTGCCTGATTTGGCTACCCTGCGCGACAGAGCTAAAGTAAAATGGAGAAAATGGTTTTATGGAATGGCATCCTTCGGCTGGACAGGCAGCACCAAACACTGGCAAAGGCACGAAGCGCTTTCATTAGTGTTGGCCGGTTTGGCAACGCCTCTGGTACTTTCAGTACATACTATCGTATCGTTTGACTTTGCTACTTCAATTGTTCCCGGATGGCACACAACTATATTTCCGCCCTATTTTGTAGCAGGTGCGGTGTTCAGTGGTTTTGCAATGGTGCAAACCCTTTTATTGGTAACTCGAAAAGTTTTAAATCTTGAAGAATATATTACTATCGAACATATTGATGTAATGAATAAGGTGATTATTCTTACCGGTTCGATAGTGGGTATTGCTTACCTCACGGAGTTGTTTATGGCATGGTATAGTGCAGTGCCTTATGAATGGTTTGCTTTCAAAGAAAACAGGGTAAACCTAAATAGCCCCTATGGCTGGAGTTATTGGATTATGATGGGCTGTAACGTTCTGTCTCCACAAATATTCTGGATCAAAAAAATGAGGCGCAATATCCTGGTTACATTCTTTATGAGTATTCTGGTAAATATTGGTATGTGGTTCGAAAGGTTTGTAATTATCGTTACCTCTGTTTACCGTGATTACCTTCCCAGTTCATGGAGTACTTATTATTCTCCTACATTATGGGAGGTAGGCTTCTTCCTGGGTACTATAGGTTTGTTCTTCACCTGTTATTTCCTGTTCTCCAAGTACTTCCCTGTTATTGCAATTGCGGAAATTAAACATATTTTAAAACGCAATGGCGACAACTTCAAAGAAGCAATGAAAACAGAAGAAGAAGAATCTTTGGAAGCATTTGAACATGCAAACGCGCATCACTAATTATCAAAATAAAAGCGATCAATATAAATGGCAATCAAAAAATTTATAACGGGTAATTTTTACGATGAGAAAGTATTATTTCCGGCAGTGACGAAAGTTCGCAAGGCTGGGTATAAGCTTTCATGATGTTTACACACCGTTTCCAATTCATGGATTAGACAAAGTGATGGGGCAAAAAGATACCGACCTGCACATTGCCGGATTTATTTACGGTATCACCGGAACTGCTACAGCTATTGGCTTTATCACATGGGCGCTTACGGTTGACTGGCAGTTGAACTTTGGCGGTAAACCCTTCTTTTCACTTCCGGCATGGATCCCCATCATTTTTGAATTGACGGTGTTATTTGCTGCGGTGGGCATGGTGCTTACGTTTTGCTGGCTTTGCCAATTGGCTCCGTTTGTAAAGAAAGATCATTTTAGCCCAAAAATTACTGACGATACGTTTTTAATGGCCATAGAATGTACCGATAAAACAAATGAGGCAGAAGCGGTTGCATTTTTACAAAGCGCCGGAGCAGCAGAAGTAAAAGTAGAGCACAGAGAAACGGGCTGGTGGTTTGGTACTTATGATAAGGATACAGTAAAGTTTGGCAAACCGGTACCGGAAGTATAGGTGACGATTATTCTAATTTAAGAAATTATGTCTAACGTCTGATATCTAAATTCAAAAAAGAGACTTAAACAGAATATGAAAAAATATTTTTTAATAGGCACAATAATAGCAGGTGGATTGTTAGTAGGCTGCGGGGCCGGAAATAATAATCCCGGTTATTCTTACATGCCTGACATGGCTTATAGTGTTGCATACGAAACTTATGCCCCAACCGATGCTTTGCAAAAGGCAGGCGTTAGTTCTTACAACGGATTGCCGGTAGAAGGAACTGTGGCTCAGGATGATGATCTTGGTTTTGTGTATCCTTATAAAAATGATTCTTTGGGCTATGCCCTGTCAAAAAATGTAAAGAATCCATTAGATACTGTAGCCAATGTTGACCTGAAAGAAGCTGAAAGATTGTATGAAATAAACTGTGGTATTTGTCATGGTTCAAAATTAGATGGCAATGGTCCATTATTTAACAATGGAAACGGGCCGTATTCAGCAGCGCCTAAGAATTTTAAGGATAAGGATGTAATAGCTTTGGCTGACGGTACGATGTATCATTCCATCACTTACGGTATCAGGGCAATGGGTAGCTATGCCTCCCAGTTGAAGCCTATTCAACGCTGGGAGATTATCAAATATATTAGAAGTAAGCAGGGTAAAACCACAACAACTACTACTGCCTCAGACAGCACTGCTGCAAAATAAAAAACAGAAATAAATTATTTAGAAATAATAAAAGAATCGGAATGTCAACAGTTGAAAAATTTATTCCTTCAAAAAAGTATAACACTACTGCTTTTATACTGATGGCCGTAGGTCTGTTAGCCGCTATTGTTTTGTACATTACAACGCATGGCGCTGCTGCCACCCCCGAAGAACAACAAGCCAAAAGTGCCGTGTTTTGGGCAGCCTTACTTCAAAACAGTGTATTTTTTCTCATGATATGCAATGCCACCATGTTCTTTATGTGTGCAACCGCATTGGCATGGGGCGGATGGCAAATAGCTTTTACAAGAGTTACCGAAGCTGTTTCATCAATGGTTCCGATAATTGGTGTAATTGCTGTTGTAATTCTGCTTTCAATTGTTTATGGCGGAAATCATGTAATCTACCATTGGACTGATGCAGCCCATGTGGAGCACGATAGTGTGCTTAATTTTAAAAAAGGATTTTTGAATCCCACATTTTTTACTGTCGTTACTATCCTTACTGTACTCCTCTGGTCATTATTGGGTTGGCAAATGCGCAAACTTTCACGTAGTACCGATGAAACATCATGGAAAAATCCTAAACAGAAATATAACTTTCAGTTTAAAAATACTGTAACTGCCGGTTTGTTTATGATTGTATTTGCATTGACAGTGATGTCTTCTATTCCCTGGCTTTGGCTGATGAGTATTGATGCGCATTGGTTTAGTACTATGTATAGCTGGTACACATTTGCAAGTACCTTTGTTTCCGGAGTAGCCGTTATTACGCTTTTTGTAATTTATCTTAAAAACAAAGGACTATTAGGCATAGTAAATGAAGAGCATCTTCACGATTTGGGTAAATTTATTTTTGCGTTTTCAATATTCTGGACTTATTTGTGGTTTTCGCAGTTTATGCTTATTTGGTATGCCAACATACCCGAAGAAACTGTCTATTTTCAGTCAAGAACAAAGGGTTTATATTCCATTGTTTTCTGGACAATGTTTGTCATAAACTTTATTGTGCCGCTTTTAATTTTTATGAGTCGCGACTCTAAGCGTAACTACACCATTGTTACTTATGTTGCATTATTAGTTATTTTTGGTCACTGGTTGGATTTTTATCAAATGGTATTTCCGGCAGTATCGCCTGATAAGGCTCCCAATTTGCTGCTTATTCTGGGAGTTGCATTATTTTTTGTAGGTTTGATTATCTATTTTGTTGGGCGAACTTTGAGTAAATATTCTCTGATTGCTTCTAACCATCCGTTTGTGAAAGAGAGTGTTATTCACCACACTTAATAGCGAGTTTAAAAATTAATTAGTAATTTTGATATAGTTAAATCTGAAATTATGCAAACTTATATTATACTATTGGTAATAGCCGTTTTGGCTGCTTTGGTTTTCTGGCAAATAGCTGAAGCAGACAGTTTTGTAAACAGAATTAGAAAAAAAAATTCATAAGAAAGAAAAAGACATTCCTTGAAAATAAAATATCCGCTGCTTGGCGGATTTTTTTTGTGGTTTTCATAAAAAATTGAAATCAAAACATGATTTTTATCATAATTTCATTATTTTACACTCGCTTAATTAACAAGACTCTTTTATGCAAACTTTTCTGATTATTCTTATCTTATTATTGGGTTTTTATATAGTTTTTCAGATTGCTAAGGCTAATGATTTAATGGCGATCATTCGCGGTGAAGAAAAATCGCGAAAACAATCCAATAAAATAAGCGCCTACATGCTGTTGGGCTTTTTGATAGTTGGGCTTTTTGGCGTTTATTGGACACATCACACATTAGGAGATAAAGTATTAAAATTTGGAAGCGCTGCTTCGGATCATGGTATTTTGGTAGATGAGATGATAAAATACACCCTCATCATTACCGGTATTGTATTTTTTATTACCCAAATTTTGTTGTTTTGGTATTCTTTTAAATACAGAGAGTCCGAAGAGCGTAAGTCATACTATTTTCCACATAATAGTAAGTTGGAAATTATCTGGACCTCGGTTCCGGCAATTGTTTTGGCAATACTGATAGTGTTTGGATTGATAACATGGTATAAGATAACCGGCGCTGCGCCAAAAGATTCAATGTTGGTGGAAATAACAGGAAGCCAGTTCAAATGGGAGTTTCGTTATCCAGGAAATGATGGTGTTTTAGGAAAAAATATTATAAAAATATTGATTTGGTAAACGACAATCCACTTGGTCAGATATGGGATGATGCTGCCAACCATGATGATATTTATGTAAGCAGCGAACCGATGCATCTGGTAGTAAACAAACCGGTGAAATTAGTAATCGGTGCCAAAGATGTAGTACACAGTGTAGGGCTGCCACATTTCAGATTGAAAATGGATGCAGTACCCGGCACACCTACTACCATTTGGTTTACACCCATAAAAACAACCAAACAAATGCAAAAGGAAACCAGCAATCCCGATTTTGTGTATGAAATAGCTTGCGACCAAATGTGCGGCGCAGGACATACAGGCATGAGAGGTGAGATATTGGTAGAAACACAGCAGGAGTTTGATCAGTGGATGAAAAACAAAAAGCCTAAATGGGCAGCCATCAAAAAGGAAATGCTAACAAACTCACGCGATCAGGCTTTGGTTACCACATCATCCGCTTCGAAGGGAACTAATTAATTTGTAAAAAATAAAGACACTAATACTCCAGATTTACATTAAACAATAAAAAATGAGGGATACTTTAAATATGCAACCCGAAATTGCCTCACACGAGGTTGGCCATTTAGAACATCATGTGCATCATCATAAAGAAACATTTATTACTAAGTATATCTTCAGCACAGATCACAAAATGATTTCAAAACAGTTTTTGGTTACGGGTATCATTTGGGCGTTGATTGGTGGGCTTTTTTCGGTCTTGTTCAGGCTTCAGTTGGGCTTTCCCGACCATAGTTTCCCTATTTTGGAAACTGTATTTGGCCGATGGGCCGAGGGTGGAAAAATTAATGCCGAGTTTTATTATGCATTGATTACTATGCACGGCACAATACTTATCTTCTTTGTGCTTACAGCCGGATTAAGTGGCACATTTTCAAATATGCTTATCCCGCTGCAAGTGGGTGCACGCGACATGGCTTCGCCTTTTATGAATATGCTTTCTTATTGGTTTTTCTTTTTAGCCAGTGTCATCATGTTTTCCTCATTATTTATTCAAACAGGTCCTGCATCAGGAGGCTGGACAGCTTATCCGCCATTAAGCGCTTTGGGACAGGCCTCTAGCGGTTCAAAAGCAGGGATGGATTTATGGATTATTTCGATGGCATTGTTTGTGGTGTCTTCTTTGTTAGGAAATCTAAATTACATCTCCACCATATTGAACATGCGTACCAAGGGTATGAGTATGACCCGTCTTCCCTTAACGATTTGGTCTTTCCTATTTACCGCTATTTTGGGAGCGCTGGCTTTTCCTGTATTATTGTCGGGGTTAATTTTATTGCTTTTTGACAGAAATCTGGGTACCAGTTTTTACTTGAGTGATATTTTTGTGGCAGGTCAGGCCTTGTCCAATGAAGGTGGAAGTGCCATTTTGTTTCAACACCTGTTTTGGTTCTTAGGTCATCCGGAGGTGTATATTATTATTCTTCCTACGATGGGAGTAGTGTCAGAGATTTTGGCGATTAATGCAAGAAAACCCATTTTTGGTTACACGGCCATGATCGGTTCGCTACTGGCAATCTGTGTGCTGGCATTATTTGTATGGGCGCATCACATGTTTGTAACGGGTATGAACCCTTTCCTTGGATCAGTATTTGTACTACTGACGTTATTGATTGCGGTACCTTCTTCCATAAAAGTATTTAACTGGCTTACGACCATCTGGAGGGGTAATATTCGATTTACACCTTCTATGTTGTATGCTATAGGTTTTGTTAGTTTCTTTATTTCAGGAGGTCTTACAGGTATTTGGCTGGGCAACTCAACCATTGACATTCACTTGCACGATACCATGTTCAATATTGCTCACTTTCATTTAGTGATGGGCGTGGCAGCATTTTTTGGAATGTTTGCCGGTGTATATCACTGGTTTCCTAAAATGTTTGGTCGATATTTGAATATTACCTTGAGTTACATACACTTCTGGGTGACACTGGCAGGAGCTTATTTGATATTCTGGCCAATGCACTATCAGGGAATGGCGGGAATGCCAAGGCGTTATTTAGACAAAAGCATGTGGGTAAGCTTCAGTCAGTTTCATGCTTTGGATGCAATGATAAGTGTGGTAACCATCATCGTTTTCCTTGCACAAATTTTATTCGTGTTTAACTTTTTCTATTCAATGTATAAAGGAAGAAGATGCAGATCAATGAATCCATGGGGCGCCACTACATTGGAATGGACGACACCTGTTAACCCCGGACATGGAAACTGGGTGGGGAAAATCCCAGAAGTAAAAAGATGGGCTTATGACTATAGCAAAGACGGAAGGGATTTTATACTGCAAACTGAGGGACCGGGAGAAAACGAATCGGTACATTAAGAGAATATATTTTTCGTGAACAAGGCTGAAGCATTAAATACAGGTATTTTGGAAAAACAGGCTGGTTTAAAGGATTTTGTACAGCTGACAAAACCATCTTTGAGTATAATGGTAGTGTTTAGCAGTGTCATCAGCTATCTGTTGGTTCCCGAAGTTCAGTATGATGCCTTGCGGATTATTCTGCTTTTTGTTGGTGGTATGTTGGTTACCGGAGGAGCAAATGCTATCAATATGGTACTGGAAAAGGATACAGATGCACAAATGAAACGTACTTTCAGGAGGCCTGTTGCAGCCGGTAAGATTACACCCGAGCAAGGTTGGGGTTTTGCTATACTAACCGGCAGTTTGGGAGTTTTTATACTGGGTTATTATTTTAATTGGACTGCCGGTATTTTGGCTGCGCTGAGTTTGTTTCTTTATGGTTTTGTTTACACACCTCTTAAAAAGGTAAATTCTATTGCAGTACTTATGGGCGCCTTGCCAGGCGCTTTACCTTGCCTTATAGGTTGGGTAGCCGGTTTTGTACCCGGGCAGGAGATAATATGGATGGGAGGGATTATTCTGTTTGGTATTCAGTTTTTGTGGCAGTTCCCACATTTTTGGGCGGTAGCCTGGGTAGCTCATAAAGATTACAGCAGAGTTGGGTTTAAATTGTTGCCAAGCGACAAAGGTCCTACCAAATTTACCGCTTTGCAAACGGTAATTTATTCTTTGCTGCTGACCCCAATTACCTTGGCACCTTTTTTTACAGATATATGTTCTTTGGATGGCATCAGAGGGATAATAGGAATGATTTTAATTGTGGGAGCCAATATTTTTATGATTCTAAGATCGGTAGGTTTGTATAAGAAAATGGATGTGCCATCTGCCAGAAAAGTGATGTTTGGCAGCTATATTTATTTGCCTGTCGTATTACTGGCTTTATTACTTGCAAAAATTTAAAAATAATTAAAGAATATTGAACAAATGATTGTTACAACAGTGGCGCAGGAACAAAACAATAAACTACATCCTTTAAAATTTACACTTTGGGTGGCCATTGCCAGCATTATAATGATGTTTGCAGGGTTAACAAGCGCTTATATTGTAAAAAGCAATTTTTCAGGTTGGAGAACTATGGCGATTCCCAAGATTTTTTGGGTGTCCACAGTAGTCATCCTTTTAAGCAGCATTACGATTTATCTGGCTTTGCAAAAGTTTAGAAACCGTGAAATGCAAAAATATAGAGCGCTACTGGGAACTACACTGGTTCTGGGATTGCTGTTTATTGTTTGTCAATTTATAGGCTACTCGGAGCTTTGGAGCCAAAACGTAAGATTTAAAGGGTCATCGGGCGCAGGCCAGTTTTTCTATGTCATCACAGGTTTACATGCGCTTCATGTTTTGGGAGGTTTTGTAGCTATGGCTATTATGTTTTTGCGATCATTTTTTGGTAAAACAAAATCTTACAGTGCAGTGCCTGTAGAAGTGATGGGGATTTACTGGCATTTTGTAGATATTTTATGGATTTATTTGATGGTTTTCTTTTTAATAACAGCTTAAAAATTATTATAAAACAAGTTTATGGACCAGTCAACAGCATTATCATCCAAAGGCATTAATTGGTGGAGCGGAGGCAAAAGTCCGTTCAATCTGGAGTATGGCAAACTAATGATGTGGTTTTTCCTTGTGAGTGACGCTTTCACTTTTGGGGGATTTCTGATATCTTATGGTACCGTTCGTTTTAGCCAGAACTACTGGCCCGATCCCTCTGTTGTATTTAATGCATTTCCCTTTGCAGGCCATGCCAATCTGCCTCTCGCATTTGTAAGTGTGATGACCTTCGTCCTCATCCTTAGTTCGGTAACGATGGTGCTGGCGGTACATGCAGGGCATAATCGGAATCAAAAGGAAGTGGAAAAATGGCTGATTTGGACCATCATCGGAGGGTTGTTCTTCCTGGGTTGTCAGGCATGGGAGTGGCATCACCTTTATTTTGGCGATCTCCCGGTGGTAAGGAACGGTCATATTGAACTGATTGGTCAGGCAACCAATATCAATCCTTGGGAGAACTGGTTCAAGGCAAAGCGCTGGCAGATGCGTTGAATAACACATCTGTAAATACACTGGCTTCTCTGGTGAGTGAAAATCACCTGAGTGATGTGAGCCATGCCCAATTGCTGGCTTCACAAAAATCTGAGTTGGTGAACATGATAGCAAATTCTAATATCCATATAAGAGAAACAGGGCCGGTAGCTTTTGGAGGCTTTTTCTTCGGTATTACCGGATTCCATGGTTTCCACGTGTTAAGTGGTATCATCATCAATATTATAATGCTATTAATGACCCGTGCAAATGTTTTTGAAAGAAGAGGTCAGTATCTGATGATAGAAAAAGCCGGACTTTACTGGCACTTTGTAGATTTGGTATGGGTATTTGTATTTATGGCATTTTATCTTGTATAAACTTCTTTAATTCATTTTTAGAAATTAAAATAATATGGAACAAGCATCTGTTATATCTCCAGAAATTACATTTGAACATCATCAGGATACTCCTTCTTTTAAGAAAAGGGTAATTAAAACAACCATTATCCTATCGGTAATTACACTGATCGAGTTGGCATTAGGTTTTACCATTTATCTATTACATAAAGGAACAACACCGCCCAGTTATTCCCTGGTGTTGTTTTTTAAGGGTGTTATTTGTATTCTCACAATGTTGAAGGCTTATTATATTGTTTCTGTTTTCATGCACCTGGGCGATGAACTCAAGCGATTTATTATCGCCATTATTTTACCCATGCTATTGTTTGTATGGTTTATCATTGCGTTTTTGTGGGATGGCAGTTCCTACAGGGACCTTAATAATACTTACAATAAATATTTTTACGAAACTACTACGCCGGGCAAGCAAACTGTAGAAAAGGCTGTGCCTTTGGAACCGGTGGGGAAGCAATAAAATAGTTTGAATTAAAAATGCCACTGAAATCCAGTGGCATTTTTAAATTTATTAAGTATGAAATCCTCGCCTAATTCTGTATGGTCCAAACCTCATTTCCTCTGAGGAGTACATTCAGGTTTGCCGGTTTGGATTTTGCTGCATTTTCTATTTGTTGTTCCATGATTTCTTCGTAGCAGAGGCGGTCGTTTTCGTAAAATACGCCAAACGGACGGGGCAGATGGTCTGCAATAGATGGATCATCGTGAATTCGAGCCAAAATCTGAGCTTTGTAAATATCATTTTCATCATGTATCCATAAATCGTCCAAGCTGTATTTTTCGCCAATTGTTACTACCTGAGGCTGAAAACCGTCTAAGCGTAGGCCTTTATTGTTCTCTTTTCCGAAAACTAATGGTTTGCCTTGCTCCAAAAACAGTGTTTCATCGGGTTTGGAACCTTTTTCGGTAAAAACCTCAAAAGCGCCGTCGTTGAAAATGTTACAGTTTTGGTATATTTCCAGAAATGATGTTCCTTTATGCTTGTGCGACCTTAGCAACATTGCTTGCAGATGTTTGGGGTCGCGGTCCAGACTGCGTGCAAAAAAAGTACCATTAGAACCCAACGCCAGCGCAGCAGGATTAAAAGGGTAGTCGATGCTACCGTACGGGGTGGATTTGGTAATCTTATTTTGTTCAGAAGTAGGAGAGTATTGACCTTTAGTTAACCCGTAAATCTGATTATTAAACATTAATACATTAATGTCCAAATTACGGCGTAGTAGGTGAATAGTATGATTTCCTCCAATACTGAGGCTGTCTCCATCTCCAGTTACCACCCATACGCTCAGTTCGGGTCTGGAGGCTTTCAAGCCGGAAGCGATGGACGTGGCTCTTCCATGAATAGAGTGCATACCAAAAGTATCAATGTAATAAGGAAAGCGGCTGCTGCAACCAATTCCTGAAATGAATACAATATTTTCTTTAGGAATACCCAAGGTAGGCATTACTCTTTGTACTTGTGCTAAAATTGAATAATCTCCACATCCTGGGCACCACCGAACTTCCTGATCGGTAACAAAATCCTTCGATGTTAATGCTGGGGTTAAAACTTCTGACATAATCCTTAATTGATAATGTACAAAGGTACATATTCCTTTATAACAAATTTTATTTATTGAGGTTGAAAATCAGCATATCGAACTTTTTCTACAAATGCAGACAAATGATACTGAGTATTAAAGATTTTTTAATTGGGAGATGGTATTCATCGGGTGCTGCGACCTGAAAACTGTATTGCCGGCTACAAGCACATCGGCTCCGGCCTCTATAATTTGTTTGGCATTTTCGAGCGAAACACCGCCGTCCACTTCAATAAGCGTATTTGTTTTTTGTGCAGTAATCATTTTTTTAAGCTCACTTATTTTTTTAAGGCTTTGGGGAATAAATTTTTGTCCGCCAAAACCCGGGTTCACACTCATAATGAGTACAATATCTACGTCACCCAAAATATCATCGAGCAACGAAACGGGTGTATGTGGGTTGATGGCCACTCCGGCAAGAAGTCCTAATGATTTAATTTGCTGTATGTTACGATGCAGATGCCTGCAGGCCTCCCAATGAACAGTAATATGATCGGCTCCGGCTTTTTTAAAATCCTCAACATATTTCTCCGGCTCCTCTATCATCAGATGAACATCGCAAGGTTTTTTCAGTTTTTTCTTCACAAAGTCCAAAATCATTGGGCCAAAGCTGATATTGGGTACAAAACGACCATCCATTACGTCGAAATGCAGCCAGTCTGCCACACTGTTATTTATTAAGTCACATTCGTCTTCTAATTTCAAAAAATCGGCAGCGAGCAGCGAAGGAGCAATCAATGCCATGACAATGAATTTTATTTAATGCAAATGTAATTGGTTTCTGCCAAAGACATTCGACGCTATGGGAAAACCTGTAAGAGAGTTAGTAGAAAT
The DNA here is from genome assembly GCA_016708305.1 of Sphingobacteriales bacterium. Classification (GTDB taxonomy): domain Bacteria; phylum Bacteroidota; class Bacteroidia; order Chitinophagales; family Chitinophagaceae; genus Niabella. Next base: position 969,154 of record JADJGB010000008.1, read on the forward strand.
AATGATGGGTAGAGCGCTTTTTATCCGCATTTCAAATTATAATGCAGGTAATTGCGATGCTGTTTTTACTATATAATTTTTTATCGAAGCGCTTAACCATGCGTTTAAAAAATATAATTCAAAAATTGGGAAATATCAGTTCAGGCTATGTATTTTTACAGCATTATTATTTTCTCGGCTAATTTATTCTCAGACAAAGACTATGTCGGTTTTCAATCAATCAAGGAGTTATATTATTCGCTCAATATTTTTGACAGTTTTTGTAATTATTGTATTGCAATTAATGAATTTGCAACTTTTCAGCAGTAAATATGACAAACTGGCTCAGGATAATGCAGTATTTGCCAAAATTGTTTACCCTGAAAGAGGAATCATTTACGACCGCAAGGGGAAAACACTCATCAATAATACCATTATGGTGGACATGATGGCAACGCCTTCCGAAATCAAACAATTTGATACGCTGGCTTTTTGCCGATTGATGGAAATAGATACCGCAGATTTTAGAGAAAGAATAATTAGCGCCATTATAAAAAATTCGAGAGTGAGGCCTACGGTTTTTCAGTCATTGCTTTCGCCTGAAATTCGGGCAAGATTTGAAGAAAACAGTTGGCAGTTTCCGGGTTTCACACTGGTTGATCGGCCTGTGAGGACATATCCTTACAATGTGGGCGCACATTTTTTGGGCTATATTAATGAAGTAAGCCCAAAAGACATTGAAAAATCGGGCGGTTTTTATCACATGGGCGATTTTATTGGTAAAAACGGTTTAGAAGCAGCGTACGAAAGTGTTTTGATGGGACAACGTGGTGTGGAGTATATGATCAAAGACAACAAAAACAGGTTGGTAGCTCATTATGAAAACAGCGCTTTTGATACTACCGCTATTGCCGGCAGGGGTTAAAAACCTTTTTAGATCTGGATTTGCAACAACTGGCAGAGCAGTTGATGAGCAATAAATTGGGCGCAGTGGTAGCCCTTGACCCTAAAACGGGTGGCGTATTGGCTATGGCATCGGGTCCCACTTTTAATCCTAATGATTTAACAGGTTCCGAAAAGAATAGCAATTATGCACGTCTGGCGCTGGATGTAAAGGCTCCGTTGCTCAATCGTGCCATTAAGGGTCAGTATCCGCCCGGGTCAACCTTTAAGCCATTGGGTGGATTGGTGGCTTTGGACGAAGGAGTGATTACGCCAGCTTATGGTTATCCTTGCGGGGGGCGTTATTTTGGTTGTGGAAGCGGTAAGCCCAAATGTACCCATGCCGGCGGCGGTCATGCTGCCAATCTCCGACTGGCTATTGCCAATTCATGCAATTCCTATTTTACACATGTGTACAGGTTGGCGGTGGACAATCCAAGAATTGGGAATGTGAAAAAAGGTTATGAAAAATGGGAAGAGTATATGCATAAATTTGGTCTGGGCGTAAAGTTAGGAATAGACCTGCCCAGTGAAGACAAGGGTAATATACCTACCGTTCAAAAATATGATGAAGTTTATAGAGGGTCATGGAACTCCTGTACCAATCTTACCCTTGGTATTGGTCAGGATATGATGACTTCTACTCCATTGCAATTAGCAAATGCCATGTGCATCATTGCCAATAAGGGATATTATTATATTCCGCATTTTGTGGATAGCATTGAGGATGAGACGATTGCAGATGCCCCAATACTTGAAAAGTACAGAGAGAAGCATGAGGCGCTCACCCATATTTCCGATACGGCCTTTAATACTGTAATCAATGGTATGAATGATGTGGTAACTAAAGGTACAGCCAGAGTGGCCACCATCCCGGGTATCGATGTATGTGCAAAAACCGGTACTGCCGAAAATTACGCCATTATTGACAGAAAAAGGATAAAACTGAAAGATAACTCAATGTTTGTATGTTTTGCTCCCAAAGAAAATCCAAAAATTGCAGTGGCAGTGGTGGTGCAAAATGCAGGATACGGAGCCACCTGGGCGGGGCCAATTGCCCGAATTTTGATGGAAAAATTTTTATTGGATAGCCTCACCCCCAAAAGTGTAGCCGATTTAAAGCGTATTTCAAGCGCAAATATCATTCCTTCTTATTTTGTCAGATTACAATATAGAACCGATTCCATCCGTGCAGAACAATGGGCAGAAATGACAAAAGACAGTACCCGTCTAAGGCGCTATTTGAGAGGTTACTCCAAACCCGCACCAGATACTTTATTAAAAAAGACACTAAAAGTAGCATTGAATAATCAATTTCCTCGGAAAGAAAACAATGGGAAAAATAATTATCTTAAAAATATTTTTGCAGTATTGATTTATGAAAAATGGACTGCTATTACTGCCAAAAGAGTTAAAATTTCATGAACCAGCAGCAAAACAAAATTACAAAAGGGGTAGATAGTACGCTGATTATCATCTTTCTGTTGATTTTGGCTATCGGGCTTACGGCTATTTTTAGCGTTACATACAAGGAGGGCGATCCTGTGTTGCAAAGTTTTTTCGCTTTTAAAGCCGATTACAGTAAACAACTGTATTATGCTATAACAGCCATGATAATTGGTCTTTTCATATTACTTACAGACAGTAAATTTTTTCCGGCCACTGCCAATCTTTGGTATGCTGTGGGTTTATTATTGCTGCTGCTCGTTTTCCCTTTTCACTCGTCGGTAAAGGGTACTGAGTCCATTATCCGCATAGGTAGCGCTTTTCAGTTTCAGCCTGCTGAGTTTTGTAAAATTACCGTGGCGCTTGCGCTGGCCAAATATTTGTCAAACCCCAACCTTGATTTTAGTAAACCCAAATCGCAATTGATTGCTGCCGCGATTACCTTGGTACCTGCCGTACTCACCATTTTGCAAAAAGAAACCGGTCTCGCACTTGTGTTTTTTGCATTCTTTCTGGTAATGTTTCGCGAAGGGTTGCCTTCTATTTATATAATAGTGGGTTTTGCAGCAGCAACCCTGGTGGTAGCTACCCTGTTACTGGATAAAGATTTGTTGGCAATTATTCTTACCATTATTGCGGGGCTTGTTGTTTTTTTCAACCTGAATAAAATAAAAGAGATCGGGGACTTTTGCTAAAAATTATTCTCATTTGGATTATATGTGTGGGTGTTCAGCGGTTTGGAGTTCCTTTTATGTTTAAAGACGTTTTTGGAAAACATCAGGTAGAAAGGATTTACAGTACCATTGGCAAAGATATTCCGCCCGAATACCTGAAAGGGGAGGAAAAGATTGATGTAAAGACGGGTAAGCAAACCAATACCGCCGATTACAACGTAAAACAATCAAAAATTGCAATAGGCAGCGGTAGATTGATTGGTAAGGGATTACTTAGCGGTACGCAAACCCGTTATGGTTTTGTGCCCGAGCAAAGAACCGACTTCATCTTTGACACCATTGGCGAAGGGTTTGGTTTTGTGGGGAGCGTGGTTGTGTTGGGTCTTTACCTTATTCTTCTTTTCAGAATTGTGATTGTTGCAGAGCGGCAGCGAAGCGCCTTCAGCAGGTGTTATGCTTATGGAGTGGCAGCAGTTTTATTTTTTCATATTGCCATAAATATCTCTATGACCATCGGGCTGGCACCCGTTATTGGTATCCCACTGCCCTTGATTAGTTATGGCGGCACTTCATTGCTCACTTTTTCAATATTATTATTTATCCTCATCAGGCTGGATGCAGACCGACAAATGATTTTAAGATAAACTTAGCATAAGCTTGTATCTTTTCATAGGAAAATACTATCGTCGTTTGATTATCTTTACAACTATTTTAGAACGAATTAATAATGAATAAAAATATTTTATTACTTTTTTTCTTATTAATGGCTTTGCCTGTGTGGTCGCAGGTTAAGCCTGATACCTTAGTAATTGACGGCGTTACCGTTATCAGAGATAATGAACCGGATACAGTAACGGCTCCGGAAAAAAAAGGACTTTTCAAAAAACTAAATAGCAGCATAAGTCCAAAAAATTTCAAAACCGAATGGGGAATTATAGATGCAGGCGTTTCCAATTATGTGGACAATACCAACTATGCCGGTAGCGGCGCTCAGGCTTACGCTCCGGGCATTAATGATGAATGGTTGACTGTAAATCCATTTAAGTCTCAGAATGTGAATCTATGGTTTGTGATGCAACACGTCAATCTGCTGAAACATGTAGTGAGTCTTCAATATGGCTTAGGGCTGGAATTTAATAATTACCGTTATAAACAACCTGTCCGGTATAATCCTTCTCCCGGAGCTACGCTCAATCCGCCTATTTTGTCGCTTGACCAAACTCCCGGTCGTACCTATAAAAAGAATAAATTAGCCACCGGCTATGCCACCGTTCCATTAATGTTGAATTTTAGTTTCACTCCTTATCGGCTATATCCTTTTGAGCTGGCCGGGGGAGTGAGTGTGGGGTACCTTTATGCCTCACGAAATAAAACAATAACGTCTGACGAAGGAAAGAAAAAAGCAAGAGATGATTTTGATTTGCGCCCCTGGAAGTTGTCGTACATAGGGGAGTTGTCTTTAGGCATTGTTACCTTTTATGGCTCTTATGCTCCAAAGAGTATGTATAAAAGAGGATTAGAAATAGCGCCCTACACCTTTGGTATCCGCTTTAGGCCGGTAAGTATTTTTTCGAAGATCGAAGCTAATTGATTTGGTTAGCAAGCGTTTTTGTTCTCTTTTTCATTCAGTTATGCCTTACATTTGAAAATATGCTGAAAAGAGGATTCGTCATACTTTCGCTTTACCTTTTTACAATAAACGGCTTTGCTCAGGAATCTTCGGACTCATCAAAACAATTGGAAACTGTAATTGTGAGGGCCTTTGAGCAAAAAGGTCATGAACAGACAACCGCCACAATAAAAATTGTGTTTCCACGTCAGTTTGATAATACAATTTCACTGCTACCCGTTTTCAATACTATTGCCGGTGTGCGCATGGAGGAACGATCTTCGGGCAGCAATCGCCTGAACATCAGAGGCAGTTCTTTACGTTCACCCTTTGGAGTGCGGAATGTGAAGGTGTATTGGAACAACATACCGGTAACCGATCCGGGTGGAAACACCTATTTTAATCAATTTGCAGCAAACTCCTTTTCTTATGCAGAAATTTTTAAAGGACCTGCCTCAAGTATGTATGGGGCAGGAAGCGGCGGGTTAATCTTGTTGAACACTCGGTTTGATAAGCTTACTCAATTGAATGTGGAATTCAATGCAGGCAGTTTCAATACAAAAATTTCCTGTTGGATGGAAATTTTACAGGCTCAAATTATTATACGGGGGTTTCGATGATTCATCAAAAAGGTGATGGCTATAGGGAACATACTCAATCTGAAAAAACGAGTCTGACCTGGTCAACTAATTTAAGATTAAATGATAAAAAAGAATTATCTGCCTCGGTTTTGTTTGCCGATATGTATTATCAAACTCCGGGCGCATTGACGTTAAAAGAGTTTCAGGCAAACCCGCGTGCTGCTCGTCCCAAGGCAGGGTCGTTTCCTTCTGCTACCGATGCAAAAGCTGCAATTTTCCAGAAAACATTCCTGACCGGGTTTACGTTTCGAAATCATTTGAATCAATCTCTCGAACACACTACAACTGTTTATAGCTCGTTTGCCCAGGTGAAAAATCCTGCCATCAGAAATTATGAAAGAAGAAATGAACCTCACTTCGGAGGCAGAACTGTATTGACTTTAAATAAAGAATGGGATCATCAAAAATCTTTGCAATGGTCCTCAGGTATTGAGTTTCAGCAGGGGTATTTCAATATTATGGTTTCCAAAAATAAAGGAGGCAGTCCCGATACGCTGATGGCCAATGATGATGTAAATACCATGATTTACAGCCTTTTCACCCAGTCTGTTTTTTCGGTTGATCAAAACTGGTTTTTTACCACAGGCATCAGTTACAATATGAGCCGATTAGAGTTCAGTCGGTTGACCGACTATCCCGTCAATAAGCAAATGTTCTCTTACAAAAACGAACTGGCTCCTCGTGTTTCAGTTTTAAAGAGGATAAGCGATTTTTCAATTCTGGCTTCTGTTTCCAAGGGATTTTCACCACCTACAGTAGCCGAACTTTTGCCTTCTGCCGGCATCATTAATTCCGGCCTGGAGGCAGAACACGGATGGAATTATGAACTTACTGCAAAACAATGTTATCTGAAAAGGAAGTTGAACATTGAAGCCACCGGTTTCTATTTCAATCTGAATAATGCAATAGTACTGCAGCGCGATGGAGCCGGAGCAGATTATTTTTCAAACGCCGGAAAGATTCATCAAAAAGGACTGGAACTTACAGCCGATTATGCCTATTTGCCGGTGAGTAAGCAGGCGCTCAATTATTTTCTGGTAAATACAAGCTATGCCTACAATGATTTCAGATATGGAAATTATGTGAAAGAAAATAATGATTACTCCGGGAAAATAGTTCCCAGTATTCCGGCACATTCACTTTCGTTATGGAGTGATATTTTATTGGTAAACGGTTTGTATTTTAAGCCATCTTATTATTATGCTTCCAGAATCTATTTGAATGATGCCAATACTGCCGCTGCAAATCCGTATCATCTGTTAGGATTATCGGTTGGATATAAAAAGCAGTTTCAGAAACTGAAATTGAAATTATATGCAGGAGCAGACAATTTATTAGATGAAAAGTATAGCCTTGGTAATGACATCAATGCTTCCGGCGGAAGATTTTATAATGCACCCAGGTAGAAATTATTTTGCCGGTGTTGCATTAGGGATTTCAAATAGCAACAATGTAAAGAAATAATTGTTGAAGAGTAGTAGTCTCAAGGTATTTAGTTAGCGTTTGTAAAATATATAGTCCGATACAATCGGTTCAAGATTGTTCTGTTTAAACTCAAAAGCTATTTGAGCTCTATGATAGGTTGAATGATTGATTATATGAAAAAGAATATCTCTGGTAATATTTCCAAACATTGCGCCTTTACTATTCCGGTAGTTTATGGTTTCTGTCAAGTAAAAATTATTAATTATATGTAAAGAGTTGCCATAATTGTCTGCGTCTATCTTTTCCATATCTTGTACCGGAAGCATTTTCCAAACTTCTGTTTTTGAATCTGATTGCAAAATCCGGCTATTCCAGATAAGGTGCGCATTCAAAATGTGACTGCAAAGCATCAAAATTTTATCCGGATACTTGCACTCATTATTATTAAAAAGAGAAATTATTTTGGGTCACTTTCATTAAATGGGGAGTACGCCTAATTTTGTTGCATGGATACATCATATATCGGTCATTTTTTACCCAAGGGGTTATTGGAATATTTTGATATTACAGGTATAGATGAACTATGCTTTGTAAAGGACAGGTCAGTTTATTTTCAGATTTCATTGGAAGAACGGAATATGATATTGGGAGATGTGGATGGTACCCAATATGAGTCAAAAGGTTTTACGGAGATAACCCTACAGGATTTCCTGGTCCGTGGCAAAGCAGTTTATTTGGCAATAAAAAGAAGACGCTGGCGACATAAAAAGAGGCTGGTAAAATTATCAGAAACGACTTTTCATTTGTAGCCGAAGGTTCAGGGTTAACCAAAGAACTATCGGATTTTTTAAAAGGTACAGGTTGATACAAAGGTTGATACTATCAGCAACATAGCTGGTTACCATCAGATACAGCCTTCAAAATTAAACCGTCATTATAAAAAGTATAGCAGTGGTTTTAAAGACTGGAACCAGCTCACTCACTGCGAAGATTATCTTCTTTTTCCGGACAACATTGGAGCCTACCTAAGCATAGATGAACTAAGTTTATCCAAAGGAGAATTATACACATTTGTTACCAACAAAAACGGCAGGGCAAAGCAGGGTACATTGGTAGCCGTCATCAAAGGAACACTATCTAAAGACATTATAACCACCTAATGAAACTTTGTGAACACAAGCGTTTGCAGGTAAAAGAAGTCACTCTTGATATGGCAAAAAACATGGAAGCTGCCGTAAAGCAGGTATTTACAAATGCCACTCTGGTTACCGACAGATTCCATGTAATAAAACTGGCAATGGAAGCCTTGCAACACATAAGAATAAACCTGCGATGGAAAGAATTAGACAAAGAAAATGCAGCCATTAAAAGGCTAAAGAACAACAATAAAATATGAACCAGTAATGCTGGAAAATGGTGAAACACCCAAACAATTACTGGCAAGGTGCAAATATATTTTAGCCAAAAAACAAAACGACTGGACAGAAAATCAAATACAAAGAGCCACCCTGTTATTCAAATATTTCCCTGAATTAGAAACTGCTTACCACCAAACTTTAGCCTTTAGAAACATATACGAAAACCAACAAAAAAGCATCTGCTAAGACAGCGTTTGAACAATGGATACAAAAAGTACAAGAGCAGGCATTAAAAGAGTTTTATACCGTTGCTAATACCGTAAAATATAATTTAGATAACATACTTAATTTCTTCAATAACCGAAATACAAATGCCAATGCAGAATCATTCAACGCTAAAATAAAACTATTCAGGGCTAACCTTAGAGGCGTAACCGATACCAAATTCTTTCTTTTCAGACTGCATAAACTTTTTGCCTAGTCCCCAGTAAATAATGGTGAGCCATTATTTTTTGATTGTGATAATGATTGTATTCAAAAAGTTCTCTGAAAAATGATTTCATGTAAAAAAAAATTAATTATGCATTATTTGTTTGAAGTAAATCGTGAAGAAGTCAAAGAATAAATGTCGGGTAACATGATAAAATCGGTTCTATGACGGATAGTGAGGGTTTGAAATTATTGCGCATGGCGACAATGGCCTTGAAAAAAATGCGTTTAAAAAATGATTTTTCATTCGGTCATTTTGAACGGAGTTCCTTTTTCACCGTCATTTTGAACGGAGCGAAGCGGAGTGAAAAATCTCCATGTTTTCAAAACAGTAAGATTTCTCCGCTGCGCTGCGAAATGACGGTGGGGAGGATGAAATGACGGTGGGAAAGTTCGGCAGGTTTAGGTGCGAAAGATCATTTTTAGCAATTTTTATCACAGCCTTGATTTTTTTTGTTACTTTTTTGTATCAAGGTCATAGTACATACAAAACGTCATAGAACCATAAAATCCGTTTTTCCTGAAAGCTTTCTTTATAAATAAACAGATGAATTTTACCTCATCATTTTAACAAAATTGGCTGTAGCAATGGCTTGCGATAAATTATATTTTAATGTAATTTCATTAATGTTAATTACGTCCACAATTGTACCTATAAAGCAAAGACCTGCCGTGAAAACATATAAAACCCCCAAACCATAGTCCTCCGAAAGAAATCGGTGGATGCCGGCCACACCAAAGAAGCCCAATAATGCCAGTACCAGCATTAGTGTTTTATCGCGCCTTCTACCTTTATAACTCAGTAGAAAATTTTGCTGCTGGGTTTCTGTCATGCCCTGCATCATGCCCATTATTTGTTGCATTTCTTCGGGGCTCATGTCGGGGAACATTCTTAATACATTATATTGATCCATATTGAAAAGTTTTATTGGTTAAATAAATTGATTTTACAGATTGATAAAATAATACCAGTGTCGCGGGTATTCCTAACCAGTGCGCTTGCAGCGATTGCTGGAAGTTGAGGTGCAATGCATGATGTATGGAATGACCTAATCCGCATCCGGGGCACCAGTTAAACCCCAATGCTTTTAAAATACATAACGATGTGCCACTATTTTCTACATTCATAAAAAACAATAACACTAATGCCCCCAGCCAGATCAAAGGTTCTGTGTATTGTTTTATAATTCTTACCATGTTATATAATTGACAGTGTAAAGATAAAATAAAGCCCTTCCAAATGGAAAGGCTTTATCGGTGAACAATTTAATATTGTCGGTAAATGAATTATTATAGTGGTCTAATGTTAATGTCCAATAAAATGTGGGTGAGTTATTTCCTCAAAGCCCATTTAATAATTTCTTTCCAGGTAGGCTTTTTACCATACATCAGGATACCTGTGCGGTAAATTTTTCCGGCAAACCAGGCAGTGAGAATAAATGTGGCAATGAGTAACACAATGCTTAAGCCCAACTGCCAGTAAGGAACCGTGCCCGGCACGCCATAAGGGATGCGAGCCATCATTACAATGGGTGAGGTGAAGGGAATAATGCTGCCCCAAACTGCCAAGGGTCCGGTAGGGTCTTTCATTGCCACCATCAAAATAAAGATGGCAAAAATTACAATCATTGTTACCGGAAAGCTCAAAGACTGCGCTTCGCGCATATCCTCGTTCACAGCGCTGCCGATGGCGGCATACAAAGAAGCATAGAAGAAAAAGCCCCCCAAAAAGTAAAAAGCAAACATGCCTACTACCAATGGAACATTTACGCTTGTAAACACTGTCTGCACACCGCCCACAAACTGCGACACATTGGAGTCGCCGGCCACAGAGCCGCTTTTTGTAGCGTTATAAATGATGAAAATGAATGCAATCCACAAAAAGAACTGTGTGAGGGCTACCAATGCAATACCAATAATTTTGCCCATCATCATTTGAAAAGGCTTCACGGAGGAAACCATGATTTCGGCAATGCGGCCTGTCTTTTCCTCCATCACGCCCATCATGATTTGCGAGCCGTAAATTATCAGGATGAAATAAATTAAGAACCCGGAGATGTATCCAATCACTGCGGCAATGTCTCCATTGGCGCCTTTGTCTTTCATGTTTTCGGCCTGCACACTCAGTTTACTGTCATTGAGCAGTTGTCTTTTTTCCAAGTCAATGCCCAATTCTTCATATTTGATTTCGTTCCAGATGTTGTTCAGTTTTATTTGCACACCCGAAACCAGACCTAATGTGCGGTTGGATTTTATGACAATCCGGTCGGGCCTGTTTTCTATTACCGTACTTGCCGGAATCACGGCATAACCGTCATATCCTTTGTCTTCAAAATGCTTGTTGAGCGAGTCAACATTTTCATTCAGCAAAACCAGCGTGCTGGAGTTGTCCAAAGCATTTTCTTTGTCAATTCTTGCCTGTGTAAACTTGCCCGAAGAATCCACAACCGCTATCTTCAGTCTGGTAGTGCCTTTCTCGCTCATGTAGGCAGTGCCAAAAATCAATCCTACGTACAATAACGGAAATAACAGGGTGGTAATGATAAAACTTTTCTTCCTTACTCTAACCAGATACTCTCTTTGTATAATTAATAATATCTTCTTCATACTCAAAAATTATTTGTGGATGACTAATTGAGGTTTTGAAATCTGCGTGCAAGAGGTGTACCTTCTACCTGGCGGATAAAAATATCGTTAAGCGAGGGAAGTAATTCGTTAAAAGACTCAATGCTAAATCCTTGATTTATAATGTATTGCAAAATTTCGTTATTGCTGCGGTTTTCATTTCGCTGAATGATGAGCGAATTGTCTTCCTGTTTTTTAATACTTAAAAAATCGGCTCCCGAAAGTTCGTTAGGCACCGCTTGAGCAAAAGATATCCGAAACAAATTTTCCTTAAAATCCTGCTTCACCTGCTTCACTGTTCCGTCCAATACTTTTTGACCTTTGTTTACCAAAACAATATGATCGCAAATTTCCTCCACCTGCTCCATTCGGTGGGTGCTGAAGATGACGGTGGCTCCGTTTTTGGCAAGTTCAAATATTTCATCCTTTATCAGATTTGTATTCACCGGGTCGAGTCCACTGAAGGGTTCGTCCAGAATAATCAGCTTGGGATTGTGCAAAACGGTAGTTACAAACTGAAGTTTTTGCTGCATTCCCTTCGATAGGTCTTCAACCTTTTTGTTCCACCAGGTGCTCATTTCAAATCTGTCAAACCATTGATTAATCCTGGTTACCGCTTCTCTTTTGGATAGACCTTTCAGTTGTGCCAGATACAAGGTTTGCTCTCCGATTTTCATTTTTTTGTACAATCCTCTTTCTTCGGGCATATAGCCGATTTTAGAAGAATCGTTTGCAGGATCAAATGATTTGCCGTCAAATTTAATAGACCCTGAGTCAGGATAGAAGATGCCGGTAATCATTCTGATAAGTGTGGTCTTGCCGGCTTTCGTTTGGCCCCAGCAGACCAAATATCTGCCCCTTTTCAATTTCGAGGCTTACATCATCCACCGCCTTTTGGGTTGCGAAATGTTTTTTCAGGTTTTGCACCTCTAATAATGCCATAGCTGTTTTAATTTGTGTAAAAGTAAATAAGCAGCGTCACAGTTTGCGAGATTTTTTTATCCTATAATAAATAATATGGTTATTACTTCGGTTGGAAAAATAGTCGTATAAATGAATAAAAATTGATCACGCCAATGTCTGGATGGATGCTCTTGAGGCGCAACTCATTAGGTGCGAAATACTTATTGAAACCAGGAGGCGCCTACAGTGGCTCGCTCTCATAACATTATTATCTTAACGCAATTTTCCCAAGACCATGCCAACAATACAACCGAAATGCGGTTAATGTTTATTTTTTTTTTAAAGAATAGTAAGTTCCATTTTAATGAGCTTCTAACCAGTTTTCGCCCTGGCCGCAATCTGCAATTACGGGCACATCGGAAGGCAAAGGAAGCGCCTTTTCCATATATTCCAGAATAAGTGGTTTCAGTTCGTGTACCTCGTCTCTTGCAGCATCAAAAACCAATTCATCATGTACCTGCAGAATCATTTTGCTTTTCATTTTTTCCTTTTTTATTGCTGCATGAACTTTTTGCATGGATAGTTTAATCATATCTGCTGCAGTACCCTGAATGGGAGAGTTGATGGCGTTGCGCTCTGCAAAACCGCGAACAGTGAAGTTTGCAGAGTTGATATCCTTCAACCAGCGCTTGCGCCCCATCAGCGTTTCCACGAAACCGTGCTCTCTGGCAAAATTGATGGTATTGTTCATGTAGTTTTGAATACCCGGGAATTCTTTTTTATAGCTGTCAATGATTTCTTTAGCCTCTGTTCTTGATATTCCGAGATTATCTGCCAGGCCGAATGCACCCTGACCGTAAATGATACCGAAATTAACGCTTTTGCTTTTGTAACGCATTTCCTTTGTCACCTCGTTGATGTCCACGCCAAACACTTTTGCAGCGGTAGCAGCGTGTATATCCATCCCTGCTTTAAAGGCTTCGCACATGTTTTTATCTCCGCTGATGGCGGCCACAATCCGCAACTCAATCTGCGAATAATCTGCTGACAGTAAAACATGGTTTTTGTCTCTGGGTATAAATGCTTTTCTGATTTCTTTACCCCTGTCAGTTCTTACCGGAATGTTTTGCAGATTGGGGTTATTGCTCGCCAGTCTTCCGGTTACTGCCACAGCCTGGCCGTATTTGGTATGCACCCTTCCTGTTTTGGGATTGATCAGCAAGGGCAGGGAATCCACGTATGTGGATTTCAGTTTTGTCAGTTCTCTGAAATTAATGATTTCTTCGGCAATGGAATGGCCTTTTGCAGCCAGTTTGAGCAACACCTCTTCGCCGGTTTGGTATTGGCCGGTTTTGGTTTTTTTTGCGTTGGTATCCAATTTCAATTTATCAAACAATACTTCGCCCAACTGCTTAGGGGATGCCAGATTGAAATGAACGCCTGCAAGCTCAAATACCTTTTTTTCGCTGATGGCAGCTTCTTTTTCCAACTCAACCGAATAGTTTTTTAAAAAACCTTCATCAATTCTTATGCCTTCAAACTCCATGTCGGTAAGCACTTTTACTAATGGATTGTCTATAACGTTAAAAACCTTTTCCACTTTTTCTTTTTTTAGCAACGAGGTAAAAGTTTCTTTCAGTTGAAAAGTGATATCGGCATCTTCGGCTGCATAATCAGTAATTTTTTCCAGTTCCACGTCGCGCATATTACCCTGGCTCTCACCCGTGCTTTTTGTCTGGCGTGCTTTTTTGCCAATTAATTCGTCAATATGGATTGGCTCGTAACGCAGGTATTTTTCACTCAGCAAATCCATGTTTCTTTTTCCTTCCGGCTCTATGGCGTAATGTGCCAGCATGGTATCGAATAGCTTGCCTTTCAGTTCAATACCGTACCATTTCAGTACCAGCAAATCATATTTAATATTTTGTCCAATCCAGATTTTGCTTTCGTCTATAAAAAGAGATTCAAACTGCTCCAATATTTTTCTCGTTTCCTGCTGATTTGCAGGGCAGGGCACATAAAATGCCTCGCCGGCTTTTATGCAAAAACTCATTCCTACTAATTCGGCCAGATTCGCATCAATATTTGTGGTTTCGGTATCAAAACTGATTTCTTCGGCTTTTGAAAGTTTATGAATTAATTTCTCCAAATCACTTTGTGTAATAACTGCCGAATAATGATGTTCCACGTCGCCAATTTTTCTAAAAGGCAACAAAACCTCCTCCTCAGTCTCAACCTCAGTCTTAGTCTTAGTCCTCAATCTCAACCCCAATCCCAATCCCAATCCCAGTCCCAGCCTCAATCTCATCCTTACCCTCACTCACCGCATTTCCAAACAAATCTATCTGTACCGCCTTTGCCATTGGCTTTGGGGTGTCGGTTTTGGTATCTTTTTGACCGGACGGTATAGGGGTAGCGATTTCCTCACCCAACAGTCTTCTTGCGAGTGTTCTAAATTCGAGTTCCGAAAAAATTTGTTGCAGTTCTTCCTTATTCCTTTCTTTCAACCTGAAATCTTCTTCATGAAATTCCACCGGCACATCTTTAATGATGGTGGCCAATTTTTTGGAGAGGAGCGCCATTTCTTTTCCTTCCTGCACTTTTTTGCCCATTGCGCCTTTTATTTTTTCTGCATTGTCCAATACATTTTCCAGCGTATTAAATTCAGCCAGCAGTTTTGCCGCCGTTTTTTCGCCTACACCCGGTATGCCCGGAATGTTGTCCACGGCATCTCCCATAAGCCCCAGAATATCAATTACCTGCGATACTTTTTCAATATTCCATTTGGCACATACCTCGGCCGGCCCCAAAATTTCGGCATCGCCGCCCTGATAGCCGGGTTTGTAAATTTTTATGTTTTCACTCACCAACTGGCCATAATCCTTGTCTGATGTAACCATAAAGACTTTGTAACCTTCGACCTCTGCTTTTTTGCTCAGTGTGCCAATAATATCATCGGCTTCATAACCCGGCGCTTCTATTACGGGAATGTTAAAACCGCTGATGATTCTTTTGATATCGGGCACGGCAATCAGAATATCTTCGGGCGTTTCCTGTCGGTTGGCTTTATAATCTGCAAAATCGGTATGCCGCTCCGTAAGTTCATGAGTATCAAAGCAAACCGCAATATGGGTGGGCTTTTGTTTGCTGATCAGTTCTACCAAAGTATTTGTAAACCCAAACTGGGCATTGGTATTCTTCTTTTTGCTGGTAAACCTCGGATTTCGGATTAGTGCATAATAAGCCCTGAAAACCAACGCATAAGCATCGAGCAGAAATAATTTTTTTTCCATAATTGCTAAGGTAATGTTTGACGGTCAATTCGGGAACAATTGGTTTTAATAATTTCACTTTGTGGGCATTGATTGGTTATGATATTTGCAAAATCTTAATGTTGAAAAAACAGGGTATTTGAAAACATGAGATTTGTCATAAAATCAAAAATTATTGTTAAATTATTTTTTATCTTATAACTTTGTGGGTGTATTATTGATTTTTCGTGTTGGGTTTTTTATCCTATTTCCTGAATCGGCAACGATTCATCGATGGAAATAAATAGAAGGTTCTTAAATCTATGATATAAAAAAAATGAACCGGCTGTTTAAAAAATTAAATGAAAATCATAAATAAATTTGCTTAATAGACCTAAATATATATATTATGAAAAGTTCAAGAATCATTTGGGCATTGGTAGCAGTCTTTCTTAGTTTGAGTACTGCTTTTGCCCAGGTTAACCAACCTCATTCCATTTATGGAGCAGTTCCTCTTACTGATTTAAACTACTACAATCCCAAACAATTAGCACAGCACAATGAGTTTCTGGCAGGCACTTACGACTATCCTGCAAAACCAAGAGATATGTGGGAGTTTGGTATTAAGGGAGGCGTTTTCAATATTAATGGCGATGTAGCGCCGATAATTCCTACGATTGGCTTTGGAGGCCATTTAAGGAAAGCATTAGGCCACACAGTATCTCTTCGTTTAGAATATTTATATGGTACAGCCAAAGGGCAGGACTGGAAGCCTTCGGTAGGGTATAAATACGGCGGTTACGCTAATCCCTGGTTTTACAGATATACTAAAAATAGTGTGCTTCCGGAAGGTACAGTTTGGAATCCGATTGCTTATCCTGCAGTTTATTACAACTATAAAACCATTGTACAGGAGTTAAGTCTGCAAATTTTGGCAAATATTCACAATATTCGTTTTTATAAGGACCAAACGAGCATGACTTTTTATGCTATCGGTGGAATAGGTCTTACTACCTGGAGAGGACGTGTGGATGCCATGCACGAGATCAGAGGGGATGAAGAAAGCGCCGCTTATGATTTTTCAAAAATCAAATATTCCTTTGATAGAAAAGACCGTAAAGAAATTCTTAAACAAATAAATGACCTTATTAATCATGAGTATGATACTCCTATTGAAAGAGATCCCAGTAAGCGTTATTCGCACATGTTTTCAGGAACCATTGCTCCCGGAGTAACAGGCGGTTTCGGATTGGCTTTTCGTGTGAATCCAAGAATTAATATCGCTATAGAAGATAAGCTTACTTATAACAAATCTGATTTGTTAGACGGTCAGCGCTGGGCAAATGACGGATCATTAACTCCTGATAAAGATGTGTATAATTATTTGACTGTAGGTTTGAACTTCAACCTTGGCGCCAAAAAGAATAGAGTGGAGCCGCTTTATTGGCTCAATCCACTTAATTATGCCTACAGCGAAATCCGTAATCCAAATCTGATGAGGATTCCTCCGCCCATTTTGATAGACTCTGATGGCGATGGCGTTATTGACCAGTTTGACCTGGAACAAACTCCTCCCGGATGCCCTGTTGACACTCATGGCGTAAGCCTTGATACTGATGGCGACGGCGTTCCTGATTGTAAGGATAAAGAAAAAATCACTCCTACGTATTGCCAGCCTGTTGACGCTGATGGCGTAGGCAAATGCCCATGTCCTGAAGGTTGTGCAGCAGCAGTGCCTGAGTGTTCAGTTCTTTTAGGAGCATTACCAAGTGTTTCTTTTGCACCCAATTCAAATGTTCTTTCCAAAGATGCTCAATCAGCATTGGCAAATGCAGCATCCAGAATAAGAGCTAATCCTACATGCAAAGTAGTAGTAGTGGGATATGTGCAGCTACCAAGAGACAACAGCAACTGAGCTGGGATCATGTAAACAAAGTGATTACTTATCTGGTAGAGAAAGAAGGAATCAGTGGCGACAGATTCATCTTCAGTTCCGGACAGGAAGGTGGAGATTGCAACACCGTAGATTTGCGTGCAGCAGCTCCTGGTGAAGACGGCCCTAACACAGTGGCTCCTCCACACCCCAATCTTCGTAAAAAATAGTTAAGATATAAATACGATAAAAACCGTTCTGTGGACAGTATCCCATAAACTGTGTAAGTTAAAAATATAAGGGTTTAGCTTTTTGTTTAAAGTTGAACCCTTTTTTCAAACATTGTTAAGAACTGATTTAGGATGATGCCCCAATTATGTATAGGCATACTCCATTTTTTGTTGCTTCTCTTAAAGCCAAATATACCGATTTTAAGACGGCTTCATCTGTAGGGAAGGACATTTTATTTTTGGTGTATTTTCTGATTTTTCCATTCAGGTTTTCTATTAGGTTAGTGGTGTAAATGATTTTTCTTATTTCTAAAGGGAACTCAAAAAAAACGGTAAGCGCTTCCCAATTATCTTCCCAAGATTTTATGGCGTATGGATATTTGTGGTTCCACTTATTTTTAAAGTCTTCCAGTGCTGCTTTTGCTGCCTGTTTTGTTGGGGCATTGTAGATGAGTTTCATGTCTTTTGAAAATGCTTTTTGTCTTTCCAAACCACATATTTTGCCGAGTTGCGTATTTGATGCACCACACAGATTTGTGTTTGTGATTGCGGGAAAACATTATTGATGGTTTGGGTAAAACCATTGAGGTTATCGGTAGCTGTAATGAGTATGTCTTCTACACCTCTGGCTTTTAAATCGGTTAAAACGCTAAGCCAAAATGCAGCACTTTCGTTTTTGCCAAGCCACATGCCCAGTACTTCTTTTTGCCGTCTGTATTGAGCCCTACGGCAAGATAGATGGTTTTGTTAATGACTTTACTGTTTTCTCTTACCTTAAAAACAATACCATCCATCCATACAATTAAATACAGCGGATCTAAGGGCCTGTTTTGCCAGGCAACAATATCGCCGGCTACTGTTTCTGTAATTCTGGAAATGGTTGAAGTAGATACATCAAAGTGATAAACCTCGCGTATTTGTTCTTCAATATCGCTTACACTCATGCCTTTGGCATACAGCGATACGATTACATTTTCTAACCCATCTACCATGCTTTGGCGTTTGGGTATTATCATCGGGTTAAAGGAGGCGTCCTGACTTGTCCAAATTAGGTCAGCAGTTCAAATTTTTTAAAAATTCGATGGCAGTCGGGGTTAAGTTTGCTCTTATCCTGATTTCTTTGTCGGTTATTTGATTTTTCCAGCGGGCATCTGTTATTTTTTTGCATTCGTGGATAAATTTTCTAATGGAATGTCTGGTTTGAAGTTCTATATGCTTCGATACAACAAGAGCCATAAAGCAAATAAGCAGATGTAGTTTTATAGGCTCTTCTTTATAATGGAATATTGGTCTTGTTTGTAAATCACTTTTCGATATTCGAAAGGCTTGTTCTATTTTGTAGAGTTCGTGGTAGTGTTCTATAATCGTT
The DNA here is from genome assembly GCA_016708305.1 of Sphingobacteriales bacterium. Classification (GTDB taxonomy): domain Bacteria; phylum Bacteroidota; class Bacteroidia; order Chitinophagales; family Chitinophagaceae; genus Niabella. The sequence goes on from JADJGB010000008.1 coordinate 987,968, forward strand.
TTATTATCAACCATGCTTTCTTCCAGATTAGTATAATAGCCTTTGATGCCAAGTATCTTTTGGGTTTTGTCTATAAGCTTTTGATTAAGCTCAATATTTTCCTTGTTGGATTTGGTAAACTTCAGCTTTTTGTTTTGGGAAGGGTGAGTAATGATGTATTTTGCTCTTTCAATTTGCCTCTCCATTTCGTACTTATCTTTCCTGTACCGCACTGTTGAATAACTACAGATCAGATAGCCATTATCCGTTTGCAATCTGATACTTTTCCATCTTCACGAGGGAGGTTACTGTCAATTGCTGTAATTAACTCATTAGGTAAATTGCCTAATCTTGCTCCTACAATGTAGTTTATCCCGTTTTCCTTTAAAGCCCGGGTGTTTTCAGTGCTGATCATTGCAGCATCTGCAACTACCGTTAATTCTTTTACCTTGTTTTTGCTGATAAAATCTTTCACTACCGGGACAATGGTATGCCCTTCGAAAGTATTACCTGCAAATACTTCGTAAGCTATCGGAAAGCCTTCTTTACTAACCATCAATGCTACTAAAATTTGAGGCTGCTGAAATTTATTATCTTTGGAAAACCCGTTTTTGCGCAGTTTGTCTTCCTCAAAACTCTCAAAGTATAAAGTGGTAACATCGTAAAATAATAAATCAAAGTTGAAACTATAATACTTGTGGGCAAATGCAAGGGCAATAGCTTCGGTTTTGGCTTTTAAGGATAGCCATTGAGGTGCAGACTGGTAATAGCTTTGCCTTCGGTGCTTTATCCCAAAATATTCATCTAATAACGATATGGATCGAAGTTTGGATGACGGTTCTACCATGCGCAGTATGACCAGATCCAGCAGTAGCCTGTTCTTTATTTTATCGAATCCTACAGCTATTATGAGCTTTGATATAAATTCATACAAAAAGTATAATAAACTCCGATGAATTCGGTTTGATTGAGGTAAAGTATGTTGTTTGATTGTTTATTGTCAAACAAATAAAGCTGTTTGGTGGATTTCTCAATAAAATCGCTGGCAAGCGACAGTAAGTCTAATCGCTCCTGTTCGTTCCGTGCTGATCCGATGTGCCTTACAATCACTCTTTTCCTGTTCTCAATCTTATACACCGGATGGAGACCGAGTGAAAGGAGTATTTTATTTGCCGGATTTTGTACATTTTACCCCATTAGGTCAGCAAATTACCAAAAATAAATAATTAACTACCACAATTACAATGATTTATACTCTTGCAAAAATAGACCCGGACAAGTCAGGAAAGTGATAAACCTCGCGTATTTGTTCTTCAATATCGCTTACACTCATGCCTTTGGCATACAGCGATACGATTACATTTTCTAACCCATCTACCATGCTTTGGCGTTTGGGTATTATCATCGGGTTAAAGGAGGCGTCCCTGTCTCTGGGTACTTGTATTTCACTTTCTCCAAAACCGGTTTTAATGCGTTTTGTGCCATAGCCGTTTCTGGCATTTGAAGTACTGCTTTTTTCATGCTTGTCGTAACCAGGTGAGCATCTAACTCGCCTTCAAGCATCTTTTCAATACCTCGTTTTTGGAGCTGAGTCAAAAAGTTAGTTAGCTCTTCTCCGGTTTTAAACTGCTTTAAAAAAGCGTCTGATAGCATTTGTTCTTTGTCCATAATTAAACTGTGTTTTTAAAATTAATAAATAAGTCCTACAAAGTTGGGGTACCCCAACTTTGTAGGACTTACACAGTTTATGTTATACTACCGTTCTGTGAGACAGGGCGGTTTTTTGTATGCCATGAGTGGAACCTTCTAACTGCCATCATTTCACCCGCCCTCACGGTTATTCATAGCTTTTTTGATCGTCATTCTCGCCAGCCTTTTTTGGTCGTCATTTCGTAGCGAAGCGGAGAAATCTCATCGTTCTGAAAGAAAAAGATTTCTCACTCCGTTACACTCCATTCGAAATGACGATGCTATTTAGGTGTCATTTCTTAGCCTTCTTCAACGGTCATTTCGCAGCGAAGCGAAGAAATCTTATCGTTCTGAAAGAAAAAGATTTCTCACTCCGTTACACTCCATTCGAAATGACGATGCTATTTAGGTGTCATTTCTTAGCCTCCCCTCACCGTCATTTCGTAGCGAAGCGGAGAAATCTCACCGTTTTGAAACTAAAAGATTTCTCACTCCGTTACACTCCATTCGAAATGATCTGTGCTATTGAGGTGTCATTTCTTAGCCTTCCCTCACTGTCATTTCGCAGCGAAGCGAAGAAATCTTATCGTTCTGAAAGAAAAAGATTTCTCACTCCGTTACACTCCATTCGAAATGACGATGCTATTTAGGTGTCATTTCTTAGCCTCCCCTCACCGTCATTTCGTAGCGAAGCGAAGAAATCTTATCGTTCTGAAAGAAAAAGATTTCTCACTCCGTTACACTCCATTCGAAATGATCTGTGCTATTGAGGTGTCATTTCTTAGCCTCCCCTCACCGTCATTTCGCAGCGAAGCGAAGAAATCTTATCGTTCTGAAAGAAAAGGATTTCTCACTCCGTTACACTCCATTCGAAATGACGATGCTATTTAGGTGTCATTTCTTAGCCTCCCCTCACCGTCATTTCGTAGCGAAGCGGAGAAATCTCACCGTTCAGGAACCAAAAGATTTCTCACTCCGTTACACTCCATTCGAAATGACGATGCTATTGAGGTGTCATTTCTTAGCCTTCTTCAACGGTCATTTCGCAGCGAAGCGAAGAAATCTTATCGTTCTGAAAGAAAAGGATTTCTCACTCCGTTACACTCCATTCGAAATGACGATGCTATTGAGGTGTCATTTCTTAGCCTTCTTCAACGGTCATTTCGCAGCGAAGCGAAGAAATCTTATCGTTCTGAAAGAAAAGGATTTCTCACTCCGTTACACTCCATTCGAAATGACGATGCTTTTGAGGTGTCGTTTCTTAGCCTCCCCTCACCGTCATTTCGTAGCGAAGCGGAGAAATCTCACCGTTTTGAAACCAAGAGATTTCTCACTCCGTTACACTCCATTCGAAATGACGATGCTTTTGAGGTGTCGTTTCTTAGCCTCCCCTCACCGTCATTTCGCAGCGAAGCGGAGAAATCTCACCGTTTTGAAACTAAGAGATTTCTCACTCCGTTACACTCCATTCGAAATGACGATGCTTTTGAGGTGTCGTTTCTTAGCCTTCCCTCACTGTCATTTCGCAGCGAAGCGAAGAAATCTTATCGTTCTGAAAGAAAAAGATTTCTCACTCCGTTACACTCCATTCGAAATGACGATGCTTTTGAGGTGTCGTTTCTTAGCCTTCCCTCACTGTCATTTCGCAGCGAAGCGAAGAAATCTTATCGTTCTGAAAGAAAAAGATTTCTCACTCCGTTACACTCCATTCGAAATGACGATGCTATTGAGGTGTCATTTCTTAGCCTTCTTCAACGGTCATTTCGTAGCGAAGCGGAGAAATCTTATCCTTTGGAAACGAGGAGATTTCTAATTGTACTTCGCCTCATTCGAAACTTCGTTTCTTTTCATTCCTCTCAACCTTAACCTTAATCTTAATCTTAATCTCAACCTCAACCTCAACCTCAACCTATGTCAGAAAAATCAGTCATCAAAGCATAATTATCTTTATATTTGCGCTCCTTTTGGTCCCGTAGTTCAATGGATAGAATAGAAGTTTCCTAAACTTTAGATACAAGTTCGATTCTTGTCGGGACTACTACCGTCTTTTTATAAAGACTTTTAAAGCTACTTTCTTGGGCACTTCCCGGCTGAAAAATTTCATGTAGTTAAAAATTAAGCCCCAAATAGGCTACGGCAATCAGCCTTCGGCTACAGCGATATAAGCTATAGGCTATAGGCAAGTAAGTCTGTAATCTGCAATCTAAAATCTAACGTCTAACATCTAACATCTAACTGTAAGCTATAGGCTTTAGGCTGTAAGCAATCTGCAATCTGTAATATGCAAAATTCTGCAATCATAAATCATAAATCATAATTCTAAAATCTAACGTCTAAAATCTAACGTCTAAAATCTAAAATCTACCATCATTATTCCTTAACTTTACCAATAAACTCTTTCATCCACAGTAAAAATAACTTCTTATTCGAAAATGAGTTTCAAATTACTTATTGGCGACGAAAACAAAGCTTCCAGAGATTTGATTAAATTCAAAATCGAATCTGTTTTCGATACACAAGTACAGTTAGTTTCAAGTTGTTCCAACCCTTCCGAAACAATCGGCTGTATTTTCATTCATCAGCCGGATGTAGTGGTGCTGGACATCAAAATGTTTGAGCATCATCATCTTAACGCATTAGAAAGGCTGCTTACCTATCATCCTGTGCAGCTAAAAGTTATCATTATTGCTACAGAAACGCAACTTCCTTTAATTCAGCGGGTGGTAGAGATTGGTATTGCCGGATTGCTGATAAAGCCGGTGAGCACTGATGATCTACAAAAAAGCCTTACAAAAATATTATCGAAGCATAGCCATCATCTACGAGGCAGTCATGCGCCGGACGAATTTATTACCTTTAAATCCAACAGAGCCAAACTGCTCGTCAACCAGCAGGATATTCTTATTATTGAGTCGCAACGCAATATATGTAAAATCACACTTCACGATGGTTCCGAAAAAACCATCAATGAAAATATTACTTCAATTGAAAGCAGGCTCACTATCCGCGACCTGCAAAGGGTGGACAAAAGCACGATTATCAATACCTCAAAAATTATTTATCTGGATAATGATATTTACAATAAGGGTTGTAAATTGCGTCTTGCATCGGGTGATGAATTAATAAAATCATTAAGCAAAGCAGGAGTGGAGCGCTTATATAAAATGCCAATAAACAAGTAAAAAAACTAAGGACGAAACGGCTTTTTTATTCATTTTATCCCTTATTTAACGTTTTATGTCCTCAATGTTAAAAATGTAATAATTTAATTAGTAATCTTGTGCAGATATTCATTAATTTATAACAATTTAAAGCTGCGTAAGCCGAAAAGCAGATGAAGAAGAGAGTAGGCATTAATCTTTAAACTTTTAACTTTATGAGACGAATTTTTTTCTCAATTATGATTCTAAGCCTCGTACTGGTTTTAGATGCTTGTAAAAAAGGCGATACCGGTACTGCCGGTCCTGCCGGTCCTACGGGTCCGCAAGGCACAGCCGGTTCTGCCGGTGCTCAAGGCCCTGGCGGAGCTGCCGGTCCTGCCGGAGCTAAAGGCGCTACCGGCGCCGATGGTACCAAAATTTTATCAGGAACCGGTGTTCCCGGTGCTGCTGTTGGCGTAGCCAACGATTTCTACATTGACCTTACTGCCATGAAGTTGTATGGCCCTAAAGCTAATGACGGCACATGGGGTAGCGGTAAAGACCTGAAAGGCGCTCAAGGCGCTAATGGCGCTACCGGCGAAAATGGCGCTACCGGTAATACCGGCTCTCAAGGTCCTGCAGGTGCTAATGGCGCTACAGGCGCAGATGGTCCACAAGGCCCTGTAGGTCCACAAGGTCCTGTAGGTCCACAAGGTCCTACAGGTGGTACAGGCGCTGCCGGCGCCAATGGTTCTAATTTCTTAGCCGGTTCCGGCGCTCCTACTTGTGCTACAGGCGCAATTGGCGATTTCTACTTTGATATCGTTACTTCTACGCTGTATGGTCCCAAATTGTCTGACACCGGCACTTGCTGGGAGCAGGCACAGCTATCGGCGTTACTGCTACTCCAAGAAGTTTCTTCTTAGATGTAAAAATCGGTAACACTGCTAATGGTCCGCAAAATGGTATTGGTTTATATGATGCCGGAACACTTTTGGAAGATTGCGTAAATGGTACTTCTACCAAAGTTTCTACATGGAACGATACTACTTTAATGGTTGATAAGTCAATCGTTTTTGCATCAAGTTACACAATGCAGGACTATGATGCACAAATCATTACAGGCAATACAGTATTTGGCCCTTATGCCGGATGGTGGGATGCCAACGGCCGCGAAATTTTGTTTATTGACGAGGCTCAGTCAGGAATTTTTCCTTGGGATCATGACCAACAATATATGATTCCTACAAGAATTGGCGATCTTGTTAATTCTGTAGGTCGTATGTTTGTTTATACCAGAGATACAAGAAATATCACTTACGTTAATTCACTCCGTGATGCAGGTAAGACCATGTTTACCGGTGGTAGAAATGGTTACAACTGGATAACTGATCCATACTGGCATCCAAACATCACTCCGGGTCCAAATGGTCCTAATAATGGCCCTTATCCACATATTTGGTCTTCTCCATCAATAGGCGCTGAGTTCAGTGGTCTGCCTTATGTATTTGGCGGTCCTCCTAGCAATAACGGTGGCGGATTCTTATTAGGTGGTGGTATTGGTACTGCAGCCGGTGGTTTAAGATATGGTCGCAATGCACCACTGTATGACTGGACAAATGTTGCTAAACCAAATATTTCAGCTGGTATGATGATATATTCTATGACTCAACAGTTATACAATTTCATTACCTCTGATATTACAGGTCAAACATATAACCCACTGTGTACTTGGATGTATGCTGAAGCTGTTAATGGCGTTACTGGTACTAAAGCTGCTGTAACTGGTAATTATTTAGCTTTCTATCCTTTCTGGAAAAAAGCTGCTAAAGTACAGACCGGCGACAACTGGGACTTCGTATTAAGAAAACAAATCAGCCTGAATTTGGGACAAATCAGATATGGTACCGGTGCATGGCAAGATTTGGATGCTAATTTGACAGCATTGGGCGCTGCTTGGACTTATGCAAGAGACAGCGCAAGTGTTGACTTTAGCTTCACTTATCCTACACCGGCTGGTTATGCACCTGATGATTTTTCTGCAGGAAAGAATTTAAGTGATTTGACAATTGCTTCAAAAACCGGTAATTCACTTGACCATGCAGTTACTCCATATATTTATGACTACTTTACTACATTAAATCAGAGAGTTCCATTTGCAGGTCCAATGAATTGTTATGATAATCTGTGGGTATCTTCTACAGCTGCATCTGCTTCACCAGTAGGTACGCCTGGTTCTGTTACACCTGCTGTTTTGAACAGGATGAGATTAAGGAGTTTCTTCAACACCTGGATTTCTTTGAACAATAATGGTAGTTGGCCGGTGGAATCTAACGGTAGTGGAATTGGCAATGGTAGTGGACCAATCAATGATTATGGTAAAAACCATAGTGATGGTGGCATTTACGATGTAACACCTCCTGCTATGACTTTTGACCATTGGACTCATTATAACGGTAAACAGGCATACACAAATACTAATGTTCCTTATGGACTGAACAGTATTCCTGCTCCTCCGGTTGATGCAAATTATCCTTGGGGTGGTATCGTTATTCGCAATGGTATCATTTATGTAAACTATTACATTGCTAATGGTGGTAGCATAAGCCGTTGTGGAACTAGGCTTCCTTGGCAAGCTCAGGGTTACGAGGGTCCAGCAGTATCTTACATGTACACTTCACCATATTGACAGTATAACGCTAGCACCTTCACATATAGCTTCCTGTTGCCTAAGGGTTATGGTAGCTTTGTAAATGCTCATGATTATACTACTAATTCGTATGCAAGTGGTCCATGGCCTGGTAATCAAAATTTCTCATGTCAGGGTCAGTATTTCCAAGGAGACTTCATTCCTTTTGCTAAATACAGAGATGATATGTTGATCAGGTTCAAAATACAAACACAACCTTCAAGCCAACATACAGGAATTGTGGCTAAGGATAAAACAAATATTAATTAATTAAATTAGTTAATTGAATATCAAAAAAAATGACCGGTTTTCCGGTCATTTTTTTATTTTTAGAAATAAAACATATAGTGGTTATGAAATGGCTTTTATGGGGATTGGCTGTTATTGTTCTGTTTGGGGCATGTAACGGTTTTGGAAAGGGAGAAAAAAATTATGTAAAGAATTATGGCAGTGGCATTGCTTCAGGTAAGGACGATTCCACAACTGTTAGGTGGGAAAGTACTTTCTATGATTTAGGAGTACGTAAAAGAGGCACCGATATTGATGTGGAATATACATTTGAAAATACAGGTGATAAGCCGTTTTTGATTGATTCAATTTATGGCACCTGCGGTTGCACTTTATTCGACTTTCCGCGCAAACCTGTTGCTCCCGGAAGGTCGGGTTCGGTAACCATAAGGTATGTAAGCAGTGAGCAACCACTTGCAATTATGCAAAGAAGCATTTATTTGAAAACCAATACAAAGGGTCATCCTTTTCATACGCTTGCTTTTAATATAGAGTTAACTGAAAAATAGTATCGGGAAAAAGAGCGAAAATCTGTTGGGGAAGGACTGTTATATTCAATGTCTGTTTAGGGTGGAACCGGAATAATTTTTGATACCGAAAGCTTATAATTATTAAATTTTCTATTTAACAAAAAATTGATTATAAGCTCGTACGAGTTTTTTATCTTTGCAGTTGTTTAATTTGCTTTGAATCGGTAATTACCGAACAACTAATTGAAATATAAATTCTTATAAAATACTAAAAATGAAACGAATAATTAGGATTGGACTCTTTTTAATGTTATCGGGCATATTTATTGTCTCGTGTAAATCTTCGGATAAGGAAAATCAGGATGAAAATGCCCCTGATATTGAAAGTGATGCTGCTATTCGGGATATGCTATCTCAGGATTCCATTAGAAATGCACAAATGCAAAGGAAAGACACCGGTTTTTCCAAAGAAATGCAGCAGGCAATCAAAGATGACAAAACTACTATTAACGTATATGATATTGACAATAGCGATGCCTCCTATTCCACATTTGTAAAGTTGCTTTACAAAACAAAGGACAACGAAAAACTGGCTGTGGTGTATGGAATGAAATTAGGAGGAAAAATGGGAACTGCCATTGTACAAAATGAAGGCGGAAAGCCGGTAAAATTGCCTCAAACCAAATTTGTTGAAAATGGAAGAAATTTTGTTTTTAGCGATGGTACCAACACGCTTGAAACCAAGGACAATGTAATATTGGTAACATTAAACGGGAAAAAGACATCCTATACACGAATTGACTAATTTGACAAAGGGAGTATTTCAGTAAAACTAATTATTAAATTTTAATAAGAAAACATAACTTTAGAATGAGTGGAAAGAAAGCAATTTTAGTAGTGATCCTATTTACATTCGGGTTGTTCTTGATAGTGTCTTGTGGTTCTTCTTCAAATGAAAAACAATATTCAAAGGTGCTTAAAGGCAAATGGGACATAGCCTTGTGGAACAATCAACAGCATGTGGGGGTATTTGTCTTTAAAGATAGTTTGCTATTCGTAAATATGAATTATTCCACTGAGGTATCTACTTTTAAAATAAATAAAGATACGCTTAGAGTAAACAGGATAGGAGGGACAATGACTTATTTAAGTGCGTATGATTACTGGTTAATAGATAAAGCAGATACGGCTTATTTCAAATTAATCAGTTCTGAAGGCAATATTGCGAGTGGATATAAGAAAAAGGTGTATGATGAATTGTTTAAGGAATCCGAAAAAGGAAGTGATACGACTTTCATTGGTCTGTAGAAATTTGTAAGTAAAAAATTGAAAATACCCATGAGCTTTTCTTTGAATCGCATGGGTTTTTTGTACTTTATATTTCCATAGTTATACTTCATTTTAGCCTTTTTTATAAGTAAGGCAAAAACCTTAATTCCCTTTCATTTCTTAATGTTGAAAAAAAGAGGGTTTGGGACATTAAGGCATTAAGTAAAGGCGTAGCTAAAACCTTAATTCCCCTTCATTTCTTAATGTTTAAAAAAAGAGGGTTTGGAACATTAAGGCATTAAGCAAAGATGCAGCCAAAAACCTTAATTCCCCTTCATTTCTTAATGTTGAAAAAAGAGGGTTTGGAACATTAAGGCATTAAGCTAAGAAGTTGTTAAAACCTTAATTCCCTTCATTTCTTAATGTTGAAAAAAGAGGGTTTGGGACATTAAGGCATTAAGCAAAGATGCAGCCGAAACCTTAATTCCCCTTCATTTCTTAATGTTGAAAAAAGAGGGTTTGGGACATTAAGGCATTAAGCAAAGATGCAGCCGAAACCTTAATTCCCCTTCATTTCTTAATGTTGAAAAATGAGTTTGGAACATTAAGGCATTAAGCTAAGATGCAGCCGAAACCTTAATTCCCCTTCATTTCTTAATGTTGAAAAATGAGTTTGGAACATTAAGGCATTAAGCTAAGAAGTTGTTAAAACCTTAATTCCCCTTCATTTCTTAATGTTGAAAAAAAGAGGGTTTGGGACATTAAGGCATTAAGTAAAGGCGTAGCTAAAACCTTAATTCCCTTCATTTCTTAATGTTGAAAAATGAGTTTGGAACATTAAGGCATTAAGCTAAGAAGTTGTTAAAACCTTAATTCCCCTTCATTTCTTAATGTTGAAAAATGAGTTTGGAACATTAAGGCATTAAGCAAAGATGCAGCCGAAACCTTAATTCCCCTTCATTTCTTAATGTTGAAAAATGAGTTTGGAACATTAAGGCATTAAGCTAAGAAGTTGTTAAAACCTTAATTCCCCTTCATTTCTTAATGTTGAAAAATGAGTTTGGAACATTAAGGCATTAAGCTAAGAAGTTGTTAAAACCTTAATTCCCTTTCATTTCTTAATGTTGAAAATGAGTTTGGAACATTAAGGCATTAAGCTAAGAAGTTGTTAAAACCTTAATTCCCTTTCATTTCTTAATGTTGAAAAAAAGAGGGTTTGAGACATTAAGGCATTAAGCAAAGAGGCAGCCGAAACCTTAATTCCCCTTCATTTCTTAATGTTGAAAAAAGAGTTTGGAACATTAAGGCATTAAGCTAAGAAGTTGTTAAAACCTTAATTCCCCTTCATTTCTTAATGTTGAAAAATGAGTTTGAAACATTAAGGCATTAAGTAAAGGCGTAGCTAAAACCTTAATTCCCTTCATTTCTTAATGTTGAAAAATGAGTTTGGAACATTAAGGCATTAAGCAAAGATGCAGCCGAAACCTTAATTCCCCTTCATTTCTTAATGTTGAAAAAAGAGGGTTTGGAACATTAAGGCATTAAGCAAAGATGAAGCCAAAACCTTAATTCCCCTTCATTTCTTAATGTTGAAAATGAGGGTTTGGCACGATTAATGCAAGATGGATATAAGGGCGTTGCTAATTGGTTGCCCGTGCAGCAATAACCAGAACGGGGCATTGGGTAACAAGAACAAAAAGATGTATGTAATTATTGCACAGATTTTTCAAAATCTTATTTCAAAATAGTGCAGGTAGTAAAAGAATATATACAAGAAGTATAAAGAATTTTTTTAGTGTTTAGAGATTTGTTTGATGGCCCCGGGTTTCTACTCGGGGTTTTGTTATTTTAGACGTTAGATTTTAGACGTTAGATTTGTGATTTATGATTTTAGATTGCAGATTGCTTACAGCCTGTTAAGGTTTAAAGTTCAAGGTTTAAGATTTCAGATTTCAGATTTCAGATTGATGATTGCTTACCGCCAAAAGCCTGCTGCTTACTGCTTCTTTCTTTTTGAATAGTTTTGTTTATTTTTGTCTGAAATATAACTATTTATTTCTTTTTGTATCATTCATGGACAAAACGCTGAGTATCATCATCCCGGTATATAATGAAGAGCAGGCACTGCCATTGGTGTTGCCTGAGATTATTTCATTTGCGCAGCAGCGTGATTATCAACTGATTATGGTGAATGATGGTTCGAAGGACCGTTCTTTGGAAATACTGAAAGCGCATAGCAAGAAGGAAGCATTTTTTAAAATTGTAAATCACAAGGTAAATAAGGGTTATGGCGGCGCCATCAAAAGTGGTATTCTGGCTGCAGAAACCGATTACATCATCACCATTGACGCTGATGGGCAACACTATCTGGAAGATGTAAACAACCTGTTTGACCACCAGAAACAAACCGATGCAGACATGATTATCGGCAGCCGTAAAGGCCTGAAGGAAGCGTCAATTTTCAGGGGAATTGGTAAAAATTAATCAGATGGGTGGCAAGGCAGATGATGCCATTTACCATCTATGACATCAATTCGGGCATGAAGCTGTACAATACCGAGCTGGCAAAGACCTATATAAAACTTTGCCCCAATTCGATGGCATTCAGTGATATTATCGGTCTGGTATTCATCAGTCAGCGGCATTTAGTGCTGGAACATCCCATCAATATAAAACCCAGAGTGGAGGGTAAAAGCACCATAGGCGTTAGAACTGCCTTTGATACCATGATGGAAATTCTGAACGTGGTAATTCTTTTTAATCCCATGCGGGTTTTTCTGCCGATATCTATTCTTTTTGTTGTTCTGGGGCTGGGCTGGGCAATACAGTTTCTTATAATGGGCAAAGGCCTGAGTACAGGCGCCTCTATGCTTATATCGATGGGAGTCATATTTTTTACTATTGGCCTCATCAGCGAACAACTCTCTCAATTGCGTAAAAGCAGTGTGCTTAAAATGGGTGATTCGGATTATTGAGGGGGGGTATAAACGCCTCACCCCGGCCCTCTCCTCACGGAGAGGGGGTAGGGAGCGGATATGGGATGTGGTAGCGTTTTTTTGTTGAATTGTAGTGTTCTTTGTACTCTTTTTTCCTTTGTGTGAAAAGATACTAATTTCCCAAAGGCGAAATGGTGAACTCGTATTCATAATTCCCAAAAGGCAAACGATACTGAGGCATTGGCAGTTGTCCCCAACTGTTGATGCTGCCCAATCCCATCTGTTTAAGGTCAATGTTGAGCGAGGTCTGCGGGCGAGGCTTCAGGTCGCCACTATGCCGCTGGTCTTTCTTGTCGCCGTCATCCAAGTCTGATTGCAGATTGTGTAAAGCGCTCATACTCAATAAATTTCGTCCCTGAATACGGATGCCTTTTCCTTTGATGTTTGTAATTTCAAACCACCTGACATCGGTTTTATTACCGGTTTCCTGTGGCCGCACATAGCCATAGAACTGCTGGCTCACCGTTTGATGATACAGGCCTACCGGCGACATTTCTTTTCTGTCTTGATAGTTCTCATCGGGGCCGCGGCCGTAGTAGCTGATGGATTCAATACCCTTAGGAAGCATCCAGTTCATACCGTAACGAAGCAGCATGATATCAAAAGGTTCTCCGCCTGCTTCAGTCTTCAATGATTGGTTTACGGTTATTTCTCCATCACTATTTATACGATAGCTGATTTTTAATTGCGCCGGAATTTTATAAAGGTCATAAACTGCGTCAATTGTGGCTACATTATTGGAAATATCGTGTTTAAGGCTTCTGAGCTGCAGACTGTCGCTTGCTGTTTTCCATGCTTTTAACCTAAGTTGCAGATTGGCGCCCATATCGTTATCGGTAGGGGCGCGCCAGAAATCAGGCTTGAGTGCAGCGCCATCTTCAATAAAGTTTTGATTATTAACAATATATTCTTTTAGCAAACCATTCTTTTTGTCGAATTTCAGATTGGCTTTAGCCGATTTAATATTGATGTTCTGTTCGTTTTCATCAAGGCTTATGGTAGAAACTGCCTTTACGGGCCGGTATGCCTGAACCATTTCTCCTCCAAGCGGTAATTGTTGCGAAGCCACTAAATGGCCTGTCGGAATTAAATTTTTACCGGTTTTTTGATAATAATACACATTCAGGAAGCTTTCGCCATTGGCAGGTAAAGCGTAAGGGATTTCAAAATCTGCTGTTTGCTGTGGTTTTACATTCAGGGTATTGATTTCACCTCTTTGCTTAACCACGCCGTCGGTAATCAGCTCCCAAACTAATTTTACATCCTTTAATTCGGTAAAAAAGTTTTCATTATACACGGAGATTTTTTTACCGGCTTCTTTAGTCGTCCAGATATTCTGATACTCGTGCTTCATTTCCCATGCGTGGGGATTAGGTTTGCGGGTGGTGAAGAAGATGCCATTGCACAAAAAATTATTATCACTGGGCACATCGGCTGGGCCGTAATCGCCGCCATAGGTATAGATAGTGTCGCCATTAGGTTTCACTTTCATCAGCGCCTGATCTACAAAATCCCAGATAAAACCTCCCTGAAAATGCTTTTTATTGCCTCTGATAATGTCCCAGTAATCTTTGAAATTGCCTAAGGAATTGCCCATAGCATGCGCATACTCACACTGGATGTAAGGCATAGTGGGATTGGGCTCTCTGTCTTTGTAAGCCAACATATTTTCGGGGCTGGCATACATCGGGCAAATGATATCTGTGTTTTTTTGAACTATCTGGAGTATTTTTTTATTGCTGATAGCCTGCTCATACTGTACAGGCCGGGTGTTTTGCATCTGTTTCAGCCGGTCGTAAGCTTTCTGGAAGTTGATGCCATTTCCGGCTTCATTACCTAAGCTCCAGGTAATTATGGAAGTAAAATTTTTGTCTCTCTCGTACATTCTGGTAACCCGTTGTATATGGGTAAGCTCCCATGAAGGTTTGTTGGCCAGTGTTTTATCTTTATCATAACCAATTCCGTGCGATTCATTGTTGGCTTCATCCACTACATAAATACCGTATTCATCGCAAAGACGGTACCACTCCTCATCGTTAGGGTAGTGGCAGGTTCTCACGGCATTGATGTTGAATTGCTTCATGATTTTTACGTCCTGAAGCATACTTTCTTTAGAGATGGTTTGGCCGGTGATAGGGTCGGTTTCATGCCGGTTGACTCCTTTGATGAGGATGGGCGCGCCGTTCACTAACAATTGACCGTTTTCGATTTTAATGTCTCTGAAACCGATTTTATGAGGGATGATTTCGATGAGTTTGTTTTTAGAGTCGTAAAGTTTGATATAGGACTGGTAGAGGTTAGGCGCCTCTGCGCTCCATAGTATTGGATTGTTGACATTCAGTACTGCCTTTTTGGCTTTTTCGCCCGATTTGAAAAGAACAGTTGCTGTTCCAATGATTTTATTATTGTCTTTTAATTCTACAATCGCTTTGGCAGGAGTATCTGTCGGTTTGTTCAACTTAATATTGGTTTCCAGTATGCCTGTTTTATAATTATTTTTCAGAATGGTTTCCATCCCGAAATCATAGATGTAAACAGGGTCGCGGGCAACCAGGTAACAATCGCGGGTGATACCGCTGATGCGCCAGAAATCCTGACCCTCCATATAAGTGCCATCGCACCAGCGCATTACTTTTAAAACAATCAGGTTTTTACCTGTATTTAGATAGCGGCTGATGTCAAATTCAGATGGAAGTTTACCATCTTCGCCATAACCCACATATTTGCCATTTACCCATACCTGCAGGTTCGACTTGGCAGCGCCGATATGCAGAATAACGATTTTATTTTTCCACTGTGCAGGGATGGTTATTTCCCTTCGATAGACTCCGGTATTATTGATATTCATGGGTACAATGGGTGGGTTAGGTTTCATCATATCCTGAAACTCGTATCCCACATTTACATAAATCGGATAACCGTAACCGTTTACCTCCCAGGTGGCGGGTATTCTAAAGTTATTCCAACTGTTGTCGTTGAAGTTGACTGCTTGGTAACCTGCCGGTAGTTTATCGGGGCTTTCCACCCATTTGAATTTCCATATCCCATTCAGATTCAGATAGTTGGAAGCTCTCTGCCAGTCATTCTTTAATGCTTCGGGTATTGTTTTAAAAACACTGAAAGCAGCATGCATTGGCATACGGTTTTCTTCGTTTTTAGTTTCATCGAGCCACATAGGAGTTTGGGCATGCAATATTAAAATAGTAGAGGAGAGCAGGGCAAGAAACAGTAATCTTTTCATATTATTAGAGTTAATAATTTAAGACAGTTTATTTAAAAGAGTCAGTATTGAATGGAGCAGGAAAGTTAGACAATAATTTTTATTCTTAGAATAATAAATTTAATCCGTAGGGTAGCTTACCCTTTATTTTCCACCTTTTTCCTGATAGTAGGGATTTTGCAGTAGCTACCAAAGCTACTGCAAAGTGCGTTAGTCATTGTGACGAGCATCCCGACACCAGGGCAAACGCATCTTAAATATAATTCCAAAGCCATTTACCCAGCTAATAATGCATTATGCCACCCTTTAAGGGTTTTAACCGGAACCATTTTACATTTTTATAATTATTGCAACCCTCCGGGTTTGAAAAGTGAGCGGGTAAATAAGCCCGGAGGGCTGACAGGTTGATAAAGTAAGCCTAAGCTTGTTAAAAAACTCCGAAAGGAGTGACATTCAAGCGTAAAATGTCTCAAAATTAGATGCGTTTGCCCTGTCCCGACAACCCCGATTTAGAAAGAATTTGCGAGAATATTTTAATCGAGCATTAGTCTTTCTTAATCGTTTTGCAGTTATCTGCAAAATTTGGGATAAAAAGGTGGAGCCAAAAATCAAGGCTTTGGGGAAAATTGCTAAAGATAATTTTTCGCCCTTCCTCACTTGTCATTTCGTAGCGAAGCGGAGAAATCTTATTGTTTTGGAAACGAGGAGATGCCTCACTCCGCTTTGCTTTGTTCAGAATGACGGAAAAAATAACTGCTTTTGAGTGATGGTTTGTAATATTATTTTCTTTACGCAATTTTGTCAAGGTCATCCCAACGAAATAACTGAAATGCGGTCAGTATTTAATAAATTATTTAATCATTTTGAATCTGGCATGATTTTTCAGTATGGTTAAAACAAAGGTTTCATTTGGTCAAAATCAAATACAACAAAACCTTAAAACTTGGTGTTTACTGTTACAAGAGGGCAGTTTCACCCGTCAAATGAGTTAAATTTGCGTTTTTAGAAAAACAGGATATGATCAGAAAGGCTTTATTTTCAGGGATATTTATTTTATTTGGATTCATACAAATCTATGCTCAACCTAACAGCAGCAGAACTATTCCCAAATATCAGGTACCCATCAACAGGCAGTTGTTTCATGACAATATTGATGCACAGCAGAAATATTTGCTGGGAAGCGATGGAAAGAATGATATGCTCTTCAATATTGAAAATCATGAAGAGCTGAGTTTTATGATTACCGATGCCATCACCCGTCAGGTGGACTGGCTGGAATATCAAATAGAAGCTAATCCCAAAACCGACTTGAGAGTGAAATCGGCTTATCTGGTGGGCCTAAGGGATATTTTGATACAAATGCGCACCGGCTGGCGCAAAAAGCAGATTCAGCTTTCACATTTCGGTCAAATTATTGCCTTGTATAAGAGGCTGATGGAAGCCAATGATGCCGGAGAGCCGCTCACGCCTTTCTTGCAACATTTTTCTTACGACATCGTTTATACGGCTACATTGCCCCGGATTTTTGAAGAAAACCAGGATTGCAAGAATGTGGCGGATGTGTTATTATTAAAATTCAGCGACCAGTATCCCGAAAAGACTTTTGGATATCTTACAAATTTTGCACACCTGCCTCATGCCGATAGTTTGATAAAAACATTGGGCAAGCAATACCCGGAGCAGCTATACACCTTTGCACAGGCACCCAACAAATTGGGCAATATGATCCGAAATATCAAGGATGATGAGTTTGTGAAAACAGTGGTTTCTTTGTCGCAAATGAAAAGCGGACAGGTTTATTTCCCTTTTTTGGATAATTTAGTAAGGGGCAAAACAACCATTGCACAGATAGACGCTGCCAAAGAAGACAGGCTGAAATATTACCGGCTGCTGGTACAAACCCAAATGGACTATTCGCTCAGGGCAATCAATGGCGATACGGCAGTAGGGTTCAGGGCATTGACCAACTGGTTAGAGAAAAAAGCAAAGGACGAGTTTGTAAACGAGATTAATGCCTTGCACGAAGAAAATGATGCAATAAGATATGCCTGCCTGCAACCGCTTACTGCGGAAGAGCTTTATTACCTGGCTGTTTTAAGCGATGGATTGATATATACCAGTAGTTATACCAACGGAGTTTTTCCGCTGATGATGAAAAAAGCCAATAACAGGGGCGATTCGTTGTTGTTGTCTTTGTCGTTTGATCATTATCGTAAGTTTATTAGTCAGGCGGCATCTTACAACAAACTGAAAGAGTTTTTTGCTTCCTTCAGAAATCCGGAAGATTCCAAAAACCTGATGACTACTTTCGTAAGCGGTTTGGAACAGTCAAAAGGCCTGGAGGATGGCGTGGATGTGGCTGATTCTTATGCCAGTGTGTATGAAACCCTTCCAGAACTTGCACGACAAATGCTGGCAGACATCAAAAAAAACTATGACCGTAATGTGCAGAATCAAAACCAGCGAGGCGTAGCTATATATAATATTCTGTACAAACTATTTCTATCGGCCAATCCTGCCAACAATATTGACCTAAGTAAAGAGTTGAAAATTCCACCGGTTTATACAGTTTCTTTCAAAAGCCTGGCAAATGAAAAGGGTGAAATCATCACCCAGATGTTTTTTTATGGTGATGATGACGGAAAAATTGACTTCGATATTTTTGTACGTATGTTTAGCGGCGGTAACTGGACGGTGGACCAGAGCAATAAATACTGGGTAGTAGCCAAAACCATAAAAGGAGTGCCGGTGTATATTTATGCCAACCGCCCATTACCCAATGAAAAGGATGAAGACTATGTAGCACAAACGGCGCTTGAAAATTATATGATAGAAAAGAATCTTCAGCCCACGATCACCTTCCACAGAGGGCACAGCTATCATGCGCCCACCAGCATCAGCTACATGGCGCCCACTTCCAAGATTGTATTTATGGGTTCCTGCGGAGGTTATAATCTGATTGACTCTATTTTAAAGAAATCGAGTGATGCACATATTATTTCATCCAAGCAGGTGGGAAAGAGAGATATTAACCGCCCCTTCTTTTCGTTGCTAACCGAAAAATTGCGCAACGCTCAGGATATAAACTGGATTCCTTTCTGGAAAGAATTTAGGGCGGCAGCCAATATTTCGGGGCTTGAAGATTATATTCCACCCTATAAAAATCTGGGAGCATTATTTATTAAAGCATATAAAAAAGAGACAGGGGGAGAGGAATTGTAGAAAGGGCAGGGTTTCGGGATTTTTCTGATTTATTACCGGCAGGAATTTTTGTTTAGGCAAAAATAATGATACAACTCTAAGAGTTTGTTATTATCTTGCCATCAGAAATTGATGCCAATACTGAGTCCAGCCATATCTCAAATTGCACGAATGCGCTACTGGCGCATAGAGGGTTGGCGTGCCCACCCCATAGATGCGCAAAGGGAGGTAATACAGAACCTGGTAACATCTGCTCAATACACCGAATTTGGTCGAAACCACGGCTTTAGTAATATTTTTAGCATAGGCAGTTTCAAAAAATCAATTCCCGTTCATGAATATAATGATTTGAAGCCATATATAGAGCGTTGCATGAGCGGTGAGCAAAATCTATTATGGAATACTCCGATTTATTGGTTTGCAAAAAGCAGCGGCACCACCAATGATAAAAGCAAGTTTATACCGGTGAGTGATGAAAGCTTGGAAGAGTGTCATTATAAGGCAGCAAAAGATATACTGACCATGTACTATCAGTTTAATCCCGAAAGTGCATTACTCACAGGTAAAGGTTTGGTATTGGGTGGCAGCCACAGTATTAATCCGCTTAATACAGAGGCGCAGTATGGCGACCTGAGCGCTGTGTTGCTTCAAAACACGCCCTTTTGGGGGCATTGGTTGCGCACGCCCGACCTGAGTATTGCCCTGATGGATGAATGGGAGATGAAGCTGGAAATGATAGCACAGCAAACGATTAATGAAAATGTAACTTCCATTAGCGGGGTGCCTACCTGGACGCTGGTATTGTTAAAGAGAATACTCGAGATTACAGGAAAGACAACAATTACCGATATATGGCCAAACCTTGAACTGTATATGCACGGTGGCGTATCCTTCACGCCGTATAAAAATCAATTTCAGAAAATTATAGGGAAGCCCATCAATTATTTAGAAACTTACAATGCCAGTGAAGGATTTTTTGGCGCTCATGAAGTTCCGGGCGATGACGGAATGTTACTGTTTACCGATCATGGTATTTTTTTAGAGTTCATGCCGTTAAGCGAGTATGGGAAAGATGATCCTCAAACTATCGGCTTGAAAGATGTTGACCTCAATACCCACTATGCACCGGTGATTAGTACCAACGGCGGATTGTGGAGATACCTGATAGGCGATACCATAAAATTTGTTTCAAAAAATCCTTATAAAATAATAGTCTCCGGCAGGGTAAAACATTATATCAACGCCTTTGGAGAAGAGGTGATGGTGGACAATACAGACAATGCCATCCGTATTGCCTGCGAAAAAACAGGAGCAGTGGTGAACGACTATACTGCTGCGCCTGTGTTTTTTTCAGACCGGTCGAATGGCTCGCACGAATGGCTGATTGAGTTTGAAAAGGTGCCCGAGAATCTTTCGGTATTTGTCAGAGAATTGGATAAGGCGCTGCAATCGGTAAATAGTGATTATGAAGCAAAAAGGTACAAAGATATTGCGCTTAGTTTGCCAAAAGTTCATCCCATGCCAAAAGGAAGTTTTATAAACTGGTTGCACCACAAAGGAAAATTGGGAGGTCAGCACAAAGTGCCCCGGCTGAGTAATGACAGAACATATCTTGAAGACATTCTGGCAATACATAATGAACAAAAAGAATAACTTTGTAATAAACTAAAAACATTACACATGAAATTACTCGAAAATAAAACTGCTATTGTTACCGGCGCAGCTCGTGGTATTGGCGAGGCTATTGCCATAAAGTTTGCCGAACATGGCGCAAATGTGGCATTTACTTACGTTAGTCCCGGCAGCGCTGAAAAAGCTGCTGCGCTGGAACAAAAACTGATTGCTATGGGTGTAAAGGCAAAAGCTTATCAAAGTAATGCCGGAGATTTTGCAGCCTGTGAAGCCTTTGTGAATGATGTGCTCTCTGAGTTTGGCGCTATTGACATTTGTGTGAATAATGCGGGAATTTCAAAAGACAACCTATTATTGAGGCTTACGCCCGAGCAATGGCAGGATGTGATCAACATCAACCTCAATAGTGTTTACTACATGACAAAACAGATAATCAGGCCAATGATGAAGGCTAAAAGCGGCAGTATCATCAACATGAGCTCTGTAATTGGTATGATGGGAAATGCAGGCCAGGCCAGTTATGCAGCCAGTAAGGCGGGGATTATTGGTTTTACAAAAAGCGTGGCTAAGGAATTAGGCAGTCGCAATATCCGCTGCAATGCTATTGCACCCGGCTTTGTAGAAACCGATATGACACAGTATCTGAATGAAGGAGATGGCGCATCAAAATATCTGGTCGATATTCCTCTTGGTAAGTTTGCAAAAGGAGAAGATATTGCCAATGTGGCGCTGTTTCTTGCCAGTGATATGGGCTCTTATATTACAGGTCAGGTAATTAGTGTGTGTGGCGGATTGAATATCTAAGTTTTTTTTATTATTCTTCAGGTGATATCCTCTCAGCTATACTTCAAGTGCAAATTCAAAAATGGTTGAATTATGTGATTTAATTGAAAACTGAAATATATAAAACCCCGAATGATTATCATCGGGGTTTTTATATTTTGGATAGCTTGGTTTTTGAGTTTTTTTTCAATTCGCTTAATGTTGTACACTGGTAATTTATTTTGTCAATCTTGCCCTGAGTTTAATAATATCTTGTGTATTGTAAACTGTTCTAAAACGCTTTGCTTTCAGTCCATCGTAAAGAAGTTTGTCTCCAGTCCAAAGGCTGCCTTTTAAATAACGCGCTAATGCTACAAAGTCAATGTCATCTATATCAATGTCGGCGTTCATTGTAAAAAGACTGAAACAGACGACAAAATGACAAATGAATTTTTGCTGCAAAAAGGCAAAAAAAGAAACGGAAATCCACCACACATTCAGGCACATTTGGATGCCCCAACGCACGGGCGACCGCTTCGCAGCCAAAAGAGCCTTCATTTTGCCTGAGCACTGCTCAAAGACAGCGGCTTATTTGAATAATTGGTATTGAGAATTTAAAACTAAATTTGTGAATTAAAATAGAACAAGATTGTAATGCCAAAAGAAGCTAAAGCAAGAATAAAAATCAATAAACTGCTTGAAGAAGCAGGATGGCGTTTCTTTGACTCCAAAGAAGGCAGAACCAACATTGTACTTGAAAATAAAACCAAATTAACTCAACCCGAATTAGATGAATTCGGTGAAAATTTTGAAAAAACGAAAAATGGCTTCATTGACTATCTGTTACTTGATGACAAAGGTTTTCCTTTTATAGTTTTAGAAGCAAAGAAAGAAGAAATAAATCCTCTATTTGCCAAGGAACAAGCCAGAAAGTATGCGCAATCTCAAAACTGTAGATTTGTAATTCTTTCAAATGGTAATTTGCATTATTTCTGGGATTTACAAAGAGGAAATCCGAATATTATTGCAAAATTTCCAAAACCTGAAACTGTTATCGGATATACAGAATTTAAACCAAATGCCGAAGCATTAATAAATGAAACAGTAAAAGAAGATTACATTGTAAAAACTCAAAAACCGGATTATGCAAGCGACCCGAGATATATTGATGAATCACAACGCAGTGCATTTATTGAAGAAAACAAATTAAGGTTTTTGCGTAAGTATCAGGTTAGAGCTATTGAAAGAATACAGGAAGAAGTAAAGGCAGGGAAAGACCGTTTCTTATTTGAAATGGCTACTGGCACTGGAAAAACGCTAACTGCGGCAGCAGTTATAAAATTGTTTTTACGTACAGGAAACGCAAGACGAGTTTTGTTTTTGGTTGACCGTTTGGAATTGGAAGACCAGGCAGATAAAGCATTTAAAGAATATCTTAGAACTGATTATAAATGCAGTATTTACAAGGAAAACAGAGATGATTGGCGACAAGCAGAAATTGTTGTTTCGACAGTGCAATCATTTCTTTTCAAAAACAAATACAAAAGAATTTTTGATCCTACCGATTTTGACCTTGTAATTTCTGATGAAGCACATAGAAGTATTGGTGGAAACAGCAGGGCAGTTTTTGAATATTTTATTGGCTACAAGTTAGGTTTAACTGCTACACCAAAAGACTATTTAAAAAGATTGATGCAGGTGAGCTAAGCGAAAGAGACCAAGAGAATTAGAAAGGAGAATGCTTTTAGACACTTACACAACCTTTGGTTGCGAAGATGGAAAACCAACCTTTCAATACAGTCTTTTACATGGCGTTAAAGATGGCTTTTTAGTAAATCCTTGTGTTGTTGATGCAAGGACAGAAATAACTACACAGCTTTTAAGCGATGAAGGTTATACGGTTGAAATAACAGACGATAACGGAGAAGAAACTTCAACCACTTTTTCTCAACGTGATTTTGAAAAGAAATTGTTTTCCGAAAACACGAATCGTATTTTCTGTAAAACCTTTTTAGAAAACGCATATAGAGACCCAATTTCAGGCGAAATTGGTAAATCAATCGTATTCTGTGTAAGCCAAAACCATGCTGCTAAAATCACCCAAATTCTGAATGAATTTGCTGACAAAATGTTTCCGGGCAAATATCAATCTGATTTTGCCATGCAAGTTACCTCATGGATACCAGATGCACAGCAATTAACGATTAACTTTACTAACAATCGTTTAGGTGGTAAAGGCAACTTTCATGATTTATACCGGA
The DNA here is from genome assembly GCA_016708305.1 of Sphingobacteriales bacterium. Classification (GTDB taxonomy): domain Bacteria; phylum Bacteroidota; class Bacteroidia; order Chitinophagales; family Chitinophagaceae; genus Niabella. The sequence goes on from JADJGB010000008.1 coordinate 1,011,564, forward strand.
CAAGCAAAACCCGCGTATGTGTTACAGTTGGAATGATGACAACAGGTTATGATTGCCCTGATATTTTGAATGTCTGTTTGATGCGACCTATTTTCTCACCAACCGACTTTATTCAAATTAAAGGCAGAGGAACGAGAAAATTCAATTTTGCGAATAAAGAGGTTTTGAAAGATAAAGGATTAATAGAAAATATACCGGCAGAAAGCTTACAAAAATCGAGATTTAAACTTTTTGACTTCTTTGCAAACTGCGAATTTTTTGAGGAAAAATTCAATTACGATGAAGTTTTAAAATTACCCCCAAAAGGAACTTCAACCGAGGGCGGTGGCGGAGGTGGATATGTCATTGATGAATATGACAGTACAAGACACGACCCTTTAAAAACTTTTACAGTCAACGAGGTTGGCGTTGAGGGAATGAAGATTGACCGAATGTATTTTGAAAAATTTGAAGATAAAGTAAAAGAGGATGACAAAATCAAAGAATTAGTTCAGCAAAAGAATTTTGATGCAATAGAACAATACATTATCAGTCAGATTTTTGATAAACCAGAGGAGTATTACAATATAAGCAAACTGCGTAATGCTATAAAAATTGACAGGCGTTTATCATTGCGAGAAATCATTGAAAAAATCTTTGGGTTTATTCCATATTTTAAATCGAAAGACGAACTGCTTGACGAGGAATTTGAAAAGTTTGACAGTCGTTATTTACCACCCGAAGAATATTTCATGTTCGCAATGGATTATTTTAAAAGTTACATAACTGACTCTGAGTTCAGAGAAATAATTGAGAAGAAAAAATATGCATTATTAAACACCAATCCAAATGGTGATGTATTCAGGAAGCTACCTCCAGAGTTGCGCTTTGCAATACCTGAGTATATAAAAGATAATGTATCACTAAATAAATTTGTTGCATAGAATTATGGCAGGAACATTTTCACAAATATATATTCAAATTGTGTTTGCAGTTGAACACAGAGAAAGTCTTATTCATTCATCATGGGAAGAGGAATTGTATAAATATATTACGGGAATAATTAGGAATAAGGGACAAAAGATGCTTGCTATAAATGGAATGCCCGACCATACTCATGTATTTATTGGAATGAAGCCCTCTTGTTGTTTGTCTGATTTGGTTAGAGAAGTTAAGAAATCATCAAATGATTTTATTAAAGAAAAGAAATTTTCAAAATTTAAATTTAACTGGCAGGAAGGATATGGGGCATTTTCATATAGTCATTCGCAGATTGATACAGTTGTGAAATATATTCAGAATCAAAAACAACATCATAAAAAGCAAACATTTCAGGAGGAGTATTTGGATTTTCTTAAAAAGTTTGAGATTGAATTCAAAAACGAATATTTATTTAAATGGATAGAATAACGAATCCGAAGGATTCCAATGTTTATAGAACGACAAATGCCAAAAAGGAAAATACGACCCCTACAGGGTCGCACATTCCCAATCCATATATGTTTTATAAATTTACAATCCCTTCGGGATTATTGGAAATAAAGAATCCGAAGGATTCCAATGTTTATAGAACGACAAATGCCAAAAAGGAAAATACGACCCCTACAGGGTCGCACATTCCCAATCCATATATGTTTTATAAATATACAATCCCTTCGGGATTATTGGAAATAAAGAATCCGAAGGATTCCAATGTTTATAGAACGACAAATGCCAAAAAGGAAAATACGACCCCTACGGGGTAGCACATTCTCAATCCATATATGTTTTGTAAATATACAATCCCTTCTGGATTATTGGAAATAAAGAATCCGAAGGATTCCAATGTTTATAGAACGACAAATGCCAAAAAGGAAAATACGACCCCTACAGGGTCGCACATTCCCAATCCATATATGTTTTATAAATATACAATCCCTTCAGGATTATTGGAAATAACGAATCCGAAGGAGTCCAATGTTTATAGAACGACAAATGCCAAAAAGGAAAATACGACCCCTACAGGGTCGCACATTCCCAATCCATATATGTTTTATAAATATACATTCCCTTCGGGATTATTGGAAATAAAGAATCCGAAGGATTCAAATATTTATAGAATGGAAAACAAGGAAAATAATTATACGACCCCTACGGGGTCGCATATTTTAACAAAAACCTGCATGTTCTATAAACATGTAATCCCTTTGGGATTATTTAACAATAAACGCACAACAAAAATATGTTAGACCAAGAAACAAAACGCAGGATTGATACTGCAAGAGATATTTTGGTGGGAAAATTACCAAACCCACAAAGCCAAGTTGAGCAAATTACCATTGCCATGATATACAAGTTCATGGACGACATGGATAAGGAAGCAATGGAATTTGGCGGAGAAGCTACATTTTTTACAGGGGATTACGAAAAGTATAGTTGGACGAAAATATTTGACCCGAAATTGGGCGGATATGAGATGTTGGCACTTTATGGAGAAGCCATTGTTAAACTTAACCAAAATCCAAACATACCACAACTTTTCAGGGATATTTTTAAGAATGCTTATCTGCCATACCGAGATCCTGAAACTTTAAAAATGTTTCTGAAAGTTATCAATGAATTTCATTACGACCACAGCGAGAAATTGGGCGATGCTTTTGAATACCTTTTATCGGTTTTAGGAAGCCAGGGCGATGCTGGACAATTTCGAACACCTCGTCACATTATTGATTTTATGGTAGCTATTATGCAGCCCAAAAAAGAGGAAAGCATTTGCGACCCTGCTTGTGGTACTGCCGGTTTTTTAATTTCTTCCTACAAACACATTCTGAACAAAAACACTAAAAAGAACAAAGGCGATTTACTTACACCTGGTGAAAGGAAAAAGCTAATAACTAACTTCGTTGGTTACGATATTTCTTCCGAAATGGTGCGTCTGAGTTTGGCAAATATGTACCTCCACGGATTTACTTCTCCAAAAATATATGAATACGACACACTAACCAGCACCGACCGTTGGGGCGATACATTCGACATTATAATGGCTAATCCGCCATTTATGACACCGAAAGGAGGTATCCGCCCACACAAGAAGTTTGCAATGCAAGCAAATAGAAGTGAGGTGTTATTTGTGGACTATATTATGGAGCATATTAACCCAATAACAGGTCGTGCTGCCGTAATTGTTCCCGAGGGTATTATTTTTCAGAGTGCCACAGCTTATAAAGCATTACGGAAATTGCTGATTGAGAAGAACTTTCTTTACGGAGTTGTGAGTTTGCCGGCCGGACTCTTTCAACCTTATAGTGGTGTAAAGACTTCGATTCTTTTATTAGACAAAACACTTGCAAAAAAAACCGAAAAAATCCTTTTTGTAAAAATTGAAAACGATGGTTATAGTTTGGGAGCAAAACGTAAAGAGTTAGCTACAAGCGACTTGCCCGATGCTACAAATTTCATAAATCAATACAAAAAAGATATTTTGAATATGAATCCGAAGGATTCAAATGATTATAAAAGCACAAGCGATGCGAATAATACGACCCCTTCGGGGTCGCACCCAAATGAAATGGTATCTTCTTCTATAAATATTGAATCCCTTCGGGATTCGAAAGTTTCGGGGGCTAACCCTAATAAACAAGCATCTTCCTATGCTAATGCCCAGCTGGTGGATAAAAGTAGAATTGCAGAAAAGGGAGATTTTAATTTATCAATTGATAGATACAGAATTGAAAATTTTAGACGACAAGTAAAGCATGAATGGGCAATGTTGCAAGAATTATGTGAAATGCAGACGGGTTCTCGAGATAAAGGTGGAGCATTAGATGAAGGAATTCCAAGTATTGGTGGAGAACAAATTAGCAGTGATGGCTCAATAAAGTTTGAGAAAATGAAATATATTTCTCAAGACCATTTCAACAGCTTAAAAAAAGGTGTTCTTTATAAAAACGATGTACTGTTAGTTAAAGATGGTGCTACAACAGGCAAGGTTGGTTTTTATAATGGTGATTACAATTTTGCAGCAATAAATGAACATGTTTATCTTTTAAGAACTAACGAAAGAATTAATCCCTTTTTATTCTATCATTTATTACGTTCAGATGATTTTCAGAATAGATTGAAAAAATTTGTAAAAGGAATAATTGGTGGTATAAGTTCTGAAATTTCTCAAATTGAAATACCTGTTCCTTCAATTGCTGAACAGCAAGAAATTGTCTCCAGAATAGAGCAATACGAAAAAATAATAGCCGGTGCCAAGCAGGTAGTTGAAAACTACAAACCTCAAATTGATGTTAAACCTGAATGGGAAATGGTGGAACTGGGGAAAATTACTACTGTAAAGGATGGAACCCATGATAGCCCTCAATATTACGACTCTGGTATACCATTTTTAACGCAGAAAAACATTACGGTTAATGGTTTATCATTTGAAGACATAAGATTTATAAAAAAAGAAGACCACGAAAAATTTTATAGACGTTCTGATGTTGCAATTGGAGATATCCTCATTTCAATGATTGGTGCAAACAGAGGTATGTCATGTATTGTAAATGATTCTCGTATTTTTAGCATTAAAAATGTTGGACTAATAAAACCTTCCGAAAGGATTAATCAATTATATCTCTTGAATTATCTTAAATCAGCTGAAGCTGAAAAATACATTTCATTAGTTTCAAAAGGAGGAGCTCAGGAATTTATTAGTTTGACTGCTTTAAGGGAATTTCCAATTCCATTACCTGACTTATCTATACAAGAAGAAATCGTTTCTCAAATCGAAAAAGAGCAACAATTGGTAAATGCAAGTAAAGAGCTAATTAAGATTTACGAGCAGAAAATAAAAGACGAAATCAATAAACTTTGGGAAGAATAATGGCAAATGCAATAGACATACTGGAATATTTGCCAAACTCTTACAAAACAAGGGACGAGCAAGATTATATAAACTTCCTTTGGGAAAGTTTTGAGAGTAATTACAATAATGCAAAATATCCTTTTGCTTTTATTGCTTACCACATGCTTTACATGAGTTTTGTATATTTCGAGGTCTGGCAAATTAAAGAAAGCAGAAAAGCAGATTTTGAGAAAGCGATGGTAGGTTTGAGCAATGATATGGAAAACGATTTTATGAACGCTGTTACCCCATTTGCTTTTGTAAAATCAAACGAAGCTCCATTTTTTAAGTTTTTCAAACTTCTTGGTTGCGACAATTCAAAAATTGGCACTTATAAAAAAAGTGTTGATGACCGAAATAATTCTTCACATAGCAACGGTAAAATATTATTCAACGACAAAAGTATTATCGACAGAAAGATTGATGATGTTTTACGAGCAGTTGATGATATTCAAAATCATTCAAAACTAATTATTGAGGAATGCTTTTCAAAATTCTGAATTGAAAATCACGACCCTGACAAACGACAATATTACGGTGACTTAGACCAGATTAGAGAAATATTGATACATGGAAATTATCTTTCACAAAAAGACATTGAGCATTTATTGACTTTTGACATTACAACCCTATCGAAAAGAAAGAACTATGAAGCCATGAAAGGCTTATTTGAAACATTTGTGGAAAATTATAAAACAACATAGCCAACGCTTCGTAGTCAAGCACATTGGCAGGTTGTACAAGCCCACGCTAAGACCAAAACCTGCAAAAGAGCTTGCCTACCTCAACGCACGGACAGAAAGACAATGCAGCAAAAATGAAAGAAAAATAACGAGAAAAATGAACAACGAAACGCTAACAAAGTGTATATGCCATAAGGGTTTAGCTTCGCTGAGCTCCCGTTGGTCGGTTCGGTAGGTATTCAAGCGTTCTAACCCGCTCAACCTTTGGTATCGGTGGCAAGGACAGTACTTCGCAATCCCTTACTGCACATTCACTCGCCGGTCGGCAACTAAAATTTCAGCTTTTTCCCAGTCATTTTCGGGTATGAGTTCTTCATTTATAAAGGTCAATCTTGTTGACATCTTGTCATAGGCCGTTTATAATTTGTCTTCAGTAATCTTAGAGATTTTCAGAAGTTTCTTCCAATGCTTACGGATTTCAAATCGCATGTACTGATTGCTGTAAAACTCCAGTATATTTTCAGAATTAAAAATCAGGTCACCTATTGCTCCTTGCGAATTGAGCAGACAAGAGAAAATAATGTTAGTGTCAACAATTATTTTCTTCATTTGATGAAACGTTTACGATTCTGCTTCCACCAGCCTTTTTTAACTTCTTTTGACAACTTGTTCACCTGCTCTTGTGTTGCTTTTGAATTTGAGGTAGCTTCTTTATATGTAAAGTAGTCGATAAGTCGTTGCAGTCCGGTTATGTCCACCGAGGCCGGTAGACGAATGATAACCTCATTGGATGTTCTTTCTATTCACATATCTTCCTTATTATGTTGTAAAGTTAAGTAATTTGTACTACAAGGCGGTACCGAACTGTTAGTTTATGGGCAGGATAACATACCTGAACGGGTCTTGAGCCTGGAACCTGAATCAATAGAATTTTTTGGGTTGAATGTTTGAAGGTAATTAATTTTATTACAGCATATAAAATTATCCTTAATGCAAAGTAAATATTATTGTCAGCATCGTGGTATCCTGACCTATCAATTATAAAATAATAAACCCTGAAGATGATTATTCGCTTCAGGGCTTATTGAATTTAAAACCAAAACTATAAAAAGAAAAATAACTTACATTTCGGCAGGGATAGCTAACAGAGGTATTTTAGTATGATAACTCATTCTTTCTGTTTTGCTGGGGAAGAATAATCTTGTCCAGAAACCGGCCTGATGTGTAACCATCACTAAAACATCAATATCATTTGCCTTAATAAAATTCTGCAAAGTTTGTTCAAAGTCAGTGCCGGTCAGATGTATTGATGTCAGCGTGTTTTCGTTATAATTATTTTTGAGAAAACTTTCATATTCCGCTATGTTCTTTTTATTTTCTAAATAAACGTCGGTTTTCTCATCGTCTGTATCTGTGAAAACGCTTACCATCACATTAGCCATGTACAGTCCCGCCAGTTCGAAAACATAATTGAGTATTTTTGGATTTTTCTGAAATCTGTTGGTAAGGAACAATATCTTTTCTGGTTTCTTCCAGGTATATCCGTTGGGTATCACCATCACAGGTATTTTGGTATTGCCTATTACTGACGAAGTACGGCTACCCCATATTTTTTCCTTTAGGCCGCTGGCGCCGAGGGTGCCCATCACAATCAGGTCTGATTTTTTTTCATCTGACACTTTTTCAATAGCATCAAACAAAGAATAAGTGGAAATAAAGGTATCAACTTCTGTGTTATCCGTTTTCTGAATGTTTTCTTTTACAGTGTCCAGTTTTTTTTCAAGATCGCTCAACATGGTAAGTGTAAATTCTTTATCTACTCCCAAATAATCAGTTACCAGACTGCTGTTCACTTCATAAGAATGGAGCAAGGTGATTTTTGCCGGAAACACCTTTGAGGTTTCAACAGCAAATTCGGTAGCATGGCCTGCAGTATCAGAAAAATCGGTTGGCACTAATATTTTTTTCATTTTTATAGATTTTAAAAATTTATTCGTTTATAGATGGAATTGCAGGCACTGCCAATACCGGCCAGGTGGAGTGCAAGACCATGTTTTTTGTTTCGCTTCTTTCAAAAAGTTGTTCAAATGCAGACTTGGGGTAAGGAACCATCGCTATCATATCTGCTCCTGCCTTGCTGCAATATTCTTCTATTTCCCTTTCAAAATCTTCACCTTGGAGTAATGCTCCTTCAAAAACTATTTCGGGATAATTGTCTTTAAGAACGTTGAGATAATCCTGAAGTTGATCCTCGTTATAAATATAATCTGCGTTTTCGTCGCCGTTTGTTTCCTTAAAAGCCACCACATGAACCTGAGCCGAAAATATTTTTGGAATTTCGAAGATTTTATTTAGCAATTTTTCCTTTTTTTCAAACTGATTGGTTGCCAGCAACACAATTTCAGGAGGACAAATTTCAAGAGATGCGGGAATCGTTAGGGCAGGGATTGTAGTTTGACCTACAACTCCCGAAGTAATTGTACCTGTAAAAAATTGTTTTAGCCCACCGGCTCCTTTAGTACCCATTACAATAAGGTCTATTTTTTTTTCCTCAGCATAATTTAATATTGATTCTATAACCTTTCCGCCAGACAAAAAAGGAATCAGTTTTATTTCAGGGAAGACTGCTGTTGCCGATTTTAGTGTTTGCTCCAACTTTTCAATCCGGTCATCAATTATTTTTTTATTGGAAGAATCGGTCTGCATGGAAGCCATATTGATGGTCGGCTCAATGACATGTAGAATATGCAGGGAGGCACCGGTTGCCTTCGCAATTTCTGAAGCGTAGGCAATCGCTTTAAACGCATTTGGGCTGAAATCGGTAGGTACTAATATTGCCTGCATAATATGTAAGTTTGTGTTTCAGATTTCTTAGAATTTTATTCACCAATTTTTGCTCAAATAGCTTTTAGTACAATGAATTGGCTAAAAAAATCTGATAATTTATCATATAACTAAGTTACTGTTACAATTTCAAATTTTCCATGATTGCTATTGCGTTTGATGATGATTCTTATCATCTTTTAATAAGCCTGTTAATAGCAAAAACAACCGTCAAAGAACAATTTACATAACAAAGCTAATCAATTTTTGCAGGCGAACGGTGTTTGCCGTGTTTTATTATCAGGGCAAACGCATCTAAATTCACAAATAGGTAATCATCATTAATCCCAGAGGGATAAAATTATAATAGAATGGGATTGAACCCTATTTTACAGAACCCCAAAGGGGTGAAATGTGATCCCTGTGAAATTTTGAACATGACCAAGCGATTATTTCTACTATGATATCAGCCTTTCAGGCTTGTTTTCAGACTAAAAATTAGATGCATTTGCCCTGAGTTTATTATCTACAGCAGAGATATGTTGATTTAAAGGGTATTGTCTTTATTTAAAATAAAAAAGCCGAAAGTGACTATTCATCACTTTCGACCTAAAAAACACTTAAACCATCTTAAATCACAAAACTTAAAACCATGACATACAAATCCTATAGAAACGACTTCAATCTAATATATTAACAACTTCATAGGCAAGAAGTTTAATTATTGATTATAAATCGGCTGTTTTAATTTTTTTTGAAAATTTTACTTCCAGATTTTGAACCTTCCCGTTTCTTTCTATTTTTAGTTTTAGGGGTGTTTGGCTGCGATTGCTTGTCACTATAGCACTAATTGCATCAGTACTGTTGATAGGCGATCCATTTACCTCCATAATGATATCGCCCTGTTTTAAACCTGCCTTTTCGGCATCAGATCCGGCAGCTACTTCTAGCACTTTTACACCACTGCCACTTTCCAAATCCTGAATTTTTATACCCAGTTTGGGAGTCATCGGTCTGCCCATTACAATAACCTCTTTATTATTGTTTTTGTTCAAAGGAAATCCTTCTGTAATTCTTGGTGCAGGCATAGCGTAAAGACCGGTAACTTTTTTATTGGGTTCAATTGGGAAGCCCTGAACGGTAATCATGGGAAAATCGGGCGATTGCCATTTGGTAAGCTCGGCTACTACTGTATTTTGCTTTTGGTTTCTTAAAAAAACAACCGAAATCTTATCGCCGGGTTTTTTATCTTTCAATGCTTTTGACAGGTCATCGGGGGTTTCTATTTTGTTTTGTCAACAGAAGTGATGATATCGCCTTCTTTTAATCCGGCCTTACCGGCAGCGCTTTCTTCATTTACGTTTACTACTTCTGCTCCTTGATCTGCTTTTTTTGTGGATACGCCCAGCATGGCTTTGTTTGGTGGTGACACTAATGTCAAATGGCGGCCGGCAATATCAAAATTTTCACTGCCGTACCCCAAAGCGTCGTAGGCTTCAATATCTTTTATTTTACGTCGTCTTACAGTAATATTGCTGTTTTTATCGGTATTCAGGTCCTTGCCGTTTACCGTTATCTTTGCACCATCTACAGTGATTTCCAACTTTCTGTTTTCATCTGCCTTTTTCGTAATAATGATTAGTTCTGCCTCTTTGTTTTTATCAGCGGTTTGGGCAAAAATGCTGCATGGCAAAATCAGGAGGAATAAATAATAAATTGATTTCATAAAAAGAATTTTAATTAACTACGTTTTATTTCGTAGTTCAAAGATAAGGCAAAACTCTTAATACGAAATCTTTCGGAAATGTTAAAAGTTTTTGAAGGAACCTACAGAACAATGACGGTTTCGAAATACTCATATTTGAGTGCTTCGTTTGAGCGCGAACTCAATAGGGATAGTTCTTTTGAATATACAAAAATCAAGTTTTTATTGCTGTCGTATTTACGGCTAATTTCACGAATCCTGCTCATTTCTTTGCCACCATAAACATCAGATTGGGTGAGCAATCCATTGGTATATTGGTGAATAGTATGATATAAATATTTGTTGTCCGCTGCATAAACCACTTCTTTATTTAATTGACCATTTCCATTATACTCATTCAGCGAATAACGGGACAATAAAATTTTGGCATCAAAATATTGAGTTTTAACCAGCCTGTTTTCTTTATCGTAGAAGAAATCCAGATGTTCTGTTGTATGAATCTGTGGATATTCAATAATCTCTTTAACCTTTTTGCCGGTCTGGTCATATTCATAAATATTATTCTGGATATTGATGAAACCAAGTATCTGGTTATTTGTCATTTTCTTTATTCGGGATAATTGGCCATTTTGGTATTCGTACAAGTCATAAGAAATAATATCAACTATTTCGCCATCCTTATAAAACGGGTGAATCACTTTGCTGATTCTGCCAAAATCATCATATTCATATTCGTCCGTAATAGCAATGGGGTCTTTGGCATTTTCGGAAGGCAAAAGAAAAATTCTTTTTAATTTGGCATTAGTCAGATAAGTTTCGGTTTCAGGCATTACTGCATGGTCTTTCTTATTGCAACTAAAAAGAGTACTTAGTGCAAGAGAAAATATTATAAGGTAGCTCCAACTATTTTTCATTTAGATAGGTTTATGTATGGCAAAGATAAACAAATTGCAGGGAATGATGGCTGAGAAAACAAAAGATGAATGTTAAAAACAGGGATTTCGTAACTACCAATTTCTGCTTTACACATTCTTATCATCCTCTTGTGCATCGGCTACCAATTTTTTTCCGCATTTTTTGCAAAAAACAGCATCAGCACTATGATTTCCTGAGCCACAGTTGCCACACTTAATATCCATTCGGAGATGTTTGGTTTGCTCCATAAATGAAGCGGACATGATACCTGTGGGCACTGCAATGATGGAGTAACCAAGAATCATAATAAATGAAGCAATCATTTTTCCCAAGGCAGTTACAGGCGCTACATCGCCATAACCTACCGTAGTAATAGTAACGATAGACCAGTAGATACTCTGCGGAATACTGTGGAAGCCGTCATTCTTTTCAAACTCCACCACATACATTAATGAACCTAAAAAGATGGTGAGCAGCACAACGAAAAAGAGAAATATCAGTATCTTTCTGAAACTACGGATAAAGGTAAACATCAGTATGCGGCTTTCATCCAAAAATTTAACCATTTTAAAAATTCGGAAAAGACGCAACAATCTGAATGAGCGGATAACCATCAGCACATGCCATTGTGGATAAATAAACTCGAGGTAGGAGGGCAGGATGGCTAACAAGTCCACAATACCATAAAAGCTGGTGGCATACCTTTTTGTGCTTTTTACGCAGTAAAGCCTTAGCAGGTACTCAATGCTAAACAGAAACAGAAAAAAATAGTCTAATACCCGAAAGATATGGCCGTATTTAAACCCTATAGAAGGAACACTTTCCAGCATTAGCAACCCGATGTTTTGGATAATGGCGATGGAAAGCAACACATCAAAGAGCTTTCCAAGCGGTGTGGAAGATTGAAAAATGGTGATATACAACCATTCTCTCAAGGTGCCTTTTTCATCAGGTTTATTGTTGTTTTGAATGACATCAACTTTATCCGGTAATAATCTGAACAAAGACATTGCTAATCAACTTTGAATGGGGAAACGAATATTTGCCATAAAAGTAAAAGAAAAATATGATACAAGCTAAATGGTCTTTTTTTTAAGAAGAAAACTCTGGTACTTTTTATAAAAAATATTTTGGAACAGTACCACAAATAAATTTTGAAAATTAACCAACCCTATATTCAGGATAAACGTCAAATATGAAAATGATTGTTTTTTAACAATTTCTGTTATTATTACCGGGCAATCGTTATTAAGACGCTGAAAATCGATAATACGCCTCACCCCGACCCTCTCCTCGCGGAGAGGGAGTAAGACCTTGCGCAGGCAAAGATTTTAGAAGATTTGAAAAATATTAATTGGGAGGTAATGCTTTTTTATTCTTGTTATCAAACGGTTATTTGATAAGCGGTTGTTTTTAAATTATTTATTCCTTTATTTTTACGGCATGAGATATCAATTTTTACTTTTTATCGGTCTGTTTGTTGGCACATTCTTAAATGCCCAAAAAATATCAGACCCATCTATATTTACAAAGATCATTACGGCAAGAAGTCTTCAAACGCATTTGAATATAATTGCAGGCGACGAAATGGAAGGACGCGATACGCCTTCGCCCGGTTTGGAAAAGGCAGCCGACTACATTATCGAACAGTTTAAAAAAGCCGGTGTATTGCCCGGAAATAATGGCAGCTACAGGCAGACCTTTAGTTTGGGAAAAGATTCAGTAACAGGGATGAGCCTTAAAATAGATGATGCTAACTTTTCGGCTTATGACGATTTTGCACCCGCTATGTTTATGCCGCCACAGGTAGATTTGCATTTTTCGGAATACATTTTTGTAGGTTATGGCATTGTGGACGAAAAACAAAATGATTATGCAGGCGTTGATGTAAAAGGCAAGTTGGTTATTTTCTTAAATGGCGAGCCACAGGGTTATAAATCTGCTCAGACGGGCAGAAACGCTCCGGCGTCTTTGTTTAATAAAATCAAAAAGGCGATGGAGAAAGGAGCGGCTGCCATATTGATTATCAGAGAAGATTTGCCTTCGCGATTAAGTAACTTTAGCCGCTACCAAATGATTTCGGATGGAGCTGCGAACAACAGGTTTGCGATGACAGTACCCACTTTTTATATTAATGAAAACGTGGTTCGCAGGGTGAGCGGGTATGATTTATCAACCGTAAAAAATGCTATTGGTACAGAAGTTTCGATACCAATGGTTGAGCAGGCTGATATTTCGTTAAGTTATAAAACCGATGTGAGTAAAAAAGAGGTGTCAAACGTGATAGGAATAGTGGAAGGCTCCGATAAAAAGGATGAATACGTAATTATTACTGCTCATTATGACCATGTGGGTAAAGATCTGGACGGGAAAATTTATTATGGCGCGGATGACGATGGGTCGGGTACCGTGTCTGTTATGGAGATGGCAAATGCTTTTGCAAAAGCAAAAAAGGCAGGAAAAGGCCCCAGACGTACTGTGATATTTATGACGGTATGTGGTGAAGAAAAAGGATTGTGGGGCTCAGAATATTATTCCTCAAACCCTGTGTATCCTTTGGATAAAACATCGGCCGATTTAAATATTGATATGATTGGCCGGATTGGCGATGAGTATATAAAAAGTAAAGATTCGGCAAACTATGTGTATGTAATTGGTGATGACAGGTTGAGTACCGATTTGGCCCCCATTCTGAATGATGCGAATAATAGATACCTCCGTTTGAAATTAGACAGAAAGTATAATGATCCAAATGATCACGAGCGTTTTTATTACCGTAGCGACCATTATAATTTTGCCAAAAAGGGTGTGCCGGTTATTTTCTTCTTCAATGGTGTGCATCCCGATTATCACAAGCCAACCGACACCGTTGATAAAATTAATTTTGAACTGATGGCAAAAAGAGCGCAATTGGTGTTTAATACCGCTTGGGAAATAGCCAATAGGAACGAAATGCTGAAAAGGGATTTGAAACTTCAGTAGCGTAAAGTTTTTTTTAGAATTTTGGGCCATTAAAATTGATTTTTGAATGGCCCTTTATTTTTTCAGACTTTACTATCTTTAGTAAATTAATCAACAGGTATCTTTACAAAGAATATTGAGCAATATGAAGAAATTATATTATCTGCCCTTTTTGATACTGATTTTGATAGTGTCCTGTAAAAAATCGCCAAAAATAGAAAAAAGGATTACGGTTTCCGATGCTGCCAAAACCATCACAGTGGCTGATCTGCAAAGGCATCTTACCATTATTGCCGGCACCGATATGGAAGGCAGGAATACACCCTCGCTCGGGCTGGAAAAAGCAGCCGATTACATTATTGCCGTTTTTCAAGGATTCGGACTACTGCCGGGAAACAAAGGCAGCTTTCGCCAAAACTATTCCACTTTAACACCTTTTGCTGATATGATACCGGTAATATTGAATATGAATACCACTTCAGCCACCAATAACAGTTATAATCAGTTTTTATATCATACCGATTTAAATGGTATAGCGCAACCCCGTAATCAGGCGTTAATTATAAATGCGCCACAAGATTCTGCATCGAATATAATAGGCATAATAGAAGGTGCCGATAAAAAGAACGAATATGTGATAGTGAGTGCGCACTATGACCATGCAGGTAAGACAGCACAGGGTATGGTTAATTATGGCGCCGATGATAATGGATCGGGTACGGTATGTATGATGGAGGTGGCCGAGGCTTTTGCGTTTGCCAAAAAAAATGGTCTTGCACCCAGAAGGTCGGTAATATTTTTGGCGGTTAGTGGAGAGGAAAAAGGGTTGTGGGGTTCGGCTTATTATAGCAATCATTCGCTGTTTCCACTCGAAAATACATCTGCTGCTATAAATATGGATATGATTGGCAGAATTGGCGACGAATATCTGAATGATAAAGATTCGGTAAATTATGTGTATGTAATCGGCGATAACAAAATTTCTACCGAAATATCCGGTATCATTGACAATGCCAACAAATACCTTAACCTGAAATTGGATAAAAAATACAATGATCCGAATGATCCTTTACGTATTTTTTATCGTAGCGATCAGTACAGCTTTGCAAAAAGGGAGTTCCTGTAGCTTTCTTTTTCAGTGGTTTGCATCCCGATTATCATACGCCGGCAGATACAGTTGATAAAATTGCATTTGGCATAATGGCCAAAAGGGCGCAATTGGTTTTTTATACCGTTTGGGATATTGCCAACAGAGAAGGGATGCTCAAAAGAGACATCCCTGGATTATAGGTTCATCGTAATATCTCCCGAAGCACAGGCAACGTTTTCATTTTTGTAAAATCTTGAATATGAAGCATATAATAAGTTTCGAGACCTTCCAATATTTTATACCTGGCGGCTGCATTTGATTGAATCTCCTCTAATTCATCAGGTTGTCTTACCAAAAGAATTTGAGCGAGAACTGAGGCAAACTTTCTTTCAAGATAATAGCCATGATTAGGCAAAACATCTGTGAAGAAGCCTTCCTGCATATCAAAAAGAAGGTTTTCGCTTTCCAGAATTCTATTGTTTTTGTTTTGAGGATTCAGACCAAAAAATGATGAGAGATGCGCTGCAAAAAATAGGGGGTAATTTGCCAGCACCTTGTCATTGCAATAGTTAAGATGAAAAAAAGCATCTTCAACAAAATGATACAAGTCGCTGTTGGTTTCGGGTTGTTTGAGGCATTTGGATAAAAGTTCTACCATAAATAAGGCCACACCGTTTTTGACTACATCTGTAAAATGTTTTCATTCAACCTTGCCCATTTGTATTCATTTATTCTGTTAAGTTGCTTAAATTCGTTGTAATACACCACCAAATCCAAAATAGCGGCAGGTTGAAAAAACATGGATCTTCCCGAATTTTTTCTGCCTGCAGTCCTCACACCGTTGATGAGATAGGATTGCAGGCCAAAGACCTCGGTATAAATACTTACAATTAAGCTGGTTTCACCGTATTTTACAGATCGCAATACAATCCCTTTGGTTTTATGCAGTTTATCGGCCAAATTTTTTTATAATAGAATATGAATTTGCAAAATTGAGTATAAAATTACTATCTGTGTCAAGTTTTCGTTCTCAAACCCTGAAATTTTACGTTTCTTTGCAAATTCTTGCAGTGTAAATTTAACTAATATGTGGCGACAACTGGGAAAATTCATTCTCCGATACAGATTTATTTTACTAATCCTATTGTTGGCAGCCACCGCCCTGTTTGGTTATTGGGCATCAAAGGTTACACTGGGGTACGAATTTACGAAAGCAATTCCAACCAACCACCCTGTAAATATTGAGTATAAAGCATTTAAGAAAAAATACGGCAAAGACGGCAATATGCTGGTGATTGGCATACAAACCGACAGTTTCTTTAGCCAAAAACTGTTTAATGACTATGCCGGATTGCAAAAAGAACTGAAAAAAGTGAATGGGGTGGAGGATATAATCAGCATTCCCAACTCGGTCAATCTCGTGAAAGACATTGAAACCGAGAAACTTAAGGTAAAGAAAATTTTTGGAGAGCATCAGCTGAGTCAGGCGACAATTGACAGCGGCGCAGCCGAATTTTTGAACCTTCCGTTTTATAAAGGATTGATTTACAACCCACAAACCAAAGCCTATTTGATGGGGCTTACTATGAACAAAGAGGTGATTAACTCGGCTAAAAGGGAAAATGCCATCAATGCCATAAAAAAACTGACCGATGAGTTTTCCGGAAACAATCACATAGAAGTAAAACTGAGCGGATTGCCCTATATCAGAACCGTTTTAGCGGCAAGAATAGCGCAGGAAATGAAATTCTTTCTGGTGGCCTCCATACTTTTATCAGCTTTTATTCTGCTTTTGTTTTTCCGATCGGTAAGTTCCATGTTGTTGTCTTTGAGTGTGGTATTAATAGGCGTGGTGTTTAGCTTAGGAACCATGCATCTGTTCGGATATAATATTACATTGCTCACCGCCCTTATTCCGCCATTGATTGTAGTGATTGGGATTCCCAACTGCATTTATTTTTTGAATAAATACCATACGGTTTGGCATGGCATCACCAAAAACAGGTTTAACCTGCCCAAGGGAAAATCGTTTAACAGCGAAAAGAAAAAACGAAAAGCTATTGTGGATATGGTGACACAGATGGGGATTGTAACGCTTTTTTGCAATGTGGCTGCAGCAATTGGTTTTGCAGTTTTTGCGCTCACCAAGAGTGAAATTTTGCAGGAGTTTGGCGTAGTAGCCGGTATCAATATTATGCTGCTTTTCTTTATCTCGGCGGTTTTGATTCCCATTATCCTGAGTTTTTTGCCGCCTCCAAAGGACAGGCACACTAAATATTTATATAATCCCAGATTGAACCGTTGGCTCAACCGACTGGAGCGCTGGTCATTGCAAAACCGTAAATGGGTGTATGTGATTTCTACAGTGGTTGTCATTATGGCTGTTGCTGGCATTTTCAGGCTCAAGAGCAATGCTTTTATGGTGGACGATGTACCCAAAACCGATAAAATATATACCGACCTGAAATTTTTTGAACAGAATTTTAAGGGCATTATGCCATTGGAAATAACGGTGGACACCAAAAAGAAATATGGCATAACCCGCAATTTTGAAAATATTTCAAGGTTAGATTCCTTAACGCAATATCTTGAAGAACAGTCTGTTGTGGCCAAACCATTGAGTTTGGTAGAAGGCCTCAAATTCGCAAAACAGGCTTTTTATGAAGGCGACAGTATCAACTATTCCATGCCTTCCGAGTTTGACCTGCCGGGGCTGGCACAGTACCTGAACATGAAAACAGATGGCGAACCGGATGCCAAAGGAAATTCTTACACCAAGCTCGTTTCTACTTTTATGGACAGCGCCCGCCGCGAAGCAAGAATAAGTGTGAATATGGCAGACATTGGCACGCGAAACCTGCCTGCATTATTGTCGGGCATACAACACAGGGCAGATGAACTTTTTCCGAAGGATAAATATGATGTGAGGCTCACCGGCAGCAGTATAGCCTTTCTGGAAGGCAGTAAGTTTATTATTCATGGTCTCAAAGAAAGTATTTTCTGGGCATTTTTGCTTATTGCGCTGTGTATGTTTTATTTGTTCAGGTCGTTCAGGATATTGTTTTGCTCACTCATTCCCAATGTTATTCCGCTTGTGTTTACTGCCGGATTGATGGGCTGGGCGGGAGTGCCTTTGAAGCCCAGTACGGTGCTTATTTTTAGTGTGGCGCTTGGTATTGCCATTGATATCACCATCCGTTTTTTGGTAAACTATAAACAAGAGCTGAAATTTCATGAGAATAATGTTCAGGCTACTGTTATTCAAACCATCCACAGCACCGGCATCAGCATTATTTATACTTCAATGGTACTCATTGTTGGCTTTATTATCTTTAGTTTCAGCGGTTTTGGAGGCACTCAGGCCTTGGGTTGGTTAACCTCTGTAACATTAGTGGTAGCTACCTTTACCAATCTTATTTTACTTCCTGCGCTTTTGATTAGTTTTTCTCAAAGGAAGTAGGTGAATTGGTGAAATTATTTCAAAATTTGAACTAAAATCATAAAGGGTGTATTTCAAATTTTCGGTAACCTAAGCCGCCTCTCTAAAGAAATCCTCCTTTACTAACTCAACGATTTTAGACCACCTGTTATTTTTTTTAGTCACTCTGAGATTCAACATATTTTGAGCGCCTCTGCGACTCCATCTCTGTCCAGACTGTTTCATTCTTTTTTGTACGACGGTTCTGTGAGGTGATTCAATGGCGCCGGAACCGATTATACCTGCTCCAATTTTCTTATACTGCGGATAGTTCATTCTTGTTTTGTTAGATTCGTAGTAGTCTATTAACTGCCTGGCTTCCTGACTTATTTGAGGTGAGCCATTTAATTCATCTATTATTTTTGTACTTCTCCGTTCAACAGTAATTCTAATCGCTTGTCTAACCACTGCTTCCTCTGAGCATCATCTTTAATCGTGGCTTTGGCATAATCATGTAGGTGTTCACTGGCATGATAATAATCCAATACTGATATCGCATCCGGATAGGCATCTGCTATCCAGTTTTTTATCCATAGCGCACCGTCTGATATGAAAACAATACGTTGCTTATTTTGACTGTAATAATCTAATGGCTTTTCCATCTCCGCTGTAAACTTCTTATGGTCACTTAGATAGGCCAAATACTGGGAATTGCTTATCCAGCCTGGTTTATCGCCTGCATGGATACAGGATGAACTTTTGAAAATCCTTCCAACTTTTACTTCCTTCCATCCCTCCTCCTGGTGAATATCATGGAGCCGTCGGCCATGCCGTAAATCACCTCCTCCTTTTTACATGGGGTTAATACTATCTCCTCCGATATCGTTTTACCAACTTCTTCTCCATATACATTGGCTACCCGCCAAACCTGCGATACGCTTACTTTTTATATCAATATATTTTTCCAGTACTTCATTGCAGTTCTCATAACTATCCAATTGGGCTGAATAAACCATCAACTCCTGAAGTCTGGGTGAAATCTGAAATCCATTCTTACCCTTACTAAAGGGATGATTGTTATTTATGGTTACCGGACCCGAGAGTCGTGAGGTTTTTTTTTTCGCTTATCTTGGCTGAGGTTTCCAATATTCTTTTCCAGAACTTCTCGGCCGAGACTATTCCAGATTTTGACAAACTCAGTTTCATAATCATAAAAATCGGTAATTAAATTAAGACGCTTTAATTCATCGTAACGCTTTTCAGCGGCTTCTAAATATTCTTGCTTGGTCATGATTAATGGGTTTTAATTATTAAAATTAAACATTATAACCATTTTGTACCGCGAAAATTTGAAATGCACCCAATCATAAATAGTTTAGAAGTTTTCAATTTTGCGCAAACGGTTGTTCGGTTTTAACATAATTTTTGTATTCTTGCATTCTGTTAAAATAGATTATTTAACCTAATAAAAAATTTAATGAGAAAATTTGCATTGCTGTTTGCTATGTTCATGTCAATTTCCGTTATTCTTTTTGCGCAAAGCGGCGTAATAAATGGGAAAATTGTGGATGAACAAGGTAATCCGATCCCATTTGCATCGATTACAATTGCTAATACTACTACCGGTGTATCTTCGGATGAAAACGGTGAGTTCTCAATTTCAGCAAAGATTAATCAGGTATTGGTTTTTTCTGCTACCGGTTTTCAGCCAAAAGAACTCCCCGCATCACAAAACATGAAAGTTGCGCTTTTACGTAGTTCGGGTGTTGTTGAGGATGAGGTTGTAGTGATAGGCTATGGGTCCGGAAGGCGCCTATCAAGTATCGTTGGTACTGTTGATCGTATTTCGGCTACAAAATTTAAAGAAAGACCTGCTGCAAGTATGGTTGACGGCTTGCAAGGTCAGTTTCCTGGTTTACAGGTATTCACTTCAAGCGGAGAGCCTTCCGAAACATCAAGCTTTAGATTGCATGGTGTTGGTTCTTTGGGCGCCAGCTCTACTCCTTTGATTATCCTTGATGGAATTCAGATTGGAAGCGGGTCCTTAGTATCATTATCACCTCAGGATATTGAAAGTTACACCTTATTGAAAGATGCCTCCTCTACTTCTATTTATGGGGCGAGAGCGGCAAACGGGGTATTGGTTATTACTACAAAGAAAGGTCGCTTTGATATGGCTCCTACAATTACGTTTGGGGTTCAGTATGGTGTTTCAAATCCCATAGGAGTGAAGGAAAAAATTTATGACAAGATGATGAATGCCGAAGAGTTGCTGGATTGGCAGGTGAAAACTGGTAATAAGACGCAAGCTCAGGCAGATGCCATTCGTACCACCTATAAAAATGCCAATACCAACTGGTATGATGTGTATTATAGAAAAAATGCGCCCTACAAACAAGCAAACCTTGCATTGTCTGGAGGCGGTAAAGGCTCTAATTACTATATTTCCGGTACCTATTTTAAAGAAGATGGTGCAGCCTGGAGATCGTGGTTTGAGCGGTTTACCTTTAGGTCCAATTTCAATACCATCATTACTAAATGGTTAAAATTTGGCGCTACATTCTCAGGCGGTATAGATAAGCGGTCAAGCAATCCGTATGGGTCTAATAGCACCAACCGTGGTTTGTCACCATTAAGACAACCCTATTTTTCTCCTGTGGACTCAAACGGAAAACGTTACGATTTCATACCAGGACTGAGTGCTTATCATCCTCAATATCTGGCAGAAAAAATCCTCAGCAGTGGTTTCAACTATCAATTTAATCCGAATGCATATATTGAGATTACACCAATCAAAGGTTTGACATTGAGGTCTCAAGGTGGATATGATGCTAATATTTACCGTAGTTCTGGTGTAACCTTACCATCCTATCTGGGTAGTTTAAATAATGGAAGTGCATCTGAGAGTTTTGGCCCAGGGCGTGCAAAGAACATTTACACACACAGCAGAATATGGCTTTAATCTGAAAGATGATCACGATTTTTCAATATTGGCCGGTTATGAGTGGATTGATTATAAGTACAATAATTTCTCAGCCAGTTCAGCAGGTCAAACTGATGACAGAGTCGTTTTGTTAGGTGCAGGGCCTAATAATCGAAGCGTTGGTCAGGGAAAAACTGAATATGCGTATGAGTCTGTTTTGGGAAGGGCAACCTATAGTTTTGTTAAAAAATATTATTTTGATGCTTCTATTAGGCAGGATGCTTCTTCGCGCTTTGGAGCCAATAATAAGAAGGCAATGTTCTGGTCTGCAGGTTTGATGTGGGCAGCCAAGAAAGAAGCATTTCTACAGGATGTAAGTTGGTTAGATGATTTGAATATCAGACTCAGCTATGGTACTTCTGGTAATTCTTCTATTGGCGATTATCAAAGCCAGGCATTAGTAGGGTTAAATACTTATAATAGTGGTACAGGCTGGGTTCTTTCATCTCCAGGTAACCCTAATCTTACATGGGAAGAACAGAGTAAGGGACTGTTAAACATTTTAGTAGGGGTATTCAAAAAAGTTCGATTGGATTTTTCAATATACAATCGGGATACTAAAAACCAGTTAATTAGTGTGCCACAACCTTACACTGTGGGCTTTAGCGCCATTACCCAAAACGTAGGTTCTTTGAACAATAAAGGGATTGATTTGCGATTGGATGTAGATGTATTGAAAAATAAGATTTCATTCTTTAGCCCTTATGTAACGATTGCATATAACAGAAATAAAATTACTGAACTGTTTCAGGGAAGGCAATTCTGGGTAATACCTAACACTTTTGTGGGTTGGGCCGTAGGCAAGCCGGTAGCGTTTGTGGCGCCATTATGGAAAGGTGTGAATCCTGATAATGGTAAACCCGAATGGTACTTACCTATGGAAGGAGCCGGGTATGAGGTAAAAACTCAAAAAGACCCTACAAAAGTTTCTAATTCATTTTCTGCTGCCGGATTACAGCAAAATACCGGAATCCAAAGATATGCCCCTTGGAGCGGAGGTTTTGGATGGCAAAGTGGCTGGAAGGGGCTTTATTTAAATGTTGATTTTTCTTTTGTTCAAGGAAAATATATGCTCAATAATGATAGATACTTCTTTGCAAATCCAAACCAGTTTGCCGGATTCAATACTTTAAAAGAAGTGACAGACTATTGGCAAAAACCTGGAGATGTTACCAAATATCCTGGTTGGTCATATCAGTTTACTCAATTTGACAGCAGGACTCTTGAAAATGCATCATTTCTGCGGTTAAAAACCTTAATGTTGGGTTATAATCTACCATCTAAGCTGTTAAATAATACTGGGTTTATCAAAGGAGCTAGTATTTATGTTACAGGTAGAAACTTGTTAACTTCTACAAAATATACAGGTCCCGATCCAGAGGTGGACTCCAACTTAGGTTTAGGTACCAATCCTAATACAAAGAATTACGGATTCGGTATTAATATTCAATTTTAATTCGTAAAAGATGTTAATTATGAAATATATAAATAAATTAATTATTCTTGCCTTGTCTGCTACCTTACTTGTGAGCTGCAGCAAAAAGCTTGAGCTCTTCCCCTACAGCAATATTGCCACCGGTCAGGCTTTCCAAACGATAACAGATGCTGGTTATTGGAATACAGGGATGTATTCAACATTTAAAGGAAATGTGTACGGCATTTTTATGTTCTCTACAGATGTACAGTCTGATTTGCTGAATGCTTCTTTAGAATATGGTAACAGAAATGGTGCTCCACATCGTTGGGATTTCAATGATGATGACTACACTATACGCGATACATGGGCAGGGTATTATTCTGCAATGAAAAACATTAATATGTTTTTGACAAATGCACCAAAAATTAGTACAGCTTAGCAAGCCGATGCCGATAAACTAAAAAGGTATATTAGTGAAGCGTATTGGTTTAGAGCCTATTACTATTTGAATCTTTCCTTAAGATGGTCAAAGGCTTATGATCCTGCAACTGTAGCTTCAGACCCTTCTGTACCTATTGTACTTGAGTATGATGTAGCTGCAAGACCTGCAAGATCAACCGTTAAGCAGGTTTATGATCAAATTCTGGATGATTTAACAAAGGCTAAGGACGGTTTAAGCAGTATTGCAGGTTCTAAAGGTGCCAATCGACTTTCAATTGATGCTGTTTTAGCTTTGGAAGCAAGAGTGAAATTGTACATGAAAGACTGGCCGGGAGCAAAAGCTGCTGCCGATGCAGTAATTAGTAAAAATCTGTATCCATTGGTGAAAACTGCTGCTGATATGAAAAACCTTTGGGTGAATGACAGCAATGAAGAAACGATTTTCAAATTGTTTGCCAATAACTCAAACGAACAACCCGGCCAGGTTAATAGTATTTATTTGGGGTATATTTCTGCAAGTAAATTGTACCGTCCCGATTTTATTCCAACTCAATGGATTGTAGATCTTTTTGATAATGCGGATATAAGAAAGGGCGTTTATTTTAAACAGGATTCATTAGATATAGGGGGTGCCAAGTATAAAAATATCAATTTGGTGCATAAATACGAAGGAAACCCTGCCTTGTTTACATCAGCAAATACAAACTATGCCTATCACAAAAGGTGTTAAGATCTGCCGAATTATACTTAATTTCAGCCGAAGCTGCTTATAATAGCGGCGGTGATGCCCTCACCCCATTAAATATTGTGCGTACAGCAAGAGGATTGGTGGCATCTAATGCCTCTGGCACAGCATTATTGCAGGATATTAAAGATGAACGTGCCAGAGAATTGGCCTTTGAAGGATTTAGGTTAGATGATTTGAAGCGCTGGAATGAGCCAATGACCAGAAAACCCGCACAAAATTTATTAATAATTAATACAGGAGATAGATTTAATACGCTTACCAAATCTACCGGTGACAATAAATTTGTGTGGGGGCTTCCTGCTAATGATATGACTATAAATACAAACTTGGTACAAAATCCAGGTTGGTAATTTAGGCTATTTATTTTTGTTGAGGCTGTAGATATTTTCTACAGCCTCTTTTTTGGTATGTCGGGCATGGTATTAAGCTAACAGGATGCGAGTTCCTGTATGTGCCGAGTTGATAGGAAACATTAGCGACTGACAAGGGTGTCGGGGGCGACCCCGAATCTGAAAGAAGTCATCAGCAAATCTGAAGTTCTGACGAATAGAAATCTGATAGAAGGCTCTTAAGAGAGGGCAACCGAGCCATGGATTGGGAACGCCCAAAACTCAACCGTAACAAAAAGAGTAAATCAGGCAGAACGCAGAGAAAGTTTAATATCTTATCCCGAGAGGTCTTGCAGTATGCACCAATGTGCAGATTGTCCATCGATGAACAATTATATACTACAAGAAGTCAGCAGAGGACATAGTATTTTGTGTTAGGAATAGCACAGAAGAAGGTCTGAATCTTTTAACTTAAGGAGCAGTTAGTTCAAAATTTGTTTTATGGCGCAACCGCAAGAGATAACTTACCAATTAGACCTGTTCAAAGGGCAGGTGGAGGAGGTTATACGCCCTTTGCTACGAGTGAAACCGTATGTGGAGCTTGGGCAATAAAGGCGTTGCAAGTAAAAGAAGCAGGCGAACAGGAACGAGCCTTAACGCAGTATTTGATGGGAGTGATATTGTTTATACAATCTCACATCAAATTACAAGAAGTTAAACAGTTAAAAGAAACCGCCGTGTGCGAGAGCATGCACGGTGGTGTGAGAGGGCGGGGGAGTAATCCCCCTACCTACTCGATTATCAGGCAACCCTTTATACTAATTCCATATCAAACTCTTCTGAACCACTGAGGGTAGTTGATGGAATGCCTTATGTAGCAGGTAATCAGGGATATGCTAAGCCTTATAATCCGATGGCTGATATCAACCCCTCTGATATCGAAAATGTGGAAGTACTAAAAGATGGTGCAGCCACAACAATTTATGGCTCTTTTAGGAAAACAAACTTATACTCAATTAGCGGAGAAGTATAATTGCTCGAACAAAACCATTCAGCGTAAAATTGACCAATCTTCCGCACAACAGAATAGAACATTTCCTTCTCGAGTCAATGTGTTAATGGACACTACTTATTTTGGAAAATCTTTCGGAGTAATGGTATTCAAAGACAGTATAACAGGTGTAATTTTACTGAAGAAGTATGTGAAACAAGAAACTAATCTTTTGTATTTGGAAGGCATACAAAAGATAGCCCTGCGTGGCATTAAAGTACAATCTATTATTTGCGATGGTCGTAGAGGGTTGTTTTCTCTGTTTACTAATGTTCCTATGCAATATTGCCAGTTTCATCAAGTAAAAACGATGGGAACTTATCTTACCAAAAAGCCTGAAATGCAGGCAAGTAAAGAGTTGTGGGAACTTGCTCTGTTGCTAAGTAAAACAGATAAAGAAAGTTTTGTAGGAAGTTTAGATGAATGGCATACTAAATGGGAATGGTTTTTGAGTGAGCGTAAAATTGATGAAGCAGGTAAGAAACGTTATGTGCACAAAAAGCTAAGGAGTGCTTACAGAAGCTTAAAAACAAACCTGCCTGATTTATTTACTTGGTATGATAATATAGGACTGAATATACCCAATACAACCAATGCTATTGATGGTCATTTCTCCGATCTAAAGAACAAACTCAGAAATCACAATGGACTTTCCATTGATAGAAAAAAGAAGTTGATTGATGAGTTTTTTAAGGCATAGAGTTCTCTAAAAATATCAAAGGACTTTGTACGATACAAAGCCCATTGATTGACATTTTTGTCGAACATCTGCATGATCCCTGACAAGTTGCTCTCCGGCAGAGCTTGCTTCCGTTTATGCAGATAATACAAAGTTTAAATTAAAAACAATACCGAATATAAATAGTGAAAAATAAACAGACCCATTTTTGTCCATTACGCCCAGATTTTCGATTTCTTTGGCCTATTTCTACCTGAGAAGTTAATGCCAACCCGGTTTTGAGAGAACAACAAAATCCGGGATATTAATAATATTTTGTTTAAATCAAATAAAAGAGACGAACGCAGTAACGTTCGCCTCTTTTATATTTGGTTTGTATTTAGTTAATCATCTTCTTTTGCTTTAAAAGATTCCCATACAAAATAAACCAGCAATAGGATAAATGCCAACAAGGCCAAAACTTCCAGAATCGTTTCGCCATTTGCAATTTTTGACCAATCTATCAAATTCATAGAATTCTGGTCGCCTGTAAAAAACAGAACTATGGCACCAATAACACCAAACAAAGCCGCTCCGGCAATAAAACCAGATGAAATTAATATTCCCCGATTTACTCTGGCTCCATTCAGCTTTTCATTCTTAGTGCTTTTTGAAAACCAATGGTTCAATAATCCACCCACAATCAAGGGTGTATTCAGTTGAAGCGGGATGAACATACCCAATGCAAAAGCTAATGGTGGCACCTTCAGCCAGTTTAAAAACACAGAAATAAAAGCGCCAATTGCCAACAGTGTCCAGCTTACGCCACTGCCGGACATCAATGGCTCGATAATGGCCGCCATCGCATTTGCCTGTGGCGCTACCATCGGGTTGGGATGCTCCGCAGTTTGTACAAAACCGAAAACACTATTCAAAATAAAAATCACAGCCCCAACTGTTGCTGCCGAAATCAGGGTTCCCAGAAATTTAAATTTTTCCTGCTTTTCGGGAGTAGTGCCCAGCCAGTAACCTACCTTGAGGTCGGTAACAAAGCCTCCTGCCATTGAAAGGGCGGTACAAACGATACCACCAATAATCAGCGCGCTCACCATTCCCTGCCAGCCCTTAAGCCCCACACTCACCAAAATAACGGATGAAAGAATAAGTGTCATCAGCGTCATACCTGATATGGGGTTGGTGCCCACAATAGCAATTGCATTGGCAGCCACCGTTGTAAACAGAAATGAAATGATAAGGATGGTAAGCAACGCCACAATTGCCTGAACCAGTGTAATTTTTACACCTAATAATAAAAAGATAAAAATAGCAATCAGGGTGAGGCCGATTAAAAGCATCACAAAGCTCATTTTCAGGTCTTTTGAGTTCTTTCACTGCCACTTCGCCCGATGCTTTAGTGCCTACTCCGGCAGCCAGTTTAAATGCTCCTGCAATTACTCCTGAGGATTTAATGGCTCAATAATACCTGCCATAGCAATAGCGCCAATACCGATGGGGCGCACATAATCTTTAAATATAGCCTCCGGAGACATTGCGGCAAAAATGTTGGTACCACCCTGCGCAGCCATCAAATTTCCTATTTCGTTTACCAAAGGAATAAAAACGAACCATGACAACAATGAACCTAATGTAATAATGAGCGAATACCTCAGGCCCACCAAAAAGCCAAAACTGAAGATTAGTGAACTCACATTGAGTTTGAAAACAAGCTTCATTTTATCGGCCAATGCAGCGCCTGCCGGTATCATACGGGAAGTAAATTCCTCGCCCCAAAGTTTGAGATAGGTAAATGCAAAATCAAACAGACCGCCTATCAACCCCGTGATTACCAATAATTTAGCTTGAGAACCGCCCTTCTCGCCGGTCATCAGTATTTCGGTAGTAGCAGTAGCCTCCGGAAAAGGGAGTTTGCCGTGCATGTCCTTTACAAAATACTTTCTGAAAGGAATTAGAAACAATATGCCCAGAAAAGCGCCCAATAGCGATGAAAAGAAGATTTGCCAGAAACTTACTTCTATCTCAGGATACTTGTGCTGAAGAATATATAAACCCGGAATGGTAAAAATGGCTCCTGCAACCACCACGCCGGAGGCAGCGCCTATTGACTGAATGATGATGTTTTGCCCCAGTGCATTTTTCTTTCTTAGTACAGCAGAAGCGCCGACTGCAATAATTGAAATAGGGATGGCTGCTTCGAATACCTGACCGATTTTTAGTCCCGAATAGGCTGCAGCGCCCGAAAAAATTACCGCCATCAGCAGGCCCATGCCTACCGACCAGGGAGTAACCTCCGGAAAGGTTTTGCCGGCCGGCATTACCGGCTGATATATCTCGCCCGGCTTCAGTTCCTTATAAGCATTATCCGGTAATCCCGGAACTTGTTTGATTTCGTCTGACATAAAAGTGATTTATGATTTATGAATTATGATTGCAGATTGCAGATAACAGATTGAGGATTGCATTTCTTCTTCTTAATTTTACATCCAATCTTGTTTGTCTGATTACTTC
Organism: Sphingobacteriales bacterium; assembly: GCA_016708305.1. Classification (GTDB taxonomy): domain Bacteria; phylum Bacteroidota; class Bacteroidia; order Chitinophagales; family Chitinophagaceae; genus Niabella. Next base: position 1,040,161 of record JADJGB010000008.1, read on the forward strand.
TGCCTACTGAATAACCTTCTTTCTGACGTTTATATTTTTAAATTCCCACTCAATTTTCAACCCATCGAAAAGCTAAATATCTAACATCTAAAGTCTAACGTCTAAACTCTACCTCTCCGGCACATTCTTTAATGTTTCTACCAAATAATTCCAAAACTCATTTACCGACTCGATATTCACTCTTTCGTCGGGCGAATGAGGAGAGCGGATGGTAGGCCCAAAGGAAATCATATCCCAGCGGGGATACACCCTGCCCAATAATCCACATTCAAGTCCGGCATGCACAGCCTGCAATTTAGGTTCAGAGCCATACAGGTTTTTAAAAACAGCTTGCATGACTTCCAGAATTTCGGAATGAATATTAGGCTTCCAGCCGGGATAATCGCCACTGTGCTCAATTTTAGCGCCGGCAAGTTCAAAAGCAGCTGCCACTGATTTCATCACATCTTCTTTTTGCGATTCTACCGAGCTGCGTTGCAGGGTTTCAACATAAATTTGTTTATCACCTGTTTTTATAATTGCCAGATTATTGGAGGTTTCTACCAATCCCTGCATATCGGCGCTCATGCCATACACGCCATTAGGACAGGCAAACACAGCATTGATAAATTTGCTTTGAGTGGTCAAATCCATAACATGAGCAGGTAATTTTGTTTCTTCAGCATTGATTACAACATTTGCATCTGTGGATGCTAATTCGTTTTTTATCATTTTCAGATAATCATTGACATACTTCTGAAATGATTCCTTGTTTTCAGCCGGCACTGCTACTGTTGCAAAAGATTCTCTTGGTATAGCGTTGCGCAGCGAGCCGCCGTTTACTGAGGCTATTCTTACACCGTAATCTTTAATGCCTCCAGCCAGTAAGCGATTCATCACCTTGTTGGCATTGCCTCTTCCCAAATGAATATCGAGACCGGAGTGGCCTCCCAGCAAACCTTTTACTGCAAGGTTGTAACCCTGCATATTTTCTCCGGTTGCTTCTTCGGTATAAGGAAGTGTGGCAATGGTATTGACCCCGCCTGCACAACCGATAAAGATTTCTCCATGATCTTCTGAATCTAAGTTGATGAGTATATCGCCCTTCAACAAGCCGGGTTCCAGCTCAAAGGCTCCTGTCATACCGGTTTCTGCATCGTAGGTAATCAGACATTCCAAAGGTCCGTGAACTAAGTCATTGGAAGCCAATACAGCCAGAGAAGCAGAAAGGCCGATGGGATTGTCGGCGCCGAGGTGGTGCCGGTGGCTTTTACCCATCCGTTTTCTATCCGGGGTTTAATGGCATCGGTCATAAAGTCATGCGCAGTATCACTGTTTTTTTGAGGCACCATATCCATGTGGCTTTGCAACACCACTCCCTTACGGCTTTCCATACCTGTGGTGGCTGATTTACGCAGGATGATATTTCCGGTTCGGTCGGTAACAGCCTCAATATTATTTTCTTTGGCAAAATATAAAATCCATGCTCTTATTCTTTCTTCATGTTTTGATGGGCGGGGTACGCCGCAAATACCTTCAAAAATGCTCCAAACCTGCTGAGGTTGCAGCGCAGATAATACATTAGATGACATAATTAAAATTTATAGCAATTAAAAAAAAATTATTGGTACGGTATGAAAATGTTTTTGGCAATCAAATACAATTTTGATACTGCAATTTAGTGAATAATGAAAACATAATATTGTTTAATGTGGGAGATTTAACTCTTTTCTTTTCGCACGTTTTCCATCTTTTTTAATAAATTAGCCGATTAATGTCATAATTTCATTCAATGAGTAAAACAACAACTTCTATTCGCGACTCCAAAACTGCAAGGTGGCTGGTTTTGGCGCTGGTGTCGTTCACCATGATGTGCATGTACTACCTTACCGATGCAATGGCTCCTTTGCAGGAAAGGCTTCAAAGCAATTTAGGCTGGTCGGCCACCGATTATGGGTTTTTCACAAGCGGCTATGGTTGGTTCAATGTTTTTTTGCTGATGTTGATTTTTGGCGGCATGCTGCTCGATAAAATGGGTATTCGTTTTACAGGAGTCTTAGCCATTCTTATTATGCTATCCGGGGCATTTTTAAAATATTATGCTATCTCCGGCCATTTTCAAGGTCATGGGGTACTGGGTTTGTTTCAAAGCAAAAGTACTTCGGCCATCATGGCGGGTATTGGTTTTGCCATTTTTGGTGTGGGCTGCGAGATTTTTGGAATCACTGCCAATAAAGCAGTAGTGCGCTGGTTTAGGGGAAAGGAAATGGCGCTGGCTATTGGGCTTAATACCTCTACCGGAAGAATTGGTACAGCCTTGGCCATGTTTACACCTATACCTTTGGTAAAAATGACCGGTAGTCTAAGCGCTCCCATAGTGTTATCAATGCTTTTATTGTGTATTGGTTTGCTGGTATTTGTTTTATTCACTGTCATGGATAAAAAATTAGACAAGGCAGATGCAGCTGCAAACCAGTCGTCGGATGAAGAGTTTAAATTTTCGGATATTGTAGCCGTAGCAAAGAATAAAGCCTTCTGGCTCATTACTATATTGTGCGTATTGTTTTACTCAGCCGTTTTTCCATTTATAAAATATGCAGTAAACCTGATGCAGCAAAAATTTCAGATTTCTGACGAATTTGCAGGTTATATCCCTGCCATTTTACCTTTTGCAGCATTATTTCTCACTCCTTATTTTGGTAATCTTTATGACAAAAAAGGTAGGGGGGCTACTATTATGCTGATTGGGTCTGTAATGTTGCTGGTTGTGCATTTACTGTTTTCTGTGCCATCTTTAAACAGTTTTCCGATTGCAATTGCCTTAGTTATATTTTTGGGTGTGGCTTTTGCCCTGGTGCCTTCGTCTATGTGGCCATCCATAGCCAAAATTATTCCTCATAAACAATTAGGCACCGCCTATTCTATTACTTTTTGGGTACAAAACTGGGGATTGATGGGCGTGCCCCTGCTGATTGGTTATGTACTGGACAAATACTGTGTTACCGGCACTGTTACTAAAATGATTGATGGCAAATCACTGGAAGTTACTCAATATAATTATACAATTCCAATGCTGATTTTTGCCTGTTTCGGATTGCTCGCCATATTATTTGCCTATTTGTTGAAAATTGAAGACAGGAAAAGGGTTATGGATTAGAAAGACCAAATATCGAAAACTGAGATATTTTTTTATGTATATCAAAATAAAAAAGAATATTGACTTAAACTGTTGAGTTTATTGGTTTTTCATTAGTTTTGACAGCCTTGTCATTTTTTTTGAAAACTGACTGAATTTTTTATATTAAAATAAATATGTATGTTTAAAAACCACCCCAAAGGATTGATTGGAGCTGCATTGTCTAATATGGGCGAACGCTTCGGATTTTACATCATGATGGCAATTTTGTCTTTGTTCCTGTTATCAAAGTTTGGATTAGACAAAACTTCTGCCACTATCATTTACTCCGTGTTTTATGCATTGATTTACATTTTGGCGCTGGTCGGCGGTTTAATTGCCGATAAGACCAAAAAGTACAAAGGAACCATCCTGATAGGTTTGGTTTTAATGGCTGTAGGATATTTTTTAATAGCCATTCCCACACCCACACCGGTTCCGGATCTTACTTTGTATTTAATTTTGACTTGCCTGGGCTTGTTTGTAATTGCTTTTGGTAATGGCCTTTTCAAGGGCAACCTGCAGGCGGTGGTGGGGCAAATGTATGACGATCCAAAATATTCTTCTAAAAGAGATACCGGTTTCCAGATTTTTTATATGTTTATTAATATTGGCGCTATGTTTGCGCCATTAATTGCTGTGGGCATCAGAAACTGGTGGTTACAAAAAATGGCTTCCTGTATAACTCAGATATATCAGAACTTTCCCATGAATTTTTGAAAGGAACCATTTCACCAGAAGCATCCACCCGTTTTACACAGCTGGCTACTGAGGTAAGCAAAAGCGGCGCTCCGGCAGATCTTACCGTTTTTGCAAAAGACTATCTGAATGTGTTCAATACCGGGTTTCATTATGCTTTTGCTGCCGGCATTGTAGCCATGCTTATTTCGCTGGTAATCTTTTTATCCAATAAGAAAAAATTTCCCGATCCGGGAGCAAAAGCCAAGGCTGTATCATCAGGTAATGCCCCAGCCGAAATAAAAATGGATGCAGCAGAGGTTAAACAACGTATTTATGCACTGATGGCTGTTTTGGGAGTGGTCATCTTCTTCTGGTTTTCGTTTCACCAAAATGGTGTAACGCTTACCTATTTTGCTAAAGATTATACCGATTTAAGCAAGTTGAGTTTAGATTTAGGATTTACAACAATAAAAGGGGCAGAAGTGTTCCAATTCTTTAATCCGTTATTTGTAGTAACGCTTACGCCCATCATCATCGGTCTTTTTGGTTGGCTAAAGGCACGCGGCAATGAACCTTCTACTCCCAGAAAAATTGCTATTGGGATGGGTATTGCTGCCATTGCGTTTTTGATTATGACCATTGGCTCAATGGGATTGCCTTCTGCAAGTGAAGTAAAAGCAATGGGTGGCCTGGCTGATGCACAAAGAGTTACGCCTTTGTTGTTGATAGGGATGTATCTTGTGCTTACCATTGCCGAGTTGTTTATCAGTCCGTTAGGGTTGTCGTTTGTTTCCAAAGTAGCTCCTCCTCAGTATCAGGGCATTATGCAGGGAGCCTGGCTGGGCGCTACTGCTTTGGGCAACCAGCTATTGTTTATAGGGGCTATATTTTATGAAAATTTCTCCATCTGGGGCACTGGGCCTTGTTTGTGGTAGCTTGTTTGATTTTCAATGATTACCATGTTGTTCATGGTGAAATGGCTGGAAAGGGTTGATAAATAGAGTTTGTCTATAAATGATAAATTATTGACAGTCAGTATATTGTGGCATAATTATTGTGATTTGAGAGGGTATGAAAATGAATTTGTTCGAGCCGCTGCGTTTAAAGTTTGAGAAGCCTGATTGGGCCAGAAACCCCGAGTTTGGGCTATTGGATACCGTGTTAGAGCGGCATCCGGAGTTGATCAAAATAGCAGAAGCAGATGTGCTTAGGGGTTGTTTGCAAAGTGAATTTGGCCGTCAGGATATGCCCAGTGTAGAGCAGATTGTTCGCGCAGCGATCTATAAAGAGATGAAGGGTTGGATTACAGGAGTTGGAATATGCTCAAAGCGACTCCCGTATTTGTGAGCAGTTTGTAAAAGCTTGATAACCGCCACCCGTTTAGCTTTCAGGTATTCCAGAAATATATTTCAAAGATAAGTGAAGACAGCCTGCAACAGATATTGGTATCATTGAACAAGATAGCTATCAGCGAAGGATTGGAAGATATTAAACAGCTACGCCAGGATAGCACTGTTGTTGAAACAAACATACATTACCCCACTAATAACTCGTTGGTCTGGGACTGTATCAAAGAAAGCCACCGGCTGCTCTCACAGTTAGCAGAAGAAGTGAAAGATTTGGATTACAGAGATTATACCAAAGATGCGAAAAGAACATTTTTCAAGATTAACATCACCAGGAATGGAGATAAGCGTATAGACCTGTTCAACAAGCAATTAATAACATTCACAAAATGTATTAATCAGGTGGCTAACGCGGTAAAAAAAGCCATGTTATAGTATGAACGCCTTCTTCATAACAGGGAATTGGAAAATCTGTTGCCGCTGATGGAAAAAGTGTATGATATTACCTGGCGCAAACAGATCAATGGAGAGACGGTGTCCAATGATGAAAAAATATTTTCTATCTATGAGCAGCATACTGACATTATAGTAAAAGGTCAAAGGAAGTTCAGTTTGGTCACAAGATAAACCTGACAAGCGGCAAAAGCAGTTTGATATTGAGTTGTGAGGTATTGAAGGGCAATCCATCCGATAGCACACTGTATCAAAGCACCATCAATAAAATAGAGAGTGATTATCAAATCGTACCCCGTGATAGCGTAACCGATGGTGGGTATGCCTCCAAAGACAATGCGGAATATGCGCAAGGAAAAGGAATCGTAAATATTGTTTTCAATAAGATCGTAGGCAGCCTGAAAAATGTAGTGAGTTCCAAAAATATGGAGACCGTTTGAAGAAATGGCGCAGTGGAATAGAAGCGGTGATTTCAAATTTGAAAAGAGGCTGCCGGTTATTCAGGTGCAACTGGAAGGGAGAAGCACATTTTAAGCAAAAGGTATTATGGAGCGTGATCGCCTACAATATCCGGGTGATGACAGCCGCAGTGGTGGCTCAGCTATAAAAGGTATATCGGACTATAAGCTAAAAATGCGAAGATGCAAGGCGGAGCTATGCGCTGAAAGTGCCGAAAATGCTGCCTTTGAGCCATTTCTACCTGAAAAAAATACTCAACGATGAAAGGGAGATCGTTATCGACTAAATGAAGACCGGAAAATAGAACGAATATTAATATATACTAATGCGTTTTAGAGATCGTTTACTTTATGGACAGACACTAAATAGACAATATTTCTTATACATGCAATAACCCGGATTTTACCTTCTTTAGTAAAATCCGGGTTATTGTTTTCTCTTCCTGTTACCAAAGGGGGGTGGTGAAACTGTCAGATTACTTTCAGATACCTTGCCATCCAGTATGGCAACAGATATTCGGCTCCGCTTAATTCTTCCCTTCCGCTATATCCGCCATCTAACGAAAATTCATTCGCATTATAACGATGAGCAGCCCGCTCTCTTGGAGACAATACTTCTTTGGTTAACTGTAGTCTGAAGTTAGGCTCCAGAAAGGCAAGGTCTTTTCTGATGGAGTTTTTAAAATCCCAGCGAATCTGGTCAATTGGAAATTCTCTTAAATACCATAAAGTAGATTCTTTGTCAAACGAACCTTCTGTGCCATAGGTAATAAGATTCCATACCGGATTTTTTTCAGGCGATTCGATTTGCCAGAATTCCTTGATAGCCTTACCGTATTGTTTCTGCAGATTTTTGTCAAAGGCATAATGATGCAGCACCCAAAATGACAGAAACTCCATTTCGTCATCCGAATGGTTCCATGGTCCCATACCCATATCCATACCTTCATAAAAATAGCCTTCGGTGGCCTTGATATTAAAGGGGCTTAATAATATATTTTCCAGATACCCATGCTCTTTCATTAACCTCAACGCTTCGTTTTTGAAAATAGCTTTCCCTGTAAGCTTATAAGCCAGTTGCAGCCCTGCAATCAGGTGTGTAGCACCCAGCTTTCGGTCGCTAATCGTTTTTGCGTAACTGTTAATGTAATCAGGATGCCATCTGCCCCAGAGTGTGGCTTTACCATCCAGGTCAACAAAATTGTAATTATTCCTGATGATGTGGGTTAAAATTGTATCTACAAAATTAGCCACCCGTTTTTTCTCTTCTTGAGATTTGGCTATAAACTGGTCCATCACCGCTGCCGCAAAAATATGACCTACAAATTCATCACTACTGGTAGTACCCTTCCATTCCCAAGCGGTATCTTTTCCGGTTCTCCAGGCTTTAGGGTCAGATACTTTGAATCCGGTACGCTCATAGGTGCGCGAAGGAAACCCTTCTAAAGGATTAATAGAAACTAATCGTTCATAAGCTTCAAATGTTTCCCAGGCATGTTTCTTAGCTATTTCTTCTTTGGTTACGGCATAGCGAAAAGCCTGGCTTCCAATGTAAAATGAAGACCATAATCCGTCATTATCAGTATCTATCATTTCTGCGGTTGTCAGGTCGCCGGGCGTTTTAAGCCTTATCTCTGCCAGTAAACCATATCGGATATGCCTCCGACGGATTTTGTCTTGAAAATAATTGGCTTTTCCGGAGAAAGTATAGGGTTTGTACGAAATTTTACTGACACCTTCGACGCTTAAAAAATAAAGGTCATTATGATTTCCTTTTGTCATGCCAATAATTTGATCATCCAAAAGCCATCTCAATGAAGCATAATAGTCAAATTTGCCATCTTTTCGTTCCATAAATGCGCCATTGGGCGTGCCTGCCCAAATTTGATTATTGGAAGATGTGAGAAAACGAATGTCCTGAATCGGAATTTTTGTTTTCAGGTTAAAGACAGGGTTGCCATTGACTTTATTGATGGCATAATATCCGCCGGCTGTGCCGATGATTATGTCATTGCCCCTGAAAGCGAGCGATTGCATGTTTTTCCCTTTGTGTAAGGATAAAAATTTTCTGTCTTTTAAAATATAAACAGCGTTTTTACTTAAAGCATAAAAGTTATTTTCATTTACATAAATTGCTGAAATTTTTTCCTCGGGTCTGGAAATGTCAATCCATTTTCCGTTTTCAATAGCGGAAATTTTATTCTCACCCATTAACAAAACAGATCCTTTTTGGGATATCTGAAAAGAATGATAAGTGCCGGCTGGTATCGAATAAGAAACGGTTCCTGAATATTCGTTGGTGAGTAAGAGGTTATTATACAAGTAATATAAAAACCCTGTTCCTTCCTGCACTGCTATGTCAAGGGGTACTTTTTCCTGAAGCGGCCTGAAGCGCAGGTCTTTGATAACCTGGTTTTCAAAAACCCTGCATACGCCTTTATCGGTTAGTACATAGACTACATCATTAAAGTCAACCACAATTTTCTTCGCTACGGGACTATTAAGTGATGGGTGAAATGTACTCTTTTCGGATGCAGGCTGAAGAAATACGGAGTCGGGCAAAGCAGCGATACCGGCAAAACTAAAGACAAGAATTACCAATAAATTCAATGATAAAAATTTCATAAAAAAAGCAATCGTTAGAAATAAAATATTCCAATTATTTCCTAAGAAATATTTGGGTTAAAAAATTGATTAAAAAAAGCTACTTATTGATGCGCCACTTCGGTAATCACCGCTCCGATGCAGCCACTCGGCATCTGAACTCTTAGCATAGCTGCTACGGTAGGAGCAATATCGGTCATACCCACAGAACGGTTAGTCTTGCCGGGCTTAATGCCTTTACCCATCCATACCAATGGAATATGTGCATCGTAAGGGTTCCAATCGCCATGAGTAGCGCCCATTCTTGAGCCATTCTTCCACCCGGCTGATTTTATTACGACAATATCACCACTTCTTTTTGAATGATACCCGTTGATATACATTGTCTTAGCAGGTTCAGGAAGGGTTGCCATTGCCAGTTTTTCATTATCAAAAACGTTTTGAATACCCTTACCCTTTTTCAGTTCTTTGGCTATAACACTTACCAATACATCTCTTCTGATTTTTCCTTTTTCCATCTCTTCATAATTGAGGTAAAGCTGTCCGTTAGAATTTGCCAGAATGAGCTTTGGTTGCCCAAATTGTATATTTAAAACCTCATTCAAGGTTTCTACCATTTTTCCTGGAACTACCCCGGTAGGCAATTTGTTTTCTTCCAGAAAACCGGGAGACTGGTTGGCGCCATGGTCGGCAGTTATAAAATATATATAGCCGTCTTTGCCAAACTTTTTATCCAGAAAGTTGAAGAAGTCTTCTAAATCTTTATCCAATCGTAAATAGTTGTCTTCTATTTCGATAGAGGTGGGGCCAAATTGGTGACCAATGCCATCCGGGCTGGAAAGGCTGACAGCCAGTATGTCAGTAAAAGCTCCTTTGCCTAACCCATAACCATCAATCGCTCGTTTTGCAAATTCGAGTGTAAAGGTACTACCAAAAGGAGTACCTGTAAGTCCTGCTTTCAAATGTGGGAAAACCGGTTTGTCTTCGCCCTTAAATACATTTTCATAATCCTTATCATCCTTGTCACTCAATGTATATGTATTTATAGGGTAAAGTGTGTTCCATCCATTTGGCATCAGTTTTTTTTGCCAGTCAGTTTTATTGAACTCTTTTACCCAATCAGGCAATTCATTCATATAAAAACTGCTGGTAACAAATTTGTTATCCTCATTCCAGAAAGCCCCGTTGGCTGCATGACCACCAGGTAAGATGGATGCCCGGTCTTTGATGGCAACGCTTACTACCTTACTTTGGAAATTGGTGGCAATTCTTAGTTCGTCACCAATCGTTGTTACTAATAAATTATTGGGTGATTTGCTGAAGGTTGATTTAGCGCCAACTGCTTTTGAGGTGGAATCTTCAACGTTTGAAATAGATCTTCCCCATTCTCTGTCATACCAGTCGTTACCAGCAATGCCTGTAATAGCAGGAACAGAGCCTGTCCAAACTGTTGAATGTCCAATGGCAGTGACGGTAGGAGCGTAGTTTATCATCGTATTTTCGCAGCTAAAACCGTCTCTAATTAATCTCTTGAATCCGCCTTCTCCGTATCTGTTTCGGTATTTGTACAAGTAATCCCATCGCATCTGGTCCACTACCATGCCTACTACAATTTTTGGCTTCCGCTGTTCAATTGTTTTTGAGTTTTGAGCATGGCTATTACTTGTGCCAAAGAAGAAAACAACCAACAGAATTAAAACTTTTTTCATCCTTTTTAAATTTTTATGATAGAAAATAAATATTTAATATTTTTTTTTAGTTAACCGAAAGGCGTATTCTAACAATGGCTGCAACAAACAAGAAAATACTTGTTAAATATATATCCTCTTTAGGATAACCTGAAAAGTACTCAGGAAATAAATAAACCTGCCAAATTTATGAAATATTTTTGAGGAAGCATCCCTTTTATATACTTTAAATTCAATCTTTTTGATACTGAAGAAAGGGTTTGGGGTTGCCTTAAAAAGGCACAATAAAAATGTACAAAAGGTAGATATAAACATCAATTTAGTAGATTAAAATCGATCGTTATCAATTTACATTTGAAACAGAAAGTCATTAAAGCAAAGAAATTTTCAGCAAAGCAAGAGATTAAAAACGATTTGGGAGAATAACAGGAATCAATTCAGTTATTTCATTTAATATATCCAATATGCAATTACAACGCTTGTCAGAAGGCTTATGGCCGGTAATGCTCACGCCATTTTCTTCTAATAATAAGGTAGATTTAAAGGGTCTTAAAGAGCTTACCGAATTTTATATCCAATCAGGAGCCAGTGGGTTATTTGCCAATTGTCTGTCGAGCGAAATGTTTCAACTGACGGAGAGTGAAAGACTTCAGATTATATCGACGGTTGTGAAGATCGCTTCAAAATATAAATTAAATGTGGCTGCTACCGGCACTTTTAGTACTGATATGACTGAATCCGCCGATTTTATAAAGAAGGTGTTTGATACGGGAGTGGCTGCCGTAGTTATTATATCGAACCAACTTGGCCGCATAGAAGATGATGAAACGGTGGTGAAGAAGAATCTGGAAAAATTGATAAAGCGTACAAAGAATATTCCAATGGGAATATATGAATGTCCCTATCCGTACAAAAGACTGGTATCTCCCTCGCTCATAAAGTGGATGGAGCAAACGCAGGTTTTTTATTACATGAAAGATACAAGCTGCAACCCGCTGGCCATAGAAAGAAAAGTAGCAGCAATAAAAGGTACCAGGTTTTCATTATACAATGCGAATACTGCCACAGCGCTGAGTTCTTTGGAAATGGGCGCCAGTGGTCTATCGCCGATTGGGGCTAATTTTTATCCGGAGTTATATAAATATATGTTGGATAATTATCGCAAAAAGGAGAAAAAAGAAGGCTCACCATTATTTACTGGGGACTAGGCAAAAAGTTTATGCAGTCTGAAAAGAAAGAATTTGGTATCGGTTACGCCTCTAAGGTTAGCCCTGAATAGTTTTATTTTAGCGTTGAATGATTCTGCATTGGCATTTGTATTTCGGTTATTGAAGAAATTAAGTATGTTATCTAAATTATATTTTACGGTATTAGCAACGGTATAAAACTCTTTTAATGCCTGCTCTTGTACTTTTTTGTATCCATTGTTCAAACGCTGTCTTAGCAGATGCTTTTTTGTTGGTTTTCGTATATGTTTATAAAGGCTAAAGTTTGGTGGTAAGCAGTTTCTAATTCAGGGAAATATTTGAATAACAGGGTGGCTCTTTGTATTTGATTTTCTGTCCAGTCGTTTTGTTTTTTGGCTAAAATATATTTGCACCTTGCCAGTAATTGTTTGGGTGTTTCACCATTTTCCAGCATTACTGGTTCATATTTTATTTGTTGTTCTTTAGCCTTTTTAATGGCTGCATTTTCTTTGTCTAATTCTTTCCATCGCAGGTTTATTCTTATGTGTTGCAAGGCTTCCATTGCCAGTTTTATTACATGGAATCTGTCGGTAACCAGAGTGGCATTTGTAAATACCTGCTTTACGGCAGCTTCCATGTTTTTGCCATATCAAGAGTGACTTCTTTTACCTGCAAACGCTTGTGTTCACAAAGTTTCATTAGGGTGGTTATAATGTCTTTAGATAGTGTTCCTTTGATGACGGCTACCAATGTACCCTGCTTTGCCCTGCCGTTTTTGTTGGTAACAAATGTGTATAATTCTCCTTTGGATAAACTTAGTTCATCTATGCTTAGGTAGGCTCCAATGTTGTCCGGAAAAAGAAGATAATCTTCGCAGTGAGTGAGCTGGTTCCAGTCTTTAAAACCACTGCTATACTTTTTATAATGACGGTTTAATTTTGAAGGCTGTATCTGATGGTAACCAGCTATGTTGCTGATAGTATCAACCTTTGTATCAACCTGTACCTTTTAAAAAATCCGATAGTTCTTTGGTTAACCCTGAACCTTCGGCTACAAATGAAAAGTCGTTTCTGATAATTTTACCAGCCTCTTTTTTATGTCGCCAGCGTCTTCTTTTTATTGCCAAATAAACTGCTTTGCACGGAGTGGGAAATCCTGTAGGGTTATCTCCGTAAAACCTTTTGACTCATATTGGGTACCATCCACATCTCCCAATATCATATTCCGTTCTTCCAATGAAATCTGAAAATAAACTGACCTGTCCTTTACAAAGCATAGTTCATCTATACCTGTAATATCAAAATATTCCAATAACCCCTTGGGTAAAAAATGACCGATATATGATGTATCCATGCAACAAAATTAGGCGTACTCCCCATTTAATGAAAGTGACCCAAAAAGAAATACTTCAAAAACTGAATGACAGGTTAAATATAATGGAGGGAATTGCTTCAAAGTGCTATCCTTACTCTGCGAAATTGTTTCTTCAATCAAGAAAATTAAACCTCACTACCCAATGCAGGATACAGCACGAAAATATGCGTACTGAAGATTATATAAACCTTAAATCGCTGAAGGCAATGCGCTATTCGGTGATGGAAGAATTTGATATAAAAACCCCAAAATAGGGTTTCGGTACTTATTTTTTATTTTGCCTTTAATAAACCGCAAAATTTGAAATTAGTGGAGATACGTTTGCGTCCAAAATCCTTACTCTTATTTTATTGGTTACTGTCGGCTCTATTTTGAGAATTCGTTTGTATCCGATTGTTGTACCGGTGGTCGCCTCTTTCCATTGGTTATACTGCCAAACATCCACTGCAAAATATTTTACTCTTTGCCCGAGTGCAATATACTCCTGGAGCAGAATATAATTAATTAAAGACTTTTTTTTCAATTCTATTTCAACAAATGCGTTGACAACATTATCATCAGTAGCCCTGTATGTGCTTTTATTATTGTCAGTAATATTTTTTCCAGTATATAATTTATTTTTTCCTCTTGTGTTACTGGCTTTTACTTTTGCTTTCAAAGCGAGATTATGACTTAAGCGTTCATCCAATAATTTTTTAAATCCTTTGAGCGCAGCAACATCATTTTCGTGAAATAACCCTCTTCTATCTGGTGGAATATTTAATAATAAATTGGAACCTCTGCCCACTGATGTCAGATAGATGTCGAATAGCTGTTCAGGTGTTTTTACTTTTTTATCCTCCTTGGCATGATAAAACCAACCCGGTCTGATAGACACATCCACTTCTGCAGGAATCCATCTATTGCCATCAACAGATCCGGTATTTAATAAATCATAGATATCCGGTTTCCCTGCGTACAAGGTGTCAGGTGTAATCGTATTCCAGTTAGTAACACCGACAAATCCCTTTTCATTACCTACCCATCTGATGTCGGGTCCGGCATCACTGAAGAATAAAACCTGCGGCTGCATTTTTCTGACAAGTTCTAATGTGCCCGGCCAATCGTAATAGGTAGCGCCATTAATCTTTACAGAAGTACGCTTTCCACCGTAGTACCCATCACCGCCATTGGCGCCATCAAACCACATTTCAAAAATAGGTCCATAATTGGTAAAAAGTTCTTTTAACTGATTTCTGTAGTAAGTAATATAGGCAGGTGTTCCATAATCAGCGTGGTTTCTGTCACAGGGAGAAAGGTAAATTCCGAACTCCAATCCATATTCCTTCGCTGCTTCACTGGTTTCTTTCACCACATCTCCTTTACCATTTTTATAGGGACTGTTTTTACAGAATATTCCGTGTATTTGCTTGGCCACAAGGAAATCCATCATGATGTTTGGCGGTGAGAATGATTGCTTTGAAATCGGTTTCTTTCAGTGTTTGTGCCCACTGATTTGCATCTAATTCTGTAGGGTTAAATATTTCAGTACTTTCATCACCATATCCCTACTCTTTGTCCGTAAAGGTATTAGTAGTGAAATGAATAAATGCGTACATCTCCATTTCGTGCCACTGGAGTTGTTGTTTGGTGGGAATAGGATATACCGGTTGCGGAGGAAGTATCTTTTGAGAAAATAATTGGGTTGAAAAAAGAATTGAAACAGTTAAGAATAGGTAATATCTTTTCATAAGAAATCTGATAATTTATTTTTTATACTGAAAACTGAGCCGGCGAATAATTTTTTCTCAGTTTTGCAGGAACCTGCACTATTGTTTTGTTATTAACTACTTTCCATTTCGCTTTTTCGCCGGTGGCTACAGATATAATGCTGCTGCCCTTTGCCGGCGTATTTCCTTCCCATTCAATAGTTTGAGGCGTGTCCTTCTTTTGATTGAGATGAAGCGCATAGCCGGTCTTTTTGTCTTTCGACTGAACAAAAAAAGTATTGCCATCCACATAATGCTCAGTGGTTCTGGTATTATAAATAGCAATCCCGTTTTTCTTCATCCAGTCACCGATTTCATTGAGTTTTCCTACTACATCATCGGGGATTAATCCTTCGGGAGAAGGCCCCACGCCCAATAATAAACTGCCGCCTTTTGCTACGATTTCTATCAATGTGTGAACTATAGCATCTGATGATTTCAGTTTCTGATTTTTTACATACCCCCAGTCAGTACCCAGCGTCATACAGCTTTCCCAGGATAATCCAGTTTTCTATCGGGAACTCTCTGTTCGGGAGTTTGATAATTTTCGTAAGGGCCATGAACGGTTCTGTCCACAATTAAAATTCCGGGTTGATTTTTTCTTGCCATTGAGGCTATTCGTGGCATGTTGATGTCCTGACTCCACTCGGGTATTGGCGCATCCCATGATAAAACTTCATCGTTAACAGTCTCTTTTGGCCTCACCCAGCCGCCATCTAACCAGAGTATGTCTATTGCACCATAATCAGTCATCAGTTCTTGAATCTGATTGAAGGTGAGGTTTTTGTAATTTTCCCATTTCTGCGGATATTTTCTGATGTCATAATTATTATTTCGGTTGGCTGTAGCGTAATATGGCCACCAGTAATCCTGATTATGCCAATCGGGTTTTGAAAAATAAGCGCCAATCATCATACCTTTATTTCTAAAAGCATTAAAAACATATTTCGCCACATTTGCCTTAGGATGATGAGAGAAAGGCCCGTTACTGATTTTAAAATCTGACTGTCTGGTGTCAAACATATTAAACCCGTCATGATGCTTTGTGGTGAATACCAAGTATTTCATACCGGCGTTGGATGCGGCATCGGCCCATTGTTCCGGGTTAAATTTCTGAGGATTAAAACGATCTTTCAAGCCCCAGTACCACCGTTTATAACCTTCATAGTTATTGGTTATGGACGTATCCCTGTTTATCCAGTCTTCTGAGCAAATAGACCATGACTCAATAATACCCGGAACCGCATAAAGACCCCAGTGGATAATCATTCCAAATTTTTGATCCTGCCATTGATCCAGTTTGTTTTTTACAAGTGGTTCAGCAGGCCATTCATACTTTGATGATTGTGGATGCACGCCCTGATCTTGAGCCTGCAGATAGCAAAAACCTGCTATTGTAAATAAAAAAATAAACAAGAAAGTTCTTTTAATCATAAATCTGTTTTTATGGAAGCCGTGTCAAATTCTTATAATTTTAAAATTGAAAGGTATAAAAAATTAATGGTTATACCTGCCTCCCTGATAAATATCATTTTTACAATAGAAAACGGCCTGGACTTTAATAATCCAAGCCGTTTCAACGAAAATCAGGTTTGTAAAAATTCTATTTTTTTATTCAATTAGGCATTTGCCTTTTGTGCATTAACCACACTTACAAAGCGTGCTACTTCTCCTGCAAAATTTTTGAAAGCGCCTTTGGTAATCTCATCATCTCCCATCATGATTGGTACTCCGATGTCGCCTCCTTCACGTATGCTTTGTACCAATGGTATCTCGCCTAAGAACGGTACGTCATATTCTTCTGCAAGCCTTTTACCGCCTTCTTTTCCAAAGATGTAGTACTTATTATCAGGTAGTTCGGCCGGGGTAAAATAACTCATGTTTTCAACAATTCCGATGATGGGTGTATTGAGTTGCGCCTGGCCAAACATAGCAATACCTTTCTTGGCATCTGCAAGAGCAACGTCTTGCGGCGTGGTTACTATTACCACTCCGGTTACTTCCACTGTTTGCACCAATGTCAGGTGTATATCTCCTGTGCCTGGTGGCATGTCCACAACCAGATAATCCAGATCGCCCCAGTCTGTATCGGCAATAAACTGGCGGATGGCGCTACTGGCCATCGGACCGCGCCATACCACAGCTTTGCTTTCATCTACCAACAGGCCGATACTTAATAACTTTAATCCATATCTGTCTAAAGGAGCAATTAGCGGCTTCCCATCCACATCTCTCATCATTGGTCTTTCGCCCCTTACGCCAAACATGATGGGTACACTCGGACCATAAATATCAGCGTCCATCAGACCCACCTTTGCACCTGATTGTGCAAGCGCCAGCGCCAGATTAGCTGCAACAGTACTCTTACCTACACCTCCCTTGCCACTCACTACCGAAATAATATTTTTTACACCTTTTAATACGTCATTAGGATTGAATCTGGTGGTAGAAGTATTACTACTAAAACCAATTTTTATAACTGCATCTTCATTAACCATTGATTTTATGGCTTTTATGCAGTCATTTTTCATTTTGTCCTTCAATGGGCAGGCAGGGGTAGTTAATTCAATATCAAAAGAAATATAATTGTTATCAATATTGAGGTTTTTAATCATAGTGAGCGTAACCAGATCGTTCTTCAAATCGGGTTCCTGCACAGTACTTAGTGCCGCCAAAACTTTTTCTTTAGTCATTTCTTTAAAGCTTATGTTAAAATCGAATACAAACTACAAAGTTAAACACTCTCAGGGTCATTTTGTTGTCTAATATTAAAATGTGTACTTAAATTTGACGCTGTGAAAAGATTATTCAGGATTTTAATACTTCTGGCGCTGATTTCTCCGCTTTCGGCAAATGCCCAGTTTGAAAAGGCGCGTGATTCGGTAATACAGTTGTTTGGTATTGTTACCACCTCTGACAGCTTAGAGGGGATTCCGGCGGTGAGTGTTACGATTAGAGGAACCAACAGAGGTACTATAACCAATAAAGATGGTGTGTTTTCTATTGCGGCTTTAAAGGGCGATGTAATTGAATTTACGCATGTGAGCTACGAACCATTGGTAAAGACAATTCCTAAAAACATTGAAGGTACGCAGCACGGAATGGTGGTTTTGATGACAAAGGATATTAAATATCTTCCGGTGGCCATTATAAAACCAAGACCAACAAAAGAGCAATTTGCGCGTGATTTTGTAAATGTGAGTGTGGCAGATGATGAAATGGAGCTTATCAGGAAAAATAATACTGCCTCAATGCGGCGGGTCTTAATGCGTACAACACCACTTGACGGTCGCGAAGCTACTAATATGCAGTTGAACAAGTTGTATGAAAAAACAAAATATCAGGGGCAGGTGCCACCAATGAATATTTTTAACCCTGCGGCATGGAGTGAATTTATTCAGGCATGGAAGCGTGGTGACTTCAAACGAAAAAATTAATTGTCAGGAGGCATAATACCGGATATAAATAAAGACCAATACCAAAATAATGAGTAAAATAAGAATAGAGAAATAAACAGCCCACTGTGGTTTCAACATTCGTTTGTTTCTGTTTTGTTTTTGTTTTTCTAATTTTTTCTTCAGATCACGGTTCAGTGCATCTACCATCAACTCAATACCTTCCTTGTCTTTTATTTCCTGCAATCCTTCCAGCGCCTCATTATCAAAAGAGTCCTTCAGCAGTTGTTTTTCCACTTTATGCTTCTGAGTGTCAGAAAGTTGATTATTGAGGTACTTCAATAGGGTTTCCTGATCGGTAGTTCCTTGCAGATGGGATAATATGTCCTTCAGATTTTCAGACATTATTTTGAGATTGTTTCAATTTTTTTTCAATACTGATTTTTAAATTTCGTTTACCGTTTTGTATAAAACTTTTTACCTGTAATAAACTATACCCCGTTACATCACTTACCTCCTGATAACTGTTTTTTTGGAGGTAAAACAAAGTTATGCATTGCTTTTGTTCTGTGTTTAATTCTTTTAGCGCTACTTCAAGAAGTTCAATAGGTATATCATTTTTCGCATTGGTGAATTCATGGCCTATTGTAAAGTCATTGTAAATATTGTTTTTGTCAGAAATTTCTTCGTGGTACAATTTTTTCTTGTCTCGCAATATCGTAAGGCAGGAGTTTCGCGCTACCATATAAAGCCAGGGCTTGAAATTTTCTATTTTATACTTCTGAACATCTTGTAATACTTTTAAAAAAATTTGCTGCACGGTGTCTCGAGCCTCTTCTTCATTTTTCAGATATTTCATGCACACACCCAAAAGCAACAAGGTATATCGCTGCAACAAAATACCCAACCATTCGTTTTCTTTATTTTTCAAAAAACGCTGCAGGAGTTCATCATCGCTTATATGGCTGAATTTGTCCTTTTTCACAATTTAATGGAATCTGTCTTTTGATAATATGATGCTTTTACAGCCGTTTTTCCATAACCATACCTATGTTATTTTAGTTTTTCGTTTGATTGGTGCCGATTAGCATCCCGTATGTCTTTCTTTTCAAAGTTTTTTTCCAATGCTTCCGTTAGGTCAACGCCTGTCTGGTTTGCAAGGCATATCAATACCCACAATACATCCGCCATTTCATCAGGCAAGTTGTATTTTTTATCAGATTCTTTAAACGACTGATCGCCATATTTACGGGCCATTATCCGCGCCAGTTCGCCTATTTCCTCTGTCAGGATAGTCATATTGGTCAGTTCGCTGAAATAGCGGATACCTACCGTTGTGATCCAATGGTCAACCTGCTGTTGTGCTTCCTTAATAGTCATTTTTTATTCTTTTATTTTTGTATCAATGATAATGGTAACCGGGCCGTCATTCAGCAGTTGCACCTTCATTTCGGCGCCAAATTCGCCGGTTGCAATTTTTTTACCCAAATCATTTTCGAGTTGCTGTATCATTTTTTCATACATGGGTATTGCAAATTCGGGTTTGCTGGCTTTAATATAGGAAGGCCTGTTGCCTTTTCGGGTAGATGCATGTAAAGTAAATTGGCTTACTAAAAGAATGTCACCTCCGATATCTTTTACCGAAAGATTCATCACTCCGTTTTCATCATCAAAAACCCTTAACTGAACTATTTTTTGACTCAGCCAGCGAATGTCATCATCAGTATCTGCATCTTCAATTCCCAACAATACTAATAGTCCTGCGCTGATGGAAGAATACAGATTTTGATTAATGGTTACGCTTGCTGCCGTTACTCTTTGTATGACCACTCTCATGCTTTAAATGTAGAATCTAAAATGTGAAATTCAAAATTTTAGTTTTTATGGGTACCTATTCAGTTTTTATTGAAGGGTGTTGATTTGCAAGAAAGGAGTGTCAACTCCTGAAAAAAATGACAAGGATAAGCGATGAACACCTATGTAGTCAAGAGGGTATTTTCTAATACCTATACCGCAAATAGGTGAAAAAGAGAAATTTTCAGATGTAGTTTCATAATTTTGACATAGCATTAATTAATTTTAAATTTCTTTTTATTTAACAAAAAAAATAAATATGATTCAATCTATTATTTTGATTGGAATGATTGTGCTACTGGCTTTTATGCTGATTGGCATTTTCAACAAATTTGTGCGCAACCGTAACACGGTTAAGGATGCCTGGAGCAATATTGATGTGATGCTCAAGCGTCGTCATGACCTGATTCCAAATCTGGTTAATACTGTAAAAGGATATGCTGCTCATGAAAGTGGCACTTTGGAAAAAGTGATTCAGGCCCGTAATGCTGCCATGAGTGCGCCCAAAGGAGACATCAACGCTCAAATAGCAGCCGAAAATCAATTGCAGCAATCTCTGCGTAGCATCTTTGCATTAAGTGAAAACTATCCTGATCTGAAAGCAAACGCATCTTTCCTCGATTTACAAAATAAACTAAATGAAATTGAAGAAGGTCTGGAAAGAAGCCGCCGATATTATAATGGTACTGTAAGGGAAAATAATAATTATGGGGAAAGTTTTCCAGGAGTGCTTTTTGCCGGAATGTTTGGGTATAAGCATTTCGACTTTTTTGAAGCTGCTGCACAGGAAAGGGAAGTTCCCAATGTTCAGTTTTAAATATTGATTCCGTTCCTTTTATATTTTTTTATGAAGGCAAACTTTTTCTACAAATGGAGTTCAATTTTTTCCCTGCTATTGCTGATCTGTTCTATTAGCGTAGCTCAGGGCTTTTCTGTAAAAGAATTAAATGTAAAAATAGAAATTAATAAAAAAGGTTATTTTGATGTAACGGAAAAATATGATGTGATTTTCGATATTGAAAAGCACGGGTTATGGCGAAAGATACCAATTAAATATAATTTCCAAGATGAAGATGGAGCGGTATCAAAAAGAAGTATTAAGATTTCAAAAATAAAAGTACTCGGATGGCAATATGAGACGGAAGGAGGCTGGTTGGAGGACATAATCTGGGGATAAAAATCGGAGACCCTGATAAATATGTTAGCGGAGAGCAGGTGTATATTATTCAATATCGGGTGGAGCGAGCATTTATTTATGAGAAGAATAATGATGTATTTTATTGGAATCTGATGGGTCGGGAATGGGAAGCGGAATTTAAAAAGGTGAATTTTACGGTGACGCTTCCTGAGAACTTACCGCTTGCCAAAGGTCAATATTTTGTATATACCGGAGAGGTAGGAGATACTTCCACAAATGCTACCTACCAATACGAAAACGAAGTACTAACCGGCTCGTCTAATGAAATGCTGGGGAATGGGAAGGACATGACAATAATGATTAAGTTGCCAAAGGGAGTGATTGTAGAAAAAGCATCTAATCAGCTTCTCTGGGAAGACTATCAATGGGTGAGTTTTTTACTGCCATTGTTGTTACTCTTTTATTTCCTCTGGGACAAATATGGCAAAGACAAAGCAATGCCAAAAGTGGTTGAGTATTTCCCCCCTACGGGTGTTGATCCTGTAATGGCCGGTTATCTTATTGATGATAAGGCTGATTCGCGTGACCTTACATCTTTGATTCCTCATTGGGGTGCCAACGGTTATCTGTTTCTTACTGAAGTCGGGAAAAAGGGACTTTTTAGTAAAATGGATATTGTTTTGAAAAAGTTGAAGGATATTCCATCCAATGTTCATTCTTATGAAAGAACTTTTTTTAATGGATTGTTTAGTTCAGGAGATGAGATAAAAGTGAGCGATCTTAAAGACAGTTTTTATGCCACCATGAACTCTGCAAAAAGCCAGTTGAGTAGCGCTGCACGTGCAGACGGCTATTACGATAGGAAGTCACATTTGATGCGTTTTATCGTGGCTGGCGGTTTGTTAATATTAGGTGGTTTGGGTGGATGGTTGATGACGTCTGTATATGGAGTAATAGCATTAATAACGTGGTTAGTGGTGTGCGTCATACTGGCAATATGGAGTGTGAAAATAATGAAACGCCCCACCGAAAAAGGAGATGCGGCAAAGCAACAGACCCGGGGTTTTAAAATGTTTATTGAAAAAGCTGAGAAAGATAAACTGGAGTATTTGCTTCTTGATGATCCATCCTATTTTGAAAAGACACTTGCTTATGCAGTTTCTTTTGGAATGGCAAAAAAATGGGCGCGTAAATTTAATGGATTGAATTTGCAACCTCCGGGATGGTACCATGGTTCAACCTTGTCGGGTACAACAGAGGGTGCTTTTAATGCAGCTGCATTTACAGATAGTTTTACCAGTTCTATGTCGAGCATGTCCAGTACGATGGTTAGCTCGCCTTCTTCTTCAGGGAGTTCATCGGGAGGAGGTTCCAGTGGTGGCGGCTTTGGCGGTGGTGGTGGTGGAAGCTGGTAAACCAGTATTATTTTTTATAAACTTATGGATGTTTCAAAAGAAATTGAGTTTCAAACTACCCGAAGTGGTGGCAAAGGCGGTCAAAATGTAAACAAGGTAGAAACTGCCGTGATAGCCTCGTTTCACATCGGGAACTCATTGTTGTTGACCGATGAGCAGAAATTTATTCTGGTTCAGAAGTTATCGAACAGGATAAATAAGGAGGGTTTTTTGCAGGTAAAATCTCAAACTTACCGTACTCAACTTGATAATAGAGAAGATGCTATAAAAAGGATAAACGAACTGATTGCTAAGGCGCTTCAAAAAAAGAAAGCACGTATTGCCACCAAAGCCACCCGGGCTTCTGTTGAAAAAAGAATTGTATCAAAAAAGCAAAAAAGTGAAATTAAAGAGGAGAGAAGAAAGGTAAGAATTTGAAGGATTGATAATTTTCTTAATTTAATTTCTTCTTCATACCCGCTACCTGTTGTTGCAGGTCTGTTACAATATTTGCCAGCTGGTTTACATTCCAGGTTTGAGCTCTATTGGTTTTTGAAATAATAAACTGTGCTTCCCACATTTCCAAAATATCGCCATAGTTGATGGTGTAAGGTTGAAAAGTTGGATTATCGCTTACAAGTGTCAGCTTGTTTTTGACCTTACCGCCTTTTTGAATTCGCTTATACACAATACCTTCATTTCGAGAAACCAGAACACAGGCGGTATTGTTTTTGATATCATCCACCCTATCAATTTTTTCTCCAACAATAATAGAACCACTTGGCGTAGGCAGCATTGAATCTCCAATAATTTCAAAAGCTCGATAATTGCCACCCGAAACCATTGGCAGCGTAAAGGTATTAAGTTCGTCAATAAACTCATGATCGCCATATCCGGCAAGATACCCTGCGGCTGCTTTTACAGGTACAAAAGGTATTTTCGCCGGTGCATTGGTTAGTTTCATGGCTCTGCGCCGTGCCAGATAATTGTCTGATTGCTGGCTCAGGTCGCTTCGCAACAGGTCGTCAAGTGTAAGTTTGAACATATCGCAAACAATTTCCAATACGTCTATACGTGGTTCGGCACGTTCTTCCTCGTAAGCACCCAAAAGCGACCTTTTAATATTTAACTTTGCCGAAAACTCATCCTGTGTCCATCCGCGAAGTTTGCGAAGATACCTGAGATTTTTATTTGCTATTGACATAACTAATCTATTTAGCGCAAAATACTAAAAATATTGACGTAAGCCAAATTATTTTTGAAAATTCCAAAAACTTTATCTGAAATAGCAATTTCCCCGTGTTAATGAAACCTATTCCTGTTTTTCATATACAATATTTTTCAGCAGCACATTGATTCGTTTGGAGGCCAGCAGTTCGGTTAGCAAAACCCCTTTTTGTTTATTGATATCCATAAGGGTTACATCGTGCCCAAAGCCAAGTTTAAAAAAAACGCGATCGTCAATTATCCAGCCCTGCACGCCAAATTTATAACCAGAATAAGACAAGCCTTTGTTATTGGTGAGCAAATCTTCATCAAGCAGAATGGTTACAATATCTCCGTCTTTAAATTTTTTGAGTTTGCCTTCCACATGCGCCATTATGTATTCTTCCTTAGCAACAACAGGCGCTTTTTTATTTTTGTTTCTCTCTAATTCTTTTTCAATTTCTGATAAAATATCTGGGTCGTTATTTACATCTAAGTCTTCGGGTTTTACTTTCTTCTTAGGTCCCGATGCGGCATTGAAAATATTGTACCCGAATTTTGAATTATATATTTCGGGGTACTCAAACAATTCTTTTACCGCAATAATTTTATACACATACAAGCCCGTCTCGGGATTGAGGCGCATGGTAAAGTAGTTAAACCCTGCGCTTTTACTGCATTAACTATATTGCCTATACCAAAATTATAGGCAGCAATGGTAAGCGGCCAGGTGGCTTTGCCAACAAATTTGACAAGCATTTGATAGTTATCTCTTATTAAATTGCACGCTAATCGGGTTGCTTTGTCAAAATCCTCTCTTTCGTCAACACCGCTTCCGATAGAAAGTCCGTAGCCTCTTGCGGTTGCCGGCATTATTTGCCAAATACCTTTGGCTCCCACACCACTTTCCGCCTTGGTTAAGAAACCGCTTTCTACAATTGGCAGGTATTTAAGGTCTTTATGAAGGCCATATGCTGTAAGATAGCGCTCAACTAATGGCAAATACAAATTCGCTCTTTGGCGCAATGAAGGCAGATTGACAACATTAACCTGTCTTTTTATAGTGGTAATAAGTTTTTCCTGTATGAACATCTGGTTCATCGGTACAGGCTCACCACAAAAACTGATGATATGCTGTGCCCTTAGTAATAAAGGAGACAGGAAGCAAAAAAATGATACTAATATTTGAATTAAAAATTTCATAGGCTGTTATAGCCTTAAATCTTTTAGTTTTTTTTCTTGTTTTTTTCTTTTTTATCCGTTTTTTTTGACTTTGTGTCCTTTGATTGTTTAGGATTTATTGAGTTTTGAAAACGGGCAAGTTCTTTGTTATATTTTTCTCCCGGAATAATGATGCTGGCTATTCCCTTTTCTTTTCTTCTTTCTTCGATAAATAATACCAGACTTTCATTGTCCACCATGTTTGGCGATCGGGTTACAAATATAATATCCTGAGTGGTCTTTGGTCTTATTACCGGATAAAAATTAATATATGTAAGATAACTGCTCTTTATAACCTGCTTTGCTTTTTCATTGGCATCGTACCAGTATAAATAAGTGGTTCCGCCCAGAAAATCTTCATTAGAATTATTGTCAATTTTTATCTTATAATAGGTATAAATATCCTTAAAATAAATATTTTCCAATGTAACCTTTATGTCCTTGTCAGTAAGCCCCGAAGCCTCAATATTTACCTTGTTGGGCAAATCAGTTTTCATAAGCGAGTCTGAAATCCTGTAGTTTCTAAGAGTATCGCCGATGATAAAGAAGTCGGAAATTACAGTATTAATCTGTTGTCTTGGGAAATTATACAAATCAATTCCTTTTTTTTCCGTAGCGTTGCCACAGTCCGACTTCCGAATAGGCTTTTCTTTTTCACGTTGTTTACGATCTTCCTCAAGTTGTGCTAATCGTTCTGCGGCTGCTTTTTTTTCTGCTTCTTTCCGGGCTAATTCTGCTTCTGCTTTTTTGCGTTTCTCTTCATCCAATACTTTTTGTTTGGATAGTTTCTCTTCTTGCAGCCGTTTTCTTTCCTCAGCTTCCCGTTCTGCCTTGGCTAATGCCTCCGATGCTTTCTGTTCTTTCAGTTCTTTTTCTCTTTCGGCCTTCGCCAAAGCATCAGCATCCTTTTGATCCTTAATTCTCTTAAGTTCTTCATCGCGTACAAGTGCCTCTGCCTTATGTTTGTCCTTTAGCGCCTTCAATTGTTTTTCTTCATCTGCTTTTTGTTTTGCCAGCATATCGGCATCCTGCTTTGCTTTTTGATCAGCCAGGTTTTTTTCTTCGGCTTCCTTGGCAGCGGCCAGTTTCATTTGTTTTTCAGTGGCTTCGGCATCTTTTTTGGCTTTGGCAATTTCTGCCGTGCTTTGCTTTTGTTTTTCTTCCTGTTCCTTACGATGTTTTTCCAGATCTTTTGTCTTTTGCGCGGCATCAGTTTCTGCCTGTTTTTGCGCCGCTAAAACTTCTTTCTTTCTATCTTCTGCAGCTTCTTTTTCCTGTTGTTTTAAAGCTTTTTCCTGCTCTTCGGCGGTAAGTTTTTCCAGTTCTTTTTGTTTTTGGACAAATGCCTTCAGGGCTTTCAGGTTAGAATGGTCATACCATAAAGGCGGTCTTGTATCATCATTGATATTGTATGTAGAGTCAAAAATCAGGCGGAACATGTGGCTGCGTCCGCCTTCGTTTACCAATAAGCCTGTATTGGGTCCTGTCCTCTTTTCTTTGTTAAACTGAATGGAAATTGATTTATCTTCTCTTCGTTTTGGTATGTAATAATCATAAGCATCATCATCCGAAAAATTAATATTCAACACCTTATCTGGGAAATTAATAACGGTAATGCTTTCTCTCCCTGCAATAATCTTTTCTCCATTAATATTTTGAGCCAAGAGATAATTGCTTAATGAAATATAAATGATAAACAGGGGGAAATATGGTTTTATTTTTATCATTATTTCTTCTATTGTTTATGTTTTGAGCGAAAGCAAGAATAAATCAATTCAATAAAAAAGCAAGGAGTGTTTTACACTCCCCGCAGGATTTTATTGTTGGTCGTATTTGGTATCCCATTCGTTACCATCATCACCTTTTTGCCCTTCCATCTTTAT
This sequence comes from Sphingobacteriales bacterium, assembly GCA_016708305.1. Classification (GTDB taxonomy): domain Bacteria; phylum Bacteroidota; class Bacteroidia; order Chitinophagales; family Chitinophagaceae; genus Niabella. Next base: position 1,066,945 of record JADJGB010000008.1, read on the forward strand.
CATAAAGTTTTTGGCAGGGAAATAAGGTTTCATGTGAATGTCCAGATGTATTTTATCTTTTTGCACCGGATCCTGTTCAAAACGTTTAATGGTGAAGTCTTCAATGAGTTTGTTGGGGCCGGTAATACCATCCAGAAATTTAACAATCTGGCTTTGCAAATCTTTGCGAGTATGGGCATTAAAGTTTTCAAAGGCCCTGCGGTTGAGGAAGTCCATCAGCACTTTAGTTACATAGTCGAACACACGAACTACAGAATAGGTTTGTAAACCCAGATTATCACCATTGAAAAGTGTTTTGGCAGAAAAAGCCATTACCTTTCCATATTCTTTTACCATAGGCAATAAACCCATTTTTTCAAGATTGGCAATTTCGCTCTTTTTCAAATCAAATTTAACGCCATCCACTTCGTTCATGCTACCAAATTTTTTACCGGCTGTTACCTGGCTCATCAGGGTTTGATATACCCTTCCGGCCAAAGCGCCTGATGGCGGTACATACAGGTCTTCTTCTTCGCCTAATTCGTTGTATTTTCCGCGTCCTACTAACCAGTTGCAGGTCATCATTACATTGGAGCGGTATTTGTCGCCTCCGGTAAGATTGGCGATTTCAAACATTTCCATCACATCATCCGGTGCATCCAGATGTTCAAAGTCCGTAACCATCATTACTTTATTTTCATGTGCCATTTTTGCCCATTTTTCTACCACTTTATTGGAGCCGAGGTAGCCAGGAATGACCATGATGCTGTAATTGTTGCGCAGGTCGAGGCGGTCATAGTTTTTCTTGAGTTCTTCGTTGATGGCATCAATGAAGCGGGTATTATCCAAATCTTTCAGTTGGTCGGCTTCGCAATTGATAAAAGAAACATTTTTTATTTTATCGCTTTCAGAATTTTTGAAAAACAAGGCTATATTGCGGTAAGACCTTTCCATATCTTTGGATTCATCAATTGCCTTTGCCAGATTTTTTTCAAGCACTTGTTGGCATTGTTCGGCTTTTTGTTCGCTATGGGTAACCATTTCCGAAATATCGCTGGAAGAATTTAGCGCCTCGGTCCACACCTGAAGCGTCCTGAGAAGTTCTTCGCGTTCTCCCTTTTTTTGGCTTTCTGACAAGAAAATATTACGTCTTGCCTTACGGTCAGGATTCAGGTTTTGAGCGCCGTCAATAGATGATTCAATCATGTCAAAACCGCCAAATTTTGCTAATTTATCAGAACTTGTCTTCAGATGTTCAAGCGGGTTGGCTATTTTAACGGCTTCTTTTACCTGCATTGCTTCAGACTGGGATTGTTGTTGTAATTCTTCGCTCATATTTTTAATTTTTGCTGGGTTTGTAATTTTCAATTTTTTTAATCGTTAGGGTTGAATGAAGATACACTTGCTTCAGAAGAGGCGGCGCTTCCAGAAGGAGTGGCGGCTGTTGAGGAGGTTTAAGATGCTTCGGCCATACCTTCGCCCCAATCAATATTTTGTAATACATTTTCCGAACTGAATGTTATTTCTCTGCAGGAAAGCCTTACCTCCACAATCCATGAGCCTGTACCACTGCCCGATCCTGACCCAACACCTTCGGTGGACCAGGATTCTTCTGATTCGTTGAATGATTCTTTGTAATAAATACAATAAGCATCAGAAAACTGAATGGTTCTGGTTCTCATTTCCCTGCCATAGGTTATTGTTATTTCTCCATTCATTTGTCGGGTTGGTGATAGCATCCAATTAATCAACATACTTTGATTGAAGCCTGTTAGTTTTAAATTAATAAAACCGCCACGTGGAATTCCACTGGGTACCCCTCTGCTATCAACAGGTTGGTGCAACTCGGTACTCATGTGGAGTAAAAAGAACTGCGAATCGCCAATTGCGAGTGAAGAATGAAAGAATCCCATTAGTATATTTATTATTTGTTGTTTTGTAACTCGGATATCATACCCTGAATCGCATCCAAAAGCGCCTGCTTTGCATCCGGATCGGTCAATGCAGCCTTAAGGATTTTATTTGATTTTAATTGTTTAATCACTTTCAGGTATTCATCTTTTGAGTGGCATTATTTTTCAAAAAATCGCTTTGATTGATAATGCCTTTTACACCAAGTCGCTTAACCCCTGAAAACTCAATATTTCTTTTTTTGATGTACCGTTTTCATCTTCAAAATCCAGATTGAGTTCGGGTTTGTAATGGTTAAACACATCATCAATGGTTTGCAGCCCGTGTACCACTTCCGGCTTCACGGGCGCATCTTTTGTAAGTTTTTCTGCCATTAAGGTTCTGTTCTGTGGGATGTCGGCAAATGCTTCCGAAGCGTCGGTTTTCACCTCATTTCCGCCAATGCCATAGCTATCGTTCATCATGGTCTTTAAGGTTTAAAGTTTTTTAAATAATTTCCTGATTTTAATTACTCAAATTTAAAATGAATTTATGGCAATTCAATGGACATACCTCATTTTAGGGATAGTAAATTGTCGGTATATTGCCTGATTCATGAGGAAAGTTACAAAAAATCAGAAACTCCTTCTAATAAAACATTAAATTAGTTGGTTTCTGAAGTTATCACCCAATCAATTTGTTTTCTGCCATCTTCTTCTTTGAGCTTAATTTCTATAGTATCACCTGCTTTTATTTCTTCCTTCACAATCATCCGACTGAGCGGCTTGCGCAGTTCTGTACGGATAATGCCTTTGAGCGGTCTTACTCCATATTTGGGCGTAAACCCAAGCAAGGAAAGATAGTCGGCTGCATCCGGTGCTACTTTCAGGGTAATTCCTTTTTGTTCAAGCTGTTTTTCCAATGGTTTCAAATGTATTTTGAAGATGTTCAGTACATTTTCTTTGCTAATGGGGGCAAAAGGAACAATTTCGGTAACACGGGCTAAAAACTCAGGCCTGAAATACCTGGCCATTATTTCCATCATTTCATCACTTTTTGGAATTTTGCCCTCGCCAAAACTGCTGATGATGTGTTCTGCGCCAATATTGGAGGTAAATAGTATGACAGCATTAGAGAAATCGCCTTCTTTGCCCAAGCGGTCATGCATTTTCCCTTCATCTAATATTTGAAGAAAAATATCGAAAACCGACGGGTGCGCTTTTTCTATTTCATCGAATAATACAATGGCATAGGGTTGCTCACGAATTTTATTGACCAACATTCCACCTTCTTCATAACCCACATAGCCGGGAGGAGCGCCATAAAGCAATGCGGCAGAATGTTCTTCCTTAAATTCGCTCATGTCGAAACGGATAATTGAGTTTTCATCCTGAAACAGAAATTCAGCAAGAGTTTTAGCCAATTCGGTTTTACCCGTACCCGTAGGTCCCAAAAAGAAAAATGAAGCGATGGGTTGTCCGGCTTTGTTCAGTCCCGAGCGGGATTCCAAAATGGCCTCCGAAACTGTCTTGAGCGCATGATCCTGACCAACCACTCTCTCGCGCATCTGGTTCTCCATATTCACAAGCCTTTGTTGTTCTTTGGTTTGTATTTTCCCTATGGGGATTCCGGTGATATTGGCCACCACCGCGCTCAGGTCGGTACTGTCAATTGATTTTTTTTCTTGTTGACTTACCTCCAACAAATTCTTGAGTAGATTTTCAAGTGTTTCAAACATTTCATTTACATCACTGATTTTGGCAAATTCTTTTTCTTCATTGTTTCTTGCCAACAATACCGGGCTGAGGCTTGATTGAGTTTCAAAATAAAGCCATCTGAGCTTCCCTTCCTCTTTTTCTTCTTTTAATTCTTGTAGCTTGGATTGCAACTCTGTAACATCAGTTGTGGATGTATCTGCCATCAATCGTGTTACGGCTAAGGTTCTGTCCAAAAGGTCTAAGGCGGCATCCGGCAGTCTGCGTTCTTTAACAAATCGCTTGGCTAATCTGATGGCATCGGCAAAAACCTCTTCCTCAATGGAAAGCTGGTGATGCTGATTATAACGATCTGCCTGGTTGCGCAGCATTTTTTCGGCAATGGTGGCATCCGGCTCATTTACCTTCACCATTTCAAACCGGCGGCTGAAAGTAGGATCTTTTTCAATGCTTTTTCTGTATTCATCCAGTGTGGTAGTGGCTATCACGGTGAGGATACCTTTAGCCAGTTCGCCTTTCAAAATACCGGCAGCGCCGCCGTTGGGATTGTTTTTATCTATGAGGTTATGAATTTCATCAATAAATAATACGGGTTTTTCGAGGGTGGAAAGCTCTTTGATAATTTTTCGGAGGCGATCTTCCATTTCGCCTTTGTAAGCTGCCCCGGCTATTAATGCGCTGTTGTCTAATTCATAAATTGACGCATCTTTGAGGTGCTGGGGCACACGGCCATTGGCTACTGCTATGGCAAAGCCATCCAAAAGAGCGGTTTTCCCAACGCCCGGTTCTCCTGTGATGATGACGTTTGATTTATTGCGACGGCTGATGATTTCGCAAATTTGCCGGATTTCTTTTTCCCTGCCAATGATGTCGGTATGACCTTCTTTTTTTACTTCGGCTAATTTGTCAATGCAGTATTGAGATATTGCATCAGACGAAGCTTTGCCGAGTATATTGGTTCTTTTCTCTGACGCGCCTTCGCCTGTTTCAGATGCAGAAGCAGGGTTGGCAAACCATTCCAATACCTGAGACGAGGTGAAAGGGAAGGTTTTGAGTTGGTCGTAGGAGTACACAACGCCCGGAGTAGCAATGGAAGCCAATAAACATTCGGGTTCGATGGCATGGAAACCTAATTTGGTCTGAAAATGCTCGGCTTCGTGAAATAGCGGTTCGCACAGATCATCGGGGCCAACATCAGAGGGAGGTTTTGAACCTTTGGGGTATTGCTCCAATCTTATTTCGGCCCATTCTTCCATATAATAAATATCGCCGCCGTTGCGTTCTACTGTTTTGAGAACAGGTAAATCTTTGTGCATCAATGCCTTCAGAATATGTGCTGCGCCATAAGTACTATGATTGTATTCTTTGGCGATTTGCTTAGCAATATGAAGTGCAAGTTTGGCGGGTTCTGAGAATGTGTAGTTTGAAAGTTGCATATTATTATATTTATCTTCTTATCCAATCTGGTAAATAAACCGATGGTAATAAAAATTGTGCTGTTCCGATGGTAGTGTAATCCGCTGCTCCTGATGATTTTAGCCTTTCCATTGCCTGATGAATACATTGTGAGGGCCTATATTCATAGGGATGCCAGGTATAGGGATCTCGAATCCTGATTTCAACAGGAATTAAAAAAACTGTTCCTCGTCGCAAGGCACGTAAATAATAGGCTCGGTCATCCGTTTCGCGATTGTCAAAAGGATTATAATCCCCAATCAATCCCCAATACACTTCATCAATATTTCCATTAGAGTTTAGCCAATCATCCGAATCATAATCTTGCTGCCTGATGGGAGGCTCAACTCCATCATCAGCGCCATGTCCGATTATACTTCCCGAATCAGCCCTTGGATTTATTCTAAGTTGATCTCCAATTTTTTCAAAAATTCTTGCTCTGATTCGGGGATTGGCATTAAACAGGCTCCTCACATTTTCCAGATAATCTGCGCCTTGTCCATTTCGATAATGAGATAAGTGCCTCCTTGCATTTGGTTGGGGTGAAATCCAGTCCCAATAGTTCATAATTGCATTATATATTGCTTCTTCAGATGAAATTCCATGCATTACAGAACCCGCTGAACCTGTTTGACAAATTGCTTGTGCCTGAAACCATGATATACTAAACGCTTCGTCTGACATAAAATCAAATTATTAACTTGCTTTTTCCTCCTCCTTCACCACTTTTGCAGGTTGTACGCCGTCTTTTTGAATGCCTCCTCCCTGATATTCATTCTTTTCGAGATTATAGAAATTGCTATAACCATTGCTTTGCATAACATCCAGATACCCGGTTTCTTTGTCAATCGTATTCAATATCTCGCCCCATGGCTTTTTCAGCATGATGTTATGACTGTTGTAAATAAAATACAGACTATTGGCATCTTTATTTATCGGATAATTATTTTTATTAAAAAACCGGTTATCCGCTTCAATTCTTTATCAAAATTTTCCAGTGAAGTTTTTAGCCCGGGTTCCTCGGGCGTACAGTCAAAATCGAAATTTCCTTTTAAATTACCTATCAAATCTTTCAATGGAGAAAAAGCTGCATCGGAAGTAATTTTGATAAAAAACCATTCAATCCGTCTGTAGGTATCAGGTCTAATAAAGCGCCATAAAACTTAGCCTTTGTGGGCATCATCGGCAATATCATGGCAGACAGCGCTTCGCCAATTTTTGCTTTATCTTCTGCCGAAGCTTTGCTTATTTCCAAATCTTCTTTTTTGGCCACTGCCTCAATATTGCTCTTTACTTTATTTATCATGGCCCCAGACTGGTCGTATAGGATTGCTTCTTTCTCTTTTACGGGTTTGGTTTCCTTCTTTGCTTTGGCTTCCTCCTCTTTTCTTTTGGCGGCTTCTGCCATTTCCACCACTTTTTGTATGTAGGGATCAACTGGCAGTGCCTTTATTGTGACTTTGGCCGGCAGTAGTATTCTTTTTATCCCGGCATTATTCACCACTTTGTCTGCCATCTGGTTGGAAGTATCTGAGCCTAAGGCAAAGAGTTTTAGAGATTCGGTTAGCCTGTCCACCAAGGGGCACAAAAAATTAAATATTTTTGAAATATTGATACGGCCGGTGTCCAAACTGGTACCTTCTTTAACGTTTTTTAATTCATCAATGAATTTTTCAAGCCGTTTCACACTTTTTCCGGGTATATCGCCAAAGCCGTTCAGCATCTGGTCAAATTTTGGCATATCGGGTGGTTTAATGAGGCTTGGCACCGCATCAATTACGTTTTTTACCGCATCAATTATTTCTTTAATCAAACCTTCTACATCTCCTTTGCATTGGGTGAGCTTATCAATATTACCTTTATTGTCATAGCTGGTGCCAAAACCCTTGATAGATAACAACCGACCAAGTGTGGTCACCAGTTGTGCTTTTATTTTACCCGTAAAAACAGATAGCGTATTCGAATTGCTTTCTGCAATTATTTTCAATAAATCATCATTAGGTTCAAAATATGAAATAGCCTGTTGGGTAAGATCAAAACTGTTTCCAAAGGCATGAATAGCAGGTTTTCCTGCTTTTTTTTGGTCAAAATTGTGTTGATTGGCAAATAGTGGCGTGCCTACATAAATAACAGACCCGATTTTCCATTTTTTTTGAAAATCGGTTTCAGTGATGAGTTCTTTGATTGCCTCATTTGCTACATTTCCGCCATGTCCTAAACCAATAAAATGAAAAGCAGATGTATAATCTTTCCATTCAGAAATTTCACCTTTTATTTTGGATGCTAATTTTTTGCCTTCGTTTGTTCTTCCCTGACTGTCTGTGGCATCAAAATCATAAACCAGTGTTTTATTATCGGGGTTTAATTTATTGGGCAGTTCGTCTTTCATTTTCTTCATATAACTATCCCAGTCTTTATAATCATTAAAATAGTTATACTCTTTATCTGCTTTTTTTTCAGGCTCTTTTTCTTCTTTGAAAAATAAGCTTACGCCCGGAATAGAACCGGCAGCATTTTCAACAGCATCCACTGCCCCCTGTACACCCGAAGTAACTCCTCCAAGCATATCATCGGCAGCCATTGCATTGGCAGGCTTGTACCGAACCAGCACCAGCATTTGCTTTTTTTCGTTTACCTCAAATTTTTGTTCTGTTTGTTCGCCGGGCATCTCTAAGGCATTGATAATTAATTAAAAAACGTCACTTTGCAATCAGCGGTTGTATAGCCTGACAGATTTTGGGTTTTTCCTTCACTATCTGTTTTTCCATCATGCACCTGACCATCGCTGGTTTTTATTTCATATTTTACATTTTTCTTACCCTTTCCTGCTTCATCTATCAAACTGAATTGTGCTTTGAAATCTTCTTTATTAGTTTTGTCTGCTTTTTCATCCCCGTTTTTTGCTGCATCTTTCAGAGCTTTGCTGTTTTCATTGTCTTTTGCCTGTTTGGCTCCTGTATTACCTGCTCCTCCTGCGCCACTTCCCTCTCCGGCACCGCCTCCCCCTCCTCCGGTTTCTCCAATCAGAACAGTAAAACATCCTAATACTATGGTACCGCCATGGGCTGTCATATCCCCCATACGGGCAGCGGGTTTACCGCCAATCAATACTCCTGAACTTGCCATTAGAATTGGATCCGGCGGGCCGGTGCAGGTACACATATCTCCCAAAGTAACAGCAGGCATGCCGCCAATCAAAACGGTGGGCACTCCGGCCCTATTACCGGGCCACCAACATGGGGTACCAGTCCATTTACCAAGGGACAAATATGCATATCACCTATTCTGGCTGCGGGTTTACCCATTTGTGTAGAATTTATACGTTAGACATTAGAATTTAGACGTTAGACAATAGAATTTAGACGTTAGATAAGAGATTTAGTCCATAAAGAACTTTCTGTGCTTGGGTTTTTGTTCGTCTTCCTCAATGCTTTTTTTCTCTACCTCCTCACTCTTAACCTCCTTCTTATTCCCCTCCTCAAGCTCCCTGTCTAATTCTTCCTCAGTTTTTATTAAAGGCAGCGTTTTCACTTTTGAAATTTTTATTGCCTCCACTTGATTACCCCGTTTCCATTGCCATTTGTTCAGAGAATCAGGGTCTTCATTTTCAATATAGCAATTATTGAAAACTGAAAAAAAGTCGTTCAATTCATCCTGATTCCAAAATTGAATGTGTTTTAAAAGAACTCTTGCATCCCAGATTCTGAAATATTTGTCCTGTCGGTTTTCTGTTATATATATTTTACTTTGTAAGTATTCTAATGCGTTTTTGACTGGTTCGGTAGTTTCAAAAATAATACAGTGCTCCACCTGAATCATGGACTGCCCTCTTAATTCATACGGATTACTGTTTAGCTCAAACAACCAAGGAGCGGCATCCCAAATTCTTTCGTCATCGGTACCTGAAAATAAGTTTATATGCTTAGGATACCGATGCATCAGCTGAATCAAGGTATATTCCCCATTAATTGCACTATCGTAACACAGATACTTCATAATACATTAATTGATCATCACTATAGCGCCTTGTATTTTTGCCATAGCGCCTCCTTTCACTTCCATGATGGCATCGCTTTCTACTTTGGCGCTGGCAGCGCCTTTTGCTTCAAGGGTGGCATCTGCCTCGATTTTTATTTGGGTTCCGCTCAGTTTAGCTTCCGAGGTGCCCTTCATTTCAAGCTTACTGTCTGCATTTATATTTATATTACTTGCATTCAAATTAATCTCTGAGCTTGAAATATTTACTTTTTGGTCTGCATTGATTTCAATAACGCCTTTGGAATGGATGGTAATTTTAGGTCCTGCTTTTTCAAGGTTTATTTCTGCTAGCAAAACGCCGCCCTGAACTATTCCCAAATCCAGACTATCCTGATTGTTGAGTCTAATGACTGAAAAATTTTGATTACTTTCCTTTGATTCAATAAATATATTTTTTTCGGAATCATTTCTAAGAAGCGCAATAATATTTGCAGGGTTTTGATCAGGAAAATTGTCCCTGATAATTAAGGAGCCACTGTCATCATTTATTTCTAATCTTCTGCCACTTTTTGAACCGATTAGTTTCTGATTATTACCGCCCTGAGCGATTCCTGATTGGTTTTTTTTCGTATAAAGAGCGCCGTTTACAAAGGGCATTTCGGCATTATTGTTCCAGAAATCAACCATTACTTCATCGTCCTTTTCGGGCAAAAACCGAAAGCCTTTATCTTTTCCGGCGTGAGGAGCCAATACACTTATCCAAGGTGATTTTTCATCATCAGCCATCCAGGGAAATTTAACTTTTACTCTGGAAAGCCCACTGTCATCTTCATTGTCGGTTATAATTGCTGCCTGTGGTGTGGCCTTGGTCTCCAGCAATGGATTAGTGTAAGGAGGTACTGTTACCTCAAAAGGAACGGCTGAGAAACTATTGTTATAACTGCTATAATTGCTTACAAAATGATTAATTTGAGTAATTATAAATTTCTTGCCTGCATCATCTGTCGGGTCTTTAATTTTTACTATTTTACCCACAGATAATTTATTGTTTCTGGTGTTGCCGGTTACCAGTACCGAAGAAGAATAAATTGCCTGCTGCTCCAGCTTATAAATGTCATCTGCTTGTTCCTGCTTAAAACCTGATGGCAGAAAAATATTGCCTCCGGGATTTTCATAAACAGAACTACCCGATTCTTCAGCAGCTTTAATAAAATCATTTTCGGGCGATTCTTCAGCAGTTTTTGACTCTATCTTCTCACTCTTAAAAATATCTGTAGCAATGCCGCTTTCAGGTTTTTTGATTGCCTGTGCCCTGATATTCAGGTTGTTCACATCGGCGGGCGATTTGAGTTCAATTTCATTACCGTCCGGCTTTTTGCCAAATTGCAATTTTTCGCCATCATAAAACATCCATTCTCCAAACCGGATGGCTAAAGTGGAAACGAAAGAAAACAAGGTTTGATTGTATTGCACAGTATAATGAAGCTCCCTGATGGTTTGAGGATCTTTGTTGACCTTATCTTTCAAGTTCGATTTTTCAAAAGATTTATCAATAATATCGGCAAGTTTCTTTTTGTAAAAGGAATGACATTCGGCAATTTCGTTTACTTTACAAAAACTGCCCTTTCCCGTGATGCTAAACTCATAATATTGATTGTCCACCAAAAAAGAGTTTACTTCCAGAATAATACCGTTAAACTTATGATTGGAGTTGCCGGCTCCGTCTTTAAAATCAATCTGAACGTTTTTGCCTAGAACCTTTTTCTTAAAATCGAGGATGGCACCAAAACTGCCATTGGTATCGGCAGGCCTCAATGAAAATGCAAAATTGTTGACATTGATAAGTGCTTCATTCAATGACAGGTTGCTGAAAACTACCGGACTATTATCATTATAGTCCTGTATAATGATTTCTGTTTTTGTCAAAATTGAATTTTCTGCCATTATTTTTATTTAAGACAGTGGAATATAATTACATTCGTCATAATAAAGATGTCTTTAGTGTCTGCATTTCTGTCTTACCAATTGAAAGGCACGCAAAGCCAAAAGGCTTATTGCTCTTGCATTTCAAAAGAAAAATTAACGCAGGCAAAGTGATTTCCTGCGTTAATCCACTTTGATGCGGCATTAAACCCATTCATTGGAGAATTTGCCATTGCCCAGCTCAATTTCTTTTGCAGAGAGCGTAAAGGCAATAGCCATCGGCCTGTCGTTGCTGGAACTAAAAGTTTCATTGTAGTCAATCATGTAGGCTTCTTTGAATTTTAGTTCCTTCAGTGTGGCATCTGAGTCTCTTTTTTTGAAGATAATACTCCCGTCCTTATGACTGTAGGGGTCAATCATCCATTCAAAAAGGTCTGTCTCATTGGTGCTTTCTACGACAACATTGATTTTTCCTCCTCTTGTTTCGGAAGAAACTCTACCTGTTTTGTCGGTTACCTGATGAAGGTCAAATGAGGCATCTAAAACCCGGTATTCTTTACCGGCTACGTTAAAAATTGCTTTAAAACTCATTGTGTAATAATTTTAGCATTATAAATTTGTAATGTAAAAGTACTATATATAAAAATTTTCTGCCATCGCTTTTTTTAGTGATGCCAAAAGTTGGAAGATTAGCATAATTTTGAGGCGCTATAGACCATAAAACGAGAGTATATTAAACTATATTTCATTGATGAAAGGGCAAAAAGGCAGTCATATTGTTTACACTCCATTCAGAAGCGAAGCTGTCTGTGCCTCACTTCTTGAGGCTGGTATATCCATCGAGCAAATAAAAACCAGCCAGAAAGGCGCTTTCAGAAAAAGTTATGGAGGAGATATAGAAAAAATTTCAATAGCGGATTATAAAGACCAATATAATATTGATATTGCATTAAACCGAGACAGTATTTATGACAAACTGCCCGAAGGGCTTTTTCATCAAACTAAAGGTGGAAGATATGTAAAGACTGTTAAGGATGCTGTAGATGAACACAAAATGTTTAGAGAGGAAGAACGCTATGCCAGAAGGTTTTTTGCGCCGATAGAACAAATGATTTTTCGCTATCGAATATATACCGAACAGGCAGAGAGAGAAGCGCTATATGACCTCCAGAACGGAACGATTAATACAGGATTTTATCGTTTTGGGGCTTGGAAGACGATCTTCCCCAACCGGAAGCCGGCAGATTATTGTATTTGATGCCCTATGGCTTTTTTATCAGGGGAAATGAGGAAGCGACGGTAGCCGCCTTAAATTATATTTTGAATAAAGAAGTCCAACTGGATAAATCATTACAACCGGACTGTTTTGAATTAAACGATTTTGTCGGTATGCCTTCCTGCCGTCTGGGAATGGATACTGTTTTGGGGCGCTCGACCCGTGAGTCAATACCGGTATGGACATTTAAAATCGGTAAGGTGAGGGCAGATGAATTGACCGGTTTTGTGGAGGGAGCTCCCCTTGGGAAGTTGTTGAAAAGGTTTGCAGAAGTGTTTATACCTGTAGAAATAGATGCAGTTTTTGATTTTGTTGCAGTCGAAAATGATGAAAATGAATTTTTTAATGGTGTTTTGGGGTATGGCGTATGTATATAAAATAAATTGATGTCAAAACTAAAATATTTAGCATGCTACTGAAGTTTTTTTTGATGTATATTGGTGTATTCTTTGGCTCAAGCCTGGCAATAATGGCTTCTATAAAGAAGTTGAGCAGTAGCTTTGGCAATCAGGGAAAAAAGCCCTGGATTTTCAATTTTGTGTCGTCGGCGCTGGCATCGGGAGCCGCTTTTGGCGCTACCTACATCAGTGATAATCTGTTTTTTACCTTTTGGCTTTTGTCTGCTGTTTTTTTGCTGGCGGGTCTTATCTTCATATTATTGATTCATAAAAAATATTTTAAGGCAAGACGTGATAACAGAAACAAACAGCTTTTTGCTGAGATTCTTTTCGGACTGTCGTCTTTGTTTTTGTGTGTGGCCATGTTTTCAGCCCTGCAGTACTTTCTGAAAGATAAAAACTTCATGTATTTTCCAGTTCTGCTGTCGATGCTTTTCTTTTTTGTGCCATTGCTATTGTTCCAGTCTTTTGAAGGCTGCTTACGATATACCGGCAGCAGCTTACAATGTGTGGCAATACCCGGCAGGTAACCCTATTGAGCTTCCAGACGAGAAAGAAGGAGAGCGGCTGTATGTCATTGGTTTTGAAATAGCAAAAAGCCCGACCGATGCCCGCCGCACTTATTTTAGGGCAAAGGCTCCTGAAGAAATGCTTTTGGGAGATTTATATTACCACTTCATTAATGATTATAATGAGCAATATAGCGAAACTACTATAAGATATACTGATAAAGAAGCAATACACCAATGGTTGTTCAGGACAAAACCTAAATGGTATAGCTTTTCCAAAGTGCTTGATCCGGCTTTGACAGTAAAACAGAATAAAATAAAAGAAAATACAGTTATTATTTGTGAAAGGGTGGAGGCATGATCCCCAATTGGTTGATGAAAAGAAATAAGGAACTAAATTGATGAAGTTAATATTAAAACCTGATAAATGCAAGTACAATCAAAATACTTAGCCGTAAACTGGACAGATGGCATGAAGCTGAATAAAGAAACCTTTATTGCACAGGATAATGCTCAGTTTTCTAACAGTTATGACCTGATATCCTCTACACTGTCGCCTATCCGCTATGGATTGCTTCCCTGTGATAATAATTTTAATCTGCAAATTGCTATTGATAATCAAAATACTGTAAGGGTAACGGTAAATGCCTGCAAAGCAATTACCGCAGGTGGTTTCCCTGTTTCCATTATTGCAGGTGAATCGTCTTCTGAAACGGATGGCAGCCCTTCTGTTTCCTTGCAAATTTCAACAGGAGTGCAAATACCATTTACTGGGCAGTGCTTCTGATAAAACCGTTTGAGCGTAATCCGGGTGGCGCTATCAATCCGGCAGAAAGCCCTGCACGATTTCCTTTTGTAAGGCCGGGTTATGAGATTTTGATAGTAGAAGATCATCAGGCAAATCAGTATTTCAATCACCCGCTTGCGTTAATAATCGGCAAGATAATTGCAAATGGCAGCAACCTGAAAGTAGATGGAGAATACCTGCCTGCAAGTATTTCGGTAAGTGCATCACAGGATTTATTGGGGCTACATTCCGAATTAGATAGTTTTTTGGCTGGTTTGGAGCAGTCTTGTTCGCAAATTGTTCAAAAGATTTACAAAAAGAGCCAGCAAAACGATTTGTCTGAGTTGGCACAATTTCTTTGCGACAGAATAATGTTGTATTTGGGTCAGAGTCTTACTAATTTCAGGTGGGGAGTGTTGTACGAATCGCCCGCCAAAATGATAAGTGAAATCGTGGGTCTGGCCAGAGTGTTGAAAAATACGATTGATTTAAGAATAGGCAGCGGTAAAGATGAGCTGATGAACTACCTATGCGAATGGTGCGAACTGAACCAGGGAGAACTGGAATCTTTGCTGAGTAATATGGCAGCGCTTCGCTATAATCACAATGATATTAATCAAAATATTAATACCATTATCGAATTTGCAAAAGTGATAGGTAAATTATTTAACACACTGAGTAATCTGGAATTTATTGGAAAGAGAAAAGAGTCTGGTTTATTTGTGAAAGAAGAACCCATCGCTTCGCAAACTGACAGTAATGCACCTAAGCCGAAAAGAAGGTTTTTTGGATAAAAAGTTGTGAAGGCTGAGGTTAAGGTTAAGGTTAAGGCTGAGGCTAAGGTTAAGATAGAGGTAGGAATTTATAATTTGCTTTTTGACAATAAAATATTAATAATTTTAAAATGAGACCTAACAACATACAGGAGCGGAATAAATCATTTCAACGCTTTTTGTTATTCTTTATTTTGACGGTGGCTATCATTATGGTTACTGTTTTCTTTGGCATAAGGGTTCCTTATGCTGAAAATGAAAAACTTAGGGAACAAATAGCCCAGATGGACAAAGAAAATCAGTTTAGAGAAAATTTCTCAGTTTCTATGACAGAAACCCAGTCGTTGCTCGATACGGTAAATCTGGATGTAGCCAGAGCCGGATTGATTGACGGTCGCATCACGCAAAAAGTACAGGATATGGATGCCCTGATAAACAAAACAGATTTGAGCTCCAAAACGCTTTATTCACAAGTGGTGAAGGCGTTGAATAACAGCCAGTCCGATAAAAGAGGACTACGTGCTGCCAGCAGTAAAGATTCGCTGGTTGCCATGTACAATGCTCAGATTCAGGCGCTACAGAATTCATTAACCAAGTGGCAGGAGTCATATAATCAGTTAAAAATGCAAAATGATATTTTGCGTCAAATGAAATAGTTTAATTATAAAAAAACAAGTGTATGCACTTTGTATTTTCAAAACAATGGGGCAAGTTGGATTATAGGGTTTGGATGTCGCTCATCGCTCTTTCCCTGATATCGCTAACTGTTTTTGGTTACAAAGTGGCTACCAATGAGCAATGCCCCTCTGTAAATATAGCGCTTGAATGTAATCTCAATCATGCAGGATTAGATTCAAACACATTTTATGTAAACGAAGAAATCACCTTTAATACACATACTACAGCGCCCGATCAGCATATTTCATGGGATTTTGGCGATAAAACGCCTTTACATATTGGGTCAAAAATTTTGCATGCCTATAATAAGGAGGGGCGTTATCTTGCAACAGTTACCATTAAAGGCAAATGTGCCCAGTCGGTAGTAGTGAAAGTTATTAAGAACAGTACTAGCCTGTTTGACAGTACGGTGCTGGATATCAACCCAATCATTTCGGCTGATATTATTAAGTTGGGTAACGAAACTATTTTCAATACCAGCACGGTTGCCAAAGAATATACCTGGGGTATTGAGGAACTTCCTGATATAGGTGTAAGAAATACGCCGACTGCAAGGTTTATATTTCCGAAACCAGGGAATTTTACAATTACTTTGACATTAGATAATGGAAAAGTATTTAAAAAGGTTATACAGATAGTAGATCCATTTGGCCAGGCGGATAATACGGATCCCCTGCCTCCGGTAAAAAAGTGGATTTGCCTGAATTGCCTCCACCGGCAGAGGAGCCGCTTCCATTGCCACCAGTCAAAAAGGAAGAGCCGGTGGTAAAGGATGAACCCGCAGCAGCGTCTAAACCTCCTGCCTCCAAAACTTATGACCAGTTGCCTACTCCGGCTATACAAGTCTTGCTGGAGGGAGTGGTCGCCGGAAAAAAAGATATTGATGACTTCAAAAATATCCTTTGCAACGGTGCCGGCACCAAAGTGATGGCTAACAATGAAGCTACAACTTTTGCTGCTTTGGTAAATGAATTGAAAGAAAAGAAAGGTTTGCCTTTGATGAAGCGTAAAAGAAAAATCAGTTCTGTTAAGGTGGTAAGAGATGAAGCGAATGGCAATTGTGTAAAAATATTGTATGTAGATTACAAATAATAAACGGAGATGATAAAAGAGTATCTGAAATTACCGCTTAGGTTTCAGCCTTTTTTTGAAAAACAAAGGCTGGCTACCTGTGGCCTGGTCGATTCGATTTATCGAAACCTTCACCTGATTATAACAACGATTCCTGGAGAAAATAAAATCAATGACTCTTATGGATGTGCTTTTTGGGAGGCAGACTATGACATACACCTCACAAATGATGCAAGAAGGGAATTAGTAAAAAATAGTTTAATAAGACAAATAGATTTATATGAACGCCGGATCACTAATGTTACGCTGGATATTAATGTGAGATTAGCGCTGATGAAACATGGTTCGGGCGAAATACAAAGGCGAAAAGTGGAAATTATAGTAAAAGGAAAAGTTATCAGAAGTAATGAGCCTTTCACTTTTCAAACCGGTTTTTTTATTGGCCCACTTACTTTGGACTGATTAATTTTAAAGACAATTTATTTATATTTGAAATAAATGGATGCATTAAAACGTGAACAGATAAAAGACAGGATGATCAGGTTGGCAGCTGAACATTGGAACATTAATGAAAATGAGATAGAAGCTAATTTTGATCCGCTTATAATTTTATTATTTGACGCTGTTGCTTCAGAAATAGAATCAGTAGGGTATGAAATAGGAGATATTCAGAATAATTTATTAAACGAACTTGCTTCCCTGCTATTGCCTCATTCCGTTTTGCAGGCAAAACCTGCCTCCTGTATTTTGTCCACTATTCCCAATGAAAAAGAATGTATCATAAAAAAAGAATATGGTTTTAGCGCTATTGCTCAGATTCAAAAATTGGGAGAACCTGTCAACGAAGTGGAACTGAATTTTACACCTATTGGCGATGTAAAACTTTTTAGAACTTCTTTATTGTATTTGCGGATAGGCAATAAAGTGCATAAGCTGATGGCCGGCGGCAAAAAAACGCTGATGCATGAAGACGCAGGCGAGGAGATGATTAGCGAAATCCACTTTGTGCTGGATAACAAAGATGCTTTTAACTCATTGGAGGGCTTGCAGTTGTTTTTTGATTTGAGAGGCCATTCCGAAGCAAAATATTTTTATTATGCCTTGCAAAGCGCATTATTAACTATCAATGGTAAAGAGGTGGAATTTTCTAATGGGTATTATAATAATTTTCAATACCAACCTAACCTCAAAGATGCCTTCAGTAAGGATGGAAACTATCTTCGAAAAGTGCAAAAGGAAATTGCCGGAATCTATGCCGCCCAGTTTTTTACTTTAAAAGCCGGCAGCATCAGTAGTGATGCAACTCCCGGTTCATTTTTGGACGGACTGCCTGAAAAACAGACACAGGAAATAAATCAGGCGGGGATGCTCTTTTGTAACCTGAAATTAAAGAGACCTTTTAGCAGAGAAGTTTTTGAGCGATTGCAAATTGGCATCAATGCCTTTCCGGTCATAAACCGAAAACATCAAACCATTAATTATAAGACCGACCGATGGATAAATATTATTCCTTTGCAGGTTTCCGGAAATTTTTTGGATATTCAGTCTATCGAAAATTCAAGTGGTGTCAAATATCGCCTGCACAATAGTACTTATAGCGGAAAAGTAAATGAAGGCGAAGCGATATTGCGTAACGCGCGGGTGGCAAAGAACAGCAGCAATGATGTAAGAAATACGATAAAAAGCCTTTTAGAAGCGATAAGAGATGAGAGCGCTTACTTCAGTAGAACCAGCAATGATTTTATTGCAGCACGGCTTGTAGAAATTTCAAAAATATTGACCCGTTTAGAAGATCAGATGCAGTCTTCAAAAGATATTAAGACCGACTTCAGGTATGTTTTATTGAAGGCTAAAAGTGTCAACGAAACGGTTCAGGTTCAATATTGGATTACTTCGCCCGAAGAAGCCTCATCGGTTAAGACCGCAGTTGCATTTAAGCCGGTACAACATACTTTTACCGGTATCAACAGCACTTTCTCGCTCACCAATGCTATCGGAGGTCAGGAAATCTTGAGCGATTATTCTCAAAAGCAGGCATTGAAAAGGCAATTATCTTCCCGCGGAAAAATCATCAGTATTGAAGATATTAAGCTGGCCTGCTATGAGCTTTTCGGCTCTAAACTGCAACAGGTGGAGGTGCAGAAAAAAATGAAAGTGATGCCCGATGGTCATTCGGGAATTTCGAGGTTTATTGAGATAAAAATTACAGTGGGTAAAAACGATTTCTCCGAAGATGAATTGGTATATCTCGATAAACAATTAAGGTATCAGTTAGACACAAACGCTTCTTTTATGTTTCCGATTGATATTATTATTAAAAAAATAACAATCAGAAATTAGCTTTGCCTCTTTGATAGTATTTTAATGCGGTGATGGTCTTAATGGTTGCTGGAGAAATTGCTTAATTTTTCAAAATAAACGTATAATTTTTTAATGTACAAATACATTTCCTTTTTAGTTGTAACTCTTTCAATTGCAGATTTTTCAATTGCTCAAAATGCTACACTGGTAAGGTCATCTTCTCAGGAAATTTCGGTAAAGGGCGATTGGTTGGTAACGCCTGTATTAATCAAAGCCAATGTTTATACAAGTAATGATAAAAAGGATATTGTTTTAGATAATGGATTATTGCAACGTCGCTTCAGGTTATCTCCAAATCTTGCCTGTACCGAATTTGAAAACATGATTACCGGTCAGCAATTGATTCGCTCCGTAAAACCTGAAGCCAGGGGTAATAATAAATGGTAAATCATATAATGTGGGTGGGTTATATGGTCAAAAAGAACAGGCGTACCTTCTATCGGAGTGGATTGACAGATTGGTAGCCAATGAAAATGATTTCAGTTTCGTGAAATATGAAGTCACTGATTTGCCTCCATTCCTCAATACAAATCAGGGCTTTTGGGCTACCAATAAAAAGCCGGCTACCGGGAAGATGGTGCGTTTTTATTTTGAAAACCCTTCATTAAAAGGGATCGAATTAATAGTTCATTATATGAGTTATACGAAGGGATTCCGGTGATAGCCAAATGGCTGAGTATTAAAAATAGTTCTGAGCGCGCGATTAAACTCAATCAGGTTGTTAACGAAATATTAGGCCTTGTGGAGGAAGAAAGCGCTGTGGTGGGGCGCTGGATCAAATGCAAAAACCCTCTGGCATTTATTTTGAATCGGACTATGCTTTTAATAATGCCATGCGTTATAACCTTAGCGATCAAACAACCCACTGGAAAGCCGACAGCCTATACACTTCACAGGTAAATTATAACTATCAAACACCCTGTCTGGTAGAAATTTATCCTGAGTATGGGCCGGGGATCGAGTTGAACCCCGGAGAGAACTTCAGTTCTGTTCGAACTTTCGAATTATTAATGGACAGTTATGACCGGCAGCGCCGAGGTATGGCTATTCAAAAGATGTATCGAACGATAGCTCCCTGGACAACTGCTAATCCGATATTTATGCATTTAGTAAGTAAGAATGATGATGAGGTGTATTGGGCTGTTGACCAATGTGCTGCAACCGGTTATGAGGCATTGATTCTGAGTTTTGGAAGCCATATCAATATGGAAGATAATTCATCTCAAAACTTAAAACGTTGTAAGACATTAGCAGATTATGCCCATTCCAAAGGAATAAAAATAGGATGCTATTCTCTGTTCAGTTCCCGAAAAATAAGCGAAGAAGATGATGTGATTAGCCCTGTTACCGGAAAAACAGGAGGCGCTTTTTTTGGCAATGCCCCTTGCTTTGGCAGTGAGTGGGGATTGGCCTATCGGGATAAAATCAAGCAGTTTTTTACAGAAACAGGTTTTGATATCTGGGAGAATGACGGTCCTTATCCTGGTGACAGATGCACTTCTGTAAAGCATCTTGGTCATAAAGGGCTGGATGACAGCCAGTGGCGTCAGATGCAAATTCAGAAGGAACTGTATCATTGGTTAAACCAAAAGGGGGTATATATCAATGCCCCGGACTGGTATTTTTTGGATGGCACTAATAAAATTGGACTGGGTTATCGGGAGAGGAACTTCTCCTTGTCAAGAGAACAACAAAAAATACTTAACCGGCAAAATATTTTCGATGGCACCTGGGATAAGACTCCTTCAATGGGATGGGGGTTTGTGCCCCTTACACGTTATCAGGGCGGAGGGCCTGAAGCTATTTTGGAGCCGCTATCAGCACATTTAGATGATTATGAACAACTGATGATGCAATATTACGGCGCCGGGGTACAGGCTTGTTATAGAGGCCCAAGACTATATGACACCGAAATCACCAGATTGAGAGTTGTAAAAGTGATTGACTGGTATAAAAAAAATAGGAATATTCTGAATGCAGATATTGTACATCTCCGCAGGGCAGATGGGCGTGATTGGGATGGTTGGCTGCATGTAAATCCTCAACTGAAAGAAAAAGGATTATTGATGTTATTTAATCCGACCCAAAAAACCATCAATAAAACCATTAAAATACCGCTCTATTACACAGGTCTCACTAAAACCGCCCGAATCAGAGAAAAAGAAAATAACTCTAAATCATTTATACTTGATAGGAGTTATGAAGTTGAGTTACCCATTAGTTTGGCTGCCAACAGCTATTCGTGGTGGATAATTGAATAGATGTGTCAAAATATTTCCTTAATCTCAACCTCAATCTTAGCCTCAATCTCAACCTTACTCACTCTTACCGTGGCAGTTTTTATATTTCTTGCCGCTTCCGCAAGGGCAAGGGTCATTTCTGCCGATTTTGGGTCCTACTCTCACCGGTTCCTGTTTTACGGCAGCGCCCGAAGGATCAAAATAATCTTTTTCATTAGCGCCATAATCCTGTCCTGCTTCATCAATGGCCTCTTTATTTGCGCGCATTTTACTCAGGTCTGTTTTTTGCTGGCGACCTTCGCGAATTTCGTTCTTGTGCTCTTGACCCGGCAATGCTGCCTGTGTGAGAAATGATACGATATCTTTGTTTAAAGTAGTTCCCATATTGTTAAACATCTGGAAAGCCTCAACTTTATATATTACCAACGGATCTTTTTGTTCCAGATAGGCGGTGGATACACTTTGCTTCAAATCGTCCATCGCACGCAGGTGTTCTTTCCAGGCATTGTCGATTACTGCAAGCGTAATTGATTTTTCCATGCTGGAAATCAGTTCTTTACCATCGGTTTCCACTGTTTTATCCAAAGGAGCCAATACATTGATTGTTTTGCGACCATCTGAAAAAGGAACAATGACGTTTACAATATGGTCGCCTTCAGTTTTGCGAACATTCTTGAATACCGGAACCGCATCTCTGCTGATGGCGCTCACATGTTCATTGTAGTTCTTTGTGGCTTCGCTGTATAGTTTATCTGCTAATTTCCCTTCATCACTGGTTCTAAACTCATCAGGAGCGATGCTGGTATCCATGCCAAAGTTGACGATACATGCCAGTTTGAACCCTTCATAATCTTCCTGCTCCCTGAAACTGCTGACCAAGCTTTCTGCTACAATTGAGAAAGCATTATCAATATCCAACGACAATCTTTCTCCAAACAATGCGTGATTTCTACGGCTGTAAACAGCATTACGTTGCTTATTCATCACGTCGTCATATTCCAACAAACGTTTACGAATACCAAAGTTGTTTTCTTCTACCTTCTTTTGTGCACGTTGAATACTGTTGCTAATCATACTGCTGAATCACATCGCCTTCTTTGTAGCCCAGCTTGTCCATCATGCCTGCAATTTTTTCGCTGCCAAACATCCGCATCAGATCGTCTTCCAATGATACAAAGAACAAAGAACTACCAGGGTCGCCCTGACGACCGGCACGACCACGCAACTGCCTGTCCACACGACGGCTTTCATGCCTTTCGGTACCAATGATGGCAAGACCTCCTGCATCTTTTACCCCGGGTCCCAGTTTAATATCCGTACCACGACCGGCCATGTTGGTAGCGATGGTAATTGCTCCTGCTAAACCTGCCTCGGCAACAACGGTGGCTTCGCGGGCGTGTTGCTTGGCATTCAATACATTGTGAGGAATTTTCATTTGTGTAAGCATCCTGCTCAGTAGCTCACTAATTTCTACAGAAGTAGTACCCACTAATACCGGCCTTCCTTCACTACGTAATTTTTCTATTGCATCAATAACTGCCTTATATTTTTCACGTTTGGTTTTATACACCAAATCTTCCATATCTTTCCTGATTACAGAAACGTTGGTAGGAATGGAGACAACATCCAGCTTGTAAATACTCCAAAATTCACCTGCTTCGGTTTCTGCCGTACCGGTCATGCCGGCTAGTTTGTGATACATACGGAAGAAATTTTGCAAAGTAACGGTAGCATAGGTTTGGGTGGCAGCTTCAATTTTTACATTTTCCTTAGCCTCCAATGCCTGGTGCAAACCATCGGAGTAGCGGCGGCCTTCCATGATACGGCCTGTTTGTTCGTCCACAATCTTGATGGCGCCATCTACAATAATGTATTCCACATCTTTTTCAAACAATGCATAAGCTTTCAGCAATTGCTGCACGGTATGAATGCGATCAGCCTTTTGAGCATAATCATTCAGGATATTCTCTTTCTTTTTTAATTTTTCTTCATTGGGAATATCGCTTTTTTCAACCTCCGACAGCGACACACCAATATCAGGCAGTACAAAGAATTCGGGGTCTTCGCCCGATTTTGTAATTGCTGTAAGTCCTTTTTCTGTAAGGTCCACCCGAGTTGTTTTTTCATCAATGCGGAAAAGAAGTTCAGAATCAACAACCGGCATGTTTTTTCCTGTTCCTGCAGGTAGAAATTTTCAGCTTTCTGAAGTTTCACTTAATGCCGGGCTCACTCAGAAATTTAATTAAAGGGTTGTATTTAGGCAGTCCTCTGAAGGCCCGAAAGAGATGCAATCCGCCTTTTTGTGGGTCATCCTGCCCACTTTCTATCAGCTTTTTAGCCTGGTTGAGTTCGTTTCTCACGATTCTTTCCTGCTCCTGGTACAGTTGTCTTACTCTTGGCTGGTGAATGTGGAATTGCTGATCATCGCCTTTTTCCACAGGGCCACTGATAATCAATGGCGTACGGGCATCGTCTATCAATACGCTATCCACCTCGTCCACCATTGCAAAATGGTGTTTGCGTTGAACCATTTCTTCGGCTGTGTGTACCATATTGTCTCTCAGGTAGTCAAAGCCAAATTCATTATTGGTACCGTATATTATATCTGCCAGATAGGCCTGCCTTCTTTCATGGCTGTTGGGTTGGTGCTTGTCAATACAGTCCACCTTCAGCCCTAACCACTCAAAGATAGGGACCGTTCCATTCCCTGGTCGCGTCGTGCCAGATAGTCGTTCACTGTTACAATATGCACTCCTTCGCCTGCCAGCGCATTCAGATAGGCGGGTAGGGTAGAAACTAAGGTTTTACCTTCACCTGTAGCCATTTCGGCAATTTTTCCGGAGTGGAGCACAGCGCCTCCAATCAACTGCACATCGTAGTGAACCATATTCCAGGTAATTTTTCCCCCGGCAGCCGTCCAATTATTACTAAAAATGGATTTCTCTCCGTCAATTTTTACATATTCTCTTTTTACGCTTAAATCCCTGTCCAGATCGGTAGCTGATGAAATTATTTCTGTATTTTCTTTAAATCTGCGGGCTGTTTCTTTTACAACTGCAAAGGCTTCGGGTAGAATACCATTTAAAGCATTTTCAATTTCATTGTCTCTCTGTTTCTTTAGTTCGTCAACTTCTTGATAAATATTATCTTTTTCAACTAATTCAGTATGCGATAATCCGTCTGCCTTTTCATTCAATTCGATTATTTGTTTATCAATTGCGCTTAGATGTTCTTTAATTCTTTTTCTGAACTCGTTAGTCTTATTACGAAGTTGATCATTGCTAAGTGATTGATATTCAGTAAAAAACTGATTTACTTTTAATATGGTGGGCTCCAGCTTTTTGGCATCTTTCTCAGATTTACTGCCGCCGAAGACTTTAGATACAAATCCAAACATATAGGTATTGTATAAATTATTTTATAAAAATGATATTGCCATCATGTCAAAAACAATGCTATAAGTTTTTCCTTAGACAAATTGGCAGGCTGTAAAGATACTAAATAGGGCAGAAATTAACGTACCAGGGCAAATCAGAAATATTTCTGAACTGTTAAAAATAAATTCTGCAAATCATTTTAGCGTATTAGGTAGCTTTATTATGAATCTTATTTATAATTTTGCGCTTTATTTTTATGATGGCTTTTTTAAGGAAAATAAGAGAGATTATTTATGACTCAGGAAACTACTACGTAGTATTTTTTTACCGGCTGCTGGTAGTGATGTTTATTTTTATTTTAAGCAGATTTGTCTTTTATTTTTTTAATAATAATTTCTTTCCTCAGATTGGATGGTCAGACTGGCCAAAAATTATGCAAGGCGGATGGTTATTCGATCAGGCTGCAATTTTATATTTAAATGCCTTATTTATAGTATTGATGCTCGCGCCTATTCCATACATCTGGCGCACTTCTGAAAAATACCAAAACGTTTTGAAGTGGATATTTTTTACTTTTAATGGCATCGGAATAGCCTTGAATTGTATTGATATTGTCTATTATCGGTTTACACTTCGCAGAACCACTTCTTCCGTTTTTCAGGAATTTTCCAATGAAAATAATATTGTTTCGCTGGGTTTTCAGTTTGTTTTGGATTACTGGTATGTATTACTGGTTTTTGTAGGGTTAATAATGTTAATGGTGAAATTATATAACCTTGTGAAAATCAGGAAAAGTGAAAAGGTAAGAAATAACCGATTGGTTTTTTATGTAAAAGCGGCTATCATATTCTTAATCACTATTCCTTTTTCTGTGGCGGGTGTCAGGGGCGATTTTGAACACAGTACACGCCCGATAACTATCAGCAATGCGGGCAAATTTGTAAACAGACCGGATGAAATTTACCTGGTGTTGAATACGCCTTTCTGTTTTATCAGAACATTCAACGATAATGTTGTACAACCCGTTCATTATTTTTCAGATGAGGAATTGGCAAAACTATACACTCCAATACATCACCCCAAAGATACTGATGCTGTGATGAATAAAAAAAATGTAGTGCTGATTGTTCTGGAGAGTTTTGGAAAAGAGGCCGTTGGTTTTTATAATAAGGATTTGGACGGTGGCACATACAAAGGTTTCACCCCATTTTTAGATTCGCTTGCGTCGGTAAGTAAGGTATATTGGAATTCATTTGCCAGCGGCCGAAAATCAATAGATGCATTGCCATCTTCTATTGCCTCAATACCCAGTGTGGTAATGCCTTTTGTGTTGACTACTTATGTTAATGACAGCATTCAAAGCCTTGGGCATTTACTGGCAAAGGAAGGGTACCAAAATTCTTTTTTTCATGGCGCTCCCAATGGTTCTATGGGCTTTTTGGAATTTTTGAGATTAATGGGTATTAATGATTACTACGGTAAAAATGAGTTTAATAACGATGCTGAGTATGACGGTTATTGGGGAATTTGGGATGAACCATTTATGCAGTTTTTTGCTGATCATCTCAATCGGTTTAAAGAACCGTTTTTTAGTACCTTCTTTTCAGTATCCTCGCACCATCCTTTTCAGGTGCCCAAGCAATACGAAGGTAAGTTTAAAAAAGGCCCGCTGCCGGTATTGGAATGTATAGGTTATACGGATATGGCCTTGAGGAGATTCTTCGATAAAGTATCTAAATCCGATTGGTTTAAGAACACGATTTTGTTATTACAGCAGATCATGCCACTCTTTCTTACCACAAAGAGTACCAGAGCGCCAAAGCGATTCGGCAATACCTATTTTACTATACAGCCCGGGTGATACTACTTTAAGAGGCATTGATCAGGGGTTGATTCAGCAAACCGATATTATGCCAACAGTTTTGGGTTATTTAAACTACAATAAACCCTTTTTAGCCTTTGGCGAAAATGTTCTGGACCGGAAAGATAAAGGTTTTGCATTTCATTATTCCGGGGGGTATCAATGGTTTGAAGGCGATTATTTATTGTTTTTTGATGGAGAAAAAACATCAGGTCTTTATAATTATCAGAAGGACAGGCTTTTGAAAGATGATTTGTCCAAACAAGAACCACAACGTCTTTTGCAAATGGAAAATAAATTAAAAGCCTTTTTGCAACAGTACACCAACCGACTGATTGAAAACAGGATGACGGCAGCCGGTAAATAATTTTTCTGACAAAAATTTAGGACAGAATTCTTGAAAATAAATTATGCGCTATCAGCGCCAGGCCGGTTCCATGATGGTTTTTAAAACTATTACAGAAACGGAATAAACCTTTTAAAAAGTTTATTTTCTAATTATTTGAGGTAGTTGTCAAAAATTTAAATTAATATTTTGTAAAAATTAAAGTTGTTTGGACAGATAGTCGTACAACGGACAATCATCAACAGTTTAGATTTTGATACTGCTAATTTCTTATTTTTTAAACGAATCGTCTTGTAATAACCCTGCTATAATCAAGCAATAGCAGCGATATATGAATATTTTGGAAAATGGTTTCTACACATTTTCAAAACATACTCTATTCGTCAACCTTTTTACTTTACATTTGTCGTTTAACTGATGGGAGGATTTCATGGATAAATTTATTGTTTCGGCACGAAAATACAGACCGCAGAATTTTGAAAGTGTAATTGGGCAGGCACATATTACAACCACACTTAAAAATGCTATCATTCAGCAGCAGTTGGCACATGCTTTTTTGTTTTGTGGACCACGTGGTGTGGGCAAAACCACTTGCGCCCGAATTCTTGCAAAAACAATCAATTGCGAGCATCCTACTCCCGATGGTGAAGCCTGTAACAAGTGCACCTCCTGCGCCTCTTTCAATACAGGGGCTTCCTTAAACATTCATGAACTGGATGCTGCCAGTAATAATTCGGTGGACGACATCAGGTCTTTGGTAGAGCAGGTTCGATTTCCGCCTCAGGCCGGCAAGTACAAAGTATATATCATTGATGAGGCACACGTACTTAGTTCTGCCGCCTTCAATGCCTTTTTAAAAACGCTTGAAGAACCGCCGCCTTATGCTATTTTTATTTTGGCAACCACCGAAAAACACAAAATACTGCCCACCATACTTAGCCGCTGTCAAATATTTGATTTTAAACGAATTACAATCAAAGATACGGTAGCGCACCTTCAAAGCATTTGCGATAAAGAATCAATAAAGGCAGACAAAGCTGCCCTGCAGGTTATTGCCCAAAAGAGCGAAGGCTGTATGCGTGACTCACTTAGCATTATGGATAAAATAGTAAGTTTCAGCAATGGCGAACTTACCTACACTACCACACTTGAGCATCTGAACATCTTGGATGAAGACTATTATTTCAAGCTGATGGAATCAATCATCCGCCAAGACCTGAGTAGCGCCATGCTGTTGTATGCAGATATTAACGGAAAAGGATTTGAAGGAGACATGGTACTAAATGGCTTTGCCGAATTTATTCGTAATTTATTAATATGCAATGATGAAAAAGTCGCCTCTCTATTGGATGTGGTAGAAGGCTTTAAGGGCAAATATCTGGAAATGGCTAAAAACATACCCATTCCGTTGCTGATCAGCGCTTTAAACATTCTTAATGAAGCTGAAATCAACTATCGAATTGCTAAAAACAAACGCCTTCATGTGGAGCTAACGCTTATTAAACTATGTTACCTGCCTCAGGCGCTACAATTGACTGTCGAAAATCAGTCTCTAAGTAAAAAAAAACTGATTGAAACAGCATCGGTATTACCTTTCAAGCAAATTCAACCTTTTGAATTACGAAAAAAAGAAAAAAAACCTGCTAAGGAAAAAGAACCCGATAAGAAAGCGGTATTATTGGTAGAAGAAAGCCCTGCTGAATACAAAAATAAACCGTCAACGCCACCTCCGCCGGCCGAAACACATACAAATATACTGAATGGCAAAAATAAAGAGTCGGTGCGGCTACAGGGCCTTGACAAAATCAGGCAGCAATACCAAAATTCTGTCCCAAAAGAACAGGCAATTCCATTGCAAACGGAGACCTTGCAGCAAGCCTGGGAGGTTTTCATTGCTCAGTTAAAAGAAGAAAAAAATCCTGCCGTACAAAGCTTCGAAATGGCGACACTAAAGGTTTTGGACGATAATTCTTTCTATATTTTCGCCTCGGGCACTATTGAATACCGGTTTATAGATAGTAATAAAAACAACTTGTCGGAGTATTTACAGGAAAAATTCAACAACAAACAGTTGCAGTTTTACATTACTAAGGTTGAAAATAAAGAGCAGCCCGAAAACAGCGCCCCACAGGTTCTTTCGGCTGTGGAACAATATCAGAAAATGATTGAAAATTATCCGATGATTCAGGTATTAAAGGAAAAATTAAAGCTGGAATTGGATAGATAGCCATTTTGTAATTTATTTATTAGAATAATTAATTTTAGCCGCATTGTGACACATAGGACATTTTCCACCTTTTTCTTGATAAAAAGGTGGAGCCAAAGATCAGGCTGTGAAAAAAATTTGCTGAAAATAATTTTTCTCACCTAAACCTGCCGAACATCCTTTCCCGTCATTTCGGAGCGAAGCGGAGAAATCTCATTAATCTGGAAACGAGAAGATTCTTCACTTCGCTTCGCTTCCTTCGAGAATGACAAATAAAAGTACTCGAAATGTCGGTTTGAAAATTTATTTTGTTTACACAATTTTTTCAAGGCCACCCCAACGAGACAATCGAAATGGGATTAATCTATATTATCCTGAAATACTAAATAATATAGCCCTAAAAGAACTGAGTTGGCTTTGTGGTTATTCTTTATCATCCTTTAGAACTTTTTATAATATGCAGATCATAAAGAGCTGTCTTGAAAACAAGATAGTACTTTTTTATGTTTGACAGTCTGACCCAAAAACTAAACCAAAAGAGACTTGCACTTCTAAAATCGTGCAAACCTTCACCTGATAAGGACTTTAAAATCTAATTTGCTTATTTCTGAGAAGACTCCGGTGTTTAGGTAGATTACTTAGTAACGGTAAAGTTTCCAAAAGGGCTTACTACAAACTACGGAAAACCGATTGCTTTCCGCTACGAAGCAAAAGGTACCGCCGAGATTATTACCAAAGACAGGCGGCTGATAGAAAGATTGTTTGACAACCTCAAATATGTGTTAAACAAATAATTCCACATTCATTTATTGAACATCGGAATTTAGAAAATTATCTCAATTTATTAAGTTACTCCTTGAAACGGTTGATAGATAAAGAGTTTGTGTCCATAATCGTATTAAAATGTTTATTAGAACTGCATTTTACGAAAATGGACACACTTTTTTGAGGAAACTTTTTTCGGACAGTTTGACAGTCTCACCAAAAAACTAAAGCAAAAAAAGGCTTGCACTTCTAAAAACGTGTAAACCTTTGTATGATAAGGGCCATGCTCTCTCATTTGCTAATTTTTGAGGGAACTCCAGATATTTTTAAACAATCTGACTTTTTTCCTTATTACAAATGTTGTAAGCCTATGAATTTTGATGATTTTACCTTAATTTCGGCGCAAAATTATTTAGGTAATGGCTGATAAAATATTAATGCCGCGTTTGAGCGACACCATGACAGAAGGCGTAATTGCCGCATGGCATAAAAAAGTGGGAGACACAGTAAAAAAGGGAGACCTTTTGGCTGAAATAGAAACCGACAAGGCTACTTTGGAATTGGAGAGTTATAAAGACGGTACTGTTCTTTATTTGGGTGTAGAGAAAGGAGGAAAACTGAAAGTAGATGATTTGATGGTGATTGTGGGCAATTCGGGTGAAGATATTTCAGAACTAATTGGCGAAACCTCAGTTCCTATTACTGCCGAAAAACACGAACCACAACCTGCTGCACCCAAAGAAAATAAACCTGCTGCGGGTTCTGCATTAGATATTTCAGGGATTGAAGAAGTAGTATTGATGCCTCGCCTGAGTGATACCATGACCGAAGGCGTAATTGCTTCCTGGGGTAAAAATGTGGGTGATGATATTAAAAAAGGCGACCCTGCTGACTGAAATTGAAACCGACAAAGCCACAATGGAACTTGAAAGCTATAAAAATGGCAAACTTCTGTATCAGGGCGCAAAGAAGGGAGAAAAAGTGAATGTTAATGACCTGCTTTGCATAATTGGAGAAGAAGGTAAAGTGGATGTAGATGCTATTGTGGCAGCAGCCAAAAACCAGAGTGCTGGCAGTAGTGAAGCCGCAGCAACTCCTGTGCAGGAAGCGGTAGCCGAAGCGCCAATTGCCAAAGTAGAGGCTCCCATCGCAGCCGCTTCATCCAGTATCGAAAACGGAAGAATTAAAGCATCGCCATTGGCTAAAAAATTAGCTGCCGAAAAAGGCGTCAACCTATCCAAAGTGCAAGGCTCGGGTGATGGCGGAAGAATTACAAAATCAGATATTGATAATTACCAGTCTCAGCTCAGTCTCCGCCCGCTTCAATCTCAGCCTCAGCCTCAACCTCAGCCTCAACCTCAACATACATACATGCCCGTTGGTCAGGAAAGTTTTGACGAAGTGGATGTTTCTCAAATGAGGAAGATAATTGCCAAGCGTTTGGTTGAAAGTAAGTTTTCGGCGCCCCATTTTCTATCTCACTATGTCGATAGACATGGATGCCGCAGTAGCCAGCCGTGCAAAGATTAATGAAACCAGTCAGGTAAAAATATCTTTTAATGACTTTGTACTAAAAGCATGTGCCATCGCATTGAGGCAACACCCTGCCATCAATAGCAGTTGGTTAGGCGATAAAATACGCACCAATCATCATATTAATATAGGTGTGGCAGTAGCTGTTGATGAAGGATTATTAGTTCCGGTAGTGAGATTTGCAGATACAAAATCACTATCACAAATTGCAACAGAAGTAAAAACTTTTGCCCAAAAAGCTAAAGACAAAAAACTGCAACCATCCGACTGGGAGGGCAATACCTTCACCATTTCTAATCTCGGAATGTTTGGCATTGATGAATTTACAGCTATTATCAACCCCCCTGATGCTTGTATATTGGCCATTGGCGGTATTTCAAAAGTGCCGGTGGTTAAAAACGGACAAATTGTATCGGGCAACGTAATGAAAGTAACCCTTAGCTGCGACCACCGTGTAGTGGATGGCGCCAAAGGAGCAGCCTTCCTGCAAACGTTGAAAGAATTATTGGAAGAGCCACTGAGGATGCTGGTATAATAAAACAGTCAAATCATTTTGTACAAGCTACAACAAGAGATTGTTGTAGCTTGTTTCTTAAATAGATAAATCCTGACCTCAATTCAAATAAACAATAAATTAATTAACGCTAATATCCATCATGAAACAAGCCCTGTTTTTTGTAATTGCATTTTTTTTAGTAACTCATTCGCAAGCTCAAAAACCTGACAAACCTGTAAGGCCACAAACGCCCATCATGGGCTGGTCGAGCTGGAACCATTTCAGAATAAATATTAATGAAGATATTATTAAAAAACAGGCTGACTTTATGGTTTCTACCGGTATGAAGGCGGCAGGATACAAATATGTCAATATTGACGATGGTTTTTTTGGAGGCAGGGATACCAAGGGGAACCTTATTGTTCATCCTAAAAGATTTCCCGGTGGCATGAAAAAAGTAGCCGATTACATACACAGCAAAGGTTTAAAAGCCGGTATTTATTCCGATGCCGGTATTAACACCTGTGGTTCTTATTGGGACAAAGACACGGTTTCTGTCGGATGCGGTCTTTACGGACATGATGAAAAAGATATCGGCCTCATGCTTAATGCCTGGGGTTACGATTTTATAAAAGTGGACTGGTGTGGAGGCCAATGGCTCAATCTGGTTGAACAAGCCCGCTATACACAAATCAGCAATATTATCCGCAGGATAAAACCCGAAGCCGTTTTCAATATCTGTAGATGGGAGTTCCCCGGTAAATGGGCAATGAATGTGGCAGATTCATGGCGTATTTCGGGCGACATCAGCAATACCTTCAAGTCGGTTATGCATATCCTGGATCTCAATGCAGATTTGTGGCGGTATGCATCTCCCGGTCACGTAAATGATATGGATATGCTTCAGGTGGGCAGAGGTATGACTTATGAAGAAGATAAGACACATTTTTCTATGTGGTGTATGCTCAATTCGCCCCTGCTTGCAGGAAACGACCTGAGCGAAATGTCTCAAAGAAACCATCAGTATTATTACCAATAAGGATATGATATCCATCAACCAGGACCCATTAGTGTATCAGGCACGTAAGTTGAAAGATGATGGCGATCTGGAAGTATGGGCCAGGCCGCTTATTTCCGCCACCAGCGGCAAGGTGGCAGTGGCATTACTGAATCGATCTAACAATAAACAAACTATAACCATGCAACCCGATTCGGTAGGCATACAGTCTAATAAGGGCTATACACTTTTTGATGTGTGGGAAAAGAAAACCTATCCGCACTCTACTGCTGCGGAACTAAAGTTTGACGTTCCGGCGCATGGTGTGGTTGTGTTAAAAATGGAAGGAATAATGTATCCTTTCAATATTTTTCAGTATAAATAAACTTTTTCTTTTTTTCTTTGCGTGCAAAACCTTAGCAAATAAATATGAAGAATAAAAAGACTTTAGTATTAGGCGCTTCCGAAAATCCGACCCGATACAGCAACATGGCTATTAAAAAACTGAGAGAATACGGCCATGATGTGGTTGCCATCGGCCGAAGAACAGGCATAGTATTAGATGTGGAGATAATCAAACACACACCTTATATCAGCAATATCGATACCATTACCGTGTATATGAATGAAAGAAACCAAGCCGAATACGAAGAGTATATGCTTTCACTCAATCCCAAAAGAATTATTTTTAATCCCGGCGCTGAAAATGAACAATTTTTTGAAAAAGCTGTTACACACGCCATACAACCGGTTGAAGCATGTACTTTGGTAATGTTATCGACCGGGCAATATTAATGAACCATAAATATTTTTTACTTAAATTATTGAAAATGAAGAGGTTATTTCTACTTTTATTTGTTCTGGGTCTTAATTTTCATCTTTTTGCACAAACGCATATTGCTTCAGATGCCGATAGCAAAATAACTTTTGTAATAAAAAATATGGGTATGGGTGTAAATGGATCTTTGAAAGGTTTGAAAGGTAAAATAAATTTTGATCCACAAAAATTAGCCAACAGTTCTTTTGATATGACAGTGGATGTAAAAACCATCAATACCGGCATTGAAAAAAGAGACACTCACCTCCAATCTGCTGATTTCTTTGAAGCTGAAAAATTTCCGGTAATTAATATAAAGACGACAAAAATCCTCTCCAAAGGGAGCAATAAATATTTCGCTTATGCAGTACTCACCATTAAGGGAGCCTTCAAAAATATACAATTTGATTTTATAGCTACACCTCAGGCCAATGGCTACACTTTTACGGGTGGTTTCCCCATCAACCGGAGAGACTATGGCGTAGGTGGCAGCAGTATGACCATAAGTGACAATCTGAAAGTAAATTTATCGGTTGTAGCTCGTAAATAAACATCTTCCGTCAGAAAATCGAAATATCAATTGTTTAGTTAAATTTTTCTACCTTCATAGCATGTTGGTAAAAATAAATGGCAGTGCAGTGTATGGTGTAGAGGCGCTGCCAATAACAATAGAAGTAAACTGGCTGTCTTCATCTGGAAAAGACCCAATGATTGTGGGACTGCCCGATAACGCTGTAAAGGAAAGCCTGCAACGTATTGAAAGCACTTTCAAGACAAACAACTTTGAGATGCCGCGCACGAAAGTGGTGGTAAATCTGGCTCCTGCTGATATCAAAAAGAGTGGTACCGCTTTTGATCTTCCCATTGCCATCGGTATTTTGGCGGCATCTGAACAAATTGAAAATGCTGAAGCGTTAAACCAGTATGTGATTATGGGAGAGTTGAGCCTGGATGGTTAT
Organism: Sphingobacteriales bacterium; assembly: GCA_016708305.1. Lineage (GTDB taxonomy): Bacteria > Bacteroidota > Bacteroidia > Chitinophagales > Chitinophagaceae > Niabella. The sequence continues at coordinate 1,101,335 of JADJGB010000008.1, forward strand.
GTGAGGCCCATCAGAGGCTCTTTGCCTATTGCCATTCAGGCGCGCAAGCAGGGATCTGAAGGATTGATAGTGCCACTTTCAAATGCCAGAGAAGCCGGCATGGTTAATAATCTAAGTGTTTATGGAGTAAACAATATTAAAGAGGTTATTGACTTTTTTGAAAATGGAGAAACCGGTTTGGAGAAGGTACAGGTTAATACCAGAGAAGAATTTTCAATTCTCAATATGAGTTTGAAATTGATTTTGCAGATGTAAAAGGTCAAAAAACATAAAGCGTGCATTGGAAATTGCTGCAGCCGGCGGTCATAATGCAATACTCATCGGGCCTCCGGGTGCCGGTAAAACAATGCTGGCAAAACGCCTGCCCACCATTCTGCCTCCTCTCACATTGCAGGAAGCATCAGAATCGACTAAGATTCACTCCGTTGCGGGTAAACTTCCTGAAAATGCCACGCTTATTTCTCGAAGGCCCTTCCGTTCTCCACACCACACTATTTCGGATGTTGCATTAGTTGGCGGCGGAGGAGGTGTACCTCAGCCGGGTGAAATATCTCTGGCGCATAACGGGGTTTTATTTCTGGATGAATTACCTGAGTTTAAAAGAACCGTTTTAGAAGTGATGCGTCAACCGATGGAAGAGCGGCGGGTTACCATATCCCGGGCTAAAGTAGCGCTCGATTTTCCTGCCAGCTTTATGCTCATCGCCTCAATGAATCCCTGTCCGTGCGGGTTTCATAACCACCCTGACAGGGAGTGTACCTGCCCGCCCGGAGCTGTTCAAAAATATTTGAATAAAATTTCCGGTCCATTGTTAGATAGAATTGACCTGCATGTGGAAGTAACTCCTGTACCATTCAGTCAACTGTCTGAAAAAAGTGAAGAAGAAAGCTCGTCAATTGTAAGAGAACGAGTGATAAAAGCCCGGGATATACAGCTGGAAAGATATAGCGAAAACGGAATTTATTGCAATGCGCAAATGAGCAGTAAGATGCTTAGGGAAATTTGTGTTATAAATGTTGTAGGGCAAACACTCCTCAAAAAAGCAATGGAGAAGCTCAATCTTTCGGCCAGGGCTTACGATAGAATTCTGAAGGTGAGCCGCACTATTGCCGACTTAGAAAACAGTGAAAATATAAAACCCGAATTTCTGGCAGAAGCCATTCAGTACCGAAGCCTGGACAGAGAAGGCTGGGCAGGATAGTGTTTTCTTCCCTACAACAATTCAGGGTTCTTATCCTAACAAGAACTTTTCATTGGAAATTCTAATCATTGGAACTCACCAGAAAATTAAAATTAATTGAAATTTTCAAAACTGTTAAATATATAGAATAAAACTAACCAGGTTCTTTCTATTTACCAAAAAGCAATTAAGTTTGCAAATAGTATGATTAAGAAATTCCTTGCTCTTTTTATTGGTATAACAATAATAATCATTTTTATTTTTGGCGGAGAAGGCTGCGCTGTGATAGTACCACCCACCGGTGGCGCTAAGGATACACTGCCACCGGTAGTGGTTCGTGTGCATCCTGAGAATAAGACCCTGCATTTCAAGGATAATAAAATTACCTTCAACTTTGATGAGTATGTCGAATTGAATGATGCTTTTAAAAACCTGTTGATTTCGCCGGTGCCAAAAATTTTTCCCGAAGTACAGAGAAAGTTAAAAACAGTAAGTATTAAATTAAAGGATACGCTCCAGCCCAATACAACCTATGTTTTCAATTTTAAAGATGCCATAAAAGATGTAAATGAAGGAAATGCAATCAAAAATCTTCTGTATGTTGTTTCCACCGGAAATTTCATTGATTCAATGGAACTTAGCGGCAATGTGAAATTGGCTAAAACAGCCAAACCCGATTCTACTTTGATAGTGATGCTTCATACTAATCTGGATGATAGCGCCGTAGTAAAGGAAAAACCTAAATATGTAGCCAAACTGGATAGTTCCGGCACATTTCTTTTCAGATATCTCGCTCCCGGAAAATACAGGCTATATGCTTTAAGAGATGAAAGCGGCGCTTACATGTACACCAGCAAAGAACTACTTTTTGCATTTGCCGATTCTCCGGTTGTTATTTCGTCCATACCACCTAACCCCATTTTGCTGTATGCTTATAATGAGGAAGAAAAAAAACCGGAGGGCCAGACTCCTGAACCGGACAAAAAGGAAAAAAGATTGAAATACAAAACCAATCAGGAATCAAATAAACAGGATTTGCTCGAACCCTATATTATGACTTTCGAGTCGCCATTAAAGGTATTCGATTCTTCAAATATTGTATTGGCTGACACGGCTAACAAAAAAATGGATGGATATAAAATTAGTCTTGACAGTACAAGGACTATACTCACAATGAACATGAAATGGATAGAAAATACGCCCTATAACCTATTACTTGCAAAGGAATTTGCATCGGACAGCCTTGACAGGCAGTTGCTGAAAGCAGATACGCTAAAATTTACTTCAAAAGCATTTAAAGAATACGGCAAAGTAAAGATTGATTTCAAAACCTTGGATTTGTCCAAAAACCCTGTATTATTAATCGTTCAGGGAGATAAAGTGAAAAACGCTTACCCGAGAATCAAGCGAGAATTTGAACTTCAGTTTTATCCGCCGGGTGATTATGACCTTCAGATTCTGTATGACAGAAACAAGAATAATAAGTGGGACCCTGTATTTTCTTTAAAAAACATCAGCAACCCGAACTTATTGTACCGCTTGATCGAAAATTAAACGTAAAACCTGACTGGACTACCGAGTTTGAGCTAAAATAACAGATTATCCAGGCATTCTGGAGATATATTTTTCAATCTGTTTCATCTGATCTACAATCTGAGGAGTGGTAGGTTTGCAGGCTTTTGCCTTTCTGAAGAAATCCTTAGCCGCCCTGAACTCTCTTTTGTTCATCATAATGCTACACATCTGAAGATAAGCAGCAGCTTCATTTTCCTTATCGGGCAAACCTTTTTTAATGGCCTGGCGGATGTAGCTTTCTCCTTCTTTGTTATTTCCTTTCTGCAGCGAAAGAATACCCATTTGCAGCATACTGGCTCCTTCGGCTTCTTTTACAGGCATACCCAAGGAAAGGCCCTTCTTCATAAATACTTCGGCTGTATCAAAATCCTTCTTACTCATTGCAATATTGCCCTTTAGCGTATAATATACAGAGCGAATTGGTTTATAAAGAAGCTCTGGAAATTTTATTGAGTTCAAAATTTTTTCAGCGCCATCTAAGTCGCCTTCTTCCATATACTCCTGTATAAGACGCAAAGGGCCAAAAAAGAAATATCCAAAAACCAAAATTGCAGCGATGAGGTACAAGGTAAATGCAGGCCAAAACCCTGCACTGTAGTTCACAAAGATTCCTGCTATCAATAAAATGATGGCTAAGGGCAAACGATAACGAATCAATACATTATATGCTTTCATTTAAATTACATTTGGCTGCAAATATAAGGCTTGCAGGTGGCTAAAAAATGTTTTTAAGCCGTTTACAGCACATTCAGCACCTGTTCTTTAGCTTTTTCCAATTCATCCTTCATCATAACCACAATTTTTTGTATGGCAGCATCATAGGCTTTAGATCCTGTCGTATTAATTTCACGACCAATTTCCTGTAATATAAAAGATAGCTTTTTGCCCTTCATATCGTTTTTCTCGTCTAATATTTCTTTGAAGTAATCGCAATGGTTTTTAAGCCGCACCTGTTCTTCTGTGATATCTATTTTTTCGATATAAAAAATCAATTCCTGCTCCAACCTGTTTTCGTCATAGTTATCTTTGCCTACCTTTTCCTCCAAAAGTTTGGTAAGACCCTCTTTCATTTTTTCCTTTCTCAACGGATCCAAAGAATAAATTTCCGATTGAAGCCTTCACTATATTATTTATTCGTCCTAATAATTCTTCTTCCAATATTTTCCCCTCGCTTAGCCGGTGGTCATTCAGGTCAAGAATAGCTGCCTTGACAAGCTCCTGAAATTCCTCCCAGTCAGCCTCATTAAGTATTTCGCTGCTGGGCGTGATTACTTCCGGCAGCTTCATCAATACACTCAGGATATTGGCAGTATCAATTTTCAGTTCTTTTGACAAATTTGAAAGCGAACTATAATATGCCTTAACAAGGTCAGTATTGATAGTAACCGGTTTTGCTTCGCCTGTATCTTTAAGGCTGATATTGCAATCAATACTACCGCGATTTAGTCCTTCGGATACAATTTTCCTAATGTCAAATTCAAATGATTTTAATACTGCCGGTAATCGTAAAGATAAATCAAACTGCTTGCCATTGAGAGATTTAATGTCTATTAAGAAAGTTTTCGAACCTATTGTTTTTTCTGCACGACCAAAGCCGGTCATTGATTTCAGCATAACGGATTTTTTGTAAAGATAATTATTTGAAATTGTATATGGTTTTGAAACTTAGTGGAATTCTAAAAAAAATCCCTTCAAATCGAGAAGGGATTGCTTATATAGATGGGTTAGTAAGTACAGGAAATAAATTTCCTGACACAATATTAATTATTATTTTGTCTATATAGAAATAATTTATACTAAATTTTATGCACATTTTTAAAACTAATGTGTATATCAAAATCAAAAAATAATTCGAAGTAAGTTTGTTTTTCAAAATAAATATTTTTCAAAAAATTATTACAATAAATCGTTCTTCGTGTAAAGCAGATGCAGAGCGAGTTTCATCGATTTTAATTTTTTTGTACCTTAATACTTATCGCCTCTTTTTCAGCAGATACAGGTAGTAAAAACAAATTTTGTAAAATAAATTTGAATAAAAAATTATTATAAAAATTTCAATTAGTGTTAACAAGTTTTAGAAAAAGATTATAAATCATCATTCATACTTTTAACTTTGACAAAAATATTTTTATGCGTTTCGATCATAAAGTTCCTATCAAAGAAATTGCAACATTGATAAATGCAAAATTAGTTGGAAATACGGAAGCCTTTGCTACGGGCATCAATGAAATTCATGTAGTTGAAAATGGCGATCTGGTTTTTGTAGATCATCCAAAATATTATGAAAAATGTATTCATTCTGCTGCCAGCTACATTATCATCAATAAGGGAACTGATTTCCCCGAAGGCAAAGCCTTGCTGATAGTGGATGAACCATTTGAAGCGTACTTGAAAATAGTAAATCAATATCGGCCATTTGCTCCTTCAATGGAAGCAGTTTCGGCTACCGCATCAGTTGGTGAGAATACGGTGGTTATGCCCAACTGCTTTTTGGGTAATCATGTTAAGATAGGAAAAGACTGCATTATTTATCCCAATGTTACAATAATGGACTATTGCCAGATTGGCAACAATGTAGTCATTCAAAGTGGAACCGTAATTGGCAGCGATGCATTTTACTACAATAAAAAAACAAATCGCGATATTCATTACAAAAAAATGACCAGTTGCGGCACTGTGGTTATTGATGATAATGTGGAAATAGGCGCCAATTGCACTATTGACAGGGGTGTAACCGGCGTAACCAGAATAGGCGCCGGCACCAAAATTGACAACTTAGTGCAAATTGGCCATGACACTATCGTTGGCAAAAACTGCTTGTTTGCATCGCAGGTGGGTATTGCCGGAGCCACCAAGATAGAAGATGAAGTAATCCTTTGGGGGCAGGTGGGCGTAAACAAAACGCTTACCATCGGCAAAGGCGCGGTAGTGTATGCACAGAGCGGCGTGCCGGCATCTTTAGAACCTGGTAAAACATATTTTGGCAGCCCTGCTTTGGAGGCTAAAGAAAAAATGAAAGAATTAGTTTGGATAAACCGCATTTCAGAAATTTGGGAAAAAATAAATCAAAAGTAGTTGGAGTTTCGACTTGATTATATTGAAAGAGAAATTAAAAAGTTATCGCTTATCCTGAATGCCCTTATCACGGGATTGAAAAATAACGATAATGTTTTTGAGCCTGCCGTGAAAGCAGTTTTTGATGAAATAGTAGAAATTGAACAACTGGAAGAAAAAGATTTGTTTGATTATTTGTCAAAAAACAAATCCTGGAATAGCGAAAACATCAAATTATTGGCAGATATCTTTTATGAACGTTATACTTCAGCGCCAGGCAATAATCAGGCAAGGACAAAAGCCTTGTTTCTGTACCAGCTTCTACTGAAAGATATGGGAGGCACATTGAATCTGGATATTTATAACAAAGTTCATTTGCTTCAAAACCATTGATTTAGTCATGCTTTGCCTGCTTTTTATGCTCATTGAGCCAAATTCCTGTGTATTGTGTTGCCATTTCTACTGTCATCGCGTATAAACTATTAGTAAGCGACTTAATTTCTTTACTATTTGTGGGCATTTTCTGTAATACAAAATGATTGCTATAAAAAATTAGCGGGCTTCCTTTGTGGTTTAAAATATCCTTGTTCCAGGTAAATATGTATTCTCCACCATTAGCAGTGGAGTAGTTTAAATATAATACAAGGTCTGCCTGAGCGGCGCTGGTTACGAGTTCAAAAGTTTGATTTTGTCGTATTTTGCTTTTAAATTCTTTTAAAACATTTTCAGATAATGGTAGAAATGCAAAAAAAGGTTTTTCATTTTGACCATTCAAAAATCTTTCAATCACCGCATTATTCATCAATCCTTTTTTATCATAAAAGAGATAGTCCAGCGTATCGGTTACGTACCAGTTTTTGTAATCACGATAATTGCTGAGTTTCGACAAAGGGATTATTTTTTCCTTCATTTGTTTTTCAAGTGTGTTGCCTGTAATGGGTGCCAGAGAAAGGTATAATTTGATAAGCGGTTTTGTTTTTATGAAATTGCTGGTACGAACAAAAACATCACCCTTTTTTATTTGAGCTTGCGTTCCTTTAATTATTCTTGCAAAGGAGACATCCTGTTTTATTGACTCAATCTGGAGTTGAACAGAATTGGTCTTACCATTAAGGGATAATATATTACCTATTGCAAGCCCCGCAGTTTTTCCAGCATCGAGTAGATAAAGGCTATTTTCTTTTACCTTATAACGGGCGCTGATATTGTTTTTAAAACTCCCGGGATTTACCCCAATTAAGTTAAGCGATAATCTTGCAGGATCCTGGAAATGAACTGGTGTTTGGCTGAAACCGTTATTCTTGATTAGTTTTTGTAGCTTATAAAATATATTTTTAAACGAAACATTACTAGTGCTTTCATCCATTGTTTGTAAAAGCGCTTTAGTAAAAACGCCATGATAATCACCATTGGCATCCTTCATTTCTTCACCCTTTTGATATTCGTCTGTAGCTGAAACTGATAAAAACATGGAGCTCGGTCTTTCTGAGGGTCTTACTACAAATGCAGGGTCGTTAACAATCAGTTTACTCTTTAGATTAAACGCTTTGGTTTCCAATGAAGAATCGGACAAGATTTTTGAAAATAAACTGTCCCATACAGGATTATTGATTTTGCTAGCAGAATCGTTGTTTTGCTCAAAACTATATAAAATTTCATCAAAATAAATTGACTTTTGAGAGAAGCTTGGAGTTAAAGATTGATATGGGTTATGCATGGAAAGCGAAAATCCTTGCGCAAGATGACCGCTAAAACAACAATCAAATATTGAAGTGGATATAACCTTTTTATCGACAAATTTGTTAAAATATCTTTTGATGTTAATATCTCTTAGTAAACAGCCCAGATTATCAGAATATAAGTCGCTTAAAACAATTGCCTGATTCATGCCCATTTTTAATTTTTGATCAGATTCGCTTTGTCCCACATTATCCATCCATACGCCATGTCCCGAAAAATAAAAAACAAAAGCATCTTCGGCCTTTACTTTCTGCAAAATTGTACTAAATGAATTTTCAACATTTTTTCTGCTGGCTTTTTCATCGGTAAGCACAATTATGTCATTAGCATTAAAACCAAACCGATTGATTAGCATGCCTTTTATAGCTAGCGCATCATTTACACAACCACGAAGCAGCGAACGATGCAATACACCCGGTCTGTCATAGTATTTATTAATGCCAACCAGCAGGGCATACTTTTTTTGCGCAAAACTTGTGTCGATACAAGCAAAATCAAAAAAAAAGTCAGATATTGTAGCGTGGTTTTCATTCTGATTTTTGAATTAATTGAAATGAATTAATGTGTTTTTAAAAAGACATTTAATATTAACAATACTGTGCGTTATTTGGCAAACAGGTTTTTGCCAGCATAAATATACTGATAGTTTAATAAACATCATAAAAACAACCAAATCCGATTCAAAAAAAGTTGAAGCCATGTACCTCTTAGCTATGAATATCAGACTTACAAACCCGACTCTGCGTTACTTGTGGCACAGCAGTTATACGACTTTTCGAAAGATATTAAATACCTACCCGGCGAGTCGCTTGCCTTGGACGGTCTTGGAGGAGCTTTTTTTAGAATTGGAGATAATGCCCAGGCTTTGGAATACTATTTAAAAAGATTGAATATTGAAGAAAAAAGAGACAGACCTGATAACATTGCTATTATTTATATGAATGTGGCAAATGTATATAACCGCAATAATGAACAAGAGAAAGCTTCTTTGTATATACTAAAAGCCGATTCAATTATAAACGAACATAGGTACCATGATCTGAAATTATATGCTTACCTGAATACCGGAAACATCTTGGAAAAAGCTAATAAGCTTTCTGAGGCATTATACTATACCATAAATTGTTATCAACTTGCATTAGCTGCTAATGACAGCCTTATGATTGGGTCAGCTTTGAATAATTTAGGAAATATTTACAGAAAAAAATTGGAGTACCATACCGCCATTGACTATTATTTCAAGAGTCAACCGTATATTAATGCTGCCAATGATAATCAGACACTCTCCGAAGGGATTATTGGCTTATCAAAAGCCTATCATGAAATAGGACCTGCCGATTCTGCATTGTTTTTTGCCAGATTAGCGTATGAGATTTCAAATAAAAACAGCCTATTGACAAACGCATTAAATTCCAGTAATTTGTTGAGTGAATTATTTAGCGATTTTAAAAAATATGATAGCGCCTTTTTATACCAAGCTACCTCAACCCGCCTTAAAGATTCTATTCAGGGTAATGAAAAGATAAAACTATTGGAAAGCCTGAGCATACAAGAGCAGCTGCGAGAGCAGCGTATGGCTGCATTAAAGGAAAAAGAAAAGGAAGAAAATCGACAGCGACTTCAATTACTTTCTATAGGTATTTTTATCCCTGTTTTCTTTCTGTTTAGTATTTTCATGAGCCGACGAAAAATACACAAAAAGGTAATTGAATTCTTAGGTATTCTATCTTTATTATTATTTTTCGAGTATTTGACTCTGGTCATTCACCCATTTGTAGCCGAGCTTACCCACCATACTCCATTTTGGAAATATTGATATTTGTAGCTTTAGCGGCGCTATTGGTTCCCAGGCATCATAAAATTGAACATTGGTTTACAAAACATTTGGCTATTAACTATGAAAGAGCCAGAACTAAAAAAAAGAAGAATAGATGAATTGAAACAACAGCATGAGGATATCGTTGACAATGTCTCCAATACTGAACAGAAATCTCCAAGTGAAACCGTACAGGCATTGCCAACCGTTTCAGTAAATATTGAAAATGGAAATGCTTTGCAAGAGATGGATAAACAAAATCAGGAAGAAGAAGTTGATCTTCCTCCTGACTCATCATCAAATTTAACTAGGAAATCTGATTCTGAATAGTAACCCATTTTATCTTTCCCGTCTGATGGCCGGTGGATTCTGCTCTGTTTTTAATGAGTCAACTGTAAGCGTATCGGTTGCGCTCTTTTTGTTAGAATCCTGCACAACTTGAGTTGCAGGGGCAGCAGGAACTTCCTCAGACTGAGATTTATCTTTCTTGTCAGCATCGCTTCCATTGCAGGAAAATAAGAAAAATGCAAAAATAACGGCAAAAAATACTTGCCATAGACTAAATTTTAAGTGTTTCATCGTTGAGAATAATTTTAAATGAAGAGATTGTTTTTGTTGATTAAAACAGATGTATTAGTAAAAATAATTAATAATTTTGCTACTTTCAAAAAAAATATTAGAAACCCTGTGTATTTTATTAAAAAAAAACCACAATATCATTTCTGAGCATCCTGCTTCGTACCTTGCAGCCATGCAGGATTATTTAAAAGGACTGAACGAAAGGCAGCGTGAGGCAGTTTTGCATAAAGACGGGCCAATTATGATTATTGCAGGTGCCGGCAGCGGAAAAACCAGAGTACTCACCACCCGTATTGCACACCTGATGGCAAATGGCGTGGACTCGTTTAATATACTGGCGCTCACCTTTACCAACAAAGCCGCTAAGGAAATGAAGGAACGGGTAGAGCATATATTGGGAAATAATGAAGCACGCAATTTATATATTGGCACCTTCCACAGTGTATTTGCCAGAATACTAAGGGCAGAGGCGCACCGGCTGGGTTACCCCCACAACTTCACTATTTATGATACCGAAGATGCTAAAAGCGTAGTAAAAACGGTAATCAACGAAATGAATCTGGATGATAAACTGTATAAGCCATCCACAGTGTATAACCGGATTTCGTCTGCTAAGAATGCTTTGATTTCACCTGTAGAGTATGCCAATGATTATTATATTCAGCAGGAAGACCTGCGCGGCAATCGTCCGGCGCTTGCAAAAATTTATGATGCTTATTGCAAACGTTGTTTTAAAAACGGCGCGATGGATTTTGACGACCTGTTGCTCAAGTTTTACGAACTGCTCAAAAACTTTCCTGATGCACTTAGCAAATACCAACATAAATTCCATTACATACTGATAGATGAGTACCAGGATACCAATCCGGCTCAATATGAAATCATCAAACTACTTGGGGCGATGCGAGAGAATGTGTGTGTGGTGGGCGACGATGCACAAAGCATTTACAGTTTCAGAGGCGCAACCATTCAAAATATCTTACAATTTCAAAAGGATTATGATGACGTAAAATTGGTAAAGTTAGAGCAAAATTATCGCAGCACTAAAAGCATCATCCATGTAGCCAATGAAAGTATCAGTAAAAACAAAGGTCAAATTCCTAAAGTATTATTTACCGAGAACGGAGAAGGTGAAAAGATAAAGGTTGTGGGTACCATGACCGATAATGATGAAGGAAAATTTGTAGCCGATACCATTCAGGAGCAAAAACTGAGAAATCATTTTTTGAATAAAGACTTTGCCATCCTTTATCGTACCAACGCACAGAGCCGCTCTTTTGAAGAAGCTTTACGCAGGATGGGTATTGCTTACACCATTTATGGCGGCATCAGCTTTTATCAAAGAAAAGAAATTAAAGACTTATTAGCTTATCTTAGAATAATCATTAACCCTCAGGATGAAGAAGCACTCAAACGAATTATTAATTATCCTGTGCGAGGTATTGGAAAAACAACAATTGATAAAATCATTCTGATTGCAAATACACATAATGACACTATGTGGAATGTGCTTCAGAATGTATCTCAATACGGATTCAGGTCGGGTACGCAGGAGGCAATAAATGAGTTTGCGACTATGATAAAAAGCTTTTCCAGCATGCTCGAAAAAAGAAATGCGTATGAAGTAGCTTTTCATGTGGGCAAACAAACCAATCTGGTAAGAGAGCTTTTTAATGACAAGAGCACAGAAGGATTGCAGCGTTATGAAAACGTTCAGGAATTACTCAATTCTATCAAAGAATGGGTAGAAAGCCCTGATAATGAAGAAGGTGAAATGATTGATAAAAGCTTAGGCGCTTACCTGCAACAAATCACTTTACTCACCGATGCAGATGAAAAAGACCCCGATGCAGATACCGTAAAACTAATGACCATCCACGCTGCAAAAGGCCTTGAGTTTGAATGTGTGTTTGCTTCAGGATTAGAAGAAATGCTTTTCCCTAATGCAATGTCCATCAATACCCGCGAAGAACTGGAAGAAGAAAGGCGCTTGTTTTATGTGGTTATAACCCGCGCCAGAAAAAAGCTATGGATTTCTTATGCAAATACGCGATACAAATTTGGCTCACTAATTCAAAATGAGCCGAGCAGGTTTATAGATGAGTTGCCCGAACAGTACTTAGACAAAACATATTCAGGCGGTGGCACACGCTCTTCGGGTTCGTTTGGATTTCAAACCTCAGCGTTTGAAAGGCTAAGTGGCAGCAGTAATTGGGGAAACTCCAGAAAAGCAGCAGCCGATGCCGAAAAAAAATACGGCACACCTCCCGGTAAACAATCAATACCTGAGTACATTTCTTCAAAGCCTGCAAATAAGATAGTAGCGCATACGCCCAGTCCCGATTTTAAGGCCAGCGACACTTCCGGACTAAAGGTGGGTCAAAAAGTGGAGCATCAAAAATTCGGTTTTGGAGAAATTATTACCATGGAAGGAGCGGCTCACAACCCAATGGCGTTAATAAAATTTGAAAACAATGGCGAAAAGAAAATCATGCTGAACTATGCCCGCCTACGTATTATAGAAGGAAAGTAATTTCTAAAATGAATAGGAATTAGGTTATTCTCCGTACTTTGCTATTTTTAATTCATGTCTCTCGCAGAAAGAAAAAATCTTCCAGAAATCAGACTGCTATTATCCTTATAGTAGCTTTGCTTGCGTTGCTCGTATATTTACTGCTAAGATGGAATGAACGCCAAAGACTGAAATTTGTGCGCCATGAAGCTTATGGTATCAGTATTCCTGATGGATTTAAAATTCATGGTATTGACGTTTCCCGCTACCAACAATTTATCGGTTGGGATGAAGTGAAGAAGATGAATGTGGAAAATATCAGCATGAATTTTGCCTTCATAAAAGCGACGGAAGGCGAAAACTATCTGGACCCGTTTTTCAAAAGAAACTGGAATAAGGCTCAGGAAAATAAAATGACGCGTGGCGCCTATCATTTTTTTCTGCCGGATAAAGATGCTGTTAAACAAGCCAGATTTTTCATTGCCACTGTGAAACTACAGAAGGGAGATTTACCTCCGGTTTTAGATATAGAAAAATTAAACAGAACCAAACCCGCCGCATTAAAAACAAGCATTAAAACCTGGCTGCAAATGATTGAAGACCATTTCCATGTGAAACCAATTATTTATACAAATGCTGATTTTTATAAAAAATATTTAGGCAGCGATTTTGATGAATACCCTCTTTGGGTAGCACATTACTACGAACCTCACCGCCCCCGCATATTCCGTTCATGGAATTTTTGGCAGCATAGCGACAAAGGCAATATAAACGGAATCAACCATAAAGTTGACTTTAATGTGTTTAATGGCGATTCTGCCGATTTTAGCGATCTACTGATAAAATAAAAATCAGTCCCTCCTTTTATACGGATAAATTGAAAACCCTAAAGAAAACAGAAAATTTCTTGAATTCAGATTATAGGCACCAATATCAGGGTCTGATGAAAAATGAAAACCCATATCCAACTTCAGCCAATCGGCTCCGGGAAATCCTGCCTGCAACATAATGCTGGGCTCAAATAAAGGCAGGGAGTGGCCTTCCAATGCCTCATACTGTGTTGTTTTTAAATCTGCGTGTGAGTAATTAGTCTGAATATTGTTATACTTTAAAAATGAAAAACGAGGCGCTATGGACATTCTAAAATATTCTTTGAAAAAGAAGTTGAATGAAGGTTGCAGATTGATTTTGAAAAGATCCGCATTCAAATACCTGTTGGTTTTTAAAGAATTGCCAACATAACCATTATCTTCTGATGTGCTTTTTCCGACACCAACACCTGCCAAAAAATTGAACCACGCTCTTTGACTTACACCAAGCGGAGCATATACTCCAATAGCCCCATTTATCATTTTACGATTATAGCTAATCACCGAACGGTCATTGGTAACGTCAAGGTCATCTTTATTATATTTATCTTCTTCATTACGAATAACACCATCCACCGCCAATATGAAATGGTTAGACAAAGCAAAAGCCGCCTGTCCATCAAATCCGTAAACAGACCTTCTGTTTCGGTTATAATCTTTATTATCACTGTAATTGTATTTTTCAAGAGAAAATGGTGCTGCCGAACCTGAAACTGCAAATTTCATATCACCCTTTTCCCTAAAAAAAGTGGTATTGGGCACCGAGGGTGAACTTACATATCTCGGGTTCGTAGTAGAGCAACTTTGCAGTAAGAACAAAACTGCCAAAATAATAATTGTTGAAACAGAAAAACTTTTCATAGACTTTTTATCAAAGTTATAAAAAATATCTATTCATCCCATTCACCGGCACCCATTCTGATTACTTCATAAGCATCATCGGTGCAATCAATAATTGTGGAAGGTACCGAACCGCCAATGCCTCCGTCTATTACGATATCAACCAGATTCTGATAGTTTTCATACATGATTTCAGGATCGGTGTAGTCTTCAATAAACGCTCCCGGCAATGTGGTACTGAGTATCGGATGACCCAGCGCCTTCACCAGCGCCTGAACAATACGGTTATCAGGTATCCGCAAACCAATGGTATCTTTTTTACTTTGCACGATCTTGGGTACTTGTTTGCTGGCCGGTAAAATAAAAGTGTAGGGGCCGGGCAAGTGTTCTCTCAGGATTCTGTAAGTACTGTTTGAAATCTGTTTTGCAAAATTGCTCAGGTGGCTTAGGTCGCTGCATACAAACGATAATCTTGCCTTCTTTGGATCCATTTGTTTTATACGGCATATTCGCTCTACCGCTTTGGTTTGATAGATATCGCAACCCAAACCATAAATCGTATCAGTAGGATAAATGATGATACCTCCATTTTGCAAGGTTTCAACCACCTGTTTTATAAGTCGCGGTTGCGGATCAGTAGGGTGAATATGAATTAACATGAATAAATGGTTTTTAGCAAAATAAAAAATAGGAAAATGAATTTCACGAAGTTATGAATTTTTAAAAATGTATATGAAAGTCATTTCACTGATTTGGCGAAACCACTTGAGGTTTTATACATTCAACTAAAACGCTCCAAAGTCAACATTTCAATCCGCTCATCGGGCAAAAGCAGATACGTTTTTATCCCAAGTTTTTCAGCCTCGTCAAAATTTGTATGTGTGTCGTCAATAAAAAGGGTCTCTTCTGGATTTATCCGGGCATCCCGAATAACATATTCATATATTTCTTTATCAGGCTTTCTCATTTTTAATTCGTGCGAATAGAAGGCTTTAGTAAAAAAAGACTCCAGATTATCGAATTTCGTTTCTCTTCGCAGCATTTCTGAAAAGGCAGCATAATGAATCTCATTTGTATTACTCAACAGATATAAGTTATATTGTCGGGACAATTCATTTAAAAACTCAAGGCTTTCTTTTCTATAACTCAAAAGCATTGCGTTCCAGGCATTTTTCAATTGGTATTTTTCAACCTTTTCGGGAGCCACTTCCTTTAGCCGTTCAAAAAAATCATCTTCGTTTACCCTTCCTACCTCTAACTTCATAAACAATTCATCTGCTTTGAACTGAGAAAACAATTCGTCAAAATTAGTGAACCCCAGTGCTTCAAAGGCATCAATAGATTTCTGGAAATCAATATTAAGTATTACCCCTCCAAAATCAAAAATTATGTTATTTATCATACAACCGCAGATATTCAATATTTATTCACTAATTTTAATTGTTCTATTTTAAAATAAACAAACAAAATTTATTATGAAGCTAAAAATCTTATTAGGAATGGGGCTGTCCATTTTAACATTATCACTTCATGCCCAGAGAATAAAAGTGACGGAAGGCGATATCAAAGCGCTAAAAAATGAAGCCTCCATCAATATTGAATTTACCTATAATGATATGCGCGTAGGCAAATTCAAAACTGAAGCGGATTATGTGGCCAAGAAAACAGAGGAATACAATAAAAAAGAAGCCGGAAAAGGAGACACATGGGCTAATAGTTGGGTGAATGACAGAGAAGAACGTTACGAACCTAAGTTTGTGGAATTGTTTACCGATAACAGTAACATGAAAGAAGACAAAAATGCAACTTACACACTTGTTTTCAATACCTCGTTCACCGAGCCGGGGTTTAATATTGGAGTAATGCGCCAGAATGCCTATATTGACGGAGAAGTAACAATGGTGGAAACTAAAAACAGAACCAATGTAATTGCGAAGTTGACTGTGTCAAAAGCCCCAGGCAGAGATGTAATGGGTGTAGATTTTGATACCGGTTGGAGAATTTCTGAAGCCTATGCAAAAGCAGGAAAATCTTTAGGAAAATATATTAAATAAGCTGAAAAATGATTTTTGAAACAGCTGTCGTAAAAAAAAAGACGGCTGTTTTTATTTTATGGATAACGCATATACCGCAGAGGATGCCAGCCAGTGCTCACCGCCATAGCCTCCATCAAAGATTTTAGGAAGCGAGTAATTCAGGAATTTGCCGCCTGTCTGCTCAAATAACTTTCTGTACTGATGATTGGCAGGCAGTGCATGGGCAATACTTTTCATACACCAGGCACGGCTGAACGAAAGGCCATCAAGATGCACAATCTGATAATCGCTTCTGTCACTGACGGTTGGTATTTCACAAATCCGTTTAATACTTTTTGAATCATAATATTGATTAAACCAATTCACAAATTGAGCGGGTGGCAATACGCGCTGCATCAAATCTGCTGCCAGAAGGCTTGGCGAAAAAAAATCGGAGCCGTCCGGTTCTAAATAGGCCGGAATACTTTTGTTACTCAAATAAAAATATTTTGCTTTTTCCTTTATTTCTTTTGCAAATGCCTCATCGCCGATGGTAGTAGCCCAGTCGTAAGCAAAGCACAATCCGAAAGCCGTATTGGGATGCACGCCTGTACGGTTAGGGTAGGTTTGCTTGGGCAGATAATCTTTCCAAAGCGATTCGATCTTTCGTGTGAGTGGCTGAAGCGCCTCGTGCCATTTTTTGCCGAGAGGGTCATGCCAGGTATATAATTCTTCATCCAACTTGAGCAGCCATGCCCAACCGTAGGTTCGTTCAAAATTCTTTGAAGCTGTATATTTGCCAAAATAAGCGGCTTCCTGCTCCATTTTTTCTTTTTGAAAGGAATTGTTTAATACTTTGATAATGCTGTCCCTGCCTGGCAGGTCAGGAAATAGTTTCAGGAGCCTCACCAACATCCAATGACCATGCACACTACTATGCCAGTCAAGGCAGCCATAAAAAACGGGATGCAACTCCGAAGGCAACAATCGCGCATCGGCTATGCTATCAGCAAGATGGGAGGTTTTATTCGGAAACTCGGTATTAATGCAATGCAGCGGTAATCTGCTAAATTGCACTGCTACCGGTAGCGTGAATTTTGTTTGAGCCAATAGGCTTATAAAAAATAGTGAAAAGAAATAGTGAAAATCAGTTTTCTATTCATAGTTTAAAAGTAAGTAATTATTGAATTGACTTAATAAAGTGGCATATCCTAAGTCTGTTAAAATCTCAGCGTTTTTTAATCATTTTGCGATGACAAACAAAAAAAAGGCAGCTTGTCTCAAAATATTACTATTTGCAATATATTCGCAGCTTTTAAAAAAGAAAAAAGATTTATGCCGCTTCTATCAAATAAAACATTAAAAGTGAAGACATCTACGATGCCAAATGCAGGAAAAGGTTTATTTGCAAAATCCGACTTTGTCAGGGGAGCTATCGTTGCCGAATATGAAGGAAGGGTTTGCAAATGGACAGACGTAGAAGATGACGTGGATAATGGTTATATTTACCACATAAATGACAGTACTGTGATAGATGCAGCGGAGAGTATGCACACCTTTGGTCGTTATGCAAATGATGCGGCAGGTTTTCAGAAAATAGAAGGCGTAAAGAACAATGCAAAATATGTAGAAGAAGGGAAAAGGGTTTTTATAATGGCTACAAAAAAGATATATGCCGGCAATGAGGTTTTTGTTTCTTATGGTCGTCTTTACTGGAAGCAGGTAAGGGAAAATATAAAAATTGACATGGGAAGGCAGAAGGGTAAGGTAAAGCCGAAAAAATAAAGAATACTAAAAAACAGAGCTATTGGATAACAGCAATTTCGTAGATCAGATCAGGATATTTTGCCGAAGTGGGCATGGAGGCGCCGGGATAAAACATTTCCTGCGCGATAAATTTACCGCTAAAGGAGGTCCAGATGGTGGGGATGGCGGCAGAGGTGCGCATATTATTCTGAGAGGCAATCGAAATCTCTGGACACTGCTTCATCTGCGTTATTTTAAAAACATATTGGCGGAGAATGGCGAAAATGGCGGACATAATAACAAAACCGGTCGTAGCGGTAAAGATGTAATTATTGAAGTGCCACTGGGCACCGTTGCCATTGATGAAGAAACCGGAGTGCAGGAAGCCGAGATATTAGAAGACGGTCAGGAAATAATATGGTTGCCAGGTGGTAAGGGCGGACTGGGTAATGCCAACTTTGCTACCGCCACCAATCAGGCGCCCGAATATGCCCAACCCGGATTACCCGGAATTGAAGGCTGGAAGGTTTTTGAACTGAAAGTCCTGGCAGATGTGGGTTTAGTGGGATTTCCCAATGCCGGAAAATCAACCTTGCTATCAGTGATAACAGCCGCCAAACCTAAGATCGGAAACTATGCCTTTACCACAATCACTCCTAATTTGGGGATTGTGGAATACCGTGAAAACAAAAGTTTCTGCATAGCCGACTTGCCGGGCATTATCGAGGGTGCCGCAGAAGGGCGCGGGCTTGGGCATCGTTTTTTAAGACATATTGAACGAAACCCGGTACTGTTGTTTTTAATACCAGCCGATAGTGATGGACACAAAAAAGAACTTGATATTTTAATAAATGAATTGGAGCAATACAATCCCGAACTGCTTCATAAAGAAATGCTGATAGCCATCAGTAAAAGCGATATGCTGGATGATGAATTAAAGGCGGCCATTAGCAAAGAAATGCCCGAAAATATTCCTCATCTGTTTATTTCTTCGGTTACCAACTCAGGGATTACGGAGTTGAAAGATGCATTGTGGAAGGCGCTTAATAAGGAGAAGTGAGGTTTTAGGTTCGTTACTTGACAGGTAACCGACAAGTCTTTCACTTTGTGAGTTTCCTTGTGCGATAAAAAATTTATAAAAAATGTATTAAAATCGTTACATTTAGATGCAATGCAATAATGATGTGTAAAACCAACGGAGAAAAATATATCTGTAAAGTTATCCGGCAATTGGTTCGGCATTGCCGAACTGATTGGGAAATTGTATTCTTTTGATCGATTATTTAATTGCGTTTAGAAACTCCATTGCAATTTGTTCGTTCTGTTCAATAGCAATTTCTACCGCTTTTTTCGCTGTTTCTAAAAGTTGTTCGCTTTCGGTTTTTAGGCGGATACTTTTTGAATTATACTCTATGATGGAATCCTGGAGATAGACAACAATCTGGCAGAAAATGCTATTCGTCCCATAGCGCTGGGCAGAAAGAACTATTTGTTTGCCGGCAGCTATGATGCTGCAAAGCGGGCTGCCTGTATCTACTCATTCTTTGCCATCTGCAAGAAGCATGATGTCAATCCGTACGAATGGCCAAAATATGTATTTGAGAATCTAATGGATACCAGGGTAACAGAGCCGGAAAAATTATATCCCTAGAATTATAAAGAGACTATCATCACATAATAGACCGGTACTCTATCTCCTATTTTTGGATAGCTCAATGATGTATTTGGTCGGGTGGATACCTCTCTTCTCTCTTCTTTCTTAAAACGATACTATCGCCATGCTTCATACAGGTTACATTCTTTAAATATCGTAAGATTTGCCCACTTCAGGAAGCAACAGTTTTTTACCCGCATCTGCAAACATTTTTAAAGATTTTTCGTGGTCAATTTTTATGTACCCAAACGTATCGAAATGAACCCCTATAATACTATTACATTCTATAAAATCTGAAGCTTTGATGGCATCCCTTACATTCATGGTGAAATTGCCGCCTACCGGTAAAATTGCCACATCTACTTTAGCATAATAAGGAGCCAGCTGCATATCCAGCATAAGGCTGGTGTCGCCGCTGTAGTAGAAACTTCCCAAGTTTGATTTGAGTATAAATCCTCCCGGATTACCGCCGTTCGCTCCATCGGGCAGGCAGCTGCTGTGCTGTGCCTGCATGTAGGTAAGTGTGCCAAAGTCAAAATCGTAACTGCCAAAATTCATCGGATGAACATTGGTGATTCCCTGTGTCTGTATCCAGTTAATAATTTCGAAATTACTGATTACCAAGGCGTTAGTGCGTTTAGCGATAGGTATCAGGTCGCCAACGTGGTCGCCGTGTCCATGACTTACCAAAATATAATCTTCCGAAATGTTGTCAATATCAATGTCCTTTGCGAGTTCATTGCCATTGATAAAAGGGTCAAAAAAAAAAATTTTCCACCCAATTCGATATTGAAGCAAGATTGGCCGTAGTATGTAAATTTCATAATCACCTGTTTTTTACAAATTTACCAAGAAAGCCCGAAACCCGAAAATTCAACTGTAGGTTTCAAGGTCTGATTTGTATATTTGCACTCCTGCTTGCTGTAAATAATTGTAAAGAATTAAAAAAAGAATTATATGAAAGTAATGAAATTTGGGGGCACCAGTGTTGGCAAGCCGGAAAGAATGAAACAAATTGCCTCATTATTAACCAAACAAACTGAACCAGCCATTGTGGTATTGTCTGCTTTTTCGGGAACCACTAATGGGTTGGTAGAAATTGGTGATAATATTGCCAAAGGAGACAGACATTCTGCTTTGCAGATTATTAATAATTTACAGGCGCATTACGAAAATTTTATTAAGGAATTACTTACGCGTGAAGATTTGTATAATAAAGCCAAATCCATTGTGGATGAGCATTTCGATTTTTTACATATCATCTTGAAAATTTCTTTCAGCGAGGCTTTAAGTAAAGATATATTGGCTCAGGGCGAATTACTTTCTACAAAAATATTTTGCACTTATTTAGAAGAACTGGAGTGGTCGCATGTGCTACTGCCAGCGCTTGAGTTTATGAGTATTGATGAAAATGAAGAGCCTCAAATTGGCAGTATCAGAACCAAACTGACCGCCTTGCTCAATCAGCATAAGGATAAAAAAATATTGGTAACACAAGGATACATCTGCCGAAATGCAAAGGGAGAGGTGGATAACCTGAAACGCGGCGGCAGTGATTTTACAGCATCACTGATTGCGGCTGCCATCGGTGCTTCGGTATGTGAAATTTGGACTGATATTGACGGTATGCACAATAATGACCCAAGGATTGTGAAAAAGACAGTTCCGGTGGAACAATTGAGTTTTGATGAAGCTGCCGAGTTGGCTTATTTTGGCGCTAAAATTTTGCATCCGGCCTCCATCTGGCCGGCGCAGCAGTACAAAATTCCGGTAAGATTATTGAACACCATGGATCCTGATGCCAAAGGAACCCTGATTACTCAGGAAGCAGCCAGCGCCGGGGTAAAAGCAGTGGCTGCCAAAGACAATATTATCGCCATAAAAATAAAGAGCGGCAGAATGTTGCTGGCTTATGGTTTTTTAAGGAAGGTTTTTGAAATATTTGAAAAATACAAAACTTCAATTGATATGATTACCACCTCGGAGGTGGCTGTGTCGCTTACTATTGATAATGCTACACATTTAAATCAGATTGTGAAGGAATTAGAAGCGCTTGGTAGGGTAGAAGTGGATGAAAACCAAACCATTATATCTGTGGTGGGTTACCGCATCAGCGAAACTGAGGATATTGTAAAAAAATTATTCGGATCTATTAGAAATATTCCGGTTCGCATGGTTTCCTACGGAGGCAGCAGGCATAATATATCTTTGCTGGTGGCAGCCGAAAATAAAAATCAGATTCTACAACAGTTAAATAAAGGAATGTTCGGTTTGGGCTAAACTTTTTTGATACTCAACTGTTTAAATTATCATTCTTAAATTTACTTTTAACTAAATATATCATTATACAGTTGGGTAATGAAAATCCTGCTTCATTATTTAAGTCCGTTTAAATGGCTGGCCATACTTACAATGGTATTGGCTGGCATCAATATCGGCTTTTCGCTTATAGACCCCATCATCTTTGGGAAAGTAATCAATCTGGCATCGGATTATGTAAAAAATCCAAAGCCTTATGAACCTTTTTGGTGGAACTTTGCGGGGCCGGTTGGCAAGTTGGTGTTGCTTTCAATTGCAGTGGCAATGGTCAGTCGAATTGCAAAAGCCTTTCAGGACTATTTTTTTAATGTTATTGTTCAAAAATTTGGAGCTCGGCTCTTTACCCATGGTTTGCAACATTCCATGAAGTTGCCTTACCATGAATTTGAAGACCAACGAAGCGGTGAAACGCTGGGAATTTTGCAAAAGGTAAGAACAGATAGCGAGAAATTTATCAATTCCTTCATTAACGTTCTTTTCCCAATCATTGTTGGGGTTATATTTGTTTCCATTTATGCAATTACCATTCATTGGAGCTTACCGCTTATTTATTTTGGCGGAATTATTCTGCTGGTATTTTTAAGTAATATTCTCAGTAAAAAGATTAAATCCGTACAAAGAAGAATCGTTTCACAAACAGCCTCGCTTGCAGGTGCCACTACTGAATCTTTGAGAAATATTGAACTTGTAAAAAGCCTGGGGCTTACCCAGCAGGAAGTAGCCAGGCTTAATCGGAATACCTATCGCATTCTGGGGCTCGAGTTAAAAAAGGTAAAACGCATTAGAAGTATCAGTTTCATACAAGGAACCTTCGTTAACACCCTGCGTCAGGTGATCTTGTTTGTTTTGCTGTATGTGGTTTACAGAGGGCAGTTAGATGCAGGCCAGTTGGCAGCCATGCAATTGTTTTCATTCTTCATTTTCGGGCCTTTGCAGGAAATAGGCAATATTATTCTATACTACCGCGAAGCAGAAGCCTCCCTCAATAATTATGAAGAATTGATGAAAAAAACGCCTGAACCTTTGCCATCGCATGTAAAACCTTTAGGAGAAATAGAAACACTGGAATTTGAAAATGTAAATTTTCAACACCGAACTGCAAGCAACAGCGCAATCAACGATATCAGTTTTAAGGTAAAAAAAGGAGATACCATTGCTTTTGTAGGGCCATCCGGCTCGGGTAAAACAACTTTGATGAAATTGCTGGTGGGGCTTTATCGCCCACGGGTAGGGAAAATTTTATATAATGGATTAGATGAGAATGAGATTGATTTTGAAGACCTTCGCAGGCAAATCGGTTTTGTTACTCAGGATACCCAGCTTTTTTCGGGTACAATACGTGAAAATCTGTTATTTGTAAACTCCGAAGCTACTGAAGAAGAACTTGTTGATGTAATTGAAAAAGCATCTATTTCTAATATTCTGGCAAGAGCCGAAAAAGGCCTTGATACCACAATAGGAGAGGGCGGATTAAAACTTTCGGGTGGCGAGCGGCAAAGGCTATCAATTGCCAGGGCTTTAATAAGAAAGCCCAATATCCTTATTTTTGATGAAGCTACTTCGGCATTGGACTCACTTACCGAAGAAGAAATTACGAAAACCATCCGCGAAGTTTCTTCGCAGCAAAACCAAATAACCATACTGATAGCACACCGCCTTAGCACGATTATGCATGCAGATACTATTTATGTGCTGGAGAAAGGCGATGTGGTAGAAACCGGCAGCCACAACGAATTATTGGCGGGTAAAGGCCTGTATTATGCAATGTGGCGCCAGCAAATAGGTGAGCGAAGAAAGATGGAGGCCGGCGTTATTTAGCCTCTACACTTTCTTTTGGCAATAAATGTTCCTCAATAACCTGCTTAAAAACATTTTTTGGTAAAGCGCCGGGCTGAAGAGAAGGGTCTCCTTCGGCAGGGATAAACAGTATGGTAGGAATACTGCGGATGCCAAATGCAGCCGATAAGTCCATTTCTACCTCAGTATCAACCTTGTAAATCAAAAGTCGGCCGGCATATTCCGTTGACAGTTCTTCCAGAACAGGTGCTACCATCTTGCAGGGACCACACCAATCGGCATAAAAATCGATGATTGCAGGAAGTGTTCCACTATATTTCCATTCCTTTTCTATATCGTAATTAAATACTCTTTCCTTAAAATCCTGTGTAGTTAACTGAATTGTTGCCATAATGTCTCATATTTAATGCAAATGTCTGTTTATTATTACTCACATTGGGTGATAAATATTACAAACCTTTTTGATGATTGTTTGCCCGGTAGTCGTTATTTTAGCCTGATTATTGATTCTTTAAGTCATTGAAATGCAGATTATACCATTATCCGAAGGCAGTTTTACAGTGGACAGTTCCAAGCAGTTTGTTCCTTTTCATCAGGGCGAGGATGAGTTGAATGAAAGAAAAAGAGGAAGCATATTGGTCGAAATTCAGCCTTTTCTAGTGGTAACCAAAAATGATGTCATTCTATTAGATGCCGGATTGGGACAGAATGATGAAAGCGGTTATTTTCAACTTTATAGAAATATTAAAAATGCAGGCTTTGAACCAGATGAGGTAACCAAGGTGCTGATGAGCCATTTACACAAAGACCATATTGGCGGCCTCATTAATCCTTATACTCATCTTTTCAGTTTCGAAAATGCGCTGCTCTATATTCAAAGGAACGAATTGGAATATGCCTATCAGAAGGCAGGTTCTTCCTATTCAATCCCCATGTTGGATGTCATCTCGTCCTTTGATAATCTGGAACTTATTAAAACCGATAAGGGAGAAATAGACTATTATATTCAATATGAAGTAACCGGGGCACATTCAAAATATCATCAGGTGTTTTGGATAAGGGAGGACGATGAGGTTGCTTTTTTTGGTGGCGATGACCTGTCTCAATACAACCAGTTAAAACGCCGCTACAAGGCAAAATATGATTATGATGGCGAAAAGGCAATGGAATTGAGAGAAAACTGGCACAGAAAAGGAAAAAAGGAGCGCTGGAATTTTTTATTTTATCACGATTCTCAAAAATAAACCTTTAAATTCAAATAAGAAAATGGTCGATGCTCCCGAAAAAAAGAAGGCCTGCCCTAAAAAGAGCTGGCCGTTGCTAACCTATGAAAAACACCAGCACAAATATATAACACAATTTCAAATAAAAAAACACTTTTTTTTAAAAGCATGAAATTTATTCCTGTTCCGGTTGGCTACGGCTTTTTAATTCCTCGCGAATTTTCTTTCTGAATACTTGTTCTTCCACAAAAAAACGATTGGCTCTTTCTTGTCCGATAATAGGCGTGAAGGAGTTTCGATATTGAATTTTCAACTCAATTCTTTTCTGTTCTTTCAGCAGTGGATCAAAATTCTTTTTTGAAATATTTCTAAGTTCTAAAAAATATTTTGCCACCAAAGGCCGCATCTGTATTGATTCCTGTGAAGTAAGTGGTAATTTATGTTTTAAATAATTCAAAAATACTTTATGTACTTTTTGGGTCGGATTAAGCTGTCCGAAAGTCATAAATAATGTGCCAAAAAATAATATAGCAAGAAAAAAATCTTTTCATAAATAATTAATTAAGTGAAATATTTTCATCTTCACCGGATGTTTCATTCAAAAAAGTTTTCAAATCCTTATCCGGTATATTTTGAAAAAATTGATTGAAATCAATTAAATTTTCATCCATTTTTTCAAATTCTTCACTTCCGGAGGTATTATAAACACCTGTTTCTTTCAAAAAATTTTCCAAACGGTCGTTACTCATTTTTCTAATCATCATTTCAGCATTGCCGGTTTGCGTTTTATTGAAGAACTGTAGCTGCCATAGGATTCCAAAAACACTGAAAATAAATACGGCGGCTACTGCTGTTTTTAACCAATGTTTAGAAAAAATATGGATCGAGCCTCCTGAAAAGTTTCTTTTTTTATCAACCGCGTCAGTTATTTTTATTTTTTGAATAATTTTTTCCGAAAAATCAGCCAGATAGCCTTCCGGCAACTTATTGGGAGCTGCGATAGCCGAAAAATCGGGCGTTTTCTTTAACTCGGTTAATTTTTTATATTCGGTAATTTCTTCCAGCATAACGCTTATATTGACTGATTTGTTAAAGTATAGTTTAATGATTTAGTAAATACTGTTCCACTTTTTTAGTAGCATGATGAAAGCTGGCTTTTAATGCTCCTTCCGAAACCTGAAGAATTTCACTGATTGTTTTATAAGGCATTTCTTCAAAATACCTCAGGCTGAAAACCAGTTTTTGTTGCTCCGGCAAGGATTGTATGGCCAAATGCAGCTTCCATTCTGCTTTGTTGGCATCAAAATAATCATCTGATTTTAGTTTGTTTTCAAGACTGTTTTCGCTGTAACTTAAATGATGTGGCGCTTTGCGCTTTTGCCTTTCCAGGAATGTAAGACATTCGTTGGTGGCTATTCTATAAAGCCAGGTAAATCGTTTGCTTTCGCCTCTGAAGTTTTCTATACCCTGCCATGCTGTCAAAAAGGTATTTTGCAGTACGTCATCCGCATCGTCATGCCCCACAACCATTCTGCGTATGTGCCAATAGAGTCGTTCTTTGTACCGGTTTACCAAAATGGTAAAGCCTTTTTCTCTGGTGGAAAAATTAGTAAAAAGCTCAAAAATATCGCTATCGGTTTCTGCCGGCATTATTCTTTGTAATGATTCATTTGACTATCAATATTACAAAAAGTTTAAAATCTGGTTTGTAAAGGAAATCTTTTCAAATGTGCTGTCCAAAAAAATGTGTAATCCGACATCTATTTAGCATAGAAAAAAATTAAAATTTTGCTAATTTCTGTCGCTTTTGCCCTATTTATAAACTAATTATTGACAATAGTTCGAATAATAGGCTTTTTGCTTAGAGAAATGGCTGTTTTGGTGGTTTTTGCTTTGTTATTTTGAATAAATTACTACACCTTTGCGACCAAAATAAGAAATAAACACAAATGGGACTTTTTAATTGGTTTACACAAGAAATTGCAATGGACCTGGGTACCGCAAATACCCTTATTATACATAATGACGAAGTGACCGTAAATGAGCCAAGTATCGTAGCGCTCAACCGGAATAACCCGAAAGAAGTTTTGGCGGTGGGTAAACGCGCCCTGATGATGCACGAAAAAACACATGAAAGCATCCGCACGGTTCGTCCGCTCAAAGATGGCGTGATTGCCGATTTTAATGCTGCCGAATTGATGATTCGTGAGTTGATTAAACTGGTTTATCCCAAAAAGCCGCTTTTTCCGCCAAGCTGGAGGATGATGATTTGTATTCCTTCTTCCATTACTGAGGTGGAAAAAAGAGCGGTAAGAGATAGCGCCGAGCAGGCCGGAGCCAAAGAGGTTTATCTGATACACGAGCCAATGGCAGCTGCGCTGGGTATCGGTATTGATGTGGAAGAACCGGTGGGAAATATGATTATTGATATTGGTGGTGGTACTACAGGTATTACTGTTATTGCCCTGGCTGGTATAGTGTGCGATCAAAGTATCAGAGTGGCGGGCGATGAGTTTACTGCCGATATTATGGAAGCATTGCGCCGCTATCACAGCTTATTGATTGGAGAACGCACAGCAGAGCAGATAAAAATTCAAATTGGTGCCGCAATGAAAGATTTGGATAATCCGCCGGATGATATTCCTGTAAATGGGCGCGACCTGGTTACTGGCATTCCCAAACAAATAATGGTAAGCTATCAGGAAGTGGCAGAGGCATTGGATAAGAGCATTTTCAAAATTGAAGAAGCAATCTTGAAGGCATTGGAACAAACACCGCCCGAACTGGCAAGCGATATTTATCGTAGAGGCTTGTATTTGACCGGTGGTGGCGCTTTGCTTCGTGGATTAGATAAGAGACTGAGCCAGAAGATAAAACTGCCTGTTCACATTGCCGATGATCCGCTGAAGAGTGTAGTAAGAGGAACCGGAATTGCTTTAAAGAATTACGGCACATATCCTTTTGTGATGAGATAGGGTTTTTGTTGCATTAATTTCAAAAGAAAACTACTCAGGATATAATTTCCAAATTTCTTCCATTGAAAAATAGTTTAATATATATCAGAAAGCAAATCTTTGATTGGAACATAGGAGGCTATGCGTAACGTTTTTTTGTTCATAAGGCAATTCTCGGTATTTATTGCATTTTTGATACTGCAAATTATTTGCCTTTACCTTTTGTTCACTTACAATCGCTTTCATCGTACAAAAGGGTTGGGAGTTGCAGGAGAAGTAACTTGTTATTTCAACAAAAATTATAAAAATGTGCAAGGATTTTTTCACCTGAGAGAAGAAAACCGAAGGGTACATAAAATGAATGATTCATTGATGAACCTTTTGAAAAATAATTTTGTAAAAATTGATTCATTGGATTCATTAGTTAGAGAAACCGTACCCTTTGATACAACTGGTCGCCAGCGAATATATAAATGGAGGTCTGCCCAGGTATTGTACACCACTGTCAATAATGATAGAAACTATTTACAAATAAACAAAGGCAGTAATGACGGGATTAGTGATGATATGGGAATTTTCAGTTCCAACGGAGGATTGGTAGGTAAGGTGGTAAATACCGGAAAAAATTTCAGCGAGATAATGACGCTGCTCAATGTGATGAACAAATTAAGTGTACAGGTACAAAAGACCGGAAGAGCCGGAATGTTGTCATGGGATGGTACTAATACTACAGAACTGGATATGACGGGAATACCCAGGACAGATACAATTAGAAAAGGAGACACCATTTTAACAGGTAATTATTCATTAAGTTATCCTCCGGGAAAATGGGTAGGCACAGTGGCCAAAGTGTTAAAAGACGAGTCGTCTAATTTTTATATTTTGAAAATCAAACCTGCCGCAAATTTTGGTAGTCTCCAACAGGTTTTTGTGGTTGAGAATATGAATTTCATAGAACAAAAAAAACTGAACGAAGAAACTATTAAAAAAGTAGAAAGAAAGGCAGAACGTAAATGAGTGATTTAGTAAAGAACATATTGCGCTTCTTTATTTTTGTTTTTATTCAGGTATATATTCTGGATGTGATGCCGCATTTGCATGAACTGATTACTCCTTATTTGTATTTCCTGTTCATACTTTGGCTGCCTTTTTATATCAAGCGTGGCTGGTTATTGGTTTTAAGCTTTGTCTTGGGTTTGACCATCGATTATTTTTTAATGACTCCAGGCCTTCATGCGGCAGCTTGCGTGCTGGTGGCCTATCTGAGACCTTTTGTAATTAATCTTTTTGCACCCAAAGATGCCTCAGGGTTCAATTATAAAGAACCATCGCCTAAGGCAATGGGATGGACCTCTTACAGCCTTTATGCCGTTTTTCTTTCGCTTTTGCATAATGGCTATCTACTATTTTTGGAATGGCTTTCCTTTGGCTCTTTTATAGTCTTTTTAATGAAGGTGATTTCTACCACAGCCATCTATATGCTTATGATTTATATTGCTGAATTTCTGTTCCCACGAAAGCTCAGGTATAAAACGAATGTGGCCTAAGATTTTTTTGCAACAATTATTGAAGTTCAATTACTGTTCCAAAGGGAATTCAATTGTAAAAGTACTTCCCTTGCCTAATACGCTGTCGAGTTTTATCTGCCCATTATGTGTTTGAACTACTGATTTTACATAACTTAAGCCCAGTCCGAATCCCTTTACGTTATGGAGGTTGCCGGTATGCGCCCTGTAAAATTTTTCGAAAACACGTTTTTGAGTATCCTTACTCATTCCAATGCCATTATCTTCAAACTGCAAAATCAATTTGCCGTTTTTATTTGAAGAAGAAATTTTCAAATGAATCGGTACATTGTCTTTAGAGTATTTCACGGCATTGTCTATCAGATTATTCACCAGATTGGTAAAATGCACTTCATCACCCAGAATGACATCATTCGAAGCTTCCAAATTTAGGTCTGCATCACCATTTTTATCACTAAGTTGAAGAACAAAGTTATCTACCACACTATAAATAATATCATGAACATGCAGTGATTCCTTTTCAAAATCTGCTTCCTGCTTGTCAAATTGCGAGGCTTTGAGGATGGTTTCCACCTGCTTGTTCATTCGTTGGTTTTCTTCCTTGATAATTCCACTGAAATAATTCATTTTATCACGGTTGCTTAACACTTTTTCGTTCTTTAAAGCATCTACTGCCAGAGAGATAGTAGCAATAGGTGTTTTAAATTCGTGAGTCATGTTGTTGATAAAGTCATTCTTAATATCGCTCAATTTTTTCTGACGAAGCATGGTATAAACCGTAACATAGAAGGCGGTAACAATCAAAGCGGTAAACAATACAACCAAAATGATATTTAAAGTCAGCGATTTTATTACATATTTATTAAGATTCAGAACCACTAAGTGCAAAGCTTCATCATTCGCCAGATTTTCGGATAGAGAACTGGGTAATGACAATATGGCTACCGGACGGGGGTAGAAATTATTTAGTGAATCAGACAAAGCCAATGAAAGTCGGGTGAATGTTTTTCAATGGTGGCCAACAAGGAGTTTTCGCTTAAACCTACCACAATTCCATATTCAAATTTAAGATCTTTCAAACCCGCCTGATCAAATGCTTTCAGAATTCGTTCATTTATTTCTTTAGCGCTCATCCTCGAACTGATGGTATTGGCACTCAGTAAATTATGATAGTTATTGAATGGTGTCAGATTAAATGGATCATTGGGCTGAGTGCTAACATATTGCGATTTCAGCCTCGATAAATCATTGCCTACTGTAAACAATACATTCTCAATACGTTGTTTCATTTGATCATCTCTGAGAGCAATGTTATTTTTGATCCAGGACACCTGAAGCAAAATCAAGCCAATCAGCGATAGGGTGATTAAAACGGAGATTAAAGAAAATAATTTTTTCACTATTTAAACTTAATGGAAGCAAATATAATAATACAGTGTCATAAAGGAGAAATCGTGCTCCTTTACTCAATATATTTAACGGACAATTAAAAAAAAATCATCAAGGTTCCTAAATTTGTTAAGAAATATTTATATTGTACCCATGATTGATCCAGCAAGCGGCAGATTATTAATTGCCAATCCTCATTTGGACGATCCTAATTTTCTAAGGACAGTTGTTTTTTTGTGCGAACACAATCTCAATGGTACTTTTGGTTTTGTGTTAAACCGAAAACTTGATTATGCTATCGGCGAATTTGTTCCCGAATTGTCAGACTTTGAACTACCGGTTTTTGAAGGCGGGCCTGTAGGGCTTAACACGCTTCATTTTTTGCATCAATATCCCAAACAAATTCCTGGTGGTAAGGAAGTGACAAATGGTGTTTACTGGGGGGGCGATTTTGAAGAAATGGTAAAAGTGATTAATTCAAGAACTATTGATAACAGCAAAATCAGGTTCTTTTTGGGCTATAGCGGATGGGATCAGGGCCAGCTGGATATGGAGATGGATGAAAAAACCTGGATTGTATCCTTCGCATTAAAAGAGTTTATTTTTCATCATGATGAAAAAGAGCTTTGGAAGGATGTGTTGAAAAATATGGGTGGCGAATATGAACTGATTTTAAATGCGCCAATTGATCCACAGTTAAATTAGGTTGCAACTTTTTGTTTGATTTCATTGTCATATAAACCTGAGTCATGTAATTTTGATTATTCAAACTAATTACACATGAAGAAATTATTATTAGCGCTGGTATTAAGTACTTCCCTTTTGTTTTCCGCCACATTTTCCGGATGTGATGTAATTAGCGGGGTAGCCGGGTCGTTGGGACTTTCCGAAATTGAAATGATAGCAGGGCTTAAAGAAGCCCTTACACAGGGATTGTTTGTGGGCTTTGATGCTTTTGCCAGGCAGGATCAGGGAAACCCGTTGGTAAGGTTTGCATTTCCGGGTGAAGCCGCCAAAATAGAAAAATCATTAAAAGACCTGGGGCTCACTTCCTTGGTAAATAATGTAACTGCCAAGTTTACAAATGCAATGGCTTTGGCTGTTAAGGAAGCGAAGCCGATATTTGTTAATTCGATAAAAAGAATGAATTTCAAAGATGTAGCTAATATTTTAATTTCTGATAATAAACATGCAGCCACTCCAGTTTTTTAAATCAGCAATGACACCCGAACTGAAGACTGCCTTCAGACCAATAGTAGATAGTACCGTAAGGACTACCGGTGCCGGAAAAGATTATGATGCTATTGCAAGAACTTATAATGCTGTTCCTTTTTTGGAAAAAAAATTGGAGCCTAATTTGAATGAGTTCATTGCAGGCCGCGCAATAGATGCTATGTTTTTATATGTAGCTAATGAGGAGGAAAATATTCGTGAAAAAATTGAATTTCGTAAAACCGACTTAATGAAACGCGTGTTTGGGTATGCCGATCAGCAGATAAGAAACCGAGCAGGTGCAAATACTTCAGGAGGTTTCGGGCGTTAGGCAGCGAAATTTGGAACTAAATTGTTTTTAGCCGTAGCTTATTGTCTCCGGTTTTTTTTTTTAAGGAGCATATAATTACCAATTATTAGCCTGATCTTTATTTGTTCTTTCAGGAGTAACCACAGGCTCTTTTACTCTCCAATCGGGGTCATGCTTTACAAACCATGAAATCCACAGGCTGCGAGCAAAACGCATGGTAAAAGGCTGTGCCAAAAGCAAAACAATAGCATTGAAAACAAGCCAGTAAAGAATACGATTATCATTTACCGAAACTCCAATAATTATCCACCATGCAATAAAAGTGGCCACAGAGATGGCTATTGCCACTGCATAGCTGACATAACCGGTGCCGTAGTAGAATCCTATTTCAATTTCGGTTGGTTGCCCACAAACAGGGCAGGTTTTGTTCATTTTCAACACCTTTTTCAGGTTGAAACTTACAGGGTATTCAAATAATTTACCTTCGCGGCACGGCGGACAATGGCACCCGATAACGGATTCAAGATAACCTTTGTTTTTGTATTCTGATCTTTTTTGCTCATTTTGTTTTGAATATATAATTAACAATTTCATCCAATCACTTTCTCCATTTGTGTACTTCGACTACCTTTTACCAAAATGGTTGTATTGTCATATTGTTGTTTACTAAACCATTCTTTAGCTTCTTCAGAATTTTCAAAATATCTGAATTCTGACTTGAAAGGGCTAAATGCCTTTCCAACCAAAACAACCTCCTGCCAATTATATTTTTTCAAAAAGTCTATTAGGCTCTGGTGCTCCAATTCAGAATCTGCTCCCATTTCGGCCATGGCGCCCAGCATCAACACTTTTTTGTAGGCCTCCATATTTGCGAAGTTTTCAATAGCGGCTTTCATGCTGGATGGGTTGGCATTATATGCATCCAGAATAATTTTTTTGGAGCCTTTTTGCATCAGCTGCGACCGGCTGTTGGAGGGATGGTAATTTTCGATGGCTTGTTTTATTTTGGGCAACCCGATTTTCATTTCTCGGCCTACTGCAATTGCAGCCAAAACATTTGGTAAATTGTAGCCGCCTACCAATTGGGTATTGATATCTGTGTGATGAGCGTGGTCGTTTATTGACAGTTTTAAAAAAGGGTCGGAGGCCAAAATACGACCGTTGATGTCTGCATCGCTTGTTCCGTATTTGATAATGTTGTAAATACCTTTGCTCATTTCTTGCAGATAGTCATAATCCCACATCACAAATGCAGTACCATCGCGGCGTTGACGCAGGTAATCGAACAGTTCTCCTTTAGCTTTTTTTACGCCTTCCAAGCTGCCAAATCCTACAAGATGTGCTTTGCCGCAATTGGTTATTATTCCGTGAGTGGGATCAGCTATTTTGCAATAGCTCTCAATTTCTTTAAGATGATTGGCTCCCATTTCTATAACGGCTATTTCGGCATCAGGTTTGATTTTCAAAATAGTAAGCGGCACACCAATATGGTTATTTAAATTCCCTTCGGTGGTATAAACTTTAAAGGAAGTACTCAATACAGCATGAATAAGTTCTTTGGTCGTGGTTTTCCCATTACTCCCTGTTATTGCCAGAAAGGGGATATTTAACTGCCTTCGATGATGCCGGGCTAACTGCTGCAATGCCTTTAATACATCTTTAACCAAAAAGGTTTTATTGGGTACCTCATACTCTTTTTCATCAATAATAGCACATTTAGCGCCGGCTTCAATTGCTTTTTGGGCAAAAGCGTTACCGTTAAAATTGGGCCCTTTCAATGCAAAAAACAGGTCTCCGCGTTTTAATTTTCGGGTATCGGTTTGTACCGAAGGAAACTGGAGGTATAGCTTGTATAGTTCTTCAATGTTCATTTGTGCAAAATTAATAATTGAAGTGTGTATATTCGCCTATATTTTCATTTTGATTAAAATTATTAAGAAAAATAATGATGTCTTTCAGAATAGGTTCGGGAATTGATTTTCATCAGTTTGCAGAAGGAAGAGATTTATGGATCGGAGGCGTAAAAATTCCTCACCACAAGGGTGCCATTGGGCATAGCGATGCCGATGTATTGCTTCATGCTATCTGTGATGCATTGTTGGGCGCATTAAGTCTCGGTGATATCGGGTTCCATTTTCCTAACAATGACGACCGTTTTAAAGATATTGACAGTAAAATACTTTTGCAGAAATGCATGGAATTGATAAAAGAGAAAGGGTATAAAGTTGTTAATATTGATTCTACACTTTGCCTCCGGGAACCAAAAATTAAACCTTATGTACCTGATATGAGGCAAGCGATAGCCGGCATTGTGGAGTTAACGGTGGATGATGTTTCAATAAAAGCAACCACTACCGAAGAAATGGGTGCTATCGGGCGTGAAGAAGGACTGATGGCAATGGCAACGGTTTTGTTACAAAAACCTTAAAATGTTTTTTTGAAGAATATTTTGCTAAAAATAAATGTGTAATCAGCGCAGATTCTCATCTAATTGTTAATCCTTGTTCACCTTTAACGCTAAGGATTTATCTTTGTCGCTATGTCGAAACTGATGGTAAAAATAGTAAATAAATCCGGTCACCAATTACCTGAATATGCCACCTCAGGCTCGTCGGGAATGGATTTGCGGGCGTTTCTTTCCGAAAGTATCTTGTTGAAGCCTTTGGAAAGAGTGCTGGTGCCTACCGGATTATTTATGGAGCTATCGGAAGGTTATGAGGCTCAGGTAAGGCCCAGAAGCGGATTGGCTATTAAGCAGGGAATAACCTGCCTTAATACACCGGGTACCATTGATGCGGATTACAGGGGCGAAATAAAAGTAATACTCATTAATTTGTCTGATGAAGTTCAGACCATCAATAATGGCGACCGCATTGCACAGATGGTGATTCAAAAAGTAGAAAAAATTCAGTGGAATCCGGTAAATGAATTAAACGATACAGCCCGAAGTGAAGGTGGTTTTGGACATACGGGTAAATAAAACATAATTTAAAAATGATAAAGTATTTTTCAATAGCTATTATATTAGTATCAATTATTTCCTGCGTCACACCTCAGCAGATACAAAAGCCTGTAGTGGTGAATCCGGAAGAAAAAGTAGAAATTGATGAAAATGAGAGCATTGCAACTGTTTTGAGCAAACTCAATAAAATTGACTATAAAACCTTTTCGGGCAAAACAGAAGTTGATTAGGCGCAAAACAATAAATCGAACAGTTTTGATGCCAAGATTAATATGTACAAAGACAGCCTGATTTGGCTTTCGGTAATTGGCCTTTGGGAATAGAAGTGGGCAGGGGAATAATTACAAAGGATTCTGTAAAAATTATTAATAAATTTAATCGTGAATATATCCCGCGTAGTATTTCTTACCTGAAAGACCCGTTGGGTTTGCCATTTAATTTTTCTGATTTGCAGGATTTGATAGTAGGTAATTCGGTGTTGATAGAAAAAGAAGGCAGTTCCTACACCCGGCAGGGTAATGAATTGGTTATCAGTAGTCAGGGAGCTTCCTTCAAGAATTTACTCACTGTATTTCTGCCAAATTATTTACCATCAGTAAGTCAACTGGAGGATGTGGATACCGACCGAAAGATAACTGCTACTCTTAAATACGATAACTATAAAATGGCAGATAATCATTATTTTTCTACTTTGAGGAACATATTGGTAAACTACAAATCAAAAATTGACATACGGTTGAACTTTAAATCTTATGGTTTTGATAGTGAAATCAGCACTCCCTTTTCTGTGCCTGAAAGCTATTCGATGAAGTAAATGGTTTTTTTGAAAAAATATATGAGGAAATAGTAATGAGGAAGTACATATTTTGGTTGATGGTATCGTTATTGTTTGGTGTGGTTTCGTTTGCTCAAAAACGAGCGATAAAACCAATATGATAAACGAACGCAACCAGATACAACAGGAACTGAAAGAAATTCAAAATGCCTTAAATGCCGTGAAAGGGCAGCAAAAGGAAAATCTAACCCAATTGGCAGCGCTCAACAGAAAATTGGTTCTTCAGGAAAGATATATTAACAATATAGGAAAGGAAATTCATTTGATTGATGATGATATTTATTACAGTGCATTGGAAATCAATAGGCTAAAAAAACAATTGGATACACTGAAATCGCATTATTCACGCACGGTGGTATATGCTTACAAAAACCGAAGCAATTATGATTACCTGAATTTTATCTTTTCCTCTACTAATTTCAATGATGCTATGAAGCGTATAGCGTATTTAAAAAGCTATAGGGATTACAGGCAAAAACAGGTAAATGACATAACCAAAACGAGTACACTGATTGCAAAACGCTATGATCAGCAAGTGGTTAATAAGAATAAAAAGAAATCGGCTATTGAAAGCCGAGCGGACGAATTATCATTATTGGCAACACAAAAAGTCGAAAAAGATTCGGTAGTAACTCAGCTAAAATCTCAAGCGGGTGATTTGCAAAAGCAAATTACCAAAAAACAAAAAAGAGACAACGATCTGAAATCCAGTATTGCTGCTGTTGTCAGAAAAGAAATAGAAGAAGCCAGAAAGCTGGCTCGAGAAGATGCAAAACAAAGAGCCGAAGCGGATAGAAAAGCAAGAGCTGAAGCATTGGCCAAACAACAGGCTGAAGCCGAAAGAAAGGCATTAGCCGATGCTAAAGCAAGAGGTATTACTATTACCCCTCCGGCCGAAGTGAATAAAGTAGAAGAAGAGAGTAGAATTGTTGGTGTAAAACCAACCGTTGTACCTAAATCAACAAAAGTAGAAGCAGGCACTTCTACTGCTGCCCGATCAGTGCCATCTTCCGAAAATACCAATTTTTCTGCAAAAACTACTTCAGTGGCACCAGCAAGAAGCAGTACGCCTGCGACTGTTGCTTCTCCACCCGTTCCCAAGCCTGAAAATAAAGTGCCTGAGGGCGGTTATCTTAACTACAAAGCTGCAGATATCGCATTAAACAGTGATTTTTCTCAAAACCGAGGAAGGCTGCCTTCGCCTGTGAGTGGTGTTATTACGCTGGGTTTTGGAAGATATCGGATTGAAGGCGTAGGCCCCGATGTGGTAGGCGAAAACCCGGGCGTTACCTATACTGCCTCAGTTGGATCACCCGTCAAGGCCGTTTTTGATGGTGAGGTTGCCAGTGTTTCAAGTATTGCAGGTATGTCATTTGTAGTACTTAGGCATGGAAAATATTTTACAGCGTATAGTAATCTGGGCGCTGTAAGTGTTGGCAAGGGGGCCAAGGTCAGCCGTGGACAAACCATCGGCACCGTGGGTGTTGATGACGAAACAGGAAATGGTAAAATGGATTTTATCCTTATGATTGAAGAAAGAAATGTAGATCCACGCGTCTGGCTTGCAAGATAGGTTTTAGGCGGAGTTCCTCCCTGCATTGATGATACCAAAAGAGCAACGCATTACTAACTTACCATAAATGTCTTTAAGTTCGGTCCCATTTTCATTATACTCGTCAATGGTGCGGATGGCATTTAATGCATACTGTTGTATTGTTACCAAAGGCAACACAATTCTTTCCCTCATTCGGATGGATAATTTATCCACAAGGTAATCTTCCATTAAAGTATTATGGCCCGATAGTTTGAACAAATATTCTTTTGTAAGTAAATATTCATCATGTATCATCTGCCATATTCCACCAAACTTCTCATGTTTTTTCAGATACATAGTAATTGGGAAATAGGATTTTGACATAGCCATTTCACAATTATCCAAAAGAGTTTTGAGATAGAGTGAGTTATTGTATAATTTTTTCACCTCTTCAAACTTGCCAATGTATTCCATCTTTTTCAGGGCAGACCCCACGCCAAAAAAACCGGGTACGTTTTGCTTTAACTGACTCCAGGAGCCTGCAAATGGAATAGCTCTCAGGTCGCTTAACGACAATGATGTTTGTGAAGGTCCTCTTTTTGCCGGACGGCTTCCGATATTAGTATCGCTGTAAAACCGCAAAGGACTAACTTCATAAAGATATTCGGGAAGAAGAGGATGGTTTTTTAGTTTTATGTATTCATCAAACCCGTATGATGATAATTCCTGTAACAATTCTTCATCCTTACTGCTCATGGTTTGTTGGCGGGGTTTATAAATAAGATTGGTGGCACCCGCATTTAACAATTGTTCTATATTAAACTGCGCCGAGTCTATTACCCCAAAATTGGCGCTTACTGTTTGCCCCTGAATGGTGAGCTGGATTTCTTTGCTGGAGATGTTATTACCCATCGAAGCGTAAAATTTGTGCGTTTTACCACCGCCTCTGGAGGGCGGACCTCCGCGCCCGTCAAAGAAAACCACATCAAACCCATACTGCCTTGTTATCCGTGTTAGCTCTTCCTTTGCACGGTAGATACTCCAGTTTGCCATCAGGTATCCGCCGTCTTTTGTGCCATCCGAAAAGCCGAGCATGATGGTTTGTGTGTTTTTTCTGTGTTTTAAATGCTTTTTATATGCCGGCATGCAATACAGCTCCTGCATCACTGCCGGCGCATTTTGCAAGTCATCAATAGTTTCAAATAATGGGATGATATCCACATTGATATGCTCCTCTGCGATACCGGCCATTTTGAACAAGGCGAATACCTCTATCACATTGAGCACACTGGTACAGTGGCTGATGATGTACCGGTTGCATCCCTGTTCTCCATTGCTTTGCTGAATAGCAGCAATTGCATGAGGAATTTGAACAGCATCTTTTAAAACTTCATTTTCAAAAATATCAGGATTGATGTTTTGATGGATATTGATAAGCCTGTTGATTTTTTCGTCATTACCTTGAGAAGAATAATCAGCGCCTAATATTTCCGGTTGAAACCTCGCTATCTCGTTCATCAATTTGATGTGAATACTGCTGTCTTGCCTGATGTCTA
The DNA here is from genome assembly GCA_016708305.1 of Sphingobacteriales bacterium. Lineage (GTDB taxonomy): Bacteria > Bacteroidota > Bacteroidia > Chitinophagales > Chitinophagaceae > Niabella. The sequence continues at coordinate 1,140,532 of JADJGB010000008.1, forward strand.
ATGAGGCGAAATGCAATCCAAAAACTTCCAGCCGGTTGACGAGACTTTGCACCATAGACACAAATAGTCCATTGTGCCGCTCATTGATGATTCTTTTATATTTATAAGTGTATTTCTTATTTCTGGCACACTCAATGAGGTCTTATGCCCTGGTATAAAAATATTATCGTATAATTTTTGTTCTAACGCTTGCAGTAGTTCTTCCACTCCATCAAAAGTAAGTCTGCGCCTTAGTTTGCGCACATCCATATAATAACATTTAATTATGGCGCCCCGTAGGGCATCGGCCACCTGAATGGTAGTACTACAGTTTACAAAGGGATTACCGTCCCTGTCTCCACCAGGCCAGAAACCCATTTTTAATATAGCATGGTCTTCAGAAATGATCTCAGAGAATTGGCTTTTTATTGTATTCATGATGCGGCCTGCTGCATGGTAAAATACATTTTCCAGATACCAGATCAGACTTACAGCCTCATCAAATGGTGTTGGCTTTTTCTTGTTGAAAAATGCTGTTTTTCCCAACTGTTGAAGCAGTGTGTCAATTTCAACTGCATCATTTTTAATTAGCGCACGGCTAAGGTCGTGAATAATGCCCAACACCGAACTTGGATAAAACTGAGTAGGGTGGGCGGTAAGTACCAGTCTAACTGTAAAATCTTTGAAAGCCTCTTTTAGTTTGTATTCTTTATTGTTTTGCAAAACATCTGCCAGCAACTGCTTCATTGTGCCCGGCCCGGTAAGGTCATGTGTGTTTTTATAAGAAGCATCTTCCAAAGCATCAAAGAGCACCACCTGCCTTTCCACATATTGAATAAAACTGAACATCAGGTTAAGACGCTCTTTTTCATTACCCCCGGATGTGTGTTTGCTGAAAAATTCATCTACAATTTCGACCGGACTTTTTCTGGCATGATAACCTTCCTCGCAAAGATTTGAAAATAATGAAAGCAAAATCCCTGTCTTTTCTATCTTATGAAAAGGCAAAGAGGTGAAAAGGCTGTTATAAAGCTGAAATCGTGTTCCAACCTCATTTTTAAATTTTATCAAACTTTTGCTTGCGCTTATATCCATTATTATTCAATAGTCTTTTTTGTTTGTTAATTGTTGCCGGCAAGCTGGGGTTGAAGATAAGATTTTTTTATAAGAGTTTAGGATTTTTGTAGCAAACGGCAGTACTTATGGCATCGTCCCTTGCGACGCTCCATTCATTTGTAGTGCATCAGGCAACTGATTATTTAAGCAAGGCTCTTTTACTCCCTGTAATAAGCTATAAGGGCGCTGAAGGTGTAAGCCAACCTCCTTCGCCGAATACGCGCCACGGGTACATTAAAACTGAAGACGCTGCTGCTCGCAAAAAGCGGCGGCTTTTCTATTTCTTCGCAATGGTCGATTAGAAAAATAATTTCACTAACGCAATTATTTTATAGCCACCACAACGAAGAAACCGGGTTGCGGTTAATGACTATTATTCTGTCAATTTATTTTTAAGTATCGTTGTAGTTTCAAATTAAGCTTCTGTGCTTTTTATCATTTTGGATGCAATCATTCCTCCAGCTAATGATAAAACGATTACTACAAGAGACAACCACTCAGGTATTTCAATTTGATGAGAAATAATCATTTTTGTTCCAACAAATGCTAAAATTACCACTAAACTATAGCCTATATACTTAAATTTATCCAACATTCCTACTATTAAAAAGTACATTGACCTTAATCCCATAACAGCTAGTATATTTGAGCTAAAAACGATAAATGGATCAGCCGTAATTGCTAAAATAGCAGGAATGCTATCGATAGCAAAAAATAGGTCAGTAAGTTCAATCATAATTAATGACACAAAAAGTGGTGTGGCAAATTTAATTCCACCTTTCTTGATAAAAAACTTATCATTATACACAGTCGCAATTACCGGATAAACCTTTTTTATCCATTTATAGATAGCGAAATCTTTAGCATCCTTTTGTTTTCCATGGCTGAACAACATTTTCAAAGCCGTCAGAATTAAGAAAACTCCAAAAACGTAAATCATCCAACTGAATTTTGTAATCAATGCCACTCCAAAGAAAATCATTAATGCTCTAAAAACTATAGCACCTAAGACACCATAAAACAATACTTCAGGTTGGTATTTTTTGGAATGGCAAAGGAGGAGAAAATAAGAGCAATAATAAATACATTATCTATACTCAGGGATAACTCAATTAAATATCCTGTAATGTACTTTAATACAGCAATGGTAGGCGTTAAGTTTGTGGGATTGGCAATCCATTCATTCTGAAATGAAAGGTAAATGATTCCAGAAAATAAGAGGGCAACAGTAACCCATACCCCTGTCCAGATTGCTGCTTCTTTAGTCTTAATTTCGTGCGGATTGCGGTTAAATACTCCTAAATCTAAGGCCAGTGCTATTACTATCACAGCTAAAAAAATGCTCCAAACTATCATAAATTATTTTGTAATAAATTTTAAAAATCAAATAAATCGCCCAAAAAGCCTTTCTTCTTTTTATAATAATAATCTTTTTCTGAACGATAGTGTTCTTTGTCCTGATAAGTATTTCTTGGAGGCATAGGTTCTTGTTGAACAGATTTTTCTATAATTTTATCAAGCTCACCGCGGTCGAGCCAAATTCCTCTACAATCGGGGCAATAGTCAATCTCAATTCCATTGCGGTCAGTCATTATTAAGGCTACATTACAAGTAGGACATTTCATGATTTTGATATTTTTATTTGATTAATTATTTTTCCTTTTCAAAAATAGTTTTATGATTACAGGTGCCGTTACTGTCACTACTATGCCGATTAAAATATATTCTAAGTTTGATTTAACCCAGGAATTGTCTCCTAAGACATATCCCAATGAAGTAATGCTCCCTACCCAAATGATTGCCCCAATAATATTATAGGAAGAAAATTTTTTAAAATCCATTTCTACTGTACCTGCTATAACTGGTGCAAAAGTTCTTACAATGGGTAAAAAGCGAGCAATTGCAATGGCAAATCCGCCTCTTTTTCATAAAACTCATGTGCTGTCTGGACATGTTTTCTTTTTAAAAACCACGTGTCTTCTTTTCTGTGTACCACGTGTTTAAATTTATATCCAAACCAATAACCAAAAAAGTTCCCCAAAATTGTTGCACCTGTAAATAATGCCATCCAAAAGAATAAATTTGGAATGTGTCCGCTAAATGGATAAGGGACTTCATCGGCTGAGGCCATAATCATTCCGGAAACAAACAATAAAGGATCACCAGGCAAAAAGAAGCCAATTATTATACCTGTTTCAATAAACAGAATTATTAGAATCAAATATAAACCACCATTTTTCATTATCCAGTCGGGATCCATTAAGTGTTGGAGATTTTCTATAATAGTTTCCATTTGTTATTTATTAACCCGCAAAAATAGTAAAGCATTTTTTAATAATAGTATTACTATTATTAAAAAATGTAAAACTTTTATAAATTTGCTAAATTTGTATTCAAGAAGAAATAGTGGTTATGGAAATTCAGTTTAAAATTAAAATGAATGAAAGATTATATCTTCGGAACCCGGAAGATACAGAATTAGGAAGAAGAATATTGAAGCATAGTGTAGATCTCATCTATAAACTGGGTTTTGAATCTTTCACCTTTAAAAAACTTGCAGAAGAGATTGATTCAACAGAAGCAGGCATTTACCGGTATTTTGAAAACAAGCATAATTTATTGATTTATATTACAGCGTGGTATTTTGGCTGGTTAGCCTATCAAATTAGTTTTCAAACGAATAACATAAAAGACCCTAAGATAAAGCTACAGAAGATAATAAATTTATTAGCGCTTCCTATTGAAGACGACAAACAGACAAACCATATAGATGAAGGATTATTACATCCCGTTATTGTTGCCGAAGGTTCAAAAGCTTACCTCACCAAGCAGGTAGAAAAAGATAATAAAAAACAATTTTTTCAGCCATATAAAGATTTATGTAACTTGATTGGAAATATTATTTTGGAAAATAATCCTAATTACAAATACCCAAAGTCCTTAGCTTCCACTATTATTGAAGTAGCTCATTTTCAAAATTTCTTTATGCATAATCTTACTTCTCTTACAGATTATAGCAAGAAAAACAACGAAGTTGAAATTGTGGAATTTTAAATAATTTAGTTTTTCAAGTATAGAAAGTAAATAGCATTTTTGGATATTATTCATAACATAAATGTAGGCGCTAAATAATGCTTCTGTTATTAAAAAGCAGGTTTTTAAAAGCATCTAAAATTCATAAAATTCGCTTCAAATTATTAGAAAGCAAAAATTGTGCACTAAAAAAATAGTTCGGGCTTTTTAATTTGGTGGAAACAGAAATTGTACAGTAATATAAGAGGTAAAAAAATAACCCGCTTTTGCGAGGTAAGTTACGTTACGTTATTGAATGAAAATATTAAATCAGCCTACCAACTATTTGTATTATATAATATATAGACACAATAATTGCTAATACTCTCATTATTAATAATCCTACATTAGTATCTTTCTTTAATATATCTTTTAAAGAATTCCATATAATGCTTAAAAAAACTATTAATCCGAGAATATTAAAAATAATGTCGAAAATAGATTTCATTACAAAAAAAATTTAACCGTGTTCAGAAATATCATTCCCATCATTATATTCTTGATATAAACATGTAGAAAGATCATAAATAGCATAAGCTGCTCCTATCCAACCCAAGGTTCTTTTAGCTAGTTTACTTGCAGCTTTCAAAATTGCTTTTATTGATAAATCTTTTGCACTACCTAAAATCAAGCCCATAGGTACACCTAAAGCTCTTGTTACTCAACCAGACGCCTCAATAAAAGAAATCGGATATTGTTCTAACATGATTCTGTCAGTATGGGATGACATTAATGTTTCGCCAGGTCGTAATAATATAGGATATTGAGATTTATATGTCAATAAATCACCAATAGGCTCACCAATGCCAAAATCAATATAAGATGTATCAATCGCTACTCCTTGATCTTCAAGTCGCTTGACTTCCAATGCAAATACTCCCAAAATTGCAATTCTTGGATCATTAGGACTAAAAAAATCGTTTAAATCTATTTCATAATATGATAATAAAAAATCTTTAGTAGGTTGAATTAAAGGTTGTGTAATTTCAATAGCTTGGCTCTCAGTTATTGTTGGATTATCGTATCCCTTCGTCCAACCCCGTATTGCTTTACTAAGATAGTTTATTGATTTTTGCCGGATGGAAACTAACAATACCTCCGACCGTGCCGGTATAATGCACGCCCACATTGAAGCCTGCCGCACAAGCGGCCAAACGGTTGTATCTTATTGCAAAGAACACCGGCTTGCGGCATCCAAATATTATTACTGGCAAAAACGGTTGCCTATTAACGCAGCGACCACACCCACTTTCACGCAGGTGACACCGATAGCCACCCATGGCAGTGCCGCAACTATCTGCTACCCTAATGGTGTGCGGCTTGAGTTGGGCAGTATTAATATAGCCGTTTTAAAAGAGCTGCTATGTTGCATCTAAACTCCGCTTGTCGCTACTTTTATTACAACGGCACTGCTGATTTTCGCAAGGGAGCCTACGGGTTGAGCGGCCTGGTGCGCAACGAGATGCAACAGGATGTGCTGAGTGGCGACGTATTCATTTTTATTGGCCGGCGTGGTAACAAAATAAAATTACTACAATGGGATAGCGATGGCTTTGCGCTCTATGAAAAAGGTTGGAGCAGGGCACTTTGAAAGACCTCCCGCCAGCCATAACGATCATTTTTGCATCACCTCACAGCAATTACAATTTATTTTGCAGGGTGTAATTTTAAAAACGGTGCGACAAAAAATCAGGTTTACCTGCCAATAATTCCACTATTGCCATACTGTCTGAAATACCTGTCAATACTGCATTTCAGGCAATTATTAGCATGATATTTGTACTACCTGTAAACATCTTGCAAACAGTTTCACATATCGCTTCCGGCAATAGTTTTATAGACTACAAAGTCCTCTTTGAACAGGAAAGGAGCCACAATATTGAATTGCGATTACAGATACAATCGCTACAGTTGCAATTAGCCGAATTAAAGAAAATGCTCTTTGGCGGCAGGGCAGAGAAGTTTGTAACAGCAAATGCAACCGCCGTTTCACAGCCTGAATTATTCCCTGATGATAAACTGGGGCAGATAGACGTGGTAAAAACCACACTGGTAAAAGAATATCAAAAGCAACAAACCAAACTCACCGTAAAGCATCCCGGTCGTAACCCTTTGCCGGAAAGCCTTCGCCGCGAAGTAATAGAACTGATGCCCAAAGAGGATGTAGAAGGTTTGCATCCCGTTGGTAAAGAAATTACCGAAAAGCTGGAGTACCGGCCCGGCGAGTTGTTTGTGAAACAATATGTACGCCCCGAGTATATCAAACCTTCAAATGATGGATTAAACGCAAGCCGCATCATTGCTTCATTACCGGCCATGCCGCTTGAGAAATCTGTTGCAGGCGCATCATTGCTTACGCATTTGCTGGCAAGCAAGTTTGTGGACCATCTGCCTGTGTATCGCCAGTTAGCCATCTTCAAACGTCAAATGTAAACATCAATCACAGCACGGTAAGCGGCTGGATAAAAGATGCGATGCGGTTGATTGAACCGGTTTACGACCTGCATTGCTGGCAGGTTTTGAATACAAACTATTTGAATGTGGATGAAACCACGATAAAGGTTTTGGATAAGGACAAAAAACAAACCACGCATACAGGATACTATTGGGTGTATTACGATACGCAACGAAAATTAGCGTTGTTCGATTATCAGCCCGGGCGTGGCGCTTTGTATCCCAAAGCTATGTTGCACAAGTTTAAAGGCTATTTGCAAACAGATGGCTACGATGCTTACGAAACTTTCGATAAAGTAGAAGGCGTTACCCCTTTTTGCTGCTGGGCGCATCGCGCAGAAAATTTTACGAAGCCAAAGATTACGACAAAGCCAATGCGGATGCGGTTTTGAGCCTGATACAGGATTTATATAAAATAGAATCCTATTGCCGCGATGAAAACTTTACGCCGGAGCAAATAAAAACCATCGGCATGAACATGCCCTACCCGTATTAAACAATTTGCAAAGCACATTAACCGAAATGTTGCTCACCAAAAAGGTATTACCCAAAAGTCCTTTTGGCAAGGCCATTGCTTATACATTAACACGATGGCAGAAATTGTGCGTGTACACCACAGACGGCATTTTGCAAATCGATAATAACCTTATTGAGAACGCTATTCGCCCTGTGGCGCTGGGGCGCAAAAATTATCTGTTTGCCGGAAGCCACGAGCGGGCACAGGATGCAGCAATGCTTTATAGCCTGTTCGCCACATGCCGCCTGCACAACATCAATCCCGAACACTGGCTTACCCACGTATTCGAAAAAATCAACAGCGCCAAAAAGCAAAACCTATACCAACTGCTGCCACAAAACTATGATGCCAACTTTAAACAACAATGACGGGGTTGGACGAAGGGATACGGATTATCATCAATTGTTGTAATTGGAACGACATCCCTGGGAAATGTTGTTTTATGAGACGTTTTGCTTTTTCTTGAATTTAATGCTACTATATTCTTTGCTTTAACTGTTGCACTTTTGAGTGTTTTGGCTAGCCTAGTATAAGAATTTTCCTCAATCATTACATCTGGCTTAGAACACATTGTGAAAAGGAGAACAAATAGTAACAAAGTAGTAATTAATTTGATAGTAAAATAATTTAGAGGACTAATGTATAATTTGCATGTTAAATTACCTCCCCCCAATCAATTTTCAAAATATTTTTTCCGTACATCAAAAATACCCCGCTTTTGCGAGGTATTTGAAATGAATTAGAAGTAATTTTTGTTTTAAGCTTTTTCAGGATCAGCATCCGCATCTTCAACCTTCGCTGTCTCAACCTCAACCTCAGTCTTAACCTCAGCCTCATTCTCAACCTTAGTCTCAACCCCAGCCTCAGCCTTCTTCTTTGTGCTTCCGCTTCCGCGACGGCGTGTACGCTTTCCTGCTGCTTTATCTTCGCCGATACCTTTACCGTAAATTTCGTTGAAGTCAACCAGCTCAATCATAGCTTTTTCAGCAGCATCTCCGCGGCGTGTTCCCAATTTGATGATACGGGTGTAACCACCTGGGCGGCCGCCTACTTTTCCTGCTACATTATCAAACAGTTCTTTTATGGCCTCTTTATCTTGCAGATAGCCGAAAACAATACGACGTTGATGTGTGGTGTTTTCTTTACTTTTAGTGATTAAAGGCTCAACAAATACGCGCAAAGCTTTTGCTTTGGCAACAGTTGTAACAATTCTTTTGTGTTTAATAAGCTGACAGGATAAATTGCTTAATAAAGCATCTCTGTGTGCTTTTGTACGGCTTAAATTTTTGATTTTGTCTCCGTGACGCATGACGTGTAAGTTTTAGGTTTGACGCTTGAAGTGTAATGCTCAATAAGTCAAACCGGGTTTAATAAATTCGATTGTACCGTGTCAGGAATTACAATCTACTTGTCTTTTCTTAATAATCATCTTTTTCGATGCCCAATCTCTACAAATCCATTCCGAAGTTCAGTCCTCTTTCATTCAATACCTGCTCGATTTCGGAAAGTGATTTTTGACCAAAATTTCTGAACTTCATCAAATCTTCCTGTTCGTATTGAACCAGTTCGCTCAAAGAATTGATTTTTGCAGCTTTCAGGCAGTTGAAAGCACGTACAGAAAGATCGAGATCTTCCAGAGGTGTTTTCAATACTTTACGTAATTGTAAAGTTTGCTCATCCACCATGTCTTCTTTCTTTTCTTCTTTATTATCAAAGGTGATATTTTCATCAGTGATAATCATCAGGTGCTGAATCAGGATACGGCTGGCTTGTTTTACTGCATCTTCAGGATGAATAGTGCCATCGGTAACTACCTCCATTACAAGTTTTTCAAAGTCGGTGCGTTGTTCTACGCGGGTATTTTCGATGCTGTATTTTACATTCTTGATAGGAGTGTAGATAGCATCTGTAGGAATATAGCCAACAGGGGCATCTTTAACGATATTTTCTTCTGCAGGCACATAACCACGGCCTTTACCAATAGTAAATTCAATATCCAGTCTTGCTGATTCATCCATTGTACAAATCAGTAAATCAGGATTCATTATTTGAAAGGCTTGCGTATTATCGCCAATCACACCTGCCAAAAATTGTTTTTGATTTTTTATTGATAATGAAATTTTCTCGTTTGCAACTTCATGATCCACTATTTTCTTGAAGCGTACTTGTTTAAGGTTCAAAATAACCTCAACCACGTCCTCGCTTATGCCTTTGATGGTATCAAATTCGTGGTCAACACCTTCTATTTTTACTCCGGTAATTGCATAACCTTCCAATGAGTTTAATAAAACCCTACGCAGCGCATTGCCAATGGTTACACCGTAACCGGGCTCTAACGGACGAAATTCAAACTGAGCTTCAAAATCCGATGCTTTTTGTAATAAAATTTTATCGGGTTGCTGGAAATTTAATATTGCCATATTTTAGATTTTGTTATTGGATATCAGGTTGTTGTGCTATCAGACGCTTATCAGCCCTATAGCGTAATAACCAAAAATAAATTACTTACTGTACAACTCAACTATCAGAGATTCTTTAATGTTCTCAGGAACACTCTCTCTTTCAGGATAAGTGATAAAAGTACCTTTAAACTCCGTTTCGTTGAAATCAACCCAGCCGAATTTAGGATTTTTTGGTCTAACCTGGCTGGTTATGGATGAATTGGCTTTACTTTTTTCTTTCAAAGTAATTACATCGCCTGCACTCAGTTGATACGATGGAATGTTAACCACTTCGCCATTTACCTCAATGTGCTTGTGGCTCACCAGCTGGCGTGCAGCAGGACGACTGGGGGCAATGCCCATACGGAAGACTGTGTTGTCTAAACGTGCTTCAAGTAATTTAATCAGGTTTTCACCGGTAACACCTTTGCGACGGTTAGCTTCTTCAAATGTTTTATGGAATTGCTTTTCCAGAATACCGTAGGTGTATTTCGCTTTTTGCTTTTCGCGAAGCTGTAAAGCGTACTCTCCAAGAGTTTTACGTTTACGCTTTTCGCCGTGCATACCGGGAGGGTTACTGTTTTTACCCAACCATTTACCATTGCCTAAAATAGGCTCCCCGAAAATACGGGAGATTTTGGTCTTAGGACCATTGTAACGTGCCATAATTATACTTTCATTTAAGCTTTTTTAAAAACCGGTACTGCAATCATTAAAAAGCTTTGGAAAAAATCAATTGAGTACCCTTTATTAAAATGAATTTATAATTTAAGATTTGAGATATATGATTTGTGGGTTATGATATTTGTTTTCATAAACACTATTCTCAAACTAAAAATATATAAAAGAACTATTGTGTCTGCAAAATCCTTGTAACCTCGAGAGATTAAGGAAAATTTTACACTCTTCTCTTTTTGGGAGGACGGCATCCGTTATGTGGCAGAGGAGTAACGTCTTTAATCATTACTATCTCTATTCCGGATTGTGAAAGGGAACGGATGGCGCCTTCGCGACCACTACCGGGTCCTTTTACAAAAACATCTACTCTTTTTAGCCCTGCATCAAATGCTACTTTAGCAGCGTCGGCTGCTGCCATTTGAGCTGCATAAGGCGTATTTTTTTTGCTTCCACGGAAGCCCATCTTACCGGCGCTGCTCCAGCTTATTACCTGGCCGCTTTTGTTTGTAAGACTTACAATAATGTTGTTGAAAGTTGCGGAAATGTGTGCATCGCCATAGGCATCCACCTTAACGATTCTTTTTTTTGCTGCTGCTTTAGCGCTTAATTGTGCTTTTGCCATTTGAAATAAGGTAATCTTTAAAAAAATAAATAATCCGCCTTTGGCGGATCCAATTCAACTCGCCATCTGCACCGGGATATCAGAAATTGAACTGGAAATAACTGGTGCAATGCAAAAAAGCCTGAAGCAAGTTGCTCAAGGCTTTTTTGCAATTATTTCTTAGCTGCTTTCTTTTTACCGGCAACTGTCTTACGTTTTCCTTTACGTGTACGACTGTTGGTTTTGGTACGTTGTCCACGAACAGGTAACCCTTTTCTATGACGAAGTCCGCGATAACATGCAATATCCAAAAGACGCTTGATATTCATCTGTACCTCAGAGCGCAACTGGCCTTCTACCTTTAGTTCTTCAGTAATAGTAGAACGAATGGCATTCAGATCATTATCATCCCAATCGTTTACCTTTTTGTTACGGTCAATATTATTCTTGTCCAGAATATATCTGGCGGAAGAAAAGCCAATACCATAAATATAGGTAAGACCTACTTCGCCTCTTTTATTTTTTGGTAAATCAACACCGGCAATACGAGCCATATCAAAAATTAAAAATTAAAAATTAAAATTGAATACTATCCTTGTCTTTGTTTGAAACGAGGATTTTTTTTGTTAATTATAAAAAGCTTACCCTTGCGACGAACTATTTTACAGTCCTCGCTACGCTTTTTTATGGATGCCCTTACTCTCATTTTACTATTTTTAAATATTTATAAACCAATTATTTATAACGAAAGTTGATTCTTCCTCGCGTTAAATCATAAGGACTCATTTCGAGCCCTACTCTGTCTCCGGGCAAAATACGGATGTAGTGCATCCTCATTTTACCTGAAATAGTTGCCACAATTTCATGTCCATTCCCTAACTTCACCCTGAACATTGCATTGGATAAGGCTTCCAGAATCACTCCATCTTGTTTTATTAATGGTTGTTTTGCCATAAAAAATTTGGGCTGCAAAGATAGGGAGAATTAATGAAAAAAAATAGTTTGCCCTTTATTTATTTCAGTTTAAGCCAAAAAGATGCCAAAAATATTAAAAAAATGGCAGATAGAAAGTCTGTTTTGTGTTTTTGGACATTTAAACTGATTTGGAATGTTTTCTCGTATGTCGGCAAGTCCAAAAGTATTTAGGAATATCCAAGCTGCACATAAAATTATTATCTAATCATTTTTATCCTTCAAAATTAGAATATTACTTTTGTGAGTTTATTTTTAAAGAAAAATATTTTTACATTAAAATCAAGAAACCTTTTTTAAAAACCTTAATTTGCCAGAAATTGTAATTAAAGAACAATAAACGGGAGGGTTTATACTATTGCTTCTCAATGTTTTATTTACTAAAATCATCTTAATTTTTGTATGGCCAGCAGTTTAAGGGTTGTTTGTTTGTTAATATCATCTATTTTCTTGTCTTTTTCAGGCTTTTCTCAAAATGCAATATGTGGTTTTGGTGAAATTTATCAAAGACAACTAAAAGACCCTGCAAACAGGCAAAAAATACAGGAATTGAATAAGGCATTAAAGGTTATAGAGGCTCAAAAAGTAGTACAGAACAAATGAAATATGCACAAATACTTCCCGGCCCAATTTATGAAATTCCGGTAGTGGTGCATGTAATTACAAAAGGTGATGCCGTTGGTACGCCAAACAATCCATCAGATCAGTCAATTATTGATATGATTAACTTTTGTAATCAGCTTTATGGAAGTACCAATACTTATTTTCCCGCTGCCGGAAATATGGCAAAACGGGCTCCAAATTGCGGAGCCACAAATGGGATTAATCGTGTAAATGCCAGTTCAAATGCAATTTATAACGAAAAGGGTATTGCCTACCCCGGATCTTCCGGTGGCGCAAATGAGGTTTCAATTAAAGCTTTAAGCAAATGGCCTAATGACCAATATTACAATATCTGGATTGTGTGGAGAATTGACAAGCCTGATCTGCCACCACCCAGTTATGTTAAAGGTTTTTCTTACTTCCCAGGTGCTTTTTCTGATTTGGATGGAATGGTAATTTCTGCTGTAGAACTTACTTATAATTCAAGCACTGTAGCTCATGAATTTGGACATGCAATGGGTTTGTTGCACACTTTTGACGATAAAAACCCTAATGTATGTTTTCCCAATAATGATTGCTCAACAGATGGTGATAAGGTTTGTGATACAGATCCCGTAAAGAGTCTTCTTTCAGTTTTTCCTTGTCCCCAGCCATTAGCCATTAATCCTTGCACCAATAATCCTTATGGAACCATACAATATAATATAATGGGTTATGGTTTTTGTCTTGACCGGTTTACGCCCGGACAAAGAGACAGGGCTTTAAATATTCTTAATTTATCAAGGGTTAATTTACTTCATTCGTTGGGTGCAATAGCGCCTCCCGGGCAAGTGGTAAAGCCTGCTTCATGTACCCAGATATCAAATGCAAACCCCAACTTTCAGTCGGGTATCGGCCCGGAAGAAGTAACTTTTGGCGATTTGAAATTTCTGTCCTATGGTTATTACACAACCGTGCCCGGAAATAGCGCCTATTATGATCTCACCTGCAATTTGGGAACGGATTTGAGTGCTTTTGGAAGTTATCCGTTTACTGTTACCACTGACGGACCCAATTTGCAAAGATGTAAGGCATGGATTGATTTTAATAATAATGGAATTTTTGAAGATTTTGAACTGATTTTAAGCAGCATTTCCGATGTTGGTACTTATACACATACTTCAACAATAACGTCGGCCCAGCTTTCAGATTTTTGGGTAGCATATAATACCAAACTCAGAATGAGGATTATGGCTGATTATTATGAAACGCCAGAGGATACCCCTGACTTTGGTCCTTGTGATCAGCTTGACTATGGCCAAACCAAGGATTTCTGGGTAATGATTTCAAAGCCCTTGCCTGTTAGTTTTTCAAATTTTGAAGCGCTTACAAAAAGTGGTATCCTATCAGTAAAATGGACTACTGCCAGTGAGCACAATAGCGATTATTTTATCATTGAGGCATCCAGAGATGGTGTGCATTTCTCACAGATGGATAAAATACCTTCATTGGCTTCCAATGGTATTTCTGCTACTCCGTTATCCTATATATTTCAAAGAGATTTGAAAAAGGATGCAGGGGCGATGAATGGCATATTTGCTGTATTTATTGCATTACTTATATTGCTACGTATAAAAAAGAATAAAATAATACGTGCATCCGGAGTAATGGGGCTAGTGGTGATGATGATTGTACTAGCCTGTAATAAAAAGGAAATGCCTGCTATGAAGACTACTGATGAGGGAAAATTGTTTATCCGAATTGTTCAGGTGGATAAAAACGGAGCGAAAAATGTTTCAAAAGTTATCCAGGTGACTCAGGAATAATTTCGCCGGTAAACCATTCTCGATTTATGAAAAAAATAGGACTTCTTTCTGATACTCACGGTTTTTTGGATGACAATGTTTTCAGATATTTTGAAGAATGTGATGAGGTGTGGCATGCAGGAGATTTTGGGAACAAAGAGCTTGTGATAACATTGCAGCAATTCAAACCGCTACGCGGCGTATTTGGAAATATTGACAGTCAGGATGTTAGCGCTTTGTTTCCTGAAATCAATGTTTTTAATTGTGAGGAGGTGAAAGTAATGATGAAGCATATTGGAGGCTACCCGCCAAAGTATAACCCTGAAACCAAAAAACAAATACTCATAGAAATGCCGCAACTTTTTGTTAGCGGACATTCGCATATCCTGAAAATTATTTATGATGAAAAACTGAAATGCCTGCACATCAATCCCGGCGCTGCAGGGAAGCAAGGCTGGCAAAAGGTAAGAACATTGGTTCGTTTTGCTATTGATGGGAGTGATATAAAAAACTGTGAAGTGATTGAACTTGGTAATAGATAAAAGTTGTCATTTAATAAATGATTAATACAAATTTGCCTCATATTTTGCCTCCGAAAACAATTTTAATGTAATCAGGCCATTTTCAAAATCCTTGCCTCTTTCTTTTTCCAGATTGTAAAACAAGTTGGCAACATTCCAGGGGCGAGGCGTAGAAAACGATACAAACCAAGTAACTTGTGTGGCTTTGTCTTTCACATTCAACAGGATTTTGGAGAAGCCGTCAATATTTTTTATTCCTTCCAAAACGATATTAAAATCAATCTCTTTTTCGGGAATTGCTTTAGTCAGTTTAATTTGAGCTTCTTTATAGAAAAACGAATCCTCCTTCCATCTGAGGGTAGCGCCAACAACAGCTTGAGTACTGTCTGTTTTATTCAGTGATGCAGAATCCTTCTGGTTCATCTGACTTAAAAAAAACTGAGCAGACAACAATTGGTTATAAATTTTTTCAGGCGGAGCCTCAATAGTTATAATTTTAGTAATTTCCTGTTTTTCAGGTAAAAAATAGGATATGCCCAATACCGCCAAAATAAATAAAGTAATAGCGCTCAGAAAGAACGGGTGCATTTCAAATTTTCGCGGTACAAAATGGTTATAATGTTTAATTTTAATAATTAAAACGGCTCACCATTATTTACTGGGGACTAGGCAAAAAGTTTATGCAGTCTGAAAAGAAAGAATTTGGTATCGGTTACGCCTCTAAGGTTAGCCCTGAATAGTTTTATTTTAGCGTTGAATGATTCTGCATTGGCATTTGTATTTCGGTTATTGAAGAAATTAAGTATGTTATCTAAATTATATTTTACGGTATTAGCAACGGTATAAAACTCTTTTAATGCCTGCTCTTGTACTTTTTGTATCCATTGTTCAAACGCTGTCTTAGCAGATGCTTTTTGTTGGTTTTCGTATATGTTTCTAAAGGCTAAAGTTTGGTGGTAAGCAGTTTCTAATTCAGGGAAATATTTGAATAACAGGGTGGCTCTTTGTATTTGATTTTCTGTCCAGTCGTTTTGTTTTTTGGCTAAAATATATTTGCACCTTGCCAGTAATTGTTTGGGTGTTTCACCATTTTCCAGCATTACTGGTTCATATTTTATTTGTTGTTCTTTAGCCTTTTTAATGGCTGCATTTTCTTTGTCTAATTCTTTCCATCGCAGGTTTATTCTTATGTGTTGCAAGGCTTCCATTGCCAGTTTTATTACATGGAATCTGTCGGTAACCAGAGTGGCATTTGTAAATACCTGCTTTACGGCAGCTTCCATGTTTTTTGCCATATCAAGAGTGACTTCTTTTACCTGCAAACGCTTGTGTTCACAAAGTTTCATTAGGGTGGTTATAATGTCTTTAGATAGTGTTCCTTTGATGACGGCTACCAATGTACCCTGCTTTGCCCTGCCGTTTTTGTTGGTAACAAATGTGTATAATTCTCCTTTGGATAAACTTAGTTCATCTATGCTTAGGTAGGCTCCAATGTTGTCCGGAAAAAGAAGATAATCTTCGCAGTGAGTGAGCTGGTTCCAGTCTTTAAAACCACTGCTATACTTTTTATAATGACGGTTTAATTTTGAAGGCTGTATCTGATGGTAACCAGCTATGTTGCTGATAGTATCAACCTTTGTATCAACCTGTACCTTTTAAAAATCCGATAGTTCTTTGGTTAACCCTGAACCTTCGGCTACAAATGAAAAGTCGTTTCTGATAATTTTACCAGCCTCTTTTTTATGTCGCCAGCGTCTTCTTTTATTGCCAAATAAACTGCTTTGCCACGGACTGGGAAATCCTGTAGGGTTATCTCCGTAAAACCTTTTGACTCATATTGGGTACCATCCACATCTCCCAATATCATATTCCGTTCTTCCAATGAAATCTGAAAATAAACTGACCTGTCCTTTACAAAGCATAGTTCATCTATACCTGTAATATCAAAATATTCCAATAACCCCTTGGGTAAAAAATGACCGATATATGATGTATCCATGCAACAAAATTAGGCGTACTCCCCATTTAATGAAAGTGACCCATTAAAACCCATTAATCATGACCAAGCAAGAATATTTAGAAGCCGCTGAAAAGCGTTACGATGAATTAAAGCGTCTTAATTTAATTACCGATTTTTATGATTATGAAACTGAGTTTGTCAAAATCTGGAATAGTCTCGGCCGAGAAGTTCTGGAAAAGAATATTGGAAACCTCAGCCAAGATAAGCGAAAAAAAAAACCTCACGACTCTCGGTCCGGTAACCATAAATAACAATCATCCCTTTAGTAAGGGTAAGAATGGATTTCAGATTTCACCCAGACTTCAGGAGTTGATGGTTTATTCAGCCCAATTGGATAGTTATGAGAACTGCAATGAAGTACTGGAAAAATATATTGATATAAAAGTAAGCGCATCGCAGGTTTGGCGGGTAGCCAATGTATATGGAGAAGAAGTTGGTAAAACGATATCGGAGGAGATAGTATTAACCCCATGTAAAAAGGAGGAGGTGATTTACGGCATGGCCGACGGCTCCATGATATTCACCAGGAGGAGGGATGGAAGGAAGTAAAAGTTGGAAGGATTTTCAAAAGTTCATCCTGTATCCATGCAGGCGATAAACCAGGCTGGATAAGCAATTCCCAGTATTTGGCCTATCTAAGTGACCATAAGAAGTTTACAGCGGAGATGGAAAAGCCATTAGATTATTACAGTCAAAATAAGCAACGTATTGTTTTCATATCAGACGGTGCGCCATGGATAAAAAACTGGATAGCAGATGCCTATCCGGATGCGATATCAGTATTGGATTATTATCATGCCAGTGAACACCTACATGATTATGCCAAAGCCACGATTAAAGATGATGCTCAGAGGAAGCAGTGGTTAGACAAGCGATTAGAATTACTGCTGAACGGAGAAGTACAAAAAATAATAGATGAATTAAATGGCTCACCTCAAATAAGTCAGGAAGCCAGGCAGTTAATAGACTACTACGAATCTAACAAAACAAGAATGAACTATCCGCAGTATAAGAAAATTGGAGCAGGTATAATCGGTTCCGGCGCCATTGAATCACTCACAGAACCGTCGTACAAAAAGAATGAAACAGTCTGGACAGAGATGGAGTCGAAGAGGCGCTCAAAATATGTTGAATCTCAGAGTGACTAAAAAAAATAACAGGTGGTCTAAAATCGTTGAGTTAGTAAAGGAGGATTTCTTTAGAGAGGCGGCTTAGGTTACCGAAAATTTGAAATACACCCGAAAGAACTTCAAAAGGATTCTCACTATTTTTTTACTTTTTAAAATTTTTTTCGATTTTTTGCGCTTTTTCAAAATCCAGAATTACGCCATTGATGCAGTATCTTAAACCGGTTGGCGGAGGTCCGTCATCAAACACATGCCCCAGATGCGCTTTGCATCTGCCACATTCTACTTCGGTGCGAACCCTGCCATGTGAGCGATCCTCCAGATAAATAATACTGTTCTTTCTGATTGGCTCATAAAAACTTGGCCAGCCACAACCATTTTCGAATTTGGTATCGCTTCTGAAGAGCGGATTTCCACAGGCAGCACAAAAATAGGTGCCTATTTCATTAAATTTTTCAAACTTACTGGTCCATGGCCTTTCGGTCCCTTTTTGGCGGGCAATGTAATAGACCTCTTCGGGGAGTATCTTTTGCCATTCAGCATTATCTATTTTTACTTTTGAGGTATCCGTTCTTGAATATACTGGATTGCTTTTTTTGTTCATTTCATTTTCATTTTTATGTAATGAATTGGGTTGGCTGTAGCTGCATTGCTGAAAAATTGTGCCCATTGTCAGTAAAAGAGTAAAAAATATAACCTTTTTCATCACTCTATTTTTAACAAAAATAGACCTTAATCGTTGGTTTTTACTTATTTTATATTTATTATTGTTATCCCAGGTTTGGAGGTATGAATAATGGCCAGATAACCAGTGCAGACAGAATGATTATTGGGGCAAAAGTAAGAAACCAAGTGTTAATATATTGATATTCAATGTTTTAATAATAAATCAATTATTTTTGTTTTTTTATTGTAAAAATTATAAGAAAGTATTAAAATGAACATTTGCTTAGTATCTTTGTGCAGCGATTCAAAACCTTAGCTATATGTTTAATCTTGTAATTTTTGGGCCTCCAGGTAGCGGAAAAGGAACTCAGTCAGAAAAATTAATTGAAAAATACAGACTGGTGCACCTGTCAACCGGCGATTTATTGCGTGCAGAAATTGCCAATAAAACGCCCCTCGGTATTGAAGCGAAAAAATTTATTGATAATGGACAATTAGTTCCTGATGAAGTGGTTATCGGCATTATTGACAATTCGCTCGAAAAAAATAAAGAGGCAAAGGGTTTCTTATTTGATGGTTTTCCGCGTACTGTAACTCAGGCCAAAGCATTAGACAAACTGCTCGAGCTGAAACATACTGTTATTAATTTAGTGGTTTCCTTGCAGGTAAGCGAGGCCGAACTGGTAAAACGATTATTAAACAGGGGAATTACTTCCGGTCGGTCAGATGATACCAATGTAGAGGTTATCCGCAAAAGATTTGCTGTGTATGAAAAAGAAACCTCGCCGGTGGCCGAACACTATAACAAGCAGGAGAAATTATCACCGATGCAAGGCGGAAATACTATAGACGATACTTTTCACTCCATTTGCAAAGTGATTGAAAACGTTTTAGTTTAATAATCTTAGTTTGTTTATTTCTTTAATAATGAATCTGCCTTTTGAATACTGTTCAAAACGGCAGTTTTCATTTCATTTACTTTTTCCGCTTCACTTTTGAGATACTTTATTCTTTCATCCACATTATCTTTCAAAGAATCATATCCAAATTCGTCCATCCATTTGTGCATATAGGAGTCGGCATTCTGTAAATCCTTTAAGGTGCTTTCCAAGGCCGATTTGTAAGGAGCCAGTTTTGTCCGTGCTGTTTCCGGTAATTTTTGAACAGAGTCTAATGATGATTTTATTTCATTCTGTAACCTTTCTAATTTTTTCATTTTGGGCATAGCTACATCATGCCCTTCAATAATCTCATCCAATATTTTGTCCACAGGATTGGCTTCATTTTTTTCATTTTTTTCATTGTTATTACAAGAGGTTAACCAAAATGTTATGGCAAGCAGTAATACTAATTTTTTCATAAATAGATATTTATTGCAAATTTACTTTAAAAGTTGATATGTCAGCAGGCCTAATGCATAAGCCAATCCTGTCATGTAAATTACCTGAATAATTGGCCATTTCCAGGTGCCGGTTTCTCTTTTTACAATAACCAATGTACTCAAGCATTGCATGGCAAAAACATAGAAGATCATTAGCGAAATACCGGTAGCTAATGTAAATATTTTGGTGCCATCACTGAAAGTAGCTGCTCTCATTTTTTCGCGAAGCGCTACATTTTCTTTCCCATCGTCCTGCACGCTGTAGAGGGTAGCCATTGTTCCCACAAACACTTCCCTTGCAGCAAAAGATGTAATGAGGGCTATGCCAATCTTCCAGTCGTAACCTAAAGGGCGAATGGAGGGTTCTATGGCTTTGCCCATGATGCCTGCAAATGAATTTTCTAATTTGGCAGCAGCATATTGTTCTTCTACTAATGTGGTGTCGGCATTAGGTTTTGACAGCTCGGTCATATAAGTATTATGCGCTTCTGCCATTCTTTTTTTGGGACCAAATGAACTCAAAGCCCATAGCGCCAAGCTGATCATCAAAATGATTTTACCGGCCTCCACTACAAATATTTTTACTTTTTCTGCCATGGTGTGCAATGCGTTTTTCCAGCGCGGCGCCCGATACATGGGAAGCTCAAGTATAAAGAAACTTTTTTCCTTAATATGGATAAACCATTTGGCTACATAAGAAACTATAAGCGCAAAGACCAGTCCCAGCATGTATAGCCCCATCATTACCAAACCCTGAATGTTGATAAAGCCTAATAAATAGTTGTTAGGTATAACCAGCCCGATCAAAATAATAAAAACCGGCAACCTTGCCGAACAGCTCATTAATGGTGTAATAAGGATGGTGAGAAGTCTTTCCTTTTTGTTTTCTATGTTACGCGTACTCATAATTGCAGGTACCGCACAGGCAAACCCGCTAATCATGGGCATTACGCTTTTCCCGTTTAACCCCACGCTACGCATTATTCTGTCTGTAAGAAAACTAATACGTGCCATGTAGCCGGTATCTTCCAGCAGGGTTATCAACCCAAACAATATCATTATCTGGGGAATAAAAATGATGATTCCGCCAAGGCCGGCAATAACCCCGTTGATAAGCAGATCGGTAAAATAATTATTGGGCAGCGCCTCGCTCAACCAGCCACTGAAAGCGGCTGTACCCCATTCAATCCAATCCATCGGATAAGAAGCAAACAAAAATATGCTTTGAAACAGCAGGAACAATACCAGAAGCAAAGTAATATATCCCCAAAACCTGTGTAAGAATATATTGTCCAACCTTTCTGTAATAATTGACCTTTTGTTGGGGTCCGGAAAACTTACAGCCTGGTTCATAATCTGGCCGATGCGATTATATCGCTGCAATATTTCTTCTGCCTGTGTTTTGGTATGGTTAAAGTTGTTGTCAATTTCTGCTTGTTCTATCTTCTGTTGCACCTGATATGGCAGATTGAAAGTTTCGTGCTTTATCAGATAATGGACAGCTTCGTAATCGCTAATGCCCGGAACAGTATTTTTTACAGTATCGATAGCCTGAGGTGCCAGCGCTTTTACATCTATAAAATTTCTGACAGCCGGTTTGTACAAAGGTCCCGAAATCAGTTCTATCGCTTTTTTAAGATGGTCAATGCCCTTGTTTTTTCTGGGGTTCACAGCTACTATCGGCACACCCAATTCGCGTTCCAATTCTTTAGTGTTGACATGAATTCCCTTTTTTCGCGCCAGGTCAATCATTGTAAGCGCAATGACCATTGGCCGCTTGAGGTCAATAATCTGAGTGCAAAACAGAAGATTTCGTTTGAGGCTGCTGGCATCTGCCACTGCAATAATCACATCCGCTTTTATGGCTTCATCCTGATTTAACACTACTTTGTAAGAAACTTCTTCGTCCATCCTGCGTGGATAAAGGCTGTAAGATCCCGGCAGGTCAATCACCTCAGCCCTTTTAAGTCCGATATGGGTGAACCCGGTTTTTTATCAATAGTAACGCCCGGAAAATTGCCTACTTTTTGATTAAGACCGGTGAGGCTGTTGAAGAGCGAACTTTTTCCACTGTTGGGGTTGCCCACTAATGCAATATGTAAATTTTCTGCTTTCAAATCCTTTGGCCTGTAAAATTAAGGTTGTAGAATATCAAACGTTTACGAAAAGCGGAGTTTCTGCCAAAACTTCATGTTCTTTTTGAAATATCGTCTCCAAATGATTAAATTATCTGATACCTTTACCGAAATCAGACTTTTTAAAAACATTCGGATTTGAATTTGGTTTAAAAATGGGCATAAAGTGACAAATCTGGAGTTTTATGTTAGGATTAATTTTTATTGAAGTACCTGAATCAGTTTAAAATAAGAATTAATTGTTAAGGCTGAAATACTATGTTTTGAAATAGGTATAATTTTACCTGAAATATCAAAAAAACTCATTAATTTATATATATTGATAATATTGGCTTAAATATTTGATAATGAATAAAATAACAAATTGTTTCATAATTCTTGCCATATTACTTTTCGGGCAAAATGTAGTGGCTCAAGAAAGCACGTTAGAGCGCAATCTGAAAAAGCATATCTCTTTTCTGGCTGATGACAAGCTGGAAGGCAGAAGAGCAGGTACGGTAGGTGAGCAAAAAGCAATGGTTTATATTGCCGGACAGTTCAAAAAATCTGGTTTACAGCCAAAGGGAGTAAAAGCGTTTTTACAACCTTTTGAAATAAATGAAGGAAAAAGAATGGGCGATGGGGCTTATTTGCAAATTGGAGGTAAAAAACTGATTTCCGGACAGGATTATTTTATACTTCCTTACAGTGGTACAAAAACATTCGATTTTACCTGTTCGAATCAAATCACAACAAAAAATCACTTGTTTGTGAGTATAGATTCAATTTTAACACAGGCAAACTCAAATCCACATTTTGATGCTACAGAAGCATTGTATAAAAAAGCATTGGATGCGGAGCAAAATGGTGCATCTGAAATATTTTTTTACAATTCCTCTAATCAGGATGATTTGAGATTTAATAAAAGAGATAAATCTGCAACTTTAAAAATACCTGTAGTTTACCTGAATAGCAATACTTATAAGCATTACATTGAGCTTACGGGCCAAAAAAAAATTAATGGTAAAGCCGAAATCGTAAATGATATTAGAATCGGCCATAACGTGGTGGGTTATATTGATAACAAAGCAAAACATACGGTGATATTGGGCGCTCATTTTGACCATCTGGGTTATGGCGAAGACGGTAATTCGATGCTGAGAACCGGTGAACGCCTAATTCATAACGGCGCAGATGACAATGCAAGCGGAACAGCTGCACTGATAGAACTATCATCCATGCTGAAAAAACCAACCTTAAAAAATAACAACTATCTGTTTATTGCTTTTTCCGGCGAAGAATTAGGATTGTACGGCTCAAAGTATTTTGTCGAAAACCCTACCATTGATTTAAACAAAGTCAATTATATGATTAATATGGACATGGTAGGCCGACTGAATGACAGTACTAAAACGCTCACAATAGGAGGATATGGCACCTCGCCATCATGGTCGGAGGTAATTAAGGAAAACAGAAATGGCGGGTTTAGCAATAAAATAGATTCCAGTGGTTCAGGGCCAAGCGACCACACCTCCTTTTACCGGAAGGATATTCCGGTGCTTTTTTATTTTACGGGTTTGCATCATGATTATCATAAGCCTTCAGATGATTATGATAAAATAAATTATAAGGGAGAAGCGTTAATTATTGAAAACATTTACGATGTGGTGAAACAATTAAACAATAGTCCGAAACTTGCTTTCCTGAAAACCAGAGAGGTACAGGTTTCCACTACTTCGTTTAAAGTAACAATGGGCATCATGCCCGATTATACCTTTAGTGGCGAGGGGGTAAAAGCTGATGGGGTAACTGATGGCAGGCCGGCAGCAAAGGCAGGTATTAAAGGAGGTGATATAATTTTGGGTCTGGGAGATTATCCTATACATGATATGGAAAGCTACATGAAAGCTTTAAACAAGTTTAAAAAAGGAGATGCGACCACCGTAAAATTCAAAAGGGGTGATGAAATAATGAAGGCAGAAATTACTTTTTAAAAAAACCATGGTTTTACAGAAAAGTGCATTAGACATACATAAGATTACAGAGGAGTTTTTTGAGGATACTAAATTACTTGGAATCGTTACCACAGTAAAGGACTATCGTTTTTGTTGGCATCTGAACAATATGCTGGGTATGGATTTCAGGGTGAATCATGAGATAGAAATTCAACTGAATCGCAAAAGGCGAACTTATTTTTTCTCAGTATATGAATATAAGGAGCCGGCAAACACGCTGGTGCATTATTTGTATAACAATTTATGGGATGGCGAGTATTTGCTGCCCGAGTTTAAACATCTTGATTTTTTATGGTTGATGAAAAATGATACAGTAACTGATGAATATCTCAATCACCTGATCTCGTTGCTTAAAAGTATTCCTGATGTGCAGTTGGTAACAGATATAAACATTGAAAAAATTAAGAGCAAAGAATATCTGATTTTTTAAACAAACGTAAATGTGGGAAACAAATAACAATCAGTTTTATAGAAAATTTAAGTTTAAAAACTTCAGCGAAGCATTTGCTTTTATGACCCGTGTTGCTATTGAAGCAGAAAAGGCTGATCATCATCCAAGATGGTGCAATGAATACAGCACTGTAGAAATATGGCTGAGTACACACGAGGCAGGAAATGTCATTACAGAAAAGATTATGCCCTTGCAAGAAAGATTGATGAATTGACAGGGTGAGCCTGGGCTTTTTGCCTGCTGACTTTCTATAAAATCGGTTACGGTTTATTTGGCGTGATTAACCTTTCCTTTTTTGATTTATAGTAAAAAGACTGAGTACATAACCAAATAATGCTCCAGAAAGGTCTGCCACCACGTCAATCCAGTCGAAAGAGCGATTGGGTATAAAACCCCCTGAATAAATTCAATAATCAACCCATATACGGAAGCCAGAAAAGAAACAGAAAGGAATGCCTGCAGCGGATTGACATCCCACTTTTTACTGTAAAATAATCCCCTGCATACTAAAAAAACCAAAACAGCAAACATTACAAAGTGCACTATTTTATCAAAATAGATTCCTGAAAGCCAGTTTTCTTCAGGGAATGCAGAGCCGGGCATTACTAATAATACTGTAATCAGTAAAAACCATATAATAGCAGGAATGATTCCTTTTAATCCGTTTTTCATTTAACGCTGTTTATAGTCCATAATATTGAGCAAGTTATTGCAAAAACTGTATTCGGTTTTGTCATTGCTGCTCACCACTACGGTTCTGTTTTTACAAAATTGATTTATCAATCGGTTGTATAGTTCAATACCTGCTGCATCCAGATTGGTACATGGCTCGTCCAACAATACCAATGCAGTATCCGAAAAAATACATTGAGCCAGTTTTACCCTTTGTTTCATGCCGCTCGAGAATTGATCAATTCGTTTATTTTTTGATGCTTCCAACCCGATTTTACTAATAATAGTATCCGTATTTACAGTTTTCAAAAAAGGTTTAAATGATTGATGAAACTCCAGAAATTCGGTTAAGGTCATTTCTTCTACCAGCTCAAGATAGGGCGCACAAAGCGCAATATGTTTAAATACTTTATCATCGTGTATTTTCTTTTCGTTGAAAAACCATTCGGATTTACCATCATTCAATTGAATAGCACTGCTCAAAACCTGAAGCAGCGTACTCTTTCCCGATCCGTTGGGGCCTATGATTGCATAAGATTTTTTGGCAGAGAATGTGTAGGTTAAATGGTGAAAGATCCAATCTTTATTAAATCGTTTACCTGCATTAATCAATTGAATCGTCATCTCCGTTTCCTTTTGTAAAGCGTTTGATAATGCCTCTTGTACTTTCCTGAATAAAAGTGAGAATTTCGTCCCGCTCATCACTTACTGCAAACTCTTCTTCCAGAAACTGAACAGCCTGCGACACATTCAATCCTTTATTATACAAAATACGATAAATGTCGAGAATATGATTGATTTTTTCTACTGAGTAGCCTCTTCTTTTCAGACCTACCGAGTTGATGCCGGCATAGCTCAAGGGTTGCCTGGCAGCTTTAATAAAAGGAGGCACGTCTTTGCTTACCAGCGAGCCTCCGCTGATAAAAACGTGCGACCCGATTTTTACAAACTGATGCACGGCGCACACGCCGCCAAAACCTACATAATCGCCAATTGTTACATGGCCTGCTATTTGGGTGCTGTTACTGAGTGTGCAATAATCGCCAATAATACAGTCGTGTCCGATATGGCTGTATGCCAAAATCCAGCAACCTTTGCCCACAGAGGTTTTCATTCTGTCGCTGGTACCGCGATGAATGGTTACAAACTCGCGAATAACACAGTCATCTCCAATTTCCACTGTTGTTTTTTCACCAACAAATTTTTTGTCTTGTGGCTCCGAGCCGATTACTGCGCCAGGGAAAATTTTACAGTTTTTACCGATTCTTACCCCGTCAAAAATGGTTACATTAGACCCAATCCAAGTGCCTTCGCCAATCTCAACATCAGGATGAATAACCGTAAATGGATCTATTTTCACATTTGTAGCCACTTTGGCTTCAGGGTGTACGTATGAATTGTAGTGTATCATTGTTTTGATGATCGGGTATAAAATTCCAAATTGTCTGCAAAGTTAGTTATTCGGCTACATTGAATTAAAAAATTTTATAAAGATATAATAGTCAATTAGTTATAGTCAATAAAAACCACAAACGCCTGTTTTTCAACAAGTAGTCCTATTTTTGCGTTTATTATACAGTTGATTTTATTGAAAATGGTGTTTAACAGGTGATGAAGATTTTAAAAAACTTACGGGAAATATCAAAAAAGGAACAAAAGATTCCCGGAGCTATACATTATGACATAAAAAGGCTTGAAAGAGAGCAAACAATGTTGATAGAAGACAAGGGTATCATTAAATATGAATATAATAAAAAATGCCCTGATGAAAACTACCTTGAATTAAAATTTTGCATTCTCGGGAATGTTTATTGCAGCGAACAAAATTGTTCCAAATGCAGTTTGGAAAATTCCAGACTCTGCGATGACAGTACGCCTTCCTTTGATGTTCTTACTATTAAATATTTCGCTTCTCAGTTGTCTCAGTTTATCAAACACAGAACAACCGATAATCCTTCGGCAGATTCTTTATTGATGTTTGATAAAAAATCTTCTTTTGAAAAAGAGGTGCCCATCTGTTGTAAAATAAGGTCAGTAATTGAAGGATTATTTAGCCATAAATATTCAGGAAGCCTGGAGAATATATACGTAAATGCGCAATTGCAGATGTTATTGCTTCTTTGTATGGATTGTCTTGCTTCCAGTAGTGAGGGTGAAGAGGTATCATGTAAATTCCTGACTAATGATTATGATAAAGAAAAAATAATAAAAGCCCGCGAGGTACTTTTGAAACACATCGGCGATCCTATTACCATAAAAGATTTGAGTAAAAAAGTGGCCATGAATGAGTGCTACCTCAAAAAAGGTTTCAAAGAAATGTATGGCACCACTATTTTTGAATTTTACCAAAATCAGCGAATGGAACATGCAAAATATCTGCTTTATGAAAAAGGCCTCAGCGTAACCGATGTTGCTGCGTTGCTGGGCTATTCGTCTATTTCACACTTCAGTACTGCCTTTAAAAAACAAACAGGGCTTAAGCCCTGCGAGTTGTTATTGCGATAAATTTTTAACTGCTTATTATGCGTTTTTTAAAACCGGTAAACGTTTTTGAGCCAATGCAAAGGTGCCAAATATCAAACCACTATAAAACAAATCACCAATAAAGCTTCCAAAGAAAAGCTGGTTGCCAAAGGTGTTGTAAAACGGAAGTGCTCTCAGGTAGGTCATTCCTAATGTAAGCGCAGGCTCATATTCAACCGCATTAGGAACACGACTGGCTACCCATACGCCAAAGTTGGAAATAATCCAGAAAATAGTAGAACCGGCAATAGTGAAACCAAGCACTTTTACTGCTTTAGGTTGATGCATATTGGTGCCCAATAACACTACCAGCAGCATGGAGCCATATACAAAAAATTGAGAAATACCGTAAAATCCTTGCTGTCCCATTAGCTGGAAAAGTAAGTCGGACACAAAATAAGCGCCAATAGGAATGAGGTAGGCTTTCCAGTTTTGCTCAAACATGGTGCCGCCAAACAAAGAAATTGCTACAAGAGGAGAAAAGTTGAGTGGGTGTGGCATTATTCTGCTCATGGCAGCGATTAAAATGATTGCCACAACTACTCCAAATTTTACGCTTATTTTTTTCATTTCGGGAAAATGTTTTTTGAAATTAAAGTACGAAATTAGTAAATTTTGTATTTGAATAGTCTAAAAAATTATTTAGGCGGATGAAAGGACTTACCGACCATTAGATTTGGGTTCGAATCTATATCCCTTTTAGAACCTTTTTTATCAAATCTTCTAAAGAAACCTGAGGTTCCGATTGCAAAATTTTGTTCACTGCCTGATCTGCCTGTATTTTATTAATGCCTAAGGCTGCCAGCGCATTCATGGCATCAGCTTTTAATGTCCTGTTTTTATCAATAGGCATTGAAATTTCTATTGATTGTTTTCCCAGTTTGTCTTTTAGTTCCAAAACTACTCTTTCGGCGGTTTTTTTGCCAATTCCCTTTATTTTTTCAAAAGCGTTGCTGTTGTTGGTAAGAATGTTATTAACAATTTCTTCCGGTTTCATGTAAGAAAGTATAAGTCTGGCGGTGCCAGCGCCAATGCCCGAAACACTGATTAAGTAAATAAACAAATTCTTTTCAGTTACATCTGCAAAACCGTAAAGAAAGTGTGCATCTTCCTTAATTAATAAATGAGTAAAGAGCAAGCCACTTTCAAGAGATTGAATTTGAGAATAGGTGTTGAGGCTGATGTTTAAATCGTAGCCCACGCCGTTTACATCTACTATTACTGATGACGGGGTTTTACTATTGAAGTTTCCTTTTAAATAGGCAATCATAGGTGCGAAAATAACAATTAACTGATAATTATTAACAGTTGATTTTATGCTAACAACTGTTTGGAATTGCATAATATCATTATAATACTCCTAACTTTGCAGATTAAAAATTTTACCACTCATGAGTAATAAAATTACAGCAGCTATTACAGCAGTTGGCGCTTATGTTCCAGAAGACAAACTGACCAATTTTGATCTTGAAAAAATGGTGGATACCAATGATGAATGGATACGTACCCGAAGTGGTATTGAAGAAAGAAGGATTTTGAAAGGAGAAGGAAAAGGTGTTTCCGACATGGCAGCGCCTGCTGTTATAAATCTCTGTGAAAAACGAGGAATTTCTCCGTCCGAAATTGATTGTATGATAGTGGCAACAGTTACAGCAGATATGTTATTCCCCGCTACTGCTAATATCGTTTGCGATAAAGTTGGAGCAGTAAATGCTTTTGGCTTTGACGTTTCGGCAGCCTGTTCCGGATTTTTATACTCATTTACGCTGGGCGCCTCCATGATAGAAAGTGGCCGGTATAAAAAGGTGGTGGTTGTGGGGACAGATAAAATGAGTGCCATAGTGGATTATACCGACAGAACCACCTGTATCCTATTTGGAGATGCCGCAGGCGCAGTTTTATTGGAACCAAGCGAAAATGGCCTTGGAATTAAGGACAGCATCCTTAAAAGTGATGGAAGCGGCAGGGAATACCTCAAAATGAAAGCGGGTGGTTCGTGTTACCCAGCATCTATTGAAACTGTAACAAATAAAGAACATTATATTTATCAGGAAGGGAAAACCGTCTTCAAATTTGCCGTGAAGGGAATGGCAGACGTAAGCGTGGAACTGTTAGAAAGGAATAATCTGACAGGAGATGATATTGCATGGTTAGTGCCACATCAGGCTAATCTTAGAATCATTGATGCTACTGCAAACCGCATGGGCTTATCTCCCGAAAAAGTGATGATAAATATTCAACGTTATGGAAATACCACTTCTGCAACTATTCCTCTTTGCCTGTGGGAATGGGAAAACCAACTTAATAAAGGCGACAAAATTGTACTTGCCGCTTTCGGCGGTGGGTTTACCTGGGGCGCCACCTTGGTAGAGTGGGCTTACGATGGCAAAACACCATAGTTTGCCTAAATCTGTAGGACTAATTTTTTTGACGTAGCAGATAAAACCTTAGTACGCTTATATTCCATTATTCAACATTAATATATGAATCATGGGTAAGTTGAGAATTGAACTTATAGAGGCAGATATTACAAAAACGCATTCAGATGCCATTGTAAATGCTGCTAACAGTTCGCTAATGGGTGGCGGCGGTGTTGACGGAGCTATTCATAGTGCCGGAGGGTCAACTATTCTGGAGGAGTGTAGAAAAATTGCAGCCATGCAGGGGGAATGTGATACCGGTGAAGAAGTAATTACTTCGGCTGGAAATTTGCCTTGCAAATTCGTTATTCATACTGTAGGTCCCGTTTGGAATGGGGGAAACAATAACGAAGCCAAAAAATTAGCAAATTGTTATAAAAACTCACTTCAATTGGCGCTGGCTAATCAGTGTAAAACCATTGCCTTCCCAAACATCAGTACCGGTGTGTATGGTTATCCCAAAAGGGAAGCGGCAGAAATAGCGGTAAAAACAGTAAATGAATTTTTGCAAACAAACCAAGCAATTGAAAAAGTAATTTTTGTTTGTTTTGATAATGAAAATCTGCAATTTTATCAGCAAATTTTGAATAGAACATAAGTATGAAATTAAATATCAGAAGAGCAGAGGCAAAAGATTGTGAAAGAATTCTGGAGTTGGTCCAGGAGCTGGCTGTCTATGAGCGTGCCCCTAATGAAGTAACTGTAAGTTTAGAACATTTTACAGATAGCGGTTTTGGCAATAATCCGGTGTGGTGGGCATTTGTGGCTGAAACACCTGTATCCGATCAGGCTACTGAAGAAGAAAATAAAAATAGTATTGCAGGCATCGCATTGTATTATATTCGTTTTTCCACCTGGAAAGGTCAGGTGCTCTATCTCGAAGATATTATTGTAACCAAAGAAATGAGGGGGCAGCATATCGGTACCATTTTGTTTGAGCGTATTTTACAGGAAGCAAAAGAAAAAGGTTTCAAACGAGTGGCATGGCAGGTGCTGGACTGGAATGAGCCTGCTATAAATTTTTACAAAAAATACAATGCCACTTTCGATGGAGAGTGGATAAACTGTACCGTGGTTTTGTAAACTGATAATTAATAAAAAAAGGTTAAGGTATTGAAATCCTTTAACCTTAACCTTTTCAGAAATTATTTTTCCTGAGTTTTATACTTGTGTTCTCCTTTTCGATTTAAGGCACCGAAGCCCTAAACACTAAGGCTCCTTCGGTGGCGCTGATGGTAATTTCAGCGCCTGAAAAACCTGCGGCTGCAATGGCTCCTTTCTTTAGCATTTCACTATCATTGCCTGATTTTAGTTCTGCCTCGCCCGAAATAAGAAGATATATTTCTGCAGTATCGGCTGTGAATGTTGTTTGCTCATTTTCGCCAAGTTTAAAACAACTTAATTCAAAATCGGCGGCAGGAGTCTTATAAACCTGAGCAGCCTTGTCTTCATTTTTAATAATATTGGGAATAGTTGCTTCGCATTTAGTATGTTTCAGCAGTTCTACAGTATCAATGTGTTTGGTGGTGAGTCCTCCACGCAACACATTGTCAGAACTGGCCATAATTTCTACATTGTAACCTTCTAAATAAGCGTGTGGCATGCCTGCATCCTGAAATATGGCATCGCCTTTATTCAAGTGCAATACATTGAAAAAATAGATTGAAAAAATACCACGGTCAATGATGTTTGGCTGGGCAAATGTTAAAGATGCTCTTGCAGCCCAAAAATTCTCATCATTTTTTGAAAGCTGGTTTTGCTGGTAAAGCGGCACAATCCGGTTTAACAAGGGCTGCAGCAGTTCATTTACTTCTTCCTGTGGCAGTTCCATTGCCATTTTATAAAGCCCTGTATATCCTTCTTTTTCAAATACAGGGATAAACAATCTTAGTTCTGGAGTATTATGTAGAATGTTCAACAATTCCTTTTCCGGTTTGAATCCATGAAGCAGGTAAAAGTCGCTCATAGCAACCATCAATTCTGGTTTATGATTGGTGTCCTTATAATTTCTGTTGGGTGCATTTAAAGGAATTCCTTTTTTATTTTCTTCTTCAAAGTCAATGGCTGCCTGTTTTTTGGAGGGGTGTACCTGAATGGAAAGCATATTTTTTACATCCAATATCTTCAGCAGATAAGGCATATTGCCAAAAGTTTTAAACACTTTTTCGCCCAACAGATTTTCAAGATCTTCTGCGATATATTCTCTTAGCAACATTTCCTGACCATCATTAAAATGCAGCAAACATTTTGCCTGAGGGTGTACCCCCATCCAATATTCGGCATAAGGTTGCTGATTAGGATTTTCTATCTGGAGCAAGGATGGAATATAAGTACTGCCTCCCCAATCGTAAGGTTTGGGGTCACCTTTTAATAATGCGATTTGTTGCTTCATAAAAATAATTTTAACTTGTAACAAATATACGGAATGGCTACGCATAATGATTTGGGAAAAACCGGCGAAGAGCTTGCTGTGCAATATTTTATAACCTGAGGGTATGAAATATTACACCAAAACTGGCGTTTCTCTCATTATGAAATAGACCTTATTGCAAAGAAAAACAATAAACTTCATTTTGTTGAGGTAAAACCAGAACTTCTTCTCTTTATGGCCATCCGGAGGAAAGTGTTACCAAAAAGAAGTTTAAATACCTCCAAAAAGCTGCAGATGAATATTTGCACCAAAACAAGGGATTTAAATGGATTCAATATGATATACTGGCCATCACGCTTCACAAAAACAATCCTGCTGAGTTTTTTCTTCTTGAAGATGTATTTTTATGAGAAAGTAAAAATGAGTAACTTTACCCTTTAAAATTTTTTATTATGAGAATTTTTATCAGAACTTTTGTTGCCATTCTTACCGTGTCTTCTTTAATTGCCTGTGGCGGTAGCGAGGAAAAGGCAAGTGGTCCCGTTTCATTTTGTAAGGATACCGCATGTGTTACCGAACCTATTGAAGTAAAAGGTACAAGCACAGGCAATCCTATGGTGAGAATTACCTTCGACGATTGTAAAATTGATACTATTCATTGGGAAAAGGGGGGATTGGGCGTAATAATGGATATGGTATTTAATGAATTTATTACAAACGAAGTGCGTCCAACAAAAGAAGCTTTTAATTGTACGATTATTGGTTCAAAATATGCCTGGATAAAATTTAATGACTGTACCACCGGCAGAGGTTTTTTGTTGAGGCTTCCTTTTGATGAGGGTGGTACTACCAGCAAATATACCAGCGCCATAAATAATTTTGATCCGGCATTTAAGGTAGCAGATGGTCTTGTGGCGTTTTACGATAATACCTTTATTTATGTGGAAGATATGGAAACCGGATTGGTAGCAAAACAGCTATTAACTGATACAGGAGTAAGAGAAATTGATTTTAACGATGTTCATTCTCTGATTGAAACCGTGAATATTACAAAGGATAAAATTTATGCCAAGTTAAAAGTGGATGGCAAAACGATTGAGCACAATAATCCGCTCACCTTTAAATAATGCCAAAATAAATTCATGTGGGAATCTTATAAAAAAGGATTTAAGGCATTCCTGCAGTTAGAAAAATCTTTATCGGATAATTCTACCGAAGCCTATCTACGTGATTTGGATAAGCTCACGGATTATTTGCACCTAACCCAAACTTCAAAGCCTCCTGAAGAGATTGAGGCGTCTGATTTGCAAAATTTTTTGCAATGGATTAATGAACTGGGACTTTCTTCCACATCTCAAATGCGTATCGTATCCGGTATCAGGGCTTTTTATAAATATTGCCTTCTGGAAGATATAGTAAAAAATGATCCAACACAATTAATAGAAGCGCCAAAAACAAAACGTTCTTTACCAGATGTTTTAAGTTTGGAAGAAATTGATGCTATCATCAGCCAGATTGATTTAAGTAAACCCGAAGGCGGAAGAAATAAGGCTATTCTTGAAATCTTGTATAGTTGTGGATTACGTGTAAGTGAGGTGGTAGCGCTTAGAATTTCGCAACTGTATTTAGATGTTGGTTATATCAGGGTTATTGGGAAGGGCGATAAAGAAAGACTTGTACCCGTAGGAGGGGAGGCTACAAAATACCTGAACATTTATTTGAACCACTCAAGAAATAAGATTACTGCGGTCTCCGGAAATGAAGATATTGTTTTCCTGAACAGGCGAGGCAAAAAACTGACAAGGGTAATGGTTTTTCATATTATAAAGGAGTTGACAGCCGGGGCAGGCATTCAAAAAACGGTTTCGCCGCATACTTTTCGACATTCTTTTGCCACCCATTTGATTGAAGGCGGCGCTAACCTGCGTGCTGTGCAGGAAATGCTGGGGCACGAAAATATTACCACTACCGAAATCTATACCCATCTTGACAGAGATTTTTTGAGAAAAACACTCGAAAAGTACCACCCTTCATTTAATAAGGGAAAATAACATTTGATTTCTTACATTTGAACCCAAATAAAATCAATTCATTATGAAACATTTATTTTCTTTATTTACATTGTTGTTTATTGCTGCATTTGCCAATGCACAGGTGAAAACTCCTGCACCTAGCCCCAATCAAACGATCAAGCAGGAGTTTGGTTTGTCGTCCATTGAGTTGTCATACAGCCGCCCAGCTATGAAAGGTCGTAAAATCTTTGGTGATCTGGTGCCTTATGATAAAATATGGCGTACAGGAGCCAATGCTGCTACTACGCTCACATTTGGAGACGAAGTTATCATTGGCGGAGTAAAAATTCCCGCAGGTAAATATGGATTGCTTACTATCCCCGGTAAAACAAACTGGATCATCATTATTTCCAAACAAACCAATGTAAACAGTCCGGCACTATACAAGCAGGCAGACGACATTGTAAGGGTAAATGCCAAAGTGAATACGACTCCTAAGAAAGCAGAGTCTTTTACCATGCAATTTTCTGACGTGCAACCCGAAAGCTGTAATCTGCACATCAGATGGGAGGATGTGATGGTTGCTTTACCTATAAAAACTGATGTTGACCCTAAAATTATGGCCAGCATTGACGCTTCAATGAAGTCAGAAAAACCTGCTTATTATCAGGCTGCAATGTATTATCTTGAAAACAATAAGGACCTCAACAAGGCATCAGAATGGTTTGCAAAAGCTGTGGAAGCGCAACCTACTGCCTTCTGGGTAAGATACCAACAAGCAAGAACCTTTGCCAAATTGGGTAAAAAAACAGAGGCGCGTCAGGCAGCATTAAAATCAATTGAATTAGCTAAAGAAGCAAAAAGCGATGATTATATTGCGCTGAATAACAAACTGTTAGCTACATTAAAATAATTTTTTGTAATACCTTTTTAATAAAAATGAGAAAAAAACTATTATTACTATTTTGGCCTTTATTCCTTATAATGGTTTTGCAGGCTCAATCCTACAAGCTCAGTTTTAATCCAGGTAATAATGATAAATTTGATATGAAATCCGAGGTTAAGATCAAGATTGTTCAAAGCATGATGGGTCAGGAGATGGAGATTAAAATGAATTCCAATATAGATAATTTATATGAGATTACGAATGGCTCAGGCGATAATAAAGAAGTGAAAATAAAATATAATAAATTAAAAACCGGAATGGAGATGATCGGGCAAACAATAACGATGGATAGCGACAGCCCGGATAAAGCCGATCCAAAAAACAAGATATATATTATTTTAAAAGAAAGCGAAATTACTGCACTTGTTAAGCCAAATGGCGATATTGTTGAGTTAAAAGGAGTGGATGAATTAGCAAAAAAATTTGAAAATTTTTCCGAAGCAGAATTGCAGGGAGCAAAAAACTATATTGAAAAAAATGCCATTAAAAGTAGTTTTGAGCAATCCTTTAAATGGTATCCGGAAAAAGAAGTAAAAGTAGGTGATTCATGGACTACTGTTACTACCATATCTTCTCCTTACGAATTGAAAAGCAATAATAATTATACGCTAAAAAAGGTTGATAATAGTATCGGCTTCCTGACGGTTAAGAGTGATGTAACCACCGATGGCTCCAAGAAGATGGAATCCAATGGTATGGAAATGGAAATAAACCTGACCGGCAAAAATGAAGGTGAAATGCAGGTGGATATGAAATCGGGAATGCCCGTTTCTTCCAATATTGTTCAAAACCTGTCCGGTAAAATGGAAATAATGGGGCAGGAAGTACCTATTTCAATTTCAAATACAATAAAGACTAACACAACGAAACTTTAAGGTAGTTTCTTTAAAATACCAAAAAAGAACCGACTTCGTACAGAAAGCGGTTCCTTTTTACCTATGAATATTATTAGTATCTTCTTATTTGCTCTTTCAGCAGTTTCCGTGCAAAGTGAATACGGCTTTTAATGGTACCCAATGGTTCCTCCAAATATTCAGCAATTTCATGGTATTTAAAACCGTCAAAATAGAGCTGAAACGGGACCTTAAAAGTTTCCGGCAGGTTTTCAATAGCTGCTTTTATTTCTTTTTCTCTCAGGCTGCCTTCTGCAGTGTTTGAAACCGATACCTGCCTCATATTGATCAGGTAGTCTTCTGCCGTATTGTCAAAGATAGTACGGCGTTTGGCATTACGACGGTAATCATTGATGAAAATATTACGCATGATGGTAAACAACCATGCCTTAATATTGGTTCCGGCATTATACTTTTCATGATTTGCCAATGCTTTGTATAATGTTTCCTGATACAAATCATTGGCTGTTTCTGAGTTTTTTGTCAAATTTACCGCAAATGGTTTCAGAAACTCTGCATTATTTATCAATAAGTTATTGAATTCTTTATTTTCAGACATAATTCCCTCCCTTTCTTTCTGACCTCTAAATTAATGTTTAAACTTTAAACTTATAGTCTCTGACTGTAATATTACAAAAAAATTACCAATTATCTACAAGTGACAATTTGGCAGGATGAGGTTTTTTTCAATATCCGGTTTCAAAGCATCTTTATTTAGAAAATAATATGGTCGATTTTGACCAGCCGAAATGCTGTTTTTTCTCAATGAAATGTATGATATTAATCATAAAACATGAAAAAACACCTTTTCAAGCCCGGTTCTATTTGATTGTAATCAATAAATAAAATCGATGAAATAAAATTTCGATTTGTATATCTAACTTTGGTGAAATAATTAAAAAATTGGTAAAACAATGATAACTACCAATCCGAACTAAGCAAAGAATAGTCTATTGTTTTTAAATTAAAAATTCTTATCCATGAAAATGAAATCATTATTAAAAAATCTGAGCTGGGGGTTATTAATCGCGACCTGCATGTTTAATTTCTCTGCATTAGCGCAACCGGTGAGCCAAACCTATACCACTCCCGGTGTTTATACCTATGTAATTCCCGAAGGATATACTGCTACCATTAAGGTAGATGCCTGGGGCGCCGGCGGTGGTGGCGGTGGAGATGAATGGGCAAGAAAAGGCTCTGGTGGCGGCGGTGGTGCTTATGCCGGAAAAACGCTTACATTGCCTGCCGGAAATTATAAGGTGGTTGTAGGTAAGGGTGGTTTGGGAGCATACAGACCTGAAACTCCTGTTGGGTCTGGAATTAAACAAATTGATGGAGAAAGTTCTACATTTGGTGAAGGATGGGTAATTGCCAATGGAGGAATAGCCGGTGGAGACAGAAATGCTGATGGTGGAGCCGGAGGAGCGGCAAGTACTGATGGCTCCGGAATGTCTGGTGCATTCAATAGTTTTAAAGGTGGTGATGGCGGAAATACTCATGCATTGAGTACCTATGGTAGTGGAGGAGGAGGTTCGGCCTGGGCAAATGCCGCCGGAGAAAATGGGAAGAATCCATCAGCATCGGATGGAGGAAAGGGAGGAGCAGGAACAGCCTATGGTGGTGAAGGTGGCTCTGTGGGAGATAGGGCAGGAAACGGTTATAAACCCGGTGGAGGAGGGGGTGGAAAGTACTCCGGACACAGAGAATCAGGTAATGGCGGCGATGGTCAGGTTACCATTACTGTACTTTCCAGTTCTTTGCCTGTAGCTTTTGAAGATATTAATGCTTCTATTTCAGGGAATACCTTAAATATCAACTTTAAAACGCTGGAAGAAACCAACACCAGCCATTTCAATATTCAGGGCTCTATAGACGGGGTAAAATTTGTAAACATCGGTAAAATTGAATCAAAACATAAAGGTTCTGTTCATTCAGGTACAACATCCTATAGTTTAAATGTAGGTATTACCAATATTGCATTGGGAGTTTCGTTGCTGGCGCTTTTGGGTCTTGGGTTTGCAGCAGACAGGAAAAGACGAATGTTAATGTCGGCTATTGTTTTGATACTTTTCATTGGAACGATGGCTGTTTCCTGCAGCAAAAAAGGTAATGAATTAAAATCAGATAAGAATTTACCGGATTTTGTAAGAGTAGAGCAAGTATATATGGATGGAAGCTGTACTTATTCCAAAATTATTAAAGTAGTTAGAGAGTAAAATTTATAACATTGTTGAAAACGGCTGTCTTTTCTAAGATGGCCTTTTTTATTTCTGTCAGGTTTTATTAAGATAAATTCAATTCTTTTTGGTGTAAAAATTTTGCTTTATATTATCTTGCAGCCATGTCAGATTATCTAAATATTGCT
This sequence comes from Sphingobacteriales bacterium, assembly GCA_016708305.1. Taxonomy (GTDB): domain Bacteria; phylum Bacteroidota; class Bacteroidia; order Chitinophagales; family Chitinophagaceae; genus Niabella. The sequence goes on from JADJGB010000008.1 coordinate 1,179,246, forward strand.
TCTTTTCTGAATCCTGTCAATCTACAGGAAATAGCAGGTGATGACCTTTATAAAAAAGACCAGATGGGGTACGTGATGAGTTTGTATGAAGAAGAATTTCCTGATTTGGAAAATACTGACATTGTTTTCATTGGTTGTGGTGAGCAGCGGGGCAAAGGCGTGATGGGACCTCCCTGTATGGCGCCAAATGTCATCAGGAAGCATTTTTATTCCCTATTCTTCTGGCACGAAGGTATTATGCTTGCCGATATTGGCGATATCAGACAGGGCGCTACTTATAATGATACTCTTGTTGCATTGAAAACCGTAATAGCGGAGTTAATAGCAATTGGAAAAACGGTAATCATTTTAGGGGGATCTCACGATTTGACCAGTGCACAATATGGCGCTTATGTTCAAAATAAAAAAATTATCGAAGCCACAGTGGTGGATACGCTGATTGATCTGGACATGGAGTCTCCTTTTGACAATGATAATTTTCTCATGGAAATACTTACTGGTGAGCCCAATTACCTGAAACATTATAATCATATCGGTTTTCAAAGTTATCTGGTTCACCCGGGAATGTTGCAAACATTAGATAAACTTAAATTTGATTGCTACAGAGTTGGCCATGTAAAAGAACAAATAGACGAACCCGAACCTGCCATCAGAAGCAGCAGCCTGTTTTCCTTTGATATAAGCGCCATTGCAAATGCATACGCACCTGCCAACCATCTTACGCCAAATGGTCTGACGGGAGAGGAGGCCTGCATCCTGATGCAATATGCAGGTATGAGCAGCGAGGTAAACAGTATAGGTATTTATGGTTTTGACCCTCAAAATGATAAAGAAGAAATGACAGCAAAGCAAATCAGCCACATGATTTGGTATGCCATAGATGGCCGTTACAAACGAAACAAAGAAGCTGACTTTGAGAATAAGGAGCGTTTTAACGAGTTTCAGATGATTTTTTCGGAGATAGAGACTGTTTTTCTTCAAAGCAAAAAAACGGGTCGTTGGTGGATGCAATTGCCTGATAATAAGTATATTCCGTGTAGTTATAATGACTACCTGTTAGCCTCTCGAAATGAAATTCCTGAAAGATGGTTTAGGGCGCAGCAGCGCGAAATAGAACTAATGACAAAGAAAAAGTAGTGGAGTAATTCTTTTGATTTTTCTACATCGGATGCATCAATTTAGTATGCTCATAATAAGGCATCTCGTCATGGCTTGCCGATTCTTCCTGATTCCAATAGCTTTGTGTAACAATATGTCCGGAAGGCGTTTTTAACTGCCTGCCGAATACTGAATTTACGGGATTAAACCTCAAATCTGTAACACCAATTACAAAAAGCGATGGAGGAGGAGCAGTATCGGAGGTTGGTACAGGAGCTTCGGCTTCCGGTGGTGTAGCAGCAGGTTTGGCGACTGTTTTTGGTGGCGGAGCCGGGATGATGACAACGGTATAACCATTTTCGACTAACAGGTCTTTCAGAAATACAGCACGCTCATGGGGGATATTTCTTTCTGCAATAGAACATTTCATTCCATCTAATTCTTCAAATTCATGATTTTTATTGATTGCCATAATATTTTTGTTTAAGGTTTACAACCTTAATGATAGTAAATCGTTTGAGCAGGTTTCAACTTTAGTTTCGCCTTAATATCTGATTTTGAAAATTCTACCACATGCTCTTCACCAACAAACTGATATATTCATAAACGCTACCAATTATACCTGTTACAATGATTCCTAAAACTGCTATACCCATACCCATCAGCGGTTGCAGCGATACTTTAACAGGGCCCAGTGGATATTCGTTTTGATCCATAAATATTGCCTTGATTACACGCAGGTAATAAAACAATGATATCACCATATTCAATGCTGCAATGGTTATCAGCAGATAATTGCCTGTGCCACCTGTACCCGAAAGTATCAAAAAGAACTTTCCGAAAAAACCTGCGGTGGGTGGAATGCCCGCTAAAGAAAAAAGAGCAATCGCAAATATCCAGCTCAGATGTTTATTGGTTTTGTAAAAACCTTTGTAGTCATTGATGTTTTCTTTTCCTGTAGCATCACTAACCACATTGATAACCCCAAACGCTGCCAGATTGGAAAACAGATAAATTAACACAAAATAAATGACGGCACTCACACCCATTGTTTTACCTCCCAAAATACCCAACAGCACAAAGCCTATCTGGGAGATGGAAGAAAAAGCCAAAAATCGTTTAAGATTTTGCTGGCGGATAGCAAATAGATTGCCGATTACCATAGATGCTACCGAAAGAATAGCCACCATCTGATACCAGTCAACCTGTATTTTTTCAAAGGCAGTAAAAAACATTGAGGCCATCACAAAAATCATACTTCCTTGGAAATAACTGAAAAATAAGTAGTTACCGGCACAGGAGCACCTTCATACACATCGGCTGTCCAAAGGTGAAAGGGCACAGCAGATATTTTGAACCCAAAACCTGCCAGAATCATGATAAATGCAAATATAAACAAGCCTTCGTTGTTGACGGCTTGTTGCAAACCGGCAAAATCAATGGTGCCGGTAGCGCCGTACATGAGCGAAATGCCAAACAATAAAAATGCAGATGCAAATGCCGAAGTCATTATGTACTTCATAGCTGCTTCGGAAGAACGGCGTTGCTCCAGATCGAAATTGGCTAATGATGCCAATGGAATGCCTGCAAGCTCCAGCCCGAGATAAAACATCAGCATGTTTTGAGAGCTGATCATAAAAAACATACCCAGCAGGGTGGAGAGCATGAGAATATAGAACTCGGGTGCGTGCCGGTGTTCCTTCAGCCAATTGTAGGCTTGCAATGAAATAATGAGCACACCCAGATTCAATATTGATTTTTCGAGGGTGATAAGTTTGTTGGTAAAAAACATGGTTCCAAATAGATTCCCTGTTTGTTGCCAGAAGAAACCGAAAATCAGATTGATAGTGAGCAAAATATTTACCCACAATAAAAATTTGCTTTTATCGCCTTTTTTGGAAGATAGTTTGAAAAACAGCAAAATGAAAATAATTGCCGTCAAAATCAACTCCTGCCTCATCAAAATAAAAAAGTTTTCCATTTATATTTTTGTACAAGTTTTAAATTCAAAATTGTTTCAATCCTCCAAAAACTAACTGATTAATCTTAATACTGCAAAAGGCAGAATACCCACCACCAATATACCTGCCATTAATAGAACAATGGACGATTTTTCGTACCAGGTGGCATCAGCATATACTACCTGTTTCTCTCCTTTTACTTTCAATGGTCCCATAATCACCGAACCTATAACTCTTAAAATATAAACAGCCGTTACTACAATGGAAGCACAAGCTACAATGGTGGCTACATAATAAAACATACTTCCTTTTTGCCAGCCACCCATAAACACGGTCATTTCTGCCACAAAGCCACTAAAGCCGGGGAGACCGAGAGAAACCAATCCCACAATGACAAATGCAGAAGAAATAAAAGGTGTGATCTTGAGTAAACCACTCATTTTTACAACTTCGCGGGTGTGGGTTCTATCGTAAATCATACCGATAACGGCGAAGAAAAGAGCTGTCATCAATCCGTGGCTAATCATTTGAAGCACAGCGCCGGTAATGGCTGTTTTGGTTAACAAACCAATACCCAACAACACAAACCCGTTGTGGCTGACTGAGGAATATGCGTTGATATATTTCAAATCGGTCTGCATCATGGTGGCAAAAGCGCCATACAGAATACCAATACAAGCCAGAATAATAATTGCGTCAGAATAAAAAGCTGCTCCCTCGGGCATCATGTAGGTAGCCGCCCGAAGGCATCCGTATCCTCCCAATTTCATGGAAATGCCTGCCAGAAACATTGAGGCAGCTGTGGGTGCCGATGAGTGTCCGTCGGGAACCCATGTGTGGAAGGGAAACAATGCCGTAAAAATGCCGAAGCCGATAAAGACAAAAGGGAAAAACAATCTTTGTAGTTCGGGCGAAATATTATCGGATGCAATCTTCAGCATATCAAAACTGCCATTTCCACTGGTATTGAAATACAAGCCTGCCAGTCCTACAAATATAAGTGCAGAACCGGCCATCAGCATCAGAATCAACTTCATGGCACTAAATTCTTTTCTTCCGCTACCCCAAATACCAATCAGAATAAATTTAGGAATTACTGCTACCTCCAGAAAAAAGAACATGGTGAACAGGTCTAAAGAGATAAAAAATCCATAAGCTCCAATACTCAGGAAAAGGAGCAAGAAGAAAAATTCTTTATTAAGCTTTTCCATCTTCCAGGACACCAGCACACCTGCCAGGATTACAAATGCCGTAAGTGCAATCATGGCCACTGATACACCATCTACGCCAACATGATAATTAATATTTGGAGTTTTAAACCATTGATAATTTTGCTCAAACAGAAACGCTGCTTTATTTGCAGTTTTTTCTGTAAAATACTGAATGGTCAAAAAAATGCTTATCGCAAACTGTAGAACGGCGGCAATTAGCGATACTGTGCGTACCTGCTTTAACCCATTTACAAAGAGTAAAAGCAGAGAAAAAATGGTGGGTATAATTATTAATAAAGATAGGTTCATTCTAATCTATTTCAGTATATAAACAAAAAGAATTATCAAAAAAGCAATTCCGCCAAAGAAATACATGGCATAGCGCTGTATCTTGCCGCTTTGCATACCCTTGATGGCTTTGGAGGTTTCAAGAGTCAGGTTGGCAATTTCATTCATGCTGCCATCTACTACTTTACGGTCAAACCAGGCAGATGGTCTTCCCACCCATTTGAAAATGATATTTTTAGTAACAAAGAGGTAAAGTTCATCCATGTAAAATTTATTTTTAGCCGCTCTGTAAAAACTTCCAAAAGCCTTCGCCATACTCTGCGGCCTGTCATTTTCTTTTTTATACATTAAAAGTGCAATCAAAATGCCTACAACACCTAAGATTACCGGAAGGATTGAAAACATCAGGTGAAAATGAGTTTCCTGCGGCTGACTATCAACGCTTACAAATTTGCCAAAAGGAATAAAACCTACAAGTGCAGAACAAATCGCCAAAATAATCAGCGGTATTTTCATTGACATGGAACCTTCTTGAGGATGGCTGTGCCCGTTGTATTCTTTTCTCCAAAAGATTGAAAAATACAGTCTGAACATATAAAAAGCAGTCAGCCCAGAAGTAATTAATGCAATGGTGTAAACCCACAAGCTTTTATTGTAAGAAGCCAGCAATATTTCCTCCTTGCTAAAGAATCCCGCAAATGGCGGAATACCTGCTATTGCAAGACAGGCTACCAGAAATACCACATGAGTAAGGGGCATCCATTTTCTCAATCCGCCCATATCTTTCATTTCATTGCTGTGTACAAAATGAATAACAGCGCCGGCTCCAAGAAATAATAAAGATTTGAAAAATGCGTGGGTAAACAAATGGAACATCGAAGCGGTGTAGCCCAAGCCTTGTTCGCCTTGAGTGCCACTAACTCCCAAAGCAAACATCATAAAACCGATTTGGCTCATGGTAGAGTAAGCGAGTACCCGTTTGATATCGGTTTGGGTACAGGCGATGATCGCTGCAAACAGGGCTGTGAACAATCCTACATTTAATACAATTTCAAGCGAAGCGCCATTGAGTGCATACAGTGGAAATAATCTTGCCACCAGATATACGCCGGCAACCACCATGGTGGCAGCGTGTATCAATGCAGAAACAGGAGTGGGGCCTTCCATTGCATCGGGTAGCCACACATGCAGCGGAAACATGGCGCTTTTACCCGCTCCACCCATAAATACCAGTGTCAAACCCCAGGTTAATGCAGTAACACCCAAAAAAGAAGCCGTTGTTGCAGCCAGATATTCTGATGATTGATGTGCAGACAAGTGTTGAATTATGGTATTGAAATCGAGGCTTCCTCCGTAAAATGCCAGCATCAGGATACCAATCAGGAAGCCCAGGTCGGCAAAACGGGTAACGATGAATGCCTTTTTGGAGGCAGCCACAGCGCTTGGCCTTTGAAAGTAAAACCCTATTAACAAATAAGAAGAAATACCCACCAGTTCCCAGAACATGTACATCTGAAAAAGATTGGATGAAACAACCAAACCTAACATGGCAAAGGTGAAAAGACCCAAAAACGAATAATAGGTTGCAAATCGTTCTTCGCCTTTCATATAGCCCAGACTGAAAATATGAACCATTAGCGATACCGAGGAAACAACAACGAGCATCATCACTGATATCGGATCAAGTAAGATACCCATGTCTATAGACACGCCGGGCGAAAAAGTGAGCCAGGTAAACTTGAAGGCATCAATTTTTAGATAAACACCATCAACCAAACCATTCACAAAGAAATATTGATATGCATTGTATAGCGATAGTGCCGTAGTTAGAAGCAATAAGAATACGCCGATAAGCCCGGCTGATTTGTTAAAATATTTTCTGCCTAACAAACCCAGCAGCACAAAGCTGATAGCGGGCAAAAATAAAATCCAAAAAGTATGTTCGTATCCGCCCATTTTATTTTAGGGTTTTTTAATGATTTTTAAAATTTCAAAACTATTTTATATTCCAATAATATTAATGTTTGAGCTCAGTGGCTGCGCCCACATCAATTGTTTTATGCATTCTATACAAATTAATTATTATGGAAATAGCCACTGCTGCTTCTGCAGCGGCTACTGCAATTATAAAAATGGTAAAAAAGATGCCGTCTAACTTGCCGGGATACAGGTATTTGTTGAAAGCCACAAAATTGATATTGACACTGTTTAGCATCAGTTCTAAAGCCATGAGCATGGTAATCAGATTTTTTCTGGTTACAAAACCATACATCCCTATAAAAAACAGGGTGGCGCTCAAAAAAAGTATATGTGAAACGGGTATCATGCTTTGTCAATTTCGGTTATTGATTCTGTTAATTTTTTTTCATCAGGCTTTGATATGCTCGATCGCATGGCTACTACAATACAGCCAATCATAGCTGCAAGCAACAAGATACTGACTACTTCAAAGGGCAATGAAAAGCCGCCTTCGCCGGTAGCTACCATTGCATTACCTATGCGGGGAATGTTGAGGTCGAAAGCTTCATTGCTTTCAACAAAATCGTAATTGAGTACAGTAAGATAGGTCAATATCATTCCTGAAAAAGCTGCCAAAACCGCAAAAACGGTTCTTACCGGATGTATGCTTCGGGTTTCTTTGCCGGCTTGCTCGGTAAGGAATATTGAAAAGATAATGATTACAACGATACCGCCTACATAAACCGAAATTTGAACTGCAGCAATAAACTCAGCTTCCATCCAAAAGTACAAACCGGCAATGCCGATTAGTGAAAATAATAGAAATATTGCCGAGCGGAATACCTTAGGGCAGGTAACAGACAGTAACCCGGTGATGAGTATCAGGGCTGCCAAACAGTAAAATATAATTTGATGTGCTGTCAATTTTGATATAATTATTTGCTATAAAATATTTTTAGTTTTTATTCAATTCCATCTCTCACTTTCGAGCCGGGTTTGTTCAAAATCTTTGTCAACCTGGTTCTGTCATACACGCTATGTTCAAAATCGTTTGCCATAATAATGGCATCACTGGGGCATGCTACTACACACATATTGCACATGGTACACATATCCAGACGATATACAAACTGATCAATGGCTTTTTTTCTTTTGCCCTCAGGGGTTATGTCAAATTTGGTAACAATTTTAATGGAGCCATTAGGGCAAGCCAGCTCACATGCAGTACAACCTGTGCAGGCATGTTCATTATTTTCATCGTGCGGCATTACTACTTCACCTCTGAAGCGTTCGGCCAATACCAGCGTGTCCTTGTTATCGGGGTATTGTTGGGTAATGATTTCTTTTGGGCGCACAAAATACCAGAGGGTACGGCGCATACCGATACCCAATGATTTAATGGCTCCAAAAACATCTTTTATATATTGTGTAACAAACATAATCTTTTAAAAATGCCAGCCGGTAATTGCTATTACGGTTGCCAGCAGTAAATTAAACAAAGAAATTGGCAATAAATATTTCCATTCCAGATTCAATAATTGGTCAATACGCAGGCGTGGAAATGTCCATCTGAACCACATGATCACAAAAATGAGGAAGAAGGCTTTACCAAAAAACCATACAATTCCCGGAATATAATCCATGATGGTATTGAACCAATTGTTTTCGCCAAAGTGCAAAGGCATCCATCCGCCCAAAAACAGTGTAGCGCCAATGGCACAAACAATGAATACGTTTGCATATTCTGCCAAAAAGAATAAAGCGAACTTCATGCCCGAATATTCTGTGTGAAAACCTGCCGTGAGTTCGCTCTCAGCCTCTGCCATGTCGAATGGTGCACGATTGGTTTCGGCAGTAGCTGCTATAATGTATATTACAAATGCAATGATGGCAGGTATATGACCTTTGAATATCCACCAGCCATCTGCCTGTGCATTAATAATGTCTGAAATGCGAAGGCTGCCGGTAAGCATCACGATAACCAGGATGGTAAGGCCGGCGCTTAGTTCATAACTTACAATTTGAGCGCCACTCCGCATGGCGCCAAGCAATGAATACTTATTATTACTACTCCAGCCGGCAGTAAGAATACCTATCACACCAAGTGAAGATACTGCCGTAATAAAAAATATGCCGACATTAACATCCCAAATCTGAAATCCTTTGGAAAAAGCAAAGGGTGCCAGCACAACCATTGCTACCACCATCACTATAAAAGGAGCCAGGTTGAACAAAAATTTGTCCACATTATTGGGTGTAAACCCTTCTTTTACAATAAGTTTTAACGTATCTGCCGCAGTTTGAAAAATACCCATCGGACCAACGCGATTGGGTCCAAGGCGGATTTGCATAAAGGAAGAAACTTTTCGCTCCATGTAAACCAAAACCAATCCTAAAAAAGCAAATAATCCAATGACCAGTACCATAATGATTACTGCTTCAATCAGAAATGCAATTGTGGGGCTAAACTGTAGGTTCAGCCAGCTATCTACCGATTTTGTTATGTTTTCTAAACTCCACATAATTGTTTGCCATTTATTTTTTCCTCAGAGGATTGAAAAACCGGTTTTATTGGTTTGTAGAAAAATTGATTAATGTCTATTAATTCACCTATTCTCTCTTAATATTGAAATCACCTATCTGTCAATATCGGGGATTACCAAATCCACAGAACCCATTACTGCCACAAAGTCGCCTATTTTCCCGCCTTTCACCATTGTTTCCATTGCACTCAGATTGCTAAAGCCAGGAGAACGAAACTTGATTCGATAAGGAGTAGTGCCACCTTCACTTACAATATATACACCCAGCTCGCCCCTGGCTGTTTCTACCCGGCTGTAATATTCTCCTTTTGGAAGTTTTAGCACTGCTTTGGTCTTTGCCTGAAAATCTCCATCAGGAATATTGTCAATCAATTGCTCAATAATATGAATGGATTGGCGCATTTCTTCCATCCTCACTATATACCTGGCCCAAGTATCGCAGCCGGTATCGGTTATTTCTTTAAAGTCTAATTTATCATAAACTCCATACGGATATAATTTCCTTACATCGCAACTAACGCCGCTGGCACGGGCGGTAGGCCCGCTCACTCCGTAAGAAATAGCGTCTTCTTTACTTAAAATTCCTACCCCTTTTGTTCGATTTTGAAAAATGATATTGCCCGTTACCAATTCGTCATATTCGGGTAGTTTTTCTTGAAACTGTTTTAAAAAGACCTTCACTTTTTGTTGAAAATCGGGGTGCAAGTCAGCCATTACACCTCCCGGAACCATATAATTCATGGTAAGGCGGGTGCCACAGGTATCTTCAAAGATATCGGTTATCATTTCCCTTTCTCTAAAGGCGTGGAAAAATGGCGTCAAGGCTCCTATATCCATTGCCATACTGCCCCACCAAAGCTGGTGCGATGCCAGCCTTGTAAGTTCATCCATCAATATCCTGATTATCTGGGCGCGTGGTGGAATTTCTAATTCTAAACCTTTTTCTACTGCCAAACAACATGCGTGATTATTAATGTGGGATGACAGATAATCCATGCGGCTGGTAGTATAAACAAATTGCCTGTAGTTGAGGCTTTCACACATTTTTTCAATCGAACGGTGAATATATCCTATGTGTGGCTCTAATTTGATAATGGTTTCGCCATTTAGCGTAATTACAAAATGCAGCACTCCGTGGGTGGCAGGATGCTGAGGTCCCACATTGATCACCATGTACCCATCATGGCCTGAACGATCTAATATTTCTGACTGGCGATACATTTTTTGTTTTAAGTTTCAGGTTTCAGGTTTGTGTAGTTGATTTATTTAATCGTAAACTTCAAACCTAAAAACCATTTATTTAATCTTCTATATTTTAAATCCCGATAAAAATACTGTCAACTACCTAATATTATTTGACTAAAGTTTTATCATATTCACCGGATCTTCAAAATCTTTTCTCATGGGATTACGGCCTTCCCATCCGTCAGGCAAAATCAGCAGGCGAAGGTCTGGATGATTAAGAAAATTCACACCAAACAATTCACACACTTCCCTTTCATGAAAATTTGCTGTTTTCCAGATCTGTGCTACTGATTCTATTTCAGGGTTATTTCTGTCTAAATCCACCTTAACCACTACAGTATCTCTGGTGCTGATAGCGCTCAGGTGATACACCATCGTAAGTTTCGTTTTCCAATCGATGCAGGTAAGGCAAAACAGATAGTCAAAAGGGAAATCACCGAAATTACGAAGCAATTGGGCTACCTGCAGCCAGTCAGCCGCCGGTACTGTCATATTCAGCCATTGCCCGCTTTCGTCAAAAGCAGCTGTTGTGAAGGTCGCAGCCAATTTTATTTTCAGTTCTTCCTTATTCATCTTTATATACAATTATTTAAACTCAATCCTTTCCTCAACCTCAACCTCCGCCTCAATCTAACTCTTCACTCATCTCTTTTTTAATTTGCTCCCTTGTAAGTCCTGCCTTTATTTTTTTCTGCAATGTAATCAGTGCGTGCATCAGCGCTTCAGGGCGTGGAGGGCATCCGGGGATATACACATCTACCGGTATCACGTGGTCTGCTCCTTTTACTACCGAATAGGTATTATAAAAAAACGGTCCGCCACTAATAGCGCAGGCGCCCATTGCCACCACATATTTCGGTTCTGCCATCTGGTCGTAAAGCCTTTTAAGTACAGGAGCCATTTTGTTCACTATTGTTCCGGCAATGATAATAACATCTGCCTGCCGGGGTGTAGCGCGTACTACTTCAAATCCAAACCGACTCCAATCGTACTTTGCCGAGTTAACGCTCATAAATTCAATGGCACAACAACTGGTGCCAAAGGTGAGCGGCCAAAGCGAGTTGCTGCGTGCCCAGTTGATTACATCATCCAGCACGCCGGTACTCACCGTGGTGCCTCCCTCATTCACTATTTTGCCTGGAAAAACTTCGGTGGTGGATTGTATGGTTTGATTATCGCTCATTTTTTGTATAAAGTTCAATGATTAAGGTTATTCTTCGCCATAAGGGAGTAAAAATCAACCTTTTACCTGGTTTATTACTGCCATTTCAACGCTCCTTTTTTGTGAGCGTATAAGAATCCCATAAACAATATAAAGAAAAATATTACTACCTCTATCAGCGCCAGCCATCCTACGCTTTTCACTACTACCGCCCAGGGATAGAGAAATATTAATTCAACATCAAAAATCAAAAATATTAAGGCAAATAAATAATAACCCACATTAAACTGAATCCAACTGGGTCCTTTTGTGGGTATTCCACATTCATAGGGTTCGCCCTTTTGTTCATTGGTTCCGGCTTTCAGCACAAGCTTGGAAATGAGCAATGCAATTACTGAAAAAGCAATTGCAGCAATGGCAAGAATTATGATCGATGCAGCTCCCATTGATTCATTTTTTAATCATGGCAAAAATAATGTTAAGGCATTATACGAATCTATGATAAATATATACAGAAATATGTTATTTATCATTTTTTGTTAAGAAAATAATGGTTATGTAGAAGAAGGTTTAGATTAACCAGGGAAATTTAAAACAAACTTCGTCAAAAAGGCTATAATCGGCAGGGCCGTTTACCGAAAAAGTTTTTACGAGCGCTGCTTCTTTCTCCAAAAGTTCTTTTGCATAGGTAAGGGATGCTCCTGTTTTTACACGGTCTTCTACCAATAAAATACGCCGGTTATTAAATTCAAAGTCAATCGGAACAATCAGTTTTGGCGTATCATAAATAGGTTTTTGCTTTGCATCACGCCAATTGATTTGCAGTAAACGCATTTCTATATTTAGCCGCTGATTGAGGATGGCAGCAGGAATAATGCCGCCATTGGCAATAGCCACTAACAAGTCAAAATCTTCTTCAAAGGTGAATGAAGATAATTTTTCCTTTACTTCTTCAAATGATTTCAATAATTGCGGGTCGGAACTTATGTCCTTTTTTTGATTGTTTTTAATATTTAGCCAAAGCTTTTAATACAATATAGCCGCCAAATATTTGCAAAAAAATACCCGGAAGACCCAGTTTCAAATCCTGAACAGCCAGGTTAATATCTTTTACAATTGCCCATTCAACAACCGAGCCCAAAAGCTGATAAGCCAATACCACAATAACAAGAGCAAGTATAGAAATGTTTTGAAATATTTTGCTGCCGCAAAAGCTGCGATTGCAAGAAAGACTGATTTTATAAGAATGGCCGGTAATACTGAAGCAGGAGGCATCCCAAAAAAGGCATAATTTAATACCGGAGATAAAACGGCCGTCAATAAACCTGCCATTAGGCCATATTTATAGGCTGCTATAAGTGTGAAAAAGTAAATTGGCAGAAAGATTAAACCTCCATTGGGTATTAAATGCGCCAATTGCGGAAATAAAATATTACCAATTACAAATATTCCTGCGAAAAGATAGGTGCGAAAATCGCCCAATGTCAAATTACGAAGTTGAATTGAAGCATTCATAATATCTAAATTATTGGTTTATATATTTTTATTTTAATGTTACCTTAATCTATGGTACAATATTTGACATCAACTGTGATAAGTTAATTAAAAATTGAAGGTACAAAATTTTTGTAGAACAGTTACCATGATTTTTGACAGGTTTAGGTTTAAATCGAATATTGAGTTAGGTGTTGATAAAAGACTTAAAAAAAGCAAATAAAGTATTATAAAATGGGAATATATAAAAAATGGAATCAAATGAATTTATAATTCTATACTTTTGTAGTTTATCAAAAGTTAACCTGATTAATTAATATTCAGGTTTTTGAATTTTAAATCAATCCACTTGTGAAAATTCTTAATATGAAATTCCCGTTTATTACGTTAGTATTGGTATTATTAATAAATGTGGCTGATGCTCAAAAGGCTGTCAGGCTCAAGAAGCTTGTGAGTAAAAACTCTTCAGCGACATCCACTGTCCCTATTCAGATGGTAGAGATTGCCACCGGTACATTTATTCTTGAAAGCCGTAGGGACAGTGCTTCTGCCAACGAAAGAGAAAAGATAAAACCTATTCTGATAAGCGAGTTTTATATTTCGCAAACAGAGGTTACCAATGCACAATACAAAGAATTTGTGAACTGGGTACGCGACTCAATTGCCGCAAAAAAATTAGGCGGAAAGTATGTAAAAGTTTCTACGGCAAATGATTCAGTGGTGAACTGGAAAAATGCTTCGGGTATCAATTATGCTGATGGAGATGTAATAAATAAGCTGGGTGACATTTTTTTGGATCCGTCTAAAACAATAGGCCAAAAAAGAGTACTCGACCCCTCAAAACTAATTTATCTAATGGAGGGCTTTAACTATACCCAAGCTGCAAAAAAGGAAAATGCAGGCCGAAATCCCAATGATTTTATTTACAAATACAATGTGCCGGTTTATTCTGATACACTTACATGGATGAGAGACTTTGGTTACTCCAACAATGAGCAGATGGCTGTGGGCTATTATGACAGTCCCAAATATCAGAACTATCCGGTAGTGGGTGTCAACTGGATGCAGGCAAATGCTTTTTGCGACTGGATGACCAAGCACAAAATAAATAATCAGCAAAGCAAAAACAAGATGGCAGAAGGAGGCAAATGTCGCCTGCCCACTGAGGCAGAATGGATGTATGCTGCCAGCCTTAATGAAGGCAAGCATAAAAATGCCGATAGCAAAAAGAATGAAGAAAAAGTGGAAGAAAAAATATTCCCAAGTAATGTCCTGGAAGCGCAAAAGGGAGCGTTAGCCATTTATGGTCTGGCCGACAATGTTTCGGAGTGGACGGGTACCTCTTATTATGAAGGAGGCGAAAATTTTCAAAACAGATTCAACCCCGATATTCAATGGGGAACCCCTGATAGTCAATCATTATCCAAAAGAAGAAAAGTTGTAAGAGGAGGAAGCTGGAAAGATACACCCATGTTAAAAACAACTAATAACCGCTCTTATGAAGATATGGCGGATGCCCATTCGTTTTTAGGCTTTAGAATCGTAGTGAATTTACCACAATAATAAAAATCAAAGAATCATATTATGGCTTTAGAAAAAGTTAGACCCATTGATCGTTATCTTGAAATTTTCTATGCACTGGGTGCGGTGCCTGTTCTTTTAGGCGCTTTGTTTAAAATAACCAATACCACTTTTATGGGGTCTGCCAACACCTGGTTGCAGATTGGGTTATTTACAGAGGCAGCAGTATTTCTAAGCTTTGGATTGTTATACATCTTTGCACCGCCTAAAAAGGTTGATGAGCTGGGCAATCCGGTAACTTTTACAGGAGATGATGATGCTTCAGAAAAGCCGCAAGGCGCTACTTTGGCAATGGAAGACATGTTGAGAGCCGCAGATATTACTCCCGAATCGCTGGAAAAATTGGGGCAGGGGTTCAAATCGTTGGAAGCCAACATCAATAAAATGAGCGCTGCATCGGCAAGCATCATTGAAACAGAAGAATATGCAAAGCAGGTGAAAGAAGCGACCCTGGCTATGAACAGGATGAATACCTACTACAATAAACTGGCCGAAACCTCGCATAATCTGTTGAGTAGTGCAGAGGATGCTCAAAAAACCCAAAAGGAGATGGGAGATTTGGCCAAAAACCTGGCTCGGTTGAATGATGTGTATAAAAACATGATTTCTGCAATGCAAATCAAAGGAGCGTAACTTTTCATTTTTTTATTTAAACTTTATTGAATGGCGTTACCTCGTGAGCCTCGGCAAAAAATGATTAATCTGATGTATTTGGTGCTTACAGCAATGCTGGCGCTGAACGTATCTTCCGAAATATTGAATGCATTTAAAACTATTGACAAGAGTTTTTCTGTAGCTAATAATACCATTAACGAAAAAACAAATACGCTTTTCGCTTCTTTGGAAGAAAAGCTAAAGGACCCTAAGTCGAGTCAACTGGCAGCCGTTTGGGCACCCAAAGCCCAAAAAGTCAGACAACTTTCGGAAGAAATGCTCAACTATATTGAAGATATTAAAACTCAAATTAAGAACGAATCGCACTTTGACCCCGAAACAGGGAAATACAAAGAAAGTGATTTGGATGTACCCACTCGACTTTTAATAGATAAAAAGATGGGGAAGGCGCTTTTCCAAAAACTTACAGAATACAAGAACTTTGTACTGGCAATCGATCCTGAAATTAAATCTCAGTTTGAAAATTCATTACCGTTGGATTTGACCGTGCCAAAGGTTGAAAATAAAGAAAACCGTACCTGGGAGGCAGCCTATTTCAGAATGACTCCTTCTGTAGCAGCGATTACTATTCTTTCCAAATTTCAAAACGATATCAGAAATACCGAATCGCAAGTTGTAGAATTTGCCCATAATAAGATTGGTGAAGTAAAGGTGGTTTATGATGAGTTTCAGGCATTGGCTGCAGCAAACACTCAGTTTTTGCTCCCCGGACAGGAATTCACGATCACGGCAGGTGTGGGAGCATTCAGCAAAAATGCAAAACCAACGGTAACCATTGACGGCGCGGTTATTCCGCTCAATGCCAATGGATTGGCTGAATATAAAACAGTAGCAGGAAGCCCGGGTACTTACTCCAGAAAAGTAAATATTTCTTTCCTGAAGCCGGATGGAACTACTTCTACACTTACAAGAGATATTCAATACACAATAGGTGCGCCTACCGGCCTGAATATCAGCGCCGATGCTGTAAAGGTATTGTACGTGGGCCTTGATAACCCTATTTCAGTAGCTGGAGGCAGTGGTACCAACGCCAAAGATTTAAGAGTATCTATCAGTCAGGGTTCCATTTCGGGCAGCAATGGTAAATATATGGCCCGAGTAACCACACCGGGTACTGCTAAAGTATCGGTAAATGATGGCAAACAATCTGTTAGCTACGATTTCAGGGTAAGAACAGTACCTACTCCTACTGCAATGGTGGGTGAGAGCAAAGGTGGAAGAATGAGGGTGAATGATTTTAAAGCGCAGGCAGGTGTACGCGCCGAATTGGAAAATTTTGTATTTGAGGGTGTTAAATTTACCGTAACCAGTTATACCATTACCTTCACAGGTGCCGGTTACACTGAATTTATGCATAAATCCGTAACCGGTAATTCATTTGGCCCGGCTCGTTCACTAATCGAAATGGCAAAACCCGGAAGTACAATTACCATAGACGAAATAAGGGCAGAGGGTCCCGGTGGAAATCGTCTGTTAGCGCCGATAGCGTTTAATCTTTTTTAGGACAAATATCAATAATAACTTAATCCGAATCAGTTATGAAAAATATTGTAATTTTTAAATATGTATTAACAGCTCTGGTTATTTTTTTTATAACCAACAGTATATTTGCCCAGCGCAAATCGCCACGCAGCGCTTATGATACCAAGCCCGCTTCGGCTTATGACAAAAAAGCTCCTGCGGCCAATAATACCAAGTCTGCACCTGCAAAAAAAACATCTACTGCAAAAAAAGGAGAAGTTGTAACCAATACGGACTCGGCCTCCTCCTCCTATAACAATAAACTTCCTATTGAGTTAGTGGTAGATGAAGGGGCCGATGACGGACTTTATGGCGCTACCAAACCATCATTAAGAAAGGATAACATTCTGGAAGACGGCGACAATGACAGTACTGCTACTCCGTTGCCATATACAGCGTTGTACTCATCCGACGCATTGTTCAGGGTGAGGGTATGGCGCACCATTGATACACGTACTCAAAAAACTCGGTTTATTTTTACAATAAGGATATAGAAGGTGGTAACAATACAAGGTTAATAAACCTGATGTTGAAAGCAATAAAAGATGATGGAGTACAGGCTTTCAGCAACGTTGATGACCGTTTTACTACCTCAATAAGTTTCGACGATGCATTGTCTGGTTTTGGAGGCGGTAAGGATACCAGCGCCAAATATGACCTTGAAGGAAATATTGTGGGCTATCAGGTGAGGGCAAAGAGTGTTTCTGCAGATAGTGTTTACAAGTTCAGAATCAAGGAAGAATGGTTATTTAATAAAAGAGATGGTAAAACCTATGTAAGAATTCTGGGAATTGCGCCTTTGTTTAAATACGTTACCTCCGATGGTTATGTAATGGATAATAGCGAACACGCCGTTTTCTGGATTTATTATCCTGACCTAAGAAAAACACTGGTTCGCAACCGTATAAACAATCCATTAAAACTGGGTGGTTCGCTCACCTGGGAAGAAGTGTTTGAAAACAGATTGTTTGAAAGCACAATCATCAAATCTTCCCTTGATGCAGAAAATGGGTACAACAACTCTCCGCTGACGCAAGAACAGGCGGGTGTGATTGAAAAGCAATTAGGAAGATTAAGTGACAGGTTGTGGAATAACTCAAATTAACCATCAATTGAATTTTTAAGAAATCATCTAATGATATGAGTAAGACAAGTTTATATATAAAGAGTTTCAGTCTTTTTATTATTCTGAATGTGTATTTTAATAGTTTATATGCGCAACAGACTGCAACAGACAACAGCAAAATTGGTTTTTCAGCAGGTGCATTAAGCTATACCGGCAGGTTTAGTGTGGGTACTTCCATTATGAGCCATACATCGTGGAATGTTTCGGCTTTCTATGTGCCTTCATTAAATTTGGGAAATAAATTTGACATTAAGGCAGAACTTATGGCCGGACAGATAAAAGGGGACAATACCTCTGTTCAAAATCCAAGCGCTCAGGGAAGTTTTACCACCAACATTGTTGAACTGGCTGTTAAAGGAGAATATAGTTTTGTGGATATTGAAATGCACAAAATAAGTCCTTATATCAATGCTGGACCTGGTTTTTATACATTGCTTAATTATAAAAATACTTACGGAGTAAAATCTTCCGGCAATAAAATGGGTTTTGTGTTGCCTGCCGGATTAGGAGTAAAGGTAAACGCAGGCGATCAACTCTTAGTTTTTGTGGATGGCTCGATTAGGCTCTTTAATAAAAATATTGATAATATTATTTCTGAAAACAATCCCAATAAATATATGACAGTAAATGTTGGTATATCTTACAACCTGAAAAAAAGGAACATACTCTGGTAAAGAAATTTCAAAAAACACACAAGAAAAAAGTATTATTCAACGGAATTCCTAGTGAATAATACTTTTTCTTTTTTTAGTCATAGGGTAGAAAATTTTCTTTTGTAAGGTTTACTGTTACACTAATAGACGTAAAACCGGTGAAAACGCAACAACTACAGAAAATATTTTTTCAAAAATTTTGTAAATAATTGATTATGAGTATTTTAATTAAATATTTCTTCAAGAGCGGCTGGCAGGGTGGGGTATTGAAAAATAAAACCCTGCCGAGTTAACTTGTCGTTACTTACAGTAGCGCTTTTTAATACCTCAATACTCATCTCTCCTAATACTATTTTTAATAAGGGTCCAGGAATTTTAATTTCAGAAAAATATTTGCCTTTCATTTGCCTCGCCAGTTCTGTAATGAGGTTTGCATTGTCGACCAAAGCAGGAGCCACCGCATTATATACGCCCGTATACAGGACATCCTCCATAGCTGAAATATAGAGCCTTGCCAGGTCGTCAATATGAATCCAGCTTACCATTTGTTTGCCATTACCCATAACTGTAGCAAATCCATATTTTATGGGTTTCTTAAATTCTTTAATAGCTCCTCCCTCTTTGCTGAGTACTATTCCGGTTCTTAATTTAATCAAATTGATTCCGACATTCTCAATGGGTTGCAGGCTGTTTTCCCACTGGTAGCATGTTGTTCCCAAAAAATCATTAAAGTGCGGCATTTCTTCCCTGAAAGGGGTTGGATTGGGTATTTTCGGATCGGGGCCATACCAGCCAATTGCGGATGCTGCAACGAACGCCTTCAACCGGTTTGTGTTTTTCAGAATCACCTTACACAACAGTTCACCGCTTTTTACGCGGCTGTCCAATATTACTTTTTTTCTCTTTTTTGACCATCTTTTTTCTGCTACATTGGCGCCGGCCAAATGAATAATATAATCAGCCGTTGCCACTAGTTCTTCATCAATGATTTGATTGTCAATGTCCCATTTAGAAAATGAAACAGAAGGGTTAGAGGATGTTCTATCTTTTCTTGTAAGAATAACAACCTGATATCCTTTTTTTACAAGCTTTTGAGTAATATTAGTACCAATGAGACCTGTACCTCCTGAAATTAAAACCAATGACATACAAATAATAATTTAGACAAATATAAAAAATCATTTGGGGTATAAAAAAATAACCCCGATGGCGAACATCGGGGTACAACTATAAACAACACCCAAACTGAATTTTCACAGTAGGTCAATCGGGTTTTTTGCCATCTAAAAAGGTATTGATTGTATTTATCTGTCCCTGGTTTTTGTCGTCGGAAGTTACTTCCAATTTGCTGTAATAACTTTCGATATGTGAAGAATTGTTGTACAGCTCCATATTCCGCCTGATGTAAGCAGGCACCGTCTCAAATTCATTATTCGGATCATTGATGCTGGAATTGAATGATAAATTACGCAATTTCTGTAGTCGTTCCTGTTGTTTTAATCGCTGTGCTTCTATATTGTCAATTGGAGTGGACGAATCTGATGAATTAACAATAGTCGTTTGGGCAGTAAAGGAAACAGTCGTATGCTCTTCAATTATTTCCTTCTTTTCAAACAACTCCATTTGTTCATTTTCTTCTGCCGGTACGCCTTTTGCTTCCGATTCGATCATCTTTTCTTCACTTTTTTCAGGAGAATATAAATTTGTCGGCTTTGATAAGAAACTTCGAACGGTAACAATATTTTCACTAACTGTCTCTGTGATAATCGGCAACGGTATCTTCCTGTCTTCCGAAGGAATGGCAGGAGAATGAAAAGCAGACTCTGATTTTTCATCTTCCAAATCGTTTTCCTTCTGTGTATTTTCTGCGGCTTCCTCATTTCCCAGCAGGTAATGAATGTCAGCTATTTCCAAGCCTGATTCAAAATCGTTGAAGTCGGTTAGCATTGGCATCGGAGCATTTATTACCAAAGGTTCTTCTATTAAAACCGGCTCTAATGAACTGGCTTCTTCCTGTGAAGCAGAAATGGGTTGTTCTGAAACAGGCGGCAATGATTTAAGTATTTGATTGATTGCTGGTTGTGTATTGCCTGTTTGCAGCATCATAAATATTTTATCTTCCTGAGGCTCTTCTTTTTTCAGAACAGGTTTCACATACATGTTCTTGTTTTCAAAGCCTGTTGCAATAATGGTGATGCCGATGTTTTCACCTAATGAGTTATCATAACCCATACCCAATATTACATCAGTATTTTCTCCGGCCTGGCTTAGGAGATGGGTCTGTATAATTTCAACTTCATCCATTGTGTGTTCAAAGTCGCCCTCGGCTGAATTGATGTTGATCAAAATCCATTTGGCGCCTTTGATGTCATTATCATTGAGCAACGGAGAGTTTAAAGCTTCTTCTATTGCTTGTTGAGCGCGGTTTTCGCCTGATGCTGTGGCATTTCCTAAAATGGCGACGCCACCGTTTTTCATTACCGTGCAAACATCTGCAAAGTCAACATTGATTTGACCGGTTGTATTTATTACATCGGTAATACATTTGGCAGCAGTAGCCAATACATTGTCAGCTTTTTCAAAAGCTTCGCGCATTTTCAGATTGCCAAACTGGTGACGAAGTTTGTCATTGCTGATTATCAGTAGCGTGTCCACATATTGTTTCAGTTGTTTAATGCCTTCTTCGGCCTGCAACTGGCGTTTTTTGCCTTCATAAGCAAATGGTGTGGTTATGATGCCTACTGTCAATACGCCCAGATCTTTACAAATTTTGGCAATAATAGGAGCGCCGCCGGTTCCGGTGCCTCCGCCCATACCGGCAGTAATGAATACCATTTTTGTATTCACCTCCAAAATATTTCTTATTTCTTCCAGAGATTCTTCTGTGGCCTGCCTTCCGATTTCGGGATTAGCGCCGGCTCCCAGTCCGCTGGTTAACAGAGGTCCCAACTGAATTCTGTTGGCTATCTTACTGTGGGCAATCGCCTGTGCGTCTGTATTGCAAATAATAAAGTTTACGCCTTCAATATGCTGGTTAAACATGTGATTGACAGCATTTCCGCCGCCGCCACCTATTCCTATCACTTTAATGATAGATGATTGTTCCTGTGGTAAGTCAAATTGAATCATACTGTTTAAATTAATGGGTGATTATAGTTGTTGTTAATAAAATTGAGTGATTTTATGCTGTTTTTTGCATTAAGATAACTGGCTGTCTTCTTCCTCTTTGAAAATATCAATCAGCTTGTCTTTAAAAACGCTCCAAAATCTGTTAAGTGCTTCCCCTCTCCCCTTACGAGTAAGCGCTTCTTCGGCGACTGTTTCTTCAGTAAGAATTGTGTCAGTGATTTCAGTTGTGTTTTTGATTAAATCAGCTGGTACTTCAACCTTTTTAAAGCCTTTTTCAAAGACTTTTCGATTGTTCTCAAAGTCATCATATCCCTTCAATATTAATCCTAAACATGTAGAGTAGGTAGGTTTCGCCAATTCCTCAATATGGCCTGCTGCCAAATGCTCATTTGGTAAGCCGATTCTTGCCGGAAGCCCTGTTACATATTCTGTAAGCTGAATGAGGTGTTTTAGCTGGGAGCCGCCACCTGTTAATACGATTCCTCCGTTAAGCTGACGGTTATCCATTCCTACCTGTTTCAAATGATAGGTAACAAAATCCAGAATTTCACTCATTCTGGCTTGAATGATATTGGCTAAGTTTTTTACGCTGATTTCTTTGGCGGGCATTCCTCTCAATCCTGGAATGGTAATGTAGGCATTGGCTTTGGCTTCATTGGCCAGTGCGCTGCCAAATTGAGTTTTCATTTGTTCAGCCTGACTTCTTAATACACCCAAACCTGATTTAATATCATTGGTAATATTTTCTCCGGCAAAAGGTATTACGGCTGTATGGCGAAGTATTCCTTCGGCAAAAACAGCCAGATCGGTAGTGCCACCGCCTATATCCACAATGGCTACTCCGGCCTCAAAGTCTTCCTGACCCATTACGGCAGCAGCAGAAGCTAAGGGTTGCAATACCAGGTCTTTAATTCTCAATTCTGATTTTTCTACGCTTCTGTTAATATTTCTGATTGCATTTTTGTCTCCGGTGATGATGTGGAAGTTAGCGCCGAGTTTAACGCCGCTATATCCGATGGGCTTAATAATATTAGGCATATTGTCAACGGTATATTCCTGAGCAATGACATCAATGATCTGATCGCCGGCGGGGATATAGGTCTTGTATTGCTTGCTGATGAGAATATCAACTTCGGTCTGAGTAATTTCTTCTTCTTCATTTTCACGTACAATATCGCCGCGTGTTTGAAGGCTTTTAATATGATGGCCTGCCACACCTACATATACTTCCTCGATTTTCAAATCAGGATTTAAGTCAAGACAATTTGCCAAAGCAGTTTTGATGGCTTTGATGGTTTCATCGATGTTCAGTACCTGACCATGTTTTACACCATTGGAATTGGCCTTGCCAAAGCCAAGAATTTCGAGTTTCCCAAACTCGTTTTTTCGTCCGGCGATTACTGCTATTTTAGTGGTTCCAATGTCTAATCCTACGATGATGGGTTGTTCTACATTCATAATTTTCAGTTTTAAGTTGTTATAGTTAATATTTTTAATTATTTAGTTTTTTCATTGCCGCCTTTGGCTTTTGAACAGACTCTTTCTTTTTAGTCTTTACTTCATTACTCGCAGACCTGGAATTATTATTGTTATTTTCTATTTTTATTTCTTTTTTGAGTTCTGTCTTCTTTGCTGCTTCCTTACCGGTTTTTGATGTATTGTTTTTTTCATTTTCTTTCGATACCGGTTTCTTTATATCTGTTTTCTTTACTTCTTCTTTTTTTGCCTGTGGTTTACTTGCCGGTTGTTTTTTTTCTTCCTTTTTTACAACAATAGGTTTCTTCTTAGTTTCTGTAGATTTGTTTTCAGATTTTGTTGCTGTTTTTTCTTCCCTTTTAATTTCCTTTTTAGGTTCTGGTTTTACCGAAGTTTTAGATTCTGGTTTTATTGAAGGTTTTGCATTTGTTTTAATCGAGGCATTGCTAACCGGCTTTGAAGCAACGGCTGTTTTTGGCTCCACAGTGGTTTTTATTTCTGATTTCGCCTCTTTTTTGGTTTCTTTTTTGGCAGATGTATTTTTATTGATAACTGCCGGTTCCATAGAAAGAGAGTCTAAATCTTTGTCAATAACTTCTCTGTACATTTCTTTTTCTTCTGCAGAAGTGTCTGTAGCTATCGTTTTAAGAGGTGCCAAAGCGGGCGCTACTTCCATTAAATCATTGGCGCTTCTTGACTGCTGCAGCAGGGATTCAATATTCTTTCTCAATTGAATAGAATCAATCAAAGTTTGCTTTTCTTTGATGCCAACCACCTGGCCGTCATATTGAACATCTAATTTTTGATATTTGTCAAAGCCCACTTTTTTAATACCTGATTGTAAAAAGGAAAATTCTGTGAAACTTGGATGCGATGTCGCTTCCATCTCCCAGATTGATGATGTGGTTCCCAACTACCGGAACCATTTCCATATTCCGGCAATTAATTCCACAACTGTTGATATTTATTTGAGATACCTGTGATGACCAAAAACTATCGTTGCTGATAAAAGAGGAAGTGGCAATCACATTTTCAACCAATAAACTATCGGTTGCATTAAAGACTTTTTTAGAAGGATAGCCGGTGAATACCGGAACATCTATGGAAATATTATCGGATAGCGGAATATGTCTCCCTGACTCATCCAGGTAAAATGACTGGCCGTTATCAGTGAATACCCTTGCCAATGGTTTCCTTTCAGAAACATTTACATGAAGGATATTCAGGTTGTCAAAATATAACTCGGCATTGTAAACCCATGCACTTTGCTCCAAAAGGTCTTCTATCTGCGGTAGATTAAAGTTTTTTATAACCTGCCCTTTTATTTCACCTTTTGTTGCGGCCTTGAGCAGTTTTAAGATTTGTTGTTCGGATGTGAATTGTTTTCCTTCGGCAGCGCTATTTATTTTAATGTTATAGCCTTTGCACAAATTTCCCTGCTGCTCCTTCATGGCAGCAGTAATCAATACTACCATACCGGCCACTATGCACAACCACATTAGGGTTAAAAACATTCGTTTTATGGCTCTCTTTCTAATCACTTTATTTTTCTAATATTTTTTTTATCTCAGGTACCAATTTGTCAATGTCTCCTGCTCCGGCGGTTACAAGCGCTTCTCCAAATTCACGGTTTCTGTTTTTATTGAAATTATTTTCTGCCCAATCAATAAATTGTTCTTTAGACATAACAGTTTTTGCATCGTTAGTCATTTTTTTTAAAATCATTTCACTGTTCACACCTTCAATTGGCATTTCTCTTGCAGGATAGATGGGTAATAGAATTACCTGATCGGCCTCGCTCAAAACGGATGCAAATTCATCGGCAAAATCGCTTGTGCGACTGTATAAATGCGGCTGAAAAACAAGTGTGCATCTTTTTTGGCTGAATAAAGTTTTTACGCCATTTATCAGCGCTCTCAATTCCTCCGGGTGATGGGCATAGTCATCAATAAATACGACTTCGTTTTCTTTAATGATGTATTCAAACCTTCTCTTCACACCTTTGAAAGAGGCAACTGCAGCTTTTATTTTTTCGTTTTCTATATCTAATGAACTTGCTGCTGCTATGGCTGCCACCATGTTTTCTACATTGTGCATGCCTCCCATGTTCAGCCTGATTTTTTCAATTATATTTTCAGGCATGATTACGTCAAAGTCATAACCTCCGTCTTTAAGTTGTATGTTGTTGGCATATACATCGGCGCTGTCGTTTTGCAAACTGTAAGTCAATGTATGGGTAGCCTTCATGTTGCGGTTGAGGCCGAGTTTTTTAATTAACAACCCTCCGTCTTTTACCCGACCGGCAAAATCTCGGAAAGCCTGTTTGAAGTTGTCTTCCGTGCCATAAATATCCAAATGATCAGGATCCATTGCTGTGATGATTGAGATATCAGGGCTTAACTTCAAAAAGCTTCTGTCGTATTCATCGGCTTCAATCACGTAAACATTTTTTTCACTGCTCCAGAAGTTAGTACCATAGTTGGCCGAGATGCCACCTAAGAAAGCATTACAGCCATAACCACTATCTCTTAAGATATGCGCTACCATTGTGGTAGTAGTTGTTTTGCCATGAGTGCCTGCTACACAAATATTGAAAGAGTGGTCAGAAATTATTTGTAAAACATCGCTACGCTTTACAACGGGATAACCATTATTTTGATAATACCGTAATTCTTGTTGTTCTTTCGGAATAGCCGGTGTATAAACCACCAGATCGGTACTTTTAGGAATCAGTTCAACATCTTCGTGATAATGAATACTGATTCCGTCATCTGTCAGCTGTTTTGTAAGATTCGTTTCCGTCCGGTCATATCCGCTCACAATAACCCCTTTTGAATTAAAGTATCTGGCAATAGCGCTCATACCAATCCCGCCAATACCTATAAAGTATATGTTTTTGATATTATTGATATTTGGCAAGGCGCTCATCTGTTACTTGTTTATTATTTTTAAAATTTCTTCAGCTACTCTTTCATCAGCATTGGTAATAGCCAGACTGGAAAGGTTATCTATCATTTCGCTTCTTAATGCTTCATTCTTTGCGAGATCAATAGCCATTGCAGAAATGTTTTCTTTTGCTTCACTGTCTTTTACCATCAGGGCAGCTTTTTAAAAACTAACTGCATAGCATTTACCGTTTGATGATCTTCGGCTGCAAAAGGATAGGGGACAAAAATTGCCGGTTTTTGGGTTACACATATTTCGGCTACCGTCATGGCGCCCGCTCTTGCTATCACAATGTCTGCGGCGGCATAGGCAAATTCCATCTTCGTGATAAATTCATTTATCCACACATTCTTATGCGTTGCTACTTTTGCTAATGCTTCTTTATCAAACGATTTGCCGGTTTGCCAAATGAGTTGAAGACCTGTTCCCAGTAATTCATCCAGATGTGCCAAAACTGTGTCATTAATGGATTTAGCGCCCAGGCTTCCTCCCACGATGAGTAAGGTAGTTTTATTTTTCTCTAATGAAAAATGCTGCAAGGCTTCCTTCTTGTTAATATTTCCGTTAACGATTGAATTTCGAACCGGATTGCCCGTTACCATAATTTTATCAACAGGAAAAAATTTTTCCATTCCATCAGTTCCGGTAAATACTTTTGTACATCCTTTACCCAGCATTTTGTTTGACTTACCTGCAAAGGAGTTTGACTCATGAATAAAGGTGGGAATACCCTTAGACTGAGCATATTTTAAAACGGGATAGGTAGAATATCCACCTACGCCCAATACTGCATCGGGTTTGAATTGTCTGAAAATATTTCTTACCTGTAGAAAACTTTTTAATAGTTTATAAGGAAGCCAGATGTTTTTTATCAAAGAACTTCTATTGAAACCTGTAATGTCCAATCCTTTTATATCATATCCTGCCTGTGGCACTTTCTCCATTTCCATTTTTCCCTTAGCGCCCACAAATAATATTTGGATAGTCTTATCTTTTTGTTTTAATGCATTGGCAATCGCCACTGCAGGAAAGATATGACCTCCTGTACCACCGCCTGCTATGATAATTTTTTTATTCACTTGCTTCTCCTTCTTTTGTTTCTTCTATAATCGGTACTTCGATTATTTCATTGGAGTTTTTATTTTCAACTCCTCTTGATACACTTAAAATAATTCCTATTGCCAGGCAGGTAAACAAAAAACTGGAACCACCCATACTTACAAGTGGAAGTGTAACACCGGTTACCGGAAACAGATTTACTGTAACCGCCATATTGACCATTGCCTGAATAGCGAGTGTAAAACTCAATCCCAGCACGAGAAATGCTCCGAAAGCATAAGGACATTTTTTAAATATGCGAATACATCGGTATAAAAAAACGATATAAATAAATACGATAAATGCACCACCAAATAAACCATACTCTTCAATGATGATGGCAAAGATGAAATCGTTATAGGCCTGGGGCAAATAATCGCGGGTAGTACTGTTGCCGGGGCCTACTCCTACAAAACCACCTTTGGCTATGGCTATTTTTGCCTGATTTACCTGATACATTTCATCATTATCTGCTTCTTTGCCGCCATACATAAAATTCTCTACTCTTCCAATCCAGGTATCTACGCGTACCAAAAGTCCACTGCTTGCTTTTTTATTGGCTGAAGTTTGTGACGTAGCGCCAATATCATCACCTTTGTTATGTCTTGCAATGGCAGCTGATATCAGCATGATTATCGGAATCATTGCGATACCGATAACCATCAGCAGATGTTTTGTGTTTACCCTGCCAATGAACAATAATGCCAAACAACTGGCTCCTAATAATAAAGCAGTGGATAAATTTGCAGGGGCAATTAGCAGACAGGTAATGGCAATTGGTGTTATCACAGGTAGGAATCCTTTTTTAAAGTCCTTGATAATATGTTGTTTTCGACTTAGTAATCTGGCCAGATACATGAACAGCGCCAGTTTGGCCAGGTCAGAAGTCTGCATCGTCATATTGATTATGGGCAGCCTGATCCAACGCGTGCCTTCATTCATTTTTACACCAAAGAATAAAGTATAAACCAACAAAGGGATACTTACCAGAAACAGGAACAATGCAACTTTTGAATAGATGTTGTAATTAACCCTGTGTGCAAAATATACAATTGCAAATCCTATTAAAATAAATAAGACTTGTTTGAGCAGGTATATCTCTGTATTCCCTTTGTAGTTTTTATATGCTAAGGAGCCGGTGGCGCTATACACTGCCAGCAACGAAACCAATGTGAGTAATACGACCAGCGCCCAAATTACCTTATCTCCACCCGTATGCTTGTCGATAATAAACTCCCAATCATTGCTTTTGATTGCTTTGTTTTTTGGTATGTCTGTTGTTAATGACATTTTTTGTTTGACCTCCTAAGGAAAAATTATATTTATAAATCAATAACTGCTTTTTTAAACTGAACGCCGCGGTCTTCATAATTTTTAAATAAATCAAAACTAGCGCACGCAGGGCTCAGTAAAACCACATCGCCTTTTTCGGCATTACTAAATGCTACCTGAACTGCTTCCGAAGCGCTTGTGGTATCAAAAATCTTCTGCACTTTTCCATCAAATGCTTCGTGAATTCTGGAATTATCTACTCCGAGGCAAACAATCGCTTTTACCTTTTGAGCCATCAGTTCATTCAGTAGGCTGTAGTCATTCCCTTTGTCTAAGCCGCCCAATATCAGGATGGTTGGTTTGATCATGCTCTCCAGCGCATACCATGTAGAATTAATATTGGTAGCTTTGCTGTCGTTGATAAATTCAACGCCTCTGATAAAGGCTACCTGTTCCATCCGATGTTCCAGATTCTGGAATGTTTGTACTGCCTCTCTGATTTTTTCCTTACGAATTTCCATCGTAACGCCTGCTACACATGCTGCCATTGTATTGTATTGATTGTGTCTGCCTTTGAGTATAAAATCTTCTACACTCATGGTCATAAAATCTTCTCCTGTTCTTACGTACATATCGCCATCCTTAATAAAAGCCGTTCTGTTTTCGTGTGCCATGCTAATCGGTTGTTGGTTTGAGTGAATATTAAATTGGTTTATATAATTCATGGTTACTTCATCGTCTTCATTGTAGATAAAGTAGTCGCCATTTTGTTGATTTTCTGTAATCCTGAATTTACTTTTTATATAATTTTCAAATTTATAATCGTAGCGATCCAGATGGTCTTCGGTAATATTGGTCAACACTGCAATGTATGGCCTGAAACTGACAATGTCATCTAACTGAAAACTGCTTACTTCTACTACATAAACAGGTTTGGGGTCGAGCGCCACCTGCTTTGCAAAGGATTCTCCGATATTGCCTACCAATGCTGCATCAATGCCTCCGGTTTTCAAAATATGATATATAAGTGAAGTGGTAGTAGTCTTTCCGTTAGAGCCGGTAATCGCTATAATTTTACTGTCGTTCGCATAGCGATAGGCCAGTTCAATTTCACTGATTATAGGAATACCTTTCTTGCGAATATTTTTTACCAGTTCATTTTTTTCAGGAATTCCCGGGCTTTTCATTATTTCATCAGCCGATAAAATTCTTTCCTCATCATGTCCTCCTTCTTCCCATTTAATGCCTACATTGTTCAATTCGTTCCGATATATTTCTTTCAAAGAACCCGCGTCAGATAAAAACACGTCATACCCCTTTTGCTTTGCAAGCAAAGCCGCACCCACACCGCTTTCGCCACCTCCGAGTATGATTATTTTTTTCTTAATTTAATAGTTTTCAACTTTTTGTTATTATCTCAACTTTAATGTTGCCAGACTTATTATTACCAACAGGATGGTTACAATCCAAAATCTGGTTACAATTTTTGCTTCATGATATCCTTTCTTTTGATAATGGTGATGTAGGGGACTCATTAAAAATAATCTCCTTCCCTCGCCATATTTACGTTTAGTGTATTTAAAATAAGTAACCTGAATGGTTACACTCAGTGTTTCTGCAAAATATACTCCGCAAAAAATAGGTATCAGTAATTCTTTGTGTACGATGATTGCTATGGCTGCTATTAATCCGCCTAAGGTCAGACTTCCTGTATCACCCATAAAAACCTGCGCGGGGTAAGTATTATACCATAAAAATCCGACACATGCACCAATCATGGCAGCGAGGAAAATAGACAACTCTCCGAGGTTGGGAATGTACATGATGTTCAGATAATCGGCAAATACAAAGTTGCCACTGGCATAGGCAAATATGCCGAGCGCTACTCCTATCAGCGCCGAGTGCCTGTTACCAATCCATCTAACCCATCTGTAAGATTTGAGCCATTTGAAACGGCAGTGATGATAAATATTACAATCAGGATGTACAGTACCCATGAATATTGCCTTAGTGATTCGGGTAATAATTTTGAATAATTAAATTCATGATTTTTTACAAACGGAATAGTGGTAACAGGCTCTTTGGTAATAACAAAGTTTTTTGGAACATTATTTACATTTCTGGTAATGACAGAGGTGTCATTTTCTTTGGGTACACCTTTGTATTCGCGCCAGATGATTACATGGCTGTTGAAGTACAATACTGAGCCAACAATTATTCCTAAACCTACCTGGCCCAGAATTTTAAACCAGCCTGCCAATCCGTCCTTATCTCCTTTTTTGTAAGGAATGCCTTGTTTCTTTGCTATTCTTTTGGCTCTCAATTTCAGATAATCATCCATAAATCCGATACCCCCCAGCCAAACTGTTGAAATCAGCATCAGAATGATATAAACGGTATTGAGCTTTGCAAACAGAAGGGTAGGGATTAATATTCCCAGGATAATGATAATGCCCCCCATTGTTGGCGTACCTTTTTTGGATTGTTCGCCTGCAAGTCCCAAATCTCTTACGCTTTCACCCACAAGGCTTCGGCGAAGCAGCCTGATTAAACGCTTGCCATAAATAAGCGTAATAGTTAACGCCAGGAGAACTGCCATCATGATTCTGAAGGTGAGGAAGTCCATTAATGTTCTGCCGGAAAATTAATTCCGTTTTGTTTAAACCATTCAAATAAATGATATAACATGGCTTTTCTCCTTTTACTCTTTTTATTAAGAGATTTTTATTTGTTTAATAATTCAAAAAATCTTTTACGATTTCCTTATCATCAAAATGGTTTTTGATGCCCTTTATTTCCTGATAGTTTTCATGCCCTTTACCGGCTATCAAAACAATGTCTTCATTATTTGCCAAACTGAGAGCCGTTTTAATGGCCTCTTTTCTGTCAATGATTGAAATATATTTTTTCTTGCTGCTACCGGCACGCCATCCTCCATGTCTTTTATGATTTCGGCAGGGTCTTCAAACCTTGGATTGTCGCTGGTGAAGATGACCCTGTTACTGTGTTCACAGGCGACTTCGGCCATAATCGGCCTCTTTGTTTTATCTCTGTTGCCGCCACATCCTACTACTGTAATAACCTGTTCAAAGCCCTTTCTCAGTTTTTTGATTGTGGCTAAAACATTCAGTAGCGCATCCGGCGTGTGTGCATAATCAACAATAGCAATTATTTTTGACTGTGGCGCTACAAGGTAATCAAACCGCCCATCAGCGCCACTGAGCATGCTTAAGTGCTGGAGAATATTATGTTTCTCTTCGCCTAAGCAAATGGCAGTGCCATAAACAGCCAGAAGGTTGTATGCGTTAAATTCTCCAATCAGTTTTAAGTAAACTTCCTGTTCATCAACCATTATATGCAACCCCATCATGCTGTTGTCCAAAATCTTTCCTTTGAAATCGCTGATAGATTTGAGGCTATAGGTTTTGATAGCGGCTTTAGTATTTTGAACCATTACCATGCCTCGTTTGTCATCATTATTGGTGATGGCAAAGGCCTGCATAGATAAGCCATCGAAGAAGCATTTTTTTACACGGATATATTCATCAAAGGTTTTGTGGTAATCAAGATGGTCATGAGTGATATTGGTAAAAATTCCGGCTGCAAAATCTAATCCGTCAATCCTATGCTGATGAATGGCATGTGAGCTTACTTCCATAAAGGCATAAGAGCAACCTTCGTCAACCATCTGCGCCAGCAGTTGATTGAGGTTTGCCGCATCAGGCGTTGTATGTGTAGCAGAAAGTACTTTCTTCCCAATTTTATTTTGAACGGTACTTATCAGTCCACAAGTATATCCTAATGAGGTGAAAAGTTTATAAAGCAGGGTGGCAACGGTTGTTTTTCCGTTGGTGCCGGTTACTCCCACTAATTTTAATTTTTGAGATGGCAATCTGTAAAACTGATGTGCTATTTGTGCCGCAGCCGCAGCGGTGTTGCCCACCTGCACATATACGATTACTTCATTTGTTTTTAAGGGAAGAACTTCGCAGATGATAGCTATAGCGCCGTTTTCAATTGCTTTATCAATAAACAGATGACCATCTGCTACCGTTCCCTTTACGGCAATAAAAGCCGCGCCCCGGCTCACTTTTCTTGAGTCAATACATATATCAGTAATATCAATGTCGGCATTGCCTTGCATTGATATCAATTTTGTTTTGTATAAAATGTCTTGCAGTTTCAAGAAAAAATGATTTAAATAATTTTATGATAACTCTAATAGAACTACCTGCCCTTTGTTAAAGCCTGCACCTGGCACAATAGACTGAGCGGATATCTTGCCCCTGCCCCTTGCCTGTACACGTAAACCTATTTGCTCCAATAACCTGATGGCATCTCTCAATCCCATGCCCTTTACATTAGGCATTAAATTGTTTTTTACGATATTGGTTTTTAAAACCGGCTTATGATTATTAGCATACATAGATGCCCACTGACTTTGCTGCACTGAATCTACAAACGGAATATTCATGCTGGTTAAAACATTTTTAAAGGATTGAGTATTGCCGGAATAGAAATAGGTATTGTTATCTTTTTCACCTTCGTAGCCCTTTGGTGTTTTGCGGTCAACACACATGGCATACAATTTTGTTGCCACTTCTCTGAATACCGGCGCTGCCACCTGCCCGCCGAAGTGCAAACCGCCACCCGGTTTTGTTCTTACTACAACTATGCAGGAATATTGAGGCGCATCTGCAGGGAAATAACCTACAAATGAAGCCTGATACACCCGATGGCTATACTTGATAATGCCGTCGGCAACGTGTGCTGTTCCGGTTTTACCGGCCACTTTGAAAGGCATTCCCTTGAAAGCATATTTTCCTGTACCTTCAGTAATAGCCATTTCAAGGCTTTCTTTTACTGCTTTTAATGTATTTTTTTTGCAAATATCATTTTCGATAACCTGTGGCTCCATTTGTTTGATGACAACTCCTTTGTTTCTGATGCTGTTTACTAAATAGGGTTTCATCATTTTGCCGTCATTTGCTACTGCATTGTAAAGGGTGAGTGTTTGCAATGGGCTTACCTGCACCGCATATCCAAAACTCATGGTAATCATATTCATCAGCCCACCTTCGCCTTTGGCAAATGGTGCCAGACGAGGTTTAGGAATATGTGTTAGGTCAATGGGAGAACGGGAGTCCATGTGATATTTTTTAATGTACTCACCAAATTCCGAAGGGTTATTGCCAAATCCTTTATAAGCCATTTTGCTGAGACCTACATTGGAACTGTGCGCCAAAGCTTCTTCAACCGTAACTACAGATTTGCGAGTACGTTCTGCATCATAAACAACCCTGGGGCCTACCTGCATCTTTCCGGCTGTACCTATATCTATCAGGTCGTTGGGTTTGGAAGTGCCTTTGTCCAAAGCCGCCATAAAGGTTACAAGCTTAAAGGTAGAGCCCGGCTCGGTAACACGCAGGGCGTAATTGTCATCTTCCCAATAAAGATTGCTGTTGTCCATTTTACCAAGATTGGCAATTGCTTTAATCTTTCCTGTTTTGGTTTCCATTACTATGCAGGTGCCGTATAGGGCTTCAATTTGCTGCATCATGCGAAGAAGCGCCAGTTCGGTTATTTCCTGCATGTTAACATCAATATTGGTATAAATATCTTTTCCATTTTCGGGTTCTACCTGAAAACCTTCAACCGGTACGGCGCCGCCCGAAATGAAGCGAACTAACCGCTGTCCGTTTTGACCGTTCAGCAGGCTGTCGTAACTCATTTCAAGTCCCACATTCATTTTTTTAACCTTGCCGTCGCTGTTAATATATTCGCGGCTGAGACCCACCGTACGGTTTGCCAGCAAGCCGAAGGGTGCAATGCGTTTGCTGCTTTGTTCTACTATGATACCGCTTTTGTTTTTGCCGAGTTTTGCAAGTGGAAATTCGCGGAGGGCTTTGTAATCTTCAAAAGTGATTTTCTTTTTCAGGGAAAAATATCTTGTTCCTTTTTTATAGGCTGCATCAAATTCGGCTCTGTACTGTTTGGCTGATTTGTCGCCATAATACTGAGACATAGCTGTTGCAAATGAATCAATATACTGATGATATATTTTGCCGTTTTTATCTCTTAATCCATCAGCTTTGAAGTCAATATAAATATCAAACTGTGGCAGGGAGGTACTCAACATTTGGCCATCTTCACTGTAGATGGTTCCCCTGTCGGCATTGATTTCTACTATTTTCTGGTGCATACTATCGCCCATGCTGCGCCAGTGGTCTCCCTGCGCCTGCTGAATGATGGTAGCCTTGCCCAAAATAAAAACAGATAGAAGTACAATCCCGATAAAACCGAGATACACTCTCCATAATATGTCTTTCTTGATTTCCAATTTTTTCTATTTCAGTTCGTCCATAATGAGTCTTTCAAAACGTAAGGTGATTCTTCCAGTTCGTTCAATCCAAGAGGCTGTAGCGCTTTTGCCAGTTCGCCGGGTTTGCTTCTAAACATCACTTCGCTTTTCAAACTTTTGTACTCCCACCTAATTCCTTTACCTCTTTGCCAGTGCATTTATCTTTCTTACTGTTTTGTCGGCGGTGTGTCCATTATATATATATAGGAGCGCCAGTGATGTCAAGAAAATTAAAAACGGTACCTGTTTCACTATGGATTGATAATTCAACCATTTCTTCCAATTCAGTTTTATCATTTTAAATAGGTTCGTCATCTTCTGTTCAATGACTTTGTTTTACTATATATATTAAACTATCTTTTCTGCTATTCTCAACTTTGCACTTCTGGAGCGCGGATTTTGTTTTATTTCTTCGGAAGATGCCACTATCGGTTTTTTTGTGATAATTTTCAGACTGTTTTCCTTGTTACTGTTGATAAACGGATTTTCTATTTCTTCTTCAAAACTTCCCTGACGGAAAAAATGTTTTACCAGCCGGTCTTCGATGGAATGAAAGGTGATGACAGCAATTCTTCCACCTGGATTCAATAGCGCCACAGATTGCTGCAGCATTTCCTTTAAAGCGCCCAATTCGTCATTCGCTTCTATACGTAGCGCCTGAAATACCTGTGCAAAGTATTTATTAGGATTCCCTTTTACGATTTCCCGTAAGGCATTTTTAAAGGCATCAATGGTTTTTAGCGAAACAGTATTTCTTACTGATACAATGGTTTTTGCCAGTGTTTTGGCGTTGGTTACCTCGCCATAACGCTCAAACAGCTTGTGCAACTGAAGCTCGCCATAGTTTTGAACCACATCAAAGGCGGTTTTTGTTTGCCTTCTGTCCATTCGCATGTCCAATGCTGCATTGAAGCGGGTGCTGAATCCTCTTTCGGCTTCGTCGAACTGATGGCTGCTCACTCCCAGATCGGCAAGCAGACCGTCCACTTTATCTATTTCATGTAATTTCAAAAAGCGGCTGATATGCCTGAAATTTTGTGGAATAAATAATACCCTGTTGTCGTCTGGAAGATTTTTGGCTGCATCTGCATCCTGGTCAAAAGCGATCAGTTTTCCCTCACCGCCCAATTTTTCCAGAATAGAACGGGAATGACCGCCACCGCCAAAAGTGCAATCGAGGTAGAAACCATCAGGTTTTATTTGCAAACCCTCAATCGTTTCTTTCAGCAGTACCGGCACATGATATTCTTGCATGACGTGGAATTTTATTTACACTCACCCTAACTACCGCCCATTACAATACTTGCCAAATCATTAAATGCTTCCGGTGAAAATGAATCAAAGAACTGTTTGTACTTATTGCTATCCCATATTTCCATTTTGTTACCCGAGGAGGCCATCACCAGATCCTTCTGAAGCGAAGCGTACTCCCTAAGCGCCGGAGGCAGTAATAATCTTCCCGCACTATCCGGCTCAACAAAAGTTGCTCCGTTTAAAAAATAGCGTTTAAACTCCCTTACCTTTGGGTCAAAATCATTCAGCGCATTTATTTTCTCGGCTAATGGTGTCCATGAGCTAAGTGGATAAAGGCTTAGACAATTTTCAAAACCGCGATTTATGACAAAGCGATCAGCATCTTCGGCAGACAACTGCTTTTTGAACCCGGCAGGGAGCAAAAAGCGGCCTTTGCTATCCAATGTTGCTTCATATTCGCCTAATAAAATTGCCATTTTTGAAAATTGGGTAAAAATTACTTTTATTACCACAAAATAACACTTTTTCCCACTTAATTACCAAATTTATGTAGAATTCATTTATCCACAAAATAAAATTGGCTGAAACCCTTTACGGGTCTGTGTTTTATTGATTTTTAAGAAAAAATTTTGATTTTTGATGTGCATAAGCTGTGGATTATGGTTAAAAATATGTGCATAAGCATAAAGAATCTATTATTTTGAACAATTTAGAAAAAAACTGAATGTCCTTACATCCAAAATATTTATCTATTGAAGATTTTATCTATCCTTTGCCCGAAGAAAAGATTGCTTTTTATCCTTTGAGAGAGCGGGAGGCTTCAAGATTGCTGATATATAATAAGGGGGAAATTTCTGAAGATACTTACCGGTATATTGACAAGTACCTGCCTGCAGAATCGTTAATGGTATTTAATAATACTAAGGTGGTAGAAGCCCGTATGTTGTTTCAGAAGCCAACCGGAGGCATGATTGAAATCTTTTGCCTTGACCCGCATGAGCAATATCCTGACGTATCTACCGCAATGGCAATAAAAAAAAAGGTGAAATGGTTGTGCCTGATTGGCGGTGCTTCCAAGTGGAAGAAAGGAATGGTCTTGACCCATCGGATGAACTATGGAGGTAAAGAATTGCTGCTGGAAGCACATTATTTGGAAAAAAGAAGTGATTGTTTTGTAATTGAACTAATATGGAATGATGAGGAAATGAGCTTTGCCGAAGTTTTGCATCAGGCAGGTAAGGTGCCGCTACCACCCTATATCAAGCGGAAAGCAGAAGACGGCGACGCAGAAAGATATCAGACTACTTATGCCCGGTTTGACGGATCGGTGGCCGCACCAACGGCAGGTTTGCATTTTACCCAAAATGTTTTGAACAATCTGAAGCAAAAAAAAATTGAAGCCGACTTTGTAACGCTCCATGTAGGTGCCGGCACTTTCAAGCCTGTAAAATCAGAAACCATGGATGGGCACGAAATGCACGCCGAGTATATTGAGGTAAATAAATCGTTGATAAAAAAATTATTGATTCAATCCGAAAAACCTATAGTAGCCGTGGGTACAACATCCATGCGTACCATTGAATCTTTGTATTGGTTGGGGTGTAAACTATTGGTGAATCCATCAGAATTTGACAATCAGATGCCATTTGTATCCCAATGGGAAGCATATCAATTAGAAAACGAAAAAATCAGCGCGCAGGCTGCGCTTGACCGATTAATTTTCTATTTGGAAACAAATAAAAAAGAAAGGCTTTTGGCCAGTACTCAAATAATTATTGCGCCCGGTTATTCCTTTAAACTCACCAATGGACTGGTTACCAATTTCCACCAGCCTGCTTCCACATTATTATTGTTGGTTTCTGCTTTTATCGGCAATGACTGGCGCAAGGTATATGACTATGCCTTAAACAACGATTTCAGGTTTCTGAGTTATGGTGACGGGAGTTTGTTGATGAGGTGAAGGAATGGGGAATAATTTAAAGCATGGAGGTAATTGGTAAAGATAGTTATGAATGAGTTTCAATACTGTGTCTAAAATATGGAGGCTATCCTGTGGAAAGAACTAAATACAGAAAAAAAATGATTGCATGTATTTGGAGTCAGCTTAGTTTTCTGTCACATAGAATGGAGTAGGTGAAGGAATCGGCTCGATAGTAGCCAATATTATATTCTACTGGCACGCCATTAAGATCATAAACAAAACGTTTTCTTATCAGGATAGGATCTATAGGATTGATTTCTAATTTTTCAGCATAAAAAATGCCTGCAACGTCGGCGCTTATTTCTTCTTGCGATGTTTTTACAATAATATTGAAATCGTTCTCTAATATTTCATATAAAGGGCGATTGAAATTTTCTGAGCCTGTTAAGAGTATTTTTGGATTGAATTCTGAAATAAAATAGACAAAAGGTAAGTCCTTCTTTCCGCGCAAGCGCTCCAGTTTCAAAATTCGCTTGTCATTTTTAATATTAAAGAAGGCGGCAGCTTCTTTTGAAGGCCTTGTCCAGCCCAAATGAAGTTCGAAGTTATGCACATCAATTCCCAGCACTTTCATTTCCTGAGAAAAACTAAGCCAGTTATTGGCTCCGCTTATAACCTTATTGGCAGAAACCCATGTGCCAAGCCTTTTCTTTCTTACCAGCAATCCTTCGTACACAAGTTTATTTATTGCCTGTCGCAATGTATTTCTCGAAATATTTAATTGTTCAGACAATTCTACCTCATTAGGTAAAAATTTTCCGTTTTGATATTCTTCTTTCTTAATTAATGACCTTAATAGCTCTTCGGCTTGAGTATGCAGTGGTATGCTGCTTGAGTGGTCTATTTTGAATTTGTTCTTCACAAGAGCGAAGATACATGTAAAAAAATTTTTTTAAAAATCAATATTTTAAAATTTTGATTTTATATTTGTATCAAATATGTTCATACATATAAATAAATGATTGAACAATAAGTTAAATGCTGTATGATGAATAAATATAACAAACGGCCAAATATTGAAATAAATGGTTGGATTATTGAAGGGTGGAATGATATACTTAGAGCTTTACAGACAAAGGCTGCCAAAACAATTGTAATAGATTGCTATAGTGGTGTCTTATATAATGAACTCAAGGACGTTTTTAAGAAATTAAGACATGATGTTTTTATAGATACAGCAGAACTTTTTAAAACTGAAAAAGAAATCAGGGGATTGACTGCAAAAATCTTAACGGAGGATGTATTATTTGGGCATATTACACATCTTAGTCTGATTGACTATTTTGATGAGAAAAAATTATTGACGCAGCGTAGTTACATAGAAAATAATGTCTGAAATAAAAATAATATTTGGATATGGAGCTTCTTTGGTTAGTGGAGGAGACATCCTGATATACGGAAAGATGTTGCGTTGGCAGATTCAACAACGACTGCTCCAGGGAACTGTGAATGTGTTAGTTGTGTTTAATTGCCATGAACCAATATCAATTCAATATAAACGAGGCTTTTCAATGATTGGAAGATTTTGGACCAACATAAGCAGACTATGTTTGATAAAGTAGATTTATGGTTGGACACCACAATCATGGAGCAACCAAGAATGATTGATAAGGAAACTTTTTTTGCTGTGATGGAAAAGACGGCAACCTCTCCCTTCCGTGTTGTGCCGTTTTTCGATCCTGCGCCTGGGGGAGGTCAATGGATGAAGGAAGTTTGTGGCTTGGATTTGGCAAAGATTAATTATGGCTGGTGCTTTGATTGTGTTCCTGAAGAAAACAGTCTTCTTTTCCTTATCAATGGTTTAGAATATGCAATGCCGGCGGTTAATCTGGTATATTTCAAAAGTGAAAATTTGTTGGGAGAAAGAATTGTTGCGAGGTTTGGAAAGGAGTTCCCTATCCGTTTTGACTTACTTGATACAATAGATGGAAGTAATTTAAGTCTTCAGGTGCATCCTACAATTGAGTTTGCGAAAAATAATTTTGGGATACATTATACGCAGGATGAAAGTTATTATTTGGTAGATGCAAAAGAGGATGCAGTAGTATATCTGGGAGTAAAATGCGGAATTGATAAAGTAGAAATGTTGGAAGAATTGGAAAGAGCAAAAGATGAGAAAGGATTTGCTTTTGATGCCGATAAATACGTTAATAAAATACATGCAAAAAAGCATGATCATTTTTTAATACCGGCCGGAACAATACATTGTTCAGGAAAAAATTCCGTAGTACTTGAAATAAGCGCTACTCCAAATCTGTTTACTTTCAAATTGTGGGATTGGGATCGTTTGGGGTTGGATGGCAAACCACGTCCGTTAAACATTGATAGGGGTAAAGAGGTGATACAATGGAATAGAAACACGGAGTTTACAAACGAACAATTGGTAAATAAGTTTGAAATATTGGCCAAAGGAGATGGCTGGGTAGAAGAATCCACAGGGTTGCACCCTACACAATTTATTGAAACGAGACGACATTCATTTTCAAAGCCTGTTTTGCATAAAACGCATGATTCTGTAAATGTCTTAAATCTTGTAGAAGGAAAGGAAATAATAGTGGAGAGTGTTGACGGTTTGTTTGATCCATTGGTAGTGCATTATGCAGAAACCTTTATCATTCCTGAATCGGTTAAAGAATATATCATTAGACCACATGGGTTATCTGAGGGTAAAGAATGTAAGACTATCAAAGCTTTTGTAAGAAGCGCTTGTCAATGCAAATAATGGTTATTTGTAAGGAATGTAATTAGAAATGAAAAAATAGGATTGAAACGCATGGATGATAAAAAAGTATTTGTTTATAAAATTTAATAAATAAAATGAAGCACGAAGCAGCATCTTCAACTACATTATTGTCAGTAATTGCCGCCTTTTTTGGTTTTTTCATTATGGGTTTTGTGGATGTAGTAGGTATTGCTACCAACTATGTTAAGAATGATTTTCAATTATCCTCCGGTTTGGCAGGAACGTTGCCGATGTTAGTTTTTCTTTGGTTTGCTGTCTTTTCCATACCCGTCGGTATCATTATGGGAAAGGTGGGTCGCAAGAAGACCGTGTTGTGGGCACTTGCTATTAGCACTGTTGCAATGTTTATTCCTTATTTAAGTTATAATTTCTTTTCTGTAATAATTGCCTTTGTTTTATTGGGTATTAGCAATACCATTTTGCAGGTGGCGCTTAATCCATTGGTGGCGGCCATGTTTACAAAGGAAAAAACTGCCAGTGTGCTTACTACAGGCCAGTTTATTAAAGCAATTGCTTCTTTTATTGGTCCGATTGTGGCAGGTTTTAGTGCCAGTTATTTTGGCAATTGGAAAATTATTTTTATTGTATTTGGTATAACTTCGTTTTTGTCAGTTCTATTATTATTGTTTTCAAAGGTTAAAGAAATGAGTTTTGAAAGTTCATCTGCAACCTTTGAGGGAGCTTTTAATTTACTTAAAGACAAGTTTATTTTATTTTGTTTTTTAGGTATTTTTTTTATAGTCGGATTTGATGTCGGTATGAATGTTTCAATTCCTGAATTGTTAATGAGGCATGCCGGTTTAACTATAGAGAATGCGGGATACGGAACGAGTATTTATTTTGCTGCCCGCACCCTTGGTTCTTTCCTTGGTGCATTTTTATTATTGAAAGCGAATCCTATTAGATTTCTAATCAATTCTTTGATTGTTGCATTATTCGCATTTCTGATATTGTTGTTTATTAAGGAGATTTGGACTTTACGTTTATTAATATTTATATTAGGTTTTTCATGTGCCAACGTGTTTTCCATTATTTTTTCTTATGCGCTGCAAAGAAATCCAACACGCTCCAACGAAATATCTGCCCTAATGATAATGGGCGTAGCAGGTGGAGCGGTAATTCCTTTTGTTCAGGGATTTGTAAATGACAGTATTGGTTTTTTAGCTGCTTTAGCTATAATTTTTCTCTGCCTGTTTTTTATTTTGATTCTCACTTTAAATCTTAAGAAGAATGTACAGTAATGATTCGCGTATCGTTTTGACATTAGATGCAGGAGGCACCAATTTTGTATTTAGTGCAATACAAGCCAATAAAGAAATTGTAGAACCTGTAACTATGTCTTCGCGCCCTGATGATTTGGGCCAATGCTTGTCCGTTATTGTAAAAGGTTTTTTAGCTATAAGGGAACAACTTAAATCTTCTGAGGTTGCTATTAGCTTTGCTTTTCCCGGACCTGCTGATTATGAATCAGGAATTATTGGCGATTTGCCAAATTTTCCGGCGTTTCGTGGGGGAGTTGCTCTTGGCCCTTTTCTGATGGAAATATTTAATCTTCCTGTTTTCATTAATAATGATGGAAACCTATTTGCTTATGGAGAGGCACTAGCAGGGGCTTTGCCGGCAATTAATAATGAACTGCAAATGGCAGGGGCTTCCAAACGATATAAAAACTTGCTTGGTGTAACCTTAGGTACTGGTTTCGGAGGCGGAGTGGTTCTTAACAATGTTTTGCTTACTGGTGATAATGGATGTGGAGGTGACGTTTGGTGTTCGGCAAATAAGCTCGATAATAAAATAATTGCGGAAGAAGGAGTAAGCATTCGGGCGGTGAATAGGGTGTATAACGAGTTGGTTGGAATAAAAACAGAATTAACGCCCAAAGATATTTTTGACATTGCAGAAGGTATCAAAGAAGGGAATCGTCAGGCTGCTATTAATTCGTTTGTGTCATTAGGGGAAATTGCAGGATATACTATTGCAGAATTTCTTAATATAGTAGATGGTATTGTGGTAGTGGGAGGTGGTATATCCAAAGCACACAAATATATATTGCCTGCCATGGTAACAGAAATGAATGGCATACGTAAAATGATTTCAGGTGCCCAGTTTCCAAGACTTCAAACCAAAGCGTATAACTTAACTGATGCTGACGAAAGAAAATCTTTTATAAAGGAAGAGCCCAGGTGGATAACGATACCCGGTACAGATAAATTAGTCGCATATAATACCGGGAAAAAAACTGGTGTTGCCATTAGTCGTTTTGGAACTGATAAAGCAATTGCTTTGGGTGCTTATGCTTATGCTTTGGGAAGGCTGGATAAAAAATAATTTAGCAAAATGTTCTTTTTATTTATTTAATAATTAAAGCTACTTTTTATGAAGAAGGTTTGCCGTTTTTTAAAATTCGGAATTTTAATAATGATTCTAATTTCAGGAATACCAGACATTGGAAATGCTCAAAATCGTACGATAAGCGGTCGCGTTAAATCAAATGATGGAACCGCTTTGCAAGGAGCCACAGTGTCCATCAAAAACCTAAATATTAATTCCATTACTAATGAAAATGGTTTATTTAGTATTACAACCGTTCTGGCTAATCCTGTAATACTTGTTTCCTATGTTGGAAAAATATCAAAGGAAATTGCAGTGGGGAATAATAATTTTTTGGATATTGAACTAAGTGATAATCCGTCAGAACTATCAAATGTAGTAGTGATTGGATATGGCACCATACGTAAAAGTGATTTAACCGGTTCGGTAAGTTCTGTAAGTGCTTCGGATATTAAATCAGTCCCATCTACTACAATAGATCAGGCACTACAAGGAAAGGCAGCTGGTGTGCAAGTTACCCAAATGTCTGGAAAGCCTGGAGCCGAAACGTCAATTCGCATTAGGGGTACGAGTTCTATTAATGCGGGAAATGAACCATTGTATGTAATTGATGGAATATTAATGAATAGTGATGGAGGGGATATGAGTGTGGGCGGCACACGTGGTCCGCGAATTAGCCCTTTTGGCATCATTAAATCCAAACGATATTGAATCTATTGAAATATTAAAAGATGCCTCTTCTACAGCCATGTATGGTTCAAGAGGTACAAACGGTGTAGTTTTAATTACTACAAAACATGGAAAGTTGGGTAGGCCGTTGGTCAATTTAGATATTAGCTATGGCATTCAACAGGTTTCAAAAAAAATAGAACTATTAAATGCTGAACAATTTGCCGATTTTGTAAATGAGGCTAAAATAAATGCTTCCCTAATGCCAGTGTATGTAAATCCAAAAATCTGGGAGAGGGAACAAATTGGCAAAATGAATTATTCCGTTCTGCTCCAATTAGAAGTTACCAATTGGGGGTATCAGGAGGAAGCGAAAATATTAAATACTCCTTATCGGGTTCTTATTTCGATCAGGACGGAATTATTATTAATACCAATTTTAAAAGGTATTCTTTTCATTCAAATCTTGAATGGAAGTTAACTAAGAACCTTACGATTGGCAATACCCTTACCTATTCTAAAATAAATACGTCCGGAGTATTGACAAATGCGGGTCAAATTGTTCCTGGAGTAGTCACATCAGCACTTTTGTATAATCCCGTTTTGCAGGTTTATGACAGCACCATTCGTGGAGGTTATTCTTATGAAAATGACAGAGGGAGAGTTTTGGGAAATCCGATTGCCGAAGCAAGAGAATATAATTCTATAACCAATTTATCTAGATTTTTGGGAAATTTGTTTGCCAGATATAAAATCTTACCCTACTTGGAGTTTAAAACTAGTTTTGGTATAGACGAATTTTTCAATAATGAAAGCAGTTATGGCCCCTCGTTTCT
Organism: Sphingobacteriales bacterium; assembly: GCA_016708305.1. GTDB lineage: Bacteria > Bacteroidota > Bacteroidia > Chitinophagales > Chitinophagaceae > Niabella. The sequence goes on from JADJGB010000008.1 coordinate 1,223,859, forward strand.
TAAAAGGGCACAGGCAAGTAATGGAGAGGCTTCTTTGGGAAGAAGCAATGGGTTGACTTGGCTTAATGAAAACACTTTTACGTTTAATAAATCAATTGGGAATGACCATCGCCTAAATGCAGTAGCTGGCTTTACTATGCAACAATTTAATAATGAGAAACAGTTTGTTTATGCGTTTGATTTTCCAGATGATAGAACAGGTTATCATAATATAGCTACAGCATTAAAGCCGCAAAAACCATTTAATACAGAATCTCAATGGAATATGGTTTCTTATCTGGGTAGAGTTAACTATACCTTGAAGGACAGATACTTATTCACGGTCACAGGCAGAGTAGATGGTTCTTCAAAATTTGCAGAAGGACGGAAATATGGTTTTTTCCCTTCTGCGGCATTCGCATGGAGGATTTCAAAAGAAAAATTTATGGAAGATGTTGCCGAAGTAAATGATTTGAAGCTAAGAGTCAGTTATGGTATTCTCGGCAATCAGGCAATACCGCCTTATGCTTCATTGGCATTGGTAGGTCCCTATGGCGAAGGTGTTTTTAACAGTTCTTCAGGAAGTGAAGTATATACAGGGCAAGAGCCTTTGTCTTATGTAAATAAAGATTTGAAATGGGAAACGACAAAACAGTTCGATATAGGGATGGATATAACTATGTTTGACAGCAGGTTAAGTCTTAATGCTGACTATTACAAAAAGATGACTTATGATTTGTTGTTAGCCACTCCTATACCACTTACTTCGGGTTTTTCTTCTACACTGTTAAATATCGGTAATATTGAAAACCACGGTTTCGATTTCAATATGCACACCATCAATCTGAAAAGGGGAGTTGAGTGGAGCTCTGATTTTAATTTTTCTATAAATCGAAATACAATAACAAACCTCAATTCAAATACTGATATTATCCTGATGGGGTCTTTGCTGCTTAGAGAAGGAGCGTCAATTGGTACTTTTTACGGATATAAATTTGACGGTATTTTTCAAACTGATGCAGATGCAGCCAAAAACCCAGTATTATCTGGACAAGAACCAAATTCGCCTAATCCAGCCTCCCGAGCCAAAGCCGGTGACCGAAAATATTTAGACCAAAATGGAGACGGGAAAATTGATTCAAAAGACAGAATTATTTTGGGTAGCGCTAATCCTAAATTCATCTACGGTTTGACCAATAGTATTAAATTTAAGGATTTGGAATTTAACTTTTTTCTTCAGGGGGCTTATGGAAATAGCCTGGCAAATTATAACAATTTCGATTTGATGAATTTTACAGGTCAGAATAATGTTTTGGCTGAAGCAGGACTAAACAGGTGGACACCTCAAAATCCCAGTAATCAATATCCGCGTGCATTAGCGGCAGGAAGTTTAGACCAAGGAGTATTTTCATCATCACTTGTTGAAAATGCATCCTACCTGCGTATCAAAAGTGTAAATATAGCATACAATTTACCGGCAAAGATCATGAACAAAGCCCATCTTGGCGGAGTTAAAGTATTTTTATCTGGGTTAAATCTCCTTACGATAACTAATTATTCGGGATATGATCCTGAAGCCAATACATATGGTCAAAGTACTACCATTGTAGGTATTGATCAAGGTGGCTACCCTCAGGCAAAAGTTATTCAAGCAGGGATTAGTGTGATTTTTTAATATTATAAAACGAATTAAAATATGAAAAATTATTTTTTCAATACAAGTTGGCTGTTAATATTTTTTTTAATCTTTACCAGCTGTAAAAAATTTTTAACAGAGAACCCTAAAGACCTCGTAACAATTGATAATTATTATAAGACAGAACAAGATGCCATTTCGGCAGTAAATTCTATATACTCTTATTTGAACTCAACAAGTACAGGTTCTACCGCTGGGGTCTATCATAGCACTTTTTGGGTAGCCGTGGGTCTTGCGTCAGACGAATTGCTCAACAATCAGTATGCTGCACCTCAGTTTGATCAGCTGGCTAACTTTACTTATACGGCTGATAATTCTGCACTTAAGGAAATATGGGCAATGCATTATAAAACAATTGCTATCGCAAATATTGCAATTGGTCGTATTCCGCCGATTAATATGACATCAGATTTAAAGAATAGACTGATTGGCGAAGCAAAATTTTTGAGAGGACTAATGTATTTTAATATGATAAGAATGTTTAAAAGTATACCTTTAATAGTAGAAGAAAATGCGCCACTTTACCCTCAATCATCTGATGCTGATGCCATTTATACTCAAATTATTAATGACTTGAAAGATGCTATAACTGTATTACCTCTAAGCTATCCTATTGGAAATGGCCGCGGCAGAGCGACTAAAGGTGCAGCTCAGTCATTATTAGCCAAAGTATATCTTACAACTAAGCAATGGGAAGCAGCAGCTGCTTCTGCAAAAGGAGTGATTGATTCAAGGCAATACGAATTATGGGACGATTATAAAAACGTGTTTTTATTGTCAAGTCGTGGTGGAAAAGAATCCGTATTTTCTGTAGGATTTGGAGATGCTAATGGAGCAATTATCTTTTGGGAGGTGGGTCAGTTTTTGGTAAGGTTATTGCCTCCAGATTTGAGTGTGGAAGGTGTACAAAATGCCCAAGGCTGGCAAATTCCAACAATGTATTTATATAATTCGTATGACGTTAATGATCGAAGAAGGGCGGTAACCTTTATTACCGAGGTCAAGAATACGGATGGTTCGGTAAAACAAATTCGTCCATATATTCAAAAATATTGGGATAGAGTTGCCGAACCCAAAGGGAATCAAACAAGCAATGATTTCCCTGTGATACGGTATGCTGATGTATTGTTAATGTATGCCGAAGCTATAAATGAACAAAATAATACTCAGGAAGCGATGAAGTATATAAACATCATCAGGAAAAGAGCAAGATTTAATGGGTCTATATATGTAAATACATTGCCCGACTATACAAATCTGAATCAGCAGCAGTTAAGAGACGCATTGATAAAAGAAAGAATGTATGAGTTCGTTGGTGAAGGACAACGGTGGTTTGATTTAGTTCGCTTTGGGAAATTGGAATCTCAGGTGCCTTTAGCCAAACCTGGGATAACGCCCACTTCAAAAAATTTGCTATTCCCGTTACCTCAATACGAAATAGATTTAAATAAGAATCTTATACAAAATGCCGGTTACTAACAATAAAATTATTGGAGATGAAAAATTATAAAACTCTTGTTCTTCTAATTATATCTGTAGTTTTCCTTTATGGCTGTAAGAAAACACAAGAAACCAACCCTGTTATTCTAAGGCTTTCCCCTGACTTTGTTAAGGGTAAATCAGGTCAGGATATTACTGCAACGCTTCTGATTAATTCCATAAATGGGATTGAGGATATTCTTATTTACAAAACAGTTAATTTAAAAAAGGATGAAAAGTATGGTACTAAGATTGCTAAACCCGAGAAAGTAAATGGAAGTGATTATTTGTACAAATTTAATTACAGCTTAAATCCAGATGAAGTGGATAAACTTGTCGGATTTAATTTTCACGTAAAGGATAAGCAAGGCTTCTTTTCCGAAAAAGATTTAACTGTTCATACAATTGCCTCAGGCTGGCAAACAATTTTTAGTCGTAAGTGGAAACTTACATCTCGTATGTGGACATCCATTAGCCCCAATGTCGAAGATTTGAAGGATTGTGAAAAGGATGATGTTTATACTTTCAAAAGAGATGGCAGCTATAGTATAAATTTTGGGTTGTCAGCCTGTACTTACGATGGATTTAATGTTTATGATACATGGACTTTAAGCGAAGATGAAAAGACATTCACCACAAAATATCATAGTTTGTTTGATCCTTCTAATATTACCACAGAAACCTATACTGTAAAGTCAATTAGTAGTGAGAAACTAATAATGCAGCAAACAATAGACCTGTCTATTTTTGGGTTAAGTGACAAAGAAGTTTTTGTATATACATTTGAAGCTGCCCCATAAAAAATATCGCTATGCGAAATCTATTAATAATTGTGATTTTTATATTAGGATGCAAAAGTAAATCAGAAGTGAAGCAACCCGCAGTTGTAGAAAAGGTCTTTCAATATTCTGTATCGGTTGCTTCGGATTGGGATCAGGTTTTTGTCAGAAACACTGGTTGGTTTGGAGGGGATGGTATATTTTGTTTGTCCTTAGATGGAAGGGAAATATATTCTTCAGATGCCGAAATACTTATTTGGTTCAGTGATTCAATGTTTGGCGATATTATTAATGGCAAGTTGTCCTCGGGCTTTTCAATGATTAACAATTCCGTTGCAATTTTAAAGGGAGTTCGTCCTGGTTTTTCAGCATTTGATTTCTATTCCGGAAGGCAGATAATTAATAAACCAAAGGCGCTTTTTATTCCTAATACGCCCGATACCAAAAAGGGCGAATATTACTGGCTGGGGGATGGTTTTTCAAACCAAGCGAAGAACAATGATATTTACTTATTTGGTTATAGAATAAAAAATACAGGGAAAGAAGCTTTTGGCTTCATGGAAACTGGTAATAATCTAATTGTTATTCCTTCGGGGTCAAATCCTCCATTTGAAAATCAACGACAATTGGATATTCCTTTTTTTAGAGGATTGAAGGTGGATGAAGCCGCGAATTTTGGCGTCGGCGTTTTGGTGAATACAAAGGCCGCCGGCGTGAACAACGGGGATGGATATATTTATATTTATGGCATTAGAGGGCAAAATAAAGAAGTAATTGTGGCAAGAGTATTTCCAGAGGAAATAGAAGATTTTAATAAGTGGGTGTTTTGGGACGGGGAGAAATTTTCATCAGACCCATTTAGTTTAAAACCAATTGCCTCAGATGCATCAAACGAATTAAGCGTTTCTTCATTGTCAGATGGCCGGTATATTTTGGTGTCGCAAAAGGGTCTAAACGGAAAGATATATTTTCAAATTGGCGATTCGCCGGTTGGCCCTTTTAAAGAAGCAATAGATATTTACGATCCGGCTCCACTTTATCAAAGTAATCCAAATCTTTTTACATATAATGCTAAAGCTCATCCTGTTTTATCTCCTGAGGGGGAATTGATAATAAGCTACAATGTTAATTCGTTTAAGTTTTTGGATGATATTAAGGCGGAACCGCATCTTTATAGACCACGATTTATAAGATTAAAATATCAAATTTATTAAACTTTCATATTAATTTATTTAATGAACTCTGATGGTTAAGAAAATTTTCAGTACAGTTTTTACATGTTTATTAGCTTTAAGCTCATTTGCCGGAACGGATAATATTGCGCCTTTTGCCAAATTGGAGGTATCTAGTGCTCTTAGTTCTTCTTTTGATGCTAAAAAGGCAACCGATGGAATTATAGGAGTTGAGGGAATAGGAGAATGGGCATGCGAGGGGGTTGTAACATCATGGGGAGAGATACGGCTTCCTTGGATTCAATTGAATTGGGAGCAGACTCAAGTTGTCAATCGGATTGTAATATATGACAGAGCAAATCCAATAGATAACATTGCAGGGGGTAAGCTTTTGTTTAGTGATGGCTCAATAGTCTGGGTAAATCAGGTACCATCTGATGGCACCGGAAAATCGATTCAGTTCCCGTCAAAAAAAATTACTTGGGTAAAATTTGTAGCTACCGATGGGACAGGAAAGGATTTGGGATTATCTGAAATAGAGGTGTTTTCGGCTCCCGAAAATGCAAAAGATTATGTGGCAACGGTAGATCCCTATATAGAAACCAACCGTGGCAGATATTTCTTTTTTGTTACAGGTAGTCTTCCTTTTGCAATGGCAACAAGCGCGCCGATGACAAGAAATAAAAATCAAAATGGTGGTGGTTATAACTTTAATGAAACGGAAGTGCTCGGGTTTGAACAAATTCATAGCTGGATGATGTCTGGAATTGAAATTATGCCTGCTACAATAGTGCAGGATCCTTCGTTGGGTCAAGTAGGTTGGAAATCTAAATTTAATCATGATGATGAAATAGTGCAGCCCGGCTATCACAGATTGATGCTGCAAGACAATAAAATTTGGGTGGAGCAAACAGCCACTGAGCGGGTGAATTTTTATCGTTTCCGCTATACGCAAAGAAAAGATGCAAGAATTATTATCAATTTAAGTGGACCTACCGGAAATGCAACCATGAAAAATGCAGATGTAAAAAGAATTAACGATTATGAGCTGGAAGGCTCTGTTAGCACAGTGGATCGATTTTGGGGTGGCCCAAAAGATGTAAAAGTGTTTTTTGTTATACGTTTCGACAGGCCTTTCAAAAATCTGGAAGGATGGAATGGTAACGAGGAGGTAAAGGAAGTTGATAATATTAAAGGAGATAGCATTCGAATAGGGGCGCGTTATGACTTGAGTAAAAATGAGTTGGTGCAAATGCAAATTGCTATTTCCTATACAAATATTGAAAATGCAAGAAAAAACTTAGAGACAGAGCTAGTCCATTGGGATTTTGATAAGGTTCGAAATGATGGTAGAAAAATATGGAACCATGAATTTGGAAAAATTAAAATCAAAGGAGGAACTATTAAACAACGTGTTAAATTTTATACAGATATCTGGCATGTTTTATTGGGAAGGCAAAAAATAAATGATGTAAACGGTGATTATCCAGACAGAACGGAAGGTCCGGTGTCAGATCGTTTTACAGACGCTGTTTTCAAAATTAAAACAGTTCCCAAAAATGCAGATGGCTCCCTAAAGTTTAATATGTATAATAATGATGCCTGGTGGCTTACTCATTGGAATTTAAATGTACTATGGGGTTTGGCATGGCCCGAAATAATGGACGAAATGTCAGCGTCTATGATTGAATATGCTAATAATGGGTATTTACTTCCTCGTGGTCCTTGTGGCGGCGGATACTCATACATTATGACAAGTTGCCCTGCTACTAATTTGATAGTAGGTACATTTATGAAAGGGTTACTCACTAAGCAAAGTGCAGATAATGCCTTCAAAGTGATTAAGCAGAATCATTTGCCCGGTGGTATGTTGGGACCCGCTGAGGATATCAAATTTTATACAGAAAACGGGTGGTGGCCAGATAATGTAGGCATAGGCATTGAGGCTACTTTTCAGGATTGGGGAATAGCGCAAATGGCAAGAAAGTTGGACAAAATGGATGATTATAACTTTTTTTTAAAACGAAGTGAAAATTGGAAAAAAAATTTTGAGCCATCGCAAAAGTTATTGTTCCCCAAAGATAGGAATGGAAACTTTATACATAATGACCCACTAAGTGGTTCGGGTTGGGTAGAAGCAAATGCCTGGCAGGGCACCTGGGGCGTGTCTCATGCAATACCCGAACTTTCAAAGTTAATGGGTGGCAATGATGCGCTATGCAAAAAGCTCAATGAAGCCTTTGAAAAGGCTGCACCTACCGATTTTGTATTTGCTTATAGTGGAGGATATGTTAGTTATGCAAATCAACCTGGTTGTTCTAATGCACACGTGTTTAGTTATGCAGGAAAGCCATGGCTTACCCAATACTGGGTTAGAAGAGTGCAGCATCAGGCTTATGGTGGAATTACTCCCGATCTGGGGTATGGTGGCCATGATGAAGATGAAGGACAGATGGGAGGCGTTAGCGCATTAATGGCAATTGGCTTATTTAATATTCAAGGAAATCAAGCAATTAAACCCGTGTACGAAATCACTTCACCAATTTTTGATGAAATAAATATTACTTTAAATAGGAAATACTATCAAGGTGACAACTTTATAATAAAAACTTATAATAACGGCTTTAAAAGCAAATTCATAAAACAGGCAAAACTCAATGGCTCACTTTGGAATCAGTTCTGGTTTTCACACGATGCTTTTCAAAAGGGAGGAAAACTGGAATTATGGCTGGATGATAAACCTAACTATAAATGGGGAATACAAAATATTCAGCCTTTTTAATTTGAGATACTATCAATTTATTAATCGTTACCCAATTTAGTTCGTATTAATTTTCTATGCTGCGTATCTGACGTGGTCTGCATGGAAATATTTTTGCACCTGCTTTTTATTGCTTTTTCTTTCATTCATAAAACCTTCAACGTTGGCGCATTTCAGCTTTATTGATAGGACGCTTTTGCCGATAACATTAGTCTTTACATCCTGATTCAAATATTCTTGCTGCATTCAACTCGGGGCTATAGGGTGGAATGAAAAACACCTCTATTCGATGTTTGCTTTCCTCCAGCCACGCCTGCAATTTTTTGTTTTGTGTGCAGGATGACCATCCGTTACATAGAATATCTTTTGTTTACTATAACGAATCATTCGTTGCAAAAATCAATAAATACATCACCGTTAAACTTCTCTATCAGCATAAACTGTAAATGACCTTTATTGCTGATAGCTGAAATCATATTGAGCGAAAACCGTTGCCCTGTTGATTTCACCAGGGGGTTTTGCCTTTAGGCACCTAGCTTCTGCCTGCCTGATGGTCGCTTCGCATACCGGTTTCATCTCCAAAATAAATCGTTCCTTTCTCCTTAGTTGCCCGCTTCTTTATGGCAGGGTATTCCTTCTCTAACCATTGCTTTACCTGCTCGGGTTTCTGTTCAAATGCTTTGCGGATAGGCTTTTGCGGTGTATAGCCCCAGCTTTTTAAATATCGCCCCACCTGCTTCACGCTTAATACAACGCCATATTTCTGTTCGATAAGCTGTTGTACGGCTGCACGTGTCCATAAACCAAAGGCCAGTTTTAACTGGTCGGGCATCTTATCCTTTATCAACCGTCGAACTTCGGCAGCCTGCTGTCCGGTTATCTTCTTGCCTCCTTTTACGCCACGCTTCTTATTCAAAAGTGAACGCTTGCCTTCTTTTTGTATTTATTCCATGTTTTATTTACACTCCTTTCTGATACAGAAAATATCTCGGCAGCCTGCTTTTGAGTGCCCCGTTTATTTTTTAAGTAGTCCACTATCCGAAAGCGAGTCTCTTCCTGAGCATCTTTGTTCTTACGTTTTGTATTAGCCAGGCAAATATACAAAATATATTTTAAAATAAGAACTAAATTATGTCTTTATTAATAATTCAGAAGTAGAGAGTATGTGTTGATTTGTTGAGTGGCTGGTTTTTGGATGGAAAAAGTATATGATTTAGATATGATAGGTGAGGAGATATGTTTTAATAATAAATCATTGTTGTCCGACAAAAATCGGGTTTAAAAAGACTGTAACGCTTTGTAGACAAAGGTTACAAGCTAAAAAATACTTGTTTCAAAATTGGGGGTAGCACCCCCTGTTTTTTTATGTAGCAAAAGCAAAGGAGGCATTACCTGCTTGTTTCGCAGGCGGGTGTGTTTTTCTCCATGCTTTATAGCTGTCTTTTATAAATCCGGTATAATAGCAAAAAATAGTTGGTAAAATCGGCTGTAACCCTTTACTGGCTTGAATTTGAATAAGGGAAATTGAAATCTGTTTCAATTTCCTTTATTTGTTTATGGGAAATCATAAAAAAAAGTTGTTGGGGATGTGGAAGTTCGGAGGTAATTCGTTGGGGATTTCAAGGAGGTAAACAACGGTTTAAATGCAAGCATTGTGGCTTGTTGTTTACCAGGCAGAATAAAAGTGTAGCTCAAAGTAATCGGTTTGTCTGGTTTCGCAAGTGGGTGTTGGAGCGGCAAACATTGTTACAACTTAGTAAGGCAAGTGGCTATAGTGTTCGCAGTCTTAAAAGTTACTTTCATCAGTATCTGGCTAAAGCACCTATATTACCTGTTTATCCAAAAGAAAAACTACATTTAATTATTGATGGTACTTATTTCAGCAATAATATCTGTCTGATTATTTATCAGACAATGAGATAAAATTTACACAGCCTTTTACCGATTAACGGATGATGAGCGATATGAAGAAATTAGGGAGGATTTGAATAATCTTTTGTCCTTGTGCATACATATTGCCAGTATAACTTGTGATGGGCATAGGTCTATTTTAAAAGCCATTAAACATACCTGTAAAGACACTATTGTGCAAAGATGCATAGTTCGTATACAGCGTGAATGTCGCTCGTGGCTTACATTACGTCCCCAAAGCAAAGAAGGGTTACAATTATTGCAAATAGTTAATCATTTACATTTGGTAGCCAATGAGTATCGTTATCAACTTTGGTTACGCCAGATTTATGACTGGCATGAGGAACATAAGGACTATATTAATGAAAAGTCAAGAAATCCGGTTTCCGGTAGATATTGGTATAAACACAAAATGGTAAGAAAATCATTCATCTATATAAAAATGCCCTTCCAAATATGTTTCATTATCTAAAAAACGATAAAATCCCCAAATCTACAAACGGACTGGAATCTTATTTTGGCCATCTGAAAAATCATGTGTTATTACACCGAGGTTTGACAAAAACACACAGAAAAAACTTTATCAAGTGGTACATCTATTTTAGAAATAAAGTATAGGTTTTCTTAGCCATTTTTCACAAAGAATGATTTAAAAAAACCTTTGGCCTATACAAGCCAAAGGTCATTCTCCGTGGTAAATCTTATTGCTGTTATTAATCGTTACCCAATTTAGTTCGTATTAATTTTCTATGCTGCGTATCTGACGTGGTCTGCATGGAAATATTTTTGCACCTGCTTTTTATTGCTTTTTCTTTCATTCATAAAACCTTCAACGTTGGCGCGCTTCAGCTTTATTGATAGGACGCTTTTTGCCGATAACATTAGTCTTTACATCCTGATTCAAATATTCTTGCGCATTCAACTCGGGGCTATAGGGCGGAATGAAAAACACCTCTATTCGATGTTTGCTTTCCTCCAGCCACACCTTCAATTTTTTGTTTTGTGTGCAGGATGACCATCCGTTACATAGAATATCTTTTGTTTACTATAACGAATCATTCGTTGCAAAAATCAATAAATACATCACCGTTAAACTTCTCTATCAGCATAAACTGTAAATGACCTTTATTGCTGATAGCTGAAATCATATTGAGCGAAAACCGTTGTCCTGTTGATTTCACCACGGGGTTTTGCCTTTAGGCGCATAGCTTCTGCCTGCCTGATGGTCGCTTCGCATACCGGTTTCATCTCCAAAATAAATCGTTCCTTTCTCCTTAGTTGCCCGCTTCTTTATGGCAGGGTATTCCTTCTCCAACCATTGCTTTACCTGCTCGGGTTTCTGTTCAAATGCTTTGCGGATAGGCTTTTTGCGGTGTATAGCCCCAGCCTTTTAAATATCGACCTACCTGCTTCACGCTTAATACAACGCCATATTTCTGTTCGATAAGCTGTTGTACGGCTGCACGCGTCCATAAACTAAAGGCCAGTTTTAACCGGTCGGGCATCTTATCCTTTATCAACCGTCGAACTTCGGCAGCCTGCTGGCCGGTTATCTTCTTGCCTCCTTTTACGCCACGCTTCTTATTCAAAAGTGAACGCTTGCCTTCTTTTTGTATTTATTCCATGTTTTATTTACACTCCTTTCTGATACAGAAAATATCTCGGAAGCCTGCTTTTGAGTGCCCCGTTTGTTTTTTAAGTAGCCCACTATCCGAAAGCGAGTCTCTTCCTGAGCATCTTTGTTCTTACGTTTTGTATTAGCCATGGGCAAATATACAAAATATATTTTAAAATAAGAACTAAATTATGTCTTTATTAATAAGTTGCTCCTCAGCAGAGCTTAAGTCCTCTTCAGATTTACGATGGAAATAAACGAATTTTAAAGGAATTTACCACCAACTATTTTTTGCACCATTACCTTTTAAACGGAAAACTTGTTTACCCTAAGACTATTAATGATTCCAGTACAAATATAGAAAAATTGCCCGCAAGCAACAACCCTGCCCGCGTGTCCGCAGGTCAGGCAGGCATTACAACAAGGATTAAAAAGAATCGCTTCGGCTAATGGCTACGGCTTCGGCTACGGCTTAGTAAATAGCAATAAGCTGTAAGCAATCTGAAATCTGCAATCTGCAATTTGCAATCTCAAATCATAAATCATAAATCTCTTAAGCCAGAGAGCAACATCCCTGCCTGCGTGTCCGCAGGTCAGGTAGGTAATACAACAAGGTTTTAGCAGTTGAAGAGCAATGTGAAAGCATTTGAAATATTATTGTCGGATATCAATTTGACAGAAAAAACTAAAAAAAGTTAGGCAAATACAACTGATTTTTTTTTAAAATCAGGATATTCGCAAATGAAATGAAAATTTGAGTGCTTCTTACATTGCAACAGAGAGATATTAATGTCAACAATAAAAAATGAACCGTATAAAAATAGAAATAAAATGGGCAGTTATTTTTTCTGCAATGGTTTTGCTGTGGATGCTATTGGAAAAATGGAGTGGATTGCATGGAAAATATATTGATTACCACCTTTATCTCACTAATCTATTTGCCATCCCTGCCATTATCATTATGGTATGGGCGCTTAAAGATAAAAAACGGCGATATTATAGCGGGCAGATGAACTATAAGCAAGGCCTCATTTCGGGCATTATTATTTCTGTATTGATTGCTCTGATAAGTCCGCTTACACAATGGATTACCACTTATGGTATTACTCCCGAGTTTTTCCCAAATGTTATTAAGCGCTCGGTTGAGTTGAATTATTTTGAATCGACAGTTGAGGCTGAAGCTAATTTTAATTTTGCCAATTATGCCAAACAGGGCTTAATAGGCGCACTGGTAATGGGTATTGTAACCACTGCCACAGCCATGATATTTATACGATCCAAAAACAAATAATTAAATCACCAATAAAACAAAAACAATGACAACAGCAAATATTTACCTCAATTTCAATGGTAATTGCGAAGCCGCCTTCAACTATTATAAATCAGTCTTTGGAGGCGAGTTTGAATACATCTCCCGTTTTAGCGAAATACCCGAAAGTGAAAACTATCAGGTACCTGATGCTGATAAGGATAAAATAATGCACGTTAGCCTGGTCGTTGGCAACACCTACCTGATGGGGAGCGATGTGGCAGCCATTGGGCGCCCGATTTTATTCAGGGAAACAATTTTTCCATTTCAATTAACACTAAAAATAAGGAAGAGGCCGACAGTTTATTTCTGCATTTGGGGGAGGGTGGGCAGGTAACCATGCCACTTGAAAATACTTTTTGGAGCGATTACTTTGGTATGCTTACCGATAAGTTTGGTATCAACTGGATGATTAGCTTCAACGAAAAGCAAAATCAGTAATCGGCAGATATATTAACAATCCATTCAATAAGCTGCCAAACCATCTTTTCAAAATAGAATTTCAGTTTTTGAAAGGTCGGATTGTTTTGTCGAGTGTTTTCGGCTTACAATGAGATGGCCAAAAATACACGAATATTTCTGCAAAATAAAAAGGGAAATATTCTAATATGTCCCTTTTTTAAATCATTTTTCGACAAACCGAATCATGCTTTCAACGGATCATTGATACGCTTTTGTATTTCAATGATTGCTGTTGATAACAGTTTTTGCAGCTTATGAGTAGCGTTTTACAACTGACTGAACAAATCAGGATAATCTGTAATAATTCCATCTACGCCCATATCTTTCAGTCGCTTTAGTTCCTGTAGGGTATTGGGCGTCCAGGGCAGCATTTTCATTTTTAGGTTATGACACTCCCTTACCAGTTCGGGCGTAACCAAGTGATAGTTGGGGCTATAAATGGTGGGCGTAAAACCAATTTCGTCCAATTGTTCTCTGATGCTACGATTATCTTTTTGCTCAATTAAAAGGGCTGTTTTCACTTTTGGGTACTTTCTGTGCATAACAATCAGAGCTCTCGGGTCGAAAGACTGGATGATGGTACGGCCGGCTATACTGCTTGTATTGATGACCGCCATTGCCAGGTCAACAAACTCCTCTACCGGAGGATGATTTTTCCCGTCATTTTTGGCATTGGATTTAATTTCAATGTTGTAAAATAAAGAAACACTTTTCTTTTGCGAATAAGATTCTGTTTCACTTATTAAATCAGCCAAAAGAGGTTTTATAGCTGCCAGTTTCTGCTGCCGGGGAAAACCAGGGTGCGGCTTCAGTCCTACATCATATTTTTTTAATTTCATCATAGCTGAGGTCATAAAGCATCAGTTTGTTGGCCTCGTCCTTTGAAAGATATTTGCCATCGGGCGTGGTAGTAATGTCGGTATTAAAATTAGGGTCGTGCGATACGATTACCTTTTTATCTTTTGTAATCTGCAAATCCATTTCAAGTGTTGTTACACCCAAATCAATTGCTTTCAACATTGCCGGGATGGTATTTTCGGGCATCAGACCGCGTCCGCCACGATGTGCCTCTGTGTCAAACTTGGGTAGAGTAGCCTCTCGGACCGATTTATTTGTAGGACCACAACTCAGCCAGAAAATAGAAACTATAATTATATATAATTTATTTTGCATAATCTGATAATTATTTGTCTTCCACTTCGGTACTTCCTTCAATCCTCATCAGTTTTGTGGAGAATGGATCTTCTATAAAGGAAAGCGGAGAGTCTGCCGCCATTAAAATCGCTTTCTGATTTCGGCGTTCTGTCCATCTGCCCATAGTGATATTGTACTTGCCACCCAATTGGTTAAAATATCCCAAATCTGAAGCATTGTAAGGGAATGACATGGTGTTGTTTCCGCTCTTAAAAAATGGCTGTGGCGCCAATGTAATTAGATTTACCGTTTTATACAAATCATTGTCTGCAATTCTATATCCGTACTCAGGCTGGGTAGCATCATACAAGGTTCCATTGGAGCCAATCATTACTACATCCACAGGGATGGTGTTCAAATCTACTTTTGTACCTTTGAAAACTGCTATTCCTGAAGCATTTCCACTATTTGCAAGAAGGCCACCTGTTTTTGTTCCAAAATCATCTCCGTTTGTGGTTGTGTAGTTGACAACTCTAATCCAATTGGCAGATGAAATATTTGTAGAGCCATTTCCGTTTATCAACTTTGCAGTTCCGCCTACATAAAAGAATGTTCCCTTTTTGGAGCTGCCAGATGTGATATTGATTTTGTAGGTACGCAATCCACCTGTTGCCCATCCGTTTTTGGGTAATCCGGGTGGAGTAGATGATCCTGCATTATTAGTAACAACAACAGAAAAGGGTGTGGTAGCAAAGTTGATATCGCTGGTGGCCATAAACTGAATGTATTCGTAATTTCCATCTGCACCTTTAGCATCGCTTACAAATCCTGTGATGATGATGTGCTGCAATTCAGAATTTGAACTGAGTAGTATGATGTCTTCTTTTACTCTGGGGAGCACTTTTGGAATAAGCTTTCCATCAGAAGATTGTGAGTTTAACAATATGCCATAGTAATTGGCCCGGCCATAAAGAGTATTGTTGGCAAATGCTGCTTTGGCATCGGTAAAAAGCGTAATATTTCCCGATCCGTCATTAATTGTTTTTTCGCCTGACAAAATATCGCCAGGTTTAGGCAGCGGCAAAAAACTTCCATCTACTACAGCCAGTAAAGTGCTTTCGTACCGGTCGGGGTCATTGATGATATTGGCTACCGGTGCCACAACAGGAGTTAGCTGCACCTTTTCGGGTAATTTGCTGATATTGGATTTGCTGATATTTCAAATTTGCAGCGTGCCATTAACTCTTTTTAAAACCCCTCCTTCCACATCAATGATTACCGAATCGCCTGGTGTGTAGCTCTTGGCATCTGCGCCCAAATCTAAGGCAATTCCCCGAAGCTGGGATAACCGCCTCCCGTCTTGAACCATAATTAGGTTCTCAGGAATGTTATTGCCTGAGTGGTCAGAAACTACAACACCTGTAATGCTGGTGGAGCCAAGGAGCGCTTCTTTTGTGAGCGGAACATCCTGGCCTTTATACAGGCTGCGCACATCGAATATGGCAATGTAGGGGCCAATGTCACCACCCGGATAATTGCCATAGCCTGATTTTTTACAACTATATATCGAAGTAAAAAGAACCAAAAAAATTAAGTAGTTAAATATTTTGTTCATTTTCTTATATATTCATTTATTATAAAATGTTGATTATAGAATTTTATGGTTTTTGCCACCATACCTGAGTGGATATAACATCATTTCCCTGAGCCTGAACAGCTTGTTTATAATTTGTGGGATTGGTAGATTGTACATAAATCGGATAAGTCATTCTGGCCGGCATCACCCCGCCGTTTCTTAAACCGGGTCCTTTGGGCAACACCGGATGTCCGGTACGCCGGTATTCGAACCATTGTTGCAGGTCATTGCAAAACAAAGCGTAATATTTTTGTTTGTGAATAAGTTCCATTTTTTCATAGACAGCATAGCTGTTAAACCATTGAATATCAGCGTTTGTGAGCCAGGTAACAATATTTTCTCCCAGTTTTGGCCAGTCGGGAAGCCAGAGTTTTATGCTGGCTTCGGCGCCTTTGTTGTAATAATTTTCTGCTGAACCACTTATCCATCCTATTAAGGCAGCTTCTGCCAAAATAAAATTCAGTTCGGCATAATTCATTATTTGCCCTGTCATGGGGTCTGTTTGCAGGTTATTGGCCGGTGTGGTATTGGAGTAAAAATAGGACTGCCTGTTGGCCGGTTCTCCGGGATTATATCCACTGTTAATGCCGGCAAAACCTCCTGGTCCCTGAGCGATTCCCCACCGGTTTACTCCACCTTTTCCGTAGTTGTTAATGTCGATGCGTGGATCATTCCAGTCTGTAAGGTTTCTGATGAAAAAAGTAGCAAGTCCCGGCATTCTGAAATCCTGTTCGCGCACATTTATTGATAATGGCGAAATATAGGGCGCTGTTCCTGTCCACATCAATACTGCTGCATCCTGCACCGAGATAAATGTAGGATAATTGCCCGGATTGGTTTCTGCAATTTCTTTTATCTTGGCTTTACACTGGTCTGCCACTTCTGATTTTCCTGATACTCTCAGCAAAAGGCGCAGGTACATAGAATTGCCAAGTTTGCGCCAGCCACTGATATTGCCATTATACACAGGGTCGCTTTTTACAATGATTGGCTCATTGGCCGCCAAGAGCGTATTTGCTTCTTCAAGCAGTTTAAACATTCCTAAATAAACATCTTTTTGTCTGTCAAACACCGGTTCCATAATATGCCCCAATTCATTTTTGGCGCTGGATGCCTGCGAGAAGGGGATATCGCCATAAGTATCTGTGAGAATTGAAAATAGCCAAACCTGACATATAAGTGATATGCCTTTGTAACTTTTGTTATT
Source organism: Sphingobacteriales bacterium (assembly GCA_016708305.1). Taxonomy (GTDB): domain Bacteria; phylum Bacteroidota; class Bacteroidia; order Chitinophagales; family Chitinophagaceae; genus Niabella. The sequence goes on from JADJGB010000008.1 coordinate 1,240,999, forward strand.
GGACGCTTTATTATTGTAAATGTCTTTGAAATTGTTCAATTCCACAAAAAGTCCGTTCCACAGGTAGTCTGCCCATGTAGATCTGAAATCATAACGAAACACCGTGCCATCGGCATCGCTGGGCGACACTGTTACCTGCATCAGTTCATTATTGAAGTTTCGGTTACGTAGCAGGTTATAGGTAAAAGCATTTACCAATGCGGACGGTAACAGTTGGTCGGGAGTAACCTGAGTTACATTATTGGGATTAGTGTTGATTTTATCAAAGTCCTTTGTACAGGAAATTGAAGAAGCCAGTACTAAAAGAATAATATTATAATAAAATATTTTTTTCATATTTATGTATTTGGTCTTTTTACATTTATTAAAATACAATAATCAGGTTGGCGCCAATTGATCTGGTTGAAGGGAACTGGGCGATTTCAAAACCACGCACAATATCTGTACCGCTAAGTGTGCCAAATTCGGGGTCAAACATTGGCCAGGGCGACCAGATAAATAAGTCGCGGCCATAAATACCAAGCGATACCCTGCGAATGCCGCTGTTACTCAAAATTCTTGCAGGTAGCGTATAATCGAGCCTTGCTTCTCTGAATTTGATAAAATCAGTTCTGAAAGTGCTTCCTTCGGCATTGTCGGTTCCCATGTGCGATCGGTAATAGTCATCAATATCAGTGGCAATTACATCGTTTTTTCGGTAGGTGCCATCCGGGTTTTGAACAACTCCGTTTCCAATAATGCCATTATACCTGCCCGGCAGTGTTACTTTCAGTTTGCCTTGTTCCACCATTTTGTAATGCATCAATGAATGGGCTACACCTCCCCACTGGCCGTCAAACAAAAAGCTAAAGCGGAAAGCCTTATATGAAAAGTCGTTTGAAAAACCTAATTTCCCTTTGGGAATTGTATTTCCGATGTGTACAACCTCCTGCGTAATCAGTGCATTACCGGTTACGGCATCATAAACCACCTGCCCGTCAGGAGCACGTACATAGCCACGCCCGTACAAGTCTCCCATGCTGCCGCCAATCTTAGCCACAATCTGCCCGCCGCCCGCAGGCCCCATGTTTAGTACGATGCTCGTGTCCGGCATATCAATAATTCGGTTTCGATTGGTCGAAAAGACAATATTCGAATTCCAGCCAAAGCCGTTTTTCTTTTTTGCTTTAACAGGCGTTGTGTTAAGTGTAAGCTCAAGTCCAGTGTTTTTTACGTTTCCGGCATTGATTACTTCTCTTGTAAAGCCGGTGGAACGGTCAACAATTCTTTCCAGAATCTGGTTTTTCGTATTCCCCAAATACACTGCCACATCAATTCCCAGACGGTTTTTAAACATCTTCACATTACCTCCAAGCTCAGTAGTTACCGTACGCAGAGGTTTGAGGTTGGCGTTGGCAAAAACTGAGGGGTTTTGATAAATACTATCAGGAAAAAGGTAGTTTCTGGCATAATTGTAAGATGTTCTGTAGGGTTCGGTGGTACCGCTTCCAACACTGGATACAGATAGCCTCAACTTGGCAAAGTTGATATTTTTAGGCATTTTGTATAAATCCGAAAGTATAAGGCTCGTGTTGAGTGAAGGGTAAAAAAACCCTGCACTGTTTGTCATTGTGGGCGTAGCCAATACACTGTTCCAGTCCTGCCTGCCCGAAAGATCAACGAATAAATAATTCCTGTATTCTGCCGCAATCAATCCATAAAAGCTATTAATTACATATTTGCTTTTGTAAGGGATATAGACTGGGTCGCCGGCAGCGCCTCCGGGATAAAACATTCCCGGCCTTAATAAGGAGTCTGCCCTCATTTCTTCCCTTTCGTAATTATTTCTCAGGGTGCTTCCACCACCTGTAAAGGTCAATTTGATATCTTTTGAAAAATCTTTTACATATTTTAAGAGGAAGTCGTGGGTTATTTCTTTAGCCGTGATGTCTTGTGTGCGAAAACTACCTTTAGGCATTTTGGAACCTGCGTCATAAGGCCGCTTTTGTGCCCTGTGTTCTAGACCATAGTCGGCTGAGGTTCTTACTAATAAACTCAGGTTTTTGTTAAAATTATAACTTAATTGAGCATTTCCGGTTACACTGTTTCTTTCAGACCTATTGATAAACTGATTGGCAATGGCATAAGGATTTTCGGGGAAAGAACTGTATGGATAAAATATTTTGGTGCCTACCAGATGATTCCCGTTGGCATCATAAGCCCAGTAGTCCTTCAACCAATCCAGATCGGCATTGGGCTGCCAAAAAATAAACCAATACATAATGGACTGATTGCCATATCCTGCACCCGGCAGATTGTCGCTGTATTTGTTGGTATAATTGATTTTTGAGGAAAATTTTAATTTATTGGTGATATTTGAATTGATGGATAAAGCCACCGTATTTCTTTTATAACCGGTATTGGGGGTTATCCACTTGTTGTTTACGTTGGTATATGAAAGTCTGGCATTGGTTTTACCAAAGTTGCCATCCAGCGTAACACTATTTGTTAATGTGTTTCCTGTTCAAAATACTTTCTCGATTTATTGGGGTATGGAATCCAGGGAGTGGGTATTGAGTCTCTGCCATGGCGAATTGGGTTGTACTGATAAAAAAGCTGGCCGTCGAATCGGGGGCCGTAAGCCGAACTGGTACTTCTGTTGGCTGAAAAACCGAAATCATAATCAGCTTGCCCATCTAAGCCCAGTCCGTATTCAAATTGCATATCGGGCCAACGGTTCACTTCTTCAATATTGTATTTTGAATTTATGGTAACACCCCATTCATTCTTTTTTCTTTTTGAAGATTTGGTGGTGATGATGATAGCGCCGTTTGCGCCCCTTTGGCCATAGAGTGCCGCAGCGCCTGGTCCTTTTAATACTGTTACCGATTCAATATCCTCGGGGTTAATATCGTTTAATCCACTGCCATAATCTGCAGGCATATTGTCGCTACCTGTTCCATAAACGGCTTCACTGCCATTTGCGGTTCTTTTGGCAGTACTGTTATTAATAACTACCCCATCTACCACAATTAAAGCTTCGTTGTCGCCGGTAAGGTTATTTTCACCCCGGAGAATGATTTTGTTAGATCCCGTAGGCCCTGCTCCCGAGCGTATCATATTTAGCCCGGCCACCTTGCCGGACAATGCATCTGTCCAGTTGCTGGATACCGCATCGGTCAGGTCTTTGTTTTCCAGTGTCGTTTGAGAATATCCTAAGGCGCGGGCTTCCCTTCTAATTCCTAAAGCTGTGGTAACCACCACATTCTCCAAATCAGTGGTGCTGGCTATTAATTGAATGGAAATGTTATTATTTTTACCAATTTTCATTTCTCTTGAATTGTAACCTACTCCAGAGAATATAATTGTTTCATCCGGACTTGCCATAATTGAATAGAAGCCATCTGATTTGGTTGTTGTACCCCTTGAAGTACAGGCAATTTGTACGGATATATGCTCCAATGGTTCATTATTGGCGGCAGCAGTTATCTTTCCGGTAATGGTTCGCTGCTGCGACCAAACTAGAACCGGAACAGATAGCAACAACAAAAAAATAATGCTGGATTTAGTCATGATTTTTTTAAATATAAGTTTGTTGATCATTTTTGTAAGTTTGGTTATAGTTTTTTAGATTCTAATGATTGTATTTCTTTTTTCCAGGTAAGCGCTATCAAAATAATGGAAAGAAAGCAGGAGGCTACCAGAACCTCAAAACCACCATCCCAGCCCCAATGGTCAACCACATACCCCATAGCTGCGTTGGCAAACAAAGCGCCACCCAAATATCCGAATAATCCCGTTAATCCTGCCGAAGTTCCTGCGGCTTTTTTTGGCACGAGGTCGAGGGCATGAACGCCTATCAGCATTACCGGTCCATATATTAAAAATCCGATGGCAACCAAGGCAAAATTATCAACCATCGGATTGCCCGGAGGGTTTTTCCAATAAACAATCACTGCCACTGCTACTAATAACATATATATAATGGATGCAGGCGCTCTTCGGCCTTTAAAGACTTTATCGCTCAACCAACCGCAAAGGAGTGTTCCGGGAATGCCTGCCCATTCGTACAGAAAATAAGCCCATCCTGTTTCGCTCATTGAAAAGCCTTTGCCTCTTTCAGATAGGTGGGCGCCCAATCCAAAACACCGTAACGCACCAGATATATAAAAGCATTTGCAAGTGCAATATACCAGATGAGTTTGTTTGCGAGCACATAGTCAAACAGAATTTGTTTTGTACTTAATTCTTTTTCATGGGAGGCATCATAATCTTTGGTTTGGGTCTTAGAATATTCTTCTATCGGAGGCAATCCGCAGGATTGAGGCGTATCTCTTACCAGCAAATAGGCAACAAAAGCAATCAACACCGCTATTATTGCAGGAAAGTAAAGTTTGCCCTGCCACACGCCAAAAATTGAAAGCCCTGCCACAGCCAAAGGCGCCATTATGCCGCCACCCACATTGTGAGCCACATTCCAGATGGACATTTTGGTGCCGCGTTCTTTTACCGAAAACCAATGAACCATCACCCTGCCGCAGGGAGGCCAGCCCATACCCTGAAACCAGCCATTGATAAAAAGAAAAACGAACATCACCGCAATAGAGGATGTCGCAAATGCAAACAGACCCATTGCTGCCGTTATTAATGCAGACAAAAACAGGCCAAGCGATAGGAAGATTCGGGCATTGCTTCTATCCGATTTTAGCGCCATTACAAATTTGCTGATGCCATAAGCAATTGAAATAGCAGATAATGCAATACCTAACTGCGTTTTGGTATATCCTTTTTCAACCAAATCGGGTATAATTAATGAAAAATTCTTCCGCACAAGATAATAGCCTGCATAACCAACAAATATGCCTGTAAAAACCTGCCACCTCAGTTTATTATAGGTAGGCTCTATTTCTGCCTCCGATATTCGTTTTGTGTGTGGCGCAGGTTTTAAAAATTCAGTCAGTTTCATCAGTCGGTTTATATTAGTTTAATAAATATTGTTCTGCCAATTTGGTATATGTTTCAATTTCTTTATTAATCCAGGCTTCATCTTCTCCCATATCTTTGGCCATAATACTTGCCACCTGTGGACAGATGCGGATACTTTCGCGGGCATCAAGCAACAATGCTCTGGTACGCCTTGCAAGAACGTCTTCTACTGTTCTGGCCATTTCATTTTCTATTGCCCAGTGTACCTGCATTTCATGTAGTTTGAGGCTTTCGCTAATCCATTGACCGGCAGCGACATTAATCCGTTTTTTTATTTCATCCGCATAACTGCCATAAAAATAAAGCGGATCCTGCCAATAATTTTTTTGAGAAAAGCCGTGTATTTTTAAATGAGCGGTTTCGGGTTTGGTGCGATGCCAGCCAAAATGCCTTTCGATAGTATTTACCATGTCTTCGCCCATTTTTCGGTAAGTGGTCCATTTGCCGCCAATAATGGTAAATAATCCTGATGGAGAAATTACGATTTTGTGGCTTCTGGAAATTTCCTTTGTTTTCTGAGTATTTTCTTTAGGCGCTGCCAATGGCCTTAGCCCCACAAACACGCTCAGCACATTGCTGCGGTTGGGTTTTTTAATCAGGTATTGCCCTGCGGTTTTTAGTATAAATTCAATTTCTTTTTCCAATGCATGAGGCTCCAACGAAGGTTCTCCAACAGGGGTATCGGTAGTGCCCACCACCACTTCATTGTGCAGGGAACTGCAAAGAGCACCCGTCCATCGCTGGGTTTTGGTATCATCAGTGCATGTGCGGATGCGTAAAAATCTTTGCTGATTACCAGGTGTATACCCTGGCTGGCTACAACAGTTTTTGCAGCATGTGGGTTATCCATTTTCAAAATATCATCCACAAAAACACCCGTTGCATTTACAACGCTTCTGGCTTTGATGATAAATGGCTTTCCGTTTTCCACATCAACTGCTTCAGCGCCTGTTATGACCTTCCCATCTTTCACTATTCCGGTTATTTTCACATAATTTAAAGCCACACCTCCATTTTCTACAATACTTTGGGCAAGATTAACAGCTAATCTGGAGTCGTCAAACTGGCCATCATGATAGAGCACTCCGCCGGTGAGGCCTTTGGTTTTGATATCGGGCAAGGCTTCTATGGTTTTCTTTCGGGATATAAAAACTGACCTGCCTAATGATAATCTGCCTGCTATCCAATCGTAAAATTTGAGTCCTATGGTATATTGAATCCGTTCCCAAAAACTAAAAATCGGAATAATAAATGTTTGATTCTTAACGAGATGCGGCGCATTTTTTTGTAAAAGTCCACGCTCTACACTGGCTTCACGCACCAGCCCCACATCGCCTTGTGCAAGATAGCGCACGCCGCCATGCACTAATTTAGTGCTACGGCTGGAGGTGCCTTTGGCAAAATCAGCTTGTTCTACCAACAAGGTTTTGTACCTCGTGTAACTGCATCTAAGGCTACTCCCAAACCGGTGGCGCCACCACCAATCACCAATACGTCCCATATTGTATTTTGGGTGATGATTTTTTTCAATAATTGAGTTCTGTTAAAGTTCACAACAAATTTTAGTTTAAGTAAATCGAAATATAACAAAATATATAAAGCAACAAATCGAAAGTAAAATTAAGCAGTTTTTATAATAAAAGGGAATTAAAAGGAATATATTTTATTGAATTATTGCAACAATTTTTTTTCAGTTCTGTAGCTTTGATTATTTTTAAATAGTATCTAATCTAAAGTATATGAGTACGCTTACCGCCAGGCACGAGCATATTATTAATAAGTTGAAAGAAAAAGGAACGGTTAATGTGGCAGATTTGTGTAATGAATTGGATGTATCATCCGTAACAATTCGAAAGGATTTGAAATTTCTGGAAGACAAAACCCTTTTATTTCGTACTCACGGCGGTGCCACGCTCAACAATCCCTACATGCCCGACCGCCATGTAAATGAAAAGATAATGATGCAGGCTGCCGAGAAGCAAAAAATAGGCGAGTGCGCTGCCGATCTGATTGTTCTCAACGACTGCATCCTGATCGCTTCGGGTACTACGGTGCTGTATCTGGCTAAAAACATTAAGGCAACGGGCCATTTAACCGTCATTACGGCTGCGCTTAATGTGGCTTTGGAATTGATTCATCATTCAGATGTAGATGTAATACAGTTGGGTGGTCAGGTGAGGCAGACATCTGCTTCTGTTACAGGCATCTATGCAGGTAATATGCTTGATGATTTTTCATGCAGCAAACTTTTTTTGGGTGTAGATGGGGTGGATACGGAATATGGCATTACTACTACCAACATGATGGAGGCGCAACTAAACCGCAAAATGATTGAGTCTTCGCAAAAAACGATCGTTTTAGCCGATTCCAGCAAGTTTGGCAAACGAGGTTTTGGAAAAATTTGTGGAATGGTGGATGTGGATATGATTATTACCGATAGTAAAATATCCGAACACACCGCCGATTCGCTAAGAGCAATGGGGGTAGAGGTAATTATTGTGGAGGTTTAACCAAATCAGTTGGGTCATTTTCAGTATCTTGCACCTCATGTCAGGGAAAAAGAAATCCTTTTTTAACTTTTCTACCTTGCGGCGTATTTTTCAATATGCGGCTCCCTATAAAAGAAAATTTTACCTGTCGGTAACGTTGGGTATCCTGCTGGCCATCCTTACACCGCTGCGGCCCATGCTGATACAACTGACTGTAGATGAATACATTACAAATTCGATGGCCAAAATGGTCGTGTATATTACACTTATCCAGATTGGTATTATTCTTATAGAAACCCTCATGCGTTTTATCTTTTCATTTACAATGGCCTGGATGGGGCAGGCAGTGGTAAAGGATATGCGTGTATCTGTTTTCAAAAAAATACTGGGGTTAAATCTCCGGCAATATGACCGAACACCCATCGGAACCCTCACTACCCGAACGATTAACGATATTGAAGCCATCAACGATATTTTTGCCGATGGCCTGATTCCCATTGTGGCAGATATTCTTTCAATTGTCTGTGTATTAGCTTATATGTTTTGGGTAGATTGGCAGCTGACCTTCATCTCACTGATTCCGTTTCCTATTATGATTGTGGCTACTTACTACTTCAAAGAAAGCATCAATAAATCTTTTTTTAAGGTGAGAAATGCGGTGGCAGCGCTCAATGCATTTGTGCAGGAGCATCTTTCGGGCATGAGCATTGTGCAGGCTTTTGGTGCCGAGCAGCGAGAGTTTAGTAAGTTCAAAGCTATTAACAAACAACATCGAAATGCCAATATCCAGTCTATTTTTGCTTATTCGGTATTTTTTCCAGTAATCGAAATAATTCTGGCGCTCTCCATTGGCTTGATTATCTGGTACAGCGCCCGGCAGTCGCTGATCCTGCACGAAGGACAACAGGGGGTTATCGTGGCATTTATTCTTTGCCTCAACTTGCTCTTCAGACCCATCAGGATGCTGGCCGATAAGTTTAATACCGTGCAGATGGGCATTATTGCGAGTGAAAGAGTATTTACAGTGCTGGATAATACAGATGAGGAAACACCTCCAACCGGCGGGTATCAGATTCCGGAAAGCAGCATGAACGGTAATATTGCCTTCGATAAAGTTTCCTTCGCCTACATTGATGAACAATGGGTGCTGAAAAATGTCAGCTTCGAAATAAAAAATGGAGAAACGGTTGCTATAGTGGGGCATACCGGCAGTGGAAAAACGACCATTATCAGTGTGCTCAACCGGTTTTATAACATACAGAAAGGCGTTATTTCCATTGAAGGTATTGATATAAAAACACTTTCGCCTGATTATCTGAGGAGAAATATAGGATTGGTGCTTCAGGATGTATTTTTATTTTCGGGGTCTATTATGGACAATATCACCTTGCGCAATCCTGAAATTGCGAGGGAAAAGGTGATTGCTGCGGCCAAAATGATTGATATGCATGAGTTTATAATGCAACTGCCAGGTGGGTACGATTATAATGTAAAAGAAAGAGGTGCCACTTTGTCATTGGGCCAAAGGCAACTGATTTCCTTCATCCGCGCATTGCTTTACGACCCTTCCATATTGATTTTGGACGAAGCAACCTCCTCCATTGACACCGAAAGCGAAATGCTGATTCAAAAAGCGACCGAAACGCTGATTCAGGGCAGAACCTCCATCATCATAGCGCACAGGCTCAGTACCATCCGAAAGGCTGATAAGATAATAGTACTCGACAAAGGTATTTTGGTTGAATCTGGCACTCATGACGAATTAATGGCCAAGGGCGGTTTTTATGCCCGGCTTCATAAGATGCAGTTTCAAAAGCCAAGAGAAAGCGTTTAAAATAACCCAAGGTTTTGTATATCGCCTTAAAAAGGAGGATAGTGGCAGAAGTGCAGAGAAGGTTATTGAAGGGAAAATAGTTGGATTAAGCGAATGTGATAAAAAAAAGGTTCTATGACGTTTTGCATGGGCTGTGGTATTTTTTGTTGTCTTTCTTTGTTGTCTTGATACAAAAAAGTAACAAAAAAAATCAAGGCTGTGAAAAAATTGCTAAAAATGATTTCGGTAGTCTAAACCCGTCGAACTCGCGCCGAAGTTGCATTTAATACGAAGACCAAACGGCGCTCAAACAGCGACGGCTTTTTAACGACTATCTTCAATCATTTTTTTAACGCATTTTTTTCAAGGCCATTGTCGCAATGCGCAATAACGCCCAACCCATACTATCCGTCAAAGAACCAAAAAATTGTTATGTCACGAAAACTCCAAGCTTTGATAAAACCAATTGTATATTTTGTTTTATTTGTGTTTCTGTGTTTTATTCTTCGTATTTTTCAATTAATATATACAAATATTCAAACAGTGATGGCTCCTTCCTTTTGTGGCAATACCGGGTAAGGGAAGAGATTTGGAGCTGATGAAACGAAGAAAGGCGAGCTATTTGGAAAATAATTATACTAAGGATATCACTATTTATAGAACATTCAAAAGCAATATTGGAAATTCTGGTTAGTGCAGGATTATTGTGGCGACTATTATGCTTTCCCATAAAAAATTGGGATGAAATACAGAAAATAAGAGGAGCAGTACATATCAAATCATTCTTTCAGGATTTTTAACTGCATTTATCAAACAAGTGCTTGTGTTCTCTCTGGAACTCCTTTCCCCCTTTGTGTCATTTCAGTTCTATTATTAGGTAAAACATAGTTTTTTACAGGAATGGGAATTAGGAGCCAATACAGGCATTTATCCCATTTTCTCATACAGCGTTTAAATATTTACAATAATTTTTGTTTTCATGCAGTGCAAGCCGATGAATTAGTTAAGGCAAGCAAAAGTAATCCTCTTTTCTGGCTACCTGATGAAATTTAATATTCAGGAAGATATAAAAAATAACTACAAAATAACCAGCGAGTATATTCTTTCAGCCATTTTGAAACGCAAAAACAATATATAATCATAATATATTATGCATTAAAATTCCATTTAGTTAGAATAATTTACCCATAAATTCATCAATTTTTAACTTTAAATGAATAATATTTAAATATAATGAAAATAAATATATAAGAAAAAATACAAAAAAATGCTAAAAATATATATATTTGACTAAAATATTACACATAATAAAAATAAATAAATGAAAAATTCCCTATTTTTAAACCAAAAAATCAATGAAATGACAAAAAAGGCTTCTCTTGCTATTCTAATCGCTTCTGTTTTTTCTGGCGTATATGGCCAGGAAAACGCTGGTTCTACTAAAATTTCAGGCTCTCTTGATGCTTACTATCGTTTTAATGCACGAAAAGGGAATAATTTAACTTCATTCACCAACAAACAAAATTCTTTTGAACTGGGCATGGCTTCTTTAAAGGCTGAACACAAATTTAATAAGGCATCAGTTGTAGCCGACCTGGGTTTTGGCACCAGGGCAGAAGAGTTTTCGTACAATGACAAAGGAACACTGTTGGCATTGAAACAGGCTTATGTAATTTATTCCCCTATAAAATCGGTGAAGCTGACCATGGGTAAATTCGCTACACATATCGGGTATGAAGTACTGGATGCCTCTGGCAATAAAAACTACAGCATGAGCTATATGTTTTCCTTTGGCCCCTTTTTTCACACTGGTTTGAAAGCAGATATCGGCTTAGGAGATAAATCTGCCATAATGCTGGGCGTTGCTAACGCCGCTGACCACACCACCATTGATTTTTTGAAAAATGGAGGAGAAAAATCTGTTCTGGCACAGTTTACAACTGCCTCATCAGAGGAAAAACTGAAAGTAGCGCTTAATTTCGTAGGAAATGGGTATGGAACTAATTTATCAAGAAGCCAGATAGATGCAGTTGTAACGTGTACTGTAACGGACAAATTGGGTATTGGATATAACGGAACAACTACTCTTTTCAAACCAGAAAAGGGGAATTCTTCAAACTGGTGGGGGTCGGCAATATATGTAAATTACGCTGTAAAACAGGGTGTTGATTTCATCTGGCGATCGGAGTATTTTTCTGATAAAAAATATGCAACTACCCCAGTAGCTTCCAATATTTTTCAGAACACACTTTCAGCAAATTTTAAGGCAGGTTTTTTAACATTAATTCCAGAATTGCGAATTGACAATGCCCAGGACCCTGTCTTTCCAGAGCGGATGGAAGCCCTGCAAAAAACGCTTTCTCTGCCCTTTTTGCTGCGGTGTACTGCTTTTAATAATTAATAACTATGTAAAAGCAAGTGGTCCTTTATATAAGAACAAAATTTATACTTTAATTAAAAATTCTCAACTATGTCCCGTATTAGTAGAACAATCCCTTTCGTTTTGATGATTATTTTGGCTGTTATAGCCGCATTTGTACCAATTGTTCCCGATTTTGATGGTAGTAATGTTTATAATTATGCAGATATTTCATGGATGCTAATTTCTTCTGCACTCGTTTTGTTAATGACTCCCGGTCTTGCCTTCTTTTATGGCGGAATGGTGAGTAAGAAGAATGTTATCTCCACTCTTTTGCAAAGCTTCATTGCCACTGGTTTGATCAGTGTTTTATGGGTTGTTTTTGGATTTAGCCTTGCTTTCGGAGATTCCCTTGGAGGTATTATCGGTAATCCTTCTACATTTTTTATGATGAAAGGGCTCAATGGGCATGCTACCTTGGCTGCGGCTCCTACCATACCTATTTTATTATTTGCACTTTTCCAGTTGAAGTTTGCCATCATTACACCAGCATTATTAGTAGGCGCTACGGCAGAAAGAATAAAATTTACCTCCTATATGTTTTTCATGATCTTATTCAGCATATTTATTTATGGACCTCTGGCACACTGGACATGGCATCCCAACGGCTTTTTGTACAAGCTGGGTGTGCTTGACTTTGCAGGAGGCACTGTAGTACATATTTCTGCTGGTTGCGCAGCCCTGGCAGGCGCTATTGTACTGAAAAGAAGAAAGGTTCACAAGGAGAGAGAAGAAGTGAAACCTGCAAGAATTCCTTATGTACTATTAGGCACAGGGCTTCTTTGGTTTGGGTGGTTTGGTTTGAATGCAGGGTCTGCATTAGGAGCCAACAGTATCGCTGTTGGCGCATTTGCTACAACCAATACAGCTTCGGCAGCAGCCGGAGTTACCTGGTTGCTCTTTGATATGCTCAGGGGAAGAAAAGCCTCTGCCTTGGGTTTTGCTATAGGAGCTGTGGTGGGGCTGGTAGCCATTACTCCAGCAGCCGGTTATGTTGGCATTTCTCAAAGTATTGCCATTGGTGTGGCCGGGGCTGTATGCTCCAATATTGTTTTATATTGGAAAAATGTCCGAACCAGTATTGATGATACATTAGATGTTTTTCCTTGTCATGGTATAGGTGGTATTGTTGGCATGATCCTCACTGGTGTTTTTGCCAGCAAGAAAATTAATCCGGCTGGAGCTGACGGTTTATTGTATGGCGGCACCCATTTCTTTCTGAAACAATTGCTTGGATGTGGTGTGGCTGTCGTGTTTTCATTTACAGTAGGCCTCCTGCTATTCAAAGTAATAGATTTATTTTTTAAGCTCCGTGTTTCCGAAGAAGAAGAGGTCTTTGGCCTTGATATCACTCAGCACGACGAGAGTTTGTAGATATATAAATACATTTTTTTGACAAAAAAGTAACCGTTTCGGTCTTTGTTGAGTAGGTTTTTAGAAGAAATATTAAAAATTGGGGAAGAAAGTTTTGTCAATTTTGAGGTGGATAATCCTTTCCATTGAAAGAAGTTGTTTCGTATCGAAAATCTTTGCGTTCTTAAAATGATTCTTTCAATTTTGACCATTTTTACATAACCTCCCTTATCTTTGCGAAAATTTATTGGCAGTATGAGGTCTAATTGCTTCAAATCCTTGATAGTAGCGGCTTTAAGCCTGTTTTTTGTATTTTTTCCCAATGTTTTAATAGCACAGGAGGAAGCACATGCTGCCGCACCCGAAGCAGAAGCTCAGTTTGATCCGGGCGCTGCCATCCTGCATCATATTGCAGACGCACATGAATTTCACTTTTTTGACATACAAAAGGACGATGGTTCCAAATTTACTTTCAGTATTCCGCTGCCGGTGATTTTATATTCTCCTCAAAACGGTTTTGATATATTTATGTCTTCAAAATTTCATCATGGCGAGGCAGAATACAACGGATACAAGTTGAAGCACGAAATAATTGTACCGGTTGATCCCAATGTGAGAGTATATGATTTTAGCATTACCAAAAATGTGGCACAACTGATTTTAGCAGTGGTAGTGCTGATATGGATTTTACTTGCAATGGTAAAAAAATACAAGTCCGGTCAGGGAGTTACTTCAGCGCCAAAGGGTTTGCAAAATGCTATTGAGCCGGTGATTACTTTTGTGAGAGATGATATTGCAAAACCCAATCTGGGGCCAAAATATCAAAAATACTTTCCCTACTTATTAACCTTATTCTTCTTTATATTAATCAATAACCTTTTTGGAATGTTGCCTGGCGCTGCCAATGTGAGCGGTAATATTGCTTTTACAGCCATGCTGGGTATTGTTTCCTTCTTTGTTATTTTGTTCAGCTCCAATAATCATTACTGGCAGCATATTTTCTGGTTCCCGGGCGTGCCGCTTCCGGTAAAGTTTATTATGCTTCCGGTGGAACTGTTGGGTGTGTTTACAAAGCCATTTGCATTGATTGTCCGTTTGTTTGCAAACATGACAGCCGGGCACATTATCATTCTGAGTTTTATTAGTTTGATATTTATATTTAAGAATATGAGTACGGTGGCAGGGATAGCTTTTTCTCCTATATCGGTTGTCTTTTCGGTATTTATTTACCTGATTGAAATATTAGTGGCATTTATCCAGGCTTATATTTTCACCAATCTGACAGCCATTTTTATCAGTGGCGCTATTGGTGATCATCATTTTGAAGAAGATGTGGTGGATACGCACCATCATTAGTTTGTATTTTTTTAACCAAATATAAAAACAGAGTCATGAGTTTAATGAATGTTTTACTGGAAGTTAGCGGAAGCTGGTCGCACTTTGGTGGCGCTATCGGCGCAGGTCTTGCGGCTATCGGAGCGGGTATCGGTATCGGACAAATTGGTAAAGGCGCCAATGAAGGTATTGCCCGTCAGCCCGAAGCAGCTAATGACATTCGTGGTGCGATGATCCTGGCAGCAGCGCTTGTAGAAGGTGTTGCGCTGTTTGCGGTAATTGCCGGCCTGCTGGCAGTACTGAAATAAGGACTGAACCACAAAAATTATACTGTATCCAAAGCAAAGGGTGGCGGATGCAGTATTCCTTTTAATCAAAAAAAGTTTAAAATATAAAATACAAATTGAATTATGGGCTTACTTACTCCTGATCTTGGTTATTTCGTATGGGCGATTATCATTTTTGTAATTCTGCTTTTCATTCTGAAAAAATTTGCATGGAAGCCAATTATCAAAATGCTGAATGAGCGTGAGCAAAACATTGCCGGTTCAATTGCCACTGCCGAAAAAATAAAGGCAGAAATGGCGCAACTGCAAAACGAAAATGAAGCCCTATTAGCAAAGGCGCGCGAAGAAAGAGCACAACTTTTAAAGGAAGCCAGAGAAACGAAAGAAAAAATTATCAGCGAAGCAAAAGACATGGCCAAGGGAGAAGCAGGAAAAATCATTTCCGATGCTCAACTGGCCATCAATTCTCAAAAGATGGCAGCCATTACCGAGGTTAAGAATGAAGTGGGTAAAATGGTAGTGGAATTGAGCGAAAAAATATTGAAAAAGGAACTTTCTGCCGCCACAAGGCAGGAAGATTATATCAACAGTCTGGTAAAAGAAATTAAGTTAAGTTAATAACAGATTTTTAGCGTCCGATGTCAAATATCTAATATCTAAAATCTAAAGTCTAAATATACAACATGCCGAATCCCCGTTTAGCTGCAAGATATGCCAAAGCCTTACTTGATTTTTCTATTGAACAAGGAATGTTAGAAGAGATTTTTACCGATATGAAATGGCTAGATGGAATTTGTAAATCGAATCGTGATTTTACAAATTTGCTGCGCAGTCCCATCATAAGGGAACAAGCGAAGATTAATGTAATTAATGCAATTACTACAGGGAGGGTCAATGCAATTTCACGTACTTTTTTGGGCCTGTTAATTACCAAAAACCGTGAAGCGAATCTTGATGAAATTACTCATGCTTTTGCCGCTCAGTATCGCGAACATAAAAACATCAAAATCGTTAAACTGACAACTGCCATTCCGGTGGGTGACGGTGTGAAAAAGGCTATTTTGAACAAACTGAAAGAAAGTGGCGATTTTCAAAATATTGAATTAGAGGAAAAAGTAAATCCGGGCTTAATTGGCGGTTTTGTGTTAGAAACCGGCGATAAGATGATTGATGCCAGCGTAGCCTACGACCTGAAAGCAATCAGCACACAGTTTAAAAATAACGATTTTATATACAGAGTTAGATAATACTGTAAAAAAAGGTTTTATGACGGATAGTGAGGGTTTGGAATTGTTGCGCATTGCGACAATGGCCTTGAAAAAAATGCGTAAAAAATTGATTGAAGGTAGTCGTTAAAAAGCTGTCGTTGTTTGAACGCCGTTTGGTCTTCGTAATAAAGGCAACTACGGCGTGAGTTTGACGGGTTTAGACTACCGAAATCATTTTTAGCAATTTTTTTCAAAGACTTTATTTTTTTTGTTACTTTTTTTTATCAAGTACCATAGTCCATACAAAACGTCATAGAACCAAGAAAATCTATAGGATAATGTTTATTATTCTGAAAATCTTTTTACCCAAAGCCCAAAATTCTTAGTGAATTTTTCTGACTTGTGCATCTTTTGTAAGAAGTGCATAATTTAGAATGTCTATTTCTGCATTTTACTGAAAACCAATAATTTGTATCAAAAAAGGCAGCCTCCCGAGAAGCCGCCTTGTAATTAAGCAATTATGATTGGGTGGGTTACAACCCTCTTAAAGTATGCAGCGTGTGCCATTTATTGGTCTTCATTTCTTCAGATTGCTTCATGAAATCCGCTGCCTTTTGAGGGTCTTTTTGATGAATAATTTTATACCTGTTTTCGTGATACTGGAAGTCGCTCAACGATATAGACGGGTCTTTGGTATCCAGCACAAATCTTTCGCCCTGGGGCTTCAAAGGATTGTAGTGGAACAATGGCCAGTAACCGCTCTTCACTGCAAACTGCTGTTGTTCGGCGCCCTTAGCAATATCAATACCGTGTGCAATACAATGCGAGTAGGCAATGATTAAAGACGGACCAGGGAAGGCTTCTGCTTCCTGAATGCAGCGCAGCGTATGAGAGTCATTGCCTGCCATTGCTATCTGTGCCACATAAGCTGTGCCATGGGCTATAGCCTGCATTGCCAGATCTTTTTTGCCGGTGGGTTTACCATTTACGCTAAACTTGGCGCTGGCTCCCAACGGAGTAGATTTGGAAGTTTGGCCACCCGTATTACTATATACTTCTGTATCCAGAACAAGAATATTAACATTTGCACCACTGGCTAACACGTGGTCGAGACCGCCATAGCCGATATCGTAAGCCCAGCCGTCGCCGCCGATTATCCAGATAGATTTCTTTTCGAGAAAATCTGCCAGGTGGAAAAGGTTTTTCGCAGAAGGAGAACTTTCATTTTTTAGTTTTTCTTTCAATATCTGTACTAGTTCTCTTTTTACCTGAATTTCGGCTTCCGTGTTGTCAAGAGCAGTAAGGATTTTATCAACTAAGGTTTCGCCTATGAAAGGACGAAGTTCATCCAATAACTGCAATGCCATTTCTTTTTTCTTATTGGTTGCCAGTGCAAGTCCAAGTCCAAATTCGGCATTATCTTCAAAAAGGCTGTTTGCCCATGCCGGCCCTATTCCCTGAGCGTTGTGTGTCCAGGGTGTGGTGGGTAAGTTGCCGCCATAAATGGAGGTGCATCCTGTAGCATTGGCCACAATCATCCGCTCGTCAAAGAGTTGTGTTACTAGTTTAATATAAGGAGTTTCTCCACAACCGGCACATGCGCCGCTAAACTCAAACAATGGTTGCAGAAACTGAGAACCTTTCACCGTATTCTTATTTACCTTAGTGCGGTCCATTTCAGGGATAGAAAGGAAGAAGTCCCAATTGTTGCGCTCTGCCTCCTGGAAGGATTCTTTATCCATCATATTGATGGCTTTGTGTCCGGGTTCTGTTTTGCTTAATGCAGGACAGTATTCTACACAAATGCTACAACCTGTACAATCATCTGTTGATACTTGCAGCGTGTAGGTCTGAGTGGCTTTGTCAAACTCTTTACCAATTGGGTCAACATGTTTCCAGGTTTCTGGAGCATGTTTCAAAAGAGATTTATCATACACCTTAGCTCTGATACTTGCATGCGGGCAAATCAGGTAACACTTGCCGCACTGTGTGCATAGGCTTTCGTCCCAAACCGGTACTGCATCAGCGATATTTCTTTTTTCCCATTTGGTAGTGCCGCTGGGATAAGTGCCATCGATAGGGAAGGCGCTTACCGGCAGGTCATCTCCTTGCCCGGAGATTATTTTACCCAATACGTCTTCTACAAATTCGGGCGCTCCTGGCGTTACAGGGTTGCCAAGAGGTGTTTCCCCTATTTGAAATTGGGAGTAATCAATCTCGTATAATCCGCTGATTGCCATATCAATAGCGCCATAGTTCTTTTGAACCACTGCCTCACCCTTTTTGGAGTAGGTTTTGTAAGCGGCCTCCTTAATTTTTGCAATAGCTTCTTCGCGGGGCAAAATATTACTGATGGCAAAGAAACAGGTTTGCAAAATAGTATTGATTCTATTGCCCATGCCCGCCTCCTTGGCTACGGTATAGGCATTGATAGCGTAGAATTTTATTTTCTTCCGAATAATTTCTTCCTGTATTTTTTTGGGGATATGCTGCCATACCTGATCTTTTGGATAAGGTGTGTTAAGCAGGAAAGTGGCGCCATCAACCGCATATTTAAATACATCATAAATAGACAGATAATTAAAATGGTGGCAGGCTATAAAATTGGCAGAATTAATTAAGTAAGTGGATTCAATGGGTTTGGCTCCAAACCTAAGGTGAGAAACCGTCAATGACCCCGATTTTTTGGAATCATATACAAAATATCCCTGAACATGGTAATCGGTTTCGTCGCCAATAATCTTGATGGAGTTTTTATTGGCACTCACTGTTCCATCAGCTCCAAGACCATAAAAAAGGCCGCGAAACAGGTGTTGGTCTTCCAGATTAAAGTTTTTGTCATAATCCAAACTGGAGAAGGTAATGTCATCATCAATACCTATGGTAAAGTTGCTTTTAGGCTTTTCTTTGTCCAACTCCTTATAAATGGCAACCACCATTGCGGGGTAAACTCTTTGGAGGAGAGGCCATATCTGCCACCGATTACTTTTGGATGAATGATATTATCGGTTTGGTTCAAAGCATTGATAACATTCATATACAATGGTTCGCCAATACCGTTTGGCTCTTTGGTACGGTCAAGAACGGCGATGCTCTTAACTGTTTTAGGGATAACATTTACAAATGCATGTACATCCATCGGGCTAAACAGGCGCACGATCACCACACCCACCTTTTGGCCATTGTTATTCAGGTAATCAACGGTTTCTTTTACAGCGCCTGCGCCCGATCCCATAATTACAGACACTTTCTCGGCATCTTTTGCTCCGTAATATTCATAAATATTGTATTGGCGACCGGTAAGTTGGGCAAACTGGTTCATTATTTCCTGAGTAATGCGGGGCACATTATTTATATAGGTGTTGGCTGCTTCCCTGCTTTGGAAAAATACATCAGGATTTTGAGCAGTTCCACGTATAAAAGGATTAGCCGGATTCAAGGAGCGTTCTCTGTGCGCCCTGATAGCATCCATATCCAGCATTTGCAAAATAACATCGTCTTTCACCAATGCCACCTCATTCAATTCGTGAGAGGTACGGAAGCCGTCAAAAATATTCAGGAAGGGTATTCTGGTTTTAAGAGTTGCGGCATGAGCAATCATGGCCATATCCATTACTTCCTGTGGTTTATTGCCAAAAAGCATTGCCCAGCCGGTAGAACGGCAGGCCATCACATCGCTATGGTCGCCAAAAATGGAGAGCGCGTGTGTGGCAAGAGTTCTTGCTGCTATATGAAATACTGTAGGCGTAAGCTCTCCGGCAATTTTATACATATTGGGGATCATAGGCAATAACCCTTGCGAAGCGGTAAAAGTAGATGCAAGTGTTCCGCCTTGCAAAGCGCCGTGTATGGTACCTGCAGCCCCGGCTTCACTTTGCATTTCTGTAACCTGAGGAACAGTGCCAAATACGTTTTTCATGCCTTTTGCACTCCATTCGTCCGCCCATTCACCCATTGTGGATGAAGGAGTTATTGGATAAATGGCGCAAACTTCGCTACACTTATACGCAATATAAGCAGCAGCTTCATTACCGTCCATTACCTCAAACTGAGGTTTAACCACGCTTGTTCGGGGAGTTTATTGTCCATAATTAAATCTGATTTTAGAAAGTCAAAAGTACCATTATTAATTAGCCCAAAATATGAATTATATCATTTTTAAACATTTGATTTATTAGGTTTTTTATTTGAAAGAATCAATTTTAAGAAAGGTTTATAGCTTTTACAAACATAAATTAATACAATCATATTACCCCGTAATTTTGCTATAAAAACAACTATTATGTGGTGGATTTATGCCTTGCTTTCAGCATTTTTTGCCGCTCTGACAGCCATTTTTGCCAAAATTGGCGTAGAAAACGTGAGTTCCAATCTGGCTACGGCGATTAGAACGGTGGTAATATTATTTATTACCTGGGGAATCGTTTTTTTCAACAGTGAACATAAGTCATTGAGTACCATCACCAAACATAGTCTTGCTTTTCTCATTCTTTCGGGAGTGGCCACCGGTTTGTCATGGCTTTTTTATTTTAAAGCATTGCAGCTCGGCGAGGTATCAAAAGTAGCGCCGGTAGATAAACTGAGCGTAGCGCTGACCATTATTCTCTCCGTTATTTTTTTGCATGAAGTGGTAAGCTGGAAAGTAGCTTTAGGCGCAGGGTTGATAATCAGCGGAACAATAGTGTTGATTTATCAATAAAGACACAAATTCTCTTATTTTAGCAATAGAAAATTCTTGAGATGGTATTTCCCTTTTTACATACAAAGGAGAATTGAAGCTGTAAAAAATATTCGAAATTAGCCTATATCGTTTCTACCAATTCCACCTCATAAACGGCATTGAACAAAAAAGTTTTCCCCGTAACCAATTCGGTACATTCATGTCTTTTGGTACGTTTTTTTCCTTTTTGGAATCGGCGACCATCATTGAGTCTGAAAATGCTTCCAATAGGTATTTGCTCTACCAGCATGTGGTGGGTTTTCCTTATATTATATTGATACAGAATCCGTTGCAGTCCATCTTCGGCACAGGTAGAGGCTCCGGGGTTCTTCAGCGTTTTGTGTAATTCTTTTTCGATATCAGGTGGAAATACCTTGTGCTCAATAAATTGTGCCAAAATCTGGCCATAAATCGTTTTCCACTCTTTGCCATGCGATTGCACCCGGCGACCATGTTTTTCAAAAGTAATGAGGTGTGCCAGTTCGTGAAGCAAAGTTATAAGAAAGGCAAATTTATTAAGATTGCCATTAACGCTTATCCGATGGTTGCGGCTGTCTATTTTATGCCGGTAGTCTCCCAAAATCGAACCGCGGCTTTTCGCTATCGTAAGATGTACTTTGTAATGATTGAGGTAATCAGCTACCGGTTCGTACGTGCCTTCCGGAAGGTAATCGGCTAATTTTAATAGGGGTACTTCTTTCTTAGGCATTATTTTTCTAAACAAAATTTTTCTCAAAACAGAAACATCGGCAATTGAATATACGGCATATATTCCCAGACAAATAAACAAAGTAGTCCTGTCAACATTGCCGTCTTTGGAATAAATATATAAAAATGCAGCAGCAGCAATAACGGCTATTCTTACCAGAAAACCTGCATAAAAATTTCTGACAAATGCATGAGGATTGGGATTGCTAAAGGATTTGAGCGTTTTTTGCATTGTATATACACTCAGTAAAAACAATATTAAATTTGCTGTCAGCACAGCGTTCAGGTCTATCCGGTATCCTGATAAAACACTCTTGAAACTTAATCCTAAAATATTAAGAATCAGGAAAATACTTACCATTATCCAAACTGGCTGGTTACTTATTTTTTTGTCTGTCATTTATCTTTTTTTTGTTGGTTTCTTTAATAAGCTTGTAAAAAGTTACTACCAGAACCAGCAAAGGTAAGCAGATGATGAATAAGGGCGAAACACTCCATTTTTCATCAATTTGATACCGGCATAAACTGCAATTCCAATGAGGGCCAGCAGCTCGGCGGTAAGTCCTGTATATTTCAGCCAGGGCGTAATTTTCTTTTGATCCAACACTTGTTTTTTTAATAAATATAAAAAGAACACCGATAGAAACGCTTTAAATATGCTAAATTTTGTATCAAATGATTTCCGAGCGCATCAAATAGTTATTTTGGTATGAATTAATTTGTTTTAAGTATTTTCATGTGCTGAAGAAAAAGTTAATTTTAGGCAAAGAAAAAATTTATAATTATAGGAATGAGAACGTCGGTAAAATTTTTTTGGTATATATTTTTTGGAGGATTTGGAATACTTCTGGCAATCATCCTACTTGCCAACTGGGGTGTTTTTGGCAAAATGCCTTCTATGCATGAGTTGGAAGACCCAACCATGATGCAGGCTTCGGAGGTTTTTGCTACCGATGGAACACTGATGGGCAAGTATTACCTGCCAAATGGTAACAGAACGGTTGTAAAGTACAAAGATATTTCTCCCAATATTATTAATGCACTTACAGCTACTGAAGATAAGCGGTTTTATGATCATTCCGGTATTGATTTCAGAGGAACTTTAAGAGCAGTTTTGCTACTCGGCAAGGAGGGTGGTGGCAGCACAATTACTCAACAACTTGCATTAGCTTTGTTCAATCAGCGAGCATCCAACAAAGCGATTCGGGTGATTCAAAAATTGAAAGAATGGATTATTTCGGTTAAACTGGAAAGGAATTTTACAAAGGAAGAAATTCTGGCTCTTTATCTTAATGCAGTTCCTTTCAGTGATAATATTTATGGTATAAAAAATGCTTCAAGAACTTTTTTCCAGAAAGAACCCGACCGTGTTTCGGTAGATGAGGCAGCCTTGCTGGTAGGCATGATTAATGGACCGGGTATTTACAATCCGCGCCGTAATCCCAAGGCTTCGCTTGACAGACGCAATCTTGTTATTAGCAGAATGGTAGAAAACGGAAATCTTACTGCTGCTGAGGGCGCCACGCTGCAGGCATTGCCCATAAAACTTAACTATAAAAAAAGAGATGACGAAATTGGTTATGCTCCATATTTTAGAGAAGTGCTTAGAGATGAGGTAAAAAAATATTGAAAACCCTGCAAAAACCTGATGGGTCCCAACTATAATATCTATGAAGATGGTTTAAAAATTTACACCACCATCAATCCTATGATGCAAACCTATGCGGAAGATGCTGTAAGCGCTCAGGTGCCATCGCTTCAAAGAGCCTTAGTAAGTCAGGGTTTTATAAGAAGCGGCGCTGTTTGGAAAGGAAGAGACAATGTCCTGGAAAAGGCCATGAAAGAAAGCGACCGGTGGAAAAATCTGGCCGACGATGGATTGACAGATAAGGAAATAAGGGCAACTTTTTACGAAAAAACACCAATGAAAGTGTTTGCCTGGAATCCACAGCGTGTAAAAGATACTGTGATGACGCCAATGGATTCTATTAAATATCATAGGGCAATGGTACAAGCGGGTTTTATGGTGATGGACCCAGTAACAGGCGAGGTAAAAGCCTGGGTGGGAGGGGTTAGTTTTAGAACATTTAAGTATGACCACGTAAATCTGAATACCAAAAGGCAGGTAGGGTCAACCATAAAGCCATTGTTATATGCTCAGGCTGTAGAGGAAAGGGGGTTTACCCCTGAAACACCCGTTGTGGATGCACAGCAAAATTTTGGAGGTGGCATGTTGGTTCCGGCCACCGGCCGAACCTGTACCGGCAGGAGTATGACGATGGCTTCGGCATTGGCATGGTCGCGCAACTGTGCTACTGCCTATATTATGAAACAGGTAGGCGCACCCCAGTTTTCGGAGTTTTTAAGAAGGATAAATATCCCTACAAAAGTGCCTGCTTATCCCTCTATCGCATTAGGTGCCTGCGAACTATCCCTGTTTGAGATGCTTTGGGGGTATTCCATTTTTGGAGGCAGGGGTTTTTCTACCAAACCTTATTTTATTAGTCGTATTGAAGACCGAAACGGCAATCTAATCAAGAGGTTTGATTTTAGTGTAAACCGTAAGGAAGCTATTAGCGAGGCTACGGCATACATAATGACCAGGATGATGCAGGGTGTAGTGGACAAAGGTACTGCCGCAGGCCTTCGAGCGAGATTAGGCGTAGCAGAAATGGCAGGGAAAACCGGTACTACCAATGACAACTCGGATGCCTGGTTTATGGGATTCACGCCACAACTACTGGGTGGTGTGTGGGTGGGTTGCGATGACAGGTTTATAAGGAATGAAGGCTCCGGAGGCTTTGGTGGCGCTGCTGCAAGACCTATATGGGAGGCATTTTTCCGTAAAGTATTTGCAAACTCTTCTTTAGGAATTTTGAAAGATGAAAAATTCATAGAGCCTCCTACACTCTCAAATGATATGGGCATGGCCGATCCTTCGATTTATGTAACATCCGAAAATCCGGAACCCAAAGCCGAAGGTCAGGATGCCGGTGTGGGCAGCGAGCAGGATTATATGCTGAATAATGAAGAATATATTGGCCCTGAGTCAAAACCTTTTGTAGAAGAGAAAACCGAAAAACCCGTAAAGGATACTGTTAAAAAAGAACAGCCTAAAGCTGTTGCAACAGAAGAACCAAAGAAAAGGCAAAATATTTTCAAAAAAATATTCGGTAAAAAGCAAAATAAAAGCGAGCCGCCAAAAACAGAAAAACAGGAAAGGGAGCATGAGAAAAATTAATACGCTCCGGATTTGCAAAAAAATAAATGAAATCATAGAAAAATTAATTTTAGCCGCATCGTTGCAACTGAAAGCATTTTCCACCTTTTTCTTGAAAAAAAAATAAAACCAAAAATCAAGGCTAAAAAAAGATTGCTAAAAATATTTTTTCGCGCCTGACCCTGCCGAACTTGCGCAATAGTTGCACTTAAATTGAAGATACAGTTGCGCTCAAACAATGGCAGCTTTCCCATTGCTTCGTAATGGTCGGTGTGAAAAATTATTTTCTTAACGCAATTTTTTCAAAACCATCCCTACGAGACAACCGAAATGCGGTTATTGTTGATTATTATTCTGTAAAATCATTTTTAAAACTACTTTGCTTCACTTAGGTTGAATTTAGGTTACTCTCTGAGTCAAACACTAATAGTTGAAGGTTTTGTTTTCCTAAAATATAATTTGATTTCAATAAGAAAAGGCTGCCTAAATCGGTAGCCTTTTTTCATAAATTGGGTTTAGCCCTTTAATTGGGTCAGTTATAAATTAAGGGGACTAAGCGAAGAGTTTGTATAATCTAAAGAGGAAGAATTTTGTTTCTGCTACTCCTCTGAGATTGGCTCTGAAGAGTTTTATTTTTGAATTGAAAGATTCTGCATTGGCATTAGCATTTCGGTTGATAAAGAAATTAAGGATATTATCTAAATTGTTTTTTACGGTATTGGCTACTGTATAAAAGGTTTTCATTTCTGCGGTATGTGTTTTGGTAATCCATTCATTAAACATTGTTTTTGCACTGTTCAGATTTTTTTGTTCATAGACATTTCTAAAGTGTAGTGTGTGTTCATAAGCTTTTTGCAGTTCGGGATGTCTTGCAAATAGCAGGGTGGCTCTTTGATGTTGGTTTTCGGTCCATTCGTTTGATTTTTTTGCCAGAATGTAGCGGCTTCTGGCCAGCAGTTGTTTGGGTGTATCGCCGTTAGAAAGCGCCTCGGGTTCATATTTGCGCCCTGCTTTTCTGGCTTCATCAATGGCCTTATTTTCGGTGTCCAATTCCTGCCATCTGAGTTTTACACGCAGGTGTTGCAGGGCTTCCATTGCCAGGCGCACTACGTGAAAACGGTCGGTTACCAAATTGGCTTTTGCAAATACAATTTTAACGGCGGCTTCCATATTTTTGGCCATATCCAGTGTTACCTCTTTTACCGCTAAACGCTTGTTTTCATTGATTTTCAGCAGCACACCTATAATATCCTGACTGAGTGTGCCCTTTACAGATGCTATTAGCGAACCCTTCTTGCCTCTGCCGTTTTTGTTGGTGATAAAAGTGTACAGTTCTCCCTGCGACAGGCTCACCTCATCAATGCTCAAATGCGTGCCCATATTTTCAGGGAAAACAAGGTAATCTTCTGCATGGGATTTTTGCTCCCAATCCTTAAACCCGCTGGTAAATTTTTTGTAGGAACGGGTGAGGGTGGAGGGCTTTACGCCATAGTAGCTGCAAATATTAGTAATCGTATCCTCCCTCGTATCTACCTGTACCTTTTAAAAAATCCGCAAGCTCTTTGGTTAATCTGGAGCCTTCGGCAATGAAATGGTAGTCATTTCTGACGATTTGTTTAGCGTCCTGCTTGTGTCGCCAGCGCCTGCGGCGAATCACCAAAAACACATCCTTGCCTCGTAATGGAAAATCCTGTATCGTTACCTCCGTAAATCCTTTTGATTCAAAATCGACTGCATTGTAACCGCTATGCAACCTGTTTTGCTCTTCTAAATGGAAGCTCATAAAAAGTTTGCTTGTCCTTTATGCGGCATAACTGTTTTACTTCTATAATATCAAAATACTCTAATAATCCCTCAGGTAAAAGTAACTGAATTACTGACTGTTCCAACATGTTTTTGACCACAAAAATAATCTATTCCCCAAAAAATTAAAGTGAGCCTAAAAACCACCTAAGAGCAACACGAAGATACAACCATTGGCCGCTGTCGCAGAAAGGTTCCTGAGCTTGCCGAAGGAACCGGATTGCAAAAAGCCCCGGTCGTTTAGGCTCGGGGCTTTCTTAGTTTATTTTAAAGCTTGATTATTGAGGGCTTTTTTCAATCCGATTAATTCTGACTAACGTTTTTTTAAGTTGTTTATTCTCAATTGTTTCCAAATTTCCGTTAGCACGAGAATTTATTTTCGTCCGGGAAAAATGGGGAATGTTGGCTAACGTTTTTCATTTTATTGCTTTCCAGGCTGAATTACTCCAAGTTGAATCATAAGGCCATAGGTGTCTCTAACTACCCAGTCTTCAACTATTTTTCCGTTTTCCAGTCTGTGAGTAATGTAACCAAGCATTTTCACTTGCTTTTCAGTAGGTGGAATTGGCCCAAATTGTCCTTTATGTGTTCCTGAAGCCACAAAGCGGACAACTACTTTGTCGTTTTCTGCCACCATATCCTCAATGTCAAAGCGAACGTCTGGAAATGCTTGAACCAGTTCCTTCATCCTTTTAATGTTTCCTTCGGGGCCACCACCAAGGTCATTTGGATTGGAATTGTCGTGATGCACCCAATTTTCAGCATGGGTTTGATGCACAATGTCAAATTTACGGCCATTCCAACCGTCTGTGTAAAATTGTCGAACTACTTGTTTGTTCTTTTCTAATGCGTCCATAGAATTTTCTAATTTTTGTTGATTATTCTAATTGTTGTCTGTTTTCCTGTCAGCACACGCTGATACAAATATAATTGTAATTCCAATTAGTAAATGTTTTGTCTTCATATTTTTCTGTTTTAAATTCTGACTAACGCTTTTATAAGTTGTTTATTCTCAATTGTTTCCAAATTTCCGTTAGCACGAGAATTTATTTTCTTGCCGAAAAATGGGGAACGTCAGCCAACGTGGCGGCAGCTTGGCGAAGACGGCATTTTAACGCAAATCTTCAATCGAAGCACCGATTTCAAATTTAACGAAAAACTTTAAATTGAAGCTATTTACTGCC
Organism: Sphingobacteriales bacterium; assembly: GCA_016708305.1. Classification (GTDB taxonomy): domain Bacteria; phylum Bacteroidota; class Bacteroidia; order Chitinophagales; family Chitinophagaceae; genus Niabella. The sequence continues at coordinate 1,268,503 of JADJGB010000008.1, forward strand.
GTTTTTGCCAAACCCAATGTTGAACTAAACCTACGGTAGCCTTCCGCAACTATCCGTAAATTTAGCATTCACTAAAATACAATTTATTATGGCAACAAAAAAAAATCGCCGGAAGAACTGAGGTATAATAAATATCTCAATCGTGCCTAAGCCTGCCCTGAGTGCAACCGAAGGGTGAAGTTAATGGATTTGCAGAACTGCTGCAACGTTTTGAACGCAACATCTCCATCCTCGGCAGAAGTCCACGCACCTTTGATAACTACAGCCGTCATAGCAGCCATGGCCTTGCACTTTGGCTGCTTGCCAACGGAATTGGACGAAGACCAAATCAAAGACTATCTCTACGAACTGCAGCAACGCAGTAAAACTCCATCTCAGACTTATTTCAAACACACCGTTTACGGATTGCGCTTTATGCTCAAAGGCGAGGGGCTGCCCTATAGTCACCTTCATCTTCCTTCTATCAAACGGGATAAAAAACTACCCACCGTACTGAGCAGCACCTGGAAGCGGGGAAAACTGCAGGCATTGCAAAGTGAATTGAAAGTAAAAAGGCCGGAGGCAAAAGCAAAGACATTGCTACGCAAATGCCCCTGTTGCAAAACCGGAACCATGATAACGATTGAAGTGTTTGGCAAACGAGGGCCGCCTGAAAAATATTTAATGGAAAAACAAACTGTGCCTGTGAACTGATATTTATGGGTAGGGGGTTTTATGTACCTCCATGAAAAAAACCAGAAAAGCCAGCTCCCAAACAGCCCAACAAAAAAAAACAGACCCTGCCCGGTCTGCAAAATAAACCAACTTCTAAGAACGGCAACTCCATAGTGCAACAGCGGCTACCGTAGGTTCCGTTCAACCTGCGGCTTCATTGTTGGCACTGCGTGCCCAACGAAGCCTTAGTTGTTGGTGGCTGTGCTGTGTTGTTCCGTTGTTTATTTTACACATTCATTCCTGTCCATTTCCAAAGTCCAAATTCTTTTGAGATGAGCATTTTTTTGCCGTGTTGCGGTTGAATACGAAACATATTTTCGATTGGAAATTCTAACACATATTGCAATATCAAGCGTATTACTCCCGAATGAGTAACGATTAGAATTTTGTCGTTTTCGTGCTTTATCTGAATTTCTTCCATAAATTCCATAACACGATCTTGTAATGATAAAAGATTTTCGCCATTTGGTGGTGTTACAGTTACAAAATCTATGTACCAAGGGTCAATTTGTTCGGGCGGAATTTCGTCCCAAGGTTGCATTTCCCAATCGCCAAAAGTAAATTCGCCAATTCTTCGGTCTTTTATAAAATCATCACAAAAAAAATACGTTGACAATTGCGAACATCTTTTTAATGGACTGCTATAAATCGCATCATATTCTTTGTCTAAAACAATTTCTTTAAAATCATTTTCCCATTCGGCTCGTAACTCCACATCTGTTTTTCCGAAACAAATACTGTCGGGAACAACTACTTTTGTATGTCTGATTAAATGTATTTCCATACTGCAATCGCACTTAAATAAATTACAACTTCCGACACTTGCTGTATCGCTCCCAAACAATCGCCTGTATATCCGCCAATGTGTTTTTTGAAATAAGCAGATAAATAAATTTTTGAAAAATATGCAGGAATTAAGACTAATAAGTATTGCCATTGATGAAAGAAAATAAACGGCACAAACAAAGCAACAAAGCCTATAAAAAATGAAGAAAAAGGTAAGGCTTTATCTGCAATAGGTTTGGCTTTGCTGGTGTTGTCATCTCTAACATATTGATGTGTGTAAATGGTAGTAGCCGCTACAAAACGACTTGCCGAGTTGGCAAAAAGTAAAATAAAAATTACTGTATTGATGTTAGACAAAGTTGCCAATTGCACCAAACTTGCCAATTTTAAAATCGCCAATAAAACGATACCGATAGTTCCGTAAGCACCAATTCGGCTGTCTTTCATTATAGCTAAAATTTTTTCTTTTCCGTAGCCACCGCCAAAACTGTCGCACACATCTGTAAAGCCGTCTTCGTGAAAAGCACCAGTCAATAAAACGCCTGAAATAAACGCCAAAATAAGAGCGATTGTATCATCAAAAATAAATTGGAAAACAAAATAAACAAGTGCATACATTCCGCCAACAATCAAGCCTGTCCAAGCGTAATATTTTTGCGATTTATTCATATTTTCATCGTTGAAAGTCAAGTTGAAAGGTATTGGAATTCGGGTAAAAAACATTACAGCCGTCCAAAAATATATCCATTCGTTTTTTAGTGTTTTCATAGTTTCTACTTGCTTACGTTTGCTTCATCAAAACTTGCCATTTCGTTTAGGAAGTTCACGGCACTTTGGATAATTGGAAATGCAAGAGCACAACCTGTTCCTTCGCCTAATCGCAATCCTAATTGTAAAACAGGCGGAACGCCTAAATAATCCAATGCTTTTTGATGTCCTTGCTCTTGTGATTGTGTGCAGAAAATACAATTTTCTAAAACAGCATTATCAAACTGATGTGCGACTAATAAAGCGGAAGTTACAATGAAACCATCAATTAAAATGAGCATTCCTAAACGATGTGCTTCCAAAATTGCTCCTGTAATTTGAGCAATTTCAAATCCGCCATAACTCATTAAAATATCTTCGGTTGTTTTTGTTTTAGATTGATGTTTTTCTTGACCTTTTTGCAGAATTTCAATTTTCGATTTTAATTTTTCGTCTGTCAATCCTGTTCCTTTTCCTGTACAAGTTTCAACAGAAATATTTAAAATAGTTGCAGTAATTAAAGAAGCGGACGAAGTATTTCCAATTCCCATTTCGCCAAAACCGATAACATTGCAGTTTTTTTGATAAATGGTTTGAACAATCTTTTTTCCACTTTCTAAAGAAAAATCAAGTTCATCTTTGGTCATTGCAGGTTGGTTCAGTATATTGGCTGTTCCGTTTTTTGGCTTGGAAATAATTAAATTTTCGTGTGGTGAAAATTCGAATTTTACACCTGCATCGACTATTTTTAATTGGATATTATTTTGTTTGCAAAAAACATTGATAGCCGAACCGCCATTCAGAAAATTCAACACCATTTGTTGCGTAACTTCGGCAGGGTAAGCACTCACGCCTTCAATGGCAATTCCGTGGTCTGCCGCAAAAACTACAATATGCGGATTGTTTAATGTTGGATTTATCGTGTTTTGAAGCGTTCCAATTTGCGTGGCAATGATTTCCAAAACACCTAATGCACCTAATGGTTTTGTTTTGTTGTCAATCGCAATTTTTAGCTGTTGACTTATATCAATTTCCATTGATGTCTGGCTTCTGACACAAATAATTTTGTTTTGTTTTCAATCAGATAATAAGCTCCAAACAATACGGAAGAATAAAATAGATTGCTCAACAAACTTCCTTTGATATAAGGCAAACCCATTGCGTAGCAAGTTAGTAATCCTTCGCCTGTTTTGGGATACATCGTTCCGCTTGCCCAAACTCCAAAATTGGAAACGAGAAAAAACAACAATGCTGTTCCTATATTCATTCCTAATAATTTGCCAACGCTAATGTTCTTTTGAATACGAACATTGAAATAATCGGAATGATAGCATAAACTACATATTGCCAATACCAACCTTGGTAAAACCAAGTAAATTCATCAAAGTATTGAGCAAAAACCACATTGTTAATCACTAAATCGCTTAACCAAATAGAAATGATAGGAATAAGAATTGCCCAAATTCGTTTAAAAAACAAAGCACCGCCAAAAATACCAATCGCCATCATTGGAGCGAAGTTTGCAGGGTGTGGCATAAGTCTTGAAAAAACGGCTAAAAGTACACCCACAGTAACCATTAGACTATTTAGTTGTATTGATTTTAATTTCATACTATTTTTTGTTAAACAATTTATGTTGCGAATTTACGAAAAAATATTAGTCATTTTCCGGGTAATAAATTATTGGTTTAAAGGATTATACTAATTGGTTTTTTATCTTTATCCACAGCAACAAATGTAAATTCACCGTGTATATCTTGTTCTCTGTGGTCAGGGTACATTTGTTTGATAATCATTTCTACACTTACTTTCAAACTTGTATTTCCGATGTGAATTACTTTTCCAATAAGTTCTACAATAGTTCCTGACGGTATAGGCTTTTTAAAATCAATTCGTTCACTGCTTACCGTTACAACTCTTTTTCTACAAAATCTTGTAGCGGTAATAAACGCTACTTCGTCCATTAACTGGATAGCCGTACCACCAAAAAGAGTGTCATTATGGTTGGTCGTGTTTGGAAAAACAGCTTTGAAAATTCTTGTTTCTGATTGTTTGATTTTTTCTTCTGTTGTCATTTTATTTTTGTTCGAGAAATTAGATTTATTTTCCCTACTTTCATTTTAGCCCGAACGTTGATTTAGCATTGTGTCTCGTCCTAAAATCAGTTGACTCTTTTACACGTTATCCACAGCGGGATAAGATAGCTGTGTTTTACGTTTTGAGATTAGTTGTTCATCTTTGTTTTATCAGTTGAAGCGGACTTCATTCAAGTTCTGGGGGAGATCTTGATGAACAGGAATAAACTGATGCGACGAAGTATATTATACTTTACAAAATGGTTGCTGTATCCGGCAGCCATTTTGTATATCATCTGGAGCCTATGCCTCTGTCAAATCTCCCCATGCAGGTTTCCTGCGCCGGTAGGTTTTCCAAACCCGGTTTAGGCTCCCGTACATTGATGCGCCTGATGGGGCGTAAGCCATGCTACACTTCTGTGCGGCCGTTGCTTATTGTAAAACTCAATGAACTTCTTTATCTCTTTTTTGCTTCGTCAATATTACAAAAATTAATTTGCCTGTCGGTAGTAAATTCTTCTTTAATGGTTCTGTGTATTCTTTCGGCTACGGCATTCTCCAACGGGTCGCCGGTTTGTGTCATGCTGATTTGTATGTTTTGTTTCTGCAAAGCTTTACATACGCATGGCAACAGTATTGCACGCCTCTGTCGCTATGGTGAATCAGGGGAAGAGCTTTATTCTTCCTGTTTTTCAATGCCATTTTTAAAGCTTCTATACAGCCTTTTACACTAAAGTTTCATGCACACAATGGCCTACAATTTTTCTGGAATATAAATCAGTTATTACGCTCAGATAACAAAATTTATCCTGGGGTTTCAGCCACAGGTAAGTAATGTCTGCTACCCAAATTTCATTGCAACGCTGTGGTATGGCGGCTTCTATTACATTTTTATAACGGTTAAAATGATGATAACTGCAAGTGGTTTTCGTTCTGCATCGTTTTGATTTGATGAGCAGATGGTTGTTTCTGAGTACATCAAAAAACTTGTTCTGCCTATTTTAATGCCATGTTGCTTCAGTTCGGGCAACAGGCATTGATGCAGGTTTCGGCCGCTTCCTCGTTTCCATATTTCCCGTTTCTTTTTATAAGCCCAACAATCGTTTTTCTTCCTTTACAGTAGTATCGGCTTTATGATGCAGCTGCTTGTAATAAGCCTGTTTACTGCGACCAAATACGCCGCACATTTCCGTTATTTTTTCTTTCGGTCTTTGCTTTTGGAAGGAGTGGATTGTTGGGCACCATACTTTTTTAGGATATCAATGTTGAATTTTTTTTCAGCCACTTCAATCGCATGTTGCCACAGGTCGGCACGAAGTTCTGCCACCCGTAATAGTTCTCTGAGTTCTTTGTTTTCTTCTTCCAGTTTTTTGTCCTGAATGTTCTTTTTCATTTCAGCAAAGTTAGCCGGAGATTTGGCTTTTGCTTCATAGCCTTTCAGCCCCTGGCTCTGATTAATCCAGTAAAGAATGGTGGCATTGCCCTTAATGCCATAGATCAGGAAGCTCTGGCGTTTATTGAGTTTGCCACTCAATACTTCATTTACAATTTTTGTTTGAAGGCTTCGGTGTAAAATAATTGTTGCGTTCCCCGCCGGTTGGAGCTTTGTTTTTTACTCATTTTTTGTCCCCGAAATAGGTCGGGGCAGGCCTGTTTTAAGTTGACTTATCCACATTTTTGGAGTCAACCTATTTCAGGACTATACATTGCCACCAACGGTTTCGGGCTTGGCGAAGGTGGGGATTTTTAGTACAAAAGTTCAATCGAAGAACAAATGTTGAACCTTGCACAAATGTTTCATAGAAGCACTTCAGCCGCCATATTGCCAATACGATGTTGAACTAAACCTCCGGTAGCCTTCCGCAACTATCCGTAAATTTAGCATTCACTAAAATACAATTTATTATGGCAACAAAAAAAAATCGCCGGAAGAACTGAGGTATAATAAATATCTCAATCGTGCCAAAGCCTGCCCTGAGTGCAACCGAAGGGTGAAGTTAATGGATTTGCAGAACTGCTGCAACGTTTTGAACGCAACATCTCCATCCTCGGCAGAAGTCCACGCACCTTTGATAACTACAGCCGTCACATAGCAGCCATGGCCTTGCACTTTGGCTGCTTGCCAACGGAATTGGACGAAGACCAAATCAAAGACTATCTCTACGAACTGCAGCAACGCAGTAAAACTCCATCTCAGACTTATTTCAAACACACCGTTTACGGATTACGCTTTATGCTCAAAGGTGAGGGGCTGCCCTATAGTCACCTTCATCTTCCTTCTATCAAACGGGATAAAAAACTACCCACCGTACTGAGCAGCACCTGGAAGCGGGGAAAACTGCAGGCATTGCAAAGTGAATTGAAAGTAAAAAGGCCGGAGGCAAAAGCAAAGACATTGCTACGCAAATGCCCCTGTTGCAAAACCGGAACCATGATAACGATTGAAGTGTTTGGCAAACGTGGGCCGCCTGAAAAATATTTAATGGAAAACAAACTGTGCCTGTGAACTGATATTTATGGGTAGGGATTTATGTACCTTCATGAAAAAAAACCAGAAAAGCCAGGCTCCCAAACAGCCCAACAAAAAAAACAGACCCTGCCCGGTCTGCAAAATAAACCAACTTCTAAGAACGGCAACTCCATAGTGCAACAGCGGCTACCGTAGGTTCTGTTCAACCTGCGGCTTCATTGTTGGCACTGCGTGCCCAACGAAGCCTTAGTTGTTGGCAGAAGTAGTTTTTTTATCTTGCAATTTGTATTTTGTTATTCATTAATTCTACATTGAAATTCACTTTAGCTTTTAACGCGCCAAATACTTTCAAAATAGTTTCCATTGTCACATTAGTTGTGTTGTTTTCAAGTTTTGAAATCTGAGCTCGTTGAACACCCACCAATTTTCCCAATTCTTCTTGAGTCAGGTTTCTTTCAAGTCGAACTTTACGAATCATTTCTCCCATTATTTCCAACTGCAATTCTTGTTCGTATTGCGTTCTTCTATCTGTCCCGATTTCCCCGATAAATTCATCTTTTATCTGGTCAAAAGTAAAAATTTCTAATTTCTTATTTTTTGTTGCCATTTTTTTGTTCATTTTTGAGTTCAAAATACTTCAATCGAATTTGTTCAGCTTTTTCAATTTCTTTATCCGGTGTTTTATCTGTTTTTTTGATAATTCCGTGAGTTGTCAAAACCAAAGTTTCTTTGTTGTTTTCTTTATCCCAAAACGCAAAGATTCGATAATGAGTTTTGTTAAATAAAGTTCTAAACTCCCAAATTTCGCCTTTCAATTTTTTGAACAGTTCATTGTCAGTTTTCACTTTAGCTTTGTCAATATTGAAGATTATTTTGTCCCGACTTTTTAAGTCAAGATTGAGTAAAAACTCTCTTGCTTCGGTTAAAAATAGCACTTCAAATTTTTTCATTCACACCTTTATTTGTTTCCATACAAAGATACAAATTATTTTATTCTGTGCAAATATTTAGAAATTTTGTTTTAAGAAGTATATCGTGATACTATTTCTGCCAACGTTTCGGGGCTTTGCGAGGGAGCGGATTTTAGCACTACCTTTGATACGAAGCACGAATGTTCAAATTTACGAAAAAGTTTCATACGAAGCACGAAACCCGCTCTCTTGCAAAACCCTTGTTGAACTAAACCTACGGTAGCCTTCCGCAACTATCCGTAAATTTAGCATTCACTAAAATACAATTTATTATGGCAACAAAAAAAAATCGCCGGAAGAACTGAGGTATAATAAATATCTCAATCGTGCCAAAGCCTGCCCTGAGTGCAACCGAAGGGTGAAGTTACTGGATTTGCAGAACTGCTGCAACGTTTTGAACGCAACATCTCCATCCTCGGCAGAAGTCCACGCACCTTTGATAACTACAGCCGTCACATAGCAGCCATGGCCTTGCACTTTGGCTGCCTGCCAACGGAATTGGACGAAGAACAAATCAAAGACTATCTCTACGTACTGCAGCAACGCAGTAAAACTCCATCTCAGACTTATTAATCGTTACCCAATTTAGTTCGTATTAATTTTCTATGCTGCGTATCTGACGTGGTCTGCATGGAAATATTTTTGCACCTGCTTTTTATTGCTTTTTCTTTCATTCATAAAACCTTCAACGTTGGCGCGCATTTCAGCTTTATTGATAGGACGCTTTTTGCCGATAACATTAGTCTTTACATCCTGATTCAAATATTCTTGCGCATTCAACTCGGGGCTATAGGGCGGAATGAAAAACACCTCTATTCGATGTTTGCTTTCCTCCAGCCACACCTTCAATTTTTTGTTTTGTGTGCAGGATGACCATCCGTTACATAGAATATCTTTTGTTTACTATAACGAATCATTCGTTGCAAAAAATCAATAAATACATCACCGTTAAACTTCTCTATCAGCATAAACTGTAAATGACCTTTATTGCTGATAGCTGAAATCATATTGAGCGAAAACCGTTGTCCTGTTGATTTCACCACGGGGGTTTTGCCTTTAGGCGCATAGCTTCTGCCTGCCTGATGGTCGCTTCGCATACCGGTTTCATCTCCAAAATAAATCGTTCCTTTCTCCTTAGTTGCCCGCTTCTTTATGGCAGGGTATTCCTTCTCCAACCATTGCTTTACCTGCTCGGGTTTCTGTTCAAATGCTTTGCGGATAGGCTTTTGCGGTGTATAGCCCCAGCTTTTTAAATATCGACCTACCTGCTTCACGCTTAATACAACGCCATATTTCTGTTCGATAAGCTGTTGTACGGCTGCACGCGTCCATAAACTAAAGGCCAGTTTTAACCGGTCGGGCATCTTATCCTTTATCAACCGTCGAACTTCGGCAGCCTGCTGGCCGGTTATCTTCTTGCCTCCTTTTACGCCACGCTTCTTATTCAAAAGTGAACGCTTGCCTTCTTTTTGTATTTATTCCATGTTTTATTTACACTCCTTTCTGATACAGAAAATATCTCGGAAGCCTGCTTTTGAGTGCCCCGTTTGTTTTTTTAAGTAGCCCACTATCCGAAAGCGAGTCTCTTCCTGAGCATCTTTGTTCTTACGTTTTGTATTAGCCATGGGCAAATATACAAAATATATTTTAAAATAAGAACTAAATTATGTCTTTATTAATATTTCAAACACACCGTTTACGGATTACGCTTTATGCTCAAAGGTGAGGGCTGCCCTATAGTCACCTTCATCTTCCTTCTATCAAACGGGATAAAAAACTACCCACCGTACTGAGCAGCACCGAAGCGGGGAAAACTGCAGGCATTGCAAAGCGAATTGAAAGTAAAAAGGCCGGAGGCAAAAGCAAAGACATTGCTACGCAAATGCCCCTGTTGCAAAACCGGAACCATGATGACGATTGAAGTGTTTGGCAAACGTGGGCCGCCTGAAAAATATTTAATGGAAAAACAAACTGTGCCTGTGAACTGATATTTATGGGTAGGGGATTTTATGTACCTCCATGAAAAAAAACCAAAAAAGCCAGCTCCCAAACAGCCCAACAAAAAAAAACAGACCTGCCCGGTCTGCAAAATAAACCAACTTCTAAGAACGGCAACTCCATAGTGCAACAGCGGCTACCGTAGGTTCCGTTCAACCTGCGGCTTCATTGTTGGCACTGCGTGCCCAACGAAGCCTTAGTTGTTAGCGGTTCGTTGTTTTTTAGTTTATCACGGTATTTATTTTTGCCCAAAGTTTGTTATCAAATCCTGAAGATGCAAAGGTAGGATTGTTCGGGTAGGCAGAATCCCCCATTCTTATTATAACCATTTTTTTGCTCGGAATTACATAAATTTTTTGGTCAGAAGCCCCTAATGCAGCATACATATCCGAAGGTGCATTTGGAATCAAAGCTCCCTGAAAAACATCTTGCGTACCAGGAACCATATAGCTGGATTTTCCGTTGAGCCACCATAAATAGCCATAAGAAGGGTTGATATTTTGTGACGAAGAGATGCTTTCGTTGAAATAATTTTCATTGATTATTTGTTCGTCTTTCCACTTTCCTTTATTTAACGCTAAAAGTCCAAATCTTGCCATACTTCTGGTGTTGCTGTGGTAAATTTTATAGATGATACCAAAATTCCAAAAACCCTCCATTCCAATTTTGTTTTTCAGTTTTTCATTAAAATAGGTTTCAAAATCACTGTTTGAAGCATTCGCATCCACATCCATCAATAATTGGAAAACATTGCTGTATGCCCATCTTGTTCCTGCATCTGCAACATAAGTAAGGTTATCGTGTGTTACCAATTGTTTGTCTGAATTTATTCCCGAAGTCATAGTAAGTAAATTTCTTACTGTAATCAGGTTTTCTTTTTCTAAAGGCATATTGGTCCATCCTGCACCTAAATAATCCGATACTTTTTTGTTTATATTCAACAAATTTTCTTGTTGTGCAATTCCTGTTGTTGCAGATACTAATGTTTTACCTGCACTATTCCATTCCCATTCTGTAGATGCGGTGTGCCCGTTGAAATACTCTTCCATAACAATTCTTCCATTTACAAGAATTATAAATGATTTGGTATTTTTTGAGCGAGAAAGTTTTCAAATCTTCAATAGCATTTGTGTTCCAGCCCAATTGAGAAGCAGAAGTTGTTTCCCAGTCCGAACCCGAATTAGCAGGGAAATACACAGAAGTTTCCGGATTTGATGGTGTCGGGTCGTCATCTTTACGACAACTTGTAAGTGACAACAGTGCTAATAATATAATGCTCATCTTTTTCATAGCTTGTGAAATTTATTTTAGACTTAGACTTCTCTCTTGGCAGAAAGTTAAATTTAGTGCTGTTTTTTTTCGTAGGTGGCGTTCTACAATTCTGACTAACGTTTTTATAAGTTGTTTATTCTCAATTGTTTCCAAATTTCCGTTAGCACGAGAATTTATTTTCTTGCGGAAAAATGGGGAATGACCGATAACGGTTAAGGCTATATGCAGTAAGGGATTGCGGATGACTTTCCTGTCTCCCAACACTGAAGTTTGAGCGGGGCAGAATGCTTGAATTACCACTAAAACTCTTATTGCATATAGCCTTTGTTATGCACTTGCGGTTCTTGTTTCTCAAATAATTTCTGTTTGACCTTGCTACCATTAAAGTCTGTTTATTAATAATTTGCCTATGGCCTGTCCAAATAGCCTAGATTGCTTTGGAGCATTAGCAGTCACAATATTTCCGTCAACCGTTACGCCTGGTCCAGTATATTCAGCACCTTTTTCTTCAATAGTTTTTGCTTCTGTTCCAGCGACAGTAGCTTTTTTATGCTTAAGTACTCCGGCATTTGCAAGTATTACGGGAGCAAGACAAATGGCTGCGACTACCTTACCTTTAGAATTCATTTCATTTGCAATTTGGTTTGCCCTGATATTTTTAAATAATAATTTACTGCCACCTCCTCCAACAAATATTACTACTTCAAATTTGTCGGTGCTTAATTCATTTATATCATATTCGGACTTAGCAAAGCCACCTCGACTTCCAGTACAAACACCTTTTTTTGTACTTGCGATAGTAATTTTGTGTTCAAATTTTTCTAATTCTTCTTTAGTCACAAATAGTTCCTCGTCTCTAAATCTTTCAGGTGGAATTATCATTAAAATGTTACTCATAGCGTTTTACTGTTTTTGTCTTTCCATTATCTTATTATGTGAGAATCCAATAATCCCACCGAGAATTGCAGTCATTATAGAAATTGGTATCAACGATACTGGTTCATTCCAGCCTATCAATACTGCAGACGGCAACAAGACTAAAAACGCTATTAAAATCCCTTTTACAATTGAATTGATTTTTAAGTCTATCGTTGATATTAAAAATCCGACAATTATCCACATTGAAATCGCAGAAATATTAGCATCCCAAGTTAATCCTTGAATAATCATTGGAATCACGTCAATGGTTCCAGCAGCAATTCCCAGAATAAGTCCGATTACAATTTTTTTCATATTTGTTTTATGTTAGTGATGCCTTTTTTCCGCTTGTGCATAACGTCCGGGAGCTTTGCGAAGTGCGCCGCTTCCTTAATGTTTATACAAAATTAATTGATTGGCGCATTTTGCAAAACTCTCAGTTGTACGATAGTTGCGGCCTGATATCAGGTTTCTATCTTTACTGATAAAACACGTATTGAACATTTTGCAAATCTCCGATTTACGAAGTTTTCAATTCGTTAAGCGTTTGACCAGCTTGCCGAAGTGGCGGTTTTTACCACTAAACTTCAATCGAAGAAAGAACTTTTAATTTACCTAAAATGTTCAATCGAAGCCGTTTACCCGCCATTTTGGCAAACTGGCTGTTGAACTAAACCTACGGTAGCCTTCCGCAACTATCCGTAAATTTAGCATTCACTAAAATACAATTTATTATGGCAACAAAAAAAAATCGCCGGAAGAACTGAGGTATAATAAATATCTCAATCGTGCCAAAGCCTGCCCTGAGTGCAACCGAAGGGGTGAAGTTAATGGATTTGCAGAACTGCTGCAACGTTTTGAACGCAACATCTCCATTCTCGGCAGAAGTCCACGCACCTTTGATAACTACAGCCGTCACATAGCAGCCATGGCCTTGCACTTTGGCTGCTTGCCAACGGAATTGGACGAAGACCAAATCAAAGACTATCTCTACGAACTGCAGCAACGCAGTAAAACTCCATCTCAGACTTATTTCAAACACACCGTTTACGGATTGCGCTTTATGCTCAAAGGCGAGGGGCTGCCTTATAGTCACCTTCATCTTCCTTCTATCAAACGGGATAAAAACTACCCACCGTACTAAGCAAGCAGGAAGTATGGCAAATGCTAAATGCCGCTACACTGCTCAGACATAAGATGCTCATCGGACTGTTGTATGGATGCGGACTGCGGTGTATGGAAGTCAGAAACATCCGGCTGGCAGATATGGATTTTGAAAGAAAACTATTGCATATCCGCCAGAGCAAAGGCCGCAAAGACCGGATGGTACCGCTGAGCGAACATCTCATACGAGGATTAAAAAAGTACATAGCCGCTGAACGTCCGGTAGGGTGGTTGTTCACCGGCAGCGGCAATCCACAAGGCCAGGGCTTTGATGGCCGCTACAGCCAGCGAGGCGTGCAATGGGCAGTGAAGCGAATAGCCAAAGATGGAGGGATCGTCAAGGAAGTATGCGTACACACATTGCGGCATACCTATGCCTGCCATTTGCTGGAAGATGGTATGAACATCGTAACCCTCAAAGAACTGATGGGTCATGCCAATATAGAAACTACAATGGAGTACCTGCACATCTGCCAGTTGGATGACCGTAGAATGTTTAGTCCCTTAGACACCCTGTTTGCCCGATGCGCCCCCGCCTGTGAAGTAGCCGATGTAATCCGGGGTCTGGGCAATGACAGAGAACAGATAGGCTTGAACAGCCATCAACTAAGGACACTCAGGGCAATGAACTATGCCGCACACCGGCATTAGGCGGGCATGTAGATGCCTGTGATGGATGTGGGCATATCAGCATCAGCTACAACAGTTGCAGAAACAGGCATTGCCCCAAGTGTCAGGGACATAAGAGGGAAGAATGGATAGCAAAACGAGAACAAGACTTACTGCCTTGCACTTATTATCATCTGGTGTTCACCTTACCGCAGGAGTTAAACCCTCTGGCATTGCACCAGCCTGCATTGGTATATGATGCACTATTTAAATCGGTATGGCAAACGGTGAGCCAGTTTGGCCGCAACACCGCAGTGCAATTGGGGATGATAAGCATTCTGCACACATGGGGCAGAACCTAAGCTTGCACCCACACCTTCATTGCATCATTCCCGGAGGAGGAATAGATAAGCATGGCCGATGGCAAAGCAAATGCGCAGTAATAAATATCTGTTTTCGGTAAAGGCTTTAAGCAAAGTATTTAGGTCAAAATATGTGCAGCAGTTAAAGAGAGCGTGGAGTGGCAGACAAGCCGCTTATAGAATGCCTGTTTCACAAAGATTGGGTAGTGTATGCCAAACGCCCTTTTGCTGGCCCCAGACAGGTGATAGAATACTTGGGAAGATATACGCACAAAGTAGCGATCAGCAATCATCGGTTACAGGAGGTAACGGATATTGATGTTGCCTTTTCGTATAAAGATTACCGAGAGCAAGGTATCAACAAGACGATGCGGTTAAGCCATCGTGAATTTGTACGTCGGTTTGCGCAGCACATATTACCCTTACGTTTTGTACGTATCCGCCATTATGGAATCCTGAGCAGCACCGGAAGCGGGGAAAACTGCAGGCATTGCAAAGTGAATTGAAAGTAAAAGGCCGGAGGCAAAGCAAAGACATTGCTACGCAAATGCCCCTGTTGCAAAACCGGAACCATGATAACGATTGAAGTGTTTGGCAAACGTGGGCCGCCTGAAAAATATTTAATGGAAAAACAAACTGTGCCTGTGAACTGATATTTATGGGTAGGGGATTTTATGTACCTCCATGAAAAAACCAGAAAAGCCAGCTTCCAAACAGCCCAACAAAAAAACAGACCCTGCCGGTCTGCAAAATAAACCAACTTCTAAGAACGGCAACTCCATAGTGCAACAGCGGCTACCGTAGGTTCCGTTCAACCTGCGGCTTCATTGTTGGCACTGCGTGCCCAACGAAGCCTTAGTTGTTATGTGCTGTTTTATTCTATAATCACGTCTTTTAATGTTTTTCTAACAGAATATGGCATTGGGTCAGCATAGCCTATTCGTAAAAGGAGCATTGGAAGTTCGTTGTTTATTGGGAGTTGTTTACTTATTTCAGAAGCCAAAGATGCGGATTCGCATGGCTGGTTGGAAAAAGCTACCGCAATACCTAATTCCGTACAATGTAGCCAATAATTTTCTAACGATTGTCCTGTCAAAATCCATCCTTTCGGAGTGTTGTCATTGGTTGTAAACGTAACAAAATGAGAAGTTGTTTTAATTTTATCTTCTTCCGATTTATTCTGCTTTTTGGGAGTCAAAAAACTGCTCACGATTGGTCTGCCTAACCATTTTGGCAACGAAGGAGAACCTACCGTATTGTATGCAAGTCCATCATTTTGTTTCAATACATCTTTTTTATTAAATCGCATCCATGTTAATACTTCCTTTCTAAATGCTTTGTCATTATAAAATATTTCGTTGCCAGTATAAATATATTTTGAAAGTGTTTCAAATTCTGGCTCCCCTTTTTTATAATAAAACATCGACACGTTTGGATTTGTCCGCATTCGCTGTAACATTACCAAAGTGTCTGCGGAAATCATTTTAGATTTAAAAATACTTCGATTCGTTTGTCTTTTTTCAATTTGAGAAAACAATGGGTCTGCCTTTAAACTTTCTGTCTTTTGCAATTTGATTTCAATGATATAAACACTGTCCTTTTGCAAAATGTCGGCTTGAGAAGTGTACCCAAAATTAGATGCTGCAACACAGATGTTTTCCAATGCACAGCCTAAACTGATATAAAGTTCCCGATGATTTCCATCAACAACAGGAAGTGTTTTGTCTAAATTTGGATGGATTTCAATACTTTTTTCTTTTAATTTAAACTTCCAGGGCTGGGTATTGTGTCCAGACGGTGCTTTTATGCCATACTCAATTATTTTCAAGAAGTCAGGATTTTGACTTTTTACCGTATTTATTGAAGCTATCATTACTATAAATATTATTAATAAATTTTTCATGTCTGAATATTGATGTTGTATGGTTGGGGGTCGTCCTACAAAATAGCACATAACGGTGGCGGTATGGCCAGTAAGGGATTGCGGGCGATTACTTATCAAGGTACACGAATAGTTGAAGCGGACTACAACCCTTCGCATACCACTGGAAACCCTTATTGGCTATACCGCATGTTGGGCACTGGCATTTTTTGCTTCTATTTTTTTAATCTGTCTGTATTAATTGTCCGCTTTTAATTGTCTCTATTAATTGATTCATGAATCGAGAAGCTGGTGCTCCATCAACAATATCATGGTCAAATGACACTGTTAAACATAAATGTTCTCTGGATATAAATTGATTGTCCAATTCAATAACTTTTTTTTCTATGCTCCCGACTGTAATTAAAACTGTCGCTGTCCCATGTGGAATAAACCAAATTGGTTCTTTGCTATACATTCCAACAGCAGTAACAGCAATCTTTCCATACTTCTTGGCCATGTAGATATTCTTGTCTGCAATCCGAATAAATAGTCTTAGAAGGAAACTCGGTATTAAACTAATCCATGTTTGACCAGAAAGACTACCAAGTTTGTCGGTTTGTTGGTTTTTTGCTTCTCGTATTTCCTTGTGTATTTGAAGATAAGTCTTATCCTGAGCTTTTTTAATTCCGATTGGTTCTGGCACATTCTCTCCGGCTATTTCACGTTCAATTAATACGCTTATTGTAATGTCATCAAGTAATATAAGTTTTCTGCCTTTAGTAAATGAATTAAATCGAGGATAATCTTTAATAACATTTGAAAGACATGTCACAATATAGGCTGTCAAAGAAAGTTTTTCACCAGTTTTTTCGAAATGTTTTTTAATCAAGTCCCTTGGCACTGTAATATCAACTTCGGTAAAACAATGTATTGCATTTTTATCTTTTGTCACAGTCGCAGAAGCAATAACTGCTCGTCGATTAAAACTTAGTGATACACTTTTATATCCTTTTTTCGTTGTCATTTTTTAAATAATTGATTCTATCGTGGTGTCCTTCTTATGCTTGTGCCCAACGTCGGGAGCTTTGCGAAGTGCGCCGCTGCCTTAATGTTTATACAAAATTAATTGATTGGCGCATTTTGCAAAACTCTCAGTTGTACGATAGTTGCGGCCTGATATCAGGTTTCTATCTTTACTGATAAAACACGTATTGAACATTTTGCAAATCTCCGATTTACGAAGTTTTCAATTCGTTAACCTGCCAAATAGACGAAGCTCGCCTAATTCTAAAAAATATATTTTGGAAAAATCATATATTATTTTCAAAATTTCTGTAAATCAATTTGTTAGCCATTAAAACTAACTGCGTATTATAAATAATTATTATTCCCAATAAAAATAATTATAGTCTATATTTAAAAACTTTAACCAGATACTTTTTTTGAGGAAATGCCAGTTAGGTTAGTAACTAACCAACCCATGAAATACTACTACGTATCCTCGCTTTACAACAAATGCGTCAACAATCCGTCTCTCAATTTGGGTTCAAACCAGGTGCTTTTGGGCGGCATCACATTACCGCTGTCGGCAATATCAAAAAGCTGTTGAATGGTTACCGGATACAGGCTGAAAGCAACCTTCATTTCACCGCTGTTCACTCTTCTTTCCAATTCGCCCACCCCACGGATACCACCCACAAAGTCAATACGGGTATCGGTACGCTGATCTTTGATTCCCAATAGTTTATCCAAAACATTATTAGCAAGGATGGTAACGTCTAAAACGCCAATCGGGTCGGTTGTAAAGGTTTCGGGTCTGGAACGCAATAGGTACCATTTGCCTTTGAGATACATGCCAAATTCATGCAATGAAAGTGGTTTTACTGCCTCCTCAGAAGCAGTTATTTCAAAATCTTCGTGTAAAGCGCTGATGAAATCTTCGGGAGTGTATCCGTTCAGGTCTTTTACCAGGCGGTTGTAATCCATAATGGCCAGCTCTTTGGCCGGAAAAATTACCGTAAGGAAATATTTTGCTTCTTCACTGTCAGTCAGTGTTTTGCTTACTTTGGCTGCCGATGCAGCACGGTGGTGGCCATCTGCAATATAGGTACTGGGTACTTTTTCGCCGAAGATTGTAGTGATTTTTTCGATGGTATCTTCATCATTTATCACCCAAACCGTGTGTTGTACTCCGTCTGCTGCACTAAAGTCATATTCGGGCGAATGTGTTGTTTTCCAGCCGTTTATGATGTTGTCCATTTCGCCCACATTATTATAAGCCAGAAAAACTTTACCGGTTTGTGCCTCAGTGGTAGTCATGTGGTCAATACGGTCCTTTTCTTTTTCGGGCCGGGTATATTCATGTTTTTTTATCACATTGTTAAAATAATCTTCAACAGACGACAAGCATACAAGGCCGGTTTGCTCATGGCCTTTCATCACTAATGTATAAATATAGTAGCAGGACTTTTCTTCCTGAAAAAGGATACCGTTCTCCTGAAATTTCTGCAGGTTTTCTTTTGCTTTATTATAAACCTCAGGAGTATGAATATCAATGCCTTGGGGCATATCCACCTCAGATTTGGTGATGTGCAAAAATGAGTTTGGGTTATCTTTTACTGCTTCTTTTGCCTCTTGGCTGTTCAATACGTCATAGGGTCTGGATGCTACTTGTTCTGCTAATTCTTTTTTGGGTCTCAATGCGCGATACGGTCTGATAGTTGCCATTTTTAATTACAGATTTTTCAAAATAATGAATTGCTGCGATATGCTTAAAGCAAAAATTGAACGCCCTGTAGTATTTGCCTCCGGCTTTTTCGCAACTTTTAAAGGTTGCAAAGTTATAAAAATAAGATTATGGAAATAAAGTATTCTCTTCTCACTATTTTTGCGCAGTTATTTTAATAATATATCATTTGAGATGTTAGACTTAAAAAATTTTGACCAGAATAGCGTAGGGAATCCCAATAACAACATTTTCGGGCTACCCAGTACTATCGAAAATGCTGATGTCGTTATCATTAATGCCCCCTGGGAGGTAACGGTGAGCTATGGAGGAGGTACCTCCAGAGCGCCGGAAGCAATTTTGAAAGCCAGCCTGCAGGTGGACTTATACGACCCTGAAATGCCTGACGAGTGGAAAAGAGGATTTTACCTGCTGCCGACTGATAGGAAAATTCTTTTAAAAAGCGATTATCTTAGAAAGGAAGCAGAACTGTATATCGATTACATTTCAAAAGGTGAAGACCTTGCAAAAAACCAGTTCATGCAAAAAACCATCAAAGAAATCAATGAAGGTGGTGTGTTTTTCAACAACTGGATTTACCAACAGGCAAAAGAACTGCTGGAAAAGGGGAAATTAGTGGGTATGCTGGGAGGAGATCACAGTACACCTCTGGGTCTATACAAAGCCTTAGCCGAAAGGCATGAAGCATTTGGCATATTGCATATAGATGCACACTGCGACCTTAGAGAAGCTTATGAAGGGTTTAATTATTCTCATGCCAGTATTATGTTCAACGCGTTGAAGGAAATTCCTCAGATCAAGAATATTATTCAGTTTGGCGTGCGCGATTTCGGGCAGGATGAGTGGGAATACATCAAAAACAGCCAGTATCGGGTGATTACCTATTTCGACAAAGAAATAAAGAGCAGGCAGTATGATGGCGACACCTTTAAGCACATTGCAGAGGAAATGATTGACCAGTTGCCGCAAAAAATACATATCAGTTTTGATATTGACGGCCTTGACCCCAAACTGTGCCCCGATACCGGAACACCTGTTCCAGGAGGCTTTGAGCTGGACAGAGTGTTTTATATTTTTCAAAAGCTAATTGCCAGCGGCAGGCAAATAATTGGTTTCGACCTGGTAGAAGTGGGTATTGCAGAAACGGACTGGAATGCCAATGTAGGCGCAAGGGCTTTGTTCAAGCTTTGTAATGTATTGGCATATAGTAATCCTTCTGCCTCAATATAAAACAAATTTCAACTTGGCTACTCAGCAATTCTGTTTCCCCATCCCCAACCAAAAGGAGAAAATCTATCAGGTGATTGCCTATGGAATTCTTTTGTTCAATTTATTGATGGTGACAATGTCGCTGCCGGGAGAAAAGAACTATTTGTTGCAGGTTCTCGTTCAGCTTATGGTGTTTGTTTTCCTGGTAGTTTTAGATGTCAGGAATCATCGTAAAAACAAAAAACTGCTTCCATTGGGTATTTTGATGCTGGCTTATGCGGTTTTTTGGATAAGGTTTGGTTTCAATTTTGCTTTTGTAGCCAATCTGATACTATGGGGACTCTACACTGTTTCTCGTAGAAAATTTTCCATAAACATTGATACTGAGAAAATTATGTATCCCAGTTTTCCTAAAAAAAATATGGTTTGGGCAGATATGAACAATATAATTTTGAAAGACGATATACTTACAATCGACTGTAAAAACAACAAAGTGTATCAACATTTTATTGAAGATTCAGGGCTAATTGTTAATGAGCAGGAATTCAATGAGTTTTGCCGGAGCCGGTTGTCCCCGGCAAATTCCTGAGTTTTGTTTTTCTGTTCTAAGGAAGTGTGAAACTACTTTTTGATGTCTTTGCTTCCTTTCCTGATAAAAACCTCATTATCAATTTGCAAAACTTAGGTAATTTTGCTGCTTTAGTGAATCTCCAACTTTTTAATAAATGTCAATAAATCAAACACCATACCTTCTTTATTCTGATGGCAAGGGAAATATTTTTGAAGACACTTCCCTTTATGTTACCGGCCGCAGTGGCTGGGATGCCTGTATGGTTCCAAACGAGGATTGGATTGAACTGCCGGATGGAGGCTCTCTTTACGAACTTCCGGGGAGAAGATGTATTGGTATTGATGTAAAAACGGGAGACCTGCTCCTTTTCGATAAAGGCTGGGCGGTAGCTGCTTTCTTGCCGCCGGCACATACTGCATTTTATTTGTCGGCATATGAAACACAACCGGAAGCGCCTGTGCTGCCACTGTTCTGCTACACGGCTGTTGGCTGGCTCGATGAAAAATTTTATGTTCCTGCTATTCGAATAGAGCAGGATATCAGACAGGAATGTCGTGGCTTTGACGATAAAAAAGTGGAGGATGGCATCAGCCACCTGATTAAATCGTATCCAAAAAACAGATTGGTTAATCATCTGGCCAATAATTGTGCGCTCAACTATCATTGCCCTGCTGCTCGAAATTATTTTATGGGCAGATGGGAATGTCCGGTGCCGGTTTCTTCAGCCTGCAATGCCAATTGTGTGGGCTGTATATCACTTCAGCCCGATGAAGAAGAAATTGTTTCACCGCAGGAAAGACTCGGTTTCAAACCTAGTGTGGAAGAAATTATTGAATTTACGGTTCCCCATCTTGAAACAGCGCCTTACCCGCTCATCAGTTTTGGTCAGGGATGCGAGGGCGAGCCGCTGCTGATGTGGCGAATCATCGAACAAACCATTCTGGAAATCAGAAAGCATACCCAAAAGGGAAGTGTCAACATCAATACAAACGGATCGAAGCCTAAGGCGGTAAAGAAACTTTGCGAAGCAGGGCTGAACTCTATCAGAGTGAGTACCAACAGCGCCCGAAGAGAAATCTACATGCCTTATTACAGGCCCAATAATTATCAGTTTGAAGATATTGTTGAAAGCCTGAAGATTGTAAACAGTTTTGGCGGCTGGACTTCGCTCAATTATTTTGTTTTTCCCGGAATGACAGACAATGTGGAAGAATATGAAGCCCTGCGAAAACTGATCAGGGAAACCGGCCTCAAAATGATTCAATGGCGCACTTTAACATTGACCCCGACTGGTACTTGCGAAAAATTGGCATAACGGATACGGGTGAATGTATGGGTATCGGTAGAATGATGAAATTGATCAAAGAAGAATTTCCCGATCTCAAGTATGGCTATTTCAATCCGCCGATGGAACGCATTAAGGGAAGGTTTGAGGCTGATTTTGCCCACTAAATATTGGGAGAATAAAGACTTTTTTCTAAAAATTACTACGTAACTTGCAGTATAATTCTGTTTGCCATAGCAGAAATATTATTCTGTATCTCAATTTAATTATTATGAAACCCGAAAGTTTAATGATGTCTTATGGCTATAAGCCTGAGTTGTCGGCGGGTGCCGTAAAGAGCCCCATTTTTTTAACTTCAACATTTGCATTTCAGTCTGCCGAAGAAGGCAAAGCATTTTTTGAAATAGCCTATGGTTTTCGTACTCCCGAACAAGGAGAGGAGCTAGGTTTTATTTACAGCAGACTTAATAATCCGAAGCTTTCAATACTCGAAGAACGACTAACTGTTTGGGATGGTGCAGAGGAAGCCGCCGTTTTGGAGAGCGGAATGGCGGCAATCAGTACTGTTTTGCTCGAGTTTTTGTCGCCGGGCGACTTGTTGCTTACCAGCGGACCTTTGTACGGTGGTTCCTATTATTTTATCAATAAGGTTTTGCCCAAATTCGGAATTTCGGTAGTAGATTTCAGAGTGGGCCAAACTAAAGAGCAATTGAGAGAAATTGTAAAAAATTCAGGAAAGGCAGACAGGCTGTCAATGATTTATATTGAAACGCCTGCCAATCCGACCAACGACCTTATTGATATTGAAATGGGTAGGGAAGTCGCCGAATATTTTTCCACCGGTGAAAAACAAATTTACGTTGTTGTGGACAATACTTACATGGGACCGGTCTGGCAGCAGCCTTTGAAACATGGCGCTGACTTGGTGCTGTATTCTGCCACAAAATATATTGGAGGCCATAGCGATGTAATTGCTGGCGCTTGTTTAGGTTCAGGCGAATTGTTGGCAAGGGTTAAGAAATTAAGGACTTTTCTGGGCAACATGGCAAGCCCGCACACCTGCTGGTTGTTGATGCGCAGCCTGGAAACCTTAAAGGCCAGAATGGATATTCAGGCGGCAAATGCCAACAAAGTAGCCGAATTTTTGCTAAACCATCCTAATGTAGAAAGAGTTTATTTCCCCGGAACGCTTAACGAAGCAGACGGTATGCAGTACCTGATAAGGCAAAAACAGTGCCTGACCAACGGTGGTATGATTTCGTTTGACGTAAAAGGTGGCGAGAAAGAAGCATTTCAATTTTTAAATGCCTTGAAACTGATTAAACTGGCTGTGAGTCTGGGTAGCACTGAAAGTCTGGCCGAGCATCCTGCCACCATGACCCATGTGGATATTGAATCACCTTATAAAGAGCAATTACGCATCACCGAAAAGTTGGTAAGGATTTCCATAGGTATTGAAAATCATGAAGATATTATTTCTGATATGAAACAGGCATTGGAAAGTGTCGGTTAATTTATTTAACTATGAATTTTTTCTACTGTTGTAGTAAACATTAACAACTTTCAAAAACAATTTATGCAGGACAAATATTTTAATGCCGAATCATCTGATTCTCATAATGACCCTCTGGCAGCCTGGTTTTTGGGACCAAAGGCTGAACATGCCGGAATCTGGGGCGAAATGATTAATTATATTTTTCAGGATTATGTACACTGGCGCAGAAATTATTTTCTGGAAGACCCTATCATTCTGAACCGCATCAAACGGCGCGAGCATGATCGTTGGTTTGATAAGTTGACAAGCGAGGTGGACTCGGTGCTCAATCAGTTGAAATCGCACTTTCCGTTCTTTTCTCCCCGATATGTGGCGCACATGCTCAGTGAGCAAACGCTTCCTTCGGTGCTTGGTTATTTTGCGGGAATGTTGTACAACCCTAATAATGTTACCAATGAAGCGGCACCTATTACCGTTCCACTCGAAATTGAGGTGGGAAAAATGGTTTCAAAAATGCTGGGATACAATCCGCAGACGGCCTGGGCACATATTACTTCAGGCGGTACTGTAGCCAATATTGAGGCACTTTGGGTAGCCCGCACGGCTCAGTTTAACACACTGATGGTGCAGGAGTTTTGTAAAAAGGAGAATATTGATTTTCAGGTGGTATTAGCCAATGGCGCTGTGGTGCCTGTAATAGAAGCAGGATTTGTCGAGTTGCTTCATCTGCCTTCCGATGATGCAGTATTTATGGTACGGAAACTGGCCTCTCATCTGTCAAAAAATGAGGATGGCGATTATTATTTAAAAAAGCTAAACAGGTTTTTCAAGGAAAGCAGGTTCAATGTAAATAATACCGGTATTTTAAAAATTCATGATGAAATAAAAATGTCGCCATTGATTTATGTTTCAGAAGCGGCACATTACTCTGTGAAAAAGGCAGCAAATATTCTGGGCTATGGAGAAAATGCGGTAGTGGCGGTTCCGGTGGACTCAAAATTCAGGATGGATACCAATGCGTTGAGGGAAATGCTCTTTAATCAAAAACCTGAAAATTATACTGCCTGTGTAATCGGTATTGCAGGCACTACCGAGGAAGGAGCTGTGGACCCTGTTTGTAAAATCAGGCGGGTGAGGGACGAGCTGCAGCAACAAAAAAACAGATCTTTTTGGTTTCACATAGATGCTGCATGGGGTGGATACCTTCGCAGCCTGTTTACCCACCCCGATTTGGAGACGGTACAGTCTGCAGATTTGAATGAACTGGCCGGTTTATATGCGGATGCATTGGACGTAAGGGATAATTATTCTATTCAAATCAAGGGAGTGGATACCGGCATCCTTACCACCATTTCATGGGATGATCTCGAGCTTTATAAATCGTTTCTCAGTTTTCCTGAGGCTGATTCCATCACAGTTGACCCGCATAAAATGGGCTATATTCCCTATCCATGTGGTATTGTTGCCTTTAAAAGCGAAGTGGTTACTGAACTGATTACTCAAAAAGCGCAATACATCTCAGATGAACGAGGCGGTATTTTCGATGTTGATAAACCAATAACAATCAATGCGGTAGGTCCGTTTATTTTGGAAGGTTCTAAGCCCGGAGCTGCTGCTGCGGGCGCCTGGCTGGCGCATAAAACTATACCCTGGAAACTTTTGGGCATGGAAAAATCATCCGAACCTCTCTGTTAAATACCCGAAAACTACTGGATTACCTTCAAAAACACGAAGTATTATTTAAAATTATTGAAAGATCATTGTTTGAAGATGAAGAAATGTGTACTAATCCATTTACATTCAAAGCGGTATATGATCAAACGGATACTAATGTGATTTGTTATGTAGCTGTACCGGCAGAATGGAATGGTGAAAACCTGGAAATAAAGGCGCTACCTTTGCAGGAACTAAATGCCTTAAACCAAAACCTGTACAACAGATTGACAATCAGGACAAATGATACCAAGCACCTCCTTCATGCTCAGGAATATTTTGTATCAAAAACCTGGTTTGAGAGTAGCCAGTATGCAGCATCATCAGTAAAAACGCTTTTGAAGAATCTGAAAATTTCTGAAGCAGAATATAATGAAACCGGCATCTTTGTATTGCGCTCCACCATCATGAATCCCTGGTATTTTACTGCTGAAGAAGCAGGTAAAGACTATCTGATGGATTTCGTTTTGACCCTGCATACCTATACCAGAGGATTGCTAAACGAGGAGTAAACAGATTTGTTTTAAGTAACTGAGTCAATATCAATTATTTATATTTAGGTTTAAATTTTTATTTATTTATAAGGCTGTATTGTTCAAAAATTATGGAACCAGGCTAATAATCAATCTGAATTTAAATAAAATTTCCTTACCTTTGCACACTCTGTTTTGGAAGCAATAGTTTAACCATGATACATAGAAGAGAGTATGATATAGCTTTTGTGGGGTTGAAACCCGGTGTTCATGAGTTCAACTATGAAATTACAGGCAGGTTCTTTGAGGTTTTTCAGCAGCAGGATTTTCGAAATGTGGAAGCAAACATTAAGCTGTTTTTGGATAAAAAAAGCAGTTTTATGATGCTGAGGTTTGAGGTTGGAGGTCAATTGGATGTTGATTGCGACCGTTGCAACAGCAATCTTACACTTGAATTGTGGGACGAGTTCAACATGATGATAAAAATTGTGGACGACCCCGAATTGATGAATGAAGAAGAGGGCGACCCCGACGTGAATTACATCAATAGGGGAGAAAGCATCATCAATGTGGAAAACTGGATTTATGAGTTCATCAATCTGAGTATTCCAATGCACAAAACATGCAGTTACGAAAACGCAGATGGACCGCAATGCAATCAGGAAGCGCTGAAAATGTTGAAAAAGTTAGAAACTGAAAAGGAAGATTCCAAATCTGTAAACCCTTTGTGGAAAGGTTTGGAAAAGTTTAAACATAAAGAAAATTAATTTTAAAATCTTTTAATTATATAAGTTATGCCAAATCCTAAGCGCCGACACAGTCAGCAAAGAAGTGCAAAACGCAGAACTCATTATAAAGCAGTGGGTACCACATTGAGTACAGATGCTACTTCAGGTGAAGTTCATGTACGCCATCGCGCACACATAAGCGAAGGAAAGTTGATTTATAAAGGAAAAGTAGTTGCTGAACAGGCTCCTTCCAAAGCTTAATTTTATTTAGCATACTTTTTTTTTAATAAATTTTCTTGTATTCCAAATACAATTCTAATCTTTGTGTAGATTTGTATTTGGGATTTTTAATTTTAGGAACTCTTGCTGAATGAATATAGGAATTGATATGATGGGTGGCGACTATGCCCCCTTGGAAACTGTAAAAGGTATTGCCAAATATTTTTCTGAAAACCTCAGAGATGATGTGCATCTGTTTTTGTTTGGTAATGCCGATGCCATTTCGCCTCATCTTACATCTTACAATATCCCGGAGGGAAAAATCACGCTGGCGCCTACCACACAGGTAATTGGCATGCATGAACACCCTACCAAAGCTCTGAAAGAAAAAACAGATTCCTCCATTGCAATCGGGTTTAAATATCTGGCCGCAGGCAAAATTGATGCTTTTATGAGCGCAGGAAATACCGGTGCTATGCTGGTTGGGGCCATGTTTAGTATCAGACCGGTGGAAGGTGTGCTCAGGCCAACCATTTCATCCATCATCCCCAAACAAAACGGTGGAACCGGCCTTTTGCTCGATGTAGGTATCAATTCGGATTGCAAACCGGAGCAATTGAATCAATTTGCTATTATGGGTTCGGTATTTTCGGAAAATATTCTCGGCGTTGAAAATCCGAAAGTAGGTTTAATAAATGTGGGAGAAGAAGAAGGTAAAGGAAATTTACTAATGCAGGCCTCTTATCCATTGCTAAAGGAAAACAAAGTTATCAATTTTATAGGAAATGTGGAAGGCAGGGATATCTTTTCCAACAAAGCAGATGTGATGGTTTGCGATGGCTTTACCGGCAATATCATTCTAAAACTTGCCGAATCACTTACGATATTGCCAAAGAACAAAATATTGATAATGAATATTTTAACCGTTTCAATTTCGAGCCTTTACGGAGGCACACCGGTGCTGGGAGTAGAAAAACCCGTAATCATTGGACACGGTATTTCGCACGAAACAGCTTTTAGCAGTATGATTGACGAAGCCGTAAGAATGTTGCAAACAGATGTTTTGGGCAAGGTAAAAGAAGCGATTCGACTGACAGGAGAATAATATATTTCTTTTTCAGAATAATAAACATTAACCGTATTTCGGCTGTCTCGTTGAGATGGCCTTTAAAAAATTGCGTTAAGAAAAATTATTTTTAGCAAATTTTTTCACAGTCTTGATTTTTGGCTCCACCTTTTTATCAAGAAAAAGGTGGAAAATATGCTCTGTAGCAGCGATGTGGCAAAATTTATTATCCTATTCGCTTTTATTGTTGATTGATTTTCCTTTGGGGAAATTTTTGCCTTACTATTTTTGTTTTAAGAATTTATTGAACAAAAAATTTCATTGAGGTTTGTTAAAATTAACACCCTAAAAAACCGTTCCTGCAATTATTAGCTTTATTTCATCAATAGAATCATAACTTTACACACTTTAAAAAAACTAATAAAATATGAAGCATTTTTTCCTTTTGGTTGCAATTTTTTGCAGCACTCTGATTTTTGCGCAGGATAATTTTACCTACACACCCGAAAATCCCAAGCCCGGCGATGTAATCAATTTCAGTTACACTCAAGGCGGCGACCTGACAGGCATTTTGAAGATACCCGAAGCTTATGCAATGGTATTTTCTGACAAAGGCGCGGA
Source organism: Sphingobacteriales bacterium (assembly GCA_016708305.1). Taxonomy (GTDB): domain Bacteria; phylum Bacteroidota; class Bacteroidia; order Chitinophagales; family Chitinophagaceae; genus Niabella. Next base: position 1,296,579 of record JADJGB010000008.1, read on the forward strand.
GATTAAAGACCTGATACTCAAGAGAGAATACGGTAAATTAGTTGGCTCTGTAAAAACTGATGCCAATGCCCGCACACTCGCATTTGCATTTACAGCAGATGATAAATTCGATACTAATAACAACAACGGCTTTATCATTCAGTTGAACAATGAAGAGGGGAAACCACTCAACAAAAGTTTTTTGGATGTGGCTGCCATTTACTCCTCCTTTGGAGAGTATAAGCTGGGTATGAAAACTGATAATGCGAAGGCTGTAAAAACCTATGATAACCTGTTTAAATTATACCCAAAAGATAAAAGCGAAAACATTGTGGGTTATTTGATGGCGCTAAATTCAGATAATAAAGAAAAGGGCAATGCGGCTATACAAAAAGAAATAGAAAATACAATAAAATCAGGTTTGAAAACTGAAAAAGACTATGATAATCTGGTATCCTTTTACAATATACTCAGATTAAGGCAGCAGGCTACATTCTTTAGTAAATTAAAGTCAGAGAAGTTCCCCTCTAATGAAGCTAAAAAAGATATGAATGCCTATTATGGAAAATATATGGCTGCACCCGATCTTGCCGGTAAAGAAGCAGTTTTAAAAGAAACAATAGAAGAGGCAAAGGCATCGGGAAAATCGGATGAATTTACGCCTTTGGTAAATTTCATACAGCAAAATCTCGCTAATGCTTACATTGCAAAAAAAGACTGGGACGGGTTTAAAAACTTTGCTTCGCAAGTAACTGATAACAGGGCTAAGGCTAATTTGTACAACAGCGCCGCCTGGAAAATGCAGGAGGCGGGTACCGACTTAAAACTGGCTGAAGAACTATCTAAGTATGCAGTTACTTTCGGAAAAGCTGACTGGAAAAAACCTACTGGAGAAAAAGGAAAAATGCAGCGTTATAGCGAGTGGATTGCCCAAAAAGAAAAAGATTATGCTACTTATGCCGATACTTATGCTATGGTATTATATCGCATAGGTAATTACAAGCAAGCCCTTTCTTTTGCCAAAGACGCAAATGTTATTTCTAAAGGAATGGAAACAGCTCATAATAATACCTATGCCTTGATTGCAGAAAAGGTAATGCCGGCAAGCAAATACAAACCTATTTTGGAGCAATTTTTGAGAAACGGCAAATCTAACGAAACCATTTCCGGTATTCTTAAAAATGCTTACGTAACCGAAAAGAAATCTGACGCAGGTTTTGATATGTATTTGGTAGCATTGGGTAAAGAAGCATACAATAATATGCTGGCTGACCTTAAAAAAGGCATATTGAATGATCCCGCTCCTCAGTTTTCTTTGAAAGATATTGACGGAAAGACGGTAAATTCATCTTACTTTAAAGGAAAAGTTGTCATCCTCGATTTTTGGGCAACCTTGTGTGGCCCTTGCATTGCTTCTATGCCCGGAATGAAAAAAATGGTAAATAAGTATAAAGACGATCCAAACGTTAAATTCTTGTTTGTTGACACATGGCAAACCGAGGACGATAAAGTGGCAAATGCCAAAAAATTCATTGCAGATAAAGGGTATAATGAGTTTCATGTATTGATGGACAATGAAGATAAAGTGGTTTCCAGCTATAAAGTAACCGGTATCCCTACCAAATTCATCATTGGAAAGGACGGTAATATCAAGTTCAAGGAAATTGGTTTTGATGGTGAAGAAAATTTAGTTAAATCATTGCCGGCAATGGTTGACCTGTCTAATTAAAAAAAACGATTTTTAAGTAATAAAAGAGTAAAGCCAAAATTTAATTGGTTTTAATCTTTTTTCTTTAATAAAGGCGCTAACTTTACAAAAAACCCGTTATGATCGATTCTGCTTCCAAAAATTTATCCGGATTGACCCAATCCCGTAGTTTTTTAGGTTTGGCGCTTATAGGTCTTTGCATTGTTTTAGGTGCCTTTATTGTAGCCAATGCCTATAAATACAAGTTTAAGACAAGGCAGGTAATACGTGTTACCGGCAGCGCCGAAAATGATTTTACGAGCGATCTTATTGCTTGGAACGGTAGTTACAACCGTTCTGCATTTGACCTGAAATCGGCTTATGCGAAACTAAAAGAGGATGAAAGCAATGTGAAAAAATATCTGACCAGAAAAGGTATCAAGCCGGAAGAAATTATTTTTTCTTCTGTAAAGATTGATAAGATATTCAATTCAAAATATAGCGAGGATGGCCGCTTTAGTGGAAGCGAATTTGGTGGCTACAACCTAACTCAGAATGTGCAGGTGCAGTCTAACGACATTGCCAAGGTAGAAGCTCTATCGCGCGAAATCACCGAATTGATTGAAACCGGAATTGAGCTGAACTCGCCCGAACCGCTTTATTTTTATACAAAACTCGCCGACCTGAAATTGGACCTGCTTGCCAAAGCTGCCGAAGATGCCCGAAAAAGAGCCGATATTATAGCTAAAAATACGGGAGGCAGCATCGGCACCGTGAGCAAAGCCAATATGGGTATCTTTCAGATTACCGGCCAAAACAGCGATGAAGATTACAGCTACGGCGGCACCTTCAATACTTCTTCAAAAATAAAACGGCAAGTATTACCGTAAATCTGGAGTGTGCAGTGAAATAGCTTACTACTGATAAACCGGAGGATATATTATGTTTTTCCTTCTTATGGGGGAGCCAATCGCTTTAGTTGAGCCTCTTGATGACCGTAATACTGTCTGCCATACCACCCACAATGCCATAGCCGCCGGAGATATTATTATATACAATTACTGCTTCGGCAAAGGGATTATCCTTGTTGTTTTCCTGCTTTTTCTTAGAGTCAAAGTATAAATAGGCTTGCTTGGAGAGCGCCATGAGTTCGGGTGCTACATAAAGTCTTTCGTCGGAGGCTGTTCTGAGGCTGAGGTTGAGCGATATTTCCTGCCCGTTAAAAGTATCATCCGTAAAAAATCCTGTTCGGGAAAGATTATCGCTTACAACACCAAAAACTCCTTTTTCATCAATAAAATTATCAAGGCTGAAGGATATTTCCGAGTTTTTGTTGATGGTGTATCGCTTGGTACCGGTATTGTAGCTTGCCGAATAGATTTTCAGCCGGTAATAGTTCTTTTCTCCTGCGGGGTCTTTTATCTTTATCGTCATCCGGTAAGGTTTAAGACTGTCTGGAGGGTTACTGATTTTCCAAAATTCCAATGGGCTGAAGCCGGGTTTGGCCGGTATTTGGTCAGTGCCTTCTACGCCTGCCAGGTTGCCGCCCGATGCCTTTAGCGTGTAACTGCGGTTAGAAAGCGTTTTGCTTTTCGAAATATAATATTTCCTGCCATTAATCAGCGTTTCAATAAGTGTTTCTTTCAATTGGTTGTTTTCATACAAATCCACTTTGCACCCGCTCAGTTCGGTAAGGCTGTCAATACTTGCTTTTGCAGAAGCGCTTTTGGTGATGTGGGCATATACAATGCTGTCGTTGGTCATGATGGAATTGAGCACAATCTTATCCCCATCATAAGGTATATCAATGGAAACAGTTTGCTGCTTACCGCAGGAAATCATTGCGATGGCAATAAAAATCAGAAGATATGACAACAGCCGTATTTTCATTTATCAAAATTTTATTCTGTAAGAAATACCCGGAACGAGTGGGAGTAGGGTAATCCCCTTCAAAACCCTTTGAGAATTACTATTGGTACTTTCATCGCTTTGTCCAAGATAATAATAAAAAGGATTTTGCCGGTTATAAGCATTATAAACACTGATATTCCATGACCTTTCATACTTTTTCCTTTGCCTGATAAAGGTAATACTTGCATCCAATCGGTGGTAGTTCAGCAGCCGAAATTCGTTTCTGCCTTTGATGTAATCCACAACGCCGGTACCATTGTTGTTGCTTTTGGGAGAGTAACCTGAAATGGATTCGTATTGTGCCACCGGCAGGGTGTAGGGCGAGCCTGTCTGAAACTGCCAGCTACCGGAGAGTTCGATATTCCTTCTCAGTTTGTGAATAACCACTATTTCAAAATCGTGCAGCCGGTCATACTTATAAAAAAACTTTTTACCGAAATTGATGGTAGGGAACTGGCGGTCGCTTTTACTGAGTGTATATCCGATCCAGCCGGTTGTTTTTCCTACTTTTTTCTGTAAAAAGAGTTCAAGTCCCACCGCAGTAGCATTTCCTGCCTCTACTTTTGTATCCCATTCATCCACAGATGAGTTAATGTAGCTGGAGCCATCCAGGTATTCTATTACCCCATCCATTTTTTTGTAGTAGCTTTCAATGGATGCTTCTACTTTTCGGTCATAATAGTTTTTGCAAAACCTATTGCCACTTGTTGCGAGCGCATCAGCTTCACCCTATCGGTGGAGGGCACCCAAAGATCGGTGGGCGGTGTGTTTGAGTTATTGGTAAGAAAATGGATGTATTGCACCATCTGTGCATAGGAGGCTTTGAAAGCAATGTCTGCCGGTAACAAATACCTTAATCCCAAACGTGGCTGCGCACTGCTGTACCACTTGGTTTTTGACCTGAAAGCGCTGGCATGTACACCGGCATTTAGTTTCAACTTATTAGAAATCAGCCAGTCGTCTTCGGCATATAGTCCCAACTCGGGAGAGTGTTGTACCTGGTTGGTAAATGACATATTTATACCCGGATTGCCTGCATCTCCCGCTTTGAAGGTGAGTGCGCCCGGCCGGAAGGTATGGAAAGTAGCAGCAATCCCTGCTTTAATATTGTGTTCGGGAGATGGCCGGTAGTCAAAATCAATACGTGCGCCAAGGTCTTCAATAGATGAAGAATATTTTGCCCTAACGAGATTGTAACGAAGCGTATCTTTTTGTTCAAATATAAAATCGCTGAAAAATTTGTATCGCGTGTAGTTAATCAGGGTATTTGCAAATAATCTGTTGTTGAAAACATGATTCCAGCGCATGGTGCCAATTGTATTTCCCCAGTTGATTTTGGCTGTATTTCCTTCAAGATATTTGCTTGTCTGGTATTCGTTTTTAACATTAAAAACATCCTGGCCACTGAAAAAGCTGGCGAAAATTCCGTCTTTATCAGAAATAATGTGATGCAGTTTTGCGTTCAGGTCATAAAAATACACACCGAGGTTTTTCAATTCTCCTTCTGAGGTTTTTTTTTGCAAGCGGCTCTGCTATAAGATCCAGATAAGTTCGCCTGCCTGATACCAAAAATGAGGTTTTATCTTTTTAGGGACCTTCTAAAGTAAGATTAGATGCCAGAAGCCCAATCGAAGCATCGCCATTTATTTTTTTCATATTACCGTCTTTCATCACTAAGTCCACCACAGAGGAAAGCCTGCCGCCAAACCGGGCGGGGAAACCGCCCTTGTAGAGTTCTACGTTTTTGATGGCATCGCCATTAAAGGTGGAAAATATGCTGAGGAAGTGAGATGGATTATAAATGAGCGTGCCGTCCAATAAAATCAGGTTTTGCTCGGGGCCGCCACCGCGTACTAATATATTACTGTTCCCTTCTGAACCCTGCGAAACCCCGGGAAGTAATTGAAGCGTCTTTAGCACATCCGTTTCACCTAAAAACCGAGGCATGCTTTTAACCATAGTAATAGGCACATTTACCCGGCTCATCTGGGTCTGCTGTTGAATGGCAGGCGATTTTTGAGCGGTAATGACTACCTCATCCAAATTGTTATTGGGAATAAGTTTTACGTTGATCTTTTGATCCGTATTGAGCGAAAGATTTTTCTCATAGGCTTTGTATCCGATACTGCTGATGATGAGCTGAACATCGCCCGCAGGAATGGTGATGGTAAAAAAACCGTAATTGTTTGTTGAAGTGCCCGATTTGTTATTGAGTATCAAAACGCTGGCTCCGGGTAGTTTTTCGCCCGTTTCGGCATCTTCTACATATCCAAACAAAGTAATTTTTTTTTGCTGTGCATCAGCTCCAATAATTCCACAGAAAAAAAGAACGAAAATAAATGCTAGCTTCAGATTCATTAATATGGAATTATTTGGATAATGTCAATTTCTTTTTGAAATATATATTTTGCAATTTGTAAATATATGATGAAGAATGAATTAGAAAGCAAATTTATTTGTTAAGAATTTCAATAATTATCCGCCGCTCTTTTTACATTGGTATAACCGTTTTTTTGAAACCACTGCAGCATTTTATCCCTATTGTCGCCCTGAATGATGATTTCTCCATCCTTAGCCGATCCTCCGGTGCCGCAAAATGATTTGAGTTTTTTTGCCAGGTCTTCGAGGTCTTGGGTACTGCCTACAAAACCCATAACAATACTGGCGGTTTTGCCTCCCCGATGTTTGGTTTCTAACTGCAGCCTCAGTTTTTGCTGCACCGGCTGAAGCGTTTCAGATTCTTCCTCATTGTGTGAAAACTCAAAATCAGGGTTGGTGCTGAATACAAATCCTTTACTATCTGATTTATTTTTTCTCATAATATTTCACTTTAATATATAAATAAACTGTAGGCATTAGGCTACGGCTGGTAGCTTTAGGCCGTAGGCTATAAGCTGTAAGCAATAGGCTGTATGCAATCTGCAATTTGTAATCTGCTAATCTCCAATCTTAAACTATATTATCGCTTTCAAACTCAAATCCAAACTTCTTGCCTGATGAATTAATCCGCCAACACTCACATAATCCACACCGGTAGCGGCATAGCTTTCAATGGTTTCTAAATTGATGCCGCCGCTGGCTTCGGTTTCAAAACGGCCTTCTATCAGCGCCAATGCTTCCACAATTTGTGACGGAGTATAATTATCCAGCATTACACGAAAAACCTTCCCGATTCCTACACTCAAAACTTTTTTTACATCTTCAATACTGCGGGTCTCTACTTCTATTTGTATATTCAGATTGTTTTTCTGCACATAATTATATGCTTTGTTAATAGCATTTTCGATGCCGGCGGCATAGTCAATATGATTGTCTTTCAGCATAATCATATCGTATAATCCAAACCTGTGATTGACACCACCGCCAATGCGTACTGCTTCTTTTTCAAGCAATCTGAAATTAGGCGTGGTTTTGCGGGTATCTAACAGGCGGGTTTTATAGCCTTTTAGTTTATCGGTATATTGCTTAGTAAGCGTGGCTATGCCGCTCATGCGCTGCATACAATTGAGTACTAATCTCTCACACTGAAGAATGGTGTGTTCCAAAGCCTCGATCTCAAATGCGTTTTCGCCAACCAGCATGGCATCGCCATCATTTTTTAATTGGGTAAAATTGCAACCGGGCTCTTTATATTTGAAGATTTCTTCTGCCACTTCCACACCGGCCAGAATACCGTTCTGTTTCACTTTCAGAATCGCTTTTCCTTTTGCGACAGGGTTGATGCAGGAAAGCGTAGAATGGTCGCCGTTGCCTATATCTTCCTTGAATGCTTCATCAATCAGATGATAGAGCTTTTGTTTAAATTCGTTTGTCATGTTGTAAAAATAAAAAGCCTCCCGTAATGAGAGACTTTTATTACAAAGTATTTTTAAAATTATTCAATCAGTTGAAAACGAAGCTCTTTTAACAATTCTTTTCCGTCTTCGGTTTTCATAAAAATATTTACACGATAGTTGCCGTTTGCCGTTGTAAGGGTGCCGATGGCAAAACGTCCGTTTGGTGAATCGCCTTTGTGTTTAATTTCAAAAGTCTTTACAGCATTTTTGTCAAAAAAGTCCTTTAGCATTTGCTGGGCTTGCTGTTTATTGTAATTACCGCCTTTATCGGCAATTGTCAATAGTAAATTAACGCCGGAATTGTTGGTGATTTGTACTGCATTGCCAGATTTCAAACCAACAGTAACGCCATCCAGACCTTGTGCATAAGCGGCAATCCCTATAAATAAAAAGGACATTGCTAATAATATTGTATAAATCTTTTTCATCTTTTTTATTATTTTCAATGGTTAGAATATTAAAAACAAAAATAAAAAACAAAAATAAAATACGCTAATCATTTTTTATTCTTCTCAGAGAACAGATTCTGTTTATTTTATTAACAAACTCTTACCATTTAAACCATGTCAAATATCACCTTTTATGTACGAATTTATTTGTTAATTTTGCAAAATCACTTTTTCGCTCCTATTACAAAGATCCTTGAATATCAACATTTTAAATAAATAAATCATTATGTTACAAAAAAGAGCTATTCTCGTTATTATGGACGGTTGGGGACTTGGCAAAGTTGCATCTGCCGATGCGATTCAAAACGCAAACGTTCCATTTACCAAATCATTATACAGCAAATACCCAAACACCACGCTTACTACTTTTGGCGAATTGGTAGGGTTGCCCGAAGGCCAAATGGGAAACAGCGAAGTAGGCCACCTGAATTTAGGCGCCGGACGCATTGTGTATCAGGAGCTGCAACGCATTAATGTAGCTGTCAAAAGTGGCGAGTTGGCTAAAAACGAAGTGTTGCTCAATTCGATTCATGCGGCAAAGGCCAATAATAAAGCATTTCATTTAGTGGGTTTGGTTAGCGATGGCGGCGTTCACTCGCATATCAATCACCTGAAAGCGTTGGTTGATATTTGTAAGAATGAAGGATTGCAGAATGTGTTTATCCACGCTTTCACCGATGGCCGCGACTGCGATCCTAAGAGCGGACTCGGTTTCATCGAAGATTTACAAAACCATCTGGATGCTGTTGGTGTTGGAAAAATTGCAACTGTTGATGGCCGCTATTATGCAATGGACAGAGACAAACGTTGGGAGCGTGTAGCGCTGGCTTTTAATGCAATTGTAAAAGGAGAGGGAGAAAAGGCGCTTTCCGCTATTGAAGCCGTAAAAACCAGTTATGATGCAGGAGTAACAGATGAATTTATTAAACCAACCGTTATTACAAATGCTGATGGAAGCCCTGTTGCCTCAATAAAGGAAGGCGACTACGTGTTGTGTTTCAATTTCCGTACTGACAGGTGCCGCGAAATTACTGAAGTGCTCACCCAAAATGATTATCCGGATTTTGGTATGCACAAAATGCAATTGGATTATACTACTATGACGGTGTATGACCATAAATTTGTGGGTGTAAAAGCCATCTTTTTAAACGATGACCTGACCAACACAATTGGCGAAGTAATTGAACGCAATGGATTAAAACAGATTCGTATTGCAGAAACCGAAAAATATCCGCACGTAACCTTTTTCTTTAGCGGTGGAAGGGAAGTGCCTTTTGAAGGCGAAACCAGAATATTGAAACAATCGCCCAAAGTGGCTACTTATGACCTGAAGCCCGAAATGAGCGCTTATGAACTTACAGAAGCTTTGCTCCCTGAAATTCATAATCAAACTGCTGATTTTATCTGTCTGAATTTTGCAAATGCGGACATGGTGGGGCATACAGGCATCTTTTCGGCTGCCATCAAAGCGGCGGAAACAGTGGATCATTGTGTAGAACAAATTGTGACCGAAGCGTTGAAACAAGATTATGTGGTTTTCCTCACTGCCGACCATGGCAACAGTGATTATCTGATAAATGAAGACGGTTCACCCAATACGGCACACACTATGAACCCTGTTCCTTTATTTATTATTGACAACAACTGGCGTGGAACCATTAAGGAAGGAAAATTGGGAGATATTGCGCCTACCATCCTTACTTTCATGAATCTTGAGATTCCTGAGAATATGACAGGAGATGTATTGGTGGATAAGAGTGCAAATTTGTAAAAAATTAAAATGCAATTAGTTAATTAAAATAAAAAAGAGGCTGCTTTTAAGCAGCCTCTTTTTTATTTATCGATTAATTTATCTCTTATTCAAACCTTGACCCTTAAACATTAACCACCCAAACATCTAATGTCTAACATCTATTTTCAAAATGCTACGGCTGCGGCGATATAAGCTGTAGGCTTTATGCTGTAATCTGTAAGCTCTAAGCGATTGACAATCAGTAATTTGAAATCTGAAATCTGAAATCACAAATCTAAAATCTAATGTCTATTTTCAAAATGCTACGGCTGCGATCATTGGCTGCGGCGATATAAGCTGTAGGCTTTATGCTGTAATCTGTAAGCTCTAAGCGATTGACAATCAGTAATTTGAAATCTGAAATCTGAAATCTGAAATCACAAATCTAATGTCTATTTTCAAAACGTTACTGCTGCGGCGATTGGCTGCGGCGATATAAGCTGTAGGCTTTATGCTGTAATCTGTAAGCTCTAAGCGATTGACAATCAGTAATTTGAAATCTGAAATCTAACGTCTAACGTCTAACGTCTAAACCCCTCTAATCGCCTTTTGCACCACTTCACCAATCCTGTCAATATGAATTCTTTCCTGTTTCATACTGTCGCGGTGGCGGATGGTTACGGTATTGTCCTCCTTTGTTTGATGGTCAATGGTTACACAGAAAGGTGCACCAATGGCATCCATTCTGCGATAGCGCTTGCCAATAGTATCTTTTTCTTCGTAGAAGCATTTGAAGTCTCCTCTGTATTTGTTCAATACCTCTTTGGCTATTTCGGGTAATCCGTCTTTTTTACCAGCGGGAAAATCGCTAATTTCACCGGAGCTAATTGTGGCGGAAACTTCATCACCACACGGCTATCCTGTTTTTCAGGCGTGCTCAAATCTTCTTCGGTGTATGAGTTGCTGATAATCATCAGGAAAGTACGGTCCAGCCCGATGGAGGTTTCAATTACGTAAGGAATATAATTTTGATTGATTTCGGTGTCAAAATACTGCATTTTCTTTTTGCTGTACTCCTGATGGTTGCGCAGGTCAAAATCGGTACGGCTGTGAATGCCTTCCACTTCTTTAAATCCGATTGGGAAATCATATTCAATATCGCAAGCCGCATCTGCATAGTGCGCCAGCTTTATATGGTCATGGAAGCGATATTTTGCAGGATCGGTACCAAAGCTCAGGTGCCATTTCAGCCTTTCTTCTTTCCAGTACTCGTACCACTCTTTCTGGGTGCCCGGTTTTATGAAGAACTGCATTTCCATTTGCTCAAATTCTCTCATACGGAACAGAAACTGTCTGGCCACAATCTCGTTCCTGAAGGCTTTTCCGATTTGGGCAATTCCAAAAGGAATTTTCATCCTTCCGGTTTTCTGCACATTCAGGAAGTTTACAAAAATTCCCTGAGCCGTCTCAGGACGCAGGTAGATTTCATTCGCTTCTTCGGCTACCGAACCTAACTGAGTGCTGAACATCAGGTTAAACTGACGGATATCAGTCCAATTGCAGGTTTTACTGATGCCACAAGTGATTTTATTTTCTTCAATCAATTGTTTTAACCCGGCATAGTCATCTTTCACTAACAATGCGTTCATTTGCTCCAGAATGTTTTCAGCCTTTTCGGTTTCGCCTTTTTCTTTCAACTCATCTGCATAAGTTTCTAACAAGTGATCCACACGATAACGCTTCTTACTGTCTTTATTATCAATCATCGGGTCGCTGAAGTTGTCCACGTGTCCACTGGCCTTCCAGGTAGTCGGGTGCATAAAAATAGCTGCATCAATGCCCACAATATTTTCATGCATCTGTGTCATGCTCTTCCACCAATGGTCTTTAATGTTTTTCTTCAATTCGCTTCCCCACTGGCCATAATCATACACGGCTTGCAGCCCGTCATATATTTCGCTGCTGGGGAAAATAAATCCATATTCTTTACAGTGCGATATTATCGCCTGAAATTTCCCTGTTTCTGATGAGGGTTTACTGTTATTATTTGCCATAGTGCGCAAAATTAAGGGATAAGAGCCATTGGATAGCGCAAAAACTTAATGTAAATTATAGCCGATAATGGGTAAAACTTTCAACTTTTCCATACTTTTGGGTGCAAAGTGTCTGCATGAATTCATCTAAATATTCAAATTTAATATCAGCAGCTGTGAGTGGGGTGTTGCTTTGGGCAGCCTGGCCCACCAGCCCTTTGACATTTCTGATATTTATTGCTCGGCTTCCATTACTCTCTATAGCTGAAAGGGGTACAGGCTGGAAAAAATTTCTGGGATACCAGTTTCTTACCCTGCTTATCTGGAATGTACTCACCACCTGGTGGGTAGCCAATTCCACGCTTATTGGCGGAATGATGGCTTTTTTGGTAAACAGTATTCTGATGTCCATCCCCTGGATGGTATATTTTTTTACAAAGAAACGATTTAATACTTTCTGGGGTAGTGTGGCTTTTATTTCCTACTGGATCACTTTTGAATACCTGCACCAAAACTGGGATCTGAGCTGGCCCTGGCTCACCTTAGGCAATGCTTTTGCTACCCATCCGGACTGGGTGCAGTGGTACGAATATACCGGAACTACTGGCGGCACCCTTTGGGTATTGGTGGCCAACCTGATCATGTTCAATGCATTCCGTCTTTACAGAATAGAAGGGCGGAGTACCCAATATTTCAAAAATATTCTTGCTTTTATATTGGTTCTATGCTTCCCGATATTTCTTTCGTGGCTGGTAAGCAAAAAGAGCCTCACGGTAGCACATAATAAATATAACGTAGTGGTGGTGCAGCCCAATATTGACACCTGGGATGTAAAGTTTGAAGCCGGAAAGGAGGAAGCCCAGATTCACAAGATGATTTCACTGTCCGAAAGCCAGGTGGATGCCCAAACTGCCCTGGTTGTGTGGCCCGAAACCGCCATTCCCTTTAGCGTGGACGAAAGCCGGATGAAAGAAGATTTCAGGCTGCATCCTATTTTCAGTTTTTTAAGAAATCATGCTCAGGTTAATTTGGTAACCGGTTTGGTTGGTTATAATACTTTTGCTTCTAAGATGAGTATTTATGCCAGACCTTTTCCTGACGGTTCAGGCTATTTTGAAACCTATAACAGCGCTGCATTAATTGATAGCAGCAAGATTTCTTTTTACCATAAGTCAAAATTAGTGCCTGGGGTAGAGAGCCTGCCGGGGTTTTTAAACTTCATGGCACCGCTGTTTGAAAAGTTTGGAGGTACTACCAGTACTTATGCCCGTAATGACGAGGCAAAAGATCTGGCAACCACAAACAACAGCTTTGTCATTGCTCCTGCAATTTGCTATGAAAGTGTTTTTGGCGAATACGTTTCTAATTTCTCGAAACTTAATGCAGATTTGATTTGCATCATGACCAATGACGGCTGGTGGAAAAATACCCAGGGCTACAAGCAGCACATGAGTTATGCCCGGCTGAGAGCAGTGGAAAACCGTAAATGGGTGGCCCGTAGCGCCAATACCGGTATCAGTTGTTTTATTGATCCCTATGGTAATGTGGTGCAGCAATTGGGCTGGGATAAGGAAGGTGCTTTAAAACAGGAGGTAGCTGCCTTTACCGGTAAAACTTTCTTTGCAAAACATGGCGATATACTGTCGAAGCTATTTTCGGTATTGACGGTGGTATTTGTTGGCATTGCAATTTTTAAAAGATTAAAAGATTAATAAACTAAGGTTATGAAAAAAACTCTCATTTTTGTATCATTAATTGTTTGTATTGCTGTAAATGGACAGAAAAATTCAATAAATAATCAGGACGAATGGACAAAAAATTTCGTAATTGAAGATGGGAATATTTACTGGAGAAAAAATTTTCTACAGAATTATCTTTTAAGGAAGTTGCAACCAATGTAAAAATAAGCGGATTTTTTGATAAGCCTGATGTAGATGAACCTCTAATTAGCGGGCAATTGCTTCCATTCAAAGCAGATTTTAAGGAGGTTGGTTATAATTATATGAATGCTCCATTTCTGATATCAAATACTAATGTAACTGGCGGGGCTAGTATTATGTATGGAACTTCCAATTGTACTGTAAAGGTTAAACGGATTAATCTTACTTATGTGGAAGATGGAGTTTTATGGAAGAAAGGCGAAATCAATGAATTAAAGGAAGCTGTATTAAAAAGAGATGGAACTGTGCGCAATAATCTGAAAAACGTATTGATAATATTGGATTACAACTTTAATAAAATGTTTCAGTCATTATTTTAAAATATAGATATTTTATATATATTAAAAAGATTCTAAAAAATGAAAAAAACAGTTGATTTTGATGGCAGAAAAATAAGTTATTCTGTTTATGGCGAGGGCAATCCTGTCATTCTTCTGCATGGTTTTGGAGAAGATGACAGTGTGTGGAGGAATCAGGTTCCTTTTTTGCAACAAGATTTCAGAGTAATCATTCCGCAACTGCCCGGTACAGGCGATTCTGACCTGCTCGAAGAAATGAGCATGGAAACAATGGCCGCTTCGGTGATGCAAATAGCTGATGCTGAAGGGCTTGGGAGTTTTGTAGTAATTGGTCACAGTATGGGAGGATATACCACTTTGGCTTTTGCCGAAAAATATATGGACAGGCTAAAGGCTTTCGGGTTGTACCACTCTAACTCCATTGCCGATTCGGAAGAAAAAAAGACCAACCGGAGAAAAGGAGTTGATTTTGTGAAGAAATATGGCGCTTTAGCGTTTTTGAAATCAATTACGCCGAATTTGTTTTCTGAAACCACAAAGAATAACAATCCTGATTTGGTCATCCAAACGATGAACAATATCCCCGCCTTTTCCGATGAATCGGTAATTGCCTATTATAAAGCCATGATGGCTCGGCGAAACAGAACTAATGTTTTGGAAACATCTCTTGTGCCTGTGTTGTTTGTTATTGGCAAAGGCGATAGTTTAATCCCTTATCAGGATGCGCTCCACCTTTCTACATTGCCTGATAAATCTTATATTTACACCTTGCAAAATTCCGGTCACCTGAGTATGTTGGAAGAACCGGAAGAAAGCAATAAAGCGCTGAAAGAATTTTAACCGAAATATATAACTAATAAAAATTGATTGTTATGCCTGGCTCAAGAAGAAAATTTATCAAAGATGCGGTATTGACCACCGGAGGTCTGTATCTGGCCTCAAAAGGATTTAGCGCCAATAGTTACAGAAGGATTATGGGAGCTAATGACAGGGTCAATGTGGGTGTAATCGGTTTTTCTGACCGTTTCCGCTCTTCTCTTTTCCCTTCTTTTTTAAACCATAACAAAGAGTTGAACTTCGATATGGTGGCAGTGTCCGATTTATGGAACTACCGCCGAAATATGGGGGTGGATTATATTCAGTCTAAAATGAATAATAAAATCACCTCATGTCGCAATAATGAAGAACTGTATAATCTGAAAAATGTAGATGCGGTAATTATCAGCACAGCCGATTTTCAACATGCCCTGCATACCATTGAGGCGGTTAAGGCGAAATGTGACGCGTATATAGAAAAACCATTTGCCGAAACGATGGCAGATAATCGAGCTGCACTAAAAGCAGTTAAGGAATCCAAGCGTATTGTTCAGATTGGCTCGCAAAGAAGAAGCGGGACTAATTATTTGGCGGCCAACAATTTTATAAGATCGGGTAAATTTGGAAACATTACAATGGTGGAACTTACCTGGAATGTGAACCAGCCCGGACGCTGGCGCAGACCCGACCTGGTGGCAAAGCTCAGGCAGGAAGATACAGACTGGAAACGATATTTAATAAACAGGCCGTTTGAGTCCTGGGACCCAAGAAAATATTTGGAATATCGTTTGTTCTGGCCTTATTCCTCGGGCATGCCCGGCCAGTGGATGAGCCATCAGATAGATACAGTACACTGGTTTACCGGACTGAAACATCCGCGCAGCGTAGTGGCTAATGGCGGTATTTACCAATGGAAAGATGGCAGGAGGAACTGGGATACCACAACGGCAGTGTTTGATTATGGTCCCGAAAATGATATGAATGATGGTTTTCAGGTGGTGTTTATGTCGCGGATGCACAATGGCGATGAAAACCCATCCGAGATTTATTATTCAGTGGGAGGCGAATTGAATTTGATTACCAATAAAGTGTCTCCAAAAGGCGGCCTGACCGAAAATCATGCCAAGGCAATGGGAATGAAGGCCAATTTGCTGCCTGATGTTTCGCTTACCGAACTGGCAGAAAAGGTAGTGGCTTCGGCCAATACCGGCGCCGATATTCTGACCAGTTCGCATATTCGCAACTGGATGGAATGTGTGCGGAGCAGAAAGGAAACCAATGCGCCTGTGGAAGCCGGCTATTATCATAGTATTGCCAACATTATGACAACGGCTGCTGCGCGCACCGGCCAGAAAGCCACTTTCAATGAAAAACGCCGGAAGTAATAGCCGGGGGCAAGGTGTTTAAATACTAGGCGATTCAACAAAGCGGGCTTTTTATTGTTTTTTATATGAAATAAGCTAAAAGATGATAAAGGGTATAACAATAACCGGCCTGTTTTTGATTACACTATTTGCCTGTGCACAAAAGGCAGCAAAAAATCCCGATCATAAAAAGGAGTATATTATGAATGTAAATACCGATACTGCCACCTTTGCCAATGGGTGTTTTTGGTGTGCCGAAGCCATATTTCAGGAGGTGAAGGGAGTAGAAAAAGTTACGAGCGGCTACACAGACGGGCACACTAAAAACCCTACCTATAAAGAAGTGTGTACGGGTGAAACCGGCCATGCCGAGTGCCTTCAAATATTTTATAACCCTGCCATAATCAGTTTTGATGAACTACTGGAAATTTTCTGGAAAACCCACGACCCTACCACGCTCAATCGTCAGGGAAATGATGTGGGCAACCAATATCGCAGCGGAATTTATTATCATAATGCAGAACAGAAAGAAAAGGCGGAGCATTACAAGATCGAGCTGGACAAAAGTGGCGCATATAATAATCCGATTGTTACCGAAATAAAACCTTTCACTGTTTTTTATCCTGCCGAAGACTATCATCAGGAGTACTTCAGCAATAATGAAAATCAAAATCCTTATTGCAGTATTGTTATCAGACCCAAGGTGGATAAGTTTAGAAAAGTGTTTAAAGACAAACTGAAAAAATAAATTATTTAGCCTCCGTTTCTACCACACCTCCGGTCACGGTATAAGTCATTGCATCTCCTGCAGTAATGTTTTCGATAGGTTTTACCCTGTCTTTGGGTAAAATGTATAATTGTCCTGCAAAGTTGTATGCCTGAGGCACATACACGGCCACCATATCGGCTCCCATATTGAATTTATCCATTTCATCATCGGTTAAAAATCCCACAATCCATACATCATTATTAAAAACATTGGCCAATACGGCTTTGGTGAATTTTTTTTTGTCGCCAGCAAATGCGCGAAAAAAATCTTTTATTGACTTGTAAATCAGTTTTATGCCCGGTGTGCGCTCCAGCCAGTGGTCAAAAAAATTAATGACACTTTCCATTATAAAATAACTGCTCACCCATCCCACAAAAATGATAAACCCGATAATTGTAAGAAAACCCACTCCCGGCACCGTAACAAAGGGTCTTAAAAAGCCATCAATAATATCAAAAAGCCAGTACAAAATATAAATGGTGATGCTGATGGGTGCCAGAATCAAAATGCCCTGCATGAAATACCGGAACAGCAGTTTTAAAATGCCATCCTTCGAAAAATTATATTTTGTTGGTTCTGTCATAGGGTGCAAGGTATTCAGAAAATCAACAATTTCAATTTTGAAGGTAGAAATATTTTTAAGCTTTTTAAATTAACACTTACTCTTTTGTTATCAAATGGTTTTGAATTAGCTTTGCAGCTAACATAAACAATCAGATTATGCAAGACCAGTTAATAAAAACTACCTTGAGGCAGAACTTGCCAAAATAAGAGCCGGAAAAGCCAACCCTCAGATTCTGGATGGCATTGTGGTAGATTACTATGGCGCTCATGTACCCATCAATCAGGTGGCTAATGTTACCGTAATGGATGCCAGAACCCTCAATGTTCAGCCCTGGGAAAAAAATATGCTGCAACCCATCGAAAGAGCAATAATTGCCGCTAACATCGGTATCAATCCTCAAAATGACGGGGTGAACATCAGACTGTTTTTGCCTCCATTAACCGAAGAGAGAAGGAAAGAATTAGTGAAGAAAAGCCAATCCGAAGGTGAAGTGTCAAAAATTGGCATCCGGGGCAGTAGAAGAGACGCTATTGAGCACATCAAAAAATTGCAGAAAGAAGGACTAAGCGAAGATGCAGCCAAAGATGCCGAAGGTTCGGTACAGCAACTGACAGATAAATACATTACTATTGTAGAAAAACATCTCACTCAGAAAGAAAAGGAAATTATGGCTATTTAAAGGATAGTAATAGATTTTTACAGATAAAGGAGGCATTGTCCTCCTTATTTTAATTAAACAGTTAAATAAATTTTCCGGAATGTCTAATTATAATTTAAAAGAAATTGATACCCGCGCTCCAAAAGATGTAGAAAAAAAGCACATTAAAGAAGCAACCGAAAAAATAGTTGATGACCTTAATGAATTGCAGAATCTTTTATATGCCGAAGGCAAGCATGCTATTCTGGTAGTATTGCAGGGGATGGATGCCAGTGGAAAAGATGGCGCTATTCTCAACGTGTTTGGCCGCATGAATCTTCAGGGAGTAGATGTGGTTTCCTTCAAAGTGCCAACGGCAGAGGAATTATCGCATGACTTTTTGTGGCGAATTCATAAAAATGCTCCCGCAAAAGGTCGGATTCAGATTTTTAATCGCTCACATTATGAAGATATTCTGGTAACACGTGTACATGGCTGGTGCGATTATGACCTGGCCAAAAAGCGTATGCAGGCAATCAATGATTTTGAAAAACTTTTGCAAAAACACAACTGCACTCAAATTTTGAAATTTTATCTGCACACCTCAGAAAAAGAGCAGCAGGAAAGATTGCAGGAGAGAGTGACCAATCCTCAGAAAATGTGGAAGTACAATGAGCGCGATTTTGAAGAAGCTAAACTAAGAAGCAAATATTACGAAATGTATCAGGATTGCTTCAAAAACTGCAACAACCCTGAGTGGATCATTGTACCCTCCGATCAAAATTGGTATAAAGAGTATGTGATTGCAAAAACACTCAGGGATACATTAAAAAAGCTGGATATGAAATATCCTTCGCTTGCGTCCGAAAAGCCGAAAAGTGAGTAAATTAGAATTATTTATATAAGTCAATTTATAGAATTACGCTATATTTATTCAGTGAAAATTATTTATTACTAAAAAATTTAAAACGATTTTACATGGGAATGATTAAAGAATTTAAAGAATTTGCCGTTAAGGGAAATGCTATTGATCTGGCTGTCGGTGTTATCATTGGCGGCGCTTTTGGCAAAATAGTATCCAGCATTATTGATGATTTAATAATGCCGGTGGTAGGCGCACTGATAGGAAAACCTGATTTCAGCAGCTTGTATTGGGTGCTTAAAGGTGATGTGCCTGGAGGTACCAAGTTGGAAGAAGCCAGAAAAATTGCAGATGCATCCATCTTCGCCTATGGTAATTTTATCACTGTGGCCATTAATTTCCTTCTTTTGGCATTAGTGGTATTCTGGATGGTAAGGGCTATTAATAAAATGAAAAAAGCAGAAGCCCCCGCTGCTGATGCAGGACCATCTTCAACCGATCAATTATTGATGGAGATCAGGGATTCTCTGAAAAAATAAATCGGTAATAAAATAATCGATTTACTACATTTGTAAAGTCCTGCCTGACGGGCAGGGCTTTATATTTTTTAGTTCAAATTCATATTTGTTGTGAACAATAATGCCACCTATCAGATAAAATTGTCTCAGTTTGAAGGGCCTTTCGATCTCTTATTGTTTTTTATTGAAAGAGACGAACTGGATATTTATAATATTCCGATTACAAAAATCACCAACGACTTTCTGGATTATATTCGGGAGCAGGAATTTTTGAATATCGAACTGTCAAGCGAGTTTATATTGTTTATTTCTACGCTGATGCGCATTAAAGCTAAAATGCTGATCCCCCGTAAAGAACTGGATGAGCAGGGCAATGAAATAGACCCCAGAGAAGAACTGGTAAGCAAAATTCTTGAATACAAAAAATTCAAAGAAGCTTCTGTTCAAATGGCCGAAATGGAAGCACTGCGTATGCTGATGGTAAAGCGGGGAAATATCCAGAAAGAACTTTCGCAAATAGGCGAAGAAGCCGGAGAGGGAACTGAAATTCAGGCGATTACGCTTTTTAACCTGATGAAGGCTTTCGAAAAGGCCATAAAGCGATATGATGAAAAAATAAACAAGCCGATTCACACTGTCATTCGTTACAACTATTCAATGGAAGCCAGCCGTGAGTATGTACTGGGCATGGCAGCGGGAGAAAAAAATGTGTCTTTTGAAAAATTATTTGAACTGGCTGAGAATAGGGTGCATGCTATTTTTCTGTTTCTTTCAATTTTAGAAGTGGTACAACTCAATTATTTGAATATCATGGTGGGGCAAGGGGAAAATAATTTTATCCTCGAATATGTAGAGCCCGAAGAGCGTGATAGGGAAAGAATACTGAAAGATGATGATGGTAATGAGATTAAAATTTAAATATGCTGTAGGCTATAAGCAATTAGCAATCAACAATTTGTAATCTGTAATCAGCAATTTGCAATTTTTCAACCTCAAACCTTGAACCTCAAACTATTCTTTGAGAGGGGAAGATATATATAAAAAAAACACCCCGAAACATTTCGGGGCGTTCAACTACTAAATATAAACTAAGCACTTTTAGATTTTAAATCCTAATGTTAATACTAAGCGTGAGCTATTGTTCTTGATATCGGCTGCATAAGATCCTTTGTTCACGTGATATGGGAAATATACCTGCGTTCCAAAAGACTGCACATAACCCAAATCTACAAACACGCCTCTGTTTCTGTAGCCTATACCGCCTGTAGCTTGATAAATGTTGCTTTTTAGGTTGTCATTGGCATAAGGACTGCCGTAGTAAGCGCCACCGCCTCTAAACATAAAGGTGTTAAACTTCAACTCTATACCCGCTCTGGCATTTACAGCGCCTTTATAATAATCCTGAATAGTGCTGTTCAGGTCTTTTAAATAACTATTGTCTGAAGAATTTCCGTTTCCGGAAGAAAATCTTGTTGTCTTATGATTTACATATTCTACATCGGCTGTCAAAAAACCTCTTTGTGATGCCACATTGGTTACATCTCCAAACATCAATGCCAGACTCCCCATCAGTTTATAAGGCGTTCTCATATTGTAATCAAAAACGCCTGCACCGGGGAATGTTTTATCATCAGATGCCATATATAAAACCCTGTCAAGGGTAGGAGATGGAGCATAATTCTCCCTGTCAGTTTTTACGTAAGACCAATAATTATCTTTAAGGGTGTAAAAAGTGGGGGTGTGCACAGTAAATCCTAATCTTACCATTTCGGTGGGTTTTATTACAACACCCAATTTGGCATTGATACCGGCTCCGGTTGTAGTAAGTTCTTCCCTCAGTTCTGCGTGATCGAAACCATTTGTGGCATCGTTTTCGTCAGGGTCCATTTCTAAAAAACTTCTGTTGCTGCTATAGCGCAGAGTCGGTAATCCGATTGTACCGCCAATAAATACCCTGTCATCAATATTGGCTGCGCCAGCAATGGCAAATTCGGTTATTCCGCCGGAAGTTTTCAAGAGTTCATCCTGATCCACACCGCCCTTAGCGGCAATTTTTGCTGCATTTGAAAAGTATTTATTTGCACCTGGTAAGTTTTTGTCATAATCAATCCAATAGGTATTCAGCGCAAGTGAAGGGCCAAACTGATACCCGTTTCCGGCTGCTACGGTATTAGGGTCAATCCCCTTTACGTCGTCTAAAAATTTTTCAGACATAGAGCTCATGGTATTTCTGCCATTAAAACGTACAGTGCCGTTAAAATCAGCTACCCGGTTGATACCCAGTGCAAAAGCAGTACTCTTTACCGAACCGTTTCCATAGCGTTCCTTTCCCAATACAATACCAGATGTACCCAAGAAGCCCGTATTTGATTTCTGTGCAGGCCCCGAGCTGCCAAAGTAGGTAGATGTGGTTTTATTGAAGTTCAGTCCTCCGGATACAACCAAATCACCCGTTTTGTAAAATCCGATATTGGCGGGGTTTGAAAACATGGTCGAGATTTCGCCTCCCAAAGCGCCGCTCGCTCCTCCCAATGACTGCACCCTGGCAGTTCCTGTGGCGGTCTGCCAGGAGTATCTTAGGCCGTCCTCTGGTGTTTGGGCCAATATTACTCCGCCAATAGCGAAGGAAAAAATGGTCAATAAACTTTTTTTCATTTGAGTTATAGATAATTATTTTATTAATAATTGTTTTAGAACCTTCTTACAGGAGCGCTGCTTCCGCTGGAACCGCTGCCTGAACTACCACCTGAACTACCACCTGAACTCCTTCCTGAGCTACCACCGCTTATGGTAGGCGAAGAGCTTGGATAAGTTGACCTGTTGTAAGTATCATTGTTGCTTCTGCTGTTATAATTACCGCTTCTGATGGCATCGGCTCTTTGTCTGGAGCTGGCGCTTGAGTTGTTGGAGTTTGTATTTACGCTTCCTTCACTCCGCATGCCGTAAGTGCTTCGGTATCCGCCCAAATTACTGCTATTACTGCTCACACCGTTTCTATAGACATTCCTGTTGACCCCGGTTCCGCCGGAGCCTCTGTAAGATGCCAGATTCGTTGTTCTGGGGCCGTAATAGACCGATCTGGTGCCTCCCACAAAATAACCGGGGCCATATAGGTATGGGTCCCAGTATGATCCCCAACCCCAGCCATAACCATATCCATAACCTCCAGAGTACCAGGGGTTGTACCAGGGGTCCCAATAGCTGCCATACCAACCGCCCCAACCGCCATAGAAACTGCCATACCGACCGCCCCAGCCCATTCCCCAGCCGCCGTAGTAATAAGGGTTATAATACATGTTCCAGTAGCTTACCGGAGACCATGGATTGTTCCAATACCAAGGGTCATTCCAATATCCCCAGTTGTTATAATAACTGAAATTGTAACGATTGCCGTAATAATACCAGTCATCCAAATCGTTCCATTGATAGCGGTTGCGCACCTTCATACGGAGATAGCGGTCATCATAGTCTTCGTAAGTATAATCCTCTTCTCCGTCATATTGGCGGTAACGTCTATCATCGCTTTTCTTGGCTTTTACATATTCACTTTCGGGTGCAGCCGGAGAGCTATACACATCATCCGGCGTTTGGCCGGTTTGATAGGCGGTGGCACATCCCCCCATCATCAGGGCAATTGCCAGCATAATAATTAATGTATTCGTTTTCATTGTGGCTCAGTTTATATTTTTACAAATAGTTTCCAAAAATAATCAAATCTTTACTTTCGTTCTTACACTTAATAAATTTACATTTGCACATTTCAGGGTAAAGTTACACTATTATTGACGTGAATGTAATAAAAAGGATGCTTAACGTGTTGTTAATTAACAATGCTCTGAAAAAATAGTTGAAATTTAATAGAACATATTGATTTACAGTATAATATTATGAGTAAAGAGATCACTCCACGAGAACAGGATTATTCGCAATGGTATAACGATTTAGTGCTGAAAGGCGATCTTGCCGACTACTCGGCGGTGAGAGGCTGCATGGTTATAAAACCTTATGGCTTCACCCTTTGGGAAAATATGAGGG
This sequence comes from Sphingobacteriales bacterium, assembly GCA_016708305.1. Lineage (GTDB taxonomy): Bacteria > Bacteroidota > Bacteroidia > Chitinophagales > Chitinophagaceae > Niabella. The sequence continues at coordinate 1,320,011 of JADJGB010000008.1, forward strand.
ATAACTTAGACAAAATGTTCAAAGATACAGGACATGTTAATGCGTACTTTCCTTTGTTTATACCCAAAAGCTTTCTTAGTAAGGAAGCAGCCCACGTTGAAGGCTTTGCCAAAGAATGTGCAGTTGTTACACACTACAGGCTGATGAATGACCCTAATGGAGGCGGAGTGGTTGTAGATCCCGAAGCCCGGCTGGAGGAAGAACTGATTGTGCGCCCAACGAGTGAAACCATCATTTGGAATACCTACAAAGGTTGGATTCAATCGTATCGCGATTTGCCAATTCTGGTCAATCAGTGGGCAAATGTGGTGCGTTGGGAAATGCGTACCCGCTTGTTTTTGCGTACGGCGGAGTTTCTGTGGCAGGAAGGTCACACAGCACACGCCACACAGGAAGAAGCGGTGGAGGAAACCGTGAAAATGCTGAATGTTTATGCTCAGTTTGCCGAAGAGTTTATGGCAATGCCGGTTATTAAAGGTGTTAAATCCGAAAGCGAGCGGTTTGCGGGTGCGGTGGATACGTATTGCATTGAAGCGTTGATGCAGGATGGTAAGGCATTGCAGGCCGGAACTTCGCATTTTCTGGGTCAAAACTTTGCAAAAGCTTTTGAGGTTCAGTTTTTAAACAAAGAAAACCAATTAGAATATGTGTGGGCAACCAGTTGGGGAGTAAGTACCCGTTTTGTTGGCGCGCTGGTAATGGCACATAGCGATGACCAGGGATTGATTTTGCCTCCAAGAATAGCGCCGCTACAGGTGGTGATTGTGCCTATTTATAAAGGTCAGGAACAAAAAGAACAGATAGATACCAAGGTAAATATAATAATGAAGGAACTTAAATCCTTGGGAATCAGCGTAAAGTACGATGACAATGATAATGCACGCCCCGGATGGAAATTTGCCGAATATGAAATGAAGGGTGTGCCTGTAAGGCTGGCATTAGGTGCCCGCGACTTGCAAAACAATGTGGTGGAGGTAGCCCGCCGCGATACCAAAGAAAAAACTTCTGTTTCTCTGGAAGGCATTGCCGCTTATGTGCAACAATTGCTTCAGGATATTCAAACGGCGATGTTTGAAAAGGCGAAGGCTTACAGAGATGAGCATATTACCAATGCCGATAGCTGGGACGAATTTGTAAAAATTCTGGATGAGAAAGGCGGATTTGTATTTGCCCATTGGGATGGCACCCCAGAAACAGAGACCGAAATCAAAGAAAAAACAAAGGCGACTGTTCGATGCATACCGATTGATGGTTCGGGAGTGGAGGATGGCGCCTGTATCCTGTCAGGTAAACCTTCCAAGCAAAGAGTTTTATTTGCACGAGCTTATTAAGGCTCCGGGCGATAGGCAATAGGCAAAAGGGTTTATTGCTTTTTTGTGTTCCGGCTTTGACGAAGTTTTATAGAAAACACGATTTCTATTTAAATCAATTTGTTTACCTAATCAACATACTACCTTTCATATTGATTATTGAATCTTCGGTTTTCAGTAAATATCATTAATTTTAATCATGTTGTTAAAATTAATTGTTACATTCATTATCCCCATTTTATTTGGCTCACCATTATTTACTGGGGACTAGGCAAAAAGTTTATGCAGTCTGAAAAGAAAGAATTTGGTATCGGTTACGCCTCTAAGGTTAGCCCTGAATAGTTTTATTTTAGCGTTGAATGATTCTGCATTGGCATTTGTATTTCGGTTATTGAAGAAATTAAGTATGTTATCTAAATTATATTTTACGGTATTAGCAACGGTATAAAACTCTTTTAATGCCTGCTCTTGTACTTTTTGTATCCATTGTTCAAACGCTGTCTTAGCAGATGCTTTTTGTTGGTTTTCGTATATGTTTCTAAAGGCTAAAGTTTGGTGGTAAGCAGTTTCTAATTCAGGGAAATATTTGAATAACAGGGTGGCTCTTTGTATTTGATTTTCTGTCCAGTCGTTTTGTTTTTTGGCTAAAATATATTTGCACCTTGCCAGTAATTGTTTGGGTGTTTCACCATTTTCCAGCATTACTGGTTCATATTTTATTTGTTGTTCTTTAGCCTTTTTAATGGCTGCATTTTCTTTGTCTAATTCTTTCCATCGCAGGTTTATTCTTATGTGTTGCAAGGCTTCCATTGCCAGTTTTATTACATGGAATCTGTCGGTAACCAGAGTGGCATTTGTAAATACCTGCTTTACGGCAGCTTCCATGTTTTTGCCATATCAAGAGTGACTTCTTTTACCTGCAAACGCTTGTGTTCACAAAGTTTCATTAGGGTGGTTATAATGTCTTTAGATAGTGTTCCTTTGATGACGGCTACCAATGTACCCTGCTTTGCCCTGCCGTTTTTGTTGGTAACAAATGTGTATAATTCTCCTTTGGATAAACTTAGTTCATCTATGCTTAGGTAGGCTCCAATGTTGTCCGGAAAAAGAAGATAATCTTCGCAGTGAGTGAGCTGGTTCCAGTCTTTAAAACCACTGCTATACTTTTTATAATGACGGTTTAATTTTGAAGGCTGTATCTGATGGTAACCAGCTATGTTGCTGATAGTATCAACCTTTGTATCAACCTGTACCTTTTAAAAATCCGATAGTTCTTTGGTTAACCCTGAACCTTCGGCTACAAATGAAAAGTCGTTTCTGATAATTTTACCAGCCTCTTTTTATGTCGCCAGCGTCTTCTTTTTATTGCCAAATAAACTGCTTTGCCACGGACTGGGAAATCCTGTAGGGTTATCTCCGTAAAACCTTTTGACTCATATTGGGTACCATCCACATCTCCCAATATCATATTCCGTTCTTCCAATGAAATCTGAAAATAAACTGACCTGTCCTTTACAAAGCATAGTTCATCTATACCTGTAATATCAAAATATTCCAATAACCCCTTGGGTAAAAAATGACCGATATATGATGTATCCATGCAACAAAATTAGGCGTACTCCCCATTTAATGAAAGTGACCCTTTTATTTTGGAACCCTGTGTTTTCGCAGAGTATTGATAATCAGATTATTACTATAAAGATTGGGATTTTTCCGCAAGGTAAACTAAATGCAATTACCGATATTGCCGGCGTTAAAATCGGTCATTTTACATTGGAAAAAGGCGATCCTGTGCATACCGGAGTTACCGCCATTTTACCGCATGGCGGAAATCTTTTTCAGCAAAAGGTACCTGCAGCCATTTATGTAGGTAATGGTTTTGGAAAACTTGCCAGCATCACTCAGGTGCAGGAATTGGGCAATATCGAAAGCCCGATATTACTTACCAACACTTTAAGTGTGGCAAACGCCATTGATGCTGTGATAATCTACACTTTAACCCAAAAAGGAAATGAAAATATACAAAGTGTGAATGCAGTAGTGGGCGAAACCAATGACGGCTATCTCAATGACATCCGAGGCAGGCATATTACCGAATAAAACGTATTGGACGCAATAAGTAAAGCTGCTGAAGGCCCTGTAGCGCAGGGAAATGTGGGTGCCTGAACCGGAACGGTTTGCTTTGGTTTTAAGGGAGGAATTGGAACAGCCTCAAGGGTGTTGCCCAAAAACTTAGGTGGTTATACTGTGGATGTGCTGGTGCAAACCAATTTTGGAGGGGTATTGCAGATTGACGGCGTACCGGTAGGTAGGGAATTGGGAAAATTTTACCTCAGTGATAAGCTGAATAATCCTGCTGATGGCAGTTGTATCATCGTTGTTGCTACGAATGCGCCGCTGGATGCCCGAAATCTGCAAAGACTGGCCAAAAGAGCTTTTATGGGACTTGCAAAAACAGGCGGTATTGCCAGCAATGGAAGCGGCGATTATATGATTGCATTTTCTGCAAACCCTGATGTGTGTGTGCCGCATAATCCCCTGCAAAGATTGCATCAGACCGCGGTTGTTTTTAATGACCAATATCTCCCCTTTTTATGGCAGCCATTGAAGCTACAGAGCAGGCGATTATCAATTCGCTTTTTGAAGCCAAAACCATGAAAGGGAATAGCGGAAGGGTAGTGGAAGCGCTTCCCAAGGAAAAGATACTTTCCATTTTGAAAGAATATAATCGTTATAAACCATGAGATAGACCTGGTTAAACAATCAGTTTGTTGAAGAAGAAAAAGCTGTCATCGGCATCCGCGATCTTGCCATCCAGAGAGGATATGGCAGTTTTGATTTTTTCAGAACCTGCAATAATAAGCCGCTTTACCTGGACGACCACCTTGAACGATTTTTTCACTCATCAACTTTGATGCGTTTGAAGCCGCTGCATTAAAAGCATGAACTAAAGACAATTATTGAACAACTGATTGCTAAAAACAATATTCCCGAATCGGGGATTAAGATAACGCTCACAGGAGGTTATTCTAATGACGCCTACACGCCTACAGCACTCAATCTGATTATACAGCAACAACCTGTCTTTTTTCCAAAACCTGACCAATATAGTAAAGGTCTCAGGCTTATTAGACATCATTATCAGAGAGAAGTGCCACAGGCAAAATCCATTAATTATCTGATGGGGTGTGGATGCAGGAAGCGGTGAAAAATAAAGGAGCCTGATGATGTTTTATATTATCAAAACGGTATGATTACCGAATTGCCGCGTTCAAATATTTTTATTATAACCCATGAAGATATATTTGGTAACTCCGGTTCGTAATATTTTGTACGGAGTAACCAGAAAACACATTTTTCGAATTGCTAAAAACCATTTTGAGGTACAAGAAAGAGATATTTCCTTGGATGAATTATATAAAGCCAAAGATGTATTCATTTCAAGTACTACAAAGAAGATATTACCCATTATTGAAATTGACGAAAACATTATTGATGGCACCTGGAAATCGTACAGCGCTCCTTTTTAAAGAATTTCTGGCGTTTGTAGAAAAAGAATCTTCAAAGTAAATGCGCTGTTACTCTTTATTTGCTAATTGCCCGCAGGCTGCATCAATATCCTTGCCGCGGCTCCGGCGCAGACGGGCATTCACCCTGTTTTTTTCAAGATGCTGCAGGAAGGCATTTACCTTATCTTCCGAGGGTTTTTTAAAGTGTGCATAATCAATGGGGTTGTATTCGATAATGTTGATGAGGTCTGCCGGAACCTGACGGTAAATTTTTATAAGTTCATCGGCATCTTTAAGGCTGTCATTGAAATTATCGAAAAGGATGTATTCAAAAGTGATTTCGTTTTTGGTTTGTTTGTAAAAATAATTTAGCGCATCCACCAATGATTTGAGGTTATTGGTATCATTGATGGGCATTATCTCGCTGCGCTTTTTGTCATTAGCAGCATGAAGCGAAAGCGCCAGTTTGAACTTCACCTGGTCATCGCCCAACTGCCTGATTTGTTTGGCAATTCCGGCTGTAGAAACGGTAATACGCCTTGGGCTCATGGCCAGTGCATCCGGTGAGGTGATGCGCTCGATTGCCTTTAATACATTCTTGTAATTCAGCAATGGCTCACCCATTCCCATAAATACAATGTTTGTAAGTTTGGCACCAAATGTTTGCAAACTCTGTTCATTGATTAAAGCTACTTCATCAAAAATTTCATCAAAATTCAGGTTGCGGGTTCTTCCCAGATAACCTGTGGCGCAAAACTTACATCCTAAGCTGCAGCCGATTTGAGAACTGACACAGGCCGTTTTTCTTTCTTCTGTGGGTATTAATACGCCTTCCGTTTTATGATGAACGCCGGCAGCAAATCGGGTTTTGATGGTTCCGTCATCTGAGTGTTGCGTCAAATCAATTCTTAATGATGGGAAGCTAAAATCTTCTTTCAGTTTTTCACGGAGGTCTTTGCTGAGGTTGGTCATGGCATCAAAACTTTGCACCGGCTTCACCCACAGCCAGTTATATACCTGCTGTGCCCTGAATTTTTTATCGCCGATACTTGAAAAATATTCTTCCAGTTCTTCTAAGCTTAAGTGGCGTATGTTTTGTTGCTTCATTTTGCAAAGATAAGAAAGGGTAGGAGAATAAGAGGTTAGCAGATTACAGATTACAGATTGCTGATTTGTGATTTATGATTTATGATTGCAGATAACAGATTACAAATGGCAGATTGCTTAGCTTAAAGCCTACAGCTTATCGCTTTTATTGTCGTAGCGTTTTGAAATTAGATGTTAGACGTTAGACGTTAGATTTAAAATTTGTGATTGCAGATTGCTAATTGCTTAAAGCGTACAGCGTACAGCCTAAGCCTACAACCTACTGCTTATTGCTTTTGAATCGGCATAATAAAAAGTGCTTTTTTGATATATTTCTATCCTCAACTTTTTCTATACTTTAACCTTCATCTTAGCCTTTTTCTCTATATTCTCCCTTACCTGATGTTCAACTTCTCCAGCGTTACCGTCACCATTTTTATAAATGCCTCATGGCTATAACCCGCAATATGAGGTGTTACAATTACATTGGGCTGGTTAGTAAGCCATTCGAGTTGCTCTTTTTCTTTTTCGTTGTAGGAGCTAAGCTTTTCATTTTCCAACACATCGAGGCAGGCGCCTGCTATTAATCCTTCTTTCAACCCCCAGATGAGGTCGTCAGTATTTACCACCTTTCCTCTGGAAGCGTTGATAATAAAGGGTTTCTGCTCCATTTTTTGGATTAGTTCTTTATTAAGCATATAGTGTGTAAATTCGGTCAGCGGCACGTTGAAGCTGATAATATCTGCATATTTGCAAACCTGCTCTAATGAGGCTTCTTTTAAAAAGTCATGTGCAAAATCATTTTTATATTTATCATAAGCCAGAACGGTAACATTGAAGGGCACCAGCAAACGGGCAAAAGCGCCACCCGTATTTCCATATCCAATGATACCTACAGTTTTGCCAGTCAACTCGGTCCCTCTGTTTTCGTCACGCTTCCAGATACCCTGTTTTACTTCGTTGTAAGCAATATTTATTTTGTTCATCAGCATCAGAATCATTGCCAGGGAGTGCTCGGCCACAGCATTTCTGTTTCCTTCGGGGCTGCTCACACAAAGAATGTTTTTGCTTTCGGCATAAGGCACATCCACTAATTCCATGCCACTGCCAAGGCGACCAATCCATTTCAGGTGAGGCGCTGCATCAATCAAAGCCCTGTCCACAGTAATTCGTGTGGTAAGCACGATACCGGTAGCATCGCCAATTTGTTCTTTGAGTTCATCATAAGAAATAGCAGGCGCATAATTTACCTCATACCCTTTTTCTGTAAGAAACTCCTGCAAATAGGGGTGGGCCTTGCCCGTAATAATTACTTTCATATTAAAATATCATTTCATTTTAAAGGTTAAAGTTGAAAAATCTTTTACTGATAATTGTTCTGCTCTTTTATCAAAAAATAGTATCGTTTAAAACTTCTTCCGGGAAAATTCCTCTGACGGCATTGCGCAAAGTTTTTCTTCTTTGGTTAAAAGCCGTTTTTACTAGTCTGAAGAAGGTTTTTTCGCTTTTCATATCTTCAATATTGCTTTTTCGCAATAATTTAATTACGCCGCTTTTTACCTTAGGCGGCGGATTGAAGCAGTTTTCATGCACATCAAACAGATATTTTACCTCATAAAAAGCCTGTACCAGCACACTCAATACGCCATACACTTTATTGCCAGACGGTGAAGCCACTCGCTGTGCCACTTCCTTTTGAAACATGCCTACCACCACCGGTACCTGCTCTTTCCACTCCAGAATTTTGAACAAAATTTGAGTAGAAATATTGTAAGGAAAATTTCCTGCAATATTAAATTCGTTATCAAATGGCGGTTGCGAATCCAGAAAGCTCTCATGAATAATCCTGCCCTCGAGTTCGGGATAGGTTTTTAGTAAAAAAATCACTTTTTCTTCATCTAATTCCACTGCTTTAAAATCAATGTCCGGTATCTTTATCAGGTATTTGGTAAGCGCCCCGCCACCCGGGCCTACCTCCAGCAATTGTGAAAATGTGTCTTCGCTGATAGCCTCAACAATTTTTCTGCAAATATTTTCATCTTTCAGAAAGTGTTGACCCAGCGACTTTTTTAGCGAATACATTAGGCAAAATTAGGTTATTAAAGCCAAGCTGTAAGATTTGGTTGGGTGCAAATTATTCCGGTCAAAGTTTTTTTTCTTTTAACCTATATTTACTGCCGGTAAAACATTTTGGACGTTTTGTTGTAGAAATAAAGTGATTCAATTAAAAGTGCAAGACTTTTTACCCAAATTCTTTACTTTCGCAGAATATCTTAAAAATAATGAATACGAACATAAAAAGGCCGATCATTGGCGTAACCTGTGGTGATGTGAATGGCATTGGTATTGAACTGATTATAAAATCTTTTACGGATACAAGAATTGCAGAGCTTTGTACGCTGGTTATTTTTGCCAGTAATAAGGTAATAAATTTTTACAGAAAGACGGTTCCTGATTCTAATTTCAATTTCTACCATACAAAGGATATTGACCGCCTGAATCCGAAGCAGGTAAATATTTTTAACTGCTGGGATGAGGAAGTAAATATCAACCCCGGCATATTAAATGAAACCGGTGGGAAATATGCTGTTAAATCATTATTAACCGCCAGTACTTTCCTAAAACAAGGAAAAATTGACGGTTTGCTTACGGCTCCCATCCATAAAAATAATGTGCAGTCTGCTGATTTTTCGTTTACAGGACATACTCCTTTTTTGAAATCCTATTTCGGAGTTTCTGATGTAGTGATGATGATGTGCGCATCCAATATGCGTGTGGCGCTTGTAACTGAGCACGTGCCTATCAGCGAGGTGGCACAGCGCATTACCACAGAAAATATCCTGAGCAAACTAAATATAATGCAAAGCAGCCTACAGAAAGATTTTGACATCAGCAGGCCGCGTATTGCAGTGCTGGGTTTAAATCCACATGCCGGCGAAAGAGGATTGGTGGGAAGTGAGGAAGAAACCATTATCAAACCTGCTATTCGTCAGGCTAAGGATAAGGATATGCTGGTATCTGGTACTTACAGTTCTGATGCGTTTTTTGCCAGAGGCTATCATGAAAGATTTGATGCAGTGCTGGCCATGTATCACGACCAGGGACTGATTCCCTTCAAGTCTCTTGCGATTGGAGAAGGGGTGAATTTTACTGCCGGATTAAACGTAGTGCGTACTTCGCCTGACCACGGTGTGGCTTTTGATATTGCAGGAAAGGGAGTGGCAGATCATTCATCTTTTCTTCATGCGCTTTATTTCTGTATGGATGTGATTGCCAATAGAAAAGGGTATGAAGAAGCCTGAGCCAATCCTATAAAAAAAATTATGACTGAGGCTGCCGCCAAATCAGAAGATGAAAAAATAGAAGAATAGAAGAATAGAAAAACAAATTTTATCAGCATCGCAGCTTTAGAGAATATTTTCCACCTTTTTCTTGATAAATTCCATAAGCTACAAAGAATTTTTCTAATACTTCCTTTTCCTGCACCTTTGCAAAAATTTTAAACAATTAACGATGCGCAAAAGTGTATTTCTTTTTTCATTGGTTATAATATTGATAGGTTTTGGCAGTTGGGGGTTTTTGGTGCATCGCACTGTAAACCAGTTGGCAATATACGGTCTGCCCAAAAAAATGAGGCCTTTGTTTTTCAGCGAAAAGGATTATCTGGTATATAATGCGCCGCGCCCCGACCAGCGCAGGAGTACAGACAGTACTGAGGGCAACAAACACTTTATGGACATGGAGTATTACGGCGATGATCCTTTTGCTGCCATTCCGCGCAACCGACTGGAGGCAGAGGCCAAATACAGCGCCGATACGGTTTATAAATACGGCACCCTGCCTTACACATTAGAAGAAACACAGCAAAAGCTTACCAATGCCTTCAGGATGAAAATCAGGGACAGCATCATTTTTTATGCTGCCGACCTGGGCCATTATATTGCAGATGCGCATGTGCCCCTGCACACTTCGCTCAATTACGATGGGCAACTGACCGGCCAGAATGGTCTTCACGATTTGTGGGAAACCACTGTGCCCGAAATAGAAATAACCAATTACACCCTGAAAAGCAGACATAAGGCAAAATATATCAGTTCTATCAGCAATACCGCTTGGCAAATATTGCAGCACACTCATTCGCTGCTGCCTGAAATGCTCGCAAAAGAAAAAGAGGTTTCCAAACACTTTACCGATTCTACAAAATACAGATGGCAGGTACGCTGGGGTAAAAACCGCAGGTTTTATACGTCTGCCTTTGCAAAAGCATATAACAAGGCTTTGGGCAATTCCATCAACGACCAACTGATAGCCACTGCAAACTATATTTCAGACTTTTGGTACACTGCCTGGGTAGATGCCGGCCGTCCTGATCTTAGTGGTGTTGTTACCAAAAAATATGATACCGGCAGGTTCAATACGGAGCGCAAAGCCTACCGCAAAAACCGGCTTATCGAAAAAAATCTGTTGACTAGTAAGCAAAAACCCTCAGACGATTAAAGTTAGGATTTAATCATTGTCAGCATCATTTTGAACTGATGCACTGCTTTAAGAGCATGGGGTACATTTGCCGGCATTATAACTGACTGGCTTTTAGAAACAGTATGTTTAACGCCGCCGATGGTAATTTCCGCTTCGCCGTCCAGAATTTGCACAAAAGCATCAAACGGAGCCGAATGTTCACTCAATTCTTCGCCTTTGTCAAAGGCAAAAAGCGTTACATTGCCTGCCGGATTTTTGATAATCGCCCTGCTTACAATGGCTTGGGCAGCATAGTTTACCAGATTTTTTATGCTAAAGGGAACAGAGAAATCGTCCATAATTGTTGGTTGTTTAAAAATGACCCACAAAGTTAAACAATTTATATGTAAAAGTAAATAGTTGATAATCAGGTAATTATTAAAAACATCTTTTAAATGATAGTTCTCATTGCATCTTTATCAAAAACTTAACTACCCTAAACTTGCGTGGTTATAGTTTTTTCGCAAGATTTGCCCATTATTAATTAACTTTGCACACTTTATGCGGATTTTCGTTATCATATTTTTAGCGCTTTCTTTGGTTTCCTGTGGTCCAGGAATGAACAAGATTTTAAAGAGTAAAGACCCTGCCTATAAACTGAAGATGGCCGAAAAATTTTTTGTCGGTAAAAAATATGGAAAGGCTGCTACCATTTTTGAAGACATAAAGCCTTTTTATACCAGCACACCGCAGTATGAAGATATTTTGTACAAATGGACTTATGCCATTTATAATCAAAATGACTATTTAAATGCCGAAAACCTTTTTAAAACTTTTGTAGAAAGTTATCCTAACAGTCCACGAACCGAGGAGATGGAGTATATGAGGGCTTATACAAATTACAAACTAGCTCCTAAGCCTGAACTGGATCCTTCCAATACAATAAAAGCAATTGGAATGTTTCAAACTTTTGTGGTTACACATCCGGGATCGGTAAGGGTGGCTGAGAGCAATAGAATTATTGACGAACTGAGAAACAGACTGGAGACCAAAGAATACAAAGGGGCCAAATTGTATTATGACATGGGGCAGTTTAGGGCGGCAGGAGTAGCTTTTACCAGTCTGATGTACAATTTTCCTGAATCGCCATTGGCGGATGAATATCAGTACATGGTAGTAAAATCCTACTATCGTTTTGCAGAACTGAGTGTGGCTGAAAAAAAAGTGGAAAGGTATCAGGATGTACTGACAGAATGTAATGAATTTTTTGATCGTTTTCCTGAAAGCAAATGGCGCAAGGAAATAGACAATTATATGAATATCTCTAATTCGGAAATACAAAAATTTAGCAATAATGAGCAAATTAAGACGACAACTTAGCGCCGGTATCGCCAGCAATGTGGAAACCAAAGACCTTGGCAGCATTAAAGCAAAAACCGGAAATACTTACGAGTCAATAGTAATCATTGGTAAACGTGCCAACCAGATAAATATTTCAATAAGAGAAGAATTGCACAGTAAGCTGGATGAGTTTGCCAGCCATACCGATTCTCTGGAAGAAATACATGAAAATAAAGAACAAATCGAAATTTCGAAAGCCTACGAAAGAATGCCCAACCCAGGGCTGCTGGCTACGCAGGAGTTTATGGAGGATAAAATTTATTATCGCAAAGCAGAGGACGAGCTATTCAGCTAATCCTTTTTCAAATATTATTTCAACCACGGCTGTTGTAAAAATGGCTGTGGTTTTTTATTTTGCAAAAAAAGATTAAGGTTTTATTATTAGTATTTTTCAGCGCATCACTTAATTTTGATGTTTCATGATGAAAGGGAAGAAAATATTATTAGGCATTACTGGCAGCATTGCGGCATATAAAACCGCTTATTTGGTGCGCTTGTTGGTTAAGCAGGAAGCGGAAGTAAGGGTGATAATGACCCCCGCAGCCAAAGATTTTGTATCGCCTTTAACCTTGTCCACTCTTTCAAGGAATGAGGCGCTGGCAGATATGTTTGCCGAAAGCACCTGGTCGAACCATGTGCAATTGGGCCGCTGGGCAGATGTAATGGTGATTGCACCGCTGAGTTGCAATACGCTCAGTAAAATGGCGCAAGGCCTGTGTGATAACTTACTGTTGGCTGTTTATTTATCGGCAACCTGTCCGGTGATTATTGCTCCGGCAATGGATGAAGATATGTGGAAACATCCTTCCACACAAAATAATCTGAAGTTGCTAAAAAATTATGGCAATAAAATTATTTTTCCTGCCACCGGTGAGTTGGCAAGCGGCCTGTTTGGTCCGGGACGAATGAAGGAGCCGGAATTGATTGTACATTATCTTGAATCATTTTTTGAAAACAAAAATCCAAAAGATATTGAAGGCAAAAATGTGCTGATAACTGCAGGTCCTACTCAGGAAGCGATTGACCCTGTGCGCTATATCAGCAATCATTCTTCTGGAAAAATGGGTTTGGCGATTGCCAGAGAATGTAAAAACAGAGGAGCGAATGTAACGCTAGTGTTAGGTCCTGTGCCATCAAAAGAAAACACTGATGGGATGACTGTTATCCACATTTCATCATCTGATGAAATGTATGATGCTTGCCACCGTCATTTTGCAAGCGCCGATATAACCATTATGGCGGCTGCGGTAGCCGATTATAAACCTGAAATGGTTCATGAAACTAAAATAAAAAAGACCGATACAATTCCTGAGGTGAAGCTGGTAAAAACAAAGGATATTCTCAAAAGCCTTGGCGAAATAAAAGGAGAACATCAGACACTGGTGGGTTTTGCATTAGAAACCAATGACGAAAAAGCAAATGCACTGCGCAAGCTTAAAACAAAAAATGCAGACTACATTGTGCTGAACTCCTTACAGGACGGTATGATTTTTGGCGCTGACAGTAATAAAATCACCATCTTTACAAAATATGGTGATGAAATAAGATTTGACGGCAAACCAAAGACAGAGGTGGCCTCTGATATTATCAACACCGTTTTAAAATATAAATCTACAGTAACTATTTGAGATGAAGATAAAGCAGGTTATACCATTTCTTATTTTCCTTGTTGCGTGTTCGAGTGGAACGCCTAATGATGTGCTGCCCAGAGACAAAATGCAAAAAGTATTGTGGGATGTAACGCTGGCCGGCGAATATGCAAACGGGTATATTTTTTCCAAATATTATGACCTAAACCGAGCTGCTGTCAATAATGAGTTGTTGGAAAGAGTTTTTAAGTCAAACGGCATTACTAAAAAGCAGTTTGAAAAAAGCCTCGATTATTACCGCGATCATCCGCAAAGGCTAATGACTGTTCTGGATTCGCTTTATGCGCAGCAAAAAAGAATTGATGATGAAAGAAATGAAAAGACAGAGAAGAATAAGGAGATTGAGGAGGTAAATCCCTCTATTTTACCGCCTCCGGTTAATCCTCCACCTGTTCAATAAATGTGCGGAGGCTGTAAACCTTATGTGTTTTAAAACGTTTATTATAGAATAAATAAAAATAATTATTTCTTTTAAAATTATTTAGAATATAACAATGAGCTACCAAAAGAAGGAAATTTATAATGAGGAGCAAACACAAGGTTTGATGAAGCATTATAAGGGGATTTTGAGTTTGATTGGCGAAGATTCCGAACGAGAAGGCTTACTGAAAACGCCCGAAAGATTAGCCAAAGCGATGCAATACCTTACGCAAGGATATCAGTTAGATGCCCATGATATTATCAACTCCGCAAAATTTCATGAAGATGTGAGCGAGATGATAGTGGTGAAGAATATTGAGTTATACAGTATGTGTGAGCATCATATTCTTCCTTTTTTTGGTAAAGCCCACATCGCCTATATCCCCAATGGATGGATTACCGGACTGAGCAAAATGGCCAGAGTTGTGGATGTTTTTTCGCGCAGATTACAGGTACAGGAGCGCCTCACGGTGCAAATTATGAATGCTATAAAGGAAACTTTGAACCCCTTGGGTGTTGGCGTGGTTATCGAAGCACAACATCTGTGTATGATGATGCGTGGCGTGCAAAAACAAAACTCGATTACCACTACTTCGGCTTTTGACGGATTGTTTCTGAAAAACCCTACGAGAAGCGAATTTTTAAAACTAATCAGCGCCGATTTGGCTTAATTTTATTTTTTAATTGGGTAGTAAACTGACTGGCAATACCAGCTCGAAGAAAAACTTTCTGTTGGGTATCTGCGGTTCTTTGGTTAGTAAATATCCACCCCGCAGACCGAAAGTTAATGGGTAGCTATTCCACCATTTTGTGTCAAAATATATTTCGGTGCCGATGCTCTGCATGTCTTTTTTATAAAGCATTTTCTTTCCGTTAATTTTTGTAAAATCATAAAATATATTTGCTCTTATCCGTTGTATGTATAGCAGATTAGCGAAGCCCCAGTCAGGATATGCTAACGGAAAATGATAATTGGTGCGCACTCCCCAAACCCTTGCCGAATCAACAGCAATATATCCTCTCGAATAGGGCATTCGATTGCTAAACCGGCGATCTTTTGTACTCATTTCCTGCATGGCGGCGCTTACAACAAGATTGTGGGTAGGCCACAAACCCGGTAGAAATATATTGACCTTTGAGAAAAAAAGACGAGCTTTGTAAAGATTGGTGGTATGTAGATATTGAACAGATGCACTATATCCCCACCTTGTAAAAATGTGCTGCCTGGCCATTGGCACTTGTTGTGCCCAACTGATACTGTGATTCAGATATCCGAAATTTCTTGTTTTGAAACTATCCTTTAAGATGCCTTTGTTATATTCATTTCGACAAACGTAGTTGCTGCTCACATTAAAAAAACGATAAGTTTCTCCCTTGGCCCAACGCAGCGGAATACTGAGCCCTACATGATTCTCCAATTGATTCCACTCTTTGAGTTTTTTCTGCACGGAATCTTTTCTGTTGAAGGTGAATTTGGACCCGAAACTGATTTGCGGGAACAGGCCGCCATATCGTAACTCGGCACCTACTGCATGGGTTTTGTCATTTTCATTAAACAAATAAGAAATTTCAGTTGTCGTGGTGTTAAGAATATTATTCCCATAAATCGTCAAACTATATTCGGGCGCTTCGTAGAAAGGTCGCCAACTGTGAATATTTACCGGACGGTGTAGTTTGTTGTATTTTTCAGTGGTAAAAGATTTTTCTAAACCGGCTTCGTTTACCAATGATGTATCAGCAAAATATTTAGTAACGATTCCGGAAGTTGATTCAGCTAATTGATTAAGACTTACTTTCTGCCATTTTGTATTGTCCTTCTCTGTCTGCTTCAAGCGAAAACCATCAGCGGTAAAATTACTCCAGACAAGGAAATTGTCATTTGCATTGATGAAATAGCTGGTAATATTGTCGGTGATTAATGTGCCTAAATTCCTGGTTTTCAAATCAATACAAAATATTTCATCTTTCAATCCTTGAGAGGCAATGAAATAAGCGCTGTCTTTTCTAACATTAATCTGCCCGATTGTGTTAAAGGTGGGTGGTGTAATGATTTCAATTTTTTCTGAATTCAGATTAATTATTGCCAAAGCATTTTTACCCTTTGAAAATCTTATTGAAGAAATAATGATGCTATCGTTTGCAAATTTTGGCGTAGAAAAATAATGAATATCGGTATCCATAATTTCTTTCAGAACCCGACCATTTTCTGCATCCAGCAGTATAAGCGAAGAGCCTCCGTTTATGAGCGAATGATTGGCAATGATTTGCTTCCCATCGAATGATATGTCGGGCGAAAAATATCTTGACCGGTTACTTAACCTCTTTTGATTGTTTGTTTTTATATCCAGAAGCTTTATCACACTGTAACCTTCCCAATGCCAGCGTGGATGATTTTCCGTAGCAGCATATACGATTTTTCCGTTTCTGTATGAAAATTGTTCTTCTGAACTAATATCTCTTTTGCGAAGAAAATGCTCGCCGAGGCTGTCTTTTATGTAAAAAGCAGGAGTGGCTTTGTAGCTGCTTTTCAGGTAAAGCATTGAATCGGAAGATATATAAGCAGGGTAAAAATAATTTTCAACAGAAGAAGATTTTGGTCGAGGCTTATTGTAAGGTTCGGTGTTAATGTTTTTCAATGAATCGATATTGTAAATATTTTTATTATAATCAAAAGCATTCTTTATAAAAGTCTTGTATCTGATACCGGAATAAGTCTTGATTGCTTTCTGCATAGGATAAAACAACGCTTCATAGGCAGCGGCATCTGAGGTTATATTCTTCCAAAAATCGGGGCCGTATTTTTCGTAGCCATAATTGACCAACAGATACCCCAGATCATAATGGTTGGGTACATAATTTTTCAGGGAGCCGTTACGAAGTTTCATCCAATTGTAGTTTTTTCCTGCTGTCCAAAGTGTAGGGTATGCTTTTAAAAGGTTGGCATCCTTCCGCGTCCCTGTGCAGACAATGCAGTTTCCTGAAAAACAGCATCGCCTTCGTAAAACCAATTTGGTATGGCCGCATTAACGGCAAGTGCATAACCTTCCTGACCAAACAAAAAATACCCGACCTTGCTCAGCCCTTTGTAAAAATTGTTATATTGCTGCACATGGCGATACTCGTGTAAGGTCAGTTGCGTTGCCCAGGGAAAGCGTTCCCATGTCAAAATTATCAGATGGCGGTGTGAGATAAAATTCGCTTTTGAAAGGTCCGAGGCTCACATAGCCATTGGAAACCACAGGGGTATTTTGAAGCACAATTTCGATTTTCTTTAATCTGTTGCCTAATGAGATTTTCTTTTGAGCAGCTAGGTTTAGCACAATATTTGCCACTTCATTTGCAGTTGAGTTAATTCCATTAGGAAAAATAACCCGAACTGTATCATTGTTAATTTGCCTCCATCGGGTTGAAAAACGGTTGGCGCCGAACTCCTGACTTTTCAGGTCATGCAAAAGCATAAACATAAAACAAATGAAAAATCCTAAATATTTCATTAAAGTCGAGGATTTAAATAATAATTAAGCAATATTATGAGTTATTTTAATAATCTTGTGGAAGAGAATGAAAAATGGCGAAAAGTGAACAGATTTGTATGGTGGTAATGAATAAATTAAATTTGCAAAATGTATTAACCTGTTAGTGTCCTGAAAAAATTTAAGAAGATATTATTAATTGTATTGGCATCAATTCTTTTTCTGTTGATAGCAGTGTGGATGCTTATTCAATTGCCACCTGTGCAAAACTGGATTATAGGAAAGGTTACATCAAAACTATCAAAAGATCTTCAGACCAAAATTGAAATTAAACACGTTGATTTCTCTCTTTTAATAAAATGCACTTGAAGGGCGTACTGGTAGAAGATCAGAAGAAAGATACAATTTTAAGCGCGGGGAATCTTAGTGTTAACATTACCGACTGGTTTTTCCTGAAAGATAAAATTGAGCTTAAATATCTTGGCTTGCAAGATGCCTACATTCATCTACAGAGAAGTGATTCTGTGTGGATGCATCAATTCCTGATTGACTATTTTTCGCCACCGGGCAATAAAATAGAATCGCAGAAACAAAATAAGATTGACCTGGCTATTAAAAAAGTAGATTTGAAAAATATTCTTATAAAGCAGGATGATGGGTGGTATGGCCAAAATATGATGTTGTATCTGGGCGCTTTAAATGTTAGTCCTAAAGAAGTTGACTTTAATAATAATAGAATTGAGTTGGCTTCCATCTTTATAGATAGACCACATTTTGCTATAAAGGGCTACAAAGGCAATAAGCCCTATCAAAAAAAAGTAGTTCAGTCTGGAACCCAGGAAAATCAGATACATCGGAGCTCGAATGGAATCGGGATAAATGGGAGATTTTTGCCGATAAAGTTTCTATGGTGAATGGTAAGTTGCAGGTGGATAATGACAATACACCTTCCCCAACCAGTTATTTTGATGGTAATCATATAGAATTTGCAAAAATAAATGGCGACTTTGAAAATGCCAAATGGCAAATGGATACCATTACAGCCGATGTGAAACTCAGCACAATGGAAAGAAGCGGTTTTAATGTAAAAAAATTGATTGCCAAACTGAAAATGACCCCCAGAGAAATGACTTTCAATAATCTGGATATTCATACCAATAACAGTTATTTACATGACTATTTCAGCATGCAGTATCAGGATTTTAATACTGATATGAGTGATTTTATTGATAAGGTTATTTTGCAAGGCAGGTTTAATAATGCAGAAGTGAGCAGCGATGATATAGCTTTTTTTGCGCCTGCATTAAAAACCTGGAAGAAAAAAATCAATCTCAAAGGAAATGTTCGCGGACCGGTTTCTGCACTGATAGGAAAACAATTGGAAATTCAGACTGACAAACAAACCTATTTTAGCGGCGATGCTTCATTAACCGGTTTGCCGGATATCAATGAAACTTTTATTGAAATAAATGCCAGGACCCTTAAAACCACTTATGCGGATGCGATTTCATTTGCGCCCGAACTAAAAAAGATTAACAACATCAGCCTTGACAATTTGCGGTATATAAATTTTTCAGGAAGTTTCACCGGGTTTATAAACGATTTTGTAACCTATGGCAATGTTGAAACCGCTTTGGGAATGGCAAAAGCTGATGTAAACATGAAACTGCCAAAGGGAAGACCACCGGTTTATACAGGTAGTATTTCTTCTTCCGGGTTTAATTTAGGTAAATTATTGAATGATACCATGATGGGCTTTGTGAGCCTTGATGCCAAACTTAAAGGTGCAGGCTTTAATCCTGAAAAGGGAAATGTGGCGCTTGAAACGAAAGTTAATTATTTTGATTATAACAAATACCGATACCAAAATATTCGTTTTGATGGAGATGTAAATCGTAATAATTTCAATGGTAATGCTTCAATAGATGATCCTAATATTAAATTAACGCTAAACGGTTCAATAGACAGCCGGAAAGCAATACCTGAATTTGAATTTCTGTCGCATATTGACCATTTGAATTTTAAACCATTAAATCTAATAAAAGATAATATTTCATTAAGCGGTAAAGCAAATGCCCATTTTAGTGGAAAGACGATTGACGATTTTTTGGGAAGCGCCAGTATTTCGGATGCTGTACTAACCCGCGATGGACGACCAATGTCTTTTGATTCATTGGCATTGCATTCTGCAGTAATAGATTCACAAAAGGTACTAAGTTTATATTCAAATGAATTTACGGCAAACCTGAAGGGAAAATTTAATATCAGCGATATGCCCAACTCGGTAACAGGTTTTCTGACCCATTATTATCCGGCATACATTAAACCACCAAAAAAATACCCGCAAATCAAGTGTTTTCGTTTGATATAAAAACGTATTACTTCAGTGATTTTCTGCATTTAATTGATAGCAGTCTCGCAGGCGGTAATAATAGCTATATAGCGGGAAGCATCAACACTATTACAAATGATATTAGTTTAAATGTAGATGCGCCGGATTTTAAATACAAAACTATTGAATTTGACAATATAGATATTTCTGCAATCGGAGATATTGACAAGTTGTCGTTGACAGGTAAAGCCAATAGCGTTGTTCTAAGCAAAGGCGCCTCCATCCCCATAGTGGAGTTTAGTATTGTTGCCGAAGAAGATTTCTCAAAAATAGTGCTGTTTACTGGCGGCGAAAATACGGCTGTTAGGCAGGCTTCGCTGGATGCACTTTTTTACACGTATAATAATGGCGTCAAAATTCACTTTAATCCTTCCTCCTTTATGGTGGCAGGGAAAACCTGGACAATTGAAAAAGACGGTGAATTGGAATTTAGAACCAATATGCCTGCATTTGGAGAGGTATCGTTGATGGAGAGCAATCAGGAGATAAATATAAAAACCATTAAGTCAAAAGCAGGCGATTGGAATGATATTGCCGTTTCTCTAAAAAACCTGAACCTTGGAGATTTAGCGTTCTATCTGATGCCATCAAACAGGTTGGAAGGTTTGGCGACAGCAGATATATTAGTTGAAAATCCGGGAAATAAGATGCGCATAATGACGGATAATTTTATGGGTAAAGGTATCAGGTTGGATAATGACTCGCTTGGGAACTTGACTGCGAAGGTTTTGTATGATTTACCTTCTCAGGAATTATTAATCAATGGCGCTACACTCAATCCGCAAAAGAAGGACCTTGCCTACGATATTCATTTTTACCTTAGAGACAAAGAAAGCCAGAAGAATAATATTATTTCGTTAACGGCCAATCATTTTGAACTGAAATACCTTACACGCTTTCTTGGTGATTTGTTTTCTGATATCGGAGGCGAGGTTACCGGCAAGTTTGATTTAAAAGGGCCTTTCGATGCACTGTATGTGGTGGGTAAAGGAAGGCTGAATGATGCAGGATTGAAGGTCAATTTTACCCAGTGTTATTACAAGGTTGAGGATTGTGATCTTGCCCTGACAGCCAATAATATTAATCTAAACGGTATTGTTTTGAAAGATACTGTAACCCACAATCCAATCTATCTGCAAGGCGGCATTCAGCACGAAGCTTTCAGCAAAATGTTTTTTGACCTCACAGTATCAACGCGCAAGCCTGGTACCCGAAATGAAGCCAATAACCGCCCCGTACAGGTGTTGAGAACTACCTTCAATGATAATAAACTGTTTTATGGCGATGTAAAAGCTACGGGCTCCTTTGTGTTATTTGGCTATGCCAACAATACCTATATGAAAATAGATGCTATTGCTTCTACTGCCCATGAGAGCACTTTTACCATTGCTTCGTCCGACAGCAAGGCAGGTAAAATGCCTGAGTGGATGGTGGAGAGAAAATACGGGGTAGAAATGGCGGACAGTCTTTATAAAAGTACATTATCCAATATCGTATATGATTTGGATGTAACAGCAAATCCTAATGTGTTGATGAGATTTGTATTGGACGACCTGACAGGTGATGAAATAAAAGGCAGAGGCTCCGGAACGCTCAATCTTCGTGCAGGAACTTCGGAACCGTTAAGCTTGAAAGGTAGGTTTGATATTCAGGAAGGCGAGTATGACTTTACATTTCAGTCTTTCTTTAAAAAACCATTTATCATAAAGAAAGGAGTTGAAAACTCAATTGTTTGGAATGGCGACCCAATGGCAGCCAATATAAATCTGGATGCCTATTATAAGGCGGAGAGAGTGAGTTTTGCAACATTGTCCAGTGGTTTTGACCTGAACCAGAGCCTGAGCAATGTTCGCGAAAATGTATATGTAAATGCAAAACTGACGGGGCAGCTTTTTCAACCGAGGTTCAAATTCGGTCTTGATCTTGATCCTAACAGTAAGTACCGAAATGATTTTAATGTTACTTATCTATTTGACCAGCTTCAGAACAATGAAACACAAATCACCCGCCAGGTAACTTATTTAATTGTGTTCAACAGTTTTGCGCCACCCGAATCTGGTATAGCCGATGTTAAGATCAGTAGTGCGGTTAATGAGTTTGGGTATAGTACTATCAGCAGTATTTCGAGCTTATTATTCAATGAGATAAATAAAAAACTAAATAATGAATTGACCAAATTGTTTGGTTCGGAGGTAAGCCTTGTTTTTGGAAGTTCATTTTATAATAGAAACCTACTGACAACAGGGAATAATGCTTTTAATCTTCCTAATCAGGCCAATTTTAGCGGCGCGCTTACGGTTCCTGTTTTTAAAGATCGATTTATTATCTCTTTAGGAAGTTCAATGGAGGTGCCATTGCAATCTTCGTTGCAGCAAACCGTCCAGTTTTTGCCGGATGTGACGCTGGAATGGTTGATTAATGCCAGTGGCACCATCAGGGCTAATTTATTCTATCGAGAGAATTTGGATTATCTTACTACCTCCAGTAGTAGTGCGGCAAAGTTAAAACGTACCGGCGCAGGCTTGTCGTATCGTCGTGAATTTGAAAAATTCAAAGACTTATTCACAGGTAGCGGCTCAGGAAATAAGATTGTTGTTCCTGAAGCATCTCCGGTAATGCCGGATACTCTAAAAAAGATAGAACCGGCTTCTGTACATATTAATTCTCAAACTAAATCAGATAAAAATCGTATTCAGGGAGATGAATTTTAAATGAGCCATTGACACTTATATTTCATGGCCGAGTTTTTCTTTTTTGGTTTTCAGGTAACGTTCATTATAACAATTAGGTTTGGTGATGATGGGGACATTTTCAACTATTGAAAGTCCATAACCTATTAAGCCCACCCGTTTTTTAGGGTTGTTGCTCATCAGCCGAAGTTTGGTTACATTTAAGTGCCTTAATATTTGCGCTCCTACACCGTAATCTCGCTCATCCATTCTGAAGCCGAGATGCAGATTTGCTTCTACAGTATCCATTCCTTCTTCCTGTAGTTTATAGGCTTTTAGCTTGTTCATCAATCCGATACCACGTCCTTCCTGATTCATGTATAATATCACGCCTTTCCCTTCATCCTGTACCATTTTCATCGCATTATGTAGTTGATCGCCGCAGTCGCAACGCAATGAGCCAAGAATATCGCCGGTAAAGCAAGACGAATGAACTCTTGTGAGAATGGGTTCGCCCTCTTCCCATTCACCCTTAATGAGCGCAATATGTTCATTGTTGGTGTTTTTTTCCTTAAAAGCAACGAGGGCAAAATCACCGTATTTAGTGGGCATTTTCACTCTTACTACTTCCTCTACCAGGGTTTCTTTGGCCACTCTGTATTCAATCAGGTCTTTGATAGAGATTATTTTCAGGTCGTATTTTTTTGCAATTTCTTTCAGTTCGGGTAGTCTGGCCATGGTGCCGTCTTCGTTCATTATTTCTACTAGAATACCCGCCGGCGGCAAATCGGAGTATCTTATCAGGTCAATGGTGGCTTCGGTGTGTCCTGCCCGACGCAGCACACCTCCATCTCTTGCCCTAAGGGGAAAGATGTGCCCCGGACGGCCAAAGGCTTCGGGTTTACTTTCTTCATCGGCTAGCGCCTGAATGGTTTTTGCCCTGTCGTGAGCCGAAATTCCGGTGGTGCACCCATGTCCCAGCAAATCTACACTTATTGTAAAGGGTGTTTCATGCAGTGCAGTATTGTTAGTTACCATTAATGGAAGGAGTAGCTTGTCGGCGATCGTTTCAGTAATGGGCGCACAAATCAATCCTCTACCTACTTTCGTCATAAAATTGATCATTTCGGGTGTAGCATTAGCGGCGGCAGTGATAAAATCACCCTCATTTTCACGGTCTTCGTCATCCACCACAATTACCAATTTGCCCTTTTTTATATCTTCAATAGCGCTATCAATACTGTTCAACATCAATAATAAATTTTTGCAAAGATATAATGCTTAACAATAAGGTAGAGAATAAGGTTGAGAATGAGATTATGGTAAAGATTGAAATTGAGATTGAGATTGAGAATGAGGATTAGGAAAAGGCAAAGATTTGAGGCTATGACAATAGTAAAATTAGAAGACATGGAGAAAACGCTTCAACTTAAAGGATTGGTTGCTTAATTGCCTCACTTTCATTTAATTAAATGTTAAACGAGTCTATTTTGCTTGATTCAAATCAATTTTTTTGGCTAACAAGGAATGGTTACAATTTGTTAACACTTGTAAGCAAAATGTTAAAGTTAATTTCTTTTATTTGCACCAAATAAAATTAGAATTATGCTTAAGAAAATTTATTTGTTCATAATTGTGGCACTTCTTACCACAGGTTATGTAAATGGACAGGTTACTACCAGTAGTATTACCGGTAAGGTAATTAATGATGAGGGATCACCATTAAAAGGTGCTACGGTAACAGCCACCAATACCCAGACAGGCGCTGTTTACAGAGGTGTTACTAATGAAAATGGTATAATTAACCTGGCAAACATGGCTGTTGGTGGCCCATATAAAGTAGAAGTAACCTATGTAGGGTATAATAATAGTATTCAGGATGATATTTTTTTACAATTAGGGCAGCCTTATATATTAAATACCACGCTCGTTACCGTTGGAAAATTTTTAGAAGAGGTGGTAGTTTCAGGTAGCATTAATGCATTAAAAACTAATAAGTTAGGGTCTGCTACTACTGTTACCAGAACACAAATTGCCAGTTTACCATCAATTACAAGAGGGGTAAATGATATCACTCGTTTAGCGCCTCAAGCTAACGGTAGCTCAATTGGTGGTGGCAACTACCGCTCCAATAACTTTATGGTTGATGGTGCTAACTTTAATAACCAGTTTGGTATCGGAGAGAATGTTCCGGCAAGAGGAGCGCCTATTTCGTTAGATGCTATAGAACAAGTAACCGTAAATATTACGCCTTATGATGTTCGTCAATCCGGCTTTACAGGGGCTGCTATTAATGCAGTAACTCGTTCAGGAAAAAACAAGTTTTTTGGAACAGCATTTTACACTACTCGTTCTGATAAGCAACAAGGCTACAGAGTAGAAAATGTTATGCTTCCTGTAAATAAATTTAAGGAGAATCAATTTGGAGCAAGCGTCGGCGGCCCTATTATTAAAAATAAGTTATTCTTCTTCTTAAACTTTGAAAATCAAATTACACAAGAACCTGGTCCTTCAAAAATAGCATCTACACCAACGCAACCCTTTGTTGCCGGTTCTCCAAATTTCATAGCGAGACCTACTGCAGAAAAATTAGACGTAATCAGTAAATATTTAAAAGATAATTACAATTACGAAACCGGTCCTTATCAAGGATATAGTAATGAAAAAGCAAATAAAAAATTATTTGGAAGGATTGACTGGAATATTAACCAAAGCCATAAAGTAAACTTTCGGTTTTCGAAGGTAGATAGTAAAGTGCCTAGTTCAGTTAGTACTTCCACATCTAATTCGGGGGTAACTTTTTCAGGTGCCAACAATCGTCTAAGCGAAAACGCATTACATTTTTCAAACTCTAATTATTTTCAGGAGGACAACTTATACACAGGTACTTTGGAGTATAATGGTCGCATTGGTAATTTAAACCATTCTTTTCGTGCGTCTTACGTAAACCAATATGCACCAAGAAGTAGCAACAGTAGCTTGTTCCCGTTAGTGGATATAAAGGACGGCGCATCTGTTTATACCACTTTTGGTTATGAGCCGTTTACCTATGGTAATTTAAGAGATGTGAAAACCTGGACTGCAAACTATGACGCATCTTATACTTTAGGAGATCATAACATAACCGGCGGTTTGCAATTTGAAACCAGCAAAACCAAAAATGGTTTCCAGCGTTATGGCACAGGATATTTTGTATTTGACTCATGGGATGATTTTGTGAACAAAAAGAAACCCAGCAACTTTGCAATTACTTATCCCCTTACTCCTGATGGATCTCAAGCATTTCCCAGTTTTAAATTTAATCAGTTTTCATTATATTTACAAGACGAATATAATGTAACTGATCGTTTTAAATTAATGGCGGGTTTACGTCTCGAATTACCAACATTCCCTGGTGTTGACGAAATAAGGACACACCCCTTAGTGGAGGCATTGTCGTTTAATGGAGATGAAAAAATCAATACAGGTCAGCTGCCAAGCGCTAAAGTAATGGTTTCTCCAAGGCTGGGTTTTAACTATGATATTATCGGTGACCGTTCCGTAATATTACGAGGCGGAAGTGGTGTATTCACTGGTAGAATTCCTTTTGTATGGATTGTGGCTCAATCAGGCGATGCCGGTATGTTGCAATACTTACAAAACATTGCAAAAGGAGACACAAGAATGCCCGACTTTAATCCAGACCCTAAACAACTAATTCCTAATCCTAAGGCAGAGCCTGGTAAATCTATCCCTAGTAGTATTTCTGCAATGGCACACAATCTTAAGTTTCCTCAAACCTGGAAATCAAGTTTGGCTGTGGATATTCGTTTGCCTTGGGGCATGGTAGGAACATTAGAAGGTATTTATAATAAAGACATTAATTCTGTGGTAGCCAGAGATGCTAATTTAGTAAATCCGCAGGCATTAAGCGTTTCAGGTTATGCAGATAACAGAATGATATATCCTTCAGCCACTATAGATAAATATATCAATAAATTAAAAACAGTTACCGAAAATGGAATAGTATATGATATAGCGGCATTTGATGGTACCAAAGCTTTAACCGCTATTGTAATGGATAATGCAAAAGGTGGTCATTACTGGTCATTGACTGCTCAATTAACCAAAATTTTTAGCAAAGGCTTCTCCGCAATGATTGCCTATACAAAAAGTGGAGCCAAAAACTTTGGTGATGGTTCCGGCGACCAAATTGTAAACTTATGGTCTATCCCTTACCAAAATACAGGAAATCCTAACGTTTCAAATTTATCATTTACTAGTAATGTATTGCCCAGCAGACTGGTTGGTAGCCTTTCTTACTCCAATACATGGATCGGCAAGTTAAAAACCAGTATGAATCTGTTCTATTCCGGTTCGGCTCAGGGTAGATATTCATTTTACTACACAACTGACTTCAATAGAGATGGTCAAACTAATGATTTAATTTATGTTCCCAAGGATCCAAGCGAAATTACTTTCGTAAATATTCCTGCCGGAACATCTGGTTATTCGAAAGCATATACGGCTCAGGAACAATCTGATATTTTCTTTAATTTTATTGACAACAATAATTACCTAAGTACTCGCAAGGGGCAATATGCTGAAAGAAATGGAGCTGTTATGCCTTGGAGAAATCAATGGGATTTTAGATTATCGCAAGAGTTATTCAACGGTATTGGCGGTGGTAAAAACTCTTTTGAAGTTTTTTGGGATGTATTTAATATTGGCAATTTATTGAACCCCGACTGGGGAGTAAATAAAATTGCACAAAACGGACTTTTGGTGCCTCAAAATACTAGTTCTTTAGAAGTTGGGGGCTCTGTTAAACCAACTTTCCGTTTGGGCGCTTCTGGCGGCGATATTATAAAAACCACCTACAGAACCAACCAGGCAATCTCATCTACATATTATATGCAATTTGGGGTAAGACTTAACTTCAACTAATAGCATTAAATATTTTTAAAAACGCCTCCGTAAAAAGAGGCGTTTTTTTTAGTATGTCGGGCATGGTATTAAGCTAACAGGATGCGAGTTCCTGTATGTGCCGAGTTGATAGGAAACATTAGCGACTGACAAGGGTGTCGGGGGCGACCCCGAATCTGAAAGAAGTCATCAGCAAATCTGAAGTTCTGACGAATAGAAATCTGATAGAAGGCTCTTAAGAGAGGGCAACCGAGCCATGGATTGGGAACGCCCAAAACTCAACCGTAACTCAAAGAGTAAATCAGGCAGAACGCAGAGAAAGTTTAATATCTTATCCCGAGAGGTCTTGCAGTATGCACCAATGTGCAGATTGTCCATCGATGAACAATTATATAACTACGAGGGAAACCGTATGTGGAGCTTGGGCAATAAAGGCGTTGCAAGTAAAAGAAGCAGGCGAACAGGAACGAGCCTTAACGCAGTATTTGATGGGAGTGATATTGTTTATACAATCTCACATCAAATTACAAGAAGTTAAACAGTTAAAAGAAACCGCCGTGTGCGAGAGCATGCACGGTGGTGTGAGAGGGCGGGGAGTAATCCCCCTACCTACTCGATTTCCCCAAAAATCCTTAAATAGAATGTTGAAAATTTTCTAATACGGAAAAAAGTCCGTATATTTGGGACAAATAACTAAAAATGAAGAAGAAGTATCCCGAAGAAGAAGATAATGCTTCTGTTGTCAATGAATCGTCAGCGGCATTGTTAAGTGATAAGTCTGAAAAAATGCGGTTTTCTGCTATCGCCTACATTAGTCCTATAAGGCGGGTGCTGTCATTTTTGTCGCTGGAGAATGAAAAGAATTTTGATTCACTAAAAAGTAAAACCGACTTTATTGGTTTTATCAGAAAAGGCATTCCCAAAAAAGCGGTTGATGAATTATGTGATATTATAGAATTTTCTGCTTTGGAGATGGCGAATATTTTGCATACAACTGATAGAACTCTGCGCCGCTATACCGCCAATCAACTATTAAACCCGGAGCAATCTGAAAGATTAGTGGAATTGGCTTTTCTGTATGCAAGGGGAGAGGAGGTTTTTTTATACAATGGATCAGTTTAAGCTTTGGATGAGTTCGCCGGTAATGGCACTTGGCAACAAAATGCCCAAAGAGTTCTTAGACACATCTATGGGTATTGATTTGTTGATGGATGAATTGGGTCGTATTGAATATGGAATTTTTGCCTGATGAAACTTTATCGGATTAGCAGATGCGAATTTATTAATGATCTTTCTGGCGCAGGTGCAGTGTTGTATCCTGGGCGATGGCATAGCAAGGGCTCAAGGGTTTTATATACTGCTTCTTCTGCTTCATTGGCTATGTTGGAAAGCCTTGCTCATATTACCAGTGTTACCAGGCTTCGGGCATGCATGATTTGTTTGGATATTCCGGACAGTTCTCCAATAATGGAGCTGACAATAGATGACTTGCCCAATGACTGGCAAATTAATCCGCCTCCTGATATTTTAAAAAGATATGGAGATGAACTAATTGTTGAAAATAAATTTTTGGCATTAAAAGTACCTTCGGCAATTTTGTTTGAGGAAAATAATTTTATTTTGAATACGACTCATAAGGATTTTCATAAAATTAAAGTTATTTACAGCAGGGTTTTAGCTATTGATGACCGGCTATTAAATTTTAGCTGATGAGCGATAAAAATAAAATAATAATTTATACTAATGGGTCTTCACGGGGAAATCCGGGACCGGGTGGTTACGGAGTGGTGTTAATGTTTGGTAATATCCGAAAGGAGCTTTCGGCAGGTTTTACCCATACTACCAATAACCGAATGGAGTTAATGGCGGTTATTGAGGGATTGAAAGCGTTGAAAAAGAATGATATTCCGGTTATCATTTATTCTGATAGTCAGTATGTGGTTAATGCTATTACTAAAGGCTGGCTGAACAAATGGATAAAAACCAATTTTAAGGGTGGAAAAAAAAATAGGGATTTGTGGATGGAGTATTATCGGCTGGCAAAGGATTTGCAGATCGATTTGGTGTGGGTAAAAGGACATGCTTCCAACCCTTTTAATAACCGATGCGATCACCTTGCTACCCGGTCGGCTGATGGAGAAAACCTTTTGGAGGATAAGGGGTTTAATAAAGCCGAGCTATTTGATTGATTTTTGAATTTAGATTTAGAATATAAATGAAGGTATTTTGTATCCCCGGTTTTGGAGTGGATGAAAAAATATTTGGGCAGTTGACTATCAATAATGCAGTACTCAAATTTTAAACTGGCATGATCCTTTGCCTAAGGAAACGATAGAGGAATATGCCTCTCGCCTGGCTGAGGATATTGATGAGCCGGAACCGGTAATCATAGGGATTTCGTTTGGTGGAATGATGGCTATAGAAATTGCCAAACAAAGGGCGGTGAAGCAAATTATCCTCATTTCCAGTGTCAAAAACAGAAAAGAACTGCCTTTACACCTTAAAGCGATTGGTTTTTTCCGTTTGGATAAAATCTTTCCGGTAAAGAAAATTAAGCAGAGCGAAAGGGCCTATGACATTGCCAATAAAAGATTAGGCGCTTATACCGAAGAAGAGAAATCTTTTGCCAATACCTACCGAAAAAACGGAGATATCAATTATATCAATTGGTCTTTTGACAAAATACTCAATTGGAAAAACACCTGGTATCCCGAAAATATCATTCATATTCACGGAGATAAAGACAATATTTTCCCCATAAAAACTACTTCACCCACCCACCTGATCAAGGGTGGTACACACATGATGTCTTGGAACAGGGCGGGTGAAATCAGTGTTATAATTAATCAAGTAATGGCTGAGATTTAGATTATTGCTGGCCGTGAATATAATTTTCTAAATGGCTGATGGTTTCTTTTTGTTGAAGAATGGTTTCTGTTACCACATCGCTGATAGAAATGATGCCTACCATTTGTTCTCCATCAAAAACCGGTAAATAGCGGATAGATTTATCGCTCATCAGCGTCATACAATGTTCTACGGAGTCGGTGGGCGAAACATGTGGAAGATCGGTGGTCATAATTTCTTCAACTTTTGTATCGTTGGAGTGCTTGCCCTTTAAAATCACTTTGCGGGTATAATCTCTTTCAGTTAAAATTCCGGCATATTTTCCGGCTTCCAGAACCACTAATGCGCCAATATTTCTATTTGCCATTAATTCAATTGCCTGCAAAACGGTTGATCCTGATGGCAGGCTAATGGAACTGTATCCTTTTCTTGACAACATTTTTGTTACGTTACTCATACTATTGTTAATTTAGTGGGGGCTAATATATCAAAAATAATTAAAAAACCGCCATATTGTTTTTACTTATTTTTTTTCAGGTATTTTAACTGCTGATATTGAATGGCTTAAAAAATCTTACCTTCGACACCGAAATAAAAATAAGATTGCTATGGGCACAAAATTCAGACTGACTATTTTGAGTTTTTTTCAGTTTTTTGTTTGGGGAGCTTGGCTGATAACCATAGCAAATTATTGGTTTGGAAACAAGCATTGGGATGGCACTCAGTTTGGCGCCGTTTTCAGCACGATGGGGTTTGCTTCCATCATTATGCCCACTTTGGCTGGTATCATCGCTGATCGTTGGATGAATGCCGAAAAGCTGTATGGGTTGTTGCAAATTCTGTATGCCTGTGTTTTATTTTACATCCCACAAGTAGCCGATCCGGGTACGTTTTTCTGGGTGATGCTGTTGGCAATGGCCTTTTACATGCCCACAATTGCTCTCGCAAATTCTGTGTCCTACACTATCTTGAAAAATGAAGGTCTGGATGTCATTAAGGCTTTTCCGCCCATCCGGGTTTGGCGAACCATTGGTTTTATAGCCGCTATGTGGATTACCAACCTATCGGGTAGTAAGGCAAATGAATACCAGTTTTATATAGCAGGGGGTTTTGCTTTGCTATTGGGTTTATTTGCTTTTTCGCTTCCGAAATGCCCTCCTCAAAAGCAAATTGATAAAGATGCCGGCCTGACGCAAATATTGGGATTAAATGCATTTAAACTTTTTGCCAATTACAAAATAGCAGTATTTTT
Organism: Sphingobacteriales bacterium; assembly: GCA_016708305.1. Classification (GTDB taxonomy): domain Bacteria; phylum Bacteroidota; class Bacteroidia; order Chitinophagales; family Chitinophagaceae; genus Niabella. The sequence goes on from JADJGB010000008.1 coordinate 1,351,382, forward strand.
TATTTTCTCTATGTTTTTGGGCGCTGCTTTGCAGTTGACCAATGCTTATGGCGACGTGTTTTTGGATGAGTTTAAATTCTTTCCCAAATATGCCGATTTTTTTGTGATTAGATACTCTACCATTATCATGTCATTGTCTCAGGTATCCGAAACACTTTTCATTTTGGCAATACCTTTCTTTTTGAAAAAATTCGGCATTAAGAAAGTAATGCTTCTTTCAATGATTGCCTGGGTGTTGCGTTTTGGATTGTTTGGGATGGGGAATCCCTCCTCCGGATTATGGATGATTTTGTTGTCCTGCGTGGTTTATGGTATGGCATTTGATTTTTTCAATATTTCGGGTTCTTTGTTTATCGAAACCACAGTAGAGTCAAAAATCCGCTCATCTGCTCAGGGCTTGTTTATGATGATGACCAATGGTTTTGGCGCCGTAATGGGCAGTTTGGTATCAGGTTGGCTTATTGATAAGTATTTTACCCATACATTTACTTCAGCCACAGATCTGGCAGGATATCTAAAAAGTTCTTCCACCGACCCTGCTTTTTTGTCGGTGATTGCCAAAGAGTTTAAGGCGACTGTGGGCGCTGATGGTCTGTTATCCGCTCCGGTGATGATTAAAGACTGGCCGCACATTTGGTTTGTATTTGCTGCCTATGCTTTGGTGGTAGCTGTGTTATTTGCCATCTTTTTTAAGCATAAACATGTTGTGGAGGACGTTGAAAATCTGGCTCATTAATGGCTGTATTTTGTTTCGCTTTTGACAATTTCTTCACATCCGGCTGCCATTTTTGCCTGTTTGACATTTGGGAACTAAATTTGCAGTTCCTTTTACTTTAAAATATTAACATTTAAAATAAATCAAATGGCAAAAGAATTTAATGATGCAAATTTTCAGACCGAAGTAATTGATTCCGATAAATTGACTATCGTTGATTTTTGGGCAGAATGGTGTGGCCCTTGTCGTGCAATCGGCCCTGTAATTGAAGCTCTTTCTCAAGAATATGACGGAAAAGTGAATGTAGGCAAACTGAATGTAGATGTAAACCCTCAAGTTTCGATGGATTATGGAATTACCTCCATTCCCGCGATTCTTTTTATCAAAGGCGGTAAAGTGGTTGACAAGTTAGTAGGCGCTCAACCAAAGGCTAATTTTGTAAAAAAGATAGAAGCGCATCTTGGTTAAGCCATTTGTAATCAATAAATTATAATTGAAATCGGGTGGTTTCCCTGTTTTCAAAAAATACTTCCCCGTACCAAAGCGGGGATTTTTTTGGTAGAAACTGTTTTATAAACCTGATAATGAATCATTTAATTAGAATATTCCTTCTCCTGACGGTCGTGATGATATTGGTAGCCTGCGGACAAAATGATACAGGCAACACCGGAGAATCCGCAAAGCCTGTTAATGATTCTGCCATTGCTGTAAAGCTGCTGGATGTGAGTAGGTACAAGCCGTTGAATGTGTTTGCCAAATACCAGGGCCCGGATATTAGCAGTTTGCAAAATGATACATCTGCCCATTACAATCTTGAGGCAGTTTTTTTGTATGATGAGCTTACTTTCGGTGCCATACTCGAAAAGTATATGGATGCCGGTTTCCCAAAAGGTAATTATAATAAAGAAGATTTTGAATTCAAATGGCTTGATAAGCCGTTAAGAGCTGAGTTAGAAGCGGGAAAGGATAATTATAAAGGCAATCCAGATATTTTTTGGGCACAAATGGTCTCGCCAAACTTTGGTTTCTGAATAAAAAAATACTCATTAAACTTGAAAACAAATGAATGAAAATGAATTAATTAACAGTTTACCGACATGAGTTGCTATTTCGCCGAAAATATTACAACAGGATAATTTTAAGAAAAGAATTATATTACATTTGTTTATTAAACTTCAAAATTAAAAAAAATGAAAGGAACTTCTTTAATTGTAATCATCGCATTGCTTGTAATTGGTTTCATGGCCTGGAAAGGCTATAATGGCCTGATTGTTGAAGACGAAAACGTAAATAAAGCCTGGAACAATGTGCAGAGCGAATACCAAAAACGTAACGATCTGGTGGGCAATCTTGTCAATACCGTAAAGGGCGCTGCCAAATTTGAACAGGAAACTCTTACCAAAGTAATAGAAGCCAGAAGCAAGGCTACATCGGTAAATATTACTGCCGACCAACTGACTCCTGAAAATATCAATAAATTTCAGGCAGCTCAGGGCGAAGTAAGCAGCGCTTTAAGCCGCCTGCTGGCAGTGGTGGAAAGCTATCCCGACCTGAAAGCCAATCAAAATTACCTTCAGTTACAAGGCCAGTTGGAAGGAATTGAAAACGATATTCGGGCTTCCAGGCAGACTTTTAATACTGCTATTAATTCCTATAACACAAAAGTTCGTTCTTTTCCCATGAATATTTTGGGCGGTTTGTTCGGCTTCAAGGCCAAAGAAGGCTTCAAAGCTGATGAAGGAGCCGATAAAGCGCCAAAAGTGGAGTTTTAAGGGTATATTTATTTCTTTTAAGAAAAGACGGTCAAATTTTTTGAAGCCGTCCTGTTTTCTTTTTCATGTTCTAAAAAGGGAAATATTGTAATGAACAGGAAACGTTATTCCGGCTATTTAATTGGCGCCTTCATAGTGCTGATCGGGCTGTACATAATTGTTGCATATAATTCTTTGGTACAAAAAGAGGAAAGAATGGAGCAAATGTGGAGCGAGGTTCAAAGCACATATCAGCGTAGGCTGGACCTTACACCGAATCTGGTAAACGTGGTGAAAGGGGTTTCTGATTTTGAGCAAACAACGCTTACACAGGTTGCCCAGGCAAGGGCTAACGCATTGAAAATCAAGGGTGGGCAAATGACGGGTGAAAATTATAACCGCCAAAGCAGCGCTCAAGATACATTGGCAGCGGCTTCTAACAGGTTGATAGTGGTGATAGAAAAATACCCGCAATTGAAGGGAACTTCGGCATATCGTGGCCTGCAGACCCAGCTTGAAGGCAATGAAAGGCGCATCAAAGTGGCACGAAACGATTTTAATGCAGCAGTAGCCGACTATAATATGACTGCACGCGGTTTTCCCAAAAATCTGGTAGCAAAGGCTTTTGGCTTTGAAGTGAAAGAAGGTTTTCAGGCTGATACAGGCGCTTCCAAAAATGTAGAAATAAAATTTTAAAATAATGAGCCTATCCATTTTTCGTAAAAAACCCTTGGATATATTTTCCAAAGAAGAAAAGGAAAAAATAGTGCAGGCTATTCGCAATGCAGAATGTAGCACCAGTGGCGAAATAAGGGTGTATATTGAAGGAAAGTGCAAATATATTGACCCTGTGGAAAGAGCAACTGAAATTTTTTACAATCTTCAGATGCAGCATACGCATGATAGAAACGGCGTTTTGCTGTATGTAGCGCTGAGAGACCGGCAGATAGCGATTTTTGGCGATGAAGGAATTTACAAGAAAACTGGCAAAGAATACTGGGAAAAATTGGTTTCGGGTATTCTCGGTCATTTTAACAGAGAAAATTTTGCTACAGGCATCAGTGAGTATGTAAGACAGATAGGCGAAGGATTGACGCATCATTTTCCCTATCAAACACATGATCATAATGAATTGCCGGATGAAATTGTTTTTGGTAAATAATTCTTTGAATGGAAAAACGTTTTAAATAATGGACGAAGGGTAACAGAAAAATATCTCTATAAATTAATATTCCTCAATTTGTAATCTGTAATCTAATGTCTAAAATCTAAAGTCTAACTTCTAAATAAATGAAAAAGCTACTCTTTATATTAACCCTGTTCATGTCGCTTTATTCTTTTGCCCAAAGCGATATTGTGAATCCGACTAATCCGCCGAAGCTGGTAAACGACTTTACGGGTAAGTTTATCACAGCAGGGCAGCGCCAAGCATTAGAAGATAAATTAGTGGCCTATGACGACAGCACCTCCAACCAGATAGCTATTGTGATTATTGATGACCTCAGAGGCTATTCCATAGCTGATTATGCCATTGCGCTGGGCAGGAAATGGGGGGTAGGTGGGCAGAAGAAATTTAGTAACGGGGTAGTGATTTTGGTGAATACAGGGGAAAAAGGTGGTCAACGTGGTGTATTTGTTGCCACCGGTTATGGGCTGGAAGGCGCTGTTACCGATTTAGTAGCCGGAGAAATAGTGCAGAACAACCTGATTCCCAGTTTTAAGGCAGGAAATAATTATCTGGGATTAAATGAAGCAACTGATAATATTATTAAGGCAGCCGAAGGGCGTTATAAAGCTCCGGAGGACTATCATTCCGGTGGCGGCGGTTTTTCGGTTTTGGGCATGATTATTGTTTTTATAATTGTAATTGTGGTGCTGGCTTTAATTTTTGGCAAAGGTAACGGAGGTGATGGCGGTTATGTATCCCGTAGGGGCTACACAGATAACTGGCCCAGGCAGAGAGGTTATACGCCCTGGATTTTCCTGGTGGTGGTGGCGGCGGTAGTGGCTGGAGCGGCGGCGGTGGGGGCGGTTTTGGAGGCTTTGGTGGTGGCAGTTTTGGCGGTGGCGGGGCAGGCGGTAGTTGGTAAACATTTGTTGTATTCGATTTACACATTGTTTTATAAACAAATATCCTTTTGCAACAAAAACTTAAAAATTACTGTCTTAACCTGTAAATAGGGTATTTTGGGTTATTTTTGCCCGCATAATAATAATTTGGAAATGATGAAACACTCCGTACTGACATTCTTTTTTTTACTCACAGGGTTGTTTTTCTGTTCGTTTAGCAATGGCCAGAGCAAATACTTTGTGTATCTGCAAACTGAACCGGCCCAGCCTTTTTATATTAAAATCAATAATCAAAATATAAGCGCCAATACATCAGGGTACCTTATCCTCCCGCAATTAAAAGATGGTGAATATAAATTGACGGTAGGTTTCCCTCAAAACAAATATCCCGAGCAGACGTTTGATTTCAAAATAGATTCAAAAGACAAGGGGTACCTGATTAAAAATTTTGGCAATGAGGGTTGGGGGCTTTTCGACCTTCAGACCATGTCTGTACAAAAACCCGTATCTGCATCAGAAAATGCAATAGCAGTGAAGGAAGAAAAAAAAGAAGTGGTGCCCGCAGAAAACGTATCGGATTTTACTAAAGTGCTCTCCAAAAGCCGCAAATGACCCCAGCCTGCTGGAAAAACCCAAGCCCGAACCGGTGGTAGAGCCACCGAAACCCGAACCTGTTTCTGAAAAGGTGGTGGTAAAAGAAACGCCTGTGAAAAAGGAGCAACCAAAGGAAGAAGTGGTTGTTGTGAAAAAAGAAAAACCGGCAGAAACTAAAGTGGCAGAGGCTCAGAAAGAATCTGCAAAAACCATAACAGAAGAAAAAAACACAATTGTTGAAAAACCGGTTGAAAAGCCTGTGGAGGAAGTTGTAGTGATGGTAAAGGAAGAACCAAAAAAAGTGGTTGCTAAAGAAAAAGCAGCCAACAATGTGGTAAATGAAAGTCAGTCAATGGCACCGGCAGCGTCCAAGCGATCAGATGTATCTCAGGTATCATCTACGGTGTCGCCTCAGGGAGTAACGATGGTGTATAACGACAAGGATGAAAACGGAAATGATGAGCAGATAACTATTTTTATACCGGAACCGAAAAATGTTTATTCCAATGTAGAGCAGCCCAAAGCCGCAAAGGAAATACCCGAAATAGTAAATCCTCCGGTAGAGAAACCTGTCAAATTTGAGGTGAAAGAAATGCCTCCGGTAGAACAAAAACAGGAAAACACTGATGGTCCGCAAATAGTGATAAAAACCAACAGCGACTGTAATGCAATTGCAAGTGAAGATGATTTTCTGAAATTGCGAAGAAGAATGGCAAACAGAGATAATGATGACCAAATGATAAGTGAAGCGGAGAAAGCTTATAAGAACAAATGCTACACTACCGCCCAAATCAAGTACCTGAGCAGTATGTTTTTGTCCAACGCCAGGAAATTCAATTTTTATAAGACTTCATTGCCTCATGTATCAGATGCTGATAATTTCAGCAGCCTTCGCAGTGAAATCAAAGATGACTACTACCTTGGCAAATTTGATGCGTTGTTGGGTAAATAATCGACTTGCAATTTGTTGATTTGCAATTTGCCGTTGTGAACAATTTTAAATAATAAAGGATTTGCCCCGATATTTTTTAGAAGTAAGTTATAAGGGAACACGCTACAGTGGCTTTCAGGTGCAGCAAAATGCGCAAACCATTCAAGGCGAAATAGAGAAGGCTTTACAAACTTATTTCAGGCAAACAGTGGAGCTAACCGGTTCTTCGCGAACCGATGCCGGTGTACATGCCCTGCAAAACTTCTTTCATTTTGACTGGAATACACCGTTTCCCAATAAAATAATTTACAATCTCAATGCCATTCTTCCTGATGATATTGTTATTAAAAGCCTCAAATCTGTAAAACCAAATGCACATTGCCGCTTTGATGCCGTAAGCCGGACCTATCATTATACCATTTATCAGTCCAAAAACCCGTTTTTATTTGAAACTGCGTATTTTTTCCCTTACACACTCGATTTTGAAAAAATGCAACAAGCCGCATCAATTATTATGGGTTATACCGATTTTACCAGTTTTTGCAAACGAAATTCTCAGGTAAAAACTCATAATTGCTCTATTTCCCAAAGTGAATGGATAAAAATGGACGACAGGCTGATTTACAAAGTAACTGCCAATCGTTTTCTGCGTGGTATGGTGCGTGCGCTCACGGCTACCATGCTAAAAGTAGGTAGAGAGAAAATTTCTTTAGAAGATTTTATAAACATTATTGAGACCAAAGACTGCACCAAGGCTTTTTTCGATACTCCGGCGCATGGGTTGATGCTGAAAGAGGTGGGTTTTCATTATTAGAATTACTTATTAATGATACTCCAACTACAATAGAAAACTTTTGCTATAAGATATTATATATAAATTATCCAAAAATGACAAACTATTGACATAAAAATTAACCAACTAATCAGCTAAATAAAATTTTCCTACTGCTAAATCATAAAAAAGGTGAATCAAAATCAGTCAAATATTTTTAGTTCTGCGAATATTTATTTACTGAATCCTGCATGTCAATTCAGTCTGAATCCGACAACTACTGCCTTTCTCCGACGACCAGACTTCTAATTGCATATTACTTCAGATTCTTTGAAGTAGTGGAGTTATATTAATCTTCACAGGTTCTAACTTTTTTTTACTGTTTAATACTAAATTGAAATAACCATGAAATTTATATAAGCTATGTTGTGAAAACAGCATCGCATCAGGACTATAAATATGTACAGCAAATTATTGATGAAATGGCGCTATGGGCTCAAAAAAGAGGAGTGGCAGTAGCGCAACGCCCTGTGAAACTGGTAAAAGGAAAAGTGAGAGATGGATTGGTCGTTATCGCTATAAATATAGATACTGGCGAATGGGTGGGATTCTGTTATCTGGAGGTGTGGCAACATGAAAAAATGGTTGCCAATTCGGGACTCATTATAGCGGAGGCTTACAGAGGTTTGGGTATCTCCAGAGAAATAAAGTTAAAAATGTTTGAATTGAGCAAAGAAAGATATCCCGGAGCAATCATTCTCAGTTTGAGTACCAGCCCGGCCGTTATTCATGTGAATCATCATCTGGGTTTTACATCAATTTCTCACCATGAAGTGATGAGAAATGAATGGTTTTGTAATGGAAGCAACAGTTGGGTTAACTTTACCGTCCTTATGAAAAATAATCATTGAAATTTACCTTATACTGCTATGGTTTACATACCTGCCATCGTTAACAATAACATGCCGATAATAATAAGATTGAGGAATTTCAGACAAAGAATCAGGCTGTTTACTAATAAAAAAATGAAGAAAGTGGCCTGATGAATTTTGTTGAGAATTATACCTTTTAAAAAATTACTTTTGCAGCAATCAGAAAAAGGAAATGAGTAATCGGTTTAAATTAATATGGGAGTATCGAGGGCCGGATGCCCAAGTGATAGCGGAACATTATGAACATCATCTTGAAGATTTTATAAAGATGCGAAACCTGAAAAGCAATCAAATTGGTGTTGAGGCTTATTCAGAATTTTATGTTACTGCTTTTATGATTGTGAGAGAAGACGAGCTGGATGTGGTGCGGCAGGCGTTGCGTCCTAACAAAATCAAACAATTAGAAGAAGAGTAAGCTGATGTCGTTTGTAGCCTGGCACCCCATATTTAAACACCCGCTGCCGGAAGACCATCGGTTCCCGATGAATAAATATGATTTGCTACATGATCAGTTACTTTATCAGGGAGTCGTTGACAAAAAAGATTTTTTCGAGCCTGAAATTTTAGATGTTGCTAATTTAGAAGGAGTTCATTCGCCTGATTATTATAATAGACTTTTCGCATTAAATCTCACTGCTTCAGAAATCAGAAGAATTGGTTTTCCATTGAGTCATCAGTTGGTGGAGTGCGACCTTCGAATTGCAGAAGGCACCATCCGGGCTGCAATAGCTGCATTACAAAAAGGGATTGGTTATAATATTGCCGGCGGCACGCATCATGCCGGAAGCAACTGGGGCGAAGGTTTTTGTTTGCTGAACGATCGGGCAATAGCTGCACATTATTTATTGAAAAATCAGGGAATTGAGATGATTGCAATTATAGACTTAGATGTGCATCAGGGAAACGGAACCGCAGAAATTTTTAAAAGCAGGGATGAAGTGTTTACTTTTTCGATGCATGGCAAAAACAATTTTCCTTTTAAGAAAGAAATTTCTGATATGGATGTGCATCTTCCCGATGGTATCAATGGAGCGGAGTATCTTGCCATACTGAAAGAATAATTGGATCTGCTTTTTCAAAAAGTCAATCCACAGTTTGTGTTTTATCAGGCAGGAGCCGATGTGCTTGAAACCGATATTATGGGAAAGCTGAAACTCACCAAACATGATTGTCTTGAAAGAGACAGAATAGTATTTAATCATTGCCGGGCGAATAGTATTCCTGTACAGGTGAGTATGGGCGGCGGTTACTCAAGGAGAGTAGCAGACATTGTAGATGTACACTGCCATACCTTTCGGGAGGAATATCTGTGATGATGCATTAACCTAAAACATGGCTTCTATTAAATCATCGGCAGTGATATTGCTGAGGTAGCTGTTAAAGTCATCTTTTGGTAAAGCATTACGAATGGCTGCCTCATGGTGCGACACTGTTTCAAGCGCTTGCTCAATGCCTTCAATTCCCCTCTCAGAGAAAAAATCGCCGAATATTTTTACTTTTCTATAATGCCGTGTTTTACTTCCAGGTTCATTTCCACTACGCCACCCGGAGTACGAATGGATTTTTTAAAACTATAATCAGGCGATTGACCATAATTCCACTCGTTTGTAACAAACTTTTCATTACGTAGTTTTTGAATCTGGCGAATATCTTCTTCGGAAAAACTGTAAGGTCGGCTACCGGGAGTAGTGGCAATTACATAGTCCATTAATTTTTTTGTAAAATCCTCAAGGCTCAATGGCTCTTTCAGATGCGCTGAAATATTGGTTACTCTTTTGGGTACCGACTTGACTGCCTTGTCCTGATATTTCACCGGATTGATTCTCAGCGCCTCGCTCACATTGCGCATTTCGGAAGAATACAGAATAGTGCCATGATGTAAAATTTTATTTTTATATACATGCGCTGCATTCCCTGAAAACTTTCTGCCGTCAATCATCAGGTCGTTTTTACCTTCGAACCTTGCGTCAATATCTAAACTTCTTATTACATCAATAATAGGTTGGGTAAATTTTTGAAAATCTGTGAGGTTCTTATCTTTCCCCGAATGGGTGAATGAAAAATTAAGATTCCCCAAATCGTGATATACGGCGCCGCCTCCCGAAATACGCCTCACTACCGCAATATTGTTTGCTTTTACATAATCATAATTTATTTCTGCGAGCGTATTCTGATATTTTCCCACAATAATGGCGTTATCATTGCGCCAGAGCATGAAGCAGTCTTCTTCAATATGTTTCAGGATATATTCGTCTGTAGCAATATTAAAATAGGGTCTGTTGATTCGTGATATATACAAAGCATTTGCAGGATTTTGATCGCAATATATCATTTTGTTTGTAAATATTTTGTCGTTACTTGTAAATATTATTTCTATTGTTACATTGCTTACATGTAATTCTGTTGACACCGTAATAATATTGCAGTTAATTAATTTAGTCTATTTTTATTGAAAATGAATAGACAGGGTCTTTTATTGAATAACTTAGGTTTACGGGTGAGTGTTTACCATAAAAATTATTACTTTTATCAGCAGTTTAATAAATCAATCGTATAAAAATCGAATGTCATCTTATTCATTATATGAAGACTCCTATCTTTTGGCTTTAATGTCTCAGAATAACCATAAGGCTTTTGAAGAAATTTGGCATAGGTATTGGAGCGCTTCTTATAATGCAGCCTACAAAAGGCTTCAGGATGAAGACCAAAGCCGGGAAGTGGTGCAGGAGTTGTTTGTGGATATCTGGGAACGTAGGGAAGTGTTAAAAGTAGAAAATCTGAAGGCCTACCTTAGTAATGCTGTTCGGTATAAAATTTACAAAGTACTTTCAAAAAGCAATGCCTCTAACCAATATTTTGACACTTTTGATAGCCTTTTTGCCACAGCATCTATGCCAGATAACTCATTGGTGGAGAAGGAATTGGAAAGTTTAGCCTTGCAATGGATTGACACGCTTCCGGCTAAAAGAAAGGAAATTTTTCTTTTGTTTTATCACGAACAATTGTCCACCAAAGAAATTGCCGATCGATTGGGGATTTCCCAAAAAACCGTACAAAACCAGATTGGCACAGCCACCAATGAGTTAAGGAGAAGGATTTTGCTTGCCTTAATTATGGTATCAACTGTATCTTAATCCTATAAATTTGGGGGTAATAACACTTTCTCCTCCATGAGAAATGATTATTATCGTATGTTTTCAAAAAAAAGTTGATTTATTTTTGGGAGTTTTCATTAAATGCGACACTTATATAAAACGACGGTTGTGTCATCAATAAATCCAAATAATAATCTTCGGGAAATAATTCAGAAATATCTGAGCGGAGATATTACAGTTAAGGAAAGAGCGTTTTTGGATAATTATTATGCGTATTTTGAAAAAAACAAAGAAGTATTAGACCAATTAAGCATCGAAGAGCGGGAAAGATTGGATGCTGAGATGTGGAAGATTGTAAAGCAAAGAACCAGACACCATAACATTAGCAGACCGGTGCACCGATGGTATATGGTGGCTGCCGCTGCGGTCCTGGTTTTGGCTGTGGTTTCTGTTTTTCTTTTTTCCCCAACAAAAAAGACAGAAATAGTAACTGCTAAAAATACGGAAAATGACAAAAATCCGGCTGTTTCCAGCGCCCAACTGATTTTGGCAGACGGATCGGTAATTAATTTAGATAGTAGCTACGGTGGTGCATTGCCTAACCAGGGAGAGGTGGAACTGGCAATCAGGGACGGTCGGTTAGAATATAGCGGATCTAATCAGAAAGTAGTTTTCAATACAATGGTAACTCCCAAGGGAGGCAATTATCAACTAACACTCTCCGATCATACCAAAGTGTGGTTAAATGCGGCTTCCACCATTAAATTTCCGGCTTCCTTTACCGAAAACAAGCGGGAAGTATTTCTCTCTGGCGAAGCCTATTTTGAAGTGGCAAAAGACATGAAGCCATTTAAGGTAATCGTTGAGGGTAAAGAAGAGGTGGAAGTACTGGGTACACATTTTAATATTAACGCCTATCCCGATCAGCAATCAACAAAAACCACCTTACTGGAAGGGAAGGTGAAAATAACTCAATTATAAATGACAACCCAGATGAAAGCAAAGTGAAAGTGCTGATGCCACGCCAGCAAGCAGTAATTGAGTCGGGAGAAATCAGTATTAAAAGAAATATTGATATTGAAAACGTGATGGCCTGGAAAAACAATGTTTTCTATTTTGAAAATGAAACCTTAGAAAACATACTGAAAGAATTGTCCAGATGGTATGACGTAGAAATTGTGTATCAAAACAACGGAAATATCAAAAATAGAAAATATTTCATGATTTTCAATCGCGATTCCAAACTAAGCGATGTATTGAAATCATTGCAGATTAGCGACATAAAGTTTGTAATAGAAGGAAAGAAAATGATAATAAAATAAAGAATTGTATGCCTATAATAAAAAGGCTTCTGCTGCGAACAGAAGCCCCGAATTTTAGGTATTTCATTATAAAAGCGACGAAACCTTTATTTGTAAACCCTAAAGATTATTGCAAAAGTATGCAATTAAAAAATTTTTATCAATCCCGAAGGCAAATCAAATTAAAACTGCCTCGTCAAACCTTAATTGTAATGAAGTTGATTTCAATTTTGATGTTTGTGTTTTGTTTTCAGGTTGCTGCAAAAACATCCGGGCAAACAGTGCATATAAAAGCAAATAATGTCAGCATTATTTCAGTTTTGAAAGAAATACAACAACAAACCGGATATAATATTATGGCCGAACAGGCTTTGCTTGAAAATACCCGAACAGTTTCGGTAGCATTTAACAATATCAGTTTGGACGAGGCGCTGCAAACGCTTTTAAAGGGAACTTCTTTAAGCTTTACCATTCAAAACAAAACCATTATTCTAAAGGCCGAAAAGGATGAGAAAACTAATTTGAAAACTGGTTCCTACGCCGATTTGCAAAATCCTGCCCCGATAGCAGTACTTCCCATTGAAGGCAAAGTTATGTCTGCGGACGGAGTGCCATTAGAAAATGCTTCAATTTATAACCAAAATACAAAAAGGGGAACAACCAGTAAAAAGGACGGTTCGTTTGTTATTGACGGCAATATCGGCGATGTTTTGTTTGTTTCATATATAGGATATAAGGCCAAGCCGCACAAAGTAATTTCCTCAAGCAATAACACCATCCAATTGGAAGAGGCCGAAAGAAATCTTGAAGAATTTGTAGCCACCGGGTATCAAAACATTCGTAAGCCCCGTATGACAGGGGCCACTTCTACCGTAAAAGCAGAAGATTTACTAAACAATGGTACCAATACAATTGAGCAAATGCTTCAGGGAAAATTACCGGGTGTGGAAGTAGTGAGTAACTCCGGTTTAGTGGGTTCTCGCCAAACAGTAAGGGTGCGTGGCGTTTCTACACTTTTAGGAAATCAAGAACCTTTATGGGTAGTGGATGGTATCATTCAAGAAGATCCTCTTCCATTTCAGGCAAAAGAACTGAACCGATTTAATCAGGAACCGTCTAATTCCGAGTCGTTGAGGAATTTTGTTGGAAGTGCTATATCTTGGTTAAATCCTTATGATATAGAGGATGTTACTGTCTTAAAAGATGCGGCTTCTACTGCTATTTATGGTGTAAAAGCTGCAAATGGTGTAATTCTTATTAATACTAAAAGAGGAAAAAATGCTAGTGCTCCGGTAGTTTCTTATTCTGGAAGTTTTTCTACTCAAACAAAACCCAGCTATTATAATCTAAATCTAATGAATTCTAAGGAAAGAGTTGACGTATCAAGAGAAATTTGGGAAAGAGGACTCGTTTCAGTTAATCATATGGATAATGTTGGATATTCTGGCTTACTAAAACAATACTTGGAAAATAAACTATCTTATGATGATTTTAATACGGGAGTAAAGCAATTGGAGGTAAATAATACTAATTGGTTTGATATTTTATTTCAACAACCACTCAACCAATCACATAACATAAGTGTAAGTGGTGGAGGTGATAATAATACTTATTACGGGTCATTTGGTATTAATGATCAAAAGGGTAGTGCAAGGGGAAATGGACAGAAAAGTTATCAAGGTAGTATAAATTTCACATCAAATATTACTAGAAGGTTAAAAGTTTCTGCAAAAGTAGCCGGAAGTTATACCCAAACTACCGGTTTTAGAAATGTAGATCCTTATATGTAGGCTACACAAACGAGCAGAGTTATTCCAGCATATAACCCAGACGAAACCTTATACTATTATAATTACTTTAATTCAGGGTTTAAATATAATATCTTAAATGAATTGAATCAATCAGGAAATAAGAATGATAAATACAGTATGAATGCCAATATTTCTCTTACTTATCGTTTTTACTCGGGCTTTATGTTTGAGTCAATGTTAGGAACAAATTTTACAAATACAGGTGGGGAGGTTTATTCTTGTGAACGTAGCTATGCAATGACTTCTATCAGAGGGTATGAGTATGGAATGTATGGTCCTAATAATCCACTATTTAAACAATCAAAATTACCTTTTGGTGGTGTTCTTAACACATTAAGTAGTAATAATGTCAACTATACTTGGCGTAATGGATTAAACTATGGACATACTTTTAACAAATTACATTCTGTAACAGCATTAGCTGGTATGGAAGTTCGTAGTAATTCATATAAAGTAAGCAATGCTACAATATACGGTTATTTACCTGACCGTGGAAAACAATTATAGCGCCCCATCCACGATCGTAGATGTATTTGGTACACCGGTTGCTAATGGGTTATATACAAACAATGCGATTACTTCGTCTTTAGTAGAAAATCTTTCAAATTATACTTCTTTTTATGGAACGGGTAGTTATTCTTATGATAACCGATATAGTGCTAGTATTTCAGTAAGGGGAGATGCGTCTAATCGTTTTGGACAGGATGAACGTACCCGATTTAAACCAATTTGGGCAGCAGGTCTTAGATGGAATGTGGCAAATGAAAAGTTTTTTCAACGTTCTGATTGGTTTAACGATTTCAGTATTCGCACTAGTTATGGATACCAAGGAAATGTAGCCGAAAATTTTGGACCCGACTTGATCATGAAAATACCATCTGGTACTGAAGCTATTAGTACATTAACTGGAGAACAAATTTTTACAATTAGTAATTTGCCATATACCAATCTACGTTGGGAAAAAACCCAAACTATGAATGTAGGGTTTGATTTCAACTTCTTTAAGGAAGAATAGGCGCTACTGTCGATTATTATGTGAAGCATAGCAAAGACCTAATTGTTATGAAAGAAGTTCCTTATGAAAACGGAATAAATCAACTACCAGTAAATAATGGAACTTTAACCAATTCAGGTATTGATTTAACTTTAAATTTTATACCTATCAAAACAAAAAATTTTACTTGGTCTTTGGGGCTATCCAGCTCAAAGAATGTTAATAAAATTACGAATCGCCAAGGACAAAACCCAACTTGGAATATAGCTAAATCCGGTACATATCTTAAAGAAGGCTATCCCGTATCATCTTTTTGGGTATTTGATTTCAAAGGTGTAGATTCCGCAACAGGGGTGCCATTATTTAATATTCCTACAGCATCTACTAATGCTAATGTAATATTTGATGCTTCTGAATTTATGAAATATGCGGGCAAACTGAATCCAGACTTTACGAGTGGTCCAAGCACTCCTATTAGCTATAAAACAATTACAGTTAGCTCTCGTGCTTATTTATCTGTTGGCGGTAGAAAACTACTATCACCACTTTATCCTGTAGAAATGGTTAGATCTACGCCTAATGAGTACAATAATCTGTCAAAATATTTGATTAATCGTTGGCGCAAACCCGGTGACAATGCAATTACTGATATACCTTCCTTACCACAATCTTCTGTTAGTTATGTTGATATACCCTCTGGAGCCATTGTCTTTGGCAATCAGGCACAAAGTTCAATTGAAAGTCCATATTCTTTATACAATTTCAGTTCGGCAAGAGTAGTGAATACTACTTATCTACGTATTAATAATATTAATGTAAGCTATACTATCCCATTCCATATTATGAGTAGGATGAGTTGTAAAACAGCTACAGTAGGGTATAGTTTAGGTAATCTTTACACATTTGTAAATAAAGATTATAAAGGGGTGGATCCAGAAGTAGCATCAGGCTCACAACCTTTACCCAAAATCCATTCCCTTAACTTATCCATTACATTTTAAATTGTGAACTAATTATGATAAGACAAGTATATATACTAGCAATAATAATTCTGTTTTCTTCATTAACAGGATGTAATAAATTTCTTGAAGAGCAAAGCCAAAATGAAATGCGGCCTTCAACGATACAAGATTTAATAGGATTAATGGCTGGAAGTGCATATCCCTATCAAACAACCTTTACTCCCTTTTTGGAGCTATTGACTGATAATGTGCAATGCAATGGAGGTCAGGGACAAAAGGATTATGAAGGTGTGGTTTTAAAAGGGAAGGGACCTTTTACCTGGTCAAAAGATATGTATCAGGAGTTATTAAATGCTGAGGGGTTATTTTTTAAAAAGTATAAATAGTTGGCAGATTTTGTATGAACGAATTTCTGCTACAAATACAATCATAAAATACGTTGATAAAGTAACTGGCCAAACTGCTGTGAAAGAAAATGTGAAAGGACAAGCATTAGCATTAAGGGCCTACTATTATTTACTATTGGTAAATATGTATGGCGCACCTTATAATGCACCAGGCAAGGATCCTTCAGTAAGTTTAGGAGTTCCACTTCGTTTAGATATGGAAGTAAGTGATCATTTATATTCTAGGAACACTGTTAAAGAGGTTTATGACCAAATTGAAAAAGATGCAAAAGAGGGAGCAGCTTTATTAATAAGCAATCCTCAAAATACTGACATCTTTAAAATGAACGCCACCGCAGCTTATGCTATTTTATCTCGTATGTATTTGTATCAGGAAAATTGGGAAAAATCGATAGCAAGTTCAAATACTGCTTTAGCAATTAATCCTAATATTACCCAATTAAGCACTTTTAAAGGACCACCGATGGCTGGATATTATTTATATAACAATGGTACACTTACAACATTTGCGAATAGAATTTATGATCCTGAATTAAGTAACGAAATTATTTGGACATATCGTCCTGATGGATTAGGAACAGGTAGTACTTATGATGATTTTTATAAGTATACCCTTTATCCAGGATATAGTACAACTTATAACCCCCATACGCACCATCAGCTGAGTTATTAAACTTGTACGATAATAGACCTATAGCAGATACCGCTATTTATTTAGGAGACTTAAGATCCAGAACTTATTTACTAACGACAGCATATTTAGGTGCAGGATTTAAGGTTGATTTTAAGTACTATGGTGGTAATGGTACAGGTGGTGAAGGTCTAAGAACGGCAGAATTGTATTTAAATCGGGCAGAAGCTAAAATTAATTTAGCCATTACATCAGGAAATACAAGTTTACTACAAGAAGCATTAGTTGATATTAATTTGCTACGTAGCTCACGATATGATAAAAGGAAATCATATATCCCTATCACAATTAATAATCCTTCAGAGTTACTTACATTTTGTCGAGAGGAAAGAAGAAGAGAATTTCCATTTGAGGGAGGGCATCGATGGTTTGATTTACGTAGATATGGAATGCCATCTATTAAGCATTATTACGAGTTGAAACCGGGTAGTAGTCAAGAAGTAACCTTAGCTCAGGGCGATAATAGATATACTTTACAAATTCCAAATGTTGTATTAGAAAGAAATGCAAATCTTGTACAAAATCCTTAAAATCAATAATTAAAAGTATATACTCAAAAGAACGAATATATTTAGGATACAGAGTTCAATGATAAAATAGATAATATAATAATGACCTCATTAATGCTACTATCAATTGAAAGTGCATCTATGAAATGGTACAAATAAGTTTATATATTTCCATACTCTATATTATTAATATTTCTTTCTATAGTACGTTAATTAGTAATTGAAATCAAAAAAAATACACATGAAAAAAAATACGCTCGTATATATAGTTGGGATTACATTAGTACTTATTTCAGCTTGTACAAAAAAGGAGGTAGCTTTAACGCCTTCCAGTATCAAAGAGTTGGGCTTTAACTATTCCCTAGAAGGAAGTAATAGTTATGATGGACGCATCAGAAACTATCATCAACGATTTGGCACCTATATTCTATATAACTTCAATAAAAATGATGCTTATTGGAATGTTATCCAATGGGATTCGACTTACCGTTTAATAAAGTCAGAGCCAGAATATGTAGATAAACAACTGGATTTAATAGACTCTACCTTCTTTCGTTATTATGCAGATAGCACATTAAAGAAATACTTGCCTACAAAATTTTTGTTATGCAGTTCTATTTTGATGTATAACAATGCTCCCCAGCCAGATGGTTACTTGACTGGGTTTTATAATACTAATTATGTTTATGAAAACTTTATAGTTAACTGGGGTAATAGCCGAATACTAAATATGAAAGGAGTAAAAGATTCTGTAGCATTATTTAGAGGAAACATAAATTATGGATTTTTACGATTATTGGATTTATTAATAAAGACATAATTTAGTTCTTATTTTAAAATATATTTTGTATATTTGCCCATGGCTAATACAAAACGTAAGAACAAAGATGCTCAGGAAGAGACTCGCTTTCGGATAGTGGACTACTTAAAAAATAAACGGGGCACTCAAAAGCAGGCTGCCGAGATATTTTCTGTATCAGAAAGGAGTGTAAATAAAACATGGAATAAATACAAAAAGAAGGCAAGCGTTCACTTTTGAATAAGAAGCGTGGCGTAAAAGGAGGCAAGAAGATAACCGGACAGCAGGCTGCCGAAGTTCGACGGTTGATAAAGGATAAGATGCCCGACCAGTTAAAACTGGCCTTTGGTTTATGGACACGTGCAGCCGTACAACAGCTTATCGAACAGAAATATGGCGTTGTATTAAGCGTGAAGCAGGTGGGTCGATATTTAAAAAGCTGGGGCTATACACCGCAAAAGCCTATCCGCAAAGCATTTGAACAGAAACCCGAGCAGGTAAAGCAATGGTTGGAGAAGGAATACCCTGCCATAAAGAAGCGGGCAACTAAGGAGAAAGGAACGATTTATTTTGGAGATGAAACCGGTATGCGAAGCGACCATCAGGCAGGCCGAAGCTATTCGCCTAAAGGCAAAACCCCCGTGGTGAAATCAACAGGACAACGGTTTTCGCTCAATATGATTTCAGCTATCAGCAATAAAGGTCATTTACAGTTTATGCTGATAGAGAAGTTTAACGGTGATGTATTTATTGATTTTTTGCAACGAATGATTCGTTATAGTAAACAAAAGATATTCTATGTAACGGATGGTCATCCTGCACACAAAACAAAAAAATTGCAGGCGTGGCTGGAGGAAAGCAAACATCGAATAGAGGTGTTTTTCATTCCGCCCTATAGCCCCGAGTTGAATGCACAAGAATATTTGAATCAGGATGTAAAGACTAATGTTATCGGCAAAAAGCGCCCTATCAATAAAGCTGAAATGCGCGCCAACGTTGAAGGTTTTATGAACGAAAGAAAAAGCAATAAAAAGCAGGTGCAAAAATATTTCCATGCAGACCACGTCAGATACGCAGCATAGAAAATTAATACGAACTAAATTGGGTAACGATTAATAAAACGTAAAATACCTCGTTCAAACAACTTTATTTCGTTTGCCGATTATACTACCTTAATGTCTAATACTAAACAGGAGGAACGATATAAACGGGGTTTTATTGCTTCTACAGGCTATACGAATACACCTGGGGTACAAGCGGATTGGTATAATTATCTTGAAGCAATTTTAAAAAATCCTTATTCCTATTTGACTAGTGCAATAGGGATTACCTCAAACGACAATACTTATCAGGGTATATTAAGTCCAATAAAAGATTCAAATGGTTTAATTAGAAAAAAATATGATGCAATTATAAGTCATTATAAAACTAAATATAATATTGATCTACAGAGAATAGGTAATGGCGATAAATAAATTAAAATTTAAAATAAATTCGATGATTTACAAAACAATGATGCTTTTTGCAGTAGTGGTTGGATTGACCTTTACACTGTTTTCGTGTACGACGACTCAGTCGCCAACTAGGAAAAAAATGCCTAATTATTTAAATGATGCAGCATTTGAAAGTGGCGCTTACTTTAGAACAAATGGTGCTAATAAATCGGATGCCTTCAACTTGGTAACTAATAATGAAAATATATTACTAGCTGGCGTTTCGGTACCCATGATATCGGTATCTCTGGCATCTCCTATGTATGATGATGCTATTTTAAATATGGTAGCTGAGTATAAACCCATAGCAGCTTTGCTTTTAACAAACTGGGTGGCACAAGGAAATAATGGAGCCGTTTTGGACTTTAGAACTGTCAATTCAAATCAAGCCATGGAAGCACAATATTATTTAAAAAGAGCAGCAAGTACCTCCATACCGGTGGTTTTTAGATGGGATAAGAATTCCGCAGCAAGAGCACAAACTTATATGAGTTTACTAACGGATGTACCCGGAATAAAAATCATTAAAGTTAATTAAATAAAAAAATCATATAAAATAATGAAGAAAAAACTATATTCATTAATTGTCATTGTGTTCATGATAGTTGCTATATTAACAACAATGACTACAAATGCTCAGATAATAATACCAACGATGGGAGAACAGCCTTCTAAAGATACTACAAAGCCAGCTCCACCAAATCCAAGAAATACCATAAAGTCTTACGAAAAGGTAATTACTAAAGAGTTCACTACTAAAAAGGGGCTATTCTATGTCCATATAAATAAGGATACAGTATATTTTGAAATACCCGATTCATTATTAGGTAACGACATTATGATTATCAATCGTCTAGTAAAAGTAGCAGCTGGACATGGTATGTATTCTGGTGAACAAGTAGGTGAAAAAACAATTTACTTTGAAAAGGGCAAGGACTCATCACTTCTAATAAAGTACAATCTTGTTGTTAATGAGGCGGATTCTAAAAGTAATATTTTCAAAGCTGTTCAAAAGTCAAGTAACAACCCTCTTGTAGCAAAATTTCCGGTAATATCTTATGGAAATAAGACTACTGTTATAGATGTGTCAAAGTTTTTAAAAGACAATAACTTTATCAATAGCATTGATCCGAGTACTACTTTGGCACAAAATGCCACTATAACGGCTATGAAGGATGTTACTATTGAATCTATCAGAGCGTATCCCATTAATGTAGAAATAGCTATATCAAAAACTTTTGAATCCAAGTCTAAAATATTGCCCGCCGGCACACCAGCCACCATTGAAACCAATACCTCATTTATAGCATTGCCCAAGGTTCCCATGCAGCGTCGTTTTTATGATAAGCGGGTAGGCTATTTTGCCGATATGTTTTATGAGTTTGGCGATGACCAGCAAAAGGCAGAAGTTAGAAACTTTATTGTGCGCTGGCGCCTAGAGCCGAAACCCCAGGATATGGCAAAATGGAAAAAGGCGAATTAGTAGAACCAGCTAAACCTATTGTAATTTATATCGATCCGGCTACACCCAAACAATGGCGCCCTTTCCTGATAGCCGGTATTAATGATTGGCAAAAATCTTTTGAAAAAGCCGGTTTTAAAAATGCTATTATAGGTAAGGAATGGCCTGAAAATGATACGACCATGAGTATGGAAGATGCACGTTTTTCTTTTGTAAATTATCTTCCGTCGGAAGTGGCCAATGCGTATGGCCCCAATGTACACGATCCACGCAGTGGCGAAATTATTCAAACCCATATCGGTTGGTATCATAATGTGATGGAGTTGTTGCATAATTGGTATATGATACAGGCGGCCGCAGTAGATCCTGCAGCACGCAAAGCAAAGTTTGACGATAAACTAATGGGCGAACTCATTCGTTTTGTATCCAGCCACGAAGTAGGGCATACCATGGGTTTGAGACATAATTTTGGAAACAGCAGCCGTACTCCGGTAGAAAAATTGCGCGACAAAGAATACCTGAAAAAACATGGACATACCGCCAGTATTATGGACTATGCCCGCTTTAACTATGTAGCACAGCCCGAAGATAATATTCCACAGGAACTATTGTTTCCCAGAATTGGCGAGTACGACGATTGGGCTATTGAATGGGGTTATAAATTCATCAATGCACCCAATGCCGAGGAAGATAGTAAGATTGTAAACAGTTGGATAGATAAACGCTTGAAAGAAAATCCGCGCCTTTTGTTTGGTGATGGCGAAACCATTAAGTTTGACCCTCAATGCCAAACAGAAGACCTGGGAGACAATGCCATGAAAGCGAGTTCTTACGGCATTAAAAACTTACAACGCATTTTACCTAACCTGCCGGAATGGACTTTTGAGGCGGATAAATTAGGTCAAGGATTAACCAATATGTATGGCCAGGTAAAAAATCAATATACACGATATTTGATGCATGTACTTAAAAATATTGGTGGCGTTACCTATACCGTGCACAGTGAGGCCTCCGGTGGTCCTGTTTATGAAGTGGTGTCCAAAGAAAAACAAGTAGAAGCACTTGATTTTTTCAATAAAGAATTGTTTACAACGCCGTTTTGGTTATTAGATAAAAAAGTACTAAACAAAGTAGTATTACCCGAGGGGCCCGATGCAGTAGATGATCTACAAATAAAAATGATAAACACTTTATTAGATAAAGATTTTTTACTGAAACTGTTAGCCAATCAATCTCAATTTGGCAAAGACGCTTTATCACTAGAAGCATATTTCAAAACCCTGCATGGTTATTTTTGGAATAGTCTTAGCTCCGATAAAAAAATACAGTTGGATATATACCAAAGAAATATGCAAAAGGCATACTTGGGTTCACTAACAGATTTTCAGCTTTTGCGAGATGGTAAATATACAGAAACTGATGCAGCAACTTTTATAAAAGCAGAATTATTGCTCTTGCAAAAAGAGGTAGAAGAAGCCAAATCAAAAGGCGGGGATTTAATTACTACAGCCCACTTAGTGGATATGGCCAATAGAATTAAAACAGCATTAGAT
Source organism: Sphingobacteriales bacterium (assembly GCA_016708305.1). GTDB lineage: Bacteria > Bacteroidota > Bacteroidia > Chitinophagales > Chitinophagaceae > Niabella. Next base: position 1,374,224 of record JADJGB010000008.1, read on the forward strand.
CCTAAAGGAGTGTAATTTAATAGTAATAGTATAGTTTTCTCATGTACAAGTCATCTCTGTTCTCAGGGGTGGCTTTTTTTGTATAGTTTTATTGAATTATAAATTTGTTTTGATGCAAAAAGGAATACCAGAGGCAGCACTGATATTGGTAATAGTTCTTTTGATGAGTGCTTGTAGTAGCGGTATTTTCCAAAAGACACCAATCCGAAAAAAATAGGACGGGTGCTGTTAAGATTGTTCATGGATTTAATTTGTATTCCAACCCCATGATACAACTGTTCAAAAAATTCCTTCTCCCGAAGTTACAACCCGGTATTATATTTTTCTGTATTTTATTGATATAAATGGCAATACAACAATCTTGCTGATCGATAAAATTACGAAGCCTTATTTATCAATCAGTGCTAAGAATCAGGAATTGATTTTTGTACAATGAGATAGAAACCCTGCATTAAAAAAAAAATTTGAGCATACTTAAAAATTTTATGATATAGCTGCTTCGTCCAGCAGCCAGATTGTACTGCCTTTTTTAAGTTGTACACCCTGAATCGGATAGGCACCATTTTGTTTCTTACCAGAGATGATATTTCTGATAACGGGGGCTTTTGCCTTTCCCGAAACCAAAAACATTACTTCGTTACTGTGGTTTATTAGCGGGTAGGTAACGCTGATGCGGTAAGTCTGTTTTTCTTCTACCCATACTTCTTTTATCAAAAGTTTTTTTTCATTTAAAATATCTGTACCGGGGAATAGTGATGCGGTATGACCATCATCGCCCATACCCAGAAGTGTGAGGTCGAAGCAAGGTCGATTGCCCAAGGTAGTTTTCAGTGTAGCTTCATACTGTAGTGCACAATCTTTCGGGCTACCCTTGACCGGTACAGGAAAAATATTTTTTTTTGGAATTTTTACCTTATCCAGCAATGCCTCTTTTACCCTTTTGAAATTACTTTCATCGCTTTTGTGCGGTACAAAACGCTCATCACCCCAAAACAACATCACTTTTTTCCAGTTTATATTGCGGCTGAACTCCCGTGTAGCGAGTAATTGATACAACCTTTTTGGTGTACTGCCACCTGAAAGTGCAACAGCAAATCTCCCATTTTTTTCAATACTTTCTTTACATGATTTTACAAAAAAATAGGCAGCAGCCCGGCTCAATGCCTCGGTATCGGTCCAAACCAGGGTTTCTTCTTTTTTCATGGTTCAAATTTTAAGCAAAATATTTATTCAAAAACTATTAATCGCATTTTAGTACTTCTTCGTTGGGAGAGGTGAGCGCCCACTGAACACCAATGCTCTTAGCCAGCTTATCGGCTTCTTTGGGGCCATCAGTACCCGCCGCATATTTTTTTTGCCCTTTAGAGGTCGTCTTCCAAAAATCCAATATGGGCATCACTATTTTCCATGCTGCCTCCACCTGATCCGAACGAATAAAGAGGGTGGCATCGCCTTCTAATACATCCAACAGCAGGGTTTCATAAGCTTCGGGCGAAGGCTCACAGAAAGCATCATTATAAGTAAAATCCATATTCACCGGTTTTAAGCGCATGTGAATGCCCGGAATTTTACCATCTACTATCAAATTTATCGTTTGATTCGGTTGGATGCTGATGTATAACCTGTTGGCTACTTCATCATCTTTGAATATTTTATGAGGAGTCATTTTAAACTGAATCATAATCAAGGATGATTTCTGAGACATACATTTACCTGTACGCAGCAGGAATGGTACTCCTTTCCAACGCTTATTGTCAATAAACAATTTCATGGCTGCAAAGGTTTCGGTTTTTGAATTCTTGGCCACATTTACTTCATCGGTATATCCGATTTGAGGAGCGCCTGCAACCGCTCCTTCAGCATATTGTGCCCTGATTACTTCAGGCGCCGAAATTTTACTAACGCTTTTCAGCACTTTTGCTTTTTCATCACGAATACATTCGGCTGCATAATCACAAGGACGCTCCATGCCGATTACAGACAGAATTTGCAGCAGGTGATTTTGAATCATATCCCGAAGCGCTCCACTATTGTCATAGTATTTTCCACGAGTACCCACACCCACTTCTTCGGCTACGGTTATCTGAACATGATCAATATATTTGTTACTCCATAATGGTTCGAAAATATTATTTGCAAAACGGAAAGCAAGAATATTTTGAACCACTTCTTTACCCAGATAGTGATCAATGCGGTAAATCTGCTCTTCTTTAAAATTTTTAGTCAGTAACCTGTTCAGTGCCTGGGCTGAGGTCAAATCTGTCCCAAAAGGTTTTTCTACTACTATACGATCTTTTTTTACCATACCGGCCATTTTGTTTTTTGCAAGGCCTTCGGTAATGGTTTTTATAAAGCTCGGTGAAACAGCATAGTAAAACAACCTGGTTCCCCTCACACTCCAATTTTTATCATTTTTTTCTAAAGCTTGCTTTTAAACGAGGAAAAGTATCGGGAACCGAGAAATCACCCTGAAAATAATCAAGTTTATCTTTAAATTTATTCCAGTCTGCATCTTTAGCCTTACCATTTCTCGAAAAAGAATTTATTCCTTCCAGCATGTGTTTGTCATAAGCCTCGTCAGATAGCCCTTTATAATCCATTGCGAAAATTACAAATTCATCCGGCATAAAGCCACCGATATAAAGATTGTAAAAAGCGGGTATTAATTTTCGCCAGGAAAGGTCTCCAAAACCACCAAAAATTACGATGTTAGCGGGTGTCTGTTTAAAGTCCATAAATTGTCTGTTTATTTGCTAAATGTATTTTTAAAAAATAGGTACAAAAATTTTTATTTGATTTATGATGTCCATTTTGAATGAAAACTTCCCTCTTTGTCAATTCGTTCATAAGTGTGAGCTCCAAAAAAATCGCGCTGTGCCTGTATAAGATTGGCCGGAAGTTGAGCGCTTGTATAAGCATCAAAATAATTGAGCGCCGATGCAAATGCGGCTGCAGGAGTTCCTGTGTCCATAGCCGTTTTGAGCAAAGCAACCACACTATTTCTTTTTTCCGATAGTTTTTTTGAAAACAGGGGAGACGTAATTACAATCTGCAAATCGGGTTCCTGCAGGTAGGCCTTGTGCAAATCATTGAGCATGGCTGATCTAATAATGCAGCCTCCCCGCCAGATTTTCAGTACTTTTTTAATGTCAATTTCATAATTGCTTGTTGCCGAAGCCGCCTGAATAAGTTTTATTCCCTGGGCATAAGCTATTGTAAAACCAAAATATAAAGCTTCCCCACAGATGGTTTTTATCACTTCTTTGTCGGTTGAAATATTGGTTTTATGATAATCGAAGTAACCAGCTGCTTTCACCCGTTCTGCCTTTAAGGCTGAGAGGTATCGCATAGTAACTGCAATATCAATGGTAGGTGTGGGCACGTTCAGTTCCAAAGCGCTCTGTGTAGTCCACAAGCCGGTTCCTTTTTGTTGGGCACGATCTAATATCATGTCCACTAAGTCTTTGCCGGTTTCTTCGTCTTTTTTGTTAAAGATTAAAGATGTGATTTCTACCAAAAATGATTGTAACTCGCCTTGATGCCATTCACCAAAAACAGAACTCAACTCACCATTGGAGAAACCTGAAATTTTTATCAGGCTGTAAACTTCACTAATCATTTGCATCATGGCGTACTCTATACCATTGTGTAGCATTTTCACATAGTGGCCTGCGGCAGTATTACCCATATATGCACATGGTTCACCTTCTGCCTTAGCTGCTATTGATTCCAGAATGTTTTTCACCTGTTCGTAACTTTCTTTATCTCCACCCGGCATCATACTGGGGCCGTTTCGTGCGCCTTCTTCTCCACCCGAAACGCCCATGCCTATAAAATGGATACCTGAGTTTTTTAAGGTTTGAAATCGCCTTTCGGTATCAATAAAATGTGAATTGCCGCCATCAATAATTATATCGCCTTTTTGCAGCAGAGGCAACAGGCCATCAATCACAGCATCTACAATTTTACCTGCCGGTACCAGCATCATGATAATTTTTGGCGATTGAAGATTATTTACTAAATCCTGAAGCGAACCGGCCGATGTTGCCGGTTTGCCCGCGGCTTCTTCTTCCAGACGTTTCCGCTGGTTTTCATTAGGGTCGTAGCCACAAACTTCGAAACCGTGGTCTGCTAAATTAAGTGCCATATTTCGGCCCATGGTACCAAGGCCAATCATTCCAAAATGTGCCATTTTCTTGTTTGTTGATAAAAAAACCTGTACAAGTTATTTGAAAAACCTGATTTATACTAAAATCAATTAACAAATTCTTAAAAATTATGTTTTAAGATACATTTTTAACATAACAAAAGAATTTTACGATAGTTTTCGTTATTTTCACACATCGAATGGATATGTTTTCAGATAATTTTGAATTTTAGAACAGTAAAGAAATGTACAAATTACAATCAGTCATAGGATCCGTAATCCTGATTATCTTTTTATATGCTTGTACCCCCAGTCAGCCAACCACGAAAACAAATGTTTTAAACAAACCTGCTGATTCTGAAACTGATGTTAAGGGAAATAAACGTATGTCGGCATGGGAAATGCAAAACTATCATAAGAATCTTCCAAAAGCGGCTCCTCCGGCTGAAAGAAAGACATCTGGTAGGGAAACAAAAAAGGAAATTAAAAAAGAAATGAACCCGACAGTGGCGGTTATAAAACCGGAAGATCCCGTTGGCCAGACATCTGTAAATAATAACATTGTTACCTCCGCATCCTTTGCTTACCGTTCAAAAGAATATTATAAATTTATTACCGACAGCATTCAGGCTGTATCTGCTAAGGCGGCTTATTATCAAATAGCCGATTCTATGATGCGGATGATGACACAACTTCCGATAAATTCCAAAAATCCGGCAATCGACCTTACCCAGTGGTACACCACACCTAACTTTAATATTCGCAAACCCAATTATGTGATGTTGCACCACACCGCTCAGACTACCGCCGAACAGACGCTTTACACTTTTTCAATTCAAAGAACTGGTGTGAGCGCTCACTATGTAGTGTCGAGAGATGGTACAGTTTACCAAATGCTGAATGACTATATGAAAGCCTGGCACTCGGGCATCGGACGCTGGGGAAGTGTAAACGATATGAACTCCTGCAGTTTGGGAATTGAAATTGATAATAATGGGTCTGAGCCATTTTCAGATGCTCAGATAAATGGGTTGCTAAAACTGCTTACCTACCTCAAAAAGGAGTATCAGATACCTCAGGAAAATTTTATAGGACACTCAGACTATGCACCCTCTCGGAAAAATGACCCCAGTAAATATTTTCCCTGGAAAAAACTTGCAGATGCCGGTTTTGGTTACTGGTACGATACTTTAAATTTAAAAGATCCGCCTGCCGACTTTAATCCTATTATGGCGCTGAGAATAATAGGTTATGATACAAAAAAGCCAATGGATGCCATAAAGGCGTTCAAATTGCATTTTATTCAAAATGATGTTTCTTCCACCTTGTCGGATTACGATAAGAAGATTTTGTATAATGTTTATCTTAAATATTAGAAAGGAATAGTAAAGGCATAAAAAAAAGCATCGTGTTTTGTTTTAGGTTTGGTTGCCCAAACTTTCACTTACTAACCCGATGCTTTCTTAATAGCTTCTGCATTGTCCCTGTAGAGCAGGTTTCCATTTTTCCGGCTTTCAAGGCATTGCTGCTTTTCAACCTTCGAATTTCCACTCGCAGAACAATTGGCAAGGCTTCCGCTGTTTTGCTTCTACTTTGCGGAGCGCCCTGATTTTTCCTCAGTCTGAGCACTTCAGCACATTGCTGTACTTTGGTAATTCAGTCTTTGTAGAACCCTGCTTTCTCTGCATTGTGTCAGCGCCCGATTTTAACCGGGTTTTTTAGCTTCAACTTTGCTAATTTGGTTGTACCACAAACGCCCTGCTTTTCATTTGCATTGCTGCATTTGTCGGACCTGATTTTCATGCTACAATTGTCAAAGAATCTGCTAAGTACACTTTTGAGACGTTTCTGAAATCTTGCGACTACAGTTTCTTTCTCTCTGAGTGCGCTATGAAGATACTATTTCAAATACCCTGATTCCAAATTTTTAACCCTTTTTATCAGCACGAGTTATGTACAAAGTAATGCACCGAAAATACAGGGTTATCAACATGTATTAACAGGTTTGTCAACAAAAATCCATCTATGAATTGACAAATTCATAAATTCTAAAAATCAAATAGTCAGAATTTTAAAATTGATAAGCGGTAGCGCTGTAATTCACTTAAAATTGTACCTTCATTGCTGTTTATTAAAACAATTATTTTATGATTAAAATTATTTTCAAACAACATTTTTTCTTGTTAGCTTTTGCGCTGATTCTATCGTCAGGAGCGTTTGCTCAGGAAAAAGTTCAAAAATTTATTGATCCGGCCAATATGGATATGAGTGTAAAACCCGGCGATGATTTTTATGAGTATGCCGGTGGAGCCTGGATAAAAAATAATCCGGTGCCTGCAAAAGAAACCCGCTGGGGAAGTTTCAACATGTTGAGGGATTTTAACATCAATGCCGTAAAATCAATATTGGAAAAGGCAGCAGCACAAAAATCTGCCGCACCCGGCTCGGTTGAAAAAAGAGTAGGCGATTTTTATGCAGCCGGGATGGACAGCCTTACTATCGAGAAACTCGGTTATTCGCCCATCAAAGCGGATTTGGTGCGCATCAAAGCCATTAAAAACCTTACCGGTGTACTAAATGAAATGGCTTATATGCGCAGCAACGGTATTGCTTCGCCTCTGTATGGTTTCTTTGTGGGTCAGGATAGAAAGAATGTGGAGGTGATGATTCCTCAGTTATCGCAGGGCGGAACCACGCTTTCCGATAGGGATGATTATCTTAAAGAAGACAAGCGCACCAAAGATATCCAAAACGCTTATTCAAAATATATAACAACGTTATTTACGCTTACCGGTTCTAAACCGGCCGAAGCACAAAAGAATGCCGAAACCATTTTTAATATTGAAAAAAAATTAGCCGAAGCACAAATGAGCCGGGTGGAGATGCGCGATCCCTACAAAACTTATAATAAATTATCATTAAGCGAACTTAACCAAAAAACACCCGGTCTCGAATGGAAAAGTATTCTGGCAGCGCTTAAAGTGAAGGGAGAAGATACAATATTGGTAAATAATCCAAAGTTTTTTGAGGCAATTTCCGGTTTGCTCAAAACAATTCCTGTCAATGACTGGAAAACCTACCTGCAATGGAATATTTTAAAAGGTGCAGCGCCTTATTTGAGCAGTCCTTTTGCAGATGCCAACTTTACCTATAATCAAGTGTTAACAGGCCAAAAAATTCAAACGCCACGCTGGCAGCGGATGTCGCAGCTTACTGATGGCAGCATCGGAGAACTATTGGGTCAGTTGTATGTAAAGGAATATTTCAAACCCGAAGCCAAAGCCAGAATGAATGTGCTGGTTGAAAACCTGCGCAAAGCGTTTGCCATCCGCATCAAAGGATTGGACTGGATGAGCGAAGCCACCAAGCAAAAAGCGCTGGCAAAATTAGCTGCTTTCAGGCCCAAGGTAGGATATCCCGATAAATGGCAAAACTATGATGGCCTGACGCTTAACCGAAATGCCTTCTTCAAAACCTGCGCAATACCAATGCCTGGGGATATAATTATATGATCAGCAGATTGGGCAAGCCTGTGGACAGAGAACGCTTTGGAATGACTCCGCCTACAGTAAACGCTTATTACAGCGCTACGCTGAACGAGATTGTTTTTCCGGCAGGTATATTGCAATTCCGTTCTTTGACCCTAAAGCAGATGATGCAGTCAATTATGGCGGTATTGGTTCTGTTATCGGTCACGAAATGAGTCACGGTTTTGACGCTCAGGGCAGCAAATTTGATGCCGACGGAAACATGCGCAACTGGTGGACAGACGAGGACAAAAAACGGTTTGAAGCCAAAACGCAGGCTTTAGCCAAACAATATGATGCTTATACCGTGTTAGGAGACCTTCATGTAAATGGTAATTTTACCTTAGGTGAAAATATTGGCGATTTGGGTGGAATGAATGTGGCTTACGAAGCGTTTAAAATGACTAAGCAAGGCCAAAGCAATGAAAAAATTGACGGATTTACGCCCGACAAGCGGTTCTTCCTTGCCTGGGCACAGGTTTGGCGCGGAAACATTCTGCCCGAAACAGCAGCTCAACTGATAAAAACCGATCCGCACTCACCCGGTCCATACCGAACCATCGGACCCTTAGTGAATATGGATGCCTGGTATAAAGCCTTTGATGTGCAGCCCGGAGATAAATTATATAAAAAACCGCAAGACAGAATCAGAATCTGGTAATAATAGATTAATACAAAAATCCCGATTTAACCATCGGGATTTTTTTTACTATTTCAATTTCTTGATCAATGTTTTTAACTGTCTGAAGGCTTTTTCTTCCAATTGCGATATTTCGATCAACCGATCGCCCATATCGTCATAATCAGCCTGAGCGCCTAATCTGCCTTTGAAAATACCTGAGGCCTGAACAGCGGCATCGCGCCATTTGTCGCCGGCCGCTGTAAACTGATTGGAAATATCGAACAGTTCGTCAACGGGCAGAAACTGATGCGACTGCTGCAAAAAAGCGCCATAAATAAACCGGAAACCGCCGCCGCCTGTGCCTATTTCTTCCTGCATACGAACAAGCTGCGCCAGATACATACGCGATTTGTCGTCTCCCAACCGGTTTTTCCATTTCTTAATCTGCCTTCCGGTGTGGGCAATACCCGATGTGCCGGCAAAATAACCCGGAATGTCCAGCATGTCTCGACAATTGAGTTTGATCCCCTTAATAATGCCTTTTTTCATTTGTTCATCGGATGGTTCGTGCAGGTTCTCTCCGGGGTAATACATTTGGCCTCTTGGCGCAAAAGCGCCTTTTGCAAAACGCACTCTTTCCAACTCATAACTGTTGAGTGTAACCAGGTTTTCCATTACCGGATCGCTGATGATGTAATTGTCGCCCTGCTTGTCCACTACTATCAAATTATGGGCATTGAAATGAAACCGATACTCTTTAGGGAAATAGGTGAGGTAATACACACCCACCTGACAGGCTGTTGGTTTGCCTGCCAGCACTCTTTCGTCTAATTCGGCCTTTGCTTTTTTGTGGTCGCTGTATTTTTTTCGGGTAACTGTTACACCCAATGATTTGCAGGTTCTTTTGAAGATCATGCCCGGCATGGTACGAAACGAAATGGCAGGTCCGCCATTTACCTTCATAAATGGTAGCTGAATGTAAAAAAGACCGGAACCCATACCAAAAGCCAGTGGCTCTGTAATCTTATGAATACCATAGTGCCCCAGCAATGCAGTGGTTACACCATTTTCGCAATGAGCGGCTTGCAGATGATTGAATGACGATACGGAAGTTTCTATATTTGACATCAGGATTTATGGTTGAAGCCGGTTTTCTGTTTTCGGCTATTCATTTTGATAAAAAAAATAAAAACAAGTTAAAAAGGCTTTTTGAGTTCTTCGATACTCACTTCAAAAACTTCGGCATACTTTTGCAACCTTTTTTCACTCAGTTTTTCAAATACTTTTGGTTTAAAGTGGCGTTTTACCCTCCATTTCCAAAGGCCGGTATATTGTGCTACTATTGCAAGGTCCATCATTCGTTTTTCCATCCAGTAATATACAGGGCTTATTTCGCCATTCAAAACCCGTTGCTTTGCCTCATTTATTTTGGTTTCAAAAGCTTGCCAGGCCACCTCATTGGCTTCCTCCTTCACTTTCCAGCCGGTGCTTTGTCCGGTGATGTATTTGCCTTCGCTATCCACTGCATATTTTACCTCTTTGGCTATATGCCCAAAATAACCTTCATCCTGTGGAATTTCTTCTTTTTTCATTGAGTGGTAGAAAATTGACGATGTTGATACCTAAATAATTCGGACAAATGTAAAAATAAAATCCTGATAAAACCGGTTGGCAGGGTTTTGTAGGCTAAAAATTATTTTGCATTTTATTTATTTCATTACTATTAGTAATCTTTCCATTCTCTTTCACATACCATACCGCTTTTATTTGCCTTTCATTCAATCCTAATTCTCGTAAATGTTTTTCCGTTAGTTTGTCCTGATAGAAAACCACCTCAAAACCGCCAAAGGATTCTTGACAATCCGGTGCGGGTAAACCTGCTGCCAAACAATTTTCAGTAATCTTGACGGTTCCTCTGCCCCAGCTTTCTATTAAATTAGCTTTGTAAAATACATTGCAAATCAGCTCGTTTCTCAATAAAAATATTATGTATAGATAGTATGGCTTCCATTTTTTTTAATATAACTAGGGTTTGCCGGCCAGACGTGCCGGCTTGTTATTTTTATGCTGTCTTCGGAATGTAAAGGTTTAGTTTGAATTTTGCACTGCAGCGATAATGAAAAACATACTCAAGATATTTAGCGATTTTGACGAATTGTATAATTTTTTGTTCTCCATTTTTGCTATTGTTATTCACTTCGTAATTTATGTTCTGCTGGTTTCTTTTGCCATAATGGTTTTTAATGCAGTAAGGTGCTAATAGCACTATAACGCTTAAACTTTCTCTTATTTATTGTCGCTTTCAACTGTGATATTTCTTCTTTTTGCTCCTCCGTAAACCCCATTGACGCGGTTCGTTTGCCAGACATACTTTCGTTCAGCTCCTCCAAAAAACTTACATCTGCTATGCGTTCTGCTGCTTTATGGCTTTCAGCATATTTACTGTATAATAGTAAATATAATATTTTGGCTGGTTTAACAACTGCATAACGGCTAATTCTCTGTACATGATTGTTGTTGATTTAGCCATTTCTGTACGATACCTTTTCTGTTCTTTTTTAAGCTTTTGGTGATAGATGTAATGTTAATAGATTGAAAAACTTGATATCCTATAAGAACCGTAGTCAATACCGCTAACAAGCCTATATAAAAATCATAATTTGCCATACCCAATGAACTATCAATTTAGTAGTAATTCTTCCATTTAATTTTCAAGTAGCTTTTTCTTTTCTGCTTCAAACTCTTCTTTTGTTAATACGCCATCATCTAGTAGTTTTTTTAGTTTGGTAAGCTCGTCGGCTCTGGATGTTGCGTTAGTTGCAGTCTCTTTTTTCTTATATCTGTCCGGTATTTCAAGCTCTTCAAATTCTATGGCCTGCTCATAATAGACTCTCAATTTATCATTACCGACCCCGTAAATATTTTTTCTTCTTATCAAAAAAGTCCCGTCATTAAGTACCTGATAAACATAGTAAGTGCCATTGGCTAACGATTGATGCCCTGTATTGTTTTTATCATCCATCCACCCAATCCCCTTTACAGACTTAAATGTGCCATCGTCTTTTTTGCCACTTCCTAATCTAACAGTATCGCCTAAATGGATAACCCATCCTTGTTTTGTTACAACGCTATCAACCTCCATTTTTTTGCTGAATTTTTGTCCGAACCCAATTGTTGGTATTAGCAGTATGATATATAATAGTTTCCTCATTTGTTTTTTGTTATTTCGAGTTTTTGAATATATTTTTTTCAAACAGCCAGGGCGTTTATTATTTTCTCGGCATCGCTTAACCCCGTTTGTGCAATAGCCGCATTAGGGTTGCCATCATAGCCCATAGACAGATGCAGCGTATCATATACAGCAAGGAAAGGGTATAATAGTTTTTTATGTTTTTTGGCAATGTTTTGTTTGTACCAATCTACCGTTTTGCGACCTTTTGTTTTTATACCCAATGCCCCATCCAAGGCTACCAGCACGCCGGTATAAGCAGTATGCCCCGCCATTTTTACGTATTTGGCATCCGTATAATACCCGTCTTTCTTTTTAGCTTTTCGGGTTAGTATTTCTTTGGCGTTGGCTATATAGCGTTCCGCCTCTTTTATATGTTCATTTTCCTTCATATTGTTTTTTTTAAGGCTTCAATAGTTTGTATAGCATTACTATACTTCCTATAACAGTAAGGATCTGTATAAGGCTAGACCAGTATATTTTTTGAATAAGCCTATTTTCTGTCTGCAAAATATCATGTCTTACTTTTTCTATTTCCAACTTTTTAAAGTAAAATACTACTTCCTCATGCGTATAACCATGTTCTTCGGCGAACAACAAAGATGTAGCATAATCTTTTTCAAGCATTTTTCTAAAAAATCATCAATTCTCATTTTTATAGCCAATTAACTATCAATTTAGTATATATTTTTTGCAATAATATTACTAAAATATATAGAAAAATTCTCAAATTATCTTACTTAAAGAACTTTGCTCCCATATTGATCTATCTATTACAAAGATATAAAAAAAAGCACTAATTAAGCAAATAAAAAAGTGACAATAAGATGGCTGAATATACCCAATATAATAATAAAGTTAGTTATGGAATTAGATGTTATGGGGCAGGTGGTAACAAAGGCGATATACAAGAATGCTAATAACGAATCTCCCTTACTTGGCATAAAACATTTCGACGGAGTTAGAAATCTTTGCTTTCAAAACAATAAGATTTCTCCGCTTCGCTCCGAAATGGTTGTTGATGAAAATATAAAATCCCGACAGAACAATCTTATCAGGATTTCACCTATTGGAAATATTTTTTTACTGCCTCCTACACCACTGTCAGCAATGCATACATATAGCTGAACCTGGAGCTTTCGGGTACCAGCAGGAATATCTTGTCGTCTTTTTTCAGTTTACCGCTATGAAACAACTCGTCCACCATAAAATAAACCGAAGCAGCGCCCACATTGCCCACCGTAGTCAGGTTTACAAACCATTTTTCGTAAGGTATATGATGACCCAATTTAATGTGCTCTTCGTAAATTTTGTCTTTGAAGAAATTACTGCTCATGTGCGGGCAATACCAGGTGATGGTATCAGGGTCAAGTCCGCGGCGCTTGAACAGTTCGCGTAGTATTTTGCCACCCAGTGGCACGATATTGGGGCTGAGAAGCTTTACATCCTGCTTAATGCTGAAAATGGATTTTTCATTCAATTCATGGTGTTCAAATTCCACATAGCTTTTTAAAGCGCCATCCTCTTCCTTTTCGGCTCCCATATACATACAGGGTTCCATAAAGTCGGCATAAGAAATACCTTCCATCCATTCGATGCGGAGGCTTAAACCTTCCGAAGCCGGTTTGTCTGAAAGCAAAAATGCTGCTGCTCCATCTGAAAGCATCCAGCGAAGAAACTCTTTGTCAAAACTGATATACGGATTTTCCTCAAGCTGTTCCAGCTTGTGAACCTCATCTTCAAACTGATTGGCAACTAACGAAACCGATAATCTCTCCGAACCTGATGCAATCGCCTGCCGGGCATCGCCGGTTTTTACTGCCATATATGCATATTTGAGGGCATGCATCCCTGCGCAGCATACTCCCGAAGGCGAAACAACCTCAACGGATCCTAATTCAGGCAACCAGCCATGCACCATGCAGCCATGCGAAGGCATCAACTGATCGGGTGATGAGGTGCCGCATGAAAGTAAATCAATATTTTTAATCCCTTCGAAATTACCTTTAAAAAGTTCTTTTATCGCTTCAGCAGCCAACTGTGCATTAGTATGGGTAGGCTTTTGGTTTTTATCCAAGGCATAATAACGGTTGGTGATGGCATTGTTTCGCAAAACAATCCTACGGGATTTGGATGGCTTACCATTTATAAACCCCAGAAAATCTTCCATTTCATCATTCGATACCGGACTATTGGGAAAATAATGAGATGTGCGTGTGATATATACTTCGTTCAATGACATAATCTTACTTTATTTCTACTCCAGAATAATAATTAATTTGTTTCTTAATACGTTTTTGCAAAAATGGCCTAAAAAAAATAAAATCCACTAACAAAATTATCGGCGAAACAATAAGTAGTGCAATGGTAATATAATATTTATAAATGGCTAACAATAATTTTCTTTTTTTTGGGAATTTGCGAATAAGATTTACCCATTTTTGAAAAATCTTACCGGCTTTATGCTCAATAAACATCAGCGAATACTTAACCCTTACAGCCCCTTTTTTTATCAATTCGGGTTGGAGTTCTTCCCATTCGCCTGTTTGCAGGTATTTATTTACCACTTTGCCAAATACCGATACGTTTTGTATAACTTCATCAGAAACGCCGGGTTTTGGAAAAATGCCCCATTTGCGGTCCTTTCGCCCTGTACCCATCCAGTGCAAAATGGTAAAATAACTGATGTGATTGGAGTGCATATCCATCAGTGCAATATTTCCCACAAGTTTTGATTCGGCAGCTTTTATAAGTCTTTTGTTTTTTTCCTGAGCGTTTATCCACATATTCCGACAACCCGAAATGGTGATAACCGATGTGTTTTTTATGATAGATTTAAATTTCTCATCCTGCATGATGGAATTGAACGGAATACTGGGCGAAAGATTCCAGGGTTGCCAGCCAAGAATAACTAAGTCGTAATGGCTGTGCTTTGTCTCCCAGGCTTCCAGCGCTGCCGGCACAACTTCTACTGAATCGGGAACAGTATCAAAAAACTGATCGGTCGGCCAGGGAAAAGGAAAGGGGTGCGCCATCTTTACCTCAAGAAATTCTACCGAATGACCTGCCTCAACCAATGGTTGCGTAAAATTGTCAACAATCTGCTTTAACTGACCCGTTTGCGAATAATAAACCGCTAAAATCATTTTCCCCATTGATAATCAATTATTAATATCTTTAAGCGCCTTCGAGCTTTTACTATAATCTGAAATCTGTGTTTGCATTGCCGCAGACAAAGATTTGTAATTTGTTTTTATTAATTCGGCATCCTGCATAATATTTTTATTGTACCCCAGATTTTTGGGCGCATGTTCCTGCACCATCAGGCGGAGAAACCTGAATTCGGTATTTGACGGTGCATATAATATGGCGGCTTCCAATTTTTTATGACCTTTTTTAAATAGGGCCAGCTTTTTTGCCGGCACGGCCAATGTTTCCGCCTTGCGCATCAGCAAAGCGCCTTCGTAAGCCTCCTTTTCGGCTCCTGAGGTTTTTTGCAGTTGTTTTTGCAGAACATCTATTTGAGATACATTTCCTGAAGCCATTGCTTTAATGCAGGCGTTTTTATCTATTTGACTTTGACCTGTTGCCATGAAAAAGGAAAATAGAAAACCGAAAACCAAAAAATATCTTACTGCCTTCTTTTTCATAATAAAACTCCCAAAATTAATGATTATCAGGCTAAGAATAGCTAAATTGTATCTGTGCCAAAGATAATCCTGCTTCTTTAATTGTTTTTGCGCTAAGTTTCAACTATTTAGCCTTTTTATTTAAAATGGTATAATTTTTGACATTATAAACACAAAACTTAATAACATGATGAAGAAAATGACATTTGTGGTTGCTTTAATGGCAATTTTCGGTGGTATTCATGCCCAGAGTAGTTATAAACAAGCAATAGGCGCCAGAATCAGTCCGTTATCCGATTATGATATTTTTGCGGGTTCATATAAAGTATTTCTGGCAGAACCCTCAGCAATTGAATTAAATGCCGGTTTTGGAGGCAACAGAGATTATGTTTCAGGAACCGGCTACCGTTCCAGTTCGTTTAGTGTGTCGGCTGCGTATCAGCATCACTTTGAAATAGCAAAAGTGAGTGGCTTAAAATGGTTTATTGGTGGTGGCGGTACTATTTTCCATACGGCTTCTACCTACAAAAGCAGTGGTTATAAAGGTACCGGTGTGGGTTTGTTCCCCACAGGCGGCGCTGATTACAAGTTTAAAAACATTCCTTTAAACGTATCTGCCGACTGGCGACCCACATTTCTAGCTACTGCGCCCTCTGCATACAGCAGTTTTTTGGGCGACAGGTTTGGGGTAGCAGCGCGTTATACTTTTTAGGTAAAATATATCCGGTTTCTTCCCTTTTCAAAAAATTATTTTACTGCCATCCCTTATTTTAGCGATGGGGGTTGTAATTTTTAAAAAAATTAAATAGATTACCTTTGTAGCATCTTAAATCTTAAAAATTTAACACTATGATGAAAAAAATGATTTTGTTGACAGTTTTGGTCGCTTCTCTGGGTATTGCTAATGCACAAAGCGAATACAAACAGGCAATTGGCGCCAGAGTAAGCGGAGCGCTTGGTTATGATGTGTTTTCGGGTTCATTTAAAACATTTATGTCTGAAGCAGGTGCTTTGGAACTCAATGTTGGATTTGGGTTTAACAGCTACGGATATTTGCTCAGTAGTTATCGTACATCTACTGTAGGGTTTAGCGGAGCTTATCAGCATCATTTCCCGATTGGTAATGTAGAAGGATTGAAATGGTATTTGGGCGGTGGCGCTACTGCATTATACAGTTCTTCCAAATGGGATGATTACAAAGGTTTTAGTTTGGGTGTATTCCCCACCGGTGGCGCCGATTATAAATTTAAGAATATTCCTTTAAACGTATCTGCCGATTGGAGACCTACTTTCTTCTTTGTTAATCCCGATAAAGGTTTATTTCATGGTTTTTACCCAAGCAGCGCCGGTGTGGCAGCCAGATATACGTTCTGATTTAGAGAGTTTTGATTTTCATAAAAATAGGAGCTGTCAGCAAATGGCAGCTTTTCTTTTTGAGTGGTTTTCCCCGAATGAACTAAAATTGTAGCCGACTTTCAGCCGCAATCTATATTTTTGTTGGTAGAGGAAATTACATGATGCAAGGAGAAATGTATAAGAAAAAGTTTGATGCATTAAAAGTTTGTGTCATTATACCCACTTATAATAATGCAGGAACAATATTACAGGTATTAGAAAGTGTACGACATTATACAAATAATATAATTGTAGTAAACGATGGATCAACCGATAAAACGGCTGTTCTTCTTCAGGAGATAAATAATATTGAAATCATCAGCTACACGCCCAATCGTGGCAAAGGATGGGCGCTGCGTACAGGTTTTAGCAAAGCGATAGATTTGGGCTACCATTTTGCTATCACTATTGACAGTGATGGACAGCATTTTGCAAAAGACCTGCCTGTATTTATTGAAAAATTAGAGCAGGAAGGTTCGGCGCTCATCATGGGCGCCAGAAATATGGATCAGGAGAGTGTGCCGGGCAAAAGTAGCTTTGGAAA
This sequence comes from Sphingobacteriales bacterium, assembly GCA_016708305.1. Taxonomy (GTDB): domain Bacteria; phylum Bacteroidota; class Bacteroidia; order Chitinophagales; family Chitinophagaceae; genus Niabella. Next base: position 1,391,317 of record JADJGB010000008.1, read on the forward strand.
TAAGTTCTCTAACTTTTGGTATAAAGTGGAAACCGGCATCAAACTACCCGATACCCAAACCGGTTTCAGGCTGTATCCTTTGGAGCCAATCGGTAAAATGCGGCTTTTTACCCGAAAATATGAATTGGAAATAGAAGTTATCGTGCGATTAGCCTGGGCCGGTGTAAAAGTAGTATCGGTTCCCATCACGGTATATTATCCACCGGCAGATGAGCGGGTTACCCACTTCCGTCCGTTTAAAGATTTTACACGTATCAGTGTAGTTAATACGGTTCTGGTGGCAGTAGCATTTTTTTATACCTGGCCCAGAAATTTTTTCCGTTTTTTCTTCAGAAATAAAAACTGGAAACAAGATATTAAAAACATTTTGTTAAAATCTGGAGAAACTGACATAAAAAAAGCCAATGCCATTGCTTTTGGCGGTTTTATGGGCATTTTTCCTATCTGGGGCTTTCAGTTATTGGTGGGTATTTCGTTGGCACATTTCATGCGGCTCAATAAAACACTGTTTGTCATTGCAGCGCATGTGAGTATTCCGCCAATGATTCCGTTTATCGTTTTTCTCAGTTTTTTAATGGGTAAACCATTGATGGGTGAAAGAGCAGTGAATTTGAACTTCACTAACGAATTGACGTTGAAAAGCATTGGGATTCATTTAGAACAATATATTTATGGCGCTATTATCCTGTCGGTAATAGTTGCCGTATTATTCTGGATCGTTACCATGCTGTTTTTAAAAAGTTATAAAAAGACAAAGACTCTTTTATCAAAAAGTAAAGAATTTTAAACTAAGGCAATGGGGCAGTTTTTTGGTAATATCTATTTGTTTTTCAGCCGTAAAAAAAGTGGCTCTATGCTTTATTTTTTGTTACACTGGCGGTGTTCCTGTTTTTTGGTTTGAGGGTGAAGTTTGAAGAAGATGTTTATGCCATCATTCCCAAAGATGAAAAAACCGAAAAATTCGCTCAGGTTTTCCAGAGTTCAAAATTTGCCGATAAGTTGAGTATTATGATTCAGCTTCGGGATACTGCTCTTACCGACCCTGACAGCCTTACAATGTATGCGGATGTGCTGGAGGAACAACTGCAAAAACATGCTGCTCCCTACATAAAATCTATAAAATCCAAAATTGACGACAGTTTTACATTACAGCTTTTGAAACAATTCAGCAGCACCTGCCCGTGTTCCTTTCTGAAAGCGATTATAAAAAATAGATACGCTTATTGAGCCTAAAAAACTCAAAGAAACACTGGAAAATGATTTGAAATTGCTCAACTCGCCCACTGCATTTGTAGTTAAAAATATTATTGCCAATGACCCGACAGGCATTTCTTTTTTAGCGTTGAAGAAATTGCAACAATTACAGGTTGATGATAATTTCGAATTGTATGACAGCCATATCATCACCAAAGATGGCAAAACGCTGATGTTGTTTATCACCCCTGCCCATGCTGCGGGTAATACAGGCGCTAATAAGGAATTGTTTGAAATTATTGATCAGTCAATAGATTCACTGGCGGCCAACTATCCCAATGTGCAGACTTCTTATTTTGGCGGCTCGTTAGTTTCGGAGGGGAATGCCGCCCAACTTAGAAAGGATACCGGCCTCACATTAACCATTACCATTCTTTTTCTGATATTTTTTATTGGTTATTTTTTAAAAAAAGAGCGCCGTTCCTGATTTTGGTGCCGGTGGTTTATGGTGTGTCATTTGCGCTGGCTTGTATTTATTTTGTAAAAGGAAGTATTTCCGTAATCGCATTGGGGACGGGATCAATTGTATTGGGCATTGCAGTTAATTACTCGCTCCATGTATTTAACCATGCCCGCCATGCCAAAAGTATTTTACAGACGATTAAAGACTTAGCAGCGCCGCTCACCATCGGTAGTTTTACCACTATTGCCGGCTTTTTTGCATTAAGATATGCGGCCTCCGATATGCTTAAAGACCTTGGGCTGTTTGCAGGTTTCAGCCTGATAGGCGCAGCGCTTTGTTCACTTATATTTTTACCGCATTTTATCGGGATACCTGAAAAAGAAACGGAGCATAAAAATAATATCATTGATAAAATTGCATCAGTGCGGTTTGAATCCAATAAATGGGCTGTTTGGATAATTCTGATACTATCTGTTGTGTTCTTCCTTTATGCTCAAAAAGTGCAGTTTGAACCGGATATGACACAATTGAACTTTATGTCGTCCGAAATAACGCGAGCCGAGCAAAAGATGAACGATATTAGTGGCGCTGCTTTACGCTCTTTATATATTGTAAGTGAAGGAAACACATTAGATGAGGCGTTAAGAAAAAGCGAAAAGCTTCAAAATGATTTTGAAGAATTAAAAACTCAAAAACTGATAACAAGCGCAGCCGGAATCTCTACCTTATTTTTATCAGACTCATTGCAGGAAACCAGAATCAGACAATGGAATGAATACTGGCAGCCTATCAAGAAACAGAAAATGCTGCAATCTCTTTCCAAGCAGGCGTCAACATTGGGTTTCAGCAATAATGCCATTCAGAATTTCAATCATTTTTTAAACAAAAATTATACAACTGTTGATAAAAAATCACTTGAAAATATTCGCGTCAATTATCTCGATGATTTTATTACCGAAGGGAAAAATAATGTTACGGTTGTAAATGTGTTAAAAATACCTGAAGCAAACAGGCAAAAAGTGATTGAGACATTGGAAAAGAAAGACGGTGCAGTGGTGCTGGACAGGCAATACCTCACACAACGGCTTACCCGGATGGTAAATGACGACTTCAACCGGATTGCGTGGATTGTTTCAATATTAGTTGCTGTGGTACTCCTGATAACTTTTGGCAGAATAGAACTGATGCTGATGGCTTTTATTCCCATGCTACTTAGCTGGATATGGATATTGGGGATAATGGCTATTGCAGGTATTAAATTCAACATAGTAAATATCATTGTGTCAACCCTGATTTTTGGGTTGGGAGACGATTACAGCCTTTTTGTGATGGATGGCCTCATTAATGAATACAAAACCGGAAAGAAAAACCTGGCCTCCTACAAGTCTTCGATTTTGCTTTCGGCCATTACAACCATAGCCGGTTTGGGAGTGCTGATTTTTGCAAAGCATCCGGCATTGAAGTCAATTGCTTTTATTTCGGTTACAGGAGTTCTTTGTGTGGTGCTGATGTCACAAATCCTCATACCGTTTTTCTTTTCATTGGTGATAAAAAACAGGGTGAAGAAACAATTTCATCCATGGACGATTCTCAGTTGGCCACATTCGGTTATTTCATTTTTATATTTTGGATTTGCGAGTATATTACTGACTTTTATCGGCTTTTTTGTTATCAAACTGAATCTTTTAGGAAAAGAAAAGGGGAAACGGGTATATCATTATCTTCTTTCAAAGCTTTGCGGATCGGTTTTGTACTTGATGGGAAGGTTCAAAAAAAATATTGTAAACCCTTTGAAGGAAAGTTTTGATAAACCGGCAGTTGTGATTGCGAATCATCAATCATTTTTAGATATATTGACGATGGCAATGTTAAGCCCGAAACTTATTTTATTGACAAATAAATGGGTTTGGAATTCACCTGTTTTTGGGTGGGCTATCAAGATGGCTGATTTTTATCCGGTGATCAATGGCATTGAAAACAGTGTTGACCTGCTGAAAACACAAACAGACAAAGGTTACTCGATCGTGGTTTTCCCCGAAGGAACAAGAAGTTCCATTGCTCCCATGAAGCGGTTTCATAAGGGCGCTTTTTACCTGGCTGAGAAGTTACAGTTAGATATTGTACCTGTATTGCTTCATGGTTTGGGTTACACCATGACCAAAGGAGAGTTTTTATTAAAGAATGGTGAAGTAACCGCAAAGTACCTCCCCCGTATTGAACCTGATGATACAAGCTTTGGAAGCGATTATCAGTCGCGGACTAAAAATATTTCTAAACATTTCAAACACCAACATGAGCAGCTTCGGCAAGAGCAAGAACAACCCAAATATTTTGCCGAGCATTTATTCTTCAATTACATCTATAAAAGTCCTGTGCTGGAGTGGTACCTGAAATTAAAGCTCCGAATAGAAAAATATTATCAACCTTTCCATGATTTGTTGCCCCGTGATGGGAAACTTCTGGATATTGGTTGCGGCTATGGTTTTATGGCGTATATTCTTTATTGGGCCAGCCAAAACAAGCGGCAGATTACGGGTATTGATTATGATGAAGAGAAAATTGAAACTGCTAATCATTGCTTCAGCAAAACAGGAGATTTGCAGTTTGTACATGCTGATATTGCACATTTTGAGTTGGAGAAATACAATGGCATCACCATCATGGATGTACTGCACTATTTAAAACATGAAGAGCAGACGAATGTTATTGAAAAGGCAATAGATGCTTTATTGCCGGGTGGTATCCTGATTATTCGTGATGGTGATGCAGATATGAAGCAGAAACATAAGGGTACCAAACTCACCGAATTATTTTCTACAAAAATATTTTCATTCAATAAAACAGTAAATGACTTAAATTTCCTCTCGGGGCAATTGATAGAATCGTTGGCTATAAATCATAAATTATCATTAGAGAGGATAGATGACACCCGGTTTACATCGAACGTAATCTGGGTAATGAGAAAAGGAAATCAAACTTCATAAAATTTTATAATAAATTTTAATCGGGAGAAAAAATGGAGTTACAAAAATGGCGACACATCGGATGGATAGATTTGCTGGGTATTTTAGCTATCTTTTTAATGGTGCTGTCGCATAGCTGTGATGGATTTGTGTCGCAATTGGATACCAATCGGAATGCTTTTGTTACAGGCGCGCTCACCGGCAGTTTTGTAAGGGTATATGTGCCATTGTTTGCGATGATGACCGGCGTTTTGCTTTTTCCGGTTAAAGGAACCATGACAGATTTTTACAAAAAACGCCTGACTCGTATTTTCCCGCCTTTAATTTTCTGGTCATTGGTTACTCCTTTGCTTTTTTATTCTTATTATACCCACATCAATCCCGGTACAACCAATGCAGCTATAAATGTTAGTAATCATACACTGGAAGCTTCGCTTACGAAAATGTACACCTGGATTTTTAATTTTAATACTGATAATACACCGCTCTGGTATTTATACATGTTGATTGGGTTGTATTTGATTATACCTGTTTTTGGGGTTTGGGTGCAGCAGGCCTCAAAGAAAGAAATGAAATTGGTTTTAAGCCTTTGGTTTGTTTCGCTATTGCTGCCTTATCTCCAGATGGCGGCACCTTTTCTGGGTTACACCGGCAATTACGGGAGTATGGCTATACTTGGTGAATCTTTCTGCAACAAGTTTGGTCCTTTCTCTTTTGTTTCGGGTTTTATGGGCTATTTGATTCTTACGCATTACTTAATGCGTTATCCACTGAGTTGGACTTTGAAGAAAATACTTTCAATTTGTATTCCGCTGTTTGCTTTGGGATATGCCATCACCGGATTTGGTTTTCTCAAAACACAGGAAGTTTTTCGGGGAAATTATGAATACCTTGAAATTGTATGGTTTTTCTGCGGCATTAATGTTTTTATGATGACCATTTCCATTTTTTAATAGTACAAAAATTAAACATTAAATCATTTCCGGTATTGTCTAAGATAGCCGGATTGATGTTTGGCGTATTTCTGATTCATTTTTTAATCGTGCAAATTGGTTATGATATCTTTGATATTCCTGTGCTTTCTGACTTTGCCAGGATTCTGATTACGGCTGTATTTTCATTTGTTGTTAGTCTTGTAATATTTTGGGGATTGGATAAAATATCAATTATGAGAAAATTTATCAGGTAATTATGTTTGATGTAGCCATCATAGGAAGTGGAATCGGAGGGCTGTTGAGCGCTGTCTTTCTTTCGAAGGAAGGTTTTTATCTGGGCGGATTAGACAAGGGGCAGAATCTGTATCAAGTCTTTAAATATGCCGGATTGATGGATAAACTGAAGCTCGAGAGGATGGATGCGGGCTTTGACAAAATCTTAATTGAAGGAGTACAAAATACATTTACTCAATCTCAGGGTTGGGAAGGTTTTAAATCAAGGCTGATTAGCGATTTCCCTGACGAGGCGCAGTCAATTGAAAATTATCATGAGAAAGTGATTGCTGTTTGTGAAAAATTTCCTTTGTATCACTTAACGTTGGAAGGTGATGGGCATGAGAAGTTTTCCGTTATGAATGAAGGTGTAAAGGAAGTGATAGAATCATTAACTTCAAACAAAACTTTGCAATGGGTGTTGGTAGGCAATAATATTTTATATGCTTCGGATAGCAATAAAACACCTTTTATGTTCATGCATTGGTAGTGAATAGTTATATTCAAAGCAGTTGGAAGTTGCCGGGTGGTGGTTCTCAGATTGTAAAAATCTTATCTGGAATCCTCAGAAACTCAGGTGGAGAGATACTGAGAAATAAAGAAGTAAAGAAAATAGTAGAAAAGGATGGACTGATTAATCACTTAGTTTTGGAAGATGACAGCATTGTCGAATCAAAGCAGTTTGTTTCAGCCATCAGCCCTGCAGAGACATTAAAAATGCTTCATTCAGGAAAAATCAGAAGTAGATACAGGCAGCGGATTGAAAACAGGGAGAATACGATGTCATCTTTTTCGCTTTATATTGTATTAAAGGCAAAAACTATTCGCTACGAAAATTGTAATTATTATTATCAAAAAAGAGGAAGAATCTGGAGTTTGGGCGATTATAATTTTGATGAATGGCCATTAGGGTATGGGTTGTATTTTAACAGAGATAGGAAAAATCCCGAATATGCATCTTCAATTTCGATTTTAACTCTTATGAAGTTTGAGGATGTTAAAAAGTGGAGCCATACCTTCCACACAAGTAGGCATGAAGTATCGCGCGGTGTGGATTATGAAAGGTTTAAATATGAAAGATCGGAGAAATTGCTGGATTGGGTTTATGAAAAATTTCCGCAATTAATGGGCAATATCAGTTCTTTTTATGCAGCAACTCCTTTAACAAACCGAGATTATATCGGTCAGCGTGATGGAGCAATTTACGGAGTGCAAAAAGATTATAATACGCCTTTGGAAAATATAATCAGCCCCCGAACAAAGATTCCTAATCTTTTTTTAACAGGTCAGAATATAAATTTGCACGGAATTTTAGGAACTTCGCTTTCTGCAATCCTTACCTGCATGATGTTGCTGGGTGATAACAGTTTGATAGATAAAATAAAGAATGCGTAAACGCTATCGGGTTTTAAAAATTGTATTAAAGGTACTGGGGATAATTCTGTTATTCTTCGGAGCGTTGTTTGGTTACTTGGTTTGGGTTTCCAATATTAAACCTCCGGTAGTAAAAGATATGAGCGCTTTGCAACTGAAAGTTGATACCACCGATACAGGATTATATACCATTAATAATAACTGGTTCAGAAAAAGTAATTCCGGTCTTTATGAATTGTACTCTGAAGGACGGTCTTTTGAAAGAGGCGTGATTGAAGGAAAATTGTCCGAAGACTTAATTAAAAAGCAGGAAGACTATTTTGCCGCAGAGATATTTAAAATGATTCCTTCGCAGGTTTATCGCCATTTTCTCAGATATTTTATCGGGTGGTTCAACCGTAATCTGCCTGATTATGTACTACCTGAATATAAAGAGGAAATATATGGCATTTCGCAATCGGCTTCTGATGATTATGGTTATATAGGCACAAAATATCAACGAATTTTGAATTATCATTCGGCGCATGATATCGGCCATGCTTTGCAAAATTTGATGTTGGTTGGATGCACTTCTTTTGGCACCTGGGGTACAGCCTCGCAGGACAGTACACTAATTATAGGCCGCAATTTTGATTTTTATGTAGGCGATGATTTTGCAAAAAATAAAATTATTTCTTTCAATCATCCTTCTACAGGATATCGGTTTATGAGTGTAACCTGGGGAGGGTTTACTGGTGTGGTAAGCGGTATGAATGAAAAAGGATTGACGGTAACCATCAATGCCGCAAAAAGCGAAATTCCGAAGGGTGCGGCTACGCCTGTGTCTATGGTAGCGCGTGAGATTGTTCAATATGCCGGAAATATTGATGAAGCGATAGCCATTGCCCGAAAAAGAAAAATGTTTGTAAGCGAATCCTTCCTCGTTGGTTCCGCTGCCGACAACAAGGCGGTATTGATTGAAAAAACGCCCGATTCTCTGGCAGTGTATGATCCGAAAACCAATGAAATACTTTGTACCAATCATTTTCAAAGCAAAGCGTTTAAAAATTCAATCTCCAATCAAGAACAAATGGCTGAGAACGCTACTACCTATCGCTATAAAAGACTCAACCAACTGATTGCGCAAAATGGTAAAAACACGGTTCGGAAAACGATTAATATTTTACGTGATTTCAGGGGTATTGATAATGCAGATATCGGAATCGGAAATGAGAAAGCCGTCAATCAATTTATAGCCCATCACTCTATTGTTTTTGAGCCGCAAAAACTGTTGGTGTGGGTTTCAACTGCTCCCTGGCAAATGGGTGATTTTGTGTGTTATGATTTAAAGAAAGTATTTGCTATGAATGGAATGAAACGAAATCATGAAATTTATGAAGCAAAAAATACAATAGCTGCTGACAGTTTTATTTACACTCAAAAATTTACTGAATTTGAAAAATATCGAAGGGACAAACATATTGCAAAGGAAGGAGGCAAAATAATTGCAGACAGTATTATTGCTGAAAATCCATCTCTGTACAACAGCTATATCATTGCGGGCGATTATAGTTTCAAAAAAAAGATTACAAAAATGCATTACAGTATTACAACCAAGCTTTGAAACTCGAAATAGCCAGTGAAGGAGAGCGAAGGCATGTGATTGAAATGATAAATGAAACCGATCGGAAAATAAAATGAATTTCATATTTTTGATTGCAAATTGAATGAGTTTGTCTGTTCATGGAATGTTAATATTTGATATCTTAATATTTTATCTTTACAAAAATGTAAACTGATGTTTAAAAAAAGTTTGCTTGCAATTATTGTCTTGCAGATTTCCGTTTCATCCTTTTCACAAGCTGATAAGGCAGAGCGTGATATTGAACAATTGATGAAGGAAACACCGGTAATGGGCTTCTCGGTTGCTGTGGTGAAAAACAATAAACTGATATATACCAAATCCTTTGGGCTAAAAAATGCAGATTTAAAAACGCCCTTATCCACAACGGATATCTTTCGAATTGCTTCTATATCTAAATCTTTTTCGGCTACTTCCATTATGCAATTGGTTGAAAAGAAAAAATTATCTCTTGACGACGATGTGAGCGACCTGATTGGCTTTAAAGTCCGAAATCCTCAATATCCTGATGTAGTAATTACTTTAAAGATGATATTGTCTCATACTTCCAGTATAAATGATAGCGAAGGTTATTTTACTTTAGATGCTATTAACCCTTCCAAAAACAGCAACTGGCAGAAATGCTACAATAATTACGAACCTGGAAAAGGCTATCAATACTGTAATCTGAATTTTAACATGGCCGGAACGATTATTGAAAGGGTGTCTGGTGAGCGCTTTGATCACTATGTAGTCAATCATGTGTTGAAACCATTAAAACTGTATGGTGGTTATAATGTAAATGAATTGAACCAAAATCTTTTTGCCAAAATTTATGAATTCAATATTGATTCATCAAAATTCATTTATTCACCAGGCGCTTATGATCCCCGGAAAAAAGAAATTGAAAGCTATGTGATGGGATACAGCGCTCCCGTTTTTTCGCCTACAGGCGGTATGAAGATTTCGGCTCCAGATCTGGCCCGTTACATGATGATGCATATAAATTATGGAAAGAAAAAAGGGAAAAAAAGAATCATTTCAGAAGCAAGCGCAAGGATGATGCAAACGCCGGTAGCTCTTAAAGAGCGGTATGGTCTGGCTTTGCTTAAGACAGATAAGCTCATAAAAGGTGAAACCATGACCGGTCATACTGGATCAGCCTATGGTTTGTTCAGTGCCATGTTTTTCAATCCTGAAAAGAAATTTGGCTTTGTAGTAATCAGTAATGGTTGCGACCCACGATACAGTGATGATAATAACGCTACAATCAATAAGGTTATTAATATTCTGTATCAGTCTTTATTAATCATTAAAAATTAAACTGAATACCGCCATTTGCCAGGCCTTTATACCCAAAGCCTATTTCAACAATTACTTTTACATTGCCGCCAAATTGTAGCCTGATGGGAATTGTCCGAAAATTGAAGTGACCGTCATTCTTTGTTTTGTATGTATCTTCTGATATTGTCATAAACGACTGCAAATCCAAGCCCGGCTCTTTTGCTTTCATTAAAATGATGATAGGATAAAGTGATAGCACCAGTAGATTTTACATTCGCAGACTTTGCTTCCACAAATGCTGAGGCTAATTCCGAAGCAAATCCTGAAACTACCTGATCTAATGTTCCATATCCATTACCAATTGAAACACTTTTACGTTGGGCGAAAACAAAGTCTGATACCAGTAGAGAAATTATTAATAAACATTTTACGTCAAAAATTTATTTTATGTTACAATTTAATATGTTTCAATATAAGTTGTTTCGGAATACCGTAAAATGGGGTGAAAAATAATGACTATGGTGGAAACTAATTATCAATTATTAAATAGTAAAAATTGAGAAAAAAGCAAGAAAAATAGCATACAATGCAGAAAAAATGGAAATTATTTACTTTCAGCAATTGATTCTGGGCAAAATTTATTTTACTTTAAAAAAAAAGTGCGATAATTGCTAAGATTATTAACCATAATTATTATACTTTATGAAAAAAGAAAGACTCATGTTGCGTATCATACTGCCCATTTTATTGTTATGTACATCTGTTGCCATAATGGCACAACCGAAATTTGGTATTCAGGCAGGCGTTAATTATTCTAATGTCAATTTAATTGATAAAGAAGGATACTCCGTTTTTACCTATCCTAATCTTGGTTACCATGGAGGTGTTTTTGCAAATTTCCCAATTTCGAAACACTTTTTTTTCCAGCCTTCCATTTTGTTAAGCCTTAAAGGGTATAAAGAAGACAGAAAGGTTTACATAGCCGGCGATACTTTATACATAACTGCCACCTACAATCCAAAGCCTATTTATTTGGAAGTACCTGTTAATTTCTTTTATAAATACCAGCTCAAAAAGATGTCTCTCTTTGTCGGTGGCGGAGGCTATTTCACTTATGGACTTAATGGGAAGTTCAAATATAAGGCTCCTCCGGGGTATGAAAGTTTTGTAGTCTCTTCGGGGAAAATCCAATTTGTTGACGATTTCGGATTGGCGAAATCCGGGCCGGTAACTTTTCAAAGACATATTGATTTGGGGGTGGGCGGTAAGGTAGGTCTTGGCTTTGGGAAACATTTTTCATTTACTGCCGGAGGGCAGCTTGGGTTACTAAACCTATATCCGCTTACCAATGGATTGCGACCTGTAAAGGCTGTAATCAGCAATTATGAAGGGAATGCCTCCATTGGTTATACATTTTAATTTTTTAAAAATTTTTGTTTTTTTTAATTTTTCTGTTATATTTGCAATCAGTTCTTTAAAAATTCTTATCAAGAAAGGCAGAGGGTATGGCCCTATGAAGCCTTGGCAACCTGCGCATGCAAGGTGCCAATTCCAACCACGATTATTATGTGGAGAGATAAGTCAGGTAGTTTCGATTTAATAAAAATTTTATACTTCAAGCTCATCTGGTTTATCAGATGGGCTTTTTTAATGCCTCTCTGTTTCTTGTTAGATTTTTTTGGAAAATAATTTTTCTATATGTATTTACTGATATAGTAAGTAATGCCGAAAAAAAAATCTATAAAAAATTTTGTCATGAAATCGGAGAATATTATTTTAGCAAAACAAATGACACAAAACAATACTCATATCAATTCTGTATGCATTGCAATGGCAATGGGCTGCTGTATGTGTTGTATGCCGTAGCGGGCATAAAATCTTTTAAGAGGGGTATTTCCTCTCTACCTCCAATAAATTTTCTTTTTGCATAATGCCTGAGTTTAATAGGCAATATAATGCACTGATATTGAACATGGCAGTTTACAATATATAATTCTTTTAACGAACAAAACAAACAACAATAACAACAAAAATTTAATTATCATGAGTTTACATTTCGATACATTACAAGTACATGCCGGACAGCAGGCAGATCCAGTAACAGGTAGCCGGGCAGTTCCACTTTATCAAACAACCTCTTACCTTTTTAAAGACAGCGAACATGCTGCTAATCTTTTTGGATTGCGCGAGTTTGGTAATATTTATACCAGAATCATGAATCCTACTACTGATGTGTTTGAACAACGTGTGGCAGCTTTAGAAGGTGGAGTAGCAGCATTGGCAACATCTTCAGGCCAGGCAGCTCAATTTTTAGCCTTAAATAACATTTTACAGGCAGGTGAGAATTTTGTTACATCATCCCATCTATATGGCGGCACTTACAATCAGTTTAAAGTAGCTTTTAAAAGGCTTGGGATTGAGGTAAGATTTGCTGATGGCGATAACCCAGACAGTTTTAAACAATATATTGATGACAAAACAAAAGCAATTTATTTAGAAACTATAGGGAATCCAAAACTGAGTATTCCTGATTTTGAAAAATTTGCAGCATTGGCAAAAGAGTATGATTTACCGCTGATTGTTGATAACACTTTTGCCGCAGCCGGTTATCTGTTTCGCCCTCTCGAGCATGGCGCCAATATTGTGGTAGAAGCGGCTACAAAATGGATCGGCGGGCATGGAACCAGCATCGGGGGCGTAATTGTTGATGGAGGAAATTACAATTGGGGCAATGGGAAATTTCCACAATTTTCAGCACCGTCAGAGGGTTATCATGGGCTTAATTTCTGGGAGGTTTTTGGCGAAGGGAATCCTTTAGGTCTGCCTAATATTGCATTTGCCATCAGAGCGCGCGTAGAGGGGCTTCGTGATTTTGGCGCCTGCCAAAGCCCATTCAATGCATGGCTGCTTATTCAGGGGTTAGAAACACTTTCGCTTCGTGTGCAACGCACTGTTGATAATGCGCTTGCTTTGGCAAAGTGGTTAGAACAACATGATAGTGTTGAGTTCGTTTGGTATCCCGGCCTCGAAAGCAATGAGTACCATCAATTAGCCAAAAAATATTTGAAAAATGGCTTTGGCGGTGTATTGCAGTTTGGCATCAAAGGAGGATCAGACTCAGGAAGGAAGTTTATTAATTCTTTGAAATTAGTTAGCCATCTGGCCAATGTGGGAGATGCCAAAACCTTGGCAATACATCCTGCATCCACTACCCATGAGCAACTCTCGGAAAGTGAACGAGTGAGTGCAGGTGTTTTGCCCAACCTGATTCGCATCAGTGCAGGTATTGAAAATATTGAAGACATAAAGGCAGATATTGAACAGGCTTTCAAACAAGCATTGGAAAGTTAATTATTAGATTACAAGAACAGAAGGGATGTATTAAACGTTTATTATTAATCATGAATATTTCAGGCTATTGACCAATGCATTAAACCATTGGTCTTTGGCCTATATAAACGATACTGGTAGTTTTAGATTTTTTTATCTTAAAGAAAAATAGTTTAATATAAAATGCAGGAAAATATTTTTAAATACAATCAATTATTTACGCTTGAAAATGGGGCTAAATTTAATAATTTTCATCTGGCCTACACTACTTATGGAGAAATGAATCCCGCAAAAGATAACGTTGTCTGGATTTTTCATGCGCTTACTGCCAACAGCAAGCCACATGAATGGTGGCCTGAAATGATTGGCGATAATAAAATTTTCGATCCACAAAAAGATTTTATCATTTGCGTCAATACGCCGGGAAGCTGCTACGGCAGTATCACCCCGTTGGATGTGGATGAAAAATCCGGTAAGCCCTATTATCATAGTTTTCCTTTTTTTACAACACGGGATATGATACGGTCATATCAATTACTGAAAGAAGTACTCGGCATTGAAAACATAAAAATCGGTATTGGTGGTAGCATGGGTGGGCAGCAATTGCTGGAATGGGCAATTGAAGAACCAGACTTGTTTGAATATATTATACCCATGGCTACCAATGCCATACACTCTGCATGGGGCAAGGCTTTCAATGCCTCTCAGCGATTAGCCATTGAAGCAGATGCTACATGGACTAATGAAAATGAAGATGCGGGTAAGAAAGGATTGGAAGTGGCAAGAAGCATCGGTCTTCTTTCGTACAGAAATGCTACAGCATATAACAAAACACAGTCGGAATCTACAGACGAAAAATTAGAAGACTTTAAAAGTGAAAGCTATCAGCGTTATCAGGGCACCAAATTATCGGCAAGGTTTAATGCATTCAGTTATTTTGTTTTAAGTAAAAGTATGGATTCGCATAATGTGGGGCGGGGTAGAGGCGGCATCGTTCAGGCGCTTTCTTTAATAAAGGCGAAAACATTAATTCTGAGCCTTGAGGGAGATATTTTATTTCCGCCAGATGAGCAGGCGTTTCTTGCAAACCATATAAATAATGCACAATTAAAAGTAATAAGAACCGATTATGGTCACGATGGGTTCCTGCTTGAGTTTGAACAAATAGGTATTGCATTAAGAGAATTTTTAAAAGTAAAAGACATTAATGAAATAAATTACAGTATTTAAGATAGGATAATGGATTAATGAGATAATGATTTTATCAAAATATTTTAAACAACATAAATTAAAATTATGAGTAAACATAAAGAACTGATCATTGGGATGTTTGGCTTTGGCGTGGTGGGCGAAGGTCTTTACAAAGTACTGCAACAAACGCCTTCATTAAAAGCGCGTATTAAAAAAGTGTGCATAAAACATCCTGATAAAAAGAGAAGCGCGCCATCCGAACTCTTTACAACAGATAAGGATGAAATTCTGAATGATAAGGAAATAAATGTAGTGGTAGAAGTGATTGACGATGCCAATGCTGCATTCGAAATTGTAAAAACGGCTTTGAAAAATAAAAAGGAAGCAGTAAGTTCCAGCAAAAAAATGATTGCGGAACACCTGCAGGAATTGCTTGATCTGCAACAGAAAACAGGCAGGTCATTCTTGTACGAATCTTCTGCCTGCGCATCCATTCCTGTAATCAGAAATCTGGAAGAATATTATGATAATGATTTGCTTCATAGTATCAGAGCCTATTGTAATGGCAGCACCAATTTTATTCTTACAAAAATGTTTGATGAAAATCTGGGCTTTAAGGAGGCATTGCTTTTGGCACAACAATTAGGTTTTGCGGAAAGCAATCCCAAGTTAGATGTAGAAGGCTTTGATGCAGTGAATAAATGGACGTTGCTGCTGAATCATGCTTATGGCATAGTAACCTCTCCCGACACAATTTTGTTCAATGGGATCCAGAACGTTACTAAATCGGATGCCGCAGTAGCCAAATCGAGAGGACAACAAATCAAATTAGTGGCGCAAGCCAAAAAACTTGTTCTTGGCGGAGTAGGAGCCTTTGTATTGCCTCAGTTTGTAACAGCCGAGAGTCCTCTGGCTTTTGTTAAAAATGAGTATAACGGAGTGGTGATAGAAAGTGGTTTTGCGGACCAGCAGTTTTTCTATGGCAAAGGCGCCGGTAGTTTCCCAACGGCTTCCGCAGTTCTGAGTGATATTTCAGCTTTACGATATGGTTATAAATATGAGTATAAAAAATTGTATCATCATACACCTCATGTCATTAATGATGATATCTATTTGAAAGTTTATGTCAGCTTCAATCAATTAAGCGATATTCCCAAGGAGGATTTTGAGTGGATAGAGCAATGGCACGCACAGGAAGACCGGAAATATTTGTCGGGAGTGATTGCCCTGAAAAAATTGAAAGAAGGCTCCTGGTGGAAAGAAAACGGAACTTCCCTGATACTTGAGCCGGACCCAATTATTGAAAATATTGAAGAAAGAAGGTTGAAAAAGAAAAGCTTAGAACTGGCGGGATTGCATTAGAGAGTTGTTAGGTTAAGGCTGAGGTTGAGGTTAAGATTGAGGTTAAGGTTGAGGCTAAGATTGAGATTAAGGCTGAGGTTTAGGTTAAAGTTAAGATTGAGATTAAGGAGTTGCAATAGTGAAATATTAATACTGATAAAAGCAATTTGTTGTAATTCTCAGGCTCGAATAATTTAGAATATATAAGAGATATTATGCTCTTATTGGGAAAGAAATGACGCTAACCAGAAGATACAACCTAAGGAATAAAAAGACGACAAATTTGTAAGAATAAAAGAGTGATTCAAATATTTAGTTATTAGCTTTGAATATCGGATAAATAAATATATCTGTTTTGAAATTGATTGCTTTATTTAAATCAAATATTTGCCATGCGTTCTTTTTTTCTTCTTTTCCTTCTGTTTTTTGGAATGATTTCTCCGGCCCAGATTTCTGTGAATAATTTATTAACTGAAAATCTGAAAGAGCCATTGGGGTTGGGTGTATCTCATCCCCGATTTAGCTGGCAATTACATTCAAAAGCACGAAATGTAATGCAGACCGCCTATGAAATAAAACTGATATCTGATAAAAAACCGGTCTGGAACTCGGGAAAAGTATTTTCAGATGCTTCCGTTTATGTTGATTATAAAGGAAACCCGCTTTTGTCTGATACAAAATATAGCTGGCAGGTAAGAGTGTGGAATAATAAGGGTAAGGTATCGCCCTGGAGCGCTCCTGCTGGTTTTCAAACGGGATTGTTGAAAACAACAGAATGGACTGCAAAGTGGATAGAACCCGCAATCGAATTGAGTAATGAAATGCCTTTCCCTTTATTCAGAAGAGAATTTAACCTCAGAAAAAAGATAAAATCTGCCACTGCCTATATCACAGCGCATGGCCTTTATGAAGCATTTCTCAATGGTAAAAAAATTGGAGATCTATGGCTGACTCCGGGCTGGACTTCCTACAATAAAAGGCTTCAATATCAGGCTTATGATGTAACCAAACTGCTACAAAGTGGTCAAAATGCACTTGGCGTAATGCTGGGTAATGGCTGGTATCGGAGTGTTCTCGGGTGGCGAAATAATGGTAATATTTACGGAAAATACTTAGGATTATTATTGCAAATCAATATTAAATATACTGATGGTTCAAGTGAACAATTGGTTACTGACGAAAACTGGAAATCATCTACCGGCGAAATTATCTTTTCACAGGTGTATGATGGGGAAATCATTGATGCTTCTAAAGAAAAAACCGGATGGAAAACAATCGGTTATGATGAGAAGGATTGGGAAAAAGTAAAAGTAGCCGACTATCCAAAAAATAATATCATTGCCACGGTAAACGAACCGGTTAAAAAACATGAAACTTTCAAGCCATTAAGCATAATAACAACTCCTAATGGAGAAAAAGTTATTGATTTTGGTCAGAACCTTGTTGGTTGGGTGGCGGTAAAACTGAGAGGCAAGGAAGGAGATACCATTACCATTTCTCATGCCGAAGTATTGGACAAAAAAGGTAATTTTTATACAGAAAATCTTCGTGCGGCCAAAGCTCAGATGAAATATGTATTAAAAGGAGAGTCGGAAAAAACTTTTCACCCTCATTTCTCATGGATGGGTTTCAGGTTTATTAAAGTGGATGGATATACCGGTGATCTGAATCCGAATGATTTTGAAGCCTGTCGCTCTTTATTCAGCAATGGAGCCGACGGGTACATTTTCTTCCTCCAATAAAATGGTCAATCAACTTCAGCATAACATTCAATGGGGACAAAAAGGCAATTTTCTGGATGTGCCTACTGATTGTCCGCAGCGTGATGAACGGCTTGGATGGACGGGAGATGCACAGGCTTTTGCACGCACAGCTGCTTTCAATATGAATGTAAATAATTTTTTTGCAAAATGGCTTCAGGATTTGGAAGCCGATCAGATTGACGGACTTGTGCCTCATGTTATTCCTAATGTGCTGGGTAAAGGGGGCAATAGCGCCGGCTGGGCCGATGCGGCAACTATTATTCCCTGGACAATGTACCTGTCCTACGGCGACAAACAACTTTTGCAAAACCAGTACAGCAGTATGAAAGCTTTTGTGGAAAGTGTCAGACACACTACCAAAAACGATTTGTGGAATAGCGGTTTTCACTATGGCGACTGGTTGTTTTATCGACCCTTTGATGATAATGATGGCAGAAGCGCTGTTACCGATAAATATCTGATTGCACAATGCTTTTATGCCAACTCTGTGCAAATGTTGGTTAATGCAGCAACAGTTTTAGGAAAACAAAATGATGTAATCGAGTATAGCAGTTTATTAAAGAGGATTAAAACGGCATTCAACAAAGAATATGTAACCTCAACCGGCCGGCCGGTTTCGGGTACGCAAACGGCCTACACCCTGGCATTGCAGTTTGACATGCTGCCCGAATCTCTGCAAAAACAAGCCGCCGAAAGGTTGGTTGAAAATATAAAAAATTATAACACACATCTGACTACCGGATTTTTGGGAACACCCTATTTGTGCCACGTACTTACAAGATTTGGATATGACAGTATCGCATACAAACTATTGTTGAGGGATGACTATCCTTCCTGGTTGTATCCTATCAAAATGGGCGCTACTACCATCTGGGAACGCTGGGATGGTATGAAGCCCGACAGCAGTTTTCAAACTCCGGGCATGAACTCTTTTAACCACTATGCCTATGGCGCCATAGGTGATTGGTTGTATCGGCGAATGTCAGGAATAGATACTTACGAGGATGGCCCGGGCTATAAGCACATAAAAATTCAACCGCATGTTGACACTAATTTTTCCAATGTGGCAGCAAGTTTAAAAACATATTATGGTTTAGTAACAAGTAGTTGGTCGGTTGATAGCGCTAAGCTGAAACTGAAAGTTGGTATTCCGGCGAATACCTGGGCAACTGTATTCATTCCGGCAAAAGATGAAAAACTGATTACCGAAAACGGGAAGCCGCTTCTTTCTACATCTGATATTAAAATATTGCGAAAAGAAGGCGATTATGTTGTAATCACGGTTGGTTCAGGAGGCTATAGTTTTGAAATAGTCAGGTAAAACAAATTGTTGATAAACAAATTGTATTTACCCTATATTCATTTCAGACATTAATTGATCTGAATTGAATCAATCAAAATTATCTGTTATCAACCAACCTTTAAATGGTTATGCTAAAACCAACCTCTGCTTGCGCCTACTGCTCTGAATGGCCAGGGAATAGCTGCCAGCATGATAATTAATGCAATCACATAATAAAGAACCGTTTTACGATGTTTTTGGCATCCGGTATATTTTTCTTTGCAAAGATTTTCCGATATGCACCAGAATAATCGCAATGATCATCATGGTGATATGTTCTACGGCAAAGAAACGAGCCACGGGGTCTTTCATTACGGCGCTCATTCCCGAGTCTAAGATTGTCTGAAGGCCGAATCTTCCGGTGAACCATTGCACCAGACCAATCAACAGCATCAGGTCGCAGGCGATCATCAGGGAGAGTCCTACTTTTTTATGACCTTCGGTAAAAGGTTTGTTTCCTGCTCCAAGGCTTTAAAAATTGCAATCAGCAATAACAATAAAATAATCCATCTCAAAAAACTGTGTGTGTGCAATAATCCGGTTTCCATTAATTTAGATTTTAGATGTTAGACTTTAGATTTTAGATTTATTTAATGGTCTGTTATCTCTTTATCTAAAGTAATGTTTTAAAAAATATAGTTTTTTATTTTGCCCATTCTGCCAAAAAACATTGGTATCGTGAGTGCCTCCGTTATTTCGGTTGCTGCTGAAAAGTATTTTTTACCATCCGGCGAAAACATCGGGAAAGCATCAAATCCTTTGTCTCTACTTACTTTCTGCAGATTGCTGCCGTCTCCGTTCATAATGTACATGTTAAACGGGAAGCCTCTTTTATATTCATGGTTGGAAGCAAAAATAATTCGTTTGCTGTCGGGCATAAATACCGGCGCCCAGTTGGCCTGACCTAAGTGGGTAATTTGTTGCTGATCGTTGCCATCTGCATTGGCTGTCCATACTTCCATATTGGTAGGCGCCACCAAACCTTCGGCCAGCAATTCTTTATACTCTTTATTTCGGCCTCTGTTTTCGGTCCTGGAAGCGCGCCAGATGATTTTTTACCATCGGGGCTAAACCACGCGCCGCCATCATAACCCAATGCGTTGGTGATTCTTTTTTCCTTGCCTGTTTTCAGGTTCATGATGTATAAATCTATGTCGCCGTCTTTTGTGCTGGTATAAATCATTTTTTTGCCATCGGGCGATAGTGTGGCTTCGGCATCATAACCTTTGGAATGGGTTAACTGCCTCACAATTTTCCCGTTCAGATCAGCCATAAATATATCGTAGCTGCTGTACAGCGGCCATATATATTTATTGCCGTATTTCGAGCGGTCAGGTACAGGCGGACATTCATCGCCTCCCAGATGGGTGCTGGCATAAATAATGTGTTTGCCGTCTTTGGTAAAGAAAGCACAAGTGGTGCGACCCTTTCCGGTGCTTACCATCCGGTAGGTAAACTTTTCATTCTTTTTAGGCGCTTTCCCCACAAAAATCTGATCACAAGGGATGCCGTCTTTGGCGCTTGTTCTCTGAAAAACGATATACTTGCCGTCAAAACTCCAGTAAGCTTCGGCATTATCGCCTCCAAAAGTAAGTTGCTGAATGTTTTTGAAATGCTTTTCATCCGGATAAAGAATAGTATCCTTTACGGCAACCGTTGCCTTTGAAAAGTTTTGAATAAAAAGAAATACTGCCAGTAAAAATGATAATTTCCTCATTATTAAATAACTAATTCCTGCAAATGTAGGTACTGCAATAGTTATAATTGTAATATTTCGGTCAAAACTTCTACTGTTCGTTGAAACGATTATTTTCCCGTTTATCAAAATGAGTTTTATGAAAGAGGGTAATTGATTTATTTTTATACGTCAATCATCATTTGCTAAATTTAATAATCACAAAACATGCAAAGAATCTATTTTTTGTTTTTGCTTTTATTTTTCCCCGGTTTTTTATGGTCGCAGGATGCTGCCACCATTCAAAAAATAAGAGAAGAGGGATTAAATAACACTCGGTAATGGATATCGCTTTTCAACTAACGGAAGTAAGCGGCCCCCGTGTTACCGGAAGCCCGGGATTAAAACGCGCTTCTGAGTATGCGGTGAATCAACTTAAACAATGGGGCTTACGGATGTGGTTTTAGACCCCTGGTGCGATTTTGGTAAAGGTTGGGAACTGAAAAAATCATACCTTTCCATGAGTGCGCCCTGGTACAAACCGATAGCCGGTTTCCCCAAAGTGTGGACGGGTGGCACCAACGGATTGAAAAGGGCTACTGTTGTTTTGATCAATGCCAAAGACAGCGCCGAAATAGTAAACAATTATAAGGGTAAACTTTCGGGTAAAATACTGATAATGAACACGCCTGTTCATTATGTTCCTAACGATTTGCCCGATTTGGTGCGCTGGACACCTGCACAGTTGGATTCTATGCAAAATATAAAATCCAAAGCGCCTGATACTGCGGGAGTCCATCAATGTCTGGGTGAAATAAAAGGTACCGATAAAAAACTGAAAGATGAAGTAGTGATGTTAGGCGGCCATCTGGATTCCTGGCAGGGAGCCACAGGAGCTACCGATAATGCTGCAGGATGTGCTGTGATAATGGAGGCGGTTCGTATTTTGCAAAAATCAGGCATCAAACCAAGACGCACCATCAGAATTGCGCTTTGGAGCGGAGAAGAGCAGGGATTGTACGGCTCGCGCGAGTATGTGAAAAAAACCTTTGCCGACAGGGCCGACATGAAACTGAAACCTGCACGATAAGTTTGATGTGTATTTTAACAGTTCCCCGAAAGGGACTTCCCAAACCGGCTCTGAGTAGGTTCCCGTTTTAAAATATTTAGCACTGTTCGGTTGAGCCGGGTTTTTTTACCGACTTCTTCCCCTTCTTTACCGTTTTTTGCTAAAATTTATGTATTTCTATCGGTTACTTTGCCGCAAAAAACTGATGAACCAGAAACTAAAGTTTTGCAATTCAGTTTTTTATTCATCATAATCATAATACTTTTATGATTCTTTAAGGTTTTGAACATGGAGAATACAACCATTAGTGGTTATGTCTTAAAATATAAATTGGGCGAAGGCGGTATGGCAGAAGTCTGGTATGCCGAAAACAGCCTGCAGATGCCTGCTGCCATCAAGGTGCTGCAAAAAAGGTTTTGCAGCGACCCTGAGTTGGTTTCCCGTTTCGAAAATGAAGCCAAACTGATGGTGCAACTCAACCATCCGAATATACGCAAAATGCTCGATTTTTCGGCAGTGGACGCAAGACCCTGTATGGTGATGGAGTACCTCCACGGCAAAGATTTATCGCAAAGACTTAAAGCAGGCGAGCGGTTTTCCAATGATCAACTAATAAAATGGTGGAACGATTTGGTGGATGCGCTGCAATACACCCATCAGAAAAATATCATTCATCGCGACATAAAACCTTCCAATCTTTTCCTGACGGACGACGGGCAGATAAAGATGCTGGATTTTGGCATTGCAAAAATCAAGGACAATATCACCCTCACTCAGACCGGCTCACGAATGGGTACGCTGATGTACATGAGTCCCGAGCAGGTATATGACATGAAAACCCTTTCGTACAAAACCGATGTTTACTCATTGGCAGTGAGTTTTTATCATTTGGTAACGGGCGCCGCTCCTTACGATAATCAACTGTCCGACTTTGAGGTGCAGGAGAATATTGTAAGAAAGAATCTGAATACTGCCGTACTCCCGCAACCCTGGCGCTCCTTGCTGCCTGATTATCTCTCTAAAAATCCGGAGGAGCGAAAAGAATTGAGAAAATTGGATAAGGTTGAATCTGAAAGACTGGCAACAAGTGCAGGAGGTTATGCTGCCACTCCGGCTGTCGGTTCAGCCCCTGATGCGCTGCTGCAACCGAGACGCAAAAACGGCAGGAACATATTTTTTTCTTTGCTGGTCATTGCAGGATTGGTTTACATGGCCTTGAATAAGGACACGATCAAGCAATTTCTGAAAACCGATGGTTCCGGTGATAGAAATAAGAAAACGGTTGTGCAGCCCCGCCCGCAACCTCCCATACAGGATACCGAAGCGCAAATTCCGGCCGTTGTGCTGCCCGATACGCTTCCTGCGCCATCTGAACAGGATATTGAAAGTGTGACCATTACAATTGACGTGAAAGAAAAAGAACTGAATGTAAAAAACCTGTTGACTGATTATTACACAAACAGAAGCAATTGCGGCAACCTCTACCGGTATTTCAGAGATACTGTAAAGCAATATTACACAAAATCCAATGTTACGCTGGATGAGGTGATGAAAGAATGTCAGCGATATCATGACAAGTGGAAATTTACCGAAGCAGATTTTGATGAATCTTCTTTTTCATTCACCCATCAGGAAAATGGAAATTTGCTTGTGGATTTTTCGATGCTGTACAAAATAAAACAGAACGAAAATGACGAGTGGTCAAATTACAATGTAGATGTTTCGGCTATTGTTGATGAAAACATGAAGATTACCCGTATTGTGGAACGAAGGATTGAAAAATTATAAATTGGAAATAGATTAAAACTATGTTTGAAAAAATTAAAAAATGGCTGTTGCCCGATGAGGAGGAAGAGTCAAAGACGTTAACCAACCAGTCGTTGGTGGATCAGGTGGTGGCTTCGTTTAAAGAAACGATTAAGCGGGAATCTTTTAATAAAAGAATGATGTACGATTGCAGTTACCTGATACTGATGCGCCCCGAAGATTATAAGCGCGCCGAACTTAGGTTGGCCGGCATTACCGAAGGAATATTGGATGAGTTTTATGAATATATTGATTCCATGAAAGCGCAATATCCGCGCTACGAACCGATTGCTAATTTCTGGGATTTTCAGTATTGCCCTTCCGAAAAGGAGTGGATAACAGCGATATCGAACCGGGGTCGGTGCAGGTAATCAGCGCTGCCACCAGCGAAAAATCATGGGTGGAACTTTCATCAGAACAAATAAAAGTGTCCATCAGCAGCAAGCACTCCAAGTATTCCAAATATGATTTGAACCCTAACACTTTTGCAAATATTGATATTTTGTCAAAAGGTCATTTCAGGGTTAAGTTTAAGAAAGATTTTCTGGGTGAGCAGCCTGCGGCGGCTCCGGCCCCTGCGGTTACGTCAAAAAGCGCCGCACCGCAAAGCCTGGCTACCATTCAGTTTGTATTGAATAAAGAGCGGTATAGTTTTCAAATGCGCGAAAAGCAGTTGAAAATTACAAAAGCCATTGAAGGAGTACCCAGTACGCCCACTTTGCTCTGCATCAATGAACCCAGCGGCAGTCTGCAAAAGGAACATATTCTAATAAGGTATGATGATGCGGCAAGAGCTTTTTATATTGCATTGTATGCAGATGCCTATATAAACGAGCAGAAACTGTCGCTGAGTGTTCCCGGCCAGAATCCGGTGTGGCATCCGCTAAAAAATGATTCTACCATTGTTTGCGGCATTTTTCAGTTGGATTTCAAAGGGCATATTTTTTAAAAGTAAAGCTGATGATTCAGGCGTTGATGATATTGTTTATTGTTTTGGTCTTTTATCTGCAATCTAAAAATAAATTATGAGCAGAAAAATTTCTTCTTATGTACAAACCGATTTGGGGCGCATGCGTCAGCAAAACGAAGATGATTTTGTATGGGTACAAAACCTGTGGTCAAAACCCGAACTTTTGCTGATAGGTGTAATTGACGGTGTTGGAGGATATAGCGGCGGTGCCGAAGCGGCGTTGATAACAAAAACCACCATTGAAAATTATCTGCAAAACCTCAGTATAGGCGAGCCGTTGCAATTATTGAAAGAAGCAGTGATCGTCGCCAACAATATTATTCACGAAAAAAGAAACAGCGAGACTGAACTCAGCCGGATGAGTTGTGTACTCACCGTGGCAGTATTGGATGCCGAAAAGGAAATGATGTATGTGGCACATGTAGGCGATAGCAGAGGATATATTTTCAGAAATGGCCGATTATTGAAAATCACCAAAGACCATTCATTGGTGGGCATGAAGGAAGACAGCGGCTATCTGACAGAAGAAGAGGCAATGCACCATCCGCGCGGCAATGAAATTACAAAAATGTTAGGCGAGATATATATGGATATTGAGAACAGAGATGATTGCATTGATTTTATCGAGCATAGTTTTCTGCCGAATGACATTGCGCTTTTCTGCAGCGATGGATTGACTGACCTGATCAATCAGGCGCGAATGATTGAAATACTCATCCAACCCGACATGTTACAACAAAAAGTGCAACATTTGATTGATAAGGCAAATGAACTGGGCGGAAAAGATAATATCACTGTTGCATTGGCTCAATATTCGGCAAAAAAATCGGACCAGAAAAGAATATACAAAAGAGCAATTGAAGTGCCTGTGGTGGATGAAAATCAATCGGAGCTTGTAAAGAAGAAAACCACTCGAAAAAAAAAAGAGTGGATAATACTGGCAATAACCATGTTCGTGGTGGGATTTCTGGCAAACTGGTTAGGCACCCGAAAACTACTCAACTTAGAACCTCCTCCGATAAGTGATACGGTGTATGTTTATAAAGACTCGGCAAGCCTTGCGGATAGTTTGAGACTAAAGGACACACTGATTAATGCTACAGATACCATTTTCAAATACAGTACAAGAGCAGCACATTAATGAAAAATAGGACGATACAAAAAATTTATTCAAGAAAGACCGAAAGATTTTTATTGTTGGTGGTAACAGCGATTTTATCGCTGATGGCTGCTCAGTATTTTAATATTGATAAAGATTTGCAGGCAGCCGAAAAGGGCTATCAATCAGGCAAGGTATTGAATCTGGCAGCGCCGGTTCAGTCAAAGCAATTGAAAAAATTGTTATCGGATGGAAACTATTTTACGGATGATCAATATATTGACTTTGTTAAAAATAATTTAGTTCAGAGAATTAATGAGCAGAAATCCCTGCCCAATCTGGGTTCGCTGAACAAAAATGATTTCATGATTGATGCCACTCTGTTTACGAAATCAGGAAGTGAATCGGGCAATCTTAGATTTCTAAACTCTCTGGCGCATCTGGGTATGGATACCGCTTTGTATAATAAAGAGCAAAACAATCCCGAAGCTTATCCTTCGGTTGTGGCGGTGCTGGATGTGAAAACAGGTATTGACATTAGCGGAAGGATTGGTTCAGATGAAAGGGATTTTGATCAAAAAGGAATATTGGTTAAGCTGACTGAGATTTACCCCGATGCCTTTTGGGATAGCCTGCCGCCTTCCGAAAAGCCTGTACAGACTGAGTTTTATGCAAGAACAGATGCAAAAGGAACGTATAAATTTACAAACCTGAAAAAGGAAGGAAATTATAGCGTGCTACCCATCAAGCGCGGTTTTGAATTTGGTGTTTCTAAAGGCAGGGCAGCCATCACTTCCGATCAGGAATTTGACTTTAATGCAAAGCCGCATCAGTTAAGGATTTTGGACAAAACAGAATACCGGCAGATAAAGAACGACAAAATCTTTACCGTTCGCACCCCATCCGATTTCAAAAAGGAATTTTTTGTGTGCCTGCTTATCTGGCTTATTGCTTTTTGGGTATTTCATCTTTCCCTGACAATAAAAAATTATCGGAGCGACCAGTTTATCCTTCCTTTAATAATGTTTATAACCGGTATTGGCCTCATTGTTTTATATAGTGTACAGGACTCGTTGAGAGACGAAATTTATGGCTCCGGCATGGCTGTTTCTGCAGCAGTTGTGTTGTTTCTAACCTCGTTATTCATTTTCTTTTTCAAAATAATCCGGTCAACAGATTTTTATCATTCGAATTTCTTTGATCCGGTTCTACCGCTATTACCTGGTTCTCATCAACTCAAAGCGCCAGAGGATATCACGGTTTGCTGGCATCCAGCTGCTGATGTTGTTGCTGGCGATATTTGGCACCGGGCCCGAAGGCAGTGGTGTAAAAGTGAATCTTTTTGGTTTTCAGGTAAGTGAGCTTTCCAAATTATTGATGATTGTTTTCTTTGCCGCCTATTTTGCAGTAAATGCGGATTATTTCCGCAATATTACCGACAATCGATGGCTCACCAAAAACAATATGCTGATGCTGGCTTTGTTCGTTTTTCTGTTAGCGATATACGCCATCCTCGGCGATCTTGGCCCTGCAATCGTTTTGACGCTTACCTTTCTTTTTCTTTATTCGTTTGCCAAGGAGGAGTTTTTTTCAATGATTGCAACCGGTGTTGTTTATTTATTGGTTTTATTTGTTGTTTCAAAATTCATTAATTCGGCGCAACAAAACTATTTACCCTGGATTGCGCTCGCGGCCTGCATCGGCTCGTTGGGTTATACAATTTTTACAAAGAAAAACGAATCCATATTTTTTATCATACTGATTATTTCTTCTTTTATTCTGCTGGCGCAATTACCTTTTGAATTTACGCAAAAGATTAGCCGACCGAAATGGCATGTTCAACAATATGTGGGAGAATAAATTAGTTGGCGGAGATCAGGTGGCTCATGGTGTATGGGCGTTAAACAGTGGTGGCTTTTTGGGGCAGGGACCTGGTAATGGCTTTCCAGTAATGCGCACCTGCACCATGCCGATATGATGTTACAACATTGGCAAAGAAGTAGGTTTGTTACCATCATTGTTACCTTTCTGGCGTTTTGGCATTTTATTGTATCAGGTTTTTTGTCGGCGCGAAGAACCGGAAACCATTTATGATTTATCTGATGGCGGGAATCGGTATCGCTACTTTGATTCAATTGATGCTGATTACAGGCGGCACTTTGGGCTTAATGCCTTTAACGGGTATTTCTGTTCCTTTTTTGAGTAAAGGTAATGCAGGAATTATTTTGTCATTGATTGCTTTTGCTTTCATCATCATCATGTCAAATGAAAAAGGTGATTCGTTGGAGATGGAATATGTGAAGAAAAATTTTGACAACGTAAATGTCTATTCGCTTCTCTTCTTTTTTGGGGTGTTGATTATCTTTTCGGGATCATTGATTTATTATCAGATAAAATCAAGCAAGTATATCGTAAAACCCGCATTGGTATTGAATCGTAGCGGGGAATGGCAATACAGCTATAATCCCCGTATCGGTATGATGCTCAGAGAAATTAAGCCCGGCAATATTTATGACCGTAACGGAATTGTATTAGCAACATCCGAATCTGGCAATAAAAAAACAGACAGTCTGCACAGCAAACGAACCTATCCATTTAGCGCTGACCTTGTCTTTTGGTTGGGGGATATCAACAGAGAAATTGCTAAAGAAGAAAGCAATGGTTACGCTGCGGAGTTCAGGCATTATACCATGCTGAGGGGTTTTGATGTTACAAGTATTGCCACTCAAAAAACATCCGACAGATTTAAAGAGAATCGTTTTTTGCCTGAAACTGAAAAAGAATCTGAATTAGTACTGTATGATTACAGCGCATTGGCTCCATATATTAAAGCAGGGAGAAATAGCATGTTGATCGATGACCAGAATAGAAAGAAAAAGGATGCTTACCTGTCTTTGGATGCCGCACTCAGTCAAAAGATTAATAAAATCATTCAGTCTTCTGACCTGTCGAAAAATTTCAGGACTTCTGTAGTGGCCATTAATGCAAAGACCGGAGACGTTTTGGCTTCTGCCATTAATCCGATGCCTTCTTACAAAGATTTGAAACTGGTAAGTAATATCGAGGCTCAGGATTATCGTTGGGTATTTAAACAAATTTTTAATGATCGGAAAGTGGCGCCACAAGATTTGGGTGTAACTTTTAATTCGCGCCCCGGTTCTACCGCTAAAATTATTGATGCTTTTGCGGCGATGAATCAATATGGATTAAGCGCTGCCAATTTTCTTTCTTTGTACAACCCGAAGAAATATCAGGAAAGAGCCGGAGAATGCGAATGTTTATATGCATAAAGCAATCGTAAGACCCAGTAATGTATATTTTATAAAATTGGCAAATGAAAAAAATCTACAGAACAGCCTGTTTAATATATATGACGCATTGGGAATGAATATCCTCAACAGAGGGGGCTTTCATTTTCAAAAACCTGAAAGCTATTCCAGCGATTTATACTTTAAAGAATGGGATAAGTTTGTAGCAAAAGGTAAAGATATTTATGAGAGCAAAAAATTGAAGGGAACAAGAAGGCGACTGACATCCCGATACTCTGATCTGGCCTGGGGGCAGGGCGAATTAAGCGCCTCGCCATTGCATCTGGCAAAAATGACAGGCGCTATAGCCAATAATGGAAATCTGGCGGCATCAAGGTTTTTCTTAAAATCGTGGAACAGGAAGGATAGTATTGAGCCGGCAAATAAAATTGCAAAAGCAGAAGGAATAGGCAATTTACTTTCCTCTTTTATGAAAGAACAATCGGCTTCTGTTTCGGCAGCGACAGGACTAACTGTGTATGGAAAAACCGGAAGCCCCGAGCGTGATAAGTTGATAAAGAAGGGAAATACTGTAGTGAGGAAAAGAGTTACGGATGCCTGGTACACATTTTTTGTACATTCGCCCTAAGATAGGCGCTCCCGTTGCATTTACGATAAGAATTGAAGAGTTGGCAATTCTGATGCGAAAAAATTAGCAGTAGAAATTTTGAAGCAATTAAAAGCAGCAGGTTATTTGTAAAATCATTTGATAAATAAAAAATGAATTGGATTAAGAAGAAATTTGAACAGTTATCAGCAAAACTCAATGCCGAAGATGAATTGTTGAATGATACATCAATTCAAAAGGTGGAATCAGAGAACGTGGTTGATGAACCTAAAATTGATAATATTGAAGAGTTGAAAGAAATCAGCATTGGCGCTATTACAAAGGCTGTCAGGATGTTGAGTTATGGTAAGTCGGTCGTTTCGGGTTTGGTTTTTCATTCTAAGTTTGCCGACAATGCGGTGGAGAATGTAGGTTTGCAGGCGTTGATAAAAGATGAGGAATTTATTAAAAGAATTAAAAGAGATTTCAAGTCGAAAGGTATAAAATTCAAAGATGATTTATCCGTTGAGGTACTGCATGAATCACCATTGATTGACAAGGTAACCAAAATAACAGAAGGTATCGGAGTGGAAGCGCTGACTCCAACAGAAACGCTTAAAAAAATAAATGCCCGGATTAAGGCAACCGAAGGATTCACCTGGGAAGAAGAATATATACTGGAGCCAACCGGAAAGCAGTATTTTATTGGTCGGTGCAAAAATCCGAAAATTGAAAACGGCCCCAAGATTCATAACGATATTGCCTTTATTGGGATAGAGGAAAAAGATGAAGAGCAATATAAAATCAATAATTATGTGAGCCGTTCCCACGCTCTAATTGTTTTTGACAAAGAGGCTGGCGCATATAAAATATATCGTTCAAGATTTATGAACAATTTTTCACATAAAATAAAAATTTACAATACCGGTTTAAATGATTATATGGGTGTGAGTCTAAGTCAACCACAAGTGCCACACATACTAAGAGATGGCGATTCTATATGTTTCAACGATAAAATTATTCTGGAGTTTTCGATAATATAGTAATATGCAGGAACTGTCTTCAAAATATGAAATACTGAGGGTGATGGGGCACGGAGGTTTTTCTGCGGTCTTTAAGGCAAGGAGCAGGGAAAACCCTGAGAGAATTGTGGCGCTGAAACAGCTTGACTTTTCTATTGATAACAAAGATTCTAAAGAATACAGGGATTTCAAAGACGAGGTGGAGATATTGAAAAAATTATCTCATCCTAATATTGTGAAGATTTATGATGAGTTTATTTTGGACAATAAGCCTTCTTTAGAGATGGAGTTTTTGGATGGTGAAACGCTGGAGTCTATTTTGAAAAAAGAAAAGTTTTTTTCAATAGCAGAAACGATTGATTTTATTGCTCAAATTTCATCTGCATTGAGTTATTGTCATCATTATCAGCTACCCGATAGCAGTACAATATTTGAAGACTCAACGTTTTTCAAGCGAAATTCAATTATTCACAATGACCTCAATCCGAAAAATATCATTCGGGTGCAAAGAGAAGATGGCAGTTTCAGATATGTACTGATTGATTTTGGCCTTTCGTTTACCGACCCTGATGCCGTGCGTAGCAAAAAGAAGATGGCATGGCAGAGTATAAATCGCCGGAGAAATGGACGGGAGCCGAGATAGATACCCAATCGGATATTTATAGTTTGGGAGTAGTTATATATGAAATGCTTACCGGTTCGGTGCCTTTCCCAATTTCGGATTATAAGGATAATATTAAAATGCTGGAGTTGGGCGAAAAGCATAAGAAAGCAACAATCCCTGATATTGATATCCGTAGATATGAAACGATTGAAAAAATCAATTTATTGATTGTTCCCGGACATGAAATCCCCAATTGGTTGAACAAGCTCGTTTTAAAATGTCTGCAGAAGAAACCAATGGACAGGTTTCTGACAGGCAGGGAGTTGAGTGACTTCTTTTTTGACGGATTGCAGGGAAAAATTGATGAGGATGCAGAAGCAGCAATAATCGATATCCACCCGATTGAGGATAATGAAAAAGAGGAGAGGCGCGGCTTGAAATAGTGCCCAATATTCTAACGGAGGCCCAACATTTTTTTATCAATAAAGATTTTTCCACCATTGGAAGGCGGAGTGATGGCGCCGGTACTTTTATTGCCGATATAGCCATTAAAACTGCCGATAAATTTATTTCAAAAAATCACTGTCAGATTATCAGACTGGAGAATCCTGGAGGAGGATTTATTTACAAGTTGCAAGATAGTACGCCGAGTAAAAACGGAACATTTTTTAATATCGAAAAAAATACACAACGTTTGTCAGAAACGACCAATATTTTATTAAAAGACGGAGATTTCTTTTGGATTGGGAATACAAAGATTATCTTCCACGAAGATTGACTTCTACAATAAATTGCCTGCTTTTGGGAAAACCATCATAGGCTGATGTGTTTTTGCTTCATCAGGAGTCATAGTAGCATAAGAAATGATGACTACAATATCTCCTGCCATTGCTTTGCGCGCTGCCGGACCGTTCAGGCAGATGGTTCCTGAGCCGCGCTTGCCCTTAATTACATAAGTTTCAAGTCTTTCTCCATTATTTACATTTACTACCTGCACTTTTTCAAACTCTATCAGGCCACTGGCATCCATCAGATATTCGTCGATGGTGATGCTGCCGATATAATCCAGATTGGCTTCGGTAACGGCCACCCTGTGAATTTTCGATTTTAATACCTGTATTTGCATGGGGCGCAAAATTACAATTATATTGATAAGCAGACGAAAGAAATAGAGAAAAAGATGTATGGAGGAGAGAGGGTGAGTCGGAGATGGAGGGTAAGATTGAGATTAAGGTTACGGTTAAGGTTGAGGTTGGGTTGAATGTGTACACTTTAAACAATTAATTTACAATAGATTATGCTGGTATCTTTATTTTTACACAGCCAAATACTATGGGTGGGCATTGCTGCCTGAGAATATTACCTGAAATTCAATTATTTATGTTTTTTTGGAGAACTGTTTTGGCTTGGTTATATTTTATTTGCCTACTGAATATTGATTATTGGTAATAAGAAAAGGAGTCCTGGTATTAATTCCATTTGCCACCAGCGGCGATTATGATTATTATTACCCAAAGTAGGAATAACAGCGAAATGACTATTGGTAAATAGAAAATAACCAGACCCAATTTACGAAACGTTGGTTTTATCAATAATTGTCTGGAAACGATGGCAAAGAACGAAAATAGAGTTGCTAAAATAATGTTCTTTCCTGGTTCAAAAAATGACGCCAACAAACCCATTGCTTTGTTGGAAAAAAATACAAATAGTGTGATGGCTGACATATAAATAAAATAAATGGCCACTAAAGAATATATAGCAATAAGGATTTTATAAAAGCGCTTCATGGTTTGAAGTTTGGTAAATGGCCAAAAGTTCATTTTACGAATCAATATTGTTCGAAAAGTATTTGAGAATAAAAAATCGTTCTTTAAAGATACCAATTATAAAAATTTCAGAAAAAAAATTTAAAAAAACCTCCTATGGTGGCATTTAGGATTGTTGAGATGGAGGTGCATACTGTTTAACGCGCTTTTCTTTGTAGTTCTTTTAAAAAATATCTATTATAAAATCAAATTTTCAAAATCAGGCATTTGCAAAATAGAATTCGTAAAATTTGCCTAAATAGAAGTTTTACCACCTAAATTTGAAAAAAATTAAGAACAACAAATTCCATGTGGACGGGTTTATTACAGAAGATTCAGCAGGGAGACATTAAATCTTTGGCGCGCAGCATTTCACTGGTCGAGAATGAAGTGGCGGGTTATGAAAAGTTTTTACAAAACCTACCGCCAAGCCGGACTAAAGTAATTGGAATTACGGGCCCTCCCGGCGCTGGAAAAAGCACAACCACAGATGCTTTGATTAATGAAGTTATAAAAGAAGGGAAAAAAGTAGCTGTTCTGTGTGTAGATCCGTCTTCGCCATTTAACCTGGGCGCTGTGCTTGGCGATCGTATTCGTATGAGCCGCTGGTACACTAATGATCGGGTTTTTATCCGTTCATTGGCTACACGGGGGGCAATGGGCGGGCTCAATCCTAAAATCATTGAGATTACCGACATTCTAAAATCATCAACCTTTGATTTAATCATTGTTGAAACTGTAGGCGTAGGCCAGAGTGAGATAGAAATTGCAGGTCTTGCCGATGTAACAGTTGTGGTGCTGGTACCTGAAGCAGGCGATGAAATTCAAACGATGAAGGCAGGCCTGATGGAAATTGCAGATGTATTTGCAGTAAACAAAAGCGACCGCCCGGGCGCCGATTTGTTTGTAAGAAACCTTCGCCTGATGCTGGCTCCCGCATTTTCCAAAAATGAAAGGCGTATTCCTATTGTATCAACTGTGGCAAACAAAGAAACCGGTATTGACAAACTCTATCAGGAAATGAAGCAAATCTTAAGCACTGACACTCACAAAGAAAGAAGAAGTTGGCTGCTTGCCGAAAAAGCGTTTCATCTGATTGAAAAAGAAAGAATGAAAGATGTGAAAAAGAACAGTTGAAATCAGAAATTGAAAAAGAATTACAGACTCCTGATTTTAATCTTTATAAATTTGTGCATAACAAAATATAACTGGAAAATTCATAAGCGTTTCTTTTTTTGCTTGAAAATTAATTTTGAAAAGCAGGATTTTATTTTTTAAGATTTGAAGCCTGATTCTGAATCCTCTTCAGGTGTAAATATTTTTCTTTATTGTACTGATAATTGGCCTTTGCGATTTCCAATCCTTCTTTTCCGTCAAGAAATCCTAATTTAAAAATAAAATTATTGATAAAATTAAAGGATGGTGAAACGCTTCTTTTGAAAAAGCCTGCCTTTTTCTTTTTATCAAAATAGTTTTCGGCATTTAACAAAGCGTATTGTTTCAGTTTTTTTCTAAAGCTGGTTATATCGGGTGTAGTATAATGAAACATAGCGCCATGCACCTTTATTCTTTTTAGATTATTATGCTCAAGCGTTTCATGAACCAGATTCAGATTCCAGGATGTTGAATTTCTATTGTAAAGTCTGAATACATAATCATTCCCCCATTCTCCATATAAAATTTTCTTTTCTCCTAAAAAATTGAATCTTTTGCATCCATAAACAGCATGAGGAATCAGTTTAAGATTATTGATGCTTTGTGCCAATTCCCGACTTATTTCTTCATCAGAGTCCAAGCAAAAAACATAATCATATAATGCTTCTTTGGCTCCAGTATTTCGGGCAGCGCCATATCCCTGCCAGGTAATATGATGTATCCTTGCATTGAGTTTTGAAGCAATAGTTAGCGTATCATCTTCACTGCCACTGTCAATAACCAGAATATCATTGCTAATTTGGCGCACGCTCATAATGGCCCTTTCGATTGTGGCAGCCGAATTTTTAGCCAAAATAATTATGGAAATCTTATTCATTGCTTCAATTTGTTTTTTTCAAGTTGTTGCAAAGTAGCCCTGAAATCTTTGTGCAAAGGCGCATCTAACTCCAAAAGTTTGCTGTTTACATCCATAATCTTTAACTGTCCGGCATGCAGCGCCAACCTGTTGAGCATTGGTTGTTCCTCCAAATCATTTTTTGATAATTTAAATTTAGGTTTTAATGCTGAAAGAAAAACGGGTTTGCCATCTCCATACAATTCATCGCAAACCACAGGATGACCCAATTCTTTGGCATGAACCCTTATCTGATGCGTTCGCCCTGTATGAATTTGAAACTGTACATAAGAATAAATACCAAAATCGTGCAAAACTTTGTAATCGGTCAGTGCTGTTTTTCCTCGCCGATGAATGATCATACTGCCACGCTTCATCATGTTTTCGGCTATGGGAGCATTTATACTTCCTTCCTTTTCGTTCAGTGAACCAAGTAATAATGCAAAATATATTTTTATAGTTTTCCTTTCTTCAAACTGGGTAGTAAAATGCCTGTGTGCCTCGGGTGTCTTTGCAAAAATGATTAATCCGCTGGTTTCACGGTCGATGCGATGAACTGTAAAAATATTGCCATACTTTTCTTTAAGAAGCGTTTTTAACGAAATTTCTTTTCCTTCTCTGTCAGGAATGGAAAGCAATCCCGAAGGCTTGTTGAGCGCTACCAATGATTCGTTTTCAAAGACGATATAATCTGCTGTTTTCAAGAAATGATTGTTGATTTAATATGGTTTAGTTTATTTTCCTTTGCCAAAAAATTTCAGGTTACGGATTTCTTTTTCGGTAAGGAATCTGTATTTTCCTCTTTCCACATTTTTCTTGGTAAGTCCGGCAAACATTACTCTGTCTAAGTTTTTTACTTCATAGCCCAGAGATTCAAAGATTCGTCTTACAATCCTGTTGCGTCCACTGTGAATTTCCACGCCTATCTGGCTTTGTCTTTTGCATCGCTATACGCCAATACATCAACATGGGCCGGTCCATCTTCCAATATTACTCCCTTTAGTATTTTTTCAAAATCTTTTTCTCAAGTGGCTTATTCAGCGTAACTGCATATATCTTTTTTACTTCGTTGCTGGGGTGGGTGAGTTTTTGGGCAAGTTCGCCGTCATTGGTTATAAGTAAAACGCCCGAAGTATTTCTATCGAGTCTGCCCACCGGATACACTCTTTCTTTGGTGGCAAATTTAATTATATCCAAAACTGTTTTTCTTTTCTTAGGGTCGTCTGTGGTAGTGATGTAATCTTTGGGTTTATTAAGAAGAATATATACCAGGTTTATGGTAATGTGGATTTTTTTCCCGTTTACGGTTACAATATCCTCATGCTCCACCTTGTACCCTGGTTCAATAATTTCCTTTGCGTTTACTTTTACTTTTCCTTCTTTGATTAAGAGGGCAGCATCACGCCTTGAGCACACGCCACAATGTGCCAGATATTTGTTCAAAGGCATTTTTTCCTCAGGTTTTGGTTTGCGTTCAAACCTTGTGGGTGCATTTGGGCTACCTGATGCTATTTCTGCTTTCTTTTGTTCAAAAAAGGCAGCTTTTTCTTTTTTGAATTTCCTTTTTTCCTGCTTAAAAGCCTCTTTTATAGCTGCATTGCTTTTCTTTTTGGAAAATTTTTCGAATCGCGGGTCTGTTTTCTTCATAAATAAATATTTTGCTGTTTTACAATAGGATTTGAGCGCAAAGATAGTTCCTGAATAGTGTTAAAGGAAGAATGGAGCAGTATTTGTTTTGCTAGCGGAGTTTCATCATCGCCTGAATTAGGTATTGTCTTGTGTTAATAAACCATGTAACTTGACCAAAATTTTACTTTTCACCCAAAAAATTAAACCATGGCAAAAGCTAAAACACCGGACATGCCCTCAAGAAAAATACCTAAAATGGGTTAGGTCTGATTTGCCGATGCACGAGATTTTATTTATGCAGCGCCGCTAAAGGTGATGAAGAGTATTCCTGCAAAGGTAGATCTTAAAAAGTACTGCCCACCCGTGTATGATCAGGGTGATTTGGGCAGTTGCACTGCCAATGCCTTAGGCGCTGCCTTCGAATTTGGCAAAAAGAAACAAAAGAAAGAGACATTCAGACCGTCCGGATTATTTCTTTACTACAATGAAAGGGTATTAATGAACACGGTTAATTCGGACAGTGGCGCTTATTTGAGGTTGGGTATCAAGTCATTAAACAAGCAGGGTATTTGTCCCGAAAAAGACTGGACTTATGATGACAGCACTGCTCCGGGTGCCAAATTTATGCAGAAACCACCAGCCGGTTGTTATAAGACAGCGCTCGACCATCAGATTTTATCTTACTGGAGGGTTCCTATCAGCATCATGTCAATCAAAAGTTGTTTAGCAGAAGGTTATCCCATCTCTTTTGGTTTTACGGTTTATGAGAGCTTCTTCAAACCCAGTGTTGCAAAAAACGGAATCATGCCAATGCCGGACGTAACTAAGGAAGAAGTGGTGGGAGGCCACGCAGTATTGGCTGTTGGTTATGATGATAAAACACAACGGGTTTTGGTTCGCAACTCCTGGGGCAAATCATGGGGTTTGGCAGGTTATTTCTGGATGCCATACTCTTATATTGCCGATGATAATTATTGCGATGACTTCTGGACCATCAGGAATGTGGAGTAAAGAGGGTTTCCAATTCGGCCTATTGAGGTTAAAATCTTCCATAGACTTTTTCCTTTTTAAGCTCCAGTAAAAAGCGTTATTTTTGTGCAGTAAAAAACTGGTTATGGATAAGATTATTTTATCCATTGGCAAAACACATAATCTGCTGCTTGAAAATAAAGCCGGCACAGGCTATTCGTGGGTAGTGGAACATAATGACGAAAAAATTACCTCTGTAGAATTTAAAACAGAACTTACTGCACAGAAAATTAAACAGCAACCGGTAGGCGGTAGCACCCCAATTCTGGTTCTGATTAAAGGGCTTGCCAAAGGAACTTCATTAATTATCCTGCATCGAAAGAGAATATGGGAAAAAGACAAATCACCGGCAGCAGTAATAAAACTCCATGTTATTGTAGGGGAAATGGACTAAATTTTTAATATGATTACTTTCCTTCCACTTTTTCTTCGGTGCCAAAAAATGAAAAATCTGTTTATTTTAATGACAAATTTTCTGAAAAAGCAATTCTAAAATTGCACTATTTATTTTCAATGCAAAATATTTATTGATAATCAATTGATTACAAAAGTGAATTAAAAAATAGTTGTTGTTTTCTTTGTTTACTCAAATTAGTGTGGCTACCTTTGCACTCCCAAAAAAACCGGCACGGCCGGCAGCGGGAAATCGGGGGATAGCCCGGTTTAGTAATAAATAATATAAATAAATAAAAATGAGTAAACAACATTTCACTACCAAGCATGCGAACGAGGCTACCGTGCAACGTAATTGGTTCGTTGTGGACGGTACTAATCAAACCGTAGGCCGCATGTGTTCCAAAATTGCCGCCATGCTGCGCGGTAAACACAAAGCTTCTTACACACCGCACGTGGATACGGGAGATTATGTCATTGTAATCAACTGTGACAAGATAAAGCTAAGCGGAACAAAAATGGATACTAAAGTATATGACAGGTTTAGCGGATACCCCGGTGGCCGAAAGGAAGAGCTGGCATCCGATGTTTTAAAGCGTCGTCCGGAAGTTATTATTGAAAGAGCAGTAAAGGGTATGTTGCCTAAAAACCGTTTAGGACGCAAAATGTATAAAAAATTATTCGTTTATGTAGGCGATACCCATCCACATACTGCACAACAACCCAAAGAATTAAAATTTTAAAATAACTAATCAAAGCTTTTAGCATATCGCTCTTAGCTTTATTCATAAGCATAAATATAATGGAAAAACAAAAAATGCTGTAGGACGTCGTAAAGAGGCAATTACCTGAGTGTTTATCTCAAAGGGGAATGGCACCATTGCCATCAACGACAAAGATTACAAAACTTATTTTTCGCTGGTTTATTTACAAAATCAGGTAGAGCGCCCCCTTAAAGCTGTTGAGGCTGCCGATAAATTTGATTTAAAAATCAATGCTACCGGTGGTGGTGTTAAAGGGCAGGCAGAAGCCGCTATGCTGGGTATTGCACGTGCATTGGTTGAAGTAAATGCCGAGTACCGCCCTGCTTTGAAAGCAGCCGGTTTTATTAAAAAGAGATCCGCGCTCAGTTGAACGTAAAAATTCGGACACAAAAAGCAAGAAAGAGTTACCAATTCTCTAAACGTTAAAACGTTGGAGGTTTATGGTTTGAGGTTTGAAAGCATTCAAATTTTCAAATCGTTCTTCTGCCTCAGACATCAAACTTTAAATGCAAATCAATTAATTTTTAATAAATGGAAAATAATAACAATACATCATTACAACAGCAGCTTTTGGATGCAGGTGTACATTTCGGTCACTTAAAGAAGAAATGGAACCCCAAAATGCTTCCTTACATCTTTGCGGAAAAGAAGGGTATCCACATCATTGACCTAAACAAAACAGTAGAATGTTTGCAGGAAACCGCTGCCGCCATGAAACAAATTGCACGCAGTGGTAAAAAAATCCTGTTTGTAGGTACTAAAAAACAAGCAAAAGATATCGTTACCGAATGTGCTCAAAAAGTGGGGATGCCTTATGTAACCGAGCGTTGGTTAGGCGGTATGCTCACCAACTTCAATACTGTGCGCAAATCTGTGAAGAAAATGCAGAGTATTGATAAAATGTTAGGTGATGGTTCTTTTGATAACATTACTAAAAAAGAGCGTTTAACACTTACCCGTGATAAAGAAAAAATGGAGAAAGTGTTAGGTGGTATCGCCCAGTTGGGCCGTGTTCCTGCTGCTTTGTTCATCGTAGATATTGGCCACGAGCACATTGCATTAGCCGAAGCTAAAAGACTGAACATCTCCACTTTTGGAGTAGTAGATACCAACTGCGACCCCAATAAAGTTGATTTTCCGGTTCCGGCTAATGACGATGCAACAAAATCTATTGCAATAATTGTTAACTACCTAACTGCAGCAATTGCAGAAGGATTGTCAGAAAGACAAGCTGCCAAAGATGATGAGCAGGAAGATAACTTTGCTGACGAAAAGGAAAAACAAGCTGCTAAATTGCAAGCTGAGGCCGAAGCTGAAGCCGGCAGAGGCGGACGTGGTAGTGGTGGCGGCCGTGGCCCATCGGGAGCAGGCGGTCAACGTCGCAGAACCTCTCCTGGTGGCGGTGGCGGACAAAGAGGAGGCGCACCCAGAAGATAATTGGGGTTTTTGTTCTCTCTGAAATTCGTTTTATTGCCCTGCAATAATTAAAGAATTTTATTATTATTTATTGTCAGATATCTTCCTGATGGAAGAATTTGATAAAGTTTAAATCAAAGAATATGTCAACAACTACAATTACAGTACAGGATATCAATAAATTGCGCCAGACAACCGGCGCCGGCATGATGGATTGCCGTAAAGCCCTTACCGAAACAAATGGTGATTTTGAAGCTGCTATTGACTGGTTGCGCAAGCAAGGTCAGAAAGTAGCTGCCAAAAGAAGTGATAAAGAAGCAAAAGAGGGTGTAGTACTGGCTAAAACCAGCGCGGATAACAAATTTGGAACTATCGTTTGCATTAGCTGTGAAACTGACTTTGTTTCTAAAAATGCAGATTTTATCTCTTTTGTTTCAAGTATTTCCGATGCATCTGTAGAGAAAAATATTAAGAGCAAAGAAGAACTGTTAGAAGCTGAGGTAAACGGAATGAAAGTATCTGAGTTGATTAATGAAAAATTAGCTACAATCGGAGAAAATATCGGACTTACAAAATTTGTGCGTGTAGATGCTCCTTTTGTTTCTTCTTATATTCATGGCGCTAACAGAATTGGCGTATTGGTAGGCATGAACAAAGATGCGGATGAAGTAGGTAAAAACGTGGCTATGCAGGTGGCTGCTTTAAGTCCGGTGGCGGTTGATGCTGCGAGTGTTCCGGCAGATGTGATTGCCCGCGAAAAATCTGTTATTATGGATATCATGAAAGAAGATCCAAAAATGGCCGGGAAACCCGAAGAAATGCTGTCTAAAATTGCCGAAGGGAAATTAGGAGCGTTCTTTAAAGAACAAACCCTCACTGCTCAGGCTTATGTAAAAGATGGCAGCAAATCAGTAGGTGATTATCTGAAGGAAAGCGGTGATGTTATCGTTACCGAATTTCAAAGAGTAGCTTTGGGATAATATTTCGGAGTAAATTATAAATGAAAAAGCGCTTCAAATTTTTGAGGCGCTTTTTTAATTAATTGAGTATCAGTTACTTGATACGTTCACATTCAAATACATTATTGGCACTTCCATCTCGCAGAAGGAGCGTATTGCCCTGTATGGAGTAAGTAGATATTCTTTCGTTCAGCAATTTCAGATAATAGGTTTCCTGTTCCAGTTTGTCGCAACTCATTCGGGTAGAAGCAATATTTTGAAAACGAATACCAAATCCATTTATGACAAAGCTGCCATTGATTTTATTGCATGGGGCTTTTCCGTAAAACCTGTGGGTGAGGGTATCAAATTCCAGAGTAACTCCTGAAAGGTATTCAGTATCCAATTTAGGCTGCCGGCGCATCATATTTACTTTCCATTTACCTGCTAATTGCTTTGCAAAAGAAACAGCTTCTCCCTGGATGGGGCCATCAAAAATAACCGTAATAGTATCAGCGCGATATACCTTTTCAACCAATGTCAATTTTTTCTGCTCATTGCTTTTAGTCTTATTTGAGCTACTGCAGGATTGAAGGCTCAAAATAGCCAGAAGAAATAAGACAAAGAAATGTAACGGTCTCAAATTTAATGTTTTATATTAAAAATAATCTTAAAATCATAAATCCTTGAGAAATTTTATACCAAAGCAATTTTAAGTACTTCCTCCATCCAGGCCACATAATGAAACTTCAGGGTTTTAATAAAAGCAGCATTTACCTCTTCCACATCCTTCATGTTTTGAGAGCAAAGAATAATTTCCTTTAATCCCGCCCTTTTGCAGCCAATATTTTTCTTTAATGCCGCCAACAGGTAGCACTTGTCCGCGCAGGGTAATTTCGCCGGTCATTGCAGGTAGGGTTTCCACGTTTTCCTGTAAGCACCGATGCAATTGAAGTCATCATGGTAATGCCGGCACTTGGCCCATCCTTAGGTGTTGCTCCTTCAGGCACGTGAATGTGAATATTTTTCTTTTGAAACATCGTGCTGTCAATCCCGTACTTGGCAGCATTGGACTTTAGATAGGACAGCGCAGTGGTAGCGCTTTCCTTCATCACATTGCCAAAATTGCCGGTGAGGCTAAGGTCTCCTTTTCCATCGCTCAGGATAGATTCGATAAACAGGATATCGCCTCCCACATAAGTCCATGCCAACCCAACGGCTACTCCCGGCTGATTCACGGTTTTATACAGGTCATTACTGTATTTGGCTTTGCCCAAAATCCTTTGCAGGTCATCGGCCGTCAAAGAAGCGCCAAGTGTTTCATTCATGACTATTTTCTTTGCCTGATTACGCATTATGGAGGCTAATTGCCGGTCTAATTCCCGCACACCACTTTCGCGGGTATAGTCTGTAATCAGTTTTTCTAATACTTTATCACTTATCCTAAAACTGTTTTTGGGTAATCCGTGCAGTTCTTTTTGCTTCGGAATCAGGTGCCTTTTGGCAATTTCTATTTTTTCTTCAATAGCATATCCGTTCAGGTAAATGATTTCCAGCCTGTCTCTCAATGCCGGCTGAATGCCCTGAAGTGTGTTGGCTGTGGCAATAAATAGTACTTTGCTCAGGTCGTACTCCAGTTCCAGATAGTTGTCGTAAAAAGTGTTGTTTTGCTCGGGGTCCAGTACTTCCAACAAAGCGCTGCTGGGGTCGCCCCGGTGATTGCTGTCCACCTTGTCTATTTCGTCCAAAACAATAACAGGATTGCTGCTTTTTACTTTGCGAAGCGATTGCAATATTCTGCCCGGCATAGCGCCGATATAGGTTTTTCTGTGTCCGCGAATTTCACTTTCGTCATGTATGCCTCCCAGGCTCAACCGCACATATTTGCGCCCGATACCGCCTGCAATACTTTTTCCCAGAGAAGTTTTACCAATGCC
This sequence comes from Sphingobacteriales bacterium, assembly GCA_016708305.1. Lineage (GTDB taxonomy): Bacteria > Bacteroidota > Bacteroidia > Chitinophagales > Chitinophagaceae > Niabella. The sequence continues at coordinate 1,434,431 of JADJGB010000008.1, forward strand.
GGGAGGCCCCACAAAACAAAGAATCGGGCTTTTCATGTCGCCTTTCAGTTTGAGCACTGCCAGGTATTCCAATATTCTTTCCTTTATTTTATCCATGCCATAATGGTCATGGTCAAGGGTTTTTTGGGCATCAGTCAGGTCGTAATGATCTTTTGTATATTCCTGCCAGGGAAGGTCCAGCATGAAATCCACATGATTGTAAACCACCGAATAATCAGGTGTGCTCGGGTGCATCCTTTCAAGTTTTTCGATAGATTTTTTAAAGGCTTCTTTAGTAGCTTCCGGCCATTTTTTTACTTCTGCTTTTTTTTGCAATTCTTTGATTTCCTGAGTGTTATTATCCCCACCCAGTTCTTCTTTAATACTTTTAAGTTGTTGCTGAAGAAAATACTCGCGCTGCTGTTTATCTAATTCGGTGCGGGTTTTATTGGTAACCTTGTTTTTCAGTTCTACAAACTGAAGTTCTTTTTGCAATAGCTGCATCAGTTCCACCGCTCTCTCTCTGATGTCAGAGACTTCCAGCAGGCGTTGTTTTTCCTGAACTGTTGTATTCAGGTTGCTGCTTACAAAATGTATCAAAAATGAAGGACGTTCAATGTTTTTTAGGATGAGCGCTGCTTCGGCAGGCAGATTGGGCGATTGCTGAATAATATTGGAGGCCAGATCCTTAATATTAGATATATGTGCTTCAAAATCAGTGTCTTTTGGTTCCGGGCTGTCCTCAATCCTTTTTGTATTTGCCTTAAAATAGGGGTTTTCGGTAGTGATTCTTTCAATTAAGCACTTGCTTTTACCCTGAATAATAACTGTTGTGCTGCCATCCGGCATTTTAATACTTTTGATGATTCGGGCAATAGTACCTATTTTTTGCAGGTCGTCAATCATGGGTTCTTCCACAGCGCTGTCTTTTTGTGCCACCACACAAATCAGTTTATCACCTTTGTAAGAATCATTTACTGCCTGTATGCTTTTGTCCCGGCCTACAGTTATGGGTAGTACCACACCTGGAAATAATACGGTATTTCTTAGTGGCAACACGGCTATTTCATTGGGAACCACAATATTATCCTCATCCCCCTCATCTTCATTTAGTGGGATGATAGGCATAAAATCCATTTCGTCCTCTGGACTCAAAAACGCTTTCTCAAAATTCATACACAATATTTATACAAGACAAACTGTCACCAGATTGCCTAATAATCATTTTTTTTAGGTCAATACTGTTTTGGCAATATTAATGCCATTGCTCCAAAAACGGTAAGAATGGCTTAAAAAAGATTCTTTTTGACAAAACTGGATTGCTTTTTTGGCTTTTTTACCGCAAAAAAGCCTCCCTAAGGTTTTTTAGGAGGCTGATAACAAATTTGGAATTATATTAAAAACCCAAACCCACCGTAAGTTGCATTTCTTGTTTTTTCCATTTTTCCTGATTGTTAATCTGATTAATATTATCGAGACCTACAAGATATCTTGCCGAAAGACGGAATATGCTTGCTTTAATTTTTAATCCGGCAGCGAGAGAAAAATCCCCTTTTTTAAAGGCATTTTCTCCGTTTTTAAAGATAGATTCATTCGAGTTTAATAAAATACTGTACTGTGGACCGGCCTGAAGGTGCAAAGGGCCTGCCAGTTTAATGTCAGCCAAAATGGGGATAGACAAATAGTTCAGCTTGGCTTTCGCCTGACTTGTGTTAAAAATGTTTGGGTCAACATTAGTGGCCAAAGAGGTGGAAGCCTGATTAAAAAGTACTTCCGGTGTGATGCCAAAGCGTTTTCCAAATTTCAGCTCAATAAAACCGCCCACCAGGTAATTATACTGAAATTCTTTAGCCATACTTTTACCATCAATTTTGGTGGCATTTAAGCCGGCTTTAATGCCCGGATGCACCTGAGCAAAAATGGCTCCTGAAATTAACAGGAAACTTACTAAGAACAAGAGGTTTACGGATTTCATAAAATTTGATTTTTTCAAATATAATCAATAAATAATTAATCATACCAATTCAATAACTGTAATTTCAGGTAAAATACCCACCCTGCCTGGAAATCCAATAAAGCCATATCCGCGATTGACATACAGCTTTTGATTCTTCGCCATGTACAATCCAGCCCAGTGTTTATATAGGTATTGTGCAGCGCTCCACCTGAATCCCGGAATTTCTACACCAAATTGCATGCCATGTGTATGGCCGCTAAGGGTAAGGTCTATTTGTGAGTAGTGGGTAATCACTTCTTTATCCCAATGGGAGGGGTCGTGGCTCATTAGAATGGTGAAGGGGTATTTTTCGGCTCCCTCCATTGCCTTCTCAAGATTGCCATAGCTGTGAAAGCGTGATTTACCGCTTATATTTTGCACTCCGATTAGTCCAATGGAAGCTCCACCTTTTTCAATAGGGAAATTTTCATCCAGTAATAAGTGCCAGTTCATTTGTGCATGAATTGATTTAAGCTTTTCGAGATTTGCCAGTTTTGCTTCAGGGCTTTCCCAATGCATATAATCGCCATAGTCATGATTACCCAAAATCGAAAATACACCGAAAGGCGCTTTCAATCTTGAAAAACATCGGTGTAATTCTCCATTTCATCTGATTGATTATTAACAAGATCGCCGGTAAACAGAATCAGATCGGGGTTTTCATTGAGTATTTTATCTACTCCCCGATTAACTGCTGCCTTATTACTGAAACTGCCACTGTGAATATCCGAAATCTGAACAATTTTAAAATCCTTGAAAGAATGAGGTAGATTATCAAAAGCCAGTTTTACTCTTCTAACCTGATAATTATATTTGTTGCCAAGTCCATTTATAAATGTGCCGAAAAGGCTGCCGCCTGCGACTATACCCATCCAGGTAAGAAATGCAGAGCGAGTAATACCGCTGTTTTCAGCGCGGGAGAATTCTCCTACCTCACTTCCTGCCATTGAAAACAATTTTCCGGCGATCCATTGAACGCCTCTTCTTAAATCATCAACTAAGAAAAACACTAATGCAAGGATTTTGGCAAAAAACAAGGCGGCTATCAGTGCAAAAATTGTACTGCGTACCAGATTGGTTTTTGGGGAAATTGAAATAAGGTAATAATATCAGAATAACAACTGCCGAAACCGAAACTGTTAAGTAGCTAATTGTAAAGATCGTTTTTGAACGTTGAGAAGAATCGTGAAATAGAGATTTTATGGCAAAAAAGACATATATGTCAGCCAAAATCATAATGCCAATAATAATCCACCAAACCAAAGAATTGCGCATGTCTTTTTACATTTATTTTGCCCAAAACTAAGTAAATGGCAACAAATTGTCCACTTTGGGTTATTTAGTTCTTTTTAAGTAACAGAATATTTTACATTTGCTTAATTAACAAAAACCTGCTTACTTAGTTTTGCAGAATTTTAAGAATTTTTAATTAGAGTATGGCTAAAATTATCGGTGTAGCAAACCAAAAAGGTGGTGTGGGCAAAACAACGACTGCCATCAATCTGGCAGCCAGTTTTGCAGTGCTTGAGTTTAAAACATTGCTGGTGGATGCCGATTCCCAGGCTAACAGTACCACCGGCGTTGGTTTTGACTTGCATAATGTTATTCACAGTTTATATGACTGTATGGCAAATCAGGCTAAGGCTAGGGAGGTTTTGCTGAAAACTGAAATACCTAATCTGGATTTGATTCCTTCTCATATTGATTTGGTAGGTGCTGAGATTGAAATGATTAATTACCCCCACAGGGAAATGGTGCTGAAGGAAATTCTGGTAGCGGTAAAGGATGATTATGACCTGATTGTGATTGATTGTTCACCCTCACTGGGACTGATAACCGTCAATGCCCTAACTGCTTCCGACTCAGTGTTGATACCGGTACAATGTGAATTTTTTGCATTGGAGGGGTTGGGGAAATTGCTAAATACGGTTAAAATAGTTCAAAATCGCCTGAATACCGAATTGCAGATAGAAGGAATTTTGATGACGATGTATGACTCCAGACTAAGGTTATGCAATCAGGTAGTGAGCGAAGTGCGACGCCATTTTGAAGAGATTGTATTTGATACGATTATCCATAGAAATTCAAAATTGAGCGAAGCGCCCAGTTTTGGCAAACCGGTTATACTGTATGATGCCAATAGTAAAGGGGCGATGAATTATTTAAACCTTGCAAAAGAAATTTTACAAAAAAATGATATGACCAAAATGCCGAATGACGAAAAGATTTTTGAGTAAAATAGAGTTTTTAAAACAAAAAATTTTAGAAAGGATTGATAAGGTAGGAGAGAATGAAAAATAAGCAATGTTTAATCTGCAATCTGTAATCTGTAATCTATAATTAATATGGCCACCCAAAAACAAAATAAAGATGCATTAGGAAAAGGGATTCGTTCTCTTTTGGGCAATATTGATGCTGAATCGAAAAGCGGTACCGGTGAATTGAAGCGTACCGTGATAGAAAGCGTAACCAATATCTCCAGAATACCCATTGCCGAGGTAGAAACGAATCCTAAGCAACCTCGCCGCGACTTTGATGAGCAGGCTTTGAATGAGTTGGCACAGTCTATCAAGATGCATGATATCATTCAGCCGATAACAGTGGTAAAAATGGCTAACGGAAAATACCGGCTGATTTCAGGTGAACGTCGTTTGCGGGCATCCAAAATAGCAGGTCTTACCGATGTGCCGGCATATATCCGTCAGGCAAACGACAATCAGTTGCTGGAGTTGGCACTGCTCGAAAATCTGCAACGAGAGGACCTGAACGCTATGGAAATTGCTCTAAGCTACAAAAGAATGATGGACGAGCTGGAATATACCCAGGATCAGGTAGCCGAGCGAATGGGTAAAGACAGAAGCACAGTTTCTAATTTTATCAGACTGCTAAAGCTGCCGCCAGATATTCAAATGGCTGTAAGAAAAGATGAAATTTCTATGGGGCATGCCCGAGCGTTGGTAAATGTGGATACTGTTGAAAGGCAACTTTACCTGTTTAAAGAAATAAGGCAGAGAGACCTTTCGGTAAGACAAACCGAAACCCTGGTAAGAAACCTGTATAAGGAAAATGGAGCTGCCAAAAAAGCTGTAAAAAAAGGCCTGCCTCAGGTCTATCAAAGGATAGAAGATAAACTGGCCTCTCAGTTTGAAACCCGTGTAAAAATGAAACATAGCACCAATGGCAGTGGACAAATCACTTTTGATTATTATTCTCTGGAAGAACTTAACAAATTGCTTCAAAGTTTTAACGTAGCAATAGATTAATAAATCCTTTATTTGCAGTATGGCAACAATTCAGAAGCTATTTTTATTCCTATTTATTAATCTTTTACAATCAATTTTGGTTTTGCCCAAAAAAAGGATACTGCCATAGCGAAGCAGGCCGCAGATACCATAATTGATGCGGCAAAAATAATTGAGACGTACCCGATAAATTCTGATAGCCTTCAAAATATGGTAAAAGCATCTGCTCAGGTTGAAAAAAAGGGAAAAGAAAAAAATGATACCGCTTCCCTGTGGTTTCCCAATCCCAGAGTAGCGTCCATCCGCTCTGCCATCATTCCGGGTTGGGGGCAGGTATATAATGGAAAAATCTGGAAAGTGCCTATTGTTTATGCCGCACTGGGTGTTACCGGCTGGTACTTTCTCAGTAATCGTACCTACTATAAGCAATTAAGGTTGGGCGCTGTAGTGGGCACCCAAATCATAGAAAAGAAAAGACCTAAAGACAGTACGGATTATCATAAAATAAAAGATGAAAATGTAAAGCTGGCTATTGATAGGGGAAGGTTGCAGGAAGTGAGGTATTACCGCGACAGGGTGAGGCGCGAGCTGGATTATGCCGTATTGTATTTTGCCATTGCCTGGGCTTTAAATGTGGTAGAAGCCAGTGTGGATGCACATTTGCAAAGCTTTGACATTTCGCCTAATCTGAGTTTCAATATAGAGCGGGATACAGTGAGCTGGCTAAAACGAGCGGGATCAGTCTGGTGATGAGGTTTAAATAAAAGAAAAAATAATTAAGATGAAAATAGCATTAATCGGATATGGAAAAATGGGTAAAGCGATTGAAGAAATTGCCCTTCAGAGAAACCATGAAATTGTATTAAAAATTGATATTAACAATATTGACGAGTTCTCAAAAGAAAACCTAAGCAAGGCTGATGCGGCTATCGAGTTTACAAGCCCACATACCGCATTCGACAATGTTACCAAGCTGCTTGAATTTGGAGTGCCGGTTGTAAGCGGTTCCACCGGTTGGTTCGACAGGCTGGATAAGGCAAGAGAATTATCTGAAAGCCTGAACGGTAGTATGCTTTGTGCCAGCAATTTTAGTGTAGGCGTAAATTTGTTTTTTGAGCTGAATAAGAAACTGGCTTATTTGATGCATCCTCACCAAGAATACAATGTGACCTTGGAAGAAATTCATCATACAGAAAAAAAGGATGCTCCCAGTGGTACAGCCATTACCCTTGCCGAGCAAATCATGGAGGTTTATACTGAAAAACTGAAATGGGTGAGTGATACTTCCCCTGCGGAAGACGAACTACTGATTATCAGTAAAAGAATTGATCCTGCGCCCGGCACCCATATCCTCACTTACGCTTCCGAAACTGATGATATTGCTATCACACATACCGCGCACAGTCGCAAAGGATTTGCACTTGGCGCTGTACTGGCGGCTGAATATATTTCAGATAAAAAAGGATGGTTCACAATGAAGGAAGTACTGGGTTTATAGTGTCAGCCTGTAAATTGGTGGAATAATTGATTTTTTTGAATATTACCACGTAATAGCAGATAAAAAAAGTACTATCGGATAGAATATCGGAATAATACTTTCATATTTCTTTTACCCAATCACGGGTAATAAATTTTCTGAAAAAAGTCTGTTAATGATGATGGTGCTGATGCTCTTCTACCATTTTGGTAAAATCTTCCACACTGATATCTTTATCTTCGGGTTTCACCTCATTTTCGGCCCATTCAAACAACTTTTGAGACTGGATACGGTTATAGCTGTCTTCAACAAACCGGCGATCCTTCATCATGCGCTCCACATAGTCGTTCACCCAGGGTTGGTCATCCATGTTCTGAATATTGCCGCCCATGTATCCCATTAGCTGTTGTTTTGCAAAAGCCTGAATTTCTTCAGGATCTACGCGAATGGATTGATCAACAACAATTTTATCGGAAATCAAGGTCCATTTCAATTGGTTTAAAAAAGATGGCATATCTTTTTCAATCTGTTCATCCGTTTTAGCAGGTTGCCCGTCCTGTCCGCTTTGTACTTTCAGCCATTTTTTCAGAAATTCATCAGGAAAATTTACACTTGTATTGTCAATCAACTGATGAAACAACTGATCATGAATCTGATTGCGGCTTTGGGCAGCCCAATGGTTTTGAATATCCTCTTTTATTTTTTTACTAAAATCGTCTTCTGTCTTTACATCTCCCGCAGGAAAAAGCTGATTGAAAAAGGTTTCATCCAGCTCACGTTTTTCGTACTGCTGAATCATTGTGATTGCCAGCTCAAACTGTTTTTGCTTATTGGCTTCATTCTTAACATCTAAACCTAAATGCTGACCAACATATTCCAGTTCTTTCTCTGCAAAAGCATCTCCAAGTGTAATACTAATGGTATCGCCTTCTTTTTACCCATCAACTCCTTTCTCAGGTTTCTGTGAAATATTTTACAGGAAAAGAATCATGTTTCATAATGCCGCCTTCTACTTTTTCGCCATCGGCTCCAATTCTGATAAAGTAACCGTCGAAGATATTCTTCATTATCTACCTCAGTTTTGGCGGTACGGTTAGCATATTGATTTTGAAGTTTTTCAATTTGCTCCTTCACCATTTCATCTGTAACATTGATATTGTAACCGGTGATTTTGAGTGAGTCCATTGCTGGAAGTTCAATTTCGGGTTTTAATCCCACTTCAAAATCAAAATTGTATTCGGCAGGATTGTTCACGTCTAATTTCGACATATCAGTATCCATCGGTAATGGCTGTGCGAAAATTTCAATTTTTTCATTTTGCATATAATCAATCAGTTCTTTGTCAACTGACTTTAATACTTCATCCATAAAAAGGGACTGGCCATACATTTTTTTAACCATTCCCTTTGGCACCATGCCAGGTCTGAAACCCGGAATATTGGCTTTTTTACTATATTCTTTTAATGCTTTTTCAAATCCCGGCAGATAGTCTGCGGTATCTACTTTTACAGTAATTTTTTCGTGAAGTGTTCCTATGCTTTCTTTAGTAATTGTAGCCATAAAACGAATTAAGGTTTGAAATTAAAGGTTTGAAGTTAAGCGCCATCAGAGACAATAACCCTCAAACGTGTAACCTCAAACCTTGTTTTTTTGTCCGGATGAAGGGACTCGAACCCCCACACCTTGCGGCATCAGATCCTAAGTCTGACGTGTCTACCAATTTCACCACATCCGGAATTTATTTCCCCTTGTAATAATCCAAATAACCATCCAAATTATGAAGGGGCAGCAAAGTTAGGAGTTTTTTTTAATAAATGATAAACAAAAATTATCAGTAAATTCTATTTTAACCTGAACATATTGGGACTGATTTACACAAATTTTAGTGCGGTCATATTTTTGAATAAAATCAGTAAAAGAATACTTGAGTATAACAATCCGTGTGTTTTGGTGTTATAATTTAATTTATTGGAACTCAATTTATATATTTGACGCAGGTTATCTTAAAAATCATTGAAAATGAAATACATATCCGTTTTAATTATTGCAATGCTGATATGGAGCAATGCAATTTCTGCACAGCAAAACCGTGACCCGTGGAGTATTGGCGAGCTCATGGAACCATCAGTTCTGGCTTCCCGAATCAGTCAGGCGAAGGCAAATAATATATTAATTATGGCAGTAGGGCCCGATGCCCTCATCAAGGGTTCCATAGATATCGGTGATACTCATGAGCAATCTAAACTGAAAAAACTAAAAAATTATCTGAAAAATGTTCCAAAAGACAAAGAAGTAGTAATTTATTGTGGTTGTTGCCCTTTTGACAGATGCCCGAATGTGCGGCCTGCCTTTAGAGCACTCAAGGAAATGGGCTTCAAAAACTCTAAATTGCTTAATCTGCCAAAAAATATAAAAGCGAACTGGTTAGATAAAAATTATCCGTCAAACTGATAAATAAATGAAGAAAATATTTTTGTTCTTGTTGACAATTCTTTTTACGCAGAACCTTTTTGCTCAAAACAATGAAATAAAAACAGGTAATCCTGCACCGGAAATTGCATTGCCTGCACCGGACGGGCAAATCATTACACTTTCTTCCCTAAAGGGCAAATTGGTATTGGTTGACTTTTGGGCCAGTTGGTGTCCACCTTGTGTAAAGGAGCAACCGGTGTTAAAGGCTTTGTATGAAAAGCAAAGTGAAAATGTAAAAGCGGGTAAATTTGAAATTCTGGGTGTATCCATTGACAAAAACAAAGAAAACTGGGAAAAGACGATTAAACGATTCAAAATCCCTTGGCCTCAGGTGAGCGACCTCAAATTTTGGAAAAGCCCGGGTTACAAGTGATTATGGTATAGAGGATTTACCATTTAATGTAATTGTGGACGAGCAAGGTATTGTTATTGCAATAAATTTGCATGATAAAGAACTGGAGGACTTTATCAATAATTATTTAGATAAAGAGAATTTACAAATCCGGTAAGTCTATATTTTCGGAATATTGAATTGAAATTTTTTACCTACGACTAACAAGTCTCTTAATTATAATATCCGCCTCATCACTCAGAATATTTATACCCCACACCTCTAACCGAGTGAAAGTATTTTGGATTACGACTGTCTTTTTCAAAATATTATCTGAAACAGAAGATACCTCTTACCAGGTAACTTATTTCAGATTTATGTTTTTGAAAATAAAAGTTTTTTCATTTTTTGAAAATCAAATATCCTAAAATTAAGACTTAGCTGATGGATTTTCTTTGGTTGTATTAATCCTATTATATTTGTTTGGAAACAAGATGATTTCAAAGATGTTAGGATAATTTAAAAGCCAAATTTGGCGTAATTTTCGGGAAAATTATAAAACTTCTCAATTGTTTTAAACTTTCAACTGAAAATTTTATCCAAATCAGAAAAACTTATGCGACACAAATTTATTATTCTGGCAATAATGTTCACAGCTCTTTCTTGTTCTAAACAAATAGGTTCGTTTGATGTTACTAAAGACAATATATTCTTAAAAGATATCAAGGATGTTATTTATGGTTACAATACCGATTCCGGTGGGAAAATGATACCTCTATTACTCGATATATATTTTCCTAATAACGCCACTACAAATAATAAATATCCCTTATTTGTTATGATACATGGCGGTGGCTATTTGGGTGGTGATAAGAAAGGAGCCGAAGATGTGTGCCAAATTATGGCTGATAGCGGTTTTATAGCTGCGAGTATTAACTATCGACTCGGGTGGAATAAAGGAACAAAAGGCTGTGTGGGAGATACGGCCAGTTTGTTGAGAGCAGTTTATCGCGGATTGCAAGACGGTAATGCAGCCCTGAGATTCCTAATGAGCAAAGCAAAAAATTTTGCCATTGATGAAAACTGGGTTTTTATAGGTGGGGCTAGTGCCGGTAGCAACCTGGCCTTCAATACAACCTATCTTACACAACAGATTATTCAAAAAACAAATCCCAATCTAATACTAACTTTGGGAAACGTAAATAATGCAGGAAATAATGCAACCAACTCATTTGCAATAAAAGGGGTTTGCAATATGTGGGGCGGAATAACTGACTCTACCTATATAAATGAAATGAATGCAGTGCCAACCATTTCTTTTCACGGTATGAAGGATGGTGTGGTACCGTATGACAAAGGCACCTACCTTAATTGTCCAAACTACCCACCTCTAAATGGAACCATGACTGTACATCGACAACTGCTTCGATTCAACACTCCATCAATAGTTCATTTAAGTATCGAGGGCGATCACGGACCTGATGAATTCTCTACTTCATTCCTCATGAGCAATACTGCCTGTTTTTTCAAAAAAATAATACAAGGAAAATCCATCAATAGCATGATTTTGACCGGATTGAAAAGTAGTTGTAAGTAGGGTTTTATCACTACAATGATTAGAAAAGAAAAAATAGGTATATTATCAAATCCGTTTTGTGAGTTAATCTTCAAAAAAAAAAGTGAAAAGAAACTTGGTAAAATAAAAGCAGAGACTATAATTTGAACTCAAATATCAAACGGGCAAAAATACAATTCAGTCACTCACTCAGAATATTTATACCCCACACCTCTCACGGAATGAAAGTAATTTGGATTACGACTGTCTTTTTCAAAATATTTTCTGAAGTTGAGAATAAAATTATCTATTGTTCGGGTAGTGGGATACACATTGTAGCCCCATACCGATTGCAGAATTTTTTCTCTTGGCACCACTTCGTTTTTATTTTCGATCAGCAGTTTAAGAAGCATGGCTTCTTTTTTGCTCAATTGAATTTTCCCGACATTTTTTGTTTGCGCCTCCTGCGCCTTAAAATCAATAATGTTGTCGCCAAAACGATAAGTATCGCCTAAAGTATTTTTATCCTGTAGTTTTAGGTTCTTTTCTATCAGCTTTTGAATACGAAGCAATAACTCTTCAAGATTAAAAGGCTTGGTAAGGTAATCGTCTGCGCCTTTTTTGAGACCCAGAACAATATCACTCCTGGTATTTCTGGCGCTCAACATCAAAATAGGCACTTCATTATTGCTGATGCGTATTGTTTCTGCTACCGAAATACCATCCACCTCCGGCAGCATAATATCCAGCACTATCAAATCAAAATACTCCTCCTTCACTGCTTTTAGCGCATGGGTGCCATCAAAGGCAGATGTTACTTCATAGCCTTGCAACTCCAGATTGAGCTTCAACGATTCATGAAGGTTCTCCTCATCCTCCACCAATAAAATATTTGGTCGTTTATTCACTTTTAAACTTTAAAATTTACTTCAAAAATACTGCCCTTCGGCTTATTAGCCTTAACAATTATGTCTGCCCTATGTTCTGCAGCAATGAGGGCGCAAATATACAACCCCAGCCCGGTTCCTTGCTTTTTACGAGTGGGCTCATTCCCAATTCGATAAAACTTCTTAAAAATCATTTTTTTTTCGTTTTCGGGAATTCCGATTCCCTGATCCGCTACCTGCATAATTACTACACCATGCTTTTTTGCAAGCGTAATACTTATTGGGTTTTCTTTATCAGAATACTTCACTGCATTTTCAAGAAGGTTGTTGATCAATAGCTGCAGTAGCAGCGGATCGCCTGAAATATCGGCATCGGGCTCAATGGCTTCTTCAAAAATCTGGCAGAATACCGGCTGCGAAATGCCGAAACCCTATCCTGAACAAGACTTGAAAAATCAAGCTCTTCACGGTTAAGCCGCTTCTTTTCATTTTCAAGCTGCGATGATACAAGAATATTGTTAGTCAAAAAATCAAGCCTTTTGGTTTCATCCAATGTTGTGTTCATTAGTTTGTGCTGCTTTTCGGCTTCAAGCTGATATTTCAATAAGGTTTCCAGATTAAGTTTAGCCACAGCAATAGGTGTTTTTAATTCGTGGGTTACCGCCATCATAAAATTCTGTTGTTGCAGTTGCATTCGAATTTGTTTTCTAATAGACCGATACACAAAAAATGCTCCAATTAAAATCAGACCCAAAAACACAGCGCCTTCTCCCGTATATTTTACCCTGCCGCGAAGATAACTGTCTGTAGCCTGGTGCCTTTCAGTTTCAAAAGCAGCAGTGTTTTTTGATAACTTATACTCCAATGCGGTCTGAGTGAGCCTGATATTGTAAATCTGCTTGTTTTGGGTTTCCAGAGAAATATACCACCAGATTAAAGCCGCCACTATATAAAGCAAAAGCAACCAAAAAACAACAGTAGCTTTGATTAAACGCCTTTTATACTTTGAATCTATCATAATGGCTCATTTGATTTGCTGATGGCCACGCCGATATTCAAAATAAATGGCAAAGGATTTTCATTCATCTCATGCCTGAAAAGGAAACGCAACTTTCCGGCTTTCAAAAACACCGGATTATTAATCTTAACCCTATGGTCGTATAAATCATCTATATTAACACCACTCCAGTTGCCATCACTTTTTGTAAGCGGTAATGTCAAATCCATATTTCCCAATTGTTTCCCTGCGGTATCCTGAATGGAAAGTTGGGTAATCAAATGAGTAAAGGGAAATTTTTGGCTATGCCTAACTAAGATATACAAATCATACAAGGCGCTGTCTTTAACATCCAGTTCTACAATGGCGCTTTGGGTCTTTACCCAGGCATGTTGTGGTATGTTTGCTGCTTTTTCCATTACCTCTACTTCATTGCAGGATGCCATAAATATTAAAATAATCCACAATAATATGCTCGCAATAATTTTCAATTCTTATTCTTTATTGCAAATGTAAGATGAAGGCAACTATTCTGTCTCTGAATTGTAAACCAATAGATGCTGATTTTATGTGATAAATCATGTTTTTGGCCGGTATTGGTGAGTAATTGGTTGATATATTCGTATAACTTTGCAAATAAATTATCATTTATGGACAGACCCATAAGAGTTTTAATTTCAAAGGTCGGTTTAGACGGCCATGACAGAGGCGCTAAGGTAATAGCCACCGCTTTGCGCGATGCGGGTATGGAAGTGATATACACCGGCCTGCGCCAAACTCCCGAAATGGTAGTAAATGCAGCCTTGCAGGAAGATGTGGATGTGATAGGCATCAGCATTTTGAGCGGCGCTCACATGACCGTTTTTCCCAAAGTGATAAACCTGATGAAGGAAAAAGAAATGAATGATGTGCTGCTCATTGGCGGCGGCATCATACCCGATGATGATGCTGCCTCATTAATAAATATGGGCGTGGGTAAAATTTTTATCCCCGGCACCAATACCCACGATATAGACACTTATATCGGAAATTGGGTGAGCAAAAACCGAAAGTTTTAAATATTGGGAAACGAAGACGCTTTCTTTTTGAATAAATACGAATCGCCACAATAGAAATCACACAAATGGCTAAATTGATACCATTGTGAAAATTGAAAAGTTTATCAATTGTAATATAAATAATCCCCGATAACACATACAGTTGCATACAACTCGCCCCTGCGTAACAACATGGGGGGTAATCCACAAAAAATATCGGCAATCAGGCCGCCAAATGTGGCAGTAATCACCCCCATCACCAATGCATAAAGATCATTGGAGCCATTTAGCTTTGCCACTTCTATACCGGCAGCCGTAAATAGCCCCAGCCCCACTGCATCCGTAAAAAATATAGTACGTCTGAAATTATTTACCCGGTCTTTTACCAAAAATGTAATAATAGCGCCTGCAAATACCAGGCTGAAAGCAAAATTGTCATTGAACCAAACAAGTCTCTGTGAGTTGAGCAACAAATCCCTCAAAGTACCGCCGCCATAAGCCGAAACAAACGCAACTACAAAACCACCAAAAATATCCAACTTGGCTCCACGTGCTTTAAATGCCCCTGCCAAAGCAAAGACAAAAATTCCGGTATATGTAATAATATCGAGTACCGTCATAAATCAGTGCAAAAGTAAAGCGAAAGAATGAGTATTTCTTAATGATTTTTAAACCATTATTTCGTTTTTATATTTGGAATGTATTTATTAATTTATTAAATTACATCCAAAATTTATGTATTATGAAAAAATTACCCCCACACACACAAATTTTCTCCCACAACGAGAATTAAGAACAAACAAGTTTAAATTCTTCAAGATTGTTCTTTTTTTTATTTTTCTTTCTGGGTCTTGTATAAAAGATGGGAACAAGGAATTAAATTTAGCTTCTCAAAAAATTAATGAACTTCTTAATTCTAAAACCTTAAAAAACCATCTTTTTTTATTAAGAATTACGGTGAAATAGATTATCCATTGATTAAATATCAGAATTTCAAATTTAATAGTAAGGAAAACATAGACGTATTTTCAATTCCTTAATAAAAGAAGGCAAAACAATTGGTAGAATTGAAACTGTTGATTTAGGGAAGGAAGGATTTTACCTAATAACGATAGATATGCCATGAATTTCTTATATTTTGACAATTTTGATTTTAAAAATTTTACTGGGAAAATAGCAATGTTTGACTTGAATTATGATAATTTTAATCACACTAAAATAAGTTTTATCAAATCTCAACTAAAATCAATCTTATCTACAGGCTTGAATGAGGCTCTTAGCATAAAATATAATTATTTAGACAAGGGGCCTGAACGGAAAATTAATCAAACATCGAAAATAAGGTCGGTTTACTCAGTATGTGATGAAGATAAGAATAAAAATATCTCTTATTCAGAGTGCTACAGATGTATAGGTAACGCTATAGCTCAAAATGAGTTTTCTACAATTTTGTGCGATGTGCCTTCACCTGCTTCTTCAATATGTTGGTCAAGTAGAGTAATTTCATGTTTATACGTTTCGGCGAAATATTAATAATTATTAAAACATCAAATAATGGATACTTATAGCATCATTATTATTGCAACGGCTGTTTTAATGTTTGTTGTTGCAATCTTCACAATTGTTGATATAGCAAGAAATGATCAATATTCAAGCAGAATTAAATTAAATTTAATTTTTCTAACGATTTTGATCCCTTTTATTGGAGCTATTATCTATTTCTTTTACCTTAAAAAAAATACTCATTCACAAAAGGTCTCTTGATTTTTTTACCATTGAAATCATATCATAGGTTCAATTCTTAAACCTTTGATATGATTTCATCGAATTAAGTAGTGCACTCAAAGCTTTTACCTGAAATCTATCATTTTTCACATAAATATTGCTTCAATTAAATTAGTTTAATTAAAAGCTTTTTTATAGAATTAAAAGTCTTTCTTAGTCATTAAAAAACTCACCCCGTCTCAAACAAATCAGTATTTTCAAATAAATTTTATGTACGTTTGTGAAAACAGAACGCCATGATTTTTGATACTATTTTATTCGACATTGAAGATAATACAGCCATTATTACCATCAACAGACCGGATAAACTCAATGCACTAAATACCACTGTTGTTGAAGAATTAAGAAAGGCAATAAAGGAAATTATTAAGAACCCCGAAATCAAATCGGCCATCATCACCGGAAGTGGCGAAAAAGCCTTTGTAGCCGGAGCCGATATTGCCGGTTTCAAAAATATGGATGCCGTATCGGCACATGAACTTTCCAGAAAAGGCCAGGCGCTTTTTGACAGGATAGAAAACAGCCCAAAACCTATTGTTGCCGCTGTAAATGGTTTTGCATTAGGAGGAGGTTGCGAACTGGCTATGGCCTGCCATTTCAGGCTGGCGAGTTCCAACGCCAAATTTGGGCAACCGGAAGTAAATTTGGGATTAATTCCCGGTTATGGCGGCACCCAACGATTAACTCAATTAATTGGTAAAGGAAGAGCTTTGGAAATGATGCTTACAGGCAATATGATTGACGCAGTTACCGCTTTCAACTACGGACTGGTGAACCATGTTGTGGGATCGGCCGAATTATTGCTGAAAGCAAAATCTATCTTGAGCATTATCAATACAAAGGCTCCATTAGCCATTGCAGGGTGCATTGAGGCAGCCCAGCTTACTTATGAAGGAAAAAAGAGGCTACGAAAAGGAAGCTGAGATTTTTGCAAACTCATTGTTTCAAAAGATGCAAAGGAAGGGATTGATGCCTTTTTGGAAAAGAGAAATGCAACTTTCAGGGGAAATTAATACAAACAAATGCTGCAAAAATCAACACTTGAATTTTTTAACTCAACTTAGGACAAACAATAATAAAACCTGGTTTGATGCCCATCGTGAAGAATATCAGAACGCCAGAGCAGATTTTGCCAATTTTATTGACAATACAATCACCGAAGTCAGCAAAAACGACCACAGCATACAGCATCTGAAATCAAAGGACTGCATGTTCAGAATAAACAGGGACATTCGGTTCTCAAAGAATAAAGAACCGTATAAAACTAATTTTGGCGCTTTCCTTGCCGCCGGTGGCAAAAAATCACCGCTTGCAGGGTATTATTTTCATCTGGAACCGAGTCTCAGTTTTGCAGGTGGCGGCTTGTGGATGCCACAGGCAGCACAACTGAATAAAGTGAGACAAGAGATTGATTACAATTTTGCAGATTTCAAAAAAATCATCAAAAACAAACCCTTTAAAGAAATTTATGGTGAGTTAACTGCCGAAAACGGACAAGAACTTACCAGAGTTCCCAAGGGCTACGAAGCGAACAATCCGGCAGCCGAGTATCTGAAATTTAAAAGTTTTGTGGTAATGAAAGGTATTTCTGATGCAGAATTAACTTCAGAAAACCTGACTAAAAATATTTTAATAGCATTTTATACACTGCAACCGCTTATTTATTTTCTTAATGAAGGTATTAATTCCTGATCTTTCAAAGGAAATTCTCTCTTAATATCAACAATTTATAAAGTAAAACATTTGTTTTTGGCATTGATGCAACTTAAATATTTAATAGAGCATCACTTGAAATTATGATATCATCAAAATAACCTGTTGTTTTACAGAATTTTATAGTTAAATTTGAAACACTAAATTCATGATCATGCCTTACAAAAAATCAATTTTAGTATTACTTGTAATCGTTTCATTTATTGCTGTCGGTTCGGCAAATGGTTTTTTGAATAAAGCAAAAAACCTGAAGGTGCTACCAAAAAACATTTCGGATGAAGCGCTGGACAGCATCATGCAATCTTACAATGTGGCGCTGGGTGTGGAGTGTAGTTTTTGCCATGTAGTAAAAGATGACATGCCTGATTACGCCTCTGATGAAAATCCTGCAAAGGATGTAGCCCGCAAAATGATTGCTATGACAATTGATATTAATAAAAAGTATTTCAATACCGATCCCAAAATTCACCCTGCATATTTAAATACGGTAAGGTGCTTCACCTGCCATAAGGGTGATGCCTATCCGCAGGGACAGGAATAAAAAGTTGCTGCGCAGCAACTTTTATAATTTTTTTTCTATACTAAATTAGAAACAATATTTTCCTTCACCGATAAGGGCATTAGCAATATTTCTGCGTGCCTGTTTGGAATTAAACGGTTCAGCTTTTGTGAAACGACGAAGGCCCATCAGTATCATCCTTTGTTCATCGCCTTCGGCAAATGCATTAACCGCATCCTTTCCTGATTTGTTTACTTTATCGGCAGTATCATACAGATAGGTTCTCATAATGTCGTTTATTAGCGATGATTTTTCTACTCCTCTTTGAGAATTAATTTTCATGCAACGCAACAATACACTCTCTGCATGAAAAACATCAATGGCCATATCTGCAATATTCATCAATACCTCTTGTTCCTGTTCAATATTCATCATGAATTTTTGTACCGCAGCGCCCGAAACCATCAAAATTGCTTTTTTAAAATTACCGATTAACTTTAGTTCTGCGGTAAATGGCGCATCATCTTCTCCGCCAAACTCAGGAATACTCAGCAACTCCTTTTGCACTTCCATTGCCGGCCCCATAAGCCCAAGACGACCTTGCATGGCACGTTTGAGTGTCATATCCAATGTCAGCAAACGATTAATTTCATTTGTTCCTTCATAAATCCTATTAATCCTGCTGTCTCTGTATGCCCTGCTGATATTGTACTCTGCACTGAACCCATTTCCACCATGTATCTGCACTCCTTCATCAACCACAAAATCAAGGGTTTCGCTGCCATTCACTTTTAGCATGGCACATTCAATGGCATATTCTTCTGCTGCTCCCAGCAATGCTTCATTATACGGCTTGCCTTCTTCCTTTAACTTTTGATACCAGTTTTCAATCCAACTGGCAGTGCGGTAAAGGCCGGTTTCGCAGGCAAATATATTAATGGCCATTTGCGCCAGCTTGTGTTTGATGGCTCCAAAGTTGGCAATAGGTTGTTTAAATTGTTCTCGGGTTTTTGCATACTGAATGGAAGTATTGCAGGCACGCCTTGCCCCACCCAATGCCGCCGCACAAAGCTTCAAACGGCCAATATTCAAAATATTGAACGCTATGCGGTGTCCTTTGCCGATTTCGCCCAATACGTTTTCTACAGGCACCTTAGCATCCTGAAAATAGAGTTGTACTGTGGAGGAGCCTTTAATACCCATCTTTTTTTCTTCGGGTCCCTGTGTAAACCCTTCGGCACCTCTATCCACAATAAAACCGGTAAACTTGTCGCCATCTACTTTGGCAAAAACGGTATATACATCTGCAAAACCGCCATTGGTAATCCAGCACTTCTGACCATTAAGAATATAATATTTTCCGTCTTCACTCAATTTGGCAGTAGTTCGGGCGCTAAGCGCATCGCTCCCACTGTTTGGCTCGGTTAATCCATAAGCGCCTGCCCATTCTCCCGAAATAAGTTTTGGGATGTATTTTTCTTTTTGTTCCGCTGTGCCAAAATACAATATTGGCAAAGTGCCAATTCCGGTATGTGCTGCAATGGCCACTGCATAAGAAAACCCTGCTCCCAGATATTCATTAATAATAGTGGAAGTGATAAAATCTTTGCCCAAACCTCCATATTCTTCGGGAAATGAGGTAGCCAACAGACCTTGTTCTCCTGTTTTTTGAACCAGCGATTTCATCAATCCGGGCTCCAGATCGTCAATGCGGTCGAGTATGGGCATCACCTCTGCCTCCAGAAACTGATTACACATATCTTTTATCATCAGTTGCTCCTCGTTAAATTCATCAGGAGTATAGGTATCTGCAAATTGCGATTCCTTAATAAGCCATTCAGCGCCTTTTATTGTTTGAGCCATAATTGAATTGATTTAAAAAATTATTCGAATTGTTTTGCTTTTAGTATTTCTACAAATAATCGTTTTTATAAAATTACCGAATGATCCTCATCACATAGCTATAGCGCCTATTCTTTCTGAATGCCATTTATTTTACTCATTATGATAGACGTCAAATTAAATGTCTTACGAGTATAAATTCAAGCATTTTCCCTGATTTCCTTCCAAAAATATTTTTTGAAAATATTTCTTCAAAAAGGAATAAAAGAACTATTTCAAATTTTCATATACAACCCTAAGCACTTCCTTGCACACTTCTATTTTATCTTCGCTTACTCCTACCAAAGCTTCTTCTACCGTTTCTCCTGCTAATGAATAGCAATGATCCTGCAATTCCTGTGCCTTTCTGGTAAGAAATATCAGGTTTTTTCTTCTGTCGGTTTTTGATGCAATCCGTTTTACCATTCCTGCTTTTTCCAAATTATCCACCAGCCTTGTCATGCTGGGCTTGTCTCTAAACGTGGCATTGCACAAGTCCTGCTGACTGATTCCGTCTTGTTTCCACAAATGATACAACACACTCCATTGCTCAATCGTCAAATTCAGATCAGCATGATTGAATTTTTTTTGCAATCTACGGGCGATCGCCGTATTGGCTACACCGGTAATAAAGCTATACAATTCACTCCTCTTAAAATGGTTGTTTGGCATACAGTTGTTTTAACAACTAATCGAAAATAGTATTATTTTTGAAATAAATCAAGCAAAATCTATTTATTGATTTAAATCAAAAATGTTATCAAGTAAAACTTTAAGATACAAAAATTCAAGTATTGGCTATCTGAGGATTGACGGCGGCAACCAGCTTGCCTTCTGTTTCCCGGGTTTTGGTGAGCCGTCAGGATCATTCTCAATTTTTAATGGCTATTTGAAAAATTTTACTTTAATAGCCTTAGACCTTCCCTTTCAGGGCGCAACCGACTGGCAGGAAGGATTGGATATAACCACCGATCATTTTTTGGGAGATACTACAATCAATTAAGAAGCAGGAAAATTTTTTTGATAAAGACCCGATAGCGTTGATTGGCTACAGCTTAGGTGGACGGCTGGCATTAACCATGCTGGAAAACTACTCCGATAAAATTTCATTCACATACCTGATTGCCTCTGATGGATTGAAAATTAATTTTTGGTACCGCTTTGTATCACAAACGCATTTGGGAAACAAAATGTTCAAATTTACTATCCATCATCCCGGCTGGTTTATCAATTCGGTATCACTTTTGAAAAGGATGCACCTGATAAATAAAACCTCTGAAAAATTAGTAAGTAATTATCTGCACAATGAAGTGGTTAGAAAACAGGTTTATGATGTATGGACGGCTTTCAGAAACTTCAAGCCCAACCTAAAGAGAATAAAACTGATTATTAACAAACAGCAAAAGCCGGTAAAAATAGTAATGGGACGATTTGACAAAATAATTCCTCCAGGTCTTGGTCAGAAATTCCAATTCGGTATTGACGAATATTCTACATTAACCATTATTGAATCGGGGCATCAACTACTTCAACCTAAACATGCGCAGGGTATTTCAAAAGTGTTGGAATTGTAATATTATTTTTTCGAAAACAGATCTTTTTTTAAAAGCAAAAATTAACTGAGAGAATGAAAAGCGATATACTTTAGTTTTGCAGCATGTGGATGATGGTTATCATATCTGGTTTATTTATTTTCTACGCTGTGATAATAATTTTTTATAACAGAAGCTGGAAGGCTATGCCTGATTTTCATATTACCAAAACAATTCTACAGAAAGAGATAAAATTTTCAGTCATTATTCCGGCGAGAAATGAAGATAAAAATATTGGGTTGTTATTAAATTCTCTTCAGAATCAAACTTATCCAAAAGAATTATTTGAGATTATTGTAGTTGATGACCACTCTACCGACAATACTGCTCAGATAGTAAAAACTTTTTCTGATATTAAATGCATCAGCCTTAAAGACGATCAAATTAATTCTTACAAAAAGAAAGCCATAGAAACCGGCATTGCCGCAGCACAAAACGAATGGATTGTGTGTACCGATGCCGATTGTGTGACGCCGATAAACTGGTTAATAATTTATTCTTCCTTTATAAATAAGTATCATCCTTCTTTTATAGCTGCTCCTGTAAAACTGGTATCATCATTGGAAGCTGATCATTCAAAATTAAATATCCTTCAGATTTTTCAATCATTGGATTTCATAACGCTTCAGGGCATTACCGGCGCATCTGTCTTTAAAAAAGCACACAACATGTGCAACGGAGCCAATCTTGCTTACCGGAAAGAGGCGTTTTATGAAGTAGGCGGCTTTAAAGGTATTGATGATATTGCCAGTGGAGATGATATGCTGTTGATGTATAAAATTTGGAAGAAGTATCCTGATGGCGTACATTATTTAAAATCTAAAGAAGTCATTGTAGAAACGCTTTCTGCCGACAACTGGAAAGCTTTTTTCAACCAACGAATCCGTTGGGCAAGCAAGGCAAAATATTATGAAGATAAAAGGATTTTTTCGGTTTTGCTATTAGTTTATCTTTTTAATTTTTCCTTTTTTATTTTATTGATAATAACTGTATTCAATATTAAATATTTATATCTCTTATTGGTCTTTTGGATTTTAAAGACGGTTATTGAATGTCCATTTATTTCAAACGTCAGCCGTTTTTTTAATAAACAAAATCTTCTAAAATATTTTTTCCTTTTTCAGCCCTTACATATTTCCTACACCATTATAGCGGGCTTTATGGGGAGTTTAGGTAAATATGAATGGAAAGGAAGAAGGGTGAGATAGGTTAGGTATTATTTAAATCATCTTGTTCAACTGAAAATTCAATGAGATAAGCTGCTTCATATTAACAGGCAATTCCATTAATAAGCGGTGTTTTGTTTTATAATATTCTATTCCGGCAAGTAAATTCGATTTAAATTTGGAAAAGTATTTTGATTGTTTTTCACTTAATGAATCACTACAATCTATTATTCTTTTTTGTAAAAAATCTATATAGAGTTTTAACTCGTTAATAAACATGTGAGGTCTTTCTAAGTTATTGTTCAAATTTTCATAACCGTATATGTGGTTTATCATATTTTTAAGAGAAAAAATACCTGAGAAATAAGCCAAATTGGGTCCTGGGCACACCGTTACTACGGATAGTTTATGAGGGATTGGAATTTTATTGATTATTCGAGCGGCACTTGATAATCCTTCACACAGACAATCCTTTTCTTCTATTTTTGTAATTTGCACCTGTAGTGCTGCCTTTTCCAAACCTTGTTCTTTTAACTCCTTAATCTTGAGAGATTGGTATTGCCTTGATGCAGTGCAAATTGGTAAATCAGTAAATTCGGTATTATTTGAAAGATATTTTTTATAACAAGGACTCCCAGGTCTTCCTTTTTCAATTCGTTTTATTCTCTGTTCATCTGAACTGGTTTTTCTTAAATTGTGAAAGGGTACGCCTAATGGAGAAGCATCACTTAAATAGAAGTCTTCCTTTTTTGCGGTTGACAGTTGGAACAAGGTTTTATCATCCATATTTGTAGCCTCCGGCACTAAAAAAAAGGGCTGCCCCAGCCAGTGCCATCATTGTTCGTTGCACAAATCAAAAAGCTCTTGTTGTAATTGTTTTCTATTATTTTTAAATTCTTCTAAAATGGGCCCTAACAATATTCCTTCTGTTGCAAATGCATGACCACCGCAGTTCAAACCAGACTCCACTCGAAACTCTGAAACCCATAAACCTTTTTTGGCTAATATTTTCCCTTGTACCGCTGCAGAACGAAAATCGCTCACTTTTAAAATTATCTTTTTCTTAAACGTGCTGTTTTCATTGGGGTAAAAATCACTAAATTGCTCAAAATAGGTAAATAATTTTGGATTGTAACCGGCCGAAATGATAACAGACGATGATAAATCGCTATTAGCAAAACCTCGCAGCGCACTTAATGCATCGGAAAATTCTTCGGGCATTTTGCCTCCATCCTTTGTATATTGTTGATTATCAACCTTTGCCATTATGTTTACATCAATCGAGCCGGCCACAACTTGTTCTCGCAACCTGTTCTGCATTTTTAATTGAATAGTTTCGTCCTCTTCAGTTAGCATTTTATCAAATAATTTCCTTTGTGGCGAAGGCATTGGAAGCATTTCAAAAAATTTTCTTAAATTGCTGCCGCTGGAAAAATCAAGTTTTTTCAAATTGTCAATTTGTTTTTCAACGATTTGTTTCAATACATTAAGATAACTTGTAATTCTTAAAGACCGGCAATCGGGTTCTTTTTTTGAAATAGGCTTATACTCTAAATTGTTTTGGGTACAATGATAGGAGCGCATATCTTCAATCAACTCATCATCTACCAATGATATAACCGACGAAACACCAAATTGAGCTACCTTTAAAGGGTATCAATACTAAAACTGATTCCGAGAACTGGAATATGAAAACTGTGCAATTGTGTATCTACCATTTCAGTGAGTTTGTATTAAAAGTGGGCAAAATTAAATGTTTTTTTGCAATCGGAGAATATAGGGCAAAAGGCTAAATATACCAACACAAATCGAGCGAATATGACATAAAAATGATTTTATGCATTATTGAATGATGAGTTTTTCCCCTGCCACAGTTTTTACAGTAGCTACTCCGGTTATGGTATTATGTTGATAAGAAAAAGGCTTACCATTAAAATCAACAATCTGCTTTCCTTTCGGCAGAAAAATATTACAATAACCGTTTAATTTCGAGTAACGACAGCCTGGTCAATTTACCTTCCTTCAATTTATATCCACCACATGATTGCCTTGCCATCAAACCTTTATGCTACCTGTAGCCCAATCCGCTGTACCGGGCAATGCCGGTAAAAACCTGAGTACATCGCCTTTTCCATGACTTTGCAATAACATTTCTGCCATGCCTGCGGTAGCTCCAAAATTGCCATCAATCTGAAAAGGTGGATGTGCATCAAAAAGATTGGGATAAGACCCGCCACTGAAATGATCTCTTTTATCTCCAAAAACGATAGGCTGCAATAAACCATTAAACATAGTCAATGCGTGATCGCCATCACCCAGCCTTGCCCAGAAGCATATCTTCCAGGCCTTGCTCCAACCGGTACCGCCATCACCCCGCAAACCAAGGGTTTTTTTTGCAGCATCTGCAAAATCGGGTGTATCCCAAGGAGTAATTTCATCGTAGGGATGCAGGCCAAACAGATGAGACACATGCCTGTGCTGCGGTTCGGCAGAAGGCCAGTCATTCAACCATTCCTGTATGCCGCCATCAGTAGGGCTAATTTGGTTAGGCGCCAGAATATTTTTTGCTTGCTGCAAATTATTTGCAAAAGCATGGTCTATATTTAAAATTTTTGCAGATTCAATAGTGGCTGTAAAAATATTTCTGCAAATCTGCATATCCATAGTAGGCCCCATGCAGGCATTACCCTTGAAACCATTGGGCATGATGTTCGTACTTTCGGGAGAATTACAAAGTGCCGTAACGAGCCAGCCATGTGTTTTTTCTTTTATTAAAATAGATTGCAAAAATTCTGAGGCACCTTTAATGACAGGATAGTAAGCCCTGAGAAAAGTTTTATCTTTTGTGTAAAGGTAATGTTCCAGATATGGGTAAACAGCGAGCACCGCCTGTAAGCGTAGAACCCCAATTGGCTCCCTCTCCCGGCGAAGTAAAAAACCATGGATTGCTGATGACATGTGCTACCCAACCATTTGCATCATAATACTTTCTTGCTGTCTTTTGACCATTAGGCAATAAGTCTTTTGTGAACCTGAAAAGCGGTTCAGCCAAGTCATAAAGATTGACAGCATTAATCAGCCAGTAATTCATTTGAATATTGATGTTTAGATGGTAATCGCCATTCCAGGGAGTTTGATATTCCACAGCCCATAACCCTTGCAGATTGGCAGGCAAAAGTCCTGGCCTGGAAGAACTGATTAATAAATATCTTCCAAAATTGAAATATAACACCGGCAAATGATTGTCGCTATGACCTTGTCTATAATGAATCATCCGTTCAAGGGTTGACATCGTATCCACTGAAGATTTTCTGATTGGCGCTGTCCAGCGGCAACGATTAAACCAGGCTTGGTATTTTTTTGTTGAGTTAGTTTTGGCTACAAAGAAATTGCCTTTAATATTTTGTATATCCTGAACTGCTTTTTTTACTACATCACCCGACAGTAAAATGCCTGTTTTATAATCATAATTGGTACGCATGGCAACAGCGAGTACAAGTTCGGTTGCATTTGATACCCGCAAAGAACTCTCAGAGGAAATTATGCTTCCATCGCAAGCAATGGGTTTTAAAACGGTTGCATATTTCACTCCCTTATCTTTACCAGAGGGTAGCTGACCATACATCACTATTTGTCCTTTGAAAGCTTCGTTTTTCAAAAGGTTCTCCTTTCGGTAAAGCGATAGTTTTAACTCAAGTCCTTTCTTTTTAGTACTTCTTAATTTTATCCAAATGACATCATTTATAAAATCAGTGAAAACCTCTTCGGTTATCATATTGCCATCCCGATTATAAGAAAATGAAGAAGTTGCATTTTCGATATTCAAAATTCTTTTGTAATCTGATATCGTTTGTGCAGGTTGATTCCATTCAATAAATAAATCACCCATTGTTTGATAACAACCATACTTATCATTAGCGCCAGCGCCAAAACCCGAGCCTCGACCTTTTGCTACAAAATGCTTCATCAGCAAATCCTGAGCTCCCTTGTTATTACCTTCGAGAAGCAAGTCCTGTATAGGTTTCAGATATTTATATGCATCATCTAAATCAGCATCCTGCGGGCCTCCCGACCAAAGTGAAATTTCGTTTAGCGCAATTTTTTCCTTCTGTGTGTCACCAAAAACCATAGCTCCCAACCGTCCGTTACCAAGCGGTAATGATTCGCTAAAATGTTTGGCCGGTTCTTTAAAATAAATTTCTACGTCAGTTTTTTGTGCTGATATTATATTAGACAGACAAATAAACAAACCGAGAAGAAATAAAAAGTAAAAAGAAGAAAATCTGAAAAAACTCTTTAACATAAGGATAAAGTTTAGTGGTAAAGATAGCCAATGTTATCCAAGAAGGAAAGCCATTTTTAATAAATGAAGCAATAAAAAACCAGTTCCATAACTGAACCGGTTTTTAATAAAAAAGCAAAATTATTTAAATTTTTTTTCAGCATCAAAAGCCATATTAATTCAGGGTTTTGCATCCAAATTTAAATATAATAGTATTATTGATTTTTAATTTTTTCCAGCATCTCCTGCAATTCTTTTACCTTCTCAGGATACTGATTCGCAAGATTCTTTTTCTCACCACGATTTCTATTCAGGTTATACAATTGAGGTTCCTTGAGATTACCCAGTTCAATATTTACCAACGTATTTTTTGCACGCCCCTCAGAAGGTTCTATGTATTTCCACCCATCCTTTATCATTGACAATGCGCCTCCCTGCTGAACATAGAAAGATCTTCCTTTTTTATCTTTTCCCAAAAAGGCAGAAATTGTATTTACACCATCCTGCCTGGTATCTATTGGTACTTTGAGCAAACTTGCAAATGAAGCCATAAAATCCATCTGGCTTACTAAAGCGTCAGAAACCTGCGGTATTATTTTTTGAGGCCATGAAATTAAAAATGGCACTCTGGTACCTGCCTCAAATGCGCTATACTTGCCTCCACGCAGTCCGCCCATCGGGTTGTGCCCATTCTGCATAATAACAGCGCCATCCACATAACCATCGTCGAGTACCGGTCCGTTATCACTGGTGAAAATAATTATTGTATTTTTATCAATACCCAGTGTTTTTAAGTATTTCATCAACTCGCCAACTGTCCAGTCCATTTGCAAAATAGCATCCCCTCTGAAGCCCAGTCCACTCTTGCCTTTGAACATGGTGGCAGGCATACGGGGAACGTGAGGTTCTATCATATTATAGAGTAAAAAAAATGGTTGTGTTCTTTTACGCTCAATATACTCCAATGTTTTGCCAGAAATGTGGTGGAGAGTTCTTCATCTGTCCAACGGGCTGTTTTTCCTCCGGTCATAAATCCAATTCGTCCAATGCCATTTACAATAGTATTATCATGCCCTTGCCCTGAGAAGATTTCATTTTAAGTAATTCCGGGTTTTCCTTTCCGGTAGGTTCATTCCCCACTTTTTTATCATAATCCACTTCGATAGAATCTGTGGGGTCTAATGCGATTATCCGGTGATTTTCTACAAAAACCGTAGGCACTCTGTCGGCCGTGGCAGGAAAGATAAATGAATAGTCAAATCCTGTTTCATTGGGGCCGGGTTTCAGCTCGCCGTTCCATTCTTTTTTTACTTCATTACCGATTCCAAGGTGCCATTTTCCGATAATAGCTGTTTGATAGCCAGCATTTTTAAATACTTTGGGGAGGGTCATTCTGTCTGTAGGCACAATCAAAGCCGCATCTCCGGGTGGGATGTTTGCTCCTGTCCGCCTGGGGGTACACTCCAGTCATTAGGGCATACCGGCTGGGTGTACAAGTGGCAGAGGTGCTATGCCCATTGGTAAACCTGATGCCCTGTGCAGCCAATTTGTCCACATGAGGCGTTTGAATTTTTGTGGCGCCATAGCAACTAAGGTCGCCATACCCGAGGTCATCCATGCAAATCAATATTACATTGGGCTTTTGTTGGGCAAATAGTATATTTGATAAAAAAACGAAGTAAAAAGCAATCGTGAATCTTAACATTATTAAATTGTATTTGAAATAAATGAAGAAAAGTGAGAATAATTGCAAGATAATTCAACTTATTAAAGAAATCAAATAGAATTGTTGGTGGCAAGTGTAACGAACAGCGTACTACGAACAAAAAGTAAACAATATGACAGACGGATTTAAAATAATTGGAATTCCAATAAGGACAACAAATAAAGACAATCAATCTCAACAAGACTTGGGAAAACTTTGGGGACAATTTTATGCAGACAATGTTTTTGACAAAATTCCAAACAAAGTTTCCGACAACATCCTTGCAATCTATACTGACTACAAAAGCGACTTTTACTGACGAATACACAACAATCATTGGAGTTCCTGTTTCGACACTTGACGAAATTCCAAATGGACTTATTGGACGGGAATTTGAAGCAGACAATTTTAAAAAGTTCGTAGCAAAGGGAGAAATGCCGAATGCAGTTGTCAATGTTTGGTTAGACATTTGGCAAAAAGACAAAGAACTAAACAGAAAATATACTTACGACTTTGAAGTTTACGGACAGAAATCGCACAACGGAGAAAACTCAGAAGTCGAAATATTCTTATCAATAATCAACTAACAAAATGGTAAAATTCGGATATACAATCTTATATGTTTTAGAAGTAGCTAAATCAGTTGAATTTTATGAAAGGTCTTTCGGGTTTACACGCAAGTTCGTAACACCTGAAAACGATTATGGAGAATTAGAAACAGGATGTAGGCTTCCCCAAAATTCGGCCAGAAGAACTTAGAGTTAACAATTCAAAAGTTTGTTAATTTTAAACTTTAATACAATGAGAAAACGATTTACAGAGAGCCAGATAGTGGCTTCGATTAAGAAACAGGAAAGCGGTATTGCAGTAAAAGAGATTTGTCGCGATTTAGGTATCAGCGATGCTACCTTTTACAATTGGAAAGCCAAGTACGGCGGCATGGATATTAGTGATGTAACCAGACTACGGGAGCTGGAAAAAGAGAATGCAGAGTTAAAGAAGATGTATGCAGAGATGAGTTTAGAGAATCGTGCCATGAAGAGCCTGATTGAAAAAAAGTTGTAACGCCTCAGGAGAAACGGGAAGCTGTTGATTTTTTAGTACAGCAGGAACAGCTAAGTAACCGCAAGGCGTGTAAACTGATGGATGTATCCCGAACGACCTGTCTGTATAAGCCAAAGCCCAAAGACGATTCGGAACTACAATCGGCCTTAACAGCATTAACCACCAAACATGCAGCCATTGGCTATTGGCAGTGCTGCTACAGGTTATGGAATAAAGGCTACTGTTGGAACCATAAAAAAATTTATAGAATATATACGGATATGAAATTAAATATACGCAGACGAGCTAAAAAACGTTTGCCTGAAAGGGTAAAGCAGCCTTTAACAGTACCTACAGCCCCCAATCAGGTCTGGAGCATTGACTTTATGTGCGATAGTCTGGTAGATGGAAGAAAGTTCCGTCTGTTCAATGTTATTGACGATTTTAATCGAGAGTCATTGGCAATTGAGGTGGACACTTCATTACCTTCACTCAGGGTCATACGGGTACTTGAGAGATTGATTGCCCAAAGAGGTAAACCAGCCAATATCCGGTGTGATAACGGACCTGAATTCATCAGTCATAAATTAAAAGATTGGTGTAATGAACAGAGCAGGCAAATAAGCTTACAATTTATTCAACCTGGTAGACCCATGCAAAATGCTTATATTGAGAGAAAAAACGGAAGTCTCAGAAGAGAATTACTCAATGCGTATATGTTTTACAGTTTAGCTGAAGTAAGAGCCATGAGTGAACAATGGCGCATAGACTATAATACAGAACGTCCGCATAAATCATTGGGGTATTTATCTCCGATAAAATATGCAGAACTGAAAAGCAAAGAAGCAGCTTTATCCACACCGGCAAGCGGAAATCCTTTAAAAATTGAAGCGCAGCCGGTAGTGGATAAAGCGGGTCAATTATAAATTAAGGGGACTAAGCGAAGAGTTTGTATAATCTAAAGAGGAAGAATTTTGTTTCTGCTACTCCTCTGAGATTGGCTCTGAAGAGTTTTATTTTGAATTGAAAGATTCTGCATTGGCATTAGCATTTCGGTTGATAAAGGAAATTAGGATATTATCTAAATTGTTTTTTACGGTATTGGCTACTGTATAAAGGTTTTCATTTCTGCGGTATGTGTTTTGGTAATCCATTCATTAAACATTGTTTTTGCACTGTTCAGATTTTTTTGTTCATAGACATTTCTAAAGTGTAGTGTGTTCATAAGCTTTTTGCAGTTCGGGATGTCTTGCAAATAGCAGGTGGCTCTTTGATGTTGGTTTTCGGTCCATTCGTTTGATTTTTGCCAGAATGTAGCGGCTTCTGGCCAGCAGTTGTTTGGGTGTATCGCCGTTAGAAAGCGCCTCGGGTTCATATTTGCGCCCTGCTTTTCTGGCTTCATCAATGGCCTTATTTTCGGTGTCCAATTCCTGCCATCTGAGTTTTACACGCAGGTGTTGCAGGGCTTCCATTGCCGGCGCACTACGTGAAAACGGTCGGTTACCAAATTGGCTTTTGCAAATACAATTTTAACGGCGGCTTCCATATTTTGGCCATATCCAGTGTTACCTCTTTTTACCGCTAAACGCTTGTTTTCATTGATTTTCAGCAGCACACCTATAATATCCTGACTGAGTGTGCCCTTTACAGATGCTATTAGCGAACCCTTCTTGCCTCTGCCGTTTTTGTTGGTGATAAAAGTGTACAGTTCTCCCTGCGACAGGCTCACCTCATCAATGCTCAAATGCGTGCCCATATTTTCAGGGAAAACAAGGTAATCTTCTGCATGGGATTTTTGCTCCCAATCCTTAAACCCGCTGGTAAATTTTTTGTAGGAACGGGTGAGGGTGGAGGGCTTTACGCCATACTAGCTGCAAATATTAGTAATCGTATCCTCCCTCGTATCTACCTGTACCTTTAAAAATCCGCAAGCTCTTTGGTTAATCTGAGCCTTCGGCAATGAAATGGTGCAGTCATTTCTGACGATTTGTTTAGCGTCCTGCTTGTGTCGCCAGCGCCTGCGGCGAATCACCAAAAACACATCCTTGCCTCGTAATGGAAAATCCTGTATCGTTACCTCCGTAAATCCTTTTGATTCAAAATCGACTGCATTGTAACCGCTATGCAACCTGTTTTGCTCTTCTAAATGAAGCTCATAAAAAGTTTGCTTGTCCTTTATGCGGCATAACTGTTTTACTTCTATAATATCAAAATACTCTAATAATCCCTCAGGTAAAAGTAACTGAATTACTGACTGTTCCAACATGTTTTTGACCACAAAAATAATCTATTCCCCAAAAAATTAAAGTGAGCCAATTATTCCCGACAAAGTACTTTTACTGGGGGATGATGAAAATTACTTTTGACTTATAATAGAAAATCCTGCGTAGGCAGGATTTTCTATTAATTGAATAAATCTTTTAGCTTGTCAAAGAAACCTTTTTCCGTCTTTTCGGGATTGGGCTTAAGGTTGGCCGAATGGCTCAGTTTTTCTAAAATTTTTTTTCTCTTCATCCGTTAGATGCTGGGGCGTCCACACGTTCACCTGAATCAGTTGATCGCCTTTTTCATAGTGCGCGTGTACATTGGGGAAACCCTTTCCTTTTAGCCTGAAAATCTTACCGCTCTGCGTTCCGGGTGGAATTTTTATTTTAGCCCTGCCTTCAATCGTAGGTACTTCTACATTGATGCCGAATACCGCATCAGTAAAGGAAATATGAAGGTCATAAGCCACATTCAGGCCTTCTCTTTGCAGCTCTTTATGCGTTTCTTCTTCAATCAAAACTAATAAATCTCCTGGCATGCCCCCGCGCTCTCCTGCATTGCCTTTGCCGCTCACATTCAGCTGCATACCGGCCTGCACCCCTGCAGGTACATCAATGGTGATTGTTTCTTCGGTATAAACTCTTCCTTCTCCACGGCAACTGTTACATTTTGCAGTAATGGTACTGCCTTCTCCGTTACAGGTCGGACAGGTAGTTACGGTTTGCATCTGACCTAAAAATGTATTTTGCACTCTTTTCACCTGGCCGCTGCCATGGCAGGTACTACATGTCTGAACACTTCCTTTATCTTTTGCGCCATTTCCTCCACAGGTGCTACAAACCGCGTATTTTTTAACTTTAATGTTTTTGGTAACGCCTTTTGCAATTTCTTCATAATTCAATTTCAGCTTTACCCTTAGATTACTTCCTCTTACGCCACGGCTTCTGCCGCCACCGCCTCTTGAACGGCCTCCGCCAAAAAAACTACCGAACAAATCTTCCCCAAAAACATCTCCCAAACTGACTGAAAATGTCATCCATATTCATACCGCCACCAAAACCACGCCCCGCTCCACTAATGCCTGCATGGCCAAACCTGTCATATTGAGCACGCTTGTCTGCATCGCTCAGTACCTCATAAGCTTCAGCAGCCTCCTTAAATTTTTCTTCGGCTGCCTTATCTCCCGGATTCCGGTCAGGGTGATATTGCATGGCTACTTTTCGATAGGCTTTTTTTATCTCATCTGCAGAAGCAGACTTGGAAACGCCTAATATCTCGTAATAATCTCTCTTAGACATTCGCTTTTTACTTGTTGTTGTTAGTATTTAGTCTATTTACCCACAACCACTTTGGCATGGCGGATAATTTTATCATTCAGATAGTAGCCTTTTGTTACCACATCCACTATCTTCCCTTTCAATTTTTTATCAGGTGCCGGTATTTCGGCAATAGCATCATGCAATTCGGGGTCAAATTCGGTGCCTAATGCTTCCATTTCTTTCAAACCTTTTGACTGTAAGATTGTTTTTAATTTACTGACAATCAAAACTATGCCTTCTTTTAATGCCTTGTCTGCGTCATCCAGCTTTTCCAACTGGGCGAGCGCTCTGTCGCTATCGTCCATAACCTCCAGCAGATCAATAATTACATCTTTCCCGGCCGTTTGAAATAGTTCTAACCTTTCTTTTGCAGTTCTTTTTCTAAAATTGTCAAACTCTGCTGCAAGGCGAAGGTATTTGTCCTTACTATCCATCAACTCGCCTTCCAGTTTTTGCAACTCAGAAGTCTCGGCATTGTCAGTTACGCCTTCGGTAACATCAGGGGCCTCGTTCGTGTTGATATCTAATTTATCATTAATGTCATTGATGTTTTCTACATTTTCCGTCATAATTCTATTTTTTGAGCAAATATCTTTCTTCAATAATACTGCCAATTATCCTTTAATAGACAAAATGGCGGTATTCTATAACCTTTTTACTCAAAAAGTTAAAAATTTTAAACATCGCATAGAAAAATAAGTCAAAAGCGTAACTTCAATGTCAATTTTTTTTTAATCTTATGATAAAAAATGTATTTGCGGTATTGTTGTGCTTGTTTTTTTTGGAGATATATGCTCAAGGGCCGCTTGAAAATCTAACCAATTGGTCCAGAATAAATCCCATTGAAAAAGTTTATTTGCATACCGATAGAGAATCTTATTTTGCAGGAGAATCCGTATGGTTCAAAGGCTATTTTCAGGATGGACTTGTTCTTTCTGCCAAAAGTACCTCATTATATGTAGAATTATTGGACAATAACTCTAAAATATTGATTAAGAATGTTTTCCCTGCTGTTCAGGGAGTGGCATTCGGTCAGATTGATTTGCCCGAAAACTTACCTTCAGGGTCTTACCAGTTGAGGGCTTTCTCCCCTTTGATTCTCAATCAGCCTGATTTCTTATTCAGTAAAAGAATTAAAGTTTATGGAAAAATCGAAAAAGGGATGCCGCAAAAACAACCGGTAAAATAGGTCTTTCCTTTTTCCCCGAAGGTGGAAATCTCATAACCGGTCTTACAAGTAGGGTTGCTTTTAAAATAACAGATGAAAACGGATTGCCATTGGCTGCCAATGGAGAAATCAGAAACGATAAGAATCAATTAGTTACGATTTTTAGTACCTATCACGAAGGGATGGGCAGCTTTTCAATAACGCCTTTGGAAGGCGAAAGCTATTTCGCCGTGCTTATGGCCGGTGGTAATGACGGAAAATATGCTTTGCCCGAATCTACCAAAAAAGGGGTTGTGTTAGATGTAGAAAATGCAGGATCAGGAAAGCGAGTCAGAATTTCGCAATTGCCTGATAATGACCCGTTTAGAGTAGCCTATATTACAGGCTTGATGGAAAATGGCATTGTGTTCAAGCAGGAAATAAAATCTTTAAAAAACGATTTTGGCGTTGTAATTCAAACGGCGAGCCTTTATTCGGGTATTTTAAACGTAACAGTGTTTAATAAAGACGGTATTCCTCTTGCCGCAAGAATGATTTTTGTGGATAATAAAGATTATGTATTGCCCGGTAAAATTTCGGTGGACACCCTTAATACCGGTGAACGTAAACGAAACCATTTTTCAGTACATCTGAAAGATACCATAATCGGTAATTTTTCAGTTTCTATTACTGATGCGGACTATGAAGGTGCAAATCCGAGGGCACAAAATATATATTCAGCTTTTCTGCTTACAGGTGATTTAAAAGGGTATATACACAATCCTGCATGGTATTTTAATGCAGATAATGATTCTGTTTCAACCGGTTTGGATTTGGTAATGATGACTAACGGGTGGACAAGATTCAAATGGACGGATGTAAACAACAATTCACTTCCGAAACCATTAATTAAGGATCCGGGCTATATTAATTTTTCTGGAAAAATAACTATTGAAGGCCGGCGAAAGCCTTTTGCCGATAAAGAACTGATGATGTGGCTGAAACCGGCTGATACTACCAGGCGTGGAGTGATGCAAATAATAAAAACCGACTCATTAGGTAGGTTTAGGATGGATTCTTCTATTTTTTATGGTAAGAATCAGGTATTGTTCGGCGATATTAAAGGCAAGAAAAGTAAGTTTATAGAGGTGAAAATGGATTCGGACTCTCTGTTTAAACCTTATGTTTTAAACCCACTGCTGATACCTTATTATCCAAAATCGACTCCAGAAGATGATGTGACGCGCAAAATGGGGAATGCGTATAATGATTTTATAAAAGCAGAGGGATTAATGCTGGAGAATGTAACGGTACGGGGAAAAACAAAATCAAAAACCGAACAATTAGAAGGTAAATATGCAAGCGGGTTGTTTTCGGGGGGTGTAGATTCCAAAGTTTTTGACCTCAGTGAGGAAAATGCTGTTGGCTCAGATATTTTTCAGTATTTGCAGGGTCGCGTTGCAGGCTTGATGATTTCGGGTACGCCGGGTGACTATAAACTTTCCTATCGAAGTGGTGGCTTGGGTAATAATAATGTATCTTTATTTTTGGATGAAATGCCGGTGGATGCCAGTTTTATTGAGTCCATACCCGTTAATCAAATCGCTTACTTAAAGCTGTATCCACATTTTATTGGTGCTTCGGGAAATAGCGCTTCGCTTGCGGTTTATACCAAAAAGGGCGCTGACCTTAATGCAGTACTACCTGCTGCTACCGATATTATTACATATAATGGCTATTCTGTTATAAAAGAATTTTACCATCCCGATTATTCTTTACGAAAACCGGAACATTCAAAAGCAGATTACAGACTAACATTGAGTTGGCGGCCTTACATTAATCTGGCTGCTGTTAATCCGGTTATCCCGTTGACCTTTTTTAATAACGATCGCACAAAACGGTTTAAGGTGGTGGTTGAAGGTATGACAAATGACGGCAGAATGTTGATGCTGGAAAAAATTATTGACTCTGGCAAAAATTAGGATTTAGTTAGTAGCTTTAACTTATTTAAATTTGTCAGATGAAGATTTCAGATATTACAAGTTATCTTGATTGCCTAGCGCCTTCTTCCTTGCAGGAAAGTTATGACAATGCAGGGCTTCTTACTGGAGATAATGATACTGAGTGTCATGGTGTAATTTGTTGCCTAGATGCAGTTGAAGATGTGATTGATGAGGCTATTGAAAAAAACTGTAATTTGGTAGTAGCCCATCATCCTATAATATTTTCAGGCTTAAAAAAAATTACAGGGAAAACTTATGTGGAGCGCACCATAATTAAAGCGATTAAAAATGATATCGCCATTTATGCCATACATACCAATTTAGATAATATAATTACGGGTGTAAATGGCATGGTTGCATCTAAATTGGGTTTGAAAAACTTAGATATTCTTTCCTCAAAAACGAATCAGCTTCAGAAACTATACTTTTATGTTCCGGCCAGCCATGCCGAAAATGTTATGGATGCTTTGTTTAAGGCCGGTGGCGGAAATATTGGCAATTATAGCGAATGTAGCTTTTCGGTAAATGGAAGGGGAACTTTTAAACCTAATGAAGCTGCCAATCCTTTTAGTGGGCAGCAAGGTTTGAGAAGTGAAGATGATGAACTGAAAATGGAAATTCTTTTTCCGGCATGGCTGCAAAACAAGATGATAAGCGCTTTAAAGAGCAGCCATCCTTATGAAGAAGTAGCTTATGAAGTGATTTCTTTGGAAAACAGGCATCAGGAAATCGGGTCAGGGTTAATCGGAGAGTTGGCTACACCGGCGGAAGAAACGGCTTTTTTGGAGAAATTAAAAGAAATATTTGGCCTCAAACTGATAAAGCACACATCGCTCAGGGGTAAGCCCATCAAAAAAGTAGCCGTTTGCGGCGGGGCCGGCAGCTTTTTAATCGGAGATGCAATCGCATCACAATCAGATATTTATATTACATCCGACGTAAAATATCATGAATTTTTTGATGCAGATGGTAAGCTGGTTTTAGCAGACATTGGCCATTTTGAAAGTGAGCAATTTACGATTCATCTTTTAGCAGAATTTTTAGAAAAAAAATTCCGTAACTTTGCCGTCCTTAAAACAGGGGTGAATACCAATCCGGTACATTACTTTTTATGAAATAATGAACACTGAAAGAGAGGTATTTTCAATTCTTAATGTACAAATTTTAATATCAATATGCCACAATTAAAAGAATTTTCAATTGAAGAAAAACTGGGTTCTCTCATCTATTTGCAAAAAATTGACAGCAAATTAGATATTATAAAAATTCTGAAGGGAGAACTTCCGATGGAGGTAGCTGACCTTGAAGATGAAATTCATGGACTACATGCCAGACAAACCCGCATTGAAGAAGAAATTAATGGTATCACAGAATATATTGAAGACAGAAAAAATATTATTAAAGATGCTGAGGCATTAATAAAGAAATACGAAAAAGACAGCGATAATGTAAAAAATAATCGCGAGTATGAGGCTATCAATAAAGAAGTTGAGATGCAGCAGCTGGAAATTAAACTGGCCGAGAAGCACATCAAAGATGCTAATGAAGAAATAGCAGAGAAAGTGGAACTTTTAGAAAAAGCAAAGAAAAATATCGGCACGAAAGAGGGCACGCTGGAAGTAAAGAAAGCAGAACTTGAAAAAATTATTATTACCAACGAAGAGGAAGAAAAGCATTTTCTGAAGTTGTCAGATGAAGCTAAAGCAGAAGTAGAGCCTCGCCTGCTGGTAAGCTACGAAAAAATCCGGAATAATTTCCGCAACGGACTGGCCGTAGTGCCTGTGCTCAGAGATGCCTGTGGCGGTTGTTTCTATGCGATACCTCCTCAAAAGCAAAGTGAAATTAAGCAACACAAGAAGATTGTGGCCTGCGAAAACTGCGGCCGTATTTTGGTGGACGAAGAACTTCACAATAATATAGAATTTAAATAGATTACAGGAAAAAGATTTTTCTAAAGAAATAGCTACTATCGTAAAAAGGTAGTAGCTTTTTTGGTATGTCGGGCATGGTATTAAGCTAACAGGATGCGAGTTCCTGTATGTGCCGAGTTGATAGGAAACATTAGCGACTGACAAAAGGGTGTCGGGGGCGACCCCAGAATCTGAAAGAAGTCATCAGCAAATCTGAAGTTCTGACGAATAGAAATCTGATAGAAGGCTCTTAAGAGAGGGCAACCGAGCCATGGATTGGGAACGCCCAAAACTCAACCGTAACTCAAAAGAGTAAATCAGGCAGAACGCAGAGAAAGTTTAATATCTTATCCCGAGAGGTCTTGCAGTATGCACCAATGTGCAGATTGTCCATCGATGAACAATTATATACTACAAGAAGTCAGCAGAGGACATAGTATTTTGTGTTAGGAATAGCACAGAAGAAGGTCTGAATCTTTTAACTTAAGGAGCAGTTAGTTCCAAAATTTGTTTTATGGCGCAACCGCAAGAGATAACTTACCAATTAGACCTGTTCAAAGGGCAGGTGGAGGAGGTTATACGCCCTTTTGCTACGAGTGAAACCGTATGTGGAGCTTGGGCAATAAAGGCGTTGCAAGTAAAAGAAGCAGGCGAACAGGAACGAGCCTTAACGCAGTATTTGATGGGAGTGATATTGTTTATACAATCTCACATCAAATTACAAGAAGTTAAACAGTTAAAAGAAACCGCCGTGTGCGAGAGCATGCACGGTGGTGTGAGAGGGCGGGGGAGTAATCCCCCTACCTACTCGATTTTTTATTTGTCGTAACCATTTTTCTTATGCAGTTCCGTGTCGGAATTTGTACCTGTTTAAAAAATATTATAAATATCCAGTATTTCTCTGGCCACTTTTTTAGTATTGAATTTCAAATCAATTAATTTGCCGGTTCGCATATCAAAGACCCAGCCATGAATGGAAATTCTTTTTTCCAAAAGCGCTTTTTGCACATCACGGGTTTTAATAAGGTTTATACATTGTTCAATGACATTCAGTTCAACCAATCGGTCATATCTTTCATTAATTGATTGGATGGAATTTAATTCATCTTTATGCAAGCGATATACATCACGGATATTTCTGAGCCAGGGATTCAGGAGGCCCTCATCACTTGCGGTTATTGCTGTCTTTACTCCTCCGCAACCATAATGACCGCATACAACTAAATGTTTTACCTTAATATGGTTTACAGCATAGTTAATTACCGATAACATGTTTAAATCGTTGTTCGCTACTACATTCGCTATATTTCGGTGAATAAAAACATCTCCGGGTTTGGCAAACATTACGGCTTCTGTAGATACCCGACTGTCTGAACAGCCAATAAACAGGTACCTGGGCTTTTGTCGTTTGGAAAGTTTTACAAAATATTCAGGATCGGCAGCCAATTGCTCCTCAATCCACCTTTCATTATGATCAAATATTTCTTTTATGTTTTTGTAGGCCATAATCAGCATATTTAATGATTCATTAGTTTGAATTTTCTTGAAATTAAATAGTTTGACAAATAATTTCACTCACTCCTTTTCATAAATTTGTTTGGGTAATCAAAGCTCCGTAAAAATACTATGAGCAGATGAAAAAACGATGGTTAGTTGATATATTTATGCTCAAAAGGATTACTTCGCAAGAGGAAGGAAAAAACGACTTATTGTACCCATGTTATCTTTTTAATTGCAGGATTATTTTTTAGTTCGGTAATAAGGCTTTCAGGCCTAATGCCATTGCCGATATCTAACTTTATTTGCAATTCAAACTCATCCTTCACTTTTTCCAGCGAGAGAGTTTCAATTTTGTAGCTCTCTTTGTTTAAAAGGTCTTTGAGTACATCGGTATTGTTCTCACTTTCATGAATTACTATTTTTAGTGTACTTTTTTCATATTTTTTTGAAAAATAACTTTCCAATGGTGACAGCGCCCATAGAATGATGAGTGCAATTATTGTAGTGGCACCGGCTGCAAAATACATGCCACCTCCGGTTGCAAGGCCGATGCCTGCTACCGTCCATAAGCCGGCTGCGGTGGTAAGTCCGTGGATAGTGCCCTGTTTCATAAAAAGTATAGTGCCGGCGCCGATAAAACCTATACCACTAACTACTTGTGCTGCTACTCGCGAAGGATCGAGTGACACATGGTCTGAAGCTAAAATATCGGCAAAGCCAAATGCAGATACAATCATTATCAAACAGGAGCCTACGCATACCATCATGTGTGTCCGCAAACCGGCAGCCCAGTTTTTCCTTTCTCTTTCAAGACCTATCAATGCCCCAAACAAAGCCGCAAGCGATAGCCTGATCAATATTTCATTGGTACTAATCATTTTCATTCAATTTTTAAGTTCGAACTCGTTTAAACTATGATTTATTAGGCTAATTTAACGAAATCAGATATCTTTTAATGAATACTTATCGAATTTTTAATTTATTCGAGCCTATTATATAGTTTCTTATCCCAATAATATAAATACTCCTAAATTATATATATGCTTATTCAGAATATTTGAAATTTGGACAAGCCTTAAAAAAAACGAGTTAATCAAAGAGCTCTAAATTTTCTTAATAATTTTATTCACTTTCACCTGTTGATTGTTTATAGTCATAAAAATATCATAATATTAGTTTAACTAAAAAAGTAGTAAATAAACTATAAAAATAGTTTGTAAACTAAAAATATAGTTATAGATTGCACTTGAATTCTATCAATTGAGCCGTGGAGTGTTAAAGAAAAATAAATTATAAAGCACATGAAACAATTAACAAAAGCTGAGGAACAGATAATGCAAGTATTATGGAAACATGGAGCCTTGTTTTTAGGCGATATAGTTGATGCCATGCCCATACCCAAGCCGCATCAGAATACTGTGGCTACAATTTTAAGAATTTTGGTAGAAAAGGAGTATGTGTCCATTCAGGTATTTGGCAGGCAACACCAATATGCCGCACTAATTGCAAAAGACACTTATTCAAAAAAGAACATTAAAAAAATGGTGCAAAACTATTTTGACGGCTCTTTTGTAAATGTTGTTTCCTTTATGATGAAGGAAAAGAATATCAGTGTGGAAGAGTTGGAAAGTTTATTGCAACAAATTAAAAAATCTAAAAAAATAAATTTATGCTTCCCTATTTATTCAAAATGATATTGTGTTCCGGTATTTTATATGCTTATTATTTTTTGATTTTGCGCAATCAAAAAATGCACAATTTTAACCGGTTTTATCTATTGGGATCTTTGGGCATTTCGTTATTGATGCCATTGTTTTCATTTACAATCAATTTAAAACAAACAGAGTGGCCGCAGAAATTACGGGCTGTTTATTACACAGTAGAAGATAATATTGTTATTTCTACAAAAGCTTCAGCAACTTTTTCAATGTTACAAATTATATATGTAATAGCTGCTGTTATTAGTGCGATTTTAGTTTGCAAATTGATTTACTCATTTTACCGGTTAATAGAAGTTAAAAAGAAGAGTAATCAACAAAAAGAACAGGGGTTTCTGTTGATTATGACGAAACATCCCGCAGCTCCTTTTTCATTTTTCAGATGGTTGTACTGGCAGCAGGATATTGATGTATATTCCAGGAAAGGGCAACAAATTTGGCGGCATGAATTATACCATATACAAGCAAAGCATAGTTGGGATTTGTTATTTGTCGAACTATTTATATGTGTTTTGGTTCAATCCTTTTTTATATGCCTATCGAAAAGAAATAAAAACAATTCAGGAATTTCAGGCAGACGCTTTTGCCAGCAACGATATTGATAGTGAGCATTACGCTAAATTGTTGCTATGGCAAGCCATTAGCGGTAAAACTGCTGCAATTATAACCCCATTTTTTCATCACCAATTAAAAAGAAGAATAGCCATGCTTACTCAAATCAAAAAAACAAAAAATCAGGTGTACAGAAAATTCTTGATAACGCCTGTGGTACTGTTATTAATGGTATTTATTTCCTGCAATTTCGTTCAGGAGTCGAAGGAACACCCAGCCAACTCTTCAGAAAAAGATTCTGCTAAAATAATTGAAGTTACCTTAGCAGAGGATGGTAAGCAGACGGCACAACCCAGCGTGACAGAAAATCAGCAGGAACCATTAAAAATTACCGAAGTTACTTTATCAGAAAAAGGAAAAAACCAGAACAACCAATAAAAGAAGAAAAACTGTAAAACCCTCCAAGATTACCGAAGTTATTATAACTGAAAAGAAAGAAAAAAGCAATAATCAAGATTCTAAAACTAAGCCGGATAATGAATCTGAGATTTTTACTAAAGTAGAAATTGATGCTTCATATCCCGGAGGCCCTTCGGCCTGGAGAACTTTTCTGGAGCGAAATCTGAAACCTGAGGTGGGTGTGGATAATGGTGCCGCCTGGAGTGTTTATACTGTGATTGTTCAGTTTATTGTGGACAAAGAAGGAAATATGATCGATGTTAAGCGTTTGTCTATCAATGGACATGGAATGGAGCAGGAAGCCGTACGCGTAATAAAAAACTCGGGTAAATGGAAGCCGGCAATACAAAATGGCCGTGAGGTAAAAGCTTATCGAAGACAACCTATTACTTTTCAAATTCAGGAAGGATAAAAATCAAATAAACTCTCTGGCTAAAACAGGGAGTTTATTTACTTCATTTTGGGCTTGCAATTTGACCTGCTAAATATTGCAATTAATTTAAAGCTTTACCCAAATGATGATTGCAATTCGCCGATAGCTCCCTAAATTTGCTTCATGCTCCGACATCTTTTTATCCATAATTATGCAATCATCAACGAACTTGAAATTGACTTTTCAACGGGTATGAACGTCATTACGGGTGAAACGGGCGCCGGGAAATCCATTATCATTGGAGCGCTCAATCTTATTCTGGGGGAGAGGGCCGACACTACTGTACTGGTAAATAAAGAAAAAAAATGTATCATCGAAGGAGTTTTTGAACCAGTGCAAAAAGAGCGCCTGATGCAGTTTTTTATAACCAATGATTTGGATTATCAGCCTGAAATCACTGTCAGGCGTGAAATTGCGGTGAGTGGCAAGACCAGAGCTTTTATTAATGATACACCCGTTACATTGTCGCAGATGCAACAGCTTAGTTCTTTGCTTGTGGATTTGCATCGCCAGTTTGACACATTTGCAATTACAGATAATGATTTTCAGGTTAATGTTTTAGACGCGTTAGCTGGGAATTCTGAGTTATTACGCAAGTATAAGGACCAATACAAAAACTGGCAGCAGGCAGTGAAGGTATTATGCCAATTAAGAGAGCAGCAGTCGCAGTTTCAAAAAGAGAGTGATTACAATCAGTTTCTTTATGATGAACTGGCTGAGGCAAACTTTCATGAAAATGAATTGGAAAAAGCCGAAGAAGAAATGAAATTGCTGTCCAATGCCGAAGAAATCAAATCGGCACTTAATAAAGTGAGTTATGAACTAAATGAAGGCGAACAGCCGATAGTGCAACAATTAAAAAACCTGACCAATCAGCTTCGCAGTTTTTCAGGCTATCATAAAGATTTGGCTAATCTTTCAGGAAGACTTTCCAGCGCTCAAATTGAAATTCAGGATATTGCAGGTGAAATAGAAAGTATAAACGACCACATTCACTATTATCCCGAAAAAATTGAAAAATTAAATGATCGGATTTCACAGGGGTATAAACTGCAAAAAAAGCATGGCGTAAACGCAACTACAGAATTGCTGCAGATTCAAAAACAATTGGAAGAAAAATTGCAGGCTACATTGCACATTGCGGACGATATCGAGGAACTGGAGAAGCAAACATCTCAAATATGCAGCCAAGCCGTTGAGGCGGCAGAGCAAATTTCACAAGGGAGAAAAAGGCAAATTGCACCGTTCGAGAAACAGGTAAACAAATTGTTGGCTCAGGTAGGAATGCCCAATGCAG
This sequence comes from Sphingobacteriales bacterium, assembly GCA_016708305.1. Lineage (GTDB taxonomy): Bacteria > Bacteroidota > Bacteroidia > Chitinophagales > Chitinophagaceae > Niabella. Next base: position 1,478,674 of record JADJGB010000008.1, read on the forward strand.
CAATAAAAGTATCCATTACCGGCAAAGAGCCGGGTGTGAACGGGATGGATGATATTGAGTTTCTGTTTGATGCCAACAAAAGCGGACAGTACAAACCGGTAAGTAAAGTGGCCAGTGGTGGCGAACTGAGTCGTTTGATGCTGTGCATCAAGAGCTTAGTGGCTAAGAGTATGGATATGCCCACGCTTATTTTTGATGAAATTGATACCGGCATATCGGGTGAGGCTGCGCGCCAGGTAGGCATTATTATGAAAGAACTGGCTCAAAACCGGCAAATAATTTGCATTACCCACCAACCTCAAATTGCAGGAAAAGCAAGCGCTCATTTCTTTGTATATAAAGAACCTGAAAATAATGTAATAACCACTAATATCAGATTGTTGGATAATGATGAGCGCATTACTACCATTGCCAAAATGCTAAGTGGTGAAAAGCCTACAGCAGCAGCATTGCAGAATGCACGAGAGATGGTGCAGAATTAGTGATTCTTTAGGAAATAATTTTACCCTTAAAATATATTTTTTACTGATATTCGGGTTATGAACAGTGCGCTACCATTTGTTATTACAATTGCCATTGCGCCAATAATGGGTTTAATGGGATATTTTGTTTTTCGCCTCTTGAACCTCAAAATTGTTTCCAGCCAAACCTGGAGAGAGTTGATTTTATACGGTGTTTTGTTGATTTTGTGTTTAGGTATAATATTTATGGTAGGGCTTTATTTAATGGCCTATATTTTCATTTCTTTGTCTGAATGAAAAACATCTGTACAAAATTTAAAACTTTTCTTATTTTTACCTAAACAAAACAAAAATCTCATGTCATGTAGTTTATTAAAAGGGAAAAAAGGAATCATTTTTGGTGCTCTTGACGAAAAATCAATTGCCTGGAAGGTGGCTAAAAGAGCCTATGAAGAAGGTGCCCAGCTTGTTTTATCTAATGCACCAGTGGCGCTTCGTATGGGAGAAATCAACAAACTCTCAGAAGAGTGTGGAAACGCCCCTGTGATAGGCGCTGACGCAACGGTTCTTGAAGATTTAAAAAACCTGTTTGGGCAAAGTATGGAGCATTTTGGCGGCGGTGTTGACTTTATTCTTCATTCGATTGGAATGAGCGTGAATATGCGCAAAGGAATTGATTACCATAACATGAGCTATGTTCATAACTGGAAAACCTTTGACATTTCTTCCATCAGCCTGCACAAAATATTGAGGGTGGCATGGGATATGGATGCGCTTAATGAGTGGGGTAGTGTAGTAGCTTTGTCTTATATTGCAGCACAGCGCGTATTCCCCTAATTACAACGAGATGTCTGATGCAAAAGCGCTGCTTGAAAGTATCGCGCGTAACTTTGGATATTATTATGGTGTAAAGAAAAAAGTTCGGGTAAACACAGTTTCTCAGTCGCCCGTTAAAACCACTGCGGGTAGTGGCGTTAAGGGTTTTGAAGGTTTTCAGGATTATGCCGAAAAAATGAGTCCGCTGGGAAATGCTACCGGTGAGGCTTGTGCAGACTACTGCATAACACTATTCAGCGATCTCACAAGATATGTAACAATGCAAAACCTCTTCCACGATGGCGGCTTTAGCTTTACCGGCGTGTCGCCTAAGGTAATTGAACATGTTTACGGTTAGAATGATCATATTTTTATTTAAAAATTTCGAGAGCGAATCATATATTGTTTCGCTCTTTTTTTTTGCTGGGGATTTAGCTACCAACTCTCATTAGCTGATATGATATGTGTCATTTATTAAGAGCCGTCGCTTTGGTAGGTTTGTATATTCAAAATACAAGCTATATGTACAAAATTATTGTATTAGCCAAACAGGTGCCAGATACAAGAGCTGTTGGAAAAGATGCCATGAAAGCGGATGGAACTGTAAACCGGGCTGCTTTACCAGCCATATTCAATCCCGAAGATCTCAATGCATTGGAAATGGCCTTATCTGTTAAAGACCGTTTTCCAGCCTCAGCCATTACATTGCTGACAATGGGGCCGCCCCGTGCCGCAGAAATTTTGAGAGAGGGATTATATCGCGGAGCAGATGCAGGCGTACTCCTTACTGATAAGGCTTTTGCCGGGTCAGATACACTTGCCACTTCTTATGCGCTGTCGTGTGCCATTAAAAAAATAGGCGATTTTGACATGATTTTTGGAGGTAGGCAGGCTATTGATGGCGATACAGCACAGGTTGGCCCTCAGGTAGCCGAAAAATTAGCTATCCCCCAGGTTACTTATGCAGAAGCATTGGGCGAAATTAAAGACAAAACAATTATAATAAAGCGCAGACTGGAAAAGGGGTAGAAACGGTATCGGCTCAAATGCCTTTGGTGGTTACGGTAAATGGCACAGCGCCGGAATGTCGTCCGCGGAACGCAAAAAAACTGATGAAATACAAAAAGGCAAAGACTATTTCAGAAATGAGTAATGCTTCTGAAGATTATATCATGCTTTCTAATGAGAGGCCTTACCTGCAAATTGCCGAATGGGGTGCAATAAACGTGGATCCCGACCCCGCACAATTAGGGCTAAAGGGTTCTCCTACCAAAGTGAAACAAATAAAAAATATTGTATTTCAGGCAAAAGATTCTAAAATAATTACTACAGAGCAAGAGATAGAAGACTTGATGAAAGAGTTGATTGATAATCATACTTTGGGCTAAGTATGTATTTTGGTTTTAAATACCCAAGAGCGGTTTTTTTATATGAATAACGTTTGCGTTTATTGCGAATATGAAGAAGGTAAAATTCAGGACGTGAGCTTTGAATTGCTTACAAAAGGGCGCTCACTTGCCAATCAATTAGGCTGCAAATTGGAGGCATTGGTGATTGGCGAGAAATTGGAGGGTGTTGATAAAGAAGTGTCAAAATATGGAACAGATATTCTGTTTACAGCAGATGATAAACGTTTGTACCCCTATTCCACTTTACCGCATACGGCTGTTGCTGTGGGTTTGTTCAAAGAAACCCAACCGCAAATTGTCCTGATGGGCGCTACTTCTATCGGGCGCGATTTGGGACCCAGAATTTCTTCTTCATTGGTAAGCGGTCTTACGGCTGATTGTACCGAACTTGAAATTGGAGAATATGAGGATAAAAAGGATGGTAAAAAATACGAAAACCTGCTGTATCAGATTCGGCCTGCCTTCGGGGGTAATATCATTGCCTGGATTGTGAATCCCGACAATCGCCCACAAATGGCAACAGTGAGAGAAGGGGTGATGAAAAAGGAAATGCTTAATGAAAATCATCAGGCTCAGGTGGTTCAAATAGAGGTGAACAAGTATTTAAACGATGCAGATTTTGTTGTTAAGATTATTGACCGGCAAATGGAGGAGTCAAAGATTAACCTGAAGAATGCGCCGGTGATTATTTCGGGTGGTTATGGAGTTGGCAGTAAGGAAAACTTTGATCTATTGTTTGAACTGGCTCATGCCATTGGCGCTGAGGTGGGCGCTTCCAGAGCGGCTATTGATGCGGGTTTTGTGGAAAAAAGCAGACAGATTGGTCAAACAGGTGTTACTGTGAGGCCAAAGCTCTACATTGCCTGCGGCATCAGTGGACAAATTCAGCATATTGCAGGAATGCAGGAGTCTGCAATGGTCATTTCAATTAATAATGACCCTAATGCGCCCATTAATAAAATAGCCGATTATGTTATTCATGGCGATATCGCTCAGATTGTTCCCAAGATGGTAAAGTATTATAAGAAAAACGTTAAATAATAGAAAGCTGATAGTGGAAAATGAAATTTATCAATCAGCAATCTGCAATCTACAATCATAAATTATAAACGATGTCAAATTTTTATTTAGATACACCGGAATTGAAATTTCATCTGACACATCCGTTGATGCAAAAATTGTAGCCTTAAAGGAAAGAAATTTTACAAGCAAGGATCAATTTGATTATGCACCGGCAGATTTTGAAGATGCAATGGACAGTTATGATAAAGTGCTTGAAATAGTGGGCGATATAAGCGCCAATACTATTGCGCCTAATGCCGAAGGAGTGGATGCCGAGGGGCCTAAACTGGAAAATGGCAGGGTTTATTATGCCGATGGCACTCAAAAAAATCTGGATGCTATAGTGCAGGCCGGCCTGATGGGGATCACGCTGCCTCGAAAATATGATGGGCTAAACTTTCCGATTGTGCCCTATATTATGGCTGCCGATATTGTAAGCCGTGCAGATGCCGGTTTTGTAAACATCTGGGGATTACAGGATTGTGCCGAAACCATTCATGAGTTTGCTGATGAAGAGCAACAGGCAAAGTATCTCCCGCGCATTTCCAAAGGCGAGACAGCCGCTATGGACTTAACCGAACCTGATGCAGGCAGTGACCTTCAGGCAGTACAGTTGAAAGCAACGCTTATTGATGGTCAATGGTATTTGAATGGTGTTAAAAGATTCATCACCAATGGAGATGGTCATATTTCATTGGTATTGGCACGTAGTGAAGAAGGAACCAGCGATGGACGCGGTTTATCAATGTTTATTTATGACAAAAACAGCAATGCGGTAACAGTGCGCCGTATAGAGCACAAGCTGGGTATCATTGGATCGCCTACCTGCGAGTTGGTTTTCAAAAATGCACCTGTAGAATTGGTTGGTCAGAGAAAACTCGGCCTGATTAAGTATGTGATGGCATTGATGAACGGAGCGCGTTTGGGTATAGCTGCACAATCTGTTGGCATCGCTGAGGCTGCCTACCGCGAAGCGCTTGCTTATGCGCAGGAAAGAAAACAATTTGAAGTTCCATTGCCCGGTTCCCTGCTGTATTTGAAATGATTAGCCGAATGAAAGCAAAGCTGGACGGCATCAGGAGCCTTCTTTACGAAACTGCAAGATTTGTGGATATTTATAAAGCGTATGAACATATTTCGAAAGAAAGAACTTTGAGTGCGGAAGAAAGGGCTGAAATGAAAGCATATCAGAAACTGGCAGATATCTTTACTCCGATGGCGAAAGGGATTTCATCCGAAGTGTGCAATCAGGCAGCTTATGACTCTTTGCAAATACACGGAGGAAGTGGTTTTATGAAGGATTATCCTATCGAACGAATTTTCCGAGATGCACGAATTACCAGTATTTATGAGGGAACCACCCAGCTGCAGGTGGTCGCTGCTGTACGGGGTGTTACTACAGGCGGATATTTAAACCAAATGCGTGAATATGAGAAGGTGGATATCAAACCTGAATTGTCTGGTTACCGCGAATATTTAATAGCTATGGCTAATGAATATGATGAAGCAGTTCAGAAAGTTGTGGCTCATAACAATAATGAATATACCGATTTTCATGCCAGACGTTTAGTGGAAATGGCTTCCAATATTATTATCGGGCATTTACTCATCCTGGATGCAAACAGAAATCATTCCTTCTGGAAATCAACTGATATTTTTCTTAAAATAGCTCATGCTGAAAATAGAGGGAAGTATGAATTGATTAATATCACCAATCCGGGAGATTTGGGAAAATATAAAGTGCAGGAATGAGTTTTTGAAAACTTATCAAGAAATAAATTTTTACGAAAAGCTGCTCAGGTTTATTGACGGCTTTTTTTCTTTTCAGAAAAAAAAATCAGATAATTATCAATTATTTTAGAAAATTTAGTAATCTTGAAAATATTTTAATTCAAAAAAATATGCCATTACAAGAAGAGTTTGAAGAACAAGGGCAATGGTTGTTTAAATATCGGGGAATTTACCGGTTTTTATATTTGTTATAGGCTTTGGTTTGTATGTATTTATGAAATACAATTCCGATAAATTTTATTTTGAAGAAACAGATTTGGAAAGCGTATGGTTTTATTTTTGTTTTGGAATAAGTTTGTTTGGCCTTTTGATTCGTGTTTTTACCGTTGGCGCTACACCACCAAATACCTCAGGAAGAAATACCAAAGAGCAGGTTGCAGATACGCTCAATACAAAAGGATTATACTCTATCGTCAGGCATCCGTTATATCTCGGTAATTTTTTTATGTGGATAGGACCGGCTTTGCTTTTGGAAAATTTTTGGTTCATTGTAGCTTTTATATTTTTTTATATGCTTTACTACGAGAGAATTATGTTTGCTGAAGAACAGTTTTTAGGAAAAAAATTTGGGGAGTTATATTTGAACTGGGCTTCCCGTACACCTGCTTTTATTCCTTCATTTAAAAATTTTGAAATGGCGCAACTTATTTTTAGTTGGAAAAAGTATTGAAAAATGAAAAAACAGGTGTCATGCTCTTATTTACCATCTTTGCAGTCATGCATATTGTTGGCCAATGCATTCAGCATAAGAATTTATTTGATTGTTTTATTATTGGTTTAGGAATTGCTTCAATTCTGTATTATATTGTTGTAAAAATAAAATGAAATTTAAAACGGGGAAGACTAATGCAGTTATTCTGTAAATATTTGGCATAGGGGATGTTATAAGAAAAAGCTGTGGGTGGTATGCACTGTCATTAAATGATTGCTCTTTTCTATTGGGGTATAAAAAAAAGTGGTATTATTTTGTCCTGCTCTTAATTTTGAAAGTAATATGTTTGGCGCTTTTTTGTCGAAATAATAAAGCGCCCACTGTTATACCAATTGCTAGACAAAATAATAAGGAGGAAGTTAAAACAAAATTATGGAATGTGTCCTGCAATATTTGCGGATTTTCTTTCACTTTTACTTCATCTGTTAATTTAATTAAACCCAACATCGTTCGGTAAGCAAAAAGCCCGGGAAGCATGGATATGCAAGCCGGCACTGTAAAAACAACCGGTGGAGTGTGAACTTTATGTGCAATATTCAACCCTGCAAGGCCAATAATTATTGCACCAATCAAAGTGGCAAAGATGATACCTATTCCGACGTGATTATGTAAAAAAAACCTCAAGGAATGACCCACTCCTCCCAGTAGTCCTGCTACCCAAATTACGTTTCTGGGAGTACGAAAAGGATGGCAAATCCTGAAGCTATTACAAAAGCTAAAACAAAGTAGGCAAGTATTGCCAATAATTCTTGTTGCATGATTTTTAAAAATTATGAAAACCCAAAAAAAAAATTGCTAAGGACATACCGACTGCGATGCATAAAAGTAAAAAACCACCCAATAAACCTCGGGCCAAAGCCATATTGGTATAACCTTCTATTAAATCAATAACGCTATTGATTAGTGGAACTCCGGGCACAAGATATAGAACAGATGTTGCCAAGGCGCTTTCGGGAGTACTACCCAGATGATAATACTGATCCAGCCCGGCAATCAGCGTAGTAGTAAAAGCCGCCACTATAATGGCAACCGAAGAAAAAAATCCTCGTTTTTCAATTTCCTGCCTCACAAAAATTCCTGCACCGCCTGCCATAAATGCAATGCCCCCGTCTATCCAATTGCCTTTTGACACAAGACATAATGCAGCACATGCCAGTGCTACACCTAAAATAATAAACCAACGTGGATATGCACTGGTGCTTTTAATTTCCGAAAAAAGTTCTTCCACCTCGTCAGGATTTAGGCTTTCTTCTTTCACCTGCCATGACAATAAGCTTATATAATTAAGAACCGTAAAATTGACATGGTGTTTTACCACACGTTTATGCCTTGTGGCATAAATTGCAGGGTCATTTTTACTTTGGATGGTGATTACTAAACCATTGAGGTCATAAAGAATATCCACATCATACCTCCAAGTCTCTCCTATCCGTTTAAGGTTTCGGTTTATTCTTTCACAATGCGCTCCTGAAGCCAATAATAATGAGCCAATATCTAATATTAAGTCAGTGTGTTTCCCTGCTAATTGTTTTTCTTTAATTATTAAATCGCTGTAATCCATTTTCTATTGAAGTTCGTTGTAAAGATATATAAAAGAATAAAATGGACGGCTGTTGTTTTATTTTCAATTTAACCAAATAGGTAAGTTAATGATATAATATATTTAAAGGTAGCTGCAATGCTTATAAGAGTACATATTTAAAAATATAATGACTCGCTTTGTGCCAACAAAAATCAAAACTTTCAAAAAATTAACTGTAAAATGGATTTAACATATTTATCCTATTAAATTTTCAAAGCAGGATTATCCCTGCTTTTTTTTAGATATTTTTGCAAAATTGTTCACACAATCTAAACAGATGTTGTCGAGATTATATTTTTTATTAAAATATTGGCTTTACTGGATTTTGTTTTTCGAGGCAGCAAGATTCATCTTCCTTGTGTTTCAGCAAGATAAATCTACAGACTGGACTGGCTGGCTGAACGCTCTTTGGTACGGATTGAAGATGGATATTTCAATGGCATCCTATATTCTTATTTCTGTACTACTTATATTAATGACTGGATTGATTTTACCTAGAATTAATGAAATCAAAATAATAAAGGGTTACAGCTATATCATTTTATTTATATCCCTGACTATTTTTATCAGTGATTTTTTTCTTTTTAAAGCTCTGGGGTTCAGGGTAGATGCAACAGTTTTCAAATATTTGGGTAATCTCAGAGAAGTATGGGCATCAATATATAACCAACCGCTTTTTTTTATTTTATTGGCTTTTATCTTATTGTTTGGTATTCTAATTATTTCATTAAACATAATAGTTATTGGGAAGGAGTCTTTTCAGCCGGTTAATAAAATATTCTCATCTTTTTTTATTCTTATTTTCACAACAGCTACTTTAATCATTCCGATAAGAGGCGGTTTGCAGCTTGCTCCTCTTAACCAAAGCAGTGTTTATTTTTCTGAAAACATCTTTTTAAATCAGGCTTCATTAAATGCACCTTGGAATTTTATATTTTCAATTATCAATAAATCAAAATTTTCAAAAAATCCCTATGATTATTTAGACTCAAAAAGTGCAAAATCAATAGTAGATAGTTTATATCAAACAAACGGTGAGAATTTTACACTGGTAAATATAAAATCCGATACATTGCCGAATATTATTTTTATAATTTGGGAAAGCCTTACCAGCAAAGTGATAAATAGGAAGGTTGGAGATATTTATGTTACACCGGGGTTAAATAATTTAATAAATGAAGGCATATATTTTTCAAATATGTATGCCTCAGGCGACAGAACAGACAAGGGGCTTGTGGCATTGCTGAGTGGTTTTCCGGCGCAGGCTGTTACTTCCATAATTAAGGAGCCATCAAAATCTGAAAAACTTCCATCTTTGAGCGAAGTGCTTACAGGTTTTGGATACCGGCCTGCTTTTTTATTATGGAGGTGAACTGGAGTTTGCCAATATAAAAGTTACCTTATTAATGGCGGTTATTTAGATTTGGTTTCAATAAATGATTTTAAAAAAGAAGACCGCAACTCAAAGTGGGGCGCTCATGACGGCGTGGTAATGAAACGATTGCTGAAAGATATTTCAACCAAAACCACTCCGTTTTTTTATACCTGCTTACTTTGAGCAGCCACGAGCCTTTTGAAACGCCGACACCTACCGTAATTGAAGGAAATACAGAAGAATTGCAGTTTTATAATTCATTGCAATATACAGACAGCGTTGTTTATCAATTTGTAAAACAATGCCAGGCAAAGGACTGGTGGAACAATACACTGATAATAATATGTGCCGATCATGGTCATCGATTGCCACAAACCGGCAAGAAAGCAGATGATTTTAAAATACCTGCGTTGCTGCTGGGTGGATTAGTAAAGAATAAACAAGTAGTTATTGATGAAATTTGCTCTCAAACAGATTTGGCACCCACGCTGGTAAAAACATTTGACATTAATAATAATCTATTTAAATGGGGTAGGAATATCGCTGATCCCACCTCTGTGCCGCTTGCTTATTTTAGTTTCAATGATGGTTTTGGATTTGTGCAAAATAAAAAGTACTTCATTTTCGATAATGTGGGCAAAAAAGTTATTGAGCAGGAAGGCAATATTGATGCTTCAGACCTTAAGGCCGGAAAGGCGATTCAACAGCTTAGTTTTCAGGAGTATCTGGACAAATAAACCCTGATTATTCTCTTTTTTTTTTGCCTCTTTTTTGAATGAAAACAAGGGGCTGTTATTATCAAGTGAATAACTAAGATATATTTATTCGTTTTTAATAGGCCTATTTGCAATATTTTCTGTTAATTTGCAGGCTTTAAAAAAATTAACAGAAAATATGAGTTTTGAAAATTTTACAGTTCCTTATGAGGTTGATGGCAACTATTCGAAAAAGGTGGCATATTTCTCAATGGAATTTGCAATACACCAACCATTAAAAATTTATAGTGGGGGTCTAGGTTTTTTATCAGGTTCCCATTTAAGAAGCGCTTATGAGTTGAAGCAAAATTTAATTGGAATCGGAATTTTGTGGAAATACGGATATTACGATCAGGAGCGCAACCAGGATCAAACGCTGGATGTGGCCTGGAATGAAAAAATTTACAGTTTTCTTGAAGATACCGGAATCAGGTTTCAGGTTGCGGTGCATGAGCATCCGGTTTGGGTAAAGGTATTGTACCTGAATCCTGAAACATTTAAGACAGCCCCATTGTTTTTATTATCAACCGATTTGCACGAAAATGATTATGTATCGCAAGCTATTACACACCGCTTGTATGATGCAAACGTAGCGGCAAAAATCGCAGCATTTATCCTGTTAGGTGTTGGCGGGGCAAAACTGATAGACATTTTAGGGTTTAATCCTGATGTGTATCATTTAAATGAAGCGCACGCTGTATCTTCTGCATTTTATCTGTATAAAAAATTCAATAAAAACATTGAAGAAGTAAGAAAGCGTCTGGTATTTACAACCCATACGCCCGAAGAAGCAGGAAATGAGAAACATGATATTTATTTATGTCACAAAATGAGTTATTTCTGCGGGCTAAGTGTGGATGAGGTAAAACTGCTAACCCAAAACTTTGACGACCAGTTTAATCACTCTCTTGCAGCTTTAAGATTTGCCAGAATAGCCAACGGCGTATCTCAGTTGCACGGTGTGGTGTCGCGCGAAATGTGGGGCAAATATCATGATATTTGCCCAATCACTCTAATACTAATGCCCAAAACTGGAAGTATTGGTCTGATAAGCAATTGTATAAGTTTAAGGAAGTGGGTGATGATTACTGGTTTGACGACCGAAAAAAATGGATGAAGAAAAGAACCTTCGAAATTGTGGCAGACCAGACAGGAAAACTTTTTGACCCTGATGTATTTACTATTGTTTGGGCAAGAAGATTTGCAGGATATAAGAGAGCAGGTATGATTGCTTCAGATATGGAAAGATTTCATAAATTGATGACAAATACCAAATATCCGATACAAATTATTTGGGCCGGCAAACCTTATCCCATGGATCATCCTGCCATAAGTGAGTTCAATGCTTTGGTTCATTTGTCAAAAGGGTATAAAAATGCGGCGGTATTGATTGGGTACGAACTTGCTTTATCTAAAAGACTGAAGCAAGCGGCTGATGTGTGGTTAAACAATCCACGTGTACCTCGCGAGGCATCGGGTACCAGCGGTATGACAGCAGCCATGAATGGCGCTATCAACTTTTCTACTGATGATGGATGGATTCCTGAGTTTATCAATCATGGGCATAATGGTTTTGTAATCCCTAAAGCAGATTATGCCAACATGTCTGTTCATGATCAGGACCAATATGATCTTGATAAATTGTACGAAATCCTCACAAACGAAATCCTTCCTCTGTATTACGAAAATTATGCAACCTGGCGTATGCTGATGAAAAATGGAATGCAGGACGTAAGGTTTCAGTTTGAAAGCAACCGTATGGCACATGAATATTACGAAAAATTATACAAAGCGCCTTATGAGGGCAAATAATTAAAATTGATTTTTACAACAAAGCCGGTTGAGTTTCTCACCCGGCTTTTTTATAATCAATTTATTTTCGGCTATCCTGCCAAATCAATTTTCCATTTTTGCTTTCAGTGAAAAAATCTTTGCACTTGCCATCTCCTTTACCGGTTAAGCCACCATCGGGCGCACAAATGAGATTGCAATTGCTGTCATATAAAAGACTATAAAAATCGCAGCAAAAGGAGGGCACGAAATATACCAACTGCCCTTTATAGTCATACTGCCATATACTTGCCGGAGGGTTTCTTACACCTTCATTTTCTAATTGCTTTATCTTTTCCTGAACACATTCTGGTATGCCTGAGTCCGGCTTCTCTTTAGTGCAATTAATATTTGCCAATATAAGAAAACCTGCTAAAACTGAGAGTAAATACTTTTTCATATTATTGATACACTTTGTTTAAAAATACTTTTTATTTAAACCTGTAGCCCAAGCCAATTCTAAAACTAAAAACAGGATTTTCAATCGCACTGTTTGATCGGTGAAAAGGTTGATCAAAATAATTTCCATAATTGCTGTTTCCCACAGTCATCCCAAATCCAAAATTATTACTAATTACCCAATTTTCAGAAGCATTAATATTTATACCCAGATTAAAGAGCAAATGCGATAGTGTTGTTTGAAATTCAATTGTCTTATAGTATTGATTTTCAGAATCATAGTGTCTTTCCCAATAATCCTGCACAGAAAAAACGTATTGAGGCTCTATTTTAAATTGTGCCCTGCCATAATTTTTGGGATAAAAAGAAAGTCCAAAACCACTTCCATAGGCTTTCCTGTTAAAGCCAATAAATGGCGAAATGCTTATTCCGATTCTGTTTTCGGCATATAATTTTTCAAAGTTGATAAAAGCGCCTAATACAGGCTCTTTGGTCTTCTCATCCCATCCGGAACTGTAAATCAATAAATCAGGTGCAGAAAAAGCCCAAAAGCCGGTCGAAATTATTTTATCACCTTTGGGTACCCACCTGTTCTCCGGTCTTTTTTCTCTGCGAGTTGGTTTGTCTGGTTCGGCAATATTTCTGTAATCTTCAATCAGTCCGTTTTCATATTTTATATAAGATACTTCACTTTTAGAAATATTATAGATGGGGCCATCCGGGTTATCAAAACGGCGGTATTTGATATCGCTTTTTGTTATCTCAATAACTTTAGCAAGTATATTATAATTTTTTCTGTCGTAAATAGTGTCTTGTGCAAGCGCTACCTGGCTGCCGATACAAATGATGATTAAAAATAGTAACTTTTTCATATTGATTATAATTTAAAGCCGATAGCCAATTCCAATATTGAAGCCCACCACTACGTTTTCATTATCAGCATGCCAATCTTTTGAAATGCCTTTTTTTCTGTTGGAGGAGCCTGCTATACCTGCTACCTGAAATGACGGAAGGATAAATAGCTTTTATTGAAATGAACTATCAAATTTGATACGAAACCAACTGATGACACGGTAGATTCGTATTTGCGTAAAATAGAAAATCCGCTTTGCGAATCATAATAGTTTTCTACTAAATCCATCACCGATAATTGATAATGGATTCCCAGACCCAATCTTGTTTTGCGTATATGCTTGGGGTAAAATTTAGCGGCTAATACTGTTCCATAGGCCTTTTTGTTATAACCAATAAATGGTCTGAATTCTACGCCAAAACGATCTTTCAGGAATAATTTTTCATAGGCTACATAATGTGCAAAAATGGGAGCGTTTTCTAATGATGAATTTGTATATACATTTGCCGGAGTGTTGTCAAACAAAAAAACACCGGTAGAAAACAAATTTTCACCCAGATTATTGTACTTTTTGATTTCCGAAATCTTCTTGAGTGAAACCGGTTTTTCATTAAGAAAGAAATCGGTATGGCCACCTGAGTAAGCAATGGAATCAATATATTTTATTTCTAATAAATAAACAGGCCCCTCAGGATTATTTTGTTTTTTATACCTGATATTTCTATTGTCAACTTCAATGACCTTCCCTTCAATGCGTTTATGTCTTTTTAAAAAGATAACATCCTGACTATATAGTGGAATTGAAAAAAAAGCAAATAGAATTATATAAATAACTGATATTCTCATTAATAATTGATTACAAGGTGGGTTCAGCTATTTTGGAGAGTTTTACAGGATTAGCAGGAGCGCTGATATCATACAAAACAAGCCCTCCGTGAATATAAGTAATCAACAAATCTTCAAAAGGAATAACATCAACAAAGCTCTCTTCTCCCGAGATGGTTTTTATAACTTGTGGTTTCGTCCTGTCCGAAATGTCCACTACATTCAGCCCGGCATCTCCCATGCACACATATAATATATTGTCTTTAAAGCCCAGTCCGTTTGGTTGTGGCATGTTTAAAGAACTTACCAGCTTAGGGTTTAATACATTTACACCTTTAATATCATAGATGTTCAGTACGTTTTGTGTGCCGCCACATCTTTGATTATTGTTTCTTAGGGTAACGTATGCAAAATCATCATCAGCTACTACCGGGTCGCAGGCTCTGAAGTGCTGCGCCTGTCCCTGAAGTTTGGGATATTTTGGATTACTGTTATCAAACACATACATGCCTGTTTGCGAACCGATAAATAGTTTGTCGCGGTAGGGAAAGATGGTTTCTATATTCCATCCTACATTTTGTTCACTCAGCAATACTGCTGTTGCAGGATTGCTGATGTCATAGGTCTGGAGTGTATAACTATTTACGATATATAAATAATTGCCCGAAATGGTCATCATGGCAGTAGAGCCCCCTGCTCCCGAACTGTTAGAAGCATCTCCCATTCCGGAACTCGCTTTTTTGCAGGTTGTAAAAAATATGCCTAAAAAAGCTAAAAATATAATGGTAACAATATTTTTCATAATGCAATGTATTTAATAAGAACAGTTAGGGTTAATGATGGTCCTTTTTTGCCACCCGATTACGATCCCTTTGGTAGGGTTAGGACATTCAAATCTTCCTCGTTCAGGAGGCCTGCGGTGGTCAAACAAATTTTTGAATGAGCCGGGTAATCGTTTCGTTAATGTAACGGTATTACCCGATATTTTAAGAATAACTAAGTCTTTCATATTATTGGTATAAATGGCATTGTCCTTTACGGCAATTTCCTGTGCGCCCATTACACTGATAAAACCTGTTTTCACAGGCGCCGAAGGATTGCTAATATCCGTAATGTGAATACCCTTGCCGGTTTCAACCTGATAGAGCGTATTGCCATAAACATAAATTTTGCCTGCCGTTTCATAGGGTTTAGGCGTTGATAACTCTATTTTTTTTAACCGGGTACTATCGCCATAAATGGGTGCGTAGCCCAGTACTTCTTCTTTTTTGGTATTCCAGCAGGAGGCAAGGAATAGGATGGCGGCAAAAGCTATAATTGCATTTCTCATTATATAATATTATTAGGTATCCCATTTACTTTTAACACTCGATAACCTTAAAAAGCATTTTATTTCCTTTTGAGTATCGACGTATCAGGTTTAATACGCGCTACACAAAAGGGTTATAACTATTTTTTTAGACGTTATAATAATAGGTTGATAAAAGAACTGACATAATATATAACGTATATTTTAGGGAAAACGCAACAGCACAATAAAAAAAGACCTGCAAAAACGCAGGTCTTTTACAAATGATATCTTATCGGTTTAAATGATATTCATAGCCTTTACCAAAAAGGTAGTATTAAATGGCAAAATAAGCGTCAGCCAGGGCCAGTGCGTTACGATTGCAATAACCAAAGCAGCTACTGATACAAAAAATAATAACCACATTAAGACGCTGTTCTTGTTTTCTGTTGCCATATTTTTATATGTTTATGCAAATTTAGGGGAAGCAGGAAATAAAAACCGACTTTCAGGAAAATATTTTTGGCATAATTCACCTTTATTAAAACAAATTTTCTAAATTTGCACTATAATGTGTATTTAATACACATTAAATTAAAATTTAAAAAATAATTTGGGCTTGTTTTGTAGGAAGATAAAGAAAGAGTATATAGATTAATTGCCCGCCAGATGAAAAAGAAGAAAGATGAAATGTCAGTTTTTTTTGAGTTATCACACTAATTATGGCGATAGTTTATGGTTTTCGGGAGACGAAGATTTTTTAAGAACTAAAAACGAAAATGGATTATTGCCTCTTGAATACCTGAGCGCCAATTTCTGGAAACTGGAAATAGAAATTCCAGATGAAAAGGTAAAAGGCCAAAAGTTGGAATACAAGTATTTATTGCGCAATCGAAATGGTGAATTTGTGCCTGAAAGTAATTACAAGCGGGTGGTTGATTTTTCTAAATTCCAAATGGCAACGATTAAAATCTGTGATGAATGGAACTTTGCCGGCGCATATCAAAATGTTTTTTATACCTCACCATTTGAAAACGTATTGTTGCCCTCCCACAAAAAAAGTAGAACAGTTGGTGATGAGCCATTTACTCATATTTTTAAAATAAAATACCCATTGTTGGCAAAAGATGACGTGATGTGCATTCTGGGAGATGGGCTTCAAATGGGTAATTGGGATACTAAAAAACCAATGTTACTGGGTAAGGAAGGAGACGGATGGACGATAAAGTTGAATCTTCATCATGCTGATTTCCCTGTGGGATATAAGTATGGCGTTTTTGACAAAAGAAAAGGAATTTGTTAGATTTGAGGAAGGTGATAACAGAGTTTGTTTTTACCCTGCTTTGGATGATGAGTGTATAATCATGCAGGATGGTTTTGCCCGCCTGCCTGATAATACTTGGAAAGGCGCAGGAGTGGCCATTCCCGTGTTTAGTTTGCCAGCAAGAAAACTTTTGGAATAGGTGAGTTTACCGACCTTCATCTGTTGGTTGATTGGGCGCACAAAACCGGCCTGAAAATGATACAGCTACTGCCCATAAATGACACTACTGCCACAAGCACCAACGAAGATTCTTACCCTTATGCTGCCATTTCTGCTTTTGCACTGCATCCCATTTATATTAATTTATTTGAAGCTGCAGGTAAAAGTATTCATCATCTGGAAGAAAAACTCAAAAAGAAAAGAAAACATCTGAACGAGTCTCCAAATGTGAAGTACGAAGAAGTACTTCATTTCAAGATGGCTGTTTTACGTAATGTCTTTGAGGTATCCGGTAAGAAATTTTTTGAAAAAAAGGATTTTCAGGTGTTTTTTGATGAAAATAAAACATGGTTAAAACCTTATGCAGCGTTTTGCTATCTCGAAGATAAATACAAAACAGCTGATTCGGATAAATGGCAATCGCACCAAAAATATGAAGCGTCAGAAATAGAACAGTTTTTTCAACCCGGTTCGGATGAATATACTGAAGTGCGTTTTCATTGTTTTGTTCAGTATCATCTGCACCTGCAGTTGAAAAATGCAGTGGAATATGCACTCAAAAAACAAATTATTTTAAAAGGCGACATTCCAATTGGTGTTTATCGCTATGGTTGTGATGCCTGGATGTCTCCCAATTTGTTTAATATGGACACTCAGTCCGGAGCGCCACCGGATGATTTTGCAGCCAAGGGGCAAAACTGGGGCTTTCCTACCTACAATTGGAAGAGAATGCAGGCGGATGGTTTTGCCTGGTGGCGACAACGTTTTGAACAGATGAGCCGATATTTTGATGCATTTAGGATTGACCATATTTTAGGATTCTTTCGAATCTGGAGCATCCCACTTGATGCGGTGCAGGGAGTGATGGGCAAATTTGATCCTTGTATTCCCATTCATGTTAATGAGTTTGGCGAAAACGGCATACCGTTCAGTTATGAAAGATTCTGTATGCCTTTTATTAACGATCATGGTTTGTCCAAAATATTTGGAAATTCTTCCGAAAAAATAAAAGCAACTTTTATTCAGAAGGTTGGAGAGGATAAATACGTAATAAAAGAAGAATTTGATACACAAAGAAAAGTGGCAGAATATTTTGATAAGGAAGAATCCAACTCCTTTAACAATTATTTGAAAAACGGTTTATATGATCTGATTGCGAATGTGATTATGTTTGAAGAAAAAGGTTCTGAAAAGCAGCAATTTCATTTCAGAATTGCTATGGATCAAACGAGTTCGTATCAGCATCTTCCTTCTGAAATCAGAGAGCGATTATGGCATCTGTATATCAATTATTTCTTTAACAGACAAAATGATTTCTGGCAAAAAGAATCATTATCAAAACTGCCCGACCTAAAAGATGCGACTAATATGCTGGTTTGCGGAGAAGATTTGGGCATGGTACCCGAATGTGTGCCTGATGTAATGCGTCAGCTCGGTATTTTAAGCCTCGAAATACAAAGGATGCCAAAGCAAACTGACCGTGAATTTTTCAATCCTGCAAATGCACCTTATCTGTCAGTTGTTACCCCATCTACGCATGATATGAGCACCATCAGAGGCTGGTGGCAGGAAAATACGCAACTTACGCAACGATTTTTCAATCAGGAGCTGCATCAGAGTGGTGGTGCGCCGTTCTTCTGCGAGGCATGGATTAACAGGGCCATTGTAATGCAGCACTTATATTCTCCGGCTATGTGGAGTATATTCCAGATTCAGGATATTTTGGGGATGAGCGAAAAGTTGAGAAGAGAAAAGCCTGAGGATGAAAGAATAAACATACCTGCCGACCCTAATCATTTTTGGAAATACAGAATGCATATCACGCTGGAACAATTACTGAAGGAAAAAGAGTTTAATGAAGAATTGCAGGGCTACGTAAAGAACAGCGGACGATAATCCGGAGATAACAAAAACATTTTGAAAAAAATAACTGATGGATAAAATATTTATCAGGAAGATAAAACAAAGTGACAACATCAGCTTGGCAAAGATTATCCGACAGGCTTTTCATGATTTCAATGTTCCTGCCAGGGGTACTGTTTATGAAGACCCTACCACAGATGAAATGTTTGAATGGTTTGATATAAAAGGTGCCGGTTGCTGGGTTGCCGAGCTTAATAACGAAATAGTTGGCTGTTGCGGAATTTACCCTACTTCAAATCTTCCAGAGGGGTGTGTGGAACTTGTAAAATTTTATATGCTTTCGAAAGCCAGAGGTAAAGGCACTGGTAAATTATTAATGGAAAAAAGCATCAGATCGGCTAAGGAAATGGGATACCGTCAGGTTTATATCGAAAGTCTGCCTGAATTTGATAAAGCTGTGAATATTTATGTTGCTCAGGGATTTCGTTCCCTAAGCCACCCTTTGGGAAACTCAGGCCATACCGGATGTACTGTTTGGATGGTAAAAGAACTATAACATTAGATACTTTTCAGTAAGCCTCCGTCAATCGGGATAGTGGCGCCGGTAATATATGATGCCTGTTCAGATGCCAGAAAGGTTACCAGATTGGCCATTTCTTCCGGGCGACCTAATCGTAGCATGGGAATTTCTGTTTTTGCCTTGTTAAGCACTTCTTTCGGGCTTATATTTTTGGTTGCGGCCTGTAGTTCAAACAATTGTTTTAAACGCTCTGTATCAAAATTACCGGTCAGTATATTATTGACGGTGATATTGTATTTCGCCACATCTCTCGATAATGTTTTCCCCCAAGTTACCACGGCAGCTCTGATGGTGTTGGACAAAGCCAGATTATCTGCAGGTTCTCTTACTGTTCTTGAAGTGAGATTGATGATTTTCCCAAATCCGTTTTCTTTCATATGGGGTATAGCCAGAGAAGTGGTGAATTGTACTGTCTGAAAGATCATATTGAATGCAGCTAAATAATCGTCATCGGTTTTTTCAAGTACTGTGCCGGCTTTAGGACCATTGGTATTATTTATAAGAATATCAACAGTATTTGTCTTAAAATAATCATAGAGCCTGATTTTATAATGTTCGAAATCACTGAAATCAACAACAATGTATTGATGTTTCTGTCCTTCATTTTTTGGCATTTCATCTACAACAGCTTTCAATTTTTCTTCATTGCGCGCCATAATGGTTACAGATGCGCCGCTAGCTGCCAGTTGCGATGCAATGGCTTTGCCCAAACCCTGACTGGCGCCGCCCACCAATGCCTTTTTATTTTTTAGAGAGATGATCATTTCATTTACTTCTGATTATAAAAAACCGCCTTCTTTTTTGAGCAATTTAAAATAATTATCCAAATTTCTGCCTAAAGCTTTTTCAAAAGAAGTTTTCATATCTATTGGTTGGGAGTGCTTGTTTTTCCATTCGTTGAAATAATATTGAAAAGCCCTATCAACGCTTTCCCTTCCGAAGGTTGCTTCCAGAATGTAAACCCATATTGCTGTTTTAATATAACCAATCAAACCGTAATCTTCTGCCGATACATATTTTTCGGAAGGCGTATCTATGGGCGTTTGCATTGGAATTTGCCCTAAAGCGCCATAAATAGCGCTCTGAAAATCTGCCAGAGGAAGAACTTTCACTTCAGCAGGAATCGAGTCTTTAAAAATTGAATTATAGCGATATTTTTCGGCTTCGTATCTGAACTGAAAATAAGTATTCAGGCCTTCATCCTGCCAGGATGTTCCCTTTCATTATTCCCCAGCATACTCATAAACCAGTTATGACCTACTTCATGAGTAATCACTCCGTCCAGACTTTCTCCTGTTGCATCAGGGTCAGTAATCAGCGTAATCATCGGATATTCCATGCCTCCGCTGGCATTGTTCTTAGGCCCTTCAAATGCCTGTACTGTAGGATATTCATATTCTCCTATCCATTCGCTATACTTTCTGGTTGCGTCTTTTATGTAATCAATACTGTTTTTCCAGATGGTGTTCTTTTTGTTTTTGAAATAAGTAAATGCATCTACGGTTTTCCCCGATTTCAACTGAAGTGTGTCATATTGAATTACAGTTCCTTTATCAGCAAACCATGCAAAGTCGGGGACGTTCTTAGCTATATATGAAAGTGTTTTTGTTCCGGTTTTGGGTTTATACAAAGCAAAGGATTCATTTCTGTGTTCAGTATTTTTTCTGCCTATTGTTTTATACTGTTCAAGTTCTTCTGCTGTTTGGAGTTCACCCGTAGCGCCTACAATATAATCAGCAGGCAAGGTAATGTTTACTTTGTAATCACCATATTCACTGTAAAATTCTCCCATATCAAGGTAAGGAAATTCGTGCCAGCCGGTTTTGTCATAAACAGCCGGTTTGGGATACCATTGACAAATCATGAATTCGTTTTCGGCATAACCCATCCTCGAAAAATAGGAAGGAAGCTGCACTTTAAAAAAAGTTTCGATAGTTGCTGAAGCACCGGGCAACAACGGTTCAGGGAGATTGAGCTTAATAATGTCAATATACTGAGGGTTTGAATGCGGTAAAGTAGTTGCCGGTTTTTTATCCACTTTAAAATTCAAACCAGTGATATATCCTTTATCATATTTCTCCAGCTTAGTTGTTCTGGAAGTGTCATTCCTGATTTGTTTCAACAGCGCAGTGGAATCATTAAAGTAAGCATTAGGCCAGATGTGAAACCAAATAAAATTTAAGGTATCTGGCGAATTATTTTTATAATCGATTGTCTGTGTGGCATTGAGCGATTTAGCCCTATCATCAAGAAATACATCAATAGTATAATCTAACTTTTGCTGCCAATAATTTCTTTGAGCAGAACTTTCAAAGGAAACAAAAAAGAGCAGGAAAAAAATATATTGCTTCATAGTAAAATTTGTCATAAATAAACCAGCTATCATACAATTGTAACAGGTTGCCAAAATTAGGTAATATTAAACTACTGTTACCTAAAACCTGCAAATAATGATTGTACGCCCTGTCAAATACAATCATGCTATGTGAGATCAGATTCAGGTATTTCAAAAACCTTTTATCGTGAAGCTTTGGTTTGCTCATTTTTACAAACTCGGGCGTTTTGGGGTGCATCTATGATCCTGTGCACTTTCAGACCGCCTTTTTTCTTGCCTTCGTTCTTGAGGTTGTGTCCCACGCCTTTTATAATACCGGAAAATAGCCCTATTGTGGTGGAATCAAAGATGTACAACCTGAAAAAAGACACATTGTCAATCCGGCTGATCGACAAAATGCTTTTCTGTATTTATACTGCTCATATTTTTGATTTGTACGAAACCAAAGTATGAAAAAGGGAGCTATCTAAAAAATGGCTCCTCCTTTATAAAAAATTAGTCGGTTTGTAGTGATTTTTAAACCTATCTCTAAGCCAAAATAATAAGTGTTTTGGCACATTGAATTTTCTATATGAAAAGGCTTATCAAGAAATTTAAATAATTAGAAAATCTGCATATAAAAATACCTTATTTTCGTGCAACTTTATCAACTTTGTACAGTGTGTTAAAGAGTTATGCATTATAATTAGTTATGGTAGTAATCATTATAACCGCAATAATTAGTCTTTTAATAGCCTGCATATTCCTTGTATTGTTATTATGGGGTGTGAAGGATGGGCAGTTTGACGACAATTATTCTCCTCCAAATCGTATTTTATTTGATAATAAAACCAAGACAAATAATAAATTAAACTAAAGTATGGAACTACAGAAGTACACAATTGACAACAAGCTATCAAAACTATTTGCGATTGCCACCATTACCTGGGGCGCGATAGGCATGTTGGTAGGGGTAATCATTGCATTTCAGTTGGCATTTCCCTCTTGGAACTTAGGCATTCAGTACACCACATTTGGCCGCCTAAGGCCTCTGCATACCAATGCCGTAATTTTTGCATTTGTAGGCAATGGTATTTTCACTGCGGTTTATTATTCATTGCCAAGACTTTTAAAAACAGAAATGTGGAGCCAGTTATTTGGTAAAATTCACTTTTGGGGATGGCAGTTGATTATTGTAGCAGCAGCCATCACACTGCCGATGGGTATGACTTCTTCCAAAGAATATGCCGAGCTGGAGTGGCCGATTGATATCGCTATAACCATTGTGTGGGTGATCTTTGGTATCAATATGATGATGACGATTCTTAATCGTCGTGAAAGACATTTGTATGTAGCCATCTGGTTTTTCCTTGCCTCGTGGGTTACTGTAGCAATGCTGCACTTAGTGAATTCTTATGAGATTCCGGTAAACTTTTTCAAAAGCTACTCGGGCTACTCCGGTGTACAGGACGCTTTGGTACAATGGTGGTACGGGCATAATGCAGTTGCTTTTTCCTTACTACACCTTATCTCGGTCTGATGTATTATTTTCTGCCGAAGGCAGCCAACAGGCCTGTATATTCCTATCGCCTGAGTATTCTGCACTTTTGGTCATTAATATTTATTTATATATGGGCAGGGCCTCAC
Source organism: Sphingobacteriales bacterium (assembly GCA_016708305.1). Lineage (GTDB taxonomy): Bacteria > Bacteroidota > Bacteroidia > Chitinophagales > Chitinophagaceae > Niabella. Next base: position 1,501,719 of record JADJGB010000008.1, read on the forward strand.
CACCTGCTTTTCACGGCATTGCCAGGCTGGGCACAGGCATTAGGAACCACATTGTCCATCATGCTGATTTTGCCAAGTTGGGGTGGTATGCTAAATGGTTTGTTTACCCTCAGAGGGCATGGGACAAAGTGAGAGAAGATCCGGTGCTGAAGTTCTATGTTTTGGCAGTAATTTGTTATGGTATGTCCACCTTTGAAGGACCAATGATGTCGTTGAAGAGTGTTAATGCTATTTCTCACTACAGCGACTGGACAATTGCACACGTTCACATCGGCGCTTTGGGTTGGAACGGGTTTTTGACTTTTAGTATGTTGTATTGGCTGATGCCAAGATTATTTAATACCAAATTGTATTCAACCAAGATGGCAAGTTCTCACTTCCTTATTGGTACGCTGGGTATAGTATTATATGCCATACCAATGTACTGGTCGGCATTTCGTACCTATTTTATGATGACTTCGTTTACTCCTGAAGGTCAGTTGCAGTATCAGTTTATGGACGTAGTACAATCAATTATTCCATTCTATATTTTAAGAGCTATTGGTGGTACACTGTATCTGACAGGTGTTATTATGTTGATTTACAATCTGGTAAAAACAGCTAAACAAGGAAAATTTGTGGCAAAAGAAGATCATGAAGCGCCTGCTTTGTCGCCGGTTTATGTAAAACCCGCAAGAGCACACTGGCATCAATTGATTGAAAGAAAACCCATCATGTTGCTGATACTGAGTTTTATAGTAGTGGCAATCGGAGGTGTGGTTGAAATTATTCCAACACTTTTGGTAAAAGATAATATTCCTACTATTTCGAGTGTGAAACCATACACGCCGCTCGAGTTGCAGGGAAGGGATATTTATGTGAGAGAGGGTTGTTACAATTGCCATTCTCAAATGATTCGTCCGTTCAGGTACGAGGTGGCCAGATACGGCGAATACTCCAAAGCCGGCGAATTTGTTTATGACCATCCATTCCAATGGGGTAGTAAACGTACGGGTCCTGATCTGGCACGCATTGGAGGCAAGTATCCTGATAGCTGGCATTTCAACCACATGCTGGAGCCCACCTCAATGGCTCCGGGTTCTATCATGCCTCCCTACCCCTGGTTATTTGAGCAGGAAATTGAACTGGGTACTACCAATTCAAAAATACATGTAATGCGTAAAATGGGAGTGCCTTATCAGGCTGGTTATGAGGCAATTGCCAATAATGACCTAAAGGCTCAGGCAAAAAAAATAGCTGATAATCTGAAGAAAGAAAAAATTACGATTGGAGAGAATAAAGAAATCGTAGCCTTGATTGCTTATTTGCAAAGGGTGGGTAAGGATATTAAAGCAGCTCCCCAATCAGAGAATCAATTAACTCAAAATTAATATCAAATGAAATTTGTTAACTATCTTGAAAGGATAACCGGAGTAGGTATTTATCCAATGATTTCATTGTTGATTTTTACTGCATTGGCTGTCTTGGTAGTGATATATGTAGTTCACACAAGTGATGAGACGGTTAACGAAATGAAAAATCTTCCTTTAGATAACGATAATTAAAACTTACAAAATGAGAAATTTTTATAAACATTATCTTAAAATTTTTGGCCTATTATTCTTGTCAGTAATTGCAAATATTGTTTTAGCCCAACAGACCGATACAACTGCAACAGCTTCCTCCGGTAGCGCTTCGGGTTGGAATCTGGATATGAATGTAATCCTTACAATACTTGCTGTTTCACTTTTAATTGTAATATTAATTCTGTCGTTTTTAATCAGGTCTTCAATAGCATTATATAAAATTGTATTGGATAGGGAAAAAAGACTGGTAACAGCGGGAAAATTGCAACTATGATTATTGGTTTATTGTTTATGAGCGTTGCTACTTTATTTGCACAGGATGCAGGCGCTGCGTCAACATCCGATAGTATTAGTACCGAAACAATTCTGACGTACTCGTTGTTGTTGATAATTGCATTGGAAATTGTGGCCATCGTTGCCCTGCTAAGGTGGCATAGGTTTTTTACCGGAATTGAAGGTATGGAAGAAGCAAAATTAGAAAGTCTAAAGAGTACAAATTCATTTAATAATTGGTGGAACAGTATCAATAAATTTAAATCTATTGAAAATGAAGATGATATTGATATGGGTCATAGTTATGACGGAATTAGGGAGTTAAATAATGTATTGCCACCCTGGTTCACCTGGACCTTCATTGCCAGTATTGTGTTTGGATTTGGATATTTGTGGAAATACCATTGGTCGTCCAATCCTGCACCCAATCAATATCAGGCTTATGAAAAAGAAGTGGCAGCGGCAAAAATTAAACAGGATGCCTATCTGAAATCAAGAGGTGATCTGGTAAACGAAACAAATGTAAAAATGGTGGATGCCGCCGGTGTTGAAGCAGGAAAAAAACTATTTTCCTCAAACTGTGCAGTGTGTCACAGCGATAAAGGACAAGGCGGCGTAGGCCCCAATCTTACAGATGATTTCTGGTTGCATGGCGGCAACATTAATGATATTTTCAAAACAATTAAATATGGTGTGGTTGAGAAAGGTATGCAGAGCTGGAAGGATGTTTTCTCCCCCGATCAAATTGCTGATTTATCGAGCTATATTATTACCCTCCACGGAACAAACCCGCCGGGGGCAAAAGAACCTCAGGGAGAACTCTTCAATGGTGATGCTACCGGTGGCGCCACAGGTAGTGCAGACAGTGCTACAGCAAAAGCCGGAGACAGTACTGCTGCAAAAAAATAATTAAGGAGTTTATCTAATCATGGCAAATGAATCTACTCAAAGAGTAAAAAAAACTGTTGAGGTAACCGAAAGTTTTAGAGACAGACATAGTAATACCACCAAAGAGGGGCAACGGAAATGGGTCTATGCCTTAAAACCCCAAGGTAGATATTATAATTACCGCTCTTACTTATCATGGTTTTATCTGTTGATATTCTTTGCAATACCTTTTATTAAGGTGAATGGATTACCGTTGCTCATGATAAATTTTCCGGAAGGCAAATTTATACTTTTCAGTAAAATATTTTGGCCAAACGACTTCTTCATTTTTGCAGTGGCAATGGTAGCTTCCATCATTTTTGTTGCATTGTTTACTATCATATACGGAAGATTTTTCTGTGGATGGGTTTGTCCGCAAACGGTGTTTCTGGAGTTCGTTTTTCGCCCGATTGAGTGGTGGATAGCGGGGAATCCTGCACAGCAAAAAAAACTCGATGCCGGCCCTTGGACAAAAGAAAAAATCTTTAAGAAAACCCTGAAACATACTGTCTATATTCTCTTTTCATTTCTCATTGCCCATACTTTTCTGGCTTACATTCTTGGAGTAGATGAGGTAGTCAAGATAATTAAAGAACCTTTTATAGACAATATAGGACTTTTCTTCGGGTTGGTATTTTTTACGGGATTGTTTTATTTGGTTTTTTCTTACGTAAGAGATATCGTTTGTACCACCATTTGTCCGTATGGTCGTATGCAAAGTGTATTGTTCGACAAAGACACGATGCAGGTTTCTTACGACTATGGCCGGGGAGAACCAAGGGGGAAAATAATTAAAGGACAGGAGCAGGAACTGGGCGATTGTATTGATTGTACCCTTTGTGTGCAGGTTTGTCCCACGGGAATTGATATCAGAAACGGTGTACAGATGGAGTGTGTGGGTTGTACCGCATGTATAGACGCCTGTGATGGTGTGATGGAAAAAATCGGTCGTCCGAAAGGCCTGATAAGATTTGCATCAGAGAACCAGATAGCCAACAAAGAAAACTTCCATTTCAACTTCAGAATGAAGGCCTACACCGGAATTCTGATTGTGCTCACCGCTCTGATGACTTATCTGATTGTTACAAGAGAAAGTATTGATATAAGTGTGTCGCGCGTGAAAGGGCAGCTTTATCAGGAGATTGGGACAGATAGCCTTGGTAATCTTTTCTCTGCTAAAATAATAAATAAAACAAGGAATGAAGTTCCTTACGAAATGAAATTAGATGGAATCCCCGGAACAGTGCGGATGATTAACTCTCACAAAATGGTATTGGACAAAGAATCCATTACCGATGTAAACTTCTTTATTGACATACCTAAGTCGTCAATAAAGAAAAGAACTACCGATGTCAATATTGGCGTTTACAGCAATGGAAAAAAAATTCAGGACGTGAAGTCGAAATTCTTAGGGCCTTTTATTTAAGCAGGTATTCTGCAAATTAAAAAATATAAAAATGAGTTGGAAATATATTGTGATCTTAATTCTGGCGTTTTTTCTTGTCGGAATCCTAAGTATGGTTTATGTAGCGCACAGACAAACCAATGAAATGATTGATGATAATTACTACGACAAGGAATTGGCCTACCAGGGAGTGATTGATGCAAAAAAGAAATATGCAAGGTTTAAATGATTCTATTCTTATTACTGAGTCGGGTAGTGTGGTGAAGGTTCAGATACCGATAAATGCTTCAAAAATATTACCGAAAGTACGCTTGAGTTTTTAAGACCATCAGATAAATCAATGGATAAAATTTATCAAATTCAAACGGACTCTACCGGATTACAAACTTTGCCAAAAACAGATTTTATAAAAGGTGTTTACAGGATGAGAGCCAGATGGAAATCGAATAATATTGAGTATTTTGATGAACGAGATATTGTTCTTCACTAATTCATGATGTTTTCTTACATTATTTTAGGATTAAGCATTGGGCTTGCAGGTAGTTTTCACTGCATCGGAATGTGTGGGCCGCTGGCTTTATCACTTCCTTTGCACGAAACCAATCGTTTCAAGAGGATTTTATCAATCTCGCTTTACAATCTTGGTCGTGCTTTCACCTATTTTCTTTTGGGTTTATTGTTTGGATGGATTGGAAATTCCGTTTTCCTTATCGGTTACCAGCAGATTTTATCGGTAGCCATAGGAGTTATTATTTTACTGATTATTTTATTCGGGAAAAGAATCAGTGTTAATATCTCTTGGTTTAATGCGTTTAATCAAAAAGTGAAACGCACCTTGACCAAACTCCTGCATGGAACAAAATACATGACTACCTATTTTTTTATAGGAAATGTAAACGGGCTTTTGCCTTGCGGTCTTGTCTATCTGGCTATTGCTTCGGCGGTGGCCACCGGAAGTGTATTGGGTGGAGGATTGTTAATGATGGCATTTGGTTTAGGCACTATTCCGCTGATGTTTGGACTGATGATAGCGGGGCGTTATGTTTCATTGGCTGTGAGACAGAAGATGCGTCAATTAGTACCTGTATTTGTGGGCATCATGGCCTGTCTTTTAATATTGCGCGGGCTAAATCTGGGTATCCCATTTATCAGTCCTTTGTTTGACAAGAGCAAAACAGAAATGGATATTTCCTGCGCACCAGATTCAGTACAAGTAAAACCACAAATACCTCAATAATCACATTTTGGGTTATTTAAAAGCATTGAACCCGGTAATATCCATTCCCGTAATCAGGAGGTGAATATCGTGTGTACCTTCATAAGTAATCACACTCTCTAAGTTCATGATATGGCGCATGATGGGATATTCGCCGGAGATGCCCATACCTCCCAACATTTGGCGTGCATCGCGGCAAATATTGGTAGCTATTTCGCATGAGTTTCTCTTGGCCATACTCACCTGCTGAGGTGTGGCTTTGCCTTCATCCATAATACACCCAGACGCCAGTTGAGTAATTGCGCCTTGGTGATTTCGGTGAGCATCTCGGCAAGTTTCTTTTGTTGCAACTGAAAAACGCCGATTGGTTTACCAAACTGTATTCTTTCCTTTGAGTATCGTACTGCCGTATCGTAGCAGTCCATTGCTGCGCCAATGACACCCCAGGCAATACCATAGCGTGCTTTGGTGAGGCAACTTAGCGGGCCTTTCATTCCACTAACGCCGGGCAGTATATTTTCTTTAGGAACTTTTTACATTGTCAAATACCAACTCGCCGGTGGCTGATGCGCGCAGGCTCCATTTGCCGTGTGTAGTAGGTGTGGTAAAGCCTTCCATTCCTCTTTCCACAATCAGTCCCTTTACTACTCCCGATTCGTCTTTTGCCCATACCACTGCCACCTGCGAGTATGGCGCATTGCTGATCCACATCTTAGCACCGTTTAAAATCACGTGGTCTCCGGCATCCTTAATATTGGTAATCATACTGGCGGGGTCGCTGCCATGATTAGGTTCTGTAAGTCCGAAACAACCTAACCATTCGCCACTTGCTAATTTGGGGAGATATTTTTTCTTTTGCTCCTCACTTCCAAAAGCAAAGATGGGGAACATGACCAAAGAACCCTGTACAGACGCTGTGGAACGTACTCCACTATCTCCACGCTCCAGCTCCTGCATCATCAGCCCATAGCTCACATAATCCAGTCCGCCGCCGCCATATTCGGTAGGAATGGTAGGCCCGAAGCAGCCAAGTTCTCCTAACTGTATCACGATTTGCTCAGGAAACTCGGCACGCTGCGCATAATCTTCAATAATGGGTGAAATATCTTTCTTTACATAAGCACGCACTGCATCACGAACCATTAAATGTTCTTCCGTAAGCAATTCGTCTAGCTGGAAATAATCAGGGCTTTGAAAAAGATCTTTTTTTAACCGACATAAAAAATATTTGTCACAAAGTTAATCCTTAAAGGGCTGAATTTCAAAGGCTATTCTTAATTTTAAATATTAAATTATCTCAATTAAACTTTGCATTAAAATTGTAATCTAACAATCAAATTAGAAATTTAAAGAATCAATTAGAAATGACGATTTGCAGATTTACAATTTTAATATTGGCAATTTTGATTTTTTCTTATTGTAAAAAAGAGAAGAAAGAAGAAGTTGAAATAGTAAAAAAGAGTACAATAATTGGTTTTAATCAAAACTGGTCGCTACTTCCTCCGTTAACTCAGGCACTGATGAGCAATACTTTATTACTGAAGCCTCAGATGATTCGTTATCCGGGTGGTACAATTACTTACAGTTGGGACTGGAGAACCGGTATTAAAATTGGAGGCAATCCACTTTTAACGCATCCTGTTGAAGATTTAAAAACCTTGCAGACAAACACCAATGTTCAATACGGTTTTGTGCCGGATATTCTTAACAAAACAATTGATGATCAGGTTGAAATGCTTTCTGCCATTCAGAATTTGGGTATCAAAATTGGTTACATCGAACTTGGAAATGAATTGTACTTGCCTCAAACTGATTTTGTAACTGCTTTCCCATCAGGAACCGAATATGCGGCAAAAGCAAATATCTGGATGGCACAATTGAAAAATGTTTTTCCTAAAGCCAAAATATCGGTAGCTCTTCAGTGTCGTGATGACAACTCGGTAAATGCACGACTGAATGAATGGAATGAAAAGGTGATAGCAGCCATCAATAATACCATTGATGCCTACACTTATCATGTTTATATTCAGCCGGGAGGAAATTTTGCAGCCAGAAAAAAAGATTTCGAAGATGTCGTGAATACTACAAATACCGGCAATAAAGAGTTGTGGATAACAGAATATGGTAATCAAAATGATACTACCGAAGTAAACTACTACCGTTCATTAGACAGTCTCGCAGATTATATTGAAAACTATCCCAAAGTGACTATTGCTTTGAATCATTTAATATCAGGAAGCATACGCGGCAAGATATCAAAGGATGGCAACAACTTTACAACCGAAGGGAAATTGTTTTTGACCAGAGCAGAAAAGAGGAAATAAATTTGTTGCAATGGGTTTTCTAAGCCGGAATTTTTCTATATACATAACACCCAGCCTCCGAAGGATGATCCAAAGCATAATCATTTCTTTTTTCGGGTAACAATAATTTTATAATCAGAAAATCGCCTACGGCACCAACGGTATAAAAAATGCCAAACAAAAGCCAGTTGATACTACCTGTAATGATGGCATAAACTGCGGGTAGCAGACCTACAAGAATAAACGGAGTAATAGCGCCAATCAGATAATGCCTGATTTGTAATGGTTCTTTGCAATGGCAATAAGGAGTGATGTATTTCCACAAAACACCGAATTTTATTGACCTGAATCCCTTTTTGGCATACAAAGCCCAGGTAATTCCATGCACCAATTCGTGAACTACAATTCCGGCCAGACAAATAATTAACCATTTCAAAAATACCCATCCTGAGCCGGCGCTGAACAGATATTTAAAACTGATGCTGTCTTTCCATATCAAATAAAAGGCAGCCCGTAAATCAAAATTGTAGGAATCAGCAATTTCAGTCCGATATTATTTGCTTTTACAATATCAATTATTTTCAATTCTTTTTCGTATCCCGAATCAAACTGTTCGTCATTTAATCTGCTTTCTTCCATTCGTTCAATTTTTATAAAAAACGCCGGCATCAATCCGGCGTTCTATCATATTATAATAGTCCTTTGTTTTTTAGTAACGGTGTAATATCAGGGTCTTTTCCCCTGAAGGCTTTAAATACTTTAGCCAGATCTTCGGTATTGCCTTTGGACAGAACCATGTCTCTGAAACGTTGTCCGTTTTCGCGGGTCAGCCCACCGTGTTCCTGAAACCAGGCAAAGGCATCATTGTCTAGCACTTCAGACCAGGTATAAGCATAGTATCCGGCAGAATAACCGTTGGACCAGATATGCAGGAAATAGGAGGAACGATAGCGAGGCGGCACATAAGACAGATCGCAACCCGTTTTTTGAAGCGCTATTTTTTCAAAAGAATCCACATCGGTAATATTGCTATTAGTCCCTAATGTATGCCACTGCATATCTAAATTAGCTGCTGCCAATAGTTCGGTAAACATATAACCTTGGTTGAAAGATGCTGCTTTTTTGATTTTATCAATCAGTTCCTGTGGCATCACATCTCCGGTTTTGTAATGCTTTGCATAGTTTTTCAGAACGGTAGAGTCTAATGCCCAGTGTTCGTTAAACTGAGAAGGCATTTCTACAAAGTCGCGCGCCACAGCGGTGCCCGACAACGAAGGATACGTTTGATTGGCAAACAAACCATGCAATGTGTGTCCAAATTCATGGAACATGGTGGTTACATCATCATAGCTGATCAGAGAAGGATGGCCTTCTGTTGGCTTGGGATAGTTGAACACATTTACAATCACCGGTTTGGTATTCAGTAGTTTTGATTGATCTACAAAATTATTCATCCATGCGCCACCGTTTTTATTGTCGCGTTTGTAAAAGTCGATATACAGGAGCGCCAGGTCGCTGCCATCCTGGTCAAATACCTCATATACCTTGACATCAGGATTGTAAACCGGTATGTCTTTTCTTACTTTAAAGGTGATGCCGTATAATTTATTGGCTGCATAAAACACGCCGTTTTGCAAAACACTGTCTGCTACAAAGTAGGGTTTAATTTGCTCTTCATCTAAATCGTATTTAGCTTTCCTTACTTTTTCGGAAAAATAATTCCAGTCCCAGGGTTGTAATAGAAAGGTGTCTTTTGAGTGGCCATGAATGACCTGATTTCTGCTGCCTCTGCCTTAGCTTTGGCAGTAGCCGCAGGAACTAATTTGCTCAATAGCGCTTCCACAGCCTCCGGTGTCTTTGCCATCTGATCCTGTAGTTTCCATGCAGCATAATTCTTAAAACCGAGGAGGTTGGCTTTCTCTATTCTGATCTTTGCTAATCGAAGAATATTTTGGCGTGTATCATTACTGTCGCCTCTTTCAGCTCTTGTCCAGGATGTTTCAAAAAGTTTTTGACGCGTATCCCTGTTTTGAAGTGATTGCAACTGTGGTTGCTGGGTGGTGTTGATAATAGGGAGCCTGAATTTGCCGGCCTCATTATTATCCTTAGCATTTTTTGAGGCAGCATCAATCTCTGCATCCGGCAGTCCTGCCAGCGTTTCTTTGTTATCTACTACTAATGCTGCATTTTTAGCAGCGCCTAAGAGTTGGTTTGAAAACTTTGTGGAGAGCAGCGCTTCTTCTTCATTCAGCTTCTTGAGTTGTACTTTCAGTGAATCTGAGAGATTGGCACCACGCATAACAAATTCTTCAAAATAGAATTCAACTAATCGTTTTGCCTCAGGCTCGAGGCCAAGGGTTTCACGCTCCTTGTAGAGCGTATCAATTCTTTTAAAAAGTGTTTCATTCAAAAATATTGCATCACTGTGTGCTGCTAATTTGGGAGCCAGTTCTTCCTGCATTTTTTGCAGGTTCTCATTGGTATTGGCGCTTGTGAGTGCATCAAAAGCACGATTAACTCTGTCCAGCAATCGGCCGCTTTTTTCCATAGCCGCCAACGTGTTGTCAAAAGCAGGTGTTGCAGTATCATTTGCAATCCGGTCTATTTCTGCTATCTGCTGTTTCATTCCTTCTTCGAAAGCAGGCATAAAGTCAGATTCTTTAATTTTATCAAAAGGAATAGTCTGATAGGGTAGGGTACTTTCTTGAAAAAGTACATTTGTGGCGCTATCGGAGCCTCCTTCGGTAGATCCGCCCTGATTATCGCATGAATACATCATTACCATAGTAACAAAAAGGATTAAAAAATTTTTCATATTGCGTTTTTTACAAACTGCTAAGGTAAACCAGATTTTGTGATTTTAACAAAATTCTTCCTCAAAATGTTGAACGGGGAATGGCGACCGCCGATTTTATTGTTTATTTTTGGCTGAAAATAATAATGGTAAAAGCAATGAAGTTCATATTCATTTTGTTGATTGCGACATTTGTTTTCAGTTCCTGTGCGCATAAGATGGTAGGAACCTGGATGGTGGATAAATACCAGATATCCTTGCCGGGCAGGCAACCGATAGTTCAGGAAAATATTGGTCAGTTAAAATTCAAAAAGAAGGGCCAGGGCGAAAAGGAACTGCTATATAAAGATTTCCTGGGAAACAATAAAATGGACAAAACGGATTTTGGTTGGTTTGCCACCGGTTTTTATATTGGTGTAGAAAGTCCTAATTCCGAGTTTTCACAAACCTGGGCCAGTTATTTCAATAAAAAGAAACAACAGAAATGGAAAGCAACAGACGAAAGGGGAGTGATAAGAGTGATAGAAATGCATAAAAAATAGATACGTTATCTTTAAGTCAGTTTCAAAATATTTTTTTTAAACATTAGAATTGCAATGGTATTTAAAGTACCGCTTATTAATAATGTAACTATTCCTGCTAATACTGTTTTTATATTCCGGCTCCTTTTGCTTTGCTCTAATCAGTATATTTTCTTGGTTTCTTGCCATATACAATTTGGCATTTATAATTCTGTTTTATAATTTTGAGTATTAAAATGTATTCTATGAAGAAATTTTTTTTTGCAATTATTGTTCTGAATCTTTTTTGGCAGCCTGTTCATCACAAAAGAAAGTAAACGATCATTTGCCAACTGTCGATTTACTTGACCAACAGCGATATACATTTGTTGCCCGCCGGGTAATACCTACCGAGGATGCGCGATACAACCCCAGAAATATGTTTCCCAATGCTTCGAATATGTATCAGTTAACCTCGCGTTACGATTTGCGAATTACACCCGATTCGGTTGTGGCTTATCTGCCATTTTTTGGCAGGGCATATACAGCACCCATCAATCCTTCGGAAGGAGGTATAAAATTCACTTCTACCAACTTTTCTTACAAAATATCAATGAGGAAAAAGAATTATGAAATTCAAATCATTCCAAATGATAATAACGAAGTGAGAAACCTGTATTTGACTGTTTCGCCATCGGGCTATGCTTCATTAAATATTACAAGTGTCAACAAAACTCCGATTGGTTATAGTGGCGTGATTGAGTCAAATCAATAGTACGCTTTCCCCTTATAGGAACGAGCTTATGGTATTAGACGCTTAATATATATAATCTTTTCACAGCCTTGATTTTTGGCTCCACCTTTTTATCAAGAAAAAGGTGGAAAATACGCTCTAAGGTTACGATGTGGATTAAATTTTTTATTCTATAATTTTTTGAAGAATCAGAATTGAAATTTATTATCTTCGATAATATGACACAGATTTCCACACGCCGGTTTTTATTACTGAAATTGTGTCTAATTATGATATTGGCTGCGATTTGTGAAAAATCGGCGGCAGAAAATCCTATGGTAGATACCTCGTTCAAACGGATTGATTCTGCTTCTGATAATTCAATAATTGAAACGCTGGAATATATTAATTCCATTAAGGATTTGGAGCAAAGTGAATATTGGCCTCATGTGAAGCCTGATTTGCTGTTGCAAAATCTAAAAACATTTACGATTGAGCCGTTTTCTTTTTATGAAGGAAAAACGACTAATTTCTGTGCTTATTCTGCCCTCACCTATATCCCATTGAAATACAATCCACTGGGATTTGCCCAGTTTATGGTCGAACTTTACCGGACAGGGAAGTCTCGAATGGGCAAGGATGTACTACAGCCGGGAAAAGCAGTCAGGGAAGAAGCCGGTTTGTTGAAGTATAAAGGCGCGCTGGACATCAATCCAGCAGGGCAAATGTGGTTCCTTACGCTGGCAGACCATTACAAAGGGTACTTAAACAGGTTTAACCTGCAATTTGACAAAGGTGATGAAAACACCTTTTGGGCTTCTACTAATTTTGCCAAATTCAATCGAATGTTACGAAGGTTGTTCAACGCTAATGTTATTGCTCGTGGTGCAGACCTGAGTAGGCCGCATGTGGGCGATTTGTACGAATATTTGCAAGGCCGACTTAAAAAGGGTGAAGTTTTTCTGTATGTGAATAATATAAAATTGTACCGTAAAACACATTCAAAAAAAATATTTCACACGCCCACGCATTATATTTTGCTAATAAGTATCTCACGGAGGAGTAATGGAGACATTGAACTGGTTTACTGGGATTATGGATTAAAAACCCTTCAGCAGCTTTCTCCCGGATTTTTTTTAAAAATATTGTTTTTGGTATTTCTACCTGGACTCCTAAAAAAGTAAGAAAAAGTTGAAACCGCAATTAATTATATTATCCATTATTGTTCTGGCACTGTTATCATGTAGTTATCCCAGAAATTTTACCCGTGATTTTTATAGGGAAAATGAATCTAAACTGGAGGCTTTGAAAAATGACTTTAAAAACCTTTACCATCAAAAACCTTTTGCTGTTTTGTTTGAGGAAAAAAAATTTAATCATGTCAATTTTGAGTTTATTACTGATACCTTAAAACGAATTTATCATTTCAATATTAATGAGAACAGCTTAAAAGATAGTCTTGATTTGTATCAATATAATACGCCGGCTATTTTGAAACTCATTAAGGAAATGAAAGAAATTCAGTGTACCTGGATAAATAATATTGAATACTATGTAAATCTCGAACGGCGCAACCTTGTTATGATGGCGGTGAGAAATAGGGCGTTGAATAAGGCTTTTAAAGGCGAGAGTTATTGTACACTTGTCTTTTTTGAACGTTCTCAACTCTTTGATGAGAAGGGTATTTTTATAGATAGGGCTGATAAAAAGGGGCGCAGGCAGTTGAATGGCTATTTACTTCGTAAGGTTAATGACAGCGTGGGATATGCCATCACCAAAGTGTACAGATGATATGGCTTTTAACAATTTGAACTCACATCTGTTAATAACTATTTGATATGAGTTTTTAATATCTAATAAATCTCTTTAACTTTACAAGATGTTTTCAGAAGATAGGGAAGCAATTCGTTTTGCTATTTTAGACTTAAATGAGGGTCGTCCCAATCAGGGGATGAAGAGTATAAATCAGGTTGTAAAACGCTGGTCGGTCGATAAGAGTGTAAAAATTGTTTATGACGTTTTTGATGTCAGGCAGAAAAATGAATTGCCCGACATGAGTTATGATGTTTATATATCCAGTGGGGGACCTGGCAGCCCCTTGAATACCAGATTTGAAGATTGGGATATTGCATGGAACAGATGGTTTGATGAGGTAATTCGTTATAATGAAAACCCATCAAATAGTCAAAAAAAATTCGTTTTTCTAATTTGCCACTCATTTCAGTTGGCCTGCCGGTTTTTCAATGCCGGATTAATTTGTAAAAGACGTTCAACTTCTTTTGGTGTTTTTCCCGTTCATATAATGCCCGACGGTATGTATGATCCTGTATTTAATAATCTGCGAAACCCTTTTTTATGCAGTGGATAGTCGCGATTATCAGTTGATACAGCCCAATCATGAGCTTTTGCACAAAATGGGCGCTTATATCACTTGTATCGAGAAGAATCGTCCGCATGTGCCTTACGAAAGAGCTGTGATGGGCATCCGCTTCAGTGATTATATTTTTGGTACTCAGTTTCATCCCGAAGCTGATGCAGTAGGTATGCTCAAGCATTTTCAAGAGGAAGAGAAAAGAGAAACCGTGATTATAAATCATGGGGAAGCAAAACTGTTCAGCATGATTGAACAATTAGATGACCCCGGAAAAATCATGTTGACAAACCATAACCTAATCCCTAATTTCTTAGACGTGGCCTACAGTCATTTGGGGGTGGAAGCCTTTGAAGAAGTATAATCTCAGATTTTGTCTTTTAAAATTCTGAGTTCTTTGGGATAGTAATTGTTAATGCGATTTTGCAATACATTCATCCAGCCCGTAGGATAGTTGTTAAAAGTTGCAATTTGCATTCCTTTAAAGGCTGTTGTTGCTTCAAAATCTTTTCTTTGTAAATAGGCAATCGCATTTTCTTTGCTTAATTCGGTTTTGATTACTTTTTCGGAGCATAAATTGCTCATTGCCAAACTATGGTCAGGTATAAACTTATCGTGTGCAAATGACCCTAAAGCCGTGCCTGAATAAATGGTTTTTAAATGCTGTGCCAGAAAATCATAATCATTAATCAGATTTTTGGGCCATGCATAGACTGTGTTGCCAAATATTACCAATTCGCTGTCGCCCGGATTAACCCAATTGCCGATTATTTCTTTTTGCTTTTTAGAAACCAATTTTAATTTAGATTTTGTTTGAAAAGCAGGTTTTTCGGAGGCTGTCTTTTTGAAAACCGAAAGAAAAAATCCTTCTCCTTTTAATTTGTAAGGCCAAAACCGATAGCCATAATTTTCTTTTTCGGTTTTGATTTCAGTAATTCCCCATTCTTCATTCAGTGTCAGTTGAAGATTCTCAAGTTCAAACTCGCTAATCAACCAATCCAGTATCTCCTCATCTTCTTCTTTTGAATAAGAGCAGGTGGAGTAAATGAGGACTCCTCCATCTTTTAATGACGGTAAAGCGTCTGCCAGAATACGTCGCTGACGGCTACTGCATAGCATCATATTGCTTTCGCTCCACTCGTTTATAGCTTCTTCATCTCGCCTGAAAAGACCACTGCCGCTGCACGGAGCATCAATTACTAATACATCAAAATAGCCGGACAATTTTGAAAAATCTTTTGGGTCATTATTTGAAACCAGTACATTACTCGTACCCCATTTTATAATATTGTCTTTCAGAATATTAGACCGCTGGCGAATGACTTCATTACTCACAAGCAAGCTATCTTTTGAGATAAGCGATTGCAAGTGTGTGGACTTACCGCCCGGGGCAGCGCATAAATCCAAAACTTTTACCGGCTTCAGTAAATCTACTGTTTGTTTTAATGCCTCCTCCAGAAACATACTGCTCGCTTCCTGCACATAATAACATCCTGCATGAAAAAGTGGGTCGAAAGTGAAAGAGGGTCGATTGGGTAAATAATATCCAAACCGACTCCAGAGACCTGTTTTGTATTTTCAAAAAGCAAAATGCCGTAGTTGACTTTATTGGGATTTATTCTTATTGAAGTTACCTGCTCACCGCTTTCGTGAACATTAATAAATGCATCTTCGTCAAAATCGGAAATACCCAGCAATGAATGAAGGAGTAAGTGTGGAATCTGCATGAATCGGAGAGGTTGTTTTTAAGATAGACTATTTTATTCTTTCAGTTTGTAAAATCGGACATAGTCGATAGCCATTTCTACAGGAATATCTTTTGGATCTACTTCTCCCACCCAGCTTCCTCCTAACTGCATATCCAGCAGGAGGTAATAATCTGATTGGTCAAATGGAAACTGCCCCTCCTTGTCAGTTTTAATTCTTGGATAGGTGAAATTGTGAATACCGTTTATATAAAAAACCAAACTGTCAGGATATTTTTCGAGTGTGTAGATCTTATAATCATCAGGATTAATACGAATGGTTTTACTGCTTTTTGGATTGTCTTTAATTTTCAGATTATAAGTATAATTTGTATGAATGGTTTGATATACAAACGAATCATAACTCAATCGCTCCATAATGTCAATTTCGCCGGCCATCGGCCATTTTCCTTTTTCGGGAAGCATCCAAAAAGCAGGCCAGGCACCTTTTGCACCTTGAAATTTGGCTTTTATCTCCAATCTGCCATAGCCAAAATTTACTTTATTTTTTGTATATACTCCACCTGTCAGGTACGTGGCAGTGTCGTTTGTAAGGCTTCTGTTTTTGATTCCTTTCAGAATAAGGTTTCCGTTCCGTAGCTCATAACAGGAGTCAAAGTTGCTCATGTACTTGTTCCAATCACTTTTGCCCCGAGGAATTTTAGACCATTTTTCGGTATCTAATTTGTTGTCTTTGAACTCTTCATTCCATACTAACTGCCATCTTTTTTTTGATAAAGAGTGTTTTGCGCACGAAAGTGGCGATAGTGTCAATAAGAAAAAATTAATAAACAATATCCATTTCATGATTAAAAAATTATTGGCAGTAAAGTTCGCAAATTATTGATTTCAGTGCAAAAAAGCATCCTTTAAAATCAAGGATGGCGCTTAGAGACTGAAATATTAAGAACTCAAAATTGAATTCCTATCTTCATTACAATTCTTTGCAGTGTATATTTGTTATGATTTCTCCTGCTCCATTCTCCTTCGGGTATTGGGCTGTAATAGGGAGCCGGTTTGTAGTACACCTTATAATACAGATTTTCAACATGGTCTTTGTAAGAAAATCCGCAGGCAAAGTTCAGAGTAGTTTTGTTGGCCAAATCTATTTTGTACCCCAGGCCACCTTCGCAAAACAATCCTGATTTATACTCGGTTTTACTATACTCGGTTTCTGTTCCTTTATTTAAAATGTTTGCTCCAGCTTCTGCATAAACAAAAGGCGTTTTTTTTCTCTTGAAAATATCTCCTCTCACATCAATAAAAGCAGGGATCGACTGCTGGTAATAGTCGTCTATTGCAGCCCCGATGCCGGCAAACCATCTGTCAAATTTTATGCCATGAATGGTTTCAATTTGAACCCTGGTTTTATTGCTGCCATATAATACTCCGGCATTGAAATGCCCTGAATATAGAGGGTTAAAGTATTGAGCATCAACACTTTTAACTAAAATCAGGGTGGCAATAATGAGCAGCGCTATTCTATTTTTCATAAAGAGTTGTTTTATGGAGGATTGTGATATTGCATTAGGAAATAATTGTAACGAAGCGAATAATCATTTCCTGATTTCTATCTTGCTCAATAATTTAATATTATTTATGTCTTTATAATCGTATTGATACAAGCCCTTATCTGTTATAACCATGGCCACGCCATTCATCGCAATTACGTCGCGGGGAAAAATATCCTTTATTGTACTTTTTAAAACCAGATTGCTTACATCAGCAGCATTGAATATTTTAAGGCCCGAAGAGCCATCGCAAACAAAAAGGAGGTCATTATCTATAGACAAGCCAAAAGGATTGTCAAGCGCATAAGACTTGATTAGGGTGGGAGCGGTTAAAGATTCTAATGACAATACATCTAATTGGTTGGTATTTCCACCGCAGGCACCTCCACCTCTGAGCGTAACAAAAGCATATTTATCATTAGCCACAACCGGATCGCAACGGCGCACATGACCAAAAGCGCCAATCTGGTTAGGTTGGTCGGGGTCAGAAATGGAGAAAATAAATACACCTGTGGTAGAGCCGACAAATAAATGCTCCTTAAAAGGAAAAATGGTTTCTATTCCCCAAGGCAATGGTTTACGTGTGACAAAAGAGGGGTTAAAATCGTTGGTAATATTGAATACTGCCATATTATTATTGCCTACGGTAAACAACCTTTGTTTGGTTGCAGTAAATCTTGACATGGAGCCACCTGTTCCATAAGTGGGTGTAGAAGGACTAGCAGTGCCTTGTGCGCCTGATTGGTTCGTGCCATCATTACTGCTATAGGTAAACCATTTACCATTATCATAATAATACCAAATTTCTCCTTTTTTAGGCAAAGCAGAAGATTTGGAGTGAATTATCGTGTCTTTTTTGCTGTAATCTACAATTATTTTTGAATCGGGCAGGTAATTGGGGTAATCCTGAAAAACATTTGAAACAGAATTTTTCAGCTTTGCATTTTTGGGGTCCGAAACATCAATAGCCAGCAAATCTCCAAACATATCGGCATATAAAGTATTGTTTTTCATTGCTATATCTCTGTTGCTGGGAATGTCCACAAATCCCACATTTTGAGGCGAAGCAGGGTTGGCGTTATTGATGATGTGAATACCTTTATATGATTCTGATACAAAAACATAGTTATCCTTAAAGTAGATTCTATTGGGGAATTGAATATCCTTTGGCGGAAGGGTTTTTATCTCCTCCTTTATTTGCTGCAATGTTTTATAAACCGGTGTATATACCGTATAAGTAAGGGTGGTATCTACCATATCTTTTAAGCAGCCCTGCATTACCCACATGATAGAAAGCAGCGTAATTATTCTCATGCTTATTTTATAACTGGTTTTCATCAGAAAAAATTTTTGTTAATCAAAGTGGCTTTATTCAAACAAGCGTAAAAATAAAAAACCCGGAGACAAGTGCCATCACACAAAGTATCCGGATTTGTTTTCACCCATATTTATTAGATACCGGCATCAGAATGGCATTATCTGAAATTAGCTGCCTTTCTGATGCAGAGATATGGATATTATGCAGTTGCTTATTTAAATACTTTTTATTTCTGTAGCCAAATCCTGTAACACCTTTTTGGCATCGCCAAACAGCATGGAGGTTTTAGGGCGGAAGAACAGGTCGTTTTCAATACCTGCATATCCCGGTTTCATGCTGCGTTTGTTTACAATAACTGTTTTGGCTTGCTCTACATCCAAAATAGGCATGCCATAAATTGGAGATGCAGTGTCTGATTTTGCAGCAGGATTTACTACGTCATTTGCTCCCAGAATTAATACTACGTCAGTAGTAGGAAACTCTTCATTAGCCTGCTCCATTTCAAGCAGTTTTTCATAAGGCACATCGGCCTCGGCCAGTAGCACGTTCATGTGCCCGGGCATACGCCCCGCTACGGGGTGGATTGCGTATTTAACTTCCACGCCTTTACTATCTAATAATTTTTCTAATTCATGGCAGGCATGTTGTGCCTGAGCAACTGCAAGACCATAACCCGGTACAATCATCACTTTATTGGCATAGCTCATCACTACTGCTGCATCGCTGAGGGTAATTTCTTTAACAGCGCCTTGATCTTTAGAACCACTGGCTGCCACACCTTTTTTACCGCCACCAAATGAACCAATTAACACATTGGTTAAAGACCTGTTCATGGCGCGGCACATCAGCACTGTGAGCAAAGTACCTGCGGCTCCCACTAAGATACCGCCTGTAAGCATCACTTTGTTATCGTACAGGAAGCCTCCGCATGCTGCCGCCACACCTGTAAATGAGTTTAACAACGAAATCACCACCGGCATATCGGCGCCACCAATAGGGAATACGAAAAACAGACCATAAATTAATGATAATGCAAGAATGGTATAGAAAATATAAGATTGGTCAGGACTGAAATTAACAGTTAAGTAAACAGACAAACCCACAATGGTCAATAAAATCAAGATGTTTACGATGTGCTGTCCGGGAAAAGCAAAGTCTTTTATTTTGCCGTCTAATTTGCCTGAGCTATCATACTGCCTGCAAAGGAAACAGAGCCAATAATTAAACCCAAAAGGATTACTATCAGCAATCCCATTTGTGTCTCTCCATCGGAATGATGAATGATATGGTCATATTCAACCATTGAAATCAAAGCTGCACACGCACCTCCCATACCGTTAAACATGCTCACCATCTGTGGCATGGCGGTCATCTTCACCCTTTTGGCAGCAAGCGTTCCTACAATGGAGCCAACGATTATGCCTCCAAAGATCCAGGCATAGTTGCCCAAAGACTTATCCACACCTTCTTCATGGTAAGAGTATAAAAAGATGGTACCGAATATAGCCATCGTCATACCTGCGGCGGCTATCAGATTGCCGTTTCTGGCAGTGGCAGGGTTACTCAACATTTTTAAGCCGATAATAAATGTTACCGATGCGATAATATAACAAAGTGTAAGTAAACTCATAAGATAAATTCTAATGTTAAAATTTTATATTCTCAAAAACTGATAATTAATTTTAAAATTATAAATGTCAATTAACGATAATGTTTCTGAGCCGAAATGCAATTTCTACTGCTTCTTATTGTTTCATTCTAAAAGTCCTTCTATTTCAACAAATACCTAAAGAATCCGGACTTTTAGTTTTTCTTCTTTTTCTTAAACATTTCCAGCATCCTGTCTGTAACCACAAAGCCTCCCACCACATTGAGGGTGCCCACAATCACGGCCAAAAAGCCCAATGCCAGCGCCAGGATATTATCCGACTCGGCTTTGCCCATTACAATGATAGCGCCGATGATTACCACACCATGTATGGCATTGGCGCCACTCATGAGGGGTGTGTGCAATACACTGGGTACACGGCCAATGACTTCTATACCCACAAATATCATGAGTATAACGATATATATTATTTGCTGATTTGCGCTTATCCATTCAAGCATAATAAATTGTTTTATTTGTAAAAACTGAAGTTGATTTTTTTATAAATTAATTCATTCTTTCGTGAACGATTTTACCCTCATGCGTTATGCAGGAGCCTTTTACAAGTTCGTCTTCCCAGTTCAGGTTCAGATTGCCTTCTTTGTCAATGATTAATTGCAGGAAGTTCAGAATGTTTTTTCCAAATAATTTACTGGCATCGGAAGGCATTGTTGCCTGAAGGTTAGAGTTTCCGATAATCGTAATACCTTTATAATTAACGGTTTCGTTGTTCTTTGTTGCAGGAGTATTTCCTCCGGTGGCAGCTGCAAGGTCAATAATTACCGAACCATTGCGCATGGTATTAAGCATTTCTTCAGTAACCAGAATGGGCGCTTTTTTACCGGGGATTTGTGCGGTTGTGATAATGATATCCGATTTGGCAATGCTTTCTGCTATCCGTTGCTGTTGTTTTTGTTTGTAATCATCGGTTTGTTCCACGGCATAACCACCTGCCTTGCTGGCATCTGCAGCGCCTTCTACTTCCACAAATTTTGCACCCAGACTCATCACTTCTTCCTTCACAGCAGGCCGCGTATCAAACACTTCCACTACAGCGCCCAAGCGTTTTGCAGTGGCAATAGCCTGAAGGCCGGCTACTCCCGCACCAAGAATCAAAACTTTTGCAGGCGCAATACTTCCTGCTGCTGTCATAAACATCGGGAAATACCGACTGTAGGAGGTTGCTGCTGTAAGCACTGCCTTGTATCCTGCTATGTTTGCCTGAGAACTCAAAACATCCATTGCCTGTGCACGAGTTGTTCTGGGCAGCATATCCATCGAAAACGAAGTGATATTGTTGGCCGCATAGCTTTCCATTAATGGCTTGTTGGATAGCGGCTGAAAAACGCCAATCAAAATTTTCTTTTCATTCAATGCGGATTCCGAAGCATCCAAAGAATGAATGGATAGAACGATATCTGCATTTTTCAGTACTTCGTTTCGGGCTTTTATTTGAGCGCCGGCAGCTTCATAATCGGCATTATTACAAGATGATTTTGCACCGGCATCAGACTCAACCAGTACGGTAATCCCTTTTTTAGTGAGCGTGGAAACTGCTTCAGCAAGTAATGATACTCTTGTCTCAAAAGCAGGTTCCTTTAAAACACCTATTGTCATGGATAATTTAATTTTAAAGTGCGGCAAATATATTGGAAACTGACCTTATTACCGATAAGTGGCGTATAAAATTTGTAAATTCATCGAAGTTTTTTTAACTTTGCATCGAATTTAAAGGATTCGGGATGTAGCTCAGCCCGGTTAGAGTACACGTCTGGGGGGCGTGTGGTCGCTAGTTCGAATCTAGTCATCCCGACAAAAAAAGTCTGTAAAATGTTGATTAACAATGTTTTGCGGGCTTTTTTATTTTTGGGTTGCTCAATAGGTAATAAGAGAGTAAAAAATATTAGGTGTGAGCAATTTTCAACAAACGAAAAGCTGCTGAGGATGGCATTCTTAACACGCAAAATCTGCCATTTCCGATAATAAAAAATTGAAAGATAATTTTATGTTATTCTTCACCATCTGGCTCTGGCAGCCGATTGGATGGTCAGGTCAGAGAATTCGCCTGCAAGGTATTTATAATATCCTGTGATGGCAATCATTCCGGCATTGTCGGTGCAATACTGAAAGTCGGGTATAAAGGTATTCCAATTGTTTTGAACACCTGCTGCTGTAATTGCTTTTCGTAATCCTTTGTTGGCAGATACGCCTCCCGCGATACACAAATCCTTGATATTTAGGTCTTTAGCAGCCTTTGTTAGCTTCTTCAGCAAGATAGTTATTATTCTTTGTTGAATAGAGGCGCAAATATCAGCCAGGTTATTTTCGATAAAGCTTTTTTTCTCTTCTTCGGTGGCGGCAAATTCTGCTTTATAAATCTGGCTTTTTCCTGCATTCATCAGAAAATAGAGGATAGCCGTTTTTAATCCGCTGAAACTGAAGTTGTAACCGGGTATTTTAGGCTCCGGAAACTGAAAGCGCAGTGGGTTTCCTTCGGTGGAGTATTTGTCAATCAGCGGGCCGCCGGGGTAGGGAAGACCAAGCAGTTTGGCAGCTTTATCGAAAGCCTCTCCTGCAGCATCATCAATGGTTTGGCCAATAATTTGCAGTTTAACGGGAGATTCGCACTTTACAATCTGTGTGTGGCCGCCACTTACGGTAAGGCATAAAAACGGGAAAGATGGTTTATGCTCCGGAATCAGATTGGCCAAAACGTGTGCCTGCATGTGGTTTACGGCTATTAGTGGTTTGTCCAGAGCCAGCGAAAGCGATTTGGCAAATTGTCCGCCTACCAGGAGTGAGCCGATGAGTCCGGGTGCCTGGGTAAAGGCAATGGCATCAATCTCATCCAGCGATTTGCCTGCTTTTTGCAATGCTGTATCAACTACCGGTACAATGTTTTGAATATGAGCCCTTGAAGCCAACTCTGGTACCACACCGCCATATTGGGCATGCATGGATTGAGTGGCTATTTCGTTGGATAAAATTTTACCATCGCAACAAATCGATGCTGAAGTTTCATCGCAACTGGATTCTATAGCGAGTATAGCTATCATTATTTATTTTTAATTGAGGGATGAAAATTTAATACTTTTCTCCGCAAATTATTGACTAAGATGCATTGTCAAAAATAGCAATTACTGATAAAGCAACAAAATGGAATATACTGGATAAAAAAATATTGGGAATAAATAAAAAGAAATCTTTTATCTTAAAGATCAACTTAAAAATGGTTTTTTCATTATGGATAGTAATTAAATTACCTATTTTGCATTGAAAAATAAGAATGTACTGATAGCATTATTTATCCTTCTAAAACTTGCCAGATGATAGTAATCTGACCTATTTTATTAAAATCGGAAAAAAAATAATTAAATAACCAGAATAAACATTCCGGATATTTGAATATCTTTAAATGCTTCAAATAATATTATTCCTATGCTTTCGTTCTGCTATAATACCATCCGATTACGCCTCCAACCAACGCATTCATAATAATATTTAATAGTATGTCCAATCCTACTCCTGTAAGATCATTGAACCAATTTGCCATACCATAAATACCCAAGTCAAATGACAAACCAATAAACAACCCCAAGAAAGCTCCTTTTATCATACCATCTCCAAAGGATTTACAATGTGCCCAGTCCAGAATAATGGCAATTGCCCAACCCCAAAAAAGGTTACTGGCAATCATGGCCCAAAATATCATTTCTTCATCCTTCTTAAAAATGGAAACATTTGTGTGGGCTTCCATGATAGAAGAAAAAACAATACCATATAAAGCCCAACCGATAAAAAAGGCTATAGCACCTCCAATTATTCCAGCAATTAATGTTTTTGTTTTCATATTTGTTTGATTTTAGTACACCAAATATATAAATAAATTCAATATGTCAAAAATATTTTTTCATTGGATGTTATTGTTGAAAAATATCTAATCTTAAAATATGTAAACTTTCAACTTCTAACAAAATAATTAGTAAAGTCAAACGTGTATATGAAAGAGCTTTAACTCCTTATAGCCACTACCGGATCCATTTTTGCGGCCTGAACCGCAGGAACAATACCTGCAATGATGCCTACCAGAATGCAAATAAAAAAAGTCCAGGCCATATTGGTTATAGAAACAAATATGGGGAATTCAAGGACTTTTGTGAGGATTACAGATAGAAGGAATACTAAGAATAACCCAACCAACCCGCCAATAATACAAAGAAATGCCGATTCCAATAGAAATTCTGTCAGGATAACCCTGCGTTTTGCTCCAATGGCTTTTTTAAGGCCAATCTGAGAAGTACGCTCCTTTACGGTTACAAACATGATATTGGCCACTCCAAACAAGCCTACAATCAGGCTGATGCCGCCAATAATAGCAGCACCGATATTCAGGCCGCCAAAAATTTCTTCTACCTGTTTACTGGCATCGTCTAAGTTATTGATGGCAAAGTTAGATTCGGTTTTAGGACTTAGTTTTCTGATGCTTCGCATCGCCCCTTCCAGTTCATCTTTAAACGCCTCTTTGGAAACGGAAGGGTAGCCTCTGGCCATAATGATGGGGTCAGTTTTTTCTTCTTTATAAATAGTGCGTGCAAACTGAAAAGGTAGAATGACCGATTTGTCGTATTCCCATCCACCAACCATCTGCTTTCCCTGCTTTTTAATTATGCCGCACACCAATATTTTCCGGCCTTTGATTGTAATACTTTTGTGGATGGCTAACTCCGGTTCTCCAAAAATTTTGGTTGCTATTTCATTACCAATCAGGCCCACATTGCTTCCATATCCAAACTCCGCATCGGAGATAGGTCTGCCGTATTCCACATTGATGGATTGGATCAATAAAAATTCATCGGTAGCGCCATAGATTTTTACATTATTAAGTGTCAGGCCACCAATGTCCACATTGCCTGTTGTATTTATGAGAAAAGCAATATACTCCGCACTTGGAGAACGCTCTTTAACCTGTTTTACCTCGGAAAACTTTGGGTGGGGACGGTTTACAAATTGCCACCATTCATAGCCCGGGCCGCCGCCCCATTCCCACTTATCGATAAACATGGTGTTGTTGCCAAATGATTCAATCTCGTTTTGAATATTTCGTTGAAGACTGTTTACGGTTGCCAAAACCCCTATTATGCAAAAGATTCCGATAGTAACGCCAAACAAAGAAAGAAAGGTGCGAAGTTTGTTTTTCCATAACTCCTGAACAGCCATGCCAAAACTGTTTGTAATAATCTCTATTGTGCGTCGAAACATATTAGTACAAAGACATTTTAAATTAAAGGATTAATGTTTAAGGTTTGGCTATACAGAAATGGAGCTGTTTTTTAAGGTTCGGGTTTTTTCCTGTATCAGTTTCAGGTTTCCGCGCAGCATATACTTCAACTGTAGTTTTAAAACCTGCCCCATACTTTTGCATCGGCCGAATGCTTCGGTTTTAAAATATTCGTTCAGTTGTTCTTTAAGTTGATTACATTTCTCCACCGGCGAAATGGTATCTCTGGACATGATGTTCAACAGCTCCATCAACCTAAACCGGCTGACGGCTACCCTGAAGGCCATTGATGAGCGTTCTTCGGCACGGTATTGTTCCACAGATTCTTTGTTGAGATGGGTTAACACATTGTGAACGAATGGGTTGTTTTCTTTAAAAAACTGAGGCAGGTACAGGTTTTTACGCCCTTCATAACACTGTTGGTCAAAGTCAATAGCACGAATTCTATATTGATAACATTCAATGTCGGGGGTGGCTACTACCACAAAGTTGTAGCTGCGCATATCGCCCAAAAGTCTTACAAAACACCTTTCGTTAAACTTTACAAATTCTTTCGCCAGCCTTGTTTTGTTGGTTTCTTCTCTTTCAAAATATTCATTTATAAATACATCGCCGGCAATGCCGGGAATATGTTCCTCAACTAATGTGCCTTTGTCGGTAAAAAATGTGATACGGTTAGGAGAGAGAATCTGTTCCAGTTCCAATCCATAAATACGCGAAGCATCACTTATTTTCATGTAATAATGGTCGAAATTGGAATTGAATTTATTGATGATGCGAATCCGAAAAGGGAGTGAGTTGCCAAAAGCACAATAATCAATCCTTGCCACGTCCAGATGGTCAACAAAACTCAGATCGCCTTCTGTTTTTAGGATAGCATATATCTTTACCAACCCTTCCTTGAGGAAATCCCAGTCGCGATTGTCATAAATTGCTTTTTCCCAAAGGGTATGATTACCGTGCTCATCCTTGATGGGGATAGACCAGGTAAAGTTTAATAAATCTTTGTGTGAAACAGGTAGATTTACCTCCCGGCCCTGACGTATCAGGTATTCGGAAAGTTCTTCATTTACCGGATACAAAAGTTTTTTACGCGAAGGTTTCTCGTTAAGTTCCTGCAATATGTCCATGCGGCAAATTACTAAATTCTTTTGGGATTCTTTAATTCAATCATTCTTTTACTTCCAATACCCAAACGTATTTAGAAGCGCTTTGCATATTTTGAGTAACTGAGATACTTACACCTTTATCCGCCTCCTTCCAATTAATCTTTTTACCAGAGCCTAACATACTGATTTTCGCTTTCGTACTGATATCCAGATTCTCCAGCATCAGATTACTTTTTGGGTACTCAAACAGAAAAATATATTTTGTTTTACCATCCTTGCTTTGGGTATAACGAACTTTATCGCCATCTTTCCACTGAGGAGCCGTTCTGGTTACGTAAATGGCTTTGCCGTTAAACTTCATCCAGTCGCCGATTTCTCTGAGGCGCTCGTAGGCCGTATTGTCAAACTCACCTTCTGCATCAGGGTCCTATGTTTAGTAAATAATTTCCGCCTTTACTCACAATATCTACTAATTTTTCAATGATTTCTTTAGCCGGCTTATACACATCATTGGGTACGTAACTCCAGCTATTGCCCATAGTCATGCAGGTTTCCCATGGATCGGCTATAGGTTCAGCGGGTATTTGCTGTTCGGGTGTAAGATAGTTTTGCTCCGGTCCTTCTACCGCACGATCCACCACCAAAATATTGGGTTGTTTGGCACGAACTTCTTTTACCAATCCGGCCATATTGATATCCTGATTTTGTGGATTTCGCGCCCATCGGGAGCCTTCTGATGTATCCGCAAGATATTTCTTCACTTCTTCGTCGGTAGTTTTCCTTACCCAACCGCCGTCAAACCACAGAATATCTACCTGACCATAGCCGGTAACCAATTCATTTACCTGCTTATGAGTGAAATCGACAAATGTTTTTTTGTCTGTTATCTTATAATCAGTATATTTTGTATCAAACATGCTAAAACCGTCATGATGCTTGGTAGTGAAAACCATATACTTCATTCCGGCATATTTTGCCGCTGCTGCCCATTTTTCGGGGTTGAATTTTGTTGGGTTAAAAGTGGTTTGAAGGTTTTCATAAGCCTTTACATAGTCAAAATAGTTGTCGGCAACTTCTTTTTTTTGACCACCTACAGCCCAGCTTAGGTCTTCGGGGCAGATACTCCAGCTTTCTACTACTCCCCACTGGCTGTAAGGCCCCCAATGCATCAGCAACCCGAATTTCAGGTCTCTCCATTCCTCCAGACGGTTTTGAATTTTGACATCAGTATCTGGGTAATACTTTTCATGTTGGGCGAAAGTAGAAAAACTCAAAAAAAAAGAATGATAAGTAACATTATTTTCTTCATAGCAGAATTTTTATAAAAATAAAATGACTATTACAAAGTTATTGCCATTTGCCTCATAAACCTCACCTTTGTAAAGAATTTAGAATTTGTTTTATTGAAGTAGCAATAGAATATATTTCAAACCAAAAGAAGAATAATTTCGACAATTTGCTTCCCATTTTTTCAGGATAGTAAAAGATATTTAAAAAAAGTAAAAAAAATCAAATGAAAAAAGAAATAACCTCTTGGTACAGTCAGCGTTTAAATAAGGAAATGCCTATTGTAACCTATGGCCATTATGGATTTGCCTTGCTGCTGGTACCCACTGCTGCCGCCGATTTTCTGGAATATGAGCGTTTTCAGATGATTGACAGTCTGGCGCCACATATTGAGGCCGGAAAGATTAAAGTGTATTCCATTGACAGTGTTAACAACGAAAGCTGGCTCAATAAGAATATGGCTCCCTGGGATCAATCCATCAGACATCAACAGTGGAATGAGTATATTTATGATGAAGTAATTCCCTTTATCAGAACTTCGTCCAGCCAGGACACGCCTATTATTGTTTCCGGCGCTTCTTTTGGCGCTCTGCACAGTATGAATCTGTTTTTGAAACGCCCTGATATTATTAATGGTGTGATTGCCATGAGTGGTGTGTATGACCTTACTTATTATTCAAATGGTTATATGGATGATAATGTTTATTACAATAGCCCACAACATTATGTACCAAATTTGTCTGACCATAATGTGCTTGAAATGATAAGAAGAAGTCATCATATTCATCTACTTACGGGTAGTGGTGCGTATGAAGATCCGAGGGCCGGCGGCGAATTTGCCAAGCTGCTTTATGACAAAGGTATTAACTATGAATTTGATAATTGGGGTACCAATTACAAGCATGACTGGCCCACATGGAGAGATATGCTGCCCTTTTATATCAAGACCAAGTTTTAGCTTCAATAATTAGAGATTATATCGTTTAATTTCAGGCAATAAACCGGTATTCGACAATAAATGTGAATACCGGTTTTTTGTTTATATTCAAATTTGACGTGAGCCAGACAGCAAATAGTTGTCTGAAAAGTGGGAAAACCACCTAAGAAGTTAGCGATCTTCAAAAAATGAACCGATGTCGCTGAATTTATGCTGAGTATTGCCGAAGTACACCAGATTACAAAAAGCCACTGAACATTCAACTACGGAGCATTTCTCTCTGCACTTGAATCTGTTTTTTAAACTTGGGACTTTTTTCAATCTGATTAATGTTATATGCAGTAAAATTTTAAGCGATTTTTATTTTTCCTTCTCGCACTTGTCGCATAAATTCTTGTTTCTGTACCAAAGTCATTCCCTCCATTTTTTTTGCTAATTTTTCTTTGATAGCTCGGAAGAATGCAACGCTGTCAAATTCTTTTTTCTCTTTATTTTTCATCTTTTAAAAATTCTAAGGGTGAACGAATATCTATCAAAGGATAACCCAAACGCATATTTATTGAGTTAAACATCTTTATTTTGTCGAAATTCACGATGTGTTTGAAGTTCCAACTTATCAAACAGTCTAATCTATAAACAGAAGATAATGCAATGTGATAAGCATCATTTTCACTTGCTTTTCCTAACGCTTTTTTCAGAAATGTAAGTTTGAGCCAATATTTCAACTTCGTCATTCATTTCGATAAAAGTCAAACATTCGGTTGGAATTAAAGTCTTTACTTCCTGAATGTGTTGAGGTGCAAGCATTAGTTCGGTTTCGTTTATTTCCGAAAAGAAAATGGAAAAGTCTTTATTTATAATTCTTTGAAACAGTTTCTTGGTAGCTATTTCAAACTCCGTGTCGTAATAGCCACCAATAACTGATGTGTCTATGTAAATTCGCTGTTTCATCTATTGCAAATTTACAATAAATAAGGGGTACAATAAAAGTATCCCCTATGAAATATGTTGTAAGGGTTAGACTAAAGGGCGCAAACAAGCCTACAAACAACTGATGGATGTGGTTTCGGAAAATTTAAGTTCGAGGCCTTTTTATGCGTTTGAATCTGTTTTTAATATTGGGCTTTCTTTAACCCTCTATATGTTTTGTGACGTTATTTCATTAAAGTTTCGTCAATAAAGAATAGCATCTCTTGATTTGCTTCAATATATGATGAGTTCAGTATGTTTTTGCTGTTATATAACCTCCGGTATTTGGTCGAGAAGCTACCTTTATTATATCTTTTACTTTCTTTATCTCGTTATTATTTCTGAAGTCATATATTTTTCACGGCATACGCTGTAACCGCATTCCATTTTCCTTCGGAAAAACACCATAAGAAAAATTTCCACCAACACTGCCTATTCCAACTTTAATATCAATCCAAACGCTGCGTGGTATGCCGAAATCCCAATTTTGACAGTAATTCTATTATTAGTTGGGTCTTTATATTATTGATTTGATTTTAAAATGTTTATTGTTGTTGATGGATAAGTTCGTCTTATGAAATCTGTCAATTGGTTTATAGTTTCTTCTGACGTACATTCAACTTTTGATTTAGGGGTTAAAATCCTTCCGTCAAAAACCACTAAATCTATTGTATCTTTCTCTAAAAACCCTTGTCTTGGAGTGGCAATTTGGTTTTTAGGACACCATACGTATAGTTTTTGAGCGAATAAATTCCCAGTTATTAAAATAAATATGATTATTAGAAGTCGAATTCTCATAATGTAGTTTTTTATTGATTATCTGTTTATAATTCTGACTAAACTAAATCTATTTCATTCATAATCAATTAGTTGCTAAATTCAAATTATTGCTTGTCAGTCCAAATTTAGTGATTTGCCTTTGAATTCTTTTGACGATTCCCATTTTTCTTTTTTGATCAAAGAATAAGTATTCAGTTAGTGGTTGGTAGGATAACTGTTTTACTACCATATTCCAAAGTATTATGGAAGGTTTTCGGGGGTTGCACTCACCGCGATTGTTCTTCCTTTTAAGTAATAGACCCTGTTGAAGAAGTTGGAAGGGTGTGTATCTTTTAAATTTTCGAAGGCATTGGCAGCATGGCTGGGAAGCTACTCCCCGGAAAAAATAAATCTGATAAAAGGAAAGATTTAGAAATGAAAACCCGATTCTAATCGGGCAATTTTTATATCCTCAGAAAGATAGATTAGGCAGTTCGTCATAATCCACCTCCATGAGTGGATCAGGTGAGTTTAGAAAATCTTTTACTAAAGGATAAGCGGTCATTTTTTCAGCTTCGTATTGGATAGTGGCAATTTCTGTAATACGTTCTTTATTGAGATCGGCAAAAATCCATTCATAAGCGAGGTCTTCATTCAGGATAACCGGCATCCGTTTTTTGGAGTTATGGATTTGTTCCATTAAGGGATTTGCTTCGGTTGTTATAATTGCAAAACTTTCGACCATTTCTCCCGTTGTTTTATCTGCCCAGGGTGTCCATATCCCGGCCATGAAAAAAAATGGTCTGCCCGGTAAATAAATATAATATGGGTATTTAACCGCTGTTTTCATTGGTTTACCGGTTTTCTTGCTGATTGGGTAAACATGCCGCCACTCAAAAAAGCCAGAAGAAAGAACTAAACACCTTCTGGATAGTGCGGATTGTTTATAAGTTACTTTTTCAAACAGTTTTTCACCATTGGCATTTAGTGTGATTATTGGAGGTTTGAATTTACCTGTGATAGGATCAGTGCCTCTGTTTCTAAATGAAAAAAGTTCCTGCCTGCTTTTTATATAAAATGGTATAAAACCCCATTCCATTTGCACTAATTCAAAATCTGTTCCGGATGTATTAGCTTTGATAACAGGGTAGAGGTTATAGTCAAAACCGTTGTTTACCGGCTTATTCAAAAAATCGAAAGCTGCTGTTTGTTTTTCTAAATTTTTGAGCTTGATTGTTTCTGTTTTCTCAATTTTATACCGTTGTAATAGCACATGAGGTTTGTATATAAATTTGGATTGAATAATACATTGAAGCCTGTTTAAAATTCCATAACTGTTTTACAATTTCCGAATATTCGTTCTATCTTCACAAAAAAAGAAATGGCAGCATGTTCCATTGGTCAGGCATTGAAGGAGTTTTTGAGCAAAAGCAGAATTAAAAATGATATTCAGGCGCTGCAGATCGAAGATTTATGGCAGGATATCATGGGAAAAACAGTGGCCAGATATACAGATAGGTTGCAAATAATTAATGCCAAACTTATCATTACTACGCATGTAGCGCCTTTGAAAAATGAACTTCTTTATCAGAGAGAAACCATTATTCAACGTGTAAATGAGGCTTTTGGAAAACAGGTTATTCATGATGTGGTAATAAAATAGCCCCGTCAATTGTATTAACGGGGCTGTTATTTGCTTTAAGATTCTTTATATTTATTCTTCTTCGTCAAAAGCCTGAACTTCTTTGGTAACCTGTAGCAGTTCATACTCCTCCTTGCTTCCAACAATCATATTTTCAAATTCACGTAAGCCTGTTCCGGCGGGTATCAAGTGCCCTGTAATCACGTTTTCTTTCAATCCCATCATATCGTCTGCCTTTCCGTGTATGGCCGCCGAAGAAAGTACCTTGGTCGTTTCCTGGAAGGAGGCAGCTGAAATCCAACTGGGTACGCCTAATGAAGCCTTTGTGATACCCAAAAGGGTTGGAGACAAGTTGCAGGTTCTGCATCTCTGAACTCAACTAATTTTTTATCAGAACGGCGAAGTACAGAGTTTTCTTCTCTTAAATCTCTCAGGCTGATAATCTGCCCGGCTTTCAGTTTGCCAGATTCGCCAGGATCGGTAACCACTTTCTTCTCATATACATAGTCGTTTTCATCAACAAATTCAAACTTGTCAACCAAATCATCTTCGAGGAAACGTGTATCACCCGGATCCACAATGCTTACCTTACGCATCATCTGACGCACAATTACTTCAATGTGCTTGTCGTTGATACGCACACCCTGCAAGCGATAAACTTCCTGAATTTCGTTTACCACATATTGTTGCACGGCAAACGGTCCCTGAATAGCCAGAATATCCTGTGGAGAAATTTGACCATCGGACAAGGCGGTGCCTGCTTTTACAAAGTCGCCGTCTTGAGCCAAAATTTGCCTTGACAGTGGCACTAAGTATTTTCTGGTTACACCATCCTTAGCTTCAATGATAATTTCTCTGTTGCCGCGTTTGGTAGCTCCCATTGAAACTACGCCATCAATTTCACTAACTACAGTAGGATTGCTTGGGTTACGCGCCTCAAACAATTCTGTTACACGAGGCAGACCACCAGTGATATCTTTCAGTTTGCCAAGAACACGAGGAATTTTCACAATTACTTTACCTGCTTTTACATCAGTGCCCTCATCCAACATGATATGGCTTCCCGTTGGCAGGTTGTATGATTTCTTTTCTTTACCTTCAATTATCATTGAAGGAATTTTTGTTTTATCTCTGGTTTCGATAACCACTTTTTCGCGGTGTCCGGTTTGCTCATCGGCTTCTTCGCGATAGGTAACACCCTCAATCACATGTTCGAAGTGCAACGTACCATTGGCTTCTGCGATGATTACGTTATTATAAGGGTCCCATGAGCAAATAGGCATTCCTTTTGTTACCTTTTGACCGTCTTTTGTCAATAGGGTAGAGCCATATGGAATATTGTTAGTAATGAGCAGGCGGTCATTTTTTGTATCAATAATTCTCACCTCACCTGTGCGCCCGATTACCACTTTTACATCTTCTCCTTCGTTATTGATTGTGGAAACAGAACGTACACCATCAAACTGAATGGTTCCCTCAAATTTGGCATTCAGCGTGGATTCTACCGATGCAGATCCTGCCACACCACCCACGTGGAAGGTACGAAGTGTAAGCTGGGTACCCGGCTCCCCAATGGATTGAGCTGCTATAATACCTACTGCATCACCTTTTTGTGTCAAAATACCGGATGCCAGATTTTTGCCATAGCATTTCACACAACATCCGCGCTTGCTTTCGCAGGTGAGCACAGAGCGTATTTCGATGAATTCGACACCAACATCCTCAATTTTTTTGGCTACCTTTGCCGAAATTTCGGTACCGGCTTCAATAATCAACTCGTCCGTCTGAGGATCATACACATCATGCAGGGAGGTACGTCCCTCAATTCTGTCTGACAGGTGTTCAATAATATCCTCATTATCCTTCAATGCAGAAATGTTAATTCCACGGAGTGTTCCACAATCTTCTTCGGTAATAACCACATCCTGAGACACATCCACCAAACGACGTGTAAGATAACCTGCATCTGCTGTTTTCAAAGCTGTATCCGCAAGACCCTTACGAGCACCATGGGTAGAGATGAAGTAGTCCAATACATTCAATCCGCCTTTAAAGTTCGAAAGAATCGGGTTTTCGATAATCTCAGAACCGGTTGAGCCTGATTTTCTTGGCTTGGCCATCAGTCCTCTGATACCGGCTAACTGTTTAATTTGCTGTTTGGAACCTCTAGCACCGGAGTCAAGCATCATATATACTGAGTTGAATCCTTGTTTATCTGTACTCAATTCACGTATCAGGGTTTCTGTAAGCCTTGTATCCACACGGCTCCAGATATCTACAATCTGGTTATATCGCTCGTTGTTGGTAATAAGACCCATATTATAGTTGTCCCAAACCTCATCAACCTCACCATGAGCATTTTCGAGCAATTCTTCTTTTATTTCAGGGATTATCAGGTCATTAATACTGAATGACAAACCACCCTGGAAGGCGGTGCGGAAACCTAATTGTTTAATATCATCCAAAAATTTGGCGGTTTTGGGGACATTGGTTATTTCAATAATGTTACCAATGATTTCCCTAAGGCTCTTTTTGGTCAAAAGTGCATTTACAAAACCTACTTCTACCGGCACCGTTTGATTAAAGAGTACACGACCAACGGTTGTTTCAATCAGTTTATTTACCAGCTCGCCATTTTCATTTCTGATATTTACTTTTACTTTAATCCAGGCATGAAGGTCAACGGTTTTTTCGTTGTAGGCGATGATTACCTCTTCAGGAGAATAGAATGGTTTTCCCTCTCCTCTGATGGTTTCTTTGTCATCAGTTTTTTTACCCTTTGTGAGGTAGTACAAGCCCAATACCATGTCCTGAGAAGGAAGGGTGATAGGTGTACCGTTCTGCGGGTTTAATATGTTGTGCGAAGCCAGCATGAGCAGTTGAGCTTCTATAATAGCAGAATTACTCAAAGGCACGTGTACCGCCATTTGGTCACCATCAAAGTCGGCGTTGAAGGCAGCAGTTACCAACGGGTGCAACTGAATAGCCTTTCCTTCAATCAATTTCGGCTGGAAAGCCTGAATTGAAAGTCGGTGCAGCGTTGGGGCACGGTTAAGTAACACAGGATGCCCTTTTAATATATTTTCAAGAATGTCCCATACAACAGCCTCTTTTTTGTCAACAAGTTTTCTTGCTGATTTTACTGTTTTTACGATTCCTCTTTCTATTAGTTTACGAATAATGAATGGCTTAAACAGTTCGGCAGCCATATCTTTTGGCAAACCGCACTCGTGCAGTTTCAATTCGGGACCTACCACAATAACCGAACGGCCTGAGTAGTCCACACGTTTACCCAGCAGGTTGCGGCGGAAGCGTCCCTGTTTGCCTTTCAGCACATCGCTCAATGATTTCAAAGCACGACCGCCCTCAGCTTTTACGGCATTTGATTTACGACTATTGTCAAACAGAGAATCGATAGCTTCCTGAAGCATACGTTTTTCGTTGCGAAGAATTACTTCGGGCGCTTTAATTTCCATCAGCCTTTTCAAACGATTGTTGCGGATTATTACACGACGATACAAATCGTTGAGGTCAGATGAAGCAAAACGACCGCCATCCAATGGTACCAACGGGCGTAGTTCCGGTGGAATTACCGGTATGTATTGCATCACCATCCACTCCGGGCGGTTCGAAATACGAGTATTGGCATCGCGAAATGCCTCTACCACACTCAGACGCTTCAAGGCATCAGCCCTGCGTTGTTGAGAGGTTTCGGTGGCCGCTGAATTTCTCAGATCAAATGACAACTGGTCGAGGTCAATGCGCTCCAATAAGTCATGCACTGCTTCAGCTCCCATCTTGGCTATAAACTTGTTGGGATCATCATCAGGAAGATACTGATTATCTTTGGGAAGGGTATCCAGAATATCCAAATACTCTTCTTCTGTTAAAAGATCGCTGTAGTTCTGACCTTTGTCGGCACGTACTCCGGCTTGTATCACCACATATCTTTCGTAGTATATGATGGTTTCTAATTTTTTGGAGCTCATACCTAACAGATACCCAATTTTATTAGGCAATGATTTGAAATACCAGATATGAACTATCGGAACCACCAGTTTGATGTGCCCCATTCTTTCGCGACGCACTTTTTTCTCGGTTACTTCCACACCGCAACGGTCGCATACGATACCCTTATAACGAATACGCTTGTATTTGCCACAAGCACACTCATAGTCCTTTACCGGTCCGAAAATTCTTTCGCAAAACAAACCATCGCGCTCCGGCTTGTAGGTGCGGTAGTTGATTGTTTCAGGCTTCAATACTTCGCCAAAACTCTTTTCCAAAATAGAGTCGGGAGAAGCAAGGCCAATTGTAATTTTTGAAAATGCTGCTTTTGGACGATTGTCTCTTTTTGTTGCCATAGTATAAAAACTCCTTTTTTTCCTCCTCTAAGAGGATTTTCGGGATTATTGTTTATTATTTTTTCTAAAAAGAACCTATTTTTTTTTGTTACCAGCTGTAGTGCATTACTCATCTGTCTTGCGTCGCACTCTTCAACTGTTGTACATCTCTCATCAAGCTTGTCCTTCACTAACCCTTCTTATAGGGTGAGGAAGGATGTTCGGTATTATTCAAACGTCAAATCCAATCCCAAACCTCTAAGCTCATGCACCAGTACGTTGAACGACTCAGGTACGCCGGCTCTCGGAATATTATCACCCTTCACAATGCTTTCATAAGTTTTTGCACGTCCTATGATATCATCAGACTTTAGGGTTAATAATTCCTGAAGCAGGTTAGAAGCGCCATAAGCCTCCAATGCCCAAACTTCCATTTCACCAAAACGCTGACCACCAAACTGAGCTTTACCACCCAGAGGTTGCTGCGTAATCAGGCTATAAGGCCCAATGGAACGCGCGTGCATCTTATCGTCCACCATGTGGTGCAGTTTGATGATGTAGATTACGCCCACTGTCGCCTTCTGGTGAAAACGTTCGCCGGTTTCGCCGTCATATAGATATGTGTGCCCAAATTTTGGAATTCCTGCATCATCGCAGAAATTCTCAATTTCAGAGGGCTCGGCGCCATCAAAGATGGGTGTAGCAAAGCTTACGCCCAATTCCTTTCCAGCCCAACCCAGCACGGTTTCATAAATCTGCCCCAGGTTCATACGACTGGGTACGCCTAATGGGTTTAATACAATATCAACCGGTGAACCATCTTCGAGGAAAGGCATATCTTCCTGACGAACAATTTTGGCCATGATGCCTTTGTTTCCGTGGCGGCCTGCCATCTTATCGCCCACTTTCAGTTTACGTTTTACTGCCAGATATACTTTAGCCAGTTTCAACACACCTG
Organism: Sphingobacteriales bacterium; assembly: GCA_016708305.1. Taxonomy (GTDB): domain Bacteria; phylum Bacteroidota; class Bacteroidia; order Chitinophagales; family Chitinophagaceae; genus Niabella. The sequence continues at coordinate 1,539,310 of JADJGB010000008.1, forward strand.
CCGGAAGTTCATCACCTATGCTGATGTTGAATTTTTCTCTTTTATAACGTCCTAACTCTTCGTTGAACTTAATATTATAGTTGTGTAATAATGTATTGATCTGGCCATTTATTTTTTCGTCGTTAGTCCAGTTCAAAGGATTGATATTCTGAAAATCGAGAGCGCCCAGATTTTTGGCATTGAATTTAGAGCCTTTGCCAATCACTACTTCCTCAAAACTGTTCGTTACTCCAACTGAAACTCGATTTTCGAGCAGGGTTTCCAGTTTATCTAACAATACAGCCAAAAGGTCTTCTTCGTTCTTTTCGTGAATTTTGTCCAATTTTTCGATGGCTGCCTTTTCACGAATTTTTGCGTTCTTGTCTTTTTTGGCTCTTTGAAACAGTTTTTTGCCTATTACCACACCCTCTACTCCATTTGGCGCTTTCAGCGATGCGTCTTTGGCATCACCGGCTTTATCGCCAAAGATGGCACGCAGCAGTTTTTCTTCGGGAGTGGGGTCGCTTTCACCTTTAGGAGTGATTTTACCAATCATGATATCTCCCTCTTTGATTTGAGCGCCAATACGGATAATACCGTTTTCGTCCAGATCTTTGGTAGCTTCTTCCGAAACGTTGGGAATATCTGATGTCAGTTCTTCTTCACCCAGTTTGGTGTCACGCACTTCTAATTCATATTCAGAAATATGTATAGATGTGAACATGTCTTCCTTTACTACCTTTTCACTTATCACAATGGCATCCTCAAAGTTGTAACCCTTCCAAGGCATGAACACCACTTTCAGGTTTTTGCCTAATGCCAGTTCGCCGTTTTTGGTAGCGTATCCTTCGGTTAAGAAATCGTTCGTTTTTACTTTTTGACCTTTTTTTACTGCAGGTTTTAGGTTAATACAGGTTTCCTGGTTTGTTTTAATGAATTTTGTTAGTTTATACACCATCAGGTCTTCTTCGAAACTAACCAGTTTATCATTTACATCACGGTCGTAGCGAACGTGTATTTCATTGGCATCTACAAATTCTACTACGCCATTGCCATCGGCATGAATTTGAATTCTTGCATCGCGGGCTGCTTTTCCTTCGAGACCTGTACCCACAATCGGGGCTTCGGGGCGCAAAAGCGGCACTGCCTGACGTTGCATGTTGGAACCCATCAGGGCGCGGTTGGCATCGTCATGCTCAAGAAAGGGAATCAATGAAGCGCTTAAACCTACAATCTGGTTGGGTGCCACATCCATATATTCTACCTCATTTCGGTCCAATATAGGGAAGTCGCCGGTTTCTCTGCCTTCAATTCTTTCATCAATAAAGTTGCCGTCGTCGTCCAGTTTGGTGTTGGCCTGTGCTATTTTCACACTGTCTTCTTCTTCGGCACTCAGAAATTCCAGTAGTTTCATATCTACTTTTCCTTCGCTCACCTTGTGGTAAGGCGTTTCTATGAAGCCCATGTCATTAATCTTAGCATGAACGCAAAGCGTTGAAATCAAACCGATATTAGGTCCTTCCGGTGTTTCGATGGTGCAAAGCCTTCCGTAGTGAGAGTAGTGTACGTCGCGTACCTCAAAACCTGCGCGTTCACGGCTCAAGCCGCCTGGCCCGAGGGCAGAAATACGGCGTTTGTGCGTAATTTCAGAAAGAGGGTTGGTTTGATCCAGAAATTGCGACAATTGCGATGTGCCGAAGAATGAATTGATAACAGAAGAAAGCGTTCTGGCATTAATCAAATCAACCGGAGTGAACACCTCGTTGTCTCTCACATTCATCCGCTCACGAATAGTGCGTGCCATACGCGCAAGACCTACTCCAAACTGAGCGTACAGCTGCTCGCCTACAGTTCGTACACGACGGTTGCTCAGGTGATCGATATCGTCAATTTCGGCTTTGCCGTTGGTTAACTGAATCAGATATTTAATAATTTCTAATATATCTTCTTTTGTTAACGTCTTTTGGGTTAACGTTGCATCAAGATTTAACTTACGGTTGATTTTATAACGACCTACTTCGCCAAGATCATAACGTTTGTCGCTAAAGAACAATTTTTCAATAATACCTCTTGCTGTTTCATTATCGGGCGCATCTGCTCCGCGCAACTGGCGATAAATAAACTGCACCGCCTCCAATTCACTGTTGGAGGTATCTTTATTTAATGTATTATATATTATGGTATAATCTCCGCCCACATCTTCGCGTTGTACAAAAACGCTCTTAACTTCCATGTCGGAGATGGTTTCAATAGCTTCTTCATCCAGGATGGTATCTCTTTCCATCACAATTTCATTTCGCTCAATAGATACTACCTCGCCGGTGTCTTCATCTACAAAATCTTCAACCCAGGTACGCAATACACGTGCCGCCAGTTTTTTGCCAACGTGTTTTGCCAAAGATTTTTTATCGCCCGGTACTTCTTCTGCCATTCCAAAGAGTTCCAGAATGTCTTTATCGGTTTCATATCCGATAGAGCGAAGAAGGGTAGTTACGGGAAATTTTTTCTTACGGTCAATATAGGCATACATCACATTGTTGATGTCGGTTGCAAACTCCATCCATGCACCTTTGAAAGGAATTACACGGGCAGAGTAAATTTTGGTGCCGTTGGGGTGAACAGATTGTCCGAAGAAAACACCCGGTGAACGATGCAATTGAGATACAACCACGCGCTCGGCGCCATTGATTACAAAAGTGCCTCGTGGGGTCATATACGGACTATTGCCCAAGAATACATCCTGTACAATTGTTTGAAAATCAATATGTTCCTCATCATTACAGCTCAGGCGCAGTTTTGCCTTCAATGGAACGGCATAGGTAAGACCGCGCTCCATACACTCTTCGATAGAATAACGGGGAGGATCAATAAAATAATCCAAAAACTCCAGAACGAAGATATTGCGTGTGTCGGTAATTGGGAAATTATCTTTAAATACACGGAACAGCCCTTCAATATTACGTTTGTCTGGTGTGGTTTCTAATTGAAAAAACTCTTTAAAAGATTGAATCTGAACTTCCAGTAGGTCAGGTGTTTCAGCTAAATGCTTGATCTTACCGAAGTTTACTCTTGAATGAACACTAGTTGCTGACATATTTTATAAACCGGTTTTTAATGATTGACTTACATACAAAAAAATACCATGATTGCTCTTATTTCTAAAAGAAACCCGTTGAAATTCAATTACTTGAACATTTTTTGTACTGTCAAATTTTTATTGGCCAAAATAAAAGGATTGCAAAGTTAAGGAAAAACAGATGAAAGAAGATAAATCACCTCAATAATTTTGCCAAATTTTTTATAAAGTAAAAATACTTAATTTAAGTAATTGATATACAGTCAGTTACAAAATACTATATGCGGCTTCCAAATAAAGTAAAAGAGGAGGATTTTCACCCGCCAAAACGGGCTTTTTCCCTGTTCATGGGCTGTTTTAAAGATATTTTTGTCCTGAAAATAATTATAAAAATAATGAAGAAGGTAACCAGAGATTATTTATTTTTTTCAAAAAAAGAAAGAATAGCTTTGATTATATTTTTAGCAATCGTCTCTGTGGTTGTCCTGCTTCCTTTTTGGAACCAACATAAGGAAGTGGAAAGCCAGGATTCTGATGGCTATTTTATGCCGCTTAAAACTAAGGAAACAGGGAAAGAAGGTGTTGCATATTCCGGTAAATCTGGAGGCTCAACGCATTATACTTATAAGAGGAGATACATTAATCAGCGTGATGAGGCAAAAACGGTGGGCAGACTGTTCCGTTTTGACCCCAATACACTGGATGAAGCTGGATTGAAGGAATTAGGCCTGAGAGAACGCACTGTACATACAATTATTAACTATCGGAGCAAGGGCGGAAAGTTCAGGACAGTAGATGATCTTCATAAGATTTACAACCTGCGTCCTGAAGAGTTTGCCAGGCTTAAACCATTTATTGTAATTACCCCAAAGGAAGGGAAAGGAGATAATTTTTTTAAAGATGAAAACAGGAATAACTATTCGAACCAATATACATCCTATGCAAAACCTAAACTTGAGCAAAAATCTATCAATGTCAATACTGCCGATACCACAGCTTTTAAATCACTGTATGGTATCGGTAGTAAATTGGCAGCAAGAATAGTAAATTTTAGAAACAAACTTGGCGGTTTTTACTCAATTGATCAGGTAGGAGAGACTTATGGTGTGCCCGATTCAACTTTTAGAAATATTAAACCTTATTTGGTATTGGCTGAAGCTGATATTCAAAAGATAAATATCAATACGGCAAGCTATGACCAATTAAAAAATCATCCATATATCAGCAGCAAACTCGCTTTTTTGATTATGAAATACAGAAAAGATAATGGAGATTTTAAAACAATAGAAGATTTGAAGCCATTAGTGGAACAAACCAATGATGTTTTTGAAAAACTGAGCCATTACTTGGGGTACGATTAAAGACAGAAGTTCAGGGGAAGTACAAAAATTTGGAATTATCAATTGATTTGGGCAATTTTTTTTTCTTTATTAAACAAGTATTTTCAAACATTCAACCAAACTGTCTCTCCAATGTGGGGGCTGAATATGATACGCTTCTTTGATTTTAGATTTGTTTAATACCGAATAAGCAGGTCTTTTTGCAGGAGTTGGAAAAGAGGCAGTAGGTATGGGATTTACGGCACAAGAATATTCTTTTATACTTTTAATAGCCATTGCAAATTGGTACCAGGTAGTAATACCGTCATTGGAGTAATGGTAAATTCCTGATTGCCATTTCCCGCATTTTATTATTTGCAACAAAACAGCCGCCAGATCGGCAGCATAAGTGGGGGTTCCATATTGGTCGTTTACAACATTAATCTCGGTTTTCTCCTGCATTAGCCGCATCATGGTTTTTACAAAATTTTTTCCAGAGGATGAATACACCCATGCTGTTCGAATGATGATGGCATCGGTATTTTGAAGCGCCAATTCTTCTCCTTTCAGCTTGGTAGCTCCATAAAAACTTACAGGATTGGGTATATCTGCTTCCGTATAGGGCGTAGAAGATGATCCGTCAAAAACGTAATCAGTTGAAATGTGTAAAAACTTTGTATGGTACTTACTGCATTGTTTTGCCAGATAACCCACAGCATCTGCATTCAACTTCTCTACAAGATCCTGTTCGCTTTTTTCCTCAGCCTTATCTACTGCCGTGTAGGCAGCACAATTGATGCAATAATCCGGCCGGTTTTCTTCAAAAAATTTCTCAACAGCTTCTTCATCAATGATTGAGAGCTCCTCATAATCTGTAAATAAAAATTTATACTCCGGAAAGTTGGTTTCCAATCTTCTGATTTCAGAACCTAACTGGCCATTTGCTCCGGTAACCAATATTTTTTTTTCAGACATATTAGAGATTAAGGTTGAGATTGAGATTAAGGTAAAGATTAAGGTTTCTACATTGAGCTATATTTCTTATTGAAAGTAGTCCTTGCAATCCTTAAATAATGGCAAAACCATATCCTTCTCTGAAATGATGGCAGCCTCTGCAGGAATTTTCCAATCAATAGCCAAATCGAGGTCATTAAATATGATGCCTCTTTCACATTCTTTATTATAAAAAGCATCACACTTATATAATATGGTGGCTGTCTCGCTCAAAACCGAAAATCCGTGTGCAAAACCCTTGGGGATGAGTAATTGGCTTTTATTCTCTGACGATAATTCGAACGAAAACACTTTCCCGAAGGTTGCAGAAGATTGCCTTAAATCTACTACCACATCTAATATCTTTCCCCATAATACTCTCACTAATTTCGTTTGTGAGTATGGTGGTTTTTGAAAATGCAAACCCCTTATTACACCATAGCCCGAATTGGACTGATTGTCCTGCACAAACTCAAAGTTTATCCCTTCGGCATCAAATACTGATTTGTTATACGCTTCATAAAAATATCCACGGCTATCGTTGAACACACTTGGCTCAAAAATCATCAACCCTTCAAATTCGGTTTTTACAAATGGCATATTGATTGCTTGGTAAAATAATTTTGTCTTACGACTGATTAATGTACAATTATTTATTTACAAATTCTAAAACACTGTCGGATATGTATTTCAGTTGCTCCTCATCCAGTTCGGTATGGATGGGTAGCGAAATCACTCTCTTGTTGAGCCAGTCCGTTATTTCCAAATCCAATGATCCTGTCTGATATATCTCAAACATCTTCTGCTTGTGTGCCGGCAGCGGATAATAAATCATTGAAGGAATTTTTTTATCGGCAAGATGTTGTTGCAATGCATCGCGGTTCACATCATGCAATATAAGGGTATATTGATGAAATACGTGGGTGGAGTTCGATGCTCTGAAGGGTATGGTCATTGTCGGATGGTTGGCAAAAGCCTGGTCGTAATAATCGGCTGCCTGTTGGCGCGCCCGGCAATACGCATCTAAATGCCTGAGTTTAATATCTAAGATGGCTGCCTGAATGCTATCGAGCCGACTGTTGCAGCCTACCATATCATGATAGTATCTTGTCTTTTGACCATGATTGGCGATCATTCTCAGTTTTTCGGCCAATTCGTCAACGTTGGTACACATAGCGCCGCCATCGCCAAAAGCCCCAAGGTTTTTACTGGGATAAAAAGAAGTGCATCCTACATGACCTATTGTACCTGTTTTTTTAACGGTTCCGTCGGAGAAAGTAAAATCGCATCCAATTGCTTGTGCATTGTCTTCCACCACAAATAAATGATGTTTTTCTGCAATCTTCATAATGGCTTCCATATTAGCTGCTTGTCCGTACAGGTGTACCGGCACGATTGCCTTAGTCTTGGGTGTTATGGCTTTCTCAATGGCTGCGGGGTCAATGTTGAAAGTTTGTTTATCTACTTCCACAAAAACGGGGGTCAGCCTGAGCAATGCCACCACTTCGTTATTGGCAAGATAGGTAAATGACGGGGTGATGACTTCATCTCCGGGTTGCAACCCGAGCGCCATTAAGGCTATTTAAGCGCATCGGTGCCGTTGCCGCAAGGTATCACGTGTTTCACATTCAGGTATTGGGCTAGATTTGAGGCAAATTCGCCAACAGTTTTTCCATTGATGAAAGCAGAACTTTCCATCACGTCAATAACTGCTTTGTCAACCTCTTCTTTTATTTTGTGATACTGCGTATGAGTATCCACCATCTGTATCGGACGCATAAGATTTATTTAGGTATTATTTAAGTGAGCAAAATTAATAAATTAAGGTTACTTTGAAGAGGGCAATTTTTTCAATAAATCAAACTAAAGAAATTAATACGCATTAAAAATATGGAGATATTTATGTTCTAATTTATTCCAATCAACTTTAGTATTATTTGCAAAATTACAAGAGCATAAACCGCACAAGATAGTGACTCATCATATTTATATTGTTTTTAGCAGGGTGTTTCACTCTCTTATAAGTTTTTAGGGTGCAAAATACCTGCGTAACATATTATGAAAATTTAGGGTAGAAAAAACTTTAGATTCTCCCTGACGACTTTTTTAAAACTCCGATAATAAAAAAGTCTGTCATTCTTTCTGATATTAAAGAGTGACAGACTTTTTAAGAAAATGTTATCCCCACAAATTGGTAGAATATTCGCCTGCGGCAATCAGGTCATCCAATTGTTTTTTAACAGCAGGAGCATCTTCCTTGTATGTAACCCCAAACCACTGAGCAGTGGTAGGCAAAACTTTTACAACGCCGCCTTCTCTTATGAAATTATCAACCACAGCCGGTATCAGAAACTCGGCTTTGGGTACGGTAAGATTTTCACTGATGAAAGACTTGAAATCTTTTTTATAATGTGCAAATACGGAAGGGTGGAAGCACCAGAAATTCATGGATACCACATCAGTTCTTTTAAGTTCTTTTGGTTCAAGGCCGTCTTCCACAATCACTTTATCATCCTTCATGCCGATACCAATTCTCTCCACAACACCTGCCAGATCGCCGTTTTCGTTTAGAGTGCATAACCCGCGATTCACCGTTCCATGCTCGGATAGGGTTTTCATCAGGTCATAGCCTACCACGGCATAAGTTTTTTCATCGCAAACTGTTGTCAAAAAATCAGCAGCCCTCTTAAAAGCGTCAAAACCATAAAAATCATCAGCATTAATCACCGCAAATGGTTCGTTTACATTGGTGCCTGAGCATAATACAGCATGTCCGGTTCCCCAGGGTTTGGTGCGCTCGGCAGGCACCGGCACTCCATCCATGTGCATATCATGTTCCTGAAACTCAAACTCGTAGTTCACTTTTCCATCCAATTTTGATGCAAAAAGATTTCTGAAATTTTCTTCAAATTGTTTCCTGATTAGAAAAACGATTTTTCCAAAACCTGCTTTTACTGCATCAGAGATGGAATAATCCATAATGGTTTCTCCCGAAGGGCCAAAACCTTCTACCTGTTTCATACTGCCATAACGAGAAGCCATACCGGCTGCCAGAATTACTAATGTGGGTTTCATGCAATTGTTTTTTTATTTAGAAATAAATGATGAAATTTGAACTGTCAAAATTAAATTAAAAAACCCAACTTACAGTGAATTGTGCAAACGGTTGATGAAAAATTAATTACCACAGATTTTATTCCGTTTTTAAGCCGGAAGAGAGTAAGGGTTTCTGTATTGCGTACTGATAAAATTCATCCGGTAATCAGCGGAAATAAATGGTTTAAGCTCAAATATTACCTTGAAGATGCTAAAATCCAAAATAAAAAAAGAATTATAACCTTTGGAGGCGCTTATTCCAACCATATTGTGGCTACTGCGGCAGCCTGCAATATGAATGGATTTGAAAGTGTGGGAATAATAAGAGGCGAAGAACCCCGAAATTATTCTCATACGCTCAATGATGCAATGGCTTATGGCATGGAATTGGTTTTTTTGTCGAGGCAAGACTATCAAAATAAGATTATTCCAAAGGATTTGATGGCTGTGGATAATTACGTTATAGCTGAGGGAGGTTATGGAGCCTTAGGTGCAGCAGGTGCAGCTACTGTTAATTATGACAGAACTGGTTATGATTTTGTAATGGCGGCGGTGGGTACCGGAACATGGATGGCCGGTTTGATTAATGGAAAGAATCCGGAGTCTGAAGTGATTGGTATTAGTGTGTTGAAAAATAATTATGAACTGGAAAAACAGGTTGCAGATTTGCTTATAAATGAAGAAAAAGTAAATATTGTTCATGATTTTCACTTTGGCGGCTATGCAAAATATACCGATGAATTTATCGGTTTTATGAATGATTTTTATAATGAAACAGAAATTCCTACTGATTTTGTTTATACCGGTAAATTATTTTATGGAGTAAAAACGCTTATAGAAAAAAACTATTTCAAGCCAGACAGTCGGATACTTATTATTCACTGTGGCGGATTGCAGGGAAATTTATCATTGACTGAAAGTACCTTAATGTTTTAGAAATTTTACGGACTTTGACGCTTATCTTTGTGTGTTATGCAGATAAAAAGAAGTTTAATATTTTTTGTTACTATATTTTTTGCCAATTTTTTGATTGCTCAGGAGCAATTGCCTGATTTTTCGGTATATAAAGTTAGCGGAAGGGTAGTGGTTTCGTGGACCCATAATTATCCGGTGGTAAAACAAATCAGTATTCAAAGGTCGCACGACAGCAAAAATTTTTTCAAGACCATCGCCACTATGCCCGATCCATCCTTACAGGAAAACGGTTTTGCCGACAGGCAGGTGCCTTATGACAGTATGTATTATCGTATTTACATTCTTTTGGATCAAGGTCATTATATTGTTACGAAGGCAAAAAAGCCGGTAGCTGATACTTCAGGAGCTGCTGATGCTTATGAAGAAAAACTTCCTGAAACAAATAATAAAGCAGTTTTGCCTTCTGGTTTCATGCCATCCCAATATGTTTTTACGGCTATAGACAATTATGTAAAAGTAGAATTGCCAAATGACCAAAGAAAATATGGTATAAAATTCTATAGTGAAAACTATCAGCCTCTTTTTGAATTAGATAATATTAAAGAAAGAAAATTCAAATTGGACCGAACTTATTTTTTCACTTCAGGGTATATCAATTTCGAATTATATGCTGATGGCAAATTAATTGAGAAACATAAATTTTATTTACCCAAAAGCTGACGGGTATTAGGTTAATTGAATTGAAAAGACCTTCTCAAAATTCCTTTTGAGTTTTCCTTTCACTTCGTTTACGTCTATCTCTTTTCCTAATTCTTTTTGTAGTGAGGTAACTTGTTTTCCCTGAATGCCGCAAGGGACTATAAGATTAAAATAATTCAGGTCGGTATTTACATTTAATGCAAAGCCGTGCATAGTAACCCAACGACTGGTGCGTACACCGATGGCACATATTTTTCTTTCGTACCCTTTACACTGCGGATCAAGCCACACGCCGGTTTCGCCCTGCGAGCGTTCTCCCTTCAGGCCATATTCTGCCAATGTAAGAATAATCACTTCTTCAATGTTTCGCAGATATTTACCAATATCGGTATAAAATTTTTCAAGATCAAAAATAGGGTAACCAACAATTTGCCCCGACCCGTGGTAAGTAATATCGCCGCCACGGTTGATATGAAAAAACTCAATTCCTTTTTCAGCCAGATTATCTTTATTAACTAAAATGTTGTTGAAATTGCCGCTCTTACCCAAAGTAAAAACGTGAGGATGCTCTACAAACAAAAGATAATGTTGGGTTTGAACAGATATATTTTTATCCAACCCCTTGTCAGTAGCTTCTCTCAAAATAGTTTTAATTGAAAGATTTTCCTGCAATAGCCTTTCCTGATATTCCCATGCTTGCTTATATTGCATGATGCCTAAATCATGAAACTGTACCAATTGATTATCCATACGCAATGGCAAATGTAGAGAAATGAATTAAGATTTGCGGATTGAAAAATAGTAATGCAAGATTGAAGCGGTACAATGCATCCCTGATAATTCAAAAATTTATTTCAATTCCGGCAATTGAAATATTACTTTATAAAAAAATCTTCTACCTTATTTCCTGTGGAATCAACAATGGTGAAAGAAGCTTCTTTAGCGGAAATTTTTGCCTTCAAAAGATTATTGTTGGAGTTGACAATTATTGGGAATTTAACCTTAGCCGTAGGTTGAACAATCCGATGTCTGTGCTCGTGTGCGCTGATCATCAGTTGTATGCCGGCGTCATTGAGTATCGGAGCAAAATTATTTACAATTTCTTCATTTCCATGCCATCCGTTTACTGCAGGAATATGGCAGATTGCAATCTTAAATTTTGCTTTCTTAAAGTCATCTGTCTTTACTACCCCCTTTAACCAATGTGCCTGCTCGCTTCGATAGAAATCCATATCAGTAATGCCCCTGTATTCCATATCAGAATCAGGTTTGTCTTCGCCGCAATCCAACACAACGAAAATAGCATTTCCTCTGGTAAAAGTATAATACAATTGACCACTTGCAGAAGGAAAATAATTTGAAAAATTGGCTGCGTAAGGGCCACGGGTTTCGTGATTGCCCCGTGCATAGTACATGGGTATTTCTTTTGCAAAAACAGAAACGGCAGTGTCCATGAAGCCGCTGAAAATCTGATCTTCATTGTGCGAAAAGCTCACCATATCGCCATTGAATACCACAAAATCGGTTTTAGCAAAATCTATTTGCGACAATTGTTTTTTAAAAAAATCACTTTTTTCGTGTATGTCATTCAGCACCGCAAACTCAAAATCTCCCGGTCTGCCACCGGTAATAAAACTGAGTGCCTGTTGTTTGTAAACCACAGTGGCTGCTATTTTACCATATTCAACATTAGTACCCTTATGGCTGAGTACTTCCTGGCTATAAATTCGATATCTGTATCGGGTATTGGGCTTCAGGTTCTTAACATTTACCTTATGGACGGTACTCACATTTTTCAGTCCATTTGAAGCGTTAAAATATTTTGGTCTTTCTTTTTGATAAAAATGGCTTTTATCGTCCGGCGCCAATTCTACCCAGGCTGTTGCCGGTTTATTGGTTGTCCATACAATTGTTACACTATTATCCGTCATTGCCTGAAGATAAGGCCCATGAGTAATACGGATACTTTCCTGTGCCTGAATATTGTTAATGCTAATAAGACCAAAGAAAAAAACCAAAAAAATATTGAATCCTATTTTTGTTGTGCGTAATAAATTCATGATTTTTAGTTTACCAGTTAATATGAATTGTTTGAGATTTTAATTTTTTATCCGGGGAAATTTCCAGAATACTTCCTTTACCACCGTTTAATAAATTCTGCTTATATTTTGCAATGTTGTTTATTGTAACCATTTTTATTGTTGGTATAAAGATGATATTGTTTCCCCGTGTTCTTTTATCATTTTCCAATTTTATATTTAAGAAATTGTTACCTGCCTTTTGCTCAATGATTTTTCCGGTAGCAGCCTGCATGTATGGGCGCAGCAGTACTTTTTTAAAATATTCCTGATGCTCCAGGCCCGAAAAGTAATCCCAATAAAAGTCTCCAAACAGTAATGAATCAATGCCGTTAGCCATAAACTTGGCTGCATCTACCACTTCTTTTTCTCCTCCATAAAAAGCCCCCCATTCGCCAATAGGCAAGGGCAGGTTAAGTTTTGATTTAGAGTTTTGAAGCTGACCGAACATAAACATAAGCCGCTCCGAATCAGCCTTGCCCGCATCCTTGGTGTCGAGAACGATATCGTAAAAATGCGGCATATAAGCCTGTTGATTTCCTGCTTCAGCAAGAGATTCAATGTGTGTTGGAATTCCATTATTGCTGGAAACACTGGGTTCCCAGAAAAGAATATGATTTTTATTTACCTGCCTGATCGCTATTGCAAGTTTTTTATAAAAAGGCATGAGTTTGTTTTCCTCAAAGTATTTATAAACAGGTTCCATTCCCTTCAGCACTTTTAAAAATACATCTTTGCCTGTCAACATTTTGATAATTTCACTTTTTCCTTGCTCATCCATCCACATTTCGCCCACTTCTTCGGGTGTATATTTTTTACTATTACTTTTTCATTCAGGGCCTGGGTTACTTCATTAATCATTACTGCCAGTGCATCGTTTACTGCCGATCCGATAAATGGCTCATTCATGAGGTGGAAACCAATAATATTTTTATCGTTCCGATATCTATGGGCGAGCATAGCCCAAGCCTTAATGTAATGGTACTGCACACCCTTTCCATCGGCAGTAGGAGCATTATTCCAGAAGTTATCGAATGAAGTCTGTACGGCAGGACTGATAAAATAGGCATCACTCCAGATACCGCCGGTGGCGGAGCGCCCCCGCCAAATTTTTTACCGTATAAATCCTGGTGCATATCCAGTATTACATAAATGCCGTACTGCTTTGCATATTGTAATCTCAAATCCAAATCCTGCAAGTAGTCGGTATCATATTTTCCGGGCGAGGGCTCCAGAGCAGACCAGTTAATTCCTAAACGCACTGCATTAAAACCCCAACTTTTCATTTTGATAAATGCCGTATCCTTAATCAGATTACGATAATTATTTTTTTCGTCTTTATTTACATAATTTAAACCTCTTAGTAAAATCATTCGCCCCGCATAGTCTCTTAAAATTTCACCGTCTCTGTACACAAAACCTTTCTGTGAAAAGACATGGTTTGTTAAAACAAAAAAAAGCAGGAAATAAAATATTAGTATTCTTCCTATCATTCTTCCCTTATACATTATTAAATAGCTATCAAAAATTTATTCCTCAAATAAATCTAATTCAGCAATCGTAACGGTCTTGTCGTTAAGGGCTGTTTCGGTAGAAGTAATTTTCACATATCTTGCTTCGATAACTCTTTCAAAAAATATTTTCGTTTTGATGGATCATTTATCAGATTGCCAAACTCAAAATTACCTGCCGGTTGCCAGTTGATGCCATCATCACTCACTTCTACTTTACCTTTTGCCATCATGCCCTGGCTGTTTTGTTTTTGAGGTGTGTAAGCAAAGGATTTAAGGCGGTATGGTTTGTTCAAATCAATAATAATAAAATGATTGTTATCGGATGCTTCAGATTGCCAATAGGATAAAGGATTTTCATCAATGGCGTTTAATGCTTTGTGGTTTTGTGTTTCACCATCTGCTTTTACAATTTTCCAATTATTTTTCGCAATGCTCAGGGCTTCAGAAGCGATGGCTCCCTTTTCTTTATTGATGATAGCTACTGCTTTTACATCGCCTTTACTTAAATCAAAAGCACCGGTGTATCTGTTACTTTGTTCAGACGGTTGGCTTCCATCAGTTGTATAATAGATAATCATGTTTTTATAAAGATTGTCTGTCAGGTTTTCATTATGCGGTTTCCAGTTGAATTCTGAAGAAACAGGTTGAATAACTACATGTCCTTCCTTGTTGCGTAACACTTGCAATTGAGGTGGCCTTGATTTGTAAAAATATGTGCCAACAAATGCAATAGCAGGATCAAGTCTGCTTTCTAAAATACGCAGCCGGAATTTTGAAGCAGTAACATCAGGAAACCTCAATATTCGTTTATACCCGATATTGGTGGCTGATGCAATTTCTTTCCATTCGCTGTTAATCCAGGCCTCCAAAACATGTCTTTCAACCCTTTCACTGTGCGTATTTACAGATTCCTGAATCATAAATCTGTTGATAGTAACCGGTTTAGGATTGGCAATAATAATTTCTTTTTGTTTTTTATTGAGTAAAATAAATGTGTTGAGATTATTATCCAATAAACTATTTGGTAAAGAAGAATTTGCCAATAAGTTTTTATTGTATGTATCCAGAATGTGTTTCCCCACTTCTTGCAATACCGCTACATCTTTTGGTGAAAATTTCCCACTTCTGTTAGGTGGAATGTTCAATAAAAATGTGGAATTCCCACCCACAGATCTTTCGTAAATATCAAACACATCATCGGCGCTTCTTACTTTTTGGTACTCATCGTCTCTGTAAAACCAACCTTCGCGGATAGAAGTATTGGTTTCTTCTTGTTGATAATGAAGATATTTTGCCTTATATAACTGCTCCCTGCTGCCCAAATCTTTAGCTGTCATATCAGGGAAGTGGCTGGTAGTGTCGGGGTTATCAGGATAAGGAATTACATTCCATTCTGTGGCACGTGTGGCGCCTTCTTCATTGCCACACCAGCGTATATCTTCTCTGCCAAATATTACGGCTTTGGGGGCCAATGTGTGTATGAGTTTTTTCCATGCAGGATAGTTGTATTGCTGATTTCCTTTGCGTTTGGGATGTGCACCGTCAAACCATACCTCTTCGATGGGGCCATATTCTGTCAATAACTCAAATAATTGGTTTAAAAAATATTCATTGTAATCATCTACTACAAACTGAAATTTCCTTTTGTCGGCAAACGGTCTGCCGGGAATTTCTCTTGGAATGGTGCGTTTGGTATATTTGCTCAGGTTTCCATATAATCCTTCGGGATTTTCAATCTGAAATAGATCGGCCGGTGAAAGGTAAACGCCCAATTTTAATCCATATTTTTTACAAGAGGCAGAGAGGTCTTTCAGTACGTCGCCTTTGCCGCCTCTGAAGCCGGTGGACATAATGCCATGTGTTGTATATCGGCTCTGCCAGATAACAAAACCATCATGGTGCTTAACGGTAAGAATCACCAATTTCATTCCTGCTGCTTTCATGGCACGGCACCACTGGTCGGTATCCAACTCTTTCAAATCAAAAACTTCCGGATTTTCCATTCCATTTCCCCATTCCATGCGGGTGAAGGTATTGGGGCCAAAATGTACAAAAGCAATAAATTCTTTTTTCAGCGCTTCAAGTTGATTAAGAGTTGGTATTACATGAGTTGCCTTTTCAATAATTCGTTCTTTACTATCTTCGGGATTGATAAGAATACTGTTTTTAAAAGGTATTGAGGTTTTCTGAGCAAAAGATGTAAAGGATAAACTCAGTATAAAAGAAATAATAAAAATTCGCATGACAAGTATTGTTTAAAAGGGATTAGTTTAAATATGTTTACTCAATAATTCTTTATCTTATCTCTATCGTTGCAACCACCGGCATGTGGTCAGAAGTATTTTTTTCAGGTATCACCTGATGCGATTTTGTAACCAAAGGATCATTTTTTCTAAAGGCAATAAAATCAATAGCGCCGCGCTCACCTTCTTCATCAAAAGTGTTAGGACATTTATCGCAAGTTCGATTAAATTGTTGATCTAAAATATTGATAACTTCGCTACCTTCAAAGGCATTAAAATCTCCGGCAACTATAAAGGGTATTGAAGACTTGCCGGCAATCTGATTAATTTCTTGCATTTGCAGTGTTCTGCTTTTTTTATTAAATGCCTCCAGATGGGTGCTGCAAAAATGAAAATCTTTTCCTCCGGGCCATTTTACGGTAGCTTCTGCCAAAACTCTTGGTTCATCTCTTTTTGAATTATCCGACGGAAGTAAATGTGTTTTTGTATTTGCCAACGGATATTTTGAAAGAATTGCCAAGCCGTATTGCCCGCCATCATAATCCATCGCTTTTGCAAAATAATAAAAAGGATAGCCTGCTTTTTGAGCTAATAATGCTGCCTGATTGATTTTGCCTGACCGACCTGTATTTACGTCTATTTCCTGCAATGCCACCACGTCTGCGTTCTGATATTTGATGACAGCAGCAGTGCCATCCACGTCTATAATTCCTTTTTTATCGGGAGGATTACAGTGATGCACATTATACGTCATTACTTTAATAATATTATTCGAGTTGCTGCTTCCTTGTTGTGCTTTTTTTGAAGTGCAGGAAACACTAAAAAATACAGCACTAATTAAAAGCAGGCGTGTAAGTATTCGATTCATTTTGATTCAAGTGTTTTTAGAAACAATATTGATTTTTATTTTCGGTTTAATAATGGCTTATATTTTTCCACCATCTGACTTGCTGTCTTTTTGCCAAATCCTTTATTTTAAAGGTCTTTAAAGCTGCTTCCAACTCCTTCAGTTTTGCTTTTTGATTATTTTTTTTATATTCTTCCCGCAGAATATTTATTTTTTCAAAATCCTGAACACCTTCAATCAGTTTTTCAAAACGAATGGAGGTGAGTGGTCCCGGGTACACCTGATAAGTGTCTCCAGCAGGCCAGGTAATAAATCGAGAATCTTTTAAAGGGTCTTTTGTCCAGCTATTGTATGCCCAACGCAAGAACCCATCCATTTCGGTAGCTGCCGTGTACCAGCCTGTCCAAACGGCTTCATCCGGGGCAGAAAACGTAAATTCATTGGGATATTTTTCGGTGCAGCAGGTGTACCAGGTGCTGGTTTTGCCCTGCTGTTTACGTTTGGTCAATACCTCTTCAGGAAAAATCCAGCGAGATGCAACACAGTAGTCGAAAATATCTTCTTCGATTTCAGGATGATAATCGCCGGCTAAAGAAACTTTCCAATTCGGATCAATGGTTTTGAGCAGCGAAATTACAGACTTCATCGCCTTCATCGGCCTTTCATCCATTGCGATTGTCGTTATCTCAAACCATCCTTTTTCTTTCAGATGTTTGGTAAAGTCTTTTAACATTGTTCCCCAATATTTATTATACGCCGGTGTGCCGATGGCTTCTTTAAAAACAGTATCCTTCTCAAATTTTTCGTCATAATATTTGAAAGCTATTATCCATGGTACCATACTGTAGCAATTGATTCTTTCTTTAATGCCACAGCTCATCACAAAATCAATATATTTATCAAAAAGGCTGTAATCATAATGCCAGGACCCGTCTTTCTTTTTGCTCCATTGTATGAGTCCGGGAAAGTCGTCATAAGTCTGGTGTCCCCAGGGTTCGTCCACTATGGCGGCGGTGATGATTTTTTGTCCGGCATTTGCCAGCATGGTATAGTACTTGCGCATTTGTTCAAAATGTTCATCACTCAACAGTTTTAGATTATGTACTCTGGCAATCGCAGCCGGATGCTGCCAGTAATCCAATTGGAAAGACCAGTCTTTAGGGGAGGGGAGAGTTCTGTCAATGACGTTTAATGATATTTTAAGGTCATATTCCTTATCTGCAAAAACTTTGAGTGTGCCATTGTAATTTCCTGTATTGGCAGTTTCAGGAATTGAAATGGTAAGCCATACAGGTTGAGTGGTATTTTTTTCAATATTGATGGAGCTTATATTAGTATTAATAATATCAGCCACCATTGAAGAGTCAAAGTTTTCTGCTTTTCGATGCCCGCATCCATCTTTAAATTCATCGGTCAATACATACTGAACAAATCCTGCGGAAATATTATCTTTACTAATAATATTCCCTTCATTGTTTATTAAATCACTTACGGATAATTTTAAATCATTGATATTTCTTTTCGAGAAAACAACTAATTGTGTATGAATTTTTTCGTTCTTCCAACCGGTAGTCTGCCAGTTTGTCTTTTGTACTATAAATGGTGGTATGTCTTGTCTGTATCTGATACCGTCTGTAGCAAAACTTACGGTAACGTTTTCTTTCACGTTTTTCCAAAGCAAGGCCATTAGCGCCGGGGAATATCTTTTTTGTTTTTGCAACTGTAAGCTTACATCCTGGGCGAACAAAAAATTGCTTAAACTTAACATAAAAACGGAAAGAAGTAATCTGATTGGCTGCATGATTTAAAATTTGACGAGTTTATTATTTCAAATGACTTTAACTTTTTCTGCTGGAATGGTTGAAGGTACTTCAATTTTCAGACGCAATAAAGTTTTTGGCTTTGTATTAGCCGTGCCAACGATTGCACAATCAAAATATTAGCTTATCTTTCCCAAAGTTTAAGTTCAAAATATAAAAATTAGGTGGGAAACAGCCTTTTAATTATAAAAAACATAATCGATAGCATTTTTTTATTGTATTTAATACCAAAAAAAGAATCGTATTTGTGAAAGATAAAATTCCAACCATAAAGGAAATAGCAGAAAAGCTGAAAGTATCGGTTTCTACGGTTTCCCGAGCCTTGCATGACCATCCCAGAATTGGCATGAAAACAAAGGAAGCTGTAAAAAAACTGGCCAAAGAGCTGAATTTTGAACCCAACCCAAAAGCGATATTTTTCAAGCAAAAGAAAAGTTTTGTAATAGGTGTGGTGGTACCCAAGGTTAATGAAGATTTTTTTTCGAGAGCTATCACGGGAATGGAAACTATGGCAATGGATAAAGGATATACAATTTTGTTCGGTCAAAGCCATGACAGTTTTGAAAAAGAAAAAAAAGTGCTGGAAGCCATGAAAAAACAGCGGGTAGATGGACTGATTATCTCCTTATCGAAAGAAACCAATAAATATGACCACCTCAATGAGTTGAATAAATACGATATTCCAATTGTATATTTTGACCGGGTGCCGAAAATGAAGAATGTAAATAAGGTTTATTGCAATTTATCAAAGGCTACTGAGGATTTGATAGATTGGCTGCATAAGAAGGGCAAAAGGCGAATAGCATTAATCAACGGGCCAGATGAAATCATTGCAAGCAAGGAAAGGCTGGAAGGTTATATTGAAGGAATTTCGAAGAAAAAGATAAAAGTGGATATGCAATTAGTGGAGCAGACCGACCTTACCGAAGCCGGGACTTACGCAGCTATGGGAAAATTGTTTACTGCTAAAAAACAGCCTGATGCCGTTATTACATTTAATGATTATGTGCATTTTGATGCTGCTCAATGGGCTTTCAGCCATGGCATTAAGATAAGTGAAGATGTGATATTTGCCAGCTTTGCCAATATTTTGCTTATGAAGTATGCTGCTTTTCCTCCTGCAGTTTCAATTGACCAATTTCCCAATCAGCAGGGATATGAAGCAATGCGTGCTCTACTTGAGATTCTTGACCAGCCGGAAGATAACGAACAGACCAAAAAATCTTTTTTTGACAAAGAAATGCCTGGTGTAATGGTTGTCCATTAAAAAATGGTCAAACGTTTGCGCTCATTTTCTATTTTATGATGCACTAATTTTAGAAAATTAATTAAAAATATAAAGAGTGAGTTTATATGGAAAAGATATTATCAGCTTATGGTTTTCAAGAAAGCGACTGTAAAGTAAATGCTTTTGGCAGCGGGTTAATAAACAGTACCTGGACTATCGAAAAGGTTGGCGAAAAGTATATTCTTCAAAAAATAAATGATGCCATTTTCAAGAAACCGGAAGATATTGCCTGGAATATTGATTTACTGGACAGCTATCTGGGTGAGCATCACAAAGATTATTTATTTACAAGTCCTGTAAAAACTACCGATGGCAAGTCAATGTTGCATATAGAAGGAGATGGGTATTACAGGATATTTGCCTTTGTGCCCAACAGTCATTCTATTGATGTGGTAGAAACGCCTGATCAGGCTTATGAGGCAGCACGTCAGTTTGGTAAGTTTACCCGGCTGCTTTCAGGTATCAATGCCGATGACCTGCGCATTACATTACCTTCGTTTCACGATTTATCGTTGAGGTACAATCAGTTTCAGGAAGCGCTGCAAAAAGGAGATACTCAGTGCATTGCAGAATCTGCTGATTTGATAAAGGAACTGCAAAGCCATTCCGATATTTCTGAAGAGTACGAGAAGATAAAACAGAATCCTGATTTCAAACTAAGGGTTACACACCATGATACAAAAATCAGCAATGTGCTCTTCAACAGTATTGATAAAGCAATCTGTGTGATTGATTTGGACACCATTATGTCAGGATATTTTATCAGTGATGTAGGTGATATGATGCGCACTTATCTTTCGCCTGTAAGCGAAGAAGAAATGGATTTTGATAAAATTCAAATCAGAGATGATTTCTTTAAAGCTATTGTGAAAGGCTATCGTGAAGAAATGGAATCGGAACTTACCGAAACCGAAATGAAGTATTTTTTCTACTCCGGCACCTTTATGATTTACATGCAAGCGCTCCGCTTCCTAACCGATCATTTGAATAATGATGTGTATTATGGTGCTCGATATGAAGGTCATAATTTCATCAGGGCAAAAACCAGGCAACACTACTGAAACAGCTTCTGAAAAGAAAGAAATTTTATCTCAATTTTAATCTTGCAATTTAATCTAAAACCCTTAATTTTGCAACCGCTTTGATGAAGAAGCGATCGGGGAGTAGCGCAGGCCGGTAGCGCACCTGGTTTGGGACCAGGGGGTCGCAGGTTCGAATCCTGTCTCCCCGACAAAGAATAAATCGTTGATTATCAATATGATAGTTAGCGATTTGTTTTTTATAGCACCTTACAAAGAATCCTGCTTTCCACTTAAAAAATTCACAAATTTGCTTTTTGTGTTATTTTATTGTTCCAATTGAAACAGGGGGATAAAAATTAATTGGTTCTATGACGGATAGTATGGGTTGGGCGTTATTGCGCATTGCGACAATGGCCTTGAAAAAAATGCGTTAAAAAAATGATTTTTCATTCCGTCATTTTGAACGGAGTTCCTTTTTCACCGTCATTTTGAACGGAGCGAAGCGGAGTGAAAAATCTCCATGTTTTCAAAACAGTAAGATTTCTCCGCTGCGCTGCGAAATGACGGTGGGGAGGATGAAATGACGGTGGGAAAGTTCGGCAGGTTTAGGTGCGAAAGATCATTTTTAGCAATTTTTTTCAAAGCCTTGATTTTTTTTGTTACTTTTTTGCATCAAGAAAAAAAAGTAAGACAACAAAAAGTACCATAACCCATGCACAACGTCATAGAACCAATTAAAGAAATATCCGTATAAATTTTTTTAGTGATTTTTATTCTTTCTCCAAAGCCAGGGAGCTACCGGTTCCTGAGTATCAGCCCAAAGGCCCTTCCGGTTTTTTCGGGCTTCTTCTTCTAATTTTTGCCATTCCAGATTTTTGTCATAACGGGTAAAATGCCAGGCCAGCCCGGCTTTCAGCAGGTCGGTGTTTAGGAGAATGCTGTCTTTCAGATAAACCAAGGCTACCGTTCTGCTGTATCGGTCAGTACTCCTTTTTACAAGGTTTACTTCTTTATTGAATACTAATTGGGAGGTGAACTTTTTAGCCGCCTTTGAAAATGGCTGGTCTCTTTCAGGGCAATCAATGCCGTGAAGACGGATACGCTCTGTATGTTTATCAGGATACAACACTGTGAAACTGTCACCATCGGAAATTTTTATCACTTTGGGTTTTTGTGAATAAGCGGTACAACTACTAAATGCAAAAATTATAAATAGTAAAATAGTTCCGAAAGTTTTCATGCCAGCGATAAAGATAAAATATCTTATGATTATAAAAGGGTTAAAATTAATTGATAACGCCACAGCTGTTGACTGTGGCGTGTTATATTAGAATGGTTAAAGGTAGTTATGAGTTTAATTCACTTTTACCATGAATATATAATTTTCAATCTTTTTTAGTTGCTGTGTTCGGCTCAGGCCGGTTAATGAGGTTTTTGAATTCAGTTTAAGATTGTTCAAAGCGCTGTCTCCATCATTTTGTTTCTTCAGTTCGTTCAATGCTTTAAAGATGTTTTTAGATTCAATACCATAAGCCACCCCTTCGGCATCTTTCAGCCTTCCATTCAGGATAGCGATTACCTCACCACTCTGGTTGAGAATCGGACTTCCACTGCTACCGCGGTTGGCCGACATTTGCAACTGGCAGCTCAGGGTATCGCCATTATATCCGGTTCTGGAACTCAGGAAACCTTGTCCGTAAACGATGTCTTCCTTTTCCTTGGGAAACCCTAAAGTAAAAACAGAGGTTGCTAAATCAGAATGACCTTTGAAAAACGAATAAGGTATGGTGGGTAGTTGTTTGAACTCAGGGTCATCTATTTTCAGGATAGCGATATCCAATGAGGGGTCGGTGTATATTATTTTAGCAAAATACTCATGCCCTGTGGAGTTTTGTACTGCAATATTTTTCGATTTTTCCACAACGTGGTAATTCGTTACTAAGTATCCTTTACCGTCAATCATAAATCCTGTGCCGCCTTTTGTGTAAGGAATCTCTACAGCCGGTTGATTCTCAGTGCCTTGCATTTTCAAGTTATTGATTTCTTTGTCTTGCTGATGGGTTTTGTTGGCAAGATATTTTACGTCGTTGCTCAACTTAATAACCTGCGACTGTGGCGCTCTGGGAGAAAAACCCAGAAACAATGAGGTAATCAGCAATGTGGTGATACCAGCAATGGATGCAGCAATGGCTGCCGTCTTTTTAAAGCGATTGTAAATATAGACCACCTTAGCCTTTCCTTTCAGTCTGATGGAATCAATTTTGCCTTGTTCGGAAAGGTTAGTGTGTATTTCGTTCAGTGATTTATGAAACTTCTGCCATTCGTTGTAGCGGTTCATTTTTTGCATAAACAAAGTATGTCCCACCACCATCTGGTCAATTTCACTGTCTGATTTACGCAGGTTTTCAAAGTGTAGCCGTTCATCAGGGTTCATTTCGCCCATGATGTAGCGTTCTACAGCTTCTATCAAAAAGGTATTGTCATGTTCTTGCATCACGATTCCTGTTTATTATAATGGGTAAAAAATATTTTTTTCAGTCGCATCAAACACTTGTACTTCTGTGTTTTAGCATTATCTGCATTTGTATAACCAAAATTCTCTGCTATTTCCTGCATGTTCTTTTTATTAAAATAAAATGCAGTTAACAAACTTCTGCACGGTTCTCCCAAGCTTCCAATTGCCTCATGCATCATCTTGTATTCGTTATCCTTCTGGTCGTGGTCGGTCAAATCCTCATCCACATAAACCGTATTTTCCTCGTTTTCAAATTCGCTACTCACAAAACGGCTATTCTGTTGTAATCGTTTGAGCCATAATCTTTTGGAAACAGAATATAAGTATGTTCTTATCTGACAGTTCAGTTCAAAATTACCTGACCTCGCCTTTTCGTACAGTACCACCATTGCCTCCTGAAAAATATCTTTTGCATCCTCAGTGGTACCACTGTTATTAACTATCAGCGCCTGAATGAGATTGTAATTTTGTTTATATATTTCTTCTACCGATTTTTTATCGCTCTTAGCTAATCCTTTGAGTAACAACAACTCCGAATCATGTATCGTCTCTTTCAAGCTTTGCACTATTTAATACTTTTTTTTAAAAATAGTAACCCTTTGCGAACTGAAAAAATTATTTTATTAATGGGTTACCTTTTTGTTTTTCTGATATTAAACAAATATAAAGGAGACAGGTTTGTCTGTTTTAAAACGAAAATAAAATAAATCCTAAGGCCGTTGCAACTTTTTCAGACAGGGTAAGCAATATTTTCGGGGAAAACAGGGGTGGTGAAGGAGTGAGGTTTCTTTAAAATACACAAATATTCTGGTTTTATTCGGCAAGCAATATAGAGATAGCCGTCTGCCTTTTGGTGGATGGCTTTTTTTTACAAATTCAGATAATAATCCTTTAGTAAACCGGTGAAAGCAGCCGAATATTGCCCATTTTTTCTGATGGTGATTCTTTTTTCCAAAATTTTAGATTTCTCAAAAGAGCCTTCAATCATTATTCTGAAAAATCCGTGTTTTTCTGTCTGTTTTACCCGAACAATTTGATTGATAAAAAGCGCATGGCTTTCTGCCAAACGTATTAAATGTTCTTCTCTCTTTGAGGGTAACAATATGTAAAACAGACCATCCGAAACTAATTGCTGGTAAATTATTTGCAATATTTCATTAATTGTCAGACTGTTATCGTGGTGTGCAGTTTTTTCCAGCAGAGGGACTTTTAAATCGTTTTCATAAAAAGGAGGGTTGCAAATGATGGCATCATATTTATTCCTGAAGTAATAAGTTTTACATCTGCATTGAAAACATGAACTCTATGATTCCACGGGCTGCCATTGATATTTTGTACAGACTGTTCGTAATCACTAAGTTGCAGTTAAATGCCGGTAATTTCGCTTTTGGTTTTTTGTGCAAGCATCAGATTGAGCAGGCCTGTGCCCGAACCAATATCCAATATATTTTTTACAGAATTATTTTTTTCAATACAAGAAGATACCCATGCCCCAAAGAGGCAGGCATCTGTAGTAACCTTCATACTGCACTGATCCTGATGGATGATAAATTGTTTAAACTGAAAATAATTATTGGCCATAATGATTACCATCTGACTCCGGCTTCAGACGGTACTGTCAAATCAGAGAATTCGCCTGCAAGATATTTATAATATCCGGTGATGGCAATCATTCCAATACATTTTTATCAATTTTATATAACAGATGGTATTTCTGATGGCAATGTATCAAATTTAGCTTGGCTGTTAAGAAAGGTAACGGTGAAGAATAAATTAGAGTTTGATTTGGTTTTTATATAATTATTTTAGTAAATTTTTTCATTGGCTTTATTTTTGGCTCTACCTTTTTATCCTTGAAAATTCTATCTGGTTAGATATAAATATAAATCAGGTTGATTAAGTTAAATTTTGAAATGAGCGCTATTTTTGCCAAAACATACCGTCAAAGTGAAATTTATTTATAGTCTCTTTCTAAAAATATACCTTGCAGGCATTTATCTGGCTGCCTTTTTTAATGACAAAGCAAAATTGTGGTTAGATGGCAGAAAAAATATCTTCAAGCGACTAGAAACAGCCGTAAAAGGTAATCCAAAAATCATCTGGATGCACTGTGCTTCTTTGGGTGAGTTTGAACAAGGGAGGCCGGTGTTGGAAAAACTGAAAGAAGAATATCCCGAACATAAGTTGCTGCTTACTTTTTTCTCCCCGTCAGGTTATGAGATAAGAAAGAATTATCAGGGAGCCGACTGGGTTTTTTATTTGCCGCTTGATACGGCCACCAATGCTTTTCGATTCATAAAAACGATAAATCCCCAACTGGCAGTATTTGTGAAATATGAATATTGGCACAATTACTTGAAAGCGCTTCATGATAATAATATTCCGACTATTTTGATATCGGCGCTTTTTACTCCTTCAAAAGTATTTTTTAAATGGTATGGCGGATTTCACAGAAAGATGCTGAAGTTTTTCAGCCATATTTTTGTACAAAATGATACCAGTAAAGAAAATCTTTCCCGAATCCTTTCTGCCGAAAAATAACGGTTTCCGGAGATACCCGCTTCGACAGGGTTTCGCAAATTATCGACAGTTTCAAACCTATTGAACCGATAGAAAAATTTGTAAATGGTAAAAAGGTTATGGTTGCCGGCAGCACCTGGCCCGATGATGAAAATAATTTGAAATCGTTATTGGGAGAATTGAATGAGGGGATTAGGTTAATCATTGCACCGCATGAAATTCATACCGCTCACATTGACTTTCTACGAAATCTTTTCCCTGCTCATATTCTTTATTCCGAACTCGAAAACCTTTCTAAAAGCGGCACAGAGCCCGAAGCAGATAAAAATGTTCTCATTATCAATAATATAGGCATGTTGTCACGTCTTTATCATTACAGTGCCATCAGTTATATTGGTGGCGGTTTCAACAAGTCGGGGATTCATAATACTTTGGAAGCCGCCGTTTATGGCCATCCGGTTATTTTCGGGCCTAATTATCACAAGTTTTCTGAAGCTATTGGTTTGGTTGAGAGCAGGGGAGGGTATAGTTATGCTACCGAGGCGGATTTGAAAAATATTGTTTTAGAATTATTGAATGATGACGAAAAACTGATTTCTTCTGGTAAAGCGGCAGGTAAATTGGTGAAAGAAAACATAGGGGCAACCAATAAAATCATGAATTGGATTAAAGAAAACGTCTTTTAATCAGGCTTTCAAAATATTCTGCGGTTTCTTCGCCCGGAATCCATCCTAATTTTGTTTTCAGTTCACGTTTAATCCAGTATTCGGCTTCGGCATAGGCGCTAAAATTATTGATTGTTCGGATGCTTCGTTCGTACATAATTTCATCACCCCTGAATAATTCGTTTATAAACATAAACTTGTCATTAATGCTAATGGCTTTTTCAAATCTTTAATTCTTCCGGTTTCACTACACGCTCTATTTTCAGTAGAAGCTTTCTCATTGATAGTGGTTTTTTCTTCCTCCTGAACCTGTTGCGATAGGGTAGGCACATCACTAAGCGGGTCAAAAACTTCAGGTTTTTGGTCGCTGAACAAAAATTCAACCTGAGACGAAGAATGACGTATCGTATTTGTTTTTTTCTTTTCTGGTTCAGCAGGCTCCTCAATTTTTAAAACCTCATTTATTGCTTCATCGGTTATATTATTAAGTATTTCTTCGTCATCAGGATTTTCGTTAGTGATGTTCAGTTCATATAAGACTTTTTTGGATTCTTCCAGGGTGGGTGATTGTTTTTCTTTGTTTTCGATATTTTCTATAATAAAATTCTGGACATTGGGTACAATTATCGAAACCTGTTCGCTTCCTAATAATTCAGTTTCCTTAATACTGCCAATTAATTCATTCTGAATCATTTGAATAGTTATCAATAACTTCGAAGCAGGCAGTTTTGCAAGATATTGTTCCAATAATTTTTCGATAAGATGCTCTATTCGTTCCATTATGTTACTTTTGATAAATTTTGGATTGGGCAAGATACAAATTAACTTGCAGATAAAATAGTTAAAAAATGTTTATAGAACCAAATTTAAAGGGAGAGCGGCGCGGGTGGATAGAAGTAATTTGCGGTTCCATGTTTAGCGGTAAGACTGAAGAATTGATAAGGAGGCTGAAAAGGGTGAAAATTGCCAATTTGAAGGTTGAAATTTTTAAACCGGCAATAGACACACGGTATGATGAAACAGATATTGTATCGCACGATACCAATGTGATTACCTCCACTCCTGTAGATAATTCTCAGAATATTTTATTATTGGCACAAGGCGCTGATGTGATTGGGATTGATGAAGCCCAGTTTTTTGATGCCGAACTTCCAAATGTGTGTGATGAACTGGCATACAGAGGTATCAGGGTAATTGTAGCTGGTTTGGATATGGATTATACCGGAAAACCCTTCGGTCAGATGCCTTATCTGCTGGCAAAAGCAGATTATATTACAAAACTTCATGCTATTTGCAAGAAATGTGGCAGCATAGCCAATTATTCTTACCGAAAAATACCGGATGAGGAACAGGTGATGCTGGGCGCAATGGATGCCTACGAGCCAAGGTGTCGGCAATGCTTTAAAGAAAAATAGTAAACTTTCCCTTGAGTGAAATATTTTTTACGAATATTAACTAGTGTTAAATAAATCCAAAATACTGATCCTTCTCAAAAAAGATGTGTTGCTTGAGGTGCGGCAGCAATACAGTTTTTATGGAATTTTATTGTACATTGTAGCCACCATTTTTGTTCTTTTTCTGGCTATTGAAGAGCCTGAAAAAGAGGTTTGGAATGGCTTGTTCTGGATTATCCAGTTATTTGTGTGCATTAATGCGGTGGCTAAGAGCTTTATGCAGGAAAGCAAAGGAAGAATGTTATACTTCTTTGCCATTTCTTCGCCTGTACACTTTGTGTTGGCCAAATTACTATTTAACTCATTGCTTATTTTATTAATGACTGCGTTGAGCCTGCTGATATTTTTTGCATTAATAGGCAATCCTGTACAAAAAATTGCTACCTTTTATTGGTTTGGCCCTGTTAGGTGGTTGGAGTTTGAGTATGGTTTTTACTTTTTTGGCTGCTATTGCTGCCAAAGCGCAGCAAAACGCTGCAATTATGGCTGTTCTGGGATTCCCACTAATTATACCACAATTGATGTTGCTTATGAAACTGTCGAACGCAGCATTTAATCTCACACATACTGTTCATTGGGTGGATGTGGTTTTGTTAGTGGCGCTTGATTTTCTTGTCGGTTTGCTATCGGTTATTCTGTTCCCGTTTTTATGGCGAGATTAAAATATTTAGAAATAATCTTTCAAATAAAGAATTCGTTTCCTAATTGTTTCGTGTATTTGAAAAAAGATTAAAGATTTTTAAATGAATGTTTTAAAATAATAGGAGGATTCTATTTTTGGTTTTTTACAAAACTTTCATCTTATTTTTGTGTTTTAGTTAGGCTGGTATTTAAATAAGCGTATGAAGAAAATTTGGTGGAAGATACTTTGTGTGGTTTTGTTGTTTTATACAATTATTGGGGGACTGCTTGTAAGAATTCCTAATTTGCCTGTATTGGGAGAAACAATCCGTAATCTTTTTTTTCACGTAGGTATGTGGGCAGTAATGATGACGCTGTTTACCTGCTCTGTAGTGCAGTCTATCAGGCATCTGAGCAAAATGAATATCCGATACGATATTTATGCCCATAATTATGCTTCCATAGGAATATTATTTGGTCTGATTGGTTATGCTACAGGAGCTTTGTGATGAACTACACTGGGCCGATCCGAATGCGCCTTCTTATTCTTTCAGCACCGTATGCGCGATCCTAAATTGATTGGCACTGGCATTCCCTGCTGATTTATTTTGCATATTTCATACTTCGTCAATCTATTCCCGATATTGATAAAAGGGCAAAAATCAGCGCAGTTTACAACATTTTTGCCTTCGCCATGTTGTTTCCTACCATCATGATTCTCCCGCGATTATTACCCAGCCTGCATCCGGGGCAGGAGGTGATTGCGACTCTGAAAATCAGAATTAATTTAATAAAGGAAAAACATTTTTTATAATGAAAAATTACCTTACATATTTATTATTTTCTTTGCTTGTCCCTGTTTTTGCCAATGCGCAAGGGCTTGACAATCTGTTGCGAAGCAACGGAAGGATTTATGTGGTGATTGGGGTGATTCTTATTATTTTTATTGGTATTATTTTATATTTAATAAGAATTGAAAGAAAGATTAATAAACTCGAAAAACAAAATCATTAATAATTGCAATTTGCTCATTTGAAAAATTAAATTTTATGTCACAGACAGATTACAGTTTTTCGGGCAGTAGAACAAAGTTTCAATAAGGCTGCAAAATTTACAACATGGGATAAAGGTTTATTAGAACAAATTAGCGCATGTAATGCCGTATTACGTTTACGCTTCCCATTAAAGAGAGAGGATGGTACCATTGAGGTAATTGAGGCATATCGTGTACAGCACTCTCATCACAAAACTCCTTGTAAGGGCGGTATTCGTTTTTCTACCGAGGTGAATCAGGATGAAGTAATGGCGCTTGCGGCTTTAATGACCTATAAATGCGCCATTGTGGACGTTCCTTTTGGTGGAGGAAAGGGTGGTATTAAAATTAACCCCAAAGATTTCACAACTTATGAATTAGAAAAAATTACCCGTCGTTATACTTCGGAATTAGTTAAGAAAAATTTCATTGGCCCTGCAATTGATGTGCCGGCTCCTGATTATGGAACAGGCGAAAGAGAAATGTCATGGATTGTGGATACTTACGCGGCCATGAACCCCGATAATATTGATGCAGCAGGATGCGTTACCGGCAAACCGGTATCACAAGGCGGCGTAAATGGGCGCAGAGGAGCTACTGGACTGGGAGTTTTCTTCGGATTGAGGGAAGTGTGCAATATGAAGGATGAAATGGAAACAAGAGGGTTAACGACTGGTGTAGAAGGAAAAAGGATTGTAGTGCAAGGTTTAGGAAATGTGGGTTATCATTCTGCCAAGTATTTTCAGGATGCAGGCTCCAAATTGATAGCACTTGCAGAATATGAAGGCGCTATTATGAATGAAGACGGGCTGGATGTGGATGCCGTAGTGGCGCACAGGAAAGCTACCGGTTCCATTTTTAATTTCCCGGGCGCTACCAATATTGCAAAAAGTGGTGATGCCTTAGAGTTGGAATGTGATATTTTGATTCCTGCAGCGCTTGAAAACGTAATTAACGGAGAAAATGCCCCAAGAGTAAAGGCAAAAATTGTTGGCGAAGCTGCCAATGGTCCGTTAACACCAGAGGCTGATGAAATATTATTGGAAAAAGGTGTTCTCGTTGTTCCCCGATATGTACCTGAATGCCGGTGGTGTTACTGTTTCTTATTTCGAATGGCTGAAAAATCTTAGCCACGTGAGATATGGACGAATGGAAAAGAGATTTCAGGAAAACCTGCATGGCAAAATTTTGGAAGAGATGGAAAATCTTACAGGTAAAACAGTGAGCGAAGATGACAGACGGTTTATTAAACACGGGCCAGACGAAGTTGATTTGGTAAACAGCGGATTAGAGGAAACAATGATAAATGCCACCCGGCAGATAATGGAGGAATGGAAGGGTAATCCCCTAATACCTGATATGCGAACAGCAGCCTATGTGGTAGCCATCAATAAAGTAGCTTCCACCTATGCACAATTGGGAATTTTTCCTTAACCATTTTTATAGTTTTTCAGAAAAGGCCGCCTTCCTGGCAGCCTTTTCTGTTTTTACAAATTCGGTAATTCAAATATTCAATCCTTTGTTATCTTCGCAGCCTTATGAGCAAAGAAAGAGATATTGTATTGAGTGGCGTTAGGCCAACAGGGTTTTTACATCTGGGAAATTATTTTGGGGCATTGAAGAACTATAAAAATGCAGGATGAATATGACTGTTATTTTTTTATAGCAGATTTACATTCGCTAACAACTCACCCTGATACCAAAGAATTGAAAGAGCATGTTTTGCACGTTGTTTCTGAGTATATTGCCTGTGGGTTAGATCCCGAAAAAGTGGCGCTTTATTGTCAGAGCGATTTACCTCAAACGGCAGAATTGTATTTGTATCTGAATATGCTGGCTTACAAAGGAGAATTAGAGAAAACCACAACTTTTAAAGATAAAGTAAGACTTCAACCCGAAAATGTGAATGTCGGATTGCTGACATACCCGGTGTTAATGGCGGCAGATATATTAATTCACCGAGCTAAACTGGTGCCCGTAGGTAAAGATCAGGAGCAACACCTTGAAATGACCCGGAATTTTGCTAACCGCTTCAATCATC
Organism: Sphingobacteriales bacterium; assembly: GCA_016708305.1. Lineage (GTDB taxonomy): Bacteria > Bacteroidota > Bacteroidia > Chitinophagales > Chitinophagaceae > Niabella. The sequence goes on from JADJGB010000008.1 coordinate 1,571,048, forward strand.
GTTATGGCGATGTTTTCCCTGAACCTCAGGCATTTAACTTTGGCAGCGTACTGCTCAAAGTGCCCAGCCTGGATGGTGCGGGCAAGATGAGCAAAAGCGAAAACCAGTACGCTACACTTTATCTGGCAGATGATGATGACTTGATTAGAAAAAAAGTAATGAAGGCAAAAACTGATCTGGGGCCAACAGAACCCAATATGGAAAAGCCAGACTATATTCAGAATATTTTTGATTTGATGAAATTGGTTTGTAATCAAGAGGTGATTGACAAATTTGAAAGTGATTATAATAATTGTACCATCAGATACGGCGATTTAAAAAAACAATTGGCAGAGGATGTGGTGAACTATATTTCACCTATTCGCCAAAGAACAAAAGATATCAGAGAAAACGAATCTTATTTGAGCGATATTCTGAGGTCAGGGGCTGAAAAAGCACATGTAAATGCCGAAAAAACTATGGAGAAAGTAAGAGAGGCCATTGGTTTGAAATATTTTTGAGAAAGCATTCGTGTTTTAATAAAAAAATGATTATTTTGGATGGCAATTATTATTGAAATTGCATTCATTTTTCAAAAATAAATTTAATTCGTATCTATGGCAAAACTAAAATTAAAGCCTAAACATATTGCAGTTGCAGGGAATATCGGGGCCGGAAAAACAACCCTTACCGAAATGTTGAGCAAGCATTATAAATGGATACCGAACTTTGAAGATGTGGACAACAATCCTTATCTAATGGATTTCTATGAAGATATGCCGCGTTGGAGTTTTAATTTGCAGATATATTTTTTAAACGGCCGCCTGAAACAATTGCTGGATATTCAAAATGGCACAGAAACTGTCATTCAGGACAGAACCATTTATGAAGATGCGAATATTTTTGCCCCAAACCTTCATGAAATGGGATTGATGAGCAAAAGGGACTTTGATAATTATTTTGATTTCTTTCAAACATTAAAAACAATGGTAAACCCACCGGACCTGTTGATTTACCTGAATGCTTAGGTGCCAACGCTTGTAGGCCAGATTCAAAAACGGGGAAGGGAGTATGAAGAAAATATCAGGTTGGATTACCTCAAAAAACTGAATGAATTTTATAACAAGTGGATAGGAGGTTACAAGGAAGGTCCATTGCTAATTATAGATGTGGATATAAACAAGTTTGCAGAAAAAGAAGAGGACTTAGGAGAAATTATTTCCAAAGTGGATTCGCAGTTGTTTGGTTTGTTTTAGTGATATTGAAGATTTAAAAAAAAGATTAGTTCATTTTCTTTTTTAAAAGGATAGTTCCCATTCAGTTAAAAAATAATAAAGGTAGTATAACATAAACTGTGTAAGTCCTACAAAGTTGGGGTACCCCAACTTTGTAGGACTTATTTATTAATTTTAAAACACAGTTTAATTTTATGGACAAAGAACAAATGCTATCAGACGCTTTTTTAAAGCAGTTTAAAACCGGAGAAGAGCTAACTGACTTTTTGACTCAGCCAAAAACGAGGTATTGAAAAGATGCTTGAAGGCGAGTTAGATGCTCACCTTAGTTACGACAAGCATGAAAAAAGCAGTACTTCAAATGCCAGAAACGGCTATGGCACAAAACGCATTAAAACCGGTTTTGGAGAAAGTGAAATACAAGTACCCAGAGACAGGGACACCTCCTTTAACCCGATGATAATACCCAAACGCCAAAGCATGGTAGATGGGTTAGAAAATGTAATCGTATCGCTGTATGCCAAAGGCAGGAGTGTAAGCGATATTGAAGAACAAATACGCGAGGTTTATCACTTTGATGTATCTACTTCAACCATTTCCAGAATTACAGAAACAGTAGCCGGCGATATTGTTCTCGGCAAAACAGGCCCTTAGATCCGCTGTATTTAATTGTATGGATGGATGGTATTGTTTTTAAGGTAAGAGAAAACAGTAAAGTCATTAACAAAACCATCTATCTTGCCGTAGGGCTCAATACAGACGGCAAAAAAGAAGTACTGGGCATGTGGCTTGGCAAAACGAAAGTGCTGCATTTTGGCTTAGCGTTTTAACCGATTTAAAAGCCAGAGGTGTAGGAGACATACTCATTACAGCTACCGATAACCTCAATGGTTTTACCCAAACCATCAATAATGTTTTCCCGCAATCACAAACTCAAATCTGTGTGGTGCATCAAATACGCAACTCGGCAAAATATGTGGTTTGGAAAGACAAAAAGCATTTTCAAAAGACATGAAACTCATCTACGACGCCCCAACAAAACAGGCAGCAAAAGCAGCACTGGAAGACTTTAAAAATAACTGGAACCACAAATATCCATACGCCATAAAATCTTGGGAAGATAATTGGGAAGCGCTTACCGTTTTTTTGAGTTCCCTTTAGAAATAAGAAAAATCATTTACACCACTAACCTAATAGAAAACCTGAATGGAAAAATCAGAAAATACACCAAAAATAAAATGTCCTTCCCCTACAGATGAAGCAGTCTTAAAATCGGTATATTTGGCTTTAAGAGAAGCAACAAAAAATGGAGTATGCCTATACAAAATTGGGGCATCATCCTAAATCAGTTCTTAACAATGTTTGAAAAAAGGGTTCAACTTTAAACAAAAAGCTAAACCCTTATATTTTTAACTTACACAGTTTATGGGATACTGTCAATCTTAAAAAATAAACTTGTAACTATGCTTTAGTTTTGCCTAAGAAAAGGCTCCTTTAAAAGTTTTTTATCTCCCACAATCCATACAATATCGCCTTCGAGGAGCTGCATATCTGATTCTGGATTTAGTATTCTTTCACCATTTCTTTCTATACCAACCACCAGTCCATGTATCCTGTTGCGCAAATCGGCCTCTCTGATTGATTTATTAATTAGTAAACAATTATCATCTACGAAGAATTTATCTAATTTCATTTCTACTTCTTCTGTATTTTTTAAGCTGCGTTTATCCTCTCTTAAAATTGCTGACATACGTTTCTCCTGTGTATCTGTACAAATGATAAACAATTTGTCGCTTGGATAGATTTTTTCATCTCTGTCGGGATTCACAATGGAAATCTGACCTCTTTTTACTAATGCTATATTGATACCAATTCGTTCTCTCCATTGAAGTTCATTGAGTGTTTTCCCTATAATATGAGAAGCTTCGGAAGGTACATCAAAGGTGGTCATGTGCGCATCCCAGGGACCTAACTGCGCATTTCTTTTTTGTGCTTCAGCATAATCCAAGGCATTTTGTGCTTCTATTTCACGGTTATGAAGATTGGTTATAAACCTCTCCTCAATGTGATCGTACAGTTTTTGAAGCCAATGCCTGAATACAATCAGAAAAACCAAAATTGCTAAAGCCGCATATAAAGCGACTTGTAATGAAAAAACTCTTCGTAGTAAAAATATAATAATAAAAACCCCTAATAGTACTTTGATAAGTCTCATCATCCAGATAGGGCCTTTAAATTTATTCTGAGCGTAAATATTTCTGTAGGACTGACTGTTTTGATTGCGTAGAACCAGCGCCCAAAGAAATGGCGACATGATTAATAAGGTCAAAATTACAGAAGTGATTCGCCCAATTTCGAAATTGATGCTTGCCAGCCAGGGAAAAAGAAAGGATGTGGTGCCTATTACTAGCGCCAAAAGAATAACCGAATAGACTGAACAATTGATAATATAAGTTCTCAATACACTTCTCCAATCGCTTACAGTGCGCAAGGAACTGGCTTCTGCACTATACCTGTTTATTCTTTCCTGCCATCGTAAAGGAAATTGATGGTATAGCCAGTTGTATAATTTGGTGCTGAACAAGGTGAGAGAAGGTGATATAAATATGGTAATGGCCGATACGGCAATGATTATGGGATATAAATGCTCTCCAATGGCTTTATGTTTTGCGCCCAGCGCAATAATGATAAAGGAGAATTCGCCAATGAGCGTAAGGCTCATACCGGTTTGGAGTGAAGTCTTCAGCGAGTTGCCCGAAATATATGCCCCGGTGCCAATTACCAGCGTTTTGCCAATGATGACCGTAGTAGAAATGATGAGGATAGGCCAGATGTACTGGCTGATAACATGTAATTCAATCAACATCCCCATTGATACAAAAAAAATAGCGCCGAACAAATCTCTTACAGGTCTTACCAAATGTATTATTCGCTCTGCCTTGGTAGTTTCTGACAAAAGCGAACCCATTACGAAAGCGCCCAAAGCCGCCGAGAATCCTACTTTTGTGGAAAATATTACCATTATAAAGCACATGGCAATGGCTACTATAAGCAATAACTCATCCGTTAAAAATTTTTTTGACTTTTTCAGAAGTGATGGGATAAGTAAAATTCCTGAAAGAAACCAAATCATAATAAAAAAAACCAGTTTAAGGATGGTATAAAATATTTGCATGCCATCAATTTCTTGCGTAACCACAAAACTCCCCAATAGTACCAAAAGTGTTACTGCAATAATATCCTCTACCACTAATACCCCAAAAACCAATCCTGCAAAATTCCGGTGCATTAAGTTAAGGTCATCAAAGGTTTTTATAATAACTGTTGAAGAGGAAATAGTAAGGCAGGCTCCTAAAAATATACTGTCCATAACCGGCCAGCCTAACAATTTGCCCACAGTAAAACCGATAATACCCATGCCAACCGCCTCAAATCCGGCGGTTACTGATGCAGAGCCGCCCATTTTTGCCAGTTTTTTAAAACTAAACTCCAGCCCTAACCCAAAAAGTAAAAAATAACGCCGATTTCGCCCCAAACCTGAACATCACTTATATCATAAATTGAAGGAAAAAGTTTGAAATGAGGACTAATAAGCATTCCGGCTATCATATATCCCAGTACAAGCGGAAATTTTATCCATTTAAATAATAATGTAACCACTGCCGCGACACCTAAAATTAAGGCCAGATCTGTTATTAAATTTGGTAAAACCGTCATGCTGTTTGTTTTTAGAAAAATATAAAATTCACCAATAAACAAAAGTTTCTGGTAATGCAACAATATTACAAAAGAATAGGTAATTACAGTACTTTAAGGCTGTTTATTTTGTCAGAGTCAATTTTTCTAACCAATTCATCAAGTGTATTGAACTTTTCTTCGGGGCGTAAATACTTCTTTATATATACCCGTAATGTATCGCCATAAATTTCACTGTTAAAGTCAAAAATATTTACCTCAGCCACTCTTCTTTTGCCATCAACTGTTGGTCTAAAGCCAATGCTCATCATTCCTTTCATCATGTTGCTATAGGAGCCGTCTTTGTTTTTAAGCGAAGCATATACAGCATAAATTCCATTTCCGGGTATAATTTTTTCATCGTCCTTAACTTTCAGATTGGCAGTAGGATAGCCCAATGTCCGGCCTATTTTGTCTCCATGGACAACCTCGCCTTCAAAAAAGAAGTGGTACCCCAGCAAATGATTGATCGTGGTAGTGTCGCCTTTCAGAATGGCCTCTCTGATTTTTGTAGAGCTGATGGCGATGTTATCAAGGATATGTTTGGGAATTTCTTTCAAATTATAATGGTATTGCTGGCGATATTTTTCCAATAGTGCAAAATTGCCTACACGATCACGGCCAAACCTGTGGTCGTACCCAATAATAATAGTAATAGGGTGAAATTTTTTAATTAAAAAATCTCTCAGGTATTCTTCGGGAGGCTGGTTGGCAAAGGCCTCGGTAAAGGGTGTGATGACTAAATGGTCTATTCCAAGTTGTTTCAGTAATTCGATACGCTCCTCAATGGTATTTATTAGCCTGATACCCAAGATGGATGAAGAAACTACTTTGCGCGGATGCGGATGAAAAGTAATAATAACCGATTCTCCATCAACTCTTTTTGCCTCTTGTTTCAATTGTTCTATTACCTGCCTGTGTCCCTGATGAACACCATCAAAGGTGCCTATCGTAATCACTGCATTTTTGAATGTAGGTAATTCTTCAATATTGTAATGTATCTTCATAAGCCGCAAATTTAAGGCGGAAAATGGGAATAATTTTTCAACTGGGTTATTGCCGCATTAATTATCTTAGCATCCTGAATCATTTATTCAATTTAATATTAAAAAATAATGTCTTTATACTCCCAAAGAGGTGTTTCGGCTCAAAAAGAAGAGGTTCATGCTGCAACAAAAAACTTAGATAAAGGACTTTTTGAAAAAGCTTTTTGTAAAATTTACCCTGATATATTGGTAGGTGATGCTGACTGGGTAAATGTGATGCATGCCGATGGTGCCGGTACAAAAAGCATTTTAGCTTATCTATATTGGAAGGAAACAGGAGATGCCAGCGTGTGGCGAGGCATTGCACAAGATACTATCGTGATGAATCTGGACGATCTTCTCTGTGTGGGGATTGATGACCAACTTATTTTTTCATCTACAATAGACCGAAATAAAACCCTGATTCCTGCTGAGGTATTGAGCGAGATAATTAATGGCAGCCAGGAGTTTTTTGACCTGATGAAAACGCATAATGTGAATATTGCTTATATGGGCGGCGAAACGGCCGATGTGGGAGATGTGGTGCGTACCATAGCCGTAAACGGAATGATGACGGCGCGCTGGCCAAAAAACAGGTTGATTACCAACGAAAATATTAGTCCAGGGAATGTAATAGTGGGTTTATCATCCTTTGGAAAGGCAAATTATGAAGAGGATTACAATAGTGGCATTGCCAGCAACGGCCTCACCAGTGCAAGGCATGATGTGCTGGCTAAAAAATACGCCGAAGAATATCCGGAAACTTACGAGCCTTCCTTATCAGATGAGGTGGTTTATATCGGCCGGTACCGGATGACCGATGAAATTGAAGCAGGAGGTTATAAAACCAATATCGGAAAACTCATTTTAAGCCCCACCCGAACTTTTGCCCCAGTGATGAAAGCGTTGTTTCAGGAACATTTTGATGCAATTGATGGATTGATTCATTGTAGCGGAGGCGGGCAAACCAAATGCCTGAAATATGTTCCCGAGAATGTAAAAATTATCAAGGATAACCTTTTTGCTCCTCCTGTGATTTTTGATATCATTCAAAAAGCCAGCAGAGCAGATGAGCGTGAAATGTATCAGGTGTTCAATATGGGTACACGGATGGAGATTTATACCAATGAAAAAGAGGTTGACAGTATAATCAAAATTTCAAAATCTTTTGGTGTAGATGCTCAGGTTATTGGAAGGGTAGAAGCGGCAGAAAACAAATCGCTAAGTATTTGCACTGCAAATGGAGTGGTGGAATATTAGAGAAGAAAAAGAAATAGGAAGGCGACAATAAGTATTATAAACTATTGATAATAAACAAAATGCAAATGTAAGCTGAAATTTTTATTCAGATGCCTCATGTATCGATTTACTGATTTCTGTTATTAGCGAAATGTTTTTTTCAATGGCATTTCCAATTACAATGATATCTGCTCCTGCTTTACAATTCTGATAAGCCCTTTCGGCAGACAGGATTCCGCCGCCTACAAAAACGGGAGCTTCAATATTTTGGCTCACAGCCTTTATCATATCTTCGGTAATTGGGTTTTTGGCGCCGCTCCCTGCATCCATATACATTACCTTTAGCCCCAACATTTCGCCTGCCATAGCAGTGCAAACGGCAATATCATTTTTATCAGCCGGAATAGGAGCAGCATTGCTGATATAAGAAACCGTAGTAGCTGCGCCACCGTCCACAACAATATAGCCGGTTGGCAGAATTTCTAATCCACTATTTTTCACCTGAGCAGCAGACAATACATGCTGACCGATCAGTAATTCGGGATTTCGGCCGGAAATCAGAGAAAGATAGAGCAGCGCATCTGCGTATTTACTCACCTGCCAGGGGCTACCCGGAAACAGAATGACCGGGATTTCGGAACTCGATTTAATTTGCTGAATTACTTCGTCAAGGTGATTCGTAAGCACCAAACTTCCACCTATCAGGAAATAATCAACCTCCGATGAATTGGCCAGGTCAACTAATTTGGTTAAAGAAGACGTATTCACCCCATCCGGATCAATCAGAACTGCGAATGATTTTTGTTTATTCTTTTTCTTTTCTGCCAACGCATTGTAAATATTCATTTTCATCAGGATCAGGATGGTTTATACAAAAGTGCAAAAAGTTTTGTAATTTCCATTTGTTTTCGGGATTGCCGGGAAATGTCGGTTTAAGTTGGTTTGATTTGTTCCTTTTTAATACGACATTTTTAATTGATTTTAACTGACTAATTTTCATGAAACCTTTATCGGGACTGCATTTTAGTCAGATTTAATTTTCTGAATATGACATACTTGCATAAAAAAACGGATTGGATTTTGTTTTGATGATTAAATAGGTAGTATCCGTATGGATATTTTGGAATGAATAAAAAAACAATAAAACAAATTGATAAATTATGAACTTAGGAAACTTCACTATTAAAGCAGCAGAAGCATTTCAGGCTGCCCAACAATTAGCTTTTAATGCGCAGAATCCCAATATCGAATCTGAGCATATTTTGAAAGCATTGATTGAGCAGCAGGATTCACCTGTTGAATATTTGCTAAAGAAAAATAATGTAACTTTAAACTTAGTTGAAAGTAAGTTGGAGGAACTAATAGGCAAACTTCCAAAAATAACCGGAGAACCGGCGCAGCAAATCAGCCGTGATGCCAATAATGTGGTTTTGAGGGCAGGCGCAGGGTTAAAGCAGTTTAATGATGAGTTTATTACACCCGAACATTTATTACTGGCCATCGTTCAAGAAATGATGCAGCCGGAAAATTGCTTAAGGATGCTGGACTTACAGAAAAGGACTCATTACTGCAATTAAAGAACTACGTAAGGGCGAAACGGTTTCATCACAAACCCAGTCGCAGGAATACAATTCCCTAAACAAATATGCCAAAAACCTGAATGAACTGGCACGTCAGGGAAAGCTGGACCCTGTGATAGGGCGAGACGAAGAAATCAGAAGGACACTGCATATCCTTAGCCGCCGCACCAAAAACAATCCGATATTAGTGGGCGAACCCGGTGTGGGTAAAACCGCTATTGCCGAAGGCATTGCCCACCGCATCATTAATGGTGATGTGCCTGAAAATCTGAAATCAAAAATTATTTATGCCTTGGATATGGGGCAATTGATTGCAGGCGCCAAGTACAAAGGAGAGTTTGAAGAAAGGCTGAAAGGGGTTGTAAAAGAAGTGAGCGACAGCGATGGAGAAATTGTTCTGTTTATTGATGAAATTCATACCCTTGTGGGAGCAGGTGGCGGTGAGGGCGCAATGGATGCCGCCAATATTTTGAAGCCTGCTTTGTCAAGAGGAGAATTGAGGGCAATAGGAGCTACTACTCTTAACGAATATCAAAAATTCTTTGAAAAAGATAAGGCATTGGAGCGTCGTTTTCAGAAGGTGATGATTGACGAACCTTCCATTGAAGATGCTATTTCTATTTTGCGTGGGTTGAAGGACAGATACGAAACTCACCACCATGTGAGGATAAAGGATGATGCCATCATTGCTGCGGTAGAATTATCCAGCCGGTATATTTCCGACAGATTTTTGCCCGATAAGGCGATTGACCTGATTGATGAAAGCGCTGCCAAACTTCGCTTAGAAATGAATTCAATGCCTGAGGAATTGGATAAATTAGAAAGGCAGATTCGCCAATTAGAGATTGAGAGAGAGGCGATTAAGCGTGAAAATGATGAAGACAAGCTGAAGCAATTGAATACCGAAATAGCTAATTTATCGGTGGAAAGAGATACCTTAAAAGCTAAATGGAAACAAGAAAAGGAATTGGTAGAACTAATTCAAAACTCAAAAGCCAACATTGAAAGCCTGAAAGTTGAGGCAGAACGGGCTGAACGAAATGGCGATTATGGAAAGGTGGCAGAAATTAGGTATGGAAAGATAAAAATTGAAGAAGAAAGAATAACTGAATTAACTAAGAAGTTGGAAACCAGTACTGAAAAAAGATTACTTAAAGAAGAAGTAGATGCAGAAGATATAGCAGAAAGTGTGGCAAAAGCTACAGGAATACCGGTTAGCAAAATGTTGCAAAGCGATAAGGAAAAATTATTACAGCTCGAAGTGCATTTGCATCAAAGAGTTGTGGGGCAGGATGAAGCCATTACAGCAGTGGCAGATGCTGTACGCAGGAGCCGTGCCGGATTGAATGATCCCAAAAAACCAATCGGCTCATTTATTTTCTTAGGTACCACCGGAGTAGGTAAAACAGAATTAGCCAAAGCATTGGCAGAATATCTTTTTGATGACGAGGGTATGATGACGCGGATAGATATGAGTGAGTATCAGGAGAAACACACTGTAAGCCGCCTTGTGGGTGCGCCTCCCGGCTATGTCGGTTACGAGGAAGGCGGTCAGTTGACAGAGGCAGTTCGACGAAAGCCATACTGCGTGATATTGCTCGATGAAATTGAAAAGGCGCATCCGATGTTTGGAATGTGTTGCTTCAGGTTTTGGATGATGGCAGGCTTACAGATAATAAAGGTCGGGTAGTCAATTTTAAAAATACCATTATCATTATGACCAGCAATATCGGCAGCCACCTGATTCAGGACACTTTTGAAGATGTAAATGAGAAAAATGTGGAAGAAGTAACAGAAAAGGCAAGGGTAGAGGTGATGGCTTTGCTTAAAGAAACTGTTCGGCCTGAATTTTTGAATCGTGTGGATGAAATTATCATGTTCCGTCCATTGATGAAGAAAGATATTCTGGGAATAGTGAAAATTCAATTGAATATACTCAAAAAAATGCTTGATCCTAGCGGCATTCAGTTACAGTTTAGTAATTATGCAATTGAATTCCTTGCAGATCAGGGTTTTGATCCTCAGTTTGGCGCAAGACCGCTGAAAAGATTGATTCAAAAAGAAATAGTGAATCAATTGAGTAAAAAAATTCTTGCCGGCGATATTGACAAAGTCCATCCGGTGAAAGTGGATGTTTTTGACAATACGGTGGTGTTTATGAATGAATCGAAAGAAAAAAAGAAAGTATAATACACAAGAAAGCCTCCAAATGGGAGGCTTTCTTATAATAGATTGGTTATCAGTAGTTATGGATTAAATCTTTTATTTTATTTTGAAATTTTGAAAATAAAATAAAAGATTTCAAAAAAAATTTTGACAGTTCAAAAAAAAAATTATCTTCAATTAATTTTTAGCTATAACGAAAGAGTTTTGATCGGTTTAAACCAAAATAATCTTAAATACTATGAGTTTAAAAAAGGAAGAAGAAGAAATATTAGAGCCAAGAGATATTTTTGTTGGTGAAAAGGATGCTCCCGTAATTCTCATGGAATTTGGAGAATACCAAAGCGAGGAATGTGCAAGGGCCAATGAAATTGTGAAGCAGATCCTTAATGATTATGAAGGCAAAGTGAAGTTTAATTTTCGCCATTTCCCTCAAACAAGAATTCACCAGCGCAGTTTAAAGGCAGCAGAATCAGCAATTGCTGCTGCACAGGAAGGAAAATTTTGGGAAATGCACAATATGTTGTTTAAAAACAGAAGAAACCTTGGTACCACCAGTCTGAAACTACATTCAAAGGATGCCGGTGTTATAAACAGAAACTTTTTAGATAATCTTGTAAACGGTATCTATGGCTGGCAGGTTCAGGATGATCTAAAAGAAGGTATTGATTTGGGTGTTAAGGAGGTTCCTACTTTTTTTGTAAACAATAAGATGCTTAAAGGGAAAGCTACTTATGCGCTGCTTGCGGCAGCCATTGACGAAGCCCTTAAAAACGGTAAAAAAGCGCCTGCAAAGAAAACTGCTGAAAAAACTGAGAAAAAAGTTATTACTAAAGCTAAGAGATAAGTATAGAATTCTAATAAATATTGTGATTCTAAGATTTTTCCGGATTTGCCAATAAAAATTGTGCAAACGGTTGAATGTTTGTTATATCGAAATTTATCAGGAACTTTAAACTCTTTATATTTAAACCTTTAAAATAATATAGTATGAAAAAATTTGCCGGATTCTATTTAGCTTGTTGGATGGTTATTGTTTCTGCAGGTTTTATTAATGCCCAAAAACCTACTGTACAAATAATTAAGTCATCAGCAGGAGCAATAAAGACGGTTGTGCCCAAGCGTCCTTCCGGGCAAAAAGATGTTTTACAATTAACCGCTCCCCAGATGGAAACTGTACGCGTTGGTTTTATCGGATTAGGAATGAGAGGCCCCTCTGCTGTGGAAAGATGGATATTTATACCAGGTACAAAAATTGTGGCTTTGGCAGACATCAGGCCTGAAAGAGTAGAGGCTACACAAAAAATACTTGACAGAAATAAAATAGCCAGAGCGGAAGGATATTCCGGAACTGAGGATGCCTGGAAAAAACTATGCGAAAGAAAAGATATTGACCTCGTGTATATTGTAACCGACTGGAAGCATCACGTTCCTATGGCACTCTATGCGATGGAGCATGGAAAACACGTTGCTATTGAGGTGCCATCAGCAATGAACATGAAAGATATCTGGAGCCTGATTAATACTTCCGAAAGAACCCGTAAACATTGTATGATGCTTGAAAATTGTGTGTATGATGAGTTTGAAATGACCAGTTTAAATATGGCGCAGCAAGGTGTTTTTGGAGAAATTATTCATGCAGAAGGAGCGTACATACACGACCTGTCTCCTTATTGGGATCAATACTGGAACAACTGGAGGTTGGACTACAACAAGGATCATCGTGGCGATGTATATCCTACACATGGATTAGGCCCTGCGGCTCAGGCACTCAATATCCATCGTGGAGATAAGATGAACTATCTGGTGGCTGTGGATACAAAACCGATAAACGGGCCAGAACATTGGAAACAAATGAAAGGCAAATATCCTGTGGACTTTAAAAATGGTGCTCACACTATTACTATGATAAAAACTGAAAAAGGTAAAACCATTCAAATTCAACATAACGTAATGACACCAAGACCATACAGCCGTATGTATCAGCTAACTGGCACCAAAGGTTTTGCCAATAAATATCCTATTCAGGGTTTTGCAGTTCAGGGATCGCAATTGGATAGCGAAGTGGCAGGCAGTTACTATCAAAAATTAGATGGACACAGTTTTGTTAAAGATGATATAAGAAAAGCATTGATGAACAAGTACAAGCATCCTTTTTACAAAGAAATGGAAGAAACAGCGAAGAAACTGGGCGCTATTGCTCATGGCGGTATGGACTACATCATGGACTTCAGATTAGTTTACTGCCTGAGAAACGGATTGCCTTTGGATATGGATGTATATGATCTGGCTGAATGGTGTTGCCTCGCCGAACTTACTGCTATTTCTTTAAATAATGGTAGCGCTCCGGTTGAAATTCCTGATTTTACACGAGGTGGATGGAGCCGAACTAATGGTTATCAGCACGCAATGGCAAAATAATGGTTTTGGTTGTTTTAAATAAAGAAAAAGAGAGCCGGTTTTAAGCCCTCTTTTTCTTGCAAATTATTAGTGTTCTATAAATCTATCTTTTTAAAATGTTTTCTTAACGTGTAAAGAAATAAGGTAGAATATGCAACAGCTGCTGCGATCAACGTCCAATCCGGAACCTGCCTTTTCATCAGCATTTTGGGTGTAATGGGATTGGGGATCAAAGAATCAACCGATTCAAGTGGTAAAAAATAACCAATCTGCCAACCTCTTAATGTGAGAGATGCCCATAAGAGATTATCAATTACAAAAACGAGTCCGAAGTAAACAACAATTGATAAACCGGTACGTTTGATGATGATAGTGGTAAAAAATGCAACGAGTAAATACACCAAAGCCATCAGCATAAAGTAAAAAATATACCTACTGCCTTCAAAAATATTCCCTAACTCACCGGATGGAGTGTAAATAAGCCCTATAAGCAAACCCGACACAAAAACCAAAGCCGTGCTTGTGAGTAAAAAGAATATGAGTACAGAGAGTTTTGCTTTAATAAATTCCATTCTGTCCCACCCGTCAATGATGTTTTGGCGGTGGGTTTTATATTGAAATTCGTTGGATATTAAAATAATAAAAAGCATGCCGATAATTATAAAACAAACCTCCCATCCAGGCAGCGCTTTGCCAAACCTTTGAAAAACAAATGGAGACCCTACCAGATTTTTTAATACAATTTCCTCCATTGACTTGCCTGAAAACTGTTTCATAAACTGCTGGGCAGTTGTCCAGAAAGCTAAAATAAATAAAACCAAAAAACCGCCAAACAGGAATTTAAAAGCAACATAACTTTTAATTTTCATCCATTCTATTTTAAATAGTCGCCACATTATGCTTAAATTTAAAGTACAGGATTATTTTCATCAGTGATTTCGAGGAAACGGGTTTCCAGGTTTTTCCTCCGCACTGATAAATGTGATAGAATAATATTTTGAAAATAACAATGCTGGTTGATTAATTCGGGCGTAATTTCATTTTTGCAGTAAATTTGCAAAATACCATTGCTGCCCGATATTTTGTGTACACCCTGGAGTGTTGTAATCATTTCACTTAACTGATCTAGGTTGGCAGCCGAAATTTCAATAATTTGTCCATTTTCTTCATTATTTGTCAATACTTCGTTGACGGTGCCACTTATTTTCAACACTCCTTTTTGAAGAATGGCAACGTGCGAGCACACTTTTTCCACTTCGTCGAGAATATGGCTTGCCATGATGATGCTTTTGCCTTGTTCACTTAAATTTTTTATTAGTGTTCTTATTTCGGCAATTCCGGCCGGATCAAGCCCGTTGGTTGGTTCGTCAAATACCAGTGTTGAAGGGTTGCCCAGCAGCGTGGAGGCTATTGCCAATCTTTGTTTCATCCCCAATGAGAAGGTACTAAAGGGAGAATCTTTTCTTTCGTATAGATTTACAATTTTAAGTACTCTTTCAATATCTTCTTTCGGATACCCTTTTATGGCTGCTGCTATTTCAAGGTTTTTTTTAGCGCTCAGATAATGAAAAAAATTAGGCGTTTCGAGAAGTGTGCCGATTTTTCTTCTTTGTTGTGGATTGCCTGCCTCGCCGTTCCAAAGGTATTGACCTTCCGAAGCCTTAAGAACATCCATAATGATCCCCAGTAATGTAGTTTTACCGCTTCCGTTTGGCCCCAAAATACCAAATACAGAACCTTGCGGTACTTCAAAACTTACATTGTCCAGAGCTTTTACGCGGAAATTTCTTAGTAATGTTTTGTACTGTTAATACTGCCATTTAATAACTTGACTTAGATTTATTTGTATTGCAGCCTCAAAGTAGCTACCAGATTTCAATTGAGAAATTAAAATCGGTAAACTGCGGTTTTTGACTTGTAAATTGAAATAATGAGATGGGTGGGAAAAAGTTTATTTGTAATTACGTTTTCTTCTGTTTTGCCTTTTCAAAAATACAAGATTGGATTTGATTTATTGCCTGCTCAATTCTTTTTCTGTCTGCTTCTTTTGTAATATCAATTCCACAAAAAGTAGTTCCGTTTGCCTTCCCGTTCAGTACCAGATGATAAAGACCTGCAATTTGTATGGCCATTAAAGCTCTGAAGTCAATATCATTGTTTGTAAAAAATGAGTCTGAAAATTCAAACAACTTTCCGGCGAAAGCTTCTCTTTGTGTTGCAATATTTTTCAGCGCTTTATTTTTTTCACTGATTTCCCAAAGGATAATTTTTTGCATTTCCTTACTGGAATAGAAGTAATCAAAAAGATTGACCAGCTCTTCAGTTGTTTTATTAGCGTCAATTTCATTCTTTGCTTTTTCCACAAGCTCGGTTGAGGATTTTTCAAAAAGAACAGACCAGTATTCCTGTTTTTTCACGTAGGTTTCTATCAGTTTGTCCACACTTCCAAAGTAAACGTAAATCAATTTCTTGTCCAACTTAGCTACCTCTGCTATCCGATTTACGCCTAATGCGGTGTGCCCTTTGGTTTTCAAAATTTTCCTACAGCGTCCAGCAGTTTTTCCTTGGTTCTGGCTTTATTACGGATTTTTCCGTCGACAATTTTTCTGGGCATACAATTATTTATATTTTATGATGTTTTTAATATCCAAATTTAAAAAAGTTTATTTAATTATCAGCACATAATTTAATTTGTAAATTATGATTATTCGCTTAATTGCAAATCACTGTATGAATGGGCTACAAATTGTTGCGGTCTGATACCAAAAAATGTAGCAAACTGAAAGCATTGCTCTCTTACCCTCTCTATACCAATAGTATCATCCTTATCAATAGCCTCTACCTCAATGAAAGAACCAAGAGTAACTAATTTGTCGAAATGAATTTTAACATTGTCCACAAAATAGATTTTTCTTTTTTGTCAACCACTACCTTCACTCCATGAACTTTAGTAAGAATATCTTTCAGGTTTTTGTCTGGCTTGTGTTCATATAATATCACGTTGGATGATTTGGCTTTCGCATTATTGCTTCGTTCATAATAAATCAACGAGTTTTCAATATTGCCTTCACGTAGTTTTAATCTTCCGGTGGCAATATTGAAGTAAATATCGGTTTGATGGTCTTCACCTAAATAAAAAGGATTAAATGATTCTATTAATCTGCTCTCCAGCTCTTCTGTATTTTCCACTTTGGCTTTAAATTCAAAATTCAGGTGTGGCATAGAATGTTTTTTATGATAAAGTACTGTGATCGGGATGCCAAACACTGCTAAAATTGCCTAGTATGGCAATGTTTTGATTAAATTCTATTTTATGAATTTTCAAAAGTGCAATGTCTTCCTTTTAACTTTTCGGTACATCGGGTGCATGGTACCGCCGGTAACACCTGCTGGTTTTGAAGGGTCATATTGAAACGGTAGATCTACCAGAGTGCCACGCGGATACATAATGCCCGAAATACCCCTGCCTCTTAGATCCAGATCAGTGGGATGATCGAGACCTAAAGTGTGCCCGTATTCATGCGCTGCAGTTGTGGAACCTTCATACAGATTTTCCAGTTTAAAATAACCGGTATTGCATCCTAAACCATCCACAAAAGAAATATTGTCGTGGGCAAATTCTTCAATTCTGAAATAATTATTCAGTGGGTTATCATTGGCCATTATTTCTTCAGGATTCACGCCTGATTTCAGCTCGGCAGTTATTTTAAAAGTAATCGAATATTGGTCTCCTCTGTACATAGTGGTTCCATGAGGTTCGTTCCACATGGCTTCTATTTCGTTTCGGATACGTTCTGTAATGGTTTCATCTGCGGCATTTCCATAAGTAATGATATGCGATGAAATTAATATATTTCCACCCTCTATGATTTCTACTGTGCCCATTGGATAAAGGTAATGGTTGTGTAGGCATTTTTTGGATGAATAATAAAATATTCTTTGTTACTAAGGATTGAAATAAGGTTAACCTAAACAAAATATTGCTTTTTGAGGGTTCTAAAATTTATTATAAATATCGAGCAATCAAAGAAAATGTGTATTTATTTGAAAAAAAATTTGGAATTTCAATAAAATGACAATAAATTTGTGACAAATGACAAGAAATGAAGTCAAAGAAAAAAAATCAGGAATATAAAGAAGATGACCAACCCTCATTAATTGTTTCAGAACCAATAGGTTATTACTATGCGCCTACTTTTTTCCCAGCAAAAACTCAAAATTTATCCGATATGGATATTCTGAATGTTATTAAAAAGGGAGTATCAAAAAAGGAATTAGATAATACGATGCTGATGATGGATTTTTCGCTTGAAGATATGGCAGCTCTTCTTCATATTTCCAGTAGAACTTTTAGACGTTTTACTGACGACTCATTTTTGAATACCGAACAAAGTGAAAGAATTGTGGAACTAAACAAACTTTATCAATATGGTGTGGAGGTTTTCGGTTCTCTTAGTAAATTCAGACGTTGGATTGATAGTGAAGTGATTGCACTTGGCAATAAAAACCCCCGTGAATTTTTAGATACTTCATTGGGTATTTCTATTTTGAGAACCATCTTAGGACGTATTGAATATGGCGTTTATTCCTGATGAGAGTTTATAGAATTAGTAAATGCAGGTTTATTAAAGACCTTTCGGGGTATGGAGCCTTCCTGCAAGGGGGAAGGTGGAATAGCCTCAATCAATACATGATTTATACTTCTCAATCTATTGCTTTGAGTATGCTGGAGGTATTAGTTCATTTTCAGCCTCAGATTTCACCTGAAGATTTCTGTCTGTTGACTCTTGAACTTCCAGATAATTCTATTGAAGTGCTTCCTCATAAAAAACTACAGGAAGGCTGGAACAGGTATGCTATTATTCCTGCAACTCAAACTGTTGGAGATTCGTTTTTAAAGGAAAATAAAAAAATTGCATTACAAGTGCCGTCTTCAATTATTGAGCAGGAATCAAATTTCTTATTGAATCCCAACCACCCTGATTTTGAACAAAAAGTAAAGATTATTTCGATACAAGAAATTAAAATTGATAAGCGATTAGTTGAATAGACGTGCTTTTGTGATGGTTATATTCAAAGGGTTTTTGTAAAATTTTTAAGATTGACCGATAAAACTAATCGTTTCCTTTTCTATAATTGAATCGAAGGCGTTGATTTTCAATTGACTGGAATAGTACATTTTAATACATTCGTTTTTCAAAAAAAACATTTTGCATAAGCAAATAATTCATAAATTTAACAAGTGATTTTATTTAGTATAGCTATTTAAATTAATAAAACAAATATATTAAACAATGACCGTAAACGGAAATTCCTGTCTGACTTGTAAGGTGAAAAATTGTTCACTTCTCAAGCCTTGTACTTCCGATACACTTACGGTTATCAGCAAATTCAAGAGTGAAATAAAATTTGATAAAGGTGAGTCCGTTTTTGAAGAGGGCGATATGGTCAAAGGTATTTATTTCATAAAAAAGGGGGTGGTGAAAATTGAAAAATGGATGCCTAAAGGCCGGGCTTTTATTTTAAAAATCTGTGGACCGGGAGGATTGTTTGGTCATCGTGGGCATGATCAAAACTTTGCTCAGTATTATTCTGTTGTCGCTTTATCTGAGTGTGCATCTTGTTTTATTCCTTTTGATGTTTTTAGTGAAATCCTGATTTATGCACCAGATTTGGAAAAACAAATTATTAACGACAACCTTAAAGACCTCGAAAGGATGGAACAACGTTCTTTGAGCCTTGCTTTCAAATCGGTAAAAGAGCGGGTGGCGGAGGGTATTTTGCTTTTGTCCGAAATTTATTGTTATGACCCTCAGAAAAAGGGATTTTGTATTGACCTTTCGCGTCAGGACTTTGCAGACCTTACAGGCACTACCAAAGAGCAGGTTTCGGCTGTTTTTAGAGAATTTTCACGCAATTCTATTATCAGATATTCCGGTAAGAAAATCAGTTTTATTGATTTGGAAGCCTTGAAATCATTCTCTGCTGCCAGTTAATGCGTACTTTCATTATGCTTTATCTTCAACTGTTTAGCACAAAAATTACGAAATCGTAATTTTTAAAAATTTTACATTGCGATTACTTTTTTATGCCTTTTCATAAAGTTAGATTTGTTTATTGATTTAAATCAACAAAACAAAATTCAAATTTTATGGAAACCAAGCAACAACCCGAAGAGGAAAGAGTGCCGTTTTACCGAATGATTATGGACGATTTTATGCTGCTGTTAGTTTTGGGAGTTACTATTTATGCCGTATTCTACTTAATCTGGGGCATAATGGAACTATCCAATCTGCCTGCAATTCCTGACGAAATAAAAAAATCATTGCTTAAATAACTTTTTTAAACCTAAAAACTGTAATCATGAGTTTATTAAGTCCGACGCAGGGCTGGTATTATAAAAAAGTATCCAAGGATGAAAAAATGTGGATGCTGATAGCCCTTGTGCTTTGTATTATGCTGTTTATCTGGATGGTTATGTGGCACGTTTACGGAAAGCAAAACCCTTCCAGCATTACCTACAAAACCAGTACAACCGAATTTACACAGTTAGCGGAGGCTTATGTAAAAAAAAATATGATTGGGGTTGATAACGGAATCCCTGTAGTGAGGCCGGAGCCAAATTCGGATGTGTTTGTGATGGGAGAAATGTGGCGTTGGAGCCCTGTTTTGGTATTGGAAGTTAATCAATATTATAAAATGCATATTTCATCCAAGGATGTAATGCATGGGTTCTCTATTCAGCCGGTGAACATGAACTTTCAGGTGTATCCAGCCTATGATTATGTTTTGGAGTTTAAACCAACAGAAGCGGGAGAGTATAAGGTGATTTGTAATGAATTCTGCGGAATTGGGCATCACGGTATGATTGGGAAGATTGTGGTGATAGAAAAGAATGAAGATTTGAAAAAATACGGTTATGAAAATTTTAAAAAGGCAACTGCATCAACTGCTACAAATGGAGAAGCAAAACAAGACGTTTCCGAAGCCGATAAGGTATTGTTGGGTGAGCAGGTATTTACCCTGAAGGGATGTGGGGCCTGCCATAAAGTGGATGGAACCGTGTTGATTGGGCCATCTTGGAAAGGTTTGTATGGTAAAGAGGAGAAGGTGAAAGAAAACGGAAAAGTTATTTCTGTAAAAGTGGATGATGATTATATTAAGGAGTCAATTCTAAATCCTTCTAAAAAGATAACCGTTGGTTTTGAAACAACAGCAATGCCTGCCATGCCTATGACAGATGAAGAAATAGAAAACATTTTTGCTTATATAAAATCTTTAAAGTAACATAAACCCTGCTTATATGACTAATTCGATACAAGAAACCGGAGTTCAGCAAGGAAATATCTCAACCGCCAATCCAATTTTCAGGGTTTGCGATATTACCGGATTTAAGGTAGATATCCGTTCCGAGAGAAATTAATCAGAGTTAATGCCGTAGCGGCAGTTGTATCTCTATTAATGGCAGTGATAGCTGCTCTGTTATTGGTTTTCACCCGATATCAGCCAGTACATTTATTAAATGCCGAGTGGTATTATCGCTTAGTGACTTTTCACGGACTTAATGCATTGATTTTCTGGATTATATTTTTTGAAATTGCCGGACTATATTTTGGCTCAACAGTTGTTTTAAATACCAGAATGTGCTCTCCCCGCTGGGGGTGGATTGCTTTTGCTATGATGGTGGCGGGATTGGTAATTTCCAATATTATGATTCTGATTGGTAAAGCAGATGTAATGCTTACCTCTTACACACCATTGAAGGCGCATCCACTTTATTATCTGGGAGTCATTCTGTTTGCTGTAGGCGCTTTGATTGGTGTTATTCTGTTTTTTGGAAATCTGATGATTGCCAGAAGAGAAAGAACTTATGGCGATTCTCTTCCCCTGGTCACTTATGGCTTGATGACAGCAGCGATTATTGCTGTTATTACCTTAGCTTCTGGTGCAATCATTTATATACCAACTTTCTTATGGTCGCTTGGATTGATTCAAAATGTGGATCCGGCTATGTATAAACTGATTTGGTGGGGGCTGGGGCACTCATCTCAGCAAATAAATGTGGCCGCAATGGTTTCAATATGGTATATGACCTCATTTTTAACAGTGGGAGGTACCTCCATCAATGAAAAAATTTCGCGTACTGCATTTGTATTGTATATTTTGTTTATTTGCCTGGCATCGGCTCACCACCTGTTAACTGACCCCGGCGTGAGCAGCGCGTGGAAAGTGTGGAATACCAGTTATGCAATGTATTTGGCCGTGCTGGCTTCTATGATTCACGCATTTGCAGTTCCCTCTTCTTTTGAATCGGCACAACGCCGTTGGGGCTATAACAAAGGCCTGTTTGAGTGGCTTACAAAAGCGCCTTGGGGGAACCCTGCATTTACCTCCATTATTTTGGCAGTTATTGGATTTGGCTTTATTGGAGGCACTACGGGTGTTATTTTTGGTATGGAACAAACGAACATCATTGTACACAATACGATTGCCATCCCCGGTCACTTCAAAGGGACAGTGGTGATTGGTACTACCTTAACCTTTATGGGTATTACTTATTACCTCATCCCACTCATTTTCAGAAGAAAAATAGTGGGAATGGGCTGGGCAAAGTGGCAGCCCTGGCTGTTTTTCATTGGTATTGCCTTGCTTTCAATTTCTATGATTGTGTTGGGCCAGTTGGGTGTGCCACGTCGTCATTGGGATTCCACTTTCTCAGGAGGCCCATTCACATATAATTTTAATCCTGCGGTTGATTTCTTCTGGACACTGATGATGCTGGGTGGAACAATAGCTTTCCTCTCTGTGTGCATCTGGATAGCTATAGTAGTTGTATCGGTTTTCTTTGGCCCCAGGTTAAACGGGCCACAGGACATGCAATTAAAGATTTCTCCATTAGCGCCTGAAGCTAAAACTCATAAAGGATTTGAGGCTCCGGGTACACTTGTATTGACACTTTTATTCCTATTAGTATTTCTGGCCTTATTCTTCCTCAACTGGAAGTGGCTGGCAGCTACCTGGAATGTGAGATAACTCCAATTAGCCGGTGGCATTTGCGTTTCGCCATGAACGAAAATAGCTGCCGGTTTTTTTTAAATGAAGCATTGGCAAATAATATATTTATTGACGGTAATCTGGATATTTAATTCCGGATTCAGGCTCCCAGAAGAAAAAAAATTCCTGGGCAGAAAAATTCCTGATGTCAGTCTGATTGATGCACATGGAAATAATGTGAGCCTGTATTCCTTATTACAGGGCAAGCCGTTGATTATTTCACCTATTTACACTAAATGCCCTTCTATTTGCGGGGTGGTAAGCAATGGTACCAAAGAGACTGTTGTAAAGTTAGGCACGCTGGGTAAAGATTTCAATATGATCAGTTTTTCGTTTGATAGCACGGATTTGGCTTCAGATTTGCAGAATTATCAAAGAAGATGGAAAATGGATGGCAATCATTGGAAAACAGTTACTTCCGATGCAAATATCATTCGGAGTGTAATGGCTTCCATAGGGTTTGAGTATGATGTGGATACCACTTTAAAACAGTTTAACCATGCCGCAATGCTGGTAGTCATCACACCTGAAGGTCGTATTTCCAGATACATTTATGGTGTAAGCCCGTCTAAGAGAGATATTCGGTTGGCAGTAATGGCAGCCATGGCCGAGAAAACAACACCGGGATTGTTTGCAGGATTATATTTGAGATGTTTTGGTTACGATCCTGTGATGAGGACTTATAAGGTTGACTGGCGTTTTATTATCTCCACCACGGCAGGTCTGATTATGATTATTTTTATGTCTTCAATATTTATAAAATCTTTTATTATTTCGAAACAGGAACATGAATCAAACCATTAGTGCAGATACCATCAGAAAGGAAAGGAATAAAGGACATCAGATTTTTCAAAAGATTGCTGCCTGGCCGGGCAGAATATTTTCTACCGAACTAAATCCATTGTACCATTTGGGCGGTATTACAATTTTAATGCTTGTAATCGCCTGCATTTCGGGTATTTATATTTTCATCTTCTATAACATCAACCCCCGTCATGCCTGGGATTCGGTGGAAGCCATCAGCAATAATTTTTTAACGGCTGGATACGGTCCATCCATAGATATTCATCTGACCTTTTGGTCGTATTTATTCTGCTTCATCTGGTACATACATTATTTACTTCCAAATTCAAAAGGCTGATATCGTGGATCAGCGGTGTAATTTCGTTTTTGGTGGTAGTTACAATCGGCGTAACGGGCTATATTTTGGTTTGGGATCAGAAGGCAAAACTAACCGGATATCTTACTGCGAAATTATTTTCCGGACTTCGTATTTTTGACCCTGCCATAATGGGCGCTTTTTTGCTGAATGACCTTACGGTTGTAGGTGGATTTTTTAAAGTGGCCTTGTTTGGACATATTGCCCTCTCTCTCATTACTGTAATTATCATTTGGATTCACGTGATGAGGATTTCCAAACCAAAAATTTTTCCTCCCAAAAAACTGATTCTTTATGTTTCTATTGCGGTGGGTATTATTTCAATAGCTTTCCCTGTAAAAAGTGATCCTGCTGCCCAACTGACTAACTTACCTGCTCAAACAACATTCGACTGGTTCTATTATTTTGGCTATTACCTGATGAAAATATTCAGCGTGTGGCAAAACTGGGCTATTATGATTGGTTCTGGCCTTATATTGAGTATTCTTCCTTTTTTTATGAGAAGAAATGACAGATATCCGGTTCATATTGACCTGGATATATGCGATGGTTGCAATCTTTGTTCCTACGATTGCCCTTATGATGCTATAGACATGCTTATTCATGAGGGAGAGAGAAAAGCAATTTTGTCGCCTGAAAAATGTGTGGGTTGTACCATCTGCATCGGCTCCTGTAAAGAACATGCCATTACTCATTCCGATTTTCCCGGTTATGAAATGCAACCGGCAACAAGGCATCATGTTACGGTTTTTACTTGTAGTTTTTTCCCTGAGACTTCGTTTCCTAATGATGTAAATATAAAAGAATACAAAGTGCCTTGTCTGGGTAGTGTGATGATTAAAGATGTGCAACAAATTCTTGATAATAACAGTGAAAAAGTAGCTTTTCTGGGTTGCGAAGATTGTTATTACCGGTATGGTAAAAACTGGGCTGTGGACAGAATGTTGCAAAAACGCCCACCTGCATTGTCGAAAAGATATGACTGTTCAAGGCTTCGTCTGTTTACATTAAATCAGCACAAGCTCGAGTTGTTGTCTGAGTTTTCAAAAGAAACCAACGGCAAAACTGGTAAGGAAGCTCAAGTGAAAGACTTTTACAAAGTAAAACCTGTTTTTGCCGTACTTATGCTTACAGCTTTTTTTGCTTTGTTTGTTCCTTTCACCAGTACTACAGTACGATTTTTCAATCCAAAGGATAAAACCCTGATTGTCAATTTTAAATATATATCCAGCCCGACTGCTTTTGAGAAAAGTACTTCTACCATGAAACACATGCAATCGGCTGCTCCGGTGGTTAAAAGCAGGAGCTCGGTAGAATTAAAAATTTACGCCTCGGGTAGCCGAAAATTACTGTATGAAAAACAATATACTCCACGTGGAATGCGGCATGACATTGCCATGTTTATTTTCACTCAGATGAATATAACTGAAGACAAAGTGGATGTGGAACTCAAAGAAACCGAAGGCGAAAAGAGAGAACTTATTCTGAATGAGGTGCAGGTAAAACCCGGCGATGGCACTTTTTTAATTTTGCATGACGGCAAGTTGGTAGTTGCCAAAGAAGGAACATAGGGGTGGAGTATAACTTGGGTTTACTATCTGGTTTGGACACGACTGATGAATAAAGTGGTGGCTATTTATGCTGCTTTTCGGTCACAAGTGGAGAATCTGTTTCTAATTCTCTGCTAGCTTGAATGTTATTGCTAACCATCCTCCTCCTCCTCTAATTATTCATTGGTGTTAATTTAGGAGATACAATTTTGTAATGATAATATTTGCAGCCTAATAAAAAAAGTATCTTAGTGCAATAAAATCGGACTTCTGAATTAATGACAACACAACGTATCCCTTCGTCCAACCCCGTCATTGTTGTTTAAAGTTGGCAACATAGTTTTGTGGCAGCAGTAGGTGTAGGTTTTCCTTTTTTGTGCTGTTGATTTTTTCGAGCAGGTAGGTGAGCCAGTGTTCGGGATTGATGTTGTGCAGGCGGCATGTGGCGAACAGGCTATAAAGCATTGCTGCATCCTGTGCCCGCTCGTGGCTTCCGGCAAACAGATAATTTTTGCGCCCCAGCGCCACAGGGCGAATAGCGTTCTCAATAAGGTTATTATCGATTTGCAAAATGCCGTCTGTGGTGTACACGCACAATTTCTGCCATCGTGTTAATGTATAAGCAATGGCCTTGCCAAAAGGACTTTTGGGTAATACCTTTTTGGTGAGCAACATTTCGGTTAATGTGCTTTGCAAATTGTTTAATACGGGTAGGGCATGTTCATGCCGATGGTTTTTATTTGCTCCGGCGTAAAGTTTTCATCGCGGCAATAGGATTCTATTTTATATAAATCCTGTATCAGGCTCAAAACCGCATCCGCATTGGCTTTGTCGTAATCTTTGGCTTCGTAAAATTTTCTGCGCGCATCGCCCAGCAGCAAAAGGGGTAACGCCTTCTACTTTATCGAAAGTTTCGTAAGCATCGTAGCCATCTGTTTGCAAATAGCCTTTAAACTTGTGCAACATAGCTTTGGGATACAAAGCGCCACGCCCGGGCTGATAATCGAACAACGCTAATTTTCGTTGCGTATCGTAATACACCCAATAGTATCCTGTATGTGTGGTTTGTTTTTTGTCCTTATCCAAAACCTTTATCGTGGTTTCATCCACATTCAAATAGTTTGTATTCAAAACCTGCCAGCAATGCAGGTCGTAAACCGGTTCAATCAACCGCATCGCATCTTTTATCCAGCCGCTTACCGTGCTGTGATTGATGTTTACATTTTGACGTTTGAAGATGGCTAACTGGCGATACACAGGCAGATGGTCCACAAACTTGCTTACCAGCAAATGCGTAAGCAATGATGCGCCTGCAACAGATTTCTCAAGCGGCATGGCCGGCAATGAAGCAATGATGCGGCTTGCGTTTAATCCATCATTTGAAGGTTTGATATACTCGGGACGTACATATTGTTTCACAAACAACTCGCCGGGCCGGTACTCCAGCTTTTCGGTAATTTCTTTACCAACGGGATGCAAACCTTTACATCCTCTTTGGGCATCAGCTCTATTACTTCGCGGCGAAGGCTTTCCGGCAAGGGTTACGTCCGGGATGCTTTACGGTAAGTTTGGTTTGTTGCTTTTGATATTCTTTTACCAGTGTGGTTTTTACCACGTCTATCTGCCCCAGTTTATCATCAGGGAATAATTCAGGCTGTGAAACGGC
Source organism: Sphingobacteriales bacterium (assembly GCA_016708305.1). Classification (GTDB taxonomy): domain Bacteria; phylum Bacteroidota; class Bacteroidia; order Chitinophagales; family Chitinophagaceae; genus Niabella. The sequence goes on from JADJGB010000008.1 coordinate 1,597,833, forward strand.
GGTTGCATTTGCTGTTACAAACTTCTCTGCCCTGCCGCCAAAGAGCATTTTCTTTAATTCGGCTAATTGCAACTGTAGCGATTGTATCTGTAATCGCAATTCAATATTGTGACTCCTTTCCTGTTCAAAGAGGATTTTGTAGTCTATAAAACTATTGCCGGAAGCGATATGTGAAACTGTTTGCAAGATGTTTACAGGTAGTACAAATATCATGCTAATAATTGCCTGAAATGCAGTATTGACAGGTATTTCAGACAGTATGGCAATAGTGGAATTATTGGCAGGTAAACCTGATTTTTTGTCGCACCGTTTTTAAAATTACACCCTGCAAAATAAATTGTAATTGCTGTGAGGTGATGCAAAAATGATCGTTATGGCTGGCGGGAGGTCTTTCAAAAGTGCCCTGCTCCAATCCTTTTTCATAGAGCGCAAAGCCATCGCTATCCCATTGTAGTAATTTTATTTTGTTACCACGCCGGCCAATAAAAATGAATACGTCGCCACTCAGCACATCCTGTTGCATCTCGTTGCGCACCAGGCCGCTCAACCCGTAGGCTCCCTTGCGAAAATCAGCAGTGCCGTTGTAATAAAAGTAGCGACAAGCGGAGTTTAGATGCAACATAGCAGCTCTTTTAAAACGGCTATATTAATACTGCCCAACTCAAGCCGCACACCATTAGGGTAGCAGATAGTTGCGGCACTGCCGCGGGTGGCTATCGGTGTCACCTGCGTGAAAGTGGGTGTGGTCGCTGCGTTAATAGGCAACCGTTTTTGCCAGTAATAATATTTGGATGCCGCAAGCCGGTGTTCTTTGCAATAAGATACAACCGTTTGGCCGCTTGTGCGGCAGGCTTCAATGTGGGCGTGCATTATACCGGCACGGTCGGAGGTATTGTTAGTTTCCATCCGGCAAAAATCAATAAACTATCTTAGTAAAGCAATCCGGGGTTGGACGAAGGGATACGCACAAGTTACATATTATCCAACTCGCCGATATTATTGTTTGATAATATAAAGTTATTTAAAAATAGAAAAATTTGCAAGTAAATTGGTTAATTCAAAAACCGGAAACAACATTTTCATACTTTCGCTTGTTATCATTTACTCTATCTATTTCTTAAAATATATTCAGATTTTGAATTCGAATACCAACGAAACAGCAATTAAAAAATTACTACCCTTTATTCTGGCAACTGCTATCTTTATGCAGATGCTCGACTTTACCATTCTGAACACATCTTTGCCTGCAATAGCCAAAGACCTGAACGAATCGCCGCTGAATATGCAGAATGCTATCATCAGCTATGTACTGACCTTAGCGCTTTTTATGCCGGTGAGTGGTTTTTTGGCAGATAAATTCGGTACCCGTAAAATATTTATTCTGTCGCTGGCATTGTTTTCGGCAGGGTCTCTGTTTTGTTCACTATCTCAAAACCTGACACAATTGGTGGTTTCACGCATCATTCAGGGATTAGGCGGCAGCCTGATGACGCCGGTAGGCAAACTGGCGCTCATCAAAACCTTTCCTAAAAACGAACTGATAAAAGCAATGAACTATGCCATCATACCGGCGCTAATCGGGCCGGTATTGGGACCGTTGGTTGGTGGGTACATGGTGGACTATCTTTCATGGCACTGGATTTTTTTAATCAATATCCCAATTGGCATACTTGGTATTCTTTTAAGCATAAAACACATGCCCGACTATAATTCGGAGATTATCCGTTTTGACCTTAGAGGATTTTTGTTTTTTGCAGCAGCTTCTTTGTCACTTTCAGTGGCCTTAGAGATGATGGGGAATGTTATCCATGTTACTCCCGTGTTACTCATTTTGCTTGTTGGTTTTCTGATGCTGTATTTTTATTACCGTCATGCTCAAAAGGATGATAACCCTATCTTCCCGCTCAATCTGTTTCAGGTACGTACTTTCAGGGTAGGTATTTTGGGCAATCTGGCTACCAGATTAGGTATCAGTGCAGTGCCTTTATTGCTTCCTTTGATGATTCAGATTGCTTATGGGCAATCGGCAATCATATCGGGATGGATTGTGGCGCCAATGGCATTGACCGCCATGTTTGGAAAATCGGCAGTAATCAGAATTTTAAATAATGTCGGCTATCGAACTACTTTAATTACCAATACATTTATCATCGGGTTATTAATTTGCATGATGGCTATTCCGTCTCTTCATACTTCCATTTTTTGGTATATCCCTCTTATTGCCACACTAGGATTTTTCAATTCTAACCAGTTTACGGCAATGAATACTATTTCCATCGCTGATTTACGTGATTATCATACAAGTAGCGGTAATTCATTGGTTTCGGTCAATCAGCAATTGGCTATTGGCTTTGGAATAGCTTTCGGATTGATTGTTTTGAAGCTTTTTGAAAACGATAACCATATTGTTCACAATGATCTTCATACTGCTTTCAGATATACTTTTCTGGTTGTTGGAGGCCTCACCATACTGTCTGGCATTATATTCCGGAGACTGCATTTCAAAGATGGCGACAATATGAAGACGGATGATTAATTCATAGATTTTGGTTGTGCAAAAAAGCTATATCTGAATAATAAGACTTGACCGCACCAAAAAGTTAATGTTCTCCTTGTCTGACCTCTTGTGCCAAAGTCGGGAATTTGTTATCTCTACTCATAAAGTTTTTAATTTTTAAGAAAATATACTAATCAATTTCAAAAATTAAATTATGGAACAAAAGGATGTATGGTTGGGGAGCCTTATTACAAAGACCCCGCAGGAAAGAAGAGAATTAGCAATTTAATGGCAAGAAAAGCGATCGGCGCTATCCAATCCGACCCTGAAATCAAAAAGGCTTTGCGTTAAAAATATGCGACCGATTCTGCACAATTGATTGCCTCTGTCGAGGTGGTGGCTATCGAATTCAGAACAGTTGCTGAGGCTAATAATTACTGGAGGTAGTCCGGTCAATAAATAGTAAATATTTAAACAGAAATAATACAGGTTTGGTTTTTATCAACCTGTATTGTTTCTGTTTTTTTTGTTTTATGCTATAAAGTTATAGGCTTGAAGGTTACAGAATTTTGAAAAAAAATTGGAATTATTTCGGGATGGAAAACCAATCAGGAAATAGCCATACATTTCTTACAACAGCCTATCAGGATGGCAGAATCTTACTTGCTTTTTTATAATTCTTATTATAAATAAAAAGACACGATCCGTTTTTTATTTTTTCTATGATTGGACGATTCAATTTTTCAGGCACAGCCGGGCATCCTAAGCTGCGACCGATATATCCTTGTGAGCGGATATATGTATCATTTACATAATCGGCGCCATGCATCACAATGGCTCTTTGAAACGCATTGTTGTTAAGTCCTGCTTCCATTCCAGACAGTTTGAGCGAAAAACCGTTGGAGCCGTTATAAGTTCCTTCTGTTACATAAAAACCAAGACTGCTTTTGTTGGATTCTGCTTTGTTGCTGAAGGATTGCGCCCATTCCTTTCCTGAGTTTTTACCATGAGCCACCAGCGCATTAAAAAGGATTTTATAGTTCTTAATATCAATTACATAAAGCCGTTTATTATAACTGGGCTGGTCAAAGTCAACAATGGTTAATATAGAATCATTTTTCAGATAGCCTTCATTTTGTAATGTTGCAAACCCGTTCATGGCATATTCAAAAGCTTCCTGCGAAAGTCCTTTTTGTTCTAATTGAAGACTGTCATAAACAAATATCTGCATCGTGTGAAGGTCGGATTGAGGACTCAGACAGGTACTAAAGAACAATGCTGACGGTAAAACTTTATTTGTATTGACAGTTGTTTTGAGTGTCCATGAAATATTGATAAAAATAGATGTTACAATTATTGCCCATGTAAAAAACTTCCTGATTTTCTGCTGCATACCTGTTTCTTTCAATTGCTTTTTAAATAGTTTAATAAAAATCCTTTAAGGATGTAATTCTGTAGGAGATATGGGAAAAATGGGTATTTTTTTAAACGTGGGATTAATTTATTTATTGCCCTTTTATGAAATATTTAACAGTGTGAAAATATTTAAATTCATTCTGTATTTAGTATAACTCCTTAAAAAACAATAAACTAAAATCAAATGATGATTCTTGTCATTTTTTATTGTTCCTTTGCAATATGGCTATACAGGTAGGAATCATTATGGGCAGCGACAGCGACCTGAACATTATGCAGGCAGCTGCAGATATCTTAAACGAATTGGGTATCGAATCGGAAGTAACCATAGTATCGGCACACCGCACGCCACTCAGAATGGTAGAATATGCCCAAAAAGCCAGACAAAGAGGGTTGAAAGTGATTATTGCCGGAGCAGGTGGCGCGGCACATTTGCCGGGCATGGTAGCTTCTATTACTACTTTACCGGTCATCGGAGTACCGGTTAAATCCAGCAACTCGATTGATGGCTGGGATTCTGTGTTATCCATTTTGCAAATGCCCAATGGCGTACCGGTTGCCTGGTGGCGCTTAATGCGGCCAAAAATGCCGGAATCCTGGCTGCCCAAATTATCGGCAGCCATGATGCCAAAACCTCAAGAAAAATACAGACCTATAAAAACAAACTCAACAAGGAAGTATTGCAAAAAGTGCAAACACTTAAAGATGAAGGATTTGAGAATCGGTTTGATTGACCTTTTGATTTTGAATAGTTTTCAGCAGTGTAAATTATTTCGCTACATACAAAATTCTTTGAATCATGCAAAAAACGCTCTTATTGCTTGCCATACTTACCCTTACTTCCTGTGCATCAAAAAATATAAATATGACTAAACCGTCTTTTCATAAAAATAAAGTCATCGCGCACAGAGGCGCATGGAAAGGCATTAATACATCACAAAACTCTATTGCCTCTCTCAAACAGGCAATAGCGCTTGGTTGTTATGGGTCGGAATTAGATTTACACATGACATCCGACAGCATATTAATTGTAAACCATGATATTACCTGGGGCGGACTGAACGTACAGAAAAGTACATTGGCGGAACTTCGAAAAACGCCCCTTTCCAATGGCGAGCCGCTTCCATTGCTGGAGGATATGCTGAAAATTATTAAAAACCAGACCGGAACCAAATTGATTTTAGAAATTAAAAGCTCGGATAGAGGAAGAGAATGGGCTAATGCCACCGTAAAAAAAATTGTCAACGCCATTCGCGATTATAAGGCACAAGAATGGATTTCATACATCGCATTTGATTATGAAATTTGCAAAGAGGTATTGCGTCTCAATCCATCTGCCGATGTTCAGTACCTCATGGGTAACAAGGCGCCGGATCAGTTAAAAAAGGATGGTATCAAAGGCGCTGATTATCATTATTCGGTCTATCAATCGAAGCCGGAATGGATTCAGCAGGCAAAACAACTCGGGATTATACTCAATGCATGGACAGTGGATAAACTCGAAGAAATGCAGTGGCTGCTCAACAGGGATATTGATATGATTACGACGGATGAGCCGGAAATGTTGTTTAAAGAATTGGAGAGAAGAAAGAAATAATTTTATAGAATATTAAACATTGACCACAATTCGGTTGTCTCGTTGGGATGGCGTTGAGAGAATTGTTTTTAGCAAATATCTTCATGCAAAAAAACAGATGCACTCTTTCAATCAATTATTTGACTCGCTCCATCTTTCACATCAATCTTAAATGGTCTGGGCGGAGGCAGCCGCAAATTTCCTTCTCCGATTTCCATTGGCATCCATAAATAGCGGGAATCCCACTGTTCATTTGGCTTCCACATATCACCCAAGTAAAGAACAGTTGTATTTTTTCTCCCTTTCACTTTCAATAGCATAGTAGATTGCGAGCTGTAGGTATTAGTTTCAGGAGGTGCTACATTTTTAAATACCGCCCAAGGGCCTCTTAGCGATTTGGAACTGGAATACAGGTTCGGATTAGGGTTCCAGCCGGTAAGATGAGAACCGATGATATAATAAAGCCCTTCATAGAAAACGATTGCCCCACCTTCAATTCGCTCCTTTATAAAACTTAAATTTTCTTTTACATCTAAATGATCATCAGTCAGGCTCGCAATAAAAAAACCTTTTGTGGGTCTGCTTTCATAGATGAGATAGGCAGTGCCATCATCATCAATAAACTGACCAATATCACGGCTTTCATTTCTAAAAGGACGAAAATGTTTTACAATCTGATAACCCTTATCAATCTTATCACTCACCGCAACACCTACCTCAGCCAATTTGTAATTTTTATCATCCAAATGGAAATACATTACATACTTCTTTGATTTTTCATTGTAAAAAACTTTTGGTCTTTCTAAAATCCATCCGTCCGGACTGACTCCATCCGGTGCCGAAAATTTAATTTTATTGAGAAATTTCCAATGAACCAAATCTGTTGAAGAGTAGCAGCCTACATAACGATAATCCTTTTCAACATCTTTGCCTCTGTATTCGCCAAACCAATACCAGGTATCTGCAACTTTAATGATACCACCGCCGTGTGCCTGAATGTGATTGCCATCATCGTCAGGCCATACGGCACCGGGAGTAATAATATTTGTTGAGAGGTTGGTCTTGTTAGTTTTAGTACTATAACAAGAAACAAGGGAAATAGTAATAGTTAGCAATAAAAGGTTAAAGATATTTTCTTTCAGCATGGTAATTATTTATTTATTCTGGAATTCGTTTAATTTATTCAGAGACCTAGGTTTCTATAATCCAGTAGCCATCGTTTTTTCGCCTCTGGCCTTTATCAGTTCGCCTCTGATGTTTTCTTTCCTGAATACATCTAGTGGCTGCAAAGCCGCTTCCATCCTTAGTCGTGCTTCTGCTGCCAACGGACGCACATCAGTGCGGAAAGCATTTTGTAATATTTCCTGAGCGGTTACCACATCATTGTTTTGTTGCGCTTCTTCCAATGCTTTAGCATCTACCAATAGCGCCTGTGTGTATGCAAGTTTGATGGCTTCCACACTCTGCAGCAAATCTTCCAGAGGGTCCTTCACATTATGGCTGGCATCAATCATCCATCCCAGGTCTTTGGCATGATTCATTCCCCTGGCATCCATACCTTCTACTAATTCTTTGAATATGAGAAACAATTGATATGGTTTCATGCTGCCCACCGTCAGATCGTCATCGCCGTATTTGCTATCATTGAAGTGGAAACCTCCTAATTTTTTTTCGTTTAATAATAATGCTACTATTTGTTCGATGTTGGCATTGGGTAAATGATGACCAAGATCCACTAACGTAAATGCTTTCTCTCCCAATTTGCTGGCATACAAAAATGATTGTCCCCAGTCTGCCACTGCAATCGAATAGAAATTGGGTTCAAATGCCTTGTATTCAACAAACATTTTCCAGTTTTCGGGTAAGACCTCATATACAGCCTGCAGGCTCTCTAATGTGTTATTGAAAGATTTTCTGAAATTGGATTGACCGGGGAAACAACTGCCATCTGCAAGCCATACGGTGAGTGAATCGGATCCCAATTGTTGGCCATAATTTATTACTTCGATATTATGGTCAACAGCCTGTTGGCGCACGGCTTTATCCATATTTTGCATGGAACCGAATTTGTAACTCAGTTTTTGATCGGCCTGATCCTGAAAGGTGTTTGAGTTCATGGCATCAAACCTCAAATCCAGATCAGCAGCTAATTGTTTTATTGCGGCTACATTTTTTGGAATATCCCAGGGAATATGCAGCGAAATAGCGCCACTGCTGCGGTTAAGCTGATGAAGCAGACCGATGTCCTCCATTTTTTCCTCCAAAGTGCCCGGTTCTCCACCGCCACTAAAGCGACCGAATCTGGTGCCGCCGGTACCCAGCGCCCATGACGGTATGGCTATCTGAAAAGCCATCAGTTTTTCGATTATAACTTCTGTATTTTCAATATTTTCCTTAGCATAATTGAGGCGGAGTTCATGCTTTTTTAATGCTGCTTCATTATGCTTGTCAAGCTGTTGTTTTGTGAGTAACATGATAATTTATTTTAGTATATACTTAATGACTTTTTTGCCTGATGCTTTCTTGAAAACTATTTTAACTAATGACAAATTGTTCTTAAAATTGGCTTAATTCGTTTAATAGACTTCGTGTCAAAAAGAAGGGTTGATTGATTTAATCTTCATCAACCCTCTTTATAAAAATTTGAAATACCTTTTATCACCTTACAAAACCTGCTGCCACGCCGCCATCTACATTCAGTATGTTGCCGGTTGACTTATTGAGTAATCCGCCCACAAATGCAAAACAGGCATTGGCTATATCATCGGGCAAAATTATTTCATTCATTAAGGTTCGTTTAGCGTAAAACGTCGGCAGTTCCTCCACTTTTACGCCATAAGCCTTAGCCCTTCCTTCGGCCCAGCCACCTGCCCAAATATTACTATCGGCAATAACGGCATCAGGATTTACGCTGTTTACCCGAATTTTATCTCCACCTAGTTCGGCAGCCAGAAGTCTGGAGAGGTGTGCCTGAGCCGCCTTAGCCGATCCGTAACCGGCATTGTTGGGCCCTGCAACAATAGAGTTTTTGGAAACAATATTGATGATATCGCCTCCAATATCCTGCTTTCGCATTACCTCCACAGCGTATTTTGTTACTACAAATTGTCCTTTCACCAAGATGTCATAAAGTTTATCCCAATCCTCAACAGAATGATCCGTTATTGATTTTGAAATACTGATACCTGCATTGTTTACAATAATATCCACGCCGCCAAAAGCCAGACTGGTAGCATCCATCGCCGATTTGATAGATTCGCCATTGGTAACATCAAGCACCACAGAGGCGGCAATATCTTTGCCAAAGGCAGCCTGAAACTCATTGATAGTATTATTGATACGTTCAATATTAACATCATTGATTACCACGCAAGCGCCTTCCTGTGCCAGTTTTTTGGCAATGGCCTTTCCTATGCCGCCACCGCTGCCGGTAACTAATGCCACACTGCCGCTTAATGGTTTTGGTTTGGGCATGCGTTGCAGTTTGGCTTCTTCAAGAAGCCAGTATTCAATATCGAAAGCCTCCTGACGTGGCAATGAAGTGTATTCCGAAATGGCTTCAGCGCCGCGCATCACATTGATGGCATTGGTATAAAACTCGGCAGCTACTCTTGCTGTTTGTTTGTCTTTTGCAAAGCAGAAAATCCCTCCACCGGGATAAATGATTACAACCGGATTGGCATCACGCATGGCCGGACTGTTGGGATGCTTGCAGGTTTCATAATAATCTGCATACATTTTTCGGTAGTCTTCAAACAGAGGTTGCAGTTTTTGCTTGACGGACGCTACATCTGACAAATCTTCCAATGTAGAAAGATTCAGAACCAAGGGACTGATTTTTGTCCTTAAAAAATGGTCAGGACAAGAAGTTCCCAAAGGGGCCAGCCTGTCAAGGTCGTGCGAATTAATGAACTGCATGACGCTGTTGTCGTCTGTGAAGTGTCCAATCATTTTCTGGTTGGACGAGCAGAAACCACGCAATACAGGCGCAATGGCAGAAGCTTTTTTCAGGCGGTCTTCTTTTGACAAAGACTGAACTTTTTCACCTCCAAATACAGGTCCCTTTTTACCTGAATTCTGTTCAATATATTCCGCACATTTTTCAATGACTTCCAAAGTGTTGACATAGCTTTCATAAGCCGAATCACCCCAGGTAAACAACCCGTGCGAGCCCAGCATGATACCTCTGATTCCGGGGTTATCATCAAGACATTGTTTTAGTTGCAGCCCCAGATCAAAACCCGGTCTTTGCCAGGGTACCCAGCCGATGGCGCCGCCAAAAAGTTCCTGCGTTATTTTCTTTCCATCCTTCGCTGCTGCAATGGCAATAGCCGCATCAGGGTGCAGGTGGTCAATGTGCTTAAAAGGCAAAAAGCCATGCAAAGGCGTATCAATAGAAGGCGCTTTGGATGCCAGATCATAAATGCAATGATTGAACAATTCCACCATCTCGTCTTCATGTTCGATGCCTTTATATATGTTTTTCAGGCTGCGGAGCCTGTCCACATACAAAGCTGCAAGACCGCTTTTTTTAAGCGTACCCAGGTCGCCACCACTGCCTTTTACCCACATTACTTCGGTTTCGTTGCCTGTAAGCGGGTCAATTGCCATCGCTTTGCAGGAAGTGTTTCCGCCACCATAGTTGGTGAGTCGCAGGTCGGCGCCTAACAGATTGGAACGATAAATCAGCAGAGCCACTTCATCGCCGGCAAGCTCGGCTACTTTGGCATCGTCCCACAAATAACTTACGTGTTTAAACTCTTTTGTCGTTGACATAGAAAAAAATTGTTTTTAATCTCTACTCAAATGGCAGAGAGCGGTGGTTTGAAATTACGTTTTTAGCAATCTTCATCTTAAAGTAAACTAATTTAAAATTGAGATTGGGAGCATTAAATTAGAACTATTTCATTGAATTTCCTAATCCTACGAGAAGTACCGAAATAAAAATGACAATAATTCCCCAAACTACCGTTTTCAATGTTTTTTGCGATACGCCTTTCCATTCGCGCAATACAAGCCCCCACAAATTGGCTACCAAAATGATAAATGCCATGTGCAATATCCACGAACTGGGGCCATTCCCTAACCGGCTTTCGCCCATACCGTAAAAGAAAAACTGCAAGAACCAGGTAGTTCCTGCCAAAGCGCTGAATATTATATTTTTAATAATCGGCGTTTTCAAATCTACATAATCACCATAGGTCTTATTACGAATATTGAGCAATACACACCATATTAAATTGGTGGTAAGTCCTCCCCAAAGTATAATAATGTACGATACATTATTTTGAAATAAAAATTCACCCTGACTCGGATTATTTGCCTTCCAAAGGTTATTGGCTACATCAGCCATTGGTTTGGCGGCTTCTATACCAAAATTGAAACAGGCGCTCAAAACTCCTGAAATAATAGCTACCAATAAACCCAGCCCGAATTTGTATTCATCCTTTCCCGATAAATGGGTTTCTTCCAAATCTGAATTGGCGTACTCGCTATGCGCAAGAGGGTCTATTTCTTTAAGCTCTCCTTTGGCTGAGAGTTCTCTTTCCTTTCCAACTCCGGCCATTCCGCTTATGACAATACCAAATATGCAAACCGCCAGCCCCAGCATCACAATTAATCCCCAGTGGGTGGTAAGCAACATGCTGATGGTGTCTTTTCCTTCTGATGGATTAATCTGATAATAAACAGCAGGAATCAATGCGCCAAAAACCATGCAAAGCCCCAAAATGATGCTGCTGCCGAGCGATACGCCCAGATAGCGCACACCTAATCCATAGGTCAATCCGCCAATGCCCCACAATAAGCCAAAAAGAAAAGCAAAACCGATAGTGGCGCTATCTGCCTCGCGGATAATAGCCCAGAAATCGGGGATGGTGAGCCAGGCCGCCACCGGCGGCACTATCAGCCATGAAAAAAGACCGCCCACTAACCAATAGCTTTCCCATGCCCAGCCTTTAACTTTTTTGTACGGAATGTAAAAACTACCGGAGGCAAAACCGCCTATAAAGTGGAAGATAACACCAAAAATAGCATTCATTAGAAATAAAATTAAAAAACTAAGCAAATCAAATGATTTGCTAAAGTAGGAAAAAAATTATTTCAAAAAAAGTATATTTGTGTATTTTACAAATAAAATTTATTTAAGAAAGGCGAAAACTCAGAAATCAATGGAAATATTTTTGCATGGAAGTGAAAAAAAGTGCATATTTGGGCATTATCAGCAAGGTAATTTAAGCATTTTGCAAAGCGCTTGTTTTACAGGATTGATTGCCTTGGTACCAAAAATGGACAGAAATGGCTGTAACAAGGGAGCATCTTTTCGGAGAACTGAACTTTCATACAATAACAGAAAACCCTGACTTTAAAGAAGAAAGCGTTAGAGAAGTTATTATTCTTCCTATTCTTAAAGAACTTGGCTATGCGCAGGAAAATATTGTTCGGAGTAAAACGCTGCAACATCCTTTTTTAAAAATCGGAAGCAAAAATAGGCCAATTAATCTTGTTCCCGACTACGGGCTAATTCTTTTTTTGAGGTGCTATGCAAAATAGCCCGCTATTCGATACATAAAAAATCACGATCTCTGATGCCAAAATTATTTGCTAAAAATCGTTGGATTTTTCCATTCATATTTTCGGCTTTGGCATTGGTTTGTCCTTCTTTAAAATAGTTGACGATATCATCCTGATGTTTTTCTATCATTTTCTTACTCCTCTGAAAGCTGCTATTTTTGATTGATTGACTTCATCGCACCAGTTGTAAAGTTCTTGTTCTATTTTGTCCATTGATTTGCCGATGTTTTTTCCTGATACCACAACCTCAGTTTTTGGGTGATCCGGTAGGCTGTTTCTAATATTGGGAAACGGTAAAATAGTTGTTGCATGATTTCTAGTTCATCTTCCTCCCATTCATCTTGCATTTTGAAAAGAATATAGCGGCTGCGCTCCAATAGTTCAATATAGCGCCAGTGTGTTTGTTGTTCATCCGTATCAGCTTTTACAAGAATTGTTTCTGATTAATATATTGGGTTTTGAGTTGTTTGCGTACCTGTTGCAGCGCATCTAAGAGATGTTTGATGACATGGAACTTGTCTATCACTAACTGTGTATTGGGAAAATGTCTTTGCATAGTTTTTTATAGGAAGGACTCATGTCACAGCTGACCGATTTTACTTCCTCTAATACTTGCGACAGGTAGTGTTCCATTACTTGTTTGAGTTCTTCCGGCTTCATGGTTTGTGCCAGTAAAGCTATTTTCCTGATTGGGCATTGGTCATAATGGTATACATTTTTTTGCCTATTTGCTTTTCATCAATGGTCATGTGGCTGCAAAATTTTCTGCTTTTGCTATGGGTACCGGCTTTTCTTTTGTTACCTCCCCACTGCTCTTATCTATTACTTGTATCTTTTTTTCTCCCCAGTTTCCGGCTGCAATATCTTTTCGGTAATCGCTTATCTCTTCTTTGTACCAATAATGTACTGTTTTGGGTTTTAGACAAACATAAAAGCCACGCAACTTATGTTTACAGGGTGTTGCTCTATTCTATATTTTTAAAAGCCCGCCATGTCAGGGGTTAATTTGGCCGAATCCTCGGTAATCACATACTCGTTGCTAAAATGCTCATCTGTACCGGAGCGTTTCCAACGCCTTCGTTTCATTACCAGATAGACCGGCTTAGTGGAAAATCCATGGCTGAGTATCGTTATCGGATTGCAAAAACCATCCAACACTACATCTGAAAACCCTTTAAGATTTGTGGGAATATGCTCCTGCTTTTCCCATAATATAATTTGCCATTCTTTGTGGAGTTCTTTTACCTCCGCAATATCAAAAAAGCCTAATAAATCACGCGGCACCATCATCCGGCTTAATTCAAATAATACATTTGATTCTACTTGTTTTTCTTTTGTCCCATAACCATAAAGATAATAATAGCACCTCAAAAAAAGAATTAGCCCGACTACGCTTTAAAAGTTGAGAATAATTTTGCCTGGGTATTGGATGCAAAGGCACCCAACCAGAGTATTATCAATGGCGACAATGTAGAGCAGGTATTTATTAATAAGGACATAATTTAGTTCTTATTTCAAAATATATTTTGTATATTTGCCCATGGCTAATACAAAACGTAAGAACAAAGATGCTCAGGAAGAGACTCGCTTTCGGATAGTGGACTACTTAAAAAATAAACGGGGCACTCAAAAAGCAGGCTGCCGAGATATTTTCTGTATCAGAAAGGAGTGTAAATAAAACATGGAATAAATACAAAAGGAAGGCAAGCGTTCACTTTTGAATAAGAAGCGTGGCGTAAAAGGAGGCAAGAAGATAACCGGACAGCAGGCTGCCGAAGTTCGACGGTTGATAAAGGATAAGATGCCCGACCAGTTAAAACTGGCCTTTGGTTTATGGACACGTGCAGCCGTACAACAGCTTATCGAACAGAAATATGGCGTTGTATTAAGCGTGAAGCAGGTGGGTCGATATTTAAAAAGCTGGGGCTATACACCGCAAAAGCCTATCCGCAAAGCATTTGAACAGAAACCCGAGCAGGTAAAGCAATGGTTGGAGAAGGAATACCCTGCCATAAAGAAGCGGGCAACTAAGGAGAAAGGAACGATTTATTTTGGAGATGAAACCGGTATGCGAAGCGACCATCAGGCAGGCCGAAGCTATTCGCCTAAAGGCAAAACCCCGTGGTGAAATCAACAGGACAAAGGTTTTCGCTCAATATGATTTCAGCTATCAGCAATAAAGGTCATTTACAGTTTATGCTGATAGAGAAGTTTAACGGTGATGTATTTATTGATTTTTTGCAACGAATGATTCGTTATAGTAAACAAAAGATATTCTATGTAACGGATGGTCATCCTGCACACAAAACAAAAAATTGCAGGCGTGGCTGGAGGAAAGCAAACATCGAATAGAGGTGTTTTTCATTTCCACCCTATAGCCCCGAGTTGAATGCGCAAGAATATTTGAATCAGGATGTAAAGACTAATGTTATCGGCAAGAAGCGCCCTATCAATAAAGCTGAAATGCGCGCCAACGATGAAGGTTTTATGAACGAAAGAAAAAGCAATAAAAAGCAGGTGCAAAAATATTTCCATACAGACCACGTCAGATACGCAGCATAGAAAATTAATACGAACTAAATTGGTTGACGATTAATAGGTTTCCAAAACAACAAAGCGGTATTGGCATTCAGCAATAACAACAGTACCACCACTCGGCAAAACCTGACCCTCAGGATCAGCTTTGACGAAGGCGACAGTTGGACAAAAAATATTTTGGTGGACTACGATGGTTCAAGCACTGCCTACTCCGATTTAGTTATGATAGGCGATACCAAAATTGGCATCTTGTATGAAAGGTGTGGCACTACCGAAATTGCATTTATGGTAATAGACTGGCAGTAGGTTGTTATCGGGCTGAAGAAAATCTGTGCTCCAAAAAATAAAGTGATTCAAATTTTTTAAACTCTGTTTAAAAATGTGAGGGGCAAATCTTTTTGTTGTTGTTAAACTCATCCCCACCAATATATTTCCAGTCTCTTGTGGCAGGCAAAGGGTCTGGATTTCCCTTGTCTTTTTTGCAAGCAATAATGCTAACAATAACAATTGATAATATAATGAGTTGAAATATTATCCTCATGTAATGATTTATTAACAGTTCATTTAATATTTCTCAAAATCTGTTTCATTTTTTTGAGATGAAGCAATAAATTGTGAAAATCCTACCTTACCGACTTCTTATATTGGTTAAATCAAAATCTTCTTTCAGACATTATCTGATTTTTAACAAATCGGATGCAAACTATTTTTCACATTATTCTTCTTTAATATGAAAACGGAATTGACCCCGGATTTTTAAACTACTAAAGTTAAACAACAATGAAAAAGATTTTTACATTCTCAGTTTTAGCAGTTGCAATCGCAATGATTTTTGGCAGTTGCACCAAGAGAGGTTACTATGAGCAAGATGATATTGAAAGAGCTACAGTGATTGATTATGTAAATGGTACGCCTTACTCTTTAATTCAATATGATTATGACCGTACATACGCTGTGGTAGAAAGCATGGAGTATGATACCCAATACTGGCCCGAAGAATATGACAGGCTGGAAGGCAGATTTTATGAAGGTCAGCAAAGGCGCATTTACAATATTACTGCCGGTTTCTATATTAATTTGTTTGTAGTAGAAAATGTATCTTCCAAAGCGGATGCCTTTGATGCGCTTGATTACTATGCTCATAAATACCTGACAACAAAAGCCAATAATAAAGCGATTTCTCAGTCCGATAAAAGACGTATCCAATAGGCCTGGCTTTAGTCCGTTCCCTATAGTGGGCTTGCCGAAAGGCGGCCCATTTTTCTGTATGTCGGGCATGATATTAAGCTAACAGGATGCGAGTTCCTGTATGTGCCGAGTTGATAGGAAACATTAGCGACTGACAAAGGGTGTCGGGGGTGACCCCAGAATCTGAAAGAAGTCATCAGTAAATCTGAAGTTCTGACGAATAGAAACCTGATATAAGGCTCTTAAGAGAGGGCAACCGAGCAATGGATTGGGAACGCCCAAAATTCAACCGTAACTCAAAAAGAGTAAATCAGGCAGAGCGCAGAGAAAGTTTAATATCTTATCCCGAGAGGTCTTGTAATGTGCACCAACAGTGCAGAACGTTCAGTGATGTACGTTTATACTCTACAAGAAGTCAGCAGAGGACATAGTATTTTGTGAAGGAACACCACAAAAGAAGGTCTTAATCTTTTAACCTAAGGGCAGTTAGTTCAAAATTTGTTTTATGGCGCAACAGCAAGAGATAACACCAATTAGACCTGTTCAATGGGCAGGTCGAGGAGGTTATACGCCCTTATGCAACGAGTGAAACCGTACGTGGAGCTCAAACAATAAAGGCGTTGCAAGTAAAAGAAGCAGGCGAACATGAACGAGCCTTAACACAGAAACCGTACGTGGAGCTCAAACAATAAAGGCGTTGCAAGTAAAAGAAGCAGGCGAACATGAACGAGCCTTAACACAGAATTTGATGGGAGCGATATTGTGTTACAGCAATATCAAACAAGCCTATCGACAAGTAAAGCAGAACAAAGGCGTGGCAGGCATAGACCAAATGGCGGTTGGCGACTTTTCGGCATGGTATGCCGAGAATGGGGAAACCCTATTGAGCCGGCTATACAAAGGCACCTGCCAGCCACAAGGAGTAAAACAGGTAGAAATACCGAAGCCTAACGGTGGCAAGCGCAAGTTAGGTATCCCAACGGTAACAGACAGGATAATTCAACAAGCCATTGCACAGGTTTTAAGCCCGATTTACGAACGAAAATTTTCTGACCACAGTTATGGATTCCGTCCCAACCGAAGTGCCCATCAAGCACTTAGGAAAGGTAGCGAATATGCAGAACAGGGGGAAATATTTTGTAGTAGATATGGATTTGAAAACGTTCTTCGATGTAGTTAACCACGACCGCTTAATGTATCGGCTATCACTAACCATTGGGGATAAAACCTTATTGGGACTGATACGTAAATACTTGCAAAGTGGAATCATGGTTGATGGAGTTGTAAGCCAACGAACCGAAGGTACTCCACAGGGTAGCCCCTCTCCCCATTACTGTCAAATATAGTTCTGGATGAACTTGACAAAGAATTGGAAAGCAGAGGGCACAAATTTGTTCGATATGCGGACGATTGCAACATCTACGTACGCAGCCAAGCGGCAGGCGAGAGAGTAATGGAATCGGTCAGCAACTTTATCGAAAGCAAACTGAAACTGCTTGTCAACAAGACAAAAGTCAGGTTTGCGAAGTAAATCAAACCAAATTCTTAGGCTACACCATTCAAAAGGATGGCAACCTAAGCATCGCAAAGAAGAGCATAGACCGCTTTAAAAGAAAAGTACGCAGTATCACCAAGCGAAACAGAGGAGTAAAGCTCGAACAATTGATTGCCGAACTCGTCCCCCGTTATGCGCGGTTGGCTGAACTATTTTCACCATGCACGATGTAAAGACTATTGGAAAACCTTGACGGCTGGATTCGGAGGAAACTCCGATGTTACAGGCTCAAGCAATGCAAAGAGTAATAACATTGCAACAATTTCTCAAAAGCAGGGAGTTGAAACATGGCAAAGCTGGATATTAGCTCTATCAGGCAAGGGTCATTGGTGCAAATCGGGATGTCCGCAAATGCACCAAGCACTTGGCAATAAATGGTTTGAGGAAATAGGTTTATACAATCTCTCATCAAATTACGAGAAGTTAAACAGTTAAAAGAAACCGCCGTGTGCGAGAGCATGCACGGTGGTGTTAGAGGGCGGGGGAGTATATATTAATATTCGTTCTATTTTCCGGTCTTCATTTAGTCGATAACGATCTCCTTTCATCGTTGAGTATTTTTTCAGGTAGAAATGGCTCAAAGGCAGCATTTTCGGCACTTTCAGCGCATAGCTCCGCCTTGCATCTTCGCATTTTTAGCTTATAGTCCGATATACCTTTTATAGCTGAGCCACCACTGCGGCTGTCATCACCCGGATATTGTAGGCGATCACGCTCCATAATACCTTTTGCTTAAAATGTGCTTCTCCCTTCCAGTTGCACCTGAATAACCGGCAGCCTCTTTTCAAATTTGAAATCACCGCTTCTATTCCACTGCGCCATTTCTTCAAACGGGTCTCCATATTTTTTGGAACTCACCACATTTTTCAGGCTGCCTACGATCTTATTGAAAACAATATTTACGATTCCTTTTCCTTGCGCATATTCCGCATTGTCTTTGGAGGCATACCCACCATCGGTTACGCTATCACGGGGTACGATTTGATAATCACTCTCTATTTTATTGATGGTGCTTTGATACAGTGTGCTATCGGATGGATTGCCCTTCAATACCTCACAACTCAATATCAAACTGCTTTTGCCGCTTGTCAGGTTTATCTTGTGACCAAACTGAACTTCCCTTTGACCTTTTACTATAATGTCAGTATGCTGCTCATAGATAGAAAATATTTTTTCATCATTGGACACCGTCTCTCCATTTATCTGTTTGCGCCAGGTAATATCATACACTTTTTCCATCAGCGGCAACAGATTTTCCAATCCCCTGTTATGAAGAAGGCGTTCATACTATAACATGGCTTTTTTTTACCGCGTTAGCCACCTGATTAATACATTTTGTGAATGTTATTAATTGCTTGTTGAACAGGTCTATACGCTTATCTCCATTCCTGGTGATGTTAATCTTGAAAAATGTTCTTTTCGCATCTTTGGTATAATCTCTGTAATCCAAATCTTTCACTTCTTCTGCTAACTGTGAGAGCAGCCGGTGGCTTTCTTTGATACAGTCCCCGGACCAACGAGTTATTAGTGGGGTAATGTATGTTTGTTTCAACAACAGTGCTATCCTGGCGTAGCTGTTTAATATCTTCCAATCCTTCGCTGATAGCTATCTTGTTCAATGATACCAATATCTGTTGCAGGCTGTCTTCACTTATCTTTGAAATATATTTCTGGAATACCTGAAAGCTAAACGGGTGGCGGTTATCAAGCTTTACAAACTGCTCACAAATACGGGAGTCGCTTTGAGCATATTCCAACTCCCGGTAATCCAACCCCTTCATCTCTTTATAGATCGCTGCACGAACAATCTGCTCTACACTGGGCATATCTTGACGGCCAAATTCACTTTGCAAACAACCCCGAAGCACATCTGCTTCTGCTATTTTGATCAACTCCGGATGCCGCTCTAACACGGTATCCAATAGCCCAAACTCGGGGTTTCTGGCCCAATCAGGCTTCTCAAACTTTAAACGCAGCGGCTCGAACAAATTCATTTTCATACCCTCTCAAATCACAATAATTATGCCACAATATACTGACTGTCAATATTTTATCATTTATAGACAAACTCTAATTAACCTTAATCGCATTTCAACTGTCTCGTTCGTTCGGCCTTGAAAAAATTGCGTTAAGAAATTAATTTTTTAAAATGACCATTGCGAAGCAATGGGAAAGCTGCAGTTGTTCGAGCGCATTAGTGCCTTCAACCTAAATGTTACTGCGAAGCGAGTTCGGCAGGTTAAGGTGAGAAAAATTATTTTTAGAAAATTTTTTCACAGCCTTGATTTTGGGCTCCACCTTTTTATCAAGAAAAAGGTGGGAAATGTTTTCCAAAGCAACCATTCAGATTAAATTAATTATTCTATTTTATTATTCTATATTGAATGAGATTAATGGCTTCGTTTGTTTTTTCGAGTAGCTCGCTATCACTCACCATTTGTGGCGCAAATTGTTCACCCGTTATTTTTTCAAAAAGTTCAATGTATCGCTGCGAAATAGTGTTTACCCATTCATCGGTCATTTCAGGAATCGTTTGCCCTTCCTTGCCCATAAAATTATTTTCAATCAACCATTCTCTTACAAATTCTTTACTCAACTGTTTTTGCTTTTCATTTTTTTGCAGTCGTTCTTCAAAACCATCAACATAAAAATACCGAGAACTGTCCGGGGTATGAATTTCATCCATCAAAATGATTTCATCGCCTATTTTTCCAAATTCATATTTGGTATCCGCCAGTATCAATCCGTGTTTTAATGCTATCGCCTGGCCTCGATTGAAAAGTGCAAGAGAAATTTTTTCCAATTGATGCCATTCGTTTTCTGATGCTAATCCTTTTTTAATTATATCTTCTTTGCTTATATCTTCATCATGCCCTTCGGCTGCTTTGGTGCTGGGTGTAATGATAGGTTGCGAAAAAGCCTGATTCTCTATCATCCCTTCGGGTAATGCCACGCCACACAAAAATCTTTTACCGGATTGGTAGATGCGCAGGCATGTCCAGTCAGATGACCTCTTACCACCAGTTCAATTTTGAAAGGCTCACATTTCAGGCCGATAGAACTATTGGTCGTGGGAGTGGCAATCAGCCAGTTTTTGCAAATATCCTTAGTGGCATTGAGCATGAAGGCAGCTATCTGATTGAGTACCTGTCCTTTGAAAGGTATTTTTTTGGGCAAAATCACATCAAAGGCCGAAATTCGGTCGGATGCTATCATCACAAGATAATTATTATCAATAGCGTAAACATCTCTTACTTTACCGCGATAAAAACCTGTTTGTTTGGAAAAATGGATATCTGACATGCTGCGAAATTAATTATTGAAGCGATTAATTAAATAGATTTTTCAAGAAATTACAACAAAAATTCATGTCTTTTTAACACTAATATCTATTTTTTATAAATTTTTTTTGTCAATATGCTAACAAATGTTATTTTACACCTGCTATTTCAACAAAACAAAATATTTTTTATGAGATTCTTATTAAGATTGTTGGCCATAATGGCAGTAATTCAGTTACTTCCATACGCGGCTACTGCACAGCAAACTATTAAAGGTGTTGTAAAAAACGGTGAAACAAATGACCCGATTCAGTCAGTTTCAGTTCAGATTACCGGAACAGACAGAGGCACATCTTCCAAATCAAATGGAGAATTTGAATTGAATGTAACTCAATTGCCTGTCCGAATAACGTTTTCTTCTATAGGCTTCGAGGCACAGGAGATAACTTTTTCTGATGGAAATTCCAAAACCATTCTATTGAAGCCATTTACCGAACTGGGGCAGGAAGTAGTGGTGTCTGCTTCACGTACTGCCGAAAGAATGTTAAACTCGGCTGTAACTGTGGAAAGGGTGAGCAGTGCAGCTATCAGGAATACGCCGGCTGTGGGTTATTATGATATTATTTCCAATATTAAGGGAGTGAATGTCGTAAACTCTTCACTCACTTTTACATCGCCCACCACCAGAGGTTTTGCAGGAAGCGGTAACACACGCTTTAATCAAATTGTGGACGGCATAGATAATCAGGCACCTGCTCTTAACTTTGCTGTCGGCAGTGTTGTAGGTTTGTCTGAGTTGGATGTGGAGAGTATGGAATTATTGCCTGGCGCATCTTCGGCATTATATGGCTCCGGCGGTATGAATGGCACCTTGCTCATCAACAGTAAAACCCTTTACATCACGTGGACTATCAGTGCAAACTAAGTTGGGTGTGATGAATCTTGAAATAGTTATAGAGATCCTTCGCCTTACTATGATATTGGTTTCAGGTGGGCTCAAAAGGTATCAGATAAATTAGCTTATAAGGTTACTGCACAATACATAAAAGCACAAGACTGGTTGGCTCGCGATTATCGAAACTACCTGAGAATCGGTTCAAACGGGCAAATTGCACCTTCAGGAACAAGAGAAACCGATCCTAATTATGATGGTATAAATGTATATGGCGATGAGACGACCATTGACCTGAAGGGCAGGGTGTTAGATGCTATTGCAAAACAGGTACCCTTCTGGGCTGATTATGTGAAAACGCTTCCTGCCAGCATTCCTGTATCCAGAACAGGATATACCGAAAAAGAACTGGTGGACCCCAATACGATTAACCTGAAAGGATCTGCAGCCATTCATTATAAAATCACTCCCAGAGTAGAAGCAATCCTGATGGGGCAGATTGGTGGCGGTAATACCATTTATACCGGTAGCGACAGATATTCTTTGAAAGATTTCAAAATTGCACAATACAAATTGGAGTTTAAGGCAGATAACTGGTTCCTGAGAGGATATACTACTCAGGAAGATGCAGGTCAATCGCATAACCTTACTGCCACAACCCGTCAATTCAATGAACTTTGGAAGCCAAGTACAGAGTGGTATCAACAATATGGTTTTGCCTATCTGAATGCAAAAATGGCCGGTATGAGAGATATTGATGCACATAACAAAGCAAGAGCTATCGCCGATGTGGGAAGGCCGGAAGTTGGAACTACAGGGTTTAATGAAAAATGGGACAAAGTACGTATGACGCCTATATATAAAAACGGCGGCCTCTTCCTCGACAAGTCTGATTTATATGTGGCTGAAGGTCAGTATAATTTTACTTCATTGTTTAACCATGCTGTAGAATTTTTAGTAGGTGGCAACTGGAGGCAATTTGTCCTGAATAGTGAAAACACACTTTTCCATGAAGAAGATGGCCCTATCAAAATCAACGAAATCGGAGCTTACGGGCAGTTGGGTAAAGAAATTATCAAAAACGTATTGAAACTGACCGCTTCCGGTAGGTATGATAAAAACGAATATTTCAAAGGTAAATTTACACCGCGGTTTACGGCATTGATTAAACCTGCCGAAAACCACAGTATCCGTTTGTCCTATCAGACAGCATACCGCTTCCCGAGTACACAGCAACAATGGATTGACCTGTCAGTAGGAGGAGGTACATTAATTGGTTCCAATAAAAAAATCTGGGAAGCTTATGATTTAATTAATAACCCCGGTATTTCTGCTCAGGACTTTATAGCTAATCCGGCAAACAGAATACCCATAACTTACAAAGAGGTAAAACCGGAAAGCGTGGCCAGTTATGAGTTGGGATATAAATTTATAGTGCAGAAAAACTTCATGGTAGATGCTTATGTTTATTCTGGAAAATACACCAATTTCCTTGGAAGGCGTGATGTGCTGCAATTTACGGACAAATCCAATCCGGCGGTTTACAGAGGTATATCGGTGGTTGTAAACTCCGAAGCGAGTGTTAAAACTTTTGGTTGGGCAGTTAGCTTTGACTGGCGTTTGCCATCCAACTTCAGCTTGAACGGAAATATCTCTTCGGATGAAATTAAAGATGTGCCTAACAATTTCCGTGCTTCTTTCAATACGTCCAAATACAAAACTTTTCTGGGACTTAGTAATTCAGGTTTCGGGCCTCGCAATCTGTTAGGGTTTTCGCTCAACTGGCGTTGGCAGACCAAGATGGATTTTGAAAGCGATTTTGCTACCGGAACAATTGATCCTACCCATGTAGTGGATTTGGGACTGATGTACAAACTGCCTTCCATCAAATCCCAGATTAAACTGGGAGCTAACAATTTGTTTAATCAATATTATGTAAATGCAGTGGGGAACCCTAGTATTGGTGGTTTGTATTACATCGCCTTTACATACAATTTATTATAATACATTGCTTACTATTAAATAAAATAAAATGACAACATATTATAAATATTTTAGAAAAATAAACATAGCGGCAATGCTGGTCTTGGTATTGCTTTTGCAGGCATGTAACAAAGAATTGCCTGAGGCAGCGCCTAATGGCTATCCTTTGGGCGCAGCTACTGAAACCATCTTGAAAAAATTGGATGCTCCGGAGTTTTCAATTTTAAAAACAGCAGTTGAAAAGGCTAGCTCCGTAAGTAGTCCTACAGGGAAGCTCTCTGATATTCTGGGTAATCCTGCCGGTGAAATAACTTTTTTTGCTCCGGATAATACTGCCCTTTTAGCTTCTTTTACAATGATGGGCTTGCCCGCATCTCCTTCATCCTTAGATTATTTTACCGCAGGCACAATTGACACGCTGCTTAAATATCACATAATTGGCGGAAGAACCTTAAAATCTGCAAATTTTAATTCTACTTTTCCGAATATGTATCTTCAGTCTGATTTTCTATTGGCGCCACCTTCGGCAAGTTTACCGCCCGGATTGAGAATGCATGTTTTTCTGGGAAAGCAAGGCAATTATTATTATGTCAATCAGGTGCCGATTACAACTCCCGACATCGTGGCATCAAATGGTGTGATGCATAAAACAGCAACAGGCGTTTTACCGGCAAAGACCGTATTATGGTATGATATTGTAACACATCCTGAATATAGTTATTTTAAAGCCGCCGTAAATAAAGCCGATGAGGGAGATCCGGCCAAAACGATTGAATCAGCCTTATCAAACCCTGCAGCTAATTTAACGGTATTTATGCCCACAAATGCAGCATTTCAGGCGTTATTGACCGCGCAAATTACTCCCGGCGTGCTGCCAATTGTAAAAAATCAATATATTACTACTGGTATAGTGCCGCTAATTAAGGCAGCCAACCCGGGCATTTCAGATGCTGCAGCGCTGGCTCAGGCTACTGCATTAGCCGAAACAGAACCTTACAAGACAAATATTGCCAATATGGCCAAGGATCAGGCTGCGGCGATTGCTTCTACGCCGGATGTTTTTAAAAATCCTGCCTTAGCAAGCGTGTTAACCCCACAAACAGTTAAAGGGCTGGTTGTTTATCATATTATGGGCGTAAGGGTTTTTTCGGTAAATATGCCAACTACAGAAACAAAGTATCCAACGCTTTTGAATGGAGCTATTGCTTCCCATCCAGGGATTGGATTGAAAGCTACTTTTACATCTTCCATCGTATCGGCTGCCACAGTAAAAGGAGCTGCAAATCCAATAGCCTCTAATATTTTAATAAAACCAACATTTAATGGCACCAGCGACTTGATTTGTATTAATGGGATAATGCACGTTATTGATCAGGTGTTACTGCCTCAATAAAGTATTATATATTAAATTAAACTTTAAATAAAACGTATTCTAACTCCCCTCTCAGTGAGGAGAGGGGCTGGGGGTGAGGCGTTTCTCCATGCCTCTGATGGCAGACTCTTCGGCTGTTACAATTTTAAATCCTCTCTATCTCAATGAGTTTATTTATCAACCATCTTATTCATTGTGAGGAGAGGGGCTGGGGGTGAGGCGTTCTCTCATCTTTTTTGCAAAAAAAATCTCTTTCACATTAGATGAAAGAGATTTTATATTTTATTATAAAACTACTTTATCCCACATTTACCTTGAAAGGCATCTTTTTAGGAGGTAAACATTTTGAATCATCGCAAAGCTGATATTCTACGGTGCCTGCAACGCTCGTTTTGGCTGCAGCTTTTAAAGTTACTTTTTGCACAAAGTTTACAGTTTTACTGTACTGATTAGCGCTGGCTCCCAAAGCAGCATCATGAAATTTTTCCATCTTACCTACTTCTTTTACTTTGCCATCTAAATTCAGAAGCGGATTCGTTATAAAAGCAATTTTGGTTGGTTGAGAAATGGCATCTTTTGGCTGGGTTTGAGAGTAAATATGCCATCCTTTGTCCAAAGTGGCAGTCAAATGGATTTCATATACTTTGTCAGAAATCTTTTTTGAAGTAAAGTTCCATTTTACCGGTTCGGACTGAGCCATAACTGAACCTGCCAAAAAAACACCTAATAGTGCAAAAACTAAATTTTTCATCTTGTTTTAATTGATTTAATTATTAAAAATTTTATTATAATCTAAAATTGTAGCTTATATTCTAACCTAACAAAGTCTTGACGAAATAGTTAAGTTCATAGTTGCTCAAAAAATGATTTCAGATATTGTCACATTTTGAGGCTCACCATACAAGGCTTCGATCCCTGAAAATTTAATTGAAATGCAAAGTTATCACTAAATAAAGTAGAAGAGGAGGATTTAACAATTCGTTAAATTGAATGGAAATTTAAACTTCTAAAAATACTGGACGATTCTAAGCATTTTGAAAATACCTATTCAGTTTTGTTTGAAATTGTCGGGAAGCATTGATTATTTATTGCGTATAACCGAAAAATTATGTAAGTTTGAAAGGATTTAAACTTTTATTATGAAATTTATTGCCTTTTTAATTCTTTTTGCTTTTTTGATTCTTTCCTGTAGTTCTTCCAGACCAGGTATTGCTGACCCCTATGCCTTGGTAAAGGATTCTGCCTTTTCAGTAAAAATAAAAACCGGCGCTGATCAAACTGAGCAATACATTGACTATCTGAAAGGTAAAAGGGTAGCCGTTCTGGCTAATCCAACTTCCAGAATTGGGAATGCATCTGGTTGATAGTCTGATTGGTAGGGGAATAAAAGTCGTAAAAGCCTTTGGCCCCGAGCATGGTTTTAGAGGAGATGCTTCGGCAGGTGCTTCAGTAAAAGATGCTACAGATGCCAAAACAGGGATTCCTGTAATTTCCCTGTATGGTTCAAAAAGCAAACCATCAAAAGAGGATTTGGCTAATGTGGATGTATTGATTTATGATATTCAGGATGTAGGATGCAGATTTTACACTTATATAAATGTGCTTGGGAAACTGATGGAGGCATGCACTGAAAATAATAAAGAATTGTTAGTGCTCGACAGGCCTAACCCGAATGGATACCTAATTGACGGGCCGGTGCTGGATATGCGATTGAAGTCAGGCATTGGCGCTTACCCTATACCGGTAGCACATGGTTTAACGGTGGGCGAACTGGCTCAAATGATTAATGGCGAAGGCTGGCTGCCCAATAAGGCTCAATGCAAATTAAAAGTAATACCGATAGCCAATTATCATCATGGTATGGCTTACAATCTTCCCGTAAAACCATCCCCTAACCTAAATACACAACAAAGTGTGTTGCTTTATCCTTCATTATGCCTGTTTGAAGGAACCATCATAAGTCAGGGGCGCGGCACTCTTTTTCCCTTCACTATTTTGGGAGCGCCCTTGCTCAAGGGAAAATATGATTTTTCTTTTAAGCCTGAAAGTATCAAGGGAATGGCTGAAACGCCTCTACACCTCAATCAGGTTTGCTATGGGCTTGACCTTCGCAACTATGATATGAGCCAGTTGGTTAAAGAGCGCAAAATCAATATTCAGTGGATGATTGATTTATACAAAGCTTATCCTGACAAACCTAAATTCTTCGACAAAACCCAAAGCAATCAGATAGGAGATATTGATAAGCTGATTGGTGTTTATGATTTCAAAAACCAGGTTATTGCCGGTAAAACGGATGCAGAAATTCGTAAAACCTGGGAGCCTGGTTTATCACAATATAAACAAATGAGAGAAAAGTATTTATTATATCCGTAAATTATACTAAAACAATATAATAAAAAATGCACCATTCAGGAGGTGCATTTTTTTTGAATTATTTAAAAGAAAAAATGTTTAGCTTAATTTTTTTTGCAAATTTTCGGCAATTGCTGCCAAAAAGTCTTCTGTGTTTAGGTAATGTTCGCCCAACTTCACTTTATTGCCATGGATACAAACAGCAAGGTCTTTGGTCATTTTGCCTTCTTCTACAGTTTCGATACAAACCGCTTCTAATTTGTTTGCAAAATCAATTAACTCCTGATTATCATCTAATTTCCCACGGAAAGCCAGTCCTCTTGTCCATGCAAAAATGCTGGCTATTGGATTAGTGCTGGTAGGATTTCCTTTTTGGTGCTCACGAAAGTGGCGGGTTACGGTGCCGTGAGCAGCTTCTGCCTCCATGGTTTTACCATCGGGGGTGATTAAAACAGAAGTCATCAGACCGAGAGAGCCAAAACCCTGAGCCACAGTATCGCTCTGCACATCGCCATCGTAGTTTTTACAAGCCCACACAAAGTTGCCATGCCATTTCAAAGCGCTGGCCACCATGTCGTCAATCAGGCGATGCTCGTAGGTGATACCTGCATTTTCAAATTCCGCCTTAAACTCGTTTTCAAATATTTCCTGAAAAATATCTTTAAATCTGCCATCATATTTTTTGAGGATGGTGTTTTTTGTACTCATATACAAAGGCCATTTTTTGCTTAAAGCCATATTGAAGCAGCTTCTGGCAAAGCCTTTTATACTTTCATCGGTATTGTACATGCTCAATGCAACGCCATCTCCATTAAAATTAAATACTTCAAAGGTTTGAGGCTCGGTGCCATCTTCAGGAGTGAAGGTCATGGTCAGTTTTCCTTTTCCCTTAATTATTGTATCAGTGGCGCGGTATTGATCGCCAAATGCATGACGGCCAACAATGATAGGCGCTGTCCAGTTAGTTACAAGGCGAGGGATATTTTTGATTACGATTGGCTCGCGAAAAACGGTTCCGTCTAATATGTTTCGGATAGTTCCATTTGGGCTTTTCCACATTTGTTTTAGATTGAATTCTTTCACACGCGTTTCATCAGGAGTGATGGTGGCGCATTTTATGCCTACTCCGTATTGTTTGATGGCGTTGGCTGCATCAATGGTAACTTGATCATCAGTTGCATCACGATGCTCAATACCCAAGTCATAATATTTAATGTCAATATCCAGATATGGCAATATCAGCTTGTCTTTGATAAATATCCAGATGATTCGCGTCATTTCATCTCCGTCTAACTCTACAATTGGATTGGTTACATTAATTTTTTGAGCCATAATTTGTAATTTTTTAAGTAAATTTGCAATTGCGACAAAACTACTGATTTTAAGCGCTATTTGATTTGAAAATGAGGTTTAATTTTGGGTTAGTGGTTAATGTGATATACATTTGCAATAATATTTTTAATCTTTAATATGGAAAGCCGGCTTATTGAAAATTTTGTGTGGTTCCTGCGCCAGTTTGTATCTATTTCTAATGAGGAAGTTAATGATTTTCTGCTGCCTGTTGTCAAGCTAAGAAATTTCAAAAAAAGGGAACTGATTACTCATGCAGGGGAGGTGGAAAATTTTATTAATTATTTAGATAGTGGATTGGTTTTGAAGTATTATAAACAAGGTGATGAGGAAAAAGTGGTTCAGATTTCAATAGAAGGACACTTGGTTTCCTGCGAAGAATCCTTGTACACTAGAGCCCCGTCCGAATTTTTTTGGAGGCGCTAGAGCCTACCACGCTCATCTCAATTTCTTATGAAGATGTGGAAAAACTGTTTGCTTCAAGCCACAGTTTTGAAAGGTTGGGCAGGATGGTGGTTACCTATACAATGGTTCTTAAAGGTAAATGGCAAACTAATTTGATAAAACAAACGCCCCGCGAAAGATTTCCTAAACTTCTTTGAAAGCTACCCCGAAATTTTGCAGCGGGTGCCTCAGAAAAATCTTGCCTCTTATTTGAACATTCAGCCCGAAACATTCAGCCGGTTCAAACATCTTGTAAGAAATGATATGAAGCCTGAAAATCATCTGATCTAAAAAAAATGCTTTTGAATGTAGATAAGAATTAATGCGTTATACTCTTGGTTTGTTTACTACTAATACCGGAACTTTAATTCGGTGTCGCACATTATTGATGGTTTCTCCGTAAATAAAATCGCTGAAACCCCTGTGTCCGTGTGCGCCAATCACTAATAATTCGGATTGTGTTTCGTTTACAATCCTTGCAATTTCTCTTGCCGTTTTACCAAAGCCCAGCTTTGCTTCGGCATTGTAGCCCAGTTCTTTCAACTGGTCTGAATAATGTTGCAAAAAAGTTCGGTCTGTTTGCGTTTCATTGTCAGTGCTTTCCTCATTATAAACATTAGCCGATACGCTCTCTACAATATGAATTAATACAAATTTTGTTTTTCGATCCCTGACTTAAAGCCTGATTGAACAAAGGCTGGTCCATTTCGCTAAAGTCAAGCGCAATTGCAATTTTTTTGTATTCCGGTAAGGGTTTAATTTTCAACAAGGTCGGTTCGTTGTGCAAATGAGAAATCATTGCTTTTTTTCTTGTCTTGCTCAATGGGTAATAAGTTGTATATCCCAGAAAAATAATAAATAGAATGCCGGCAATAACCACAAAAATTTTCCAAATAAGGTTGCCGGATGATTCAAAAAAGATATCGGACTCTTCAATAATCATTCTGAGATTCAAATAGACCAATACTATTGCAATGAGCCATGCCGATATTTTTACATAAAACTTTATGGCAAATTTTCCCATTGTTTTTTTATCACTTACAAAATGAATGAGCGGTATAATGGCAAAACCTAATTGCATACTCAGTATCACCTGACTGAAGATTAGTAAATTGTCCACGTCCTCTTCGCCATAGAAGATAATTACTAAAACCGCCGGAACAATGGCTATCAGTCTGGTAATTAATATTCTGACAATGGGATTTATTCGGAGCCGAAGGTAACCTTCCATCACTATCTGTCCGGCTAATGTACCTGTGATGGTGCTGCTTTGCCCTGCGGCTATCACTGCTATTGCAAACAAATGGGCTGCAAAGGTGCTGCCCAGATGTTGTGGCAAAAGTTCGTAAGCCTGTTTGATCTCTGCTACATCGGTGCGGCCGGTTTTGTAAAATACAGTTGCTGCCAGTATCAGAATGGCTGCATTTACCAGCAATGCCATGTTTAATGCTACTGCACTATCAATGAAATTCATCTTTAGCGCCTTTCTGATTCCCTTGTCATCGGTATTGAATTTTCGAGTCTGTACAAGCGCCGAGTGAAGATATAAATTATGTGGCATTACAGTAGCGCCGATAATGCCAATGGCAATATATAGCGCCGTGCTATTTTCAAGATGTGGCACAAGGCCCGAAGCTATTTCGCCAGCATTGGGGTTCGCAACAAATATTTGTATAAAAAATGACACACCGATAATAAAGATAAGACCTACAATAAAGGCTTCTAACTTTCGGATACCCAGCCTCTGCAATAGCATAAGCAGAAATGTATCTAAAACTGTAAGCAGAACACCATAGATTAATGGTAAGCCGGTTAGTAGCTGAATACCGATGGCCATACCTAATATCTCAGCCAGATCAGTGGCTGCAATGGCAATTTCTGCTAAAACATATAATATTAAATTAATGCCTCTGGGATAGGTTTCACGATTTACCTGCGCCAGGTCTTTGTTTCTTACAATTCCCAGTCTTGCAGAAAGGCTTTGCAGCAGCAGCGCCATTATATTACTCATCACCAATACCCACAGCAGCGAATATCCAAATTGACTGCCACCTGCCAAATCTGTTGCCCAGTTGCCCGGGTCCATGTAACCCACACTTACCAGATATGCTGGGCCGAGAAAGGACAGAATCCGTTTCCATTTTGATCTGCCTGGATGATTGGTGTCCACCGATTTGTGAACCTCGCTGAGTGATATTTCAGAATGATGCCTGCTCATACTTCCTTTATAAATATATTGTGAGCCAATTCTTTTGTTAAAATGGTTGTTCTGCCACGCCCTACCTTAATCTCCATCGAGCCATCAAAGGGGTATTTTTTAATGATTTCTAATATTGTTTTAATGGCAATATTCTTATGTTCCAGCATTTCCAAAATTGAAACTGACTGATTCCCGATTTTGGAAACAATGCATGGTTTGTTTTCCGTTTGATTGTTCAGTGATAAAAGTTTATCGCTTGTGATTGCACCTTTTCATCAGGAATAGGGTCGCCGTGTGGATCAAATCGCGGAAATCCAAGATAAGCGTCGAGTTTGTTGATCAGTTTTTCGCTGCTCACATGCTCCAGTTCTTCAGCCACATCATGTACTTCTTCCCAACTGAAATCCAGTTTTAGCGACAGAAAATACTCCCATAATCTGTGTCGTCTGATTATCATTAAAGCGAGTTGTTTGCCCTCATTGGTAAGCTTACAGCCGTAGTAAGCCCGATAACTTACCAGTTTCTTTTTTTTAAGTTTTTTAAGCATATCAGTAATTGATGCCGGTTTTGTTTGAAGTGATTCTGCCAGCTCATTGGTAGAAACACTATTCTTACCAGCCTCCAAATGATATATTGCTTTTATATAATTTTCCTCAGTTCGAGAATAATTAAGCATATCTAAAAAAAAATTTAGACAAATCTAAAAAAATATATTATCAATTCAAAAAAATATTTCTAAGAACCTATTTGCAATCCTTTACTTTTGTATTAATTGCTATTATAAGATGAAAAAAGTTTTTGTTTTATCAATTTTATTTGTTCTTTTATCGGCCTGTGGCGGAGAAAAGAACAAAAGCATGACTGGTGAAGATGAGGTAACTATTCAGGATTTTTTTGATTTTTTTCCGGTACTTATTTTGCCTGCAAATTTTTCAGATAGTGTTCTCAGTAAGAAAACTAAGGAAAACGATTCTCTATTAATTGGGCATCAGGTGTATTACCAGTTTATCCCTGATAGTTTGATAAAAAAGGTTTTTGATGCCAAGGCGCAACCAAAAATTTATTCGGTGGGTAAATTTGGTAAAGAAAAGGAAGAGCTTTACTTACTAACCAAGGTACTTGGTAGTAATAAGAAGGCGATTTTTATTACTGTTTTTGATAAAGACAATAATTATATTGCCGGCCAGCCTTTGGTAATTCATGGCGTTAATGATCCCATAAATGCTAAAGTAACGATAGATTCGAGATTTAACATAAATAAAAGCGTAATAAAAAGACTTTCCAATGGAATGGAAGTAAAAGGTAATGATGTGTATGCCCTAAACGCGGCCGCTAAAGCCTTTATGTTGATTATGACTGATTCGTTGGGAGAAGCTGTAACAGAGTTAGTTAATCCGATTGACACTTTGCCAAAAACATTTAAATATGCAGGAGATTACGGACAGGGAAAATTAATCCTTATATCTATTAGGGATGGCCAGCGTGAAGGCAGAGTTAATTTCTTTTTACACCTTGAAAAGAATAACAAGAACTGTGTTGGGGAACTCAAAGGCGAGGCTGTTTTTACGAGTACAAATGTTGCCGAGTACCGTCAGGGAGGCGATCCTTGTGTGTTACAATTTATTTTCAATAATAATGGAGTTACTTTAAAGGAGTTGGAAGGCTGTGGTTCCAGAATGGGTTCGTTGGATTGTACATTTGATGGTGTGTATCCGAAAAGAAAAGCAGCAAAGAAACCTGAGAAAAAGGAAGAAATCGTTGCAAGACCCAAGCCAAAGAAAAAATAAGAGTGATTGGAAATCTTGTTCTCCAATCACCCTTTGCCTATTGGTAAATGGTCTTAGATTATTGTAAATAAGCTGTTATATTTTTATTCCTTTCAGCATGTCGCTTACATCCACTGCATAAGGATTGCCTACAATTCCATAAACAATTCTATTTAGGATAAACCCTACCACCATGGATATAACAAAAATTACAATAGCGCCAACTATCATATACACAATAACCTTGTCCTGAGGTGTCTTTTTAAGTATAGGAAGACCCAGATAAAAAAGATAAACCGCATACAGACCAAGAATACCCAGAAAAGACAATGAAGGCAAAATTTGAAAAACACCTGCAATGTACATCGCTGTGGAAGCGTATGCAACCAATTGTGCTGATTTATTGATATTTTTTTCCGATCCGAAACTGGGCGCCAGTGCATCAATTACGTAAGAAGCGATGAAAAAAGACAAAATAGAATTTAAGAATGAAGATACTGCCATTGCCAGTCCAAAGGTAACATTGCCGCCAACTTTAATTCCTAATACACTTGTGCTCATCAGGCCCATGCCAATAAAAACGGCAATTGCCGGAATTAAGGCAAGCGGCACCACATAGCCGGTCAAGAGTGATTGTGGTGTGGCTGTTTCATTATCAATTACATTCCACTCTGTTTTTGGAGTGAGAAGAATGTTTTTAACTCTGTCAATAAGACTCATAATAAATATTTTAAGTTTATGAATAAAATAACCAATGTGAAATTAAACAATTTTTAGATAGTTTGAAATAAAACAATAGCCAATTTCAAAAGCATCGCCTGAATTAGGGATATACTCTTATCATTTCTATATGTTCTATTCCATCTTCATAATAAATATCGCTATTTTTCTCAAAATCCAATGACATGTAAAAATCCTTCAGATATAACTGAGCTCCGATTTTTAGGGAGATTACTCCAAAGAAATCATTACAAAGGGAAATGCTCCTTTTCATTAATTCTCTGCCAAGCCCGCTGTCTCTGTGGTTTTGCTTTACAATCACCCTGCCTATGGATGCCTTATCATAACTCACTCCTTGTGGAACAAGACGTGAGTAGGCAATCAAGACATCATCTTTCCAGCCCATAAGATGAAAACACAGTTTGTCTTTGTTATCCAAATCCTGAAAAATACAATTTTGCTCTACAACAAACACTTCAGCGCGTAATTGCAATACCGCATACAAATCTTCGGGCGATAAATCCTTAAAATGCTTACAAGTCCAGTTTAATTTCATCCTAATTTCTGAAATTTATTAATAGCCATATTTGTCTTTCCAGAGCTTTTTAGGTAGTTTCTTAATTCATTTTCTCTGGGATTGTTTCGGGGTCATAAAATCTGGTGCCGGCAATTTCTTCTGGCAGATATTCCTGAGGCGAAAAATTTCCCTCAAAGCCATGGGCATATTCATACCCTTGGTGATATCCCAACTCCTTCATCAGCCGGGTAGGAGCGTTGCGGATATGCAAAGGAACTGAGAGATCGCCGGTTTTTTCAATCAATGCCAGAGCGCTATCAATGGCAGTATAAGAGGCATTGCTTTTGGGAGAGTATGCCAGATACATAGCACACTGCGATAAAATGATACGGGCTTCCGGATGTCCTATTTTATTTACCGCATCAAATGCAGCATTTGCCAGCAACAGGGCATTAGGGTTGGCATTGCCAATATCTTCACTGGCCAGAATAACCATTCTTCGGGCAATGAATTTTACATCTTCTCCTCCTGCAATCATCCGTCCAAGCCAATAAACTGTAGCATTAGGGTCGCTTCCCCTCAGTGATTTTATAAAAGCGGAAATGATATCATAGTGTTGTTCGCCGGTTTTGTCATAAAGTGCAATTTTCTTTTGGGCTATCTCCATTACCATTTTGTCTGTAATGGTTATAGAATTTTCAGGAGTATCACATACAATATCTACCAAATTTAAGAGTTTTCGGGCATCGCCGCCTGAAAGAGTAATCAAAGCCTCTATTTCCTTAAGTTCGATATTTTTTTTTGACAAAATCAGGTCTTTCGAAATTGCTTTTTCTAATAAAGAAATAAGCGCCTTTTTATCTAATGCCTTTAACACATATACCTGACAGCGACTTAGCAAAGCGCTGTTTTCCTCAAACGAAGGATTTTCGGTTGTAGCGCCAATGAGTGTGATGATTCCTTTTTCAACTGCGTGTAACAGCGCATCCTGCTGGCTTTTATTAAAACGATGAATTTCATCAATAAACAAAATGCAGTTTTTTGCAGTTTTGGCTTTTTGTATCACCTCTCTCACATCTTTAACCCCTGCATTTACAGCGCTTAAAGAAAAAAAAGGAACAGAAAGTGTATTAGCAATGATATTTGCAATAGTTGTTTTGCCCGTACCGGGCGGTCCCCACAAAATCATGGAGTTGATACGGCCGTTTTCTATACTTTTTCTGAGAATACTATCTTCCCCTACCAAATGTTCTTGTCCTGCAAGTTCTTCTAAGGTATGCGGACGTATTCTTTCTGCAAGAGGTACCATGCAACGAAATTAAGGCACATTAGCATTTAAAAAAGAAACAATTTTATTGTAACTGTCATTTACAACTACAGGATCGGACCAGCCATGCGTTTGATTGTCATAATAAACAAACTGATGTGTAACATTGTAGCTCTGCAATTTATCGCTCAGTGCAAAAGATTGTTCTTTGGGAACAGCATCGTCTAACCCACCTTGTAAGATAATGGTAGGAGGAGTTTGTGCCGAAACAT
Source organism: Sphingobacteriales bacterium (assembly GCA_016708305.1). GTDB lineage: Bacteria > Bacteroidota > Bacteroidia > Chitinophagales > Chitinophagaceae > Niabella. The sequence goes on from JADJGB010000008.1 coordinate 1,633,595, forward strand.
AGTTGATTGGGCTGCTTGAAGCGTACAAAGAAGGGTTCTTGTCGGGGTTTCCGTTCATCATCAGGCTTAGCAGTGTGGCAGTGCCCGGGTCTGCTTTGGAAAAGTAGTTGTACAGTTCTTTCATATCTGTTGGCCCAAAAAGGTCAACCACGGCTTTGGGTTTTATCAAGTCACTGTTTTTATATGCCTGTAGCAATGCCAAATGCCCACCCGCACTGGCTCCGGCCAAAACCCATTTGTCTGAAATGATAAAACTGCTGCGCCTGTCAAAAATATATTGTATGGCAGATTTTATATCGTTTTCCTGTGCGGGGAATTTATTATCTACACTCAATGGAAATTTATACTTTACCAACCTGTAATTTAAATTAAAAATAGCCCAGTCCGGCAGTCTTTTTCTTAAAGAATCAATTATTTTTCTGTTGGTCGAATCAGCTTTATCACCCTCTCCCCAAGCGCCTCCGTGTACAAAAACAAATACTTTGGTACTGCTTACCGACCTGTTCCCCGGCAGAAAAACATCCATTTTTTGTTGTTTGTCTCCTCCATAGGCTACATCCTGAATTATTTGCGCTTCAACCGTAACAACAGGCTCATCTGGTTTGAAAGTGCCTTTTTTGGTACAGGAAAAAATGACAAGAATAAAAAATAGATAATATCGCATGTGCAAAAATTTATTTAATTCTGCAAACAAATATTTCGACAAGTAATTTTTCATAAAATGATTAAATTAGGGTTAGGTAAAAAATATTGGTTTTAAGGTACATTGGCTTTCAAAAACGCCATTACCTTATCAAAACTGTTTATGAGTGTTGCTTCGCTCGACCAGCCATGATACTCATTAGGATAAAAGACCAACTCGTTTTTTACATTAAAACTTTGTAATTTATCCTTCAATGCAAAAGCCTGCTCTTTGGGATTGGTATCATCCAGCCCGCCTTGCAAAATGATGGTGGGTGGAGATTGGGCGGTAACAAAGTTGATAGGGCTGCTGCTACTATACAAATTTGGATTTTCATTGGGTGTACCGTTTAAAATAACACTTAAAAAATAAGCGGTCTCAGCATCCACTTTACAAAGTTCCACAAGATCGGACGGCCCAAAAAAATTAATGACAGCTTTAGGTTTAATGGGTTGGTTGTATTTGTATCCTTGTAGCATGGCCAAGTGTGCGCCTGCATCTACCCCGGCCAATACCCATTTATCAGAAATGACAAATTTGTCTTTTCTGTCGAAAATATATTTAATGGCCAGATTGATATCATTTTCCTGATCCGGAAATTTATTAAAAGGTGCCAGACGATAATTCAGGTTGAAAACAGCCCAATCGGGTAGTCTTTTTCTGATGGAATCCACCATTGGAGCTGCATCATTGTCGTCTTTGTCGCCTTCTATCCAGAAACCCCCGTGTATCAAAATCATTACTTTGGTACTGGCAGTAGATCGGTTAGCCGGAAGATAAATATCCATTTTTTGAAATTTATCTTTTTCGTAAGCTATGTTTTTAAGAATTTGTGCCTCAAGACTTACTACCGGTTCGTCCGGTTTAAATATGGTTTTCTTTGTGCAGGCAAAAAGTATAAATGGTAGTACAAGGAGATACAATCGCATTTTTTAATTTTCAGTAAAACTAACAATAAAAAAAATGAATTCAAAATGATGCTCAAAACAAAAAGTTAATTTGGTAAACTATTGAATACCAAATTGTTAAAAACGGCTGGTTACTACTTTACATATTTTTTCAAAAAATCAACAATTGCATCCATTGATTTGGTCATTGTTGCCGGAGTAAAACCATGTCCTTCATTTGGATACAATTCCAGTTTTTCAGGTATTTTCCAGGCTTTGAGTTGATTGTGCAGATAGGTCTGCTGTGATGGTGGTACCAACCCGTCGCTCAAACCTTGGAAACTGATGGTAGGCGGCGTGTGTGCATTCACCAGACGTGCAGGGCTGCTGCTGTTAACTGCCTTATTAGTGATGATTTTCAATTCGGCTTTGGTTTTTTCTTTTGCATCAGTGTTTGCTATCAGCGAGTCGAGGTCGGTAGGCCCAAAATAATTAATGATGGCTTTTGGCTTAACCGGTTTGCTGTACTTATATCCTTGTAATAATGCCAGGTGTGCGCCGGCGCTGGCTCCTGCCAATACCCAGCGAGAAGAAATTTTGTATTCTTTCCTTTTTCTAAAAATAAAATCAATGGCTGCTTTAATGTCTTCTTCTTGTGTTGGGAAAAAATTACCTTCACGGTTGGCCAATTGGTAGTTGAGATTAAAAATGGCATAATCCGGCAATCGGTTTTTTAAAGAATCCAATACGTCTTTGAAATCTGCTTTATCTCCCTGAGTCCATCCACCGCCATGTATCAGCACCAAAACCTTTGTTTTGGATTTGCTTCTCCCCGCAGGCAGGAAGATATCTATTTTTTGTTTTGCATCATTGCCATAGCTGACATCCATGTAGTTTGCTTCCGGTAAATAAGATGAGAGAGAAAGTTGGCCGGAAGGAACTGACTTTACAGAACTTGTAATGAAAAACAATGAAAGAAGAATCATCAAATATTGTCGCATCTCAAAATTTTTATAATTGATTGCAGTAAAAGTAACTATTTTCTGCAATAGATATGAAGGCTCAAATACCGCCCATCAAATATTTAAAAAGGTATAGTATAAATTAGTACTTTCACCGCTTTAATTTTTTTTTCAATAAATTAAGTTTATGCAAAAATTTTTGACTATTGCTTTGATGGCTTTATTGCCATTTCTTAATGCCGATGCGCAGCAGCGCAGACCGGTAGTGCCGCAAGGAGCGTCAACGGTAACCCCCGGCGCTGATACTGCCAAAAGACCCCCGGTAAGCCCACCCAATAAACCTAAACCCTATAATGAAGTGATTACCGCAAAAGCAGTTTCTTCCGATGGAATGTTTAAAGTGCACAAAGTGGACGATAACTATTTTTTTGAAATCCCCGGAGATATGTTTGACAGAGAGATATTGGTAGTGAGCCGCCTGTCAAAAGCAGCCGCCGGATTCAGAACGGGTGCCAGTTATGCCGGCGACCAAATCAATTCTGAAACCATTAGTTTCGAAAAAGGACCCAACAATAAAGTGTTCTTAAGAGAAATTTCTTTTCAGGAAACGGGTAGAGACAGCACAGAAGGGATGTACCGCAGTGTGATGAACAGTAATTTGCAACCTATAGGCGCTTCTTTCGATGTGAAAGCATGGGCTCCAAAAGGCGGCGCTGTTATAGATGTTACCGGTTTTTTGAATGGAGATAATGATTACTTTTTCTTTTCGCCCTTCAGCAAAAGAAGACTTGGGCTGGGGCAGGTAATGGCTGATAGATCTTATATAGTTTCTGCAAAAACATTTCCTGCCAATCTGGAAGTGAAAACTGTAAAAACTTATACATTAACAGCGCCAAGCGCCGGAGCTACTTCGGGATCAGTGCCTAGCGCATTTACAATGGGAGCGCCTACACCGCGTCCGGTTACTTTTGAACTGAATACCTCTATGGTGGTTTTGCCAAAAGTGCCGATGAAACCCAGATACTATGATGATAGAGTGGGTTATTTTACTACCCAGACGATTACTGATTTTGATATGAATCCTCAAGGTATTGATCGGTACAGATATATTGCCCGCTATCGTTTGGAGCCAAAAACTGAAGATGTGGAAAAATACAAACGCGGGGAACTGGTTGAACCTCAAAAACAGATTATATATTATATTGATCCCACTACACCCAAAAAATGGATTCCCTATCTGATTCAGGGGGTTAATGATTGGCAAGTGGCTTTTGAAAAGGCAGGGTTTAAAAATGCTATTGTAGCAAAAGTTGCTCCCACACCCGAAGAGGACAGCACATTCAGCCTGGAAGATGCGCGCCACAGCGCTATCATTTACAAACCGTCTGACATTCCTAATGCCAGTGGTCCGAACGTGCATGATCCGCGTAGCGGAGAAATTATGGAAAGCCACATCAACTGGTATCACAACGTAATGAGCCTGGTGCGCAATTGGTATATGATTCAAACCGCCGCCGTTGATCCTAAAGCCAGGAAAATGGTTTTTGATGATGAGCTAATGGGTCAACTTATTCGTTTTGTGAGTAGCCACGAAGTTGGGCATACGCTTGGATTAAGACATAATTTCGGGTCTTCTTCTACAGTACCTGTGGAAAACTGAGAGATAAAGCCTGGGTAGAGGCTAATGGACACACTCCATCCATTATGGACTATGCACGCTTTAATTATGTAGCTCAACCCGAAGATAATATTACCGAAAAAGGTCTGTTCCCTCGCATTGGTGATTATGATAAATGGGCGATTGAGTGGGGATATCGCTGGTATCCTGAGGCAAAAACAGCAGATGATGAGGTGGCTATGCTTAATAAAATTACCATTGACAAACTAAAGAACCCAAGATTGTGGTGGGGCGATGGCGAAGGGTATAATGATGACCCACGAAGCCAGACCGAGGATTTGGGAGATAATTCAATAAAAGCCGGTAATTATGGCATTAAAAACCTCAAGCGTATCATTGTAAATATTCCGGAGTACACAAAAGAAGCCAATAAAGATTACACCAACCTTAAAACCATTTATACTGAGGTGGCAAATCAGTTGGTACGTTATGTAGGTCATGTTTCCCGCAATATTGGGGGCATAGAACGTACTCCAAAAACCATTGAACAGGTGGGACCGGTGTATCAGTTTACCTACAAGGCGCGACAGCAGGAGGCAATGGCCTGGTTAGATGCCAATGTCTTTACCACACCACTTTGGTTGGTACAAAACAATTATGCATCATTAACAGGTCAGGAGCCATTAGCCATCGTTGGACAGGTGCAAAACCGGGCATTAAGCGGGTTAATCAATCCATCAATTCTAACCAAGCTATCTCGTTTTGAAGCTAATGAAGGCGCTAAAGCCTACAGCGCTACACAAATGCTGTCGGATGTGAAAAAGGCAGTATTCTCCGAATTAGCAGGAAGGAAGGCAATTGATCCATACCGCAGACAATTGCAAAAGTCATTAGTTGAAAAACTAATAGCAATCGGTGGTGTTTCAAAACAGGAATTGGCTGCAATGGCCAAAAGCGATGCTTCCATTGCCACCGGAGATGTTGTATCTGTGGTAAAAGGTCAATTAAGGTCTTTGGCAAGCGAAATTAAAGGTGTAGCAGCAGGTTATGCAGATGTGGCTTCCAGAAATCACCTTTTAGACCTACAAAGCAGGATAAAAGAGGCGTTGGAGCCGAGATAGGATAGTCTCTTTAGATGTTAGATTTTAGACGTTAGATATTAGTATTTTAAAACCCGCCGGAACATGCGACAGGCTGAATAGTTGATTTGGCCGGTTGGGTTCGGGTGGGTTTTATTTTCAGGTTTTTCCAATTGAAGATTTTGTTTTTCACAAGATTCAGTATTTAGCGGTCAAATCCTTATCTTTGCAATCCAAAATTTATTATTAACTGTACGGCAAAACTCCTGCATGTAGTGTAGGTATTCGTACAACCTTAAAAATCATATAGTTATGAAAGAAGGTATCCATCCAAAAAACTATCGTTTAGTTGTGTTTAAAGACATGAGTAATGGTGATTCATTTTTGAGCCGTTCTACCACCCACTCCAAAGAAACCATTAAGTGGGAAGATGGCAATGAGTATCCGTTAATTAAGCTCGAAATTTCGAGCACCTCGCATCCTTTTTATACCGGCAAAAACGTGTTGGTTGACACTGCAGGCCGTATTGACAAGTTTAAAAGGAAATACGCCAAAAAATAATCGCAGAATGATTAATTGTTTTTATAGAAAACCCTGCCTTCTGCGGGGTTTTTTTGATGCCTGACAGTTTATGATTACCTTAGCAGCTTTGTATGAAATACCTCTTATTTACCCAGGAAGGAGTTAATATCAAAGGGTTATATCCATTTACCCTTACCCGAAATCCGCAGGATATGATGATGGGCATGATGACCAACCGGCAGCGTTGGGAAAGGACGCTGCATCTTCCTTCGATTGATTTGGAAGAAAGCGGCAAACTGCCTTCCTTGCATCCCCAAATAAAGTGGCAGGATATTAAGGCTTGGATACCGTGTATTTATTGCAAAGTAACCTGCTACCATCAAAAACCTGATTTCTGAAAATAAAAACTAAAACCCGGCGGTGCAATTGCAGCTGCAGATGGTCAAATTCTGGTATATCTTCTTGGTGAAAAACAGTTGAGTAAAGAAAAGAAGATGCCAGAGCCCAATGAGGTTACAATATTGCATGATTTGTTAAAAATTGAATTTTCCTGGGACATTTTTGGTTTAAATAAACAAATGTTACAATATGATTTTGAGTGGCTGACCAAAAACAAAAAATCGGAACCTATTGATAAGACTAACAGAATCAGTGAGTTAAAGAATGTATTTGTAGAAAGAGGGGCTGTTTTAAAGCATATAATTATAAATGCCGAAGACGGGCCCGTATTTATTTCTAAAAATGCCTTAGTAATGGAAGGTTCCTGTTTGCGAGGTCCAATTTTCATTGGAGAAAATGCAGTAGTAAAAATGGGCTCCAAAATTTATGGCGCTACTACCATTGGTCCGGGCTGCACGATAGGCGGTGAGAGAAAGAATGTGGTAATGTTTGGCAATTCCAACAAGGCGCATGACGGCTATCTGGGCGATTCGGTAATAGGAGAGTGGTGCAATATGGGAGCAGGAACAAGCAACAGCAATTTAAAGAACACGGCTGGAAATATCGTTGTACATTTGCAGAATCAAAAATTAGAGGCCGGGCAAAAATGCGGCATGTTGATGGGAGATTTTCGAGAACTGCTATTAATACATCCATTAATACAGGTACGGTGATAGGGGTGAGCGCAATGTTTTTGGTGAGGGACTGACACCTAAGCATATACCTTCTTTTGCTCAGGAATGAGTGGCGAAGTGAAATACAAGCAGGAAAAAGCGCTTCGTGATGCCGATAATTGGAAAAAATTAAAGAATGAGATACTTTCTGAAACTGAAAAATCCATTCTGACCAATATTTATAAACAAATTAAATAATTTAAAAAAATGAGAAAGCAAATTGCAGCAGCAAACTGGAAAATGAATCTGACGTATCAACAGGGAGAGCAGTTGTTGGATGATATCCTTGCAGCCAATATTGAATTGAAAGAAAATCAGGAAGTGATTTTTGGCGTGCCCTTTCCGTATCTGACAATGGCCGAAGGAAAGGTGAAGGCAAAGAACTATCATGTTTCGGCTCAGAACTGTTACAACCAAAAATCGGGTGCTTACACCGGAGAAGTATCAGTAGAAATGCTTAAATCTATCGGTATTAAGCATTGCATTATCGGCCATAGCGAAAGAAGAGAGTATTTTGGAGAAAGCAACCTGATGCTGTCCGAAAAATTAGACCTTTTGTTGGGAGAAGGATTAACACCATATTTTGCTGTGGCGAGCCACTCTCCATCAGAGAAGCCGACACTCAAAACGAATATGTAGAAAAACAATTGCAGGAATCACTATTCCATCTGTCGGCAGATGATCTTAAAAAATCATCATTGCTTACGAACCCATCTGGGCAATTGGCACCGGCAAAACAGCTACTACCGAACAGGCTCAGGAAATACATGCTTACCTGCGCTCTGTGCTGGCAAAACAATATGGTCAGGAAGTAGCTGGCGAAATTCCTATTTTGTATGGAGGCAGTGTGAAGGCCAATAATGCAAAAGAATTATTTAGCTGTGCCGATGTGGACGGCGGTCTGGTAGGTGGTGCGGCATTGGTAGCTGTTGATTTTGTGGAGATAATTAAGGGGTTGGAGTAAAATAATCGCAGTATTTTTTGGAAAAGTGATTTTATTTTAAAGCAGTAGTAAAAATACAACTACTGCTTTAAAATTCCTTTGTGATAACTTTTTTAAAAAATACATACATTATTCTCAAATGTGTTTTTAAAAAAAAGGAATAGGATAATAGTATTTTCCAGTAATAAGCGGCAATTTTTAGGTTGTCAAATTTAAATGAGAGAAATATTATTTGTATCAGATTTCTTATTTCCAATTTATTTTCACTATATGTTCTCGAAGAAAAGTTTATTGGCAAGTAATCCTTGTATAATTTGTAAAACCTATCAGCCTCTTCCACCCATTTTTGGTTGATATTCCCCTTGAGTAATGTTGAATAAGAATTTTATCTGTACACCTTATAGTATAGTTTCTGATGTTATACTCCATACATAGGCTTATATCATAAAAATGGAAGTCTTTAAAAAGAGGGTTAAAAAATATTTTGCTATCCTTTCTTACACACATAAACACGCCATCAATTAAAGCCATTCTCTGTTTTTCAATGGGACCTTCAAATTCATTTTCATATTCATACAATGAATTGCTTTCTCCATGAATTATATTCATGAATTGCAAATCGGAATAGGTTCCCCACCAGGAAGATGGTGCTTTACTTTTATTTGCCGCACCGGCAATCCCTACGATCCCAAGAGTACTTTCTTTCAGAAACATGTCTAAAACTATTTTTCCCCAATTTTTAGTATGAAAAATTATGTCCTCATGACAAAAACACAATATATCAAATTTTGCTTGCGTCATACCCATATTGTATGCCTCACAAAGTCCATATTGGGCATGATTTTCTATTTTTATTATCTCATGCTCTGTGCCTATAGTCTCTTTAATACTTTTAGATACAATGTTAAAATATTCTGTATTATGAGATGAAATTATTACTGAAATCATACAAACCCAAGTTGTCTTTTAAAAACTGCTTAAATCCTTTCTTCCTTTACTTACATCCCATTTCACTATTTTTTTACCAGCTTGTTAATAATACTCCATAATTTGTGAATTCTATTTATCATTCGGAAATGAATTTGTTTTTGTTTCACTTTATTAATCTGCGCTTTATGCCTATAATCATTAAATTTTCTATAATATTTACGAAAATTATTAATGTCTTTTTTAATAAAATTATACAATTAGCTCCGAAAATTACCATCTCAATTTGAGACAAAGCATTAGCTTCAAGGTCAGATAGATTATATTTATGCTTATAGTCATTTTGTGAAAATTCTTGATTAATAATATAAGGTAAAGGCAACAATTTATTAAAAATTGATGTTTTTCTTGCATCAAATTCATACCCTAAAAAACTACTTTTACCCCAAAAAGATGTTTCTATATCTTCAATGATATAAACTCCTCCAGATTTTAGAAGATTAATCAATCTCACAAAAGTATTCCATTGAAATTCAGGAATATGGGAAGCATCATCAATAATAAGGGAGTATTTAGAAATTGAATTTCTAACAAACTCGTCCAAATCATCCACATTACTTTGATCTAAAATAAAATATTTTTCTAATAAACTGTCATTGGGGTTTTCTATAATATCTGCTGAATGAATTATTGCATTTTTAAAATAGTTTGACCAGAGTTTAATTGAATAGCCATTCTCATAACCTATTTCTAACATCTTTATTTTATCACCTATAAATCTATCCAAAAAAAAAGGATATAATCTTTGATAACCATGATGCCATATTTTATCTGAATCTTCATTAGCTTCTATAAATTTTTGAAATAGACTATTCATCTTTTATTTATTTTTTAACCAAACATTCTTCTTGAAATAAATTTGTTCTAATTTGAGAATTATACATTGGACTATTTTCAATTGTGTATTTATTCCCTACAAGACTTTTGGCTAATATTCCAAATGATAAACTTATTTCATTATTATTTATTTTTTTCTTAAAAGGAATGGCGATGTCAAAATCGACAGTATAATTGCCCACAGCTAAAAAATAAGGTGGAATTCTGAATTTTAAACTATGAAGCCCAATTGTTAGCGTTTCAAGGTTATTATAGTCGTTATAATTTGCTCTTAAAATTGGATAGCCAAAGCCTGAAATTAAATTAAATCCGCAAACAAGACTGGGAAGTGTTTCAGTTATTTCTAATGTAATTCCAACTTCAATTTCATCATCCAAATAAATATTGGTGTTATTATTTACCGAACGAATTACTGTTTGATAAATTATTAACGACTCATTTCCTGCTTTACCGGTCCATTTTGTATTTTTTGATATTACATTTTTAATATAGTTATCTATTACTTCGGAGGTAAAGATTTCATTTCGACAGAACCTTGATTTAATAGGAGAGCGTTTTTACATAGGTTCTGGATAGCACTCATATTATGACTCACAAACAACACCGTTCTGCCCTCCTGCTCGCTCACATCCTTCATTTTGCCAATACATTTTTTTTGAAACTCGGCATCACCTACTGCCAGCACCTCGTCCACAATCAGAATATCAGGCTCCAAATGTGCTGCTACGGCAAATGCCAACCGAACATACATGCCGCTGCTGTATCGTTTTACAGGCGTATCAATGAATTTTTCAACTCCGGAAAAGTCAACTATTTCATCAAACTTTCGTTTTATTTCAGCTTTCGTCATCCCCAAAATAGCGCCGTTTAAAAAAATATTTTCACGACCAGTCATCTCCTGATGAAAACCGGTACCCACTTCTAACAGGCTGGCTATTTTCCCATTCAACTTTATTTCACCGGAAGTTGGCTTGGTAATCTTACTCAAAATTTTAAGCAAGGTGCTTTTCCCAGCTCCATTTTTGCCGATTATACCAAGTACTTCTCCTTTTTTAACTTCAAAATTGATATCCTTCAATGCCCATATTTCATTTTCAGAAATCTTATTGTTTTTATGATGGTTTATTCGAGAAATTTTAGCAAAAGGATCATCCTTTCCTTTGAATTTGGCAAACCACCTGTTTAGGTCATGGCTCAGTGTGCCTGTGCCGATTTCTCCCAACCGATAAAGTTTACTAAGATTCTCTATTTTAATAGCAATATCACTCATTATCTTATACAGTATCCATAAAGGTTTTTTCTACCTTATTAAAAATAATTGAACCTAAAATTAGAATTATTATCGTAAATAATATGCTGTATGAAATACTTGCCCATGAAAATTCTCCTTTTCCCAAAAATCCGTATCGAAAAATTTCAATAATTGATGACATAGGGTTCAGATTAATCAGCCATTTATATTTTTCGGGAATGGAGGAAAGCGGATAAATGACCGGCGTGGCATACATCCATAACTGAATGGAGAAACTCAATAGGAAAATAAGGTCTTTGTATTTACTGGTCAATGCACTGATGATTAGACCCAAACCCAATGCCATTCCTCCCATCAGCAATATTAAAAAAGGGAAGAAAACGATATAAAAATTAGGTTGAATGGTTTGAGTAACGGTAACATAATATATCCAGATAATCAAAAACAATGCAAACTGGATACTCAGTCTCACTAAATTGCTCACAATAATTGAAAGTGGCATAATCAGTCGGGGAAAATACACTTTCCCAAACAGGGCAGCATTATCTTTAAATACTGTAGCTGTTTTGTTCAAACAATCAGAAAAGTAATTCCATAAGGTGATGCCTGCCAGATAAAAAACAATCATCGGAATCCCATCTGTCCCGATTTTTGCAATACTGCCAAAAACGATGACAAACATAATGGTAGTGAGTATAGGCTGTATAAAAAACCAGAGTGGTCCCAGAATCGTTTGTTTATAGTTGGAGACAAAATCTCGATGTACCAATAACCTCAGCAAATCTCTGTACCTCCACACTTCTTTGAGCTTCAAATCAAGAAGTTTGTTATAAGGTTTTATAATTTCGGTCCAATTATGCTCATTCATTAAGATATTACATATATTTAAATACTTTTACAAATTTAATATAAAAGACGTATTCTTTGTTTTAATTCATTGATATTAAGAAATGGAGGAGAAAATTAAAATAGCTTATATAGAAATTGATTGCCACAGTGAAATATTATTCAATTTTAGGAGTTTAATGGAAGAATCTGAATTGTTTCAGGTGAATTATTATATTTCAAAAGAAGTATTGGATGAATTACAATTAGGTTTTTCTGAAAATCTTATTTGTGTAACTAAAGGAAATATTTTTACCAAATTAGATAAGGACTTTAAATTAGTCATAATTGGAACTGGTGATAAATATTTTCCCGTTTATAAAAGAATAGCTAAGGCATATCATACATGTGCAATTATACATAATCTAAATTTAGCATATACAGAAAATATTTTTTTTAATAAAGAAATCAAAACTTCATTAATACATCGTTTTGGCCTAATGATTACAAAAAATGCTTTTTTGAAAAAATTAAAAAGAATATATATATTAGATGAATATCTTCACAGGGGTCATGAATTTTTAAAAACCAGATATTTGCCCTTGTTTTTTAATTATAGTAGAGCAGAACATAAGACGCGTAGTTGCATTAAAATCGTGGTGCCTGGTACGGTAGAACAAAAGAGAAGAAATTATCTTCATGTTTTTAAAAAAGTAAAATGTTTTAAAGGTACGATTCAATTAATTTTGCTGGGCAAGGCAAAAGGTGAAGAATTGACTTGGATAAGGAAGGCAGAAAATGAAATACCAGACAATATTAAATTAGTGTATTTTGAAAAGCATATTAATCAAAATAAATATGATCAGGTATTGTCAGATGCTGATTTGCTTTGGTGTCCTTTTCAAGAAACGACAACCTATAATGGGGTGAGTGAATTCTATGGCGTTACGAAGATTACCGGATGTTTGGGAGATGCAATAAGGTTTGGGAAACCAACGATTTTCCCAAGTTTATTTCAGTTAAAATATGATTTTGTTTTTCAAGAGGAAGATGATTTAGAGCATCAAATTCAAAAAATATTGAAGATGAGTTTCAATTTTGAAAAATTTAAAAAGAATTCCGTTTTAAAAAAATTGGAAAACGAGTTATTGCAGTGTATTAAATGAGCATGTAAATAAATAAATTATAGAATGAATGGGAAATAAAATAAAAATAATTGCTTTTTACCTACCACAGTTTCATCCAATTCCTGAAAATGATAAATGGTGGGGAAAAGGTTTTACAGAGTGGACTAACGTTGGAAAGGCTAAACCACTGTTTCGGGGGCATTATCAACCCAGAGTTCCAGCCGATTTGGGATACTATGATTTAAGGATTCCCGAGGTAAGGGAATCTCAGGCTAATATGGCAAAATCTTTTGGTATTAATGGTTTCTGTTATTGGCATTATTGGTTCGGAAATGGTAAACGTTTATTAGAAAGGCCTTTTAATGAAGTATTACAAAGTGGAAAGCCGGATTTTCCTTTTTGTTTAGCTTGGGCAAATCAATCGTGGCAGGGCATTTCACACGGTATACCAAATAAAAAAGTTCTGATTGAACAATTGTATCCGGGTAAAGATGATTATATTAACCATTTTAATTCCTTGTTATCAGCATTTAAAGATTCTCGATATATTAGAATAAATGATAAGCCCGTATTTGTGATATATAAACCCTTGGATATTCCAAAAATTCAGGAATTTATACTTTTATGGAATAATCTTGCATTGCAAAATGGTTTGAAAGGGATATTTTTTATTGCACAACACCAGTCCAGACAGATATTTAACAACGCTCCTGAAAATGAAACTCTTGAGTATTTGATAAATAATGGATTTGAAGCTGTAAATTTTGTGCGTACAAGTGATTTAGGTGAGAAGCGAGGTATATTTTTGAGAGCAATACATAAGTTTAGCAGAGAAATTCTGGGGAAACCAATGATTTTTTCCTATAAAGAAGCATCTGAGTATTTTAGTCAATCAATTGATTTTTCCATGAATGCAATCCCTTCTATTGTACCAGGATGGGATCACACTCCACGAAGTGGAAAATATGGAGTTGTTTTCTCAAAAACAACTCCTGAATTATTTAAGCAGCATGTAGAAAAGATTTTCTTGTCTGTTATTGGGAAGCCTTCGCCCCAAAGATTAATTTTATTAAAATCCGGAATGAATGGGCCGAAGGTAATTATATGGAACCTGATTTAAAGTGGGGGCTTCAGTTTTTAGAAGTATTAAAAGCACAAAAAGATAAATTTGAAAATCCCTTAATAGAGAATGATGATATTATGGATAAAGCTGAATGATTTCATTATACAGCCTAAAACCTTATCCCATTCAAATATACAGCGCCTTCCTTCACACACTCAATCGGTGCTTTTTCATAAGCCTCCTGTTCCAAAATGTAATGTACCATTCCTTGCTTCTTAGCTTCCATTAAAATAGAAGGATATTTAATAGAACCCGTACCTACAATACAGCTTACATTGGGTTCGCCTTGTTTGGGTGCAATCCCTTTTGTTCTGTCCTTAATATGACTGAGTTTGAAACGGCCGGAATATTTTTTCATCCATTTTACCGGATCCTGTTCAGCCGCTACTACCCAATAAATATCCATTTCAAAATCTACAAGGTTAGGGTTGGTATTTTGCATAAATATATCCTGCGGGAACTGTCCTTCCTGCTGCCTGAAAGAATAATCATGATTGTGATAGGCAAACCTGATCCCGTTCTTTTTACAAATTTCTCCGGCTGCATTAAATTCATCCGCTATTTTTTTGTAGCCGTCCAATGTTTTCTGACGACCCACGTGGGGGCAAATCAGGTATTTCATACCTATTTCAGCGGCATCGGCTGCTTTTTGTTCCAAGTTCTTTCTGAAATCGCAATGGCTGCTCACTATTTTCATACCGAGTTCATCCATGTATTTTTTAAACCCGATGTTCCCCATTCCCCAAAACATCCCTTGGCTACCTTCATAACTTTCAATTTCTTTGTATCCAAAAGAGGCAATTTGCTTTAAAACATCTTTTGGGTTTTTGGGTAAATCATCTCGCAGTGAATAAAGTTGGATTCCCAGGTTTTTATGGTTCCCTTTTTAGCTGCGGCCATCACGTCTTTGCTAAAGGTGGCGCCCAAGATAGCGCCTCCTGTTAATTTTAAAATTGTTTACGGCTATACATATTGTTTTCAAATAATAAAATTAATAATAGAAATGTCCAGGCTAACTGCCCGGACATTCACAAAATATTAAAAATTAATCCAAAATTTTAATTTTTATATTTCTGTACCAAACATCATCGCCATGGTCTTGCAGTCCTATAAAACCTTCGTGTTCAGGCCCCCCTGCATTGATAAAATTTTCCCATCCTTTGAATTTGCTGTTTTCAATCATTTTTTTCCAGTCATCGGTCCAAAGATGATACTCCAGCACATTTTCACCATTTTGTTTGTGTACCACTGTTCCTTTAAATACCATGATGCCGCCGGTATTCCATTCACCTGCGGGTTTTGAATTTTGTGGTTTTGCAGGAATCAGGTCATAAAGTGATGCAGACTGGCGGTTCCCGTCTTTACCTAATTTTGCATCAGGATGTTTTGCATTGTCTAAGATTTGGTATTCGGGTGATGACTTCCATATAGGGTCTCCTTTTACCTCCTGTGCCAAATAGAATACGCCGCTATTACCACCGGGTGATACTTTCCACTCAAAAGATAGTTCAAAATTCTTGAATTTTTTGTCATAAATAATATCACCTCCGTCTTTTGCGCCTGCTTCACCTTCGCCGGAACCTTGAATTTTTATTGCTCCGTCTTCGATTACCCAGGCTTTAGGCACATCTGTACGGTCATATCCGCGCCAACCGGTAAAATCTTTGCCATCAAAAAGCGTTATCCATCCGGTAGTATCTTCAGCGCTTACATTAGTTGTTGCTTCCGGGGCAGTTGCTTCCTTATTTTCTGCCTCTTTCTTTTCTCCATCTCCATTATTGCAGGATGTACTTAACATAACAAACAGTATTAAAGCTGTTAACCCTAAAAAACTTTTTTCATTTAATTCTAATTTTTATTTTTTAGTTTAATAAATTCTTTTCCCTCCTCAATCTCAACCTCAATCTCAACCTCAGTCTCAATCTTATCCTCCGTCTTATGCCGGCATGTCAGGCAATTTCCATCCATCACGATAGGAATGTTTTATCAACTCCTGTGCGTAAACCTGCGCATTTACCGGATCACTCATTGTTTTGTCAAATGTAGGGTGTCCGTCTTTAATATGAAATCCGTCATTACTAAGTGTTTTTGCCGTTGCTGTGGTTGAAATATTTGTGTGTTTCTTATTTAAGCCGTCCTATCCCAATTCCTGATTCAAAGCTTGCAGCCGAACCGCCAGCACGCCCATTACCACCATTTCGTTCAATGGACCTGCTTCGCTAAAGGGTGATGAGGTTTCTACTCTGGATGCTGGACTTTCTTTACAGGCTCTTACCCAGTCCATCTCGTGTGAAATGGTGATTTCTCTGTTTCTTTTGGGTGAATTTGGTTTTCTGCCGGAAACTAACCAGGGATTCATGCCATAGCAACCGCAAATTAAAGTGTCCTTTGTGCCATAGAAAATTACACCGCCACCACTGTCGTTCAGGTTTTTACCGGCAGGTACTCCTTTAGGGCGCATAGGCTCCAATCCCCCGTCATACCAGGTTACTTCTACCTGTGGCATAGCTACTTTAGGCATACTTTTACGAGCAGGGAAAGTATATTTTACCATTTCTGCATTGGGAGCACAGTCAGTAAGTAATAATGTAGAACTTCCCTGAACTTTAGTAGGATACAGCAGGTTTAATCCTTTAAAAACCGGATGTAAAATATGGAAGGCCATATCGCCCAAAGCGCCGGTGCCAAAATCCCACCAGCCGCGCCAGTTCCATGGAGTATAAATAGAATTATAAGGGCGCATGGGTGCCGGTCCAATAAACAAATCCCAATCAAGGGTAGAAGGTATATTTTCAACCTTTTCGGGCCGGTTTAAGCCTTGTGGCCAAATTGGCCTGTCGGTAAAAGCTTCCACTTTTCTTACTTCGCCTATTTCGCCATTCCAAATCCAGTCACAAATCTGGCGTACACCAGCTTTTGACGCTCCCTGATTACCCATCTGGGTAGCTACTTTATGCTTTGCAGCCAGTTTTGTAAGTAATCTTGACTCGTAAACGCTGTGTGTAAGTGGTTTTTGAACATAAGTGTGTTTTCCCATTGTCATAGCTTCAGCAGCCACAATAGCGTGTGTATGGTCGGCAGTAGCCACCACCACTGCATCAATAGATTTGCCCAGTTCGTCATACATTTTTCGGTAGTCGTAGTATTTTTTTGCATTGGGGAATGCGTCAAACACGCCGTTTTTTCCGGTGTATCCCCAATCCACATCACAGAGGCCTACAATATTTTCGGTTTTCATTTGTTTAATGTTGGCAAACCCCATACCGCCTACTCCAATGCCGGCAATATTTAGTTTGTCAGTGGGTGCAATTTTCCCAAATTTTTTTCCGAATACATCCGAGGGGACAATTGTGAAAGCAGCCGCTGCGGTTGCCCCTGTTTTTAAAAATTTTTTTCTTGTAAATTTAGATGACATAGCTAATGTTTATTAGTTAATAAATATTTGTCTTAGATGTAATAATAAAAGTAAGCAAGCTGTTTACATCATTAATTTGAAAATGAAAAATCCCAAAGCCGCGTAAAGTTATTGAATAACATTTATAAAAATTACAATAATTAAAAATTTATCAAGAAAAGTTATCCAATGGCTAAAATTTAATCAGTAGTTTTGCTTGCTTTATTAAGGGTTCATTGTCGATTGTTTCTTATAATGAAATGAAGCATAGAAAAAAAAATTTCCGGCCTGATTTATGGATATTTTCATTATGCCAAATTCATTATTTGTTAGGTTAGGCAAATATGGGGCTTTAGAAATATATATGTATGATTAAATGGTTTTTATTTTACCTAACCTTCGCAATTTTATCTGCGTGTGGCAGCAATGATAAAAGTGGTTCCGGAGATAAAGTCAACTTTGATGCCATAGAATCAAACCCCGTTTATTTTAAAGGGCATAGATTAGTTGAAAGGTACCAATGCGAAACCTGCCATAAGGTAGATGAAGACCTTACAGGACCGGCTCACTCCAAAGTTGCCAAAAAGTATGCGGGCGCTGATGAGTCTGCCAAAAAAGGATTAGCAAAAAAAATAATAGATGGGGGCAGCGGCGTTTGGGGTAATGTGCCCATGACGCCACATCCGAATGTATCAGAAGAAGATGCAAAGGCGATGGTAGATTATATTTTATTACTTCAATAAAAAAATTGTATGAAAAGATTAGTGACGTTCAGTCTGATTTTGTTTGTATTTATTAATGGTTGTTCCACTTCTAAAAAAAGTTCTTCATCTTCAAAAACACCAACCCCGCCGGTAGTAGAGGCGCCTGTTAAGAAGGAGGAGCCGACCAAAGTATTGGCTCCCCCCAAGTCAGATATTGCGCCAAATTCACTTACAAATGCAGAAAAAGCAGCCGGCTGAAACTACTTTTGACGGCACCTCCACCGACGGCTGGCATGCATATGGCTCACGAACTATTGGAAATGCCTGGCGGGTGGCAAATGGCAACCTGTACCTTGATGCCGCAAACAAAGACGGCTGGCAAATAAAGAGTGGCGGCGATATTGTAACAGATGAAGAGTATGGTAATTTTGAACTACAATTAGACTGGAAGATTGATAAAGGCAGCAATAGCGGTATTTGTATTTTTATAAATGAGGATAAAAACAAATATCCCTATATGTGGAGTACCGATCCTGAAATGCAAATTTTGGACAACAACGGCCACTCAGACGGGAAAATTCATAAACATAGATCCGGTGATTTATATGATTTGATTGCCAGTAAGTCAGAACCGGTAAATCAGCCATTAGAATGGAACCATGTTATTATCAGATCGCTGAACGGGCAACTTGATTTTTTCCTGAATGGCGTAAATGTGGTGAGTACCAAAATGTGGGATGAGAACTGGAATAATCTGATTGCCGGAAGTAAATTTAAAAATATGTCTGGTTTTGGCACTTTTAAGAGCGGAAGAATTGGTTTGCAGGATCATGGGAATAATGTATGGTTCAGAAATATTAAAATAAGAAGATTGTAACTCCTTTTTGTATGGAATTTCCTTAACGGTTCTTAATTTTCAATTGCCAAATTATTATTGTATCGTCAATAGATTGTGTTTTCAAGAGTCTGTTAACAGTTATAGTATTGTTTTTTTTAAAAAGGGGAAGTCGAAAAATTTTAAATACCCTATTTTTGCCATCTTATGACACAGGAAAAATTAAATGATATGCGGTCCCGCGTTCTCGGGATAAGGAGGTTTCTTTGACGTTGAAAACCGACAGCAAAAAGTAGCAGAAGATAAGCAACTCTCACTCAGTCCCGGATTTTGGGACGATAATCAGCGTGCAACAGAGATAATGAAGAATGTGAAAACCAATGAATATTGGTTGGGTCTTTTTACTCAGGTTGATACGGATGTGGAAGATTTTGCAGTTCTTTTTGATTTTTGGAAAAGCGGCGATGCCTCGGAAGCAGAAACCCAACAAGCCTATAATCATGCGATGGGAGTTTTGGATGATGTGGAGTTTAAAAGCACTTTAAACGAACCCGAAGACGAGCTTACAGCCATTTTACAAATAAATTCAGGTGCCGGAGGTACCGAAAGCCAGGATTGGGCTGAAATGCTGGCCCGAATGTATAAAATGTATGGCGAAAAGCAGGGATGGAATGTAACCGAATTAGACTGGCAGTGGGGTGATGGGGCCGGAATTAAAACAGCAACCCTCCAGTTTGAAGGCTCGTTTGCCTATGGATTTTTAAAAGCGGAGAGCGGGGTGCATCGGCTGGTGCGAATATCGCCTTTTGACAGCAATGCCCGCAGGCACACGTCCTTTGCATCGGTATTTGCATATCCGTTAGTAGATGATTCAATAAATATCGAAATAAAGGATGCTGAACTTAAAATGGAAACTGCCCGCAGTGGTGGCGCCGGTGGTCAAAACGTGAATAAAGTAGAAACAAAAGTATTTCTTACCCATATCCCATCGGGCATTACAGTGGTTTGCCAAACCGAGCGTACTCAAATGGGAAACCGTGAAAAGGCATTGCAAATGTTGAAAAGCCGGTTGTATGAAGAGGAATTGCGTAAACGCGAAGAATTGAAAAATGTTGCCAATGCCAATAAGAAAAAAATTGAATGGGGAAGCCAGATACGCAGCTATGTTTTTCACCCTTATAAAATGATTAAAGATCATCGAACCGATTATGAGGTGGGTAATGTACAGCCTGTAATGGATGGCGAGCTTGATGGATTTATTAAGGCGTATCTTATGATGAATAGCGAATAAGATTTTGGCCAGAGGCAATCAAAATATTTAGTCTTAATTTTACATTAAATATTTATAAAGAATTTAATTACTTACAAAACGAAGGGTGATTTGGTAAGTAAAATCACTTTATTTTATAAATTTAAGAGACATAAGAATATTTTATTCAATTAAAATTTAATTTTTTTTAAAAATGAGCTTTGGAAATTTTTCTTATCCGGTACCTGCAAACGAACTTGTTCTTAATTACGAACCGCGCAGTAAAGAAAGAATCGCTTTAAAAGCAACGCTTGCTGAGTTAAAAAGTCAAACAATTGATGTACCCATGTATATCGACGGTAAAGAAGTGAGAACCGATAAAAAGGCGGAGTTGCGTCCACCACATGAACGTTCGCACCTGTTAGGAACTTTTTCTGTGGGAAGTAAAGAACATGTAGAAATGGCTATTGAGGCAGCTTTGAAAGCAAAAGAATCCTGGGCATCCATGAGTTGGGAAAGCAGGGCGGGAATTTTTTTGAAGGCAGCAGATCTGATTGCCACCAAGTATCGCAGTTATATGAACGGTACCACAATGCTGGGGCAGAGCAAAAACGCTTTTCAGGCAGAGATTGACAGCGCCTGCGAAATTATTGATTTTTTGCGCTTCAATGTTCATTTTCTGGATCAGATATACCGGCAACAACCCATCAGCGGGGCAGGTATGCACAATCGTATGGAATATAGACCACTTGAAGGCTTTGTGCTGGCAGTTACTCCTTTTAATTTTACCGCTATAGGTGGAAATCTGCCTACAGCGCCAGCCATGTGTGGCAATACAGTGGTGTGGAAATGTGCTAATACCCAGGTTTATTCTGCACAAATGTTCATGCGTATTTTACAGGAAGCAGGTCTGCCGGATGGTGTTATCAATCTGGTTTATGTGAGTGGTCCGGTAGTGGGCGAAGTTTGTTTTAATCATAAGGAATTTGCAGGAGTACACTTTACGGGTTCTACAGGGGTATTCAACAATATGTGGGAATCGATTGGAAAAAATATGGCAAAGTACCGCAGTTACCCGCGCATTGTGGGTGAAACCGGAGGTAAAGATTTTGTGATGGTGCATAAAAGCGCTAATGCAGATATTGTAGCTACCGCTTTGTTACGGGGCGCGTTTGAATTTCAGGGGCAAAAATGTTCTGCTGCATCAAGGGCGTATATTCCTTCAAATTTGTGGGCAGAAGTAAAACATAAACTCATTGTGGGCGTGAATTCCTTCAAAATGGGTACGGTAGAGGATTTTTCCAATTTCGTTAATGCAGTAATTGACGAAAAAAGTTTTGACAGTATCAAAAATTATATAGACAAAGCACGTGAGTCTGCTGATGCTGAAATCATTGTTGGGGGTGCATGTGATAAATCAAATGGATACTTTATTCAGCCTACAGTTATTGAAGCCAAAGATTCGAAGTTTGTAACCATGTGCGAAGAAATTTTCGGTCCGGTGCTGACGATTTATATTTATCCCGAAGAAAAATTTGAAGAAACCTTGAGTTTGGTTGACGATACTTCACCTTATGCGCTAACGGGAGCTATTATTGCTTACGACAGAGATGCAATTGAACTGGCTACCCGTAAGTTGGTTAATGCTGCAGGTAATTTTTATATCAATGACAAACCGACAGGAGCGGTAGTAGGCCAGCAGCCTTTTGGCGGCGCAAGAGGTAGCGGTACTAATGATAAAGCCGGCTCTATATTGAATATGTACCGATGGTTAAGCGCCAGAACCATAAAAGAAACTTTTAATCCTCCTGTGGATTATAGCTATCCTTTTATGAAAGAAAGCTAAAAAAATAATGCTGTAATTTACAGATACTCAAAATTATAAATTAACTTTCGGGCGTTTGTATAACTTTGCTTATTCAAATGCCCGAAAAAATTTTTTGTAAATTGAAATCAATTTTAAACGAAAAGCAAATAGCTATTACCATCAAACGGTTGGCGCATCAGATAATGGAAAATCGTACTGATTTGTCCAAAGTAGCCATTATTGGGCTTCAACCACGAGGAATTTTTTTGAGCGACCGATTATATGAGGAAGTTAAGCAACTGGCAGGTGATAAAAAGGTGAATTATGGAAAACTCGATATCACTTTTTATCGGGATGATGTGCGAAATGAGTTGCACAAGGCCAATGCAACCGAAATCCCGTTTTCAATAGAAGATGCTGATGTGGTTTTGATAGATGACGTACTTTACACCGGGCGTACCACTCGTGCTGCATTGGATGCCTTGCTTGATTTTGGCCGCCCGGCAAAAGTAGAACTTTGTGTGTTGATAGACCGGCGTTATAGTAGAGAATTACCTATTCATGCCGATTACATTGGCAAGTCTATTGATTCTTTTGAAAACCAGAAGGTTTTAGTGAGGTGGAAGGAGAGCAGCGAAAAGGATGAAGTTACAATCGTGAACTAAAAATGTTTTTATAAATTATGGCATTAATCAAGCAAACATCAAAGCAATATTTTTCAGGGTTAAGAATTTTGCACATGGCTTTTTTCGCAGGGTTAATTCTTTTTTCGGCTGTTTCGTTTTTTCTTGTTTTCACAGGAAGTATGGGAAAAAATTCCGAACTCAACGGCATATTAACAATATTGGTACCCGGATTATTGGTAGCAGGAATTATTAGCAGCTATTTTATTGCAAAAAACCGTTTATCGACTTTAGTGGATAAAAATTTAAATGAAAAGCTTTCAGGGTACCGTGTTGTGATGATTCTAAAGATTGCACTTTTGGAAGGTCCTGCATTGTTTGCCATTATTTCTTACCTGCTTACCGGTAATAATCTATGTTTAGGGCTGGCAATGCTTGCTGTACTTCTTATTCTCTTTATTAATCCGTCAAGAGAAAAGGTAGCTGAAGAATTGAATCTTAGCACACAGGATAGAGCGCTTATTGCAAATGATGACGCACATGTAACTGAAATAGAGGCACAGTAATTTCCGGAATTATTTTTTTGGCATGATTGTTAAACATTATTTATCAATGAATTGCTTTAATTGTATTAATTCTTATTATATTACATCTTTATTTTTTAAATGATGAAAAAGTATTTACTAATTACCTGCCTGTTTATTATTTCAGGCAAAGTTTTTTCGCAGCCACAGGAAGATGTTTCTTTTAAGAATAAAAATGTGCTTAAGTTGAATCTATTTTCTTTGGCTTTAAAAAGCGGTAGCTTACAATATGAGCGAATTATCACCAAAAGGGCAAGTCTATCTATTGGAGGAAGATATATGCCTACCTCAAAAGTACCCTATATCAAAAATGCTTTAGAGGAAGTGTTAGTTAATGATGCCAAATTGTCGAATTATAGTATAACCCCTGAAATTAGGTTTTATGTAGGGAAGAAAGGATATGGCCAGGGATTTTACATTGGTCCATACTACAGATATGCTTCTTTTGAGGTTAAGGATGTGACATACGATTTTGAAAGTGAAGGTTCTATTAAAACAGCTCAAGGATATGCTTCAGTTTCTTCTCATAGTGGTGGTATTTTATTAGGCGCTCAATGGTTTTTGGGTAAAAGGAAAAAATTTGTAATAGACTGGACCATATTAGGCGCCCATTACGGGTTTGCCAAAGGTAGTGGTGGAGGTGTTTATAATGGAATAATGACGCCTGAAGAGCAACAAGATCTTAAAAAGAAAATTGAAGAGGAAGATATTCCTTTTATAAAAAAAACAGCTACTGTTACTGCTAATGGGGTAGATGTGAAGGTGGATGGCCCTTGGGCAGGATTGAGAAGCGCATTTTCAATTGGGATAAGGTTTTAATATAACCATTTTGAATGGTAAATGTTGCCCTGATGTAGCATGGTATTCTTTAAATAGAGATGTTTTTTCCACAGATTTATTCAATGTCTTGCAATTATCCAGACTGAAATCAAAAAATCTGAATGGGTGGTTTAATATTGATAGAGAGTGCCGAATATTGCGAACGGTTTACAATTTGGTAAACGTAGAATTGATATCCAGCGTTATTTCGTCTCCAGTCTTTATTGTTCCGAATAATGCAGTTGGAGGTTGAATATCAAACAAGGTCATTTTAAATTTGGTTGAGCAGGTGAAAGTAATATTATTACCATTCACTATCGCTTTGCCAGGGAATGACAAGGTTTTTGTTTTGCCTGCCACGGTCAGGTTGCCCTGTACTGTAAGATTACTGGTATTGCCAACAGTCTTTACATTTGAAATATTTTTTAGTGTAAAAACAATTTCAGGATAAACCTCAACATTCAAAGCCTTATAGGTGTTTTTATCCATCCCTTCATCATAATAATTCCCATTCTCCTTTAAACTTTTTATGGATTTTGCATCAAACCTACAATTAGCGACTTGATCTCCAATTTCCTGTTGTATTGATTTCTGCAGCACCTATCTGTTTCTCTATAATACATCTCCAGTCATGCATCGAAGAAGTGCCTTTTATCATATTTTTTGATGTAGTCAACTTGTAATTTGACTGTGCAGAGGTCGTCAGAAAGGCAAAACACGTTACTAATAAAAATAAGCCAAATATTTTCATAAACATAATGCGTTTACATTAACTAAAAATAATCTCAAAGATGCATAAGAATCCATTCATGTGCAATGATTTAAATAATGAATCAGAATGATTTTTATCATTAATCAAAACAATAAGTGTACAAATCTTACTTTTTTTGGATTTTTGTGGAAATGATTTTTTCACAACTGTTAATAACTCTCAAATGTTTATAGGAGTTGACTTTTAGTATATTTGCGCAAAACATTAAATATTTTTTAAATTTTAAATGGCTAAAGTAAAAACGGACTTGGAAGTTTTCAAATATGATGAAGACAGCATCAAGAGCCTGGACTGGAGAGAGCATATACGGCTTCGCCCGGGCATGTATATAGGTAAGCTGGGAGATGGTAGCGCTCCTGATGATGGTATTTATGTATTAGTAAAAGAGGTTCTTGATAATTGTATCGATGAGTATATGATGGGTTATGGTAAAACAATTGAACTGACCATAAAAGACAGAACAGTAGTAGTAAGGACTACGGAAGAGGAATTCCTCTTGGGAAGGTGGTAGATGCCGTGAGTAGAATGAATACCGGAGCAAAATATGACAGTAAAGTATTTCAAAAATCTGTGGGCTTAAATGGTGTGGGTACAAAAGCGGTAAATGCATTAAGCAATTATTTCAAAGTTGTTTCAGTGCGTGAGGGCAAAGAAAAAACTGCTGAATTTGAAAAGGGAATTCTTAAAACTAATCATAAGGAAGCGAAGACAACAGATGCAAATGGTACAATAGTTACTTTTATTCCCGATGATACCATCTTTAAAAACTTCAAATATCAATTTGAGTTTCTTGAAAACCTGCTATGGAATTACTGCTTTTTAAATGCAGGTTTGCGTATCATTTTCAACGGTAAAACATATTTGAGCCGTAATGGCCTGCTTGATTTACTTCAGCGTAAAACCAATGAGGATGAAATTCGCTACCCTATCATACATTTGAAGGGTGATGATATTGAAGTAACCATCACCCATAGTAATGGCTACGGTGAGGAAATATATAGTTTTGTAAACGGGCAGCATACTACACAAGGCGGCACGCACCAGCAGGCTTTTCGTGAAGCGTTTGTAAAAACCATTCGCGATTTTTATAAAAAAGACTACGAGGTGTCGGACATTCGTACTGCCATTGTTGCAGCAATAGCCGTCAGGGTGGTAGAGCCGGTATTCGAAAGTCAAACAAAAACGAAGCTGGGTTCGCAAAATGTGAATGTTGATGGCCCCAGCATGAGGCAATTTGTGGGAGATTTTCTGGCCAGAGAGTTAGATAATTATCTTCATAAAAATTAGGGTTGCTGATGCTTTAAAGAAGAGAATAGAACAAAGCGAACGGGAAAGAAAGGACCTGGCTGGAATAAAAAAACTGGCAAATGAAAGGGCCAAAAAAGCCAATCTTCATAATAAAAAGCTTCTCGATTGCCGCTACCACCTAAATGATGACGTCCCTGCAAAAGGTAAAGACGAGTATATTGCCCGACAAAATGAAAGCACAATATTTATCACAGAAGGCGACAGCGCCAGTGGTTCTATTACCAAAGCAAGAAATGTGGAAACACAGGCAGTGTTCAGTTTACGTGGTAAACCATTGAACTGTTTTGGGCTGACAAAAAAAATTGTCTATGAAAATGAAGAATTTAATTTGCTGCAACATGCTCTTAATATTGAGGATGGATTAGATGGTCCCGATATAATAATGTGGTGATTGCAACTGATGCCGATGTGGATGGTATGCACATTCGCTTGCTGATTATGACTTTCTTTTTACAATTTTTTCCTGATCTGGTAAAGCAGGAAAAAGTGTATGTATTGGAAACACCTTTGTTTAGAGTGCGCGATAAAAAAGAAACAATTTATTGCTATAGCGAAACTGAAAAAAAAGCAGCTATCAAAAAATTGAACGGCAAGCCGGAAGTTACCCGATTTAAAGGGTTAGGAGAAATTAGTCCTGACGAGTTTGCCCAGTTTATTGAAGCCGATATGCGCAAACAGTTAATGCTTCTGGAGCAGGGAGATCACATCCACCAGCTTCTTGAGTATTATATGGGAAAAAATACGCAGGAAAGACAGGAGTTTATTATTGATAATCTGGTTGTAGAAGTTGATCTGGCGGTAGAGGAAGCAGGTTAGCATTAAAATCGTATTTTCAAAAATTACGCAGTCTGTTACTTAAAAAACACTTAAAAAGTAGAAAGAATAAAAATGATTCATTTAGTATTTAATCAGGTTGAAGTAGAATTGATGAAGAAAGTGCAGGAACTGGACAGTTCACTCGAAGGCGAAATTTTATTTATAAGAGATGATTATGCAGTGGGCCCTATTGAAAATATATATGAACCTGAAGGGTATCAAAAAAGAAGAGACTGGTGGATGGGCTTGTTAGAAGGATCTCCTTACAAAGACCAGCTTAATATCGTGGATGATAAATTGACAGTTCATAATCTGAAAAAGGAACTGGAAGAAAATAAGGAAGAAATAATATGGATTTGGATGGGTCAAAACCAACATGATGTTTGCGGTTATTATTGGCTGATGCCACAGTTAAAGGCATATCAGGGCAGAGTGATGGTTTTATATATGAATAATCTTCCATTTATCAATGAAAAAGGGCAGATTTTTTATCCCTCATGGTTATCAGAAATTCAACCAAAGGAATTTTTGAAAGCAAAAAAATTGGCAAGAGAAATAACATTGAGCGAGTTTGAAGTGGACCCTGATGAGTGGAATAAGCTGATGCTTGAGAACTCTATGGTCAGATTGTTGGAAGGAGGGAAAAAAATTGCGAGCAAAGATGTTGATTATTATGATGCTGAAATCCTGAAAAACATAACTCCCGAATGGCAAAAGGCTACACGTGTTATTTCTAATACCCTAAACAGAATGAATGTTAAAACCCGTGATGTGTTTTTGATGTGGCGACTGAAAGAGATGATAAATTAAGAAAGAATTAAAATTGCGGCAGAGACTAGTAATTGGAAACCTTTTTATGTGGCATTGGCTTGAAAATTAAAAAATTTGAAAAAACTGATATTCAATTTTCACGGAACCGAAATTATATACCAAAAATCATAATAATATAGATGACGATTAAAGACGATATTAGAAAGGATATTGAAGGCAGTAATACAAAGGGGTTGCAGGGGCAGTTTAAAAGTTGGTTTTTGGATTATGCCTCTTATGTAATATTGGAGCGTGCTGTGCCCGCAATTGAAGATGGCCTGAAGCCGGTTCAAAGACGCATTCTGCATGCAATGAAAGAAATGGACGATGGCAGATTTAATAAAGTTGCCAACATTATTGGACAAAGTATGCAGTACCATCCACACGGTGATGCCAGTATTGGAGATGCTTTGGTAAATATGGGGCAGAAAGATTTGCTAATTGAAACACAGGGTAACTGGGGAGATGTACGAACAGGCGCTTCGGCAGCAGCGCCACGTTATATCGAAGCCCGACTAAGCAAATTTGCATTAGAAGTGGCCTTTAATGCCAAAACTACCGAGTGGCAATTGAGCTATGACGGGCGCAAAAACGAGCCCATTACTTTACCCATGAAATTTCCCCTGGTGCTGGCTCAAGGCGCTGATGGAATTGCTGTAGGGCTTTCAACAAAAATTTTGCCACATAATTTTATTGAGTTGATAGAAGCATCAATCAAACACCTGCGAGGAAAGAAATTTGAAATTTATCCCGATTTTCAAATGGGAGGGATGATTGATGTTACTGACTACAATGAAGGCAAACGAGGTGGAAAAATAAAGGTTAGAGCGCACATTGAAGAAGCTGACAAAAAGACGCTTCTTATAAAAAGTGTACCTTATGGCGTTACCACCGAGCAAATGATAGAATCTATTGTAAAGGCCAATGACCAGGGAAAAATTAAAATAAAGAAAGTAACGGATAATACGGCGGCCAATGTAGAGATTCAGGTAGAGTTGGCTTCAGGCATCTCTCCGGATATTACCATAGATGCCTTGTACAAATTTACAAACTGCGAAATCTCCATTTCTCCAAATGCCTGTGTAATTGCAGGTCAGAAACCGCAATTTTTATCGGCAACTGAATTGCTTAAAACATCAACTGATAACGCAAAGGATTTGCTGAAGAAAGAACTTGAGATAAAGCTGGCCGAATTGAATGAAAGATGGCACTACACCTCATTAGAGAAAATATTCTTTGAAGAAAAGATATATAAAGAGCTGGAAAAAAAGCATGATACCTGGGATAAAGTGATTGCCGCTATTGATAAAAGCTTTTGATCCGTTTAAGAAATTATTAAAGCGTGAAGTGACCAGAGAAGATATTCTGAAACTTACCGAGAAACCGGTGCGACGTATTTACAAATTAGATATTGATCAGTTAAATGAACAGATTAAGGGTTTGGAAGATGATATCAAACAGGTTAACTATGACCTTGACCATCTGGTTGATTTCGCTGTTTCCTATTTTGAAAATTTATTGAAAAAATATGGCAAGGGACGCGAAAGAAAAACAGAAATTAAGCAATTTGAAGTTATCGAAGCTAAAAATGTAAGTATTGCAAACACACGTGTATATGCCGATCTTTCAGGAGGCTTTATTGGCACGACTTTAAAGAAAGAAGAATTTTTGTTTGAGTGCTCCGATTTGGATGATATTATTGTTTTTACCAAACGAGGTATCATGAAGGTGATTAAAGTAGCCGATAAAACCTTTATTGGAAAGGATATTGTACATGCTGCTGTTTTTCTGAAAAATGACGATAGAACAACATATAACATGCTCTATTCAGATGGCAAAACCGGTAAAGCTTATGCCAAACGGTTTAATGTTACAGGCATCACCCGAGAAAAAGAATATATACTGACAGCCAAAGATGATAAAACGAAAGTGAATTATCTGAGTGTAAATCCAAACGGGGAGGCTGAGGTAGTGAAAATCACGTTGACTCCGGGTTGCTCCGCCAGAATAAAGGAAATTGATTATTATTTTGAAGAACTATCAATCAAAGGCAGAAGCAGTTTGGGCAATCAGGTTACTAAATACCCGATTAAGGCCGTTAAATTTAAAGAGGCCGGAAAGGCAACCCTAAGTGGAAAGAAACTTTGGTTTGATGATAAGTTTGGTCGGTTGAATACCGAAGAAAAAGGTGCTTATTTAGGCGTTTTTGAACCTGAAGACAGGCTGGTGGTAATATATACTGACGGATGTTATGAAATTACTGATCAGGAAATGACTCAAAAATTTGATCCTGAAAAAGTATTGCTGATAGAGCGATTTGATGCCGATAAAATCATCACTGCGGTTTATGCGGATATGAAAATGCTGCAGCATAATGTGAAACGTTTCAAAATTGAAACTTCTACTCTAAAAAACAAATTTCTGTTTATTAAAGAAGGAGAAGGGAACTATCTGGAATGTGTAACCACACAACCAGAGCCAGTGTTGCATGTGCAAAGTGGAAAGGGGCAGCAGGTACGCAGCGCCAAATTTAAATTGGCCAAAGTGACAGAAGTGATGGGTTGGAAAACTGTAGGCGCAAAACTTTTAGAGTACAGTTCGGGTGTGGAAATGGAGTGGGTGGGGCAAGACCATCATCCTACCCAGCAAGAGTTATTTTAGTCAAAAAAAAACGAATAGATAGTAAATGGAAAAAAGGATAATATTTATTGCAACCAATAATTTGAACTATGACCAGCGAATGCAGAAAATTTGCACTTCGCTTGCCAAAGATGGTTACGAGGTTTTATTATTGGGCGTAAAAAAATTTTTACCTATAGTGCCATTAACAAGCCAGCCATTTAAACAAAAACGGTTATCACTTTTCTTTAAAAGAGGATTTTTATCTTTTGCAGAAAGCAACCTTCGATTTTTTCTGTATTTAATGTTTAAAAAATTTGATGCAATATGTGCTATTGATTTAGATACAATTATTCCGGTGTATTTGATTTCAGTAATTAAAAGGAGGAAAAGAATTTATGATGCACATGAATTGTTTTGTGAGATGTATAGCATTGCAGCTAAAAAATATAAAATAATATATTTTGTTTGGAAATCCATAGAAAAGATATTTCTTCCTCAATTTAAAAAAGGATACACGGTAAATAAGAGCCTTTCTGCCGAGTTCGAAAGAATGTACAATCTAAATTACCAACCTATTTATAATGTGCCGGTTTTAAAAAATTGTGAATTAATAGACAGAGAAAAAAAATCAGGATTTTTACTGTATCAAGGAGTAGTGAATACTGGGAGAGGGTTGCAAAATGTTATTCCCGCTATGAAAGGAATCGACTATAATCTAAAAATTTGTGGAGGAGGTAATTATTTGGAAGAAGCAATTTTATTATCAAAAAAAATAAAATTGGATGAGAAAATAGAATTCTATGGTAATGTATTGCCAGATGAACTAAGAAAAATAACCAATCAAGCGTACATTGGACTCAATACTTTTGATAACCTTGGGAAAAATGATTTTTATTCTCTATCTAATCGAACATTTGATTATATGTATGCCTGTGTTCCTCAGATAGCAATGAATTTCCCTGAGTATAAAATGATTAATGAAGAATCTGAAATAGCCATTCTTATTGATAATGCAGATGAGGATTCAATTGTAAATGCAGTGAATAGATTATTAGAGGATAAAGAATTATATAATAGACTGTTTAATAATTGTAGGATTGCACAATTGAAATATAACTGGACCAATGAAGAGCAAAAATTGCTGACATTTTATAAAAATTTGTTTCTGGAGAAGTCATAAGTTTAGCACCCTTCTTTGCCTTTATACCATAACTTCCATGTTGGGATTAACTTGTTTCAGGTCACTAATAAATTCCTGTTCATTTCTTGGAGAAACCAGAATTATGTTTTTTTCATTGTAATAAATAGCCAGCCTATGGGGAGAAATAGCAGGAGCTCTGAAAAAACTTTTTGTAGCTTTTATTGTATGAATAGATTGTATTTCTATAGTTTCATAAATAAATATGCCTGATTTCACAAGGAGCTTGCCTTCATCAATATAATAAGCTGTTGTAAAGAAAATATAGAAGACAAAACCAACTCCAAAAATTGAACCTAACAAAATACCCAGGTTTTTTTCGGAAATAACAAAGTAGAGTGGAACGATGAATGCGAGTATAAAAATTACAAAAAACTCTATTCCTATTCTTGATTTGTATGTTTTCACTTTGATAAACTATTAATTATACTTAGGTTTAATGGAATGAACATCAGTAATGGAAAAGAAAGACAGTAATCTTTCTATAACCTCCTCTACCAACGCATCGGGGCAGGAAGCGCCACTGGTTATCAGAATTTTAGCAGGACTTTTATCGGGCAAATACCCTTGGGTAAGAATTTCTTCTTTTGTATGAAAATTGTAGTGCAGTATTTCTTTGTCATTAATAAGTTTTTCAAAACCGTTGATGAAGTAGGTGGGTAGCGCTTCTTCGCACAATTCTACCAAATGCGAGGTGTTGGATGAGTTATAGCCTCCTACCACAATGGCGAGGTCTGCATTAGTTTCCAGCATTTCCGAAACAGCCGTCTGATTGTCATTAGTAGCATAGCAAAGTGTATCTTGGGTATCGGCAAAATGTTCGTGAAGATTGTCTTTAGTTAGGTTATACTTTGAAATCATTACTTCTTTGAGATAGTCGGCAATTGCTTGTGTGTCGCTGGCCAGCATTGTTGTTTGGTTCACTACGCCTACTCGTTGCAAATCTTTTGTTACGTCAAATCCATCGCTAAACTGGCCTTTGAAAGCGGTAAATAATTCTTCGGCAGGCCTTTTTCCGGTAATAAATTTTGCCAACTCTTTTGTTTGGGTCATGTCTTTTACCACAATGGCTGGGCCGTCAAGCACTGCATGTGAAAAGGTTGCCTGGTTTCTTCATGTGTGGGCTTGCCATGTATTACTATTGTATAATTTTTTTTTGAAATAGAGGTACTTCGATTCCAAACTTTTTGCACAAAAGGACAGGTCGTATTATATTTTTCGGTAGGGATGCCAATTTTCTGAAGTTTTTGTTCAATTTCTAAAGTAGTGCCAAATGCAGGAATCAGCACTATATCTTCTGAAGTCAGCGTATCAAAAGAAATCAGCTCCTTGCCATGGGTGTTTTGCAAAAATTGTACGCCCTGCGATTTCAGGTCTTCATTTACCTGGGGGTTATGAATCATTTCGCTTAATAAAAATATTCTTTTCCCAGGATTGCCTTTAATCGTTTTAAAAGCTATTTCTATAGCATTTTCAACGCCATAACAAAAACCAAAATGACGCGCCAGAAATATTTGAACTTTCCCATAATCTAACAGGGTAGGGGTAAAATCTTTTTTCAGGGTGTCTGCCAGTTTTCGTTGCTTTTTAATTAAAGAGATTAATCCGCTTCTATAAAAAACAGGTACATCAAATTTTTTCATGTATTACTTCTTGTTGTTTTTGTTATATGTCTCTCTGCCACTAATAGAGCAGCCATTTTTCAAAGAAAAAATAATAGACATTTCATACAAAATTAATCCTTAATAAATAGACTCCGAATAGTTATTTGTAGCTATCTTCACTAAAACAAATAAAAAATGACAAAAGTTTTACTGATTTTATTATCTGTAATCACTTTTTCCTCTTGTATTTTAATAAAAAATGAAAACCAGGAGGATGAATCTAATAACCAAACAACTAAAACAATGAATGTAATGAAACCTGTAGAATGGAGACATAACACTAATATTTACGAAGTAAATGTGAGACAATATACGCATGAGGGGACTTTTAATGCTTTCTTGAAAGAATTACCGAGATTAAAAGATATGGGAGTGCAAACATTGTGGTTTATGCCCATCACACCCATAGCAAAGGAAAAAATGAAAGGAACAATGGGTAGCTATTATGCCTGTTCTGATTATACATCAATCAACCCTGAATTTGGTACAATGGATGATTTTAAAAATTTAGTAAAAACTGCTCATGGTCAGGGGTTCAAAGTAATTATTGACTGGGTTGCCAATCATACAGGCTGGGATCATGTGTGGACAAAAACGCATCCGGATTATTACCTGAAAGACAGCGCTACAGGTACTTTTTTGGTAGCCAGTGGTATGGACGATATTATAGAACTGGATTATGGTAATCCGGATTTGCGCAAGGCAATGATAGATGCAATGAAGTTTTGGGTAAATGAATGTGGCATTGATGGATTCAGGTGCGATCTTGCTGCCTGGGTAGAAGTAGATTTCTGGCAAGAGGCAAGACCTCAGCTGGATGCGGTGAAGCCCCTATTTTGGCTGGGCGAGTTTGACGAGTTAGAAAACCCCGAATATGGAAAGGTATTTGATGCAAGTTATTCGTGGAAATGGATGCACAAGACCCGGAGTTTTTATCAGGAGAAACAGCCGCTGTCAGAATTAATAGATTTGCTGCAACAGTATAGCGCCATCGGCGACTCAAGCATGCGGGCCTGGTTTACTACCAACCATGATGAGAATAGCTGGAACGGCACTGAATATGAAAAGTATGGTAACATGGCCAGGCCTTTGGCAGTTTTTAGCTGCACCTGGAATGGTGTGCCACTGGTGTACAACGGACAAGAATTGCCGCTAAAAGACAAAAGATTAAAATTCTTTGATAAAGACCCTATCCCCTGGACAGGAAAATATGAACTGCATGATTTCTACAAAACTTTGTTATCGCTTCATACAAACAATGCAGCACTTAGAGGCGGAGACCCTTCTGTGCAAACCTATTTGCTTTCGACCAGCGCTCCCGATAAAATTTTTGCCTATCTGCGGAAAAACGGAAAAGATGAGGTGCTGGTTGTTCTGAATTTTTCATCGGATGCATTGAAATTCAGCATCAATAATGACCATTTGTCAGGTACATTCAAAAATGCTTTTTCCGATGCACCTAATGCTTTTTCGGGTGATGTTAATTTTGAAATGCAACCCTATGATTATTTGGTGTATGTGAAGTAGAAATTATTTCAGGTTTATGACCATCAGTGGTATTTTACTGTGCCAGGCAAGTCTTTTGGTAATGCTTTTGTGAAACAAACTATTTACAAAGCTTTTTACCTGATGGAGCGAAATTATAATAGAGGCTTTATGGTCTATTGCAAACTGGTTGATAGAAGCGTCTATATCATCCGTTGGCACAAAGTGAAACTCAGCCGAATATTTAATAAGTTGTTGTTGTATTGGAGTGCTTTTTCTTTATTTCATTAATATCCTGCTTTTTGTTAAAAGCGTGAACGGCAAATATTTTTATATTAAGGCTGTTTAATAGTTTTGAAAGTTTTGCTAATGGTTCTTCCGGAATTTGTCGCAAATTAGTGGCAATAACTATTGATTCAGGAATGGTGAGTGGCGCACCTTGTGGTACGATAATCAATGGAAAGTTGAGGTATTAAATTGCTTTGGTGGCATTGCTGCCGATTAATGCTTTTTCTATACCGGTTCTTCCCTTGATACCCATCACTACCTGATCAATTGACTCCTGTTTGCAGATGAGATTTACAGCTCTGATAAGGCTGGAAGATTCTACCCTGCAATTTATCTGTATATTACTATTTACCTCGCCCAACAACTGCTCTCTCAATTTTTCAAGTTCTTCGGCATTTTCTTTTCGAATAGTCTCAATTTGTTCTGCAGCCCATTCATAATTAGTGAAAATCCCTGTAGCCTCTACAGGAGCCAAAAGCGAACTCATTTCATTGGGAGATAATAGTGCTGATGGGGCAAAAGTGTGTAGTAAGGTGATTGATTCAGCATTAACTATATTAGCCAATTTGCAGGCATACAAAGCGGCATGAAATGCATTTTCGGAAAAATCGGTAAGTACCAGAATTTTTTTTATCATAACATGGCAATTGTTTGTTTTGTAAAATTACATCATATCCTGAGTTTTAGCAATAAAAAACCGCAGGAACATTTCACTTGCGGTTTTTCAATTATTTGAAAATACTTTAGAATGAACTATTATCGTCGTCCAAATTTACCTGATAGCTGTAAATGCCTGCATATCCCGGATAAATGCCTTCTAATTGAATGGTACTGCTCCTACTATTTGAAAGGGCTTTACCTAATTCATCAATATTTTTTACATTTTGACCATTCACTGAGGTAATCACAAAGCCTTTTTCAATTTTGGTCTTTTTTAACGGACCATCTTTGATGTTCACTACTTCAACACCCCTTGTATTTTATACTGTGGCGCTTTTTTGGGGTCAAAGTCTTTCAGTTCAACACCCAAGTTGTCCTGAATGATTTCTGCATTTGAAATATCCACTTTACTTGGTTTATC
This sequence comes from Sphingobacteriales bacterium, assembly GCA_016708305.1. Taxonomy (GTDB): domain Bacteria; phylum Bacteroidota; class Bacteroidia; order Chitinophagales; family Chitinophagaceae; genus Niabella. Next base: position 1,669,610 of record JADJGB010000008.1, read on the forward strand.
ACTAAGAGTAACATTTGTGTTGTATTCTTTTCCGCCTCGGATATAATTCAGTTTCACTTTATCTCCAGGTTGAGAGCTTGCAATGATACCCGACATTTCCAACCCAGTGGAAACCGCACGGTCATTGATTTTTGTAACGATATCGCCTTTTTTAATACCCGCTTTGGCTGCTCCGCCATCTGTTGGTGCGCCTAAAACATATACTCCCTGTCTGCTTTGCAAACCTGCTTTCTTCAGAAAGTCTTCATTTTGCTTATCTGCAGGCGAATAGGTAATACCCAGATAGCCTCTTTTTACATCACCATCTTTAATAATATCGTTAACCAGTTTTTTTACAATGTTTACAGGGATGGCAAATGAATAGCCGGCATAAGTGCCGCTTGGCGCTAATATTGCAGCGTTAATTCCAATCAGTTGTCCATTGGTATTAATCAAAGCGCCGCCACTGTTTCCCTGATTAACCGCAGCGTCTGTTTGAATAAACGATTCAACCGGCGAAGCGCTTTGCTGGCTGTTGATGCCAATGCTTCTGCCCTTAGCACTTACAATACCGGCGGTAACGGTTGCTTCCAGCGTAAAGGGATAACCCACAGCTAAAACCCATTGTGCAAGTTTCACCTCATCCGAGTTTCCATAAACCAGATAAGGAAGTCCACTGGTTTCAATCTTTAAAACGGCAAGGTCTGTACTGGCGTCTCTGCCCACTACTTTGGCATTAAATGTCTTTTTCCCTTCGTTCAGGGTTATCTTTATTTCTGGTGCCACACCTCCATCTCCGTCAGATACAACGTGATTATTAGTAACTATATAGCCATCCTGGCTTATGATGACACCACTCCCTGATGCTCTTTGTTCAGGCCTCACCTGCGGTCCAAAGCCTCTGCCAAAAAAATCACCAAAAAAATCTTCAAATGGGTCGCCCGAGTTACCTGAGTTTCCCCGACCTCTTGGAAGATTGTTGCTGATTTGTTTAGCGGGAATCTTTGTTTTGATATGCACTACGGCAGGTACTGCAGATTCTGCGGCTTTGGTAAAATCTGTTGTTTCGGCGGCTGCCGATTTGCTGTCAAAAAAACCTGCATAATTGGCCGGATATTTTCCATCAACCGGCAAACCTACGGCTGCGAAGTCTTTCTTAAAAAACTTACTATAAACGAAGATGGTAGCGAAAACGGTTAATACACTTATTAATACTACCAGAAGCAACTGTTTAAAATTCATAATTATTATTCTTTTTTGTTTTTAATATTTTCAAAAACTATGCCTTTGTCGCACAAAGTAACAAACTGTCAGTTATTTTGTAAACACTAAAAAAGGAGTTTAACAAAGTTTTACTAAAGCCTTCGTAGTTGTTTCTTATTAAAAAGTTAACGAATTTGACTTTTTATTAAAAATTTTATAAAATCCATAATTCAATTTATCCAAATTATAGCTTCTCCAAAAACTGCATGGTATCCACACCGTCTGCATACTCGTCTATCAATGGACACTGTGCCTGCCCAAAAGGAATGTAGTCTTTTCCTACAACGCATTGTAAATCATTATTATCCATGAGTTGCTTATTCAGTAAATTAGTGTCCTTGTAAAATTCATAATTCAACTGGCTTACCGGCGAAAACAGATGGTTGTCTTCAATCAGAATAGCTACTCCGTTTGTCATATAAAATTTATTGTTCAAAATATGAAGCGCCAGATTATAATCGTAATTGTTTTTGTATTTATGTATGTCTGAAAAATATTTGTATTTATTGAAAACAGAAAGCAGTTTTTCAAAATTATATCCTTCAAGCACGTAAATCTTAGTTACGTTTCGGCAACCAAGGCCAAAATATAAAAAAACATCATTGGCTAATGCACTTAGTTCTTCATCTGATTCTTGTCCTGTAAGCACCGCAACCGAAGTTCGGTTTTGCCTGATGATGCTTGGGTATTTGCCAAAATAATATTTAAAATGAGAGGCCGAATTATTACTGCCGGTAGCAATATATGCATCGCAACCTTTTAGCATTTCTGAAAATTGTATTTCTTTTGCCAAAGATGGCTCCCATTCTATTAATTTTTCTACTAAGTGATTAATCAAAACTTCATCTTTGGAAGAGGGCTTTATCAAACACTTATTCCCCGAAATAAAAACAGTTAAAAAATCATGAAACCCTACCAAAGGAAGGTTGCCGGCCATCACCAGACCAATCCATTTTGAATTTTCATTGTTTTCTTTAATTCCCGGATATTGGGCAATCCAGTTTTGGAGAATATCCTTCTTCAAAAACCTTTCTGTAATATTTTGTACAGCCAGATCAATAAACTCAGGCTGGAACCATGCATTTTGTAAAAATGCTTTTTCTTTAATTTCCTGCCAATAATCATGTTTTATAACCATGTATTCTCCTAATTTTACAGCAAGATTTATCCTTTGTGTTAAATTCATTTGTAATTATTTAAATTTGTATCTATATTTAAACAAAAATAGTTTTATAACAATAAAATTCATATTATGGCACTTAAAATTACCGAAGAATGTATTAACTGCGGCGCTTGCGAGCCCGAATGCCCTAACAATGCAATATACGAAGGTGGTGTTGAATGGGCTATGTCTGATGGAACATCTGTAACTGATGATACAAAGCATGAACCCATCAGCGTAGATATCTATTATATTGTTGCCGATAAATGTACAGAATGTCAGGGCTTCCACGAAGAACCCCAGTGTGCTTCAGTATGCCCGGTTGACTGCTGTGTGCCCGATGAAGCCTTTCAGGAAACAGTGGAAGAGCTTCTGGCCAAGAAAGACAAATTACACGCTTAATTTTTAATTTTTTAAATTTTACTTATAGCTATACTGTACTTAGGTGTGGTATAGCTTTTTATTATTTATAATTATATGGAGAAAAAGAATATTGCTATTGTTACAGGCGGGTTTTCGGGCGAGTCTGTCATTTGCTATAAAAGCGCTCAAACTATTGAAGAACATCTCGATACCGAAAAATACAATGTATATAAAATAGATATCAACCCCAAAGGTTGGTTTTACGAACCGGCAAACGGAGAAAAAGCTGAAGTAAACAAAAACGATTTCTCCATATTAATTAATAATGAGTCAATTCATTTTGATGCAGTATTATTTGGCATGCATGGCACTCCGGGTGAGGATGGTAAGTTGCAAGGCTATTTTGATTTGTTGGGCATCCCCTACACCGGCTGTGATGCAGCGACCTCGGCAGTTACGTTTAACAAGAGTTATGGTGTGGCAGTGGCACAAAAAGCAGGTATCCTTGTTGCAAAATCGGTCTTGCTTTTTAGTCATACTACTCATGCTTCTTACAAAGATTTATTCCAATTGAAACTGCCTGTTTTTGTAAAACCAAATAATGGCGGCTCCAGTATCGGAATGAGTAAGGTTACGAAAGCCGAATACCTGGAAGCGGCTATTCAAAAGGCTTTTAAAGAGGATAATCAGGTGCTGGTAGAAGAAATGATAGAAGGCAGAGAATTTACCATTGGCGTATATAAGTCAAAGGGGGAAATAATTACTTTGCCAATTACAGAGGTAATTGCACATGATACAAAGGACTTTTTTGACTTTGAGGCCAAATATGATGGCCATTCTACCGAAATTACTCCTGCACAAATTGATGAAAGCATTGCTAATAAAGTTAGAGAAGCAGCCATTCGGGTTTATTCGGTATTTAACTGTGGGGGAGTGATTCGTATAGATTTTATTTATAATGAAGCCGAAGGCAGGCCTTTTATGCTGGAGGTAAATACCGTTCCCGGACAGAGCGAGGCAAGCATTGTGCCACAACAAGTGAAAGTGGCGGGCGGCAAACTAAAAGATTTTTATAGCTTGTTGGTAGAAGAATGTTTTAGGTAAATGCTATATTTACCAAATAAATAGGATGAATGTTTAATTTTATTACAAAAAGGCCTCTTTGGGTAAATATTTTGTTTGGCGCTTTGCTGGCAGTATTGCTATTTTCTGCTTTTATCATGTTATTAGGATGGTTTACCAACCATGGTGATGCCAAAACAGTGCCGCCGGTGCTTGGGAAAACATTACCTGAAGCCCAAAAAATTTTGGAAAAAGCCGGATTTGAATTTGCAATTCAGGATAGCACCTATATTGATTCTTTAAAACCATTGCAAATTATCAGGCAGGTACCTGATGAATTTGAGGTAGTAAAGTCATCCAGAACAGTTTTTTTAACCATCAATCGTGCAGAACCTCCATTAATAGATATGCCCAATTTGGTGGGTTTGAGTTTTCGAAATGCAGAAATGTACCTGAAAAACAGTGGGTTAGCGCTTGGAGATACCTCATCCAGAATTGATTTTGCCATCAATTCCGTTTTGGAGCAATTATATAATGGAGCTGTTATTAAGCCGGGAGCAAAGGTGAGAATGGGTAGCAAAATCGGCTTAGTAATAGGCAAAGGATTGGGTAATGTTTCAATGGCAATACCCAACATAGTAGGCATGACCTATGCTGAGTCTAAAGAATTTATTGAAAGCAAGGGATTGAGTTTTGCATCAATTATTGCCAATCCTGATGTAAAAGACACTATGAATGCGTACATTTACCGCCAAAATCCGGAGAGATTTGATGACGAGGGGCTCGGCAGAACAATCAGGCAAGGACAAACAATGGATGTTTGGTTAAGCGTTCTTCAACCTGTTAGTAAATCACCATCTGATCCTTCTACGGACAGTATTCAGAAATAAGAACAACAACAAAACAAAAAAATGGAAATTATCACCGTTCAGGAATTAAAGGAAAGGTTAGATCAGGGTGAGTCAATCAATCTGATTGATTGCCGAGAACCCTTTGAGTATGAGGAGTATAATATTGGCGCCAAACTAATACCTCTCGGCGACATCCAGAATGAACACTGGAATGGGCTTGCAGAACTAAAAGACAGGAAGTGATTATTCACTGCCGCAGTGGCAAGCGCAGCGAAACAGCTTGTCTCTTTCTTGAGGCTCATGGTTTTGCAAAAACTGTAAATGTGGCAGGAGGCATTCTGGCCTGGAAAGATGCCTTTGGTAAGGACTAACCTGCCAACACCTCAGCCATTTTCTTGCCGATGTCGGCGGGGCTGCTCACTACGTGAATACCACATTCACTCATGATTTTCATTTTTGCAGCAGCAGTATCCTCGGCACCGCCTACAATAGCTCCGGCGTGCCCCATTCGGCGTCCGGGAGGGGCTGTTTGTCCGGCTATGAAGCCTACAACCGGTTTTTTGTTGCCTGTTTCTTTTATCCAATAGGCAGCTTCGGCTTCCATACCGCCACCAATTTCGCCAATCATAACTATAGCATCAGTTTGGTTGTCGCTCATAAACAACTACACTGCTTCTTTGGTTGTGGTGCCTATGATAGGGTCGCCACCGATACCTATGGCCGTACTGATTCCAAGCCCCGCTTTTGCCACCTGGTCGGCTGCTTCATAGGTAAGTGTACCTGATTTGGATACGATACCAATTTTGCCTGACTTAAAACAAAACCTGGCATAATTCCTACTTTACACTCACCGGCAGTAATAACGCCAGGACAGTTAGGGCCTACCAATCTTGTTTTAGTGCCTGAAAGGTAGTTTTTTACTTTTACCATATCCTGCACCGGAATGCCTTCGGTGATGCACACCACCAACCCGATACCTGCTTCGGCTGATTCCATAATGGCATCGGCTGCAAATGCTGGGGGCACAAAAATGATACTCACGTTGGCACCGGTAGCGTTTACACAGTCTGCCACTGTATTAAAAACCGGCCTGTCTAAATGAGTGGTTCCTCCTTTTCCGGGGTAACTCCGCCTACCACATTTGTTCCGTATTCAATCATTTGGGTAGCATGAAAAGTGCCCTCAGTACCGGTAAAACCCTGAACTAATATCTTCGAATCTTTATTTACTAAAACTGACATAAGAAAATGACTATTATGGCCTTAAAAACTACAAATGTAAAATATTTATGCTGAAATCGGACAAGCTTAATTTTTACCAATGAATCCGTCTTTATCGAGGTCAATATTGAGGTTTTCCTCAATGGAGTCCCTCAATTCTTCTTTTATACCTTCGGGAATTACGCCCGTCTCCTGAATGGTGCGCATGGTTTTTGCATCTTTTAAAAACGCTGATGCAAAGATGAAATCGTTGAGCTTTTCATTTTTACTCAATATTATGTCTTTATTTGTTCCTTCCCATTCCTTCTCTCCCTGAAACACATATAATATATTATCACCAATTTCCATTACGCTGTTCATATCATGAGTATTGATTACAGTGGTAATGTTAAATTCGGTTGTTATTTCCCTGATTAGTTTGTCAATAACCAACGAGGTTTGTGGATCAAGGCCTGAATTAGGCTCATCGCAAAACAGGTATTTGGGGTTTAAAACGATGGCCCTGGCTAATGCCACACGTTTTTTCATGCCACCGCTTATTTCTGCCGGATATTTTTTATTGGCATCCACAATATTTACTCTCGCCAATACCTCATTTACCCTTTTTCTCTTTATTGAATATTTATCATTGGTAAACATTTCCAGCGGAAACATTACATTTTGTTCCACGGTAAGACTGTCAAAAAGTGCAGAACCCTGAAATAACATGCCGATTTCCTTTCTGATATTTTTTTTCTGTACGTTTGAAATATCGAAGAAATTTTTTCCCGCATACAAAACCTCTCCATTATCCGGCTGAAAAAGGCCCACCATACATTTTATCAAAACAGTTTTACCGCTTCCACTGGCACCAATAATTAGATTACATTTTCCATCAAAAAAAACTGAGTCTATTCCCTTCAGCACTGTTTTGTTGCCAAAACTCTTTTTGATATTTTTTATTTCTATCATCAACAATAATATTATAGCATTAAGAAAGACAAAACATAGTCAGCCAGCAAAAGCAATACACAGGCCACTACTACGGCCCTGGTGCTTGCTTTGCCTATTTCCAGCGCTCCACCTTTTACATAATAGCCATAAAATGCCGGTATTGCTGTTATCAGAAAGGCAAAGACAAAACTTTTGGTTAATGCAAAAATCACATTATATGGTAAAAAATCCATCAGTACACCTTTGTCAAATATGGAAGCATCAATTATTCCTGATAAGTTACCGGCAAGTCTTCCTCCCCAGATACCCAGCACCATAGAAACGATGATGAGCAATGGAATCATAATCAGACCAGCCAGAATTTTTGGGAGTATTAAGTAGGCTTTTGTATTAATCCCCATGATTTCCAAGGCATCAATTTGCTCACTTACGCGCATATTTCCCAGCTCGCTGGCTATTTTACTGCCCACAACGCCTGCCAAAACAATACAACTGAGAGTGGGAGCAAACTCCAGAATCACCGAATCCCTCACGATCTGTGCTATGGTGGTTTTGGGAATAATTGGCGACACAAGTTGGTAAGCTGTTTGAAGCGTAGAAACAGCGCCTATAAAAACCGAAATAATGGTAATGATGCCCAGCGAGCCGATTCCTATGTCATTGCATTGCAGCATGAACTGTTTCCAATACATCTTTCTGTTTTCCGGCGTACGAAACATGCCGTTAAACATTTTTATAAATTGCCCAAACTCTTTAATGATTTTCAATACTTTATAATTTAGTTATTCTTTGATTTTTCTTTTAACAATTGTTTTTTTGATCTGTTATCCAATTGTTTGTTTTTAATTTGAGCGTCAATTACAGCAATCATTGCCATGTTTACGATATTGGTTACTGTGCTGCCTAATTGTAGCACATGCACAGGTTTTTTTAGTCCTAAAACAATAGGGCCGATTGCATCGGTAGAGCCTATTTCTTTCAGTAGGTTGTACGCAATATTACCAGACACTAAGTTAGGAAATATTAAGGTATTTACTTCTTCCCCCACCAGATTGCTGAATGGGTAAAGTTCTGACAAAAGCTCGTTGTCCAATGCCAGATTGGACTGCATTTCACCATCCACAATTAGTGAGGGTTCTTTTTGCTTGACAATTTCTCTGGCTTTAGCTACCAATTTTGCTTCGGGCGTATTGCTGCTTCCAAAATTAGAATAACTGAGCATAGCAATTCGTGGCTTGATATTCAATGCTTTAACTCCGTTGGCAGTCAGTATCACTATTTCGGCAAGTTCTTCAGCAGTAGGGTTATAGTTGACTGTTGTGTCCGCCAGGAATAGAGGTCCAATTTTTGTCATTAATAAATACATACCTGCCACTTTGTTCACGCCTTCTTCTGTACCTATAATCTGAAGCGCCGGTCGCAAGGTGTCTTTATATTTTTTTGTAAGACCCGAAATCATACAGTCAGCATCTCCACATTCTACCATCATACAGCCGAAGTGGTCGCGGTTTTTCATGATTTTGTACGATTCATCACGGGTAAAACCTTTTCTTGCCCTTTTGGTATAAAATATTTCGGCGTATTTTTTCAACTGCAGTTTTTCTTTTTCGCTACGCGGATCAAAAATGGGCATGTTTGATATATCTATGCTGTTATCTGAGGATAGAGAGCAAATAATTTTTTCATCGCCCAATAAAATAGGATATCCGATGCCTTCATCTGAAATTATCTGAGCGGCTTTAAGGATGTTGATATTTTCTGCTTCGGCAAAGACGATACGCTTGGGTGCATTTCTTGCTTTGTTGCCAATCACTCTTAATACCTGATTATCAATGCCTAATCGTTTGTTTAGGTTCAATTCATATTCTTCCCAGTCTGTAATATTCAATCGTGCAACGCCTGAATCAATGGCTGCTTTGGCAACAGCTGGGGCTACTGTAGCAAGTAGCCTTGGATCTACAGGTTTAGGTATTATATAATTAGACCCAAATGAAATGCTTTGTTCATTATAAGCGAGATTGACAATATCCGGTACAGTGGTTTTTGTCAAATCGGCCAAAGCTTTTACTGCCGCCAGTTTCATTTCAGTATTTATCTGTGTGGCTCTCACGTCCAAAGCCCCTCTGAAAATATAAGGGAATCCCAAAACATTATTTACCTGATTAGGATAATCACTTCGGCCTGTAGCCATGATGATATCTTTTCTTGTTTTTGTAGCTAATTCAAAAGTAATCTCAGGGTCTGGGTTGGCCATAGCAAATACAATTGGATTTTTGGCCATGCCTTTAATCATGTCGGGGTCTAAAATATTTGCCGCACTCAAACCGATAAACACATCAGCGCCTTTCATCGCTTGTTTAAGTGAAATATCCTTTGTGGCAGTAGCAAACCTCGATTTGAATTCATCCAAACCCTCTCGACCCTTATGTAAAGCGCCTTTGGAGTCAAACATGATGAAGTTTTCAGGTCGGGCGCCCATCTCCTGATAAAGCATTACGCAGGCCATTGCAGCTGCTCCCGCTCCATTAACCACGAATTTTGCTTTTTCGATTTTCTTTTTTTGAATTTCCAAAGCATTAATCAGCGCTGCAGCGCTGATGATGGCAGTGCCGTGCTGGTCATCGTGCATAACCGGAATTTTCAATTGCTTTTTCAATTCCTTTTCGATATAAAAACATTCCGGCGCTTTAATGTCTTCCAGATTAATACCGCCAAATGTGGGTTCCAGCGCTTTAATGATGTCAACCAATTTGTTGGGGTCTTTTTCTGCCAACTCGATATCGAAAACATCAATGTCGGCAAAAATTTTGAATAAAACACCTTTCCCTTCCATTACCGGCTTCCCGGCTTCGGGGCCTATATCGCCCAGACCGAGCACAGCAGTACCATTACTTACTACCGCCACTAAATTGCCTTTGGCAGTATATTTATATACATTTTCTGTATTTTTTTTTATTTCAAGACAAGGAATGGCTACCCCCGGAGAGTAAGCAAGTGATAAATCCCTTTGTGTTTTTGCTTCTTTGGTAGGGATTACTTCAATTTTGCCGGGCTTGCCTTTGGCATGATATTCGAGCGCCTGCTCTTTGTGTAAATCTGATTTTTTCATATTTAATTTGCTCAATTTACAGGGGTGTAAGGTAGTTTAAATTGGCTTAAAATGAAAAATTTAAATACATTATTGTTTTTGCTTCTTTTCACTTTTATATCCTGTAGAAAAAGTAATCCCACAAAAAATGAAGAACCACCTTCACAAAAAGTACCCATTGTATCTCAGTTTGTTTATGATGGGCTTTCCAGTTATTATTTATGGGCAAATGAAATGAAAAGTAAAACGCCAAAAACAACAGATACAGATCCAAAAAATATTTTAGCAGCCTTCTTTATTCCACCGACACGGAACATGGTTGGTCGTGGATGACGGATGATGTGGATGCTTTATTGGCTGGCTTTTCGGGTTCTCCTAAAGACTTTGGGTGGTCATTGAGTCTGCTTTGGGCTGATGCCGGAAAAACCAGAATTGTAGGAATTGTTCAATATGTTTACCCTAATACGCCGGCTGCAGCGGCAGGTATTAAGAGAGGAGATATTATTGAAAAAATAGCCGGTGCAGATTTAAATAATACAGCCGGAAGCAGTAGTAATTATAATTTGTTGTTTGCCGGAAATACTTTAAATATTGGGCTGACCGATAAAAATGGTGAAAACCCAAAAAGCATCAACATGACTCCTGTGATAATTCAGACAAATCCGGTTTTAATGGATACTGTTTATAATATTGGAGGGAAAAAAATCGGTTATCTTTTCTATACTGAGTTTATTGAAGAATTTGACAATAAACTTTATGATGCATTTGCAAAATTTAAATCAGCCGGCATTACCGATCTGATTATTGATTTGAGGTATAATCTGGGAGGCCGGGTAACTGCTGCTTCTTATTTGGCATCGTTGATGGCGCCCCAGTTGGCAGTTCAGAATAAATCGGTTTTTACCATATTGAATTACAATAGTTTTTTGAACAATTATTTTGACTCGCAAGGATCTTCCAGAAGTGTTAATTTAGGATATATGGGTACGGCGCCTAATCCGTTGATAGCAAATATAGATTTAAACAAGGTTTATGTTATTGCCACTTCGGGTTCTGCTTCTGCATCAGAACTTACAACGTTTTGTTTGAGGCCTTATATGAATGTGGTTCCTATTGGAGAAAATACCCGAGGTAAGTTTACAGGTTCATGGACAATCCATGCTTATGATAGTTATAACAATCAGGCCATTACTATTTATGACCCTAATAAACTTACTTTAAATGAAAGAAATGATTTGAAAAAATGGGCTATGCAACCTATTGTTTCCATTTATAGTGATAAAGACAATAAAAACTTTTCGCAACAAGGATATTTGGCGCCAACTGTTCCTGTAACCAGTCTTGAAACCAAGCCAAGTGCATGGAAATCAATAGGCGATATTCAGGACTATCTTCTGGCAACAGCTATTTCACAAATCACCGGTGTTCCTGTTTCGGGCGCTGTAAAACCAAATGCTGTACCAGGTCAGTTTATAGTGTTGACTCGCACTTATTCAGTAATAAAGACAGGATGTTAATGGAGTCAGTTAACCTTGGCGCACCGGATATTCCTTTAGAAAGTTTAAGAAAGATTTTACCGCAACCGGTTCAATAAAATAATAAAAGAGGATTTTCGGATCCTCTTTTATTTGGGTTTTATTTAAGCTATAATTGAATTGGAATTTGTTTGATTCTGCCATTTTCAATCGCATCAAATTTAACAAACTGCTCGCGGGTTAAAAGTATTTGTATATTCTTTATCCTTTTTCCCTGAGTTTGGCCAGCGCTTCCTTGTTTGTGTTTTGGCTAAATTTATTTGAGCGGTTTTGGAAATCAGCTTCTATTTGCACTAACTTCTTTGCCTGGTCATCAGTAAGATTGATGAGTGATTTCACATGTTCAACTTTGGATTTTATTTCATTATTATTTGCTTTTTGAGAAAATGCAAAAGTGCTCGATAAACCAAAGAAGATAACTGCAAAAAATACTTTTTTCATCCTTTTATCTTTTACAAAAAGACGAAAATTGAAGAAAAGCAGTGTTTATGAAATGTTAAAGCCGACTTATTGTTCAATTACCACTCTTTTGCCCGAAAGGACAAACAAAGAGTCTTTAATCCGGGTAGTGTCTGCTCTGGCGGCAGGAAGTTTTATCACTATTTTGTAGGTTACGGAATCTTTCGTTTCAATCGTCACCGGCCAGTTAAGTGATTTTAATTGACTAAATCTTTTAGAAGCTCTCGGATTTTGTGCCGTTTCAAGAACGTATGTATATGTGTTACTTGGTTTTGGCGCCGGTTTATTTACTGTGGCGGAGTCATTTTTCACTTTATCCAAAGCAGGTTTTTGCACTGTGTTTTCTGTTTGCATATCATCCTCAGTTGGATGGCTTTCTGAATATCTTACATAAAACCAAATGGTAGCGCCAATGGCAATCAGCGCCAGGAACATTATTATCAGCGCTGAATGATTTTTCTTTTTTCCGGGTAACTTTTCTTCTATAAATGCTTGTGGTACAATGTTTTTTTCTATAGATTCCTGATTTTTTTTCTTTTCATTAACCCCGCTTTTTATGGGTTCAAATATCAAGCCAATACCATCGGGCTTGGTAATGAGAGAGCCGATGCCTGATAAAAGATAAACTTTTCCGGTGTTTAAATATTGGATTACATCTTCAAGTTGCGACTCGAGGTCAGATGTGGCCAATACCTTCATTTTGCCCGTTTCTTTTGAAACATATTCAATCAATTCGGCATCAAAAGCATCTATTTTTTCGTTCTTGTAACGTATGTTTACAGATTCTTTTTTAGTGCCATCATCCACAATTGTGGAGTCTGTTTCATAAAAAAAAGAACCTATGCCAGGTAGATTTAGCTGTTTGTTTTCAGCAAGATATTTTGAAAGAAGGGGAGCAAGTTTCACAATCAATTAATTATAGATGCAATATTACTCAGTTTTGACAAAATGACAAAACTGAATTAAAAATAATTTTGCTTTCTATTCTTTATTTTTATTACTCAACTGCAAGTTGAATATCCTTGACGTTCCCTGTTCTTTTTAAAACACCCCATTGTTGTAATTCTCCCTTAATAGCTTTCAAAAAACTTTTTAAAAGTACTACATATATTATCCAGCGATAAACAAACCTTTGAGGTATAAGCCAGATTAATTTGGTAGGCTTTTCTTTTTCAAAGATGAACGCAACTACTGAGATACTTATATCTACCAGCATGAAGAGAGCATAATAAATACCGATTTTTGCTGCATTTCCTGAAAATAAACCAAAAATCATAAACAAATCAGCCAAAGGCGAAAAGAAGGGGATAATAAACTGAAAAATCAGAATATTTGGCATAGCCCAAAGCCCTAAACCCTTGAATTTTTTGTTAAATAAGGTATCCCTATGCTTCCAGAAGGTTTGCATTACGCCAAAAGACCATCGTGTACGCTGTTTGATAAACTGCTTTGATTTTTCGGGAGCCTCAGTAATTGCTATCGAACGGTTTTCATTTTCGATAATAAAACCCGCTCGGAGAATCCTGATGGTAAGGTCGCAGTCTTCAGCAAGTGTGTCAGTGGTAAATCCGCCTGCTTTTTTTATTGCCCCTCTTCTAAAACCGCCTATTGCCCCGGGAACCACAGTAATTGCATTTATATTTGAATAAGCCCTTCGGTCAAAGTTTTGACTGGTTGTGTATTCAATAGCCTGCCATTTTGTGAGTAGGTTTACCTCGTTTCCTACTTTCACATTTCCGGCTACAGCGCCAATTTCTTTTCCGGATATTGGGTCCAAAAAATGAAGTATCAGTTTAGAAACAGCATCAGGGTAAAGCTTAGTATCAGCATCAATACACACCAAATAATCGGCAGTGGTTTGGCTAATGCCATAATTCAAAGCAGAAGCTTTGCCGCCATTGGGTTTTGTGTAAATTTTAATAACCGGATGGTTTACAAATGCTTCAGACACTAATTGAAATGTGTTGTCTTTGCTTCCATCGTCTATAAAAATGATATTATAGTTGGGATAATCCTGCTGTAGTAGGTTTTTTAAAGAAGAAACTGCATTTACTTCCTCATTGTATGCCGGAACGATGATAGAAACTAATGGGAAGTCTTTTATTTTTATGAAATTTTGTAGTTCATTTTTCTCCCTTTTTCTTTCTCTGAGCATTAAAGTAACCATAATAATAAGTCTGATGATGCCCAAAACCACAAAAATTAAAAACAGGGCATAAAAGAAATTACTAAACCAATAAATAGCAGTTGCCAGCACCAGATTAAACTGCATGATGTAAAATCCGCTCCCTTTGGGGACAGGGGGCATAAGTTCATTTTTAGTTTTCCCAAGCAGCGTAGCCAGATTGGTAAATTGGTAGCCTTCTTTTTGAAGTGTTTGAATGATAATAGGGAGTGCATCCACCGTGGGTTGCCTGGTTTCGCCTCCTGCATCGTGAAGCAAAATAATATTGCCCCTGCCTTGATGTACTCCATCCAATACTCTTTTGACAATTTCCTGAGAGGTAATGCCTTCTTCCCAATCTTCGGGGTCAATGTTTTCTCCAATGTCGAGATAGTTATGCTTGCGTGCCAAAGCCACAGGAATAATTTCTTCCATTGAGGAAGGTTCACTGTCTGCATTATACGGTGCACGAAACAAAATGGTACTGTGTCCGGTGACGGATTCGATTAAAATTCGTGTAAGTTTCAATTCGATATTGGCCCTGTCGGGCGAAATTTCTGCAATATTCTGATGGGTGAAAGTGTGATTACCAATTTCATGTCCTTCTTTGTATTCTCGCTTCAGGATGGGTAGGTTTTTTTCTGACTGAAGCCCGAGAACAAAAAAAGCTGCAGGAACATGGTATTTAGAAAGGGTATTTAAAATTTTTGGCGTCCATCTGTCATCCGGTCCATCATCAAATGTGAGAACCAATTGTTTGGGAGTACCCTGCCCGTATTTCTGCACCTGATAAGCGCTTGGCAATTGAATATATTGTTGTTCAGAGATTAAATTATCCACCGAATCAATTTGCAAATGAATTTTACCTTGATGTGGCGTATTGAGCACATCCAGAATTTCCCCATCACCCACATAATCTACATCATTAGTGGTACTTACATTTTCAAGAACATTGAATTTGAAGTTTTTTATACCCTCATTCGACAGGTTTGAAGAATAGTATTTCCATAAACGGTTATCCTCGCTCCCCAACCTCCACAAGGCAAATCCTGCCAATCCATACTGGGAGCCGAAACGCATACTGTTGAACTGGGTGGCTGCGTCAGTAAAATATACATCGTGTGTTACGTTATCATTCCCAATATAAGAGAAAGAAAGATTATAAGTGTCATTATTATAATCAATTGATGCCTTACTTGCGTTTGCTCTGGAAAGCGCTTGCTGATAGGTGACAGCAGGATCTACACCTTCTTTGGCAGGCCAGTCATAACCAAATGCTCCTAACCCCAGAATAATTTTTTCATTGGGAATCTTTTTTGCCAAGTCATCTACGGCAGCTTCTATCCATTTCTGAGAACTTATAGGCCCCGGTTTGCCATCAGAAGAATGTTCATCATAGGCCATTAAGAACAGATAGTCATTGTGTTTTGCCAGTTCGGAAACGTTATAGTCGTTATTGAAAGGCATAATGTCCTGCGTAACCAATAACCCTTTTGCATGGAATGTCTGAGCCATTTCTTTGACGAACTGAATCAGGTATTCGTCCCTGTTTTCATTCATATCTTCAAAATCAATATTTATTCCGATAAAGTGATGTAGCAGGCACTGATTTAAGACATTATCAATTACTGCTTTTCTTTTTTTGGATTCATGCAAAATTCTGCTTAATGCATCTGACCTGAATTCGCGGTTAAAATTATTGCTTAAAATAGGCATAATCGGCACACCGCTACTTTTCATTACTTTATAGCCGGCAGGATCCATTTCGGTGCGTACCGTATCGGCTTTAGGGTCTATAAAAAACCATTCAGGTATTACAAGATTTAGATTAGAAATATTTCTTTTTAAGGAAAAAGAGATTGGGGATCCCATGCTACAAAAAGCCGATCTTATTCCGGCAGGGAACTGCTTCAGCTTTTGTTTGTAAAATTGTTAAGAGAGTCGTTTTTTAGCAATGATTTTGAGTAAAAAATCTGTTTGTTACGGTTTTGTTTTTCTCTGGCATAATTATTATATATTTTTTATCTTTTATAAAATCCCGAAAGCCGCGATATTCTTTTGATAATTTGTTTTCCTGAAGGTAAGGCTTGGATGCAGAAATGATGCTGCGGTAATTTCTGTTAAAGGGAAGTTGTGTGTGTACACCACAGCCGGCATTTTGCAAATCGATAATAACCTTGTTGAGAACTCTATTCGCCCTGTGGCGCTGGGGTGCAAAAATTATCTGTTTGCCGGCAGCAACGAGCGGGCACAGGATGCAGCTATGCTGTATAGTCTGTTCGCCACGTGTAGGCTGCACAACATCAATCCCGAACACTGGATCACCCACGTATTCGAAAAAATCAACGGCACCAAAAAGGAAAACCTATGCCAACTGCTGCCACAAAACTATGCTGCCAACTTTAAACAACCATGACGGAGTTGGACGAAGGGATACTCATCATAGGCAATACCGTTTGGCACTTTTTCGGTGTTGGAATGCTCTCCCGAATTGAAGCGGTGTTTTGTTTGATACATTGAACAATACAAATGCAAAGGTTGGTTGTGGTATATGGCTTTTTCTTTAATTGTTCCAAACCTAACCAAAGCGCCTCTTTATAGCTCAAAACTTCTTTGGTGGCTGAATTTTCAATTTTTTTGTCAGCAACCAACGATTTGTAAAGTTCGTTATTGGTTGTAATGCTGTTTTCTACTTCCGAACTCGCTTTTACTTCTTGTAAATAATGGTGTCTAAAAACAAAGTTGGGTTTGGTAAATTCAGTGGGGTTCCGTTCGGTTGAGCCAATGTTCTACCTGCCGAAATCGAACTGCATGTATTGAACGGGCAATGTCTAAATCGGCATATACCCACGATTCAAAGATTGCCGAAGAAGTTAAAGCATGGGAGAGTAACCGGAATAATAAAAATAGTAAAATCAACTGGTAGTTCGCGACTAAAGATGCAAGAGTGAAAGTGAAAAGATTATACCCGTCAATTCACGATTGACATAACACTATATTCTGGTAAGGAAGCCCTGCTAAACAAAAAAAAGTTTTCTATGCTTTGATTACTCACAGAGTTTTTGTTTACATTTGCAACCCCAAAGTTCTTTGCCGGGTGGCGAAATTGGTAGACGCACCGTCTTCAGGTGGCGGCGTTCGAAAGGATGTGCTGGTTCGAATCCAGTCCCGGCACAAGGTTCTCTTTTTCAGGGGTCACTTTCATTAAATGGGGAGTACGCCTAATTTTGTTGCATGGATACATCATATATCGGTCATTTTTTACCCAAGGGGTTATTGGAATATTTTGATATTACAGGTATAGATGAACTATGCTTTGTAAAGGACAGGTCAGTTTATTTTCAGATTTCATTGGAAGAACGGAATATGATATTGGGAGATGTGGATGGTACCCAATATGAGTCAAAAGGTTTTACGGAGATAACCCTACAGGATTTCCCAGTCCGTGGCAAAGCAGTTTATTTGGCAATAAAAAGAAGACGCTGGCGACATAAAAAAGAGGCTGGTAAAATTATCAGAAACGACTTTTCATTTGTAGCCGAAGGTTCAGGGTTAACCAAAGAACTATCGGATTTTTTAAAAGGTACAGGTTGATACAAAGGTTGATACTATCAGCAACATAGCTGGTTACCATCAGATACAGCCTTCAAAATTAAACCGTCATTATAAAAAGTATAGCAGTGGTTTTAAAGACTGGAACCAGCTCACTCACTGCGAAGATTATCTTCTTTTCCGGACAACATTGGAGCCTACCTAAGCATAGATGAACTAAGTTTATCCAAAGGAGAATTATACACATTTGTTACCCACAAAAACGGCAGGGCAAAGCAGGGTACATTGGTAGCCGTCATCAAAGGAACACTATCTAAAGACATTATAACCAACCTAATGAAACTTTGTGAACACAAGCGTTTGCAGGTAAAAGAAGTCACTCTTGATATGGCAAAAACATGGAAGCTGCCGTAAAGCAGGTATTTACAAATGCCACTCTGGTTACCGACAGATTCCATGTAATAAAACTGGCAATGGAAGCCTTGCAACACATAAGAATAAACCTGCGATGGAAAGAATTAGACAACGAAAATGCAGCCATTAAAAAGGCTAAAGAACAACAAATAAAATATGAACCAGTAATGCTGGAAAATGGTGAAACACCCAAACAATTACTGGCAAGGTGCAAATATATTTTAGCCAAAAAACAAAACGACTGGACAGAAAATCAAATACAAAGAGCCACCCTGTTATTCAAATATTTCCCTGAATTAGAAACTGCTTACCACCAAACTTTAGCTTTTAGAAACATATACGAAAACCAACAAAAAGCATCTGCTAAGACAGCGTTTGAACAATGGATACAAAAAGTACAAGAGCAGGCATTAAAAGAGTTTTATACCGTTGCTAATACCGTAAAATATAATTTAGATAACATACTTAATTTCTTCAATAACCGAAATACAAATGCCAATGCAGAATCATTCAACGCTAAAATAAAACTATTCAGGGCTAACCTTAGAGGCGTAACCGATACCAAATTCTTTCTTTTCAGACTGCATAAACTTTTTGCCTAGTCCCCAGTAAATAATGGTGAGCCAAAAAAACCCCGCCAGGCAGTCTTTCGCTCTTTGCCTACCCTTCCGTGCCTGTCATGGTTTGCCTCGCTACAGCTGCTCCCGCCGTCCGGCCGCTTTTCTGGCCTCTGCCTGCCTCAAAATCCCGCTCAGTGCAGGCGGCCTCCTCATTGTTTCTTTTGCCCGCCGTTCTTGCCGCCGCCCCCTTATTAGTTTAGCACAGCTGCTGCCTCCCGGCTCTCCTCATTAGGCATGCCCGGCTCCGGTCGGCAGGCTGCTGATCATTTGGTCTTCCGGCGGGCACTGCGGGGGCTGCTTCGCAGCTTCTCCCCGCAGGGTGTCGGCGGCGCGGGCAGCGGCAGGCACCTCCGCTTCGCTCCGGTGCGTTGTTGGTCGCTTCGCGCGATTGTCTGCTGCCGCTTTGCCTGGTGGCGTCCACTGTGTTCCCGCCAACTGCGGCGGGCTGCCTTAGCTCAATCTCTGCTTCTTTTTTATCACTTATTGGATCACTTGATTTATGTAGATTTTATTTATCAATAACTATTATAAATCTTGTATTTTATTGATTATCAATTTAATTAAAACAATTACTTTATCTTTTCTTTTTCCTGTATAAATGAAATACCTCCTGCTTCTTGACCTGTTTGATTGTCCTTGATTTTTAAAAAAGACCAAAAAAAATGCAGCAAGGTAGGCGGCTTCCACAAGTGCCTGGTTCAAAAAAAACCAAAAGACTACGGCATAATGGCAAGGCATCTGTTGTGCTTCGCCTATGATACGCTGCCTTGCCAGCCTTCGGCACTTATTCCGTTTCCTTTTGGTTTTTTGCCACGCCGCCTTCCTCAGTAGCTTTCTTTTTTTTTCTTTTAAAAAATAAATTTTATGATTATGGCACACGCAAATGATTTCATCACACAACAAAACGGTACAGGACAATATTACCGTCATTGGCTGCTCGGCTTCAAATTCACCGATGGTGTAAAAGAACTTGCCGATCTCTGTAATTCTTATTGGCTCATTGACCTTATCGTCAGCCACCAGACTGAGCGCCGGGTTTATATGGAGCCATTTCAGGTTTGGCACCTCAAAAGGCTTAACCAGCACCGCTTAGTAATCGTAGCCACCGATGGCAATAGCAACGAGATTGCGCGTCAGGAGCTTTCCTTCAGTGATTTCCCTTATGACTCTGCCACCATCTGGATGGCAGATCGGGTTCTTTATCTGCCATCAGAGCATTGATTTTTCAGGCGGCCTTCGGGCCGCTTTTTTAAAAAGAATCTCTGAGGCTCCAATGCCGCACCAAGGGTTTGACACCCTGAGTACCGGCATTTTCGCACGGATTACATTCGCCCAACCGTCTATAACTCGACTAACCAATACTATTATAAAATAATAGCCGAATACTCAATTCTCAGACCCTCCCCCAAACCACCGCTAAGAGTTTTCCATTCCGTATTCATTGCCATCCCGAACAGGAGACTATTTTTGAATATATCCTGAAGCTCCAATGCCGCACCAAGGGTTTGACACCCTGAGTACCGGCATTTTCGCACGGATGACACCCACCGGAACCGTCTGAAACTCGACCGTCCAACACCATTATATATATCATTGCAAAATATTCAATTCTCAGACCCATCCCCAAACCACCGATAAAAGCTTCCCAATCCGTATTCATTGCCATCCCGAACAGGAGCCTATTTTTGAATATATCCTGAAGCTCCAATGCCGCACCAAGGGTTTGACACCCTGGGTACCGGCATTTTCGCACGGATGACACACACCGGAACCGTCTGAAACTCGACCGTCCAACACCATTATATATATCATTACAAAATATTCAATTCTCAGACCACCCCGCAAACCATTGATAAGAGCTTCCCAATCCATTCAATTAATTCCCAACCGCAATTTTCAACACTCCCCATCACCAAGAAACGGAAGCCATTATCCGGGATTTCCATTTCATTCCATCCCGAAAACACGTCCAAAACCGTCTCCAGAAAAATAAAAAATCATCTTTGGGAAGTTTTCTCCAAATAATCTTACCCTTCTTACCCGGACAAATTAATCCCTTAACTATCAAATATTACAGCAGGGTAGGATAGATAAAATAATCTTACCCTCAAATTACCCTATCTTATACCCCCTAAGGTAACTTGGGTAATATCAAAAAAGCCCCTTTTTACATCTTACCTGAGTTTATTGTATTGATAATCACCGTTTTATATCCAATGGGTAAGATAGGTAACTTTTTTTGAAGGTTTTTGTCTTAGAATAAATTTTTTGTGAACAATTTTGCCGGGCTGCAGGTTCACAAAATTGTTAATTTTGTGAACCCCCCGCCCCCCTTACATATAAAAAAATTACAGCGTTGGATAATTATTTTTCAAATCTTCACTATCCATTACTCCTAGATTTTTAAGATATTCATTTACCATATCAAGTGAGTGATGACGAAGTTGCAATTGTAAATCTTTAATATTTATTCCTGATTTTACAGCCTTAACAGCGCCGGTGTGTTTCCAGGAATAAAAAGCGTAATGACCTCTTATTTTTAATCTATCCAAGACTTCTCTATGCCGGTCATTTAACCATTTTGTTGAAATAGGTGTCGTACCTGGGAATCCACTTTTGCTTAATAAATAATAGTTATTTGGGTATTCCTGTAAAAATTTAATTTGCTCTTTTAATTGCCGGGGCAATGCTACTTTTTCAGTCTTTCCGTTTTTACTTATGTTTCCGGGTATTTCAATAAAATCATTTTCAAAATTAATTGCACACACTTTCAGTAATCTGAGTTCACCCGGTCGTATGAAGCAATAATATAAAAACTGAATTCCCATCCACAGCTGGGTATCTATTTCTATACTTTTAAATTTTTGAATTTGTTGGACTGTGAAGTATTGGAGCGATTTTGGATTTCTTTTAATAGTTGGCACTCTCACTACCGGATTATTTTTAATTAATCCAATTTTTACAGCTTTGTTATATAGAGTAAACAAAGTATTTCTATATTTCGAAATCGTATTCTTGTCTTTGCCTTGGCGACTTAGAGTGAGCAAATAATGATGAATCATTTCCTCATTAATTTTTTCCGGATCCCTATTGTCAAGGAAAATTTTAAAAGAATTCACAACGGTGGTATAGGCTTCAATTGTTTTTTGCCTCCAGTTGATGGTACTTAACTCGATTACCTTGTCCAAAACATTATTCTTGATTTTGATGGGGCTTTCCAGGTTAAGACTCTTAATCAAATTGTCGGCATACTTTAATCGTTCTTCAACGGTGATCCCTTCGTTGATTTTTCCATACCTGACTATTCTTTTACTGGCTAATCCGTTATAAACAGGGATGTACCATTCGATCCGCCATCTTTCGGCGAGGTCATAGTTGTAAGACTTTAAAACCGGGCTGAAAAATTTTTTTTCTCGTGTTTCCATGCTTTAAAATTTGCTGATACACGAGCGTTTTTCTGATACAAATGAAACCCTTTACTGGCGCGGGTTTCAGGCCGTGCGGAGAGAGAGGGATTCGAACCCCCGGACCTGTAACAGTCAACGGTTTTCAAGACCGCCGCATTCGACCGCTCTGCCATCTCTCCGGCGCAAATATAAACGCCTGATTTGATTTAAAAAAAAGTATTTTCGGTTTTTAGCAAAAAAAAGACCTTTCCGGTTTAAAGGAAAGGTCATGAACCTATAGGAATTTGGTTTAAAAATCGAACTTCAGTCGAACGCCCATACCTAAATAATTAAGTTTTTGAGCATTTGAATTTTGCATGGGTACTTTCACAAAGGGTTCCAGAGATACCGCATTGGTTCTTGAAATCTTTTGTTTATAGCCCATGGAAATATTATAGAAACCCATAAAATTAGATTGGTGCGTACCTTCGGGATCAGCCACATTGCTGGTACTGAAATTATTGGTAATGGGAACCACTTTATTTTCTACTACCTTATCATTGTCGAAAACGGTAATCCTAAGGTTTTCGTTTTCGACATAGTTGGCGGTATGACCTCTTTTAAAATAAACAGACCCGATATGCCGGCCTCTGTATAGAATTTTTTGGAAATACTATAGTTAATGCCAAATGGAATGTCGATGCCTGAAATACGACCCTCAAGGTAGTTGAGTGAAGGCGCCATGCTTATGTCGCCAAAGTTTTTCTCCAGAATTTGATTTTTGGGGCCGTCTGCCGTGCCGGGGCTTACAGGTTCTACCGAGGCCGCAATTACTGATGCAGATGCGCCTGCAGAAGCTGCATTTATGGCTCCTTTTTGCGCAGTGCCAAAGGTTACGATACTGGAACTTGCTGCGGGTTTATCGTAGTTCTTTGATGCAGATATTTGGGTATAGGCAATACCTGTATTAATTTTTATTCTGTTGTTTACGGCATATCCAATTGAATATCCATAGCCCATGGATACCCCCAGATCGCTATAGGTAGGCGATAGGAACAGGCTGGATTGCCATTTGTCCTGATGCCCGGTTGAAACGGTTAGCGTCGGATCCGTCATTCTCACAACAGGGCTTTTATTTTTTCTATTTGCCTCCTGATTGGCATCATCAACCTTTACTATTTTGTTTTCCCAAAACTCCGGTTTTCGTTGATTTTCATTGGAAGGTTTAATGGTCTCTGGTTCGGTTTTGGGTTCAATGGTTTCTGTAGCCATCTCTTTTTCAACGATAGCCGGAGAAATTGTTGCATTTGATATTTCCGGTTTTTGAAACTCTTTTTCTGAATGTTGGGCTATTAAAGTATTCTTTTCGTCAGGAAATGAGGTGGTTATTTCTTCTTCGGCATTAATAGCCGGTTTATTATGGTCAACAGGTTCAGATGTTTTTTTATTACTAACTATCGGAATGTTTTGTGAAGGATTAACTGATGGTTTTGGGCTGTTGGTAAGATATTGAATCATAAAGAATAACCCGGTTAGAATGGCAGCTGCTGCAGCCATCCATCGCCAGATGGGAATAACCGGTTTTGCCGGTTTCTCTTTTGGTTGATGTTTTTGGGCAAAGCGCTCCCAGGCACCTTCCTGATAAGGTTCTTCATGACTGAGCAGCGTCTTTTTTATATGTTTCAAAAAATCATCCAATGGCTCTTTCATGAGTAAATTTTTTATCTATTATGTCGCCACATACTATTTGTTACAAAAATTTTTCCCGTGAGGAATAAAAACTTTTCAAAAATTTTTATGTTGGTTTCATAATTCATTAAAATGCTTTATATATAAATCTTTTAATTTATTTTTAGCTCTTGATAAATAAACCCTGCTCACGCTTTCGGAAATACCTAAAATTTTAGAAATTTCTTCGTGTGAAAACCCTTCTACTACGTACATGTTAAAAACTGCCCTGTAAGTTTCGGGGAGGGTATTCAGAATTTTAATAATATCTTTTGCGCTATTCAAAAAATCATTGTTGCTAATCTGACCGGGCACGTGGTTTTCACTAATTTCATCTGTTTTGAATTCCGTATTTTTCTTTCTCAAATAATCAATTGCCGTTCTTGATGCTATCCTGCCAATCCAGCTTCGAAATGATAATTCGACATCATTAGCGCTATCATCATAATTAAACTGAGATAAATTATTAAAAATTTTCAAAAAACTGTCATTTATCAACTCTTCTGCCTCATGAAAATTATTGATGTAGCGAACGGTAACGGCCTTAATATAGCCGTAATAACTCTTGTACAGCCTTTCTTTATGCTGCCAGGAGTCTTTCCTGCATCCGTTTATCAATTTTTCAATACTGGCGCTACCGGGCACAATTTTTACATTTTTTTACAATATTATCCTTTTTCAAATCTAATGCCAAACAAAGATCAACCTTCTAATATACAAGAAGGTTGATCCCTAATGGTTAATGTCTGATGACTTGTGCCCTTATTCTGCCATCTTCGGACTCTATGGACTTGAAGCCCGCTGCCCAGATTGTATAATAACTTCCTTTTACCAAATTCATTTTTCCAGATCTTGCCCACACGTTAAACCTTTTACCTGAAGGTGTAATTTCAAGAATTACATTATTCAACGGCTTCGTACTCACAAACTCAGATGCCTGCTTAAAATTGATGTTTCGGGCTATCGGATTCATTTCATTTTCGATGTACAAGTCAGAAGGACCGATGTCAGGGCTCATGTTGGCCAGTCTTACTTTTACCGATTCAGTTTCCGATGGACTGGGAACATCTTCGATCATCACGAATTCAGTATTTTTTATAGTGTCCACTATAAATAATGAAAAATATTTATTTTCCGTGAAATTCAGATTTTTATGCAGGATGGTATCTTTACTTCCCGAATAGAAAAGTGAAAACGTTCTTAAACCTGAGCTTACCCTGAAATAATCTACTCTGTTTGTATAATTAAAATAACTCAGATTCATTCTGTTTGCATCCATAGAAAAATCAAGCGCTCCTGTTTTTGGCGCTGCATGAATAACGCTTAAATAAGAAATTTTGGAGCCTACAATTGCATTTGTGAATTTTCCAAAGTCGGAATTCATTTGAACATCTCCCTTTTTACATGCGCTCAAAAAACACAGCAAAGCCATGAGGATAGCAACGACCATACCATATTTTATTCTAATTTTTTTCATTTTCTTAATAATGCTCAATATATATAACGTAAAAAAGTACTAAAACGCAACAGTCTGAAAAAAAAAACTTAAAATGTCAGTAATCAAGTAGTTACCTTTGTTTCTGTTGGCGCTAAATCATGTCAGTATTATTATTTACTTTAATATTATTTGGTGGAGCTGTTACTGCCGGGCTGGTAGGTTCGCTAACCGGTTTGGGAGGAGGAGTTATCATTATCCCCTTGTTAACCATTGTATTAGGTATAGATATTCATTATGCTATTGGCACTGCTCTTGTTTCGGTAATTGCTACTTCTACCGGGTCGGCGGCAGCTTATGTTCGCGAGGGAATTACAAATATCCGTTTGGGGATGTTGCTGGAGATAGCAACCACCGCAGGAGCAGTATTAGGCGCTTATTTGGCTGTTTACCTGAATCCTAATTTTATTGCGATTCTTTTTGGGCTCGTTTTGATATTTTCTGCACTTAATTCATTGAATAAGAAATCAGAATATATATTAGAAAAGTCGGATAATCTGGCTCATAAACTGAAATTGGATGGCACATTTCCTACAAAAGAAGGAAAAGTGAGCTATGGCGTAAAAAATGTAACGGGAGGTTTTGGTATGATGGCGCTGGCCGGAATATTGTCTGCCCTGTTGGGGATTGGTTCGGGCGCATTAAAAGTGGTGGCAATGGATAACATCATGAAAGTGCCATTTAAAGTTTCCACTACTACCAGCAATTTTATGATGGGTGTAACCGCTATGGCGAGCGTGGTTATTTATCTTCAGAGAGGTTATGTAAAGCCAGATTTAGCCATGCCGGTACTGATTGGAGTATTGGTAGGAGCTATTGCCGGTTCAAAAATCCTGTTGAAGGCAAATACCAAAAAATTGAGATTGTTTTTTGCATTGATTATTTTTTTATGGCAGTGAATATGATTTACAATGGTATTAAACTTAAATTTTAATTAATGGTGGAAAAGCGGTTAAATGATAGTGATTTATCATTGATAATCAGCAAGATATTACGTTGGGGCGTAACGACTGCCATTATTATGACCCTCTTTGGAGGAATCATCTTCCTGTTTCATCATGCAAATGAAAAGATTTCCTTTTTTCAATTTGTAGAAAATGATGAGTCTATAAAAAATATTTTGGAAGATACTTGGAAAGGTTTATTCGTTTTTAGGGCAAGGTCTTACATCATGATGGGCATATTGCTGCTTTTCGCCACTCCGCTGGTCCGTGTTATCTTTTCATTGATTGGGTTTATAATTGAAAAAGATAAAATGTATGTTCTAATAACGCTTATTGTGTTGGTTATCATTTTTATAAGCCTAAGCGGAGGAATTCACTAAAGCCTCATTTGCCTTAGAAGTTGAGCGACCTGTTCATTACCGGGATAATACTTTTTAAGGGTCATTGCATAGGGAATTGCTTTTTCAGGTTGGTTTTGTTGTAAATACAAGGTACAAATTGCATAATTGATATCAAGATCGTTCTGCGCCAGAGATAAAGCTTTCTGATATTGCTTTTCTGCTTCTTTTGGCAGGTTTTTTTGCTGAAGCAAAACCCCATAGTTATAATATACCCGCGGATTTGTAGATTTTAACTCAATAGCATTTTTAAGATTATGCTCTACATTAGCTATATCGTTCATTTCATTGTACAGCAATGCCAGATTAAAATAAATCCTTTCGTTTTTGGGGTCTGTTTTCACTGCCTGTTGTAGTACATGAAGGGCAACCGTATTTCTACCTGTAATATTGTAAAGGGTGGACAGGTTCAGGCGGGCATAGTTCATGATGCTGTCTTTTTGTAGGCCGCGAAGATAAAATTCTTCTGCTTTTGCATAATTGCGTAATTTGAAATAATAATCGCCTGCCATGACATTTCCTGCTGCAAAATCAACCTGGTACAAGACGTAATCATTCAATTCCTGCTGTGCTTTTGTAAAAGGTTCTCCAAAATCACTAACCCTGTCAGGGCCATTGGCGGTGATGAGTAAATTAGCTGCTGCTATTCTGACGGTTCTGACCTTGTCTTGCAGTAGTGGATAAACCGATCCTAACCATTGAGAAGGAGAGAAACCGACCAATCCGGTTACAGCCCTATAACGTACCTGCGCATCCTTATGGCTTAACTGTTGGAGCAGCGCCTGCAAACTGTTATTGTAATTGATATTGGAGATATAATGAACAGCAGTTGCCTGAATGATTGATGGAGTAGCAGTGTCATTGATTAATTTCAGTAAATGAGTTTGAGCAGGTAAATCCATTCTGCTACCGGGCACAAGGTCATCGGCAAAATGATATTTTCTTTCAATGCCATACCATTTTACTATAGCATCACTCGCCCATTTTGCCGATTTGTCGTTATGGCAATTATTGCAGGCATTGGGCGTTCCATATTTTGCCGATAAGTCAGGTCTGGGTTCTCTAAAGATGTGGTCATGCCTGAGATCGTTGCCCATATAATATTTTGAAGGCATGTGGCAGTTTTTGCAGGCAGCTCCTTCTGTGCCCATTGCGTGAAAAGTATGCTCCGGGCTATCATAGTTCTTTTTGTAATGACATTGATTGCAAACGCCGTTTCCGGCAATAATTAGTTTGCCGGAGTGCGGATTATGACAATTGCTGCATTTTACACCGTGCTTGTACATCACGCTTTGCAAAAGAAGCATAAGTATAGTCTTCATCATTTACCTGGCCATCGGCATAATAATACTCGGTTGAAGGAATTTCAGGAATGTAATCATCCATTAAATCATCTGAGGATAATAATTTGGAACTGATATTACTTTTCTTGCATGACAGGAAAACAGGTGTTTATTTCGCTATGCTGAGAACTGTTTTTGGGCATCAGCATATAGGAGCCTTTTTCTTTTTTTCCACTTTTATAGGCAGCGCTACCAATGTAATTGATGTGCTCTTTTGCAGGTCCGTGGCAGCTTTCGCAACTTACCGTCAGTAAACTGTAGGTGGTATTATAACTATCAGTATCAAAGTTGTAATTTTTTTTAAGGTTCGTACTATGACATTCGGCGCACATGGTATTCCAGTTTTGGGCGTTACCCGTCCAGTGCAGCCAGTCGTTAGGTAAAATATTTTGTCCCGCATATTGATGAAACCATTTATTATCCCTGCTGTTCCAGCTTTGCCGTGTTACCTGCATTCTTCCACGGTCAAATTCTATTAGATATTGTTGCAGAGGATAATAACCAAAGCTATATTTAATCTCAAAGTCATGATTTTTACCGTCTTCGCCTTGTGTATTGATAAAAAACTTTCCGTCTTTTTTGAAAAATCTGGAAGTGACACCATCGGCAGAATAGATAGCATTATTAAAGTCACCCAGTACCGTAGAATCATTGGATGCCTGCATTGCCTTGAAATGGTCGGAGGCCAACCATTGGTCATGCTCGGTCTTGTGACAGCTTTTGCAGGCTGCATCACCCAGGTATTCATTTTCTACCTCAGATTGTTTTTTATTTGACTGAGAGCATTGCGAAGCAAAAAAACCTACTGAGAGAAGTAAGAAAGTGAGAAGAAGAACGAAAAAAAGTTTATTATTATTCACCTTAAATAAATGACTGAATTATTTTTTTGTCCAAAATTCATCCGAATAGGCGATGGCACAATGGTTCTTTTCGTCTTCCAATAGGATCTTACCAATTCTGATGATTTCGCCTTCGGGTATGGTTTGTTCCAAATATGGAAACAAAATTCTTTCTTCAAAGCGAATGTGGTTATCAACTATTTTTGCCAGTTCAAGAAAGTCGTCAGCAGTGGGTTCTTGAGTTATGGAGAGATAATTGATATTTTCTTTGATAATAACATGTTCTGACAGCGCCTGTTTGGTGAGTTCATCTTCTGGAAGGATAAATAGATTTACTTCTTCTGAATTGAAATGCATTTTCATATCGTTTTCCCAAAACCATTTCACATAAGCTACCAATCTGCCAAAATCCAGATTATCTTTTACTCCTTTTCTGATTCGGGAGCAAAATAATAATCCCTGATAATGATCGCGCGACAAAGGAGCTATATTTTCATTACGCCTGATAGGTTTATCCGCCATATTTACTCATTTGGGCAAATCTATTAAAACTTTGAGAGAATCAATAAATAAAGCAGCGGTTTGTTGATAATGTGATGATAGAAAGGTTAATAAATAATTTGGAGAAATAATAATAATTCAAATAGTCAGATTTAGAATCCGAAAATTGCTTCAGCTATTTCGGAGCATTGCGGCCCATCCCGAAAATCGGGACGTGTCTTACCAATTACCTTCAATAAGCCATTGAATATATTTACTGCTTTTTTTGTTTTTTATTCGCGATTCTTCCTGCATGGCTTCTTTTTGAGAGGGGAATGTTTTTTTTGCTTTAAAGATGTAAGGTCTGCAATTTTTGGTTGCATTTACCATCCCGGAATTGTGTCTGAGTAATCTGGCATCCACATCGACAGAATAACCGACATAGAATTTTTTACATTTTTCTGAGAACAAAATATATAACCAAAACATGATAAAGCATTAAGTAAAAGAGATTGTTTTAATGACAATTCTCAGCACTCCTGACCCGCCCCATAGAACAGGCAGTTTGAAGGAATAGGTTCGCAGAAACAAAATGTCTTATTTTTGTTATATGACAATGCTATTGCCGATTTTCACCAGGGTACCCAAATGATTTCAGAATATGCAGGTGTTTATGAGCAGGAAGGTATAGTACAATACATAGCTAATAGGCTGCCCATTTTTGCACATGGTAAAGACGACCTTCATTCTTTTCGTTATATTACCAGTAATCTGATTCATCAGAAGCTATGTCGTAAGGTGGATATAGAAAGAGGCTTTCATGTGAATCCGGATACGGTGTCATGCTGGTATAAGAAGTTTAAAGAACAAGGAGAAAGGGCTTTTTTTAATCAGGATAACAGAAAGGGTACCGCTCACAAAATTTTTGGAGAACGCAAAGAACGTATTCAAAAGAAACCGGATAAAGGTCAAAGCGTAAACAGTATAGCCAGAGAGGAAGGAATAAGAGAATCGGCTATCCGCTATAGTATCGGTCAGGGGTATTAAAAAAAATCATCTCCCGATAAAGAGGACTTAGCCGGGGTGCCACCCGTAATGAGCGCAACGAGCAGGATGCCAACGCTCCATTAGGTATAGCCACTACCGGTTATCAGGAAAGGATCGTAGCGGCTATGACCGGCAGCGGTCATGCCGCCCCGGAGTTTGACCATCACCAGGGTATATGTGGAGCAGGGGTACTCTTTATGCTTCCGGCGCTCATAAGCCAGGGATTATTGAAGTGTACAGACATCTATGATTAATCCCAGACGTTTTTATTACAGCCTTGAGTCTATCATACTCACGCTGGGGCTTTTATGACGCCGGCGCGCATTAAAAATCCTGAACAATTAAAGCAATGCAGACCGGGAGAAATAGGAAATATAATCGGGCTGGATCGTATTGCTGAAGTAAAATGTCTCAGAGGTAAAATAAAGTCAGAGAACTTCTTCGGCAGTTGATAGATGACTGGTATAAAACAGGAGCGGATGAAAGTTTCTATTTGTATATAGATGGACACCAAAGGATATATTACGGCAATAAGGCCAATCTGCCTTTAAAATATATTTCACGACAACGCCTGTGTCTTGCAGCTACTACTGAATACTGCCTGCCCGACTGACATCGTTCAGGCGGGGGTTAATGAATGGCGCAGGGCTGATTACCATTTAAAGAAGCATCGGGAAAAACGGGCAGGCTTAGCGCCCAAATGCATGTACTGGATGAAAAGTGAACAGAGGTTCCCGCAGAAAAGGTGCCGCAGATTACCGGAGCACAGGCGAAACTGCAGGAAAAAATCACAGCAGCAAAAAAAACAGAAACAGAACTACAGAAAGTAAGAAGTGCACAGCCCTCAAAGATAAAGACAGCGCAAATGCCAGATGACAAACGCTATAACAAACTAAAGCATGAAAGTAAAATCTTTATGAACATCATAAAAATGATCTGCTACAGAGCCTGAAACATCAGTAGCCAACCTAATAGCAGAAATGCTGTCAAACAGGGATAACCACCAGGAAAGAGAATGATCGTAAAAAAAAATTATCACCTCTGCTGCAGATATTATCCCTGATGAAAAAATAATACCCTGAGCGTAGTCATTCACGCACCGTCAGCCGGGATTTAATGATGCAGCAGGAAATTGGCAGACTTACTAAACCACACTGACACCATTTTCCCCGGTACCGAAATGAGGCTAATCTTCACAACTACCGCACTGTCAAACTGCGATAGGTAAGGAGTTCTGAGTCTACCGAAATCATTTTTAGCAATTTTTTTCAAAGCCTCGATTTTTTTTGTTACTTTTTTGTACCAAGACAAAAAAAGTAAGACAACAAAAAGTACCAAGAGCATACAGAACATCATAGAACCTGAATTGTTTTCATTCATTTTAGTTAGGTAAATTCCTATTTATTTGGGGTTAAACCAAATATGCTAAAATCTTGATTTCAAACAAGTTTTTTCTGATATGCATTTTTTTTTTACAGTTCTTCTTAACTTGACAAGCAAATCGACAAAACAATGGGAATAACAGAACTTTTTGAACAGGCTTTGGCCAACAGTAAAACAATAACCGAAAGGCCATCCAACGAGATATTATTGAAATTATATTCACTTTACAAACAAGCCACAGAGGGTGATATTAACGTTGATCCGCCTTCAAATCCTTTTGATATTGTAAATAAAGCGAAATTTAACGCATGGAACGAATTGAAAGGGAATACGAAGGAAGAGTCAATGCAGGAATATATTGATCTGGTAAATAAACTGAAGGAAGAATAATCTGTCTGAAGCAATAAAAATCCCCGCATCAATAGATGCAGGGATTTTTTAGTATGTCGGGCATGGTATTAAGCTAACAGGATGCGAGTTCCTGTATGTGCCGAGTTGATAGGAAACATTAGCGACTGACAAGGGTGTCGGGGCGACCCCTGAATCTGAAAGAAGTCATCAGCAAATCTGAAGTTCTGACGAATAGAAATCTGATAGAAGGCTCTAAGAGAGGGCAACCGAGCCATGGATTGGGAACGCCCAAAACTCAACCGTAACTCAAAAGAGTAAATCAGGCAGAACGCAGAGAAAGTTTAATATCTCATCCCGAGAGGTCTTGCAGTATTCACCAATGTGCAGATTGTCCATCGATGAACAATTATATACTACAAGAAGTCAGCAGAGGACATAGTATTTTGTGTTAGGAATAGCACAGAAGAAGGTCTGAATCTTTTAACTTAAGGAGCAGTTAGTTCAAAATTTGTTTTATGGCGCAACCGCAAGAGATAACTTACCAATTAGACCTGTTCAAAGGGCAGGTGGAGGAGGTTATACGCCCTTTTGCTACGAGTGAAACCGTATGTGGAGCCTTGGGCAATAAAGGCGTTGCAAGTAAAAGAAGCAGGCGAACAGGAACGAGCCTTAACGCAGTATTTGATGGGAGTGATATTGTTTATACAATCTCACATCAAATTACAAGAAGTTAAACAGTTAAAAGAAACCGCCGTGTGCGAGAGCATGCACGGTGGTGTGAGAGGGCGGGGGAGTAATCCCCCTACCTACTCGATTATTAAGCTAATTTTGATTAAATTCTAAAATGAGCGAATGCCTTGTTGGCTTCTGCCATACGGTGTGTATCTTCTTTTTTCTTGTAAGCAGATCCTTCACCCTTACTGGCAGCTACTATTTCGTTAGCCAGCTTGTCAGCCATACTGCGGCCATTTCGGTCGCGACTATAACGAATTAACCATTTGATACTCAATGATATTTTTCTATCTGATCGCACTTCTGACGGAATTTGGAAAGTGGCGCCACCAATACGACGACTACGAACTTCCACTGCCGGAGTTACATTAGCCAACGCTTTTTTCCACACTTCATATCCGTCATCACCGGTTTGTTTGGCTACTTTGTCCAGCGCATCATAAAAAATAGTGAACGCTCCGCTTTTTTTACCCTCCCACATCAAATTGTTCACAAATCTGGTAACCAGTTTGTCATTAAACTTTGGGTCCGGCGCTAAGGGGAGTTTTTTGGCTTGTGCTTTACGCATCTTTTATAATTTTTTATTTATTGTCTTTAATCTAATATCTAACGTCTAAAATCTCCAGATATTATTTACTTTTTTTAGTTCCGTATTTAGAACGGCTTTTCTTACGATCCTTCACACCGGCAGTATCAAGACTCCCACGAACTATGTGATAACGTACACCAGGAAGATCTTTTACCCTACCACCTCTGATTAGAACGATTGAGTGTTCCTGCAGATTGTGGCCTTCACCCGGAATGTAGGCAATCACCTCAATTTTATTGGTTAAACGCACTTTGGCAACCTTACGAAGCGCCGAATTAGGCTTTTTGGGTGTAGTAGTATAGACACGGGTACAAACACCACGGCGTTGTGGACACTGATCCAAAGCCCTCGATTTGCTTTTTGCTTTTATTATTTGTCTTCCTTTACGAACTAATTGATTAATTGTAGGCATTCTTATGCTTTAATTTTTGGAGGGCAAAGGTAAGATTTCAGTTCGAAATAGCAAAATAATTAATAAAAAATATAGCTAACTCCGAAATATCTGTAAAAGCGAGCCGGTTTTTCACCAATTTTTATCTATTAGCCGGTAATTGATTATTTTTATTTCCATGCATTCGGATAGCGATAATAGTTAGTAAACCCCTCATTATCAATTATTTTCCTAAGGACCGAGTCCTTTAGCACATCCTCATAATCCATCCACTTACCATTTAATTTTATTTTTCGGTATATTAACCGCACACCATGACTATAATCCACATACCAATTAACATGACCGGTAAAAACCGGCTGTATCGGCTTGCCGTTTAACCGGTGCCAACCATAAATAGCCACACGGTCATTTTTTGGATAGCTACTTAATTTACCGGCAATTACAATATCTTTTTTTATTCCGGCAATCAGCCGTTTCTTTCGGCTTCTTTGGCCTTCTATAATTAAATGGTGTTGCCACATTGTAACGGAGCTGTCTCTGAAAGCATACATTGGCACAGGCTCCAATTTTACCTTTGCTGCATTATATATTTCATCCACAATTTTAGCGGTAGGCAAAAAGCAGTTGAACTTATCGGCTATTTTTTGAGCCGTTATGGGAGTAAGGGATACTCTGGCCCAGTCATTATCAGTTCCTATTGACAAATAGTCTTTGGTTACATAAATTTTTGCCCGATACCTGCGTTGAGTTGCTGCATCCAAATAACTGATTTTGACAGGTACCAATTTTCTCAAAAATCGGGGGATATTACCATTTTTTATTAACAGGTAAGCGATTGAATCTCTTTGCTGCCAGTTACTTTGTAATACCTTTTGATAAAACCCAGAACCGGTCACGGATTTATTATTTTTCGTATTTGTGTGCAAAGTCGGACTGCACGAAACAAAAATTGAAAATAACAGAATATAGCCTATTTTGTGGTAATACACCGAATGGGTAACTTATATATTTAATTACATCATTTCACTCTGCCAATTAACAATCGGCAATCAATCTACTTTCTCCATCCATTCATACTTATCTCCCAACTTGTTTTCTTTATAATCCAGCAGATATTTCTTCATATTGCCCGAAATAGACATGGCTTCGGGATCAAAAGTCATTACGAAATCCTTGTATTTCAATTCTTGAACGTGAGAAATGGTAGCCGCAGTGCCACATCCGAATACTTCATTCAGTTGACCGGCTTTGTATGCTTCAATCAATTCGTCAATCGAAATTCTCCTTTCTTCCACCTCGTATCCGGCATCTTTAAACAATTGTAGCAGGCTCAGGCGGGTAATACCTCCAAGAATCGTACCGTCAGTAAGGTCAGGAGTTACAATTTTATCCCCGATGATGAAGAAAATATTCATAGCGCCCACTTCCTGCACGTATTTGTGCTCAAAGGCATCCATCCACAACACCTGATCATATCCTTGTTTTCTGGCTTCGGCTGATGAGGCCAAAGACATAGCATAATTAGCACCGGCTTTGGTGAAACCGGTTCCTCCGGGCGCAGCACGAGTGTATTTTTCCTCAACATAAATTCGGGCAGGAGCCGAAAAATAAGAACCTACCGGTCCTGTAATGATTAAAAATTTATATGTTTTAGCTTCCTTCACGCCTAAGGTTTCTTCGGTAGCAAACATAAACGGTCTGATGTACAATGATTCATCATACCCCGAAGGAATATAATCCTTATCCACATTCACTAATTGTTTCATGCAACCTATAAATAATTCTTCAGGCACCTGCGGCATTGCCAGTCTTTCAGCAGAACGGTTAAAACGCTTAAAATTCTCATGCGGACGAAAAATAAATACATTTCCCTCCTCATCTTTATGCGCTTTCAACCCTTCAAAAATTGTTTGAGCATAATGCAAAACGCATAATGCAGGCAAAAACTGCAAAGTCTGATAGGGCCTGATTCGCACATTTTTCCATTCGCCATCCTCATAATCAGCCTCCAGCATGTGGTCCGAAAAATATTTGCCAAAACCTAAATGGTTAAAATCTACCTGAGATAATTTACTATTTTGAATATGCTCCACTGAAATTGTAATTGCATCCGACATAAAAAGGTTATTTTTGAACTATTGAATAGCCACAAAGTTAAGAAGTCGGGGCTTCGCAAAAAAGTAATTAACAAATGAGTTTAAACAATATTAACCTTTCTCCCTATCTGATAGCGCAATTGTATCAAAATGTTTTGATAGAAGAAGACAAATTAAAGGCTGTTGCTCCTGCAGAAAGGACTATTGATTGGAAATATCTGGGCAATAATGCCAAAAACGTTTTGGTGGTGGTTAATTATGAGCAGGTTACACATATTCCTGATGAGCAACTGGACTTTCTTTCCAAAATAATAAATTCCTGCAAATTTAGCATGGAGGATATTTGCCTGCTCAACCTGTGCAACTACCCAAATGTAGCTTATGATGTGCTATTAAATAAATTTAACAGCCGCAGTATTTTACTTTTTGGCATTTCTACCAACCATTTTGGTTTCCCTTTCGAAATACCGGCATTTCAGGTACAGCAATATGATAAATATACCATCATTCATTCGCCTGCGCTACAGGATATAAAAAATGATGAAAAAGCCAGAGGCCAACTTTGGAAAGGTCTAAAAAAAATTTAATATATAATATGAAGTTGATATTTGCTACCAATAATATTCATAAAGTTAGCGAAATACGTAACGCTCTAAACAATGAGTTTGAAATAATGAGCCTTAAGGAGGCGGGAATAAACCGCGACATTCCCGAGCCACACGACACGCTGGAGGCAAATGCCATAGAAAAGTCTATGACTATCTATCAACTTACCCGACAGAACTGTTTTAGCGAAGACACAGGTCTCGAAGTAGATGCCCTGAACGGTATGCCGGGGGTTTCAGCGCCAGGTTTGCAGGAGAAAATGTAAGTTTTACTCAAAATGTAGAAAAATTATTGGCCGAAATGCAAGGTAAGCAAGACCGAAAAGCACGGTTTCGCACAGTTATTTCTTTGATTATTAACGGAGAAGAGATTACTTTTGAAGGAATATGTGAGGGTGCCATTACCAATCAGCCACAGGGAAATAACGGATTTGGCTATGATCCGGTTTTTGCTCCGGTTGGCGAAGTGAGAACCTTTGGGCAAATGAGCATGGAGGAAAAGCAGAAATACAGCCATCGAAAAAAAGCAGTAGATCAATTAGTACAGTTTCTGAAAGAGGCAAAAAGTTAAAAAAATTAAAAAAAAATGGATTCGGAACGCAACCAAACTATATTGGAAAACGACTTAATTACAGGATGCATTAACGGAGAGCGCAGAATGCAAGAAGAACTTTACAAAAGGTTTTCCTCCAAAATGTATGCTGTATGCCTGCGTTATGCCTCTGATGCCGATGAAGCTCAGGATATTTTGCAGGATGGATTTATAAAGGTATTTAAAAAACTGGACAGCTATCGCGGCGAAGGTTCTTTTGAAGGATGGGTACGACGGATTTTTGTAAATACCGCCATAGAATATTTCAGAAGAAAAAAGTATTTGCAACCGGTAACGGAAAAAGAAGAGAATACAATTGAAGGAAAATACGTTTCGGCGCTGGATGAACTGGCAGAAAAAGATATTCTCGAATTGATTACCAGGTTATCTCCCGGATACCGCACCGTATTTAATATGTATGTGGTAGAAGGCTATTCTCACAAAGAAATTGGAGATATGCTGGGCATCAGCGAAGGAACCAGCAAATCGCAACTATCCCGGGCAAAAACCATCCTTCAGGATTTGGTAAGAAAATATATTGAAAAAAGAGAAAAAAGAGGTTAAATATAGCAATGACTCCCAAAAATAAAATATACAATTTTGAAATCACTCCACCGCCCGGGGTGTGGGATAAGATTGCTCAGGAACTAAACGAATGGGATGAAGTAAAGTCCGTATCTCAAAAACTCCAAAACTTTGAATTACCTGCCCCGACAATAGCATGGGAGAAAATAAATCAGGAATTGGATGAATTGAATGACTTTAAAACCGTTTCTCAAAAACTAAGGAATCTGGAAATAATGCCTCCTTCGGGAATGTGGCATCATATTCAGCAATCTCTTGACGTGGAAAAAAAAGAAACCAAAATCATTCCGCTACAAACAGGTGGCAGCAGATGGATTAAATATGCAGCGGCGGCCGGCGTGATTGGATTGATTAGTATATTGGTTTATTATTTTAACAGTAATTCCGGTAAAGAAATGGCACTTGGCAGCGCTCTGAAATTGCACAGCAGCAGACAGTTCCACAAATTAGCAATCCTGAAACAATAGTTCCGATATCTCCCGAACGTCGCGAAATAGCGCCCGAGCAAAAATCAGGTGCAGCACAATTATTGGCCTCTACCCCAATCACACGTAGAGACAGGACAGGAAATGTATATGCGCCTACTATTGAAAAAAATGAAGAATTGCAGGGTCGCTACATTATGCTGATGACCGAAAATGGCGATGTGGTACGTCTTTCTAAGAAACTAACAAGCCTTGCCGACTGCATTGCCGGCGAAGACAACAGCCTTGACTGTAACCAACAAATTGCCCATTGGCAGGAACAAATGGTAAAAACCTCCCTGCCCTCCACTCCTGATAATTTCCTGGATTTATTGAAGTTAGCCGAAAAAGAAAACGGATTGTAGGAGTTTTTTCAATTTATGAAATGAGCCAAAGTAATTTTTCATATCTAAGAAGATGAATATTGGGCAAAAAATCAATAGAAATTCTATTCAACTATTAAAAACCAAAATGGATAAATTGATGAAAAGGTTGTTAATTTCATACGAAGAAATCTTTGAAAGATGAAAACAAAATTTGCTAATTAACCGGTCTTTAGTCTCATCTTCGTTTTTAATGCCTGATATTTTACACTTTCAGGCGTTAGACGGTCATTAAGAAGTTGATTACAGGTATGCAGAATGTTTTGTCTTTGATATGATAGAGAAAACCAACCCATAGCCTCCAAAGCAGCTATCCTTATAGCTTCGGGCTCCGAAGTGTCAGAAATAACTTCCAAAACTGTCGGAACCAATTTATGATAGCGATATAATCTCAAAGTAGTAATTTCACTTAATCTTTCTTTTTCAGGCAATTTACTATTCCTGATAATAGAATCCATCCGATCAACCTTTGTGTCATTGTATTCGATATTTTTGAACAGTTGTTTAACAAGGTTATCTGAATTAATGATTGTTTTATTGGATCTAATTTGGGCATCAATTTCTTCCTTTAAAGCCTTCGGATTGTAGAAGTTCATAATACTCCTGAGTTTATAATTAATTCGATCTGAATGAGGATCACTGATATACATTGATATAAAATCCTTTGCAAAATTGTCACCACCAAATTCTCCTAAATCATAAGTAACAATTCTTCTTATAAATTCATAAGGATCATTCTTTGCAGCATGAAGGACTGAAAAATAATCATCATTTTCGAACTTACGTAAAAGCGAAAAGGCTTCCATTCTGGTTGATTCATAAGGAGAGTTAAAATAAATCTTCTTTAGGATAATAGAAACTTCTCTTTCTGGTAGAAATTTGATTAAATAAATCAATGCCAGTGATTGCAAGTCAGCATCATTTTCATTAAGCAAATTTTTCCAATAATTTACATTCGCTTTAGTACTTATTGCGTTATTGATTGAATTACTTCTATTACTCCGAAAATGAAAAGTTGGATCTCCAAAAATGTGAGTTTCAAGATAGGCAATATGTTTTAACCAGTTCCCGATTCTTACACCATGTTGCAATAAACCTAATAATTCCGTAGACCAGATATCCTGTAGTACACCTACACTATTTGCAACAGCTGTAATATTTTGATTATCTGAGAAAGGGTAATAACCTGCTAAGTAATTTTTTAAATGAAATGACCCGGTTAGACATGAGTTAATATAAACAAATTTGGCTTTAATTTGACCATCTTTAATATCACTAATTTGGATATCAAGATTATCATTAAAAATAGAATCTTCTTCAATTTTCGATTTATCAAAAGCATCATTCATCCATTTATCACTTACTCCGAGAGAGTTTTTAAAATCATTTTTTACCTTTTCAATATCTCTGCCACTTTCTTTTGCATCTCTTATTTTTGATCTCAGATATCTGGCTACATTTTCCATTGAAGGCTGAGGGTTTGATGCTAAAGGATATCCATTTATTAATTGCAGAGTGGCTGTACCATGCCCTGTCATAAAAGCAAAATCCAGTCCTTCTCTTTTGAGTTCTCTCAAAAGATTAAATTTCATAAAAGTATCATTACGAAAATTGAGAAACTTAATGGAACCACCAGGTTTAAAAAGGGAAGGAAATTGGGATCTAAGAGAAACTATATCGCTTGTAATAGAGTTTATAGCATTTGAATTGTACCCATGACCAACTGAAGCAATCATATCGTTAAGCGGATACTGTTGGCTTCTTAATTTATTTATTTTTTGTAAGTAATTTTTTATTTTTTTAGAGAAATCTTCACCTTCTTCTACAGGAGGCTTAACTCTTGCCGAATAAATGTCCATCTCAATGTAATGAGGTGAATCTGCCTCCAAAGAATAATAATATAGGTTGTTACGGTCATTAGCCGTATCCCTGCTCAAGAATTTTAATTTAAGATCAAAATCATCATAGAATCTATCAGATGGTACT
Source organism: Sphingobacteriales bacterium (assembly GCA_016708305.1). Classification (GTDB taxonomy): domain Bacteria; phylum Bacteroidota; class Bacteroidia; order Chitinophagales; family Chitinophagaceae; genus Niabella. Next base: position 1,710,095 of record JADJGB010000008.1, read on the forward strand.
GACGATTTGTCCCACCTGATTTTTTGATTCATTTTAAAGGCTGAAGTCATAAATTGAGCATCTCTAATCATTACAATTGGAATGTTTCCAATTAAAACCGTTCCTTCCAGAGGATTTTTTTCTGAATACAGCTTTTTTAAAATAGCTCTTATCTCATCGGGGTTATTCCAATTGTGAGAGATTATATAAGTACCTAATCCGTCTTTTTCAATATTTCTCTTATATTCAATTACTTCATGTTGTACTTTATTAACGATTTCGTCATCAATTACTATAGCAAAAGTTGTTTTAGAATTTATTGATGGCTTTATAATTTTTGTCCTTGAGTTTGGATTGAAAATAAAAACAAACCTATAAAAAGGGAATAGTAAACGAAGTTAACTTTCATTTGTTTTAGTTATATTTATATGGTTATTGATTTTTTTTTATTTTATATTGGAGAAATCGAACTATTTAATTTAATCTTTTTATAGTTTTTATTGCTTCATCAATAATTGATTTATTCTCGCTCTTATTTAATGTTAAAGGAGTCAATCCTTCAATAATTCTATTTTTTTGATGGGAGTAATTATACCACCCCAATGCTTCAATCGTAAATAACCTTATACTTATGTCATTTGTATGGTCTGTAGCCAATTTTAACAATTGCGGGATGGACCGGGTTATAGGGTTGTTTCTAAAGGATCGTAACTCCAACTGTTTATTTTTGATTTTATTAGTAGAATTTTTATCGGAAATAATTTGCATGGTATTTGTATAAGATGCCAAATTATTATCGATAGAAAAAAGTATATTTTCGATATCTTTTTTATCATAAAAGGATGTAAGATCAGCCTGTCTTTTAACCTCAGTCTTTAATTTTTCCAAATCCATTAATTTCATAAGACTTTTATGTTTGAAGAAAATCCTTTCAGATGTATTATCAAAAAACATACTCGAAGTAAATGACGGAATTAATTCATCACTTCCATTTTTGCAAATATACTCTATGGCAAAACGACGAATTAATTCATAACTGTCTTTTGATGCCAGTTTCAACACCTCAATAAAATTTTTATCATTAAGTTTGCTTAATAAAAAGAAAGCCTCAGCTCTTACCACTATTTTATAGGATTCAAGATAAGTTTTTCGTAAAAGATTGGAGATATTTGAATAGTTATTTTGAAAAAGTTTTCTTAATGCTAAGGATTGAATATCTGCATGGTTATTGTTAAGCAAATTAAACCAGAATAAATTATCATTTGCTTTTAATTTAATAGCAGTATTGATATCAAAATTTAAATTGTTATTTTTTGCAAAACAAAATGTTGGATCACCTATTAAATGCGTTTCAAGAAAATTGATTAGTTGATTCCAAGCTCCTACTCTTAGGCCGGAAGTGAGCAGTCCCAGAAATTCATCAGGCCACTTATCCTGAATTACATTTACTGTATTCCCTTGAGCCACAATTGCATTACCATCATTAAATAAATACTCTCCGGCAACATTTTCTTTTTCATAAAACGATCCATTATAACAGGCATCAAACATGATAAAACGAGCTCCAGGCCTGATTTTCCCAATATCTTCTATTGAAATGTCAAGTGATAAATTCAGCAAAGAATCCTCTTCTACTTTCTTGAGATCAAAAGCTTCTTCGGCCCAAGATCTTGGTATATTTAAATAAGATACATAATAATCGATCGCTTCATCTTTGGATTTACCACTCTCAAAAGTTGATTTTACCTTAGAACGAACGTATAATTTTAGATTCTCTATCGAAGTATTGGGATCACTTCCTTCCTTCAAACCATTCAAATATTGTTTATTGGGGGCGCCATGATGGTGAAAAATCATAATATCCAATTCTGGACGTTGTACCTCAGTTAAAAAGAATTTTTTTATTGGCCATTGAGAATTGTAGTCAATAAATTTTGTGTTTCCCGCACTTGAAAAAGCGTAAGGGAACTGTTCTTTCAAAGCTATTTGCTCCCCAGCCCAAGCTACTTTGGATTCCGAATTATAACCATTCCCCCTACCCATGGTTATATTATCTACTATATTGTTTCTATTTTTTGTCCGTTCGTTTACTACTTTCTTTAAATAATTAGACAATTGTTTGTATTTATCAATATTTTTATTTCCATAAGGCTTTATTCGTGCAGAATAAATACTGGAATTTATTTTTTGTGCGCCATCAGACCTTAGAGAATAATAAAACAGTTCAGGGTTATTCTCATCTCTTTTTAAAAATTCAAACTTCAAATTAAAATCATCATAAAACCTATCAGATGCTACACTCGATTTGTTCCAGGGATATTTGTCTTGATCCATTTTGAAGGCTGAACATAAATGCTGCGCATCCCTGATCATCGGGATTGGTATTGTTCCTATAAAAACGGCTCCTTCTAAAGGAGCTTTTTTGTCATTATATAATTTTAGAAGGAGGCTTCTTATCTCATCAGCCGATTTCCAATTATGAGAGATAATATAAGTCCCCAGGTTATCTTTTTCAATTACTGATTTGTACGCCAAAACGTCATTCTTAGTTTTGGAAAAGCTGGTATCATCAATAACAATCGCAAATGTTGTCTTAGTACCTATTGAAGGCTTTATAATATTTTGAGCTTTTAATCCGTAAACGAAATATAATAAAATTAATATCAGTAAACTATTTTTCATTCTTATTTATTAAATGTTTTTTAAAAATTAAATCCCAATGATAAACCAAATAGGTTTCTGTATTTTAGAAAGTTTTCATTTGTTTTGGAATATTTAGCTTCTGCCTTAAAAAATATATTCGCTGATGAAGAATTTTTAAATCGTTGGGAGTATGTAGCAGAAATACCTAAGGTTTTAAAATTTGCTGTTAAGAAGTTAAAGTCTCCTTGTTCTAACTGCGTCACTGTCGGGTAATCAGCATGTGGCCCGTTATATAGGTATTCACCATCAATATTTTTATTAATACCTGCCGAAATATTAAAAAGAAGTCGCTTTTTTTAAGTGTTCTGATACAAAAATATTCTTTTTACCATGAATATTAATAAATAGATTCTTTAAGTTTTTATGTGATGCTGGAATAAAATATAAATCACTATTATTATACAATTCTAATTGGGTTCCCAACAACCATAAGTATTCATTAGCTTTATCTCTTGTCCAATCATACCCAAATTGAAATAGTTTTTCTGAGTAGGTAGAACGAATACTTTTAAATAAAGTTATCCATCCTGATTGAGATTCCGTATTGTCTCGTTGAGTAATATATTGAATTCCATTAATGTCCCTTTTAGTATATCGAGCATGAATATAATGGCTTTGCCCCTGTCCGGGTATATGTAATAGCAATTTGCTAACCCATTCTCTTTGTTCTATAGATCCTTCATCTTGTGGAGTTGAAAATGATACCCGTGCATCTTCAAATTTTAATGAATAGCTACTTGAAAGTAATATATCTACATTTCCTTTATAGTTATATTGGGCACCTACTCCAAAATTATCTCCGGTGTAGTTCGTTGACCTCCCACTTCCTAAACCAATAATAGAGTTACCCAAACCATATAGTCTATAATAAGTTTGAGAAATATTAGTGTTAATATTTTCCATTCGTGATTCTTCCTTTAGGTTGTAATACTCCAGGTTTGCCCCAAAATGATTTTTGATATTTGGAGAGAAAACTATTGATGGCGCCAGTCTAATTTTCATAAAATAGTTTTCAGTTCTGGGATCTCTTTGTTTGGCACCCAACGAAGCCAAATAATCACCGCCAAGACCTAAAGCAATTTTATTATTAATTTTCGGGAAGTTAATTTTAAAAGACAAATTATAATGTTGATTATTCCAATTACTTAAATTACTGTCTGCTATATAATAAGGCATTCCGCGATACGGATCTATAATTGATGCATTATAGTTAGCGTCTTTAATAATGTTGCGTTTATAACTAAAATTACCCCAAACGTACCAGTTTTTAATTTTCACGCCTCCTTCAGTACCAAAATTTAATTCATTTTCCTTTCGGCCTTTCTGAGGTCTTTTAAATTCGCCCTTTTCTGAATTATAACTCGCTTCAAATAAAGAATAATATTCTGTATTGTCTAATGATAATCCTGCTGCATTATCAGTCTTACTCCAAATTTGATTTAATTTAAATTTTTCAATCGCAGCAGGAGTATGGTTTGAATTTTCTATTTGTTGAGAGTTCGACAAAAAGGGATAAAAAATACCTATAGCGATAATTAATATAAATAAAGATTGTTTATTATTATTCATTCCAACGATTTTTCCTTTTCAATTTAATTTAACGTATGATTCCAGGATGGCATCTTTGAATTGTATCTTCTAAACATAGGAACAAATCCTCTTTCAAAATCATCTGTACTATTATTAGTATCCTGAAGTACCGGAGTGCCATCTTCGTTTTCTGCAATTTTCTTCCTCACTACTCCTAACCCAATATAGGTCGCTCCCACATAAGTCATACCTGCATCCAGTACGCCAGCCATTCTTTTTGCTTTAACCATAGTTTCATTATGCCCTGCTTCTACACCATCCAAGACATAAGGTATCGGTATTTTTGCATACAATATAGTACTCAAGGGCTAAATTTTTTGTTTGCAATGTTTTATCTCCCACAGGATCATATATTACACCATCAGGCACTTTAAAAAATAACATAAGCCCCTCCAAATACTGAAGTTAAATATTGGGGTAATGTACCCATTGCACTACTTCCATTACTAAATATGTGAACCATATCTACTGCAGGTTGATCAGGAAAGTTTTTATTATTCATATTAAACTCAAATTCCGAAGAGGAACAATCTATCGGAGAATTGGGATTGTAAATTTCCATTTGATGATTAGCTGCAAACTGAGAAACAATGCAACTTTCACCCGGCTTCAACGGGTATTGAGTTCCGTTTCCTGTAAATTTCCATAACCTATCACTATAGACAAAATTTTTCCCATCACTTTCCGGCCACACCGGTAAATTTTCTGTTGCAATGGTAGGATACAAAGCAGCAAAATAAAGACCATCCAGATATAATGGAGAATCAGAATTATTATAAATTTCATAAAATTGATCTCTGAAATAATTCTTTGGAGAACCTGCATAGTAAATTTCCTTAAATACCAACGGGCTGATTTTTAAACCAGTTACAGATATTTTAATAGTTTCATTATCATTGAATATCGGATAATTTACAAGGCTGCCATTTAAATAAAATAATTGACCTTTGTTATTAGCCGCTTTACCGCTAATCACTATAGTATATATACCGGGTATTAGTCCCTCCACACCTATAGAAGTACCTGTTATTTCTTTTTCGATTTTTATATTCTCAAGAAAATTGGTAAAAATGATTTTAAGTCCTTCCAGTGATTCAATTCCGTTGATATCAATACTGGGATTTACGGTAGTATGAATTAATTTGATCTTATCAGTATTTAAAATTTCTTTATAACGGCTGCAATTCGCAAATAGAATTAAAATCAGAATCAAAAGACCAATGATATTTATAAAACTGCTTTAGTTTCATTTTATTAAGAGATTTAATTCTAAGTCCAAAAAGAATTGTTTATTACGAGAAGTTAATGTTCCGGAGGACCTTTAGTTCAGCCAATGGGTAACTCCTTAAAAAATTATTTGCAAAAAATGACACTCTCATGAAGTTCATTATTTCTTTAGTTAAATTTATATTGAAATTAAGCAAGGGTGGATAGGATTCTGTAATATAGAGTCTGTCGTCCCTTCTTCGTATCAGATTCTTAAACTCAGGGCTCGATGCCTTTTGAGGGTCAAATGGGTATTTTACCATCTAGTTTTGAAATGTAGGAAACAGGTATCGTGTCATTCCCAAATTGATACCAATCCTTAGTAATCCACATAGTCTCAGTAGTTAAAGATATTACCAATCCAATTTGAGGTATGTTATGAATAATCCTAAGAGCAGAATTTAATTGTTCAGTATTTCTACGGCTCATTGAGGGTCCGTATAATCCGATATGCGTTCTATCCTTTCCACCAATTCCGCTAAAATCATCAAAATAAGTAAAATCGCTACTATAGTTTTGTGATTGCAGCCAGGCGCCATTTAATGAAAAAGAGGTACGAATAGCTTCAATTCTTCTTATATTTAAATCTGCCTCAATGCCTTTTGTATTTACAGTCAAATTATTTTTTTGGGATAAAATATTTTGCAAGCACGGGATTACTTTCTTTTAAGAAATATGTCTGTTGAGAAACAGAGGCTCTGAGATATTCATTAAAAATTACCGGTGTAAAAACCGGAGACATTGAATACCCGTTTTTCAGATTTTCTTTGAATGCTGTTACGTTCAGGGTCAGTTTTTTTGTTTGTATATCAAAACCAATTTCTGATTTATTATTTGATGCTATTTTCAAATCAGAATTATCTGTGTCAAATACTCTGGTTGTTGTCATAATAATTCTTTCATTCTCAGGGATAGTAGTGCTTGCCATTTCATTAATATTTATATACTCAAAATAAGCTTTCTCCGGATATACATATATCAAAGTAGGCATTTTAGCTGTAAGACCATAACCACCTCGTATGAAGAAAATATTTGGAATAACTTCAAGCGATCCATTTATTCTGGGAGACAAGAATCCTTTCATTTTATTCATCAAATCATAACGCAACCCCATTTGGATAGCAAGGTTATTTTTATTATTTATTTTTATATTAAAATTTTCCTCTGCATAAGCGCTATATTGTTTCAAGAATTAAATAGCTTTATAAGGTCTTGGCCTGAAAGTTGCATTTACAGCCTGCAAGTTTCTGTAAGGTGGCGTATTGGGAGAAAAAGTTTTCCCTTCGCCGAGATTCCCGTCAATTCTACTGTCTATGCCAATCAAAATTCTGTTATTTGTATTTTGAATTCGTTTAAATAATGTGAATAACAGCTTGCCATATAAATTTACTTCTCTACCATTGATATTCTGTTTACCTAAGTAAGAGGAAGGTAGATATTGAGCATGGTCAGAATTATTAATGCCTGACCAGTTTGTAATTTTGACCTAAAGTATCAAATAAATCATTTCTTGGCCGATTGGTAATTATAGCTCCATCAACCGATGTCATAGAATATGGTGCAGTAGCAGAAGTGTAATTTTCCTGATATTCACTATTTTTATTAGTATAACTACCTGATAAAACGTACTTGATATTTCTCAAAATTCCTTTATTAGAAAAAATTGTACCATTTGTATTAATTCTGGTACCTGCCGTGCGTCCGTTGGAAGCTATCATTCTGACTTGATCATCCGGATTTAGATCGCGTATATCCCTTCCAAATACAAAATCAAAACTTGTATTACTTCTCCATTTATTATTGAGGAAAGTATTTGAATAAATTGCTTTCGCAGATGTTCTTTGGTAATGAAGATAAGATTGTACTGGATTTGTAGTATTATTTGCGTAATCACCGCTTAAATTGAGAGTTCCCTTATTTTTGCCTAGCCCAAAACCTTGTTGTGCCGAAAACTGATAAACATGGGGATTGGTACGTGCTTTCAATTGCAATGGCTGTTTTCCTGCTTTTGAATTTATAATTACGGCACCCGAAGTTAAGTCACCGTATTCTACAGAAGGAATACCTCTGATGACTTCTACAGACTCGATATTTTCTAGGGAGATTTCTTATATCTATACCTCCGCTGAGCGAAGATCCTCCTCAAAGCTACTGTTCCTCAATTACTGACGGATTCATTGTTTGTAGGTTAGCATTGTTAGAAACCGGAGCTCCGTCCTTTATGACGGAAGCTCCCAAAGCATTCATATTTGCACCTTCTGCTGAAATATTTCTGATGTTAATTTGAGATGCAAAATCTAATGTCGGATTTTTAGTAATACCTCCTGGGAGCAGCGCCATTATATCGCTCAAACTAACTGCCTGTAAATGCTCCATAGCATTTGACGAAATTTTTGAAGCTGTCGACTGTCCTGCTCTTGTATTTTCGGCTATTACAGTAACTTCGTTCAAGCGAAAATTTTCTTCATCAAGTGTAAAGTCTAATCTCATATTTTGTGAAACGTTAATCATTGTATCAATAGGTATCTTATTAACGTAAGATATGTTTAGCTTCACCTGTCCACTTGGTACATTTTTCAAAGAATAGGAACCATCTTTTAAACTAACCGTTCCCAGTCCATAAGCTTCAATTGTAATACTTGCATTTGCTAACGGGCTTTTTCCTGAAACTCCTCCAGTTTCATAAATAGTCCCTGTAATTGAATATTTTTGACCTGCTGCAATTTGACCGTAGATATTAAATGAGAGCAAGCAAAAAATAATAGCCAAATTAATAATTTTCATTAAGCCTTTTATTGAGTTGAGATATTGTTTAGAATTATTGAGGTAAAACTAAGCAAACTAATTCAAACAAAAAAACAACATTTTGATAATACCCTATTGTATAGTAGCCGCCTTTGATGAGTTTAATTTCAGTTTTCGGCTCTTTGAAATTCAGAATCCATTTTGGTAAAGTCATAAACAACCTAATTAGGTAGCTCAAAGTTAACACCATTTTCCGCACAAACCAAGAAAATCAGTAAACTTTTTTAAAACTCGGTATAAAAGGGGTAAAAATGCGGAGTTAGGGTTTAATTTCATTTATAATTTTAAAACTTCCAAACTCATTTCTTATGAAAGAATAAAACCTGATGCTGCCTGTTTTTATTTACCAATAGAAAACGGTGCGAGAACAAATTTTGTAGTCTGTATTTTTTTGATAATTATATTTATTGTCCTGTGTCTTCATTAAGAATTTTTAGCCCCATGAATCAAACAAAAAATTAGACCCTCATTATCCGCCTGCCTTGCAACAGTACTTCCGCACCCAAAACCGCAAGAGCAATCCGGTGATTGTGAGGATGAAGCTGAAGGATTGATGGGTTGTTTGTGATTATTTCTCTAATCAACAAATAAAGAAATATCGGTGGCAGGTAGGGGAAGATTTAAATTTGCTATTTCCGAATAGGCATCATCAGTAAGAGTGGGATTGGATAGCGCAAGTCCCCATTTTTTGAAAAATAAGGAAAGATTCTTCCCCGAAATTTTGCTTGCCTGAATCATAAACCATTTCATCTTTGCATCATTGGTTGTTGGTAATGACACCTCGCGCCTTGCCGTGCGATGGAGTTGATGATAAAAACTATCGCCAAAAGCCAGTTTCAATTGCTGAAACATGCACAGCCTCACCCAAACGCTTACCGAAGAAGCATTGAAATTTTTTGCACTTTCGGGTTGAGACAAATAGCTCATTGCCTGTTGCCAGGTATTATCATCTTTTAATCGGGAAGGCAAGCCCAATGCCTTTTGAACCGCCAGACTGTAAACGTTTACAGTTACTTCGCTCAGCTCGCTCCATGTCCAGGTGCCTTGCTGGTGCATGTGCCCCAGTTCGTGCCAGGGGCCCCAGGTTAAATTTTCGGCAGTTAGAATGGCCGGCACCGCATCAGTTGTTCTGTACCATGTTCTGTAATAAGTAGCCGCCATATAATAATCGGGGTTATCCGATTCGGTAAGCAAATACCGGTGCTGGTTGGGCTGATCAATGGGATCGGGGCCAAACAGGCCACTGATACTGTCTTCAATATTTATGACTCGATCTGCTTTGTCTATTAATGCCTGTCGGTCATCATTTTTGTATTTAACAGCATTAGCAAGCGAAAAAGTAATAATCGTTTTCCTTCCAACCAATTGTGCATCCGGCACATCTTTGAGGTTGTCCAGCATTTCTACCCATTCTTTCTGTGTCGTTTTTCCACTTTGAAAAAAAGGAATCGGCTTAAATCCACTCACAAATTCCAGACTCACTTCACTATCAGGAAAATCGTTTCCAAACCTGACATACATTATTCCGCCCAAAGGATCGGTAATATTATTTGTTCCGCTATTTAATGTATAAGTTGTAGGATTCCATTTATTGTTATATCTGGAATAGGTTCCCACCAGCAAAACCGGTTTATGGCTTCCTTTGATAGCAGTAAGATTAATTGTAACGGTTCCGCCCGGTGGAAAATAAAATCCTGTGGGAGAAAAATCCGATGCCGGATTGTTTTGTGCCAAACGCTTCGCCTCCTTTGTGCCGGTATAAAGTTCTTTCAACACCAGCACACTATCAGCGGTAGCCAATTTTTTTACAACTACCGGAGGCGTTGATGGCGGTCCCTGATTTTGAGGTCCCCCTGTCGGATTTTTCTTTGCAGGAGGAAATGCGGACAGGAGTATCAGAAAAATTACCAAGGCCGGAGTGTTCCTGGACATAAGTTTTATGCGTTTAAAAATTTGTCCAAAATCTGTACACAATACCATTCCTGTCTGGGCAAATGGAAAGGTCCTTTAAATAAATTTCCTTTGGCAGTCTGAGCTATTCTTCCGTCGCGGTGAAGATAGCCAAACCACTCGCCATGCTGTTTATCGTGAAAATGACTGTAGCCCCAGTCATGTGCCAGTTTATGCCATTCTGCATATTTTTGATTTCCTGTAATCAGAAAGGCTAATAAAGTAGCAATAATTGTCTCATTCTGAGGCCACCAGAATTTCATGTCCTGCCAGTACTCCTGCACCGGCTTGTTATATACATCTCGGAAATAAAGAATTCCTCCATGTTCGGTATCCCAGCCGCGTTCCCACATATAATCTAACATTCTGCAACCCAAACCGATTAAATGAGGATCATTATTCCGGTGCATGGCTTCATGCAGGATAAACCATGCTCCTTCGATGGCATGCCCGGGATTTAAAGTGCGTCCGTCAATATGGTCAATAATGCTGCCGTCGAGCGCCACCTGCTCCATTACGCAACGGATATCGTCTTTTACAAAATAGGTTTCAATTTCGTGAATCCATCTGTCAATCCATTCATCGCAGCGCGGGTCTCCGATGGTTTCCCGTAGCTGCTGTGCAGTGTTCATCATAATCATCGGTACACCGATACCTTTTGAAGGCCGGTGCCGGTAAATTTCGGTGGCAGTTTTTTCTCGCCATTGGCGTAGGCAATACATTCACCAAAAACTCTTCGCGCATTTTCGGCAGCCTGTTCATCACCACTGGCTTTGGAGTATGCAGCCGCTGCTATTACATAAAAAGTTTCCGAAAAATAATATCTGCGTTTGCGAATAGGCTGCCCATCTCTTGTTACATGAAAAAACATCTGTCCGTCGCTATCAAAACAATGTTTATTCAGGAACTCATAGCCAAGTTTAGCGCCTTCTAACCATTCGGGTTTTTGTTCCACAGTATTGTACAGCGTAGCTAATAACCAGGTGGCACGGCCCTGTATCCATACTGCCTTATCATCATCAATCAATGATCCGTCTGCATCGCGCATCAGTAAAAATCCGCTATGCCCGGTATCGTAGGAGCGGGGAAACCAGAAAGGAACCGTATCGTTGAGTAATTGATTGCTATAAAAATTTTTTAAAGCAATTAAACTTTCTTTATTGTAATTCATTTTTAATTATTTATCAAAAGAATGAAACATCGGAGCTACTTCCACTTAACCGTTGTAAAAACAATTTTGGAATAACCATCTTTTTCGTAAAGAACACCGATGGTATTCTTATTAATGTTTACAATGTCCGAATACGCTGATGCGTCATTTATTTTATCGTTACTGTAAATCAGAAAACGCTTTGTCCAGGTTTTGCCATCGTCTTTGCTTATTCTCAGTGTCAGATTATTCCGCTTATTGGTGTCTGCATCATTGCAAAATGCAAGTGTTTTCTTGCCAACGTTTAATATTGAGCCCTGGCAAACAGGGTCGGGGAGGTTTTTGTCAAAATATTGTTTGTACCAGGTTTCACCTCCATCTTTACTCAGTGCAATATATCTTGCCTTTACATGCCCCTGTTGATTACGTAGGTTGAGCATCAGTCCGTTTCCGGAAAGCTGCGCCGCCATATTTTCGTTGCCTCCTTCAAGGTCAACAGTCTGGCTGATGTGGAAGGTTTTACCATGGTCATCGGTATAAAACCCGTGAGCGCGGTAATCTTTTCCGTTGGGCTGTGGATCACCGGCGGAGTGATTGGCAGCTACATATATTCTGCCTTATATTTTCCCAGGCAAATTGTAAAGGCATGACCGGGAGTATTGGCATAAGTGCGCCAGTCTTCCGAGAAATTGTAGGCCGGATTTACCGATGGTTGTTTGGGCCGGTGTACCTGAGTAGTTATGTTTACAGGGTCGCTCCAGGTTTCACCACCATCGGTTGATGTTTTGTACCATACTTCGCGCCATCCTTTTCCTTTTCTCACATCGTATTCATGATTATTTCCGGTATTGTAAAAAAGAAATACTCTTCCTTTTGGATAGGCCGGGTCGGTTAAGTCCACTACCGGCGCAGGATTACCTGCCTGAAGTGTATCGTAATCGGCTACAATTTGCACTTTACTCCAGGTTCGTCCGTTATCATTACTTGTTTTAACTACTATTTTTACATCTCCAAAATCGCCGGCATGATGCACTCTTCCTTCGGCAAAGGCCAATAATTTCCCATTCGGCATAGAAACGATGGCCGGAATTCGAAAACTCTTATATCCTTCCTGACCGGAAACAAAAACGGGTACTTCATTCCCCTGAGCCGAGCTTATTTCGGATGCAAGCAAACCGAATGACAATAACAACAGGAGGGTAGCTCCTCTCTTCAATTTTGAAAAAATTTTAATCATGATGAATTGATTTTATTTAATAAAAATATTATTCCATATTCTGAACCTTAGGCTTTAAGGTTGTAATTTGAACAATCAGCGCCAGCGCCACCACAGCAGCTAAAGCAGCAAAACCAAGTCCGAAATTGCCTTCATCCTTAAACCTGCCTAAAACCTGAGTTACTGCCGCTCCTGCAAACACACCTACCATATTCATAAAACCATAAGCAGTGGCTCTGAGATTGGATGGTACAAACTGGCAAAGGATAGGCATATTATTGGCATCAAACATTCCGTATCCTATTCCAAATAATACAGCCGAGCCTACCACTGTGATAAATGTTGTGCCAAATCCGAGTAAGATAAGAGACGGGATGGTTAAAGCCAATCCGATGGCTCCGGTATATACACGACCCCGAAGGTTTTTTTGAACCCAACTGTCACTGAGCGGCCCGCCAATTAATACAGCTCCTATAAATGACGAAACGGCTATTGTAATGGTTGAAAGCGGCCCCGCCTCCGACATGGGGATATTTAAACTATCAGCAAACAAGGTTGGCAACCAGTTTTTAGTAGCCCATCCCGGAAGACTGGGCGCTGCAAAATAGAATAATATAACCCAAAAGGCGATATTTGAAAACAACAGCGAAAGCCCTTTGAACAGCGGTATCTTATTGGAAGACGATAAACCTTTCAGGTTATTTGCAAGCGCCGGTTCGGGCTTTTTATCTCTAAGAAAAAAGGAAAGCACCACCGCATAAACCATACCAATAATTCCAAACCAGTGAAAGGCAGTATGCCAGCTATAAGCCTCGGCTACCGTAGCGCCAAACCCTCCCAAAGCCTGGCCGGTGTATAACCCCGTCATGTGAATGGCAATGGCCAGCGAGCGCGTTTTTCCGGTATGATAATCGGCAATCATTGAAAGCCCCGCAGGAATATACAATGCCTCACTCACGCCCATCAATGCCCTCAGCCAAACCAGCGTTTTATAGTCATTCGTAATGCCCATAGCATAGGTTACTGCGCTCCAAACCAACAGACTGCCCACTATTAACCATTTTCTGTTAACACGGTCGGCGATGGTGCCTGCAATCGGACTCATAAAACCATAGATATACAAAAAAATGGCCATTAAAAAACCAAAGGCTTCGGCGCTTTTCAGTTCGGCTATATCCATCTGCATCGAATCGCGCATAGTACTCAGCATTTGCCTGTCCATGTAGTTGAGCAAAGCTACTATCCATAAAAGACCAACGACTACCCAGGGATAAATTTTGGAATTTTGATTTTTTATGTCTGTTGTTTCGTTTAACATGAGTTATTATTTTATTGTTACCGGCTTTAGAATATATGGCATCTTCGTTGCTACGCTCAGTTTGACGACTGTGCTTATGGCATCAGTTTTTTATCAATTTTTCAATTCTTCCTTTTCGATTTTACTTTCCCGATTATGATTTTTGGGCTTCTCACTCCGGGTCTTATTTCACCGCTCGAAATCACTAAGTCGTCATCCCACTTTGTGGCGGCCGTTGTTACCTGGGCTGCCACCGGCAAATTACCGATTTTAGTCCATCTGTTTGTTTTTATATCATACAGCAACACATCGGTACTAAAACCCTGATGGTGCATCACCAATTCGTTCTTTTCTTTGGTTAGTTTTGCTTTTTCTTCGTCTGTTGAAGCCTTTGCTATCAGCGATAAAAATGTTTCTATCTGATGAAAAACATCTCCCTTGTCGCCGCCTGCCAGAATAATTTGCTTTTTACCCACCGCAAATGCTGCAGAAGCTGTAAAAGGGGTTGTTTTTTCTCCGTCTGAAATATTTGCCAGGCTACTCCATTTTTGTGTTTTGAAATCGTACACAAAATTAGTATTGTGCAAATCACTGATGCCTGAAGCCGTTTTTGTTCTTCCACCAATCAGATATAATTTTTTGTTTTGAAAAACTGCCATCCCGTTTGCCAATGCTATGGGGGCATCAGGCAATTGTTTCCAGGTCGGCTTTTTATCATCCAGGTCAATGTAAAAACATTTTGCCGATGAGTTTTTTGCCTCATCACCGCAGAGAACATAAACGGTGTTGCCGTTGGCTGCAACAGCAGGAGTTGTAACGCTTACAGGCAAATCCGGCAGTGATTTAAACTCCGGTTTTTCTTTTTTTGTATTCCAACTGAGCAAATAGGCTTTTGCCGATATTCCATTTTCATTATCGCCGCCTACATATACAATTCCTTTTTCGGTAGTGGCAGCACCTGAATAGGCAATAGGCTCCGGAAGTCTGTCCTCAATTCCTTTTAACCATTGGTATTTGATTTTATTTCTTTCCAGCACATATATTTTGTCGGAATAATGTTTTTTCCACCCTGCCAGGGCAATTCGTCGGGGAAGTTGGCCCCGCCTGCCACAATTAATTTGTTATTGCTGATACCACTGATCATTCCTGCAAAACCAATGGATGGTTTGTCTCCATTCATGATGTTGGTTGCCACATTCCATTGTACTGATGGCTGTGCAATTACGTCACTTTTCATAATAAGCATTGTTAAAACAGATAAGTAAATAATTTTTTGAAGCATAATGGAAACAATTCGTAAATGTATTAAAAATTTCCGTATTTATTAAACAAACAGCCCCCAGAAGGAGACTGTTTTGTTTGACTCTGCGATTGCCTTATTAAGTCTAAGACAAAACTTTTAAAAAAATACATTTCCATTTTTATTTTAATCGAAAAATGAGTAAGACAATTAAGAAGATTATTGTAGTCAATCTCCTTGGCCACTACTTATTTCGACCGGAAAGATTCGAATCCTAAAGCCTCCACATCTTTTTTAAAACTTTCAAATTGTTCGGCGCTCATATTAGTAACCGGCAAGCGGAAACCCCCGCAATCCAAACCTACTAATTTCATATAGGCTTTTCCGGTAGCTATGCCGCCATACTTACCTAATAAGCGAATCATGTCAATTGACTTCTGCTGGATATCGCGTGCTTTTATTAAGTCGCCGTTTTTGAAAGCATCGTGCATTTCGTAGTATAGTGGCGCTGCATAATTAAAGGTACTGCCTACAGCGCCAAAACTGCCTAACACCAATGCCGACAGCATGTTTTCATCTCTTCCCCACAGCATGTCATAACGACCATTGTCAATATACATACAGGAGAGAAAGTCCATGAAATCTTCGTGAGTGTATTTTATACCTGCAAAGTTTGGAATAGAGCCGTTGACAGCGTTCAGTAAATCGTAAATACTGATATTGCAACCTGTAAGTACAGGAATGTGATAATAATAAAAAGCAGTATTGGGAGCTGCGGCAGCAATCTGCCTGCAGCAATCGGCCAGTGCATTGGCCGAAGCAGGTTTAAAATAAAACGGAGCCGTAAAAGCAATACCAAACAATCCGATGGCTTCGGAATGTTGGGCAAATTCAATTGCATCTTTAACCGATGTTCCTCCAACCAGATTGATTACTTTAAAGTCCTGATCACCCTTGGTAGCTTCTGCCCAGGCTTCGGCCACTAATTTTTTTCTTCTTTGGTTTGCGAAACACCTTCTCCTGTAGAACCATTAATGAAAGCGCCGATTACCTTATTTCTTTTAAGAAATTGATAATACTCGGGTATCAGCGCCGTGTTTAAATTGCCGTCAGCATCCATTGGTGTAAATGGCGCTGCAATAAGGCCGGTGAGTTTGGGAAATGTCATTATGTATATTATTGATTATCAAAGATAAAACAAATTGCTAAATGAGGTTTTTTATAATCATGCAGAAGGATTGATGAATCCTCCTGCATGATATTTTGGACCTATATTATGGTTTTGATGTTTGATAACTTGAGTCTGGTCAACAAGCGGGTCGTTTGTCCAAATACCGGTTTCAATAGGCCACAGAACTTTATATGCATCTGTAGCTTTGTTCAGTACGCCATAAGGGTGGCTTGCTGATTTGAATACAAGCGGATCGCTTCCAAACTTCATCCTTCTGATATCATACCACCTTTTTCCCTCATAAACAAATTCTTTCATTCTTTCTTCGAAGATTTTGATTTCATTCTGATCTTTGGAACCGTTTACAAACGGAGTAGGGTCTGCATTAGCGAAGGCTCTGTCGCGTATTGCTTTGATATATTGACCAGGATCTCCTCCTTCGGCATTTGTAATTTCGGCCAGCATCAGCAGGCGATCTGCTTCTCTATAAACCGGCCAGTCATTAGTAAAATATCTTTTATTCGAGTTGATTTCTCCTAAGAATTTTACCAATACTGTATTTCTGGCAGTTACCACTTTAGGATTTTTGGTAATATCCACTCTGTAAAAATCATAAAATGTAGCATTCCTTCTTTTGTCTAATACATCATAGGATTTAAACAAATCAAAACTGTATCTGTAACGTTGTATAATTTGCTGGCTGTTGGGTGCGCCAATATTAAGCGGATCAACCAACAAGGCGCCACTTGCCAATGAATCGGCATAGTACAAATTACTAAAATTAGGCAGATCATAAGTAAAAGTACTTACACCTGGCATTTCTGCTTCATTTACCTGGTATCTGATGGCAAAAATAATTTCACTGTTCCCTTTTGTAGAAAAAGTATTTGCAAAATTAGATTGCAGACTGTAGCCTGAAACTGCATTTAAAGCGCTTTTAGCTTCTGCCAAATCTGCAGTATTGCCATATACTTTTGCTGACCACAGAAATATTTCACCTTTCAACATTCTTGCTGCATTCGGGCTCCACTGAGCTTTATCGGTAGAAGCCTGTGAACCAAAATATTCCAGCGATTTATTGACATCAGCTTTTACCTGAGCAAGTACTTCTGCTTCTGTTGACCGTGCTAATCTTAATTTCACCTGATCTGGTTTATCCAGCGCTACATCAGGCGTTAAACGAAGTGGAACACCGCCATAAGTCCTAAGCAGATGAAAGTAATAGTAAGCCCTCATGGCATAAGCCTGGCCAAGCATAAAATTCTTTTTTGCATCTGGAATAAAGGTAATTGGTTCGGTTTTTGCAATAAACAGGTTGATTTGCAAAATTGGGTTGTAAAAACCTCCCCAGCTACCCACGCCTGTTGACGTTTCTGAAAGGTTTTGTTGAATTATGGGTAATTCATTTAATGAAACGGGGAAAATAGCCTGATCGGAAAAACCGCCCCCACGCATTTCACCTAATCTTAAAAATTGAAACTGGTTATTTCTGAATTGGGTATGCATCCCCACCATAAATGTACTAACCTGTGCTTCGTTTTTCCAATAATTGGCCTCTCCAAAATAGTCTTCCGGCCCAAGGTCTAATATTTTTTTGCAGGAAGAAAAGCCTATCAGGATAAGCATCACTCCAATTAATATTTTATATGTTTTCATTATTATAACTTTTTAAATTAATCTTTTATTAGAAAGTAATATTAGCTCCAAAAATGAGGGTTGTAGGAATAGTATAGGCGCTATTCTGGAAACCTGTTCTTTCAGGAAGCTCTAAGAGTTTGTTGGAAAGATATCCCAAATTCTGCCCTGAAACCGAAAGCGTTAATCCGCTCATTCTTGCTTTATTACTAATTTTTGCCGGAACCGTATAACTTAATGTTACTTCTCTGAAAGCCAGATAATTTGAATTTACATAAAACATATTATTTGGCCTGTCGAAGTTCTTCATGTTCAATTGGTCGGCCCATACAAAACGTGGATATTTTGCATTTGGGTTTTCGGGTGTCCATGTTTCTTTTACGATGTCCTGAACATTAAACTCTCCCTGCATGTAACCTAAAGACCACACCTGCTGACGATCCATCTGGGTATGTCCCAATGCAAAGTCCATTCTTGCAAACAGGCTTAATCCTTTGTAAGATATAGTGGTATTGAAACCACCTGTCCATCTTGGTAAAGTTCTACCCATGCTGGTCATATCGCGGTAGTCAATAGTATCATTTTTATCAATGTCTTTCCACATTACGTCACCCAATTGAGTGGCAATGTAGCCTGAAAGCCCTTTTTCGGTAATTAATTTTTGACTGGCAACTTTTTTTCCTGCTGCACCACCAATAGCCTGAGCTTCGCCTGCGGTAATATCAATTTTATTATACTTTGCCAAATCATCTGCATTTCTGATAATTCCCTCAGCTACATAACCATAGATAGCTCCCCATTCCTGACCTTCCTGAAAACCTCCAACCCAAATAATGGTTCCGGTTTTAGGGTCATAAATGCGTTGTCCACCTTGCCTGTTTCTTTCGTTTCCGTTAAATGGCAACTTCAGCACCAAGTTTTTGTTCCAGGCGGCATTTGCACTCAGGCTCCATTGAAAATCTGTTTTTTGAACAATTTTGCCGGTTACATCCAGTTCAACACCTCTGTTTCTCATGCTACCATTGTTAGTACGAGTACTGCCGAAACCTGATGAAGTTGGAAGGTTAATATTAGCCAGTTTGTCGTCTGTAATTCTGTTATAATAAGCTAATGAGGCGTAAATACGATTGTTCAAAAATCCCATATCGGCGCCTACTTCCACAGTATTGGTTTTTTCCCACACTAATGTTGGGTTCGAAAGGGTTGATAACAAAATTCCCGGTAGCCCATTATAGGCAGTTTGCCCCGAGTAAGCGCCTTGTACTTCGTAAAGTCCGATTGCATTGGATGTTCCGATACCAATGTTACCGTTTTTACCCCAGCTGGCTCTTAATTTCAGATAGTTCATCCAATCGCTCACAGAACTGAAGAATTTTTCTCTGCTGGCTACCCAACCCAAAGAAACAGCAGGGAATATACCATATCTGGTTTCAGGACTTAATCTTGAAACACCATCACGACGAACACTGAATGAAGCGATGTATTTATCGTCATAGTCATAGTTTATACGACCGAATTGAGAGAGAATTCGCTCACGTGCGTGCCATGAATCTGTACCTCTTGTTTGAGTAACAGTATTGTTTAAGGTTAACCCTAAATCCATAAAATCATCTGTAGGAGCTTGTCCGCCACTTGCTGAAAGTCCTTTATTATAAGCGTCATAAAACTCACCACCCACCATTGCATTAAAAGTGTGTAGCCCTATTTCCTTATTGTAGTTTAACACAGCATTGTAGGTTTGATAAATAGTTCGGTCAAAACTGGCGCTACTGCTTCTATCCCTGTTCCATCCTGCATTAGGGTTGGTGTAACTGAGCATATTGTTACGAAAATCTTTGTTAAATGCCTCATTATGGCCTTCAGCATAATACAAGATACCATTAAGCCTCAAATTCAATTCTTTTAATAGTTTAATGGTGAAGGCCTGATTCATTGTAAATTTATCGGTTTGATTTTTGCGGATATATTTACCAATGTTAACCAATGGGTTACCATCGCTTGCATCCCTACCCAAAATCCAGTCGCCTGTTACCGGGCTTTTGTCTCTAAGTGTTGGAGGTGCAGAGATCATACGTCCCCAGTAGTTATCCTCACCATTTTGTAATGATTGGTCTTTCCAGTTTGCAACTGTAAAATTGAAACCAGACTCTGAAGTTAACCAGGGCTTGATATTATAATCGCCATTAAATGTAAAGTTTAATCTGCGGTAGAAGGTTTCTAATGGCAAACCATCTTCATTGTAATAACCCAGATTAGAGAAATAATGTCCTTTGTCATTACCGCCGCTCATTCCTAAGTTGTAATCCTGAGTAAGTGATGTTTTTTTAAAGGCATGATCTCCATAATTGAAATCCTGATAGATCAAATCATAGTAAGTTCCATTAGGATCCCAGTTTCCTGCCGCATTGGTGGGTACTGCATCTTTCATGGTTTTCCAACCTTGATCCAACAAAAACTTGTTATCATCAGTCAATCTCATGGTACTCCATCTGGCACGGGTATCATAGTTACCATCTAATATGGCTTTTGTGGCGGGATCAAAATATAAGTTACCGGTACCTCGTGGGCCCACACCGCTTAACGCTGTATTAGCAGTAGTTCCGTTTTTAATAGCCTCTAACAAACCCAGTCTTGACCATTTAAGATAATCACCGGCATTTAGGTAATGGTAGGGTATATTCAGGTAGTTAATACCGGTTTTTGCCTTTACGCTTAAAGAGGAAGAACCTGTTTTCCCTTTTTTAGAAGTAATAAGAATTACACCATTACTGGCTCTTGCGCCATAAATTGCTGTAGCAGAAGCATCTTTCAGTACCTCCATACTTCCAATTTCTTCGGGATTGATGTCGCTAAGTGAACTTCTTACCCGTCCGTCAATTAAAATTAAAGGACTTCCGGTACCATCAAAGTTAGTACCACCTCTTAAAATTATTGAAGGTAATGAACCCGGCCGGCCGGTACCTGTTGCTACACGCACACCGGGTATTGTACCCGCCAAAGCCTGTGCGGGGTTGGAGCGCATACCCGATTCCAGTATCTTGTTATCTAACTTTGATACCGAACCGGTAAGTTTAGACCTCTTTTGTGTACCATAACCAATCACTACCACCTCGTCTAATTTGGAAGTAGCCGCAGTACTCAAAGTTACCACAATGTTATCCTGATTACCTACAGTAACAGTTTTTGTGGTATAACCGGCGTAGGAAATCTCCAGCACATCGGTTGGTGATGCTGAAATTGTGAACTCTCCCACATCGTTTGTGGTTGTCGTAGCAGTTTTACCTTTTACTGCCACTGTAGCGCCTTGAAGCGCGCTCCCGAACTTTCATCCAATACCATACCGGTTATGGTTTTGGTTTGAGACAGGCCGTTGTGTAAATAAGGAAGCCAAGAAGGAAAAGCCCCCATTTTAATAAAGCAGATCGCATAGACATTTGATTTTTATTTAAAATATTATGTATAACATAACAAAGATAGGGAGCCGTAACGTTATTTCCAAATTTTTTTTAACTTTTTTTTTAAGAAAGAAAAAACATAATACCATGTTATGTGGTTTTCATGATTACTTTTGCAATAGGTAGTACATAATATTAGTATTGAAATGAATGAGAAGTATTTTAAAACGATTGATAATCAAACGCTTGTTGATAGAGTAGAGGCAAACCTGGTTGATTTACTCAACCAACGAAAACTAAAGGTAGGTGATTCCATTCCCAAAGAACTGGAGCTTACCGAGTTGTTGGGAGTGAGTCGTACTGTTGTAAGGGAGGCGCTTCTAAGACTGAGAATGATGGGATTGATAGAATCAAAGAAGAAAAAGGGCGCAGTAATAACCAGTCCTGATTTGTTTAATAACCTTTCAAAAAGTATGAATCCCTATATTTTGAGTGATGATACTTTGAAGGAAATATTTGAGTTAAGGTTGGTTTTGGAAATTGGAATGGCCGATTTGCTTTTTAGACGGGTAACGCCGGAGGATATTGCTACTTTAAAACAAATAGTGCAGGAAGAGCCTGATGCTTCCAAAGGTTTGATGTTTCATGCAGAACATGAAAAGGCCTTTCACGGAAAATTATATGAAATAACAGGAAACCAAACGCTGATGAAGTTTCAAAAAATGCTTTTACCGGTTTTTGGCCATGTGGAAAGAAGTTCAATAGTAAAAAAACGAGAAAACAACGGTCTTTATGCTTCGCACAAAGATCTGGTGAATGTGTTGGAACATGGCACTCCACAGCAATTCAGAGAAACCATGCGCGCTCATTTAGATTCTCAGTTTAATCGTATCATTGAAGATTAAAAAAGGAAGGGGTTATCTTTTTCTGAAAAATAGTGAAAGTGAAAAGTTTAGTTCTGATAATCGGGATTCAAAATCATCATAATTGAATCATTCAGCATTTGGTTCTTTTTGCTTAAAAACAATTCTACTTTATTTAAAGGTATTTTTAACTGGTAGGTACTGCTGGCAGCCAAAATCCTATCCATATTAGGATTCAGTTTGTTGAATTCTGCCATATCCATTTCTAAATATTTTGCTACTGTCTTGGAATTATACCGCCCGCTGATGGTATGCAGTTTTACGTTTTGGTGGGTAAGTTCATCTGTAGCAGTGGGCATCATTTCCATTTCCTGCTCCTTAGTCAGGGGTGTTGCAGTAGCCACTCCGCCTTCGCCTTCCATGATGTAATGGGTGGCAATGAATTTCTTAACATGCATTCTGCTTTCGGCAGGCAGGTAGTATTGCAAGTCCCAGAGTTCTTGCTTCCAGATCTTGTTATGGCTGAATTTACCCTTCCGGGGCCACAGTTATATGCTGCTACCACCAGCAGCCAATCCCGATACTGGTCGTAAAGATGGTTCAAATATTTACTGGCTGCGTAAGTACTTTTTAGATAGTCTCTTCTTTCATCATTAAATTTATTAACCTGTAGCCCCATTCTTCTACCGGTTTCGGGCATAAACTGCCAGGGGCCAACTGCGCCAGCCCATGATACTGCAGATGCTTTCAGGTGCGACTCAATTACTGCCAGATATTTCAACTGTTTGGGTATTCCGTTCTCACTCAGCACATCGTCCATCATATCAAAATAAGGCTTTGCCCATATTTTCAACGAGTTGAGCGTTTTGCTGTGTCGCTTCATATAATCATCTACAAAACTCGCTGCCATCGGATTGAGGTGTTCGGTATTCACATCTTTGAAGCTCTTTGTTTTTGATGCGGCAGCTTCTTCAAAAAGACTTTTGAAACTCTGTTTCGGATCTGCTTTTACTGCTATTTCGGTTTTTGTAAGAGGTGTTTCGGGTTTGTCGGTAAGTGCATCCTCGTATTTTACAGGGTCCAACTGTGCAAAAGCGGAAGTAGAAAAAAGTAAAAGGATGATTATTGGTAAAATTGATTTATTAATTTTTGTCATTTTTTAAACTTTAGTGATTGAATCCTGGTCAAAAACTCATGCTCAACATCAAAAGATTCAATTTGTATAAACGGGTTTTCCTTAAGAAAATTGTTTTTAGTCGGCTGCAAAGATAAAAATTTATACTAATTTATTATTATATCGGATAATATTTTAACATTTACTAATTTGCGCAATAGTGGAGGTTTTTTGATAATGTTTTGATTATCAGTATGTTAAAAATTAATTTATCACTGACAAAATTGTCCGGATTCAGATGAGGTATTTAAGTTTTGCTGGTGTCTGGTGTATTTGTTTGAAAAAGTGTTCCTGTGTTCCGCCAAAGGGTACAAAACTAAAAAATCCTGCAAATCATAGATGCTTGCAGGATTTGGAAAAGATATAATTGAAAATTAATCTTCTTTCTTTGAGCTGCCGGTAGAAACAGAATTGGCTCCTTCTTCTATTTCTCGTTTTACATTGTCTTTAGCATCGTTAAATTCACGGATACCTTTACCCAAACCACGCATTAGTTCAGGAATTTTTTTACCGCCAAATAACAATAATAAAGCCAAAATAATCCAAATCCATTCCTGACCACCAAGCAATAAAAAATATATGTTTACCATTGTTTAAACAATTAGATGTCAAATATACGCTATGCACATTTAAAAATGCAATTAAAAACAAACTCTTTTCTTAAAATAATACAATAATCAATTCTATTTGTTTATTAAAAGGCAAAAATCCCGCCGATAGCAGGATTTAATTCATTCAAAACATCTGAAAAACGGTTATGATTTTACTTTAGCCTCTTTAATAGCAACAGCCATGCGTTTTTCACGGATACGGGCGCTTTTACCACTTCTTTCTCTTTGATAAAACAGTTTGGCGCGGCGCACCTGACCCACTTTGTGTAATACAATAGAATCAATATTGGGCGAAGTGAAAGGGAAAATTCTTTCTACTCCCACGCCGTCAGATACTTTTCTTACGGTGAAGCTGGCAGTGCTGCCGGTTCCTTGTTTCTTAATCACATCTCCCTTGAAAGACTGAATACGTTCTTTATTACCTTCAATAATTTTATAATTTACGGTAATATTATCTCCTGCTTTGAAAGCAGGAAAATTCTTTCTGGGGGTCAGTTGCTCATGTATAAAATCAATAGCGCTGCTCATAACTCAAAATTTAAGGAGTGCAAAGGTAATAACCCTATCATTAATAACCAAATAATGTAGCCTTGCTTTTCGTTTTTTTTCTGATAATTATTATCTGGCGACGTTTATAGCTCTTTTTTCGCGTATAACGGTTACTTTTATCTGTCCGGGGAAGGTCATTTCGGTCTGTATTTTTTGAGCTATTTCATGATAGTTTGTCGCTTCCCTGATCGCTCACTTTGTCAGATTCTACAATCACCCTTAGCTCGCGGCCTGCCTGAATAGCATAGGCCTTTTCTACCCCCTGATAGCTCATTGCCAGGGTTTCCAAGTCTTTAATTCGCTGGAGGTATTGCTGCATGATTTCACGTCTGGCTCCCGGTCTGGCGCCGCTTATGGCATCGCATGCCTGAACGATAGGGGAGATGACATATTGCATTTCCACCTCGTCGTGGTGGGCGGCAATTGCATTGACAATTGCAGGGTTTTCGCCATATTTTTCGGCTAATTTGGCTCCTAATAAAGCGTGGCTCAATTCGCTTTCTTCATCAGGTACTTTGCCTATATCATGCAGTAATCCGGCTCTTTTGGCCAATTTGGGGTTCATACCCAGTTCCGAAGCCATCAGTGCGCAAAGATTGGCTGTTTCCCTGCTGTGCATCAGCAGGTTTTGACCATAAGATGAGCGGTAACGCATACGACCTACCATACGCACTAATTCTTTGTGCAGGCCGTGTATTCCCAAGTCAATCACTGTTCTTTCACCCACTTCCATCACCTGTTCTTCAATTTGCCTGCGGGTTTTTTCCACTACTTCTTCAATTCGTGCAGGATGAATACGGCCGTCGGCTACCAAACGTTGCAAACTAAGCCGGGCAATTTCCCTGCGAAGCGGATCGAAACATGAAAGAAGAATTGCTTCGGGCGTGTCGTCAACAATCAGATCAACACCAGTGGCTGCTTCCAATGCACGGATATTTCGACCTTCGCGACCGATAATCTGCCCTTTTATTTCATCGCTTTCGAGGTTGAAAACAGTAATTGAGTTTTCGATTGCCTGCTCTGCTGCAGTACGTTGAATGGTTTGGATAATAATTTTCCGGGCTTCTTTGTTGGCTTTCTGTTTAGCTTCGTCAATTATCTCTTGCTGCATACCGATTGCCATTGTCTGCGCTTCCTTTTCAAACTTTCGACCAAATGATTTTTAGCTTCTTCTGCTGTCAATCCGGCTATTTTCTCGAGGCGCTGAATATGCTCTTCCTGGTGTTTTTCCAGTTCGGTACGTTTTTTATCAACCAACTCAAGTTGTTTGTTCAGGCTGTCTTTTATGACGTCGTTTTCTTTAATTTGTCTATCGGCATTGGCCTCTTTTTGATTGAAAGACTGTTCTTTTTGCTTAATTCTGTTTTCGCTGTCAGTTATTTTCCGGTTTCTTTCGTTTACCTCTTTTTCATGAGCCGATTTCAGCGATACAAACCGCTCTTTTGCTTCTAATTCCTTTTCTTTTCGAATATTTTCTGCTCTTAATTCAGCTTCTTTTACTATGTTTTTTGCATGAAGTTCGGCCTCCTCTACCAGCCTTTTAGTATTTTTGGCAAAAATAAATTTGCCTGCCATGATGCCTGCTGCCAAGGCAACGACAGCGGTGATTACCGTAATTATTATGGGTTCCATTAAAATTCATTTTTTTGCGAAAATTATCACAATTCGTTATAAATCAAATAAATACCTGTTTAAATTAAAACAGGTTGTGGGCGAAGATAATAAAGGATAAGCAATAATTTTGAATTAAATATCACAAAGAAGCAAAAATTATAAAATAATATGCTACACGCCCATCAGAAGTTTTTCTATCTGGTTTAGTTTTTCCAGAATATCTTTTTCATCAGCGAGCGATACTGTTTTTGTATTGCTTTCTGTGGCATACCAAAGTAAAACCATTGAAATGTAGTCCTGCATATCCTTGCCGGGAAAACTGTTTTTGAACGCTATGATTTTGTCATTGATGATGCTGATAGTTTTTCTTACCGCTTGTTCATCATCTGGTTTTACCCTGACGCGATAATGGCGGTCGGCAATCTGAATATTTATAGACATTAAATTTTCTGACATGGAATGTGCGATTTTAAACGCTTAACAATGCAATACATTTATCAATTTCCTTTACAAAACGGCTAATTTTTTTTTCAAAATTCTTTTTTTCGTCGGGTGTCATTCCTGCCTGCCTGTATTTTGCTATATCTAATTGATTTTGAATTTTTTCGATCGACTTTATCAGATTTTGAGAACTGTGCTTGCTTTCCTTCAACGCTTCATTAAGGGCATTATTCTCTTTTTGAAGCGTTGAATTACTCCTTACAAGCGCTTCAATTTTCAGATGTAATGCTTTTAATTTTTGTTCAATTTCGGGAGTCACTGCTGTACCTGAGTTTATTTTCTGATTTCAACCTGCAAGTCCTTTTCGAGGGTTTGCATTATTTTTTTCATCCATCCTTCAATCTCAGTATCGGTTAATGTTTTCTCTTCATCCAAAAATACGAAATTAACGGCGATTGATTTTTTATCTTTACCCAATTTTTCACTTTCAAATACATCAAACAACTGAATAGATTGTAGTTTTTTCAAATTCAGTTTCATTACGGTATTTTCTACTAAGCTGTATTTCAGCTCTTTAGCTCCCACCATAGCAATATCTCGTTGTACTGCGGGAAACTTGGGTATTGCCTGAAAAGATGGTTTGTTTTTAAGCGCCATTTTTAAAATAGCGTTCCAGTTCAAATCGGCATAAAGAACCACAGGTTTAATGTCGTACCGTACCTGCACTTTTTTGCTAACAATGCCTACTTCGCCAATAATATGCTGGCCTGCCTTAATAGATAATCCTGATTGTAGCTGGTTAGAAATATTTTCGTTGTATGAAATATTTGTCAACCCAAGCAGACCCAACAATTTTTCAACAGCCCCTTTTATTGAGTAAAAGTCGATTGGGGATGCGCTGTGTTTCCAGGTTTTGTTTTGAAGGTTGCCGGTCATATAGAGGCAAAGATGTTCCGGCTCTTCAAATTTGCCTTTTGAATTAATGGAATAGGTTTTGCCAAATTCAAATAATTTCAGATTGTCATTTTTCCGGTTGAGGTTGTGTGCAACAACTTCCAGGCCGGTTTCCAGCATGTTGGGTCGCATGATATTCAATTCTGCGCTAAGGCTGTTTTTCATTTTTACGGATGTAGTCAGTTCTTCTTCGCTAAAATAGGCCTTATTGGTAATGGAATTGGTAAGAATCTCGTTAAATCCCAAACCTGCCAAATAGTTGGATGCCCTTTCTTTTTGAATTTCGGCCTCAATATTTTCATCAATGGAGGGCGAGATGGTGATAGAGCTGGGAATGTCCACATTGTCCAATCCATCAATTCTCAGTATTTCTTCCACTACATCTGCCTGCAGGCTGATATCGGGTTTATGAAAAGGCACGCTAATATGCAGCGAATCAATACTTTCTTTTTCGATTGTAAAACCAAGCGATTGTAAAATTCTTTTCACTCCATCGGGATGGTAGTTTTTGCCACTCAGTTTTTTCAGGTAGTGATATTTCAAAATAATTTCCTGCTTTGACTTCGGCTGTGGATATACGTCATAAATATCCGAAGCTACCTCTCCGCCGCAGATTTCCTGAATGAGCAGTGTGGCTCTTTTGAGCACATTGACGGTTGCTGATATATCGGCTCCTTTTTCGAAACGGGTGGCTGCATCGGTGCGCAGTCCATATCTGAACGAAGTTTTTCGGATGGTAACGGGGTCAAAATGAGCGCTTTCCAGAAAAATATTTTTTGTAGCATCGGTTACGCCGCTATGCATACCTCCAAAAACCCCACCGATACACATTCCGCCCTCCGCATCACAAATCATCAGGTCTTCGCCACTCAGTTTTCTTTCTTTTTCATCCAGTGTTACAAATGAGCTTCCGTCCGGTAGATTTTTTACAATCACCTTTCCGCCCTTAATCTGGTCGGCATCAAAAGCATGAAGCGGCTGGCCGGTTTCGTGCAATATAAAATTGGTGATGTCCACAATGTTGTTGATAGGTCGCTGGCCAATTGCTTTCAGTTTGTTTTTCAACCATTTGGGAGATTCGGCGATGGTTACATTATTGATACAGATACCGCTATATCTTGGGCAGGCTACAGGATTTTCTACACTAACTGTTAGCGGACTCACTCCTTTAAGCGCTTTGAACTGGTTGTTGGTGGGCAGTTTAGGCCTGATGTTCCTATTTTCGTGGTGCGACAGATAGGCACACACATCGCGGGCTACACCCCAGTGGCTCATGGCATCCATGCGGTTGGGTGTGAGACCAATTTCATAAATGGTATCTGTATAAATTTCAAAATATTTGGCTACAGGAGTGCCGGGTTTCAGGTTTTGTGGCAAAACCATGATTCCGTCATGCGCTTGCTCCAGTCCGATTTCATCTTCGGCACAAATCATTCCTTGGCTTTCTTCGCCCCTTATCTTCGCCAGCTTCATGGTTATCGGCTCATGGTTGACAGGGTAGATGGTAGCGCCCACCGGAGCAACAACCACTTTTTGGCCTACGGCTACATTTGGCGCGCCACACACAATCTTCAATGGTTTTTCTGCACCAACATTTACGGTAGCTAATTTCAGCCTATCAGCATTTGGATGTTGTTCGCAGGTAAGCACCTCGCCTACAAGCAACCCTTTAAGACCACCTTTAAATTCTTCATAATCTTCCACAGCCTCAACTTCCAGTCCGATGGAAGTAAGAATATGCGCCAATTTTTCGGGCTTCACTATTTCGGGTAGATATTCACTCAGCCACTTATATGAAATTGTCATTTTTATTTAAAAATTTAGTGTGCAAAAGTACGGTTTTTTGATGGCAGTGAGTTTGGGTTCCTGAGTATCGGTTGTAAATTATTATTTTCCATAATAACAAAAGCCACGGAGAACATAATTCATCACTATGCTTTGAGTAAGATATATGGGGAGTTAACTGAACTCGGGGCTCATATTTTTGTGATAGGATTATTTTATTAAATTGTACAATTACTCCCTGATAGGGAAAAGAAAATTTCTTTCTTGGGGGTAATGTTCATTTTTTTAAATGGTGTGTGTTAAAGTATCGGATGCTTTCGAGGATAGCATTTTCCAATGGTTGTTTGTTAATTAATGACTCTGCAAACTGTTCTGTGTTGTCGTAAAAGCTGCTAATACAAAGAATATCCATATTATTACTACATATTGCTGTTTTTAGGTTGAAAAATCTTAGATATCACCTGACAAACCTAAAATTCTCAAAATAATTAAAGGAATCGGAATTAGAAATTGATGGTGATTATTCAATAATTGTAGCGTTTTAAAAAACTGAAAGTAGCTTAAATTTTCACCAACAGCAAGGTAGCGTTTCCCGTTTGTACCATTAATTATACAACTTTTAATAACAGCACATACATCTTTTACAGGCACAAAATTTTTTCCTCCCGGCGGATAAAAAAGCATTTTGTGCTTCAGGCTCGCCAACACAATTCTTCCACTTCCCGGTTTGCGGTCAAATGCACCAATCATGAAAGTAGGGTTGATGATATTTACTTCGATTTTGTCTTTTTGTTGTAATACGTATGCTTCTGCAGCAGCTTTGCTTCTGGCATAAAAGGATTTTTTGAAAGGTGATTTCATTGGTTTAAATTCGATGCTGTTGCCTACCGTATCTATCCCGTATCCTATTGTATTGGCGGTGCTTACATAGATAAATTTTCTGACTTTCAGTTTGATTGCTGCATCTATTAGGCGTGCTGTTGCGATACAATTTGTTTGATAATAATCGTTATATGAAATCAGGTGCTGCCTACATTCTGCTGCTGCATGTATGATGGAGTCCACATTTTTTAAATGCCCGGATAGGTCATCGGACAATGAACCGGGAATGAGGCTCAACTTTTCATGTGTTATTGTTTTAAAGTCCTGCGGTTTTCTTACCAATGCTTTGATATAGTAACCTTGCTCTAACAACAATGAGGCAAGATTGGTGCCCAGTAATCCTGATATCCCTGTTAAAAAAATCGTCATTGAATTTCCTTTTTAATATTATTGGAAAGCACAGGCAGTTTTATCCATATTGGCAAAAGCACCATAGCTAGCCAGCTCCATGGATTTACCATTATCACCCGATCTTTTTTAAAAAGTTTTTTGATACAATATCCAGCTACTTTTTCTGGTTGTAGCAAGGTGAGTCTTCCCCAAAATCCAAGTTTGTTAATCCGTTTGCAAGTGTCTTCATTAGTGGCCATAGCACCTGGATTTACCACACTAACCACTACGCCGGTTTTTTTCAATTCTTCACTAAGTCCGCGTGAAAAGGAATGGATAAAAGTCTTGGAGGCCGGATATACAGTTTTGTAACCAATAGGTGAAAAAGCAGCCATGCTGGAAACATTTAAAATATAAGCCTGTGGCTGCTTTAGCAGATTGGGTAAGAGTTGATGAGTGAGTAGGGAAGTGGCTACTACATTTAGCTGAAGGATAGTGTCAATGTATTGTACCGATGCTTCTGTAAACCTGCGTGTGCCGCCTACTCCTGCATTGTTGATGAGCAAATAAATATCAAACTGAGCATTCAGCCATTGGCATAAGGTTATTACATTTTCTTTTACGGTGAGGTCGGTTTCATAGAATAGTACTTCCACATCATGCTCTTGCATCAGTTGGGAGGCTTTTTGCGCAAGTTGTTGCCCTGGCAGGCTCACCAGAATCAGATTAAGATTTTGGGAAGCTAGTTCTTTTGCAAATGCCATTCCCAAGCCCTGGCTGGCACCTGTTATTACGCCATATTTTTTTGATAGATGACTCATAGTTATTTAAACTTATTATGATGAGATTAATGAAGTTCTTAACCCTATTAGTGATGGGCTACTCTGATACCGGAGGCAATTTTCCGGTTTCTATACTTCCTCCAAAAGTATAGAAGGATACTTGCTATCAACATAAAATTTTACTTAGCAGATTTTATAATTTTCTGACTTTGCCGGAACCTGTAATACTTGTGTTGATGGTGGGGGAGCCAAGATACCATACATCCCCACTACCGGTTATGGTTACTTCTAGTTTTGAGTTTGCCCAGAGTTTTGCGCTGCCAGATCCAGTAAGGTTTATTTTAGATTCCTCTGATTGCATTTGGCGGGTTTCATAATCTCCATGACCGGTAATTAAAATCTCCTGCTTTGTAACTGTGCCGCCATTAATGCTCAGATTGCCACTGCCGGTGATGCTTGAAAATAATGTGTTGGCAGAAAGTGCAGGCATGGAAATATTGCCGCTTCCACTCAGTTTTAGTTCCAAAGTATTGGCAGCTATTTCAGAATCAAATTGAATATTTCCGGATCCGGCAAGTGTGGCTCCTGTTAGTGTTGGGTTGGTGATATAAATGTTGACACTGCCCCCTCTGATGTTGACATTGGGCTGTGTTTTCATGATCAATTTATTTCCTTTTACCTCGGTGATGATATAAGATTGGATGTTTTCCGCTGCCTCTACTTCTACTTTTGAAACCGGACCTTGTATGAACCTTATATTGCCACTGATGCCTGCTTCAATCTTGTCAAAACCCGATACATTTCTTACCTGTTTTATGGCCGGTCCATCGGGATATATTTTTCGGCATCCTGTTGTCAATGTAAAAAGAACTAATACTGCAAATAACACATGTTTCATTTTTTCTAAGATTTTATTTGTGAATTAAAGATTGATATTGATTCCAGCGGTTAGTCCTCCTGTTAAGGCAAAGGAGGATTCATCGCTTTTAAACTTCCATACATAATTGTTGGAAAATATTTTTGATTCGGCGTATTGATAGGTGTACAATGCAGGACCTGCAGCTATCTCCACTCTGGAGCCTATCTTGTATGCCAGCAATGTTCGTAAGGTTTGTGTATGTTTAAATAAGATGAAATTTGTTTTTGTCAATGCTGCTATTTCAGCATTTATTCTTAATTGTTGGGTCAAGTACATTCTATAGCCAACACCTGCCTCCATTTGAAAGAAAATTTTATCTTTTTCATTTCCGGCGCCTGCACCAATGATACCATAGGTTTTTCTACCACCAGTACGAAGCAATAGATTGGCAGCACCATCATCATAAATCTGTATGCATATCTGCTGTTCGCCATTTCGTATCAGATTAATGATACCTATCGGGTAATCCGAGCAATCTGCAATATTCATCAATCCGGCCACCTGAACGCCCTTCACGGTATTGCTGATATTGATTAGCCCAGCCACCTGGGTGTGCGTATGACTGGCCATATTTACTATACCTCCAATTTGTAGAAGTGCATAGCGACTAAAATTACTTATGCCGCCTATCTGAATATATCCATTCCCGGATTTGTGATTATGAAGCCCTGCTATCTGAAGGCCAAGACCGTTGGCCGCTCCATTGTACAAACCAGCTACTGCTACGCCTTTGTCTGAACCTTTCACCTGATTAAAGAGACCACTTATCAATACTCCGCGATTGCTTCCATAGAGTTGGGTGCACAAACCAGAAATGGCTACCCCATTATTATTCATGTTGGTGCCTTGCAATACCTGCAATGAAAAGGCGGGACTGATGTAACGGGCTTTACTGCCCTGAGTACTGATGGGGGTAACCAGCCCAAGATGTACAGAGTTGGCTACAGCCTCCTGAGCTTTCAGATTCAAATTTGCCAAACAGAAGACAAGGAGTAAAGATGTAGAAGTTTTTTTCAAATTTTAAGTATATATCTAATACAGCCTAATAAACCTTTTCCCCTATTGGCTTTTAAAATATATTTACGCCTACGTTGAAGCCCAGATTCAATGTAGTATTCGCGCCTTGTTTTAATAGGATTGAGCTTTTCTGAAACCCATTATAAAATTCGTTGGAATGTTGGTAAACCGGAAGTTGGTATTGTAGGCGTGGCCCTGCAAATAGTTGAATATCTTTTTTTAGTTGAACTAATACTAAAGGCTGTAAACAGATATTTGAATAGTCTGTATTAAATTTTTTTGGGCCACTATAAAAAAGACTTACAAGTTCCATAGCCATGGTTACTTTTTTCCCTGATTGCCATTCGGTACCTAGCCCATAACCAAAAATATAGTATTTGCCGGAGCTGACGGTATTTATTACACCGGTCTGTACAATGTTATATATGGCATGGCTGCCCGATTTATAGCTTAGATTGAGTTGATTGTTTTCCTGAACTGATACGGACAATGCATGCTTGCCATTTCTGCTGTAATTGATTGGCCCAAGAGAAACGCCATTAAGTGAGTCAGAAATATTAATCATACCCAACTGGAATCCATTTGTTTTTTTTGAAATATTTATCAGTCCGGATATTTGTGCGCCATTAATTGCTTCAACGTTATTAACCACCCCCGCCAACTGCAAACCTTTGCCAATAGTTGATGCGGTATTGAGCATTCCACTTATCTGCACACCCTTATTTATTTCTCTGGAACTGTTAGTCAATCCGCCAATTTGCAGCCCTTTAAAATTCTGATTGTGATTGTAAATTCCGCCAATTTGCACACCCTTATTATCGGCTCTGTTCATATTAATCAATCCGCCAATTTGCAATCCTTTTACATTATTGCCAGCGTAGTTGTATAAGCCTGCAATCTGTAAGCCTGTTACCTTTCCACCCACAGTGTTAAACATTCCGCCAATTTGTACAGCATGTGCATGCTTTTGTACAATATTAAATAAACCTCCAATTTCCACTGCATCAACCTGAGCCGTATAGCCACCCAATAAATTGAAAGAAATAAAATTTTCCTGTTGACCCTTCAGCGCATTTTTAGTGCCAAACCCTGGCCAGAAACCAAATTGAAACTTTCGTTTATAAAAATAATTTTTTAGGTTGAGGCTGTTAAATTTTTGGCGCGTTCCAATTACTGTTTTGGCTAACCAATGCCTCTCTATGGTTCGAACTGTAACAGGCTCTTCATGAGATATTTTAGGAGTAAGTCCTATTTGAAGGGGGGTGGTCGATTTAGTATCAATTGTTATAAGCGTGTCGTAATAAGAAACGCGTCTGACTTGAAGTCTTATTTGACAGGTCAGGGGTATTTTAATGGAAAAATTTCCCTGATCATTAGACATGGTTCCA
Organism: Sphingobacteriales bacterium; assembly: GCA_016708305.1. Classification (GTDB taxonomy): domain Bacteria; phylum Bacteroidota; class Bacteroidia; order Chitinophagales; family Chitinophagaceae; genus Niabella. The sequence goes on from JADJGB010000008.1 coordinate 1,744,801, forward strand.
ATTTTTAGTTCGGGTTCGTAAACGGTTACATACTCTATGGGTTTTTGGTCGGTATTATCCAAAAACCGGCCATGTATTACAATGTATTGTTGTTCTTTTTTTCTAATAACAATTTTATTATTATTTATTATGTAATGGTAATTGTTATCAAGTATTAAATCCAATATTTCTCTTACTGTTCTATTTTGAGCGCTAAACGACAATCTTTTCTGGTTTTTAATAAACTGATTATCGTATGAGAAATATAAGCCAGCCTTTTTTTCAATCTGTATTAAAGCGTCATACATCGTAATATTTCTAAAATCTACTGAAATCGTTTTCTCCAGCAAATTGCTTTGGGCAAATAAATTGATGCTAAAAAAAAGTAGAATTATAAGTGCACCGTTTTTTTTCAATCTAAATTTATTTTGAAATGATGTATTGATGCTCCTTCTTGCTCCACGAAACATTCAAGATTAAAGCAATATTTTCCACAATTTGCTCAGGGTTTCGGTTCCAAGAAAGTAAGTACTGGTTATTTTTTTCTCCTTAATATTTGGAGACATTTTTATTTCTATATTATATAGACTTTCTAGTATGTGTGACAGACTGTCTATGCGTATGTCTTTTACCTTTAGTGTTTGAGATTGCAAAATGGCTTCAATATCTGCCTTCATATTTTCCAAATATAAGGATTGGGTCTTATTATCTTTTATGATTTTTTGTTTAGCAGTTGCTGTTATTGATTGTCCATTATGGATAGCCCTTACTTTGCCTTTATGAACAAAAACAGTATTAAATTCACTCCCTTGTTTAATAGTAAAGGATGTGCCTAACACTTCAACAATCAAATCGTTGGAATGAACTATAAAGGGCTTGTCAGGATTTTTTGAAATATCGAAAAAGGCATTTCCCTTAAGAGTTACAGTTCGTGTCTTTTTATAAAAATCCGGATCCAAGGTTAATGTTGTTTTTGGAAACAATATGATATTGCTTTTGTCCTTTAATGTAATTCTTTTCTGTGATTCACTCGCGGTAAATTGTTCGTGTTTTTTTGATTTGTTAAAATAAAGTGGAAGTAAAATAATAAATGCCAAAATTGCAGCAGCAGCGCCAAGTTGCCACCAAATGGATGATAGCGCCTTCGTTTTTTGCGATGGCTCAAAGTGTGACAAATTAATTTCAGATTGTATTTTTTCCCAGGCCTTGTTTTTATCATACAATCTGAAAACAGAATTTTGTTTTGAATTTTTCCACAAAAAAACGATATCCTCAAATGTTTTTAAATGTGATGGATGAGCATTAATCCAGCGCTCTACTTCTTTTTTTTCGGAATCGCTCAACGACTTTTCATAATATGCTATCAATTCATGTTCCATGGGTATTATAAATTGATAAGTTTAATAATGAATAAAAAAAACAGACTTACTAGGTATTCAGCCAAACCCAATAGTAATATTCTTAATGCCTTTGACATGTGGTTCTCTACCGTTTTTTCAGAAATCTTCAAGGTGGCAGCAACTTCTTTATAGCTATAACCCTGTTGTCGGCATAAATAAAAGACAGTACCGCATTTTTCAGGTAGTTGTTGAATCAGCTGGTGCATTTTTTGTTGTAATTCTCTGTGCTCTGCAGGGTTGTTGTTTTCACTTGTACCTTCTGAATTTATTGCAAATTGGGTATAGGTGGCCTGCACTCCATTGTGCTTTATTTGATTAAGACACTCATTTCTTATGGCTGTAAACAAATATGCTTTTACGGTATCCATTTTTACAGTTTCCCGATTTTGCCATAGTTTAATAAATATATTTTGAACAATATCTTCCACAAAAGTTTCCACTTTGAGGATAGAATTGGCATACCCATATAACGCTTCATAATGAAGGTCAAAAACATCTTTATATTGACCACTGTCCAAAGCCATCTGATTTTACAAAAATACCGTTCTTATTTACAATACAACTTAAAGTACTTTTACCCCTATTAAATGAGCATATTTTTTAAAAATCCTTTTTTCTTAATTGGTATGAAACAACATTGCCTCATAGAGTATAAAAATCTTTTGGATATTCTTTGAAGATCAAAAGCCGGAGAACATAATTCATCGCGAGGCTTTGAGGAAGATATATGGGGAGTTAACTGAACTCGGGGTTCATGATTTTGCCCATAAATAAAATGGTATTGGATGTTTTCTCGCTGATGATGATGGCAAACGGGCGATCACAAATAAACTTAGGAGTAGAACCTGGCCCTACGGATGTGAGACCTACTCCAATAGTGGTTACTGCTGCTGCTTCTGTACCTTCCTCATCAAGAGCTACAAAAGTATTTTGTTTTACAAAACTCACATAAATATTTCCTGGTTTGCTGATGCCGGTGAGTTCTGCCGAATCAGTGAAAGCTTTCTTCATTCCCAGAGTACCCATAGTTTTGTTTAGCATAAACTCTTGTTCTAATTTGAATTTCGGAAGACCGACAATTACTTTACCATTGTGTAAACCATTTTGTAACTGATTCCATTTTGCAAAGTCGAAATTATCCATGATGCTTTCAATAGTGTTTCCTTCATTAGGAAGAATGATAGTAGCTCTGAATTGCTTGTTTCCATAAGGCAATTGCAAGGCTGCAAAATCATTACCGACAAAATAATCGAAATTGTCGGTTTTGTTCATCATTTTTACGGTTTTGGTACTGCCTCCCTGCAAATTAAAAACCTGATCTTTAGTATCGCTTTTATCAAACTTATTGGTCCAGTCGCCTTTAAAATAAAGTGCATTCATTAAAAACATGACATCTTCAGGATTAATGGTTGAAAGCACTTTCTTTATTTTTTGATTGGTATTGTCGGCAGCCCACTGGTTAATGGTGTTTACGTCTGATGGTACAAAAGGCAGCCCCGTAACTTTTGCCTTGAAAGAATTCTTCATTGTGTTTAAAAAATCTGCTTCCACCGGAAAACTGTTTCTGTACCATATAGAATTGGCCAATGCCAACTGAACCTTAGGGTCTGCTTTTGGTAGTTCGTTCAATAGTTTTGTATAAGTCGCATTTAAATCTTCCTGTGAAAGGCTTGAGGCGTGTATGGCCTGCATAATCTCAGCTTTGGTAGTAGCAGTAGCGCCATTTGCCAACATCCCCAGCGCTATATGAAGGCTGAGTGGAGATACAAAAGTATTTTTTCCTGAATACTCAGGATCTTTTTGTACTGTTTTGAAAAAATCGAATGAAAACTCAGAAATCGAATTAGCAACCGGGGCAGCAATGCTGATAGATTTTTGAATTGCCTCGGGATTGTTTTCACCCTCCGGAACACTTTTTTTGGCACAGCTATAAAAGAAACTTCCCAAAGCTGCAATGAAGAGGATAGAATAAAAATGTTTCATGACGTTAATTTTTGTTATAACTATTTTATAGATATAGACGTAATAATCTGCATTTTCGCAACAGGTTTATATTATTTTTTTGAAAGAAAATTCAAAATTGTAAAGCACAAATAGTTAGCCAAACAACAGGCTGTCTTGGCTCACAATTTATCCAAATGCAGTAATCAAAGCTGTCACCCTTAGTTTAGCCTTTGAAAGTTCTTTTGTTTGTTCGTTGATAAAGGGGTTGTCTTCCAGCCGGCCTACCACATTTCCCATTTCTTCGGCATTATTGTACACCATTTTTCTATATGGATTTTTATAATCTTTTGCCTTTGATTCGACAATGTTTTTTACCATCCATTCCTTGATTGTCAAATATTCACTAAACAGATGAATTAAAAATTCAGGGGTGAAATCCTTTTTGTCTATTTTGTAAATGTCTAATAATGAGGCAATTGCATGATTTGCTTTATTGATTAAGTAGGCTGCTGATTGGCGTGCATAGAAATTATGCACATCATTCCATCCGATTATTTTACCTTCTTTGATATACTTTATCAAATCGTTGAAATCATCCTCTGGAATTAATTGCCCTCCAATATTCATCCAGCTTTTCCTTATCACATCTGCCGAAAGTTGATTCATCAATGCTTCAAACGAAGTTATGTGCTGATTATCAATGAGTTGTATTATTTGTGAGGAGCCATAGAAAACGATTAGTTTTTTATAAACATTATAGGCTTGTTGTACTTTAACGATTTGAACAGGTCGTTGTGTGTTCTCAAATCCGCCGGCCACAATATCCAATTGAGCTACCGGCGGAGACTCGTTTTCCAGAAGCGATTCACCTTTTTGCACAAAATCATCATCGCTTCCGGGCATTTTATTTTTCTGGTAAAAAGCCTTTCCGGTAAACAGTTTCAACAGATGGAGCGCCGAAAATATTTCGTTAATTGTATCTGGTGCCAAAAAATCGTATTCCAGCAATTGGGTTTTTTGTATTCTATTATCTCTTGCCCTAAATTTTTGTTCGTTTCTGGCTATGGCGTACATATTATGCAGCATCCAGTAAGCGGGCATTATTACTAATTTGTCGTTATGAACATCATTGCTTACTAATGAAAAGGGTAGCGAAATATTCAATTCGGCAGGGTAATCGCCTTTGGCCAGCATGGTGTAGGAAGCGAATTTCGAATTATGTTTCAGACTTACGCATAATCCCGGCCAGAAACCACGTCCGGCCTGCAGTTCTCCATCGGGGCCTCTTGAGTTATGATTAGAACCGATGGTAGCGCCTGCGGCGATATTGCTTTGCCCCATTACCAACGATGCACAAAGGAACGAATTGTTGTGATGCTGTTCGTGTGCAGGAAAAATGAGTGAGTTCAATACCTCGCAACAGGAAATGGTGGAGTTGTCTCCTAAATAGGAATTAATTAGTCTGGCCCCATACTTCAGTTGGGAAAATGAACCCAGAATAAAGCGAACTGCCTTCACGCCATAAAACGATCTGCTGCCGTAACCCATAATTCCGTTCACCATTTCGCAGCCTTCGCCGATTTGAGATTTTGCATCTGCAGATGAGTTGATGGTGAGGTTTTTCAGTTTATTGGCTCCTTTTATGTAGGCATCGGAACCAATTTTTACGTCCTTGATGATTTGTGTGTTTTTTATAACCGTTCTTTTACCTACAATGCCATAATAACCCCGTCTGTTGTCAAAAAGCTGCCCTGTAAACGTCTTAAAAGCGTCCATCAAATCTTTATCTTCCCTGTATTTGCACCACATCCAGGCATCTGCCGGCAACATCCCATCAAAGGGCATTACCTTTCTACCTCCATTTTCGTTGCATAGTTCCAGCCACACCCGCACATCTTCAGTTTCTCCTTCCTTTATGATGCCATTGCCAAACTTGGTATGCGAGGTACATGACATTTCATTAACATTTGCTATAATTACATCATCTTCAATAATATAATAGCTTAAAAAATCTAACGTTTTTCAATACTACATTATTGCCAATATCACAACTGACAATCAGGCAGTTATACAATCCTACTGCCGTTCTGAACTCGCTGAACTCCAGAAATAGCGGTTCCAGTTTGCCTATTCGCACCAATCCGTAAAAAGTACATCTTTCAATTAAATGGATGTCAATCCCTTCTCTTACCAGCACATCCTCCCAGTTGTTGCATCTGTTTCCGTTCGATTTCAGTACTGTGATTTCGGCTGCTGAAAGTGGGCGGTAGTCGGTGGCAGGGTTTTGCTGAAACCGGAGATAGTATTCATCTTTTCCTTCGGGTAAATATTCTTCGGGGATAAAATTGTATCCCATGTTTTTGATAGGATGTTTTTTAATAATGTTCATTTAGGAATGGTATGGTTGATGATTTTTAATAGTTTTCTTCAGTTTTATGAAATTTAGGAGCTAAAAATGTTGAAAATGCCTCAATTATTGCCTGTTCAATTTTTCAATCAGATTTATAAGGCACCAAAAGTAAGGGTTTTGAAGAAAAATGCGCAAACGTTTGCGCATAAATATTTATAAAATGTTTTCTGCAATCGTCATCCACATTAATTAAGAACCTTTTTAATTTGCAACAGTTCTACTTCAAAAATTAAGGCTGATGCGGGTGGAATGGCAGGAGGCGCTCCGTGTAGGCCATAGCCCAATTCGTAGGGGATATAAAATTTAAATTTAGAACCTACATTCATCAGTTGCAGACCTTCTGTCCAGCCCTTGATTACGGCAGAAACCGGAATAGTGAGTGGCTTGCCTCCTTCATAAGATTGGTCAAACTCGGTTCCGTCCAGCAATGTACCGCGATAATGACAAATTACCGTATCTTTTGCCGTAGGTTTAGCGCCTGTGCCGTCCTTTACTACTTCGTATTGCAAACCTGTAGCAGTAGTAAAAACTCCTGATTTAGATTTATTTTTTTCAAAGAAGGCTCGTTCTTCATCAATGGTTTTTTGCAGTTTTTCTTCTCTTGCTTTGGCAGAATATTCGTTTAGCACGTTTATGGATTCCTCCTCGCTTATGGTAAATGGTTTTTTATCAAACACATCCTTCATTCCTTTCATCACCAGATTGAAGTTCAGATCGTTCAGGTCTTTGTTGAGAGAGGTGGCAATATTAATACCCAATGAATAGCTGGCGGAGTCGGACAGGTTTTTGAGGGTGGTTTGGCTTGATGCTACCACAGCCGCAGCCGGTTTTTTGGCAGGCGCTTTTTTTATCGGTTTTTTCTGGGCATTGGCGCCGATTGTCAACGTGAATATTAAACTAAAAAGAATAATTTGCTTCATACAATATTATTAAAGCCGCAAATGTAAGCCTGATAATGTTATAGAAAGCCTATTTTTCTTTATTAATTTCCTTAATATTCTGCTGTTATTCCAGTATAATTATGCGGGGCGATTTTTAACAACTCTTTTTTAACAGTATCCGAAACGTTGAGTTTTTTGATGAACTGATGTATGGATTCTTTAGTAATACCTTCTTTTCCTCTGGTAAGTTCTTTTAATGCCTCGTAAGGATTAGGATAGTTTTCGCGGCGCAGGATGGTTTGAACAGCTTCTGCCACCACTGCCCAGTTGTTGTTCAGGTCTTCTTTCAGTTTCGACTCGTGTAAAATTAATTTGCCTAACCCTTTCTCTATGCTTTTTATGGCAATAATCGTATGTGCTACCGGTACGCCGATATTTCTCAACACTGTACTATCGGTAAGGTCTCTTTGCAGGCGACTGACTGGCAGTTTTGAAGAAAGGTGCTCCAGCAGCGAATTGGCAATACCCAGATTACCCTCTGCGTTTTCAAAATCAATCGGATTTACCTTATGCGGCATTGCCGAAGAGCCCACCTCGCCGTCTTTGGTTTTTTGTTTAAAATAATCAATACGGATGTACGTCCACACATCACGACAAAAATCAATAAGTATGTTGTTGAGTCGTTTAATATTGTCAAAATGTGCCGCCAGATTATCATAATGCTCAATCTGTGTGGTAAACTGCATTCTTTGCAGACCTAAAACATCGGCTACAAAATTATTTGCAAACCTGATCCAGTCGGTTTTAGGAAAAGCCACGTGGTGCGCATTGAAGTTTCCGGTGGCACCGCCAAATTTTGCAGTATATGGGATAAAAGAAAACAAGTCAATTTGATTCCGAACACGTTCCACAAATACCATGATTTCCTTTCCAAGCGTAGTAGGGGAGGCCGGTTGGCCATGGGTGCGCGCCAGCATGGAAACATTTTTCCATCCGGATGCCAGTTGATGAAGGCTGTGTTGCAGATTGATATAGGCCGGAAGTAGCTCATGTTCCATTGCATGCTTCCACAAAAGCGGAATAGCCGTGTTGTTAACGTCCTGCGAAGTCAGTCCAAAATGAATCCATTCTTTGGCTTCGGGTACATTTGTTTTTTCTAATTCGTTTTTCAGAAAATATTCAACTGCTTTAACATCGTGATTGGTCGTTTTTTCGATTTCTTTGATTGCTTTGGCATCTGTGAGGTTGAAGTTGCCCATTAATTGTTTCAGGTGTTTTCTTGCTGCTGCAGGGAGTTTCAGAAATCTTTTATCGGCTAAAAACAAGAGATATTCAATTTCAATGAAAACCCTGTATTTTATTAAGGCATACTCGCTGAAGTATTCCTGAAGTGGCTGTACCTGTAGTTGATATCTTCCATCAATGGGTGAAATGGCGGTTAATGACATTTGCGGAGTTTAAAATTTATTTTATACAGTTAATACTCAATTATATGAGATTAACCCGAAAGCAATTGCAAAATTACCCTGCTTTATGAAATATTCTGTCTAAATATAAAAATTTAAGTTGAGTTATTGCCTTCAAAGATTACATCAATTGGCAGCAATTTCATTTTGCCTCAAAATATATTTTCCTATCAAATCAAATTCAATATTAACCCTATCGCCATGTTTTATATATTTAATATTGGTATGCTCGTATGTGTAGGGAATGATGGCTACCCTGAATGAATCGCTTTTTACATCAAAAACCGTCAGACTGATGCCATTGAGGCAGATGGAGCCTTTTTCGATAACCAGTGCGGCAAATTTAGGGTTGTAGCCGAATTCATACTCCCAACTTCCTTCTTTTTCAACAACTATTGTGCAAACTGCGGTATCGTCCACATGACCCTGCACTATGTGACCGTCAATTCTTCCGTTCATCAGCATACATCTTTCCAGATTCACTTCCGAACCCTCGTGAAGCAAGCCCAGATTGCTTTTTTTCAAGGTTTCTTCAATGGCAGTTACGCGGTGGATGTTGTTTTCCACCCGTTCCACTGTAAGGCACACGCCGTTATGGCTCAGGCTTTGGTCTGTCTTTAGTTCCTGGCCGATATTGCTTTCAATTTCAAAAGATTTATTGGTGCCGCTTTCAGCAATATTTCGCACAATTCCGATTGTTTCAATGATTCCTGTAAACATTTTGTTTATTTATTATATAGTTTTTAAAATATTTTTTCAATTTTTACCCGTTTTTTTTGTTAAAAACAATTAATTCTCTATCTTTGCAACCTCAAAAAAACTACCGAAGGAGGTATATACAAATTATGTTAATTATTGATTCTAAAGACTGCGAAAATATTGATAAGGCTTTAAAAAAGTACAAAAAAAAGTTTGAAAGGTCAAAAACTTTGTTGCAACTCCGTGAGCGTCAGCACTTTACTAAGCCTTCAGTAAGAAAACGTCATCAACGTTTAAAAGCAGTTTACAAACAGCAGATCGTAAGTGGAAAAATAGAATTGTAAAGTTTTTTGTTTTTTATATATAATTGTAGCTCCAAAATATTTGGAGCTTTTTTTATGCAAACAGATTATCGGCATTATATTCAATTGTTTATCAACTATCTAAAGTTTGAAAAGAGGTATTCAGCGCATACTGTTATTGCCTACCAGAATGATTTGACCAATTTTTGGGACTATCTGGCCCTGACTTATCAGATAAGCAATCCTTCTGAAGTCAGTTATCAGTTTGTAAGAAGCTGGTTAGCAAGGCTAAAGGATGAAAATATTGCTTCTCGCAGCATTAACCGAAAAATTTCTTCCTTAAAGTCATTCTTTAAATATCTAATTAAAACTAGTGCGCTGGAAATAAATCCGATGACGAAAGTAGTTTCTCCAAAAGGCTAACAAAAGGCTGCCTTCTTTTTTAAAGGAAACCGATATAGAAAAATTGCAATCCAACAAAGAGGCTTTTGAAGGTGAAAGTCCCTGGAAAATACTCAATGCCGGCTTGCTCACCGAGTTGTTTTATGTAACAGGAATGCGTCGGAGTGAACTGATTGGATTGAAAGAATCTCAGGTTGATTTCAGCCGGAAGCAAATAAAAGTGCTGGGTAAGGGAAATAAAGAGCGGATAATTCCTTTAACTAATGAAACTTTGAAGTCAATTGAAACCTATTGCGCTCTTAAAAGAAAAGAATTTGCTGAATATGCGGAAGAATTATTGGTTACAGAAAGAGGCAAAAAACTGTATCCTAAATATGCTTATTTATTGATAAACAAGCAGTTATCGGCCATACCTACCCTCGATAAAAAAAGCCCGCATGTGTTAAGGCATAGTTTTGCCACCCATCTGATGAATAAAGGCGCTGATATTAATGCAGTTAAGGAGCTTTTGGGACATTCCAGCCTTGCTGCCACCCAGATTTATACGCATAACACCATTGAAAAACTCAAAGAGGTGTACAAAAAGGCGCATCCCAAATCCTGAGAAAAATTATAAAAAATTTAAGTATTATTTTTTTGGGAGAAAAGTTATTAATACGTAACTTTAAATCGAAAGATTAAAGCTCTTTGAAATAGCTTTTCAATAAGATTATTCACTTTTTAAATGAAACAATTATGAATGTAAACATTCAAACGGTTAATTTTGACGCGGACAAAAAGTTGATGGATTTTGTAAATCGAAAGATGGAAAAACTCAACACGTTTCATGATCGGATTATCGAGTCCTATGTGTTCTTGAGGTTAGACAACGTGGTACACACCATTAAGGACAAAGTTGTAGAAATTAAAGTGCATGTGCCGGGGCATAATTTTTTGTGAAATGCACCAGCAAATCCTTTGAAGAATCATTTGACAGCGCCTTTGATTCACTTGTAAATCAGGTAAAAAGACGAAAACAAAAAATGATAGCCTAATTATAACAGCCTCGCATTAGCGGGGCTTTTTTATGCCCAAGAATTTGCAATTCCTTTCAATTCTTCTCATTTTTAGTTCGTTTAGATCATTTATCCGCTCAGTTTTGTGGTCATAGTTGCGAACCAATGATAAATATACAATTAGTATTATGTTGACATTTAATATCGAAAATCAACAATAGAAAGTAAAATTATCTTTGCAATCGGGAATTTTTTAAAAAAAGATGAGAAAGGATTTTTTAACTTTAGGAAATTCCCTTACCTTTGCTTTCCAAAATTTTTGGGGAGGTATATTTTGCCAAAAATAAAGAAGTTCTTTAAAAATAAGCCGAAGTAGCTCAGTTGGTAGAGCAGCTGATTTGTAATCAGCAGGTCGCGGGTTCGACTCCCTTCTTCGGCTCAGTAATTATTAATTGCTAATAATATGGGTAGTTGGCCGAGTGGTTAAAGGCGACAGACTGTAAATCTGTTCTCTTCGGAGTACGGAGGTTCGAATCCTTCACTGCCCACAGTATTTTGTTTTATTAATTATGTTTTATTAATTAATAATTTGATTTTGCGGGAGTAGCTCATTTGGTAGAGCGATAGCCTTCCAAGCTATAGGTGGCGAGTTCGAGCCTCGTCTCCCGCTCAGTGATAAGTTCTTTATTTTTGATATGAGGTTAGCTCACAAAAGCACAAGCCGTGGTAGCGCAACCGCCATTGGTGGAGAAGATGTTATGCGAGCTTTCAACAGGAAATATTTGATATAAAAGAGCTGAGCTACACAGAGCAAAGCGTTGAAAAAGAAAGAGTAACAAGCCGTTGTAGCTCAGGGGTAGAGCACTTCCTTGGTAAGGAAGAGGTCGAGAGTTCAATTCTCTTCAACGGCTCAATCCGGTTGCAAGAATTTTGTCGGCTTAATAGCTGATATATATAAATAAATATTTATAAAAACAATTAAAAATCTATAACAATGTAAAAAGAGACCTTTAAGAGGGAGAAACCCCACGTAAACATTGGCACCATTGGTCACGTTGACCATGGTAAGACTACTTTGACTGCGGCTATCACCGAAATCCTTTCTAAAAAAGGTTTGGCAAAAGCCACAAAGTACGATGAAATTGATGGTGCACCTGAAGAAAAAGAAAGAGGTATTACTATTAATACTGCACACGTTGAGTATCAAACAGAGAATCGCCACTATGCTCACGTGGATTGCCCTGGTCACGCTGACTATGTAAAAAATATGATTACCGGTGCCGCTCAGATGGACGGTGCTATTCTTGTTGTAGCTGCTACAGATGGTCCTATGCCTCAAACAAAAGAGCATATCCTATTGGCTCGTCAGGTGGGCGTACCTCGTATGGTGGTATATATGAATAAGGTTGATTTGGTGGATGATCCTGAATTGCTGGAACTGGTAGAAATGGAAATTCGTGAAGAATTGTCAAAACAAGGATTTGATGGTGATAATATACCAATCGTTAAAGGATCTGCAACTGGTGCTTTGGCCGGCGAAGAAAAATGGGTGAAAACCGTTGAGGAATTGATGGACGCAGTTGATAGCTATATTCCGCTTCCTGCACGTGCCGTAGATCTTCCATTCCTGATGAGTGTTGAAGACGTTTTCTCCATCACCGGTCGTGGTACAGTAGCTACTGGACGTATTGAGAGAGGTAGAGTTAAAACCGGAGAACCAGTTGAAATCGTTGGTTTAATGCAAAAACCTCTTACTTCTACCGTAACAGGTGTAGAAATGTTCCGTAAAATACTTGATGAAGGTGAAGCTGGAGATAATGCCGGTTTGTTATTGCGTGGTATTGACAAAAATGAAATCCGTCGTGGTATGATTATTTGCAAACCAGGTACAATTACTCCGCATACCGAATTTAAATGTGAAGTTTATGTGTTGAGTAAAGAAGAAGGTGGACGTCACACTCCATTTTTCAACAAATATCGTCCACAGTTCTATTTCCGTACTACGGACGTAACCGGCGAATGTTCTTTACCTGAAGGAACTGAAATGGTGATGCCTGGCGATAATACTTCACTGAATGTGAGACTGATTACTCCTATTGCAATGGAAAAAGGTCTTAAATTCGCTATCCGCGAAGGTGGCCGTACAGTGGGTGCCGGTCAGGTAACAGAGATCATTAAATAAGAATTAATAAATTCAAGAAATAAAATTAGCTAATTGGCGAAATTGCTAATTAGCTAATTGTCTTACGGGCATAGTTCAACGGCAGAATAGCGGTCTCCAAAACCGTTGATGGGAGTTCGAATCTCTCTGCCCGTGCATCTTGTTAAAAGTTAAAAATGAGTAAATTTTTACAACACCTTAAAGACAGTTATAAAGAACTGGTCAATAAAGTAACCTGGCCCAATTGGGAACAGTTACAACAGTCCACCATGATTGTTCTGGTAGCCACAATTATTCTGGCAGTCATTTTGTGGCTGATGGATTTCATAGCGGGCGGCGCTCTGAACTTTTTGTACAAAATGCTGTATAGTTAATAGAGACAATGGAAAATAACAGTGTAGATACAAATACTCCCGAAGTACCACAACAGGAAACCAAATGGTATGTGCTGCGTGTGGTGAGTGGAAAGGAACGTAAGGTAAAAGAGTATTTGGACAAAGAAATTTCTCGCAGCAATTTTAGTAAAGCTGTCATGCAGGTTTTTTTACCGGTAGAAAAAGTATATAAGGTGCAAAACGGTAAAAAGTAATGCGTGAAAGAAACTATTATCCGGGCTATGTAATGGTAGAGGTGGTAGATGGAAAAATGAGTGACGACCTGAGAGACCTGATTGTTCATACAAATAGTGTAATTCATTTCTTAGGTAAAGAAAATCCAATCGCGCTTCGCAAAACAGAGGTAAACAAAATGCTGGGCAGAATGGACGAAATGGCAGAAGCCGGCGGGATGAGTATGGCTGAACCTTATATTGTGGGAGAAACCATTAAAATAGTAGAAGGCCCATTCAATGATTTCAATGGAGTGATAGAGGAAGTAAATGATGAAAAAAAGAAACTGAAAGTAACTGTAAAAATCTTTGGAAGATCTACACCGGTTGAACTCAGCTATATGCAGGTTGAAAAAGTAATGTAGAAAAAATAATTTTAAAAATATTTAAAAGGCTGTCGAAAGACGGCCTTTTTTGATTAGTTGACTTCCCAGATTTCCTGTAAAAAGATGAACATGACAAAAGTATTTTTTTAAAAATCACAAAAATTATATTTTCTATTAAAAAATTATTTCTATATTTGACACATCAATGAAAGCAAATCGATTTTATAACTGGTTTTATTTTAGCTTCTATTATTTTAGAATGAGGCAGGGAATGCTTTTGTTGAAATAAATATTATTGTGAACGAATCAACATAAATTCCCGGCCAGAATAAGGTCGGGAATTTTTTTTAGACTAAAACCAAGTACGTATTTTATCTTAGTTTCTAAAAATATTAGAGTAGTATATATAATTATATGGTAAAAACAAAAGAACACAAAGAAACAGTACACATGGCCATACAAGGGTATGAAGGAAGCTTTCATCAGCAGGCGGCAAATATTTTCTTCAATAAAAACGTAACAGTCGAGTGTTGTGATACTTTTAAAGAGGTGGTAAAAGCAGCCAAAGATTCAAAACGAACTGACGGCTGTGTAATGGCAATTGAAAATTCAATAGCCGGAAGTATTTTGCCAAATTATAACTTGCTGCAGGGAAGCAATCTGATAATAACCGGTGAAGTTTACCTGCAGATAAATCAAAATCTTTTGGTAAATAAAGATGTGGAACTCGAAGATATTAAAGAAGTTCACTCACATACCATGGCTTTGCAGCAATGTTATGACTTTTTGGACCGCTACAAATGGAAACTCGTTGACAGTGATGACACAGCATTAAGCGCCAAACTGATTGCGAGGCATAAAAGCAAGCATATTGCTGCGATAGCCAGCAGTACAGCCGCTGAAATATACGGATTAAAAATACTGGCACCCAAAATTCAGACATTGAAGAATAACTATACACGGTTTTTGATCCTGCGAAGGCCTCATGATGCTGTGCCTGTAGTGGATGGCAATAAGGCATCAATCAATTTTCAGACGACACACAGAGAAGGCGCACTTGCCAGAGTGCTGGGTGTGATTGCCATTAATAAAGTCAACCTGTCCAAACTGCAAAGTTTTCCAATACCTGGAAGTGAATTTAAATATCAGTTTCATGCAGATATGGAATTTGACAACATCAAAAAATTTGACAGTGTGATTGAAAAAATTGCACCACTTACGGAGTCATTAAAAATTTACGGAGTTTATCATAAAGGAGTATGGAAATAGCAAAAAGAATACAAGGAGTAACAGAATATTATTTTTCGCAAAAACTGCGGGAAATAGACTACCTGAACGGGCAGGGTAAAAACATCATCAACCTGGGTATTGGCAGTCCTGATTTGCCTCCTCATCCTGATGTCATTAAAACATTGTATGAGGAAGCATTAAAGCCCAATGCACACGGCTATCAGAACTATAAAGGCAGCCCTGTTTTGCGAAAAGCATTTGCTGATTGGTATCAAAGATGGTATCATGTGGTTTTAAATCCTGATTCCGAAATATTGCCATTGATTGGCAGTAAAGAAGGTATCATGCATATTTGTATGACCTACCTCAACGAAGGAGATGCAGCGCTGGTACCCAATCCGGGTTATCCAACCTATCGCAGCAATGTTACCATAGCAGGTGGTGTTTGTCTGGATTATGATTTAAAAGAAGAAAATAATTATCAGCCTGACTTTGAAGCAATTGAAGAAATGGATTTAAGCAGGGTAAAATTGTTTTTTGTAAACTATCCTCAGATGCCTACCGGGCAAAAGCCTGATTCTGATGTATTTAAAAAACTGGTTTCGTTTGCAAAAAAACACAATATCTTGATTGTGCATGATAATCCATACAGTTTTATATTGAATGAAGAACCAATAAGTTTATTGAGTACCGAAGGCGCTAAAGATGTAGCGTTGGAATTAAATTCACTAAGCAAATCTCACAATATGGCTGGTTGGCGCGTGGGTGTCCTTTGCGGAGCTGAAGAACGAATTACGGAAGTACTACGGTTTAAAAGTAATATGGATAGCGGTATGTTTTTGGGTGTGCAACTGGCTGCCGCAAAGGCTTTGAGCCTTGACAAAGACTGGCGTGATGAAGTAAACAACACCTACAGAAAACGCAGGGAAAAAGTTTTTGAATTGTTGGATTTACTGGAATGTAAATATTCAACAGATCAGGTGGGAATGTTTGTTTGGGCTAAAATTCCTGACAGGTATAAAGACTGCTACGAAATTGCTGATGAAGTGTTATACAATTCAAATGTATTTATAACTCCAGGTGGAATATTTGGCAGCGCCGGAAACAGGTACATACGTATCAGTTTATGTGGTAGCATTGAAAGGTTTGATGAAGCAATAAGGAGGATTGGAAGTAGTTAGACGTTAGACGTCATTCCCCATTTTTCGGCAAGAAAATAAATTCTCGTGCTAACGGGTGAACCATCCGGAAGACAAATCCACATACATTTGCAGCGGCTCATTGCAAGACCCTTTTAGGCATTGGTGCATCATAGCCCGTGCGTCATTCTGGTTGGAATGTAAAAAGCCCGAAGGATAAGTTCGGGCTTGGTGATAAATTCAGTGGTGGTCCGCCTTTGGCGGAACCCCGTTCAGAATAATTTACAGTACAAATATACATTCTCCTTGAGCCATTTTTATTAACCAACAATAAAAAGAAAATGGAAAAGAAAAATGTAAAAATGCAAATTATCAATCCACATTGTGCGGGTATTGATATTGGCAGCCGTAGCCACATTGTGGTCGTAGGACAAGAACTCTCGGATGTAAAAGAATTTGGTGTGTAACCGGCTTTATTTTTCCTGGACCACGACGATATTTGCCATAATTTGTGTAATCGCGGGTATATAAATTGAATATTGAATCGAGAAATTATTTACCAAGAACACAGTTTTTTGCATGCTGCAACAGTTTGTTTCTTATGGTTTTTGTTGTCATTGGCAGCTTGTGGGCAATTTGGTAAAAAATAATGACGAAAAACATTTTTTTAATAAAGTTTTGGTAATATTTTCGGGGAGTTTTTATTTCATGACTAAAATTAATAAAAGCTGCTATTGAAAATTGAATCAATTTTAGCTGATATTGCAGAAATGAAGAAAAACAAATTTTTTTTCAATCATTTAAATAATAAACCAAATTATGAAACGATTATCATCGCTGTTTCTCACACTGTTATTTACGTTGCCTGCCATGGCCAGTGAGGCAGACCTGAAGGTGCCCGAAGAAATCAAAAGCCGGTACATCCTCTATTGGGGATTTTTGGTTTGCGCATTGGGGTTGCTGTTTGGATTGTATCAGTTTATGAAGGTAAAAAAACTTCCTGCCCATAGGGCTATGCTTGAGGTGTCGGAAGTAATTTACCAAACATGTGCTACTTATCTGAAACAACAGGGCAAGTTTCTGGCCATTTTGTTCATATTTATTGGCGCAGCAGTGGCCGGTTATTTTGGCTTTCTTTCGCCACTTGGAGAAACCACAGGCCAGCAGGTAGGAAGTGTTCTGCTGATCATCCTATGGACGATTATTGGGATATTGGGTTCCTATGCTGTTGCGGCTTTTGGTATCCGGATGAATACCTATGCCAATGCCAGAATGGCTTTTGCTTCGCTCAAAAGGAAACCGCTGAACCTCTTGAATATACCGCTTACTGCCGGCATGAGTATTGGCGTAATGCTGATTTGCATTGAACTGATTATGATGCTCATTATCTTGCTGTTAATGCCCGGCGACCTTGCAGGAGCTTGTTTTATCGGCTTTGCCATTGGTGAGTCGTTGGGCGCTGCTGTATTGCGTATTGCGGGGGGGATATTTACAAAAATTGCCGATATCGGATCGGACCTGATGAAGGTGGTTTTTAAAATTGGAGAAGACGATCCGCGCAATCCGGGCGTAATTGCTGACTGTGTGGGAGACAATGCCGGTGATAGTGTTGGCCCCACAGCAGATGGATTTGAAACTTATGGTGTAACCGGTGTGGCGCTTATTTCGTTCATTCTTTTGGCCGTAGGCGTTGCGGATCCTTCTATGACTGCATTCTTAAAAGTAGAATTGTTGGTATGGATTTTTGTAATGCGTATTTTAATGATTTTGACTTCTATCGTTGCATATTACATCAACGGTGCATACAGTAACGCCAAATATGCTGATGCAGATGACCTTGACTTTGAAGCTCCTTTGACCAGTCTGGTTTGGATTACATCCATCCTTTCAATCATTGTTACCTTTGTAGCCAGTTATTTCCTGATACCAGACCTGAACGGCAATCATAATATGTGGTGGATTCTTTCTGCCATCATCAGTTGTGGTACTATCGGCGGCGCAGTGATTCCTGAGTTTACCAAAATATTTACCTCACCCAAATCGTCCCATGTGGCAGAGGTGGTTGAGTCGGGTAAAGAGGGAGGTCCCTCATTAACCATTCTTTCAGGTTTTGTGGCCGGTAATTTCAGTGCCTTCTGGATGGGGATGGTTTTCTTTGTGCTTATGTTTATCGCATTCTTTATGAGCACCTTCGATCTTCAACACATTATGGTCCATCCTTCCATCTTTGCTTTTGGCTTGGTAGCATTTGGTTTGTTGGGGATGGGCCCAGTTACCATTGCAGTGGACAGCTATGGCCCTGTAACCGATAATGCGCAGTCGATTTATGAATTATCGCTGATAGAAGAAGTGCCTAATGTAACACAGGAAATTGAAAAGGATTTTGGATTTACTCCTGATTGGGAAAAATCGAAATACTATCTGGAAGCAAATGATGGCGCAGGAAATACCTTTAAAGCCACTGCAAAGCCGGTATTGATTGGCACCGCAGTGGTGGGTGCCACTACAATGATTTTCTCCCTGATATTGATGATTGAAAAAACACTGAAAGTGGATCCCGAATCAATTCTTAACCTGCTGAACCCCTATTCTATTTTGGGCTTCATATTGGGTGGTGCGGTGATTTACTGGTTTACGGGCGCTTCCACTCAGGCGGTAACTACAGGCGCTTTCCGAGCGGTGGAGTATATCAAGAGAAATATCAATCTGGATCCTAATGCACCCAAAAAAGCAGATGCCAAGTCTTCATCCGAAGTAGTGAAAATTTGTACGCAATATGCTCAAAAGGGGATGTTTAACATATTTATAGCTGTGTTCTTCTTTGCACTGGCTTTTGCATGCCTGTCCTCTCCTGACAGTATCGGCGGAAATCAGGCAGTAGCGTTGTTTGTGAGCTATCTGGTAGGTATTGCCGTGTTTGGTCTGTTTCAGGCTGTGTTTATGGCCAATGCCGGTGGCGCTTGGGACAATGCCAAAAAAGTGGTAGAGGTAGATATGAAAGCAAAGGGCACCCCATTGCACGATGCAACCGTAGTGGGCGATACAGTAGGCGATCCATTTAAGGATACTTCTTCTGTTGCCTTGAATCCCATCATCAAGTTTACAACCTTGTTTGGGCTATTAGCTATGGAAATTGCTATTTCGGAGCATTTCAGGGCAATTGCTCCATATTTTGGACTGGGTTTTTTGGCTATTTCCTTGGTATTTGTATGGGGATGTTTCTACAAATTGCGAATTGAGGAATAATTACATGAAATTTATATTTTTAAAAAGCGGCGAAACGATAACGCCGCTTTTTATTTTTAGCAAATGTTTATATAGTGTATCACCTGTTGTTAATGAGAATGGTACCTGAGTTCATGTATATTTGTTGAAAGAAAATGACAATGAAAAGGATTATTTTTATTCTCACCATCTTTGCATTCTGTATCAAATTGAATGCTCAAACAGTTGTGGTAAACCCTGATGGAACCCATTCTCACGTGGTGGGCCACGAAATATGTGGGTTGGTGTTAATCCTGACGGAACTCATTCTCCCATAATTGACCATGGTGCTACCAAAATTATTGTCCATCCTAATGGAACACATTCTACTATTTTCGAAAATGGCTCCACAAAAGCGCCTGTCATTACAAATAGAAATCATACTGCCAAAATCAAAAATGGTAAACCAAGGGCTATTGTCAAGCCTAATGCCCCGCCTTTTACTAAAAAGAGAGGATGATTATTTCAGTTGGTAGCGCGATCTTTGGATAAAGCTGATTGCCCAAAATCCTTATAAATAGACTACCTTTGCACATCTTATAATTTTAATAGATTATCAGGGAAAAATTTATGAGTGAAGATTTAAAATCAAAGGAAATACAGCCTACAGAAGGGCAGGAGAAAAGCCTCAATTTCATAGAGGAAATAATAGAAACTGATTTGGCATCGGGCAAGTATAAAACCATCATTACCCGTTTTCCGCCAGAACCGAACGGATATCTGCACATTGGTCATGCCAGTAGTATCTGCCTCAATTTTGGCCTCACACTCAAATATGGAGGATATACCAATCTCCGTTTTGATGATACCAATCCCATTACCGAAGAAACCGAATATGTAGAAAGCATTAAGGAGGATGTGCGGTGGTTAGGTTTTGAGTGGAAGCATGAACTGTACGCTTCGGATTATTTCGACACTTTATATGAGTATGCAATTAGGCTCATTAATAAAGGCCTTGCATATATAGATGACAGTGCCAGTGAGGAAATAGCAGAACAAAAAGGTACCCCCACTTCGGTAGGTCATCGCAATCAGTTTGCAGAAAGGAGCGTAGAAGAGAATCTTCGCCTGTTTGAAGCGATGAAAGACGGAAAATACAAGGATGGAGAAAAAGTGCTGCGTGCAAAAATTGATATGAACTCGCCCAATATGCTGATGCGCGACCCGATTATTTATCGTATCAAACATGCGCATCACCATCGTACCGGTGATAAATGGTGCATTTATCCGATGTATGATTTTGCACATGGGCAAAGTGATTCCATTGAAAATATTACCCACTCAATTTGCACCATGGAGTTTGTGCCTCACCGTGAGGTATATGACTGGTTGATACACAATCTTGAAATTTTTCCATCACATCAATACGAATTTGCCCGCCGCAATCTGAGCCATACAGTAATGAGCAAACGCCGGTTGCTGCAATTGGTTAATGAGGGGCATGTTACCGGTTGGGACGATCCGCGTATGCCCACCATCTCAGGATTGCGCCGCAGAGGTTACACACCCGAAAGCATCCGCGACTTTGCCAACAGAATTGGTATTGCCAAAAGAGAGAATACGGTGGATGTTGGTTTATTAGAGTTTTGTGCCCGCGAACACCTCAATAAGGCAGCCTTGCGCAGAATGGTGGTTTTTGATCCATTGAAAGTGGTAATTACCAATTATGCAGGAGAAGGTGAAACGCTTCGGGCTGAAAACAACCCCGAAAACCCAAATGGAGGCGAAAGGGAAATCAGCTTTAGTAATGAACTTTACATCGAGCATGAAGACTTTATGGAAGAACCTCCCAAAAAATATTTCAGACTGGCTCCGGGACAAATGGTAAGATTGAAATACGCTTATATCATTAAATGCGATGAAGTGGTTAAAGATAATGCCGGAAATATTGTGCAATTGAACTGTTCCCATTTCCCCGAGAGCAGGAGTGGGGCCGATACTTCGGGCATTAAAGTAAAAGGCACACTTCACTGGGTAAATGCAAAGGACTGTGTAAAGGTTCAGGTGAACGAATATGACCGCTTGTTCGGGGTAGAAGACCCATCGGGCAGCGAAGGAGATTTTAGAAATTATATTAACCCTGATTCTTTACAGGTGGATGAAAATGCGCTTGCAGAGCCTGCTTTGAAGGATGCTGTAATAAACGACCGTTTTCAGTTTTTGAGAAAAGGCTATTTTACATTAGAGAAAGATAGCGCTGCCGACAAATTGATTTTCAATAAAACGGTAGGTTTGAAAGACAGTTGGGCTAAGGAAAGCAAGAAGTAATAAAGGACGATCCAGCCTCTGGTAATTGCGGAAATGTTTCTTTTGATATCCGAAAGGGTCGATAACAAAATGGATCCTCAAAATGCAATTTTTTGAATTCGGCAATCTTGCTACAATGTAGTTGTTAATAGTGTTTATTCCTGAATCACAGACGAGCCTAAGTGTTGGGAATGTTGAAATGCTTATTGAAACATCGGTTGGCGGCTGCATCCAATTTACTAAATCTTGCAGGATGTTTCATAAATAAAACGAAGTATGACATTGACTGGAAAAATGAGTAAGAATTTTGAAAATTTATAGAATTCTCTTCGAAAAATATAGCTTCTTAATTTAGTCAAAGTTCAAAAATTATAAAAACATAATAGACCGTCTCTCTCTATAGAATACATTATGTTTTGATGAATTAAAAACTATACCGCTTTCTGCTAAAATCTGTACGCCATTGTTACTACAAAATTTCTGGGAGGAATAGGGTTTACGCTATAATTTTCATGAATATAATAATTATAAGCGTTAAACAGGTTGGCTAATTTGACCATTAATGAAATCTTTCTGATGCTGTAACCTGCAGAAAGATCTACGGTTGTGAATGCTTTTACAGGGAAAAACGGTCGTTTATTGTCCACTGTATAGTTCCAGCCGGCCATACGCTCGCCAATGTAATAAATTCCTGCACCTAATTTTAACCTCTTCAACGATCCTTGCTGCACCGTATAAAACACGGTGGTGTTGGCAGTATGTGCGGGTGTATTTACTAATCTTTGCCCTTTCACGTAAGAGCCTCTTTCGTCAGCGGTCTTTGTGTAACGCATATAATTGTAGCTGTAGCCTGCTATTGCCTCCAGTCCGTCAATCAGACTGGCTCTGAAATCAACTTCCACACCATCGCTGGTAGTCTGTCCGGTTAGTTCCTTGATGTTAGTGTTTGAATTGGGTTTGCCATCGGCAGCAAAAGGCGCCATTTGTACCAGATTGTTATTGATAATTCGGTACAAAGTGATGTTGGCATTAATTTTTCCATCCAATAAATCATTTTTTATCCCTAATTCAAACTGGTCAACAATGGAAGGAGGCAACGGTTTAAAATAAATATCCGTTCCGGTATTCAGCAGAAACGAGTTGGAATAGCTGGCAAATAGCGATGTGTTTTTTGATGGTTGATATACTAATCCCACCCTGGGGAGAAAAAGCACTCGCTGTGAGTTTTTTAGCAAAGCCGACTGAATCATTTTTCAACAGATAGGTGGTTTTAACAGGTTCGGCAATCAGGCTAGACCATCTCAGACCTGCCAGTATTTTAAAATTATGAGTAATACTTACCAAATCCTGAACATAGATACCTGTTCTTACCAGTGGTGTTTCGGTGCGGGTAGCCCATTTGGTAACAGGGATGTCGGTTCTTCTTACAAATTTTGATGGATCAAGAAGATTGATGGAATCATAAATCTTGCGTTCCATGTCAGACGCATAAGCGGTAGTGTAATATCTGTCGGCATCAAAGCCTGAAAGCAGGTTGTGTTTAACACTTCCTGTAGAAAATTTGCCAATGAGATTAAGTTGTCCGCTGTAATATTTTTCAAGGTTTTTGGTTCTGCCAATCGGGCGGCCCCAGTCGCCATTAGGCTTTGCCTGAATCCGTTCCAATGCAAAATAATCTCTCGAGTAATCCTGATAGGCCAGGCCTGCACTCAATTTCCAGTTGCTATTAAACTGATGATTAAGTTCTGCGGATGCAGTTGATTGTTGTGTTTTGGCATATTGCCAGTCGGCTCCCATAAACCTTGAACGGGGTACGTTCGGAATTACTGAATCGGCAATGATACCAATTCCAAAATCGGGAGTAAAATGATGCTTCAGATAATCACCCTGAACCAATAAGTCGGTCTTTTTGCCCAGCTTAAAAAGTAGGGATGGGTTGATGTAAAATCTTTTGGAGTGAACTGTTTCTCTGTAGCTGTTGGCTGTTTCGTAGGTGCCATTCATCCTGAAAGCTACATTTTTTACCAATGGACCATAAATATCAAAGGCCGGTTTATATAAGTCAAAACCTCCAACCCGCATATTTAGTTCTCCGCCAAACTCCAATTTTGGTTTTTTGGTTACCATATTAATTACACCGCCGGGAGCTACATTCCCATAAAGAATAGCCGCGCTGCCCTTGAGTATTTCCACACTTTCCAGACCACTCATTTCGGGCATGGAACCGGTATTCACTCTGAAACCGTTCTTAAACATATTGGTACTTGAAAAGTTATACCCTCTTGCAAAAAAAGTTTCCTGAGTGCCGGCACGCTGGCTGCCCTGATACACGCCGTTTACATTTTTGATTACATCACTCAGCCGTTGTGCCTGCTGCATAGCAATGGTAGATTCGCCAATGATTGTAACGCTTTGGGGTAAATCCATTATGGCGATACCTGCTTTGCCGATATCTATTTTACCACGGTTCATGCCTTTCTTATAGGTTATCGTTACTTCTTCTAACTCTTTAGTATTCAATGGAAGTTGATAAACAGTGGTGACTCCTTTCTCAGGAGGTACGGTTACATTCACCTGCCCGCTCGACATTCCTGCAAAAGAATAAAGGATGGTATATCTGCCAAAAGGTATGTGCCTGAATTTGAATCGACCCTCTTCATCAGTCCGGGCGTATTTTTTCAGTTCTCTTAAAAAAATATTTACTTCCTGTACCGGCTTCCCATCGGTAGTGGTCACTGTTCCCTCTATATTTCCGGTGTTAGTCTGCCCAAAAACATTTATAATAAATAAAAATATTCCAATAAATAAGAATCCTCGCTTTGCAATATTACTTTTTCTCATACTGGCAAAAGAAGGAAAACTGTACCTGTTTCATTTTCAAAATCAGGAAAATCGGCTTACGCAATCAGGAAAAAATATACCTGATGTGCAAAAACATTATTTATTTAGTGGAGAATTTACTTAAAAACTGAATATTTTTTAACAATGCCTGACAATCATTGCTACCACACCAATTGTTTTCTTAATCTTTTCAATTTAACCCTATAAATAGAAATGGTAAATAAAAAATAGGCTACCATCTGTATTAAAAGGATATTGTATTCTGTGCTTACTGCATGAATACCTGAATTCATTATTCTTAACCGTATGAAACCATTGATCATTGGTGTGCTGGGTAGCAGGTAGGATGCATAATATAGCGCTTTGGGCAAAGCTTCTGCAGGCCACACGGCCCCGCTAATAAACAGGATGGGCGGCGACAGGAATACCAGAAATAGCAAGGCATAAACTCGTTTTGGAAATACAAGACCGATACCTACCCCCAGGCAAGAAATAGCAGCCAGATAAGGAATAAGTAAATAATAAGTATTCAGAAAACCGCTTTTATCAGGGAAACCAACGATATGATAAAATAAACCCAATATTAAAAAAGAAGTAAAAAGATAGATAAGCATAAACGCCAGGGTTTGCCCCAATACAATTTTCATGGCTTCAAAAGGTCGCTTTGCTCCTTCTTTTAAATAGTGGAAATTATTGCGTTCGTTATGTTTGCCATATAAAATACCGATACCTATCAGAAGGGTTTGCTGGATGAGAATTATTAATATGGCCGGCACGATAAAAGAAGCATATCCTCCTGAAGGATTGTACAGATTATTTACCTTTAGGCTCAAGGGGTCTCTCTGCTCCATTGCCTGCTCCATTGTCTTGCCCTTGGTAAGCAGGTTTCTTACCTCAATTCCGGCATTTAATGTCTGAGAGGCATAAACCACGCCGCTATATACTTGTTTGTACAGCAGAAAGTGCCCTGCATCACTGTAAACACTTACAGACCCACGGTTGGCAGATAAAATATTTTTTTCAAAATCTTTATCAATGACGATAACGCCCATTACCTCATTTTTGTAATAAAGTTTTTCCGCTTCTTTCAGGCTGTTGGGGTTATTACTGATTTTGATCTGCTCGGTCGCATCAATCATTCTGGACAGTTTTCCGCTGGTAGCAGTGTGATTCAGGTCAACCAGCGCTACCGGTATTTCCTTAGAGGTTTCTTTTATATACCCCAATGTATATATAACAGGATAGGCAATCATTGCCAGAAGAAAGACTACAATTGTTCCGCCATCCCTGAAAATTTCTTTTACCTCTCCGGTAAAATAACCTCCGATTTGAAGCAGCGCAAATTTTAAAGAACGAAATATATTTTTCATTTTATATTTTCCCCCAATAGTTTATGTTAAATGATATATATTTTAATCTTGGTAAAAAGAAAACACCCAGAATAATAAAAAATCCCAGATAGAAAAAATATATAAAACTTTCTGCCAGAGGTGCAGCTCTCAATGACTGCCCTACAAATGATTCGATCCAATAGCTGATTGGAAATATTCTGGAAAAAAACTTACCTGCAGCCGGCATTGCCAAAATCGGAAATGAGAAGCCTGCATAGGTTACACCCAATAACGAATAGGCGCTGGCCAAAGATAATGACAATCTCAGGTTTGCCGTTAATGCCACGAGTATAATGGCTATTGACTGATAACTGATGATCAGTAACAATTCAGAAAGGAAAAGTGTGGACATGCTGCCGTGCAAAGGCGCTCCGATAATCTTAAACAAAACATAATTCATTAACATGGCTGTGGCACTGTTGAATAATGTGTATAATAACAGTTTGCCCGTCAGGCCAATGACGATACTGTTTCCGGCAGTTTGCATCCACTCAATGGATGTGCCATAGTGAAACTCGGAACCGATAGCATAAATTGTTGCAAACATGGAAAACAGAACAAGCATTACCGGAAACAGGACAAATGTGATGAAATAGGAGTAATTCAGAAACGGATTTGATAATAACTCCGAATTGATTTTTACTGGCATTGTTTTAGCCAAAGCCTCTTTTTCGGATTCTCCTGTTTTAAGGCGCATTTGTATTTTGATGCCGGTACTCAGGGTCTGTATCGTCTTTTGTATGCCACTACTCAGTAGGCTACCCTTTATCACATTTGCATTGTTCACATACAATACAATTGATGATTGTTGTCCTCTCAGTATATTTCTTTCGGTGCCTTTGGGGAAGTAGAGTACTGCAGCCACTTCACCGTGTTCAATCGCTTCGCGGGCTTCCAGCAGGCTGATATAACTTCTGTTGATTTTTACAATAGGTGTTGCATCTGCCATTCTTGCAGCTTTCCTTGACAGGCTGCTTGCATCCAAATCCACGATTCCTACCGGAAGATCTCTGGGTACTCCTGTTTTGAAAATAGACGCAATGAGAAAAAAAGAAAAAACGGGTGCAAGAAATATGATTCCGTAAACAACCGGTTCTTTTCTGATCCTTCTCAACTCCCTGATAATGATATCTATAAATTCCTTCACTTTATTAAATTTCGATCTGTGTAATTAGTTGTTTTAGCCGGATTCTCTGTAATGATGAGGCTCCTAATGTTTTTTCCGTACGTCATCCCAGTTCACAATAGCGCTCATGCCGGGGCGTAATCCCGCAACAGCTTCTACAGGTTTTGCATGAACTTCAAAAGTTTTCATATCAAAATCACCCGATGTTTTGGTGGCATTCCAGGTTGCAAATTGTCCTAATGCATGAAGGTAGGTAACTTTAAGGTTGATAACCTTATTGCCTAATGCCGGTATTTTAGCAAGTAAAATGCTGCCCATTTTAATGTCAGCCAGCAAGTCTTCTCTCAGGTTAAAGGTTATCCAGCTATCGCTTAAATCTACAATTGTTACTACCGGAAAGCCTGCTGATACCAGCTCGCCCTGTTCGGCTATTATGTCGGCTATTTCGCCGGATATGGGTGCATAAATGGCTGTTTCTTTTTTGTAGGTATTTATTTCCTGAATTACGCCATGGGCATTTTGCACCATTGCTCCGGTAGCTGCTTTGTCTTCGGGTCGGGCTCCTTTTTTAGCTTTTTCCCAGCTCGATTTAGCAGCATTTGCTGTAAGGACGGATGCCTTGTAATTAGCTTCGGCCTCCTCTTTTTTTTGAGCCGGAATTACTCCGTCTTTATAGAGATTGTTGACACGTTCAAAAGTTTTTTTTGCAATGTCCACTCCCGTCTGAGCCTTTTGAAACATATCGAAAGCAGCCTGAATGTCTTCAGTTTGTGCGCCATTAAATGCTTTTTGATTTTGTGCTTCAGCGCCTTTCAGAGCGGCATTGGCCTGCATCATTTTAGCATCCAGTTCGGGACTGCTGAAGGTATATAGCAATTGTCCTGCAGTGATGGAGTCTCCTTTGTGTACAGATAATTCATTGATGCGCCCTACAAGTTTGGAAGCAACCTTCACAACTTTGGCATCCACTTCACCCTGAACTTCTAATGGTTGCGGTTTATTGATAACCACAAACGAAAAATGATAAATGTTATAAATGCCAGTAAACCGATGGTTGCAAAAAATAATCCTTTCTTTTTCATTTGCTTGATTTTATTTGTTCTCAGTAATAATTTGGTGTTGTAAATAATAGTTTTCAAATTTTTCGGCCATGCCCGAAAATTTCAGTAATTCAGCCAGGGTTTTGTCAAAGCCATACATGGCTTCCAGTATTTCAATTTTAACTTTAGACAGCGCCAATCTGGCATCCACCACATCAGTTGTATTGTTCATTTCTTCTTTAAATCCTTTTTCGCGAATGCGTACATATTCCTCTGCAAAACTCTGAGCAGTGTTCAAAGCATCTAATTGATCTTTGTACATCGTCAGGTTGCCATACAATTTATCTATCATGGTGGTAATGTCATTTTTAGCTTTTAACCCTGCTTCATTCACCTGGTCTATTTTATAAGTAGCAGCCCTGATTTTATTTTTCCTCGAAAAACCATCAAATAAGGTCCATTTAGCGCCCACTCCGGCTATCCAATTGGGCATCAGTTCGTTGGGCTTTGCAATGTTGTACATGCCCTGCAAAGCAATTGTAGGATACCAGGCCGATTTTTCAACAGCCACACCCTGTTCAGCCAATTCCCTCTTGGTATTGATTTGAAGCAGAAACGGGCTGTTTTCCATTGCTAAACTTTTGAAGAAATCTTTAGATTCAATATTCTTTATAAAAAACAGATCAGTAGTGGGTACAACGTTTGATTCTTCAGTTAAGGAAAGCGAATTCAACAATGCCTGACGTATAATAGCAGCATTTTGTTTTGCTTTTTTCAATTCACGGTCAGCTTCGGCATATTTTACCTGGGCATTAAGTACTTCGGCACGTGCAATTAAACCTTGTTGTTCCATTTTTTTGGCTTCCTCAAGATGTCTTTGCATGGCATCATAAACTTCTTGTCTTACCGTAACGGCTTCCAGTGCTAGCTTTAGCCCAAAATATCTTTCTGCCAGTTCGCTAGTCAGTTCTGCCTTTTTTTGATTAATCTGTTCAATGGCTTCCTTTTCTTCGATAGAGGCTGCTTTATTGGCTGCTTTTATTTTTCCTCCTGTAAAAAGCGGTATTTGAGCGGTAGCCATCGCCGAACCAAAATATTTGTCCTGCAACACCGGCTCCCAGTCTGCTGTTTGTACTTTATGCAACCCCTCCAACATTTTTCTCTAACTACGTTTGTGGAGATATTGTCGGGTAAAATCGGCATTACTTTATTCGTATTAGGGTCAGGATTGGGTACACCTGAAAAATTTCCATACTGTCCCAATGTGCTATACAGGGGCGTAATGGCATCCCTCACAGGAGTCAAATCTAATTTCAGATCTTTTTGCATTGCCATGTAGCCTCCTGAGAGCCCAACCTGCGGCAAGTAATAACTTTTGGCAACTCTGGATTCCGACTGCTTTTGTTTTAATAAGTATTCCGATTGTTTGAGGCTGTGATTGTTGGTAAGCATGATCTGAACCGCCTCGCCAAATGTCATTTGTCCGTTGATTGTTTTTTGTTGAGATAGCGCTTCCTGAGTGATTCCAAAATGGACAAAAAGGAATATTAACTGAACTTTCTTCATAGTTATAGTAAAATTTTTGAGCTTAAATTGATTGCCATTTTTATTTCTTTTTCACCAATAGATGATTTTCCGAAGAAATTTTTTAGTCTTAAATTGAGAAACTGAATGGGCATTGAAACGGTAAAAAGATAAATGGCCTCCTCATCTACTGCAGAGGATATCTCTTTGGTTTTGATGCCTTTGTTTTTAGCTTTTCTGCAGAGGTCAAAAATTCTTTTTCTTTGCTCGGGATGCACTTCAAAATTGTAATCGTGCATCAAAACAAACAAAAACTTAATTTTCCTGGACTGTTGATTTGCCATTTCAAATAGTAAACGAACCAGTTTCTCTATGACATCCTTTACAGAAAGCTTTGTGTCCGATATGAACAATTCCATATTGTCCACCAATTCTTTCAGCAAAGAATAAAGGAGATCGTTCACCAACTCAGATTTGCTTTTGTAAAACCGGTATAAATAACCATCTGCTACGGCTGCTTTTTTTGCAATTTCAGAAATCGAAGCGCCGCCATATCCTTTTTCTACCACCAGCTCCATGGCGCTGTTTCTGATGTTTTCAATTTTTGTTTTGTCAATTGATCGTGCCATTTTGTTTATTATTAAGATGAGTGAATACTCATTCATTTAAAAATGATTTGCAAAATTAAGACTACAAATTCATTCAAACAATAGTTATTTAATTTTTTGATCAAAATCAAATATTTCAAATATGCTCAGGTAAAAACTGAACAAAAAACAGCCAAAATGTCAGTGGTTTGCAAAAGGAAGTCTGACAAAAATTTTGAATGGCAGATATTTAGTAATATTTTTTGGTTGAAAATGGCGATTTAGTACAATTAAGAAAAACACATCATTGGTAAGATGAAAATGCTTGATTATTTTTGTCAAAAATCATTCGTCATATCTTATCCGTCCACCATATTAAACAGTCCCATTAGCTATCTGAAGGGTGTAGGGCCGCAGCGTGCCGAACTTTTGCAAAAAGAATTGGGTATTTTTACCTTTAATGATTTATTACATCATTTCCCGTTTAGGTATATTGATAAAACCAAGATTACCTTTATTGGCAATATCAATCCTGCCGAAGATTATGCCCAGTTTATTGGAATTTTGGGTTCCTTTGGGTCATTTGGTGTAAAAACAGGTAAAAGATTAGTTTCTAACCTTGAAGACAAAACGGGTTCAATCGATTTGGTTTGGTTTAGTGCGATCGCCGCTATTCAAAAGATTTATAAACCCGGCAGCCTATATTTGGTTTATGGCAAGGTTACTTATTTTTTAGGAAAACCCCAGATCGTACATCCTGAGATGGAAGAATGGTACCCCGAAAAAGCAGATGGGAAAGACTTTCTGGAACCGGTTTACCCATCCACCGAAAAATTGAAAGCCAGAGGGTTGGGAGGCAGGCAAATAGGCAGACTTAGCGCAGTATTGCTAACCCACCTGAAAATCAATGATTTACAAGAGAACCTCCCATCAAAAATGATTCTATCATTGCGGTTGATGCCCCGATTGGAGGCCTACCAACATATACATTTCCCTAAAACATTGCATCAAAGTGAAGCAGCAGTGAGGCGATTAAAGTTTGAAGAGATTTTTTTTGCCCAAATGCGGGTGAACCTGCTTCGCTCGCAACGACACCGTTTTTCGAAGGGGGTTGTTTTTGATAAAGTGGGCGATTTGTTTAATTCCTTTTACAAAAACCACCTGCCATTTGATCTCACAAATGCCCAAAAAAGAGTTTTGAAAGAAATAAGGACAGACTCTGTACGCGGAAGGCAGATGAACAGGCTGCTACAGGGAGATGTGGGAAGTGGTAAAACAATCGTAGCATTGTTAACTATGCTTCTGGCGGTGGATAATGGTTTTCAGTCAGTGATGATGGCACCGACCGAGATTTTGGCAAAACAACATTTTCAAACGGTTATTGATTTACTGGCAGTATTACCCATAGAGGTAGCGCTGCTCACCGGATCAACAAAAGGAAAAGAACGTAAAAGAATTCTGAAAGAAGTTGCCGATGGCTCAATTTCAATTTTATTGGGAACCCATGCAGTAATTGAAGATACTGTACAATTCAATAATCTGGGGTTGGCGGTTATCGACGAGCAGCACCGGTTTGGCGTGGCACAGCGTGCTAAACTTTGGGAAAAATCGGAAGTTCCGCCTCATATTTTGGTAATGACCGCAACACCGATCCCCAGAACCCTTGCTATGACGGCTTATGGCGATTTGGATTACAGCGTGATTGACGAACTGCCTCCGGGTCGTAAACCTATCCAGACGGTTCACCGATTTGATAAAGACAGGGGGCTGGTGATGGAATTTATCAAAGCTGAAATTGCCAAAGGAAGACAGGCTTACATCATTTTCCCATTGATTGAGGAAAGTGAAAAGTTGGATTATGAAAACCTGATGCAGGGGTATGAAAATGTGATTTCTTATTTCCCCGAACCGAACTATTGGATCAGCATGGTGCATGGGCGGCAACCGGCAATTCAAAAAGATACCAATATGCAGCGTTTTGTGGAACATGATACACAGATAATGGTTTCCACTACGGTTATTGAGGTAGGCGTAAATGTACCTAATGCCTCGGTAATGGTAGTTGAAAGCGCTGAAAAATTTGGCCTGTCACAGTTGCACCAGTTGCGTGGCCGGGTGGGTCGCGGAGCAGAAAAAAGTTATTGTGTATTGCTAACCGGAAACAAACTCTCCAATGATGCCCGCGAACGAATGAAAATTATGGTTTCAACCAATAATGGTTTTCTGATAGCTGAAAAAGACCTCGAGCTGCGGGTCCCGGAGACATTGAAGGTACGCGTCAAAGCGGTGCATTGAATTTCAAACTCGCCAATATCATCAATGACAGAGCGATAGTGGAGGCGGCCAAAAACCTTTGTGAAGAAATCTTAACAGCCGATCCTGAGTTGAATGATTCCGAAAATCAACCCATAAAAACCTTTCTGCAATCCCAAAAAGGAAAAACCAGTTGGAGTAAGATTTCGTAATTGTTAAAAATTGAGTTTATCGATTTTTCAATTGGAATCCTGTTTGCTTTTTTGT
Source organism: Sphingobacteriales bacterium (assembly GCA_016708305.1). Lineage (GTDB taxonomy): Bacteria > Bacteroidota > Bacteroidia > Chitinophagales > Chitinophagaceae > Niabella. The sequence goes on from JADJGB010000008.1 coordinate 1,777,282, forward strand.
AGTTTTGCCCATTATGTTTTTGCAGGAATTTATAAAGATTTTTCTCTATTTGCCACCAGATTATTTTCGATGTTGAGCCTGCATTGTATCTGTTATTATTGCTAAAAAATTAATAAAATCATAAATCAATCATTATGAATAATGATAATACACCGGTTGTACTTTGTGAGGAAGATTATAAAAAATTATCAGGCTTTTTGAATGTCCACTCTCTTCATCCGGCAGACAAAATGACGCTGGCGTATGAAATCAACAGGGCGATAGTGGTTAGAAACGAGGCTTTCCCCATCAATACCATTCGTATCAACTCGTGGGTGAGGATTGAAGAATTGGAATCAAAGAAAGAAAGGGAATTCTTTATCGTAATGCCCGAAGATATGAATATCCGAGACAAGAAGATCTCTATTTTTTCACCAATGGGAGCAGCGCTTATCGGTTTCAGAATAGGAGATGAAGTATCTTGGAAAATGCCCAACGGAATTAAACGCTTCAAAATATTAGAAGTTAAAAATAATAAAGACAGCGCATGTTTTGCACCTAAAACGTTTTAAATTCGGGTATAGTTTTTAATGCACCCCATCAATGAAACACATATAGAGCAATTCAGGAAAATAGTAGGCGAGGCTTATGTTTTCACAGAGGATGAAGTATTGTCAAAATATGCTGCTGACGAAACCGAAAGACTTTTTTTTATGCCGCAGGTGGTAATAAAGCCACGGTCAGTTGAAGAAATCAGTGAAATACTTAAAACCTGCAATCAGTTTCATATACCAGTTACCCCACGAGGCGGTGGCACCGGTTTAAGCGGTGGAGCTTTGCCTGTAAATGGGGGAGTGGTACTTGCCACTGAGAGAATGAATGCCATACTTAAAATTGACGAAAGAAATTTTCAGATACTTACCGAACCGGGTGTAATTACCGAAGTATTACAAGATGCAGTAAAAGAAAAAGGCCTGTTTTTTCCGCCTGATCCTGCCAGCAAAGGCAGTTGTTTTATTGGAGGCAATATTGCCGAAAACAGCGGCGGCCCAAAAGCAATAAAATACGGAGTGGTAAAGAATTATGTGTTAAACCTTGAAGTTGTTTTACCTACCGGCGAAATTATTTGGACGGGCGCCAACACGCTGAAAAATGTTACCGGCTACAACCTTACCCAACTGATAGTAGGCAGCGAAGGTACATTGGGCATTGTTACCAAAATTGTATTGAAACTGATTCCTTTGCCAAAACATGACCTTACCATGTTTGCCACTTTTACAACTTTGGAAACGGCATGCGAGGCGGTGAACCGTATTTTGATGAATGGCTTCAATCCTTGTGGTATGGAACTGATGGAAATGGATGCATTAAAGATGGCAGCATCGCGAACACAGCATCAGTTGCCCATACATGACAACCTGGCGGCATGCCTGATTATTGAAGTGGATGGTAATAATGCAGACCGGTTGATGAATGAAATGGAAAGTATTGCAAAATTGCTGGAGGAATTGGAACCTGCAGATATACTTGTGGCCGAAGATACGCAGCAAAAAGAAAAACTGTGGAAACTGCGTAGAAGAGTGGCCGAAATTGTGAAAGCAGCCGGTTACACCATTGAGGAAGATACGGTGGTGCCTCGTGCAGCGCTAGCTCCACTTATCAAGGGAGTGAAACAGTTGGCACAAACGCATGATTTTCAATCGGTTTGTTATGGGCATGCCGGCGATGGAAATATCCATGTGCGGATAAAAAAAGAAGGTAAGAAAAACAGCCTGAACGACGCAGAGGTTAATAACATATTAAGAGCGCTGTTTCGGTTGGTAAAGAATCTGGGTGGCACCATCAGCGCCGAGCACGGGATTGGATTGGTGCAAAAAAGTTTTTTGGATATTGTGATGAGTGAAAAGCAAATACAACTGATGCGGGATATCAAGAAAGTTTTTGATCCTAACAATATATTAAATCCCGGAAAAATATTTAATTAGAAATAACGAAATCATTTTTAGCAATTTTTTTCATAGCCTTGATTTTTCTTGTTACTTTTTTGTATCAATACAAAAAAGTAAGACAACAAAAAGTACCATCGTCCATACAGAAAATCATAGAACTCATTTATTATTAAAAACAATGAAATCAAAAAGAACATTTGCGCATAAAGTAATCACTTTTAATCAAAACCTTCATTATACAGGTGAATTGCCCGTCGGATTCAAAGTGCTGAATCCTTATCTTGATAACCCTGAAACGATGAAGGTGATGCAGCAATTTTACGAAAAATTTTATAACGATAATCTTCAGAGAAAATTCATCATCGGCATCAATCCCAGCCGGCATGGCGCGGGCGTAACGGGCGTTCCCTTTACCGATACCAAACGGCTGAAAAATGCCTGTGGCATCACCATGCAAAGCGCCTACACCCATGAAGTATCCTCGGTATTTGTGTACGATATGATTGAGTATTACGGCGGTGTGGAAGCGTTTTATAAGTGTTTTTATATCGATTCTCCTTTTCCATTAGCAATTGTGCGGCACGCAAAGGATGGTAAATGGCTCAATGCCAATTATTACGATGATCAAAAACTCTTTGAATGTGTAAAGGACTTTATGATTGATTCCCTTAAAAAAAATATTGCGCTGGGATTAGATACCTCCGAAGTATTTATTTTAGGAAAAAAGAACGCTGACTTTATCAAAAAATTGAATAGTGAAGAAAAAATGTTTGACAAACTAACCATTCTGGAGCATCCGCGTTTTATACAGCAATATAAATCGAAGGAAAAGCAATTGTATATCGATAAATATATATTGGCTTTAAATAATCTAAATTGAAAAACTACTTTAATTTTTTATTCTTCTTGTATTCTTTTAAAATTTTTGCGTTTTGTGGGCTGACAATACTTCTACCCGTTTGCTGTTCAATTTTCTTTCTTGTATCTCCGGCAATTTCACCACCTTTTTTTGCAATTCTTTTATTGTCCTCAAAAGTTTTTGGATTATTTTCTTTGCTTATTTCTGTAGTAGTTGCTTCTGCTAACATATTCAGCACAAGCTCCAGATTTGTCATATTATCTCGTAGGTTTTCTTTCTTTAAACCTTTGAAAATCTTGTACAGCCCTACTGTATTTCCGCTCCATGCTTGAGTAATAATATCAGTTAGAGTTGCGAATTCTTGCCCTTTTTTAACGCCTCTATTTTCCCATTCATCAGTTAGGTCCTTTCTAACCTCAATGCTTTTTAATCATTGGTTTATCCAAGAAGTACTATAACCCAATTTTAGGTAATTCTCCATAGCTCTGTCAATCGACTTTTCCGGGTCTTTATTTTCTTCTATTCTTTCGTAGCCAACTTTTGCCAACCACTGCTTAAATGGCTCAGCCTTAGGAGATGGTATAGATTGTATTAAGCGAAATAATTGCTCAGTATCAGCCACATCAGTCAGATAAAACTTACCGTCCTCTGATTGCATTTTCAGTTGTCCCAAAACTTGGGACAACTCACTGCCTTCCAGTTTTAGCTTTGTCTTCAGCGCACTCAATATTTTCTTGGTCCCGGACTGTCAGTTAAAACCTCTATAATATCAACAATAGAAAAAACCATTTCTCTTGTTCACTATCCCAGTTAGAACGTATTTTTTGTTTTCAAATAGTTTTATGTCTTTCATTGCTTCTAATTATTTCTCTTTGAAAAAATTTCATCCAGGTGGTATTGCAAAAACTTTACATTGGGCAAATATTTTTGGAGGAGAATTGCCTTCTCATTTCCAAAATGCAAAAAAATATTAAATATTAACTCCTTTTTCTCGATTATGAGAACATTACTTGTAGCTTTTTTTAAACACGTAGGAAAACGGTAAAAGTAATTATCTCTCAACACATTTTATCTGTCTTCAAGATAAGCCGCTTCTTATTTTCTTGCAAAACATTTATCCATGCCTGTTTATTCAGCTTCTTTTCTTTACAATAATACAATATCATTTGCATGAGCTGCGATTATATTTTTTTCTTTCAGTTTCTTTCTGAGTTCTGTAGCGCTATGTTTGGTTTTTGCAACGCCGATAATGGTTTCATCAGTCATTAGTTGCACTACTTCCCGGCTGAAAAATTGCCTTCAACCTGTGGAAATGCCCACTGTCAACAGGCTTTTGCGGGCAGCAACCGCTTTGGCAGCGCCTTTATCCACATAAATATTGCCAAGCGTAATGGAACCGCTTGCCAACCATTTTGACGGTTTTTGAGATTGGATTTCCCTGCAATAAACCTTGTGCCTGTTTTATGGTTCAGGGCATCGGTTAGCGGCTTTTTGCCGTTCAGACCACACATCAGCACTTTAATTCCTAAGCTGGTGGCCAGCCTGGTGAAGGTGAGTTTGGACAACATACCACCAAGACCAAATTCCGATTTTTCTTTTTTACCAATGAAAGGGTTTCGCCCTTTATGTTCTCCACTTCTTCAATAATATTGCCCGAACCGTCGAGCAGGCCGCCTACCGAGGTGCATAGCATAAGGCTTTCGGCATCAAATCCAATAGCAATAAGGGTTGCCAGTTCGTCATTGTCCGAGAACTTCAATTCCTGACTGTTGACTACGTCATTTTCATTCACTATCGGAATAACATTGTTTTGCCAGAAGGTGGTAAAGGTTTCTTTCAATTGCAGAAACTGGTTTCGGTTGCTGAAATGGCCTCTTTCACAAAGCGCCTGTGCTACAATAAGCCCCTGTTTTTGAAAATAATTTCTGTAAAGTTGGATAAGAATAGGATTGCCGATTGCTGCTGCTGCTTTTCGCTGCATAAGTGTCCCTTTATAATTATCCAGATATTTTTTTCCGCTGCTCACTGCGCCGCTGCTCACCAAAACAATTTTGTATTGTTTTGAAAGCACACTAACCTCTGCGGCTATTTTTTTTATGACTGCTTTATTAATATTGCCACTACTGTTGGTAATAACGGCAGAGCCTAATTTTATTACGAGAACCTTTTTTATCATAAATTTTAATGAATAATTTAATTCGTTTTTTGTATAAAAATAAGAGCTATTTTTAAGTGACTCCGTCATAGATTTCATCCTTATCCAGAAATCCGTATTCTTCAATTTGTGGCAAAATTTTGTTTGCAAGTTGTTCGTTTGCCTTGCTCAATTCTTTTAGCTCGTCTGTTGCAATGTTGTGTTCGGTCAGGCAACGTCTTATTTGATACCAACCGGCATCCCAAACTTCGATTTTCCATTTGTGGGTGGCCATTAAGTTAAGATTTGCGTAAAATAATTTGTAAACTATTTCAGCCTTTTTTATTACTTGTTTTGCTTCGTCTGACAAGTCGTTTTTTGAAAGCCAATCTGCAACAAAACGATTCTGATCATTTACGATTTGAAGTTTAAAATCAGAGTCTTTGATTTCCCAATTTTTGATTTCTTCCAATCGGAAAGGGTAAAAATTGTTTTTTATTTGGTAAATGTTACCCAAATACGAAACGTTTTTTAATGCTGTTGTTTCATTAGACTTTGAAAATAATGACCAAACAACACAGTTATTATAAAATTCTTTATTGGGTTCTGTATGTGGAATCAAAAATTGGTTTCTATCATTAAGCCAAGTTGGTTTGGGTATTTTTCTAACTGCATAAAGTGTCAATGCTTTTCAAAGTTGTCTTTAATTACTGTAAATGCTCCTGCACTTACACTGGGTGATGAAAGGATAGAAACATATTTAGCATTTTGAAAATCGTTTCCTTTACTACATATTGAAGCCAAAAAATCAGGCCTCGCTCTGTGTCTTGTATCTGTGTTTCCATCCCTTACAGTAATGCCATTGCTCATTGGCGGCATGATGTACTCATTAGAATTTTGGGGTCCAAGAAACCACTTATTTAAAACGTCTTTTTTTCGATTAATTTCAAGTTTTTACACCAATAGTATGCGTATCATCATTTGCAATATCAATTTCAATTGATTTCCTTTCTCTTGGTTTTGATAGATTCCAAATCAGAAAACCAATTGGATATTTCCCCTTTACTCCGTGAAAAGTTGTTGACTTAAATAAAAATCCTTTCTCGAATTTGTAATTGAAAAACTTATCTCTATAGTCGGTGCTGTCAGGGGCATTTAAGTATTTCAATTTAGAGAACATTCCCAAATAAGTATTTTTAGGAAGTTCGTGAACAATGCGAAACATAAACTGCACCAGCAATTCCCTTTTGGCATGACTCGTATTTGCATTATCCATTGCCAGTTCTACTTTTGTTTTGCTAATTCCTGTTTTTGATTGTTTTGTTTTGCATCTTGTGCAGTTGCAAATGGCGGATTGATGTAAACAATCCAAGTAATAGATGGGTCGGCTAATTCGTCTCTTAATTTCTTTGGCAATTTCCAATTGGGTTCAAAAAGTAAGTTGCCTTTATTAAAAACATATTCCACATCATCATTCAGGTAATCATATTGAAAACAAGTTGCGTTAGGAAAAACCTTTTTCAAATGATCTGCTTCGCTTCCATGAAGCGTGGACATATACAAATACTTGTAGGCTTCGGCAGGTAAGTGATACTCAAGGTTGCCGGTTCCGGCAGCCATATCCCAAATTCTAAACTTGCCTGATTTATACCAATTTTTTTCAAGCACTTCGTTCCAATAGTGAATCGCTTTTTGTCCAAAACGCAAAGGCGTATAAAATTCTCCTTCAAAACGCCTTTGGCTTTCATCTGTTAGTCGGTCCAATTTTGCGTGAATACCGTTTATGGTTTCGGCATTTTCAACATAATCGTACACACTCCAAAAATAATCGTAGTCCTTCATCAGGACTTTTTGAGTTTTAGAGTTCTTGTCTTCAAAAGTGAAAACCACCCGGCTATTGCCTTTGTCAATAATTACTTTGTCACGCTGAATATTAGCAAGAAAATAAAAAGATGGCTTATATCCATTCACAATGTAAGGCCCGATTACTGTTTTCCAATGCTCAAAAACGGCTTCAAAATTTTCTTCGTTGATTATTTTCTTGTCGCCAAAATCCATAATCATTTGTGGATTCAATGCGTTGTCAAGATTTTTCTTAAATGCTTCCTGCTCTTGCTTTTTGGTGACAGAATAAATGTGCAGTTTCCCTGTTTCTGGTTCTTTTACCAAATGGTCAATGAGCATTGGGTCAGGTTTACTTGGCGGACGTTCCCAATCGTAAGCATCATTGGTGTAGTAAGTTGTCCATTTGCGGGTTTCCGTTATAGTTGCTTCGTTTTTGTCGGCAAGGCATAAGAAAAACGGAATTGCTTTTTCAACTTCAACGTATTTCAGTCGTCTGATGTAGTATAGTGATTGAGCAAGAATGGTTGCAAGTGCTTTTAAGTTGTGAAAATTTTTGTCCGCCTTGAACTCAAAAAATACTTGTGGCGTGTAAAGGTCGTGGTGGTGTGAAGTGTCGTATTTCAGTTTGAAATAGGTCGCATAAGTTGCCTTAACAACTTCTTCTGTAGTCGCTTTGTCTAACCTATTTCTAAATTCTTCAAAAGTCATTGTCCCTTTAGCGAAGTTCGCTTTTGTAACCTATTCTTTTTAATTTATATAACTTTTTGCTTTTCCTAAACAATAGCTTTCCTGATTTTCACCAACTGTTCCAATAAACCCTCCAGCAAGTCTAATTTCAGCATATTAGCGCCATCACTTTTGGCTATCGAAGGATTAGGATGGGTTTCTATAAACAGTCCGTGTGCGCCGGTAGCAATTGCCGCTTTGGCAATAGTTCCTATCAGTTCGGGATTTCCTCCGGTAACTCCTCCCGGCTGGTTGGGTTGTTGGAGGCTGTGGGTACAATCCATCACCACCGGCACGCCATGTTCCTTCATCCAGGGAATATTTCTGAAATCTACAACCAGATCGGTATAGCCAAAAGAATTGCCCCGGTCGGTAAGCATTATTTTGTTGTTTCCGGTATTTCTAACTTTTTCAACTGCAAATTTCATGGAAGGGCCACTAAGAAACTGGCCTTTTTTGATATTGATAATCTTACCTGTATTTGCCGCTGCTTCCAATAAATCTGACTGTCGGCAGAGGAACGCCGGTATTTGCAGCACATCTGCATATTGGGCGGCAAGGGCAGCTTCTTCATGAGTATGAATGTCCGTAACCACCGGAACCCGAAAGTTTTCACCCACTTTTTTTAATAGAATCAAAGCGGCTTCATCGCCAATACCCGTAAATGATGAAGCGCTGGTGCGGTTCGCTTTCCTGTATGACGATTTAAAAATATATGGTATGCCCAGGTTGCGACAGATTGAAAAAACCTTTTCGGCAGTCTGCATCACTATTTCTTCATTTTCTACAACGCATGGACCTGCAAGCAGAAAAAAAATTTTTATTATCGTATTGTTGGGTTTTAAAAAGCTCCTGTAAAAATATTTCCATAAAATTATCAGTCTGTTACAAATCTTTTCCCTCAAAATTTTCTAATTCTTTTGCTACTGCTGTAACAAAGGTAGCGCCTAAGCTGCCGTCAATGATGCGGTGGTCATAGCTCATGCTCAGGTACATCATGTGCCTTATGGCAATGCTGTCGCCCTGAGGCGTTTCAATTACCATGGGGCGTTTTTTTATAACTCCTGCCGCCATGATGGCTACTTGTGGCTGGTTGATGATGGGGGTGCCCATCAGACTGCCAAAAGTGCCCACATTAGTAAAGGTAAAAGTTCCACCCTGAGTATCATCAGCTTTCAGCTTGCTGTTTCTGGCGGCTTCTGCCAGGCCGTTTACCTTCTTTGTTAAACCAACCAAATTCAGTTGCTCGGCATTTTTGATTACCGGCACTATCAGGTTTCCCGATGGCAGCGCCGTGGCCATACCGATATTGATATCTTTTTTGATGATAATTTTATCGCCATCCAAAGAACTGTTGATTAATGGGAATTTTTTGATACACTTAACTATTGCTTCAATAATTAAAGGAGTGAATGTGAGTTTGGCGCCTTCTCTTTTTTCAAATTCGTTTTTAACCTTCTCGCGCCATAAAACCATATTGGTTACATCTGCTTCGGAGAAGCTGGTAACATGTGCGCTGGTTTGTTTGCTGCGTATCATGTGGTCGGCAATCAATTTTCGCATACGATCCATTTCAACAATTTCCACGTTGCCGGTATAAGTGGTGATTTCGTTATTCTGGGTTTGAATAGGGGCCTGTTTTTCAAGGACCTGTGGGGTAGAAAATTGAGTAGTAGAAGAAGCAGGAATGTTTTTTCCGCGTGTAGCGGCATATTCCAGAATATCATTTTTAGTAACCCGTCCTTCTTTTCCGGTACCCGGAATTTGCTCCAGTTCACTCATGCTGATACCTTCGCTTGCAGCAATATTCAATACTAATGGCGAATAAAATCTTGCATTGCCATTACCCAATGAGGGTTCGGGTTTTTTTATTTCGCTGGAAACTACTTCAAAATGTTCTTCATTGACGCTTTCCTGCTCCTCCTTTTGGGCTGGAGGCGCTACTGTGTCATTGCCTCCGGCTGTTTTAATTCTTGCAATTACCGTGTCAACAGGCACTACGTCATTTACATTGTATAATATTTCATAAAGTGTTCCTTCTGCAGTACTCGGCACCTCACTATCCACCTTATCTGTGGCAATTTCCAAAATGCTTTCATCCATTTTAACGGGGTCGCCCACATTCTTCATCCATTTGAGAATGGTAGCCTCCATAATGCTTTCGCCAAGTTTTGGCAGAATTAAGTCAACGATTGCCATGTGATTAATGTTAAAAATAAAAATTAAACAGTCTATAAATCACAGACTATTCAGAACAAAAATAACAATTGTACGCTAATTTAGCCTTAATTATCAAGTATAAAAATTCTAAGCAGGTTTAAGGCATTGATAGCGCTCAGTTGGATGTTGCGCTGACGGTCGAACCGAAAGTGGAATTTTTTGGTGATTATTTTATTTCTATTTCCGGCTGCTATCCATACAGTGCCTACAGGTTTTTCGATACTGCCGCCATCAGGACCCATAATGCCGGAAGTGGCCACAGCGTAATCGGTATTTAACTTATCGAGTGTGCCTTTTGCCATTTGTTGCACAGTTTCTTCACTCACAGCGCCCTTTTCTGTCAGGGTATTTTCTGAAACACTAAGCATTTTCATCTTAATTTCGTTGGAGTAGGCAACTACTGTACCTTTAAAGTATTGAGAGGCACCTGGGATGGTTGTAATCAGGTGTGCAATAAAACCGCCGGTACAGCTTTCGGCAGTGGCTAGTGTTTTGTTTTTTTTCTTTTAATAGTTTACCGATGATTTCCTCCATCGGTTCGTCCTGATTGCTTACCAGAATGTCTTTCAGGCAGTTTTGCATTTCATCGAAATAGCGTTGCACCTTAGCTTCTACTTCAGTCTTGTTTTCTCCCCTGGCGGTAAGTCTGAGTTTTACCATTCCGTGAGAAGGCAGATATGCTAATTTGACACTTTCAGGCAGGTTGTTTTCAAAATCCTGCAGGATTTCGGCTACGCCTGATTCACCCATACCGGCGGTAAAAGCTGTGCGATGCACAATGGCAGGCATGGTAAATTTTTTTAAAAGGCGTGGTATTACTTCATTGTTGATGAGGTCTTTCATTTCGTGAGGCACTCCCGGCAATGAAACGAAAATTGTTTTTTCACCATTTTGATTATCTTTTTCGAACCACATGCCGGGAGCAGTACCGAGTGCATTGTGCAAAACGATACAATTATTGGGTACTTCGGCCTGCAAAATGTTTCTTTTGAGTAATGACCCCGGCCTACGAAAAACCTGATGAAAAAGATATTCTACATGCTTCAAAACATCTTCGTTCAGTACCAATTCTCCACCAAAATATTTGCAAAGCAAAGGTTTGGTAATGTCATCTGCTGTTGGTCCCAGGCCTCCGGTGATGATGATGATTTGAGATTGACCGGCCTCTTCATCCAAAGCATTCCAGATATCTTCAAAGTTATCACCTACTGCCACGCGTCGTTTTACCCATATACCCACATTGTTAAATACCTGCGCTATAAAAGCGCTGTTGGTATCAATAGTCTGGCCAATTAATAGTTCATCTCCGATAGTGATTATTGAGGCGTTCAGTTGATTCATGCAATTGATTTATAAGCAAAAATAGTGATGTTTGTTTGAGGAAAGATGAGGGGCGCCACACAATTTTGTCATACCTTTATCAATAATTGGTACAGTAAAATGATGCGGTATGAAATGGTTTCTGTTTTTGTTTTTCCTTGGCGGAACTTTTTGATGCTGAATATTATGGGCAAAACAGGCGCAGCATTAAAAACTGTAGAAACACTTCATCAAATCGTTAACCTGGAGCTTGCTTTTACAAAGAAGAAGACAGACTCAATCATCGGTATTTGGGAAAAGAAAAATGTGTTGAGTGATGCTATTAATAATACTCACTGGGATTTTCTGTTTATATTTTTTTACACAGGATTATTTTTTTTGATGTGTAAAGGAATGGCGCTACAGTTTTATGAAAAAAGATATTGGTTTAGAACGGGTTGGTTTTTTGCAAAATTTTCTTTGGTTGCGGGAATATTTGATGTGGCAGAAAATCTATTGATGTTGCAATCGTTCAATGGCAACAGAAGTGAACTTATCAGTTTTTGTACCGGTTTGTTTGCATCAATAAAATTTACAATTCTTATTTTAGCAGCCATATTTATTGTGACAGCAGGAATTTTTTGGATTTTGAAAAATTGAAGAGTAAAAATATTAAACAAGCCTGATGAAGAAAATAATAGTATTCTGTAACTTATTACTCATTTCCTTTTTTGTAAATGCACAGATTGCCGAAAAAATTAATTCGGCAATGAATGTTTTTAATAATGACGACCAGTTGAAATTTGCTATTTCATCTTTATACATTGTAGATGCCGGTACCGGAAAAGTCATTTATGACCAGAATGGAAATATAGGAATGGCGCCTGCTTCCACCGAAAAAATTATTACGGCAGCTACAGCATTTGAAATGCTTGGGAAAGATTTTAGCTATGAATCAAAATTTGGAATTGTTACTACTCCCGAAGGAAAAAGCCTGTATATTGAACCCTCCGGCGATCCATCACTTGGCAGTTGGCGATGGAATAATACAAGAGAAATTGTTTTTTTGAAAAATCTTAAAACTGCTTTGTACAACAAGGGAATCACAAATTTGAAATCTGTAATAATTAATACAGAAAGGTGGGATGCTGAAACTATTCCTGACGGTTGGATTTGGCAGGATGTGGGAAATTATTATGGCGCCGGAGCCTTGCCCATCAACTGGCGTGAGAATCAGTATGATCTGATATTGAAATCGGGCAATAATATGGGTGATTCGGTAAATATTGTGAAAACAAATCCCGAATCTTTTGATTACGAAATTACTTCCAAAGCCACTGCCGCAGCCAAAGGTACCGGAGATAACAGTTTTTATATTTACCGGTAATGGGAAATAAAAATGGGGTGCTCATGGGTACGATTCCAGCAGCACAAACTGGTTTTGTGGTTTCAGGAGCAATGAGTAATCCGATGAATCAGTTTGTAAAAACACTCGTGAATTTTCTGAAAGATTCTATTAAAATAGAAAATGAAGGTTATCAAATTGTTCAAAAATCTGCTAACAACATAGAGTGGATATACTCGAATCAATCACCCCGATTGTCAGCACTGATATATTGGTTTTTACAAAAAAGTATAAATCTGTATGGAGAAGCGCTTGTAAAAACGCTGGCGTTACAAAAAAACAATTTGGCTTCCACAGATGACGGATTAGATATATTGATTGAATTTTGGAAAAGCAGAGGTATTGATCCGGAAGCCTTGCACTTTTACGACGGTTCAGGATTGTCGCCACAAAACAGAACTACAACAGTGGCTCAGGTAACGGTTTTGCAGTATGCAAAAAAACAACCCTGGTTTAAAGAATATTACGATGCCTTTCCTCTTTACAACAATACGAAAATGAAAAGCGGAACCATTAACAGAGTAAAAGGCTTTTGCGGCTATCAAAAATCAAAAGACGGGAGGGAGTATATTTTTTCTTTTTTGGTAAATAATTATAACGGCAGTCAGCTTGGGCTGACAAAGAAGATGTTTAAAGTACTAGACTATTTGAAATAAAAAATTCGTTAAGTGGTCATTTATTTAAACAATGAAAATAATTAAGTCATTAAAATATAATTGATTATGAAATTCAAAGATAACAGATATAGCAAGATGCTTTATCGCAGGTGTGGGAAATCGGGTATTCAATTACCTGTTATTTCACTGGGTTTGTGGCATAATTTTGGAGATGTAGATGATGAAAAAATTTATCGCAAAACCTTGCATACCGCTTTTGATAATGGTATTATTCATTTTGATTTGGCTAATAATTATGGTACGCCTCCTGGTTCTGCCGAATGTAATTTCGGGAAAGTGCTACATAAAGATTTTCGCCATTATCGCGATGAAATGATTATTTCCAGTAAGGCAGGTTATTATATGTGGCCGGGACCTTTTGGCGATTGGGGTTCCAAAAAATACCTGGTTTCCAGCCTTGACCAAAGTTTAGGAAGAATGAAATTGGATTATGTGGATGTTTTTTACCACCACCGCCCTGATCCCAACACGCCGCTTGAAGAAACGATGGCGACACTCGATTTAATAGTAAGGCAGGGGAAAGCCTTATATGTAGGTATTTCTAATTATCCACCCCAGGAAGCAGCAATTGCTATTAATATGTTAAAAGCATTAGGTACTCCCTGCTTCATTCATCAACCGAGATATTCAATGTTTGATCGATGGGTGGAGGGTGGTTTACTTGATCTATTGGGTAAAGAAGGCATTGGAAGTGTCGCTTTCTCGCCTTTGGCACAGGGACTATTAACTGACAAATATTTGAAAGGGATTCCCAAAAACTCCAGGGCTTCGAAAAAGCATGGCTTTTTGAAGAAAGAAGCGATTACGCCTGAAAAAGTTGAGCAGGTTAAAAAGCTAAACAAACTGGCAGCTGCAAGAAACCAATCATTGGCACAGATGGCGTTGGCATGGGTTTTGAAAGATGTGCGCATTACTTCTGTTTTAGTAGGAGCAAGCAGCCCGGAACAATTATTGGATGCAATAAAAAGTATTGATAATTTGCATTTTGAACAACAAGAGTTGATGGCGATTGAAGAAATTCTAATTCAGGGGGAATGAAATTTTATTAATATTAGCAAAGTTGGGCAGGAATATCCCTTTTACAGGCTATTGCCCTTGCTCAGTGCGATGAAGTGTGGCTAAGAATGGTGAAGTGATATTGTTATTAATAAATATCAGCTAATTTCATAATTTCTTTGTAAGTATATCGGAAGGCGCCTTTATCATTTCTCTTTGAAGCAGCAATCATAGCCTTTACAAGGTATAGCCCTTCTATTGCTTTAAATTTTTCCATACTGCCTGTCAATATTTTTGACAAAGGTTTCATCGTTTTCTGTGCAAAAAATTCAAAAGGTCTGTTTTCTTTCCGTTTGCCCAAAAGCAAGGAAGGCTGCATGATGTGTATTTGTTCCATCCCTGTAGCAATGATGTCTTCCTCAGTTTTCCCTTTCAGTTTTTGATAAAAATTGACACTATCAATATTGGCACCCACCGAAGAAACCAAAATGAATTTTTTACAACCTGATTCTTTAGCTGTTTTACAAACTTTTAAGGGGAGGTCATGGTCAATTTTCCAATACAACTCTTTATCTCCTTTCACGTTTTTTTGAGTAGTTCCGATACAGCTAAAAACGGCATCACTACCTTCTAACGACAATTTCAACCACTCGTAATCATCAAAATTTACAAGTTTTACATCTAATTTTGGATGATAATTAGAAGTGGGTTTCCTTACTAAAATCCTTACCGTTTTATAATAATTGTCTGCCAAAAGAAGGTTTTGTAATAAGGTTCCAATCATACCGGTGGAGCCAATTATGGTAGCTGTTTTTTCTGTCATTCTTTTTTTATTTTACTTTGCACATTATTAAAGCTATGCAAATTTTAGAAAATATCTCATTAAAATCATTGAATTCCTTCGGAATTGAAGCATCCGCAAGATATTTCTCGCAGTTTAAAACGATTGAAGAATTGCAGGGAATTTTAAATTGGTCAAAACTAAAAGGACTTAATCCCATGATTTTGGGTGGGGGAAGTAATGTGCTGTTTACCAAAAATTACGATGGATTGATTTTGAAAAATGAATTGATTGGAATTGAGAAAGTTAAGGACGATGATGCCTTCGTTTACCTGAAAGCCGGTGGGGGAGTGGTTTGGCACGATTTTGTGATGTATTGCATAAAGAATAATCTGTCGGGAATTGAAAACCTTGCCTTGATTCCAGGGTGTGTGGGCGCTTCGCCGATGCAGAATATCGGGGCTTACGGGGTGGAGGTGAAAGACTGTTTTTATGAATTGACTGCTATGGATAAACAAACTTCATGTATGTATAAATTTACTAACAGTGAATGTGAATTTGGCTATCGGGAAAGCGTTTTAAACACAAGTATAAAGACAGATTTGTTATAACAGATGTTACTTACAGGCTCAATAAAACGCCACATTTCAGAATTGAATACGGCGCAATCCGTCAACAGCTTGAAAAAGATAGTGTACAGGAGTTGACAATTGCAGCTATCGCCAATGCTGTGATGGCTATTCGCATTTCCAAACTGCCTGACCCGGCTGTAATCGGTAATGCAGGGAGCTTTTTTAAAAATCCTTCTGTTCCTAAGGAGCAATTTGATTTGTTAAAAGAGAAATATCAGGGAATAGTAGGGTATAAAAATAATGAAGGGTTGGTGAAAGTGGCGGCAGGATGGATGATTGACCAATGTGGACTAAAAGGATTCACCCGAGGCGATGCAGGAGTGCATGATATACAGGCATTGGTGTTGGTGAACCATGGAAAAGCTACAGGTAGTGAAATTCTGGAAATCAGTAAAAATGTCAGAACTGCGGTGTTTGAAAAGTTTGGTATAGAGATTGTACCTGAGGTAAATATCATTTAATTGCAAAGCTTTATTTTTGCACATTAATAGTTAATTGAATCTATTATTTTTTTTTAATTAAAATAAATCTAAATTTTATGAAAAGATATGTATTGTTATCGGCTGTTTTAATGTTTACAGTCGTAGCCCAGGCTCAATATGGTTATTTTCCCCGCCCTGTAAGACTTGGGTTTAAAGTAGATCCGGTTTTTGTAAACAGCCTGAAAACTTTGGAAAATGGCGTATCAAAGACGGATAGTAAGTTTGGAGTAAATTACGGTTTGATGGCTGATATAATGTTCATAGATGGCAGAGGCGCTTTTGCCACCGGATTGGAAGTGTCACATGCTACGGCAGGCTTATCTTATAATGACAATACAAAAGGGCTCAAGCGTGGGGAAGCTACAGGCCAGCAGAATTATGATTTGAAACTGCAATACCTGAATATTCCGATCACTGTGAAGCTGAAAACAAATATGAATGAAGGATTTCGCTGGTGGGGTCAGTTTGGTGGCGGACTGGGTGCCTTAATTCGTTCCAGAGCAGATTATTCGTATGCTAAAGTAGGAGGCGGAAACGTTTCTGAAACTAATGTAAATGTATTGAATCAAACCAACAAGGTAAATCTGAGCCTGGTAATGGGTGCCGGTGGCGAATACAGACTTGCAGACAGAACTGACCTGTTCTTTGGCCTTGGATTTGAGAACGGTTTTACCGACATCACTTCCAACAAACAATGGAATGATGGCAAGGTGGCATTAAACCGTTGGGCTATCAGATTAGGTGTTTTCTTCTAAGTAATAAGAAATTTAATGTTTTTCGGTAGTTCTTGGTTTTTATAAATCAATATAGTTCTTGATGAAACTGACCCAATCAATGCTAAATGGTATTATCAAAAAAATCCCTTGAGGAGTAATTAAAAAATTTGAAGGATACCCATTTTTAGGATATAATTTTTCTATTTTATCATCTGCCATAGCAACAGGAAAGTCGTATGATTTAGCTTTCATGTAATCATTTACTTTTGAGCTGTCATCTCTGCATGTGATTGTCAATAATTCAAAATTTTGTACATTGTTATACATGTTTTTATATAGTTTTTGTAAGTCAGGGTGTTCTGCCCTGTAAGGGGCACACCATGTCCCCCCAAAATCCACTAATACCCATTTCCCAAGTTTTTCTTCTATGGGAAATTTTTCTCTATTCATCTTCATTAATGTAAATGAAGGAGCCTTCTTTAAATCCTGATTAATGTTTTTGTACCAAAAGCAGAGAAGGGTTCTTTGTTTGAAAAATTATCATCCTAATATATTTTTAAATCTTTTTTAAACGAAGAATCTGTTAAGCTTAGAGATAATAATCGATTTAAGACATCATGCTTATTCGGAAAGTACTGTTTTAAATAAGTAATATAGTCATTTTGAAAAGTGGTTTTCTCTTTTTCAAGAAGAAAATACATATTATAAAAATAGCTTGAATAATTTGTTCTATCGAGCTTGTCGGGGCTGTATTCATAAGCCGTTAAAAAATATTTTCAGGCATTCTTTGTATCACCTTTTTGTAATAATCGATTAGCTAAAATGTAATTACAATAAGCATATAAAAACCTAAACCAACTCCTTTTTGCTAATGTTGATTCTGAAAGTGTATTGGTATCTGTTTGGATTATTGGATTTGATTTAAATTTGTTTACCGGGCTAATTCTTTTTTTGAGGTGCTATTATTATCTTTATGGTTATGGGACAAAAGAAAAAACAAGTAGAATCAAATGTATTATTTGAATTAAGCCGGATGATGGTGCCGCGTGATTTATTAGGCTTTTTTGATATTGCGGAGGTAAAAGAACTCCACAAAGAATGGCAAAT
Organism: Sphingobacteriales bacterium; assembly: GCA_016708305.1. Classification (GTDB taxonomy): domain Bacteria; phylum Bacteroidota; class Bacteroidia; order Chitinophagales; family Chitinophagaceae; genus Niabella. Next base: position 1,795,089 of record JADJGB010000008.1, read on the forward strand.
TATATTATGGGAAAAGCAGGGCATATTCCCACAAATCTTAAAGGGTTTTCAGATGTAGTGTTGGATGGTTTTGCAATCCGATAACGATACTCAGCCATGGATTTTCCACTAAGCCGGTCTATCTGGTAATGAAACGAAGGCGTTGGAAACGCTCCGGTACAGATGAGCATTTTAGCAACGAGTATGTGATTACCGAGGATTCGGCCAAATTAACCCCTGACATGGCGGGCTTTTAAAAATATAGAATAGAGCAACACCCTGTAAACATAAGTTGCGTGGCTTTTATGTTTGGTCTAAAACCCAAAACAGTACATTATTGGTACAAAGAAGAGATAAGCGATTACCGAAAAGATATTGCAGCCGGAAACTGGGGAGAAAAAAAGATACAAGTAATAGATAAGAGCAGTGGGGAGGTAACAAAAGAAAAGCCGGTACCCATAGCAAAAGCAGAAAATTTTGGCAGCCACATGACCATTGATGAAAAGCAAATAGGCAAAAAAATGTATACCATTATGACCAATGCCCAATCAGGGAAAATAGCTTTACTGGCACAAACCATGAAGCCGGAAGAACTCAAACAAGTAATGGAACACTACCTGTCGCAAGTATTAGAGGAAGTAAAATCGGTCAGCTGTGACATGAGTCCTTCCTATAAAAAACTATGCAAAGACATTTTCCCAATACACAGTTAGTGATAGACAAGTTCCATGTCATCAAACATCTCTTAGATGCGCTGCAACAGGTACGCAAACAACTCAAAACCCAATATATTAATCAGGAAACAATTCTTGTAAAGCTGATACGGATGAACAACAAACACACTGGCGCTATATTGAACTATTGGAGCGCAGCCGCTATATTCTTTTCAAAATGCAAGATGAATGGGAGGAAGATGAGCTGAAAATCATGCAACAACTATTTTACCGTTTCCCAATATTAGAAACAGCCTACCGGATCACCCAAAAACTGAGGTTGTGGTATCAGGGAAAAACATCGGCAAATCAATGGACAAAATAGAACAAGAACTTTACAACTGGTGCGATGAAGTCAATCAATCAAAAATAGCAGCTTTCAGAGGAGTAAGAAAAATGATAGAAAAACATCAGGATGATATCGTCAACTATTTTAAAGAAGGACAAACCAATGCCAAAGCCGAAAATATGAATGGAAAAATCCAACGATTTTTAGCAAATAATTTTGGCATCAGAGACCGTGATTTTTTTATGTATCGAATAGCGGGCTATTTTGCATAGCACCTCAAAAAAAGAATTAGCCGTTTACCGTAATTTTAAAGAGATTGTTGGCAAGTTTATCTAATTTGCCATTATTTAAAATGATTTGATAAATCAGCAATGCATATCGACCTATTTTATGATCATAAATATCATCATTCGACAGTTTAGTCTTTATATAGGAACGTGCTAATTTTTTTAGTTTAGCAGCATTGTTTTCATATTGTTGCGCTTGTGTCCAATAGTAAATCGGTAATGAAAATGTTACAAGCGCCTGAGTGGAATCTTCTACCATTTTATTTAAAATTTCCTTACTGAGCGTAGTACGATTTATCATTTCTATTTTCTGTTCAGGGTCTTTGATTTTTTTTCCCACTTTTTTTGAAACGATTGAGCGAAACTATTATGCAATAAATCTTGTAACGTAGAATTATAACTGGTGTTTGCTGCCAGCCGCCTTAGATAATGCTTAGCGGAATCACTATTTTTGTCTTTATATTCTTGAAAGCTTTTAAAATAAAACCCGGGTCCATCTATTGGCCGATTAGAGTTTTGTCCAAAAAGAGGATAGAATAGAGCAGAAAAAATGACTGCCATTAAAACATGTTTCATGATCTTGAGTTTTTAGCGAATATTTCACACAACGCTTTGCAGCTTTGGGATGATGCGGATTGAAAATCAATTAATTATTTACTTTAACCATGCCTGCAGAAACAGTTTTTCTGTTTTCAAATATACACACTTTCAACAAATAGAAAACGGCTTTTCGGGGTTTCGGTCTGGAAAATAGTCACGACCAAAGTTAGGCGAGGCCTACACGTAAATTAAGAATGTAAAGTTTTTGTATGGGACACATCGCCTGACCAGTTTGCCGAAGTGGCGGCTCTTTACCGACAAACTACAATCGAAGAACGAATGTTCAACTTTGAACTATCTTTCAGGCGAAACCGTTCACCTATTCTTTTTCAATTTGTATATTTATGCAGCCAGTTAGTCATTTTTTATTTTAAATTTGTCTGTGTCGTAAATTGTATCATATTCTTTTTTGTGAATTTTCTTACCGGTGATGTCAATTTTAACCGTTGAAATTAACTCTTTAAAGTCAGTGTTCATTGTACGTTTGTTTATCGTCTCCCAATCAATATTTTCTCGATTTTTTGCAGGAAAAATAATTTCAGATGAGTCTGGGTCTTCCAAGTTTAGTTGAATTACACCAATGCCGAATGAAGTTGAAAGTCTTGACAGTTCATCTCTGAATTCTTGTTCTTTTGAAATATCAGATGCGACCAAATATCTTTCGTTAGCCCAGGAAGAATTTGAAACTGTCTGAAAGAAACGTTCACCTAAATTGTTAAAATTAAGTTCCCGTTTAAGTTCAAATGAAAAAGTTTGATTGTGGTATTGCTGATTGAAGAACTTAGGTCGTAAACCTCGCTTTTCCACTCATCAAATGGGAAATAGCAGCCAACAATGTCAGGATGAATCCACTCGCCAAAATTTTTTTTGGATGAATGTGAATAATTAATGGTCTTTGTGTAACAATGTAGATGATAATATGCGAAGTATGTCAAAAATGGGTGCAAGCCTTTTTCTAAATACTCAAATTTCTTTTTCCTGATTGTTGCCTGTACTGCAATTTCTGCGGTTTCGGTTTCAATGTTTTTCAATTCAATTTGTGTAGCCTGTGATTTTAGATATAACCTTTTTGGTCTGCTGTTTGTCTGTGCGAAAAGTGTTTTTGGATTGTCTTTTGCGTTTACATAGATTTGAGCAGTAGGGTTTGCCAAGGTGTTTTACCTTCACTGTTCAGTTGTTTATCATAGCCCTTTTCTGTTGCCAATGTCCAAATTTCGTTTGCAGTCAATTGACGTTTTTCATCTTTTAAAACTTGTTCGGCTAATTCTAAAAATGTCATACTATGTCAATATTTCGTTTGTTACGGTTTGTTATTTGGTTGTCTGTAGCTCCCAAATGTACTACTCATTTTTAATCTCTAAAAATTGTTTCTCCCTCATAATCCTGCATAATTTGTATGATAATAATCAAAATGTGAATGCGTGAAAACAATTCTAGACCTATCCTTTGCACTCAAGTATTCATCAGGAAAAATAAAATTATTCAATATTGTCATAACCAATACTCAGAAAGGACTTCACTCACCCCAATCCTTCCTTACCTTTTGTTTTACATAAGCCAGTAATAAAAGTGGTAGCAATAGAAACACTGTGAGGCTCCAGGCGCTGCCGGTGAGGAGCCAGACTGACCAGGAAATAATGATCAGATAAAGCGGGTAGCCAAATATCAGAATTGCTACTTTCATCGAGTCGTTGTGTACCTTATCGGATTTCAGATATTTGATGATGAAGTTGGTCAAATAATATCCGGGCAGGTGCAATAGTTTGCCTGTTAATGAGGGAAGAAACAGGGCAGCTTTCTTCAGCGGATTGGGGCGGTTATTAAATTTTTGGTCAAAGTGTTATTGTCACTGGGGGGCTATTTCATAAACTAATTGTTTGAGTTCGGCCTCTAATTTTTTGTTGAAAGCGCTGTTCCGTGCTCCATCTGTTTCCTGCAGGTTAAAAAATTCTGAAGAAAAAACATTGCCCACATTCACATCTACCTGTTTGCCAAATCTTTCAAAAGAACTATAATTAATTCCCACCGGCAATATTTTTAGCGGGATACCTTCTTCCCAGGCTTTGAAGGCCAGCCTGGCTGTACCTTTGAGCAGTGACCGCAGGTGCCATTCCTTTACACAAAGCCCTTCACTAAATATGGTAACCACTCCGTTCTGCTTAAATATTTCGATGCAGGCATCAAATGTTTTATAATTTTCGGAAAGATTTTCGGCACCCTCCCTATTGCGGTAAACCGGGAAAATACGCAGGCTGTGCAGGATGGGACGTGCCCATTTTTTCCGAAAAACATCACCACGTGCCAATGACCAGATGGGTTCGCCAAAAAGAATATCCAGAAAAACGGCATCCAGAAAGGAATTGGGGTGGTTGCTGGCAATGAGTAATGGCCCTTTTTGTTTTAATAGTTTGAGCTGGGTTATTCGGATGGAATAACAGAAAACCGGAATGATGAAACGAACATATATTTTAAGGATGGCGTAAAGCAAAACAAGAATTTTAATTATCAAATGCTGACTTAAAAATAGGAAAAATTACGAAATTGCAACGTATGACAGTGAAATACTTATGCTTAGGAAAATATTAGGTAGCCACAAATGCCCGAATGGTGTTACAGGATGCCTTTACTGCAATAAAGGAACTGCTCCACCTGAAAGAAAAATGAGGGAGGATTTGGTTTTTATTGTTTTAATTGACTAATTGGAATTCGGAAAATGGTATCAATTAAAAAATACCCATTATTCTGCTTTACCCTTTACTGTCAGCCTATTCCTTATTTTATTAGCCTGATGCAACAAATCGGCCTTTTCATTGCTAATAATTGTTGCATGTCCCATTTTTCTTCCGGGCTTGGTTTGCCTTTTCCCATAAATATGAAAAAAGGCATTTTCTATTTTTAACACTTCTTCCAATCCCTCATATATGGCATTTCCCTGATGGCCTTCTGCGCCTATAATATTGACCATCACTGAAGGAGAAATAGCCTCGGTATTGCCCAAAGGATAGTCCAGCATTATGCGCCAAAGCATGTCAAACTGAGAGCTGTAGTGCGCTTCAATGGTATGATGCCCGCTATTGTGTACTCTGGGTGTTTCGTTTACCAATACATTACCTTTGGGCGTAGCAAACATTTCCACTGCAAAAATACCTGCCGAGTTGAAATTTTTTACGGTTGTCAGCGCTATTGCTTCTGCCTTCCATTTCACGTTTTCAGGCAGATCGGCAGGGCAAGTTGAAAATCAAGTTGATTTAGTTTTTCATCAAAAATCATTTGCACCGGCGGGTAAATGCTTATTTCGCCCGAATTGCTCACTGCAATCATCATTGCAATCTCTTTTTGCACCTCCACCATTTTTTCCAGCACGGCAGTAGTGTCAAATCCTTTTGAAATATCTTCATATTGACCAATCACCTGTACACCACGTCCGTCATATCCGCCCTCGGCCAATTTGTGTATGGCAGGCAGAAAAGCTTTTTGGCTTTCGAGTTCAGTGATGTTATGAGTGATGACATATTCTGACGTAGGTATCTGATTGTCTGTATAGTATTTTTTTTTCCAGCGCCTCTAATGCATCAATATTCACATTTTCAATTTCGATTGTAAGTGCGTCTAAATGCTTACCAAAATGATATACATCGTTAAAATCTCTTATATTCCCTTCGGTAAAATGATGACAAAGATGGGCGGCAGGACATTCCTTGTCATTTTCCATCACAAAAGTTTCAACAGGATAGTTTGCTGCAGCCGGTAGCAACATGCGACCCAACTGACCACCTCCTAATATTCCGATTTTTTGCATGGCGCAAAGATAGGGTAGCAGGGTGCAACATTTTTAGTAAGAACTGAAGTTTTTTGATAATGCACAAATGGTTATTGATTTGAAATATTTTATATGATTTATTTCCTAAATACTGATTATCAAATAGTTTCCAAAAGGTCCGGATTTAAATATGTGTTTTTAAAAACCGTTATTATTAACGGTCATAGATTGGTCTGTTTTTAATTTTTGCAGTTATAAAAAAAAAGATGTAATAATTCGGTTTTATTCACCTCTCAGATTTAATTAAAAACAAAGGGATTTTAAGTTTATCTTTGTCGTTAAGTTTTGTTTCAACAGAAAAGAAAAAATGTCAGATGAGCAGATTATTACTTATTATAATTTTTGTTTTTATTTTCTCCGGTGCCTATTCTCGGTCTCAGGAAAATACTCCTTCCTACGGCAAATCGTTTGTTGACTATCAAAAAGGATTTAAGAGGGCCAATAGCGCCTTTGCAGCAAATGAGGCTAATTTAAAAGCCTTGTTTGAACTCAAGGGTTTGGTGTGGCCCGCCCGTTATATGTATTTAAGATCATTTAAGTACGATAGTCAATTGGAGGTATGGATAAAAAATACGATTCAGGAGGAGTATAAGCTACTGAAGGTGTATAAGGTTTGCGCTTTATCGGGTGCGCTGGGCCCTAAGCGTTTTGAAGGCGATTACCAGGTTCCGGAAGGATTTTATTTCATAGACAGGTTTAATCCCAATAGTAGTTATTATTTATCTCTTGGCCTTAATTATCCCAATGCTTCAGACAAAATTCTGAGCGATCAGGAGCATCCGGGAAGCGGCATTTACATTCATGGCGGGTGCGCCACTGTGGGTTGTATTCCTATTTTGGATGATAAAATCAGCGAGCTGTATGTTTTGACTGCGGGTGCCAAAAGCGTCGGTCTTGATTATATTCCGGTTCATATTTTCCCGATAAAATATAATGAACAAAAGAGCTATGAATATCTTGCCAGAATCACCAAGGACAATGAGCACCTAAAAGAATTTACCGACCGGTTGGAAGAGGCTTACGACTATTTTGAAAAATACCATCAGATACCGGTGGTGATGATTAAGGATAACGGAGAGTATGTTGTCAATAATTCATTACCAAAAGTACACAAGTTTGTACAGGTGGTTAAAGTGAGGCCCAAAAGCGATTTTGTGCCCGTGGTAAGAGATGTAACGGTTGCAAATGTGGTTACCAAATGGCCGGAATTTCCCGGTGGTATTCAGGCATTTGAAACCTATTTGAAAAATTTGGGTCAGGAAATGGTGCCGATGCTGCCCGAAGAAACCCGCCGTCTTTATGCCCAGGTTGAATTTATCATTGATGCAGATGGCACGTCTGTGAATTTTAAAATGATTCAGGGTGGAGATGAATACTTCAACAAAGAACTGATGAAGCGGATGCAGAAAATGGAAAAGTGGCAGCCTGCAATGTCCGACAAAACACCCGTTCCGAAAAAAATAGTTCAAACGGTGGTGGTAGGCGAGTAATTACGCCTCAAAAAGGCCAGGTGGCATTTTGCTTTGTCTGCTGTGTTTTCAGGGTATTTTTCCCTTCGGTAAATCTTTTTATGCTATCCACTGTATAGTGTCTGATGGTGAGCAGGGAGAGTCCAGGAGTAATTTGTACGTCAAAAATTTCTGATGCTTTGGCTGCTAATGGCTTTATTTTATCCTCCCGGTTGTCAAAAACAAAAATCACATTGATAGCCCCGTTTTGTGTAAGATTGGGTCTGATGGACAATTGCTCAAAAAAGCCGTAAAGAACGCCGATTTTTTGTTCGCCGATGAAACCTTGTGTTACCACTGTTTTATTTTCAAGTAAAGGCTTGATGGGTTAGATAATTTGTTTTTGTTTAGTATCTGCCGTAATCATCATAATAATATCGATTTGAATTATATCTTCTCGGTTGTTTATTATAACGTTGGTGATGATGGTTTTTATAGTAAGGTTTACCCGGAAAAATTCCAATGCCCGAAGGCAGTGGCAGCGGTGGGCGATGATATGCCATATAAGGCCCCATACAAGAAGCCAGTCCAATGATAACCATAAATGCGATTAAAACAGAAAGAACAATTTTCATCTTTATTATTTTTAAGGTATAAAAACAATAGCGTTTCTTATTCGAAGAAGCAACTGTTCAACGAAAGGATGGAAAATAGATTGTTAATGTTAGAGGTGATATAGTCTTAATGTTTGGGTAAAATCACTTCCTTTGAAAACTACTTCGTTTTGCTAATTACTCATCTGTTTGGATTTGGAATATTCTTATGGATGATATCAAATAAATTTTTATTCCGAGCTTTGATATTCATTATAAAAAAGTAGTTTCAACTTTATACTTATTTTTTTACTACCTTATACTCCCGAAGTGGCAGTCCAGTTATAATTTGAAATTCCATAGGTTGTAGTACTTATTTCGAAAGTAGTTTTTGAGAGATGACCATTTCGTTACAAAAATTTGTGCTTACACATTTGTCTTCAGCACTATAAATGCTGCCATTAGTAGAATATAATAATTATTTTTCATTTTTGAGTTTTATAAGTGCTTGCCTTTATTACTTTGTATGCGTAGTTTTATTTTACCTGCCATAAATGAGAGTTCATGTTAGCAATGGAAAAAGGTTATTGATAAGACAATGAGTGGTGATTTGTTTTATATAATTTGGTAAATGATTTTGGAGGTTTTGTTTGTCTTATTAGTAGGAATGTATAATTGAGTTTGAAAAGGTGAAGTACCGTCTGTACTTCACCTGCATTTTAAAGAAACGCTAATTTTATTTGAACGAAGAACTACTTGTTTGTCCAAACGGCCTTTCCAGTGCCGGAATAGAGAACCAACCGACCATCATTCTCCAACACCAATTTAACCGGTTTGTTATTGGCATCCTTATTAGTATTGGATTGCCATTTTATTGTATTGCTGCCATCTACCACTACCAGGTTTCCATCGACTTTAAGCTGTAGTTTTGCATTCTTAAACCCACTAGCATTGCTGCACCATTTTGGCATGATGCTTTGTTGCCCATTAGTCATAGGGTAAACACATAGGTTGCCATCATCCTGAATTTTTAAAATAAATGCACCGTTGGCCGACTTTAGTTGAGCTCCTGCATTAAGGCTTCCGCCAGCATTTAATAAAACACTCTGCTTAGGTTGTTGTGGTGCTGGTTTAGGAGTTGGTGTGTTATTGCAAGGAAATTCCTTAACCGCTCTACAAAGCGTTTTGTTATTTAAGGCAGAAGTTTCTTCTTTGCCGGTTCCAAAATGTAGAGCCCACGGATAAGAAGCATAACCAGACTCGCTTGATCTATAAAGCTCGGGTTTAAAGCCTCCCAGTTTTTTCTTTGCCAGGTTAGTGTACATTTCTTTGAGTAGCTTATTATTGGGCAGTTTCCATCCCTGCCCCATCGCATTGGGCGCTACTGCTTCGGCATAAGTAAGATGGCCAGCATCTTTAGAGGCTGCTATAAAGCCTTTAGTGCCTGTAGCATCTACACTAAATACAATGCCTCCACAGGGATGAGTATCTCCAATTTTATATTTTTGTCCATTTGTTGCTAAAGCACTTAATAGTACAATTGCAAAGGGTAATAATTTTCTCATCAATTTAATTTAGTTTTATTGAATTTGTTTAAACTTTTTTTATGAAAGAAAGCTCCTGAAAAATAGGGATTATTGTTTTTTTCCGAAACATTTGATTCATGCTGTTCCATGGAACATTTCCCCAGTCTAATACATCTATAATATTGGTATTCGTAGATAATGTAACATTGGGTCTATATCCTAACCTAATTGACCTTAAATTTTGAGGTTCCAAAGAAAGTGTAACTACGTCTCCTGCAATGGTTCCGGCAATACTAATGGCATAACTGTTGGCTGTAGTAAAACTACCACTACCACTTGCGCCAGAGGTAGCCGTCCAAGTGTAATTGACATTGCCGCTTGTAGTTGGGTTGATTTCTATAGCAGTTTTTGCTACAGGGAACGACCATTTTGTTACAAAATTTTGACTGAAAGCATTTGTATTTAGGATGATGAATAGGCCAAGGAGTATGGCGGAATATATTTTTTTCATGAGTGGAGTGTATGAATGAATGATTGAACCTGTTTTTTTTAGTACAATGGATTATCTACTACATGATAAAAAAAGATCAAACAATACTATTTGACCTGAGTTTTCCTAATCTACTATTAAGCTATGATATATGTTTTAGTACTGAAAAGAAAACAATAGATACTATTTTTTGGGTACATATTTTGTAACAATCACTTTATTTACTTTATCATTAAACTTTTTTAGATTGTTGTTGTCGGAAAAGTCTTTCACTTTTAAACGTTGGGCATGACCAACAGGGAATGGCGATATTGTTGTAACTACATCAGCATCTGTTTTACCATAAAATGTTACCGAGTAGCTGCCGTTGATAGAGTAGGAGCTGGCTGCATTTTTTAAAGGTGTTTTGTCTAAATAGTGAGTGCCTTCTTTTAGCGTAACTCTAAAGCCATTCCCGCCAAAATCTTTGTAAAAGGAAACGCCCTCAGTGGCATTAGTTACCTGCGCAAAAAGTGATGCGCTACAAATAGTAAAAATCGAAACAAGGAAAACTTTGATTTTAGTCATAACTGTATTCTTAAAATTTAATTAATAAAATGCCTACTCTTAATGCATTTTCGGCGACCTGCTGATTTAACTCCCCAAATTTCAGGGATGGTTTCTATTGGTGAAAATTATAGGGATAGAAGTTGATTTCGTGGGATAGATGCTTAAGAACCTCATTAAAACCAAAGATAGAAGCGCCTATTCAAATCGATTGGTCGCTATTTACATACCAACTGAATATTATCAACATAATATTTTGATATCGGAATTACTTTGGAGTTTATGATTACCTCTTTAATATTAAACTTGTTTATTTTTTCTTTATTGACAATAAATGCCCGATGGGTTTGAACAAAGGTTGATGTGGGGAGTATAGTGAGTATTTCTTTGATAGTGCTCCTTTTTTTAAACACTTTTTGGGAAGTATTAATTAAAAGGTAGTTTCCATCCGATTCGATAAATTCAATTTCTTCAATCGGTAAATCTATATTGTACTCATTTTCTTTTACTATAATGGTTTGCTTTTGCTTTTTCCTGCCTGCAAATTGGCGAAGGGCTAATTCTATCGAAGTAATAAGCTCAATATCTTTGTATGGCTTGGTTAAGTAGGCGTGTGGCATAGTAGCTACCGCTTTTTCAATAAGCGCTGAACCTTCATAAGCTGTAAGATAAATAAATGGAATATTGAAACTTTCATAAAGTTCCTGACCCAAACTAATACCATCTCTTTTACCTTCGCCCAGGTTGATGTCTAATATTGCCATTTCAATTTGCTCATTCTTTAATAAATTGAGTGCCTCTTGTGCATTTTTAGCTTCAAAAACAGTGTATCCATTTTCAGAAAGATATTTTTTAGATACCCTTCTGTTTAAAAAATCATCTTCTACAATTAGTATGTTTTTAGTGTTCATTTTTAAATTTTTTTAAGTATGACTTTTTGTTGGATTCTCTACTTACTGAAATAGTAGTGTAAGTACAAATCCCTTGCTGTTATAACTGCTTTCAGCCTTTGCATCCAACTGACTGATTAGCCCACGTGCTATTTCCATTCCCAATCCTTTTGTATCTGCTTGGTAAAAATCAAAACCTGAACCGTCATCTGAATAGTACAACCTAAAGTAATTCGAAGCTACATTTTTTGTCAATGAAATTAAAATAGCTCCGGTGGTTTTATTTTTATAAGCATGTTTCATACTATTGCTAATCAGCTCTACGAGAATCAGCCCAATGGGTAATGCTTTTTCAATGGTCATGGTCATTGCATCGCAATTTATTTTTAAATTGATCTGCCTTTTGGGGCTTTCATAAGTGTGTTTTACCAGTTCCGACAACTCATTAATATATCTGCATATTTCAATGTCATTAATACTTTCAGAGATATTTAATTTTTTATGAAGTAGCGCCATAGAGTGAATTCTGTTTTGATTCCCTCGTATCAACTCTTCTATATTATTGAAATCAACCGACTCTTTTTGAATTTCCAAAATACTAATCACATGCTGTAAGTTGTTTTTAACCCGGTGCTGCAATTCCGATAGAAGAACCTGTTTTTGTTCCAGTGTTTTTATTAATTCTTCTAACTGTTTGTTGATGGTTTTATTTTGTGAATGTATTTTTTTGTTTTTTCTGAAAAGCAATATTGAGCCACCAACGATTATACCCAATAGAGCCACAATAAATGTAATTTGCTTGTTCTTATTTTTAATAACGATTTCATTTTTTTTATTTTCATATCCTGCTGTTAGTTGACTAATAGCTATGTTTTCCTGATTTCTTATTTCTACTATTTTTTGGTAATGAAATTTTTTGAAATAATAGAAAGCGGAGTCTTTGTTGCCCAAAGAATCATATAGCTGACTTTTCAGTATCAATGTGACGGGCTCTTCATTTGGTGAATCAAATTTTAAAGAAATAACCGCAGAAGAGTCAATCCATTTTTTCGCTTGCGTAAATTGCTTGTTGTTCATGTATATTCTGCTGATGTTCACATACATGATAGCTGCTGCACTTAAATTATTTCTATTTAAGAATTCTTTTGCTGCTAATAAGGTATAATTGATAGCCTCCAAGTAGTTTGAGTTCTTTGTTGTGTGTCCTAACAATAAATAAGCATCAATAATGTCTCTTTTATTGTTAAATTGCTTGGCGTACTCTAACCCTTTTTTTGCAAAATAAATAGTGGAATCCTTATGGTTGATATAACGACAAAGCATGCTTTTCGAATGTAATACGTACTAAATAGCTTTTTCAAATTATTGGCTTTGTAAAGTTCGTAAGCCTTGTTTATTTGATTTAGGCATTGCTCATAATTTTCGGCTTGCTCGTAAATAATGGCCAATTTGAGATGGGCGCTATAGGCTATATCGGGAAAGTTATACCGGTCTGTATAGTCTATTACGGCATATCCCCATTCTCCTGCCTCATCCCACTTGTTTCTTAATACTTGAATTTCAGTAATCAAAAGCATTACATTTAATTTGTCTTTCAGGTATTTTTCATCGGAATAAATGGAGGAAAATTTAGAATACAGCAGGTTGGCTTCCTTGTAAGCTTCATCTACATGGTTGTACGACTGTAAGCTGTCAATTCGTTCAATCTGTTTATCTAATGAAAGTTCTTGCGCCCGCAAATACATACATAGAATAATGAAAGCAAAAAAAAGAATGTATTTTTGAAACGAGACCATGTTTTTTACGAACAGCTAGTTTTTACTTTAAAATTGGTTACTTCTTCAAACTTATGAAAACTCTTTGTTATTTATAAATCAAATTGGGATAAAATGATGATTTACGGGATAGAATTTATATTATTTACCAATGGGTTGTTTTTTGCAATTGTCTTTGAGTTATCATAATAACTTGTTCTCAAATAAATTCTCAGGTGGTAAAATTAATAATTTAATGGTTACATAGTATTTGTGTCTCGCCTGGTACTCACTAATGATTATTCCTAAGGACGGATGTAATCATGTTTCAGGATATATATGGGAATAGCAGTCAAATATTTTGATGCATAAGTAATCCTGAAGGAGCAGATATTTTTAGCATTTTTCTTTCTGCAAAATGTTTGCGTTTATTTTTAGCTGGGCTGCTGATTTATTTGTTATAGGCCTATTCGGCAATTCATTATATTCCTTTGGAAGTCAAAGAATCGGCACAAAATGTGTTTGTGGGTGATGTTGTTACTACACTTCAAAAAGCCAGGTGGCATTTTGTTTTGTCTGCTGTGTTACCAGTGCATTTTTCCCTTCCGTAAATCTTTTTATGCTTTCTTCCGTATAATGTCTGATGGTGAGCAGGGAGAGTCCGGCAGTAATTTGTACATCAAAAATTTCGGATGCTTTGGCTGCTAATTGTTTTATTTTATGCTCTCTGTTGTCAAATACACAAATCATATTGATAGCTCCGTTTTGTGTAAGATTGGGTCTGATGGACAATTGCTCAAACAAACCGTAAAGCACCCCCGTGTTTTGTTCGCCAATAAAAGAAAAATCCTTTGATTTCAGTTCCATCATCACCTGATTTTTCTTCAGTACAATGATAGGAGGTAAGTTTTTTACAGATTGATTGTGAATAACAGTTCCTGGTAGTGAAGCATCCAGAAAACATTTTACATACAGTGGAATACTTTTGTTTTGAAGCGGTTTGATGGTTTTGGGGTGAATGACCTGTGCGCCATAATAAGCCATTTCAATCACCTCGGTATAGTTCAGTTCGGGTATTGCTATGGCATCACGTACTTCGCGCGGGTCGGCATTCATCACGTTTTCTACATCTTTCCAGATGGTCTGACTTTCAGCATCCAGCATGTTGGCAAATACGGCAGCCGTATAGTCGCTTCCTTCCCGTCCTAATGTGGTAGTATCTCCATCTATTGTGCCGCCAATGAAACCTTGTGTTACTACTGTTTTATTCTCCAAAATGGGTTTGATAATTGAGGTAACATTTTCTTGGGTCTGCTCCCAATTGATATTGGCATCTCTGAAATTATTATCGGTTTTAATTATTTTTCTTACATCTACCCATTCGTTTTCAATGCCCATTTCGTTTAAAAAATAACTCATGATGGTAGTGAAAATCAGGTCTCCCACACTCACTATCTGATCATAATAAAAATCAAAACTTTTTTCGGGAGCGCTTTGCAATAAAGTTTCTGTATTTTTAAAAATTTCATCCAACTTAGTTTCACAGGGCAGATAATGGGTTACAAGCAGGTACTTTGAAGTCATTACATGCTGCTTTTTCAGTTGGTCAAAAAGCTGCAGGGCATCTTCTTTTCTGTTATTTACGAATGCTTCGGTTACTTTTTCTAATGCATTCGTGGATTTACCCATTGCAGAAATGACAATCAATAGTTTCTCGTCCTTGTTTTCCTTCAATATGTTTTTTACATTGGTAATTCTTTCGATGTTGTTAACGGCAGCGCCGCCAAATTTGAAAACCTTCATTTTATAATTTTTATCGCACAAATGTCGCTAATTTCGAATAATATTTTTTATGGGCAAAAATAATTATTGTAGTTTTTTTTGATACCGGTTTTTGCAGTAATAACCCAATTAAAATTGTAACGATAAAATTTGTAATATGAGTAATGTAAACAGAAAGGTATTTACCCTCGATGAATTTACCATTCAGCAATTGCGCAATATTCCGAATGCCACAGGTGAGTTAAGCGCCCTGCTGCGTGATATCGGTCTTGCCGCTAAACGCGTAAATGTAGAAGTGAATAAAGCTGGTCTGGTTGACATACTGGGCGATCTGGGTACTACCAATGTGCAGGGAGAAGAAGTGAAAAAATTAGATGTTTTTGCCAATGAACAATTTATGGGAGTGTTGCAGCATGGCGTAAGTTGCGCAGGCATCGCCAGCGAAGAAATGGATACTTTTATTCCGTTTGACGATGTGATAAGCCGGGAGTCAAAATACGTATGCTCATTTGATCCATTGGATGGCAGCTCGAATATTGATGTGAATGTTTCCATCGGAACCATTTTTGGAGTGTATTGGCGAAAGACAAAATCAGGACAACTTGCCGAAGAACAGGATTTCCTGCAGGCGGGCACCAATTTAGTAGCGGCGGGATATATTATTTATGGCAGTAGCACCATGCTGGTTTATGCCACCCGCCGGGGCGTACAGGGTTTTACACTCGATCCTTCTATCGGCGAGTTTACACTTAGTCATCCAGATATGAAATTCCCTGAAACCGGTAAAATCTACTCTGTCAATCATGGTAATTATTATGAGTATGACGAAAAAGTACAGCCATATATCGAAAATTGCCAGAGAAAGAACAAAAGTAATGGCGGGCCTTACACCCAGCGCTATATTGGCAGCATGGTGGCCGACCTGCATCGCAACCTGATCAAAGGCGGTATTTTTATGTATCCGGGAACAAAGGAAAAACCAGAAGGAAAATTGAGATTAATGTATGAGTGTAATCCCTTTGCGTTTATAGTAACGGTAGCCGGAGGGATCGCTATCAGCAAAAAAGGGCAGCGAATATTAGATATCGAACCGAAAAGTTTGCATGAGCGTACCCCGTTTTTTGGTGGTAGCAAAGCAATGATAGAAGAATTGGAAACTTATTTGTAGTTTTATCGCATGGCTGATAAAATTATTTCGGTAAGGAATCTGGTAAAAAATTATGGAAATTTTGAGGCGGTAAAAGGTATTTCCTTTGATGTGTATGAAAACGAAATCTTTGGTTTGCTGGGGCCCAATGGTGCCGGTAAGTCAACTACGCTTGAAATTATAGAAACCCTACGGTCAAAAACTGCCGGTGTTATTTTGGTGGCTGGTTATGATCTCGATAAAGATTCGGAAACCATTAAAGGGCTGATAGGTGTGCAGTTGCAAACCAGCGGGTATTATCCCGGACTTAATTTATTGCAATTGATTGACCTTTTTGCTGGGCTGTATAATGAAGAAGTGGATGGAATGGCATTGCTCAGAAGTGTAAATCTGGAAGAAAAAGCCAAATCTCAGTACAAAGAATTAAGCGGTGGTCAAAAACAAAGATTTTCGGTAGCGACTACACTGATTAATAAGCCTAAGGTTATTTTCCTGGACGAACCAACCACCGGCCTTGACCCACAGGCGCGAAGAAATCTTTGGGAGTTGATAAAAATCATTAATGATCAGGGAGCGACCATCATTATTACTACGCACTATATGGATGAGGCAGAATATCTCTGCGACAGAATTGCAATTATTGATAGTGGAAAAATTGTGGCAATGGATACACCCGATAATCTGATTGACGAACTGGTGGCATCTGGTTTTGAACGACCTCGTGAAGTGAAGCAGGCCAATTTGGAAGATGTTTTTATTCATCTTACGGGGAAGAGTTTGAGAGAGGATTAAGTATATTTTTAGATGTATGAAAATGAGGCTCCATCAGAGTCACAAAGGGCGTACTACATAACCGGCAGTTTCAGGAGAGATTGTTTTTCGTTACGTCTTCTTGTGTTCATCGTATAAATAAAATTTTAAAACAAGCTTCCATAATTTTCAAAATTTGGCTCAAAAATGCTTTATCTTAGTGGATTTGAGATTAAATAAGGAAGGGGATATTCTTTTTTATGTACAATGAATAACTTTAAATATTTTTACAACTATGTCAATACAAGATAAATTGAAAGCATTTATGAATGGAAAAATTGATGTCCATAAACAGGCAGGCCAGAAGTTTATGGATGAAAACAGGAATAAAGAAAGTGTCATTTCTTTACCCGAAGGTCTGCAATATGAAGTGATAAAAGAAGGTAACGGAAATCAGCCAACCATTAATGATTCGGTTACGGCACATTACAAAGGCGCTTTGCTGGATGGAAAAGAGTTTGACAGTTCTTTTAAAAGAAATCAACCTTTTACTGCACCTTTAAAACATTTGATAAAAGGCTGGCAGATAGCAATTCCACTAATGAAAGAAGGAAGCCGCTGGAGGCTCTGGATACCTTCTGATCTGGCTTATGGCGATCGCGGCGCCGGAAGCGATATACCGGGTGGCGCTACCTTGATGTTTGAAGTAGAATTATTAAAAGTAAATTAATCTTTATGGAAATAGAAAATCAGTATCCGATAGGCAGATTACAGGCTCAGGATTATTCGCCAGAGGCCAAAGAGAACGCCTTAAACGATATAAAAATATTGCCCGATATATTGGAGGCTGCATTGAATAATCTGGATGAATATCAATTGCACACGCCTTATCGGGAAGGTGGTTGGACAGTTCACCAGGTGGTGCATCATATTGCCGATGCCCATATAAATGCTTATATCAGATTGAAACTGGGGCTTACAGAAAATAATCCCACTATTAATCCTTTTGATGAAAATCTCTGGGCGGAGTTGGATGATGTAAAAACAGTTCCTGTAAATGTTTCGGCTACGTTGCTGCATGCCCTGCACCGAAGGATGTATGAAGCCCTGAAATATCTTACTGATGCTGATTGGATGCGTACTGTGTTTCATCCCGGACAGCAAAAGGAAATGACACTCTGGGATATTTTGAATTTGTATTCCTGGCACGGGAAACATCATGTTGGTCAGATCAATTATTTAAGAGAAAAAATGAAATGGTAGTTTATGAATTGGAAAACTTTATCTTCCGAGTACCTTTTTAATGACCTTTGGTTTAAAGTGCGTAAAGATGTGTGCGAAACGCCTGAAGGGAAAATTGTAAATCCTTATTATGTTTATGAATTTCCTGAATGGGTAACTTGTTTTGCGCTTACAGAAGACAACAAAGTGTTGATGGAGATGCAGTACCGGCATGCCATTGGCGAAACCTGCTGGGAAATACCTGGTGGGTGTGTGGACGATGGTGACCCCAATCTGGAGGCGGCCATTCAACGCGAATTACTTGAAGAAACAGGCTATACATTCAGGCATTTTGAATATCTGGGCCGCACCTGTGCCAATCCCTCTACCAACAGCAATTGGATGCACATGTTTCTGGCAACCGGAGGCAAAAAAACGTCCGATCAGCAACTTGACCCAAACGAAGAAATTTATATTGAACTGATGGATCTGGAAGAATTTAAAAAGAAATTCAGAAACAATGAATTCATTCAGAGCATGCACGTAACTACCATGATGTATGCGTTGATGAAGTTGGGGGAATTGAAGGTTTAAAGTTAAAAGTTAAAAATTTAAGGTTCAAGGTTTAATGCCTTTTATCTAATATCTAATATCTAACGTCTAATGTCTAACGTCTAACATCTATCTCTTGCCTTATCGTCAACATCTCTCAAAGGATAAAGTGATGAAAGAACTCATCAAGAAGCACGGCATTCTGAAAATCGGGAAGCAGAAAAAAATTTATTTGACACTTTGTTCTTCCATTATCAGTCAGCAATTAAGCGCCCAAGGTGGCGGATGTTATTTATCAAAGATTCCTTAATCTTTTTAATACAAAAACGCCTGAGCCAAAGGAAATTCTTGCTATGGAGGATGATAGGTTGAGGAGTATTGGATTGTCTTTTTCAAAAGCAAGGTATATTAAAAATGTTTGTAATTTTTTTATAGAGCAGAAAATTACTGATGCCAGGCTACATAAAATGACCAATGAAGAAGTTTTCGATCTGCTGACACAGATAAAAGGTGGGCAGGTGGACTACTGAAATGATTCTGATGTTTGCGCTGGAGCGGGCAGATGTTTTTTCAATCGGAGACCTCGGTTTGCAAAAAGCAATTGTTAAATTATATAATCTGAAATATGATAATAAAAAGGAATTGTTAATGATGGTTGAAGACCTGTCCAAAAATTGGCAGCCCTTCAGAACTTATGCCTGTCTGCATTTATGGAAATATGTGGATGATTAAGAAGTATAAATTATTTGTGTCATTTTTGTTTAAAATTCATTTTGAACTAAAATAATTTTTGAAGCACTTTTCATGTCTTCTTTCTGTATTTTTGAGAGGAAATGTTTATTGTAAATTTGATTGCCACCAAAATTCAATCTATTATGGTTAAAAAAATTTTATTGTTTGCTGTATTTTGTACATCAGCCATTTTTGTAACAGCGCAGTTAAGAACTGAAATTCTCTTGGAAAAGAACTGGAAATTTTCAGGAACTGATGATGCCAAAGCTGTGGAACCATCTTTTGATGACAGCAAATGGCAAAATGTGAGGGTGCCGCATGACTGGGCTATTTATGGCCCTTTTGATGCCAATAATGACCTTCAAAATATGGCAATCGTGCAGGATGGACAAACAAAAGCAGAAGCTCACGCTGGTCGCACGGGAGGATTACCCTTTGTGGGTGTAGGCTGGTATCGGACTAAAGTTAAATTACCACAGTTTACTTCTGGGAAGCGCACTACCATTCAGTTCGATGGCGCTATGAGCCATTCAGAAGTATATATCAATGGTCAAAAAGCAGGATACTGGCCCTATGGATATAATACTTTCCATCTTGATATCACAAAATTCCTAAAGTCTGGTGAAGAAAATACGATAGCAGTGAGACTGAATAATCCGACTGAATTTTCACGTTGGTATCCGGGCGCCGGTCTTTATCGAAATGTACATCTGATAATAACAGAAGCGGCACATATTCCGGTTTGGGGTACACAGGTTACCACGCCGGTAATCAATAAAGATTTTGCCAAAATATTAGTAAATACTAAAGTGAATGTTCCTGATGGCGATATTGTTTCCAATTATCAGCTTCAAACCGATATTCTGAATGTGTCAGGTAAAGTTGTAGCTTCCTTGAAGTCAGTGATTACAAAATATGATGCCAATGTTTTCACCCAGGAAATGGTAGTGTTACAACCGGCACTATGGGATACCGAAAACCCTAATTTGTACAAGGCAGTATCAAAATTGTTTAAGGGCAACAATCAATTGGATGAATACACAACTATATTTGGTATTCGTTCTATTGAAGTGATATCCGGAAAAGGATTTTTCCTCAACGGAAAACTAATCAAGTTCAAGGGTGTGTGCAATCACCATGACTTAGGCCCTCTGGGCGCTGCGGTTAATGATGCTGCCATCCGTCGGCAGGTAAGAATCATGAAGGATATGGGTGTAAATGCAATTCGAACATCTCACAACATGCCTGCGCCGGAGTTGGTAAGGGCTTGTGATGAAATGGGTATGATGTTGATGCCCGAGAGTTTTGATGAATGGAAAATACCCAAAATGAAAAACGGATATAATACCCTATTTGATGAATGGGCTGATAAAGACCTTACAAATTTGATACATCACTACAGAAATAACCCATCGGTGGTAATGTGGTGTATTGGCAATGAAGTGGAAGAACAAAGCATTGTTTCGGGTTCGCGAGTTGCCAGATATTTACAGGATATCTGCCATCGCGAAGACCCCACAAGGCCTGTAACCAACGGTATGGACCGGCCTGATGACGTATATAAAAATAATATGGCTGCTATGATGCAGGTGGCCGGGTTCAATTACCGCCCCCACCGCTATCCGGATGCGTATAAAATATTGCCTCAGGAACTGGTTTTGGGAACAGAAACAGCCTCCACTGTAAGTTCGAGGGGGATATATAAATTTCCGGTGGAAAAACAATCAATGAAAAAATATGAAGACCATCAGTCATCCTCTTATGATGTGGAGCATTGTGGTTGGAGCGATTTGCCCGAAGATAATTTCATCATGCATGATGACCTTTTTTATGCAATGGGCGAATTTGTTTGGACGGGTTTTGATTATTTGGGTGAACCCACACCTTATTATACGGATTGGCCCAGCCATAGTTCTTTATTTGGCATTGTGGATCTCGCCGGTATTCCCAAGGACAGGTTTTATTTATACCGGAGCCACTGGAATCCTACCCAAAACACATTCCACATTTTGCCACATTGGAATTGGAAAGGAAGGGAAGGTGAAATTACACCTGTATTTGTATATACCAATTATCCTTCTGCAGAGCTTTTTATTAATGGTAAAAGTCAGGGTGTCAGGAAAAAAAACATGTCGGTTACTGCTACAAACAGTAAATACAATGCCCGCACATTTGAAAGGCAGGAACGCTACAGGTTGATGTGGATGGATACTAAATATGAACCGGGCACTCTTAAAGTAGTGGCCTATGATGAAAACGGCAAACCTGTAGCCGAAGAAACAGTAAAGACGGCAGGTAAACCAGACAGAATTGTCCTTACTGCAGACAGAACCGAGCTAAAAGCTGATGGAAATGATATTGCTTTTATCAATGTAAAAATAGTGGATAAAGACGGTAACTTCTGCCCTGATGAGACCAGGCAAATTAATTTTAAGGTAAAAGGAGCAGGCAGTTACAAAGCTGCTGCAAATGGCAATAGCAGTAGCCTTGAATCATTTCAGGCGCCTTATATGAAATTATTTAGCGGTCAGCTAACGGCGCTGGCACAATCATCAGAAACCCCGGAATATTAACATTTGAAGCAACTGCCACAGGAGTAAAAGGTGCAAAGATTTTGATTAAAACGACAAACTGAGAATTTTCAATAAAAAAGCCTCCCAAGAAAGGAGGCTTTTTTTCTATTCACAATGGTTAATTGTTAGCCTGTTTTTCAGCATCCGACTTCATCTTGTCATTGGCGGTGATGATAAATTCCACCCTTCTGTTTCCTGACCTGCCATCTGCCGTATTATTATCATATTTTGGCATAGAAAACCCATAGCCTTTGGTTGAGATTCTTTCTATGGCAATTCCGTTGGAGGTAAGAAATCCTGCCACATTTCCGGCTCTTCTTTCAGATAATTTTTGATTATAATCTGCCTTACCGGTATTGTCTGTATGTCCGTCAATTTCCAGATCAGTATCAGGATACTTGTTTAAAATCAATATCAGGTCGTTTAATGTGTTTTGAGCCTGAGGAGTAATTGTGGCTTGATCGAAACCAAAAAGAACGGCGCTGGTAAATTCAACAATGATTTTTTCTTCCACTCTTTCTACTTTAGCGCTTGGAACGGTTTTTTTGATTTCTTCAGCTTGCTTATCCATTTGCTTGCCAATAATAGCACCCACAACACCACCAACGGTAGCCCCGATAACTGCACCAACTGCAGTATTTCCTGCTATTTTTCCTATACCGGCACCTACAGCAGCGCCACCTCCTGCACCAATCGCCGCACCTTGCTGACTTCTGGTCATGGTACTACAACCAGATAAGAACAAAGCCGCTACTGCCACACTTAAAGATAAATTTCTCAGAATTTTCATGTTTATTTAGTTTAAGAATTAAAAATAATTTGCAAAATTACCAAAATATATGTCAATTTTCAGCTTTTAAAAAATAAAAAAGGTCATTTACAGATATTTTGACTCGAAGGTTAGACCTGCTAAATCGAAAAAGGGTTGCTTAAAACAACCCCTTTTCTTTATGATTCATACAATGGTTAACGGTTTCTATGGTTTTTGATTCAAGTTATTGTCCAATATTTTACTACCGGTATAATTCACACTTTTACTTACTGCTTTTTTACCTTTTTTATTTTTGTTTGTTTTTGAGTTGCGAATTTCCTCGCCTGCAACTTCCTCAGTAGTATCATTTTTTAATTTGTTAAAAACTAAAGAAGGGTCATTTTCATTATATTTATTCCCAATATTTAAATATATTTTATTCAACTCTTTATCAAAAATAATGGTGCCTTCCTCAATAGATTTTCCGCTCGATTTTTTTGATGCTGTCATAGAATCCAGGCTTTCATCAGAAGATAATTTCTGAGGAAAGATTTTGTAAGTGGCGGGCGATTCTTTCAAATTTGCATAAAATTTACCCTCAACCAGCCCACTGATCCATATAACCCCCTTGTTTTCGGCATCATTGCTGATAGAAATTTTGCTCAATTCTCCTTTTTCATTACTGATTTCGTATCTACCTAACACAGGGAAAATTTCATTTTCTGTCAACTCTCCGGGCATGGGCAATAAGGCTTTAGGAGCCGGTTTATAATGTTTGGGAATTTCTGGTGCAGTAGAGGTTTGCGCAACGGCAACGGTAAAGCCAAAAAGGGCGATTGTTAAAATAAATAAATATATTCCTCTCATTATTCGTTATTTTTTTTAAAAAAGTCTTATAATAATTTACATTACTGGATAAGAAATTATCGTGCCAAAAATTTATTTGCACCGGTTTTGCTTTAAAAATTCTTTTCAATTTCAATATTGTCGAATAAATTTCTCTCAAATCCGTTATAGCATTTGCCTTCGAAAGGTTTTACTCCCTCTCCGCGAGGAGAGGGCTGGGGTGAGGCGAACCGTTGATTTTCAGTATTATAGAAAGATACATCAGACAATAATATTTATGTTTTAGAATAGGGAGTCCGAAAACTCTTAAAACTATGTAGTTAACTTGTCTGTTATTTGTAAGATTATTTCGATCTAGCTTAAATGAAGGTTGAAAAAATTATTGTAGGTTTGTAGGTTCTCCATCTTTAAAATAAACATTGCAAAAAAATTGAATAACTACGAAGAAATACAGGTTTTTGGTGCCAGAGTACATAATCTTCAAAATATTGATATAAATATCCCCAAAAATAAATTAGTCGTTTTTACCGGCATCAGTGGTAGTGGAAAATCGTCCTTGGCTTTTGATACCATTTATTCCGAAGGCCAGCGCCGGTATATGGAGACATTTGGAGCCTATGCCCGACAATTTATTGGCGATATGGAACGGCCGGATGTGGATAAAATTACAGGTCTCTCGCCTGTGATTTCTATTGAGCAGAAAACAACCAATAAAAACCCGCGTTCCACTGTAGGCACCGTAACTGAGGTGTATGATTTTTTCAGATTATTATTTGCCCAGGTGGGGGAGGCTTATTCCTACAACACTGGGAAAAAAATGGTGAAGTGGAGTGAAGAAGAGATTGTGGAAAATATTTTCAGCCGTTTCAAGAGTAAAAAAATATATATTCTGGCTCCAATGGTTCGGGGCAGAAAAGGTCATTACCGCGAACTGTTTGAAGATCTGAGAAAAAAAGGATTTCTCAAGGTGAGGGTTGATAGCGAAATCAAAGATATTACCGCCAAAATGCAGAT
The DNA here is from genome assembly GCA_016708305.1 of Sphingobacteriales bacterium. GTDB lineage: Bacteria > Bacteroidota > Bacteroidia > Chitinophagales > Chitinophagaceae > Niabella. The sequence continues at coordinate 1,819,392 of JADJGB010000008.1, forward strand.
GGATCGGTACAAGATTCATGACATTGAATTGGTAGTGGATAGGCTACAGGTTACAGATGATCTGAAAGTACGGTTGAGCCAAAGTGTGCAACACGCTTTAAAGTTGGGGAAAGACCTGATTTTTATAGCTCCTGAAGATACTTCGGAGCAGGTGGCCGCTTACAGCAAAATGCTGATGTGTGAGGAAACGGGAATCAGCTATGAAGAACCATCGCCTAATGCCTTTTCGTTTAATTCGCCCTATGGCGCTTGCCCCACCTGCAAAGGATTAGGAAATGTTTACACAATTGATATGGATTTGGTTTTGCCCGATAAATCAAAAACCATCATGAAAGGTGGTATCGCACCCCTGGGTGAAGAAAGAGAAGCCAGCGTGTTTCATCAGGTGGTGAGTTTTGCCCGAAAACATAAAATAAAATTAGATGTTGCAATTGAAGATTTGCCGGAAGAACAACTGAATCTTCTTTTGTATGGCGATAAAAGCATTAATGGCTCTTTGCAGATAGATACCGATGATGAAACGGTTCCCGATGTATATTCAGGCAGCTATGAGGGAATTATTCCTATGCTGAAAAGATGGTTTTCTTCATCAGTAAGCAGTGAATGGCTGAGAGAATGGGTGCAAAATTATATGACCATGAAGACTTGTCCTTCTTGTGAGGGTCAGCGGTTGCGAAGAGAAAGCCTTTGGTTCAGGGTGGATAACAGGAATATTGCAGAACTGAGCAATATGGATCTTGATAATCTGGCGGCATGGCTGGATGGAATTGAATTACGATTATCAAAAAAGCAAAACGCCATTGCAAAAGATATTTTAAAAGAAATCAGGGAGCGGCTGCAATTTTTATTGGATGTGGGATTGACTTATCTCACATTGAACCGGCCTACAAAATCACTTAGCGGTGGCGAATCCCAACGAATCAGATTAGCTACTCAGATTGGGTCGCAACTGCAGGGCATTACCTATATTCTGGACGAGCCTTCCATCGGATTGCATCAGCGCGACAACCACAGATTGATAACATCTCTTCAAAACCTTAGAGATATTGGCAACAGCGTTTTGGTGGTGGAGCATGACAAGGATATTATGATGGCTGCCGACCATCTGATTGATATCGGACCCAAGGCAGGTGACCATGGCGGAAAAATTGTGGCACAGGGAAAACCGTCGGAATTTTTGAAACTAAAAACCATAACAGCGCAATATCTCAATGGGAAATTAAAGATTGAAACTCCGAAAGAACGCAGAGCAGGAAACGGAAAATGTATTGAACTGAACGGAGCCAATGGCAATAACCTTCAAAATCTTTCTGCGAAATTTCCTTTGGGTAAACTGATTGTGATAACCGGTGTCAGTGGTAGCGGTAAGTCCACGCTCATCAATGAAACGCTGTATCCGATTCTGTCTCAAAACATTTATCATTCCAAAACTGTACCGATGGATTATAAGTCGGTGAAGGGGTTGGAAAATATTGATAAAGTTGTTGAAATTGACCAATCGCCGATTGGCAGAACGCCACGTAGCAATCCTGCCACGTATTGCGGATTTTTTACGGATATCAGAACCTTGTTTGCCTCGGTGCCTGAAGCAAAAATCAGAGGCTACAATGCGGGTAGATTTTCGTTTAATGTAAAAACCGGCAGATGCGATGTGTGCGGCGGCGGTGGTATGCGCACTATTGAAATGAATTTTCTGCCGGATGTATATGTGCCCTGCGAAAAGTGTAACGGCAAAAGATACAATCGCGAAACACTTGAAATCAGGTATAAAGGAAAGTCAATTTCAGATGTATTGGATATGACGGTGGAAGAAGCAGTGGCATTTTTTCAGGCGGTGCCATCTATTTACAGAAAAATAAAAACGCTGGAGGATGTGGGGCTGGGCTATATCACACTCGGGCAGAGTGCGGTAACACTGAGCGGGGGAGAAGCGCAGCGCGTGAAACTCAGCACCGAACTCTCCAAAAAGGAAACCGGTAAAACCTTTTACATTTTGGATGAACCTACCACCGGCCTGCATTTTGAAGACATCAGGCATCTGATGGATGTGTTGAACAAGTTGGTGGACAGAGGTAATACAGTTTTAGTGATAGAGCATAATATGGACGTTATAAAAATGGCGGACCATATTATTGACCTGGGTCCCGAAGGCGGTGATGGCGGCGGCAGAATCATATTTGAAGGCACTCCCGAAGAAATGATAAACTGTAAAGAAAGTTACACGGCAGATTATTTAAAACATGAATTATAACTTAAAAAAGTATGAAGAAAGCTCTTGCCTTATTACTATTTTAACAACCATTCTTCAAAATCTTTTAGGTTGTCTCGTACCACATCTACTTTAAAATGAGTATAATTTTTCAACCGGATAAAGGGTTTTTCAAAACTTCCGATATCGTTTCGAAGCACTAAATGAGCTCTGTGTTTGGTAATAAAATAGTCGATAACCTATTCATCATGCAGCTTATAAATTTGCTCCCAACTCAAAACCATCTTCAAATCTTTTTTAGGCTCATGTAAAATAATGACTTTGAGACGTTTGTACTGATTATCCTGATAGATACATACAATTCTCAGCACTCCTGACCCGCCCCATAGAACAGGCAGTTTGAAGGAATAGGTTCGCAGAAACAAAATGTCTTATTTTTGTTATATGACAATGCTATTGCCGATTTTCACCAGGGTACCCAAATGATTTCAGAATATGCGGGTGTTTATGAGCAGGAAGGTGTAGTACAATACATAGCTAATAGGCTGCCCATTTTTGCACATGGTAAAGACGACCTTCATTCCTTTCGTTATATTACCAGTAATCTGATTCATCAGAAGCTATGTCGTAAGGTGGATATAGAAAGAGGCTTTCATGTGAATCCGGATACGGTGTCATGCTGGTATAAGAAGTTTAAAGAACAAGGAGAAAGGGCTTTTTTAATCAGGATAACAGAAAGGGTACCGCTCACAAAATTTTTGGAGAACGCAAAGAACGTATTCAAAAGAAACCGGATAAAGGTCAAAGCGTAAACAGTATAGCCAGAGAGGAAGGAATAAGAGAATCGGCTATCCGCTATAGTATCGGTCAGGGGTATTAAAAAAAAATCATCTCCCGATAAAGAGGACTTAGCCGGGGTGCCACCCGTAATGAGCGCAACGAGCAGGATGCCAACGCTCCATTAGGTATAGCCACTACCGGTTATCAGGAAAGGATCGTAGCGGCTATGACCGGCAGCGGTCATGCCGCCCTGAGTTTGACCATCACCAGGGTATATGTGGAGCAGGGGTACTCTTTATGCTTCCGGCGCTCATAAGCCAGGGATTATTGAAGTGTACAGACATCTATGATTAATCCCAGACGTTTTTATTACAGCCTTGAGTCTATCATACTCACGCTGGGGCTTTTATGACGCCGGCGCGCATAAAAATCCTGAACAATTAAAGCAATGCAGACCGGGAGAAATAGGAAATATAATCGGGCTGGATCGTATTGCTGAAGTAAAATGTCTCAGAGGTAAAATAAAGTCAGAGAACTTCTTCGGCAGTTGATAGATGACTGGTATAAAACAGGAGCGGATGAAAGTTTCTATTTGTATATAGATGGACACCAAAGGATATATTACGGCAATAAGGCCAATCTGCCCTTAAAATATATTTCACGACAACGCCTGTGTCTTGCAGCTACTACTGAATACTGCCTGCCCGACTGACATCGTTCAGGCGGGGGTTAATGATGGCGCAGGGCTGATTACCATTTAAAGAAGCATCGGGAAAAAACGGGCAGGCTTAGCGCCCAAATGTATGTACTGGATGAAAAGTGAACAGAGGTTCCCGTAGAAAAGGTGCCGCAGATTACCGGAGCACAGGCGAAACTGCAGGAAAAATCACAGCAGCAAAAAAACAGAAACAGAACTACAGGAAGTAAGAAGTGCACAGCCCTCAAAGATAAAGACAGCGCAAATGCCAGATGACAAACGCTATAACAAACTAAAGCATGAAAGTAAAATTTTTATGAACATCATAAAAATGATCTGCTACAGAGCTGAAACATCAGTAGCCAACCTAATAGCAGAAATGCTGTCAAACAGGGATAACCACCAGGAAAAGAGAATGATCGTAAAAAAAAAATTATCACCTCTGCTGCAGATATTATCCCTGATGAAAAAAATAATACCCTGAGCGTAGTCATTCACGCACTGTCAGCCAGGCGATTTAATGATGCAGCAGGGAAATTGGCAGACTTACTAAACCACACTGAAACCATTTTACCCGGTACCGAAATGAGGCTAATCTTCAAAACTACCGCACTGTCAAACTGCGATAGGTAAGGAGTTCTGAAACTAAGGTTTAGGCTAAGGGAGAGATTAAGAATACGGTTGAGATTGAGATTGAGATTAAGACTAAGGTTAAGAATCGTTTTTCGGTATATAAATTTTGTTTAATTGTGAAATTAATTTACTGCTTCGGAAGTAGGTAGCTACATAACAAAAAACGCCGGTCGCTAAAACCCTAATGCTTGTTATCCTTTTCTGCTTTCTTGAAAACAAGTAATGGTATTTTTGTTTTAAAGGAAAATTCCTCTGATTTGCTGGATAAAAACAGCTTTTGAAAAAAAGTTCTTTCCTGTTTGGTAAACATCACAACTACCGAAGGTTTTTTTTCTGCTATTTGTCGTTCGAGGTTTTGTACAAGAGAATGAACCGCATCGTGTTTCTGATATTGGAACTCAATGCCGTATTTAAAATGCTTTTTAAAGGGTGAAACGATGGTGGCTTCGTCAAAAAAAGTCTCGCTGGGCCATGCAAAATGCACCATTTCTATTTTCGCCTTCAGCGGTTTGGCAAAGCTGATAACCAGATGTACTTCATCCTCAAAATTGTTCATATCCGTAGCATATAAGACCTTGTCAATCTCGGTGCCCGTGTATCCCGAAGGAATTGCCATAACCGGTATTTCCGATTTGGTAATGAGGTTGCCGGTATTGGTACCCAAAATTTTTTTTAGATTGCCTGCTCCTCTGGTGCTGATGCAGATAGAGTCAAAAACCGGATTTTGATTCACATAATATAGGAGTGATGCAGTAGGATCAATTCCTTCGATAGTGAGGGTGTTAATCCTTTTTACATCCATTTTCAAGTCGTTATAAATTTCTTTGATAAAGGATTTTAACTTTTCATCTGTTTTTGCCAAAAACTGTTTGGTATATGCTTCCAAAAAGGCCTCGTCCTGATTTACGGGCATAGAAATATGGCAGACATTTGCAAAAACCAAACTGAGCTTTTGATGGGTAGCCCAATGTATTGCAAAACGGATAGCGCTTTTTGAGGCAGGAGAAAAATCAGTAGTAACTAAAATTTTTTTCATAAATGGCTTTTTTGTGGTTATTAAAGTTACTGAATTTTATTGTTTTATGAAATTCAATTTTCAAAGCACCCCAATTCATTCTTCAATAAAAGTTAAACTTCACCATATCTGCCTTTAGATTCATTTCAAAGGATTTAGTTTCACTATATTTGCTCACTAAAATTAATTTATGTCGCAATCCATTATAGAAAAAGCAAAGGAAACCTTAGAATTTCTGAAAGGGCAGTACGACGATACGCCTCAAATAGGAATTGTTTTGGGCAGTGGCCTTGGCAATTTTGTAGAGCACATTAAGATTGAAAGGGAAGTTTCATATAAAGACATTCCGCATTTTCCGGTTTCTACGGTGAAAGGACACTCAGGGAAGCTAATTTTTGGAGAGATTTCGGGGAAAAAGATTGTGGCCATGTCGGGGCGTTTTCATTTTTACGAAGGGTATTCGTCACAGGAGGTCACTTTCCCAATCAGAGTAATGAAGCTGCTGGGTATTCAGGTTTTATTGTTGAGTAATGCCGCTGGCGGCGTAAACCCCGGTTTTAAGGTGGGAGACATCATGATTATTAATGACCATATCAGTTTTGGCACCATGAACCCGCTTATTGGTAAAAATATAGACGAATGGGGCACTCGCTTCCCCGATATGAGCGAACCTTACAAGAAAAATCTGATTGCAAAAGCCAAAGAAATTGGAGCCAAAGCAAATATCGCTTTAAAGGAAGGAGTATATTTTGTAGTTACCGGTCCCACCTTCGAAACGCATGCAGAATATAGAATGATTCATGTTTTGGGTGCCGATGCAGTGGGTATGAGTACTGTGCAGGAAGTAATTATTGCCAACCACATGAACCTGCCGGTATTTGCGGCCAGTGTAATTACCGATATCGGAATCAGAGATGATGAAAATATAATAACCCATGAGGAAGTGCTGGAAGCTGCCAAATCAGCAGAACCTAAACTGGCACAATTGTTTGTGAATATGATTGCAGAAATATAAAACTGACCGTTTTTTAATGAAGAATACGCTTTGGTTATTCATATTATTTCTTTTATTTGGTTTTTCTGCACAAGGGCAACGGGGTGTTGGAGGCCTGGCTGACAGGTTCAAAAATATGGGAAGTGGCGGCGGAGCTGCAGGAAATATTGAAAAAAGAAAAAATCAGGAAGATTCTATCACTATCACTTACAGATATTTAGATACGGCCAGAAATTATAGACTCGATTCTTCATTGTATGACTTTACTCTCGAATTTCCAATTCCGGCCACTCACTATCATTTGGGTAATACCGGCAGCGCTACACAGTCTTACTTGTTTTCTCCATTGATGAATGCAGGTCTGGATGTGGGAATGCATGCTTTTGATGTATATAAATTTACACCGGAAAAGACAAGGTTTTTTACCACCACGAGACCCTTTTCCGAAATAAATTATATGCTTTCAAGCAAAGGAGAACAGTTTATCGAACTCATGCACACCCAAAACCGTAAACCCAACTGGAATATTCAGTTTGATTACAGGTTTATCAGTGCACCGGGTTCATTCAGCAACCAAAAAACCAGCCATAATAATTATCTGGTTACCAATTGGTTTCAATCAGTCAATAAGCGGTACAATAACTTTTTTATACTAATTGCCAATAAGTTACAGAGTACCGAGAGCGGCGGAATAGATGAGTCGCAAGACTATCTGAATAATAAAGAATTTGAGCAAAGGTTATATATACCTACCAAAATTGGAGGTTCTAATACAGAGTCATTTGGTGGAAACTTCTTCAATACCAGTATCAAACAAGGAAATAAATATTCTGATTTGACGGTTCTGATGCGTCAGCATTATGATGTAGGAAAAAAGGATTCCTTAGTCTTGGACACTACGGTTGTCCCATTGTTTTTTCCAAGGGTACGGTTTGAGCATACTATTGCCTATAAAACGAATAAATATATTTACTTTGACCCTGCTGCCAATGCCAACGCATATTTAAACTACTTTGGTGTGTCCATTCCATCTACTAATTTGGAACTGAAAGACTCATGGAGAGAATTATACAATGATTTTTCGTTATATACGTTTCCAGATGCTAAAAACACACAACAGTATTTGAAGGCAGGCCTGTCAGTTCAAAACTTAAAAGCTGTTTTTGATACCAATTCAAAAAAAGATTATGTAAACATTTTTGCTCATGGTGAATACCGAAACCGGACAAAAAACAAAAAATGGGACATTATTGCTTCTGGGAAATTATATTTTGCAGGATTAAATGCTGGAGATTACGAAGCAAAGGCAAGCATTGAGAGCCTGTTGGGCAGAAAAATCGGCGCTTTGCAATTGGGGGTTGAAAACGTGAATAAAAGTCCTGTATATATTACCAACCCGTCGAGTAATTTTTACCTGATGAAGGATACGGTTCATTTAAAAAAGGAAAACCTCACACATATTTATGCCAATATTTATCAACCCATTTTAAAATTAGGGTTATCGGGTCATTATTATTTGGTTACCAATTATATATATTTTTCTGATCACTATGTTATCAATCAAACCGGTACTGTTTTTAACGTTTTGCAGATAGCTGCAAACAAGGTATTTGAATTCGGGCGCAAAAAGCAGTGGAAATGGAGGGCAGAAGCTTATTTTCAACAGACTATTGGAAATGCCCCGGTCAATCTTCCCTTGGTTTTTACGAGAAACAGATTTGGTTACGAGGGTAATCTGGGATATCGTCGTCTAAACATTGCCATGGGGCTCGAAGGGAAATATGCCAGCCCATACAAAGCAAATCGATATTCACCTATGCTTGGCCAGTTTTTTATCAATGATTCCACCGTTAGATACAAATTGCCTGACATTGCGGCTTATGTTCACTTCCGAATTGGCTCTTTGAAAACATTTGTAAGGGCAGAAAACTTGAATTCTTTTGGCAGATTGGGTAATAAATACGGATTTTTTAATAATAATATATTGGTGCCGGGCTACCCTTATCCGGGATTAATGATTCGGGTAGGCATTTTTTGGGGATTTGTTAACTAATTCTATATTATTTTTACTGCCTAAAGCAACTTTTTATTTATTTAAAATATCTTTGAATCTACAAAAACATTCAACAATGAAAAAAATGAAATCATTATTGCTGGCCACGGCATTATTTTTTTTGACAGGAGTAATTAATGCTCAACCCGCTTCTGAAGTGATACCTGTGTCGGGTAACTGTGGTATGTGCAAAGGAAACATTGAAAAAGCTGCAAAAAAAGCAGGAGCCACCGAAGCAGATTGGAACAAAGAATCCAAAATGCTTACCGTTAAGTATGATCAAAAAGCTACAAGTACAACAAAAATTCAGCAAAGTATTGCTGATGTTGGATATGATACCAGAGATATCAGAGGAGTGGACGAAGCGTATAAAAACCTGCATAGCTGTTGCAAATATGACCGCACCATGACTTATGATGCCAAAACCACAAAGAATAAAGGTGGTGATGATATGGCTTGCTGCGAAAAGAGCGACAAGCAATGCTGCAAAGATAAAATGGCTGCAAAAAAGGCAGGTCAGAAGGTTGAATGTAAAAAAGACAGCAACGGAAAATCCTGCTGCGAAAAAAAATAAATTAACAAAAGGTAATAAATATAAGGCTGCTTGAAATAGCAGCTTTTTTTGTATAATGGCTTTAAGGTTAAAATTATTTGTTCTGTTGATAGCATTTTCTCTCCCTATAACTGGCTTTACCCAAATGCTTGAAAAACCGCTACCGGTTCCGGTATTTTCGCTTAAAAACAATGAAGGGAAAATGGTGAGCATTGATTATTTCAAGGGTAAAACCATATTGCTGGATTTTTTGGGCAAGCTGGTGTTTTCCATGCCGGATAGCCAATAAAAGCCAGTGAAACTGTACTCAAAATATCAAAACAAGAATTTTGAAATTGTAAGCGTATCGGTAGATGAGGACGAAAATAAGTGGCACAAGGCCATTAAAAAAGACAAATTGACTTGGTCTCAATTAATCGATTTTAATACTGCAGAAGAAAGTGTGGCATACCGTTGGCAAATTAAGGCAATACCCATCAATTACCTGATTAATGCTAAGGGAGAAATAATTGCCGTTAATGTTGATAGTGACTTTATAGCGAAATACCTGAATCAATAATTCTGAAAGAGTTATTTGGTTAAGGTAAATTATCTACAAATTCATTTAAATTATTGAAAACGAGGTCAATGTATGGATGAGGCAGTTTGACCTCTGGTAATGTAGTTGTAACAAAAACGGTGTACATTCCGGCCGCTCTGCCAAATAGCATATCACTAATGTTGTTGCCCACCATTATTGATTTACTCAAATCAACTTCGTGGAAAGCTGCTTTGGCTCGTAAAGCCATACCGGGATTAGGTTTGCGGTCAAAGTTTTTATTATTGATACTGGTGCAATAATATATTTTATCAATTTTACCTCCAGCTTTTTCAATAGCGCTATTCATTTTTTGTGAATATCATCCAAGTCCTTTTGAGACATCAATCCTTTACCTACACCTCTTTGGTTAGTAGCTACAAAGATGTGTTTAAATAATTGTGATAACTTTTTAAAGACTTCCGTAACTCCTTCAAGGAAAATAAAATCATCTGCATTAAAAACATAGCTGTTCGGCCTGTCTTCATTTATAACACCATCTCTGTCTAAAAAGAGTGTCCAGGATTTATCAATTTTTGTAAGATCAAAGGTTAGTCTTGAAAGTTCTTTTTGAGCTTTGTTAAAATCCTCAGAAATACCAATGTCAATAAAATATTTGTCTTGTGCCAACCCGTAAAATTTTCCTTCCGAAACAAATTTCTCTAAGTAATCCTTTTCAAATGAAAATTTATGTGGTAATTGTCGTGAAAGAAATTGATTTTTATTTATTAAATACAATCCGGCATTGATTAATCCTTCGGTGAAAGGTTGCTTTTCTTTGAAGGTTTTGATAATATTTTGATTATTTAGTTCAACCACGCCATACCGATCAAAATTTTTCATTGGTTTTAGCGCCAAGGTACACTCTGCATCATTCTTAAGATGTTGCGAAAGCAGTTCATCAGCTTCAAATCTGAACAGCGTATCGCCATTACAAACGAAAGCATTTTCTGTAATAACTTTTGCATTGCAAACTGAATGGCGCCTCCTGTACCCAGAGGTTCTTCCTCAATACAAATTTCGTAATCAAGGGTAGAAAAATCAGCTTTCAGGTAACTTTCAATTACTTCGTGCAAATAACCAATGCTGAAGATCATTTTTTGAATTCCCTGCCGTTGCAAATGATTAATTACATAATACAAAAACGGGAATCCGGCAACCGGAGCCATACATTTGGGTAAATCAGGAACTGAATTTCGGAGCCTCGTGCCCAGTCCTCCGGCAAGTATAATGGCAGTAGGCATTTCAGCCAACTGCTCGTTTTGAATGGTTTTATTTTGATTAAAATTTTCTTCCATTAAACAAATCATAATTTTTCAAATGCCTTTAGACGCTGAAATAAATGTCTTCTACCAACTGGCAAATGATATGGCCAATTAACATGTGGCTTTCCTGAATCCGTGGTGTATCGGCAGAAGGCACATTTACTAAATAATCGCTAGCAGTTCTTAACGTTCCTCCCGCTGCGCCGGTGAAACCCACAGTAATCATCCCTTTTTCTCTGGCGGTTTCAAATGCCTGAATAATATTTTTCGAATTGCCCGAAGTGCTTAACCCGATTAAAATATCTCCCTTTTTGCCAATGCCCTGAATCAATCTTGAATAAATGACATCAAAACTATAATCATTTCCTACAGCAGTGAGGTAAGAAGTGTTGCAGTGCAAAGCCTCTGCCGGCAAGGCTTTGCGATCTTTGTAAAACCTGCCGCTAAATTCAGCAGCTAAATGCTGGGCATCAGCAGCGCTGCCGCCATTGCCGCAAAAGTAAACGCTGTTACCGCTTTTGAAAGCAGCAACGATAACGTCAACCAATTGTTTGATCGTTGATAAAATATATTCGTTTTCTAAAATTTGTCGTTTCGAATCAATTGAATCTTGTATAAGTTGCTTTATTATTGTCTGCATTTTGTTATACGCTCCAGGTTTTTAAACCGTGTTTGTTAAACTGATAATTTCTAACAACGCCGCCAAATTTGGCAAGTTGCTTAATTACCGAATATTTAGTACTACCCGGACAATAAAATATCATAAATCCACCGCCACCGGCACCGCTAATTTTTCCACCTGTAGCTCCGGCTGATTTAGCGGCAGTGTAAATGTCATCAATCAACTGGTTATTGATGCCTTCGGCCATCTGCCTTTTTTGCTCAAAACCAATATTAAGGATATTGCCCATTTCGTCCAGCTGGCCTTTCAGCAAGGCTTCTTTCATCATCAAAGCCTGCATTTTAAGATTATGCATGGCTTCAATTGTTTTTTCTTTTTTTTCAGTTACATTTTTGCTTTGCCGTGAAATGATTTTTGCAGATTCTCTGCTGGTAGCGGTGTAGTAAAGCAAAAGATTATTTTCCAGCTCATCGAGGTATTGCTGACGAATACGAAGTGGATTTACAATTACTTTTTCGTTATTGTAAAACTCCATAAAATTCACTCCTCCAAAAGTAGCAGCATACTGATCCTGTCGCCCTCCGGCTAAAGCCAAATCTATTCTTTCTATTTCATAAGCATAATGGGCTATATCATACTCTCCAAGTGGTAATTGAAGCATTTCTACAAAAGCGCCCACCACAGCCACTACCAGCGTAGAGGAAGTTCCCAAACCTGATCCGGCAGGAGCATCCACAGAGGTGCTGAGTTTGAAACCTTTGTTTTCAAAAGGATAATCAATCTGGACTCTGTTATAAACCCCTTTCAGCAGGTCCAACTTTCCGTTGATGGGTAACTGAGTGTCCCAGTCATACATCTCCTTTTCATCTCTGTCAAAGGCTTCAATGATGATTTTATTGTCTTGGCGTAATGCAATGGTAGCGCTTGCATTCAGTGATATGGTCGCATTTAAAATAGCGCCACCAAACTGGTCGCAATAGGGACTGACATCAGTGCCGCCACCGGCCAGGCCGATTCTTAAAGGCGCTTTACTTCTATGAATCATATAGACATTATTGCATTTACAATATTACTCCAGCTATATTTTTTTTTCTCGCTGCGAAGATGGGGAATAAAATGTTCTTCTCCTAATTCATAAAATTTTCGAATACCCGCTGCTATTGACTCGGGGTTTGGTTCTGTAACAATACCACATTTTTCATTTGGCACCAATGCTGCCAGACCGCCAACATTGGTTACTATCATTGGTTTTTCAAAATAATAGGCAAGAGGGGTTACGCCACTTTGTGTGGCATTTTTGTATGGTTGAACCAACACATCCGAGGCGCATAAATAATATTTTACTTCACTATCATTGATGAAATGAGTATGCAATATCAAATCATTTTTGATATTCAGTTTTTCTATCAAATCCTGATATGGTTTTTCGTCTTCGTAAAACTCACCTGCAACTAATAATTTTAGATTTGAAATTTGAGGTTTAATATCTGCAAAAGCTTCTAACAGTTGGTCTAAGCCTTTATATTTTCTGATAAAGCCGAAGAAGAGAATTATCTTTTCATCCATTGGCAGTCTGAGGTGCTTTCTCGCTGCTTCTTTTGGAATAATATCACCAAAATTATCATAAAGCGGATGTTGTACTAATGTTGCGGGTTTCAGTTTATCAAACTTTCTTAAATCATTCATCACTTTTTCACTCATGGTGATAAATCCATCACAGGCTTTGATGAAGTATTTTGTAAACAGGCTGTCTCCAGGTCTTTTTTTCATGCGGAATGACGTTATCGGCAATACAAATCACTTTTGTGTGTTTGTTCTTTTTCACGAATCTTAAAATGGTACCTAAGGCCGGCCCCATAAAAGGAAGCCAATAACGTACTACGACTACATCTGGTTTTTCCTTCCTTAACTGATTGCCCGTTTTAAACCAGTTAAGAGGATTTATTGAATTTATTTTAGATTGGATATTTATACCTTCCGGGGCGGGTTCTTCACTAAACTGAGTTTTGCCCGGAAACAGAATGGATGGGTATTGCAAAGAAAACGACCATATTTCGCAATTGTGCCCCATCGCCTGAAATTCTTTGCATAAACGATGATTGAATGTTGTAAGTCCGCCGCCTCTTAGTGGGTATCCGGGACCAAGAATTATTATTTTTGACATAATGAAGTTGCAAAGATATATTTGAAAGTGTAATAAACATTGATTCTGATTACCTTTGCAACCGCTTTTAAAAAATATATTTATGAAGTTTAGTGAAGAAATTCAACGTAGGCGCACTTTTGCCATCATCAGCCACCCCGATGCAGGTAAAACAACCCTAACTGAGAAATTTTTGTTGTTTGGGGGCGCCATACAGGTAGCAGGCGCTGTTAAAAGCAATAAAATTAAAAAATCGGCCACTTCCGATTTTATGGAAATTGAAAGACAGAGAGGGATATCGGTAGCAACATCGGTGATGAGTTTTGAATATAACGGTATTTTAATTAATCTCCGGATACGCCCGGCCACAAGGATTTTGCAGAAGATACTTACAGAACCCTAACTGCTGTAGATAGTGTGATATTGGTTGTAGATAGTGTGAATGGGGTTGAGGCGCAAACCCGTAGGCTGATGGAAGTGTGCCGAATGCGGGATACTCCGGTAATTGTTTTTGTAAATAAAATGGACAGGGATGGTAAAGGCAGATTTGAGTTGATTGAAGAAATAGAAAAGGAATTAAACATCTCGCTGCATCCTATGACCTGGCCAATAAACAGCGGCAAGGAGTTCAAGGGTGTGTATAACTTACATGATAAAAACCTACAATTGTTTACGGCTAATACTAAGGCAGAAGGAGATGAAACCATAGCTGTAAATGATATAAATGATAAAATATTAGAAGAAAAGCTTGGAAGCCATGATGCATCTGTATTGCGCGAAGATGTAGAATTGGTGGACGGCGTACATGGAGCGCTTAATGTGGAGGAATATCTTAAAGCAACCGTTTCGCCGTTGTTTTTTGGCAGTGCTATCAACAATTTCGGAGTTAAGGAGATGTTGGATACCTTTATAAGTATTGCTCCCACACCAAAAAGCAGAGAAACAAATAAACGGATAGTTGATGTACTAGATACTAAATTGAGTGGTTTTGTGTTTAAGATTCATGCTAATCTCGATCCCAAACATCGCGACAGAATTGCTTTTTTACGGGTATGTAGCGGCAGGTTTGAAAGAAACAAATATTTTCACCATGTAAGATTAAATAAAGACGTAAGGTTTAGCAACCCCTATTCATTTTTGGCTCGCGAAAAAAGTGTAATTGAAGATGCCTACCCTGGTGATGTGGTGGGTTTGTTTGATACAGGAAATTTTAAAATAGGGGATACATTGACAGAAGGAGAAGATTTTTATTTTACGGGGATTCCTTCCTTTTCGCCCGAAATATTCAAAGAAGTAGTAAATAAAGACCCCATGAAAACCAAGCAACTTGAAAAAGGATTGCTTCAATTGACGGATGAAGGGGTCGCACAGCTTTTTACACAATTTGGTGGTACAAAAAAAATTGTAGGATGTGTAGGTGATTTACAGTTTGAAGTAATTCAATATCGATTGCTACACGAATATGGCGCTTCAGTAGAATTTAGGTCGTTGCCATTTTACAAAGCCATTTGGCTAACCAGTAAAGATGAGAAAAAGCTTGACGAGTTTACAAAATTTAAGTTAGCCAACACGGGCGAAGACAAAGACGGGCATGTTGTCTATCTGGCGCAGAGTGAATGGTTTTTAAATACTGAGATGACAAATAATCCTGATATTGAGTTTCATTTTAGTAGTGAAATTCATAAATAAATTATTGGAAAATTATTAAACTTTAATACCTTTGACTTCATTAGCTTATCAAAAAATTGTTATTTTATGAAAATCAATGTTTTATTTGTGATTGCTTTTGCATTATTTGTAACATTTACAAGTTGTAAAAAAGGCGATATGGGGCCTGTCGGGCCAAAAGGTGATACCGGAGCACAAGGAATACAAGGTAATCAGGGTGCTGGTGGGACACAAGGAACACAAGGTCAGCAAGGTCCAGCCGGCGCTAATGGTGCTACAGGTGCTACAGGTGCTACTGGTCCTCAAGGTCCACAAGGGGTAACAGGCGCTACAGGAGCACAAGGCGGTACTGGAGCAACTGGTTCTCAAGGTCCAGCCGGCATTAATGGTGCAACCGGCACTACCGGTGCACAAGGCCCGCAAGGTCCAGTTGGTCCGCAAGGCCCTCAGGGACCACAAGGAGTAACAGGAGCTACAGGTACAGCAAATGTCTTGTCCAAAACAATTACTTTGTCAAACGCGGATTGGGGAAATAATGTACGGGATATTATTTTTAAAAATTCATTATCTTCCTGGATTTATCATACTGCACGTTTTGTTGATATTACTGAGCCGGCAATCACGCAATCTGTAATTGACAATGGTTTGGTATTGGTGTATTTTACTCCTGATTTGGCATTTCCTAATGTTTATTCCAATTTACCATTTAGTATCTTGGATTATACTCAGAGGGCATTTTATTATCATGTAGAATTCATTACACCTGAGCCTGGCAAAATAAGACTGTTATACTATTTTTCTCCTAATAATGTAGGCGACGCTGTTCCTGAAGTTGCCGCTTATACTATACCTACCTACAAGTTCAAGTATGTAATTATTCCTGGTACAGCTATCAGTAGTAGCGCCGGTAGAAATCTTGATTTTAAAAATTTGGAGGCAGTTAGCAGCGCATTTAATCTTAGGTAACTGGTTTTTATATAAGAATTACTTTTTAAAAGCAATTGATAGATAATTGATTATACTATCAGTTGCTTTTTTAGTGTGATAATATTGCGTTTGGTATTTACTTTTTTATTTCATTAGCAATGCTTACTTTTAACTATCGAAAAATAATATGGAACAAGAAAAATTAGGAATAGGAACCAGATTGCAGCATACTCTTTATGGACCGGGTGTAATCGTAGGCATCAAATATGCCACTTACCTGATTTCTTTTATTCATGACGGGGTAAAAGAAATTGATAAAAACGATCCCAAGCTGGATGAAATTATTGCTGAAAAGGTTACTACTGAAATAGAAACAACATCGGAAGTTGAAAGATCATTATTAAAGATTTTACGCTTATGGGGCGGTACTGCTGAGATTGTTCCACTGGGCGATAAATGGAAAGGAGGAACTTTGATACTCCTACCTTCTGATAAGTCATTGAAACCTAAAGAATTACCAGTTGAAGATATTTTTCATAAAATAGTAATGCTTCGAGACAGGTTAAGAGTTTTGGAACAAAACATCAACAGCAGTAAAAATCTTTCTGATGAGGAAAAGGTAAATATACAGCAATACATAACCCGTTGTTATGGAACACTTACCACCTTTAATGTCCTTTTTAGAGACAAGGAGCATTGGTTTGTGGGTGAAAAATCAAAAGGTGATTAGAAAGCACGGAATGGATACAGATTTTATTTTGGCATTGCATAGCTGATTACATTTTCATAGGTAATATTATTATCGCCAAGAATAACCAATCTCTCTACTACATTGCGCAATTCACGAATGTTTCCTGTCCAATTGTAATGTTTAAGCGTATCTACAGCCTCTTTTGAAATTCCTTTTTTGGCAATTCCATATTCGATACAAATCTCCTTTAAAAAATGGTCAATCAGCAATGGAATATCATCCCTTCTTTCATTTAACGGTGGCACGTGAACCAAAATTACACTTAGACGATGGTAAAGATCTAACCTGAATTTTTTGTCCTCCACTTCTTTTAGCAGGTCTTTGTTAGTAGCAGCTACAACTCTTACATTTACATTGATGTCCTTATCGGCGCCTACTCTTGTAATTTTTCCTTCCTGCAATACCCGCAATACCTTTGCCTGAGCATTCAGGCTCATATCTCCAATTTCATCAAGAAAAAGAGTGCCGCCATCTGCCTGCTCAAATTTGCCGATTCGTTGCTTAATGGCAGAGGTAAAAGAGCCTTTTTCGTGTCCAAAAAGTTCAGATTCAATAAGTTCTGATGGTATGGCTGCGCAATTCACTTCTACTAACGGATTAGCAGAACGATTGCTTTTCTCGTGTAGCCATCTGGCTACTAATTCTTTACCGGTTCCGTTTTCGCCGGTAATTAACACTCTTGCATCAGTAGGAGCCACCTTATCAATTGTTTCTTTGATTCTTTGAATCATTGCCGACTGCCCGATAATTTCCTGAGTCTTTGAAATCCTTTTTCGTAAAATTTTGGTTTCTGAAACCAAATTCACCTTTCGATAGCGTTTCTTATGGTTATCAATAACCGGTTTAGATCAGGTGGTTTTGATAAAAAATCATAAGCGCCTTTTTTTACCAGCTCTACCGCAGTTTCAATAGTGCCATGGCCTGAAATCATTATTACGGGTACATCAGGGTTTATTTCCAGCGCTTTTTGCAAAAACTCATTGCCATCTATCTTAGGCATTTTGATATCGCAGAGTACCAGGTCGTACTTATTGGCATTAAACAATTTTAACCCTTCTGCGCCATCGGCAGCTTCCATTACCCTGTATCCCTCAAATGAAAGGATTTCGGATAGTGTCCTTCTGATGGCTATTTCATCATCTACAACGAGAATATTGGCTTGCGGCTCCTGTACTTTGGATTTTGGCACACTTGTAATTTATATTATCTAAAGAAATGGTGATTTCTGTAAAAATAATATAATCAATTGTTTATAGTGGATATATTATTTTTTTAAATACATTACCTCTTTCACTAACTTCACTGTGCGTTCTACATCTGGCAATGCGGCAGCCACCAGATTGTGTGCATAGTGCAATGGCGCATCAGCAGCAGTAATGCGTCTAATTGGCGCATCTAAATAATCAAAAGCATCTTTCTGCACATTGTACGAAATTTCGGTGGAAACAGAGGCATAAGGCCATTGTTCTTCTACAATTACCAAACGATTGGTTTTTCTTACACTGGTCATGATCGTATCTAAATCAAGCGGCCTGATAGTTCTTAAATCTATCACTTCGGCGCTAATTCCTTCTTTTTCAAGTTCGGCAGCGGCTCCCAGCGCTACTTTCATCATTTTGTTGAAAGAAACGATGGTTACATCTGTACCTTCCTTTTTTACATCAGCTTTACCCAGCTCAATGTAGTATTCTTCCTCCGGTATTTCCATTTTATCG
Source organism: Sphingobacteriales bacterium (assembly GCA_016708305.1). Taxonomy (GTDB): domain Bacteria; phylum Bacteroidota; class Bacteroidia; order Chitinophagales; family Chitinophagaceae; genus Niabella. The sequence continues at coordinate 1,837,994 of JADJGB010000008.1, forward strand.
CCATACATCAGTTCGCTTTCCATAAACATTACCGGATCTTCTTCATAGCGGATGGCCTGTTTCAGTAGCCCCTTGGCATCATAAGGATTGCTGGGCGATACCACTTTAATCCCCGGAATATTTGCATACATTGACTCAAAAGCTGTAGAATGTTGGGCACCTAATTGGCCGGCGGAGCCATTGCCACCTCGAAATACAATAGGGCAGGAAATTTGTCCGCCACTCATTGCCAGCATTTTTGAAGCAGTGTTTAAAATTTGGTCCAAAGCAAGAACTGCAAAATTCCAGGTCATAAATTCAACGATAGGTCTGAGTCCGTTTTGTGCGGCACCAACGCCAACAGCAACAAAGCCAAGCTCGGTAATGGGCGTATCAATTACTCTTTTAGGACCGAATTCTGCTAACATACCCTGGCTCACTTTATAGGCACCATTGTATTCTGCAACTTCTTCCCCCATAAGAAAAACACGACTGTCTCTCCTCATTTCTTCATTCATTGCTTCTCTTAAGGCTTCTCTGAATGCTATAACTCTTGACATATCTATTTTTGGTTTTTTAAAGTCAGCAAATTTACGAGATTAGATTCGTTTCGGCAAACCTTTCAAACCTAAATCTTAATTTATCTTTGCAAAATGCAGAAAAATGTTTCTTTACTGATTATTGGCGGCGGCCCTATTGGTTTAGCATGTGCTATCGAGGCTCAAAAAGCCGGAATTAACTACCTGATTCTTGAAAAAGGTTGTCTGGTAAATTCTTTGTTCCGTTATCCGGTAAACATGACTTTTTTTCAACTTCCGATAAGTTGGAAATCGGCAATGTGCCTTTTGTTTCCAAAAATGCAAAACCTGCCAGAGATGAGTCGCTTGAGTATTACAGACGAGTAACTGACACATATAGGCTTAATATTCAATTGTTTGAAGAAGTAATATCCATTGAGAAAAATGATGATTTGTTCACCGTGGTTTCAGAAAAAAATAGTTATTTGGCAAAAGATATCATTATTGCAACCGGTTTTTATGATATTCCTTACAAATTAAATGTACCCGGCGAAGAATTGCCAAAAGTTACACATTACTACAGCGACCCTCATTTTTATGCTTTTCAAAAAGTGGTAGTTGTAGGTGCTATGAATTCGGCGGTGGATGCAGCGTTGGAAATCTGGAGAAAAGGAGCAGAAGTTACAATGGTTATAAGAGGTAATTCAATTGGCGAGCGGGTAAAATACTGGATTAAACCTGATATTGAAAACCGAATAGAAGAAGACGCTATCAAGGCTTATTTCAATTCATCCATTATGAAAATAACCCCTGAAACTGTAGAGGTAATAACGCCCGAAGGAACAAAGGTTATTGATAATGACTGGGTTATCGCCGCTACAGGTTATCAGCCCAATCTGCAATTTTTGGAGCGATCAGGTATCGTTCTTAGTGATGATGAGGTACAATGCCCAGTTCTCAACCCCGAAACGCACGAAACCAGTGTCAAAGGAATTTATCTTGCCGGTGTAATTTGCGGAGGAATGAATACCCATAGATTGTTTATTGAAAATTCCAGAGAACATGCCGAAAAAATAATAAGGGCAATTGCATCGAGATAAAAAAAACAGCAAACCATGAGGCTCGCTGTTTATGTTTATCAATCAAAGAAAATCCTTAATTAATGAGAGGCGTGTCCAACTGCTTCAGTGATTCCTGAATTTCTGCATCGGTCAGTTCGTGCCTAACGATTTTACCTTCGAAATAATCCTGGTATGCTTTCATGTCAAAATTACCATGACCGCAAAGATTAAACAGAATTGTTTCGCTTTTGCCTTCCCTTTTGCATCTTTCGGCTTCCTTTATAACGGTAGCGATACCGTGTGTAGCTTCAGGAGCCGGAATAATTCCTTCAGATTTTGCAAAAATCATTCCTGCCTCAAATACTTCAACATTATCGTGCGCTGATGCTTCAATCAGTTTGTCTTTTAACAACTGGCTCACAATAGCGCCGGCACCATGATAACGTAATCCGCCTGCGTGAATGGGTTAGGGTATAAAATTGTGTCCTAAAGTGTACATCGGAATTAAAGGTGTCATACCTACAGTATCTCCAAAATCATAGCGGAAAACACCGCGTGTCAGCTTATGGCAGGAGGTAGGCTCGCTGGCTATACAACGAATATTTTTTCCTTCTTCAAAATTTAGTCGAAGGAAAGGAAAAGAAATACCCGCAAAGTTTGACCCACCGCCAAAAGGAGCAATTACAATATCAGGTAAGTCGCCTGCTTTTTCAAGTTGTTTCAAAGATTCAAGACCTATTATGGTTTGATGCAGCAGTACGTGGTTAAGTACGCTGCCAAGTGCATATTTGGTATCTTCGCGCATGGCAGCCTTTTCTACCGCTTCGCTGATGGCGATTCCCAAAGAACCGGGACTGTTCGGGTCCTCAGCCAATATTTTTTTACCGGCTTCGGTGTTAGTTGATGGAGAAGCAAACACATTTGCACCCCAAGTATTCATTACCACCTTACGATAGGGTTTGCCATCGTAAGAAGTTCTTACCATATACACTTCACATTCCAGACCAAATTTGTTACAGGCAAAACTTAAAGCGCTTCCCCATTGGCCGGCACCCGTTTCGGTAGTGATGCGTTTCACACCTTCCATTTTATTGTAGTAAACCTGTGGTATGGCCGTATTGGGTTTGTGAGAACCCGCCGGGCTTACACCTTCGTATTTGTAATAAATTTTGGCAGGGGTGTCCAATGCTTTTTCAAGCTCATAAGCTCTGAAAAGTGGAGTAGGCCGCCACAAACTGTATAGTTCGCGCACTTCGTCAGGAATCGCTATCCATTTTTCGGTTGAAACTTCCTGTTGAATTAAAGCTTGCGGAAAAAGAGGCGCTAATGCGTCAGGCCCTATTGGTTCTTTGGTGCCAGGGTGCAGAGGAGGCAGTGGTTTATTCGGCATATCGGCCACAATATTGTACCAATGCGCTGGTATTTCCTCTTCAGACAATGTGATTTTTCTCGTCTTCATTTGTAAAAATGTAAAATTTATAAATAATTTTTAACTCTTTTTCAAATATAGCCTGTTTTTATATGAAGTGTGTTAATTGTTTTTAATTTTTATAAAAATTATTTATTTGCATATAAAAGTGCTAAAAATATAATAAGTAGCCATGAATTTTCCCTTTAGAATCAATCATTATCGTTGGTGCCGGAAACTTTAGTGAATTAAAGAGGTAAAAAGTGGTTTTTAAAAATCTGCTACTGGTTCTGATTCTGGTTAAATCAATATCGGGAGCCAGATAGAACTTTTGAATACGCTTTAGGTCAGTTCTGTCAATCACAGTCCCGTTTTTATCGGTCCATTTATTTTCATATCCGCCAAACATGCCTTCTGCACCATATCCAAAAGATATATTCAGCCATTTGGGGAATTTGCTTTTAGGAAAAAAAGAGTGAATATTTCCACTCAGCCAATAGGTTTGTGCATTATAATCTTTCAACATCCTTTCATACCATGATTTACCAAACAGATTGTCGGCTCTTTTCTCCAAAAGTGCCTCTTGGTAATATTTTTTATGGAAAGAAAATTTGAACGTGAATTTTTGCTTATTCCATAAGGCTTGCTGACCAAGAAATAATCCGCTTCCAAATACATTGGCAGCCATGTCTCCCATACTGAAACCCCACCCCTGGCTGAAGCCATCCAGTATCTCTATAACAGTAAGAAAACCTGGTCCACTGATACCGGCATATAATAAAGCTTTCTTTTCATTCACACCTGTCCATTTCCAGGCACGGTAGCTGGCAGAGGTCAACTGATAAGCTGACCAGGCATGCGCCTTTTGTCCACCTGATTCCATTCGCCATTATCATTGTAAAAATGGAAAGCAGAACGAGGATAATTGGCATACCACGCTTTGTTTAAAACATACAGGGCAGACCCATAAGCCGCAATACTGCCATAGCCGACAATATAACGCCTTGTTTTATAAATTCTGGAAGAATCTGTTTGTAATGTGGTATTTGCGCCGGAAGTACCTGCTTGTTTTTTTATTATTGATTGTGTACTATCAATCTGTGAATAAACAAGAGAATTGAAATGTAAAAAAAATAAGATTGATATAATTCTAAAATACAAATTCATTACCTATTTAAATATGCGCAAATGTAATGTGTAATGAATTTAAAAGGATAAACAAGGTCGTTCTATTGTGATATTATTTTTTAATTTCTTTTGAAAAAATGAATAATTGAATTAAATAAAATTGTAACTTCCACCACTAAAAATTAATTGTTATGGATAACGTTATTCAAGAAAAAGTAAACCAGTGGCTAACTGGAAATTATGATCAGGAAACAAAGGATGTTATAATAAAAATGCAGGCTGAAAACCCCTCCGAACTTGCCGAAAGTTTTTATCAAAGTTTAGAATTTGGAACAGGAGGTTTACGTGGAATAATGGGTGTAGGCACTAATCGTATGAATAAATATACGGTGGGGATGGCCACCCAGGGCTATGCCAATTATTTAAAAATTTGTTACCCAAATGATGTAGTGAAAGTGGCCATCGCACATGACAGCCGCAATAACAGCCGATTTTTTGCAGAAACCACAGCCAACGTTTTTGCAGCCAATGGCATAAAGGTTTTTTTGTTTGAAAGCCTTCGGCCAACGCCTGAATTGTCATTTGCCATTCGTACATTGGGCTGTAGTGGAGGCGTAGTATGCACCGCTTCGCATAATCCGAAAGAATATAATGGTTACAAAGCCTATTGGAATGATGGCAGCCAGTTAGTGCCTCCGCACGATAAAAACGTAATTAATGAAGTAGAAAAAATACAATCTGTTGACGATGTAAAATGGAATGGAGGAGAAGAAAATATTGAGCTTATTGGCAGTGAATTGGATGAAAAATACTATCAAATGGTGAAGAACCTGAGTGTGTATCCAGAAGTGATTGAAAAACAAAAAGATCTAAAGATAGTATATACGCCTATTCATGGTTCGGGCATTATGTTGGTGCCGGAAGTGTTGAAGCGTTTCGGCTTTGAGAATGTACATATTGTGGAAGAACAAAAAACACCCGATGGAAATTTCCCAACCGTTGGTTATCCCAATCCGGAAGAAAAAGAAACAATGAGCATTGCTCTTGATAACGCTAAAGAGTTGGATGCAGATATTTTACTGGGTACAGACCCTGATGCAGACAGGGTGGGCATTGGCGTAAAAGACAATCATGGAGAATGGATACTGATGAATGGCAACCAAACGGCAGTACTTGCTTTCAACTACCTTTTGGAAGCAAGAAAGGAAAAGGGAATTTCGGAGCCCAATGATATGATTATTACTACTATTGTAACTACCGGAATGGCCGATGAAATAGCTAAGGGAAACGGAGTGGCATGTTACAGGGTGTTGACAGGGTTCAAATGGATTGCAGAAATGATCAGAGAAAAAGAAGAAAAGGAAAATTATATAGTGGGTGGTGAAGAAAGTTTTGGCCTGATGATTGGCGACAAGGTGAGAGATAAAGATGCCGTGAGCGCCGTAGCGCTGCTTTGCGAAATGGCAGCTTATGAAAAAAATAATGGCAAAACATTATTTGAAAAACTGATTGATCTGTATATCAAATATGGCTTTTTCAAGGAAAACCTCATCTCCATTACCAAGAAAGGGATGGACGGACAGCAGCAGATAGCAGCCATGATGCAGCAATTCAGAGATAATCCTCCAAAAGTGATTAACGGCTCCAATGTAGTTCAATTGCTGGATTATGACACAAGTAAGGGTATTAATCCTCAGACCGGCGAAGAGTGGGCTATCAATTTACCCAAGTCGAATGTTCTGCAATTTGTAACAGAAGACGGTTCCTTAATCTCTGCAAGGCCAAGCGGTACAGAACCTAAGATTAAGTTTTATTTCAGTGTAAAGGAAAATTTAGAAATAGCTGAAGACTATGATGAGGTAAACAGAAAACTCGATGCAAAAATTGAGAGCATTATTGCTGATATGAATCTGAAATAAAATCTTTGTAACAAAATTTCTTAAAGACTGCTAGTTTGGCGGTCTTTTTTGTTCTTAACCTACATCAATGGAAAGGGAAGCGAGATTATGGAAATTTGCTTATTCAAAAAAAAATAGGAGTAAAAATGAGCAACACAATTATTCACAAAGCAGATACAAGAGGCGATGCCAATCATGGCTGGCTGCATAGCAGACATACCTTTAGTTTTGCAGGATATTATGACCCCGAAAGAATCCATTTTTGAGCTTTAAGCGTTTTAAACGATGACTATGTAGCGCAGGGAATGGGTTTTGGTGCACATCCTCACAACAATATGGAAATTATTTCTATTCCGCTTGAGGGCGATTTGGAACATAAAGACAGCAAGGGAAACAGTACAGTGATAAAGCATGGCGATGTGCAGGTGATGAGCTCCGGTACAGGAATCAGGCATAGCGAATACAATAAAAACAAGGACAAGCCAGTAAAATTTTTACAAATTTGGATTATCCCCAATAAAAGAGATGTAGAACCGCGTTATGATCAAATTACTTTGAATGAAGTGGATCGTAAAAACAAATTACAGCAAATTCTGTCTCCAAACCCTGAGGATGAAGGAGTGTGGATTCATCAGGACGCATGGTTTCATTTGGGAAAATTTGACAAAAATGTAAACACAGATTATTATTTGAAAAAAGAAGGAAATGGTGTTTATGCTTTTGTTCTGAAAGGTGATTTTGAATTTGATGGTTCTACATTAAATGAAAGGGACGGATTAGGCCTAACCGGCAGAAATTCATTTTCAATTGAAGCAAAATCTGATGATGCTGAAATGTTGCTGATGGAAGTTCCCATGCAGGTTTAAAGATCAAATATTTTATCAGTAAAGATTGTAAATGGGGGATGTTTGCTACACCCAATTTGCAATCTTTTTCATATTCTTAACATTTTTCCAGCGCCTGTTCTATGTCCCAGATAATATCGTCCACATGCTCTAACCCTACAGATATGCGAATTAGACCGGGAGTAATGCCTACTGCATTTCTTTCTTCTTCGGTAAGCTTGCCATGAGTAGTGCTTGCAGGGTGCGAGACAATACTGCGGCTGTCGCCAAGATTGGGCGTGAGCGATAAAATTTCAAGGGCATCCATAAACTTACTACCACTTTTGATACCGCCTTTTAGTTCGAAGCAAACAATACCACCACCTGCTTTCATTTGTTTAAACGCAATTTCATATTGTGGGTGAGAAGGGAGAAAGGGATACTTTACCCATGATATTTTAGGATGATTTTCAAAGGTTTTGGCCACTTTTAGTGCATTTTCACAATGCCGATGAATTCGAACATCCAGAGTTTCGAGGCTTTTGCTCAGTACCCAGGCATTAAATGGCGATAATGCAGGTCCTGAATTTCGACAGAACAAATAAATTTCATGTATTAAATCCTTTCTGCCGGTAATGATGCCGCCCAGCACACGCCCCTGCCCGTCTAACCATTTTGTAGCCGAATGGATGACTAAATCGGCGCCGTAATCTACGGGAGTTTGAAGAATGGGTGTGGCAAAGCAATTATCCACATTATAAATAATATTGTGTTTTTTGCAAAAAGCTCCGGCAGCTTCCAGGTCAATAATTTCCAATTGAGGATTGGTAGGTGTTTCAAGGTATAGCATTTTTGTGTTTGGTCGCACCGCTTCATCCCAGTTGCTTAAATCGGTGGTTTCGACCATTGTGTGAGCTATCCCAAATTTATTAAGGAATTTTGTTACAACCGTATTTGTTCCGCCAAACATCGAGCGGCAACAAATAATATGGTCGCCTGTCTTCATCAGCGCCATGAAGGAGGAGAAAACGGCTGCCATACCACTGGCAACAGCAAAACCCGCTTCACATTTTTCAAGCAATACCATTTTGCTCACAAACTCATCAACGGTTGGGTTGTTGTATCGGCTGTAAATATTATCATCTGTTTCATCAGTAAAAGCTGCACGCATGCTTTCTGCTGTTTCAAAAGTGAAACTGCTGGTCAAAAAGAGTGGTGTGGAATGTTCTCGTTGCGCTGTTTGTTCAGTTTGTGTTCTTATTGCTATGGTGGTTGGGTGTAATTTTCGCTGATTCATTTATTTTTATAAAAATTATTTCTAATATCTAATATCTAACGTCTAACATCTAACTTTCAATTTCCAAAAGCTACAGCCATCGGCTTTCGGCTACGGCAATAAAAGCAATAAGCTTTAAGCTGTAATCATAAATCATAAATCTAATGTCTAAAGTCTAACATCTAACTCCTTTTCACTACCACATTTGTATTGATAGTGGCTCCTGCTCTTGCCAAAGTAATGGCAACCGAGCAATATTTATTCATTGAAATTTCCACTGCCCGTTTTGCCTTATCCTCATCCACATTCCCTGTAATTTCGAAAGTCATTTCAATGTTTTTCCAGAGTGATGGTTCAACTCCTGCTTCGCGCTCTCCGGTGACCGTTACATTATAATCGGTTATTTCCTGCCTTTGTTTTTTAAGAATACTAATAACATCAATACTTGAACAGCCAGCAAGGGCATTTAATATCAAATGACTGGGGCGAGCGCCGTATTCCTGCCCGCCCATTTCAGGGTTCGTATCCATTTTTACGACAGTGCCATTTTCATTGATGGAGTCAAAACCATAGTTTCCGTTAACTCTTTTAAGTTTTACTGTTATAGACATATTGCGTTTTTTATACGCTAAAATTATTAAAAAAAATCAAAAATTGTATCAATTCGTAAGTGTCAGGTTGTCAATGAGTCTTATTTTTCCCAAAAAAGCTGCTACTAAGGCCACTAAAGGGTCTTTTCCGTTCCAATTATTAATTTGTACCAAGGTTTCCGCATGAGCTATTGAGAAATAATCCGGAACAAGACCGGCTTCGGCGAGTCTGTGCTTTGCCTCATCTGTTAGATTAGTCAAATCACCTGGCTTGAGATTTTGTTTTACCTTTTGTAGCGTTTCATAAATCACCGGAGCGATTTTTCTTTCTTCACTACTTAATCTCAGATTACGACTGCTCATGGCCAAGCCATCCGTTTCGCGTACGGTGGGCACGATGTTCATATTTATTTTCTCAAATGAAGGATCAGTTTTTAATAACTTGTTGATTACCATACATTGCTGGTAATCCTTTTGCCCAAAAAAGACTTCGTCAGGTGATATGTTCTTAAAAAGCCTGTCCACCACCTGACACACTCCTTGAAAATGACCCGGACGAAAAGCGCCTTCAAAAACCTGCTCCAGCGCTCCTAAAGGGTAATTTTTATCGTTTTCTGAAGGGTAAATATCCTTTTCTGATGGCAAAAACAGTATGTCACATCCTGTATTTAATAATGCTTCAAGGTCTTTTTCGGTTGTGCGTGGATATTTATTGAAATCATTTTTATCGTTAAACTGAGTAGGATTTACAAAAATACTGCTGACGGTTACATCACATTTTTTCTTGCACTCCAGTATCAGTTTCAGATGTCCGTTGTGCAGCGCACCCATAGTGGGAATAAAGCCGATTGATAAATTATTTCTTTTGAATTTATTAATAATCTCCTTTATATCATTGGTTCTTTTAAAGAGTTTCATTGCTGCAAATTATAATATTAACATGGATTATTATAAATATTGCATATAAAATTGTAACCTTGCACCCTCTATAAACTTAGGTCAAGTATGTCAACAAAGAAAAGAATTTTATTTATAGCCAACGAACTGTCTCCTTATCTTGAGTTGACTTAGTTTTCTGACACGGCGAATAAGCTGGCCATAAAGCAAACGAAAACGGATTTGAGGTGCGTTGCATCATGCCAAGATTTGGAGTTATCAATGAAAGAAGGCATCGTCTTCATGAAGTTGTGCGGCTTTCCGGTATAAATGTAACTGTTGACAATGATGATATGCCTTTGCAAATCAAGGTTGCATCACTGCCAAGCGCGAGACTACAGGTATATTTTTTGGAAAATGAGGAATTGTTTAAAAGAAAAACACTGTTACATGATGAAGAAGACAGTTGGTTTGCTGACAACGACCTGAGAACAGTTTTTTTATGCAAAAGGCGCATTAGAAATTGTTAAAAAATTTGGATGGCCTCCGGATATTATCCATTGTAGCGGATGGATGACGGGTTTGATTCCCTTTTACCTGAAAAATGTATATAAAAGAGAACCGGTATTTATTCATAGCAAAACCATCTTTACAATAGGTGAAAATACATTCAGTGAAAAACTCGGCAAGGGTTTTATTCCAAAGGCAATAATTCACCCTTCGCTCACAGAAAAGGATTTGGAAGTTTTTAAACCAGGTAATAATCAGTCAATGATGCGTGGAGGCGCTACTTATGCCGATGCCATTACCTTTGGCGCTGAGGATGTGGATAAAAAACTGACCTCTGAATTTACCAAAGTGAGAGGGAAAAAGACGCTTTTGTATAAAGCCGATTCCGATTTAACAGAGTATTTGCAACTCTATCACGATCTTGCAGGATAATTTAGACTAATTAAGAATTAATTGATGTTAATGAAAAAGAACTTTATTTTTTTGTTCGGTGTTCTTTCGGTGTGTACAGCTATCCTGTTTTTCTCATGTAAAAAAATAAACCTTCCAACAGATGTTGGTCTGGATGTAATTCCGGAGGTTGATAATATTCATACATTTGATACTACGCTTGAGATAGTGGCTTACAACGGAATTTTTGATGTTGCTCAGGACAGTTCCCGTTCATATAAAACCTTCCCTCAGTTTTTGGGCTTGATTGACAATGACCCGATTTTTGGAAAAACCGATGCCAGAATGTTTTTGAACTGCTTCCAGGAACAAAAATACCTTTTGCCAATTCACCTGATAAACTTATATTGGATTCGGTTGTACTGGTTATGAGCTATATTGAAACTTATGGAGATACTGCGGCCACTCAAACCATCAGGGTTTCTGAGCTGGATCAATCCAATATCTTTAAAGATTCTGCCTATTTAATTAAAAACAACCCATTCATTACTTCTAAGGTACTGGGAAGCAAGACGATTATTCCTTTTAAGCTAAAGGATTCAGTAAAAGTAGCTCATACCGAAGATTCCTCTACTTTGAGGCAGATGCGAATAAGATTAGATGACAGTTTTGGAAGCCGTTTACTGAGTTATGATACTGTGGGTACAAATAATGCTTATAATAACGACTCTACTTTCAGAACCTTCTTTAAAGGATTTGCGCTTCAATCAATTAGTGGAGGCAATGCCATTATGGGTTTTAGCCTTGCCGGAAGTAAACTGGCGGTTTATTATAGAAATGAAAATAAGACAACAGCCGGCAAAATTGATACTTCTGTTACCTATTTTAGGTTTGCAAATTATTCGCCCAGTGCAAATTATATCCATAGAGACTATGCAGGAACACAGGTTTTAGCTACAGCAAATGATAATATTCCTGATAATTTAGTTTATGTGCAGGCACAGCCGGGCACTTTTGCCACATTAAAAATACCGGGATTAAAAGCACTGCCCAAGAGTATTATTCACCTTGCCGAATTGAGCATGGAATCTGTTTACGATTCCAGAGATACCCTTTTCAGCGCGCCCGATGCATTGTTTATGGATACTTATGATTCTTCCGTATCTAAATTTGTGACAATTCCTTATTCTCAGCAGGTTATAAATCTTATGAATAATTTTGGAATATCTTATGGGTATGGTGTGGCCAATTACGCAGAGTTTGGATCATTTCCCAAATCGGGATTTGACCTGACAGGCAATGTGATAAAGAAATGGAGGTTTAATTTGACCAGATATGTTCAAAATGTGGTGATAAATAAGGTAAAGCCGTATAATTTGAGGCTGTCTGCTCCCAAATCCATGTTAATATTTAATGGTGAAACACCAAATGAAAATACACAGGTTAGCATTGAGCCTTTTTCAACTATTGTTTATGGAGTAGGCAGGGTGCGATTGGGAGGTGGAAGTCAGCCGGGACAAAAAATGAAATTAAGAGTCGTTTACTCCAAGACCTAAAATGTGAGTTATTATATTTTATTAAAATAAAACAGGGTGCTATCTTTGCACCCTTATATATAATTTTTTAACCCAATTAATTATTAATGGCGTATTTATTTACATCCGAAAGTGTTTCTGAAGGGCATCCCGATAAAGTGGCAGACCAGATTTCTGATGCCCTCATTGATAATTTTCTGGCATTTGATCCTCAATCGAAAGTTGCCTGCGAAACTTTGGTAACAACTGGTCAGGTGGTTTTGGCAGGTGAAGTAAAGTCCAAAGCTTATTTAGACGTTCAGGATATTGCCCGCAAGGTAATTGGAAAGATTGGTTATACTAAAAGTGAGTATATGTTTGAAGCCCATTCCTGTGGGGTGTTGTCAGCTATTCATGAGCAATCCTCTGACATCAATCAGGGAGTTGACCGTAAGAAAAAAGAAGAGCAGGGTGCTGGAGATCAGGGTATGATGTTTGGCTATGCTACTAATGAAACTTCCAATTATATGCCGCTGGCACTGGATTTGGCTAATAACTTATTAATAGAATTAGCAGCTGTCAGAAGAGAAGGCAAACTGATGAAGTACCTTCGTCCTGATTCAAAAAGTCAGGTAACGCTTGAGTATGATGATAACAACAAGCCGGTTCGAATAGAGGCAATTGTGATTTCCACGCAACATGATGATTTTGATGCAGAAGCAAAAATGCTTGCAAAATCAAAAAGACGTTACGGATATTTTGATTCCGCGTGTAATTAAAAAAGAATTCTCAATTCAAAAAATATTTTAACAACAAAATAAAATACCATGTAAACCCGACAGGTAAATTTGTTATCGGTGGGCCACATGGTGATACCGGATTGACCGGACGTAAGATAATTGTAGATACCTACGGTGGAAAAGGTGCTCACGGAGGTGGAGCTTTCAGCGGAAAAGACCCCAGCAAGGTGGACAGGAGTGCAGCGTATGCTACCCGGCATATTGCAAAAAACTTAGTGGCAGCAGGCGTTTGCGATGAAATACTGGTGCAGGTGTCCTATGCTATTGGTGTGGCACAGCCTACCAGCATTAATGTAAATACTTATGGCACTGCCAAAGTAGCGCTAACAGATGGAGAAATAAGTAAAATCGTTGAAGGACTTTTTGATATGCGTCCTTATTTTTTAGAGCAAAGATTGAAACTTCGTAATCCTATTTACAGCGAAACTGCGGCTTATGGCCACATGGGTAAAGCACCTGTAACTGTTGAAAAAACATTTATCTCTCCTGATGGGAAAAAGATTACAAGAAAGGTAGAACTGTTTACCTGGGAAAAGTTGGATTATGTGATAAAGGTTAAGAAGGCATTTAAGTTGAAATAGTAATTTAATTGAAATAGGTTAGAGAAAGGCTGTTCAAAGAATGGGCAGCCTTTTCATTTAGATATATCCTGGTAAGAAAATTTTATATCCAATTGAATTTTAATGAATTGGATGGTAAAAAACACTGTAGGCCTATTTGCATTCGTGCTAATTGACAAAATAGTTGGTCAAAATGGATAAAAGTCTTTTCTGTGTCGGATTTTATTATTATTGTGTAAATAATTACCTTTGCAGCCCCTTTCACTAAAAAACAATTCTGTAATGAATAATTTTTTTTCTGTTTGCCTTCTAATGCTGTCATTTTTAATGGGTTCGGCACAGGATTCCACTCATATCAAGTTTAGTTATAACCAAAAGAGAATCAACGAGAAACAGGTAGCGCTAACCCTCACGGCACACACTTTGGGAGCCGGGGTTAAACTATTTCCAATACAAAAAAACAAGGAAGACCTGGTTTTTAGTAAAGTTGACTTTGACAGCGCTGCCTCAAAGTTTCTGAAGGGAAACATTGAAGAAAAAGCAAATATTACCAAGGAAAATGATCCTGTATTGCAGGCAGAAGTTCCTGTAATCTCCGATTCGGTTCAATGGATTCAACATATAAACTTAGATGCCAATGACACTGCCATCGTTAAAGGCAACATTGTTTATATGTACAACAACGGCGAGGAGTTTGCATCAGCCGAAGAAAATTTCAAATTTGTAGTTTTGCCCGAAGGGTCCGAAGCAGTTGCTGCAGGGTCCGGAGAATCCGGCTCACAAGGAGGGCAGAAATCGCTTTGGTGGTTATTTTTGTTGGGTATGGGCGGAGGATTTTTGGCCCTGCTTACGCCATGTATTTACTCCATGATTCCTGTAACGGTGAGTTTCTTTACCAAGCGCAGCAAAACCCCACAGGAAGGAATCAGGAATGCAATTTATTATGCCCTGTCCATTATGATTATTTTTACCCTACTGGGTACCTTAATATCTTTGATTTTCGGGCCGGCTACTCTCAATAATATTGCAACCAACTGGATTGCCAACCTGTTCTTTTTTGCATTGTTTATTGTATTTGGTTTTGCTTTTCTGGGTGCATTCGAGCTGGAACTTCCCAGTTGGCTGGCTACCAAAACAGACAGTAAAGCAAGCACCAAGGATTTCAAGGGAATATTTTTTATGGCGCTTACCTTAGTAATCGTTTCGTTCTCGTGTACGATGCCTATTGTGGGTTTGTTGGCGGTGGCTGTTACTAAAGGTAATATTTTTGGGGCAATTGTAGGATTTTTAGGATTTTCATTTGCCCTTTCATTACCCTTTGCATTTTTTGCATTTTTTCCAAGCAAATTAAACACTTTGGGTAAAGCCGGTGGTTGGCTCAATGCGGTAAAGGTAACTTTAGGCTTTCTGGAATTAGCATTAGCGCTTAAGTTTTTGTCCAATGCCGACCTGGCTATGAACTGGCGTATTTTGGACCGCGAAGTATTCCTCGTTTTGTGGATTGTCATTTTCTTCCTGCTGGGACTATATCTGATAGGAAAATTGAAGTTCAGACATGATGACGAACTTCCCAAAAATGATTTTGGCGTATCATTTTTAACCGTTACACGGTTGATGTTTGCCATAGTTTCTTTTTCAATGGTGGTGTATATGACTCCCGGTTTATTTGGCGCACAGTTAAAAGGTCTGAGCGCCTTCCTGCCGCCAATGGGAACACAGGATTTTAATGCCGATGATTTACCAAAGGGTTTTGACCTGGACAGACTATCATCGGGCGGCACCCAAGTACTGAAGGAGGAGCCTCTATAAGTAAATTACCCGAACCGGTAAAATATATTGATGTGATGAGATCCAAAGAACCGCCGGTTGTAGTAAATAACGGATTGATTACTTATTTTGATTATAATGAAGCGCTTGAAGTGGCCAGAAAAGTAAAAAAACCATTGATGCTTGACTTTACGGGTGTAAACTGCATCAACTGTCGTCACATGGAAGGCCAGGTGTGGAGCGACCCAGAAGTGATGAAAAGGCTAAAAAACGATTTTGTAATAGCTTCTCTGTTTATAGATGTGCATAGTGGCGTGGATTTGCCCTTGGCGAACAATATTACTCCAACGAATTAAAAAAACAAATTGAAACTTTAGGCGATAGAAATGCTGATTTGCAGGTAACCAAATTTGGTTCCAATTCGCAACCGTTTTATTTTTTCCTCGATGAGGATGAGCAGCGGTTGGTGCCGGACGGATATCCTTACGACCCGTCTGTTTCAAAATTTGTTGAACATTTGGACAAAGTGGTGGTAGAATTTAATAAACGTAAGGCATCCTAAAAAAATGAATTTATTGTAATATAAAATTTATTTTTATATTACAATTCTAAAACAGATATTTGTTAAATATTTTTTAACGTGCTTTACCCGCGAAGCATTTAACAAAAACAAAATTTATTACTTCTGAGGCGGGAAGGGGTAAAATGAATTAATACATTAAATGGCTGTACCACAAAGACCTAATTTTAACCGTCCCCCCGGCGCAGGAGGATCCAGACCAGGAGGTAATTTCAGAAGCAGGTTTCCACAAAACCGCAAAGAAGCAGAGCACCGCATCAATCATCATATACGCGTTCCCGAGATACGTCTTGTAGGCGATAATGTAGAAGTCGGTGTTTATCCTACACAGGTGGCATTGAAGATGGCACAGGAGCAGGCGCTCGATCTGGTAGAAATATCTCCAACTGCCGATCCGCCTGTGTGCAGAATAATTGACTACAATAAATTCCTTTACGACAAAAAGAAAAAGGAAAAGGAAATAAAGGCCAAAAGCAAAACTACCGAAATCAAAGAAATCAGGTTTACGCCAAACACTGATGATCACGATTTTGACTTTAAGGCAAAACACGCCGAAGGCTTCCTTAAAGATGGAAACAAGGTAAAAGCGTTTGTTCAGTTTAAAGGCCGAGCTATCCAGTTTCAGGATAGAGGGCAATTACTGCTCCTCAAATTTGCCGAAAGGCTGGCTGAGTTTGGCACCCTGGAGAATATGCCAAAACTGGAAGGACGGCGTATGCTGGCAATGATAGCACCAAAAGCTGCCAAAAAGAAGTAAGAATGTATCCCCCATATTTTGAACCTGCACTATTTTGAAGTGCGGGTTTTTTTGGGTATAATAGCAAAAAATAGTTGGTAAAATCGGCTGTAACCCTTTACTGGCTTGAATTTGAATAAGGGAAATTGAAATCTGTTTCAATTTCCTTTATTTGTTTATGAAATCATAAAAAAAGTTGTTGGGGATGTGGAAGTTCCGAGGTAATTCGTTGGGGATTTCAAGGAGGTAAACAACGGCTTAAATGTAAGCATTGTGGCTTGTTGTTTACCAGGCAGAATAAAAGTGTAGCTCAAAGTAATCGGTTTGTCTGGTTTCGCAAGTGGGTGTTGGAGCGGCAAACATTGTTACAACTTAGTAAGGCAAGTGGCTATAGTGTTCGCAGTCTTAAAAGTTACTTTCATCAGTATCTGGCTAAAGCACCTATATTACCTGTTTATCCAAAAGAAAAACTACATTTAATTATTGATGGTACTTATTTCAGCAATAATATCTGTCTGATTATTTATCGAGACAATGAGATAAAATTTACACAGCTTTACCGATTAACGGATGATGAGCGATATGAAGAAATTAGGGAGGATTTGAATAATCTTTTGTCCTTGGGCATACATATTGCCAGTATAACTTGTGATGGGCATAGGTCTATTTTAAAAGCCATTAAACATCCCTGTAAAGACACTATTGTGCAAAGATGCATAGTTCATATACAGCGTGAATGTCGCTCGTGGCTTACATTACGTCCCCAAAGCAAAGAAGGTTTACAATTATTGCAAATAGTTAATCATTTACATTTGGTAGCCAATGAGTATCGTTATCAACTTTGGTTACGCCAGATTTATGACTGGCATGAGGAACATAAGGACTATATTAATGAAAAGTCAAGAAATCCGGTTTCCGGTAGATATTAGTATAAACACAAAATGGTAAGAAAATCATTCATCTATATAAAAATGCTCTTCCAAATATGTTTCATTATCTAAAAACGATAAAATCCCAAATCTACAAACGGACTGGAATCTTATTTTGGCTATCTGAAAAATCATGTGTTATTACACGAGGTTTGACAAAACACACAGAAAAATTTTATCAAGTGGTACATCTATTTTAGAAATAAAGTATAGGTTTTCTTAGCCATTTTTCACAAGGAATGATTTAAAAAACCTTTGGCCTATACAAGCCAAAGGTCATTCTCCGTAGTAAATCTTATTGCTGTTAAGTTGCTCCTCAGCAGAGCTTAAGTCCTCTTCAGATTTACGATGGAAATAAACGAATTTTAAAGGAATTTACCACCAACTATTTTTTGCACCATTACCTTTTTTTGTAAAAAATTTTCTTGATAAAAAGGTGGAGCCAAAATCAAGGCCACCTCAAAGAGACAATCGAAATGCAAGTGAATGTTTATTATTCTGAAACCTGGTTAGTCAAGATAAAACTCAAACTCATCGTATGAAGCCTTTCTCCAGGAAAGATACCGGGTGGAAGGAGATATAGCAAACAGAGGCGAAAAGGTTTTAACCTTTACTGTTCTGCCATCAGGCAAAAACTCCAGAATTCGAAGCCAGCCGTCTCCACCATTGCCATGCCAGCCACCACCCAAAGCCTGGGCATTGAAAGTCATCTGATTTACAATTTTTCCTGCAATATTTTTGTCCGTTCTGAAGCCAATATGTCTTTTAACTTCATCAGGAGCAGCAATATGACCCGAAAATACCATTTGAATATTTGTAGAGGGTTGCACCAATTTTTGCCAAACGGCAGTGCCATAATTTCCATCGGTTATTTCATATTTTTCATTTTCAATGTGTTCGCTTTTGTAGTTGAGATAGGAATGAGTAAGCAGAATAACGGTGTGGTTTTGATACTTTTTCTTTGCTATTACAGCTTTTGCCCAGTTGAGAATGGTATCGCGTGGTGCAAATTCGAGATTGAGTAATAGAAATTTTTTCTTCTGGGGAGATGTAAATTCATAAACAGCATTTTCAAGCGTGGGTATTTCCTCTGCATTTAGGGCTACCTCACGTATCCCTTTTTGGGTTAAAAAATTTTTATCAATAGGGAAATATTTATTGTAATTGGTTCGCCTTACGGTTATGTTGCTATAGCCATAATCGTGGTTTCCGGCTGCAAGCATATAAGGAACTTTTCCGTCTAATATGTTGAAGGATCTGGCTACAGCTTCCCATTGCGTTTTGCTGGGCTGGTCGGCATTTGTGCCATTAGGGTTTATCATTTCGTTTTGATTCACCAAATCACCGGTACACATAACAAGTTGAATATTAAGCTTTTCAATATTGTCTGCAATCCAGGCGGTCATCAATTCAAATATTGGCTGATTGCGGGCAAATTTCTGGTAGGTCTGAGGATCGGGCAACAAAATCATTGACCAGGAGTTAGAATCCGAAAGGGTTGGAGCTTCATACTTTTTTTCTGGGCATCAGAAATTAGTACTATCAAAAATAAGATTGTAAATAATAAAAGTCGCTGCAAAAATCGTTTCATATTAGTTTCCTTTTGTTAAAGTAGAAATAGGAAAGAGAAGTAAATTTAATAATCAAACCCGACAGGTAAAAAAATAATTTGCCTCAGGCAGTATAAATTGAAAGAATCGGAGGAAGAAAGAACAATACTTTCCGGGATTTAGAACTTACCGACAAGAACGATGATATTTCCTTTAATGTATTGAATATCAATGGGTTTATTAATTAATCTCTAAGACAACCACAAAAACTCACGGCTTGCCTATCATTCTATAATCTAACGTCTAACATCTAACATCTAACATCTAACATCTAACGTCTAATATCTAACATCCAAATCCACAGACGCTCCTAACCATGCCATCATTCCCATTCCGATTTCAATGGCATTTTCATCAACGTTAAAAGTCGGCGTATGTACTCCCGAAGTAATCCCCTTTTCTTTATTCATCACACCTAATCGGTAAAAGCAACCCGGAATAAGCTGTGTGTAATATCCAAAATCTTCAGCGCCCATCCGAATTTCAGTTTCAGTGATATTTTCGGGTTGTAAAAATTCTATTGCTTTGGTTCTGGCGGTTTGTACTAATTGTTTATTGTTAATTACACTGGGATAGCCGATATCTATATGCAGGTCGAGCTCGCCGCCCATTGATTTTACCAAATTTTCAGAAACTTGTGTGATAATTTGGTGTGCTTCCCTGCGCCATTTTTCATCCATCGCCCTAAAAGTGCCCATTAGTTTCACCTCGTTGGGGATTACATTGGTGGTAGAACCTCCGTTTATGGCTGTAATGGAAAGAACTGAAGGTGATTGAGGATCTTTTCGCCGGCTGATAACCTGTTGCAATGCAATTACAAGGTGAGAGGCAATTACAATCGGGTCTATACCTAACTGTGGTGAAGCAGCATGGCCGCCTTTCCCTTTGATGGTAAAATATAGTTCATCTGCACTGGCCATTACTTTTCCTTCATTGAAGCCGAGTTTTCCACATTCTAAGGTGGGGTGTACGTGCAACCCAAAAATCGCCTGCGGTGCAGGATTTTCCAAAACGCCTTCTTTAATCAGCAAACTGGCGCCACCGGGATTACGCTCTTCACCGGGCTGAAAAATGAGTTTTACTGTGCCTTCCCATTCCTCTTTTAATTCGTTTAGGATTTTGGCTGCTCCCAGCAGGCAACTGGTGTGTACATCGTGACCACAGGCATGCATCACTCCCGGGTTTTGCGATTTATAAGGAACATCATTTTCTTCCCGGATGGGCAGTGCATCAATATCGGCCCGCAGGGCAATAATTCTGCTTTCAGGATTTTTACCTTTAACAAGACCTACAACACCTGTTTCTGCTTTTATTTCAAAGGGAATATTCCAGCCTTTCAGTTTTTGCCGGATGAATTGAGAGGTTTTAAATTCCTGATAACTAAGCTCGGGGTAGGCGTGTAAATGTCTTCTGGCATCAATAAATTCCTGAGCATGCTCACGGGCTAATTTTTTAATTCTCTCAATCATCGGGCAAAGATAAGCGGTTAGAAGAAAACGTAAATTGGATGGATTGAAAAAATGATATTAAAAAAAATATTCTTTAACCTCAGGTTTCAAAAAGCTATCATCCGGCGAAAAATACTGAAAAAATAAGTATGGAAATAAAGTAATATAATCAAAAATCATGCTCATTCATTTTCAATTGGTGGGGTGGGGGAGGTGAGCGGATTTTCACGAAAAATTTCACGAAACAAATCACAAAGTAAAACATATAAAAATTTCTCTAAGTAATATAATTAGTTTTTAAAAAAAGATATTAAAAAATAAAATGACTAATAATAATAGCCAAGAAAAAAAATGTAATAAATAGAGTATCAGAATATTACAAAATGTATATAAACAAATGTATAATATAAAATAATATAAAATATATTGAAAAAACACAAATGCCTCAAAGTATTAAATAAAATTAAATACTTAATATAAATAACTGATATACAATTAAATATATTATATATATCAATATTTAGGTTAAATAATTTTAACATTAAAGAATATTATTTTGTATAAAACGGTTTAATGGAAATAATTTTTCATTTTTGGGTAAAAACTGACAGCTTCTTCAACTTATTTCTTTTTGTAGAATAGAAAAAACAGCCCTGCAATCACGATGATTGCAGAAACAAAGGATGGCCATATATTAAATATTTTGGATGTGGCTTGAAGTTGAAAAGCGCTGTTCATCATTCGATAAGAATCCACCTTCCAACTGATGGTATCCTTAGAAACCGCTCCGTTTGTCTCCATCAGTTTTCCGGGCATCATTAATTTATAGTTGATGGATTGACTATTGAAATTAGAAAATGTTCGAATGTCTTCGGGTTCGGTTATGGGTTTCATTGCTTCATTTTCTTCATCTGCTAAGGAGTCGAAAGCGCTCGTTTTAAAATAATTGTTCAAAAGCTGGCCGATGTTAAAATTCAAGGCTTTATCAATATCCAATTTCTGCACAGTTTTAAACAGGCTGTCTTTGGCATTTTGCATCTTTTCTTTGTCGGGTGCATTCGGGAAAAGGTTCAAATGAGTTAATAAAGCCTCAAACTGCATCTCCCAAATATTTTCGAGCATCCATCTGCCGAATTTATTTTCTAAATCTGCCGTAAAATCTTTAATTTCTATACCATTCATGCCTTGTAAAAGATTGGGCCGGCCGGTAAGCCAGAAGGAGGCTTCGTTCTTTGTAAGGTATTTGTCAATGGGAATTTTATATTTAATGGGTAATTGGGGATATGTTTCTTTATAGGTATAAAAAGTATAAAACCATCTGAATTTTTTTTCAAGTTGGGCATATACCCGAAGGTCATGCCAGCCATAATCAGATTTGAAACGAAAGGAATCCGACATTTCTTTAACGGATTTGAATTCCCTGATTGCAATTGCTGTGATAATCCTGTCTGTATCGTGTTTCTCCCATTTCCATTCTTTTACAGGCCAGTGTGAGTGGTAATCGGGTGTCCGATAGCTCCATTTTACCTTCCAGTTAGCATCTAAATCTACCGGAAATGGGTTTTTGGAGGTATCTCCCTGCATGAATTCGGGGCTTACAGTTTGAGAGAAAAAGCGGGTGCAGCTTCCATCATCATGAATAATGGTGGTCATATCTGTTGGGTTGCAACCATACCAGAAGGCCGCTGCCAACAAAATCAGGAGAATATTAACTGCTTTCATTTTTGTATAGTTTATTCTGGTAGCAAAAAATTGCAATCAAAACGGCTGCTGCTGCTATGGTTATTTTTTTGAGAATGAAATATAATCCCTTAGCCGGCCTCAGGTGTGGCAGGTTTTTTATTCGGGTCATTACCGTATCGGCAGTTTCCTCAGCATTGGGCTGAACAGGCGGGTTATCTTGTAAATAACTTAATAATTGCTCAAAATTGTCTTTCTGATTCATTTTTAAATATTTTATTGAATTGCTGACGAATAAATTTTTTTGCCAGATATAGATTGCTTTTGATTTTTTCTGGCGAAAGATGGGTAATCGCACTGATTTCTTCTACTTCCAGACCCTCCAGTTCCTTTAGTGTAAATACCAAACGTTGTTTCGGACTTAGGTTTTGAGTGATACGAGTAATTATTTCGGCAACTTCTTTGTTATTCAGCCTCATATCTGCATCATTTATCGAAAATTGCCGGAAATGCTCCTCTTGAAGCGGTAAAAACTGTTTTTCTTTGCAGATCTTAAAAAATCAATGCAATAATTTGTGGCAATAGCATAAAGCCAGGTGTTGAAACTAAACTTTGGGTTATATTTTTCCAGGTTTTGCCAGACTTTTACAAATACTTCCTGAACTGTATCATTTGCATCTTCTTCATTACATATCATGCGGAAGGTAAAGGCAAAATTTTAGGCTGAAAATGACAAACGAGTTTTCCGAACGCATCAAAATCCTTCTTTTGCTTTTTCCACCAGTTCAGCTATCTGTGTATTCTGCATGGATGCCTGTTTATTATATTATACGCAGCAACAATGCTAAGGTCGAAATTAATTGGGAGGTTTTTATAAAATTATATTTAAAGTAACCTGCAAAAATGGTTTTTGGGTAGTAAGTTTCTATTCATATCTTTTTCATGAGATGGCAATAGGAGAACAAAAATTTCATAATAACATTTATTGCAAATATATAGTGCGCTGATAACTAATATATTATGATTGATTGTAAAATTTTATTAACAATTATTTTATTTTTAATTAACCAAATACTATTTTTATCCTCCGAAATTTATTCCAAGAAACTGTAAATCATTGCTTATGATATAAACTTAAATTAAAAAACTATGCTATCGGGAAAAAAATGTTCTCCCAGAATTAGAATTTCACTAAAAATTAATTGTAAATCATCTAAATTATTTGTATGATAAATAATTTGCTTCCCCAAGCTACTAAAATTAAAGGCTTTTGGAATTTTTTTTTAAAGATTAAGCTTCCAGTAATAATAATATTGGTAGCTATGCAGCATTATTCAAGTAGTGCAATGGCAAATACTGGTAATTTCTTTAAGGAATCGCATAAAAAAGATGCGGTAAAGCTGTCAATAATTAAAGAAATATCTGGTAAAGTTGTAAATGAACTTGGAGAGCCATTGAATGGCGTAAGTATTATAGATAAGGGCACCTCAAATGGCACCAGTAGCGGTGCTGATGGGTCTTTTGTTATTAACGTAAAAGACGAAAACGCTATTTTGGTATTTTCAAGTATAGGATATGATACTAAAGAATTAAGAGTCGGAGCAAGTAATAGCCTTACCGTAACACTTATTGGCACCAAAGGCTCCATGGACGAGGTGGTAGTAGTAGGATTTGGTACGCAAAAGAAAGTAAATTTAACAGGTGCGGTATCTACAATTAACTCCAAAACATTAGATGCAAGACCCGTAACCAGCGCTACACAGGCATTACAAGGCGTTATTCCCGGCTTAAACATATCTACAGCAGGTTATGGCGGAGAGCTCAATCAAGGAATGTCTATTAATGTTCGCGGATTAGGAACAATTGGGCAAGGGTCATCCTCATCACCGCTGATATTGATTGATGGAATGGATGGTAATATTAATGCCATTAATATTCAAGATATTGAAAGCATATCAGTTTTAAAAGATGCGGCGGCAGCTTCCATATATGGCTCACGTGCTGCATTTGGCGTAATATTAGTTACCACCAAAAAAGGAAAGTCGGGAAAAGCAACCGTAAACTATAATAACAATTTTCGGTTTACATCTCCCATAAATCTTCCACACATGCTTGACTCCTACAAATTTGCCATGTACTTTAATGAAGCTTCATTAAATGACGGAGGAGGAGATATATTTAATGCAACAATGATAAAAAGAATTAAAGACTATCAAGCTGGAACAGATGACTCTGCACAACATAGAGACCCTACCAGTTCTAACTGGCCTTTATACACAGGAAGTAATGGAAATACCAATTGGTTTGATGTTTGGTACAAAAAATCGGCCTTTGCACACGACCATAATATATCGGTGAATGGTGGTACAGATAAAAACCAATATTATTTATCTGCCAATTATTTAGGACAGGATGGTTTGCTAAATTTCAATAAAGATCATTTGGATAGATACACATTTACAGGCAAAATCAATGCAGAAGTAAGCAAGTATGTAAAAGTATCCTATACCTCTCGTTTCATAAGGCAGGATTATGGTAAGCCTACGCACATGAATGATTTATTTTACCATAATATAGCCCGAAGGTGGCCTACCTTGCCCGTATATGACCCCAATGGGCATTACGCCATTGGAACAGAACTGGTACAAATGGTAGAAGGCGGACGCTCAAAAGATGTGGAAGACTGGCTGTACCAACAAGGTAAAATAGTAATTACACCAATGAAAAATTGGAATATTACTGCCGATTTAAACTACAAAATTTATAATAGAAATTTACATCAGGAAGTATTGCCCGCTTATGGATACAATCAAAATAACCAGCCTGTAGCCCAACCTGTTTATTGGGAAAGTGGAGGTGCATCAAAGGTGTATGAATACAACAATAAAAGCGATTATTTTGGCACCAACTTATTCTCGGATTATAGTTTTAGAATTGGAGAAAAACATAATTTTAAATTGTTAGCAGGTTTCAACTCAGAGTTAAACAAATATAGAGATTTGGGTGCTTCCAGAAGAGGGTTGATAACTCCATTAATACCCACCATCAATACGGCAACTACCGATTCTAAAGCAGAATCAGGCGGTTATGGACATTGGGCTACTGCCGGTTTTTTTGGAAGGATTAACTATGATTATGAAAGCAAATATTTATTGGAACTAAATGGCAGATACGACGGTAGTTCCCGATTTTTGAGAGATAAGCGTTGGAATTTCTTCCCTTCAGTTTCTGCCGGATGGAATATAGCAAATGAATCATTTTTCCCTACCACAGCTAATGTTCAAGTATTAAAGCCTTCGTGCTTCCTATGGTTCACTGGGCAATCAGGCTACCACTAATTGGTATCCATTTTACCTTACACAACCATTCGGTGTAAATAATGGCAACTGGTTATTAGGCGGACAGCAACCCAATACGGCTTATGCTCCCGGACTAATTAGTGGATTATTAACTTGGGAAAGCGTAAGTAGCTGGAACTTAGGATTGGATGTAACTGCATTGAATAATCATTTAGATGTAACCGCCGAATATTTTAAACGAAAAACTTTTAACATGGTAGGCCCAGCACCAGAACTTCCTGTAATATTAGGAACAGACGTACCCGTGTTGAATAATACGGATATGGAATCAAAAGGTTGGGAACTAACCGCTACCTGGAGAAACCGAGCCGGAAATTTAAACTATTCCATACGTGGTGTGCTATCTGATGCAACGCAAACCGTAACAAAGTATCCCAATGTAAATGGCAATATCAGCAACTATTACGATGGCAGAAAAGTGGGTGAAATTTGGGGATATACTACTATAGGTATTGCAAAATCACAAGCTGATATGAATGCACATCTAGCGTCATTGCCAAATGGTGGACAAAACGCTTTAGGCGGTAATTGGCAAGGTGGTGATATTATGTACAAAGACATCAATGGTGATGGTAAAATAGACGGTGGTGCGGGTTTACTGTCTAATTCTGGCGATAGAACCATTATAGGAAATAGCACACCAAGATATATGTATGGACTTGATTTAAATGCCGACTGGCAAGGGATAGACGTTCGTATCTTTTTTCAAGGCGTAGCCAAAAGAGACTGGGCACCAAATGGTCCTTATTTTTGGGGAGCTAACCAAAATATGTGGCAGTCTGCTGGTTTCGAAGAGCACATGGATTTTTATCGCGATGCCAACTCTCCTATGGTAAAAGCCGGATTAATGACAGAGAACTTGAACGCATATTATCCAAGAGTATATTTTGACGGTGGTGGTAAAAATACCAATACACAAACCAGGTATCTGCAAAATGCTTCCTATTTACGTTTGAAAAATGTACAGGTAGGATATTCACTTCCATTCAACTTGATTTCAAAATTAGGAATTTCAAAAACCAGAATTTACCTATCGGGAGAAAATCTACTTACTCTTACAAAATTATCTAAGGTATTTGATCCTGAAACCGTTGGTTTAAGTGGCTGGAATGATGGTAAAACTTATCCATTATCTAAAGTAATTTCAGTAGGATTGAGTGTAACATTCTAAGCTTAGTGATTAATTTTTAAAATTGAAACAATTATGAAAAAAAATATATTTAACAAATATTATTTCATCGGTTTCTTAGCCACTTTAATGGCAATAAATACCGGTTGTAATAAGTTTTTAGACAGGGCACCGCTTGACAAGGTAACGCCGGATAAATTTCTAAATTCCGAATCAGATTTACAGGCTTATACAATAGCCGCATATTCCTTTCCTACACACGATGGCTGGGGTGTAGGCACATTTGGTATAGATAATCATACAGATAACCAAGCTACTACAAACTATAGCAACCGCTGGGTTCCTGGTGAATGGCGTGTACCACAATCTGGTGGTAACTGGGGTTTTGGAAACATCAGAAACATCAATTACTTCTTTGAAGCCGTTTTACCCAAATGGAAGGACAATAAGATTGCGGGAAATTCCGATAGAATCAACCATTATATCGGTGAAGCTTACTTTTTAAGAGCGTATGAATATTTTAATAAGTTAAAGGCTTTTGGCGATTTTCCTATTTTGAAAACGACTTTAACGGATCAATTAAATGTTTTGATAGATGCCTCAAAAAGAAAACCTCAAAATGAAGTAGCACGCTTTATTATAAGTGATTTGGATTCTGCCATCAGCCTTTTGGCGGCAGCACCACCTAACGGTAAAAATAGAATTTCAAAAAATTCGGCTTTACTTTTTAAATCAAGAGTGGCTTTATATGAAGGTTCTTGGTTAAAGTTCCATCAAGGTACTGCTGCAGTTCCCGGAGGTTCCGGCTGGCCAGGTGCGGCTTCCAATCCAGGATTAACCATTAATATTGCTGGTGAAATAGACTATTTCCTTACGCAAGCTATGAGCGCTGCTGCACAGGTAGCAGATAATGTGGCATTAGTTACCAATACAAAGGATAATGGTTATAACTCATCTACCAACCCATATTTTACTATGTTTGGCGACCCTAACTTGGAAGGATATTCTGAAGTTTTATTTTGGCGCGCTTATGATCCTAAAAAAAGTATCAACCATAATGTAAATGCCTACCTTAACCCTAATGGTGGCAATACAGGTTATACCAAGGGTCTTGTGAATAGTTTTGTTATAGCAAATGGTTTACCCATTTATGCTGCAGGATCTGGCTATTTGGGTGATGATTCTGTACAAATAGTAAAAAATGGTAGAGATAATAGATTAGCATTATTCATGAAAGCGCCAGGCGAACTAAGATTCTCAGACGGTGCTATAGAGCTTGAAGGCTACCCTGCAATTATTTCTAATGCTATTGAAAATAAATATGTAACGGGTTATCCGCTAAAAAAAGGCTTTTCTTACAAGCGTTCTCAAGTGGATGGACTACAAGGCGAAACCGGATCTATTGTTTTCCGTGCTGTAGAAGCTTATCTGAATTATATTGAAGCTAGCTATTTAAAAACAGGTAGTATAGATACAAAAGCTGATGGATACTGGAAAGCCATTCGTAATAGAGCCGGCGTAAATTCAGACTATTCCATAACCGTAGCCGCTACTGATATGACTGAAGAAGCCAAAAATGATTTTGGAGCGTATAGTAAAGGTGCTTTATTAACAGATAAAATACTATATAATATCCGTAGAGAAAGACGTGATGAATTAATAGCGGAAGGCTTTAGAATGGATGATTTAAGAAGATGGAGAGCTTTAGATCAACTAAAAGCAAACCCATATCTTATTGAAGGATTTAAAGTTTGGGGACCTATGCAAAATTGGTATAAAAATGCAGACGGCTCTTCCAGATTAGTTGAAGCAGGAAATAATGGCGCCAATGTTTCCAAAAAATCTGAAAGCAATTATCTACGTCCTTATCGTATTAACTTAGGTGCTGGCAACCTTGCTTTAAACGGCTATAAATGGGCCGATGCACATTATTTTGAGCCTATTGCTATTCAGCATCTTTTAATCACTTCTCCTAATGGATCTGATGCAGCAGCATCTGTAATATATCAAAATCCTTATTGGCCTATACAACCAAACTTGGGAGCTACCCAGTAGTATTTCATAAATTGGGTATATAAAAATAGCGGTTATCTTTTTTGACAGCCGCTATTTTTATTGTGATTGTGCATGTTAATAAACTTGGTGACGAAAGTCCACTATCAGGCTTGTAATTGTAATTCGATGAAAGAAACTGAATAATGGGATGAAAGCAGTAATAAATTCCTATCATACTACTTGCTTGGTTTTGCAAGATTGATAAAATTGTATCTTTTAAAAGAAAGGCTTTTATAAAATTACCTTCAATCATTTTTTTGACGCATTTTTTTCAAGGTTATTGTTTACAATACGCAACAATTCCAAGTCACTACTATCTGTCATAGAACCTTTAAAACAAACTTTGTTGATACTATCATTTGAAAAAAAATGTTTAAATGAAATCTATTTTCAAGCCCTTTTTTTTTAACTATATTTAAGTTATTAAGTCCGATTAATTATAAGAATACTTAAGTTTTTAATCAAACCATTTAATTTACTCCTCTCAACTTTTTTTTCTTCACCGGCTTTTTTGAACTGCTTTCTTCGCTGGTACAATCTTGGTGGCCTGAATAGTGGCACCCGGTATTGTAATGGAAGCTAATTTATAGCTTCGTAACCATTCACAATTCCACCTGAAACAGAAATGTCAGAAAGAAGCACATCATTATCGGTTCCCGGCTGCTTTACTTTTTTAATGGGTTTGCTCACCGTTTTCATTATGATTTCCTTAACCTGTGATGCAGTAAGATCGGGATAATAACTCATGATAAACGCTGCCAGTCCTGCTACTACCGGCGATGCCATACTGGTTCCCTGTTGATTTTGATAGGTATTTCCGCCGGGTACAGTAGAATAAATCTGCATACCGGGTGCAAATACATCTACTTCTTTTTTCCCGTAGTTTGAGAACGGCGCTACCAATCCTTTAGCTTTTTCGTCGCCGCTGGCGCCTACTGTAATCCAATTAACCGGCCTGGTACCATCCAGATAATAGGCAGAGGGGAAATTGAAGGTAGTATCCACGTTTTTGGCATCATTACCTGCTGCGTGAACCATCAACACACCTTTACTTTCTGCGTATTTTACTGCATCGTCCACCCATTTTTTCTCTGGTGAAAAACTTTTACCAAAACTCATGTTAATCACTCTGGCACCGTTGTCGGCTGCATATCTGATGGCTACTGCAATATCCTTGTCATGTTCATCACCATCCGGTACGGCACGAAGGCTCATCAGTTTTACATTATCGGCCACTCCATCCATGCCTTTACCATTGTTTCTGTCAGCGCCGATAATTCCGGCTACATGTGTGCCGTGCATAGCGCCGTCTTTACTCACATAAAGGTTATTATTCCCATAAAACCGGTCATTGATATCGTTTTCATTATCGTTTACGATTTCACCGCGATAGTTTTTAGAGCCCTTGGTGTTGCTGATTTTATCTACATCTTTCTGAATCTCATCCAAAAGCATTTTATTGGTAATTTCCTGATTATCATTTTTCTCGGCAGGTAGCCATCAAAACCTCACGCAATTGGGTGGCTAAAATGTTGGTGGGTTTATAATCTTTAAGATCGGTGCAGCTATATTCTTCCTTTTTCAAATCTTTTTTGATAATGATATCGCCGCGCCTCATAAAATCAGCCATGCGTAATAGAAAATTATTTTCATCCTGATTGCCTCCTTCCTTCATCAGTTCATCCTTGGCTCTTACCCAGGTTTCATATTCATATTTTTCAGCCGCAGGAATTTCGGCAGCAGTTTTGCCTTCATATTTGGTTTTTTTGCTCCAGTAGTACCTTGCACCTTCAAACGAATCTTTTTCTACATTTTTTGTGCCATCATTACTTCCCAAAAATTCCACCCGTGCATGTCGTCTTTATAGCCGTTTTTGTCGTCATCCATGCCGTTTGCGGGTATTTCTTTTTCATTTACCCATAAAACGGATTTCAGATCTTCGTGCGTGGTGTCTATACCCGAATCAATAATACCCACAATAACCGGCCTGCTTTTTAATTTTTTTTGTTTTACAAATTCATAGGCTTTATCCATGCTGATGCCATAGTAACCGTCAGCCTTCAGGTCTTTCAGGTGCCATCCGTGAGGCAGCGTGTCTTGTGCAAAAGCCGAAAAAGAAGAAAAGAGAACAATCGTAAAAAGAAAGCTAATCTTAAATAATTTCATCTGTTTAATTTTTTATTTTTTCAATGGTTTGATGGAATTTGCTGAATAATCTTCCTTTTGGGTAGGATGGATTTGTATGGCTCATTTCACCTTGTTAATTAATATAATATTATTTACAAACCTGCAAAGGTAGCTATATGTTATTAATAATGAATATTAAATTGCTTTTTTGCAGGCATAATATCTCCTATATCAGACGACTGACAAAAAAGATTTCTTCAAATGGAATTTCTAAATTAAAGTTAAGGTTCTTTTACAAGTCAAATTTGATGCCCTGTGCTAATGGCAATGCCGTACTATAGTTAATTGTATTGGTTTGCCTGCGCATATATGCTTTCCATGCATCACTGCCACTCTCGCGGCCTCCGCCGGTTTCTTTTTCACCACCAAAAGCGCCACCGATTTCGGCGCCCGAAGTACCGATATTGACGTTGGCAATACCGCAATCGCTACCGGCATGAGACAAAAACTGCTCGGCCTCTCTGAGATTCAGCGTCATTATGGAAGATGACAATCCCTGAGGTACACCATTATGAATACTGATGGCTTCTTCCAATGTTTTATATTTTAACAAATATAAAATGGGCGCAAAGGTTTCCTCCTGTACAATAGAGTAGGAGGGTAGCACCTCTGCAATGCAAGGCTTCACGTAACAACCACTTTCAAAACCTTCTCCGGTTAGTACACCACCTTCCACCACAAAAAGACCTCCTTCTACCTTACATTTTTCAATAGCGGCTAAATAAGATTTGACAGCATCGGTGTCAATCAGTGGGCCAACGTGGTTGTGCTGGTCCAGCGGATCACCAATTTTCAGTTGAGAATAGGCATTCGCAAGCTTTTGTTTAACATTTTCATATACATCTTCATGAATAATAAGTCTTCGGGTAGAAGTGCAACGCTGCCCTGCTGTGCCCACTGCGCCAAAAAGACTCCCTAATACTGCAATATCAAGGTCCGCTTCTTTAGAAATAATGATGGCATTATTGCCTCCTAATTCTAATATCGAACGCCCTAATCGAGCGGCAACATGAGTGCCTACCGACTTGCCCATTCTGGTAGAGCCGGTGGCAGAAATTAATGGTATTCTTTCATCTTTTGACATTTGATCGCCTATTTCCCTGCGACCCACCAATAGGCAACTCACCCCTTCGGGTACATTATTTTTAGCAAATACTTCTGCTATTATATTTTGGCAGGCTACTGCACAAAGGGCCACCTTACTGGAAGGTTTCCAGACACAACTATCACCGCAAACCCATGCCAGCATTGTGTTCCAGCTCCATACAGCCACCGGAAAGTTGAAGGCGGATATGATGCCTACCACACCCAGCGGATGATATTGTTCGTACATTCTGTGTCCCGGTCGTTCGCTATGGATGGTGAGGCCGTAAAGTTGGCGACTTAATCCTACTGCAAAATCACAAATGTCAATCATTTCCTGCACTTCGCCCATTCCTTCCTGCAGGCTCTTGCCCATTTCGTAAGAAACTAATTGCCCGAGTGGTTCTTTATATTTCCGCAATGCTTCACCCACCTGCCTTACTACCTCGCCGCGCTTAGGAGCGGGCCATAGCCGCCATTGCAAAAAAGCTTCCTGTGCTTTATTGATAACTTTTTCGTAATCCTCGTTAGATGCGCCGATAATACTGCCTATAAATTTTGCGTCAACGGGAGAATAGGAATCAATTTTTTCACCTGAAGGATTTAACCATTCGGTGCCGGTGCTGACGCCGGAGTTTTCTTGTTGAATTCGGAGTGCGGATAGAAAGTTCATAATACTGAAGTGAAAATTGTAGAATAATAATTATTATTTTTTCGGTTGCTCAATGTAACAAAATTTCTGCTTCTTTCAAAAACTGATTATTGAATGCAAAGAAATACCCAATAAACAAAATACTTAAGCTCGCGGTTTAATACTGCTCATTTTCGTTTGGGAAATCTTTGTTTTTCACATCTTCAATATAGTTTTTCACAGCATCTGTAGCCAGGTCGAAAATATTAAGGTATTGTCTCAGGAATTTTGGATGAAATTCATTATTGATGCCCAGCATGTCATGCATTACCAGCACTTGTCCATCGCAATGTTGTCCTGCGCCAATTCCAATTACCGGTATATGAAGATTTTCGGTTACTTCCTTGGCAAGGCTGGCAGGTATTTTTTCCAGTACTAATGCAAAGCACCCTGCTTCCTGCAAGAGTTTGGCGTCGATTCTGAGTTTATGGGCTTCAGTTTCTTCTTTAGCTCTTACGGTATATGTTCCAAATTTATAGATAGACTGAGGAACAAGCCCCAAATGACCCATTACCGGAATACCTGCCGATACAATTTTCTTAACCGATTCAATAATTTCTTCGCCGCCCTCCATTTTCACGGCATGGGCTCCGGTTTCTTTCATTATCCTGATAGCAGATGCCAGTGCAATTTCCGAATTGGACTGGTAAGCGCCAAAAGGCAGATCTACCACTACCAAACAATGATTTGCCGCTTTGATGACCGAAGAAGCATGATAGATCATCTGATCCAAAGTAATGGGCAAGGTGGTTTCGTGGCCCGCCATTACATTAGAAGCCGAGTCGCCTACGAGAATAATATCAATTCCGGCGCCATCAATAATTTTTGCAAAGGAATAATCATAGGCCGTGAGCATTGCAATTTTTTCACCGGCCTCTTTCATTTTTTGGATGGTATTCGTAGTAATTCGTTTTGTTTCCTTGTTTATTGACATTTGTGTTGAGTTGTTTTTTATAAATAAAAATGGATTATTCTACTCTGTAAATTTTAACATAATAAAAAAGTAGAAGAAAAGATTTGTAGCTAAAATGATTATTATACATTCTCAATAACCATTGCGCTGGCACCGCCTCCGCCATTGCAGATTCCGGCTGCGCCATACCGTGCATTGTGCTGTTTCAGAATATTGATGAGAGTAATAATGATGCGGGCTCCACTGGCGCCAAGGGGATGACCCAATGAAACGGCGCCGCCATTTACATTCACTTTGGCAGAGTCCAAATTCAATCGGCGTGTGTTTTCAATACCCACCACACTAAAAAGCTTCATTTATTTCCCAATAATCTATATCGCTTATATGTAAACCTGCTTTGGCAACTGCTTTTGGCAAGGCAAGTGCGGGTGTAGTGGTAAACCATTCCGGCGCTTGTTCTGCATCGGCATAACCAATGATTTTTGCAATAGGTTTAAGGTCTAATTGCTCCGCTTTTGATTTACTCATCAGGAGCAATGCAGCTGCGCCGTCATTCATCGTACTGGCATTGGCTGCTGTTACGGTTCCGTCTTTTTTAAATGCCGGATTCAGTAGTGGAATTTTTTCAAATTTTACATTGAAAGGCTCTTCATCTCTGTTCACAACGATTGGTTCTCCTTTTCTTTGCGGAATGGCGATGGGGAAAACCTCCTCGTCAAACTTCCCTTCATTCCATGCCGACTGACTGCGTTTATAGCTTTCGATTGCAAAGGTATCCTGATCATCGCGGGTGATATTACATGCGCCGGCACAGAGTTCGGCAGCCATTCCCATTACCTGCCCGTCATAAACGTCGGTAAGACCATCTTTTGCCAGACCGTCTATCAAGCCGGTATTGCCATATTTATTGCCCCAACGCAATGACTCCACATAGAAGGGAACATTACTCATGCTTTCCATGCCGCCCGCTATAACCACATCTGCATCGCCCAATAAAATACTTTGAGCAGCTACTGCAAGAGATTTCATCCCACTTGCACACACTTTATTAATGGTAGTACAATTTACAGTATCGGGCAAACCGGCAAATTTTGCAGCCTGTCTTGCCGGAGCCTGTCCAAGGTTGGCTTGCAAAACATTGCCCATTATGACATCCTGAATTTCTTCAGGATCAATGCCTGATTTTTTAATGACAGTTTTAATAGTCTCGGCTCCTAAATGTGTAGCAGACATGGTTTTAAGAGCGCCTCCAAAACTACCCATTGGAGTACGTTGTGCGGCAATAATGTAAACTTCGTTTTGCATAATAAAACCGGTTATGTTTAAAATAATCAGTTACAAATATATTGTTGAATCTACTATCTTTTGAATAATGTGAGAAAAATTATAGTGCCAAAACCAAAAAGAAATTTTATAAAATGATCTGCTTCTTGTTTAAAATCCAAAATTTATAGAGCTCACATTGATAGCAAAACTTCCGCCGGCATTGGATCTTACGATTAATTGATTTGGCTGTGGGTGAATTCCTTTGATGGTCATTTTATTGATATTGCCAAAGCCTTTCACGCCCTTAATTATTTCATTGTTTAGATAATTGGAGATATTTATTTGGGCATTGGTTATCAGGCTGCTCAGGTCATATTTAGCCATTTCTCTATTTCGTTGGTTATCTTTTTTGAAAACATCCAATCGGCTGTTTTTAGCAGGGCGTCTTTTGATTTCACGTCGAATTCCACTTTTTTAATTTCGAGCGTTTTAGTTGCTTCATCATATTCCGGTTTCCCGGTTACATAAAAATAACCGTTATCACTTCCGGTAAATTTCACTTTCACAATCAGTCTTTCGTTTTGACTGCCCATCAATTGACATTCCTGAAAAATAAATTTCTTTCGTACAAATGCTTTCCTGAATTCATATTCTTTGCCAACGATTAGCTTGTTTAAGATAGCGCTTAACGAATCATAATTAAGAACCGCATCTACATAAATATTGAACCCCTGATTGCCGCTGAAACTACTGATAGATGGAACAGGTGACAGCGGATTGTTAGGCTTTTCAAATTTCAAAACCGGCTTGGCAGATAAACCAAGATTGATATTGAGTTTATCACCGCTTCCGAATAATCTGTTGAGTCTTATTTTTTGCGGATTGATTTGCAGCCAACCCATATTGTTCACATTATAAGGCGTATTTAACTGATGCCAAAGCATCTGGAATTGTGGTTTCAAATCAATTCTCCCATAACTTTTTTCTAAATCTGCCTTTGAAGCGTCTAACTCTTTTTTCAAGGCTTTCATAATGGTAGGCGTAATGTCTTGCCCCCAGAAACAAACGGTACATTTATCAATGGGAACGGGTTCATTGCGCACCACTTCCATCTTTACGGTATAGTTTGTAAGCGCCGTAAGATTGATGGTGTATGATACATTTACCCTTCTTTCGCCCTCATCAAAACCACATTTACATTCGGGAGTCCAGGACGAGATGGCTACACCGTTTACACAGGCCCGGGTTGACCCGATGATTTTGTAGTAACCCGTAAAAGAAATGTTGATACTCGTTTTTTGAAAATCAAACTGAAGCGGTCCACGCCTGAAACTGTATTTGAACCTTGTATCGCAGCCTTCCTGCACCCAGGAGTTGGGATAACCGGGTGAAGTGAAAAGCGTATCTACTTTTTTGTCGGCCAAACTGTAAAATGGTTTCAGGTCTATCTGAATAGGAATATTGATTTCAGATTCCGGAATATTCTCCAAACTGAAATTGCCAACCGGCAGAACCGGCTTGTCAGGTGAAATGGTCTGGGCTAAAGCAGTAGAGGTAAATACTGAAATAAAAAAAATGGTAATTAGCTTTTTCATTGTAATTCAGAAAAAAGATAAACTAAACGGATTTTTTTTTAAGCTTCATTAATTGAATAACTGTGGCAAAAAAACAACCAAAAGAGATTAACCAAAAGACAATCCAACTGCTAATGGTGTACAGGGAACCTCTATTCCATCTCAAGAAATCGCCAACAGAGGGAATCAACTCATACCACATAAGAACTATGGATAGTAATACACAAATAAGCGATATTTTAGTATTTTTGAAAAAGATAGAAAAGCCAAATACAAAATGGCGATTACTTCTAAAATGCCATATATTACAAAAGGGAAGTACGGATATGTAAATAATAAGATAAATGTGTGATAAATAGGATAACCCAGTTTTGGCCCAACTATTTCTACCATTGGGAAGCTCAGAGCTGTAAGTAACCTCAAAAATTTTGCTATTTTCATGAAGAGCAAAATTACTTTATCTCCATTAAATAATAATTCTTCTTACCTTTTTGAAGCAGGAGATATTTTTCATGTAACAGATTTGTAGTGTTGACAATTTGTTGTACATCACTCACTTTCTTTCTGTTGAGACTGATGCCACCTCCCTGAATAAGCTTTCGGGCTTCACCTTTGCTCGAACTAATTTGGGTTTCGGCCAGTAATGATACAATATCTATTCCGGCATTCAATTTTTCCGACTCGATGGAAGATTTGATTACACCTTCCAAGCCCTGCAAATCTTCCTCGCTCATTTCTTCGGCAGGTTTGGTTTGGTTGGCAAAAAGTTTCTCAGTGGTTTCAACCGCTTTTTCATATTCCTGTTGCCCGTGTACAAAAATGGTTACTTCTTTGGCTAATGTCTTTTGTAATAAACGTAGAGAAGCATTTTTTTTGTGTTCTTCAATCAGACTTGTGATCGTAGGTTCATCAAGGAAGGTGAAAATTTTTATCCAGCCCTCTGTATCTTCGTCGCTGGCATTTAGCCAAAACTGATAAAACTGGTAGGGTGAAGTCTTTTCAGAATCGAGCCACACATTACCCTGTTCTGTTTTTCCAAATTTGGTTCCATCTGCCTTTCTGATAAGCGGGCAGGTAAATGCAAAGGCTTCTCCATCGGCCTTTCGGCGGATGAATTCACTTCCGGTGGTGATGTTTCCCCACTGGTCGCTGCCACCCATTTGCAACTTACAATTTTTTTCTCGGTACAAATGATAATAATCGTAGCCCTGCATCAATTGGTAAGCAAACTCGGTGTAACTGATACCTACTTCTCCATCAAATCTCTTCTTCACACTGTCTTTTGCCATCATATAATTTACAGTGATATGCTTACCCGCATCTCTCAGAAACTCAAGAAAAGAAATATTTTTAAACCAGTCATAATTGTTTACCATTTCTGCAGCATTCGGCAGCGAAGGGTCAAAATTCAAATATTTTTCTAACTGCTGTCTGATGCCTGCCACATTTTCTGCTAATTGCGTTTCATTTAGCAAATTGCGTTCATGACTTTTGCCGCTGGGGTCGCCAATCATACCGGTAGCGCCGCCTACAAGCGCTATAGGCTTATGTCCAGCCTTTTGCAAATGCACTAATAATAAAATAGGCACTAAGCTTCCGATATGCAGACTGGTTGCTGTGGGGTCAAATCCAATATATGCTGTAGTTACTTCCTTATTAAGTTGTTCCTGTGTTCCGGGCATGATATCCTGCACCATTCCTCTCCAACTGAGCTCTTTTATTAAATCGTACATACTCAAGAATTTAAAGTGTGCAAAAATAAACTTTTCGGCTGAGTTATAAGGTATTCAAAGGAGGAAAACAACATTTGCTTCACAAAAATATTTTTAAACCACTGTTTAAAACTTCTATTTCCATTGCCATTCTTTTCCCCTTAGATTTGCACCCCCAAACATAAAAAGAAATGGATTATAAATATATACAGCAAATAGCAGCCGACCTCTCTTTGAATGTAAAGAATGTGGATAATGTGGCTCAATTACATGGTGAGGGAGCCACCATCCCATTCATCAGCCGATATCGTAAGGAAGCTACCGGTAATATGGATGAGGTGCAGGTAGCAAATGTAATTGATAAGATTAAATATTATGATGAACTGGAAAAACGAAAAGAAACGGTTCTAAAGACAATTGAAGCTGCGGGGAAACTAACGCCGGAGTTAAAACAGCGGATTGAAACCACAATCAGTTCGACAGAATTAGAAGATATTTATCTGCCTTATAAGCCTAAGAGAAAAACCCGTGCGACTGTGGCGGTTGAAAAAGGTTTGGAGCCGTTGGCAAAAAATATTATTGAACAAAAAAATATTGATATTGAAGCAGAAGCCGAAAAACATCTTACCGAAAATGTAAAAGATATCAATGAAGCGCTGCAGGAGCACGTGATATTATGGCAGAATGGGTTGCCGAAAGCGAACAGGCCAGAACTCTTATCCGCTCTATGTTTGAGGAGGGAGCAATCATTTCTTCCAGAGTGCTTACTACTAAAAAAGAAGATGCTGATGCACAAAAATACCGCGACTATTTTGACTTTAAAGAGCCGTTGGCTAAATCGCCGTCGCACATAATACTGGCCATCAGAAGAGGGGAGAAGGAAGGATTTTTGATTATGGATATTTCAGTTGAAAAAGATGTGGCTATTGGTGAATTGAAAGAAAGTTTTGTTGCAAGTTCAAATCCTTCATCGCAGCAATTGGAGCAAGCCATTGAAGATGCTTATGTGAGGCTGCTCAAATCTGCTATTGAAACCGAATTTAGAATGAACAGCAAAACCGTTGCCGATGAAGAGGCAATTAAAGTATTTGCCGAAAATCTTCGCCAGTTGCTGTTGGCTTCTCCTTTGGGCCAGAAAAGAGTTCTGGCTATTGACCTGGGCTTCCGTACAGGCTGTAAAGTAGTATGCTTAGATGAGAGTGGCGCTTTTTTGAAATATGAAACCATTTTTCCTCATGCGCCTCAAAACGAGTGGATGAATGCGGTAAACGCTCTCAAAAGATTAGTATCTGATTACCACATTGAAGCAATTGGTTACGGAAACGGTACTGCCAGCAAAGAAACCGATAAATTAGTACGAAGTATTGACTTCGGTAAGCCGGTTACAATTTTTATGGTGAATGAAAGTGGCGCTTCTATTTACTCGGCAAGCGAGGTTGCAAGAGAAGAATTTCCTAATGAAGACGTAACGGTTCGCGGCGCTATCAGCATTGGCCGCAGGCTGCTTGATCCGCTGAGTGAATTGGTAAAAATAGATGCAAAGAGTATCGGAGTGGGGCAGTATCAGCACGATGTGAATCAAAACCGTCTCAAAGAAAGTCTGGATAATGTAGTGGAAAGCTGTGTGAACTATGTAGGCGTAGATGTGAACACTGCCAGCAAACATTTGTTGATGTATGTTTCAGGGCTGACTGCAACAACCGCTAAAAATATTGTTGCGTACCGCAGCGAAAACGGCGCTTTTAAGAAAAGAAATGAATTGATGAAAGTATCGATGCTTGGCCCAAAAGCCTTTGAACAATGTGCAGGGTTTTTGCGCATACCTAATGCCGAAAACCCTTTGGATAATTCGGCTGTACATCCTGAAAGGTATCCGGTGGTGGAAGAAATGGCGGCAAAATTAAATTGCACTGTTAACGATTTGATAACCAATACTGATTGTCGCAAGCAAATAAAACCAAAAGAGTTTGTAAATGAAACAGTGGGGGTATATACCATTGAAGATATCATAAAAGAACTGGAAAAACCAGGTCGCGACCCGCGCGAGGCAATTGAAGAGTTTCGGTTTGAGGAAGGCCTTTCGGCTATTGAAGACCTGAAGCCGGGAATGAAAGTACCGGGGATTATTACCAATATTACCAATTTTGGTGCCTTTGTAGATGTGGGTGTAAAGCAGGACGGATTAGTGCATGTATCACATCTGGCAAATAAATACGTCGGCGATCCTAATGAAGTGGTAAAGCTGAATCAGAAGGTGATGGTAACGGTATTGGAAGTAGATGTGGCACGCAAAAGAATTTCCCTGAGCATGAAGGATGACAATACCCAACCAGCCAGAAACGAAAGGAAGGAAAATTACGCAAGTCAAGTTAAAGAAAAAGCGCAACCAAAGAATAATTTTCATTCCAGTCTGGATGCACTTAGGAAAAAGTTTGATAAGTAAAGTTTGTTGGGCAACTACTATATTTTACTCTTCTGATGCAGGAAATTGTACTTAAAAATGATGATACAACAGGGAATCTTTGAAAATATTTGGTAGTTGTTTGATGTTTAGGGAAATTCTGGTTGCCTTCTCTCTCTTTAAAATTTGAACGTGCTAAAAAGGCATCCTTTTATTGGTTGAGAAATCGGTGGTTTTATATATTCGCCTAAGCCTTTATTTCTTTTGGGGAGTAAACTTTATAACAGCGTTTGTTACAGGCTTTACGCTTTGCAGATAAGCATAAATGGCTGAAATATCCTCGGTTTTCATGCCGGCATACATTGTCCACGGCATAATGGTTTGCATTTCGCCCTGCTTTATTTTGGGTAACGAGAAACTGCTGTCAGTATAAATTTTAAATCGTTCAATAAATTTTTCTTTTGACCAACTGCCAATACCTGTATTATTGTCAGGTGTGATGTTGGTTGACCTCAAAACCGAGCCATCCGGGAATTTGAACTCATTGCCACCGGCAAAATGCTCACCCACTAATTTCCCTTTATCCTGTTTTGTATGGCAATCTATACAACTGGAGGCTGTAATCAGGTATTTACCGTAATTAATAATATCAGAAGCAGGAGGAATAGTGGTAAATTCGGCTTTTTTGGGCATTGTATTGATAATGAAATTCATAGGAAAGTCCGAACTTGATTTTTCGGTTCCTTTTTCTATCGGTTTAAGATTTCTCAGATAGGCAATAACCGCTTCAATATCACCTTTGTCTAATTTACCAAAATTATGATAGGGCATAATTGGAAACAAAGCCCTTCCATCCTTTGTTTCCCCGCTGGTAATGGCTCTGAATATTTCGCCATCAGTCCATTTGCCCAAATTATAGGGTGTAATATTGCTTGCTACATATTTTCCCGGAAAACCAAGTTCCTGATTGAATATTTCTCCACCAGCGCCCTCAGTGCCCCTTACGGGAGGTCCCGAAAACAAACTCCAATCTCTCGTTGAATGACAATCCATGCAAACCATAACATGATTGGCCAAATAGCGACCGCGCTCAATGATTTCGGGGCTTGGATTCACTTTCAGCTCAGGAGCTTTTCCAACAGAAGGTAAAACTGCTTTTACATAAGTGAGGAGCAGAGCGACGGCAATAATTGCTATGCTAAAAAAGTAAATCAGAAATTTGATGAGTTTTTTCATTCGAGAACACCGTTTTTTTTGAAAATATTTTTTAAATCAAATGTACAATGCGCCATTAAGAAAAAATTGTATAATTCGGACTTTTTAAAATTACTTGTAAATATGACCTGGTACACTGGTGCAGAGTGCCTGATATTCTTTGGGCGTAAGACCGGTATAGGATTTAAAGTTTCTGATAAAATGAGATTGGTCGTAATACCCTGCTTCCAATCCGATTTGGGTTAACGATTTATTTGAATGGTGCAATAAATTCAATGAATGGAGGTATTTATTATACGAAACAAATGCTTCCGTATTCATTCCTAACCATTCTGATGATATGCGCCTCAACTGCCTGTCCGAAATACAAGCGCATTTACTAAGGTCAAGAACAGATGTAGCTAATTGTTTTTGATTATAAAATAAATTGTGAATCTGGAATGTTTCATTTTGGTGTTTTGAGGTGGATATTTGTTGGTACAACCATTTACGAATAATGAAGACCTGATCGCCAAATTCTGTTTTTGAAAATAATTTATGGGTCAAATCGTCCAAGTGGTTGCAAATAAGCGAGGCATCCAAAAAATTATCGGCAAACTCCGACAAGGGTATGTCAAACAATAGTTTCAAGCCGATGGTATTTAGTTGAATACCCAAAAAATACTGTTGACCCATTTTTTTCAGATGAAAGGGCTTAAAATTGATTCCATTTATAAAACAGGGCGGTAATTGGGTGTCTAAGTTTATTGCAGGATTATTGTAAATGATACTTTCAGAAAGATTAAAAATGATTTCAACCGTACCTTTTGGTAATATTGTTTCTGTCTTTTGATGAGAATGGTATTCCTGTAGTCTCCAGATACATTTAAGAAATAATATTTCCGGAATTTCTGAAGGAAAATATGCATCAGTCTCGGTTTTCATTTGTCAAGTTGATTTTGTATTTTACGCTGCATAACCGGGGCGGAATTCAGGAAAAGGATGACTTTCTCTTGTGTAAAATTATAAATTTCTTTAAAGTTATCCATTTTTTTGGGTGCATTTCAAATTTTCGCGGTACAAAATGGTTATAATGTTTAATTTTAATAATTAAAACCCATTAATCATGACCAAGCAAGAATATTTAGAAGCCGCTGAAAAGCGTTACGATGAATTAAAGCGTCTTAATTTAATTACCGATTTTTTATGATTATGAAACTGAGTTTGTCAAAATCTGGAATAAGTCTCGCCGAGAAGTTCTGGAAAAGAATATTGGAAACCTCAGCCAAGATAAGCGAAAAAAAAAACCTCACGACTCTCGGTCCGGTAACCATAAATAACAATCATCCCTTTAGTAAGGGTAAGAATGGATTTCAGATTTCACCCAGACTTCAGGAGTTGATGGTTTATTCAGCCCAATTGGATAGTTATGAGAACTGCAATGAAGTACTGGAAAAATATATTGATATAAAAGTAAGCGCATCGCAGGTTTGGCGGGTAGCCAATGTATATGGAGAAGAAGTTGGTAAAACGATATCGGAGGAGATAGTATTAACCCCATGTAAAAAGGAGGAGGTGATTTACGGCATGGCCGACGGCTCCATGATATTCACCAGGGAGGAGGGATGGAAGGAAGTAAAAGTTGGAAGGATTTTCAAAAGTTCATCCTGTATCCATGCAGGCGATAAACCAGGGCTGGATAAGCAATTCCCAGTATTTGGCCTATCTAAGTGACCATAAGAAGTTTACAGCGGAGATGGAAAAGCCATTAGATTATTACAGTCAAAATAAGCAACGTATTGTTTTCATATCAGACGGTGCGCCATGGATAAAAAACTGGATAGCAGATGCCTATCCGGATGCGATATCAGTATTGGATTATTATCATGCCAGTGAACACCTACATGATT
This sequence comes from Sphingobacteriales bacterium, assembly GCA_016708305.1. Taxonomy (GTDB): domain Bacteria; phylum Bacteroidota; class Bacteroidia; order Chitinophagales; family Chitinophagaceae; genus Niabella. Next base: position 1,881,550 of record JADJGB010000008.1, read on the forward strand.
ATGCCAAAGCCACGATTAAAGATGATGCTCAGAGGAAGCAGTGGTTAGACAAGCGATTAGAATTACTGCTGAACGGAGAAGTACAAAAATAATAGATGAATTAAATGGCTCACCTCAAATAAGTCAGGAAGCCAGGCAGTTAATAGACTACTACGAATCTAACAAAACAAGAATGAACTATCCGCAGTATAAGAAAATTGGAGCAGGTATAATCGGTTCCGGCGCCATTGAATCAGCTCACAGAACCGTCGTACAAAAAAGAATGAAACAGTCTGGACAGAGATGGAGTCGAAGAGGCGCTCAAAATATGTTGAATCTCAGAGTGACTAAAAAAAATAACAGGTGGTCTAAAATCGTTGAGTTAGTAAAGGAGGATTTCTTTAGAGAGGCGGCTTAGGTTACCGAAAATTTGAAATACACCCATTTTTTTCTAAAGATTTTTTCGGATTCTTAAAATTCAAAATTTAAATTGCTAACCGATGAGCGAGGCCTAAGAATGAATGGCAAATAGTAGAAATGCTGTTTTTAATGTTAAATCGTAATAATAATCCAAAAGTCATTCATTCTTTTTTGCTATTCATTCTTTTTGCGAATGACTCAAAAAACGAAACACAATCATTAAGTTTTTTTTTGTATAAAATATTAAATAATCAGTAAAAATTGATTTTAATAAATATTGTATAAAAAAATATATGTAAGATGTCATAAAAATATAAAAAATATGATTTGAAAAAACCAAGTTGTTTTTTACTCATTTTTTGGCTTCAATAGCCATAATGGTGGGTGTTTTTGTTATGTCTTTGATAATTTTAAAAATTACCGATTTGATAACGACATTAAGAGTTAATGATGAGGAAGAGGTAGTGGGATTGGATATTACACAATTGGGCGAATCGTTGTAAACCCGTCCTCAAATGGAGGGATAAAAGGGAAATATATCCTAATGGACAAAATGGTTTTATAATAAAAAATGGTTGGTATAATTGGCTGAAAACCAATACAGCAGAAGGTTTGGCAATAGAATGGTGAAAAACGGAACGGTAAATTTGGCTAATTCTTTTTTTGAGGTGCTATGCAAAATAGCCCGCTATTCGATACATAAAAAAATCACGGTCTTTGATGCCAAAATTATTTGCTAAAAATCGTTGGATTTTTCCATTCATATTTTCGGCTTTGGCATTGGTTTGTCCTTCTTTAAAATAGTTGACGATATCATCCTGATGTTTTTCTATCATTTTTCTTACTCCTCTGAAAGCTGCTATTTTTGATTGATTGACTTCATCGCACCAGTTGTAAAGTTCTTGTTCTATTTTGTCCATTGATTTGCCGATGTTTTTTCCCTGATACCACAACCTCAGTTTTTGGGTGATCCGGTAGGCTGTTTCTAATATTGGGAAACGGTAAAATAGTTGTTGCATGATTTCCAGTTCATCTTCCTCCCATTCATCTTGCATTTTGAAAAGAATATAGCGGCTGCGCTCCAATAGTTCAATATAGCTCCAGTGTGTTTGTTGTTCATCCGTATCAGCTTTTACAAGAATTGTTTCCTGATTAATATATTGGGTTTTGAGTTGTTTGCGTACCTGTTGCAGCGCATCTAAGAGATGTTTGATGACATGGAACTTGTCTATCACTAACTGTGTATTTGGAAAAATGTCTTTTGCATAGTTTTTTATAGGAAGGACTCATGTCACAGCTGACCGATTTTACTTCCTCTAATACTTGCGACAGGTAGTGTTCCATTACTTGTTTGAGTTCTTCCGGCTTCATGGTTTGTGCCAGTAAAGCTATTTTCCTGATTGGGCATTGGTCATAATGGTATACATTTTTTGCCTATTTGCTTTTCATCAATGGTCATGTGGCTGCCAAAATTTTCTGCTTTTGCTATGGGTACCGGCTTTTCTTTTGTTACCTCCCACTGCTCTTATCTATTACTTGTATCTTTTTTCTCCCCAGTTTCCGGCTGCAATATCTTTTCGGTAATCGCTTATCTCTTCTTTGTACCAATAATGTACTGTTTTGGGTTTTAGACCAAACATAAAAGCCACGCAACTTATGTTTACAGGGTGTTGCTCTATTCTATATTTTTAAAAAGCCCGCCATGTCAGGGGTTAATTTGGCCGAATCCTCGCAATCACATACTCGTTGCTAAAATGCTCATCTGTACCGGAGCGTTTCCAACGCCTTCGTTTCATTACCAGATAGACCGGCTTAGTGGAAAATCCATGGCTGAGTATCGTTATCGGATTGCAAAACCATCCAACACTACATCTGAAAACCCTTTAAGATTTGTGGGAATATGCTCCTGCTTTTCCCATAATATAATTTGCCATTCTTTGTGGAGTTCTTTTACCTCCGCAATATCAAAAAAGCCTAATAAATCACGCGGCACCATCATCCGGCTTAATTCAAATAATACATTTGATTCTACTTGTTTTTTCTTTTGTCCCATAATCTAAAGATAATAATAGCACCTCAAAAAAAGAATTAGCCGTAAATTTTAATTTTAAATAACTCAGAAAAAACTATATTAATTTATACATTTTCCCCGGTAGTGATTGAATAAGGTTCTGCATTTCCATATTCAGTATGGCTACCGCAACAGAACTGCTGCTTAGGCCTGAGAGCAGGTTGATATCGTCAATACTTACATTTTCTGCATTATTGAGGATGTTTATGATAATCTTTTCTTCTTCTGTCAATTCTATAAACAGCCCTCTGGTTTTCTTCCGTTCTTTCTTTTTCTTTTCCTGCCAGCCCATTGTTTCCAATAACTGTTGAGCATCAGTCAGTAAAATTGCTTTATTGTTCTTAATCAGGTGATTGCAACCATTACTTTTTTTGTCGGTTGTTTTTCCGGGGAATGCAAATACATCCTTATTATAGCCATTTGCCAGTTCGGCAGTAATCATACTTCCGCCTTTAATATCGGTTTCTACCACAATAGTGGCATCGCTCATCCCTGCCACAATTCGGTTTCGGTTTGGAAAATTATGTTTATCCGGCTTGGTTTTAGACATGAATTCGGTAAGAAGGCCGCCATGTTGCACCATCTCTTTGGCGGTTGAAAGATGGTCTGAAGGGTAGATTTTATCCAGGCCGTGGGCCAGTACACCCACTGTTTTCATATTATTTTTTAAAGCAGCCTTATGCGCCATGTAGTCAATACCATAAGCTAGTCCACTCACTACCAGCACGTTAGTCGAACTGATGTCTTCGATTAATTTTTCGGTAATAGCTTTCCCGTATTCTGTATGCGTTCTGGAGCCGATGATGGCCACAATTTTAGAAATATTAAGTCTGCATTCCCTCTATAATAAAGCAGGGTGGGCGGGTCGTAGCAGTTCATTAGCCTTTTTGGATAGTTTTCATCGCCAATAAAAAGTGGTTCAATTTTAAATTTTTCAATAAAAGCTAATTCTTGCTCTGCCTCTTCAAAGTTTTGAAATTCTCTTATATTTTTTACCCTTATTTCTCCTAACCCTTCAATTGCTGACAAGGTAGATTTTTTTGCCTTGAAAATATCTTCTACTTCTAAGTGTTGCAATAACAACTTGGCAAAAACTGGTCCGATGCCCGGCACCAATGTCAATGCAATTTTATGTAATAGATTGTTAGTCAAAGGTTTGGTCGTTTAATACATTTAGTATGATGTCACAAGCCTGATTGATTTGATCGTCAGAAATGACTAATGGCGGACAAATGCGCATACAATCAGCCGCAAACAAAAACCAGTCTGTAAGAACACCTGTTTGTTGATTGGCTATCATTGCATCAATAATTTTTTTATTAGTTTCAAAATTTTCAAACTCCACTGCCATCCATAGTCCGTAGGAACGTACCTCTTTGATAAGCGGGTGATTCAGCTTTTCCAAAAAGATTTTTTCTTTGGTTCTAACTGTTGCAATCAGGTTTTCTTCAAGAAGCGTTTTCATGGCAGCAAGGCCTGCAGCACAACAAACCGGATGACCGCCAAAGGTGGTGATATGACCCAGAATCGGGTTATCAGCCAATTGTATCATCAATTCTCTATTGGCGATAAAAGCGCCTAACGGCATGCCGCCTCCCAACGCTTTCCCCAGCAATAAAATGTCCGGAATGATTTCAAAATTATCAAAAGCCCAGAGAGTACCTGTTCGACCAAATCCTGCCTGTATTTCATCCAATATCAATAATACTCCTTTTCGGTGCATTTTTCTTACCGTTTGTAGCCATTCCTTTTGAGGCGCTATGATGCCTGCTTCGGCCTGCACAGTTTCCAAAATGACACAGGCAGTTTTGTTGTCAATTTCATGCAGCCAGCCATAAGAGTTATAGTCAATATGAAGTACATCCGGCAATAAGGGACGGTAAGCATTTCGCCAGTATTCATCGCCAATGATACTCAATGCGCCTTGAGTGGAACCATGATAGGCGTTTTTTGCAGCAATTATTTTAGTTCGATTGGTGACCCGCTTGGCCAGTTTCATGGCGCCTTCCACTGCTTCGGCGCCCGAATTGGTAAAGTAAACCGAGTTGAGGGAGTGAGGCAGGTGTTCTGCCAGAAATTTGGCATACTGTACCTGTGGCGTTTCTACAAACTCGCCATAAACCATAATGTGCAGATAGGCATCTAATTGTTCCTGAATGGCTTTCAGTACTTTAGGATGCCGATGCCCGGTATTGGCCACACTGATGCCTCCGATAAGATCAATGTATCTTTTTCCATCATTTCCATATAAATAACATCCTTCGGCCTTAGCAATTTCCAAAGCCATCGGAGCCGGTGATGTTTGTGCTAAATGCTGTAAAAAAAGTGAACGTTGGTTCATCCGGTAAAGATAATTAGTTTACGGTTTTGATTGTTTGTTTTATGAATCTGAGAGGAATTGTTAAAAATTCATTAATTAGCCGGGGTGGGTGTTGCGCAAAGCAACCTTTTTACGTTTTATTGTTTGAATGTAAATTTATAACCTAACAAATTTTAGAGCTATGAAAAGTGTTAAAGCTAAACCGTTTATTTTTTATGCAACCTTCCTGTCATTATTTTTGGTTGCCGTTTCTTTTACTTCCTGTTTAAAGTCTGAACCGCCTACTCCTGTGGCTTATCTGAATGTAATTCATTCTTCTGCCGGTGATGCAGGATTAAATTTTGCATTAGATCATAACAGAGTGTATTATCAAAATTTCAGATATGGGAAATATACCGGATATTTCAGAGCTTTTCCGGGTGCCAGAGCTTTCAAAGTATATGAAAGAAATAATGATAATCCTTTGATAACCAATAACATTAATCTTCTTGAAAATAAACACTTCTCCGTGTTTATTGTGGACACAAGCACCAAAATGGAAACTGTTTTGTTGAGAGACAGTACCAGGCGGCCGGTCAGGACTCGGTTCGTATTCGTTTTGCAAATATGAGTCCCGATAAAGCCGGCAATGGATTTTTACCTTCAGGGAGAAAGCACGCCGATTGCATCAAATGTAGCTTATAAAACGGCGGTGGATTTTGTAAGCAAAAAACTTACAAAAGATATGGTTTTTGAGGTGAAAAAAGCCGGACAAAATACTGTTTTAGCTACATCTGATAAATATAATTTGTGGGACAGAAGGGTTTATACCATCTGGTCGGGCGGATACCAGGCAGGAACCGGTGATAAAAACTTTCTGTTTTTGCAATGCTACATAATTGAGTTATCAAAAAAGAAAAAGTATTATCATTAATATCTTCCTGACTTTGACACTATTTTTTGTTTATTTCTAATCACTATTTTTTCATAGTGTTATGGTTTTTGCATCTCAATTTTGAGTGCGTACTGTCAAAGTCAGGAATTTGTTTTCTTCTCAACTGTCTGCTTCATCTAAATTAATTTGCAAAACTTGGTTTTGCTGACCTTTCTGATTTCTTGTATAAAACGCCTTGTCTGGTAATCTGGCAAATTGGATTGCAGTAATTTCTCGGAGTATTTTAGACTACATAAATCCTCTCCCGATATACGTTTTGAGTAAAATGGATAGTGTTTTTGTGAGACTTTTTATCGAACAATAATTGAATTGAAACATACTCAAAGAACTAATGAGAAAATAAATTGAGAAAGTGTTCTTCATATCGCAAGTAATTTGCTTTTTTGTATCTAAATATTTACATGATTACTTTTGCAAATCTATATCAGCCATTATATTCATTAGCTTTTTTAAAATAAGGTAGAAACATTTTTTTCATCGTACCTTCGTGCATGAGTCTCAGGATTTATTCGTTTTTATTTCCCAATTTAAAATCTTTAATTTCTGAGACTCACTTTATTTTAATACCATAAACAGCTTCAATGAAAAAAGTAGTCCTATTGTTATCGATTAGTATTTCAGTATTGTTGGTACAAGGGCAGGAAAAAGAATTCCGCTATTTGTCAGGTACTGGCAGTGATAATACAGTAGCCTGGATTTTTATTGTACCGGAGGTAGAAAGAGTGGCTATTGGACAAAAATACAAGTACCTTCTTGCTGGGAACAACAAGGTTTTGGAACCTATAACTATGGTCGCGATTATAAGACTTATGGAAGAAATTTTCGTTTTGCAGATGAAAAGGGTTTTATAAATTTAAATTTAATGTACCTGATAGATGGCGTGGTAAGGTGGTTTTTATTGTTTTTGAAGGGAGTATGACAGATACTGAAGTGAAAATTAATGGGAAAACTGCTGGAGCAGTACATCAAGGCGCTTTTTACAAATTTAAATATAATATAACTGACAAGTTAAAATTTGGAGAGTCTAATCTTTTGGATGCTGAAGTAAGTAAAATGTCGTCTGATAAATCTGTAAATAATGCGGAAAGGTTAGCGGATTATTGGGTTTTTGGAGGGATTTTCAGACCAGTTTATCTGGAAGCGGTGAATAAGGAATATATAGACTATGTGGGTATTGATGCCAAAGCTGACGGTAAATTTTCAATGCAGGTCTTTCTTAAAAATATCAAAACTGAAAAGTCCTTAGAGGTTGATATTAAGGAGACTAATGGTAAAAAGATAGCAAATATAACCAAGACAGTAAAGCCCGGCGATTCAATACTAACACTTTCGACCCTTGCTAAAGATATACAAAGTTGGACAAGCGAAACGCCTCATTTATATAAAGTAAATGTTTATCTTAAGAATAAAAATAAAAGTGTTGCTTATCAGCTACAAGAAAAGTTTGGCTTCAGGACAATTGAAATAAGGAAAGGAGATGGGATTTACATCAATGGCGTAAAGGTTAAAATGAAAGGCGTCAACAGGCATGCATTTTGGCCGGAAACAGGCAGAACTTTGAATGATAGTTCACAATTACTGGATGTGAATTTGATCAAAGAAATGAATATGAATGCGGTGCGTTGCGCGCATTATCCACCGGATAAAAAATTTCTTGAATTATGTGATTCATTGGGATTATATGTTTTAAATGAATTGGCAGGCTGGCAAAAGGCTTACAATACTGAAGCAGGGAAACCATTAATAAAAGAGATGGTTGAAAGAGATTTGAACCATCCTTCCATTATCTTTTGGAATAATGGAAATGAAGGAGGCACTAATAAGGAATTAGATAAGGAATTCTCAAGATGGGACTTTTCAAATCGACCGGTCATTCATCCCCATCACCGTCCCGGAAATGATTTTAATGGTATTGATTGTAACCATTATGAAGACTATTACAGTTCTAAAAAAATATTAAATGACAGCCTTATTTTTATGCCAACTGAGTTTCTTCATGCTCAGGATGATGGCGGTGGGGGATCTGCCATGTTTGATTTTTGGGAGTTATTTTGGAATTCTAAAAAAAGCGGAGGAGGATTTATTTGGGCTTTTATTGATGAAGGAGTGGTAAGGACAGACATGAATAATATAATTGATGCAAATGGTTTAAATGCAAATGATGGATTATTGGGGCCTCATCGTGAAAAGGAGGGTAGTTTTTTTGCCTTGAGAGAAATATTTTCTCCAGTGCGCATTGCACTCTCAAAAATTCCATTAAATTTTAATGGCCAATTAGGAGTGGAAAACAGGTATCATTTCACCAACCTGAATGAATGTACCTACCATTGGGAGTTGGTTAATTTTCGTAGTCCTTTTGATGTAAAATTCTCCGGATATGAAACTCTTAAAAAGGGCATAGCTAATTGTCCTTCCATAAGCCCACTAAGTAATGGTACTCTGAATCTGGGATTGCCGGCTGATTTTCGCAACTATGATGCCTTGATACTTTCGGCAACAGATAAGTTTGGTAAAGATATTTATACCTGGTCATGGAAGTTAAAAGACAATAATCAGCTTCTAACTAAAGTATGGGGGGAAATGAAAAAAGATGGTACCCTTGTAGAGAAAGACTCAATTGCCGTATTAAGTAATAATGGATTGGAAATAATAGTCAATAAAAATAATGGACTTCTTTCCGGTGTTAGTAATAAGTTAATGAGCATGGACAACCTTTCCTTTTCAATCGGGCCTTTGCTTGTACAGGGAGATTATAAAATTTCGAAAGTAATAACCCACCAACATGAAAAGGAACCATCTATCGAATTTATTTGCGAAGGTGATATGAAAAGTATTAAATGGACAATGGAAAGTAATGGTTGGGTTAAATTGGATTACGAATATGAATTGCATGGCTCATACCCTTTTGCAGGAGTTAGTTTTAATTACCCCGAAAACTATATTCTATCTGCCAAATGGTTAGGGAAGGGCCCGTATAGGCAATGGAAAAACAGAACTCAAGGGACACCCGTAAATGTGTGGCAGAATTTTTATAACAATACTCATACGGGTTATTGGCCTATGGTTTATCCTGAGTTTAAAGGCTACTATGGAGATGTTACTTGGATGGAGTTTAATACTGTACAAGGCAGGTTTTATATGGCCACCAAAGATGAGGGGCTTCATGTGAGGCTTTTTGATTTTTACGCTCTCTCCGGAGTTCGACCACATCCGACTTTGCCTGTTGGGAATATTTCTTTCTTAGACGCTATCCCTCCAATTGGTAACAAATTGGCAATGAACATGAATACTAATACAAAGATATTAGGTCCTCAAAGTGAAAATACAAAAATTGATGGGTCAATAAAACATTCCCTTTATTTTTATTTTGGGTTTCCGAATTTAAATCAGTCTGAAGAACTTTATTCCAGACCAAAAATTGATGAAGTGTTTTAAGGGATTGAGTCTGTTTTTGATTGATCTTTATGGTAGAGTAATCATGATATCTGCTCTGCTAACAGTAATTGAAACATTAAAAAAATAATTACTGTTGTCCGAGATAAATTTAAATCAATGGTGGTTTTTTGACCACCCTTTACCAATTTTGGGGTTAATGGACAAAAATGGTGCTAAAAATCGCTGAAAGCCTTGTTAGCATTAGCTTTGCGGCATGTCAAAGGTTATAAATAAAAAAAGTGCTTTTATTGCGGAAGCAAAATTGTTCGGAAAAATGGGTTTTCGAAAGGAAAACAGAGGTATAAATGCATAAATTGTGGTAAAAGATTTATTGGCGGTGAACGCCTAAATCCACAAATTATTCTTGAGGAATACTTAAAAGGCAAACAAACATATAGTCAACTATCCACAAAGTATAACTGTTCTTCAAAAACTATACAACGTCAAATTGATAAGGCTATAAATACCATTAGTACGACATTTCCGGCAAAGGTCAATGTAGTGATGGATATACTACTTATTTCGGCAGAAAATTTGGTGTAATGGTATTCAAAGGCAGTTTAACGGGAATTATTCTTCTCAAAAAATATCTCAAACAAGAAACCAATCAAATTTATTTGCAGGGCATACAGGAAATAGCAGCGTGGTATTTGTATTCAGGCAATTGTGTGTGATGGTCGCAAAGGCCCGCCCCCCCCATTCTCCGATATCCCAATACAGTATTGTCAGTTTCATCAAATTAAAACGATACGAACCTATCTTACCAAGAAGCCTAAAATGCAAGCCAGTAAAGAGCTTTGGGCATTGACTTTATTGCTGACTAAAACTGATAAAGAAAGTTTTGAAGGCGCATTAAATGATTGGTATGTAAAATGGAAGCCATTTTTAGACGAGCAAAGAGTTGATGAACAGGGAAAGAAACGCTATGTTCACAAAAGATTGCGTAGTGCATATAGAAGTTTGAAAAGTAACCTACATAGACTCTTTACGTGGTATGATAACATTGAACTCAACATCCCTAACACAACAAATGCTATTGATGGGATTTTTGCTGATTTTAAGAACAAACTTAGAAAACATAACGGATTATCAATGCAAAGAAAAATGAAGCTAATAGATGAGTTTTTTAAGGCATAAGACCTCTAAAAATATCAATGGACTATACACAATACAAAGCCCATTGATTGACATTTTTGTCCGGTCGTCTGCATTATCCCTAACAAGTTGCTCTCCAGCAGAGCTTGCTTCCGTTTGTACAGACAATACAAATATCAATAGGCAAATTATATTAACCAAACCGAGTCAAAAATAAACAGCACCAATTTTGTCCACTTGAAACAAACGTCTATAAATTAGCACCATTTTTGTCCATTACACCCAAAATTGCCTTCCGGTAATATCTCCTTTCTGGATCACATACCCGCAGCAGGGTCAAACCAAAAAAAGGGTGGTAGTAATGATGTGAGTAATTTGGGACCTTCCAGTGAAGCTAATCTAATAAATGGATCAATTGAACAGACTCTTTATTTCTTTTTTGGAATTTCAAAAGACAGTACAGAAAATAATGAATGAGATAGTAAGAAAAAAATGGTTGAAAAATGATTGACAAAGATTAATGGTATAAAATGAAAAAGAAGTTTTTTTTTATTAGTAGTACTGCGGCTTGGTGTAAAGAGCTTTTTATTTGCTGCCGATTATGTTAGGTACAATGGAAGTCAGCCGATAACTTATACTGTTTCTGAAAATGCAGATCCGGTAGTTCATGCGGCTGTCAAAATGTGGCTGGAAGACATGAATCAAGTAACAGGAAAGGTGCCTTTAAAATCGGATAATGGCAAATTAGGGCAAACGCTATAACAAACTAAAGCATGAAAGTAAAATTTTTATGAACATCATAAAATGATCTGCTACAGAGTTTGAAACATCAGTAGCCAACCTAATAGCAGAAATGCTGTCAAACAGGGATAACCACCAGGAAAAGGGAATGATCGTAAAAAAGTTATCACCTCTGCTGCAGATATTATCCCTAATGAAAAAATAATACCCTGAGCGTAGTCATTCACGTACTGTCAGCCGTGGATTTAATGATGCAGCAGGGAAATTGGCAGACTTACTAAACCACACTGAAACCATTTTCCCCGGTACCGAAATGAGGCTAATCTTCAAAACTACCGCACTGTCAAACTGCGATAGGTAAGGAGTTCTGAGGTTAAGAAATGAATGCGCATTAAGTAATAATGCCTTTATGTTTTGGACTTTACAATAGATGGGGTTTTATTAATTCATTGATTTTGAGATTGTAACCCAAGTGTAAAATATTCAAAAAGTTTTTTTTGTTTGAAAAGATGCTTTAATTTTAAAAAATGCTAATAGAAACAGAGATTTTGATAGCCTGGGGTGCGGTGTCGAAGAAATATAAAAAGAATGAAATTATTTTTTTGGAAGAAGATGTGCCTCGGTTTTACTATCAGGTATTGACGGGTCGGGTAAAGATGTTTAATAATTGTGATACAAAAGAGTTTATTCAAGGTATTTTTGTGGATGGTGAAAGTTTTGGCGAGCCGCCTCTTTTTAATAATGAAATGTATGCGGCTACAGCCATTGCTCTTGCCAACACAGTGGTAATAAGGATCAGCAGGGAGCGTTTTAGAAAACTGCTTGTTGAATATCCAAAATTACAAACAAAGTTTTTGGAACTTTTTGCTACAAGGCTTTACGAAAAATCGCTGGCGGCAAAAGAATTGGTCAATAATTCTCCAGAAGTGCGGATCAAAAGTTTTTTGGACAATTATAAAAAGAAGGCGGGAAAAAATAACGGGAAACTTCTTATTGACCTTACAAGACAGGAAATTGCTAATTTTACAGGGCTTTGTGTAGAAACGGTAATCAGAACATTATCCAAAATGAAATCTCAAAATAAGGTCTCGATAATTGATAAAAAATTATATTACTAAAATATCTGTTTTTATGGGTTTATCTATAAGAAGTTGGCTTAAAATTTCCATACTCAACTTTTTGCTGGTATCGGTTTTGGGAATAATCATGCGGTACAAGATTGCATTCTCATTTCCTTTTCTGAAACAAAAGAATTTGCTGCATGCACATTCTCATTTTGCTTTTTCGGGTTGGGTTACGCAAACACTTTTTGTGCTTATGATTGTTTTTCTATCCAAATTTTTATCGGAGGAAACGCTTAAAAAGTATAGAATTATTTTGATAACCAATTTGATAAGCGCTTATGGAATGTTGCTGGCGTTCACCTATCAGGGTTATGGGGCAATATCCATTACGTTTTCTACACTATCGGTGGTAGTTACTTTTTGGTTTAGTTATCACTACTTTATGGATTTGAAAAAATTGCCTGCCCATCCTTCCAAACCCTGGTTTAATGCTTCGCTGTTATTTAATATTTTATCCACAGCAGGTGTCGGTTTTCTGGCTTATATGATGATGAGCAGGTCGGTGCAGCAAAACTGGTATCTGGGATCAGTGTATTATTACCTTCATTTTCAATACAATGGCTGGTTCTTTTTTGCGGCAATGGGCATATTGTTAGATTGGATGAAAGATAAGTATCCATCCTTTACTCTAAAGCCGATTATTTTCCAATTGTTTTTCTTTGCCTGTATTCCGGCCTATTTTCTTTCAACTCTTTGGGCCAACCTGCCACTTTGGTTATATATTATAGTGGTTATTGCATCTGTTTTACAGGCTGTGGCATGGATAATATTTTTGGGTCAACTAAAAAAAGATTGGAGATTGCTGAAGCCGACACAGTTTAATATTGTAAGCCTGTTTATGTTGCTTTCGGGATTTGCTTTTAGCATAAAAATACTGCTGCAATTAGGTTCTACGGTTCCGAGTATCAGTCAGTTGGCATTTGGTTTCAGACCGATTGTTATTGCTTATCTGCATTTAATATTATTGGCGGTGTTTTCGTTATTTTTACTGGCCTTTATGTATTTGAAAAAAGGGTTAATTGTAAGCAGGAATACTCAGATAGCATTAATTGGTATTGCAATAGGTGTATTTGTAAATGAGTTTGTATTGTTGGTGCAGGGCGTAGCTTCGTTTTCTTACACTCCAATAAGTTACGTAAATGAAGCTTTGTTTACGGTAGCCGTTTTCATTTTCACAGGTATTTTGTATTTGTTACTTATTCAATTTCAAAACAAAAAGACATAGTATAGCACTTGTTTATTAATTAAGAATCTCCAAATTATGTGAAATTTAGTCGCCAGACGATTAATAAATTGTTTAAAATACTTGCTTTCTGGCATAATTTAAAAATTACTGATTTAAATCATCTTTTTAAATGATTTATCATACAGGCAATATTCAGGTTAATTTCTAACATTGCAGCCTAAAACACACAATATGAAAAAATTATTTTTACTTTTTTTAGGAACGGCTACTTTGATAGCTTGTAATTCAGATGCCGACAACCAAACAGCAACAACTACCGGTACCGCAATAGAAACACATACACAGGCTGGTGTTCAGGATGAAACCTCGCAGCCAAATGTAGTTCAGGTAGCAATAGGTAGTAAAGACCATTCTACATTGGTAGAGGCAGTTAAAGCAGCGGACTTAGTTACTGCATTAAGTAATGCAGGGCCTTTCACGGTTTTTGCACCCACCAATGCGGCTTTTGGCAAACTTCCAAAAGGTACAGTTGAGGATTTACTGAAACCTGAGAAAAAAGATGCGCTTACTGATATTCTGCAATATCATGTTTATGTAGGTGTATTGAAAACTGACCAGCTTATGGATGGCCAATCCTTGGGCATGGTGAATGGCGGAAATATTAAAATCACTATGGTTGACGGGAAACCGGTTTTAAACGGAATAGCCCATATCGTTGCTTCTGTACCTGCCTCAAACGGTATTGTTCATGTTATTGATGAAGTGATTACACCAGAGGCAAAATAATTTCCTTACAAAACTAATTGAGTTATTTACAGGAGCAAAAGCTCCTGTTTTTGTATGTCGGGCAAGATATTAAGCTAACAGGATGCGAGTTCCTGTATGTGCCGAGTTGATAGGAAACATTAGCGACTGACAAGGGTCTGGGGCGACCCCGAATCTGAAAGAAGTCATCAGCAAATCTGAAGTTCTGACGAATAGAAATCTGATAGAAGGCTCTTAAGAGAGGGCAACCGAGCCATGGATTGGGAACGCCCAAAACTCAACCGTAACTCAAAAGAGTAAATCAGGCAGAACGCAGAGAAAGTTTAATATCTTATCCCGAGAGGTCTTGCAGTATGCACCAATGTGCAGATTGTCCATCGATGAACAATTATATACTACAAGAAGTCAGCAGAGGACATAGTATTTTGTGTTAGGAATAGCACAGAAGAAGGTCTGAATCTTTTAACTTAAGGAGCAGTTAGTTCAAAATTTGTTTTATGGCGCAACCGCAAGAGATAACTTACCAATTAGACCTGTTCAAAGGGCAGGTGGAGGAGGTTATACGCCCTTTTGCTACGAGTGAAACCGTATGTGGAGCTTGGGCAATAAAGGCGTTGCAAGTAAAAGAAGCAGGCGAACAGGAACGAGCCTTAACGCAGTATTTGATGGGAGTGATATTGTTTATACAATCTCACATCAAATTACAAGAAGTTAAACAGTTAAAGAAACCGCCGTGTGCGAGCATGCACGGTGGTGTGAGAGGGCGGGGAGTAATCCCCCTACCTACTCGATTATGTCGGGCAAGATATTAAGCTAACAGGATGCGAGTTCCTGTATGTGCCGAGTTGATAGGAAACATTAGCGACTGACAAGGGTGTCAGGGGCGACCCCGAATCTGAAAGAAGTCATCAGCAAATCTGAAGTTCTGACGAATAGAAATCTGATAGAAGGCTCTTAAGAGAGGGCAACCGAGCCATGGATTGGGAACGCCCAAAACTCAACCGTAACTCAAAAGAGTAAATCAGGCAGAACGCAGAGAAAGTTTAATATCTTATCCCGAGAGGTCTTGCAGTATGCACCAATGTGCAGATTGTCCATCGATGAACAATTATATACTACAAGAAGTCAGCAGAGGACATAGTATTTTGTGTTAGGAATAGCACAGAAGAAGGTCTGAATCTTTTAACTTAAGGAGCAGTTAGTTCAAAATTTGTTTTATGGCGCAACCGCAAGAGATAACTTACCAATTAGACCTGTTCAAAGGGCAGGTGGAGGAGGTTATACGCCCTTTTGCTACGAGTGAAACCGTATGTGGAGCTTGGGCAATAAAGGCGTTGCAAGTAAAAGAAGCAGGCGAACAGGAACGAGCCTTAACGCAGTATTTGATGGGAGTGATATTGTTTATACAATCTCACATCAAATTACAAGAAGTTAAACAGTTAAAAGAAACCGCCGTGTGCGAGAGCATGCACGGTGGTGTGAGAGGGCGGGGGAGTAATCCCCCTACCTACTCGATTATGTCGGGCAAGATATTAAGCTAACAGGATGCGAGTTCCTGTATGTGCCGAGTTGATAGGAAACATTAGCGACTGACAAGGGTGTCGGGGGTGACCTCGAATCTGAAAGAAGTCATCAGCAAATCTGAAGTTCTGACGAATAGAAACCTGATAGAAGGCTCTTAAGAGAGGGCAACCGAGCAATGGATTGGGAACGCCCAAAATTCAACCGTAACTCAAAAGAGTAAATCAGGCAGAGCGCAGAGAAAGCTTAATAACTTATCCCGAGAGGTCTTGCAGTATGCACCAACAGTGCGGATTGTGCAGCGATGTACAATTATATACTTCAAGAAGTCAGCAGAGGACATAGTATTTTGTGCAGGAACAACACAGAAGAAGGTCTGAATCTTTTAACCTAAGGAGCAGTTAGTTCAAAATTTGTTTTATGGCGCAACAGCAAGAGATAACTTACCAATTAGACCTGTTCAATGGGCAGGTCGAGGAGGTTATACGCCCTTATGCAACGAGTGAAACCGTACGTGGAGCTCAAACAATAAAGGCGTTGCAAGTAAAAGAAGCAGGCGAACATGAACGAGCCTTAACACAGAATTTGATGGGAGCGATATTGTGTCACAGCAATATCAAACAAGCCTATCGACAAGTAAAGCAGAACAAAGGCGTGGCAGGCATAGACCAAATGGCGGTTGGCGACTTTTCGGCATGGTATGCCGAGAATGGGGAAACCCTATTGAGCCGGCTATACAAAGGCACCTACCAGCCACAAGGAGTAAAACAGGTAGAAATACCGAAGCCTAACGGAGGCAAGCGCAAGTTGGGAATCCCAACGGTAACAGACAGGATAATCCAACAAGCCATTGCACAGGTGCTAATTCCGATTTACGAACGAAAATTTTCTGACCACAGTTATGGATTCCGTCCCAACCGAAGTGCCCATCAAGCACTTAGGAAAGGTAGCGAATATGCAGAACAGGGGAAATATTTTGTAGTAGATATGGATTTGAAAACGTTCTTCGATGTAGTTAACCACGACCGCTTAATGTATAGACTATCACTAACCATCGGGGATAAAACCCTATTGGGATTGATACGCAAATACCTACAAAGTGGAATAATGGTTGACGGGGTAGTAAGCCAACGAACCGAAGGTACGCCACAAGGTAGCCCCCTCTCCCCATTACTGTCAAATATAGTTCTGGATGAATTAGACAAAGAATTGGAGAGCAGAGGACACAAATTTGTTCGATATGCGGACGATTGCAACATCTACGTACGCAGCCAAGCGGCAGGCGAGAGAGTAATGGAATCGGTCAGCAACTTTATCGAAAGCAAACTGAAACTGCTTGTCAACAAAGACAAAAGTCAGGTTTGCGAAGTAAATCAAACCAAATTCTTAGGCTACACCATTCAAAAGGATGGCAACCTAAGCATCGCAAAGAAAGAGCATGAACCGCTTTAAAGAAAAAGTACGCAGTATCACCAAGCGAAACAGAGGAGTAAAGCTCGAACAATTGATTGCCGAACTCGCCCCCGTTATGCGCGGTTGGCTGAACTATTTTCACCATGCACGATGTAAAAGACTATTGGAAAACCTTGACGGCTGGATCTGGAGGAAACTCCGATGTTACAGGCTCAAGCAATGCAAAAGAGTAATAACATTGCAACAATTTCTCAAAAGCAGGGAGTTGAAACATGGCAAAGCTGGATATTAGCTCTATCAGGCAAGGGTCATTGGTGCAAATCGGGATGTCCGCAAATGCACCAAGCACTTGGCAATAAATGGTTTGAGGAAATAGGTTTATACAATCTCTCATCAAATTACGAGAAGTTAAACAGTTAAAAGAAACCGCCGTGTGCGAGAGCATGCACGGTGGTGTGAGAGAGCGGGGGAGTAATCCCCCTACCTACTCGATTTTTGTTAATCCTCCGATTTTGTTTTTAAAATGATGATAGGTTATTGTTATTTGAATTGATTTTTGAAAAAACCTTCCAAGTATAATATATAAGGGTTAATTTCATAATGTGTGTATTGTAATAATTCATTTTTTTTGGTATCATAGAATTTATAAGAATTCGCTGCACATAGCGCTTCCTGATGACATCAAAAAACTCAGACCCTTGTTATGTTCCAATAGTCAAAATTGTGTACTATAATCATTAAAAGGCTGCCAACAAAAGCGCTTTAAGGAATTTATTTCCAATACTTCTTTGCCTATAAGCAAAATGATTTATTACCAAAGCATTTTTTAAAAAGAGAAAATGATTTTGGATTAATCAAAATAATTTTGAAATATAGTTTTTCCAATTGAAAATATGGGTAAAACCAACTTCCTGAATTTAAACATAAACTATACATTTTGAATGTTGGGAAATTTTATATTTAAGAATAGCTATACAAAGCGATTATAAACGATTAATAATCAATAATATAAAAAAACTATGCTTCTACTTAAAAAATTATGACATTACTCATGTTTTGGCAATAACTTAATATTGGTATTTGACTGTAGTTTTGTGTATGTAGAAATACTGCTAATAATGATTGTTGAGCAAAAAATATACAGTTGCCATGTTCAAATTTAAAAATACGAATGAAACCATAAATAACATTAATAAATTTTTTGATACAATTGATAAGGCTGTAATTGTTTTCAGAGAGGGGATTAAGAACTATTTATATAATCATATAGATCAATTTAATGCAAATTTAGAAAGTATGGCAGCGTTGGAGGATGAGGCTGATAATTTCCGGCATCAGATAGAGGCCAATATTTACAGCCTGTCTTCACTGACAAGGGTATGGGGCGACACTATTCGTTTGATTGAAAATATGGACGATATTGTTGACATTCTGGAAAGCAGTTTGTTTCAATTTGAAATAGAACGTCCTTACATTCCTGTAGCGCTTTATTCAGACTTTTTAAAACTAACTGAATTATCTACAATGGCGGTAGAAAATCTGATTCCGGCAGCTAAATCTTATTTTAAAAACCCTGAAAATATTAATGAAAAAATACACAGAGTATATTTTTATGAAAAGGAAACAGATAAACAGGCTCAGACCCTGAAAAGGAAGGTTTTTCATGAATTAAATACACTTAAACTCAGTGAAAAATTTCACCTGAGATATTTTGCTTTGCATATTGAAAATCTGTCAGATACAGCCGAAAAGGCCACTGACCAGCTTTTGATTATGACTGTAAAACGAGGAATCTGATTGCATGATTTTATTTTATATTATATTGATTGCTTTCTTTTTTGGGTGGTGGTTATCTACTTCCGAATATGCATTTTCGGCAAACGACTTGTATGCTACCTATTATTTTAAATCATACAGGCTGCTGATTATTTTTGCTTTCGGAATTTTACTGGGAGGCATATTTTGGGGAGAAGAATATAGCGAACCTGCCGAATTGCAATTTTCAATAACCACTCCTGCAGTTTCCTTAATTCTGGCTTTTGCTTCATTTATTGCAGTGCTGATTACCTTTAAATTGAGTAAATTAAGTTCGGTTATTTATGCAGTTTTTGGCTCTTTATTGGCGTTTAAATTATTCAACAAAGGCATTTTTGATTATCAATTTTTTTATAAAAATTTCTTTGCATGGATTTTTTCGCCTCTGCTTGCCACTTTACTTTCTTTTTTGTTAACCAGATTTTATAAAAATTATATTATTCATTCCCAGATTCATTATTTAAAACTCAATCAATATCTAAGAATTGCAATCATACTAAATGCAATACTGTTTGCGGTTTTGATAGGCGCTAATAACGGGGGTGTATTGATTTTGCTGAATAGCACTATCAATACAAATTATTTACTGGCTTTTGGCAAAATTCCTTTAAATAATGACTATTTTATATACTCAATTTCTCTCCTGGTAATCATATTATTTACAAATTTTAAAATTCTCGATAATTTAATAAAGTTCTCAGGAGCCAAAATCAATACAAGTCCCGAGTCTGCACTAATAATTGTTTTGTCATCGAATATTATCGTATTCTTTTTCACCATTCCGTTTGCAGTTATTCCTCTATCCATTTTTCAAATTGTTATGGCTTCCTCCATTGGGAATGCGCTTACAAGGCAAAATATTCAGATAGATATAAAAAAGGTTTTAAAATGGTTTTTGATATTATTGGTAACTCCCGCTTCAGCATTTGGAATAACATTTCTTTTATTGTACCTTATCAGACAAAAATATATCTTACAGAACGGGGCTGTTAATTTGAGGCAGCAATCAAATATTATTAATGTAGCAACTCCAATATTTTTGATTTCCATTATTATTCTTTTGGTGGGCATTTTGTTTTATCTCATCAAAGAGAATAAGCTAAAGCTAAAAGCTCAAAAGGATGCACTGAAACATCAAAAGGAACTATTTGATAACCAAAAATCGCTTTCTGTGATGCAGGTAAAAGCCATTTTGTTGGAAAATGATAGCTTAAATACCAAATTGGAGCTTAAAAGACATGAACTGACCAATATTGCCCTAAATATTAGTGAACAAAATTATTTCTGGAGGAAGTTTATTCTAAACTCAGGAATATTAAGGCTTCAGAAAAGTACATGAAAAGGATAAAAAATTGAAGAATTGGAGAAGGATGTTTTTCAGAAAATGAATTTTTCTCAGGAAATTGAAGGATTATACTCGCAAATCGAAACGCTTCACAAAGACTTTAATATACATCTGGCTGAGCATTTTCCGCAACTTTCTGAAAATGACATTAGACTGGTAACGCTCCTTCGGTTAGGATTTTCTACAAAACACATAGCATCCCTCAATAATATTTCGCCTAAAAGCGTAGAGATAGCTAGGTACAGATTAAGAAGCAAATTGGGGCTGTCGCATGATCAAAATCTTCAAAAATATTTAAAAACAATATAAAAATTCAAAAAAAAATGTCATGAAAAATTTGATTTTAGCAATTGCTTGTCTCGGCATTACCGTTGCCGTTCATGCTCAAATCTCAAGAGATTCCATTAAAGTAGATCAATATGGAGTAAAGTATAAAGAACACCTTTGGGTGTGGAGGAACGCAATGGAATATTGGTTTTGGAATCAGTTGATTCCAAATACAAGTTCTGGTTAGACAATAGGATAAATGTTGATGCTGCCACATTTTGGGGGCAGAACAAAGATTATGATAAAATTGGCGACGGCGCCAGTATTCGCCGCGCACGTTTTGCCATCAAAGCGCAGTTAACGCCCAGATGGTATGGCGAAATTGATGTAGATTTTGCCAATGGCGTTTTTGAGCTGAAGGATGCGATTGTAAGATATACCGGAATTAAAAATCTGGAATTGCAGGCAGGAAATTTTAAAGAAAATTTTTCCATGTCTCGAAATACCTCTTCCCGATACCAACCGCTTATGGAGCGCCCTATGAGCGCTACAACACTTGGCCCTTCCAGAAGTTTGGGCTATAATGTCAAATATCAGAAGGATTGGTTATTTGCTTCATACGGCTTGTTTTTTCATGCAGTAAAAGACCTTGAAACCAGAACTTTTGTTGAAGACAATAATAAGGATTTTGGACGAAAAGAAGGCCTTGCGCATACTGCCAAGATTGTAATCCAACCGCTTTATAAAAGTGAAGATGTAGGATTGCACCTTGGCGGCGCTATTTCTTATCGTAAGCCATCAACTGATGTTGCACCTGCCGATTATGGATCAGTAAGACTAAGCAGCAGAAACTCAACTTCTATAAACCGCAAAAAATATTTGGATACTGATGTTATAAAAAATGTACATCACAGTTTTCATACTACTGCAGAGATTGCTGCCTTTTACAAAGCTTTACGCTTTGAAACTGCATATATTCAGGAAGCTGTTTATATTAAAAAAGACGCTCCGGCTGGTTTTGACCAAAGCACTAAAGTATTCAAGGGCGCTTTTGTGCAATCCAGTTACCTCCTTTTTGGTGGGCATCAAAGATATGACTACAACGGCGCAAAATTTAATCAGGTAAAAAGAGGCAGAAGCTGGGGAGATGTGGAATTAGCCGCACGCTATGATTATATGAACCTCAACAGTAAGAATATTTTTGGCGGAGCAGCCGAATCTTACACTGTGGGGATAAATTACTATGCTTCAAGAAATGTAAAGGTGATGGTAAACTATCAGTACAACAATAATGATAGGTATGCGAACGGAAAAGGAAAGTTACTGGTGGGCCATGATGCAGGCGGTAACCCAACCAAAGACTATAAAAAAGTTGTTGAATCGGATGGTAAGGCTGGAGTTGATTATAATATGCTTTCAGTTCGTTTTGAAATTGATTTCTAATTATTTAAATTATTTTATGATGAAAAATTTATTATACATTTTGGCAATCGGTCTTTTCTTTATTCCCCAGTATTCTTGTTTGAAAGATGAGATGTACACAGGGCCGGCTACAATTAATGAAATTACATTTTCTCCCACTACGGTTACTCCCGATGATCAGGTAGTCGTTTCCATAAAAACAAGTGATCTTAAAGGAATTGCATCAGCTAAAATCAGTTACACGGTAAATGGAACTGCTCAGGCGGATATCAATATGGCCGAAAATCCTACATTCACATTCATAGGCAGTATTCCCAAACAGACCGATAAGGCTGTAGTGAAATTCATTGTTAATGTATTGAATAAATCCGGATTTACAACAAGCTCGGTTGAAAAAATATACACAGTGGGAGCCATCCCTCCTGATTTTGGCAATTTGGTTCTTAATGAAATTGATGGTAACTCCAAGACTATCGAATTGTTCAATAAAGGTGCAAAGGCCATACCATTAATGGGAGTAACACTTACCAAAAACAATACGGCGGTATGGTGGACAGGCGCTGCTGCTGCTGGTAATATTGCAGCTGGCGGGTATGTGCAAATTATTCAAGGGAATAGCGACCCCAACTTTGCCGGCGCAAGTGGCATATCTAATAAGCAGAGTTTAAAATTTGAGCTTAAAGACCCAAGTGGCACAAGTCGCGGCATTTTCCTCAGAGGCGATGAAGCAACACTTGGTGGCGCTATCAGCGACATTAGCCCTAAATCCTATCAAAGGATTCCTAATGGTACAAGCGACTGGAAATTGGCTGCACCTACTACAGGTGCTCCAAATGCTGCCAGTGGCGATAATATACCTCAAAATTAATTTTTGGCAAAAGGGACAGTGTATCTTACTACTGTCCTTTTTTCAATTTTTTATTAACAACTTAAAAAAGAAAACAATGAGTAAAGAACAAATGGAAATTGGAGCAATTTCAAAACCCAGATTTGAATTCCGTTCTTTTGGGCAAAATTTTGATGAAGCTGCAAAAAGAATGGCCAGGCTTTCTGTACCTGTTCCTGAAAAAGTATGGGAGCGAAATAGCGATGAAATATACATTATGTCTCGAAAAAATGACATTAATAATACCAAAATCAGAGACGGGAAAATGGATATCAAAACCTACGTTCATACTGTAGATGGGTTAGAGCAATGGAATCCATTAATGAAAGGCGAATTTCCAATTGCTGCTGATGTACTTAAGAATGAAGTGTTTCCTGCCTTTATGGTAGAAACACCCGATATGACCAAAGATGCTTATACCTATGAGGAATTTTTTAAAAATGATAGAAGAGAACCCTGATTTGGCAACTGTAAGGGTTCATAAACAACGCTTTTGGCTATATGGTAAATGATACAATTTGTGAAGTGGGAAATGTATTGATAAATGGAGCCAGGCTGGTTACTATCAATTCAGAATCGACTGAAATAGAAGATATTAAAAAAACCATACAGGATGTAAAATTAGATGGAGGTAGAAAACATCAATTATCTGCAAGCCATCAAAGAGTAATAAGGTATGATTGACAAACCATTAGCAAATTAATTCATATTTAAACAAATTTATATGGCACAGGAAATTGAACGCAAATTTTTGGTAAAAGGAGAGTATAAATCTCTGGCCTCAAAAAATACAAGAATAATTCAAGGATACCTTTCATCCATACCCGAGCGCACGGTGAGAGTAAGAGTAAAAGGTGATAAAGGATTTATTACTGTAAAAGGCATTGGCAACGAATCGGGTGCAAGCAGGTATGAATGGGAAAAAGAAATTCCTGCAGAAGAAGTACAGGAGCTATTGAAAATATGCGAACCCGGCGTAATTGATAAAACCAGATTTCAGGTAGTTGTTGGGCCTCATACATACGAAGTTGATGAGTTTTATGGAGAAAATGAAGGCTTGACGCTGGCCGAAGTAGAACTTTCAGCCGAAAATGAAGGATTTGAAAAACCTGTATGGCTGGGAGAGGAAGTGACCGGAGATGTAAAATATTATAATTCAATGTTGATGAAAAATCCATTTACTAAGTGGTAAATTAATGAATATCAACAATTTATTTTACTTTCGGTTTTCCTAAATCAGCAAAAGAACAAATTAGAAACCACATAAAATCAATCTCTTTTTATCTTTTTTTGTGTAAAATAGTAAAAAATACTTTTTAGGAAGCTGTTTCAATAATGGTCTTTGCTTGGGAGGCCGGAAGTAATTTCCTTATTATGATGAAACTTCATTATTCGATAATCTTAACCATAATTGGTGTTTTTTTTATATGCTGTTGTACAAAACAAGGCAATACAACCCATACACAAACTACTGAAAATGGGGGTTAGGAAAGCTGTAAAACAGGACTAAAGAATCTTTCAGGGTCTTTGCTATCACAAAAACAGAACAACCTTATTAGGCGCAATTGACAAAGGGAGTGTTTTTGAAATTGATTTCAATGGAAATGTTCTTCGAAAATTACCTCTACAACAATCCGGTGATTTTGAAGCAATAACCATGAATTATAAAAATGGTACGATATATCTGGCTGATGAAGGATTAATGACCATTTTTCAACTTTCGTCAAATGAAGAAAAATTATCCGAAATAGTTGAAATATCTATACCTAATTCAATGGTTAACAAGGGGCTGGAAGGATTGGCTTATTGTTTAGACACGCTATATATTGCAAATCAGGCTTCGCCAACGCGGTTGTTTAAGTATTGTCTTTCAAGTAAAAAGTTATCTTTTCAGGATGTTTCATTTGCAACATATCTGTCTGATGTTTGCTTTGACGACTCAGACAATACCCTGTGGTTTGTTGATAGTAAAAAGCAGATGATATTTCATTGCACGCTAAATGCTGAATTAATTGCCTCACAAAGTATTACAATGGTGAAAAAAGCTGAAGCGCTATTTATTGACCGCAAAAACAATATTGCCTGGGTCGGATGCGATGATACAGGGCTACTTTATAAAATCAATTTAACAATTTAAATTATGGGTGAGCATTTACTGAATAAGGGTCTCTTAAATATGGATAATTATAAACTTGAAAAACTACCCAAAATAGAAAAATCAGGTTTTGAAAAATGGATGATGAAGGTAGGAGGGCCTTTGGCCATTATAGCTTTTATTCTGCTGTTTTTTGTAGCAAATATTCCTTTTTTAAATCATATTGATACTTCAGTATTGGGAAAAGAGGCAATGGCAAGGTATAAGGAATTAGGAGCTATAAAATTCGAACGTGCCAATTACGCTATGCTGGCCATTTTTATTGCAGCCATTATATTGTGGATAACAGAGGCAGTACCTAATTATCTTACTTCACTTATTGTTATATTGGCTATAGCGCTTACCAAAGTTACTACCGAAAAGGAGGCTTTGGCCCAATTTGGGCACCCGGTAATGTGGCTGAATATTTTGTCTTTTGTATTGGCAAGTATGTTGGTAAAAACGCAGGCAGCCAAGCGTTTCGCGCTATGGTTAGTCATAAAATTCGGCAAAAATTCATTTTTGGTTATTTTTAGTTTTTTGATTATCAATGTTGTATTATCTGCTTTTATTTCGGCAACCACAGCAAAGGCCACCATTCTGTTGCCAATTTTTATGGTAATCGCAGCTCTTTATGGCTCAACGGGCGGAAACAATCGCAACAATTTTGGCAGAAATATCGTTTTGCAAAACCTTTTTCAAATTAATATAGGTGCCTCAGGTTTTCTTACCGGTTCAGGAGCCAACCTATTGGCAGCCGCCTTAATTGCAGGAGCAATGGGTTGGGATCTGTTCAGTTATCAGGATTGGTTTATTGCCGGTTTTCCGCTTGCAATTATTCTAATTTTATTAGCCTTGGTTTGTAGGTTCCAAAATCATTTTTCCGCTCAAGTCCGGCGAGGACAAACCTCAAATAGCCGGAGGCATTCAAAGCCTAAAAGAGGAATATCAAAAATTGGGAAAAATTTCAATTCAGGAATACAAGGCTATTGCCATTTTTGTATGTGTTCTTATACTGTGGGCTACTGACAAGCAGCATGGAATAAATCAAACGCTGGTCGCTTTTATTGGAGCAGTTGTGGCATTATTGCCGGGAGGCATTGGCGTAGTAAAATGGAATGATATTGATATTCCCTGGCATTTGATGCTTTTTTCGGCTGGGGCATATACGTTGGGTGCAGGCTTTGAAGCTACAAGTCTTCCGGCAATATTGGTAGAAGCATCTTTTAGTCATCTTGGCATAACACAGGCAACGCCATTTTGGGTTTTATACCTGATTTTGACGGCATTAATGATATTCAGTGCGCTGCTATTTCAATCAAAAACAATGAGAGCATTAATTTTTGTTCCCATTGCAATTGGTGTTGCCACCAGGTTTGGCTATCCAATTATGAGTATTGCTTTTCGGTAGCACTGGCAATTGAACATGTTTATGTGTTGCCCTTCAACAGCAAACCGGCTGCTTTGTTATACACTACAAATCAATACAGCATAGTTGATGGGTTTAAATTTGGATTTACAATGATGGTTATTAGCTGGCTGATGCTCAT
Source organism: Sphingobacteriales bacterium (assembly GCA_016708305.1). Taxonomy (GTDB): domain Bacteria; phylum Bacteroidota; class Bacteroidia; order Chitinophagales; family Chitinophagaceae; genus Niabella. Next base: position 1,907,973 of record JADJGB010000008.1, read on the forward strand.
TTTATGGGGAGAAACGGTTCTCCGATGGTTAGGGTACACAAATGGCGTATTTTTCTGAAAAAAATAAGTTTTCATGATTGATATTAAAGCTAAAATACACGACAATTTCTCAATAGAATTTAAAGTAGGTTTTGTAGTAAGAAGAAAAACCCGGATAAATGATTTTATAATTAATACCTGGTTCTATATACCCAATAGTTTGGATATTAACTCTCTTACCTATACTAAAAAGCAGTTTTATATAGATGTAAAATCTAATGTAAGGCTTATTACACCTCGGTATTTACTAAGAGAAATTGCTAACGGTGAAAATTCTCCTTTGCAATATCTGGAAAATGCCTTTCGAAATATGGCATCAGCGCCTACACGCACTAATATAAGAGATTATGAGTATCAAATAAAAATGTTTTTGGCTATTTTGAGAAGTTCAATCAGAGATGAAATTCTGCATGTTTTCAATACGCCCGTCAAGGATGATATTGTTTTTCTAATTGAATCTTATATAAAAAATATTCATGAAATAAAAGAAAAATACAGAGACCTTCGAAAAATTATTAATGCACCTACAGTTTCGGACAAAGTGTTTAATATATTTCTATTTGGGGATGAATTCATGAGTTATGTTTTTAACCAGCATACATATAGGCTTGTCAATCAGTTAGAAACCTTTTCGGATATCGCGTATGTAGAAATGATTGCAAAACTAAAAAAAATAATTAAAGCCGAGGTAAATTATAGAAGGGAAAAAGGTTTTCCGGTAGTAGATAATGAAGAAGACCAGAAAAGAAATCAAAAAATTATTTACAGGTTGGGGGTTCTCAAAAAATATATTGAGAGTGACTTATACCTGAAATCAGAACAAAAAGAGATGGTTTTTAATTGAGCAAATTCTTTATAGTATTGCAGCAGGCGTTTCCATGATTTTTGCAACAGCTATTGCTTTTTCATTTCAGCAATCCTTTGGCAATTTTACTATTCCATTGTTTGTAGCGCTTGTTATCAGCTATATGCTGAAAGACAGAATTAAGGAATTGATGAGGTTTTATTTTGCACACAAGCTTGGGTCAAAATATTATGATAACAAAATAAATATCAGCATAAAGGACAGTCCAATTGGCTGGAGCAAGGAAGGGGTAGATTTTATTTCGGAAACTAAGATTCCACAAGAAGTAAACAAACTCAGGGATAATTCATCATGGTTTGAAATGGAAAACAAAATAAATGATGAAAAGATTCTGCTTTATCGGAAAAGAGTAAGGATAGACCGCGATAAACTTGAAAAAAACAGTAAATATATCCTGTCCGGAATCCATGACGTCATGCGTTTTCACATTAACCGGTTTACCCATAAAATGGATAACCCAAAAGTTCCCTTATTCGTATTGGACAAAGATAATAATATTGCCACCATAAAGGGCAACAAAGTATATGTAATCAATATCATAATGCAGTTTCAGTATGAAGAAAAGATTGATTATAAAATATTTAAGGTAGTATGTAACCGGTCGGGGATACTCAAAATTGAAGAAACAAACAGTTGATAAGTTTGGGTCATTTGGAAGCCAGAAACACCAAATCCAATAATATTGAAAAAATGCCCAATTCTACAATTAATCATTTTCATACATCCATAGTTCATGAGAAAGTGAAATTAATGAAAAAGGAAGAAGCAGTCAGAATTTGTGAGGCGGTAAATTTCTATGGCACCTTTTGAAAGAACTGAAATATATCCTAAAAATTATAAAAAAACTCAAGACTTTAAAAATAGTGAAAAACTGAACAATAACAACCTGCTTGAGCTAAACCCCGTTTGATTATGATTAAAAACACAGAATAATTAACACTATCCACATTTCAGTTGTCTCGTTGGTGATGGCCTGAAAAAAATGCATTAAGAAAAATATTTCTCCTTTCATTTCAAACGGTGCTTCTTTTTCCGGTCATTTCAACACAAGGAAATGGAGTGAGAAATCTTTTCCTTCCAAAACGATAAGATTTCTCCGCTGTGCTGCAAAATAATCAAGAAAGGCTACGAAAAGACAGTAGTTTTATGGCTCTATGGTGGACTGCGTGGGTTGATAATTGTTGCGCATTGCGACAATGGCCTTGAAAAAAATGCGTTAAAAAAATGATTGAAGGTAATCGTCAAAAAGCCGTCGTTGTTTGAGCGCCTTTTAGTCTTCGTAATAAATGTAACTACGTCGCGAGTTCGACGGGTTTAGACTACCGAAATCATTTTTAGCAATTTTTATCACAGCCTTGATTTTTTTTTGTTACTTTTTTGTATCATGACAAAAAAGTAAGGCAAAAAAAAGCGCCATAGTCCGTACAAAACGTCATAGGGTCGGTTTTTTGGTCGGTATGACGGAGGCTTTAATTCGATCATCCCGAACAAAGTGAAGCTCAGTGAGGAATCTCCTCGTTCCCAAAACAATAAGATTTCTTCGCTGTGCTGCGAAAAATGAGGAAGTTCGGCAGTTTTACATGAGAAAATTATTTTTTATCAAATTTTTTTACAGTGAAACTAAATGGTGACTAAAAGTACATTTTAAGATTACATAACAGGAGGTAATGATAATGGCGCCCGTCCAAACTACCTCACGCTATTCTGCTGTCATTTTACCTCTCAGGCCTTATCTTTGCGCAAAATTTTTATAGTATGTTTCGTACAATTACCTGTGGCGAGCTAAGAATAGCAGATATAAGTAAAGAAGTGGTTTTGGCAGGGTGGGTGCAAACTGTGCGTAAGTTTGGCAGCATCACCTTTGTCGATATGAGAGACCGATACGGCATCACCCAGCTGCTGTTTGATGAAACCCTGAATCAACAATTAGACGATAACCCTCTGGGTCGAGAGTATGTGCTGCAGGTGAAAGGTATTGTGAGCGAGCGAAGCAATAAAAATAAAAACATTCCTACCGGCGATATTGAAGTTCTGGTAAAAGAATTTTCTATTCTCAACAGGAGTATCACACCTCCTTTCACCATTCAGGACGATACCGATGGCGGTGATGACCTGCGAATGAAATACCGATATCTGGACCTCAGGCGCAATGCTGTGAAAAAGAATATTGAGTTGCGCTATGCGGTCAACCGTGCCACCAGAGATTATATGCATCAGAATGGTTTTATGGATATTGAAACACCTTTTCTGATAAAATCAACTCCCGAAGGTGCCCGCGATTTTGTAGTACCCAGCCGCATGAATCCCGGAGCGTTTTATGCATTGCCTCAAAGCCCGCAGACCTTCAAGCAACTGCTGATGGTAAGCGGTTATGATCGTTATTATCAGATAGTGAAATGCTTCAGGGACGAGGATTTGCGTGCCGACCGCCAACCGGAGTTCACCCAGATTGACTGCGAGATGGCTTTTGTGGAGCAGGATGATGTGCTGAATATGTTTGAAGGGTTGATAAAATTTATTTTTAATACGGTAAAAGGAATTGACTATAGCGAACAGGTGCAGCGGATGAGCTGGGAAGATGCTATGTGGGTTTACGGCAATGATAAACCCGATATCCGTTTCGGAATGAAACTGCTCAACCTGAAATGTCCGGGCCATGTGTTTACCGGTAAGGGAAGAAATAATCTGTTGATTGATGGTGCAGGTTTTGGCGTATTTGACGATGCAGAAACAGTGGTGGCTATCAGTGTGCCTGGATGTGCCGATTACAGCCGTAAACAAACTGATGAACTTACCGAATGGGTGAAGCGCCCTCAAATTGGGATGAAAGGGCTTGCCTTTATCAAATGCAATACCGACGGTAGTTTCAAGAGCAGTATGGATAAGTTTTATGATGGAGAAAGGCTCAAAGCAATTGCAGAGGCAGCCGGCGCTAATGCCGGAGATATTGTGCTGATTCTGGCAGGGTCGGAAGAAAGAACCCGCAAAGCCATCAGCGAACTGAGGCTCGATATGGGCCGACGCCTCGGATTGAGAAAAGAGGATGAATTCAAACTGCTCTGGGTTTTGGATTGCCCGCTGTTTGAATATGCCGAAGATGAAAAACGATGGGTAGCCCGTCACCACCCGTTTACCTCACCCAAGCCTTCTGATATTGATACCATGATTAACAATAATCCTGTTATTGAGAATGCTGCTGAATACCTGAAGCACCCTTATGCCAATATTAAGGCCAATGCCTATGATATGGTATTGAACGGAAATGAAATAGGAGGTGGCAGTATCAGAATATATCAAAAAGAACTGCAGCAAAAAATGTTTCAGGCGCTCGGTATGGATGAAGCTGAACAACTGCATAAGTTTGGCTTCTTGTTAGGCGCTTTTGAATATGGTGCTCCTCCGCATGGCGGTATTGCATTTGGCTTCGACAGACTTTGTGCCATTCTGGGAGGAAGCGAAAGTATCAGAGATTTTATTGCTTTCCCCAAAAATAATAGTGGCCGTGATGTGATGCTGGATGCGCCTTCAACCATTGACCAAAAACAGTTGGATGAATTGCAAATAAAACTGAATTTGGATTAGCGCCTTTCTCAGTCCTTTTAATGATTTTTTGTAGAGGAATTGGTTAGCTCCTCATGTTTTCTACCTGCAAGGGTATTTCCATATTCCAGCCTTTGGAAGCCTGAATTACCAACTGCAGGTCATCAATTTTTTTGCCGGTAACCCGCACCAAATCATCATTAATAGAAACCTGCACTTTTAATCCGCTGTCTTTAATATGTTTCACAATTTTTTTGGCATCCTCCTGTTTGAGGCCATTGCGCACCTCAATTTCTTTTTTCCAAACTTTACCGATAATGCCGCCTTCCTTGCTAAGGTCAAAGGCTTCGGGCGCTATTCCCTGCTTGTGTGCTCTACTAATCAAAACATCCAACAGTTGTTTCATTTTCATTTCGTCCTCTGTTTCCACATGCAATTTAAAAGTTTTCTTATCCAGATTGATAACTAAGTGTGTACCCTTAAAGTCAAACCGGTTGGAAAGTTCTTTTTGAACAACATTGACAGCATTATCCAAAGCCTGTCCGTCCACTTTACTGACAAAATCAAATGATGGCATACTTTTAATTTTTAGTAAACAAAGATACTGAAACTATTTGCAATGACTATTTTGGGGTGGTTACGTACAGCCTCCAGGCCACAAGCGCAAATACTATATTGGGAACCCAGGCTGCCAGTAGTGGCGGGAAATTACCTTTCACCGAAAAAACTGTTGAAAACTGATCGGCAATAATAAAAATGGCTGCAATAATAATTCCCAAAGCCAGGTGCATACCGCTGCCGCCTCTGGTTCTTCGGCTGGCTATTACGGCGCCAATAATGGTTAAAATAATTACGGTAATCGGTGTGGCGCTTCGCTTGTATAGTTCCACCTGTAGTGCATTTAATCCTTCGGTTCCCCGTAGTTTTTCTCTTTGAATAAATTTTTTCAGTTCGGGAGAAGTGAGTTTGTCCTTGAGGTATTCGTCCTTTATCAACTCTCCGGGTGAAAGCTTGAGCCACACTGCCTTTTCATATACCATAGATACTTTTTCGCCAATACTGTCCACCTGCCTTTCTACAACGTTATAGGCCAGCCATCTTCGGTTATCGGCATCCCATTTTATGGATTCTGCCCTTAGATTATATACTACTTTACCCTTTTTATCCTATCCATAAAAACATGCCGCCGGTACGAGTATCTTCATTAAAGTTTTTAATGCCAATATAAGTAGCGCTGTCAATACGTTTGTAAAAACAATTGTAGCAGGAGGTTTCCTGCCTGTTTTTTAGCGGATCATTTCTGTCTAAGAAATTTCTTTTAAACTCAAACTGAATCTTGTTAGCCTGAGGAATAAAATACCTGCGACCGACAAACAAAACCACTGCCAATAACACGCCTCCAATTAAATAAGGGCGCAAAAAACGGTTGTAGGTGGTGCCGCTTGCCAGGATGGCAATCACCTCTGACCGGAGCGCCATTTTACTGGTGAAAAAAATTACGGCGATAAAAATAAACAAAGGATATAGCAGGCTCCAGATGAAAGGAATGAAGCCAATGTAGTATTGGGTAAAAATTTCCCAGTTAGTGAGACCGGTTTTGATAAAATCATCTGTTTTTTCGCTGGTATCAACGGCAACTGCAATTACCGTAAACAATAACATGCAAAAAATAAATGTTATAATCAGTTTTTTAAATATGTACCAGTCGAGAATCTTCATACCCAAGTGTCAAAAATAACAGAAAAGCAGGATTTTAAGCGAAACATCTGAAAATAATATTCAACTTTAACGAATTAATATAGCCGCTACCAGCATTGAGAAAGGTTTGCTTTCAGTGAGCGTCATTTTTTCATCTATTTTTGCCAGAAATAATTTCAGGTAAATTGTTTGCGACTTAAATTTGAAGGAGCGTTAATATTTGTGAGCAAAATTGTGAATTAGAAAAATGGATTTTTTTTCACCCATACAGATAGAAAAATTAGAACCGCCTGTAAAATATGGCGATAATATACTCTTAACCGGCTCCTGTTTTACCGAGCATATTGGAAATGCATTAGCTGAACATAAATTTAAAACCAAACAAAATCCGCATGGAATACTTTTTGACCCTGCAAGCGTATGCCATAGCCTTGTTTCTTATATTGAAAATAAAAAATATACAGAACAAGACCTTTTTTATTTGAACGAACTCTGGCAGACCTGGCATCATCATTCAAGGTTTTCGGGAATAGATAAAGATGAAGTTCTGAAAAAAATAAATTTGGCTCAGGAGGAGGCTCATTCATTTTTAAAAAAAGCGGATTGGGTGATTATTACTTTGGGTTCTTCATTTTCCTACAGATTAAATACGAATAGTCCAGACAGTGAAAAAATTAACCTGAAAGTGGCCAATTGCCATCGGGCGCCGGGGCAATGGTTCGAAAAAAAAATGCTTACCATCGAAGAAATTATAGCTTTGCTTGACAACTGTTATCACCGGTTGAAAATATTTAACCCTAATCTGAAAATTCAGTTCACCATCAGCCCGGTAAGGCACCTGCGCGATGGCGTGATTGACAATAACCGTAGCAAGGCAAGATTGATAGAAGCAGTGCATCACATTGTAAACAAGTTTCAAGGTACCTATTACTTTCCGGCTTATGAGCTGGTAATTGATGTGCTCCGCGATTATCGTTTTTATGACATTGATCTGGCGCATCCCAATTATCCGGCCACAGCGTTTGTATTGGAAAAATATACAGAAGCTTGTATTGATGAACCTTCTCGGCAAACTATGACGGAAGTAAAGCAAATAATCACCGCCAGAAAACACAAACCCTTTCAGCCTGATACGAAGGTACACAGATTGTTTCTGCAAACACATTTCGAAAAGGCAAAAGCTTTAGGCAAAAAGTATCCTTTTCTCAATTTGACAGAGGAGTTGGAGTTTTTTTTCATAAACAAATAGAGAGACTCTTAGCGAATCTCTCTAAAAAAATTTGTTCAGGCAATATTATTTTGTAGTCAGTTTATAAATAGTCTTTGTATTGTAAACTTCACCCGGCCTTAACCCGGTGTTGGGAAAACTCGGGATATTGATCGCATTAGGATGTACCTGAGTCTCGAAGCAGAAACCGGAGAAGGAGCCATATTGTTTTCCGCCTTTACCTTCGATTTCAGGAGCATATTTTGCATTGTACAAGTGAACCAAAGGTTCGGTTGTATAAACCTCTAATGTTACATCTTGCTCGTCGCAGTAAGTCACTTGCCACATTTTCAATACCGGTTTTGTCCAACGGGAAACTGATGTCAATTCCTTCATCATGGTTTTCAATTTTACCGGTTTGATTGTATTCTGTAAAATCATTGCGGGTACCTTTTACATTCAACAAAACGCCGCTGCAGCAGAGGTTGCTGTCCTGCTCCAAATAATTGGAGGCATGAATTTTCAAATGATGGTTCAAGATATCGCCATCACCATTATTCAGGTTGAAATAGGAGTGGTGAGTAAGATTTACCGCAGTAGCCTTATCTGTTTCGGCTTTGTATTCATAGCTTAATTCATTGTTATCGTTCAGCCTGAAAATGATCTGAACTTTCAGTGTGCCGGGAAAACCTTCTTCGCCATCTGGGCTGATATATTGCAATACCAATTCTCCATTATCGGTTGAAACCACATCCCACACTTTTTTATCGTATCCTTCAATACCTCCATGAAGGATAAAAGTGGGTTGCTGGCCGTTTACCTTATGAGTTGTACCGTCAATGGTGAATGATGCGGTATTGATTCTATTGCCATATCGGCCAATGGCTGCGCCAAAATAGGGATAGTTTTTCAAATATTCCTCGCTCCAGTAGTCAGAAGGCTGGTCAAATCCTAAAACAATATCGTTAAAAGTTTCATCGCTTTTCTTTACCTTTACAGACATAATGATGGCGCCATAATTGGTAATTTTCACCTCGGTGCCTGCATTATTAGTAAGGGTAAAAGTGTAAATCTCTTTGCCATTGGTATGTTGGCCACTTAATTGTTGCAAAATCTCATTCATTGTAAAAAATTATTTAATAATTGTAAAAAAATAAAATCGCCATGAGCACAAATTTACAAGAACAATTTGAGAAACTTTACGGAAAAGCTGCCGAAAAAACTTTCTTTTGCCCGGGTAGGGTAAATTTGATTGGAGAACACATAGATTACAACGGCGGACAGGTGATGCCTTGCGCAATATCGATGGGCACCACCCTGTTAATCTCTAAAAATGATGATAATGTTTTCAGGTTCCACGCCGCCGATTTCCCCGAAACTGCTGATATTGAGCTAAAAGATTCTTATACCAAAACCGGTACTGAATGGTACAATTATCCGTTGGGTGTCATTCATGAGTTTTTGTTGAAGGGTATAAAATTATCTGGGTTGAATATGTTATTCTCCGGTAATCTGCCTATTGGTTCAGGCCTTTCTTCTTCTGCCTCTATAGAGGTGCTTACAGCTTATGCACTGAACGAAATGTTTAGCGCCGGAATGGATAGGGTAGCGTTAGCGCTTTTGGGCAAAAGGGTTGAAAATGGTTTTATGGGTCTTAATAGTGGTATTATGGACCAGTTTGCAGTAGCTAATGGTAAAGAAAACCACGCCATATTATTGAATTGCGATACCCTGGATTTTGAATACCTGCCTTTCGAAATTGGAGATTATGTTTTGGGTGTTATTAATACCAATAAACCAAGGAAATTGGTTGAATCCAAATACAATGAAAGGTTTGCAGAGTGCATGGATGCTAAGGCGAAACTACAACAGAAATTGAATATCAATCACTTATGCGATGTAAGTTTAGATGAGTTTAATGCCAATAAAGATTTAATTGGAAATGAAGTGGTTGAAAAAAGAGCGTACCACGTGATTACCGAAAACCAAAGAGTAAAAGATGCAAGAGTAGCGCTAACCTCAGGCGACATTAAAAAATTTGGTGAACTGATGTATGCTTCGCACGATTCTTTGCAGCATGATTATGAAGTGTCCGGTATTGAGTTGGATACGATTGTGGATTTCTGCAAAACTTTTGATGGTTGTATGGGCGCCCGCATGACAGGTGCCGGTTTTGGAGGATGTGCCATTGCATTGATTCATAAGGATAAATTTGATGAATTTGCCCAAAAAATCGTTCCTTATTATGAAGAAAGAATTGGTTACAAGCCGGGCGTTTTCTCCTCCGTAATAGCTGAAGGTGTAAGAAAGCTGGTTTAAAAGCTAATATTGATTTATTTTAAAAAACCGTCTGATTTCAGACGGTTTTTTTGTAGCCCTAGAAATAAAAACCCGGCATCCTGAGGTTAAAGAATATTGTTTAACGTTTAGGATTACGATGAAATTTTTCCTTTTGCTTTAGCCACTACTTCTTCTGCAATGTTGTTAGGAGCAGGATTGTAGTGCGAGAACTCCATAGTGCTGGATGCACGGCCCGAAGAGAGTGAGCGCAATTGAGTTACATAACCAAACATTTCGCTCAACGGAACTTTTGATTTGATCACCTGTGCGCCGGCTCTCGTATCCATACCTTCCATCATACCACGACGACGGTTTAGGTCGCCGGTAACATCGCCCATGTATTGTTCGGGAGTTATTACTTCCACCTTCATGATGGGCTCCAGTAATACCGGTTTTGCTTTTTTGGCCGCTTCGCGGAAACCTTGTTTGGCACACATTTCAAAAGACATAGAATCTGAATCCACAGGGTGAAAACTACCGTCAAAAACACGAATCTTCATATTATCAACAGGGTAGTTAGCCAAAACTCCGTTGGTCATACTGTTTTCAAAGCCTTTTTGAATGGCAGGAACAAACTCACGAGGAATAGATCCGCCAAAAATATCATTTACAAACTGGAAGCTCTTATCAGGATTTTCGGTTTTCCATTCTGCATCAACGGGGCCGATAGAGAATTGTATGTCAGCGAATTTACCACGGCCACCTGTTTGTTTTTTAAGTGTTTCACGATGCTCCACTGTGGCATTGAATGCTTCTTTGTAAGCCACCTGTGGAGCGCCCTGATCTACTTCAACCTTAAATTCGCGCCTCATTCGATCAACGATAATTTCAAGATGCAGTTCCCCCATTCCCTGAAGAATGGTTTGTCCGGTATCTTCATCCGTTTTTACTCTCAGCGTTGGGTCTTCTTCTACCAATTTACTGATGGCCATACCCATTTTGTCAACGTCAGCCTGAGTTTTAGGCTCAATGGCTATTGAGATTACCGGTTCGGGGATAAACATGTTTTCCAATACAATGGGATGTGCTTCATCACAAAGGGTGTCTCCGGTTTTTATTTCTTTAAAACCAACAGCAGCGCCGATATCGCCTGCTTCAATAAAATCAATCGGATTTTGCTTGTTGGCAAACATTTTCATAATACGGCTGATACGCTCTTTTTTACCGCTTCGTACATTCAACACATACGAGCCGGCATTCAAATGGCCTGAATATGTGCGAAAGAATGCCAAACGGCCTACAAACGGGTCAGTAATTATTTTAAACGCCAATGCCGAGAATGGTTCTTTAGCATCTGGTTTACGGGTAAGCTTCTTTTCAGGGTCTTTAGGGTCAGTGCCTTCGATAGCATCAATGTCAACCGGTGAAGGTAGGTATCGGCAAACAGCATCCAATGCGGTTTGCACTCCTTTGTTTTTAAATGAGGAGCCGCACATCATAGGTACAATACTCAAATCAATGGTAGCCTTACGAATCGCTTCATGTATTTCATCTTCAGTAATGGAATCCGGGTTGTCAAAGAATTTTTCCATTAATGCATCATCATATTCTGCAATGGCTTCAACTAATTCGGCTCTCCATTCTTTTGCTTCATCCAACATGTCTGCCGGAATTTCTACCTCATCAAAAGTCATTCCCTCAGTTTCAGCGTGCCATTCTATGCCTTTCATGGTGATAAGGTCCACTACTCCTTTAAAACTATCTTCGGAACCAATTGGCAGTTGCAATGGAACAGCTTTGCTACCCAACATTTCACGAACCTGCTTTACCACATTCAAAAAGTCAGAACCCTGTCGGTCCATTTTGTTTACAAAACCAATACGGGGAACTTTATAGCGATTAGCCTGACGCCAAACGGTTTCAGACTGTGGCTCTACGCCATCTACTGCCGAAAATAATGCAATCAGGCCATCCAGTACGCGCATGGAACGTTCTACCTCTACAGTAAAGTCCACGTGTCCTGGCGTGTCTATAATATTAAATGAATCTTGTTTGGTAGTGCCTTGCATGGGTTTCCCTTTGTCTGTGGGGAAGTTCCATTTACAGCTTACCGCCGCCGAGGTGATAGTAATTCCACGCTCTCTTTCCTGATCCATATAATCGGTAGTTGTAGAGCCTTCATGGGTTTCACCTGTGCGGTGAATCATGCCGGTATAGCGCAAAATACGCTCAGTTGTAGTTGTTTTGCCGGCATCAATGTGAGCGGCAATACCAAAGTTCCTTTGAAATTTTAAATCTGCCATTTTATTCTCTGTTGAATTTATTTCTTAAACCGGAAGACGCTATTTAAAAAAAACTACTCCGGCTGCAACAAGAAATAATCAGGTTGCATTTTTTAAGTGTGCAAAGGTAAGGAAAATGTTGAAAAAGTTATTAATTTATGTTGATAAAGTTGAAAATATTCAGGTAGGTAAATCTAAATGGGCTTTTTAAAAAAAGGGCTGGCATTTGAAAATAACCATAATATTGGTAAAATTTCTGCAATTTATTTAAATTCTATTGAAAAATAATCATTCATGCATTCTCAATAGAAATAATTTTAGAAATTGTGCAAGAGCCGGTAAATCATTTTACCGACATAATAAGGACACCCCAGCACCATGCCGAATACCGGTTTTTGTTATGAGATATTGTTGATTTGTGAAAATATTTTATAGATAATCAATCAATTATCTATAAAATAGCTTTGACTATCTGTCTGATTTATTTTTTACGGGTTTTTCATCCACCATTTTTTCAATTTCTACTGCTAATTTTTCTATCAAATTGGAAGTGGCAATCAGGAAATTCTCCATATAAGGCTTACTGGCCTTTGCTACTTTATCTGCTTTTTGTTCAATGACTACTTTCAGTTTTTCGGCAGCCCTTTCGGTTGCTTGGGCAGCCTTTTGCAGACTTTCCTCCACCTCTTTTTCGGTATTTGTTTTCTTTGGCGCTTTCGGGTCTATTTTAACTTGTTGATTATCAATGCGATTATTATCGCCTTGCTTGGTCTGTGCATAAGATTGAAAACCGGAAAATGTCAAAAAGGCGCAAAAAATAGTTGCGTAAATATTGGTTTTCATTCTCCTGATTTTTTTATTTTGTTTAAAGACAATGAAGAAGCAAAAATGGTTGCAATAAATGTTAATACAAACCCAATTTTTTAGTCTAATATCAGAATGAGTTGTTGAATTTCTTTCTGCATATATTGTTTGTTTTCATCGCCAAAGCATAAACTGAAATCTTCAAGCAGTCTTTTTATGATCTGTCTGTTGTTTTTTGGTAAAAAATACTCCGGCAGCACCGGAAGGTGCATCCGGCTGAAGTAATTGTTGAGGTCGTTGTGTGTAAAGGGCTGTCCGGTTACCGGATCAATAAAAAAATCAATATTCAGATGCAGGCTCGAACGGTTTTCTCCGGAACCGGGTTTCATGTAGGCAAGTATAAACTGGTTTGGAACCGAAATCAGCTTGACCGGAATATCCAGCAATTCGCAGAGCAACAGATATAGCGAACCATTTCCGCTTTGATTTCCTTTTTTCGACTCAATAATTTGATGTATCAGAAATTCATTAGGCGATGTACTGTTATTATAATTGCCTTTCAAACCAAAATAATTATAAAGAATACTATTCAACACATGAATCTGCTCCACCGGAGTAAGATAATTGTTGAGTTCGAGCCAGATATTTCTTTTCAATCTTTCAATGTCTCGAATGACTTCTGCCGTTTTCAGATCGGGAAATAAAAATTTGGAAACAAGTAATAGTCCCGGCAGGAGTTCGCGATGGGGAGCCTTGCCCCATTCTTCAAAATCAGTCAAAAGCACAAAGAAATGCAACTGATGAATCAGGTGCTCTATTTTATCCTGCAATTCGTTGTCAATAGTGTTTTCCCAGAGGATTTCCAGCTCGCGAATGATAGGTAATCCATAGGAAAACAGGCGATTGCTTACAGCATCAAAAACTTCCAAATCGGGGTCTTCGAGAAGGTGGAGAAGAGCCGTTATTTCTTTTTGATTATCCATTAATACAAATATATAGCAGGGTTGAAGGCTTGTCAAATTTTTAAATCCACATTGGTGGAGAACATTGTTCATCTAACATTCAGGCAAACTCACCGGAACATTTACGGCAAGACCGCCGTCAGCCGTTTCTTTATATTTTGTACTCATGTTTTGAGCCGTTTCCCACATTGTTTTTATTACATCACCCAGCGACACAATTGCAAAATCAGGAACGCCCTGCATGGCTAATTGAGCCGCAGTAATCGCTTTTATGGCACCCATTGCATTTCTTTCGATACAAGGCACCTGCACCAAACCTTTGATAGGGTCGCAGGTCATGCCTAAAGTGATGTTCCATTGCTATTTCGGCAGCCATCAACGCTTGTTTTTGAGAACCACCCAATGCCTCGGTAAGCGCTGCTGCAGCCATTGAGGAAGAAACGCCTATCTCGGCCTGGCATCCGCCCATAGCAGCAGAAATGGTAGATTCCTTTTTGAAAATGCAACCAATTTCTGATGCAGTCATTAAGAATTTGATTATTTTATTTTCATCATTGCCATCGCAAAAGAGTATAAAATAATGCAATACTGCGGGGATGACTCCGGCGGAACCATTGGTGGGCGCTGTTACCACACGGCTAAAAGATGCATTTTCTTCATTTACCGCCAGTGCAAAACAACTCACCCAATCCATAATATATTTAAATGAATCGCCGCCTTTTTTAATACATTTCAGCCATTCCTCATAATTGTTGTATTCATCATCTTTGAGCTGATTTTTATTCATAGCGGCTGCCCTTCTTCTTACCTCAAGGCCGCCGGGAAGTATGCCATCGGTGTGGCATCCGCGATAAACACAATCTTTCATTACCTGCCAGATGTCGAGAATTTTTTTTCTTACTTCCGCTTCTGGCCGCCATGCCTGTTCGTTTTCATTCACTATTTCACTGATTGACAAACCTGTTTTGATGCACCATGCATGAAGGTCATCCGATCATTTATGGGGAAAGGTAGAACTACAGAATGGGATGATTCATTTTCCTCATTTTCTTTTTGTACAAATCCTCCACCTATTGAGTAATAAGTTTCGGTTACTTGCTTACCATTTTCTAATATGGCCGAAAAAGTGAGCGCATTGGAATGGAATGGCAGCGCTTCTTTAGAATGAAATTCAATATCAACCTCGGGAGTAAACTCAATTTTCTGTTCACCATTTAGTATAATTTCATTTTGTATTGCTATATTTTCAATGGCTTCTGATATTTTATTAACATCGAAAGTCACCGGATTATGGCCGCAAAGACCTAACTGTACTGCAATATCTGTTCCGTGTCCTTTTCCGGTTTTGGCCAGCGAACCGTAAAGTTTCACTTTTAGTTCCTTTATTTGAGATAATTGAATTTTAGCCATCATCTCATTTAAAAAACGCTCTGCCGCACGCCAAGGCCCCAGTGTGTGTGAACTGGAAGGTCCCACACCAATTTTGAGCATGTCAAATACTGAAAGCGCTTCGTAACCCATGATTTTTTTTTGATGTATAAAAAGATATTAATACCGATTTCTATGTAAATATACAAAAGAGGTGGTTGAAAGTTCAGGGATTGATGCGTAATGGTCAATTATTTAGAATATCTTTTCGTTAATAATTCCAAGGGAAAACTCAAATCCCTCAAAAAATGCAAATATTACGAAAATTTCATCTTTAGAATTTCATCTATTTGCCTGTAGTTTTAATTATTTATCAGAATAGCGCTATTTGCCTGCCTTTTTAAATTCCAATTCTTTAAATATTATATTTTGTACATTAATTTTGTACTTTTTCATGAATTCATTGCAACATCAGCATAAAAATTATGTTCAGGGACTTATCCTTTCGATATTAAGTTACCTGCTTTGGGGGTTTTTCCCGCTTTACTGGAAAATGCTTACCCAGGTGCCGGCGGAACAAATTCTTGCTCACCGGATTATCTGGTCTTTTGTTTTGCTGGCTTTAATTGTGTTTTTATTGCGCAACAAACTTGTAAGGGTTTATCTTAAAAATATCAAAATATTAGGCACTCTTTTTATGACTGCTATTATTATTGCCATTAACTGGGGGGTATATATTTATGCTGTAAATAATAATCAGATTGTTGAAGCCAGTCTGGGCTACTATATCAATCCTATTGTGATTGTGATTTTTGCTATCATATTTTTAAAAGAAAGAATGAACCGGCTTGAAATACTGGCCATTGTTTTTGCACTTGCGGGTATCGTGTATCTGACTGTAGAACTGGGACGACTACCTGTATTATCATTGCTGCTGGCTACCTCTTTTGCCGTCTATGCATTGCTACGCAAAAAAGCCAATCTTCAATCAATGGCAGGTCTGATGATAGAAACCATGATATTGGCACCCATAGCACTGGGTTATCTCCTGATTGTGGATCATAAAGGAACCGGCGCATTTGGCCACATCTCAACATGGATTACTGTGCTCCTGATTCTTGCCGGACCGGTAACCACTTTGCCTTTGTACCTGTTTGGCATTGCAGCACCCAAAATTCCCTTGTCAACCACCGGATTTATTCAGTATCTTTCTCCTTCAATTCAGTTGGTATTGGGAGTAGTATTGTATAACGAACCCTTTACTCATGCCGAGCTGGTTAGCTTTGCTTTAGTCTGATTGGTTTAGGCTTTTATACCTTTAGCCTTATCGGCGGCCTAAGGAACAAAAGGGCGGCTACTTGAAATCAGTAAGTTAAATAATTCGCTTCCGGTTTATAATATATTATTTTGGGTGTATCCTTTTTTGGGCTTCTACTGCTATCTTAATTTTAGGTTTTCTTGATGTGATATCTATCTTTTCACATCTTTTGGGTGGGAGGTAAGATTATTTCATACTCTGTAATCCAAAAAGTTGCGTTTCAGTAACCTATTTTGAGTAATAACAGCCTTTTTTGAAAAGAAACGAAAAAATTAGACTTTAATGCTAAAATCCAGTTTTTATAAGGTTTTCTGGTATAAAAAAACCCCCTGAAAAAGGGGGTGCTGTACCGCGTACGGGAATCGAACCCGTGATTCATCCGTGAAAGGGATGCGTCTTAACCCCTTGACCAACGCGGCATTTTCCGTTTTAAGGAGTGCAAAGATAGGAGTATCAGTATTCATCGCCAAAAACTTTTGCAAAAATGTTTTAACCAAAGCCAATAATAAAAGGAAATAAATTTCCTGTAGCTCTCCAAACACTTTGAAAACAGGTGTTTCATTTCTCACTGCTTATTTTTAAGCCCGAAAAAATACTAAATTCTGAAATTCAATTCATTATAAAATCTGCTTTGGATGTTAGAAGGAGGTAGTTAAAATGATTAAAATCATACCATTTTTTTATAATTATAAACCATAAAATGATTAACTTTGCACCTCTTAAAAGTTCTTACATCATAAAAAATATATTAATACTATGAGTACAGTAAAAGTAGCCATTAATGGTTTTGGTAGAATCGGTCGTCTGGCCTATCGTAAAATTTACGGTCAACCAGATATTGAAGTTGTTGCTATCAACGACTTGACAAGCCCTAAAGTTTTAGCCCACTTGTTAAAATATGACTCAGCGCAAGGCCGTTTCGAAAAAAATATTTCTCACTCTGATAATTCAATTACAGTAGAAGGTAAAGAAATTACCGTTTATGCGCAAAAAGACCCTTCTCAAATTCCCTGGAAAATCACGATGTAGATGTGGTTTTGGAATGTACAGGTTTCTTTACAGATAAAACTAAGGCAGAAGCGCATCTGGATGCCGGCGCCAAAAGAGTAGTGATTTCTGCTCCTGCAACCGGCGATTTGAAAACGGTAGTTTACAATGTAAACCACAATATTCTGGACGGTAGCGAAACCGTTATAAGCGGAGCTTCATGCACTACCAACTGTCTGGCACCAATGGCACAGGTATTGGAAGAGCAATTTGGTATCGAAGTAGGTATCATGACCACTATCCACGCTTACACAAACGACCAAAACACTCTTGATGCTCCTCATGCCAAAGGCGATCTGAGAAGAGCTCGTGCAGCTGCGGCCAACATCGTGCCCAACAGCACCGGCGCTGCTAAAGCAATCGGTCTGGTTCTTCCTAATCTGAAAGGTAAATTAGATGGAGCAGCACAACGTGTTCCTACCATTACCGGTTCCTTGACTGAACTGACCGTTATCTTAAACAAATCAGTTACAACCGAAGAAATCAACGCAGCCATGAAGGCAGCTTCTAATGAGAGTTTTGGCTACACCGAAGATCAAATTGTAAGCACCGATATTATCGGCACTTCTTACGGTTCTTTGTTCGATGCTACCCAAACTAAGGTGATGACAGTAGGCGACAAACAAATGGTGAAAACCGTAAGCTGGTACGACAACGAAATGAGCTATACCATGCAATTGGTTCGCACACTCGAATATTTTGCAAAACTCATCAGCAAGTAATTTGTTGAAATAAAATGAAAGCGGAACTTTATGTTCCGTTTTTTAGTTTTATGAGACCAAGTTCGGTGCTACTATAAGTTTTACTTACTATTCTCTGATCGTCGGCAGGTATTCTATTTAGTAATTTTCGTAAATTGCACTTATAAAGGTATTTTGACAGAGTAACTTTGGCGTCTGTTATACAAAATGAATTTGAGGAGGTTTATGATGTAAAAAAGCGTCTTGAATCTTTAAAATATAGAAATGTTTTTATATTTGTAGTTGGCGATTTTTAAAAATTTCAGTTTATGGAAGCACAAGTTATTACAATAAACAAAAAACAATATGCAATTGTATCGAAAGAATTGTTTGATGAAAAAATGCAACTAATTGAAGATTTGGAAGACCGTATTGCAATTTTAGAAGCATTAAAAGAAAATGATTTTGTAGATTTTGATACGGCTATAAAAGAAATAGAAGTGGAGAAAAAAAATAAAAAGTAATGTACTCTATCGTTATTTTGAGGAGTGCTCAGAAAGATATTGCTTTGCTTCCTAAATCTCATTATCAAAATGTAGTAAATAGGATACAATCTCTTAAAGAAAATCCGCGCCCTTCGGGTTGTAAAAAGCTCGTTGGTAGTATTAATGAATACAGGATAAGGGTTGGAGATTATAGAGTGTTATACACCATATCAGATTCAATTTTGAAAATTTTAGTCATAAAGGTCAAGCATCGAAAAGGGGCTTATTAATTGATGATGGCTGTGTATAAGAATTAATTATTCATAATAAAACATAAAATTTTGTGAAACGATTGTTTTTATTAATACTATTGTTTTTCAGTGTTTCATCTTATGGTCAATTGAATGACATTGCGCAAAAAATGAAAGAGGGCGCTCCTGCACAAAAGGAAATGTATTCATATATTAAAGCCGCAGCAGAAAGAAAATGGGATTCTAATTATCAAATGATAGAGTATGAAGTGAATATTCAAGCAGAGTCATGGATGTATTTGTTTAACTACAACAAATTAGAGATGGATATTAAGATATTTATTAATTCAATAACAAAATGGCTTGACGATAATGAAAAAAAATATAATATTGATTTGTTTAAAGAAATAAATAAAGTATCAAAAAAAGACAAAATAATGGCATTGGTTTTATTATATAAGTTCAGGTGTAATTGGCAAATGGTAAAGTACGAATATGACTTACAATTAAGAGCAAAAGAAAACTTATAAATTATACTACATACCTAAAAAATTACTTGATGATGAATTATTAACTAAAGAAAAATTTGAAGCTGAAAAAAAGGACTCTTAGAAAAATAATCTCTCAAAATCATAAATGAAATTTACCCTGGCGTAAGCCTAATATCAAAAAATAATCAATAAACTTCAAACTTATTATTATGTCAAAATTTTCAAACTACAATTTCAAGGATCAGAAAGCGCTTGTAAGGGTTGACTTCAATGTTCCGCTAAACGAAAATTTAGAAATCACTTCCGATGCAAGAATGAGGGCTGCTGTTCCCACTATCAAAAAATATTGGGTGATGGCGGCAAAGTAATTTGATGTCACACCTGGGCAGGCCCAAAACCGGCCCTGAAGATAAATTTTCATTAAGGCACTTAGTTGCCCACCTCAACGACCTGCTTGATGGCGCGCCGGTTCTTTTTGCCAACGACTGTATTGGTGAGCAGGCTTATCTTACAGCCGACATGATGCGCCCCGGTGAAGTGCTGTTGCTCGAAAACCTTCGTTTTTATAAAGAAGAAGAAAAGGGTGATGAAGCATTTGCCGAAAAACTGGCAAAATTGGGAGATGTGTATGTGAATGATGCTTTGGTACCGCTCACAGGCACATGCTTCTACAGCTATCATTGCCAAATTATTCCCAGCCGAAAAGAGAATGTTTGGCCTGCTGATGGAAAATGAAGTAACCAGCGCCAACAAGGTGATGAAAGAAGCTCAAAAACCATTTACAGCCATCTTAGGAGGCGCCAAAGTTTCTGACAAGATACTCATCATCGAAAATCTGATGGAAAAAGCGACCGATATCATTATCGGTGGTGGTATGGCTTATACCTTCTTTAAGGCAATGGGTGGGCAAATCGGATCTTCTCTTTGCGAAGAAGAAAGGTTAGATACCGCAAAGGATATTCTCGCCAAAGCCAAAGAAAAAGGCGTTAATATCCACCTGCCGGTTGACAGTGTGGTTGCTGATAAATTTGATGCCAATGCCAATACAAAAGTATCAAAAAGTGATGCAATCGAAGAAGGCTGGATGGGATTGGATGTTGCAGATGAAGCACGCAAACAGTTTGCGGATGTAATCAAAGCATCTAAAACCATCTTATGGAATGGCCCGATGGGCGTGTTTGAAATGGAGAAATTTCAGGCAGGAACCAAGGCTATTGCAGAAGCTGTGGCTGAGGCCACCCAAAACGGCGCTTTCTCGTTAGTAGGCGGTGGTGACAGTGTTTCGGCAGTTAATAAATTTGGCTTCAAAACCAAAGTGAGCTATGTATCCACAGGTGGTGGTGCCATGCTTGAGTTTTTTGAAGGAAAAGAACTCCCGGGCATTGCTGCGGTAAATGCATAATCAAAATATTGTTTTTTATGATAAACTCACAGTCTGAAAAGTTTGTGAGTTTTTTTTATTTAGAATGATGATTGATGTCTTTAGATTCTTTCAGTGTAAAGTATAAGAGTGGCTTCATTTTTCTAGTATAGAAAATGGCTTTTACCTATGAATAAAAAGGCCTTTAAAATCTTTAACCAAATAATTATCTTTATTGTAAAAACAGGCATGCAAAAGTCCTTCATTATTGTTTCACTGATTTTGTCTTTTTTTATGACGGAAGCACAACAAACTCAAAAGCCTGAACTACACGGCAAAAAATGGATGGCAATCACCGGTAAAACGCTGGCGGCTACGGCAGGCTCCATGATTTTTCAGAAGGGAAGCAATGCAGTGGATGCTGCATGTGCGATGCTGGCAGTGCACCTTATGGGATGTACTGAGCTGGGGCGGCGAGACCCAGGCGCTGATTTATAATCCCAAATCCAAAAAAGTAATAGCCATTAATGCGTTGGGTGTTATTGATTGCTCCACTATTTTTACAACTGGTTATACTGCAAGCAGCGCTACATTATTAAGCCTATTACAAAAAGAATACATTGCTATTGTTGATCGTGCCGTACATACCAGTGTGTTTGAAGGACTAATGATGACAAACGTACGAATGTTGTGCATAATAATGCAGGACATTTGGAACGTATTATTAAGGATGTAAAAGGTAGGTATAGAACTATTATGGTTATTGTGGAGGGTGTATATTCGCAAGACGGATATATTTCTCCGCTTATTGAAATAGAAGGGATTACTCACTCTCATGGAGCTTTTTTGATGGTAGATGATGCACGGAATGTGCGCAGGTGCTTTTGACTTTGACAATAGCAATAATTATGAAATAGAATTTTCATTTATGGACGCATCGGAAAACTTAACGAGTTGGACAGGCGAACGAATAAAATTTACTAAACCGACAGAACAAACTGACAACAGTTTGAATTGGTAAGAAAAAATACAAAGGAATACTGATGCCCGAGAAAGTGAAATGAGGCTGTCCAAAAAGTAGAGCAGCCTCATTGATTGTTGATTGGCTCATCATATCATGTGCTAAACCTTAGGATAATATAACTTTCAAAAATTATTTTATGCGTGAAAACAACGCCAGACCAGTAATAAAAATTTAGTTTTTTATTTCAAACCACTTGAATGCATTTTATAATTTGATGGCATCGTACAAACCGTTTTTAGGTGTATCGGTAAACAGTTCCCAAAACATCAATCCGCCTAATTTATTTTTCTTTACATATTTACATTTTTGCGCTACAGATTCTATATTCTCTCCTGTTACAAATATTTTTCTTTTTCATTGTACCAATAGGGCGCTTTTGCTTTTTTGTCCCAATAGAAAATAAAGCCGTTCCCCGGTGTATGTATATTGATCGCGTTCTTGTAGTCCACAAAATTTTTAAATTTAGTAGGTTGATACAATCCGTGATTTACATTCTGCACGTTTTCAAATTCACGTGAGTAAAATCCTGCACCCATCATTATTTTCTTCATTGGGAATTTTATTTTTTTGAAATACTGGATAGCCTGATCTGCCGATGGCTCTCCGGGATAGGTAGAGTATAAATTGGTATGATGGCCGGTTTTGGTGGAGTATCCGTGTACAAGATCGTAAGACATAATATTTACAAAATCCACATAATTATTGATTTTATCCCAATCAAAACAACCTTCTAAATGTACCTGCAAGCCACCGGCGGCAAAAGTGATAAGTTTGTCTTTTCCTAAGTGTTTCCGCAGTGTGGCAACAAGTCTGGTAAAATTGGCTTTGTCTTCAGGAATATACTGATGCCCGGGATGGCCTTCCACAGCAGGATATTCCCAGTCAAGATCTATTCCATCCAATTGATATTGGTCTAAAAATACTTTCACAGAAGCTGCAAATTTTTCGGTAAGGTCTTTGTCGTTGAAGGTTTGTGAACAAAACTCACAACCGCCCCATCCGCCTAAGGCTATCAATGTTTTCAATCCGGGCTTCTGGGCCTTTATTTTCTGAAAAGCAAGCAAGGTAGGCGCATCCTTTGGTTTGGTGATGATCATTTCACCATCTTTCACATGGCTGAAACCGTAAATCAGGTGTGTAATTTTTTTGAAATTGTACTTGTGTAGCGAAATACTGTCGCCCGAGTAGTAGGCAACTAATTTGTAATCATCTTTCTTTTTGGCATAGGAAAAAGAACTGAAGGCAAACAGTAAAATGCTTAGTAAGAATAAATTGGTAGCTTTCATTATTAATAAAAATTGATGTATGCAAATATCCTAAATTAACTATTATAAAGCAAGTAAAAACAATGATTCTGAAAGGTTTATTTTAATTCGCCTACCAGAAATACACTGCCACAAACTAAAATAAGGTCATCTTTGTGTGCATGAACCTTCGCATCTTCAAGGGCAAGGTTTACATTTTTATAAATATTCCCCAAAAGCGCGTTTTTGCCGGCCTTTTCACTGAGTTCTTCCTTAGAAATTGCCCTTGGAACAAAAGCATTGGTAAAATAATACCGGGCATTTTTGGGCAGTAAGGACAAAACGGTATCTACGTCTTTATCTTTAACCATCCCCAAAACAATATGCAGATGGTGATAGGTTGTGATCTCTATTTGTTCCAAAAGCTGTTTAATGCCGTCAGGATTGTGTGCTACATCCAATACAATTCTTGGGTGGTGATGAATCGTTTCCCACCGACCATGAAGACCGGTCAGTTTTTTTACATTTTTCAAACCCTTTTTAATTTGTTCCGGCGAAATATGAAATCCTTTTTCATTTATGATTTTTATGGCTGAGAGAACCGGAAGTATATTTTTGGTTTGGTAAATGCCCGTTAAGTCCAGGTGGTATTTTTTGTGTTCGAGATTATTGTCTTCACTTACGTAAATAATTAACTCCTCATTTTCATAAAACCATTCTGCTGCCTGTAATTCTTTGTCCGAAAAGTGAATTTCTGCATCATTTTGTGAAGCAATTTTGATAAAAACCTCATCTGTTTCAGGGTGAGATGCCCCAATTATAACAGGTGTATGCGGTTTGATAATACCCGCTTTTTCACCGGCAATTTTTGCTAATGTATCGCCTAAAATCCGGGTATGGTCGAGACCTATATTGGTGATAACCGAAACGATGGGATTAATGATATTGGTGCTGTCCAAACGCCCGCCCAATCCTGTTTCTATGATGTTTATATCTGTTTCATGTTTTGCAAAATGGCTAAATGCCATGGCTGCCGTTATTTCAAAAAAGCTGGGTTTAATCTCTTCAATTAATGGTTTTATTTTTTCTGTAAATGATATTACTTCTGCCTCTTCAATCATTTTCCCGTCAATCTTTATCCGCTCTCTGAAATCTTTCAGATGAGGCGAAGTATAAAGGCCGGTTTTGTAGCCTGCAGATTGCAATATTGCTGCCAGAATATGACTTACGGAACCTTTACCATTAGTGCCGGCAATATGTACAAATTTCCCTTTTTGATGTGGATTGTTTAAGCTGTCGCAAAGGTCAATAATATTTGAAAGTCCGCTTTTTATTGCCTGGCTGCCTACGCGGCTGAAAAGAGGTAGTTTTGAAAAAAGATAATCCAGAGTCTCGCCGTAGGTCATTTTTAATTGTTGTGTGAATCTTGGGGAATTTAGTTGTTAATTTCATTTACAATTGCCAATTTCTGGTATGTAAAATGTGAAGGTATCATAATTATAACACAAATTTTGAAAAGAATTCTTGTCATTTAACTTAGTAATGGAGTTCAGTCGAAACAATTTGCTTGCTCTCCTTCTAATTTGCTTATAGTCGGCTTCCATTTCTTCAATTATACTGTTATTCTTCAAAGACTTCTTTCAATATTTCATCTAATCGTATGTCTAATTCTCCAATAAAATTGCTGTTTGGAACATTTAAAATATTAAGCACTTTTTGAAAACGCTCGTAACCACCATCATTACGCAACTCTATCCATTGAACATTCAGCATTTCAGCTTGCTGTTTATTTTTGTCTGATAATTTGTCGGCTAAAAAATTGCAGGGTCTCTTGCAAAAATTGCATCTGCACTTTCAGGATTCCCTTTACCCATTAGTTTTACTTCTGTTCTAAGTTTTTTGCCATCTTTTGAAAGAACATAAAAATCAACTTCTCTGAAACTGTCAGGATTATCGTTTTGAAGGTTATACTCAAACGGCACATTGAAGAGCATACAGAGTGTAGTCATTAGCGGCTTTTCAATTTGTTTGCCGGCTGCACTCCACATACCTCCACGAATTTCTGCCCGTTTAACTGCAATTGTATTGATTATAATTAAACTTTCTGCTGCTGTCAAATCAACTGTAATGTCTTTAAATTTTATTGATAGCTTTATTTCCAAATTATTATCATAAGAAACTAAATCATTAATTGTTTTTTGCAATCTGTTATAGTTGTCATAAGCCGCTTGAATAACAACTTGCTTTTTCGATGAATTGAAAGCATTGGTAATTGACTTCATATTCAATCCTGAGTTGATTGCAATTTGCTCTTTTGGTAAATACGGATTGAGAAATACCTTTTTATACCAATCTGATTTTTCTCCAAGAGCATCAACCTTGGCATAAACAACTTGCTTAAAAAAGCTGATACAGTAGTCTAAAAATATCTCGTCAATTATCACTAAAACTTCATCTCTATAGTCTTGATTTGAAATTACCTTTTTGATGATGTTTTTCTTTGCATCAGTATTAAGTGGCATAATTATTTTATCTTTTTTTTGAACTCATCAAGGTATAAAAATTTTGTTTCAATTTTCTCAAACATATCATTTGATTTTTTTGATTTCATATAATCAAAATATTTTTCATCTTTCTCTGTCAAGAAAAAATATCGTCCTAAGCTTTTTGCAGTTTTCCCCATTGTTCCACTACCGCCAAATGGGTCAAAAACTAAATCGCCCTTATATGAATAGTATTGAATAACTCTTTTGCAAAGTTCAACCGGAAAAACTGCGGAATGGACTTTATCAAAACAAGGATCAATTTTCCAAACATTTGTTGTTTCATATCCTTCAAGAACTTTGCTGTCTTGAACAGTTTGGCAATTGTATTGACGAATGTTCCAATCTAAAAGTTTTTCAGTTGATTTTCTGTAAACCATTAAATACTCCGTAACAGAATTTGGTTTGTAGCTAAGTGGCTTTCTGTGTTGTTGAAAACCACCAATGCGATTTTTTACACTCGCTTCGGGTTTCATCCAAACAATGTCGTCAATAAACTCCCAACCCATTTCCATTAAGTAAGGATGAATGTCAAAAGGAATTGGATAACGTTTACTGCTATGTGATCTGCTAATTCTCGGAATTATTATTGGTGACGTATTTACAATTAAAAATCTACCTTCTTTTGTAATACGGTGAACTTCTCTAAACACGTCTGCAAGAAATTCTAAATATGCTTTGTAGCTTGGATAAATTGAGTAATCTCTTGCGTTATAGTATGGAGGTGAGGTAAATGTCAAATGAATGCTCTCGTCTTTGAGTAATTTCATTGTTTCAATGGTGTCGGCATTAACTACAACATTTTTTAAGTAGTCGTAACTTTCGGTATGTGGTTGTACATTCTTGTCTTTTTGCTCCGCGAAATATTCTTTGTATATGATAGTCCGCACCATTTCATTTTCGTGATTGAGCAAAGGTTTTAAGCTTTCATCAACTTTGCTGTCTCCTTTGAAAACAAGTAGTCCACGTATAGCTTGGCAAACAATTTTTGGGTCATTATCTTGCAGAATTTCTGTCAAGATATTCTGGCCTTTCTTGGATCTCAATCTTCCTATTGAAGATACCGCTTCACGCCTTACATTTGTGTCATTATCGTTAAGAGCTGTTTGTTTGAGAATTGGTAAATATTCTTCATTTCCTAATTTCCCAATTGTCTTAATTGTCCAAAGTCTGACCATTGAGTTTTTATGGTCAAGTAAATCAGGTAAGAAACTCCCGTCAAAGTTCTTCGGTAATTGTCCTAAATTTTCAAGAATATACGTCAAAGAACCACTATTTCGATTATCTTTCACAAGTTGTCTAATAGTACCATTGCTGTTATTTTTTAGGTCTTTGATATATTCCTTTGTCAACATTATTTCATTGTTATTTTTAAATATCCAAAAGTACTTTTTATAAGTCAATACACGCTGTTAATTACCTTATTTTTACATAAATTACAATTTCAATAAACAAAGGTTCATGTTCACCTTAGTCAAAAATAGGGTAATTATTAATCGTTACCCAATTTAGTTCGTATTAATTTTCTATGCTGCGTATCTGACGTGGTCTGCATGGAAATATTTTTGCACCTGCTTTTTATTGCTTTTTCTTTCGTTCATAAAACCTTCAACGTTGGCGCGCATTTCAGCTTTATTGATAGGGCGCTTTTTGCCGATAACATTAGTCTTTACATCCTGATTCAAATATTCTTGTGCATTCAACTCGGGGCTATAGGGCGGAATGAAAAACACCTCTATTCGATGTTTGCTTTCCTCCAGCCACGCCTGCAATTTTTTGTTTTGTGTGCAGGATGACCATCCGTTACATAGAATATCTTTTGTTTACTATAACGAATCATTCGTTGCAAAAATCAATAAATACATCACCGTTAAACTTCTCTATCAGCATAAACTGTAAATGACCTTTATTGCTGATAGCTGAAATCATATTGAGCGAAAACCGTTGTCCTGTTGATTTCACCACGGGGGTTTTGCCTTTAGGCGAATAGCTTCGGCCTGCCTGATGGTCGCTTCGCATACCGGTTTCATCTCCAAAATAAATCGTTCCTTTCTCCTTAGTTGCCCGCTTCTTTATGGCAGGGTATTCCTTCTCCAACCATTGCTTTACCTGCTCGGGTTTCTGTTCAAATGCTTTGCGGATAGGCTTTTGCGGTGTATAGCCCCAGCTTTTTAAATATCGACCCACCTGCTTCACGCTTAATACAACGCCATATTTCTGTTCGATAAGCTGTTGTACGGCTGCACGTGTCCATAAACCAAAGGCCAGTTTTAACTGGTCGGGCATCTTATCCTTTATCAACCGTCGAACTTCGGCAGCCTGCTGTCCGGTTATCTTCTTGCCTCCTTTTACGCCACGCTTCTTATTCAAAAGTGAACGCTTGCCTTCTTTTTTGTATTTATTCCATGTTTTATTTACACTCCTTTCTGATACAGAAAATATCTCGGCAGCCTGCTTTTGAGTGCCCCGTTTATTTTTTAAGTAGTCCACTATCCGAAAGCGAGTCTCTTCCTGAGCATCTTTGTTCTTACGTTTTGTATTAGCCATGGGCAAATATACAAAATATATTTTAAAATAAGAACTAAATTATGTCTTTATTAATAATTACTTACCTGTTTTTCTTTCATAATAAATCAGTCAGTAACTCTAAAATTAAACTGCACGGTAACGGTTGATTCGTTATCTGTTTTATTGAACCGTATTTTTGAAGATATTGAACAATTGCATTTCGGTAGTTGCTGCTGGTGGCAGTAGAGCCCTTTGCAAAGCGTAAAAAAGTACCTATTCCTTCGGGCGATACTTTTACATCTGCATATATTGTGGCTCTACCCAAATTGCCCTGAAAGTTGTATGCCTGCACAATTCGCCTGTCGCCTCTTGTAATCATTGGCCCGCTGTTGACCCCAACACCGGAGCCTGTTCCGCCTCCGCTGCCGGCGCCACTGCCGCCACCTGTTCCGCTTCCACGACCCACACCACTTCCGGTACCGGTACCGCCACTCCGGTTGGCATTGGTTTCACTGCCACCGCCGGTTCCGCTACCATCAACAGTTTTACCCATTACCGCTTTTGGTCTGGTAGGAGCAGGAGTGGACGTTACCGGTTTTGGAGTTGTTTTTATCGGTGTAGTATTGATATTTACCTTTTTTGCATGAGGTTTGGGATTGTCGGGTTTCAGAATAGCTGGGGTTTTTATCTCTTTCGGGTCTTCTTCAATATCTTTTGCCGGTATATCTTCTCCTTCTTGTGGAGGAGAGTAAGCTGTCCCTTTTTCTCCGGTAGCCTCCACAAGGTTGCCTCCACCACCGCCACCTGATTTACCTATCTCTACCGGTTTTTCAGGTTCTTCGGGAATACTCAATTCAACATAAATTCCTTCATCTTCCTGCGGTTTAATAACATCATACAATTTCCATTTCCAGACAAATGAAAGCAACAGAAATAAAGCGGCAATTACGAAGGTGTATATTGCTGCTTTTATATTTTTTTGTATTTCAAACCCGTCAGTCATGCTACAAATTTAACCTTAAAGGCTTTAATTTCTTTTAGATAGTTTTTTCACCGTGGTTATTTAACAAATTTGTAAGGACTATTTTATTGGTTGCAAGTCATTTCTTTTTAAATATTTTTGACGCTTATGGACAAAATTGCAATTATAGTAGCCGGAGGCTCCGGAACAAGAATGGGAAGCGAACTTCCCAAACAATTTTTACACCTGAAAGGCAAACCGATTTTATATTATACAATAAATACTTTTCTGAATTCTTATCCCGACATGGAAGTGATATTAGTATTGCCGCTTGATTTTACAGATATGGGCAGAGAAATCATTGATGCCTATTTTGATAAAGAACGTATAAGAGTAACAGTAGGAGGGAGCAGCCGTTTTGAATCGGTTAAAACGGATTGAAATTGGTGGATAAGGAAGCAATAGTTTTTGTTCATGATGCAGTCAGATGTTTAGTCGCCGAGGAGTTGATAAATCGTTGTTACGAAGCTGCTTTGGAAAACGGAACGGCTATTCCTGTAATTAAAAGCAGTGACAGCGTGAGGGTTTTAACAGAAGAAGGAAATGATGCTTTGGACAGAGATAAAGTAGTGTTGGTACAAACGCCTCAGGTGTTTCATAGTAAAATATTGATACCTGCTTTCAATATTGATTATAAGGATAAATTTACTGATGAAGCTACGGTGGTTGAGGCCTTCGGACTAAAACTGAATCTGGTAGAAGGAGAGAAGAACAATATCAAAATCACCAATCCTGTGGATATGATTTTGGCAGAGAGCCTTATTGCTTGATTTATTTTTTAAATAGCCTCAAAGGCAATGGAAGGTTATTCCAGCTTACTGCATAATAAGGTTCTAATACTGCCCCAAAACTCTGGTTAAATTTTTCGATACCGCGGATATTGCTTCCTTCGAAGTCGAAAATATAATCGGTGTCGGCATGTTGACCTATCATATGGTCAATTATATAGGGATGAGCTTCCAGGTCTCTTCCTTTTTTTGGTGAAGGCAGCACCAATTTCATAAATCCTTTTTTTATCTTTAAAATAAATAACATTCCCCAGAAATTCATCATTACGATCATAGGCCTCCAAAATAAATGACTGTCCTGTTTTCGAAAATTGTTCATATAAAATATTTAAGAAATTGTAAATTTTCCCTTCTGTTTTAATTCTGGAAATATGAAGTGCCTTGATTTTTTCAACTGTAGCATCTATATCAGTGCTTGTTCTTAAACTTAAGTTTATTTTTTTTGCTTTTCTGATATTTGATCGAAGACTTCTGGAGTATTCATTATTGATTTCGTTACAATGCTTGTTTAGCGAGAGGATATAATTTTTCGTCTTGTAATTGCAAAGCGATTGAAAGGAAACTCATTGTTTACATTGATATTTCCATAAGAAAATAATGATAAGGTTTTTTGATAAAATGCCTCTACTATTTTAATATCAATTTCAGACGGACTATAAAAACCCAGTTGTTGGGTAAGAGGAGGTTGTGCCAGATATCGAATTCCAAATTTCCTTTTTACAGGCAAGGGCATTAGTATTTCATAATCTCCGTAAATGAGCGCCTCCCAGTTAGGGGAAACACAATCTAGCCACAAGGAAGTGGCATAAATTCGCACTTGGATGCTTTTTTCTATCATCTCATCCCATCTGAATTTATCAATTTCATGGTGTTTCAGATGAAGAATTTTTTTCAAATTGGTTTGTTTGATTAAACAATGTATTGCCTGCTGATAGAAGCATTCCCAATTTTTGCCAGAATCTGGTGTGCCACATCCATTGCTTTCAGACCGTCAATTTCTGATACTATAGTCTGAGTA
The DNA here is from genome assembly GCA_016708305.1 of Sphingobacteriales bacterium. Lineage (GTDB taxonomy): Bacteria > Bacteroidota > Bacteroidia > Chitinophagales > Chitinophagaceae > Niabella. The sequence goes on from JADJGB010000008.1 coordinate 1,938,796, forward strand.
TTTTTTCAATAGCTTCTTTAAACTCTTCTAACTCTTTTTTAATGGCATTTACTTCCGGCACTACGGGATTGGCTACGGCAATGGTCTTTTTGCCTGTGGCGGTTTCGATGTCAAAAGAAAAAGCGTCTTTATCCTGGTCTTCTTTTAATTTGATGATTTCAGTCTTTTTATTCAAAAAATCAATACCGATATAGGCATCTTTTTGAAACAGGCGCATTTTGCGCATTTTTTTCATGGAAATACGACTGCTGGTAAGGTTGGCTACACAGCCGTTGTCAAATTCGATGCGCACATTAGCAATGTCAGGTGTCTCTGTCATTACAGTCACACCGCTTGCCGATATTTTTTTTACATCACTCTTCACGATGCTCAGGATAATATCAATATCGTGAATCATCAGGTCAAGGATTACACTCACTTCTGTGCCTCGGGGATTGAACTGTGCCAGACGATGTACTTCAATAAACATGGGTTTCAAATCCAAGCCTTTTAATGCCAGAAATGCAGGATTAAACCGCTCTACATGACCTACCTGTAATTTAATGTTTGATTCTTTGGCCGCCTTCACTAATTCCGGGCCTCATCCATAGTGTGTGCAAATGGTTTTTCGACAAAAACGTGCTTCCCTTTCTTCATAGCTCTTTCGCACCAGTCGTAGTGATAATTGGTGGGTGTAACAATGTCAATAGCATCGCATTTGTCTAAAAAAACATCTGTATCAAAAAAACGTTTGATTCCATATTTTTCAATTACCTCAGTGGCGGTTTCTTCATTAGTATCCATGAAGCCAATAACTTCTACACCGGGTATTTCGAGCCAGTTGTTGAGGTGAAACTTTCCTAAATGTCCTACACCAACGATTCCTACTTTAAGCATAAAAGATAATTATTGCTCAAAGATAACTAAAGCGGAGATTCCATAGAAAGATATTAAGTAATTGTGTTTGAGGATTTATAAAAGAATTACCATGATCGTTAATTTGTATTAAAAAAAAGAGTATCAAATTTTTTGATACTCTCTTCGTTGACCCATAAGGATTCGAACCTTAACTGACTGAACCAAAATCAGTAGTGCTACCGTTACACCATGGGTCAGTACACTCTTTTTCTGTTTTGGGTGTGCAAAGATAATGAATTAAATATTTCTGTACAAATCATTTCAAAAAAACCACCAAAAATTATGGTGGTTTTTTTGAAATGATTTGTATTCTGTCCATTACAAAGCGTTTATTTCATAAAGTACGTTATTTGTTTGACGAACAGCTTCTGCCGATTTATCAAAAAGGGCCTTTTCTTTATCATTCAATTTAAGCTCAAATATTCTTTCCCAGCCATTTTTTCCTAAGGTTACAGGTACGCCAATACAGATATCATTATGGCCGTACTCACCTTCGAGATATACACAACAAGGAACAAGCTTTTTCTGGTCGTGAATAATTGATTCTACCACATGTGCCACTGCGGCACCTGGGGCATACCATGCGGAAGTGCCTAACAGGCCGGTAAGAGTGGCGCCGCCTACCATTGTAGAAGCGCTAACTTGCTTCAATTGTTCTTCAGAAACAATTTCACTTACAGGAATGCCCTTATAACTTGCAAGCCTTGTAAGTGGAATCATGGTTGTATCTCCATGGCCACCGATTACCATTCCATGCACTTCATTTGAATTTACATCCATTTCTTTGGCTAAGTAATATTTAAATCTGGATGAATCCAGCGCTCCTCCCATTCCTAAAATCCTGTTTCTTGGAAGACCGGTTGATTTCATTGCCAGATATGTCATTGTGTCGAGCGGGTTAGAAACCATAACTATAATGGCATTGGGTGAATATTTTAACACATTATCCAAAACACTTTTTACAATATTTGCATTTACACCAATTAACTCCTCTCTGGACATACCTGGTTTACGAGGAACGCCAGAAGTAATCACTACCACATTTGAGTCAGCAGTAGCAGTATAATCATTTGTAACTCCTTTTAATCTAACATTGAAACCGAGCAACTGAGCTGTTTGGTTCATATCCATAGCCTTTCCTTCAGCAATACCTTCTTTCACATCCAGCATTACTACTTCGTTGGCTATTCGGTCAACAACTATCATATTGGCTGCAGTAGAACCAACATTTCCTACTCCTATAACTGAAACTTTTGTCATAAATTAATTTTTTTTATAATTAAGTAAAATTTTTATAAAATCTTGAGCTACAAAGATAAATATTTTTACTAATAATTGTAATGCAATCGATTGTCATTAAATAAATTATATATGTATTTCATGTTTTGCCAGGAAATAAGGAAAAGTATTAGGCATTAAGTTTTTTGATGGCGCACAATGCTTTGATATTTTCGTATTATTGAAAAATAGAGATGGTGAAATTCTGCTAAATTATTAGCGGGAAGCAATGTGATTTAAAATTCAGTAATTTTATAACACCATCTTTTCAATTTGCCTTCAAAATCAAACGGAGTGGTTGCTTTTGTAATATCTATGATGCTGCCGGCATTAATTTTTGAACTATCTATTTCAAATTTTGTAAAATTCGTACTGAAAAATAAGACACCTTCCGGCGACAGAATATTCATGCAATCGTTTATCAGTTCCAGATGATCTCTTTGAATGTCCAGAATTCCTTCCATCTTCTTGCTATTGCTGAAAGTGGGAGGGTCCATAATTATAATATCGTAACTACTTTTTTCCACAGTTTTCAAAAAAGACATTACGTCTGCTACTACGAACCTGTATTTCTTTTCATCCACAAAACCATTCAATACAAAATTTCGTTTTGCCCAGTTTATGTAAGTGTTTGATAAATCAACAGTTGTAACGGATTTTGCGCTGCCTGCTGCTGCATAAACTGAGAAAGCTCCGGTATACGCAAACAGATTCAGCACCTTTTTTCCATCACCTTCACCCATTATCATCTTTCGGGTGATACGATGGTCCAAAAAGAGGCCGGTATCTAAATAATCTGAAAGGTTCACAATAAATTTCAGGCCATTCTCAGTGATTATAAATTCATTCTTACTAAAATCTTCTTTCCTGTACTGCCCGCTTCTGCCTGCTTTTCTTTGTCTTAGTTTGGTGAAAATATTTTTTTCATCAATTCCGGTAACCTCCGAAATGGTTTTTACACTGGTTTTTAACCAATACAGATGGGCTTCTTCCTCAAGGCCATGCTTTCTTTTATATTCGGACACATACGTCTTATCTTCATAAATATCAATTATCAGAGGAAATTCAGGGAGGTCGTGATCATAAATCCGGTAGCAGCCTACATTTTGTTTACGGGCCGTTTTTGACAAATGCCTGAAAACCTTTGTCAGCCTGTTTTTGAACATAATTTGTTTTTCCTCACTAATCATTAGGTATTTTTTACGAAATTAGCAGTTTGTAAGTCCATAAACAAAGTTTCAATTTGTATGCAATAGTTGACATAGAAACAACGGGCAGTTATGCTGCCGCAAACGGCATCACCGAAATCTGTATTCAGGTTTTTGATGGTGAAAAAGTGATAGAACGTTTCGATTCGCTGGTAAATCCTTTACAACCTATTCCGCCTTACATTCAGGCGATGACGGGTATCACTTATGAAATGGTAGCACTTGCACCGACCTTTGATGAAATAGCAAATCGGGTTTATGAACTTCTGCAGGATAACATTTTTGTAGCGCATAACGTCAATTTCGATTACTCTTTTGTCAGAATACAGTTGCAATACTCTGGTTATCAATATAATGCGCATAAGCTATGTACCGTGCGACTCAGCCGAAAAATATTTCCCGGCTTTCAATCATATAGTCTTGGAAAACTTTGTAAATCGCTGCAAATCAGGCACGAAGACCAACATCGCGCTGGTGGCGATTCAGATGCCACCGTTATACTTTTTAAAAAATTATTGGAGAACGACAAAGATGGTCAAATTGATAAAAGTTTGAAACGTGCCTCCAAAGAACAGGCGCTGCCGCCCAATGTGTCGAAAACTGATTTTGATAAGCTGCCCTACACAGCAGGCGTTTATTATTTTCATGACGAGAAGGGGAATGTAGTGTATGTGGGGAAGGCCAAAAATATTCGCTATCGTGTAAGTAGCCATTTTAGCAGTAATTCTACCAGCCGCCAACGCCAAAATTTTATGCGATATGTGTATTCCATCACTTATGAAGAATGTGGCACCGAACTAATGGCAGCTATAAAAGAGTCGGCTGAAATAAAGCGCCTCTGGCCTCGCTTTAATGCGTCACAAAAAAAGAGGGAAGATTTGTTTGCCATAATAAGTTACGAAGACATGAATGGTTATTTACGTATAGTAGTAGACAAAAATAATAAAGGGTATGAGGTTTTGGGTTCTTATCACCATATTGAAAATGCAAAAGCTGCCTTGAGACAATTAGTGAGCGATTTTTCATTGTGCCCCAGAATGTGCTTTCTGAACGAGGAGTTGTTTGAGGAAAATATGCACAAATCCTTGTGTAGAGGAGCCTGCACAAGGCAGGAGTCTGCCCCGGAATACAATGGCAGGGTGCGCCAGGCAATAGACCAACTCAAAAATCAGCCTTCATTTGCAATTATTGATAAAGGAATTACTTCAGATGAAAAATCGTGCATCCTGGTTTGGAAAGGCAGGTTTTTTTGGCATGGGATTTATTGGGCCAGACATTCAGATAGAAGATGCTACATCATTTAAGGATTATGTAAAACCATATAAAGAAAATAGCGCTATTACTAATATGCTTTTCAAATATGCCAAAAGGTATCCTCAAAAAGTGTTAATGTTGAGTCAATAATAGGCACCAAATAGTAAAATTGGTTTTCAGAATAAATAAACATTAACCGCATTTCGGTTGTCTCGTTGGGATGGCCCTGATTTTTGGCTCCACTTTTTTATCCCAAATTTTGCCGTTACCTTCAAAACGACTAAGAAACGCTAATGCTCGAATTGAAAATTCTCACAAAGCCTTTCTGTGCCACCTGACCAAATACATTATTATTTATCCAGACATCTTGTTGGCGGAATTACGCTACTGTAACATGCGAAAGACTTCAGGCTTTCGCATGAACATTTGCGAAATCGTGCTTACAGGGATGCTCTTCACATAAGCTAACGCGCTTTGCAGTAGCTTTGACGGCTACTGCAAAATCCCGGTTATCAGGAAAGGGGTGGAAAATACGCTCTGTTGGAGCGATGCTGCTAAAATTAATTATTCTATTGATTTTTTTGATTATTGCCTTTAACAGTAAATAGATGCTAATCACTGAAAATTTGGCATATTCTCACCTTTATAATCATTTCATAATCAATAAAACTGAAAAAATTGCATACTATTTCATTATGGCACGTTATTTAGGGTACATTTGCAGCCCCGATTTTTTGAAGGTTCGGGTTAATTATTCAAATTATAAAAAAAACGATACAATTATGGCTAAAAAGATCAATGTTACCCCTTTACACGATAGGGTGATTGTAAAACCGGCTGCCGCAGAAGAAAAGACTGCCGGCGGAATCATTATTCCGGACACTGCTAAAGAAAAACCACAGCGTGGAACTGTAGTGGCTGCAGGCCCCGGCAAGAAAGATGAACCCGTAACCGTAAAACCGGGCGAGACTGTACTGTATGGCAAATATGCAGGCACCGAAATACAAATTAATGGAGAAGACCTGTTAATTATGAGAGAAAGCGATATTCTCGCAATTGTTTAAAGAAGGCTATAAACTTTAGGCTGTATGCATTAAGCAATTTGTTAAAAATCTTAAATAATAGAATAAATATAATAACAATGGCAAAACAAATATTTTTTAATACCGAAGCGAGGAATAAAATGAAAAAAGGCGTTGACACACTTGCAAACGCCGTAAAAGTAACACTGGGACCTAAAGGTCGAAATGTGGTTCTTGAGAAAAAATTTGGAGCACCTGCAATTACAAAGGATGGTGTATCTGTAGCAAAAGAAATTGAATTAGAAGACCCAATTGAAAACATGGGCGCTCAGATGGTGAAGGAAGTAGCCAGCAAAACGGCAGATATTGCAGGCGATGGCACTACTACAGGCACCATTCTGGCTCAATCTATCATCAGCGAAGGATTGAAAATGGTAGCAGCAGGCGCTAACCCGATGGATTTGAAACGCGGAGTGGATAAAGCGGTATCCTTGGTGGTAGAAAACCTGAAAGGTCAAAGCCAGACTGTGGGTAATGATAGTAAGAAAATTAAGCAGGTTGCTGCTATATCGGCTAACAATGACGAACAAATTGGCGACCTGATTGCTCAGGCATTTGCCAAAGTGGGGAAAGAAGGTGTTATTACTGTGGAAGAAGCAAAAGGAACCGATACCTATGTAGATGTGGTAGAAGGTATGCAATTCGACCGTGGTTATATTTCTCCTTACTTTGTAACCAACAGTGAAAAGATGGAAGCCGAACTTCAAAATCCTTACATCCTGATTTATGACAAAAAAATCAGCACGATGAAGGATATTCTTTCCATTTTGGAAAAAGTAGCACAAAGTGGTCGTCCATTATTGATTATTGCCGAAGATTTAGAAGGAGAAGCATTGGCTACCTTAGTGGTAAACAAATTGCGCGGCACACTGAAAGTTGCTGCTGTAAAAGCTCCGGGTTTTGGAGACAGAAGAAAAGAAATGCTGCAAGACATTGCCATCCTGACAGGCGGAACTGTTATCAGTGAAGATATGGGGCACAAACTGGAAGGTGCAGAAATTATTTCTTTGGGGCAGGCAGGTTCTGTTACGATTGATAAAGACAATACAACCATCGTTGGTGGAAAAGGTAAAAAAGTTGATATAGTAGGTCGTGTAAATCAAATTAAAGCACAAATTGAATCTACCACCTCTGATTACGACAAAGAAAAACTGCAGGAGCGCCTTGCTAAACTGAGTGGTGGTGTGGCTGTTTTATATGTAGGTGCGGCAACTGAAATGGAAATGAAAGAAAAGAAAGACCGTGTGGATGATGCTTTGCATGCAACACGTGCGGCGGTGGAAGAAGGAATCGTTCCGGGTGGTGGAGTAGCTTACATCCGTGCCATTGAGGCATTGAACGTAAAAGTGAAAGGCCAGATTGAGGATGAGCAAACCGGTATGGCAATTGTAAAAAGAGCATTAGAAGAGCCACTTCGAATTCTGGTAGAAAATGCTGGTATTGAAGGTTCTATCGTAGTTCAAAAAATTAAGGATGGAAAAGGCGATTTTGGGTTTAATGCAAGAACTGAAGTTTATGAAAACCTGTTCAAAGCAGGCGTTATTGACCCCACCAAGGTAACTCGTGTAGCATTGGAAAATGCAGCTTCTATTTCAGGAATGTTGCTCACTACCGAATGTGTGGTTGCAGACAAACCCGAACCTAAACAATCTGCCCCTGCAATGCCTCCTGGTGGTATGGGCGATATGGGATATTAATATTTTCCTCCGGAAGGAAAACTGCATACTAATTGATAAAGCGAAAATGCTCACAGAAATGTGGGCATTTTTTCTTTGAAGCTTGTAGGGAGTTATTTTAAACGGAAATAAAAAATTTGTAAGAATTCCTTTTCGATAAATTCTCAAAGAATTAATTTAGTTGAATGAAAATCAACAAAAACGGGAAGAAGAAGAGCAGGTTTCGAAAATTTTTGTCCGTTTTGGGCCGGGATTGATCACCGGCGCTGCCGATGATGACCTTCGGGAATTGCCACTTACTCTCAAACAGGGGCGCAGTTCGGATTTGGGCAACTTTGGACTGCAGTGTGGATGCTGCCTTTTATGATGGGGGTTCAGGAAGCTAGCGCATGTGTCGGATTGGTTAAAGGTAAGGGTATAGCTGCCGTAGTAAGAGAAAAGTATAATAAGAAAATGCTTTATACTATGGTTGCTATCGTGTTGATTGCCAATACTATAAATATCGGGGCCGACATCGGTGCAATGGCAGCAGCAGCTAATTTAATAATACCGCTACATTTTTCCGCATGGACATTATTGTTTACGGCAAGTATTTTGATTCTCGAAATTTTTACGTCTTGCCGGGTATATGCCCGTATTTTGAAATGGCTGGCGCTTTCATTACTTGCATATCCGTTAACCATTCTTATTATTGATATGCCCCGGGCAGAAGTGATAAAGGCTACTTTTATCCCTCATTTTGAGTTCAGTTTTGCATTTCTTTTTATTATCATAGGTGTTTTGGGTACTACCATTTCTCCCTAATGTTTTTTTGGGCAGCATCGCAGGAGGTAGAGGAATTGAAAGAAAAGAGTTATTTTCAAAATGGAACTTACAGAGTTAGAAAGCCAATGGTTAAATGAATGAGGATTGATATTAGCGCAGGGATGTTGATTTCCGAAATAACCACCTGGAGCATCATGGCGGTGGCTGGCGCTGTTTTGCACAAAGGCGGAGTGCAGGACATAAGTACGGCCGCCGATGCCGCCAAGGCGTTGGAGCCATTGGTAAGCTCTTTTCCAAATGCAGGATTTCTGGCCAAGCTGATTTTTGCCATTGGCATTATCGGATTGGGATTTCTTGCAGTGCCGGTTTTGTCAGGGTCTGCTGCTTACGCTGTTTCCGAAGCTGTTAACTGGGCCACCGGCCTCAGCCTGAAATTAAAAAAAGCACACGGATTTTACGGCATTATTACAATCGCCACACTTATTGGCCTGATTATCAATTTCGTTGGTATAGACCCTGTAAAAGCGCTTGTGTATGCAGCCGTATTAAACGGGGTTGCTTCTGTGCCACTCATTTATATAATCATCAAAATCTCCTCCGACAAAAAAGTCATGGGTGAAAACAAAAGTGGCGCATTGTCTAAATCATTACTTTGGCTAACCTTTATTGGAATGGGTGCCGCTGCTGTTTCTATGTTTGTACTGATGTTTAAAGGAGGTTAAAAAAATCTTTTATTTGTAATCAATTTTTATTTTTTGCTTAATCCCGATACCCGGCTCATCGGTTGGAACGATTTTTCCTTTGTCGAGTCTGGCTCCGTCAAAAGCATCGTTTTGAATTAATAAAGCGCCGTCTAAGTCGGCAAAATCCATTCCGGCAACCAATTGAGAAGCTGCAGAAATTGCGCAGGATGTTTCAGTCATACAGCCCAGCATCACTTTCAAACCCAGCGACTCGGCAAGGTTGCGCATTTTCCATGCCTCGTGAAGTCCGGTGCATTTCATCAATTTAATATTAATTCCGGTGAAAACACCTTTCACTTTTTGCACATCTCTGAGCCTTTGCACCGACTCATCTCCAAACACAGGCAGAGGACTTCTTTCAGTTATCCATGCATTATCTTCCAGATTGTATTTCCCCATCGGCTGCTCTATCATTACCACGCCTTGCTCCTTTAGCCAGTGAATTAAATCCAGCGCTTCATGCTTATCCTTCCATCCCTGATTGGCATCAATAGCTATTGGCAGTTGTGTGGCGGACCTGACTGCTTTGATAATTCTTTTATCGTCGGCAGTGCCCAATTTTACTTTTAATATGTTGAACTGTCCTTCCACTTCTTTCACTTTTGTTCTAATCATATCATCCGTATCAATCCCAATTGTGTATGTGGTATCAGGGATTTTTCCTGTGTTCAATCCCCACATTTTATGCCAGGGCTGTTTCATTATTTTCCCAAGCAGGTCATGAAGTGCAATATCCACAGCAGCTTTGGCGGCTGTATTGTTTTCTGCGATTTTATCTACGTATTGTAAAATTTCTTCAATATGAAAAGGATTTGAAAAGCCTGATAGATCAATTTTTTTCAAAAACTCCATAACCGAAGCCTGCGATTCGCCCAGATAGGGTGGAAGAGAGGCTTCGCCATAACCGGTTACGCCATCGTAAGTAAGCGATGTAAGTACCACCGGAGTAGTTTTTCGAGAACTATTTGAAATGGTAAATACATGCTTCATCTGTAAATCATAAGGAGCCCAGCGAAGCTGAAGTTTTGAGTTGGCTGAAGTTTTTCGCATAATACTTTGAGCTTTTAAATTGAAGTCGATAATTGTGGCTCCTCCCAAAAGAGCTATAGATTTTATAAAATTTCTTCTTTGCGTTGTCATCAAAATAAATTTTATTTATTGATTATACCAGGTGTGGTCAAAAATACTCAATGTGCCATTTTCGGGTGAATTTATAATCCTTTTGGCAATTACATAACGTTTACGGTTATGTTCATCATAATTTTTATCGGCAGGATCGAGGCTACTGATGGTAATGCCTTTTGAATCTGCATTAATAAACTGCCTGTCCTGCAAATAAATTCCGGTGTGAACAATATTGTATTGAGTGGTATCCTGCCAGTTCTTTCTGCCAAAAAACAACAGATCTCCCTTTTGAAGTTTACTGAAGTTGTTGGTAGAATCAATGGCAACACCTGTCTGGTATTGTTCCTTTGCATCACGAGGAAGAATAATACCGTGCATCAGATAGGTTGTTTTTGTAAATCCGCTACAGTCTAACCCCCTCGAAGAGGTGCCGCCCCAGAAATAGGGCAGGCCAACAAATTTTTTACCCACCGCTTCAATGCTGTTGCCGGTGAGTTGTATAGATTTTCTCCACTCATCCCAGGTTTTTACGGTTGATGCCGGAATATATCCTCCTCTGCCATCCGCAAAGGAGACTTTGTAAAAGTTTTTTTGTTTTTTAGAATTTTCCAGAAATAAAAGATTTCCCATAATTACCTCAGAGGTTATTTCAGCAGATGTTTTGGGCTCTTTATAAATAAATGCATTGTTAACCGTAACAATCAGTCGTGGTTTTGAATTGAAGCTACTCAATGTTTTTCTACTGATAAATTTCAACGGAGCATTTACCCAGCCCTGGTATCCTTCGGGCGTTTGCACCTGAAACCAGTTTTTGTCTTTGGCAAGCACTTTCATGGGTGTGCCTGAAAGTGACTGCGAAATCAGCTCCGATTTATGGCTTGGCTCGCGATACATGCTCACCAAAGACTCTGAAACGATAGACCAGTATTGCCCGTCTGGATATTTTATGAGGCTGGTATCTGATGAATTTTGAGCTAAGGAAACGGAACAGAAGTATAATAAAAATATTAGAATTTTCCACTTTTTCATGCCAACAGCAATTTTTTTCAAGGGTTAAAGATAGAAAGAATTTGCGGTAAGTATGTGGTTTGAAGGTGTGTTTTGTTTCAGTTCTCATAATATTTCATATCCTGTTGCAGAATCCTTACCTTTGCACCTCCAAAAAATATCCGAAATTTATAATGATTAGCGTTAGAGACCTAAAACTGGCCTATGGCAAGCGTGTTTTGTTTGATGAAGTAAACCTCAACTTCACAAAAGGTAATTGTTATGGAGTGATTGGCGCCAATGGCGCCGGTAAGTCCACTTTTTTAAAAATCCTGAGCGGAGAAATTGAACCCAATAAGGGTAACGTAAGCATTACACCCGGCGAAAGAATGGCGGTGTTGAAGCAAAACCAGTTTGAATTTGACAACGAAACCGTTTTGAATACTGTATTAATGGGGCATAAGAAAATGTGGGATGTGATGCAGAAAAGAGATGCCATTTATGCTAATCCTGATGCTTCGGAAGAAGATTATATGGAAGCCAGCCATCTGGAAGCCGAGTATGGCGAAATGGGCGGTTACGAGTCAGAAAGCGATGCTGCCAGTTTCCTGAGCGGGTTAGGTATCAGGGATGAGATGCACCAGATGCTGATGAAAGATATTCCCTCTAACATGAAAGTGCGGGTACTTCTGGCTCAGGCTTTGTTTGGCAATCCCGATATTTTATTGCTGGATGAGCCTACCAACGGACTGGATATAGAAACTATCAGTTGGTTAGAGAATTTTTTGGCAGAATATGAGAATGTGGTTTTGGTAGTAAGCCACGACCGTCACTTTTTGGATGCGGTATGCACCCACGTTGCTGATGTGGACAGCCAAAGATAAAAATTTTTACTGGAAATTATTCATTCTGGTATGAAAGTTCTCAACTGATGGCCAGACAAATCTCTGACAGAAACAAGAAGGCCGAAGAAAAGAAAAAAGACCTGCTTGAATTTATTGCCCGTTTCAGCGCCAATGCCTCCAAAAGCCGTCAGGCTACCAGCCGTAAGAAAGCTTTGGAAAAATTAGTGATTGAAGAAATAGAACCCAGCTACCGCAAATATCCGGGTATTATTTTTCAGCCATTGCGCGAAGTGGGCAACCAGATACTAAATGTAGAAAACCTGAAATTAGAAGGAGAGGGCAGCACCTTGTTTAGCAATGTTACATTTAGTGTTAATAAGGGAGATAAAATTGCTTTCGTGAGCCGTAACCCGCTTGCTGTAACATCTTTTTTCAATATTATCAATGGTCTTACACAGCCCGACGGTGGCAGTTTGGAATGGGGCAGCACCATAACCACTGCTTATCTTCCGCTCGAAAACAATGATTTTTTACCAAAGAACTAACCCTGATGGACTGGCTTCGCCAGTTTGTGCCATCGCATGTTACCGAAGTAGATGAACCTTTTTTGCGCGGCTTTTTGGGTAAAATGCTATTTAGCGGCGATGACGTGATGAAAAAAACGACTGTATTGAGCGGGGGCGAAAAAGTGCGTTGCATGATCAGTAAAATGATGCTGCAAAGCCCGAATTGCATTATACTTGACCAGCCTACCAATCACTTAGATTTGGAAAGTATTCAAAGCTTCAACGAACAGTGTACTGTATATAATGGTATCGTGTTGCTAACAAGCCACGACCATACTTTTATGGAAACAGTAGCAAATCGTGTAATTGAACTTACGCCTAAAGGTATTATTGACAGGCTTACCACTTTTGATGAATATCTTGTAGATGAAAGAGTGAAAACATTACGGGAAGAAATGTATTTGTAAGATAGATTTGCATTAGGAAATATATTTCTTACATAGATTTTGGTAGCCACAAAGAAAATCCATTTCAGCTTTTTTGCTGATTTGTTTTTGGCTTAAAATTTTTTGCAAAATATGAAGGTAATTTCTCCAGGTCGTTCATTTTAAACCTGCCTTTTACCCTCAATACAACCACATCGCTATCATTGTCATTTACCAATAGCACTATTTCCCGTAAATTATCTTTTTTGCCGGTTTTTCCATATATATAAACCTTACTGTCTGCATCATTGATAGTGAATAAGGATTCATAATTTTTGCGCTGCATTTTTTTACAAAGATTTTTAAAAGCCGAATGTGTTTTCTCGGTCTTCTTCACATCTTCTAAAACAACCAGATGTAAATAGTTGGTTTTTCTCAACCATAATCTGTATTCTTTGTCTAAAAAAGGCGATGCTATCAAAAAAGTCAATTTATTCAATCGAATATCTATCTTTTCATGAGCGAGATGTCTTGTTCTTGCAGAAAATGAGCAAAACATATCCTGTGCCTGAGTAGAAGCGCCCATGAAAAGTACAAAAGCAAGTATGATAATTTTTTTCATAAAACAAATATTAAAAAAATGATTCTTTGCAGCGGATTATTTCTTTTTAATGCCTTTTAGGTTTTCCATGCCGGACACATTTATGGTTTCGCCTAATTTACCAATATTGTCTAAGTCAATATTACCGGTAAGGCTCATCAATACAAATTCTGATTTACTGCCCACCAGCATCACCAGTTCGTTAATCATATTATTGGATTCCTTTGCAAAAAAACGCACATTCTCTCCTTCATCTCTAATGGTCATTATTTCCTCATAACTGCCCAAATTTAACTTTTGGATAGCCTCGCTGTATAGCTTTGCGCCATTCTTTTCAGTGGTAATCATTCTGAAACTCGTTAGTTGATTAATGGTTTTTTTTACAGCCGGAGTTACATCATCCCACTTTACTTTCGACATCATTTTAAACATTTTCGGGCTGATGGAAATGGTGGTAAATTCATCGTTATTTTCGTATTGCCTGAAAAATCTGGCTATAGCATCGTTTTGAGCATGACTGCAAATCCCTATAAATGAGGTCATTATAAATATCAAAAGTATCTTTTTCATTTTTTAAAAATTTAAATGTTTTAATCTGTTGTTTTCAATACATTAGAAATCACCCGCAACTTTGAGGTTTTTTCGGCTGCTAATTCATTACCTTTATTCATTTTGGAAGATAGTAATTCCAATGCCTTTTCTAATTCCTGCCTGGCCAGTACAGGATCCTGATAAGTATCATCAATTGTGAGCAGGTTGTTGATTTCCGTTTCTTTTTATTTAATTTATTGGGTAAATAATTATACATTAAAAATCCGCCGGTAACTATCAGAATAATAATGGAAGCGACTCTCAAAAAGCTGAAATTACGAAACACCGGCTTGGGATTTAGCGTTTTTTCAACATTTATTAAATCAACTATCTTTTTGTCAAAGTCACCATTAAGTTGTATTTCTTTAGGGATACTGATTGTGTCAAAAAAAGTCCGAAATAGTTTTAACGGTTCTGGCAGTGTTTCATCCTGCAAAATCTTTTTCAAAGCCTTTTCTTCATCAGGTGTGGTTTCCTCCAAAAAATATTTATCCAATAGTATTTTTAATTCACTGTACTCCATATTCCACTTTTTTTAAAATTTCTTTTTTTATATAATTTCTTGCCCTGAAAATATTTACTTTCACCTGATCCATTGTAATGCCTAAGATTTCTGAAATCTGGTCATAAGACATCCCTTCGTTTTCTCTTAAATGAAAGCAATAATGTTGTTTTTCAGGCAATTGTAGCATGGCATTGCTAATGGCCAGCATTACTTCCTTGCTTGAATAATGCTCCAATGGATCGTTATCTGTACTCTGCTTCTGATGCACCACGTTCAACTCGTAATAATGATTTTTTCTTTTTCTCAATTCATCTAAACACAGATGTCGGATGATACCCAAACAATATCCTTGCAAATTGTCCATCTCCCTCCATTTTTCCTTAATGTTCCACATACGGATCATTGTTTCCTGAACCATATCTTCGGCTTTGTGCCTATCCTTCAAAAAACTATAGCTATATCTCATCAAATTGTTTTTTAAAGGCAGAATGGTTTCTGTAAATGTCCGCTTGTAATCCATATATACAATGAAGACGGAATATTCGAGAATTTGTTACATACAATGAAAAAAAATGGCTAAGAAAATTATTTCAAAGCCATAAAGTGTTGTTTATAATAGAATAAATGAGCCTTTATCAGCCATTATTGCTCTATCAAACCAAAGCTGCCGCCTGTCCAAGTTTTATCCTTATTGTATCTAACGCCAATCATTTTTCCTTTGCTCAAGCGTGCCAGATTATTAGCCGGTTTGGGTCTGTCTTCACCATTTTTCCAAAAATAAAAGATTCTTATTTCTGCCTTTGCAGGTTCATCAGGCGTATCTATCACGGCGGCATAATTTACCTTTCGCTGCAAAATCCAGTTTTCAGGGTCTGTTATTTTCTCAATATCAGCAGGAGTAACGTCTATAACCACTCCTTGGCCGGCAAAAGAGAAAAGAGGCTTCAACACATAGTTTTCCAGGTCAGCAGGTATTTCTTCCAGCTTATTCAGATAGTATGTTTTTGGAATATTAGGGTGGTCAATAAGCGGTAAAGTGTATTTACTGATTCTATAAAACCAGGAAGGATGAGGAATCCACTCCACATCTAATTCTTCAAACAATATTTTGGCTTTCTCCTGTACTTCCGGTTCTTGTTGCAATAGCTCGTCAAAGATGAGACGGTTGTAAATTCTTTTTATCAGCAGTTCTTTTCCGTCTTTTTCATAATAAAGTTGTTTGCCTTTTTTAATCAGCGTAGTTACACATACAGGTTTGATTCCCAAATAGTATTCGGAGCAATAAAAATCAATTTTGGTCTTTTGTTTCTCGGGAAAAATTTCGAGAAGGATAACGTTTTCAGGGTTTAAATCGCCTACAATAACATCTTTCAGTAGTTGTATATAGGATTCCTTGTCGTAGCCACCTATATATCCCATAAACCCTTCGGGAATTTCAAAATGATTTCTAAAAACCTCTTCCAGCATGATTTCGTAAGAAAACATCGAAGGGAATCCCTGCATCTCTATCAACTGTGGTTCCAGTTCTCCATTGTCGTTTTTGCATACGCCAAAATCAAAGGCAATACAGTGCGGATAATCATTTTCATTGGGTACCACCAAGTTTTCGGGCACCGCTTTTTCGGTAAGGGTTTTAAAACTCGGACTTTTAATGATATCTACAATGCTTTCGCAGGCATCAATCATTTGATTTGAAAAATTTTTTGGAACAAAAACGGGCGTTTCTGCTATTCTGAAAGAAATTTCGCCGTGTCTGGAATCCATTTCTTTTATAAATGCTTCATAATTTTCATTTGAGAATTTCTCGTTGAATGACTTTCTTATTTCTGGTATCATAAAATCTTTTTAAAGCCTAAGATACATAATTATTGCAAAAAAGTTTTAGTTATTTTGCAGCCATGAAGCATTTAAAAGCGCTGAGGAAATATTTTTGGAAATACAGAGTGAGATTAGGCGCAGGAATCCTGTTTGTGATACTTTCTAACTATTTTAGCGTGTTGTCGCCTCAACTTATGAAATTCATTATCAATTATGTTGACCAATCAATTGCCGGCACTATATCTGCCGAGCACCCTACAAAAGGGTATGATTATTTTGTTACAAAATTGATAACCATTCTGTCGCAGAATACCAATGTTGTAAAAGTGGTAATCATTGCCAGTTTAATAATTCTTTTTTGGCATTAATGAGAGGTTTTTTATGTTTTTGATGCGGCAAACAATCATTGTGATGAGCAGGCATATTGAATATGATCAGAAGAACGAGATTTTTAATCATTATCAAAAGCAGGATGCGCTGTTCTTTAAACGGCATACTACCGGCGATTTGATGAACAGGATTGCTGAAGATGTAAGCATGGTAAGGATTTATACAGGACCGGCTATTATGTATATTGTCAATTTGATTTCGGTTATTGCATTAAGTGTTTTCTTTATGGTTCAAAGTAGTGTAGAACTCACGATTTATGTAATATTGCCGCTACCCATACTGGCTGTAATTATTTATTTTGTAAACAGCAATATTCATAAAAAGAGCGAACAGATTCAGGCTTCCCTTTCCGACCTCACCACTCATGCGCAGGAATCGTATTCCGGTATCAGGGTGATTAAATCCTTTGTACAGGAAAGTGCTATGCTCAAATTTTTCACCGGTAGCAGTGAAACGTATCGCAAAAATGCCATTGCACTGGCAAAGGTCGAAGCCATTTACTTTCCTTCTATCATGTTGCTTATTGGCCTGAGTATTTTACTCACTATTATGATGGGCGGATTGTATTATATCAACAATCAGCATGGTGTTACACTGGGTACCATTGTTGAATTTATCGTTTATGTCAATATGCTCACTTTCCCTGTAAGCGCTATCGGGCTTACCGCCAGCATGATTCAAAGGGCATCGGCTTCGCAAAAAAGATTAAATGAGTTCTTAAATATTGCACCTGATATTTACGACAATGAAAATTCAGGAGACTTTAATGCCGATGGAGATATTGAGTTTAGGGACGTTAGTTTTACCTATCCCGATACCGGCATACAAGCAATCAGTCATCTAAATCTTTTGATTAAAAAAGGCGAGAAACTAGTGATTACCGGAAGGACAGGCAGCGGGAAATCGACGCTGGCACAATTACTGTTGAGGATGTATGATATTGATGAAGGTGAAATTTTGATTAACGGGAAAAAAATTAAGGATTATCAACTATCAACCCTAAGGAATCAGATTGGCTATATACCGCAGGATATTTTTCTTTTCAGTGATTCGGTGGAGGAAAATATTCGATTTGGGTCTTACCATGCCTCAAAGGAAGAGGTTTATGAAAAAGCCGAAATTGCAGGAGTACACAATGAGATATTAAAATTTGCAGAGGGGTACAAAACGCTGGTAGGGGAGAGAGGCGTTACCCTGAGTGGTGGCCAAAAACAACGGATATCGATAGCCAGCATTGATAAAGCCTGCCGAACTGATTATTTTTGACGATTGCCTAAGCGCGGTGGATGCCAAAACCGAGCGGGAAATAATGGGTAGGTTGAATAAATATCTGGAGGAGAAAACGGCAATTATTATTACTCATAGGGTATTTTCGTTGCTTTCCGCAGATAAAATAGTGGTAATGGACGAGGGAAAATTGCTGAGCAGGGATCTCATGCCCAATTAATGAATATTCAAAACGGATTGTATTTCAAATTGTATAACAGACAGCAAAAAGGAATTCAGGGTGAAGAGGATGAGCCGGATTAAAAATGCCCAGATTTTCGTACTTTTCAGGTGTGGTAATTTTATTTCAAAAAAATGTTTGATTTTTTGAAAAAACCATATATTTGTTGTCTGATAGCTAATTTTAAGAAAATTTTATAAAGTGGAGAACGAGAATAACGATAAGAAAATGGAGAGCCTTTACAGCAAAAAGGTGCAGTGCCGGTAAAAGAAGAACTTATTTTTTGATGTGAGGTCAACAAAAGGGAATGATTATTACCTTACCATCACGGAGAGCCGCAAACGCTTTGATGACAATGGTTACGACAGGCACAAAGTTTTTCTATACAAAGAAGATTTCAATAAATTCATAAAGTCGCTCACTGAAGCGATTGATTTTGTAAAACGGATTTGATGCCCGATTTTAATTTCGATGCCTTTAATCATGATGAGTATGATGATGAAGCAGCGCCTGTGCAAAAAGTGGTAGTTGATACTCCTGAGGCAAGTAGCGCTTCTGAAGCTATCGAACAACCTGAACCGCCACAGGTATCTTCGAGAAGAAGCGCCAAAGGCTGATGAAAACAATGAAGTACCACCTTCTGCAGCACATGAGGAAGTGGATAAATGGTAATATTCAATCATGTATAGATAATTTTTTTGAAGCCGCTGTTGCGGCTTTTTTAATGTGCACCTTTTCCGAAAACCTCCTAATTCTATAAATGATATTACCATTCATTTGGCAAATACGTTTGAAGTTGGTTGTTTTATCTTTTCCTCTATTTTCCTTAGGTTAGGTATTTTTTCCACTAAAATTTTGGATAAAAACCGTATTTGGCATTAATTTACTATTTTCCTATCTTAATAAATTTTTAACTCATTTCGGTAAGCAGGTTTTTTTGTGCCAAAAAATTTTTTGCAAATAATTTAATTGTTAATATATTTACTACTGTATTAAATTGGTTTTATTGAATAATTACAATTTTATCAGTCAGGTTTTTGAAATATTTTAAATAACTCATTTTTTGTAATTGATGCCAAGAGGACATGAAATTATGGTTGGAATTGTGTGAATGACACCAGAAAGCAATTTTATTTTATCTAAGTTCTTTAGTAATTGGTATGTAGAATGTCATTCCAGCCTGTGTTAGATTCCTCAAAATATTTTGTATGCAATAGAGGCCTTAAATACCTTCTTTCTCGTTTGGTTGCAATAAAAAAACTGAATTGTCAGCATTTGAAAGTCGAAGATGGGACGGGAAATTAATCAGGCAGGAGTTTGAAAAAGCACATCCGCAATTGTACTTGCGAAGCCCTTCCTGAAGGTGCTTAAAGAAGAAGCCGAAGTGATTTGAAAATCATTTTGATCTTTATTTTGATAATAGACGGTTTAAATGGAGTATTGTATGTGCCCAATAAAAAATCTTTTTCAGGTCTTTCTGAATTTTGTTTGATGTTGTTCTGATATTTTTTTTCTGACATAGGCAGGAGGAAAATCATTAAATCTTCTGCCTGTGGTTGGGGATTTACCCCTTTTTTACTAATAAATCGTTTAAATTTTAGTACTATGAGCACAAAGAAAGTAATCATCATAGGAGGAGGAGTAGCCGGAATGAGCGCTGCCCATGAGCTTGTTGAAAGAGGATTTGAAGTGGAAGTGTACGAAAGGCAAAAAATATATGTTGGTGGTAAGGCAAGATCTGTTGATGTTCCGGGCACAAATCTTATTCATGCGGATAAGTATCTTCCTGGAGAGCATGGGTTTCGGTTTTTCCCAGGCTTCTACAAACACATCACAGATACCATGAAGCGTATCCCATTTACAGATAAAAATGGGATACAGCATAAAAATGGTTGTTTTGACAATCTGGTGCCTACCTCAAGAATCATGCTGGCAATTTATGGCAAGGATCCAATCGTTATGCCTGCCAGCTTTCCAAAGAACAAGTCGGATATTAAACTTATGATTCACGATTTGTTTGACCAGCACGAGTTAGGGCTTAGTCAGGAGGAAATTGACTTTTTTGTGGCCCGAATATGGCAATGTATGACATCCTGTGCCTTCAGAAGGGATGGAGAATATGAACGAATTTCCTGGTGGGAATTTATGCAGGCAGAACGATTTAGCGATGCCTATCGTCATTTGCTGGTTGAGGGGCTTACTCGTTCCCTTGTTGCAGCAAGGGCTGAAGTGGCAAGCATGAAGACAGGCACCAATGTGACCTTACAGTTGATGTTTTGTATGTGGGATCCAAGTGTTAATACTGACAGGGTTTTAAATGGACCTACCAACGATGTCTGGCTCTTCCCCTGGCTGAAATATCTTACGGGTAAAGGTATTAAATTTTATCATGGTTACAGGGGAGAAGAGGTAATATATGAGTCCGGAATTGTTCGTGGAATTAAAGTCTCAGACCCTGATGGTAAAGAACAAGTAGTTGCAGGCGACCTATACATCCTTGCTACTCCGGTAGAGCGGACAATTAAAATGATCCCAGAATCTATGGTTCAGAATGATCCATCTTTAACGGGCCTAAATACTCTTGCCGAAAGCACTTCATGGATGAATGGTATCCAATACTACCTTAATGAAGATGTTTCTATAAATAAGGGACATGTGTGCTATAGTTATACAGAATGGGCGGTTACGTCTATATCGCAGATTCAATTTTGGAAGGATTATGATTTAGGCGATCGTTTCAATGGCAAGATCAAAGGTATCCTTTCGGTTGATATTTCGGACTGGCTCTATACTAAGTTTAATGGCAGGCTTGCTGAAAACTGCACTGCTGAGGAAGTCATGAAATATACATGGGAACAGATAAAAATGAGCCTTAATGTGAATGGTAAAGTGTTACTCAGGGATGATATGATAGACCATTGGTATCTTGATCGCGATATACACAAGGCTACTGCTCAAGTGCAAGCGATTGATAAAGAGCCATTGCTTATTAATGCTGTCAATACCTGGGCACTTCGACCGATGGCACGTACACGGATTCAAAATTTTTACCTGGCTTCAGATTATGTACGCACCAATACCGACCTGGCCACAATGGAAGGTGCCAATGAAGCCGCAAGAAGAGCCGTTAACAGCATTCTGGCGGATTCGGGTTCAGATGCCTCTCCTTGCACAATCTGGCCGTTACACGAACCGGCTATCTTTTTGCCTTTAAAATGGTGGGACAACAAAAGATATCAACAGGGCTTACCTTGGTCTGACAAAAGTCCAGGTTGGTTGAAAATGTTTATGGTTGTCTGGACAATAACATATATAGCGTTCACCGTTGTACGGTCATTTTTCAAAAGATTATTTGGCAGTATTTCTTAATTCAAAGTATGTATGAAAAAGCTTTTTAAAAATATTAACCACCATATTGATATATTTGCCGGCAAGCATTCTTCCTCTGCTTATGAGCAGAAACAGGTGATTATTTTAATCAGAGCCTGTGTATTAGCATCCTTATTTATGTTCCACTATATGTGGTCTGCTGGTACATAGACTTTCATATTGGATTCATAATTCTTCCTTATGAAGGCACCCTTTTTGCCTTGCTTCCCTTCCTTTATCTTACAGGATTGCGGACCAAGGTTATTGGCAACTTATTTGTTCTTATAGGTTTTTCTTTTGGTCTGGTTTTAGTATTCCATTCCGGTGGAATGTATTCACCCGTTATGCCATGGCTCACCCTCATGCCTATATGTGGACTTTTATTTGTGGACAAATATTCTGCCTTTGGGTGGGCTTTTATCGCATTGATAACCACACTCTATATGGCTTATTACTGGAATAACTATGGAGATTTTCCATTTGATTTCAACTTCATTAACAAAGGCAAGGTTATTTACTACTATACCTCTTGTTTTAGCGGCTTGATTTTTATTTATCTTGGATTAAATTTGATTTTTGAATATGCACTACAAAAGGCAAATATATTGCTTGAAAAAAGGAATATTGAACTAATGACCGAAAAGGAAAAATCGGAGAAACTGCTCCTTAACATTCTTCCTGAGGAGGTAGCCAGAGAGCTGAAAGAAAATGGCACTGCAGAAGCAAGGCAATTTGATGAAGTTAGCGTATTATTTACCGATTTTGTTCAATTTACCCAAACTGCTGAAACACTGAGTCCTCATGAGTTGGTAAATGAACTCAATGAATGTTTTACTGCATTTGATTATATCATTGAACAACATGGATTAGAGAAAATCAAAACAGTAGGTGATGCTTATCTGGCTGTGTGTGGTCTTCCTAGTTCTAATCCGGAGCACGCTATGAAAACAGTGCGGGCTGCGCTTGCAATAAAGGAATTTATAGATGATCGAATAAAACAAGGGAAAATTTTTGAAATTCGTATTGGTATTCACTCCGGTAGCGTAGTGGCAGGAATTGTCGGAATTAAAAAATTTGCATACGATATCTGGGGTGATACGGTTAATACAGCCGCCAGAATGGAACAAAGTGGAGAGGCTGGAAAAGTTAATATTTCAGGTGCAACACACAGATTGGTTAAGGATGGATTTGTATGCACCTATCGCGGTAAAATAACAGCCAAAAACAAAGGGGAGATGGAGATGTATTTTGTAAACAATAAGGGCGCTTCTCTCTGATCTTTGGCAAAAAACCTAATGCCCTGCTTTATTTATCAAAGGCACAAATCAACCTATTAAATGTTGACGGTTTGGCTACTATCTTTGTACTAAAAATTGTTTGGCTCAACTAAATTGTTTAATTTAACTGAAGTAATGGATTTTGAAAGTGTAAAAAAGATGATGTTGCGGAAATTAAAGGTAGAACTGCCTGCTTTTTTGACGTACCACAATCTTTCTCATGTTCTGGATGTTTTGGAGTCAGCGGAGAATATAGGGAGGTCAGAAGGTGTCTCGGGAGAGGATATGATTCTGCTGAAAACAGCAGCGCTCTTCCATGATTCCGGGTTTATTAAGGGACCCCAAAATCACGAAGAAGCATCCTGTGAAATAGCCCAAAAAATCCTTCCTGATTTTGGATATACTCAACACCAGGTAGATATCGTCAATGGAATTATTTTGGCTACCAAAATTCCGCAGATGCCGCATAACCATCTGGAAGATATCATCGGAGATGCTGATCTGGATTATCTTGGCAGAGATGATTTTTTTAGCATCGGGAAGGGCTTGTTTGAAGAGTTAAAATATTTTGGAGTGTTGCGTACTGAAACTGAATGGAATGAACTTCAGAGAAATTTTATTGAAGCGCATTCTTACCATTCAAAAACGTCATTAGCTAACAGAGAATTGAAAAAGCAAAAACATCTCAAAGCCATCAAGGCTAAACTATTAAAATCAAAGAAGTAACTAACATGGCATATCCCAGACGACAACTTTTTACAATTGCTGATATCATCTACCTTGTTCTGAGTGTAGCTTCGGCGAGTTTTGCACTGAAAAGTTTCTTGGTTCCCAACCATTTTTTGGATGGTGGAATAACAGGGATATCATTACTTCTGCACGAAGTCTATAATTGGAATCTGGGCTTGCTCCTTATCCTCCTAAACCTTCCATTTATTATACTGGCTTACTTTAAAGTCGGTAGGTATTTTTCATGGAGGAGCGCCTTGACTGTTCTGCTGATTGCTGCCACCTTACAGATGGTGCCATTCCCAGAATTAACTCATGATAAACTACTTGTAGCGATGTTCGGCGGATTTTTTTTAGGGATCGGTATTGGATTGGCAATGAGGGGAGGCGGTACTTTTGATGGTATGGAAGTCCTTGCTTTGTTAACCAATGGGAAAGGCAGTTTGAGTATAGTGGAAATCATCCTTGCCATGAACCTGGTCATTTTTACAATTGCTGCATTTATTAAAATGGAGACGGCTCTATATGCAATCCTTACCTATATTGTGGCAGGCCAGGTTACTAAATATGTCATTGAAGGAATTGAAGCTTATACCGGTGTAACCATCATCGCCGAACAAAGTGAAGAAATTAAAAAAACTCTTGTATTAAAGCTCAATAGAGGAATTACGGTTTACAAAGGTGAAAGGGGGTTTATGAAAGATTCTTTTGAGGTAAGCAATAAGGTGGATATTATTTTTACGATTGTAACTCGTCTGGAAGTAAGGAAGTTAAAAAATATTGTATATTCAATTGACCCCAAGGCCTTTATTTTTACCAATACAGTAAGAGAACCTCAAGGTGGAATTGTCAAACAAGTTATCAAACATTAATGGAATCTGGTTTTGTTGTCGATTTTGCATAAATATAAATATGATATTACCATTTATTTTGCAAATTCGTTTGGGATTAGTTTTTTTATCTTTTCTTCTCATTTCCACAGGTTTGGCATTTTATAAATGAATTCTTTATTTAATGCCGGATTAGGTATTCTTTGAATTTGTTCCATTGGAATAATACAGGGCATTCGGTCTTGTTTCAATATTCCAACCAAATTACCATCATTCATTCTTCTAATAGATTGAGTATCAATCAAAAGGTATTTGCTTTCCTTTAAGGGTGCTTTTTTATTAAAGGGCAAAATAGAAACCTGAGCATTTAAATTATAAATAGTATTAAACAGCAAGATGCAAAATAAATTCTTCATACCAATTGTTTACAGTGATGATGAAAATATTTTTGATTTTGCATAAATGAATTGAAAATATTTTCAACCTATGAGACAGTATTTGTCCATATTGGTACATGCTTATTTTGCCTTATTCTACGGTAACACTCTTTGCAAGGTTACGGGGTTTATCCACATCACATCCTTTTGCCACGCCTATAAAATAGGAGAGAAG
Organism: Sphingobacteriales bacterium; assembly: GCA_016708305.1. Lineage (GTDB taxonomy): Bacteria > Bacteroidota > Bacteroidia > Chitinophagales > Chitinophagaceae > Niabella. The sequence continues at coordinate 1,963,756 of JADJGB010000008.1, forward strand.
TTGCAAAGGGATAACGCTCAGTATGGGCGCTATAACTTCATCTGCTTGCGGCACCACCATTACATCATCGCACAAGTTTTTTGATACCTCATCGCCTTCGGTTATTACGGCAATGAGCATGCCTTTGCGGGCTTTATTTCCTGCATATTGGAGATGATTTTTTCGTGGTAAGCATCTTTGGTAGCCACAAAAACTACAGGCAGGTTTTAATCCACTAAGGCAATAGGGCCGTGTTTCATTTCGGCAGCCGGATAACCTTCGGCGTGGATGTAAGAAATTTCTTTGAGCTTTAATGCGCCTTCTAAAGCAATGGCAAAATTGTACCCGCGACCGAGATATAGAAAATCTCCGGCATCTTTATATTTTTCGGCAATGGCCTTTATTGCATCGGCATGATTCAGTATCCAGGCTGCTTTTTCGGGAACCATATCCAACTCTTTTAATAAATGCCGGTATCGTTTTTCGGATAGAGCGCCTTTTAAATAACCAATTTTTAAGGCAATCATCATCAGCACAGAAAGCTGTGCAGTAAAGGCCTTGGTGGATGCTACGCCAATTTCGGGACCGGCATGAGTGTAGGCGCCGGCATGCGAAGCGCGGGCTATTGATGAGCCTACAACATTTACAATACCTAAAATGATAGCTCCTTTTGTTTTGGCATTTTCGATGGCTACTAAAGTATCGGCTGTTTCGCCACTTTGGCTGATGGCCAGTATTACATCGCCCTCGTTGATGATAGGATTGCGATAGCGAAATTCAGAGGCGTACTCCACTTCCACATTAATACGACAAAGTTCTTCAATTATATATTCGGCCACCAAACCAGCGTGCCAACTGGTACCGCAGGCGATAATGATGATACGGTTGGCATTGATGATTTGTTCGGCATATTGCTGAATACCCGACATTGTAATGGTTCCATTGATAGCATCCAGTCGTCCGCGCAGGCAATCGAATATTGTGGTGGGTTGTTCAAAAATTTCTTTGAGCATAAAATGATTGTAACCACTTTTTTCGATAGCTGCTAGCTCAATATCTAATTTTTGAACATAAGGTGTTAGCTTTTCGTTCCCCAAATTTTTTAAAATCAGCTCATCTGGTTTTACAATGGCCAGTTCGTAGTCGTTTACATACACTACTTCTTTTGTATATTCCAGCATGGGCGAGGCATCGGAGCCTAAGAAATGTTCATTCTTGCCAACGCCAATTACCAATGGGCTTCCTTTGCGTGCTGCAATAATGGTATCAGGGTTTTCATTATCAATCATTAAAATAACATAAGCTCCCGTAACTCTTTTAAGTGCAATGCGTAGCGCTTCTTCTAATGAGCAATTGTTATTGGTTTTTATTTCTTCAATAAAGTTGAGCAACACTTCGGTATCGGTATCACTCTTAAAAGTATAGCCTTTGCTAAGTAGTTCACTTTTTAATTGGAGATAGTTTTCAATAATGCCATTATGAATCATGGCAATTTTCCCGCTGGAGGAAAAATGAGGATGGGCATTGCGGTCATTCGGCTCGCCATGTGTGGCCCAACGGGTATGGCCAATGCCGGTGGTGCCGGTAACATTGGCTGTTCCGATACTTTCTTCCAGGTCGCTTACTTTGCCTTTCTTTTTATAAATAGTTACATGATTGTTTTGCTGAAGGGCAATACCTGCACTATCGTAGCCTCGATACTCCAATCTTTTCAGCCCTTTAATTACAATGGGGTATGCCTGTTTTGTTCCGGTGTATCCAACTATTCCGCACATATTAACTTTATTAGGTTTATAGGGATGCGAAAGTAAGGGATTTTAAGTTTTGCATTTCGTTAATATTCTTTACCACAGACGAATAAGGAAGAAGGTTTATTCAAATTTTTGAAAAAAATCATTAAATATCTTCTTCTCTTTCCAGCATCAGGATGGCGCTTTGCGGCACAATAAAATATTTTTCGTCTTCGTATATTACCTCGGTAGCAGCGCTTAATAAAAAAATTGCCAAATCGCCCTCACGAGCCTGTAGTGGAATATATTTTACCTGTTCTTCATCTGTTTTCCAGGGTTCATTTTCTACAGGAACGGGAATAACATAGCCCGGCCCTGTTTTGATAACGTATCCCTGCACTTTTTCTTTTCCTGAACCCAGGCAGATACAAACCGCTTTCGGTTCGCTCATTGGGTTTACGGGTTTTAGTAAAACACGGTCGCCAATGACTATTAATTTTTTAAAACGATTATCGGCAGTAATACGCATATATTGATGATTACCATACAAAATTAATCAAAATTTTGGATGATTATACCGGTTTATAGTTCAATAATGCGCTGGCGACGGAGCTGATCAATATAACCCAGCAACTGATTAACAGAAGCAAGTTTTTTATCTATAGCAGCCAGTTCAGATTCAGCCACCGGATTATATGCATCAGTGGCAACTGACTTTTTAATATCAAGAAGCTTTTGCTGTGTTACTGAGTAATTTTTGTAAAGACTGTCCAACTGAATTGATTTAACAGCATTTTTCAACCTCTGGTTGACATTTGCCCAATCAATATAATAATAGTTCTGACGAAGGTTTGTTTCAATTTCATTCCAGTTGGTATAATTGAAATTTTGTTCAAACCGCTTCTTGAGATTCAGTTTTTGTTCATCGGTCATGGTTTCTGCAAATTGAAATTCTATCTGTTGCCAAATTGTTTCTGACAGAATCTTTTTAGTAGCATATAAAGAAGTTTCAATATTTTTTTCTTCCTCTGCTGTAAGATGGGGCGTTACCGAACTGGCAAAATGTGTAATACTTAAATTATCTGACAGCATTTCATCTTCCGAATGGATGCTTTGGGGTTCGGGCTGATTGTTTTTTTGTTTAATTAGTTTCTCTTTTTTTGGTGCCTGAAAATTCTTTAATTCTGTATTTTCTTCAGGTGCAAAAAAAGCCACAGGTTCTCTCTTAAAAATTTCATCTTTTGCAACCTGTAAATTATTAGTTCTTTGTACAATATTATTTGGTGGCTTCAATACAGATATGATTGCAAGGAAGGTAATCAGTGCAAGAGAAAAAATGATTTTTTTTAAATCAGGTAAATTCTTACTCTTTGTGCCTAACAGAAACTCCATTCTGTGAAGCAATTCCGAATTTTTCCCGGATGCTGCAATGGTCAGTTCGTTTTCTATTCCGGATTGATTTGAGGCGATCGAATACAAGGCAGTAGCATAAAGCGTTTTATCATATTCAAATCTTACCACCCAATCATCTGCCGATTTCTCTCTTTCCAGATTTTGTATTTTTATTAATGCCCTGATAAAGGGGTTGAAATACATGATGGCAAGAATCAATTGATTGATAAAATTTTCAGGTAATCATTTCTTTTTATGTGGGCTAACTCATGTAGTATAATGGCTTCTACCTGTTGCGTACTCAGGTTGTTGATGGCAGCTAATGGTATTAAAATCATCGGCCTGAGCCAACCCAATGTCAAAGGAGAAGTTGCAATATCCGATATGAAAATTTTTACTTTTCTTTTTATACCCAGCCAGGAACTTCCATTGAGTGTATAGATTTTCAGATGTCCCGGAACTTTGGAGAGGCTCCTGTTTTTAAAAACGTAAATCGTTTTAACCCCTGTTATTAACCTTATCAGAGGAAAAATCAAAAAGCACAAATAAACCATTGCAACATAAGGAAGCAAATGTGCCAACCCGTACAGACTAATAATACCAACGAATACTGACGATTGTGTATGTGTAAAAAAGCAGATGTATATAAACGAGGTAAGGAAACTTAAAAATCCGGCAACGACGGCCCAAAAAGCAAGTGTTTCAATACAGTCGGTTTTTTTTACTTTTTCAGTTTTTATATAGACAAGGACAAGAAGCCATATCAGGCCGACTTGCCAGATGCTGTTAAAAACAGCGCTACCTAAGGAGGCAAATATGTGCAGCATCGTTTCGTTCATGCCATTATTTATCCTTAATGCTGTTGATTAAAGATTGAATTTTTTCCAATTCACTCTTTGATACTTTGTGGTTGCCCAATGCCTGCATAATCAACTGGCCGGAGGAACCGCCAAACAGACCATGAATCATTTTATTAAGTAAAAAATTCTGAGTGTTTAGTTTATTTATGGCTGCCCGATATATGTGTGTTCGGCTGCTTTCATCTCTTTCTACCAAGCCCTTTTCGTGCATAATTTGCATAAGTTTCAGTGTTGTGGTGTAGCCTACATCCTTTTTTTCCAGCATTTCAACGTGCACCTGTCTTACTGTAGCATCACCTTTTTTCCAGAGAATCTGAAGAATTTCGAGTTCGCTTTCGGTTGGTTTTACCGCATTGTTTTTGGGCATAAAAAATTTTGATTGCAATTTACGATTTGTTTCGTAATAATGTGCTAATTCTTCAATAATTACATTTTTTTAACAAATTCGATTTAAGTTATTTACTTTCTCAGGAAATCATATATTTGCATGAATAAAAAAATTTGTATTGTTAAATCATTTGAGTAAAGTGAATTTCACCGGTCAATATAGTGATCCTACATGCGCTGCATGTATTTTGAGCAACTACAATTTGTTTTCTGGACTGAATGAAAATGAATTGGAAGAGTTGAACAGTAATAAATCCTGCAGCTCGGCAAAAAAAGGACAGATTATCTTTTCGGAGAATGGGCTGCCAATGGGTGTATATTGTATTCATAAAGGGAAAGTGAAACTCAGCACTACTGGGCCCGATGGCAAAGAACAAATTTTGCGGCTTGCAAAAGATGGAGATTTACTGGGGTATAGGGCGCTGCTGGCAGGAGACAGGTACCATGCTACCGCTACTGCATTGGAGGATTGTGATTTTTGCTTTGTGGAGAGAGATTATTTTGTGAATCTGGTGGTTACCAACCCAAAAATCTGTATCGGTATTTTTAAAATAATTGCCGCTGATTTAAAAAGCGCTGAAGACCATATTGTATCACTCTCGCAAAGAATGTAAGAGAAAGGATGGCAGAGGCGTTGCTGTTTTTTAAGGCTACTTATGGATTTGAAAATGACGGCCAAACCTTAAACATCCAGTTCAGCCGAGAAGAAATAGCTGACTTTGTTGGAACATCTACCGAAAGCGCTATACGCCTTCTCTCGGAGTTTAATCATGATAAGATTGTAGAATTGAAAGGCAAAAAAATAAGAATCACCAATTTAGATAAACTGGTACGCACAGCAAATCTACTTTACTAAGCTTCAATTTTTACTAAAAATAAAATTTGAAGAGTTAACCAGCCATGGGTTAGCGTTTATCGCATAGGCTTGTTTAAGTTGTAAGTTGTATTTTTTTGATAATTTACTATTTACAGTAACAAAAGAATTTTTTTTGCTGTGTATTGTTGACAAAAAGTCTTCTTGATTTCATCTGCACAATATCTACTTTACCTTTTTCAAAAACATATTCATTACAAAATGAAAGGATAGAAATATCAATTTGCACGTGAAAATGTCTCTGTTTTTCCTAAAATTGACACACCCATAAAACCCCTTACTTTTAGTTGGTGATCGTCCAGCCACATTTTACAATTATATGTTTTGCCGCTTTCAGGGTCATAAATTCTACCGTTTATACTCACCGTCTTTAAATGTAAAACCGGTCATAAAGTCGCTGCCTACCATGTTACGTGTTCTCAATGTTTTATCAGGGTTCTTTTATCAATCAGATTCCTAATTCCCCAGATGAGTTTGCCAAAATAGGTGTCACCTTTCCTGTAAATAGCCACTTTGCCATCTTTTTTTGGCGTATGGTAAACAACCACTATTCCATCAGGATTGGTTTGTGCACTTGTATTTGTTATTACCAAAAACATGAATGACAATATTGCTGCAAAATATTTCATGGTCGAAGTTTTGAACATTTTTATATAATTCAAACTTCTGCGATTATTTGTAAAAATTTTGCGAAAGTAATCCTAAATAATTTCAAATGTTGGTGATATAAATGGTTTTAGTCTGCAACCAAAGAGATTTCTAAATAAATCCGCCTCCAATTGACAGTCTAATAAGCCCGATTATTATCACAATAATGCTTACCACTTTTCCTCCTCTGGAGTTGCCCAAATAGGAGAAGATGAGCGCCACTACCCCCATTGGAATTACTATCCAGTACATCCAGCCGAGCAAAGGTATAAAAGCAATCAACCCTATCACTCCGGCTAATATGGCGGTGATTCTTGCTAAAGTTTTCATTCTATTGATTTTGAGTTTAAAAATTCTTTTTACTTATTCCTTTAAAAAAGTAGTCTTCTAAGATGCAGCTAAAAGCATATATTCGACTTTAGTGAATTCTGTCGCCTCTAAGCTCCATTTCTTTCATTATCACTTCCTCATGTTCAAGCCACTCCTGCCAGCGTTTTCGTACCTTGTCCTTATCAAGATATTCTTCTGCAAGTTCCAGAAACAAGGTGTAATGGCCGGCTTCGCTTTCCATAAACCGACGGTAAAACCTGGCCAGATAGCTGTCGTTCAATCCTTCGCTCAACCTTTTAAATCGTTCACAACTGCGAGCCTCTATCAGCGCCATTGTAAGCAGTTTGTCAAGCAGTCTGTCGTCGCGGCTGCCACCTTTTATCTGAAAGTCAAACAATGCATTTACATAATTATCTTTTCTTTGAGGACCCAGTTTCAGTCCTCTTTTATTAAGTTCCTGCAAAACTAATCTGAAGTGTCCCCATTCTTCGGTAACGATGGGCGCCAGTTCCTTTACCAGCTTTTCTTTATCGCTGAAACCTTGTATCAGAGAGATGCAACTGGTAGCTGCTTTTTGCTCGCAATAAGCATGGTCGCTCAAAATGGCTTCCAATGATATTTCGGCAAGATTGACCCATCGCGGGTCGGTGGGGAGTTTTAAGCCCAAAATATTTTTGGTATCTTGTGTAAGTTTCATATAGCAAATTTAATCTGACTATATCGAAATATCAATCCTTGTGGCATCAAATTGGTTTATTTATGTGGTTCTATATCGTTTTGTATCGAATATTGTCGCGATGCGCAACAATTTCAAACTCACCCCGTCAGTCACATAGAACCGATTTTGTTGTTTTTGCATACAATACTGCTGTTTATGCACTCAATTCCGTAACTCACGGTTATTTTTCCGTAGTTTGCCGATTTGTATATATTTTTATAAAAAAAGGTGATTTATATTTGTTCTATAACCCGAAAAATATAGTCGGTTAAAAATGGGCTGTTTTGAGGAACTTAAAAGTCAACTGTTTAAAAATCAATGAAATATGAATCAATTTTTTGAAGGAATGTCGCCGCTGCTGCAGGGATTTTGGTGGATAGCAATTATCGCCAGCGCCATCTTTATTGTGCAAACCGTTATGACGTTTATGGGTGCCGACAGTGGCGCTGATGGCGTCAATGCCGATTTTGATGGAAACCTGGATGATGTGGATGCTCCATTTCAAATGTTTACTTTCAGGAATCTGGTAAATTTCCTGCTTGGCTTCGGATGGACGGGTGTAACTTTTTATAACTCCATTACCAGTGGTCTTGGTCTTGTGTTGATGGCCACAGGAGTGGGTGTTGTATTTGTGGCGCTTTTCTTTTTGCTTATTAGGCAGATACTTAAGCAGCAGAAGATAATACATTCAATATCAATAGTTTAATTGGTCGTAATGGAGATGATTACCTCACCGTTCCTGGCCAATTATCAGGGAAAGGTACGGTACAGATTAGCTCCAAAGGATCGGTACATGAACTCCCTGCCATGACCCGTGGCGAGGCTATCCCCACCGGCTCTGTGGTAAAAGTGGAAAGTATTAAAGAAAAAATTTTAATTGTTAACAAAATATCGTAATTGTTTATGGAAAATTTATTGACGAATCCTTCTTTACTTGTAGCGCTACCAGATGGAGGTTTTGGCGGAAACCTTATCATTGTATTAGTACTGGTTATCATGCTGTTTGTAACTATCAGAGCGCTGTTATCAAGGTACACGCGTTGCCCGTCGGATAAAATATTGGTTGTGTATGGAAAAACAGGCGGCTCTTCGGCAAAGTGTATTCATGGCGGAGGCGCTTTTATCTGGCCCATAATTCAGGACTTTGCGTATTTGGACCTGAAACCTATTTCCATTGAGGCCAATCTTACCAATGCGCTTTCGCGACAAAACATCAGGGTAGATGTGCCTTGTCGTTTTACTATTGCCATTTCTACCGAGCCGGACACAATGGGCAATGCGGCAGAACGTCTTTTGGGTCTTAGTCCCGAACAAATTCAGGAGCTTTCTAAAGATATCCTTTTTGGACAGTTGCGTTTGGTGATTGCTACCATGACAATTGAAGAAATTAATTCTGACAGAGATAAATTTTTAGACAATATTTCCAAAAATGTGGATACCGAACTGAAAAAAATCGGTTTAAAGCTCATCAACGTTAACGTAACCGATATCAGGGATGAGAGCGGATACATTGAAGCGTTGGGTAAAGAAGCTGCTGCCAAAGCTATCAACGAAGCAAAAATTAGTGTGGCCGAACAGGATAAAATTGGTGAAACCGGTAAAGCCAGCGCCGACAGGGAAAAGGATACTCAAATAGCCGAAACGTATCGCGACAGAGACGTAAAAATCGCAATAACAGAGAAAGACAAAGAAATCAGCATTGCTCTGGCAGGAAAAGACGAATCCATTGGTAAGGCAGAAGCTGATAGAGATGCCAGAATTTCTACCTCTGAAGCTAACTCACTGGCGGTGAAAGGTGAAAACGAAGCAAAAATCACTATAGCTAATTCTGATGCATTCAGGCGCGAAAAAGAAGCAGAAGCTCTAAAAATAGCTATAACCGCCGAAAAAGTGCAGTCGGCAAAGGCATTGGAGGAGTCTTATCTTGCCGAACAAAAAGCAGAGCAGGCACGCGCCGAAAGAGAACGTTCTACTCAAAATGCTAACATAATTATCCCAACTGAAATTGCAAAGCAGAAAGCCATCATTGATGCAGAGGCTGAAGCCGAAAAAATACGCTTGAGGGCTAAAGGTGAGGCAGATGCCATCTTTGCAAAAATGGAAGCCGAAGCAAAGGGATTGTATGAAATCCTTACCAAGCAGGCTGATGGTTATGACAAAGTAGTAAAAGCTGCCGGAGGAGATTCTACCAATGCATTCCAGTTGTTATTATTAGAGAAACTGCCGGACCTGGTAAGAACTCAGGTAGAAGCCGTCAAAAACATCAAAATTGATAAAATTACGGTTTGGGATAGCGGAAATACTGAAAACGGAAATGGTTCCACAGCTAATTTTGTGTCAGGATTGATGAAATCGGTGCCTCCATTGAACGAATTGTTCAATATGGCAGGGTTGAGTCTGCCTACTTATCTCAAGGGCGAAGACCCAAAAGGGATAAAAAGAGAGGATTTCAATGCTAAAAACAAGCCTTCGGAGGATAACAAGTCCTAAGTTTATTATAAATTTTTAAATACAGGGGAAGGATCAACACTTTCCTCTGTATCTATATTTTTAAAAAACACCTGTCTATTGTTAATAATTCTTTTGTAATTATCTATTTTTCATTACCTTTGCGCCCAAAATATAAAGGATATTAATAATCGGATGACTTTTAAAAATTTAAAGATGCCACTTACAAAAGAAAGAAAAGCAGAAATTTTTACACAATTTGGCGGAAACGTCGCCAATACCGGCTCTATTGAGGGCCAAGTTGCACAACTGACTGAGCGTATTTCTCAGTTAAGCGCTCATTTGAAAGTAAATAAAAAGGATTTTTCTACCCACCGCGGATTGCTTCAAATGGTTGGAAAACGCAAAAGCTTGTTGAGCTATTTGCAAAAACACAACCTGCAAAGCTATCGTTCGTTGATTGAAAAGCTGGGATTAAGAAAATAAGGATACCCAAAGCTGCGGCTTAGGGAAAAATTATTCTTAAACAAGGCTGGTTATATCAAAAACAATCATACTCAATAAAAATATATATTTCCCAATGTCGGCAGGATATTGGGAGATACTGTTTTAATAACAGTCATTTTACCTAAATAATTTTAACGATGAGGTGTGCAATTGCTGCAAAATTGAAGCGGCAAATAGACTTACAGATGCACATAGCCAATAAAACAATAATATTTACAACAGATTTTTATGTTACAACAACCAATCAGAAAGACTTTTGATATAGGCGATGGAAGAGAAATAACCATCGAAACAGGGCGGTTAGCCCGCCAGGCAGACGGTTCAGTTACCGTAAGCATTGGGAAATGTATGCTTTTGGCTACCGTAGTAGCTAATAAAGAGCCAAGAGAAGGACAGAGTTTCTTTCCGTTGACAGTAGATTATCAGGAAAAATTTGCCTCAGCAGGTCGTATTCCAGGCTCGTTTTTTAAGAGAGAATCAAAATTGAGCGATTACGAGGTGCTTATAAGCCGCTTGATTGACCGTGCTTTGAGGCCATTGTTCCCCGATGATTATTTTTGCGATGTACAGGTGTTGGTTACGTTAATAAGCAGTGACCACGAAGTGTTGCCCGATGCCATGGCTTGTTTGGCAGCTTCGGCAGCTATAGCAGTTTCTGATGTGCCCATCAAAGAAATCATCAGTGAAGTGAGAGTAGCCAGAGTGAATGGCTAATTTGTGATAAACCCAACTCGCAGCCAGATGGAACTTGCCGACATGGATTTCCTAGTAGCAGGCAGCGCCAAAAACTTGGTAATGGTGGAAGGCGAATCGCAGGAATGTAATGAAGACGATCTTATTGAAGGTTTAGAAAAAGCACATGATGCCATCCGAGTTCAGATAAAAGCTCAGGAAGAATTACGCGATTTAAAAGGTGTAGCAGGCAAGAGAGAATATACCAAACCAGAACAGGATGAAGCCATTCGTGAGAAAGTATATGCCTTTGCCAAGCAAAAGGTGTATGAAGTGGCAAAAGGTCAACATAGTAAACATGAGCGCAGCGAAAAGTTTGAGATTATTGAAGAAGAACTGATGAATCATCTGAAAGAAGGCGCTACCGAAGAGAATCCTTTAACGGATCTTCAGAAAAAATTAGCTGGAACATATTATCACGACCTTCAGTATGATGTGGTGAGAGATATGATTCTGGATGAAAAAATAAGGCTGGATGGGCGCAGCCTTGAGCAGATTCGTCCCCTTGATATGGAAGTAGATGTATTACCTTCTCCTCATGGTTCTTCTGTATTCACAAGAGGTGAAACTCAATCACTTACAACGGTTACATTAGGTACTGGTTTAGATGAGTTGTTAATAGAAACTGCTGCTACTTCGGTATATTCCAAATTTATTTTACACTATAATTTCCCTCCGTTTTCAACCGGGGAAGTAAAAATGATGCGTGGTCCGGGTCGTCGTGAAGTTGGTCATGGTAATTTGGCCATGCGGTCTTTGAAGAAAATGATGCCTACCAATGGAAATTTTGGATATACTGTAAGGGTAGTGAGCGATATTCTGGAGTCAAACGGGTCTTCTTCAATGGCTACTGTATGTGCCGGTTCGCTGGCGCTGATGGATGCCGGAGTACCATTTCCCAAACACGTGGCCGGTATTGCGATGGGATTGATTACCAAAGAAGATAAGTTTTCGGTACTAAGCGATATTCTGGGCGATGAAGATCACCTAGGTGATATGGACTTTAAGGTAACAGGTACCCGCGATGGTATTTGCAGTGTGCAGATGGATATAAAGGTTGACGGTCTTTCGATGGAAGTGATGAAAAAGGCATTATTGCAGGCAAAAGACGGTAGATTGCATATCTTAAATCACATGTATAATACAATTCCTGAAGCAAGAGCCGAAGTGAAACCTCATGCTCCAAGAGTGGTTAAAATGTTTATTGACAAGGAATTTATTGGTGCGGTTATAGGGCCTGGCGGAAAAGTGATTCAGGAAATGCAACGCGAAACCGGTACAACCATCAATATTGAGGAAGTAAACAATATGGGCGAAATCAGTATTTTTGGTATAGCAAAAGAAGCTGTGATAAAAGCGGAAAACTGGATTAAAGGAATCGTATCCGTTCCGGTTGTAGGTGATGTGTATGATGCGGTGGTGAAATCGGTGGTTCCTTTTGGAGCATTTGTCGAATTTTTGCCTGGTAAACAAGGTTTGGTACACATAAGCGAAATTAGCTGGAAACGCCTCGAAACATTAGATGGTGTGGTAAAAGAAGGCGATGCCATGAAAGTGAAGCTGATTGGTACCGATCCAAAATCGGGCAAGTTCAAATTGTCCAGAAAAGTGTTAATCCCTCGTCCGGAAAGAAAGGAAGGCGGACAAAGACAGGAGGAAAACGCCTCCAATGAATAAGTTCTTTATTTTAGTAAATATAAATTACTAAGCGGTAGCGCAAATCTTTAAATAGTTGAAACTCAATACTATTGGTGTCTTTTACCTTTAGGTTTAAAGTTTCTTTTAGACGAAGGTTTTGCGCTATCGTTTTTTCGGGCAGGTGAGTATGCAGGTTGTTTACCAAGGTGTTCGGGTACGGCCATTTTTGAAATATCCTTGCCAATCAGCTTTTCAATAAAGTGAAACTTGTGTTGTTCTTTTAAGGTTACCAGGGTAAAAGCAGTGCCATCAGCGGCGGCACGGGCTGTACGGCCAATGCGATGTACATAATCTTCGCTGTCTCTGGGCACATCAAAATTGATTACCAAATCAATATTATCAATATCTATTCCACGACTGAGAATATCTGTGGCTACCAATACCGGAATTCTGCCGCTTTTGAAACCTACCAGAATGTCTTCTCTTGCCGCTTGCTCTAAATCACTGTGTATTTCGGCAGCCACAATGCCTTTTCTTTTTAAATCTCGGGTAAGATTTTTTACGCTGAGTTTGCTACTGCAAAATATAAGTACCGACCGATATTGCTTCTCCTTCAGCAAATGAATGATGAGCGGTATTTTTTGCTCGTCATAAACCATAAATGCCTGCTGCACAATTTTTCGGGCGGCTTGCTGAGTGAAAGACTTACTTCTATGGGTTGGTGTAATATCTTGTGCGCCAAGGTCTTAATTTTGGGAGCCATGGTAGCGCTAAACAAAAGGGTTTGCCGTTTCTGGGGCAATTTGCCAATAATAAACATGATGTCATTATAAAAACCCATGTCCAACATTCTGTCTGCTTCATCCAAAACCAGATATTGCAATCCATCCAGATTAACGTACCCCATTTTTATATGAGCCATCATTTTGCCGGGCGTACATACTACAAATTCGGCATTCTTAATCAGCGCATTTTTTTCCTGTATAAAATCGTTGCCATCGCCACCGCCATACACTGCAATAGAACTGATAGGCGTAAAATAAGACAGCCCCTCTAAGTGCTGCGAAATTTGTACTGCCAATTCGCGCGTGGGAACAATAATCATACATTTAATACCTGTTCCTGCTTTTTTGGTGAGTACATTATTAATCAGTGGCAACAAAAAAGCAGCAGTTTTACCGGTTCCGGTTTGAGCAAACGCCATTACGTCTTTTCCATTAAGGATATGCGGAATTACCAATTCCTGAATGGGAGTAGTTTTAATGTAATTGGCTGCTTCTATTCCTTCCAACAGCCCGGAATCAAAATTAAATTCAGTAAATTTCAAGAAAATTCGTTTAAAATGCGACACAAATGTAGTTATTATTTAGCGCAATACTGATATTTAAACGAGTTTTGGCAACTAAAAATTTTTTGTAAGTAAAAAATGATTATTCATTGATAACCAGATAGGTAAGAAATTTACCTAAAAACGACTTAAGAATCGTATTCTTTTTTCCAGTATTCTGTTTTGCCGGATTTCACTGCATTATTTCCCAAATGAACAGAAATTGCAGTTTGTTTGCCCTTTTCGGCATCTGCAAAAACCTTTTTCCCTGTTATTATACTTTCGGCAAAAGCCTCTAAGGCATAAACGGATGGGTCTTTCCCTTCTTTATCTGTATATACATTGAGGCCGGTGCCATTATCAAGCGCCTCTTTGGTGGCGCCGGTTACGCCGTCTAAAATGATTTTTTCTTTTTTCTTTCTTTCTACAAATAGGGTGGCCTTATTTCGTCCAACTTCTAAAGTACCCTCATTACCATATAACCTGATGCGATACCCGTCAAACTCATTACTCAAAATGGATATCACATTCATTTTTACGCCATTTGCATAGCCATAAACCGCATGAACATTATCCCAGCAGGTACGCCCGTCTTTATAAAAATTTACATCACCCATGGCTGCCACTTTTTCCGGAGTGGTGCCCAACAGCCAGTTGACCACGTCTATCTGATGTGATGACAGTTCGCCCAGCACCCCACCCGACAAATGTTGGTACATGCGCCAGTTTACAATCTTACCGGTTTTTGGATCTTTACAATATCCTGATTCCCAGTCTGAATTTCGGTTATACTGGCACTCAATCCGGGTGATTTGGCCAATTAAATTTTCGGCAATCAGGGATTTTAAGCGAGGAAACATTTCATAATAGCGGTATTGATGCCCGATTTGTAGTACCTGTTTTTTTATTCCTTTCATTTTTTGCCAGTAACACTGCCTGCTCAATATTGGTGGTCATTGTCTTTTCAAGATAAATATGCTTACCGGCGCTAATGGCATTCATCGCCATTGGAAAATGTTCAAAAATAGGAGTGGCAATAAAAACCGCATCAATATTTTTATCGTCCAGCATACGGCGGTAATCAATGAAAGACTTCGCGTGTTCACCTGCTTTTTTTAATCCACCGGCAAGATTATCGGGCATTATGTCGCAAACAGCAGAAACATTCAACTGATTGACATTGCTGTTTTTTATTGTATGTATTAATCCCTGTCCACGGTGCCCGGTTCCAATAAAGCCAACGTTTATGCTGTCTTTTTTATTTTTCAAAATATGTATTCCCGAAAAATCGGTAAGGGCCACTCCCGCCAATCCAAATGCTGAGTTTTTGATAAAATATTTTCGGCTGATATTCTTTTTCATGAGGCGAATTTTTTAAAAAGCAAAGCTAACTCTTTTTATATTTGAGCCTGAATTATTTAAACTGATTTTTATCATGCAAGTACTGGTTACCGGTTCCAATGGTTTTGTTGGCAGCTATGTAGTAAAACATTTTTGGAGGAAGGATATGAAGTTACTGCTACTTCGGCAAGGGAAGACGCATCATCGTTTCAATCAAACAAAAAGAACCGGTAAGCCTGATGATTGCGAACAAAATAAGCAATTGGCCGACCTTGTGAATGTAGATGGAACGGCGCATCTGATGACGGCATCTGCACATTTTCAAAGTCATTTTATTTTTATTTCTACTGATTTTGTCTTTGATGGAGAAAAAGGAATGCACAAAGAAGACGAAGCAGCCAATCCTGTAAATTATTACGGAGAAACCAAGTTACGTGCAGAAAAGCTTGTTAAGGATTATGAATATAAATGGTCAATCGTAAGAACTGTATTTGTGTATGGTAAACCACTGTATGGCAGAGACAGTTTTGTAAGTATGATTGCGAAAAAACTCAAAAATAACGAATCTTACCAAGTAGTGAATGACCAGTACAGAACGCCTACTTATGCAGAAGATCTGGCAAAAGGAATTGGTTTAATCGTGCAATCAAAAATCGGGGGTATTTTTCATCTTTGCGGAAAGGATATTTTAACACCCTATGAAATAGCCATTAAAACTGCATCTGCGCTTCAAATAAACAATCATCAGCTTCAACCTGTTACGTGTAAAGTGTTTAAAGAAATTGCAAAAAGGCCATTTAACAGTGGTTTGAACATTGATAAAGCGAGAACAGAATTGGGCTATGAACCTTTGAATTTCGACGAGGGACTTAGGAAAACCCTTTACTGAGTTTTCAAAAATTTTTTTTCTCCTGCTTTGATGGCTACAGCTAATCTGTTTTCTTTGGGGGGAATAGGACAGTTGTAAATTCCATCCAGATATGCGCAATAAGGATTATATGCTTTGTTGAAATCCAATTCAATTTTATCGTCTTTGATATCTGTGATTTTCAGATCAATATATCTGCCGGTTTGATAGGTTTCAATTCCGTTGGTAACATCGCCAAAGGGAAGAAACAAATGATCCCAGTATTCAGGCTTTTGAATCAATGCCTGTGCCTGATAAACGTACAGCGTGAGCCCCTTGTTGGATATTTTAAAACTTAGTTTTCCGTATTTTCTGTAGGCTTTTGTTTTTCCGCTTGAAGTGGGCACATTAAACCAGTCGGCGCTTTTAATGGGTTCAAAATTTGCTATCAGGCAGTAAGATTTATTCACCTGGAAAAACTGCATTCTCTTTTTATCATCACCTTTTATTACTTCATGTGAACTTACATATTCATTCAGGTATTGTTGGGTATTTGTTTTGTATGAAGTTTTTTGAACACCGCAAGCAGCAATGTTCACAAAAAGTATGATTATCAGAAGGTATTTCATGCGTTTTTGTTTTTAGGCGATAGAAAAATTTCGGCCATCATGCATCGGGCGCTACCACCGCCATTTTGTTCAATAGTATAAAGAGGAGCGTGTAGGATAGAATTAAAAGATTCTAATTTCGCTATCTGCTCTCCTGTTAAGGAATTGAAAGCCTGTGTTGACATCACTAAAAATTTCTCCCCCGAATTATTCTGCACCTGTAGCATATTGCCTGCAAAATGGTTCATTTGGTCAAAACCGATTTCAATAATTACCTTGCCGGTTTGCTGAATGGTTTGACGAACCATGTTTTTTTCTTGTTGATTATCAATACTTTCGAGACAAATTACCACAAATTTGTCGGCCACACACATTATTACATTGGTATGATATATTTCTTTTTTGTATTGATCGAGGGCTGTGAAAGAAACCGGTTTATAGTGAAATTTCCGGCAAAATTCTTCAAAAACCGATTTATCGGTTCTGGGCGAAAGGCAGGCATACACAATGCCGTTTTCCCTATCAATTACCATACTTCCTGTGCCTTCCAAAAAAATACCTTTGGTCTCGTAATTTGAAAAATCGATAACTGAGGCAACTGTAAAACCTGCGGCTACTTTTTCTAAAACACCTTTGTTTCTTTCTTTTCTTCGGTTATTTGCAAACATTGGATAAAGCGCTACGGTGCCGTCGCCATGATAGGAAACCCAGTTGTTTGGGAAGATTGAATCGGGAGTATGTGGGCTGATGGTATCATCTATTACCAAAACATTTATATCGTGCTGCCGCAAAAGCGAAACTAAATCATCAAATTCCTGCAGTGCATTTGAATTAACGTTTTCGTCTTCCGATGCTTTTTGAAAAGCATTATTAACGGCAGTTTCGGCATTGAAGCCAAAAGCCGCAGGTCTGATCATCAGTATATTATTTGTTGTTTGCGTTGATTTTTTTCCATTATTCAAATTTTAATTCATCCCTCAGCAAAGGCATACTCATACAGTGGTAGCCACCACGTGCGCGCGACAATTCGGCTGAAGGCATTGTTATAAATGTGTCCGTAATGTCGTCGGCAGAAACGCTTCCTTCTTCTAATTGCTGCAACAAGTCTGTTACATGCACCGATTTAAAACCTGCTTTCTTAAATGCTTCTAATGTTTTATCGTTTCTGTCATAACCTACTACCACACCTTCTTTTAATGCCAGTACATTACAACTGTCCGTCCACTGCTCCCGCAAATCAAAGGGAAACTCATTATTGCCGGAGTAAATAAATTTTGTTCGTTCCCTGCTTTTTAAATCATTCTTGCTCACATCCACCAACAAATCTTCCAGATTATCAAAATAAACTGGTTTTGAAGGGTCGTGCCTGTGAAACTGAATGACGCTGATGGATTCATCTTTTTTTGCAGGGTCAAGTACTTTTTGAATATCATCCACGTCTTCATTCTTGACATATTTTTTGGAGAAAGTACCCAGCATCACCCACACATTCCTTTTAACATGCGTAAAAATGGTGTCAATATGCATATAATCTCGCTTGCGCGGAATCCTGACAACAGATATTTTCTCTGCTAATTTTTTTCAAATAATAAATTAATTATCTGATGAGCTGCTTCTGAGCTGGTCCGCTCGCTGATGCCACTCAGTACGTGTTTAGGACTAACCACCATTATGTCGCCGCCTTCGAGGGTAACGCCTCTGTTTTCCAATCCTTCGGGAGCCAAAAAATGTAGCGCACTTTCTTCCAGTTCAATAATCTTGGGTTGGTACTTTTTGAAAAAGGGGTGGTTGAAGAAAATATATTTCATCAGCAACGCTTCTCTTGTTCGCGCCTGTTTTGCAGGTTTGTTTAGCAAAATATGGTCTTTTATTACGATCCCAATATCCCTTGTGAAAATAAAATTAGGCACCGGGGGAAAAAGCATTTCCAACTCGTTGGAAGTGCCGCTGATAAATATTCTTGCTAAATCTGCAGGTGTATTGTGCATCAGTTCTTCCTGCACCTCATAGGTGCAGTTTTCTATGGCGCAAACCGATGCCACCAACTTCATTTTTATTCGTTCATCATCCAGAATTTCTGTTAGCAGTCTTTCGATTTCCACTACTTTATCAGACTGATAAAAGTCATCGCTGAAGGGTTTGAAAAAATTATGGTCATTTTTTTTATCATCTATTTCGGCTAATCTGCCTTTGATTACTTTTGGATCCAAAAAATAAAGAAGTAATTTAATGTAGTAGTCATACTCTTTTCTGCGGATGGTATCTAAGTGTACAATGTCTTCAAACAGCCAGTCCTGAGCCTTGGAAGGCACCACCTTTCCCAATCCGCTGTCGGGGCTATGAACCAACAGTCTTCGCAATCTACCTACTTCGGAGGTTACATGAATATTTTGTGTATGTTGAGGCATAAAAATTTTATTTCTATAAACAGTTCTTCATTCAGGTTTATTGTTACCGAAAAATATATGAGCATTTTTATAATTGCAAAGTACAATTAACAACCGTCAGGAACAAAATTAAGATTTTGTATTTAAGTGGCAAACCAACTTGTGGTTATCAATTCAAAAAAATACTTTTGTGAAGAATGAAAAGGATTCTCGAAGTATCTCAGATTAAAATCCGTAAATAATTGCCAAAGAAATTTCCAAAATGTTTTAGATTGCAGTCGAATGAAAAAATCATTTCTGCAATTACATATTGCAATATTATTAGCAGGGTTTACAGGTGTGTTGGGCAAACTGATAACACTCAATGAAGGTTTGCTGGTTTGGTACAGGTTATTGATAGCAGGCGCCACACTATGGATATTGATGACGCTTGCTAAAAAAATACAACATGTTTCACCAAAACAAATATTGAGAATATCCGGCATTGGCTTCCTTTCAGCGTTGCATTGGATGTTTTTTTACGCTTCCATAAAATATGCCAATGTTTCTGTGGGATTAGTATGTCTGTCGGCAGTTGGTTTTTTTTCTTCTATTTTAGAACCTTTGATCAATAGGGTGAGGATAAATTTGACTGAACTCGTTTTTGGTATTTTATCCATTTTTGGTATTTATCTGATTTTTCATTTTGACACAAAATATAAAACCGGAATCATTTTGGGAATCATTTCTTCCTTTTTTGCGGCATTATTTCCTATTCTGCTCAAATTAGTAATGCGGCAGATAAACATGCAAACGGTGCTAACCTGGCAAATGACCGGTGGATTTCTTGCATTATCATTGGTGATGCCGTTTTATTTG
Source organism: Sphingobacteriales bacterium (assembly GCA_016708305.1). Lineage (GTDB taxonomy): Bacteria > Bacteroidota > Bacteroidia > Chitinophagales > Chitinophagaceae > Niabella. The sequence goes on from JADJGB010000008.1 coordinate 1,983,367, forward strand.
AAAGCATTTCCGGTGGCTAGCATTATTCCTTCGTTAGACGACTTTCTCTGGTTGTTGGTGCTGGCATGGTTATGTTCGGTAGTGGCTTTTCAGTTTTCAATGAATGCTTTGAAAAAACTGTCAGCCTTTACCGTCAGCCTGTCTTACAATCTGGAACCATTGTATGGAATATTGATGGCTTTTATCTTTTTAAAGAGAACAAAGCATTAAATCAGGGTTTTTATCTTGGCCTTACCGTTATTTGCCTTACGTTGATATTACACATGTTTTTGCTCCGAAGAACGCATAGAAAAAATCGTGCAATAAATTCTCAGTTTTAAAGCCCTTTCATCAATTCGTAGGTTTCTTTGGCAATTTGCAATTCTTCGTTTGTAGGAATTACCAGAATTTTTATTTCACTGTCAGCCGACTGAATTTCTTCCGGTTGTTTGGGATGATTTTTTGCTTCGTTTGCTTCCTCATCCAGCTTTATACCCAGTGCGTCTAACTTTTTACAGGCATATTTTCGGGTTAGGGTATCATTTTCTCCCAGTCCTGCAGTAAATATCAGGGCATCCACGCCGTTTAGAAGTGCAAAATAAGAACCGATGTACTTTCTGATGCGGTAGCCATACATTTCGTAGCAGAGTTTAGCGCTTTTGTCGTCTTTATAATACTTTGCCCTTACATCACGCGCATCGCTGCTACCGGCCAGCCCGAGCATTCCACTTTCTTTATACAAAATGTGTTTAACCTGGTCCAGTGTCATATTCATTTCTTCCATCATGTGAAAAATAATGGAAGGGTCTATGTCTCCGCTTCTGGTACCCATAATGAGCCCGCCCAAAGCGCTGAAACCCAATGAAGTATCCACGCTGTGCCCGTTTTCATCTATGGCGGTCATGCTGGAACCATTTCCCAAATGTATGGTGATGGCTTTAAGTTTTGGATTGTTCAGGTATTTTTTGGCTTCGTCATAAACGTATTTGTGGCTGGTGCCATGAAAACCATATACCCTGATTCTGTCTTCGGTATAATATTTTTCGGGAATGGCATAGCGAAAAACGTGTTCAGGAATAGTTTGATGAAAAGCGGTATCAAACACGGCTACCTGCATGCCTTTGGGAAAAGCTTTCGGCTGCCTCTACACCCACAATATTTGGAGGGTTGTGCAGCGGAGCCAAAGGTATCAGCGCTTTAATGGTTTCTTTTACTTCATCTGTAATTATCTGGGTATGAGAAAATTTTTCACCGCCATGTACAATTCTGTGTCCTACGGCAGTAATATCCTCCGGTTTGGAAATTACTCCATTTTCGGCATCGGTAAGCAACCGGGAAATGATTTCGAATGCCACTGTATGATCGGGTAATTGCTTATCAACAATAATTTCCTTTTCAACATCCCCTTTTACGGTAGTATGCTTAATCCTGCCACCATTAATGGCAATTCTTTCTGCAAGGCCTTTAGCCAGCATGGTACGTGATTCTATGTCGAAAAGCTGATATTTCAGCGAAGAACTTCCTGCATTAATTACTAAGATGTACATAGTTGCTGATTTCTAATTCTTAATTGTCAGTGGATTGAATTGCGGTAATTATAACTGTATTGTAAATGTCCTCAATAGTAGCGCCACGGCTCAGGTCATTAATCGGTTTGTTCAACCCCTGTAGCATTGGGCCTACAGCTAATGCGCCGGTTTCTCTTTGAACAGCTTTGTAGGTATTGTTGCCGGTATTTAAGTCGGGGAAGATTAATACATTGGCTTGCCCGGCTACGGGGGAGTCCGGCAATTTGCTCTTTCCCACTGATGCATCTACTGCTGCATCGTATTGAATCGGCCCTTCGGACAAAATATCGGGGCGCATTTCCTTCACAATGGCAGTGGCGGTTCTTACTTTTTCCACATCTTCACCTGTACCCGAAGCGCCCGATGAATAGGAGAGAAGCGCCACCTTAGGTGTAGTAATTCCGAATGTTTTTGCCGAGTCGGCAGATGAAATGGCTATTTCTGCTAATTGTTCTGCTGTTGGGTTGGGCACAATGGCACAGTCGCCATACACCAATACCCTGTCATCGAGCAGCATAAAGAATACTGAAGATACGGTATTGAATCCGGGTTTGGTTTTTACAAACTGTAAAGCCGGTTTGATGGTATGAGCTGTGGTATGTGCAGCGCCCGAAACCATTCCGTCTGCATGGCCTTTGTACACCATCATGGTGCCGTAGTAAGATACATCCAGCATCAGGTCTTTTGCCGAAGTAATATCCAAGCCTTTTGATTTGCGTAATTCAAATAAGGTATTGCTATAGTCTTCGTAGTTAGGACTGGCGAGCGGATTAACAATTTTAATCCTTTCTTCATCCCAATACAATCCAAGTCTGCTCACTTTGTCTCTCACTTTTTCCGGATCGCCCAGTATCGTAAGATAAACGATCTTGTCTTTAGCTAATTGCGAAGCAGCAACAATGATTCTTTCATCATTTCCTTCGGGCAATACAATATGTTTTTGTGCCTTTTTGGCATTTACAATTATATTATACTGAAACATTCTGGGTGTCAGATTTTCGGTTTTCACTGAAACGATTCTTTCGCTCAACGCTTCGGTATCCACCGAAGATTCAAAAAGGTTGATGCTCAGTTTTATTTTATATAGATTATCTGATGTTATTTTGGGCTTGATATTGGCAACTTTACTGGCTGTTTCGAAGGTTCCGGTATTTACTGCCATGATGGGGATGGGTTTTTGGGGGCCATCAATCAGTTTTATGACAGACCTTTCCGGCAAAAACCCGCCGGTAAGAACGATTCCGGCCACATTAGGATAATTGTGCGACACATTGGCCAGCATGGAACCTACAATCAAATCGGCCCTGTCGCCGGGAATAATGCTCACGCAATCTTCCAGAATACGAGGAAGATAGTTAGCTAACTGCATCCCTCCAATAATCGAATTTTTAGCAATCGCATCCATCTTGTCTGCCCCAAACAGAACATGAGCATGCAGGTATTGCGCTATTTCTTTAACGGTAGGTTTTCCTAATTCTTCATTATCAGGGATAACCGATACCTGTATTTTGTCATTATGCAGGCGTTTAACGATTTTCTTTTGGGCATCCGCTGTATTTTTGGTACATCTGGATACAAAAACACCAATTACATTAATATCTTTTTGCAGAAATGAATTTACTTCCACAGTTACGTGGTTTACCAGTTCTGCTACGGTTTCAAAGGTGTCTTTGATAACCAGCAAAACGGGAATACCCAGGCTTTTTGCAAGTGAGCCGTTAAAGTCCACTTCAAAAATGGAACCTTCTTCATTGAAATCGCTACCTTCAACCAACACAAAGTCAAATTTTTCCTCTAAGCTTTTGTATTTTTTTATAATTCCGTCATAAACATCGTTTATTCTGCCCTGATTTTGATACTCTGTAAGCTCCTTTCTTGAAAAAGCATAAGCATCATTATATTCCATATTAATCTTAAAATGCTTCAGAATAGTCTCCAATATGGTTATCTTTTTCATTTTCATCCTCAATTAATGGCTTAAAATAACCCACATTAGACGTGTTGCGCTGCAGCATCTGCATCAATCCTAAGCTGACAATCGACTTCCCGCTTTGGGAAGAAGGTGTAATAACATAAACTGAACGATTCATATCTGATTGCTTTAAAGCAAATAATTTATTGTTTTGTGTGGTAAGTGAAAACGCCGACTCAGGTAGTTCAATTACATTTTTAACAAAAAATATTTATGAACAAACCTTTGCACTGAATAATCTACTACACAATTATAGGTATATATTTGCATTGCAAAATTACTTAAAACCGCTTAAAAAAAATTTAGGTTGATAACTGAGATTTATCATATAATCCTATGTTTGACAAATAATTACCAATTATCATAAAAAACAACTGTTATGCATAAAGAAAAAATATTAGTTATTGGCGCTTCAGGCCAGATTGGCGTGGAACTTACATTAGCCCTCAGAAAAATTTATGGCGCCAATAATGTGGTGGCATCCGACTTGAGAGAAGAAAACAACCTGCTCAAAGGCGGTCCTTACGTAAGCCTTGACGTGATGAACAAGGAAATGCTTCATGTGCAGGTGATACGTCAAAACATTACCCAGATTTATTTACTTGCTGCCATGTTGTCGGCAAAAGGAGAAAAAAACCCCGGCCTGGCCTGGCACCTGAACATGCAGGGGCTGCTGAATGTATTGGACATAGCCCGCGAAGAAAACCTGAAAAAAGTGTATTGGCCTTCCTCAATAGCAGTGTTTGGCCCCACTTCGCCCAAGCAAAATTGTCCGCAAAAAACCATTATTGAACCTACCACAGTTTACGGAATCAGTAAGTTTGCAGGTGAGTTCTGGTGCAATTATTACCATTTAAAATACGGTGTGGATGTTCGCAGCCTGCGCTATCCTGGCTTGATATCATACAAATCGGAACCCGGTGGCGGCACCACCGATTATGCGGTGGAAATTTTTCATGAAGCGGTGGAAGAAAAAAAATATGTTTCGTTTCTGGAGGAAGACACCTATCTGCCAATGATGTATATGCCCGATGCCATCAAAGCAACCATAGAGCTGATGGAGGCTCCTGCCGAAAATATTACAATTCGTACCTCTTATAATCTTTCTGCAATGAGTTTTTCGCCAAAGGAAATCTCTGCCGAGATTAAAAAGCATATTCCCGAGTTTGAAATAAGCTACGATCCGGATTACAGGCAGCGGATTGCCAATAGCTGGCCACAAAGCGTTGACGATGCGGTAGCAAGAGCCGACTGGGGCTGGAAGCATGAGTATGACCTGGCTACGATGACAGAGGATATGCTCAAAAACCTTCCGGAAATCTTACAATCACAGGATTGAAAATTTTAAAAATTTTTGTATCGGAAGATTGGCTGCTTCCACAAATGACACTTCTGCCCTTACAGGCCCCTGGTGGCACCATTCAATAAGTTTGGACAATTGTATTTCTGTGCCGGTGGCGATAATAAAAACGGAGCCATCCGGCATATTTTTTACATACCCGGTTATACCAAGGCTTCTGGCAGTCATTTTTGCAGATTGCCTGTAAAAAACGCTCTGCACCTTGCCGGTTACTACAATTTGTTTAGTCAGAAGCATCATTAAAATTAATGAATGTTACCAATTCTTCCAGATATGCCTGATCTGTTTGGTCAAAATGGTTTAAATGTTCGCTATCAACATCCAAAACGCCTACAACAGCATTTTCTTTAAGAATAGGTACTACAATTTCCGACTTTGATAAACTGCTGCAGGCAATATGCCCGGGAAACTGTTCTACATCAGGAACGATTAATGCGGCTGCCATTACCCATGATTTTCCGCATACGCCTTTCCCTTTTTTAATTCGGGTGCAGGCCACAGGCCCTTGAAATGGGCCCAAAACCAACTCATCATTTTTTACTAAATAAAAACCTGCCCACCACCAGTTGAACTGCTCTTTTAGCGCTGCGGCTACATTTGCCAGATTGGCGATCAAATCATCTTCTCCTTCCATTAATGCCTTAATCTGCGGTAAAAGAGATTGGTATTGCGCTGCCTTTGTCCCTTTGCTTATTGATAAATCTACTGCCATATCCTAAAATTTAAGAACTGAAAGTTATAACCTTACTGATTACCAATCAATAAAATTATGAACAAAATATTTTTGACGTTTCTTGTAAGAATTAATATTTTCGGCTGCTAAAAGTAATGAGTGACTACTGATTCAGATTTTTGAGGAGGTGCGTTATTGCTTTTTACTGTTTCATCAAACTAATTTCGATCGCTTATGTCCATTATTATAAAAGAGGTTAAAACAAAAGCAGATTTAAAAACCTTTATTTATCTGCCCGAAAAAATACACCGGCAACATGCCACCTGGTTGCCACCGCTGTATGTAGATGATGAAAAGTTCTTTTCCGAAAAACGAAATCCTGCTTTTAGGCATAATGATACCATTTTGCTGCTTGCTTTCCAAAACAATAAGCCGGTAGGGCGAATAATGGGTATTATTCCTCATGATTTTAATAGACTGAACAATATCCACACTGCAAGGTTCAGTTATTTTGAATGTTACGAACAAAAAGAAATTTTTGACAAGCTCATTCTAACTTTAGAAGACTGGGCAAAACAAAAAGGTTGCAACCAGGTGATTGGTCCAATGGGATTTTCGGACAAAGAGCCGCAGGGTTTTTTAACCAAAGGTTATGATGCGCCCACTATGATGGTTACCAATTGCAGTTTTGAATTTATGAAAGAATTCATTTTGCAAAGCAATTACAATCCTCATGTGGAACTTTGCCAATATGATGTGCCCATTACCGATACGATTGTGGAACGGTATAAAAATTATGTGAAACGGGTAGAAAACAACCTGAAAATTACGGTACACGAATTTACTTCTTCCCGAAAAATAAAGCCTTTTGTGAAGCCGGTTTTCAATCTTATCAATAATACCTACCAGAAAATATATGGATTTACAGCAGTGACAGAAGCAGAAATGAATGAATTTGCCAATCGGTTTTTGCCATTGTTAAATCCCAGACTGGTAAAGGCAATAACTGATGAAAACAATAATGTGGTAGCATTTATCATAGCGATGCCCGACCTGAGTGAAGGTATCCGAAAAGCTCGAGGAAGGATATTGCCTTTTGGCTGGCTGCATCTGTACAAATCATTTAAAAATTCAAAAAGGCTGGTATTGCTGCTGGGCTCCATCGACCGAGGAATGCAAGGGAAAGGTCTGGATGCAGTGCTTGCCACCCGAATTTTTACTTCAGCAATCAATCTGGGTTTTACCATTGTTGACAGCCACCTCATTATGCGCGAAAATACAAAAATGAGAGGAGAAATCGAAAGGCTCGAAGGGCATAAAATGTATAAGGAATATACGATTTATTCGAAGAATCTGGATGAAGGTATGTGAAATTCTTTTAACTAATTAATTGAATATCAATTTACTAAAAGATATTTTTGGTAGTATGATCATTATTCTTGAAATGTATTTTTTGCTTTATATTTTCAGTAACCTTTTTCCTTTTTGCTTGTATATATTTATAAATGATTGACAACTAAAGAATTCAGTTACAAATAAGTTTTATGTCCATTGAGGAGTATATAAAAAAACTACAAGGTGATTCAGAAGCAAAATATGCTTCGGTAAAGCAATTTATCGACAGAAATCCTATTCCTGTCAAGGATAAAAACATTATCAGCGAAATAGAAAAAAAGACCGGATTGGTATTTGTAACCGGCGATGATGTAGCAGAAAGGGTATGTTTTGCAAACAGTTCTGAATTAAGAGACGACTTTAAATCTTCATTTACCTGTGGTGATATGAAAAATTTTTTCAAAGGAATTATTTACCAACTGATTATGAATGAAAAAGAATTGGGTATTGAATATAATATAATCAAATCAGACTCTGATTTCTGGAAGTTTGTTGAAGCAGGTAAGAAAGTATAATAAAATCTAATGAGTTGTCTTATAAATATTTATGTTTAAACAGCAAGTTTTGACCCTGTCTATCGTCCTATTCAGTTATCAAACCTTATCTTTATCGCTTACAAAATAGAATGATGTTGAGTAAAGTTTATCAGTTTTTATTTTTAGTAGTCCTTTTTGCCTTGTTTTCCTGTGGCGGGAAAAAAGCCTGAGGCTAAAAAACCGCAGCAACGACCTGCACCCAAAGTGGATGTGTATGTAGTGAAATCAGAAGTATTTGCCGAGAATGTACAGGTGCCCGGTAGTATAGTTGCAAATGAAGTAACCGAAATTCATCCCGAAGTTTCTGGGAGAGTGGTTAGCCTTAACGTAAGGGAAGGCCAGTCTGTAGGTAAAGGAACATTATTGGCCAAGATTTATGATGGCGACCTGCAGGCACAACTAAAAAAACTGCAAACCCAATTGGCCATAGCCAGGTCCAATGAAACCAGAGCATCACAATTGCTTGATATTCAGGGAATAAGTAAGCAGGATTATGATGCCTCTTTATTGACGGTAAAAAACATTCAGGCAGATATTGACATCATTCGAACAGCAATTATTAAGACAGAGGTGAGAGCGCCATTTAGCGGTAAAATGGGATTGAAAGAGATAAGCCCGGGCGCATACATTACTCCGGCTACCGTAATTGCCACTATCAATCAGGTCAGTACTTTGAAGGTTGATTTTTCAGTGCCTGAAAAATACACCTCCCAAATCAGGCAAGGGCAAATTGTGAATTTTACGGTTGAGGGAAACGATAGGAATTACGCCGCAAGAATAGTAGCTACCGAGTCAAATGTGGACGTAAGCAATCGTAGCCTGATGGTAAGAGCGGTAGTGAATAGCGGCACCGGGCTTGATTCCGGGCTCTTTTGCCAAAGTGATAATCAATTTTGCGCCTCGAGATAATACGATTTTTATTCCTTCTCAGTCAATTGTACCCACAGCAAGAGGTAAGCAAGTGATTCTTTTCAATCAGGGACAAGCATTGTTTAATGATGTGGAATTAGGTATCAGAGATTCCTCGAGAGTGGAAATAACCAAAGGATTGAAGGCAGGAGATACCATTTTGGTAACAGGTATTATGGCTACCAAACCAGATAGCAAAGTAGAATTGAGAAAGGTGGTTAATTAGGTAACAGATAGCAGAATACTGATTTTTGGGGTTTAAAATTTATGGTTTGGGGTTTGAAGTTTGATAAAATCCAGTTGATAAACAGATAACTCGCGGACATTAATTCAATTACCCATTAAGGTAAATTTTACAATAAGCAGGAAATGAATATATCAGAACTTAGTTTGAGGCGGCCGGTTTTAGCAATAGTTATGAATATTGTAATTATTGTATTTGGAGTCATTGCCTTTAAGTTTCTGGGTGTGAGAGATTATCCGGCTATTGACCCGCCCAATATCAGTGTAAGAACGAGTTACGCAGGGTCTAATGCAGATATTATTGAAACGCAGATTACCGAACCTCTGGAAAAGCCATCAACGGAATTTCTGGCGTTAAAAATATTACCTCAAGCAGTAGTAATGGCACCAGCAATATCAATGTGGAGTTTGACCTGGGTGTGGACCTGGAAGCAGCAGCAAATGATGTTAGGGATAAGGTATCTGCTGCACAGCGCTCGCTTCCGCCTGATCTGGAAGCCCCTCCGGTGGTAAGCAAGGCTGATGCCAGCTCAGATGCCATTATTTCAATGACAGTGCAGAGCGATACAAAAAACCCGCTTGAACTAACAGAATATGCCACAAACAATCTGGTAGAAAGATTACAGACAATTTCAGGTGTGAGCAGTATTCAAATTTGGGGCGAGAAAAAATTCGCCATGCGGATTTGGATTGATCCCAATAAACTTACTGCCTATCAGTTGACTCCTTCCGATATTCAATCTGCACTCCAAAGAGAAAATGTGGAATTGCCGTCAGGAAAGATTGCAGGGAATAACACAGAACTGATTGTAAGAACTTTTGGTAAATTAAATGCTGAAGAAGAGTTTAGTAATTTGATTATCAAAAATGTTAATGGCTCTGATGTCAGGGTAAGAGATATCGGTACCGTCGTTTTAGGCCCCGAAAATGAAGAAACTGCCCTTAGGGAGAGTGCCATTCCCATGATTGCGCTGGCGATTGTTCCCCAACCGGGTTCCAATTATGTAGCCATTTCTGATGAGTTTTATAAAAGGTTGGAAGTTATTAAAAAAGATGTGCCTGAGGATATTAAGCTCAATATTGCATTAGACCAGACAAAATACATTAAACGCTCCATTTCTGAGGTAGAAGAAACCCTTTTTATCGCTTTGTCATTGGTTATCCTGATTATCTTCCTGTTTTTCAGAGACTGGATTATGTCCATCAGGCCGTTGATTGATATCCCTGTTTCTCTGATTGGCGCTTTTTTTATTATGTATTTAATGGGTTACACTATCAATGTATTATCATTACTGGCTATTGTGCTGGCAACAGGGCTTGTGGTGGATGATGGAATTGTCGTCACAGAAAATATTTACAAAAAAATTGAACAGGGATTTCCAAAAAGAAAAGCTGCCTTAGAAGGCTCTAAGGAAATATACTTTGCGGTAATAGCTACCTCTATCACATTAGCAGTCGTATTTCTACCCATATTGTTTTTACAAGGTTTTGTGGGTCGGCTGTTTCGTGAGTTTGGGTTGGTGGTAGCCGGAGCGGTTTTGATTTCGGCTTTTGTGTCGTTGACGCTTACACCGGTATTAAATGTTTTTCTGACGAGAAAAAATATTCATGACCATGGTAGGTTTTACAATTTCACGGAACCGTTTTTCAAATGGATGGAGAATTTTTATGACCATAGTTTGAAAGCATTTATGAAGGTGCGATGGATGGCTTGGGTAATTGTGGCTGCTTGTGGACTGATTATTTATTGGATTGGCAGTAGTTTACAATCCGAGTTGGCGCCAATGGAAGACAAAAGCCAGTTCAGATTATCGCTTTCAGCCCCTGAAGGCACTTCCTACGATGCAATGGATAAGTTTGTAAACAGAGTTACAGGCTTTATTATAGATTCTGTTCCGGAAAATAGAATAGTGCTTTCTATTACTTCTCCGGGTTTTATGGGTACAGGAAACTCAAATACCGGTATGGTAAGGGTAACCTTGGCTGACCCAGATGAAAGAATCCGTTCTCAAAAGGAAATTGTGGAAATGGTGAATCGCAACCTACCCAAATTCAATGAAGGACGTGCATTCGCCATTCAGGAGCAAACGATTCAGGTAAACCGCAGGGGAGGGCAGGATGTTCAGTTTGTACTGCAGAATAATAATTTCGATAAACTTACAAGCGTATTGCCTAAGTTCTTGGAAGAAGCCAGTAAAAGCCCGGTGTTGCAGCAGGTGGATGTTGACCTTAAATTCAACAAACCTGAACTACGCATCATTGTCGATAGGTTGAAGGCAGCACAGTTGGGTGTAAGTATTAATGCTATCAGCGAAGCGCTTCAGATAGCCTTTAGCAACCGCCGGTTAGGATACTTTACCCGCAATGGTAAACAGTATCAGGTAATGGCACAGGTGGATCGTATCAACCGGGATGATCCCGATGATTTGAAAAAAATATTTGTCAGAAATAACGCAGGAAAAATGATCAGTCTGGATAATCTGACTACCATCCTGGAGTCAACTACGCCGCCAACAATTTATCACTTTAACCGGTATAAATCAGCAACGATTTCTGCAGGTCTTGCTCCTGGTAAAACTGTGGGTGACGGCATCAATGAAATGGACAAAATTGCAAATAATTTATTAGATGACACCTTTAGTACTGCTTTGAGCGGCACTTCACGCGATTTTGCCGAGAGTAGTAGTAATATCAGTTTCGCATTCATTTTGGCATTAGGTTTGATATTTTTAATTCTTGCTGCACAGTTTGAAAGCTTTATAGACCCTGTTATTATCATGATTACCGTGCCACTTGCAATTGCCGGCGCTTTATTAACGCTTTGGTTCTTTGGCCACACACTTAATATTTTTTCGGAAATTGGCATGATTATGTTGATAGGGTTGGTAACCAAGAATGGAATCCTTATTGTTGAGTTTGCCAATCAGAGCCGGAAACGAGGCATGGAGAAAAATGAAGCCATCGTGTTTGCTGCCGGCCAGCGGCTACGTCCTATTTTGATTACCAGCCTGGCAATGGCATTGGGCGCTTTACCTATTGCTTTATCATTGGGCGCTGCATCTACCAGCCGTATCCCTTTGGGTATTGTGATTGTGGGCGGTATTTTGTTTTCACTCATATTAACGCTTTACACATTGCCGGCTATTTACAGCTATATGTCGGCAAATAAAAAACCCAGAGATTTTGATGAAATTCTGGTATTTGAAGAAAAGAAAAAAGAAGAAGCCGAACAGCTACTAAATTCAAATTTGAATTAAGAATTGAGATGATTAAAATGAAAATATTATTTACTTATATCCTCCTTTTTTTATTTACAATTTTTAGCGCAAATGCGCAAAAAATGTTACCACTTGAAGAAGCGGTTGCTACAGCATTGCAAAACAATTTTGACATCCGGTTAGCCAAAAAAGACTCAATCAGCGCTGAAATAGATTACGGCTATCGTAATGTCTTTTTTTATCCTACACTCAACGCCAGCGCTTCTTCTGTATGGAATGTCAATAACCAGCGTCAGGTTTTGATTGACACGAGCCGTTCCAGCAACATTAGAAGCAATAATCTTTCCACAGGGCTGGCATTAAACTGGGTACTTTTTGACGGGTTAAGAATGTTTGCTACCAGAGAAAAGGCAGGACTGATATTACAGGCAGGTTCTATCAGTCTTAAAGATAAAATTATTACCACAGTGGCAAATGTGATAAAAACGTATTACAGCATTGCCCGGCAGAAGCAATTGATAGAAGCAACAGATGTACAAATAAAACTGAATGAAGAAAGGGCCAAATTAGCTCAGTACAAATTAGATATTGGTACCGGTGCAAAACCCGATGTATTGCAAAGCAAGGTAGATTTGAATGCTCAAAAATCATTGAGGATGCAGCAGGAAACCAATGTGGATGTGCTCAAGGAACAACTTTTGCAAGCAATGAATATTAAAGACAGACCCGAATTTGACATTCCGGACACTATACCTGTTAATTACAATGTAGTTTTAGGAGATATATTGGACGATCTCGAAAACGTGAATCCTGCTCTAAAGCTTGCGCAAAAGAATATTGAAGTGGCTAATCTTACACTCAAGGAAACAAAAGCCGGATTGTTTCCTACCGTTTCATTCAACTCAAATTATCTGTTTGGTAGAAATCAAAACAGCGTAGCTATCAACAGGTTTGCGCCTTTGTTTAATCGCACGCTTGAGTCTCAATTATGGATTTTCAGCCAATATTCCCATCTTCAACCAGTTAAGGGTAAGGCGGCAGATGAAGCAGGACGCATTGAATATTGATTTTCAAAAACTGCAATATGAAAATCAACGCTCTTTATTGAATATGCAGATTCTGAATTCATTTAAGAGCTATGAGCAACAGAAAAAACAACTGAAACTTGAAGAAGAAAATATCCTGCTTGCCGAAGAAAATGTAAAAATAGTATATGAAACCTACCGATTGGGAATGGCCACCTTGCTACAACTGCGCGAAGCTCAAAACAGTCTTGCACAGGCTTATGATCGCCTGATTGCCTCCAGATATAATACCAAAGTATCAGAAACCGAACTGATGCGGCTAAGGGCGATATTGTAAAATGAAAAAAAATCTGCTTTTTGTTCAGTTTGGAAGAGCCAATTGTTGTATAATTGCTTGATTGATATTAGTTTTCTATTTTGACGAGTCATGCTCACATTAAAGTCAATATCACTAATTCAGTTTAAAAATTACACGCATCGTAATTTTAATTTTCATAAAAGAATTATAGGCATTTGTGGAAAAAATGGGGTGGGTAAAACCAATATTCTGGATGCCATTCATTACCTGTGCTTTACAAAAGGCTATTTCAGTAACAATGGCTCTTTTAATGTGCAGCATGGGGCCAAAGGATATCGAATTGAAGGACATTTTGACCTGAATGGCATTGATGAAAAAGCAGTGTGTATTTTAAGAGAGACGGGCAAAAAGGAGTTTTCACTTAATGATCAGGTGTATGAAAAGTTTTCGAAACACATAGGGCGTTACCCCTGTGTGGTCATTGCGCCCGATGATGCCGTATTGATAACAGGAGGAAGCGAGGAAAGGCGCAGTTTTCTGGATGCATTGCTTTCGCAAATAGATCTTGATTATCTGATAAAACTGATTCAATACAACAAAATATTACAACAACGAAATTCGTTTCTGAAATCGGCAGCCGAAAAAAACCTCTGGGATGAAGCATTGCTACTAACTCTTAATGAGCAATTAATACCTGCTGGGGAGTATATCTTTTCCAAACGAAGAGATTTTTTGATTTCTTACTTGCCAAAAGTAAAAAGGCTATACACCGACATTGCGCAGCAGGAAGAAAATCTTTCAATTATTTTTGACAGTAAATTGATGGATGCAGACTTTAATGATTTATTAAAATATTCATTACCAAAGGACAGGTTATTGCAGCGTACAACGGTAGGCGTTCATCGGGATGATTTGATGATACAATTGGACAATCAACCATTTAAAAATATTGCTTCACAAGGGCAAAGAAAAAGTTTGTTGTTTGCGCTGAAACTCATTGAACTAGAAGAATTAAAAGCCGAAAAGAAATTTGCTCCTTTATTATTATTGGATGATGTTTTTGAAAAGCTGGACGAAAACCGAATTCAGAATTTATTAAAAAAAGTATGTCTTGACAATGATGGACAGGTTTTCATTACCGATACAAGTGAAAAAAGGTTGAAAATCCAATTAGATGCTTTGCGAACAGATTACGAATTAATTTTGTTATGATGATTGTTATGTGGGTAATATGTTTTGATTAATTGGAGTGTAATGAGAAATCTTTTGCTTCCTGAACGATAAGATTTCTCCGCTTCGCTGCGAAATGACCGTTGTTGGATGCTGCGAAAATGACGTTCTTCTTTTTACCGTCATTTCGAATGGAGTGTAACGGAGTGAGAAATCTTTTGCTTCCTGAACGATAAGATTTCTCCGCTTCGCTGCGAAATGACCGTTGTTGGATGCTGCGAAAATGACGTTCTTCTTTTTACCGTCATTTCGAATGGAGTGTAACGGAGTGAGAAATCTTTTGCTTCCTGAACGGAGAGATTTCTCCGCTGCGCTGCGAATGACGGCTTAAAAACACTATCATTTCAAATTCTGTAAGAAAACGCACTGTTCAAAAAGGGATTTATCTGTAATTTTGAAAAATGCATTTTATAAATAAATATTCAAGATAATATGATTAAGAAGTTAACCGATTTATTTGGCAAGAAGAATAAGGATAAAAAATTGCGGTTTAAAACAAATATTAATTGTGGCGGATGTGTGGCTACCGTAAAACCCTATCTGGATGGTGTGGCAGAAATCGAAGAGTGGGAAGTGGATACCGCCAATAAGGATAAAATTCTTACCGTAAAAACTGAAATAGTTTCTGAAAAAGATATAATGGAAATGGTACAGAAAGCAGGTTACAAAATTGAAGCACTTTGACGTAGCACTCAATCACGCCAACCAATTATGCTCCGCCTTTTTTTTGAAGAGAAGCAAAAGGCTGCAGTCTTATGATGAATATCATTGCCTCAAAACCATCAAACTAAGCTAATTTTCATAAATTTGCGGTTTGAATTTTTGGTATTGAAAGAGTTAACAGTAACAATTGCACAAACATTATTTTCTAAAAATATTTCTTTTTGCCTTTATCGTTTTCCGGCAGAAAAAGTATTCCGTATGGCTATTGAAGAAAGCTTTCTGCTACATCAAAAAGACCAAATATTTCTGATAGCGCCTTTCCATGAAGGTTCTTCGGATAAGGAAATTCATCTGGCAGTGGTAAATAATGAATTTTTGACCAATGATTTCTTACACCATATCCAAAAGGAAACCGTTGGGAAAGAATTTCCAGAAATACAATTACCTCCGGAAACCACCAAAATAGAATATTTTCAGAAAACAAATGCCTATCTAAAGGAGATTCATTCAGGCAAAATAGAAAAGGCAATTTTATCAAGAGTTATTTATGAAGATAAACCTAAAGACTTTAATTTGTTTGATTGTTTTTTAAGATTATCAACATCCTATCCCGAAACGTTTTCTTATCTGCTGGTAACACCTCAGTCTGGAATCTGGTTGGGTGCTACACCTGAGCTTTTACTTGAAAAAAGACAAAATGAGTATGCTGTGATGGCACTGGCCGGCACACAACCAAGAAATGAATCAGGCAAATATTTCTGGCGTGAAAAGGAAATGGAAGAGCATTTAATGGTGGGTAGGCATATCCAAAGTATTTTTAACAAAAACGGTTTTAAACTAATTAAAAAATCGCCTCTGACCACAAAAGAAACAGGAAAGGTCGCTCATTTAAAAACCGATTATCTCTTTGAGGATATTATCAAAATAGAGTTGGAATCATTATTAAAAGATTTGCACCCGACTCCGGCTATCGGTGGCCTGCCTGTTAATAATGCTTTAGCCTGTATTATAGAACATGAGGGTTACGATCGCCGGTATTATTCAGGCATCATTGGCCAAACTGATTTTTCTTCCGCCGCCGATTTGTATATCAATCTCAGGTGTATGCAGGTAGGCAAAGATAAAATAGCCATTTATACCGGTGGAGGCATTACGGCTGCTTCGGATGCCGAGGAAGAGTGGCAGGAAACCATTTTGAAAAGTAAAACAGTGGCAGAAAAAATATATGCATCAAAAACAATGAAACTTAATGAAACAATCCGATAAAACAGGAGTACAGCATATTGTAAAGACATTAGCCGTTCTGGGTCTGAAGGAAGTAGTTATATGTCCCGGTTCGCGCAATGCGCCTTTTACTATTTCCTTTAACCGACATCCTGCCTTTAATTGCAGTAGCGTGAGAGACGAGCGAAGCGCTGCATTTTTTGCTTTGGGTAAAGCCATTGAGCTAAAACAACCGGTAGCTGTTGTTTGCACAAGTGGTTCGGCAGCGCTTAATTTTGCTCCGGCTATTTCTGAAGCATATTATCAAAGAATTCCTTAGTAGTAATCACCGCCGACAGACCCAAAGAATGGATTGGGCAGGGCGACGGACAAACCATCAATCAAAGCGACATATACAGAAATTATATCCGCAAAAGCTATGATTTAAACGGAGATGCAAGTTCTGTCTCGGCGCTTTGGTTTGTAAGGAGATGCTTGAGCGAAGGGTTCAACATAGCCACAGTAAACGATAAAGGGCCTGTTCATTATAATGTTTCCTTAAATGAGCCTCTTTATAATACTACAGAAGTTGATGAGGTATCGCCAAGAATTTTTAGAGAAGTTATTAGCGACGTCTTAATTTCAAAAGAAGCCATCGCCAGTCTTTCGGAGCAATTTTATTCGTGTAGGAAAGTAATGGTTTTGGCAGGGCAACATCCGGCTGATCGGTTTTTGCAAGAAGGGCTTGCAGGTATTTCGCATTTCAAAATCTGATTGTTCTTACAGAATCAACCGCTAATGTGCATCATCCATATTTTGTTGAAAACATTGACCAGTGCATAACCCATCTGAATAATAAAGAAGCCAAAGACTTAGCCCCCGAACTTTTAATAACTGTTGGTGATGCCATCGTTTCAAAAAGAATAAAAAAATTGTTGCGCGACCATCCGCCCAAATTTCACTGGAACATTCATCCATTTGATGCCATGATGGATACCTATCAGGCGCTTACCTGTGCTATCAAGATGGAACCTGTTTCTTTTTTTGATCAGATAGAATCCTATTTACCAAGCATTATTTCAGATTACCGCGATAAATGGTTGCAGGTAAAAGAAGAGAAGAGAAATCGGCATATTCAGTTTTGTACAAACTGTGAATACAGCGATTTAAAAGCGCTTTATGAAGTTTTTGAAGCTATCCCTCAGGATGTGGCCGTTCATGTGTCTAATAGTTCACCCATCAGATATGCTCAGCTTTTTGATAATTCAAATATTGCCGAAGCCTGGTGCAACAGAGGTACCAGCGGCATTGATGGATGTACTGCCACTGTTGTGGGCGCAGCAGCCGCAGCTCCCGAAAAAAAGTTTTTACTAATTACTGGTGATATGGCTTTTCATTACGATATCAATGGTTTGTGGAATGACGCAGAAGTGCAAAATCTGAAAATTATCATTGTCAATAATGGTGGCGGCGGAATCTTCAGAATTTTGGAAGGGTCAGACCGTATTGATGAACTGAAAAAATTTATTGAATCATCCATGAATTCAACAGCAGAAAAAATGGCGGCTCATCATGGTTGGGGATATTTAGCTGTCAAAGCGGAGTCTGAACTTGATGCAGCGTTGAAAACTTTTTTCAGTAATCAAACAAAAAGAATTATTTTGGAAATCTTTACGGATGCCGAAATTAATCCCGAGGTTTTAAAACAATATTGGAATTGTTTAAAAGAAAAATAAAATACTGATGAGTACAATGCAATGGGAAACAATAAAAGAATATGAAGATATCACCTTTAAGTATTGCAATGGCGTTGGCCGGATCGCTTTCAACAGACCGGAGGTAAGAAATGCTTTTCGCAATAAGACGGCAGCCGAATTATTGGAAGCACTAATTTTTTGCCATGAATCGCAGGAAATTGGTGTGGTATTACTGAGCGCAGAAGGACCTTCGCCAAAGGATGGCGTGTGGTCATTCAGTTCGGGAGGCGATCAACGCACACGTTCCAAAACCGGTTATATTGGAGAAGATGGTATCACCCGGTTCAATATTTTAGATGTGCAAAGGCAAATCCGGTTTATGAACAAAGTGGTCATTGCGGTTGTGCCCGGTTGGGCAGTGGGTGGGGGCCATAGCCTGCATGTGGTTTGCGACCTTACGTTGGCCAGTAAAGAACATGCGATTTTTCAACAAAAAGATATGGATGTAGCCAGTATTGATGGTGGGTTTGGGTCGGCATACCTGGCGCGCCAGGTGGGGCAAAAACGGGCGCGTGAAATTTTCTTTCTGAGTAAAGAATATTCAGCGCAAGAAGCTTTTGAAATGGGGATGGTCAATTTGGTAGTGCCGCATGATGAATTGGAAAATACTGCTTACGAATGGGCACAGGAAATTTTATCAAAAAGCCCCACTGCTATCAAGATGGCAAAATTTGGTTTCAATCTGATTGATGACGGGTTGATAGGCCAGCAGGTTTATGCCGGAGAGGCTACCAGACTGATTTACACTACAGAGGAGGCAAGGGAAGGCAGAGACGCATTTTTTGGAAAAAAAAAGCCAGATTTCAGCAAATTTCCTAAATATCCATAAAAGAAATTTTATTCGTTAAAATTGAATTGCTATTTCAAAAAATACACACTTCAGCTTCACAAACCCGGCGGTACTTCCAGAGGCGTATTGCTCAATAAAGACAGCTATTTCATTATTTGTGAAGAAGATGGAAAAAAGGCTTATGGCGAGTGTAATCTTTTTGCCGGCCTTTCTTATGATGACAGAGAAGGTTATGAAGAAAAACTGAAGGAAGTGTGCAAAAGACTACCTGCGGAAAAAGAAAAAATTCTTTCCGAACTCAGTGAATGGCCGTCAATTTATTTTGGTGTGGAAATGGTTTTGAAGGATATTGAAAACGGATACCGGCAAATCATTTATCCACAAGTCATCAATGGGCATGGATTTTCGATTCCCATCAACGGATTGATCTGGATGGGAGAGAAACAGGAAATGAAGGCACAGATTGTTTCCAAATTGGAGGCAGGCTATAAATCCATCAAACTGAAAATAGGAGCCATTGATTTCGAAACCGAGCTGGAACTGATTCGTTTTATACGCAAACAATTCAATGCCGATGAAGTTGAAATCCGTTTAGATGCAAATGGCGCTTTTGGATTTAATGAAGCAATTGAAAAACTGAAAAGACTTTCGGATTATGATATCAGCTATTTAGAACAGCCCATCAAAGCCGGGCAATGGCAGCAGATGGCTGCATTGATCGAAAAATCGCCTGTTAATATCGCATTAGATGAAGATCTGATTGGCGTAACAAACACTGAACAACGGCATGCTTTAATTCAAACCATCTCGCCTCAACTGCTCATTTTAAAACCGGCGCTCATTGGCGGTTTTGCTGCGGCAGACGAGTGGAAACGGCTGATTGAAGAAAAGGGAGGAAGTTGGGTAATCACTTCTGCTTTGGAAAGCAATATCGGCCTGAATGCAATTGCCCAATATACCGCTTTGGGTAGGTCGGCGTATGCACAGGGATTAGGTACCGGACAGTTATACACCAATAATTTCCCTTCGCCATACACCGTTGATACACAGGGATTACATTATCATACCAACAGAAGTTGGGATTTTTCTTTATTGTCATGAACTTCAAAGATTATAATGAACTGATTATAAATGGCCTACATTTTAAAGGAAATGAGATTGTTCGTTATTGTGAAAAAAGTGAATACGAAAACATAAAGAAAGTCGGTCAATTTATGGCTGAATGGCTTGATGATACTCCCTACATAAACCTAAAAACCAGCGGGTCAACAGGTACTCCTAAAACAATCCGAGCGAAAAAAAATAATATGCTGCAGAGCGCTAATGCTACTGCCCTGTATTTTGATTTTAAACGGGGGCAAAATGCTTTGCTTTGTCTTCCCGTAGATTATATAGCCGGAAAAATGATGATTGTACGGGCTTTGTACAGCAAACTAAATCTGATTTGCATAGAACCTTCTTTATCACCACTCGAAGATATACCTGAAGATATGGTAATTGATTTTGCACCAATGACACCCATGCAGTTGCATGGAGTTATTAATACTGGTTCTGTCAGGAATATTCTGTTCGGAGGCGGGCCTGTAAGCGCCGAACTTGAAAATGCATCTCAAACATTGAAAACAGAAATCTTTCACGGATTCGGAATGACTGAAACGCTTACTCATATTGCATTACGGAGGGTAAACGGAAGCAATCGGTCGCCGGTGTATCATGGGCTTGAAGGAGTGCGTTTCACAACGGATGATCTGAATTGCCTTATTATTCAGTTGCCATTTCTGACCGTGCCGATTGTCACCAATGATGTTGTAGAACTGATAAATGAACAATCCTTTATCTGGAAGGGCAGGGCAGACCATGTCATCAACAGCGGTGGCATAAAACTATTTCCCGAGGGGATTGAGAACAAACTGGGTACAACCATTTCAAACAGATTTTTTATGGCCGGACTTCCCGATAAAATGTTAGGTGAAAAATTGTGTTTGTTTATTGAAGGGTCGGGTTTCGATACCGAAGGAATAAGCGCTTTGGGCAAACAAATTGATTTATTTTTGGAAAAATATGAAAAGCCAAAAGAAATCATTTTCATTGATAAATTTTCTATAACTGACTCCGGCAAAATTCAGAGGGCGAAGACTGTCAAATATTTTCTTGAAAAAATTGAAATAGGCGCAAAGAATAAAAATTAAAGGCATCTTCCACGAAGACGCCTTTAATTAATAGTTTTGTTTTGAATGTTTATCCAAACAATCCTTTTTTAAGTGATCTTATACCTTCACCTATTTTGAAACCGTTGTGATAAACCTCTATGCGATAATCGCCTTTTTTAAAACCATCATTATTCTGAATTGAAAATGATATGCCTTTTTTTGTTCCGCGTTCATATTCTATGGGTAGTTTGGCAGTAAAATTACGGTCGCCATCCTGACGTGTGGTTATTGCTCCTGAACCTAAGCTTGCATTTTGAACAATCTTGCCATTTGGGTCTGATACAATAACATATAAATCTGCTGGGCCTGAGGTGGTGATTCGGTTTTCTACATTAAAACTGATTTGAAGTTTATCCACTCGTTTAGCAATGGCCGTTTCTTTTTCTTTACCACCTTTTTTAATTTTTAGTGGCGTTATTATCATACCAGAGGCAGATAAAGTGCTACCCACATCAACGGTATTAGCCAGTTCCTCATTTTCGGCTGCTTTTGTCTGAAGGTTTTGATTCAAGACAGTTTTTTCTTCATTAAGTACTGTATTTTGAGCAGTCAATTGCTGATTTTCTCCTTTCAGCTTAGTTACCTGAACTTCTAACCGCCCTATCTGCCCATTCAATTCGCCAATTAAATGTCTGGCACGTTTTAAATCTGTATTAGTGGCATTTTTATCCGTTAAAATTTTGTTAATTTCTATTTTTTTGGTTTCAATTTCTCTTTGCAATGACGTTCTTTCTCCCTGCAGGCTGTTGTTTGCTCCGGTGATGGAGTCTAAACGCATTTCGGCGAGGTTAAATAATTGCCTTAGAGAATCAGATTCAGACATGGTGTTGGCTATTTCGGCATTCTTTTCGGCAATGCTGCCTGTTGAAGCGTTTTTGTCCCATAACATATAACCCCAGGTGCCAAGCAAGGCTGCCACTAACAGGCCTATTATTAAATTTCTTCCTCCATTTGAATTTTTGGAGTAATTATTTTCTGGCTGGGTTGAAGAAGGATAATTTGTATTTGTCATTTGATATTTATACTTTTTTTTAGAGAAATTTTTTATACAGGTTGTGAAGCAGAAATTATGCCAAACTAATTTGCATATTCATTTCGTAAAGTTTAAAATCGGCTGCTTTTTTCAAATTATTCCTGTTCGGTAAAAAAAATACTCGCATAATAGTGCCTCAATAACACTGCCTTTTCAGCGATATTATTGGAATAATCAGAAAGTAAGCCCCCCTTAATCAAATAATGAGGGGATAGGAGGAGATTGACTGCGTTTTTGTATAATCTTCAGCCATGCCTTTTCGGGATTTTCACAGAAGCTGTAGAGGATAATATAATACATTAAAGTTTGTATGACCATGGTTACGAGATTGGAGAAACGCCAGTCTCGTTTTATCCTTTTCCTGACTACTGAAAGTAATAAATTGGCTATAAGTGTTACCCATATTTGCGTTTTTATGGCATTTACACTTTCGCCATAGAAATATTTGAGTGGGAAGTATGTGCTTCGGAAAGCATGCCAATCACTATTTCTCTCAAAGAGTCGTAGCGCATCAATACTCCATAAAGCATTACTACCAGGTGAGAATAACCGTCTAATTTTTTTACATAACGGTCAAATCCTCCTCGTCGGCTGATGTTGACTATTTCTTGCTTATCTGCTAAACTTAATAACTGGGTAAAAAGCGGCTGTCCGGTAAAATGTATATTTTTGCTCACGGTATATTTTGTTTGTGTGGTAACTACAAAATAAACCAAAGGGGTGCATTTTTCAAACAAAAAAATAGCACCCCTATTTTATACCCTTAATTTTGAGTTTACCGGACAGGAATAAAATAAAATAAATGGTTATTTAAAATCCATTAGTTTTACACCATTCAAAAAAGGTGTACATAAAGCGATAAATGGCAATAGAAAATATCATAAAGGATTGGGATAGAGGGAAATATGCGCCCAAATACTGGTTGGAGGGCGAAGAGGAGTATTATATCGATAAAGTAGTCAACTACGCCGAAGAATATATTTTAACCGAGGAGGAAGCATCATTTAACTTAACTGTATTTTATGGCAGAGATACCAATTGGGCGGATATAATCAATACTTGCAGAAAATACCCGATGTTTTCCGAAAGACAGGTAGTCATTATCAAAGAAGCGCAGTATTTGAAAGGAATAGAAAAATTGGAGGCTTATATACAAAAACCACTTCTTTCAACAATTTTGGTTATTTCGCATAAAGAAAAAAAAATAGACAGCCGTACACGATTTGGTAAACTTGTGAAAGAAAAGGGGGTTTTTGAGAGTACCAAAAAACTGGCTGAAAACAAATTGCCGGACTGGGTGATTAATTTGGTTAGAAAATTGGGATTAAGTATCACGCCTCTTGCAAGTACGTTACTGGTAGAACATATTGGCAATGATCTAAACAGAATTGAGAGCGAGTTGGATAAAGTTGTACTCAATCTTGGCAAACGGAAAACAATAACAGAAGATGATATCGAAAAATATGTAGGCATCAGCAAAGAATATAATGCTTTTGCACTGCAGAAAGCCATCGCCAAAAAGGACAAACGAAATGCGATGAAGATTATTCAGTATTTTATTGATAATCCCGAAATGGCGCCAATGCCGGTTTTGCTGGCCTCGATATATTCCTTCTTCGGTAAGGTGTATATGATATATGGAAACACAGACAGCAGAGATTCACTGGCTTCAAACTTAGGTGTAAATCCTTATTTTTTAAGCGATTATATAGAAGCATCGAGAAAGTATGATTTGCAAGCGGTGCAAAAAATTTTGCTGCTTTTGCATCAATATAATTTAAAAAGCATTGGTATCCACTCCGTTAATTTAGAAAATGAAGCCATTTTAAAGGAGTTGTTGGTGAAGATTATGTACTGATTGTATCGTCGTCATAAATTCATTTCCTGCACTGCCATTTTCCCGATTCTGGGAGCCAGCGCCACACCCATTCCGCTTAGTCGCACGGCGCAGGTTATCCTTTTAGAAACCCGTTTTACAATCGGAAACTTTTCAGCTCCTACCGCCATGATTCCTGCCCAACGATGTGTGATTGCCGGCTTTTTACCCCGCAGGATAGTTTCGGATAGAAAGTTATCCAGCTCTGTTTGAATGACCGGCGATGTGGACATTTCATCAGTTGTTTCCAATTCAAAAGCTTTATTTCTGGCGCCACCAAGCAGCACCCTGTCATTCAGATTTCTGAAATAATAAAAACCTTCGTCATAATGAAAGCAACCTCTGATTTTCAGATTTTTTACCGGCGCAGTCAATAATACCTGACCGCGCACAGGGTAGAGATCCAATTCCGGCAACAATGGTTTTGAAAACGCATTGGTACAGATAACCATTTGTTCTGCCTTTAGTTTTGTGGGCAGATTAGTGGTGAGCAGGACACCTTCATTTTTTTCTTCAAATTCCTTTAACTCGGTAGCATACATAATTTGAACACCCATCGAAATCAATAATTGCGATAGCGCTGCCAGTAATTTACCGGGGTGCAAAGCGCCTTCGAACTTATTTTCGAGCAAATGATTTACTGATTTAAATCCAAATTTTTTAATGAGCGAATCATTTTGATTTATGGTTTTTGAAGAGCCGGTTATGCACTTCAAATGCTTATTAATTTCTCCCAATCGGCTTAGGCTTTCATCAGTCTTCAGAAGTTCAAAACCGCCGCAGGAGTCGTAGTCTATTGCCTTGTTTGGGAAAACTTCTCTGATTGTTTTCAATCCCTTGAATCTGAGGTTGATTAACTGCATCGTTTTGTCAAGTCCCATTGTGTTGATGTCTGAGATGATTTCTGTAAGACTGCCAAAACAAGCAAATCCTGCATTACGCCCTGATGCGCCAAAAGGGATAACATTTCTTTCTATGAGTAGCATTTTCTTTTTTGGAAATTTCTTTTTCAGGTGGAAAGCCGTCCACAGCCCGCTAAAGCCTGCACCAATGATAATAATGTCTTGTGGCGCAAAAAAAGCATCTTGCTCCCAAATGCTAATGTCGTGCATGATGATTATTTTTATAAATGTAAATCATAATTTTTACTAAATTAAATATATCTGAGGTTTAAAATTACTGCTATGGCTTACTGGTTGATAAAATCAGAACCTTTTAAATATAGTTGGGATCAGTTTGTGAAGGATAAAAAAACCTTTTGGGATGGTGTAAGAAATTATGCAGCACGAAATAACCTGAAAGCCATGAAAAAGGGCGATTTGGCTTTCTTTTACCATAGCAATGAAGGAGTGGAAATAGTGGGAATAGCCAAAGTAGTAAAAGAAGCCTATCCCGACCCCACCATCGATGATGAAAGGTGGGTGGCGGTTGATTTTTCACCGGTAAAGAAATTGAAAAACCCTGTAACATTGGCTCAAATTAAGGCTGAACCAAAGTTGGTCAATATGGATCTGGTTCGGTTAGGCCGACTGTCTGTGCAGACAATAAAACCAGAAGAGTGGGAGCTTATTCTGCAAATGTCTTCTTAAAAAAGGTTACATTCTTTATGCAATTTGTATAAATGTGCATCATAGGTGTAATTCTATATTGCCGTAGTAGTTATTACCTCAATGATCCGGACAGTTGTGTAAATGATTGCTATTGCAACCAGCCTGATAAAACAGGAAAAATTTTAATAATCAAAAACTTAAAAAATGAAAAGACATTTTTTGGCTTACCTGTTGCTCATGTTTACGGTAGCCGCCTGCAGTCAGGCTTCTCGTGATTCTAAAAACATCTCACCTGCCGAAAAATCGGTTGCTCCCAATTTGAATTTGGAATCAACTGAAGCAGTTACTGATGAATCAACTACAGATAAATCAATCTCGAATTCGAATGAAACACTATCGGGAATTGATTTTGACAAAAAAATAATAAAGAACGCCACTGTTCTTCTTGAAGTAAAAAATAATAAGGATTATGCCCAAAAAATGAAAGACATTATCAAAAAACATGGCGCTTATATATCAAAAGAAGAGAACTATAATACAGAAGAAAAAGTTGAAACCGTGCTGGGTATCAGAGTGCCTGTTCCGCAATTTGAAGGACTTATAAATGAACTTGCTTTCGATGATGCAAGGCAACTGGAGCGTAGTGTTACCAGCGAAGACATAACAGGGCAGATGATTGACGTAAAAGCCAGATTAGAGGCAAAGAAAGCAACGCGCGAAAAATACCTTGAATTTTTAAAGCAGGGAAAAACAGTGGAAGACGTGTTAAGGGTTCAGGCTGAAATAAATAATATTCAGGAACAAATTGAATCTGCTGAACGCAGGCTGGCTTACCTCAGTAATCAGACACAGTACAGCACCATTACCCTTACTTATTTTGAGCCAAAGTCCGGTTATGAATACAATGGGAAGCCGAGTTTTTTGTCAAGAATCGGTAATGCGTTCATAAATGGTGGGAAATGGTTTGTTGATTTATTAATTGCAATTATCGCTATCTGGCCTTTCTGGTTGGCAATAGCAATCATCTGGTTGGTGATAAGGCAATACAGAAAAAATAAAACTATAAACAAGAATGTGTAGGTTTACGCCATGAAGAAAAAATTAGTTGTGCTTACGGGAGCGGGAATCAGCGCCGAAAGCGGTATCAAAACATTCAGGGACAGCGACGGCCTTTGGGAGGGCTACAATGTGATAGAAGTAGCATCACCCGAAGGCTGGCGCAAAAACCCGGCACAGGTACTTGAGTTTTATAATATGCGGCGAAAAAATGTAGCACACGTGCATCCCAATGCAGCTCATTTTGGCCTTGCCGAATTGGAAAAGGATTATGATGTACATGTCATTACTCAAAATATTGATGATCTGCACGAAAGGGCAGGTTCTTCAAAAGTTGTGCATCTTCATGGCGAAATTTTTAGGATGAGAAGTGAAAAATCTTTGTCGCCTTCTTATGAAATCAAAGGAGATATCAATTTGGGTGACCTTGCACCCGATGGAGGGCAACTGCGCCCTGACATTGTATGGTTTGGCGAGGAAGTGCCAATGATTGGCAATGCAACTCAAATAGCTTACGATGCGGATATTTTTGTTGTGGTGGGCACTTCTATGGTGGTGTATCCGGCAGCAGGGTTGATAGATGTGGTGCCACTGAGCAGCCCAAAATATATCATTGATAAATCCATCCCTTTTGTAAGGACTACACGCAACCTTGTTGCCATAGAGAAACCTGCCACTCAGGGCGTAAAGGAGCTACAGGAAATATTGAAGAAAGAAATTACTATGCGTTGATTACTGCTCATTAAACGCAATACCGTTTTGGGCAAGTTCTGCAAGAATCGGCTCATAAATTTCTTTAAGAACCGGGATGTGCAATCCTCTTGAGGTAATCGTATTGTTTAAAATTAATTTGGTAGCTATTGCCATCGGCAAACCTACTGTTTTGGCCATGCCGGTATGAACATTGTTATCGCCTTTTACAATTAGTGTACTTTTGATGGAGTGGGTGGTATTGTTTTTCAGATAATCAATTTCATGCAGCATGATTACCAAATCTTTGTCTTCGGGTTGAAGTTTCAGTTTTGTTTCTAACAAATATCTGATGATATCTGCTGAAGTGTTGGCATGTTCGGGAATGGGTTCTTCATTGTTTAATCCAAGGGAATCAAAAAGCTGTTTTGTCAGCAAATGGTCCTCTTTATCAATATAACGGTTTAAAAAGTCATCTACATTATCCGATTTGGTATAAAAATTCAAACAACCGTTAAACCATTTATTAATGCTTTTCCCCTTATAGTTTTTGATGGTTGTTTCGTCTGCATTGTCAGTGAGCCCAGCTAATATTACGGCATGCCAGCCTTTACAGAAATCAGGATGTCTGAGTGTGGTTCTGATAAAAGTATCAATATTATCCAGATTGTATAAAGACATGTATGATAAAGAATTTCTGTTTGGATAGTAAGCGTATTCGCCAAGACTGGGAACGTTTACGGTTTCGCAATCCTCAAACACTTCATAATAATCCAGTTCGTAGGTTTCACCATTTTGTTTATACACAGCTCCCATTCTTCCGGAATTCACCACATTTATGGGGTTCCAGCTGATTTTGTAGTGCCATGGATTATTATCACTTTCGGGGGCAATCAGCCCGCCGCAATGCGATCTAAAGCTGGTTACTTTACCACCTTCACTTTTTATTTTATCAAATATCTGCATGGCGCTCATGTGGTCAATGCCTGGGTCCAGTCCTATCTCACAAAGGAAAAGTAGTTGATTGTCTTCAATTTCTTTTTCCAGTTCTTTCATTGACTGATCGATGTAAGAAGCTGTAAGCAAATGTTTTTTGCATTGTACGCAATCTTTAGCAATCAGCAGGTGATGCGCCGGCGGAAGCATTGAAATGACTATATCCGAGTCGTTGACGAGTGAGGTTCTTTCATCAGCATTATTAATATCAAATGAAAAAGCTCTTGCATTGGAATGACCTGCTGTTTTACTTTTTGCCAGATGTAGATCTGCATCTACCACTATTAGTTTCAGTTCTCAGTTTCAGATTGTTTTAATAAGTAGTCAATTAAGACAGTAGTTGATTTGCCGGCACCAAAAAGTAAAATTTTCTTCATACAACACGCATTTGTTTAAAAGTCAACACGTAAGAGTTATTAAAGGTAATAAAAAAATAGCTGCGAATGATTATTTGCAGCTATTTGAAAATTAGTTTTTGTATGATTATTAACGCTTCTCAATTACCCCGCAACCAATTCTTGGCCCTGAGTTCCCTGTGGGTTGAGTTTTGTAATCATCAATGCCTCCATGCACAATAATACCTCTGCTTATAATATTATTGATATTGCCTTCTTTTACAGACCATCTGTCGGTAGTTATAACCACCTTGCCATTGCCGTTTTTGTCTAAACTGATATTCCCAATATCTCCCGAATGAAATGGTGGTTTACCCCATTGTCCATGGTTTTCTTTGGTAGGGTTCCAGTGTCCATGTGTATTGTCGCCTTTATTACCACAGTCGCCATGCTCATGAAAATGAACTGCCACCGAGCCGTTGGCTTTTTCTTTAATATTTATTTTCATCACCATCGTTATTTGGCCGTCTTTTTGTAAATAAAAATCTGCACTACCCACATTGATACCGGTATTGGCAGTAGATTGTAATTGCGCCGAAGCAATTAAATTTTTGGTATTTATTTTACTACTGCTTCCGCAAGAGGAGAGAAGCAGAAATCCCGGCAACAACAAAAAAAGAAAAAATTTCATAATTAGATTATTTTGATTTAAAATTGACTTTTGCAAGAATTATAAAATCTGAAAAATTTAAAATTTATGCAAAATTAAATTGTTTTATTGTAGTGTTTAACAAATCAAAAAGAAAATGGTTGAAAATAAAAACCCATGGATTGTAAAAGGAGAAAAATCAATCTACGACAATGTGTGGATAAATGTTACGGAGTATGATATTATCAACCCTTCGGGTGGCAAAGGGATTTATGGCAAGGTTCATTTTAAAAACACGGCTATCGGAATTGTAGTAATGGATGATGAACAAAATATCTGGCTGGTAGGTCAGTACCGGTTTGTACTAAATGAGTATTCCTGGGAAATTCCTGAAGGCGGTTGCCCTGAAGGAGAAGATTACCTGGCTGCCGCAAAGCGTGAACTCCTGGAGGAGACCGGCTTAGTAGCCCAAAACTGGCGACAATTGATGAAATTGCATTTATCCAACTCTGTTACAGATGAACTGTCAATTATGTTTCTGGCAACTCAATTGGAGGAAAAGACGCCCAGCCCGGAGGAGACTGAGCAGTTGATGGTAAAAAAAATACCTTTTGCAGAGGCAGTGAAAATGGTTTAACAAGGTAAAATAACAGATGCAATTTCGGTAGCTGCCATTCAAAGGGTGCAACTATTACTACTTTCAAATACTCTATAGTGAAAATTTAATTGCAATAAGTGAAAAGAATAGGACAAACTCAGTTCTCGCCTGATTTGCCGGATGATTCCCGGCTCAAAATGGTGAAGCGCGTCACCAAACTGATGGATGAACAATTTTCCATTGGGAATTTTAGGTTTGGACTTGATCCGATATTGAATTTTATACCTGTGGCGGGTGATTTGGGTGGTTTTACCGTTTCAGTTGCATTGATTTTAACAATGATTCAATATGGTGTTTCCGGTAGAGCCGCTGCAAAAATGCTGGGCAATGCTGCCGTTGATGCCTTGATAGGCGCTATACCGGTTTTGGGATGGATATTTGATTTCACCTATAAGGCAAATACAAGAAACGTCAGACTTCTTAGCGAACATTATACTCAGGGCAAACACCAAGGAAGCGCCGCGCCAGTCCTACTTTCTTTTATTATTACCGCTTTTTTTATTATGATTGCTTTGATTATTGTTTCTGTAATAGCATTTAGCTGGATAATCAGCTTTTTTTGGCAAGGCAATTAAAATTCAATTTTGATTTTGATTGACTAATTTATTTTCTTTGCCGGGTGAAACAATTCAGGCAACCACACAGGCCAAAGAAAAGCTCTTTGGTTATAGGCACAGATAATGTAATAGCAGCGCTTAAAGAAGGTAAGGCGCTGGATAGAATATACATTGATCAAAAAGTAAATGATTCTGCTCATGGAGAAATCAGGAGATTGGCTTCACAGGTTGGAGTGCCTGTTAATTATGTTCCGGCTGCTAAACTCAATAGTTTTAATGTAACCAACGATGGGGGCTGTATTGCCATCATTTCAAAAGTGCAGTATCAGAACTTGCAGGATGTAATCAGTTGGGTGGTGGACAATGGTGATGTACCCCTGCTCCTGATTCTTGACGGAATTACCGACATCAGAAATATCGGAGGAATCGCCCGCACTGCGTGGTGCTGCGGCGTACAGGCTATTGTAATTCCCGATAAAGGAGTAGGCGCTTTAAATGAAGATGCCATATTGACTTCGGCGGGTGCATTAGAGAAAATTGCAGTGTGCCGTGTCAGCAGCCTGATGAAGGCTGTGGATGAATTGCACGCAAACGGTATTAAGGTTTTTGCCTCCGAAATGAAGGGATCCACCCGTATTCAAGATGCTGATTTCACCATCCCCGCAGCTATTGTAATGGGTAGTGAAGAAAAAGGAATTTATCCTGCGTTATTAAAAATTTGTGACGAAAGAATCAATATCCCGATGTACAACGACTTTGAAAGCCTGAATGTATCTGTGGCCACCGGCATGATTTTGTATGAAGCAATGAAGCAGAGAGGATTTGGAGAATAATATAGCAGGAGAAAAATGAATCCGGCTACAGCGTTAAAGCATTACTTAACAACCGTTTCTTCCTGTTACTTTTAAAGTCTTTGTTTTAATTTTACAATCATTTCTTCCTTCCAACGGGCATAATCGCCTTCGATGATATGTTTTCTGGCTTCACACACTAACCATTGATAAAATGATAAATTATGAATACTGGCAATAGTCAGACCCAGTATTTCGCCACTCTTAAATAAATGTCTCAGGTAAGATTTGCTGTAATAATTACTTATTTCACAAGGCAATCCTTCATCAATCGGCGAGTAATCAAATTCCCATTTTTGTTGTCGATATTAATGATGCCATTGGTGGTAAAGAGCATGGCGTTTCTTCCGTTTCGGGTAGGCATTACACAGTCAAACATATCTACACCCATACCAATGCACTCCAGAATATTCCAGGGAGTACCTACACCCATCAGGTATCTGGGTTTTTCTTTGGGCAGGTAGTCGCAGCACCAGTCGCAGATTTCGTACATCACAGGTTCGGGTTCGCCTACACTCAGTCCGCCAATCGCATTCCCTGTTGCACCTTTTTCTGAAACATATTCGCAGGATTGTTTTCTCAGGTCTTTGAAGGTGGCTCCCTGCACAATGGGAAACAGATTTTGGGTATAGCCGTATTTGTCTTCGGTTTCATCAAATCGTTTGATGCACCTGTCGAGCCAGCGATTGGTGAGTTCTAAGCTCTTTTTTGCATAATCATATTCGCTTCCACCGGGCGGACATTCGTCAAACGCCATAATTATATCTCCACCAATAGTCCTTTGTATATCCATCACTGCCTCCGGCGAAAATAAATGTCTGCTGCCGTCAATATGCGATTGAAAAGTAACACCTTCTTCTTTAATCTTCCGGATGCCGGCCAAAGAAAAGACCTGAAAACCTCCGCTATCTGTCAAAATGGGCTTATGCCAGCCGTTGAAGCGATGCAGTCCGCCTGCTTTTTCTAACACTTCAAGACCCGGCCGCAGATACAGATGGTAGGTGTTGCCCAAAATAATCTGTGCCTTTATAGGATCGTGGAGTTGCTGCTGTGTAACCGCCTTTACCGAACCTACAGTACCCACAGGCATAAAGATGGGTGTTTGAATAGTTCCGTGATCGGTTATAATTTCTCCGACTCTCGCCTTCGAGCCCTGATCTGTATATTGCAATTGAAAACTGAGTTTTGCCATTCATTTTCGGATTGCGGCAAAAGTAATTATTATAGGTTAGATTTAGAAAGCTTGTCTCTGCTAAAAACGACCATATGTAAAATAGCAAATATTTTTCTTAAACTATTGTTTCAGTAAATCCTCAATAAATCCAATAAACTTATCGCTGCTGTAATTGGCTGCTCCGGCGTGTTTATAGGCGATGTTTCCTTTTTTATCCAGCACGACGGTAGTAGGCAGCGAGCCTTCAAACCACTCGGAGGGAGGATTAGATTGATAGGCAAAAACAGGCAGGTCAAAACTTCTTTGTTTCATGAAAGCGGTAGATTTCGCAAAATTGGCATCCGCATCAGCCAGAATGAATACAATATCGGAGTTGTTTTTGTATTTGGAGTAAAGTTCATCCACCGAAGGCATTTCGGCAATGCAGGGCGGACACCAGGTAGCCCAGAAATTGATGAATACCACTTTGCCATCCATATTCTTTGTATCTATCTGATTACCATCTGCTCCTGCAAATATCACCGAAGTTCTTTGAGTGTTTGGGTTGGAATTAATTTGCTTAACGGCGGTTACACCGGGCTGAAACAGGCCTACCTTCATCAAACCCTGAATTACCAATGCTTTGAAGTTAGGAAAGATGAGCATTGCCACAGTGAAAATCACCAAAATTGCCGTTATGATATTAGATGATGAAAACAGTTTTTTTTGTGCTGCCATATTTGTTTTTAAAGGAAACAAAATTGGTGAATAATTGTTATGCATACTGTAAGAAAAGTTACAATTGTATAGGGGTTGAAAAGTTGACAGGCTGATGCTGTAAGTGATTTTTAGCTTTTAGGCTAAAAAATAACGATTATTTTCAAAATATTTATCTTTGCAACTATGATCATAAGCAGTACAAATAATGGCACACAATACCAAAGTGAAGTGGAGGTTCTGTTGGAAACGGTATCTTCTAATCAGTTGATTGTTTGGAACGATGATGTAAACACTTTCGATTGGGTGATTGGGACGTTGGTTGAGGTATGTGGTCACAGTTTTGAGCAGGCAGAGCAATGCTCGCTGCTGATTCATTTTCAGGGAAAATATGCTGTCAAAGAGGGTATGTTTGAAGACTTGAAACCTATGTGCGAAGCTATTTTGGATAGAGGCATCAACGCTACCTTAGAAGAAGTAGTTGCCTGAAAATGCGCATGATATTGCTTTTTTTGTCTTTTTGAATAAATCTTTAATTTTTCCGGTTGCCCATTTTTGCTTTAGATGATGCACTCCGTTTCCCTCCCGTTCATTTGGCAGAGGGCAGTGGGCTGTTGGCAATGGGTGGCGATTTATCACCTGAGAGGCTCATTCTGGCTTACAAGTCAGGCATCTTTCCCTGGTACGACCATCCCCCGATTTTGTGGTGGTGTCCCGATCCAAGGTTTGTCCTTTTCCCTGTTGATTTTAAAGTGAGTAAAAATCTCAAACCCTTACTGAAGAATAATACTTTTGAGTTTACAATCAATATAGCTTTTAGTCAGGTGATTGATCATTGCAAAGAAATTTTTCGGCCCGGACAGGATGGTACCTGGATTACCGAAGAAGTGAAGGCTGGTTATGTAAAACTTCACGAATTAGGCTTTGCTCATAGCGCTGAAGTGTGGCAACAGGGAGAGTTGGTGGGTGGCCTGTATGGTATAAAAATTGGCAAAGTATTTTTTGGTGAAAGTATGTTCAGCTTAGTGAGCAATGCTTCTCGTTATGCTTTTGCAAAATATATGGATGTTTTAAAATCCGAAGACATTCGGGTTATTGATTGTCAGATTCATTCTGATTATCTGGAAAGTATGGGCGCCGAAATGATTGACGGAAAGGAATTTGACAGATTGCTTGAAAGGTATTGTAGAGGTTGAGGTTAAGATTGAGATTGAGATTTAGATTGAGGTTGAGATTGAGGTTAAGATTAAGATTGAGGTTAAGAATATAAAGCCTACAGCCTACTGCATTTTAACGTCTGCACTCCTCCTGCACGCATGAGCAGCCGCTCGCCGAATCTTTTCTTTACACTATCAATGGCCTGATACAGTGCAATGTCTTCTTCTGTGTCCCTAAACATATCAATCTGATGGCAGCCGGGAATTAAGTGCGTAAACCTTACGCCTAACAGTCTGATGAGCAGCCGCCGTTCATAAAGCTGATTGAAAAGCTGTTTGACTTCTTTTATCAAAACTGCATCCGCATTGGTATAGGCAATCATTTTTTGTTTGGTATAGGTCTGAAAATCGGAGTACCTGATTTTTACGCTCACGCATCCGGTCAGTTTGTTCTGGCGACGCAGATCGTAAGCAATGCTTTCGGTCATGCGAACTAATTCGGCATTGAGAAAGCGCAAATCAATGGTATCCTGCTGAAAAGTGTTCTCGGTAGAGATGGATTTTTGTTCCCGATAGGGTATCACGGGGCTGTCGTCCATTCCGTTTGCTTTTCGCCAGAGTTCCGAGCCATATTTACCCAGGAGGTTTTGCAGATACTCCACCGGTATCTCGCTCAGGATTTTTACGGTTTCTACACCCATTTTCAAAAGTTTGTAGCCGGTTTCCTTTCCCACGCCGGGTATTTTCAGTACACTCAACGGCGCTAGGAAATTTTTTTCATTACCAAAAGGAATTTCAATCTGGCCGTTGGGTTTCACCTCATTGGTGGCCACCTTGCTTACCACTTTATTGCTTGCCAATCCATAAGAAACGGGCAGGCCGCTTTCTTTTTTAATTTTTTGTTTCAGTTCTCCGGCAAATTTCATGCAGCCAAAATATTTATCCATCCCCGTCATGTCAATGTAAAACTCGTCAATGCTGGCTTTTTCATACAGCGGCACACTGTCTTTGATTACATCGGTTACCAGCCTTGAGTATCTGGAATAGGCTTCATAATCGCTTTTTACCACAATGGCATGGCGGCAAAGCCTGAGCGCTGCCTTCATGGGCATAGCGCTGTGGATGCCAAACTTCCGGGCTTCGTAGCTACAGGCGGCTACTACGCCGCGCGCATTGTTGCTACCTATGAGTATCGGCTTGCCCATTAGTTTAGGATTGCGGAGGTGTTCGACCGACACAAAGAAAGTGTCCATATCCAGATGTGCAATATGACGGTTACAGATGATCATAGCTTCGTGGTTTATAACTTACCATTTCCATATAATGCACTTCGATACTGTAAACGCCAAAGTCTTCTGTTACCTTACCGCTTATTCTGTAGAAACCGGTGGTTTTGAAAGGATATCGGGCGGCAGATTCGGGAAAGTGTACGGTATCAATCCAGTCGAGATGGCTATCCACAAAAGTGCCAAAAAACATATAGTCCTTGTGTTTGGTGGTAACCTGCTTGCGGGTGATGAAATAAGCCAGCACAGTTACCGTCTGTCCCTTATATCGGTACAGGTCTCTGGCTGCCACATATTTTTTGGGGTCATCATTCACTAAGCCAAAAGGGTTGGTAAGCGGGAAACCTAATATTTCTATCTGATCGTACAAATCGTCTATGGGCGAATCGTTGAGGTCGGGCAACTCAAACACTACTGTTTCTGTTTTAAACATAGGTGCACGCCTGCTGCAATTTTTACGCTTTTTTCTGTAAAAAAATTGGCTTCCCACAAGAGCCGTTTTTTAGATTTTTGAGTAAAGTTAAAAGCGCCCACACTGATCAGTAAGTTCAATTGCTCCATACCGGGGTTTACTCTCTCGATAAACTCCTGCAGGTGCAGGTAAGAACCTTTGCTTTTTCTGTCGTCCAGAATTTTTTCGATCAACAACTCTTGAAGCCCTTTGATGTGGATGAAGCCTGCATATACCGTGTTGCCTGAAATATTGGTATTGAAATCACTGTTGTTGATGCAGGGCGGATGTATATTGCCACCCCATTTCAGCAGTTCCAAAAAATATAATTCTCTGGAATAGAAACCTCCAAAATTATTAATCACCGCTACCATAAATTCTTTCGGGTAATAAGTTTTCAGGTAAAGGCTCTGATAGCTCTCTACCGCAGAGGAAGCGCTGTGTGCTTTGTTGAAACTGTAGCCCGCAAAGCTTTGCATCTGCCGCCACACTTCTGCCGCCAGTTCTTTGGAATGGCCTATTTTTTCGCAGTTGGCCATAAACTTGTCGTGTATCATGTTAAACTCGTTCAGGCTTCTGTATTTGCCGCTCATGGCGCGCCTCAGGATATCGGCTTCGCCCAAATCTAATTGGGCAAAGTAGTGGGCAATCTTTATTACATCTTCCTGATACACCATCACGCCAAAGGTTTCGGACAGATGTTCTTCGAACAAAGGATGCAGATACCTGACGGCGCTTCGGTTGTGATATCGGGTGATGTATTCGCGCATCATGCCGCTCTCTGCCACACCCGGGCGGATGATGGACGAAGCTGCTACCAAGGTGAGGTAATCATCGCAGCGCAGTTTTTTCAGCAGTCCGCGCATGGCGGGCGACTCTATGTAAAAACAACCGATTGTATTGGCTTCGCGAATCATGCTTTGATACGCCTGTCTTTTTAAATGCGGCAATATCGCGAATGTTTACGCTAATGCCTTTGTTTTGCTTGATAAGGTCGAGGCAATCCCTGATGTGCCCCAATCCCCGCTGACTGAGGATGTCAAACTTGTTGAGGCCGATATCTTCGGCGCTAAACATATCCATCTGTGTAGTCTGAAAACCTTTGGGCGGCATGAACATGGCCACATAGCCGGTAATCGGTTTTTCGGAAATCAACATACCGCAGGGGTGCAGCGACATGATGTTGGGAAATTTATACAAAAGCCTGCCATACTGCAATATCAGTTTTTGTATATGATCGGCAGGAGTATTATTTTTTTGTAATGCCTTTATTTCATCGGCAGGCAGGCCAAACACTTTCCCCAACTGTTGTATAATGGCATCATGCTTAAAGGTGGATACCGAACCCAGCAGCGCCACATAATCTTTGCCATATCGTTTGAAGATATAATCTATCACCTCATCTCTGTCTGCCCAGGAAAAGTCGATATCGAAGTCGGGGGGGCTGGTTCGGTGTGGATTGAGAAACCGCTCGAAGAACAGATTTAGTTCGATCGGGTCCACATCCGTTATGTAAAGACAATAAGCCACAATGGAATTGGCACCGCTGCCTCTGCCTACATGATAAAAGCCTCTGCCTTGTGCGTAGCGCACAATATCCCAGTTGATGAGGAAGTAGCTGTTGAACCCCAGATCGTTGATGATCTTCAGTTCTTTTTGCAACCGCTCAAAAGCTATTTTGTTTTTGCTGCCGTAGCGCTGTCCGAAACCGTCCAGAGCCAGTTTTTCCAACAGTATTTTGTCGTCGGCCGGAGATCCGCCATAAGTCTTCTTGGTTTTGTCGGAGTGAAATGTCATTTCAATCCTGCACTCATCCAAAAGCTTGTAAGTGTTCAAAACAAGGTCGGGATAAAGTTTGAATTTTTCGAGCAGTTGGCCGGGAGTATAAAACAATTCGTCTGCATCGGCCTGATCTTCGGGCAAGAGGTGGGAGAGGAGGATGTTTTTATCAATGCAGCGCAGCAAACGGTGCAGGGCATGGTATATTTTATTCTGAAAGGTAATGGGCTGCATCACCACAAAGCTGTTTTCCTTGCCTTTGTATCCGTATTGCTCCAGCAGGTGCAATTTGCTGAACCTGATTCCTATTCTTTCGTTAGTCAAAAGGGCAGAGGCAGGTTTGGCCCCGGACGGGTAAACGATAAATATATCTTCGCTCGGTGCTGTATTAAAACAGCAAGGAAAGTCATTTTTGCCAATCAGGTGTTCCGATAAAAAATCATGAATCCATTTCCGTCCGTTATTGTTTTTGGCAATCAGCAGATAGAGCAGCCGGCCTTCATTTCTTATTTCTGCCCCTATAACCGGTTTGATATTTTTTTTTGCAACACCTTTTACAAATTCCCAGCAGTCATAAGTATTGTTTATATTGGTAAGCGCCAGTGTGTGTATGCCGGCATCCACAGCCGTATTTACCAGCGCTTCGGTGGAAAAAGTGCCGTATCGGAAACTATAATAAGTTTTACAGTTGATATACATATACTAAAAATATTAGCAAATATATGCTAAATATATTTATGAAAAAAAAACTGTAATTTTTGTGTGGTTGAATGTGGATAGAAAAGCGTTTGGATAAGGATATAAATATTTTTTTTGATAAAAAACAGGAAGCCCGAAAAGCCGCCTGTTTTATTATTAGCAAAAATGGTTTGATTAAAGTTGAAAAATCTTGAAAATTATTCGAGTTTGATTAAGAATATCACTCATCGAATTTAAAAAAAAATTCTAAGGTTTCTTCGCACCAAGCCTGTAGCCTTCTTCATCCCATTCATTAGCCACTTTAAAAAATGTATCTCCCACTGAGCTTGACGAAAGACAGTAATCATTTCATTCTATGGGCACTTTTACAGCTCATTTTAAATAAATTTGATAAAGATATTTTTAAATAAAACAATTATACTATATTTGAGGCGTGCTGGTTAAGGCTGGCATGTAGTAAGGCAAGGCGGTTACGACTAAGGTTGTAATCGCCTTGTACGTTATAACATATCCCATATATTATAAATGTTATTTTTACGAATAGCTGAAACCGAAATTTTCTTTAGCTGTCTCAGTAATCATTTCGTTGCGTGGGCAGTTTTCGACAGGTGCAATTAGAAGAAAATAGAAAAAAGAGGCTGTTTCTTTCATTGGAAACAACCTCTTTAACCTGCTTTATCCGATCATTTATGCATTACTGGATTATTTGGATCACTTGGCAGCACTAGGCTTACGCTTCTTGGCGGCAGCCGAAGCCGATTGCTTAGGTGCATTTCCCGTAAGGGGTGGCGGAGTGTCTGCAATTGTAGTGTCATCAGCTTGTTGGCCAGCTTGCACTGGTGGAGTGCCCGATTCGGTATCACTTACGTCAGAAGATTGGGTATGGTCCAAAACGGGTGGCGGTTCAGATGTGCTGTCCGAAGTGGCATCAGAATTATTCCCATCCGCCTGAGGTGGGGGATCGCCTACATGCTCCATGCCGGGTGCATTAGAGATGCCTTCCGAAGGATCGGGCGGAGGCTCCGTGTGAACAATGGGGCCTTCGGATGCAGGATTGCCTGTATTGCTGCCTGAATTACCATGCATCAATTCTTTTAATCCTTCTAAGGAATCCGATTCGTAACTTATTTTATAATAAGGCATAGGGTTTTATTTTATAGATTGATAATAGTATTTAGGCCATATATACACCGGTAATCTTACTACCGTTTATATCTACATTCACTTTTTTACCATGCATCTTGGCAGTGGCTAATATGTCCAGAATATTGGTTACGCCATCGGCAGAAGTTGGCGCTATTTGAATCCAGCCTGGTAATCCGGGAATTCCATCTATTATGGCATGACACCATTTTGTGTTTGCCGCTGCTGAAATGTTCTTTACATTTTTATTATTGTACCACATAAAATTTAATTTTATTTGTTTGAAAAAAATTGTTTGAATAAAAGACAATGTCTTTTGAAAATAATTAAAGATAATTGAAATGGGAATTGTAAACCCTTTACAAGTAAACGCTTCTTACTTGTCCTGTTTCAGTGAAATAAACATTAACAGGTCTATTTTGATGGTGTGCCTCTGTTAGGATGATTAATACGTTGGTAACACCATCGGCTGATAGGGGTTCTATTCTACGCCAACCGGGGAATCCCTCAATGATAACGTGTGACCATACGGGAGAATCGTCTCCGCTTACCTGTATTACCTTTTTGTTATATACCCATCCGGCAGTACCCAACGCTTTAAAGGTCATTATAGCCCCTGATGCCGAAATGTTAGCAACATGAAGACCTGAGTTGCTATTGTCCCACCATTTGCTGTTGGGCGATGTAGTGTCTGAAAAGGTATTTCCAGAAACATACAAATCATTAGCGTCTCCGCCATTGATTTTCTTTTCCAAATCAAACTTATTATCAGCCTGTTCTATTGAGCACAAGTAGTGTTGCGCAGGCATCATTTGCTCGTTTGAATTATTTCCGGTTTCATCAATATGCCAGATAGCAAGACCCGCATCAGGAAGAAAGCTGTCTCTACCGCTTTTCTGTCGGTTTTCTACAATGAAATATTCTGTTGCATTTTTTTTGTGAATGTAAAAATCATTGTTGGCTGCATTCAATGTGGCCGTTATTCCGGGTGTAATGGTTTCTAATTTGGTGGCCCATCCGGCTGCGTTTTTTAAATAGGCACCTATCTGCACCGGATTATTATTATTGCCTCCATAACACATCAGACAATAATTTCCTATACCGTATGACTCACTTCCATAATCGTACAAATCTGGAAAATTGCAAATCATGTGGCCGTTTTCGTGGCAAAAAGTGCGAAGCGTAAGTGCGCTACCCATATTGGTAATTTGGTAGTCGCTAAATTTTTTGCCGCTACCCACATTGTATGGAGAAGCTAAACTCCACTGGTGAGGCCATAATCCTTCGCTCCAATTGTTTACGCGGTCGCCAACGTAAAAAACATTTAATGCATAAATGTAACCGCTGCCATCCACAGTAAGTTGACTAAAGTTGAAACCCTGTGCTTTCAAATGATCCAATGCTTCGGTAATAAGCTGTCTGGCTCTGGTGCCAAATGCTACCCCAGGGTCAGTATAATACGAGCGATTGTGTGCTGCCTTATAATACTGGGTTACCACATTGGTGTAGGTGAGCTTGTTTCGCGAATTGAACAGGAAATAGTCTTTGACAGAACCGTTATTTCCAAACCCGGAATAGCCGGTCTTATTACAGAAATTATCTACCTCTGCACGGCTGATAGTAGGCGCTACATCTGGAAACTCAATCAAGATGCATAGCCCCTTATAATTACCAACAGTGGGCGATGATAGTGGTTCGGCCATTAAGCCTCCTTCCAGACTTCGCAGGGTAAGCGCTTTCCTTTCTGCTCGTCTTTGTTGCCACCGGGTAGAGAATCCTGAATCGACCAATGCCTTGGTGGCAAGGGCTCGGGTAACATTTCGGGCAGGTTTCAGATGTTTTTCTAATCCGAGTTTTTTAGGAGATGCTTCTCCTACCCGCCGACCGGATGACTGTAGCGGCGCATCCTCAGATGTACTTGCTGCATAGCAGTAGTAGCCAGACTGAGAATCCTTAACTACCGTGTAACCGTCCTCAGTTTCAAATTGAGCGTAGAACTGGTTACCGGAGCCTACCACTTGAACAGTGCTGCCATCAGGATTTGTGAAAGTAAAACTTTCATTGATGAAGGGTGTGGGCATGTGTGTGTTTTTAAAAGTTAAAAAATATTTATACAAATATAGCGC
Source organism: Sphingobacteriales bacterium (assembly GCA_016708305.1). Lineage (GTDB taxonomy): Bacteria > Bacteroidota > Bacteroidia > Chitinophagales > Chitinophagaceae > Niabella. The sequence continues at coordinate 2,025,158 of JADJGB010000008.1, forward strand.
TCGGTCAAGGGCAAAACAATACCTAAAATAGGCGATGCAGTATTGGAGGATAATGATTGTATGCCCTGTCAAATACAATCATTCTGTGCGATGTCAAATTCAGGTATTTCAAAAAAAAATCTATTGTAAAGTTTTGCTTCGTTCATTTTTACAAACACGGGGGTATTGCTGTGTGCGTCTATTATCATGTGTGCTTTCAGACTGGCAGGACCATTAACAAAAAGTACTATTGCACAGTCAGCTCAGGATCATGATTTTTATTTGGTCAAAGTAATCAAAGTAAAAGACGGATTGTAGCTACCCGAAGGATGAAATTATGGAGAGTTTCTTCACAAAGAGGATATTTTTATGCAATTTTGATTTTGTTTTTAAAGAATGTAAGGCTGAATTTAAAAACTACACAATTTTTGGGCTGTATTTTATAGAAATACCTAATTTAGCAACCAAAATTATAAAACCATAAAATTCCGGTATGTCCGGTTTTATTTGTAATGAATAATTCTTATTTAGGACTGGTGGAACAAACATTTAATTTTCCACAACCAGGCATCGAAGTAAAAAGCGGTGACCTGATTTTTTAATGGTATTGATATTAAAAAAATTGATCGAAAAACATGGTACGCCGCTCAAAGTAACCTACCTGCCTAAGATTGGTATGAACATTGACCGTGCAAAACAGTACTTTGCCAATGCCATGAAACGGCATAAGTATGAAGGCAAATATTATTACTGCTACTGCACCAAAAGTTCGCATTTTTCTTTTGTGGTAGAAGAGGCGCTGAAGCACAATATCCACCTCGAAACTTCTTATGCTTACGATATAGATATCATCAATCAGTTGTTTAAACGTCGAAAAATCAATAAGGAAATCAGTATTGTGTGTAACGGGTTTAAGCAAAAAAACTATACTTCCCGCATAGCTAAACTAATAAATTCGGGGTTTAGAAATGTGATTCCTGTTTTGGATAACAAGGATGAACTGAATATGTATAAAAGAAGCATTAAAACCGGACAGCCTTTTAAAATTGGTATCAGAATAGCTGCGGAGGAAGAACCCTCTTTTCCTTTTTATACCTCCCGACTGGGAATAAGGGCAAGGGATGTACTGGAGTTTTATGTGGATGAAATAGAGGGTAACGAAAACAAGTTTCAGTTGAAAATGCTTCATATCTTCCTGAATAAGGGTATAAAAGATGATATTTATTATTGGTCTGAGTTGCGAAAAAGCATTAATCTGTACTGCCAGCTGCGAAAAATATGCCCCGAACTGGATTCCTTGAATATAGGAGGTGGTTTCCCCATCAAACACAGTCTGGCTTTTGATTATGATTATCAGTTTATGATTAATGAAATAATCAGAAATATTAAATCGGCCTGCAAAAAAGCCAAGGTGCCGGTGCCGCATATTTATACCGAGTTTGGCAGCTATACGGTGGGAGAGAGCATGGCCAATATTTATAGTGTAATAGGCGAAAAGGTTCAAAACGACCGCGAAACCTGGTACATGATCGATTCATCATTCATTACTACCCTGCCGGATACCTGGGGTATTGGAGAAAAATTTCTGATGCTACCCATTAATAAATGGAACAATGAGTATCAGCGGGTTGTGTTGGGAGGAATCACCTGCGACGGACACGATTATTATGACTCAGAGGAGCATATTAATGAGGTGTTTCTTCCAAAGATAAATAATGACAATGGTGTGGGCGCAAGCGGCATCAGGCCGGTGGATGCAGACGAATTTCAGAAAAAAGATAAAAGCAGCGAAGAACCTCTTTATGTCGGTTTTTTCAATACAGGGGCTTATCAGGATCAGATTAGCGGATATGGCGGCATAAAGCATTGCCTGATACCTGCACCCAAGCATATTATTTTGGAGTATGATAAAAACGGTAAGATAGAGGATTGGGTGTATGCCCGCGAACAATCTGCACAAAGTATGCTTAAAATATTGGGGTATTTAAGATAATTAATGCGGCTTTCTCTATGATTGATAAGCAAAAAGTAGTGAAAGGGTATGGTAAATTATTTGGAAAATAGTTCTCAATGCTTGTTGCCGTCATTATTTATTTACATGCAAATTATTAGTAGTTAATATATGATCTATGAAGCAAAGGTTTGATTTACTGTTTTTGGCGCTTACATCGCTGATGTTGGGTTCTTGTTCATCAGGAAAAATATCGGATAACTATAATCCTTTACACCGTCAATGGATGTTGAAGCAAATGCCGGGATTCAGTTACCAACAATTGCTTGAGGCCAGCGCTGCCATTAATCTTAGCGACATAAAACACCCTAAGGGCTTTGCAGGTTGCAACAATATTTTATTTAAAGTATTTACGAAATATGGCCGAAGAATTGAATTCGGAAATATAAGTTCTACAAAAATGTATTGTGCCGACAATATGAATTTGGAAAACTCTTTTTTAAAATGCTGACCCAAATAAAGTTTTATAAGATTGAAGGCCACAAAATCACTTTTAAAAGTAAGGAAGATAAAGTGCTGGCTGAAGCGATTGCCGGCGATTGGGATTAAAAATACCGTAATAGACTTATTTTCAAACGGATATATTTTATAATGATTATTGTTTTTGTTTTTCTCAAATAGGTTTTATTGGATTTTTTGCTTTTTTTTTTCTAAAGATTGCTTTTTTTTGCTCTTTTTTACTTTACCTTTAAGATTAGTCTAACAATACTTGCTAAAAAGCGAATCTAAAATATACATTTTGTTCTAATCGAACTTTCACGATAAAAGTTTGGGATTTGCTTTGTATTGGGATGGAATAAATATTTTGATTCGAAAGTTGTACTTGCAAAATTGAGAGATAGCAAGTGAAGGAAAAAAAATATGATTGTATCATCAGCCATAATTATCGGTTTGAAGAAATTGGGAAAGGTGAAATTTGCTCCTCTATGGTCAGAAAGAGACTCTGAGGGAGTAGGAGAGTTGCATTTTACACTGGAATTGGCTGTTGAAAAATTGAGTTCTTGTCTAAACGGATGTATTACTATTTTATAACTTCAAAAAAGAAAAGTATGAGAAGAAAAATCACAAGCATACTGTTTTTTTGGATGTTCTGTTGTTTACTGCCCACTACAATGCTGGCACAAACAAGAACCATCACAGGAACAGTAAAAAATCAACTTGGAGAAGCCATTCCCAATGCTACTGCTCAGCAACAAGGAACACAAAATGCTACTAAGTGCGATGAGGAAGGTAACTTTAGTCTGCAGGTAACAGGTAGGGGAACCATCACGTTGCTCGTAAGTTCGGTAGGCTACAAAAACACAAGTGTAGAAGTAAGTGGATCTACAACTCAGGTAACTTTGGAAGCAGGTGCGGAGGGAACCATGAGCGAAGTGGTGGTAACAGCCCTGGGTATCAAAAAGGAACGAAAGGCTTTAGGCTATTCGGTTTCAGACCTCAGCTCCACAGAATTGATGAAGAACAAAAACACCAACATTATTAATTCGCTGGCCGGTAAGGTGCCGGGAGTTAATATTACTCAGTTCAGCGGTTCTGCCGGTGCCGGTGCGTCTATAACGATTAGAGGTGGTAACTCTACATCAGAAAGCAGGCAGAATCAACCGCTGTTTGTAATTGATGGTATTATTTATGACAACTCTACCACCGTTACGGGTAATACCGGTACCGATGGTATGTCGCGCAGCAATACGAGTTATTCAAACCGGATCATGGATATCAATCCTGAAGATGTTGAAACAATGTCAGTACTGAAAGGCGCTGCAGCCGCCGCCCTGTATGGGTCGAGAGCAGCAGACGGGGTGGTGGTTGTTACTACCAAAAAAGGTAAAGAAGGGAAAGTGGTTGTAACACTTAACAGTAAAGTAAGTTCTTCGTGGGCTAATAAACTACCCGAAGTGCAAACCGTTTTTGGAAGAGGATCTTATGCAGCCAATGGTGTATTTAGCGACCAAAACTCGTATTCATCATGGGGTAAAAAACTTACTGCCTCTGACCAGATATATGACAATATTGGCACTTTTTTTCAGAATGGAATAATTTATGATAACAACGTAAATGTATCGGGAGGATCAAAAACGGTTCTTTTTATTTGTCAGGCTCCAACTTTGATCAGACAGGGATAGTACCCAATACTAATTATGATAAAACCACTTTCCGCTTCAATGGAGAGCAGCGGTACGGCCGCCTGACTTTGAATGCGAATGTGGCTTATTCTATAGCTAATACTAAAAGAACGCTAACTACTGCAGGGCTTTATTCTGGTGGAGGAAACGGAAGTATGCAGTCGCTTTACGGCTGGCCAATCACATTTGATATTAAAAACTATATAAATGAAGATGGTACCCAAAACCGTCCTTTTGCAGGAACGCTGCCGCTGGATGCAGACAGGGACAATCCTTACTGGATCATTAATAAGGATAAGCTTACATCCAAAACCAATCGTTTTACCGGAGGTGTAAACGCCAGCTTTAAGATAACGGATTGGTGGGATATTATTACACGTCTGGGTTATGACCAATATTCTACAAACGATTATACTTTTATAGCGCCGGGTTCTGCTGTTATCCAATTGTATCAAAACGGAAGGTTGAGCAAGAATATGTATAATTACAATTACATAACTACTACCGTGATGACGAACCTGCATAAAACGTTTGGCAATTTTGAAACTCACCTAATGTTGGGTTCTACTTCAGAAAATACCCAAATCTCCAGCCAGAATCATTGGGGATATAATTTTGTTACCGCAGGCACTATCAGTTTCAATAATATTGCCCAAACTAATAAATTCTTCACAGATGGAACAACCAAAAAACGGTTGGTTGGCGCTTATGGAGAAGCAGGAATTTCTTACAAGAACATCGCTTACCTTACTGTTACAGGACGAAATGACTGGTCTTCTACATTGCCATTTGAAAACAGGTCTTATTTCTATCCTTCTATAAGCGGTTCTTTGGTGTTTACAGAGCTGATTCCAAAAAGTGATGTGCTTTCTTTTGGTAAAATCAGAGGAAGCTGGGCGCAGGTGGGTAAAGATGCAAATGCCTATGCTACAAATACTTACGTTAATCCTCCCTACAATATTGGTTCCTATGTACTGGTGGGTAACCAATGGGCTGCCGGTAATCCGAAAATTCTGCCCGAAATTCAGGATTCATGGGAAGCAGGTGGCGAGTTCAAGTTTTTTAAAGACCGTATTGGTTTGGATTATACTTACTATCATAGCCAAACCAAAAACCAGATTGCACAACCGCGTCTTGCACAATCAGGCGGTTTTATTTTCAGTTCTTTAAATACAGGCTCGGTTATTAATGAAGGAATGGAAATAATCCTGACAGGTAAACCGATAGTAAACAGAGATTTTACATGGGATATTGCATTTAATTTTTCGTACAATAAAGGTCGCTTAGGAAAGTTTCTCCCTGGAGTCGCTTATTTCTATCCCACGGATGCTCAGTTTGGCACAGTAAAAGCCGCATCTATTCCCAATGGTGGGTATTTTCTGGGGATGACAGGTCAACCCTATTTGCGTGAGCTTGATAAAGATGGTAAGGCAATACCAAACGGCCGTTATCAGGTGGATCCAACAACCGGTTTTTACAAACTTAACACTACCAATCCGGTTGTAGGAAATCGTGAGCCTGACTTTATTGGTGGCATTAATAATACTTTGAATTACAAAAACATTTCATTGGCTATCCTTCTTGATATTAGAAAAGGAGGTGATGTGTATAACGGAACCGAATATTTTCTGCTGGTAAATGGTTTGAGCAAAAGAACATTGCTCAATGACAGGCAATCTGTTACTGTATCGGGTGTCAACAGCCAGACAGGTGCAGATTTTAACCAAACTTATGAAGCCGGTCAAACTTATACCATTGGAAGTACTACTGTAGCAGGGGTAGATATGATTCAACGTTATTGGTCTAACTATGCTGCCAATTCCATGAGCTTTCTTACTACTGTAAACTGGCTAAAGCTGCGCTCTTTGTCTTTGACTTACGATTTCTCAAATGTGGTGAAAAACAAAAAGGTGATTAAGGGAATCTCTGCTACAGCAGTGGGTACCAACTTATTTACATGGACAAATTATAAAGGAATGGATCCGGAAGTGAGCGCTGCAGGCGGAACCGGCGGCTCTGGCTCTACAGGTATTGATTACCTTGGCGTACCGGCTGTGTCGAGTGTTACTTTTGGTTTAAACATTACATTTTAATAATTGAAAATAAGATATTATGAAAAGTATAAAATTCATTATAATCGGTGCCATATTATTATTGAGCGCTGCCTCATGTAATAAATGGCTTGATGTTAATTCAGACCCCGATAATCCGAATAATACCAGCGTGTTGATTGAAAACAGGCTGCCCTGGATAGAGCACTTCTACATGTACTCATCGGGGGTTGCCAATTATCGCACTGCTTGCCAGGCCGGTGTTTATTTTGCAATAGCAGCTGCCCAAAACACGTTTAGCACAACATGGCAATGCTCCAATGCCAATTCTACTACTCCTTACCAAACATGGTTTGTTACTGTTTCTTCCAACGTGGTGGACCTGTATAATACAGCCAAGAGGCAGAACGCCTATCATTATATGGGGGTTGCAAATGTGTATCACGCTTTAGGATATATGCAAATGCTTGATATTTATGGAGAAATGCCTTACACAGAGGCAGCAACCGGTAACCCCAGTCCCAAGCCTGATGATGGAAAAACCATTTTTAACGGTTGTATGGATAAGTTGAATGAAGCGCTGTTTTTATTTAGTCAAACACAACCTTCGAATATTAGTTCACTTGCTGCCGGTGATTTTGTAAACAAAGGCGATGTTAGCAAATGGATAAAAGCAGCATGGGGTTTAAAGGCGCGTTATTTCTTAAAACTTTCAAAAAAATCGGATTTATACAATGCTGATTCCATCCTTAATTGTTTGGCCAAAGGTCCACAATCAATTGCCGACAATACAATGGTACCCAGCTTTAACAATAGCACCGTTACAGATTACCTGCTGGGCGACCCTGTGGTTACTAATGGTATCTTTAACTATGCTGCTTATGGTTCCAATCAGCGTATTGCCCATTACTATTACAATTTATTAACAAATTTGAGAGGTGCCGGTGTAAAAGATCCACGTATGACCAAAATTGTTCCAGCCTCAATGGCTGATGTGAAATTAGATGGCAACGGCAGGGTTTCATCTTTCAAATGGAATCAGGAGTGGGAGTAGATTCTTACGGGCCTGCTACACGTTTGTTAAAGGGTGGCCCCAATTCAATTGCATTGCAGAGTTATGCTGCAGCCAATACAAATATTTCATACACAATTACTAATGCCACCGATCTTGCTAATTTCATTGCGGGTCAGGTTCAGGACGGTCGTCCCTATACCGTAGATGGCAATAATAAGGTAACTGTTACTTATAGAGCAGGTTCCATATTTATAAATAGTACCAACTATGTACTGGCAGGTGATACAGTGTATGTAAATTTACGTAGCACTGCTCAGGCTACAAAAGGTACAATTCCTCAGCCGGAATCAGATTTAAACTGGTATCCTTCCATTCAGGCTTATAATGCGGGCGTTGTAGCTTCTACCGGCTCATTCCAATCCAGGCCAATATCAGATCAGGATATTGTAACCTATCCCGAAATGTGCTTTATAAAGGCCGAAGTGTATATGCGTAAAGGAGACAAAGCAAATGCCTATACTGCCTACAGGCAGGGAATTCAGGCTAATATGGATAAAATGCAGGCCAAACTCACCGAGTGGCAGGCAGGAGGATATGCGGCTACTAATCCAGATATGGCGCCAATGAATACTGCTGAAATAAATGCCTACATGGCAAGTAATGCAGTATGTCAGTCGGCGGGCGATCTTTCAATGTCTGACATCATGCTTCAGAAATATATAGCGCTGGGCGCAAGCATCGAGAACTACAATGATATGCGCAGATTCAATTTTAGCGCCGGAAACGTTGGAGGCTTTGGAGTGGTATATCCCGGTTATCAGCGTGGTCCCCTGTTCACTGGAACGGCACAACTGACCGGAGGATCTCCTCAGGATGTGAGATACTGGATGCGCCGCTGGCAACTGCCACCGGTGTATGAAATACAATACAACTCCATTAACACAGCGGCATTAAATGCCCATGCTACCGATCCTAATATCTGGAGTATGCCTGTGTGGTGGGATTGTGCTACTGATGATGAATATTTTGGATATCTTAAACCATAATCTATAATAAAATAAATTCTGAATATTTCGGAATTGTAGAAGAGACTGTCATTTGGGCAGTCTCTTTTGGTATAAAATATTCCGGATTTAAAGCAGTCTCGTTATAATATTGGGTGTGGTTTGAACGCTTTGCTTCTATCAAATAAGTATCTGTAGGTGATTAGCTTTCTGCTGCGGTAGGTACCCAGCGATTCTGCTACATTTATCATTTTGGGGTTAAACTCACCAATCCACTGCATTTCATATTTGTCATAAATGGGTTTACCAATGATATATTTACCGCCGGTGATGGTTATATCCTGAATGATTTTGGCGCCTTCCAATATCAGGTATGCATCAGCGCCTCTTCCCTGAATTTCGGGTGCCACTCCAAATGCCAATCCTACTATTTTATTGCACTTCTTCGTCTTTTTGTACCACAAAAATTTCAACTTGTCAATCAATCCAAATTTACCGTTTAAGTATTTAAACCACTGATTCAGGTCGGGCAGGCTCACCCAAATGCCAATAGGCTCACCTTTGTAGTAAATAATCCAATTGATACGGTCGTCCAGAACCGCCTTCATGGATTGAAACATCTTTAAAGTAACTTTTTCTTCTATTTGCTTCAAGCCACCGTGCCCGGCCCATGCTTTGTTATAAACGATGGTAAAATCTCTGACATATTTCTCCAGATTATTTTTTTTTATATTATCGGATGAAAAATTCGGGTCTTTGGACAATGCTGCATGTCTTTCGTAAAACTTTTCCTGAATCCGGTTTTTTAGATCTAAAGAAAAACAAATTTGGTTGAAAAATGGTTTGAATCCAAAATTTTCAAAAAGGTCTTTATAATATGGCTGGTTATAGTTCATGCAATAAAGCGGTGGTTCAAACCCTTCTACCAGCAATCCCCACCATTTGTCTCTTTCGCCGAAATTGATAGGCCCATCCATTGCCGTCATTCCCTTAGCCATAAGCCATTGTTTAGCTGCATTTAATAATAGGTTAGCTGCATCCTGATCATTGATGCAGTCAAAAAATCCAATACCGCCTACGGGTCCATCATCACCCTTTGTTTTATATTTTGAATTTACAAATGCGGCAATTCTACCAATAAGATGGTCTTTTTCATCCCTGAGTACCCATCTGATTACTTCTCCAAATCTGAAAGCTTTGTTTTTTTGGGGGTCAAAAACCTCCTGAATGTCTTTGTCCAAAGGGCGGATGTAATTCTTGTCGCTTTTGTTGATGCGTACATTTACCAATATAAAATCATTGGCGAGGGCTTCATTTTTTACTTCATAAAGATACATATTTATTTCTTCTTTTTGTGATCAGATGAGTCAGCGCTTTAATGTACTTTTGACTATGAGTCTTTTTCTAATTTATCCTTTTTATTGATTTCTTCAGTTTTTTTAATAATTGCGCTGTCTTTTTTGGGCTTAATCTCCGTTTTTTTAGTAGGCATCGGTTTGGTTCTGGTTGTTTTGTAACTGTTTAAAAACATTTTTTTTGCCATCACCTCATCATGCCCGTAAATATCCTCTCTGAAATTCAAAACACTACTGTCATTTACCCAGGCCGTGAAATAAGTAATCAAAACAGGGATTGGCCGTTTTATGGGTACAAATTTTTCTTTTCCGCTTCTCATGGTTGAATCAATAATCTTTGAACTCCATTTGGCAGTATCGTTTAATACATATTTTGCGAGTTTTGCAGGCTCTTTTAGCCTTACGCATCCGTGGCTGAAAAATCTTTTGTCTCTATTAAAAAGGCTTTTGGCTGGAGAGTCATGAAAATAAATATTGTAACTATTTGGGAATAAAAATTTTATCAATCCCAATGAATTCCATGGACTGGGTTTCTGCCTTACCGCTCCGTGATTAAATAACTCATAATGGTTGCGCGCCATATATCCTGCGCCTTTGGGAATAATCTCCTTTTTGGCGATGCTGGGAGGCACATTCCAGTATGGGCTGAAAACAACGGTTTTTAAATTTCCGGTGAATACGGTGGTATTGGTGCCTTCTTTGCCCACCACTACATCCATTTCCCATGCCGGTCTGCCTTTTTCATAAACATGAAGTTTAAATTCGGGAATATTTACCAGAATAGCTCTTCCCGAGTCCTTGGTTTCGGTAGGAATCCAGCGCATACGCTCCATGTTGATAAGTATCTGCTGAATCCTTTCTTCCACCTTGGCATTTAGTTCCTTGATGAAAGTTTGCCCAGCTGTGCCATCGGGCTTATAACCATAAACCTTTTTTGCTTTGTTTACAGCTTTTACCAGTATGTCATCAAACAGTTTGGAAATCAGGCTGTCTTCCTGATCCAGAAAACCCTCTGCTTTCAACCTTTTTTTCAATTTTTTTACTGCTTCGTCTTCATATCCTTTTTTCATCACTTCCACCTTGCTGTTAACTGTAATCCAGCCTCCACTGTCTTTTATTGTTTTATATTGCTTTAGTTCATCTCTCAACTTTTTATATTGGCTGTTGACAGGAGCATTGGCATCTGCAAACTGCGCCTCTTTGTTTAGTACCAGTTTAGTCATTTCGTCAACCGTTAGCCTTTTTCTGGGGATGTACCACTCTAATGATTTCATGTCAAAATCAGGGTCATAGGCATAAGCGTTATCGGCATATTTGTAAAAAGATTTTGTCAGATCCATCTCTAATTTTCGATAGACAGAGTCATTTTTCGCCCTAAGCGTGTCAATTCTTATTAATTGTTCCATTTTGTAGCCAACTTCGCATCATACACGGTAGAGTCTCCAGAATAGTTAACATAGTTTTTGAGCATATTCCAGAAGGAAAGGGCGTGTTCGGGCATGCCTTCGCGCGAAAACCATGCAAACTGGTAATTCCGGCTGTTATAAAAACTTTTGATTCTGCCGGAAAGCGTATCGCTCAGGTCGTTTTGGGAGAGATAATTGTTTACCACAGAACTATCCATAAAAAAAGAGCTGAATGAATTGCTGGTGTCAATGGTAACATCTACCTTGGTAACGGGTTTTTCCTCGCGAACCACTCTTTCCTTTTGCGCATGGTTGTCATTGAAACTGTCGCAAGAAACGATTGTTACAATGATTGCAAGTATAGAACATATATACGGGATTAGTCGGTTTATTTTTTTCATAATGCTTTAGTACGAATATTACCCGCAAATATAGGATTTCATAGAAAATAATAATGTATTTTTCACACATTATGCACTTGCGTATTCAAAGAAGAATAAATATTCAAATTATGTAATCAATATTGAACATAAACCTTAATTTTGCACCCTGAAATAACTCACCATCTAAATTTTTATGGCAAATACAGGTAAAGTAAAGCAAGTAATTGGCGCCGTGGTTGACGTTCAGTTTAACGAAAACCTGCCCGAAATTTATAACGCATTGGAGCTTACCCGCGAAAACGGAGATACGCTGGTATTGGAAGTACAACAACACCTTGGAGAAGATAGTGTGCGCACCATCGCGATGGATGGTACCGAAGGTTTGGTAAGAGGCACAGAGGTAAGAGATACCGGACGCGCCATTGCAATGCCTACAGGTGATGCCATCAAAGGCCGTCTGTTTAATGTAACCGGCGATCCTATTGACGGCCTGCCTGCTGTGTCTAAAGAAAACGGTAGGCCGATACATGCCATGCCGCCTGCATTTGAAAACCTGAGCACTGCTGCCGAATTATTATTTACCGGTATTAAAGTAATTGACCTGATTGAGCCGTATGCAAAAGGCGGTAAAATTGGTCTGTTTGGCGGTGCCGGTGTAGGAAAAACGGTGATTATTCAGGAACTGATGAATAATATTGCCAAGGCTTATTCAGGTGTATCGGTGTTTGCAGGTGTTGGAGAAAGAACCCGTGAAGGAAACGACCTGCTTCGTGAAATGATTGAAGCCGGCATTATGAACTATGGCGACGAGTTTAAGCATAATATGGAAGAAGGCGGCTGGGACCTCAGCAAAGTGGATATAGAAGGCCTGAAAGAATCTAAAGGTACATTCGTTTTCGGACAGATGAACGAACCACCCGGAGCAAGAGCACGTGTGGCGTTGAGCGGTCTGACTGTTGCCGAATATTACCGCGATGGTGATGGAGAAGGTAAAGGTCGTGATATTCTGTTCTTTGTGGATAATATCTTCCGTTTCACTCAGGCCGGTTCTGAGGTATCTGCTCTTTTAGGACGTATGCCTTCGGCGGTGGGTTACCAGCCCACGCTGGCTACCGAAATGGGACTGATGCAGGAGCGTATTACCTCTACCAAAAATGGTTCCATCACCTCAGTACAGGCAGTGTATGTGCCTGCTGATGACCTTACCGACCCTGCTCCTGCAACTACTTTTGCCCACTTAGATGCCACTACGGTATTGAGTCGTAAAATTGCCGACCTTGGTATTTACCCTGCTGTGGATCCGTTAGATTCTACTTCCAGAATTCTGATGCCGCAAGTGGTAGGCGATGCGCACTACGAATGTGCCAACAGAGTAAAAAGAATATTACAACGTTACAAAGAATTACAGGATATCATCGCTATTCTGGGTATGGATGAATTGAGTGATGATGATAAACAGACAGTGTTCCGTGCTCGTAAGGTACAGCGCTTCCTGTCGCAGCCATTCCACGTGGCAGAAGCATTTACCGGCCTGAAAGGGGTGCTGGTGCCGATTGATGAAACAATACGCGGTTTCAATATGATTATGGATGGCGAAGTGGACGAATATCCCGAAGCTGCATTCAACCTGGTGGGAACCATCGATGATGCAATTGAAAAAGGTAAAAAATTAATGGCGCAGGCTCAATAACGAAATATTAATGATGGTTTGAGGTAACCGAACAACCTCAAACATTAAACCTTGAACTTCAAACGTTATAATGACTTTAGATATTCTTACTCCCGAAGGAAAAGTATTCAGCGATGCGGTGTATGGCGTGCAAATGCAGGGTAACCGGTTCATTTGAGGTGTTGGACAAACATGCTCCGCTAATAGCAGCCCTGTCAAAAGGTGTTTTGAAAATATTGAAAGACAAACAAACTGAAAGCTCCTACGAAATTCAGGAAGGGTTTGCAGAGGTACTGAACAATAAGGTTACTGTATTGGTAGAAGGAGCAAAAGAACTTTAGAATTTTAATTGTTAAGAAATATATCAACCGGTTGATTCTTCAGCCGGTTTTTTTGTAAAAAATTTTATGGTACAGAATAGTCTTTTTTGGATAAATCAAACACTTGATAGCCGTTTTGCAGTTAACTGTAAAATTTGGGATTAAATGGAAGGTGGAAGTTTTTTATTGGCATTTTCGTCAACAAAAATTAACTTGCCCTGCAATTCAGTTTTAAAATGAGCAAAAACAAAACAGGTATTTACATTCTTGCTATTGTAGTGATAGTTGTGATATTTTTTGGGTACAATTTTTTTGGACCGGCTGCCAACAAGCCTGAGAAAGGATACCTGTATGTAAAAACCGGCTCTAATCTTCAGGATTTGAAACAACAATTATTGGATGAAAAAATTTTGAATAACCTGATCTGGTTCAATATCACTACTAAATTTCTGAAAATACAAAATGCGCGCCCCGGAAGGTACAAAATTCCGGATGGTATGAGCATGGTGAGCCTTGTGCGGATGTTGAGAAACGGCAAGCAAACACCGGTTGATTTTGTGGTTACAAAAATCAGAACCCGAGAACAACTGGCCTCAAAACTCGGAAAGGAGTTTGAATTTGACTCGCTGGCTGCTATTTCATTTTTAAAAAATAATGATTCTTTAAGAGCTTATGATTTAGACTCCAATACAGCGATAGCAGCGGTGCTGCCTCTTACTTATCAGTCAAAGTGGAACACAACACCCAGAGCCGTTTTTGATAAGTTTAATAATGCGTATAAAATTTTCTGGAACAGTGAAAGAAAAGAAAAGGCTGCGCAAAAAGGGCTTATGGTGAATCAGGTAGTAACCATTGCCTCCATCATTGATGAAGAAACCAATGCCAAGGCCGAAAAACCCACTATTGCCAGTGTATATCTCAATAGAATCAAAAAAGGAATGCCTTTACAGGCCGATCCAACGGTGAGGTTTGCACTAAATGATTTTAGTATAAAAAGGGTGTTGTTTAAACATTTGCACGTTGTTTCACCATATAATACTTACAAAAACAGAGGTCTTCCCCCGGGTCCGATTTGTACTCCTCAGGAAGCAACGATTGATGATGTGCTGAATGCACGGAAACAGATTATCTTTATTTCGTGGCCAGTCCTGCTTTTGATGGCACACACAAATTCAGCAGTACATATACCGAACATCAAAAGTTGGCTACGGAATACCAAAAAGCATTAGATGAAAGATTCAAGGCGACAAAAAACTAACTTTGGACATGAATTTCTTCTTAAATATAAAAAATTCATTTTTTCAATCATCTGTCATTAAGCTACTGTTAGCCTTTGCCAGAAAGACGACTATCCCAGGTTATAGAAAGGTATCGGTATATGATACGGTTGCCCGTTATTTCAGCATGGTAAAGGAAGATGATATTGTAGAAAGGGCTTCTGCTATTTCCTTTAATTTTGCAATGGCAATTCCACCTACCGTTATTTTCTTATTCACCCTCATTCCTTTTTTCCCCATCAATAAAGAGTTTATTAATGAAATTTATGGACTGATAATGAGTGTTATTCCGGGTGAAAGAAACTATACAGCCATCATTGGTTTTTTAAATGACTTTTTAAACAATCCCAGAAACGGCCTTTTGTCTTTCGGTTTTTTATTATCATTATTCTTTTCTTCCAATGCCATTATGGGCGTGATGCGTTCTTTTGACAAAGACTTTCCCGGATTTATTAAAAGAAAAGGTTTTCAAAAAAGATGGGCTGCCATAAAGATTACATTGGTGCTTTTTGTGTTGTTCTTTCTTTGCATTGCATTGATGATAGCTCAAGGCGTGGTATTAGAATGGATAGGTGTAAAAAATGAATTTGTAAGGAACCTTATCGGTTATTCCAGATGGTTATTAATCATTCTTTTGTTCATGGCCATCATCTCCTATATATACAGAGCGGCGCCATCCGTACATAAAAAATGGAAAATTATTACGCCTGGCGGTATTTTATCCACTATTCTGATGGCGGCTTTTGCCTTCGGCTTTTCCTGGTGGGTAAGCCAGTTTAACAGCTATAACAAACTTTATGGCTCCATTGGTACAGTACTGATTGTATTGGTTTTGATTTATTTCAATTCATTAGTATTGTTGATTGGTTTTGAAGTAAACGTAAGTATTAATTCTTTAGCTAACGGACACCGGCGAGAATCAGAAAGCGACAAAATTAATTTAGCTGAAAGCTAAGTTCTACAACCCTCATTCTTTCTGTAATGCTGCTTTATAGTCGTCGAAATGTGTTTTGTTGTAATGACCTGCAAGATTCTTTTGTCTGAATGCTTCCTAAAGCCTAACCGCACATGCCAGGCGTATATTCAAAGATTGAATAATGCCTACCTGAGGAATTACAAAATTGCCATCTGCCAATGCCCTTGCTTCATTGCTTACGCCACTGTGCTCGTTGCCAAATACCAGTGCAATGCTTTGGGGTCACTTTCATTAAATGGGGAGTACGCCTAATTTTGTTGCATGGATACATCATATATCGGTCATTTTTTACCCAAGGGTTATTGGAATATTTTGATATTACAGGTATAGATGAACTATGCTTTGTAAAGGACAGGTCAGTTTATTTTCAGATTTCATTGGAAGAACGGAATATGATATTGGGAGATGTGGATGGTACCCAATATGAGTCAAAAGGTTTTACGGAGATAACCCTACAGGATTTCCCAGTCCGTGGCAAAGCAGTTTATTTGGCAATAAAAAGAAGACGCTGGCGACATAAAAAAGAGGCTGGTAAAATTATCAGAAACGACTTTTCATTTGTAGCCGAAGGTTCAGGGTTAACCAAAGAACTATCGGATTTTTTAAAGGTACAGGTTGATACAAAGGTTGATACTATCAGCAACATAGCTGGTTACCATCAGATACAGCCTTCAAAATTAAACCGTCATTATAAAAAGTATAGCAGTGGTTTTAAAGACTGGAACCAGCTCACTCACTGCGAAGATTATCTTCTTTTTCCGGACAACATTGGAGCCTACCTAAGCATAGATGAACTAAGTTTATCCAAAGGAGAATTATACACATTTCCCTAATGAAACTTTGTAAACACAAGCGTTTGCAGGTAAAAGAAGTCACTCTTAATATGGCAAAAAACACGGAAGCCGCCGTAAAGCAGGTATTTACAAATGCCACTCTGGTTACCGACAGATTCCATGTAATAAAACTGGCAATGGAAGCCTTGCAACACATAAGAATAAACCTGCGATGGAAAGAATTAGACAAAGAAAATGCAGCCATTAAAAAGGCTAAAGAACAACAAATAAAATATGAACCAGTAATGCTGGAAAATGGTGAAACACCCAAACAATTACTGGCAAGGTGCAAATATATTTTAGCCAAAAAACAAAACGACTGGACAGAAAATCAAATACAAAGAGCCACCCTGTTATTCAAATATTTCCCTGAATTAGAAACTGCTTACCACCAAACTTTAGCCTTTAGAAACATATACGAAAACCAACAAAAAGCATCTGCTAAGACAGCGTTTGAACAATGGATACAAAAAAGTACAAGAGCAGGCATTAAAAGAGTTTTATACCGTTGCTAATACCGTAAAATATAATTTAGATAACATACTTAATTTCTTCAATAACCGAAATACAAATGCCAATGCAGAATCATTCAACGCTAAAATAAAACTATTCAGGGCTAACCTTAGAGGCGTAACCGATACCAAATTCTTTCTTTTCAGACTGCATAAACTTTTTGCCTAGTCCCCAGTAAATAATGGTGAGCCATGCTTTGCGTCAAATCCATTTTATATAAGTCATGGGCATTGCTACTCAGGTGGGTGGCGAAAATTTTCTGAAAACGTTCTTTAAGTACAATAAAGCGTTCTTCGGCATTGTAATACGAAGCCATTTTGCAGCGCTGGAACTGCTCCTGGCTCCCCATTTTTGGTGTCTTTGAATTTTTGTATTCAATATGTAAACAACCTGCACGCCCACCGAATCGCAGGTGCGCATGACTGCAGAAATATTATGCGGATCAAACACGTTTTCCAGCACAATGGCCAAATTCTGCTGCCGCCTTGCAATTACACTTATAAGTCAGGTTTTTCTTTCTTCCGTCATTTTCCCAAATTAATTAATCTTTTGGCCAATTGGTTAATGATTGCACATTATAGTTTATATCATTCAAATTTCTTTCGGGCGATAAAAAAACATTAAAACTTTCAGTTGCTCCTGCGTGTAAATTCGATTCAAACCCAATCAATATTGTGCCCGGGTTAGGAGCATCGAAAGAGTTGGGTGAAACGGTTGACCAGGTTTTTAGTGTAAAGGCTCTGGAGGAATTGACTTTAACATATATTTTTTTAGATCCTTTGGTGAGCAAAATGGTAGAATTGTCCACAATCGTAGGAGTGGCAGTGGTGAGCATTGTCCAGCGCAGGGTAGTGGCGGTTGCTCCGGTTTTTACTTCATCCCTAACTAATACGTATTTTTCATTCATTATAGCCACTCCTCGTTTTGCTTCGGCAATTTGCCCCTGATAAACACCCGAAAGGTCGCTGACGGCATTCATGAACGAAGAATTGGATGAATAGGAACTAAGTGGAGCAGCACCTTTTACAATCTGGTATTGATTGTTAAAACTGAGTGTATTATGTGCCAGATTATTATATCTGAATATCGTCCAACGTTGCGAATTCTGATTCATGTTCCACAGGTCAACTCCCTGAGATTCCAGAGAGTTGTAATCCTGCATTCCGAAATCGCTTGCCCATCGTTCGCCATCGGCATCCATCACAAAGGAGCCTACATCCAGATGCCCATGGCTGGCTGAGGGTGTGCCGCATTTAAATCCAAGAAAAATCGTATTGGGGTCAGTCCAGGAAGTACGCATCATGGCAACGGGATTTTCACCTCTGCCTGCCCAAATTTTTTTTGAAGGCGCTGGTATGTTATTCATTGCTTTTCCTTTTGCCCAAACAAGTAAAGCAGGTAAGCTACGGTCGCCTGCCAGTGCTGATGCAGTGGATTTTGATAAAAGTTCTTTTTCAAAATACAACAATGACATATCATTTAGTTTGCCGGCAAACCAATACATGGCAGGTTGCACAGAACCTTTTAAACCGGCATCAGAATAATTAAATGAATTGCCTGATGGACCTGCCATGTGTAACAGGTATGCTGCAGTTTTCATAAATCCCGGTGTGGCAGAAAGGTCATAATTTATCTTTTAAAATTTTCATAAGCATCAATAAACAACACATTGAAGGTGGTGCCATAGCCCCAATAATTATACCCTTCCGGGTAAGCGCCATCAGGATTGTACATGTTCGTAACATAAGGTAGTGATTCAACTGCTCTCTTCATGACCATCTCAGATGTGTCTTTGTAGTTTTCGTAAATG
Source organism: Sphingobacteriales bacterium (assembly GCA_016708305.1). Classification (GTDB taxonomy): domain Bacteria; phylum Bacteroidota; class Bacteroidia; order Chitinophagales; family Chitinophagaceae; genus Niabella. The sequence goes on from JADJGB010000008.1 coordinate 2,043,883, forward strand.
GCTAAAGCTCCAAACGACAGGCCGGCATGGCACACCTGATTCCAATTATTGGTTCCCTTTATCCACCAATGACTTCCGATGTATGAAGGTTCAATGCCCTTTTTTATGATGGCCGATTGGATGGACTTTCTGGTCTCGGGCGAAAGTTTTTCATACAACCAGTCATATCCGATGGCTAATCCCAAAGTCATTTCGGCTACATCCAAAAAATGAGAAGGGTTCCAGTCTGTGAAATTGGAGACATTCAGCATTTCCTGTTGGGCACGCAGATAGTACTTGTCATTTTTGGTCATTCGCCAACTGTATGATAGAAAAAAGATACGGCGGATTGCCTCGCGCGACACGCCCAAAAGTCTTCGACCGGTGAGTACCCGCTCCAATACAGGTAGGCTAATCATTTTGTCGCTTTCAGCAAGCATTACATCATGTACTTTTTTTAATAAGGCATCAGAGGTAATGCTTTGCAGAATCTGGCTTTCTTCATTTTTGAGCAGCAAAATTCTTGGATGTTCGTTATTAACCACATCAGGATTTTCAGGTTTAGGAGTGGCTCCATTGACGGTCTTTTTACTACAGCCAATTATGATAATGACAAATGAGAAGAGCAATAGAGGCAATCTGTACATGCTTTATGTTTTTTGCAAGTTAGTATAAACAATATAAATGGGGAACTTATACTCTGAAAATTAGATGTTAAAGGAGCGCATTGTAAAATTTACATGAATGTTGGCTTTGCCTTGCCGCTTATTATCTGGAAATTTCGTCATTACAGAAAAATTATTAATTTTTAATGCTTTATTTACTAAATTCACAATATGAATCTTGATGTTCAGTCAATTACTGCGGCTGCTTTGGGTATTGCATTAGCCGCCTGTTGTGGTTTCAGAGTGTTTGTTCCGATGTTAGTAGCCGGCCTGGCCAGTAGGTTTCATGTCTTTAATTTTTCTGATAGTTTTTCCTGGCTTGCTTCCACACCCGCCCTGATTGCATTGGGTGCCGCTACTATTACGGAGATTACGGGCTATTATGTGCCATTTATAGACAATATATTAGATACCATTTCTGCTCCGCTTGCAGCAGTGGCAGGCACCTTACTGGCTACTTCGGTAATGCCAATTGACAATGAATGGATGAAATGGATTATCGGTATCGTAGCCGGCGGGGGAGGAGCAGGTTTGGTTTCCTCGGGAACAGGATTTTTGAGGTTGTTGAGCAGTAAAACCACGTTGGGCACCGGTAATGCTGTAGTAGCCACTGGCGAAAATACGGCAGCAGTGGGAGGCTCTATTTTAGCATTTATAATACCAATAGTGATGGCTGCAATATTTTTATTGCTGTCTTTTTGGATTTTGAAGAAAATCTATAACAGTTTTGTGAAGAAGAAAGCCACTTAAATTTTTATCGCTCTGATAATTTCTCTTTTTCCTGGCGGACCGGGCAGTTTTACCACCCTAAATCCTGCATTTTCTAACCTTTTCCGTACTATGGATTTGGAACAATAAGTTACAAGTGCACCATTTTTATTTAAGAAGTGAAAAACCTTTTTAAAAACTTCCCTGTCCAAAGCTCTGGTTGGTTCTCCGGCGCAAAAGCATCAAAATATATGATGTCAAAACTTTTCCTTGATATAAATGATTGAAAATCATTATTAATTTTCAACAAGTTAAAAAAGTCAGCGATTTGAATTTCCTCATTCCAGGTAGCGGTCATTATTTTGTAATATAATTTTTCTTCGGCAAGAATTTGAGCAAAGTTGAGTCTGTTATATACTTCCTTTGATAAGGGATATAAGTCAATAGATTGATATTCAATATTTAATGCGAAATTTTTTGCAAAAATTGCAGTTAATAAGGCATTTAAACCGGTGCCAAAACCCACTTCAAATATCCTGATATTTGTATTGTCCGGAAATTTCTCGGCATACCACTTAAGCCCGGCGTTTATAAAAACATGATTTGATTCCTGAATAGCGCCTTTAGTTGAATGAAAGGTTACTGAACTGTTATTTATTTGAATGGTATGGCTACTGTCATCGGTATGGATGATTTTATATTCAGGCGTTGTGCTGATCATTTTCTTTGCAAAAGAAATTCAACTTTTTAGTCAATAAAAATAAAAAAGTGGAGGCGACCGGAATCGAACCGGTGTCCAAACATATCCTTCAAAAGCTTTCTACATGCTTATTTCCTGTATTAATTGTCGGCAAAGAACAGGGAAGAAACAAACCGATTCCTTACGTAGCTGGATAGTCTTTTTTCCGATGCACAGCCTAACCGGAAAGCATTCTGCACTTTGTTTTTTGAGTCGGCGGTGGAGCTTGGCGGCAGAACAACCTGCTCAGCACGGCCCTAATGACTACTTAATCACTGATTAGGCAGCCATGGCAAATTGAGTATTGCCATTTATATTTTGAGTATTCAGATTAAAGGGCTAATTACTCAACGCCCTGCATGCTTACACTTTCAAAGAACTACGCTGTCAAAACCAAACGCCCCGATAACCTATAAAGTTACAAAATTTTTTTAATAACTAAGCCTGATTTCAGGCTTAATTTTACTTATGTAAACAACCTGAAAATATCTAACCCTAATGCATAAGCCATTAATCCCAATAACAAAATCATGCCAAACATTTGCGCATATTCCATAAACTTGTCGCTGGGTTTGCGCCCTGTTACCATTTCAATAAGGGTAAATAACGCATGACCTCCATCCAGAGCAGGAATTGGCAATACATTCATAAATGCTAAAATGATTGAAAAAATACCCGTCATTAGCCAAAATCTTTCCCAATCCCATACACCTCCGAATGTTTTTCCAATACTGATAACGCTCCCCAGATTGTCATTTACATTGTGTTCTTTTGAAGTAAATAACAATTTGATGCCGCCGATATATTCATTCAGCTTGGTTATACCCATTTTTATACCGGCAGGTATTGATTCAAAAAATCCAAATTCTTTCTTTTCAAAATTTAGCAGTTTATAAGCATTGTTTCCATAACCTACCTTGCCGTTTTCATCTAATTTTACTCCTACTTTGGCGGTATCGGCACCGTTTCTTAAAACAGTGAGTGCTACCGCTTGGTTTTTAAAACTCTTAACAGCACGTATAAAATCATTATAAAATGGAACAGAAATGCTGTCAATAGCAATAATCTGATCTCCTTTTTTAAGTTCGCCGGAAGTATAATTTATTTTGGATGCATCAATCGTGTCAACGATGTTAGGCATTCTGATTGAAACAAAGTTTTTCAGTTGATTTTTTGTAAGTTCTTTCAAAAATCCGGGAGGAAAATTGATTACGGTATCTTTTCCGCCCCTGTCAACAGTAAGTGATACTTTCTCGCTCAATAGCATTTTTTTTGGCAAATCGTCTTGGTAAACAAGGGTTTCTCCATTCACCTTGGTAATAAGGTCGCCATCTTTGAGTCCTACCTTTAAGGCCAGAGAGTCGGCTGCCAATCCGTATTGGATATTGGCTACGGGTAATTTTTGCTCGTTTTATACAAATAACATCATTGCAAAAATGGCAAATGCCAGTAAAACGTTTAATATAACGCCAGCCAGCATGATGATAAGCCTTTGCCATGCCGGTTTGGAGCGGAACTCAAAAGGCTGGGCGGGTTGTTTCATTTGCTCCTTGTCCATACTCTCATCTATCATTCCGCTTATTTTTACATAGCCGCCCAAGGGAATCCAGCCCAAACCATAAATGGTTTCGCCTATTTTTTTCTTCCAAAGTGAAAACCAGGGGTCAAAAAACAGGTAAAACTTTTCTACCCTGCATCCAAACCATTTGGCTGTTATGAAATGACCAAACTCGTGTAATAAAATGAGGATTGAAAATGAAAGTATAAATTGCCCAACATTAGCGCCCAAAGCCGACCAGCTAAAAAGTAATATGTTCATGATGTATATTAGTACGATATTTTCAAAAAATGGTTGCAAAGATAGCCTTTACCAGTCATCATTTAGGAATTTAGAATTATTATTTTCGATTTATATATGAGTTATTAGAGTGATAGCGGTGAATTTTATAATAATTTTAAAGAAAACAACAGTCTTTTTAAAGTTTTATTATATCGGCAGCCAGCGTTCGGGCCTCGGCATCACTTTCGAAATAATCACTTAAAACAGGTTTTTCAATAAATGGAACTTCGTTCATTACTTTTTCAATAATATCGGTCATTTCAAGAAAACCGACACGGTTTTTCAGAAAAGCAAATACGGCTATTTCATTAGCTGCATTCATCACGCAAGGCAGGTTTCCTCCTTTTTCGAGCGCTTCCATAGCCAAAGCCAGATTTCTGAAGGTTTTTAAGTCAGGCTCTTCAAATGTTAAACTGTTGGTTTTTTAAAATTGAAACGAGGATAGTCGTTTTTATTCTTGCAGGAATGCAAGGGCATATTGAATAGGCAGTTTCATATCCGGTAAACCAATCTGGGCTTTAATGCTGCCGTCTTCAAACTGAACCATGCTGTGAATAGCGCTTTGTGGATGCACTAATACTTCTATCTGCTCAGGTTTTAAATTGAACAGCCATCTGGCTTCTATCATTTCAAGACCTTTATTCATCAGTGTTGCAGAATCTATTGAAATTTTTGCACCCATCGTCCAGTTAGGATGCTGGAGTGCATGTTCCTTTTTTACATTAACCAAAAAGTTGGGTTTGCGCCCAATGAAGGGGCCGCCAGATGCCGTAAGGTAAATTTTTTCAATCCGGTTTCGCGTTTCGCCCATCAGGCACTGAAAAATTGCTGAATGTTCGGAGTCAACCGGAATAATAGGAACCCTGTTTTTTACCGCTTTTCCCATCACAATGTCGCCGGCTACAACCAGCGTTTCTTTATTTGCAAGTGCAATTGTCTTTTTATTTTCAATAGCTTTTAATGTTGGTTTGAGGCCGGCAAAGCCAACAATAGCGGCCAGCATGAGGTCGTAGCAATTCATAGCGGCCACTTCTTCCAAAGCATCCTCGCCACCGAATACTTTAATATCGGTTTTGGTCAATGCTTCTTTTACCGAATTATATTTTCTTTCGTCACTAATGACAACAATATTAGGATTAAAAGCAAGCGCCTGCTCAATCAATAATTCATAGTTTTTATGTGCAGTGAGCACTTCGACCGAAAATTTATCGGGATGTGCCTTTATTACCTCCAAAGCCTGACTGCCAATAGAGCCTGTTGAACCATAAATTGCAATTTTTTTAATCATAACTGTCTGTTGTTTATAATCGGAAGTGGAGATTCAAAAACTGTTCCGAATATTTTATACCTATCCTATTAATCTTTTTCTACCCATTGTTGCAGTGCTTCAGCTAATTTTCTGTCATTGCTTAATCGGGGCACTTTGTTTTGGCCGCCTAATTTGCCTATGGAACGCATATAATTAATAAATCCGTTTTTTTCTACACAGGTTATTTTTAACGGTAACAATATATTGCCTGTTATCAAATCATTATAATAGGTGTTTTTTTTTCTGAGATAATGATCAACTTTTAATGCAAATTTTTTCAAATCGGCAGGTTTATTTTCAAACTCAATAAACCATTCATGATATGATTTGCCTTCCCCTTTGCTTACATAAGGCGCCACAGTAAATTCTGTAATATTAATATTTTCTTCTTGTGCAACTTTTAAAAGGCTATGCTCGGCTTCTTCGGCAATTACATGCTCACCAAATGCAGAAATATAGTGTTTGGTTCTTCCGGTTACGATGAGCCTGTAAGGATTTATTGAAACAAACTTTACCATATCACCAATATCATAACCCCATAATCCTGCATTACTGTTGATGATTAAGGCGTAGTTAACATCTGTTTCCACCTCTTTCAGGCTTATTCTTTTTGGATTCTCTTTACCACTTTCTTCTTCTGGAATAAATTCATAAAAAATACCACAGTTAGTTATCAGCAATAGCCCCGGTTCGGTTTGTGTGTCCTGAAAGGCAAAAAATCCTTCAGAAGCCGGAAAGGTTTCTATGCTGTCAATCTTTTTTCCGATGGACTGAAATAGTTTGGATTTGTAAGGTTCAAAATTTACACCCCCATGCACTAAAATTGAAAAATTGGGAAATAATTCACTGATGGTTTTTCCTGAACGCTTCATTAATTCATCAAAATACATTTGTACCCATGGCGGAATGCCACTAATGAGAGTCATATTTTGATTAAGGGTTTCGTCAACAATTTTATTCAGTTTGGTTTCCCAATCCTCTATACAATTCGTTTCATAGTTTGGCAATTGATTTTTTCGCAGGTATCCCGGAATGTGATGATTTACAATTCCGCTCAGCCTTCCGGTGGGGATGCCTCCGATACGTTCCAAAACCGGCGAACCGCTCAGAAATATCAGTTTGCCATCGGCAAAGGCGCTGTTTCCGGTTTCGGCCATATAGCATAATAGCGCATTTCTGGCAGAGTTGATATGGTTGTCAATAGAGTCCCTGGTAATAGGAATGTACTTAGTGCCACTCGTAGTGCCCGAAGTTTTTGCAAAATAAATGGGTTGCCCGCGCCAGAGCACATTATGCTTACCTTCTTTAATGAGTTCTACATAATTCTTTAATTGTTCGTAGTTCCTTATGGGTATTGCATCCTTAAAATCTTCGTAAGTAACATCTTTAAGAAATGATTATTGCCAAATTCGGTGTTTCGTCCGGTTTTCAATTGATTTTTGAGAATCGTTTCCTGGTCTGCAACGGCGGTTTGCATACTCTTTTTTATACTTTTAGAAACATAAGCGGCTAATGGCTTGGCAAATAAAGACTTGATTTTCATCACTTTAATAAATTATTCTAAAAAAATTCCATCAAAGAATTGCGGCAAAGATAATACCTTGTTTCCTGAGATAATAAATATAAGTTTATTCTTTAAAAAAATGTCTTGTCTAATAAAAAAAATGTTCTTACCTTTGCCGTCCTAATTTTTAAAATTATGATAGCGGTAATAAAGGTAGCAGGTCAGCAATATAAAGTTGAAAAAGATCAAACTTTATTTGTACCTCATATTGAAGGAAATGCAGGTGATTCTATCGACCTGGAAGTTCTGTTTGCTCATGCAGACGGGAAACTGTCTGTTGGGTCAGATTTGTCTGCAAAAGTAAATGCGGAGATTGTTGATCAAATAAAAGGCGATAAGGTTATTGCTTTTAAAAAGAAAAGAAGGAAAGGTTTTCAGAAAAAGAAAGGTCACCGTACCGCTTATACAAAAATTAAAGTTTTAGAAATAGCATAATTTTCTTGCTAAACATTGATAATAAAAAAAATTAAACAATGGCACACAAAAAGGGAGAAGGTAGCGTTAAGAATGGTCGTGATTCTGAAAGTAAGAGATTAGGTGTGAAAATATATGGTGGTCAGCCCGCTATTGCCGGAAACATTATTGTACGCCAGCGTGGTACTGTTTACCACCCCGGTAAGAATGTGGGCGTTGGTAAAGACTTTACAATTTTCGCACTTACTGACGGTGTAGTAGAATTCAGAAAAGGTAAAAAAGACAGAACTTATATTTCAGTAAATCAAGCTCAGGCATAATCCATTTACATTTACTTAATAACTTGTGGAAAAAAAATTTGCAGGTATAATTATATTTTATAATTTTACCTGCGATAATCCATTTATTACTAACATTAAATTCTAAAAAATGGCAGTTAAAAAAGCAGCAGCAAAAAAAGCGGCTCCAAAAAAAGCGGCAGCTCCAAAGAAAGCGGCAGCTCCAAAGAAAGCGGCAGCTCCAAAGAAAGCGGCAGCTCCTAAAAAGCAGCAGGCTCCAAAGAAAGCAGCAGCTCCTAAAAAAGCGGCAGCTCAAAGAAAGCAGCAGCTCCAAAGAAAGCAGCGGCTCCAAAGAAAGCAGCAGCTCCAAAAAAAGCAGCAGCTAAGAAAAAGTAAGCTCAGTCTTAATTTGAAAATTTTTGAAGCCTTCCTATTAAAGGGGGGCTTTTTACATGCCTAATACTTTAACAGAACAGAGTAATATTAACGAGTTGTTTTATTATTCCTTTCTAAAAAAAGAAAAGGATTGCAGGAATGTTTTTGCTACCTTGAAAAATAATCTAAACTAATAAATATTTAAAATGAATAATTCTGTTATTGCTGATCAGTTTTCATTGCTTTCTAAATTAATGGATATTAACGGTGAAAATTCTTTCAGGTCTAAAACTTATTCTATAGCAGCTTTCAATATTGAAAGGCTGGATAAGCAACTTGAAGATATAGGTAACGATCAATTAAGCAAGATGCAGGGTTTCGGTTTTTCTGTTGTTTCGAAAATTGAAGAAATCCTTACAACCGGGAAATTAAAGATATTGGACGAATATGTGCAAAAAACGCCATCCGGCGTTTTGGAAATGCTGCAAATAAAAGGGTTAGGACCAAAAAAAATCCATGTCATTTGGAAGGAAATGGGAATACAGTCCATTGGAGAGCTTGAATATGCTTGTATAGAAAATCGTCTTTCATCATTTAAGGGTTTTGGGCAAAAAACTCAGCAGAAAATTTTAGAAACAATTAGATTCTACAAACAAAATCTTGGTCATTTTTTGTATGCACAGATCGATGAAATATTTGCCTCCGTTTCTAATTATTTGAACAAGATTTTTGGTGAAGAAAAAGTATTGATTGCCGGCGATTACAGAAGGCAGATGCCGACAATTAAAGAATTGGAATTCATTATTGATGAAGGTTGTGAGGCAATCAAGCCTAAATTTCAGACTGCTTATCCTCCTGAACTATTGGAAGAACGTGAAGACTCATTGTTATATAAGCTAAGTAATGGATTGAGGCTTAGATTGTATAACAACAGAACAAATATTTATAAAAAGCAATTTCTTACTTCCGCCTCGGATGAGTTTTTGGAAGAATTTTTTTTAAATGAAAATAATAATTTGTTTGAAAATGAAATCTGCAACGGTGAAATAGATATTTTTAAAAATCGGGGAGTTCCTTATATTGTCCCCTGCCTGCGTGAAAGTAAATCAATAATAGAAAAAGCAAAGGCAGGAACACTACCCGAACTTATTCGTCTCAATGATATTAAAGGATGTATTCATAATCACAGCAACTGGTCAGATGGGATTAATACGATTGAAGAATTGGTAAATACTTTGATCGAAAAAAAGTTTGAATACCTTGTAATATCTGATCACTCAAAGACTGCAGCCTATGCCAATGGTTTATCAGAAGAAAGAATCCTGAAACAGCATGCTTATATTAATGAGTTAAACAAAAAATATTCTTCTTTTAAAATTTTTAAGAGTATAGAGTGTGATATTTTAAGTGACGGCAGTCTCGATTATTTAGAAGATTTGTTAAAGACTTTTGATCTTGTAATAGCATCGGTTCACAGCAATCTTTATATGGATGAAGAAAAGGCGATGATGCGGTTGTTGAAAGCTATTGAGAATCCTTATACTACTATTTTGGGTCATCCTACCGGAAGGTTATTGTTGAGCAGAAAGGGTTATCCTATTAATCATAAAAAAATAATTGATGCTTGTGCAGCTTGTCATGTGGTGATAGAGATAAATGCTAACCCACATCGATTAGATATGGATTGGGAATGGATTGATTATGCAATGAATAAAAATGTATTGCTTTCTATTGATCCTGACGCACACTCCATCGAAGGTCTTGATGACATCCGTTTTGGTGTTTTGGCTGCTCAAAAGGGTGGTTTAACACCTGAGTTTAATCTAAGCAGTTTTTCGCTCAATGAGTTTGAGACATTTCTAATACAGCAAAAAAGTAAAAGATAATTATAAATCTGTCGAAGGAAGATTTACAAAAAATGCAGCACCTTTTTCGATATTTGTTTCAAACCAAATGGAGCCGCCATTTTGTTCTACAATATTCTTGCACATTGCCAGGCCAAGCCCTGTGCCCGAGCTTTTGGTTGTAAAATTTGGGTAAAAAATCTTGCTCTTCATTTTCTCGTCGATACCGGGTCCGTTATCCTGAACACAAATGGTAATATGTTTATTTGCGATTTGTTCAGTAATTATTATTTTGCTGCCTTCCTTGTCAACACAGGCTTCCAGAGCATTTACGAGCAGATTAGAGAAAAGCCGGTTCATCTGAGTTTTATCTGCAAAAATATTTATTGAATTGGGAAGCCTAATCCATTCTGTTCGAATTTTAGGATTTCGGCCGTGTATTTCTATTAGCGGATCCAATACTTCATGCAGGTCAAATTTTGTTTTCTCCGGTTTGTTGATATTTGAAAATTGTGAAAAATCAGACGCTATTCTTGAAAGGTGATCGATTTGCTCTACCATTGTTCCAGAAACATTTGAAGCTAGTTGATGAATATCTGTTCTTCCTTCATTTATTGCCTTTTGCAAATATTGAAGATTAAGCTTCATGGGTGTTAACGGATTTTTGATTTCATGCGCTACCTGCCTTGCCATTTCTCTCCATGCTTCATCTCTTTCATTCTTTGCAATAGCGCCGGCACTTTCCTGAAGTTTATCTACCATTTTGTTATATTCTTTCACTAAGTCATTTATCTCGTCCTCCCTTTCCCATACAATTGGCTCATTGATTTTTGACAAACTAATTTCTCTCATCTTAGCGCCTATCAGTTTAAATGAATTGGTTATTCTGTTGGCCATCAGTAAAGCGATAGCTGTTATAAACGTCAGGCTGACTGGTTGCCTTCAGGCTTCCATTTAAATCATAAATATTTATATCCACTCCATGAATATCTGAAATTGTATTTATTAGCTCTATTAAATATTTTGGTGCCAGAGAATCAGCGGATGTGGAATGATTGTACACCAACGAATCAATTTCATCGCCGGTGCCTAACTCGTTCAGCATAATATTTAATGTTCGGCTGAGTTTTTCATTATTTACATTTTCATACCGGTTGTGTACAAAATAGATACTGGCGATTCCAATTATAATAAATGCTGATACGATTATGATTAAGTAAGAACTGTGAATCTGATTTTGTATGGTTGAAAAATATAACCATTTGGTTTTTCCGTATTGTCTTTTGTAAAATTTATTCAAAAAGGCAGAGAAGACAAATGACATGACAATGGTAATCAGAAAGAAGCCAAAAGTATATGAAAAAAGAGTGATTAATTCGAGCAGCATCCTGCTTTTTTTGATAATCACTACTGTCTTTTCTTTTGAGGATCGGTACCAAAGTTCGCTGTAGCCGTTCTGTTCTCTGATGTCAAATCTTTTTAAGGGAAGTTCCTCTTTTGACAGAGAATATGTAAAGGGATAGTTTTTTGACGATTCTGTCAAAATGCCATTTTGATATATTGCATATTGATAGGTGGGAGAGTTGGAGAGTTCCCATTGCCCTGTTTGTTTAAAAAGCTGAGGGTTAATGAGAACTCTACCGTATTTTTTTGGAGTAGAAATAATAAAAACAGTGCCAATCAGCAGATTGCCGGAATCTATAATCACTCTTTTTGTAAGGTAGAAATATTTGTTGTAGTCTGATTGGTAGAGGTAAATATCTGAAAAGGCTGTCTGTTTAGATTGGTTTTTAATGACAGTATTCAATACTTCAAGTGTGTTTCCGTCAGGATTATATAACGGATGGTCCAAGCTGTCGAAAAGATATATAAACGTGTCGTACTTACTTAGATAACTTATATAGTTTTTGGAAATAATGCTGTCCCTGATTTTTTTATTTTCTGTTTCATTATATAGTCTGCGAAAATTTTCAATAAAGAAGCGATTATCAAGGTATTTGTTGGCAATATTTATCAGCCGTTCGCTTGAGGGGTCTGTTTGTGTGGATAATTTCTCTATAAACTCACGCCTTGAAGATAGTTCGGCTCTATTAATTTCGGGGAGCATAAGAAACGATACGCTTATTGAAAAAACGGCTATCCAAAAGACAATACCCGATGTAGTGGATAGATGGGAGATATTTAGGACTTGTTCATATTGAGAGATAAAGGTTAATAAAAGCAGCCAGGCTAGGCATGGCAGATATAAAGATACTAATGTAATTTGGCTAAATAAGGTTATAATAAGAAGTCCAAAAATTGTGATAGATAAATATATCACAATTTTGATATCCTTAAATAGATTGAAAATTAAATGAAATAATATTTTGGTAAAATAAAAATAGCCAATAATGATAAATACTATAATGATAAAACCAATAACAGTAAAAATATCCAGGCTGAAAAAATTTGTTACATCAAAAGAAATTTTAGAATTCAGAATTAACCCTCTGATACTATGAACAACGCTAAAGGTTAATATGACCAGGAAGAAAGTTAAAGAAAACCCCAAAACCTTTTTTGTTACTTCTGTTAATTTTTCGACAGATTTATTTAATAATGTAATAATGTTTTCCCATAAAAAAACCGAAAACCAACAAAATAAAATACTGTTAATCAATAATCCACCGGGTGATGAAAATAAAAAGGTTGAATTAAAGATAGACGAGTTAAAAAGGCCTAATTGCTCATAATGTAATATTTTTCCCAAAAAATATATTGCAGTTCTGAGAATAAAAAGGGATACAAAAAATAAAAAAATATTTTGGGGATTATCTTGTTGTACTTTGTAATTTGAGAACAATATGAAAAATGAAAAAGTAATCAAAAATATTCCAATTATATTTAGGGACACCGTAGCATAATCATTTTTGCCAATGGTGGTTCCTGTTTTTTCTTTTAAGTAAAAAAGGGTTTGTCCATCAATTGATTTAATGGGGTAGGGGGTAGCATTAACACTGATATCGGCAACTTTGTCAATATGTTTGTCAAATGCGAATGAATTTTTAAAATACTCTGTTTCAATAAAAAAATTCAGTTTTACCAAAATCAGGCAATAGGCAAAATAACCGGGGTGGTCTGGTAAAGCATTTTTGAGAATATAGTAATAACCGTTAGGTAAAAGATTTAAACCCTAGCAGGTGTAGCGGTTAACAGCTCTTTGGAAGGTAAAACATGATCGGAACTCCAGAAAATTAACTGGTCATTATTGGACTCCTGCTTGTAAAGGTAAAAAAGTATGGTTTTTGATGTAAATGCTGAATGTCTGAAAAAGATTCTCGTCCCTGAATTAATCTATACAACAGGGCGGTGTCTTTTAATGTATTTTCAAAGTCTTTTTCACTTTCCTGGAGTTGTTTTTCAAAAAAAAAGGCCTCCTTTTTTATATTGGTTTTATTGCCGTTTTGCGATCTTAGAAAAAGAGAGAAAGCAAAAATTATAATTCCTGCCAGCAGAATTGTAAATCCCCAAAAATATATTTTGTTTACTTTCCACTTCATTTACTTCGGTACTGATTTTATCCGATTCCAGATAGCATCCATCTCCTCGAGTGTCATTTCATTTAACGACTTCTTCTGATTTTTTGCAACTTCTTCCATCTTTGTAAACCGTGTGATAAACTTCTTATTTGTCCTTTCAAGCGCTGCTTCTGCATCTATATGCAAAAACCGTGCATAATTGACAAGTGAAAAAAGTACATCTCCAAATTCTTCCTCCTGCCTCAGTATTTCATTGCTATTCATAGTCTCCTCCAGTTCATTCATTTCTTCTTTCACCTTTTTCCATACATCCGCTGTCTTTTCCCATTCAAATCCTACCTGCTTTGCCTTTTCCTGCAATCGCATTGCCTTTACAATTGCCGGTAGCGAAACAGGCACGCCACTCAAAACAGATTTTTTCCCTTCTTTGAGTTTTAGTTTTTCCCAGTTTTGTTTCACATCTTCTTCATTCTTCACTTCTGCAATTCCTTCCTGTTTGTTTTCAGGAGGATACACGTGTGGGTGCCTTAAAATCAGTTTATTGGAAATGCCATTAATCACATACCTAATGTTAAATTCATTTTTTTCTTCGGCTATTTTTGAATAGAAAACAATATGTAGCATCATATCTCCCAATTCTTCTTTGATATGCCTCCAGTCTTCGTCCAAGATTGCATCGCCAAGCTCATAAGTTTCTTCAATTGTCATTTGCCTGAGGGATTGAATGGTTTGCTTTCTGTCCCAGGGGCATTTCTCTCTCAAATCGTTCATTATTTGAATTAGCCGGTCAAATTCGTTCTGCGCCATAATTTCTAATTTCAATAAAAATAAAAAAGAAAATCTGAAGCACAATTAATTATTGATACTTCAGATTTTAATAAGCGGCTATTAATTTAATTACTATTTATTTTTTCATTGCTGCTTGCTGAGCTTCTTTAAAAAACTGGTTCATAAATAACGCCTGATATGCAACTGCATTTTCCCAATATTGCCAGTTATGGCCTCCCCGGACGGCTGATATAGTCATGTGGAATATTATAATAAAGCATTTCTTTGTGAAGCTCTTCATTCACCTTAAAAAAAATATCCTGTGTGCCACAATCAATAATAATTTTTAGCGAGTTCGGCTCTACCAGATGCAGCATGTTCATTACTGTGTAGTCTTCCCAACGATCAGGATACTCACTGTATTTTCCAAGTCTTTTTGCTATTTCCCAATTATTGGGGAAGGGTCTTGTGTCCACGCCGCCGCTCATACTGCCTGCAGCTCCAAAAATATCCGGATGTTTAATTGCTAAATATAAGGCTCCGTGTCCGCCCATGCTCAGGCCGGCTATCGCTCTTCCTTTGGGAGAAGGGATGGTGGCATATTTTTCATCAATCCACGAGATTAATTCTTTGGAAATATAGGTTTCGTATTTAAATTCTTCATCAACAGGACTATCCCAATACCAACTTCCATAACCGCCGTCAGGGCACACTATAATCATTTGATACCTGTCGGCAGCATCAATAACAGCCTTTGCCTTCACCCAGTTTGAATAATTGCCACTATAGCCATGTAGAAGATAAAATACCGGATAAGCGTTATTTTTATTGTAATTGTCAGGGGTAACTACCACTGCCTTAATAGTTTTATTCATGGAGGGACTGATGGTTTCCAACGTATCCACTTTGGATGCAAAGCAGAATTGACTCAAAAAAAGCAAAAAAATTGCTGATGAAAAAAATTTTCTATTCATGTTCGAATTTTAAATAAATTTTACTGTGTATTAAGTTACTGTTTCAGATTGTCATATAATTTTAAAATCTCGAATATTAAAATATTATGACAAAACTATGATAAACATTATAATTGACATTCTCATTTTTGCGAATTATTATGAGGATAGGCTATATTATAATCTGTTTTATCATTTCACTTCAATTAAAGGCGCAACAAAATCCTGTAGTCACTCCCATGCATACGACGGGTGAAGATACGTCTTTCAATACAAACAAGGTGCTGGATGAAGTGGTGATAACAGCCACACGAACAGAAAACAGGGTTTCAAATATCCCGCTCCCCATACATGTAATCAATACAGGTTCTATTCAGCAGTCGGGAGCGCAAAGGCTCATAGATGTGTTGCAAATGCAAACAGGATTGATGATTGCTTCGAACCCGCTTGGAACTGCTTTAAAAGGCTATCCTAACCCGTTTGGGGATGGTATTCAGATGCAGGGCCTCGATCCGGCTTATACTCTGATATTGATTGATGGAGAACCGGTTACCGGACGTAATGCAGGTATTATCAATCTGGATCGAATTGCAGTAGGAAATATTAAACAAATTGAAATCCTGAAGGGACCTGCTACCAGCCTTTATGGGTCAGATGCCCTGGCCGGGGTGATCAATATTATCAGTGCTGATCCAAGAAAAAATGATTTTAACTTTCAAACTCATTATTCCACTAATAATACACTCGGTTTGTCGGGAACTGCAAATCTGAAAGCAAAAAAGGCCGCTTATCAGTTATTTGCAAAAAGATATAGCAGTGATGGATATGATTTTGATAAAGATTTATACGGGCAAACTGTTGACCCTTTTACCAATTACAGTGTCAACGGACAGATGATTTATGATTTTAATGAACGAAGTAATTTACTTACCTCTTTGAGATATAATTCATCGAACCAAAAAATGCTTATTTGATTTATCCTGATGATCGGGAAGTTGCTGTAGGAGGCCATACTATTGAGGAAGATAAGAGCGCTTTTATAAGATACAAAAATCATCCCGGAGATGTTGTGTCATATTTTGCTCAGATTTATGCTACCAATTATTCCAATAATTCCAATGTGTATATTGAAAAAGATGGTTCTCTTTTTGACCATATTGGTTTGAGTCAAACATTGATTAAACCTGAGCTTCAAATAAATCTGGGTCGAGACCCATTGTCATTAGGAGTTCTGGGTGTGGGCTATAATTGGGAAAAAATCAGTTCTACCAGATACGGCAGTGACCACCGGCTTCATGCGTGGTACATACTTGGTCAAAAGCAATGGGTGATAAATAATACAAATATTATTGTAGGTGGACGATACGAAAAAAATGTTTTGTATAAGGCTCAGTTTAATCCAAAATTATCGGTTGCGCACAAGTTTACGCCTGATTTTATTTTAAAAGCCAGTGCAGGTACCGGTTTTAAAACACCTGATTTCAGACAGCAATTTCTGAGTTTCGATAATACGATGGTGAATTACTTTATCGTTGGCGCCAAAGAACTGACGAATGTGCTTCAGGAACAGATCAAACGGGGGCTGCTGGATGACAATGAAGAAGTGAGAGCCTTTATGGTTACTAATGAGTTAATACCTGAAAAATCAATTGGGATGAATCTTGGGTTAGACTATACACTCAGGCAAAATACCGGATTTAAACTTAATCTTTTTAGAAATGATATTACACATTTAATTGAATCGTACAGCCTACCATTGGTTTCGAAAAACGGAACCGGCTTTTTCTCTTATAGAAATGTAAATAAAGTATTTACCGAAGGCGCTGAGTTTTCAATCAATCATCGTTTCAATAGGTTTTTCACAATAAATGGCGCTTACCAATACCTGATAGCTAAAGACAAAGAAGTAATTAACCAGATAAAAAATGGTGAGATTTACAAGAGAGACCCTTCCACTAATGTCAGTTCTCCTGTGCGATTGAGCGATTATCATGGTTTGTTTAACCGTAGTAAACACTCGGGAAATCTGAGTGTCAGATATTTTAATGAAAAAATAAGCGGCGGCGCTATGATTTTAGCCAAATACAGGGGAAGATTCGGCTATTTTGGTCTGAATGGCTTTAATGATGGGAATAATATTCTGGATGATGACAGAGAATTTATTAAAGGATTTACACTTTTAAATATCAGTGTGAATAAGAATCTGGGTAAATATTTTGATTTGCAGGGAGGAATTGAAAACCTTTTTAACTATACGAATAAGGTATATATGCCGAATATTTTTGGGAGAATTTATTTTATAAACTTAAACTTTAAACTTTAATAATTAATATTTATGCAAACTTTGAAATTCAGTTTTCTTGGCCTTCTGGCTGTTATTTTAATCGCTACGTCTTGCAGTAAAAAAGGTAAAAAACAGGAAATGGTTATACCTGTAGTTTCTAAAACCGATTCTTTACGTGCTGCCACCAGAAACACTTTTACATTCTATAGTTTTAAGGATGGAAAAATAGTTGAGTCCAAAGATTCGGCCAGTACAAAGTGGGACTTTGCAATCAGGTTAGCAACAATTATCGTAAACAGTGGCTCCAGCGGCTCTGGCAATGTAGGGGTGATTACCCAGAAAGGTATTTTTGATACCTTTAAATCAGCGCCCGAAAGTGGTTATGCCTATGATACCACCGGCTCCAAACTTGCTATTAACTCGGGTCTTACTACCGGTTGGTATAACTACGATCCTGCTTCACACAATTTTACGCCAAAAGCCGGAATGTTTTTTGTTTTTAGAACAAATGACAATCACTATGTGAAAGTTGAAATGCTTTCTGCCCGATATGAAGATTTTACAGGCCCAATGCCTTTATTTATCTGGCATAAATTCCGATATGTGTATCAGCCTAATGGTACTAAAGAGTTTTAGAGGAAGTTTAATAACGTAAAACTCAGAAGAAAATATTAACCCCTGAAGTACATTGATAGCTTCAGGGGTTATTACTTTATTTAATGCTTACTCTTATTCCTTCACTATGGCTGGTAAACTCAGGGGCGTACATACACTGAATGGCGGTTATGCCATTGCTGAAATTACCTGCCATCGTTGCAAATACGCTGTATTCAAATACATAAGTTCCTTTAGGAAGCCAGCTAAAAAAGAAATTGGTACTGGCATCTTTTGTGGACTCGTAATATCCTAAACCTCCTTGCCATTTATAAGAACTTAGTACATTTATGGGTTCAAAAGCGCTGGCTCTCATGTCTTTCATGTGTACATATTCCATATCCCTGTCCACACGAAGTTCAATACGCACTTTTACTTTATCTCCCACTTTTATTGCGTCTCCTGCATTTATGGGTTTAATGACAGGTCCGCGATCAGTATTTGTTTCTACAAACAATTTTTTGCTCAGACTGAGTGGAGTCTCTGCAAAGGTAATTTTATCTAAATCCTCAAAATACTGCCAGTAAACAGCGCCCCAGGTTGGCAGTGTGCTCTTAGCCGGCTGTTGAACGGTTACAGAAACATTACCCATTGTCGGTTTCACTTTTTCACCTGGGATAATTTTTTTCATGTAACCTGTGCCTTCCTGTAATTTTTCCTCTTTTGAAGAAATTTTATCGGAGCCTAACAGAATGGTTACATCCGGCGCTACAGTCAACCAATCAGAGCCTCTCAATAACAAAGCATAAACCGCCTCTGCTGTTGATTTGGTGCTGCCCCAATGATTGGTTTGTTTATTCTTCAGCAACCAGGTTCTTAAATCATCGGCTGTTTGAGAGTCTTTGTTTATTTCTTCAAAAGCCTCAACTATCAATGCCTGGCGCTCAATGGGTGCATCATACCACCACCAGCTTCTCGCATTATCTTTATAGTACATACCCAATTCCTCATTATTAACTGAGGTTTCTTTCAAAGATTTTAAGATATCCTTTGGTGTGGCTTCATCTCCATTTCTATAGAGCGCCAGCGCCAGCATTGCCTGCATATATTTATTCTGAGAAGTCCAGGTCTTTTTGCTTCTTTCTATAAAGTAGGCTACTTCTTTTTTAGAGTGTTCAGGTATTTTTATGGCAGGAAAGAAGCTACGCATATACAAATATTGCACTACGTAATAAGACGGAACATATTTGTTCAGATCTACTTTATATTTTATCAGATCTTCATATTCGTTTCTGATTTTCAAATCAAGATAAGGCATAGCATTTTGCAACAGACGATTGAGGTGTTCATTCTGCAAACCACTTACTGCGTTGAGTTTTTTCAGGTGACCAATACCTGTAATGATGTATTGCGTGATAAACCGGTCATCCTGGCCGCCTTTAAACCAAACAAAACCACCATTTGGACTTTGCATCTGCCTGAGTTTTTCATAAGATTTGCTAAGTTCGCCACTCATTCTCATCAAGTCAAACAAAACAGCAATATTTTTCTTTTGCTGAGTTTCATTTTTGGCCTGCATCACCCAGGGCGTTTCTTCAAGTAATACTGCTTTAAGTTCCTCGTTCTTTTCTAAATTACTCAATAATGCTGCTGTATCCTCTGTTCTCCATTTTTCAAAAACCTGTTTGATTTTTGGAGAACTGTTTGCAATCATGGTAGCCAGCGTGTTGGCAAAATACCGGTTCCAGATTTGTTCGGCACAATCATAAGGATACTCCATCATGTAAGGCAAAGCCTGCACTGCATACCATGCAGGATTGGAAGTAAACTCGACTGTAAGTGATTGATTTCTAAGGGAGTTGCTGTTATTACTGTTTATCAGTTTTTCAAAATTGAATTTTTTGGTACCACTGCCCCGCAGGCTTAATGGCATGCTTTCTGTTACCAGCATACGATTGCTCAGTACGGGCAGCGAATTTTCTTCACCATCTGCATTTTGAACGGCTCCTGCCGTTGGGTCTGCTTTAGCAATAATCCTCCAGGTGAGTGCATTATTAAATTGGTCGGGTATTTCAATTGGAAATTGAACAGACTGACTTTGACCCGGCTGGATATTGAATTTTTGTTCGGGCAAATTATTTTTAAATTCCTGGTCAATCGGTTTATTCGTCGAAGCATCAAACAATTGGAAGGTGGCAGTGCCTGTAACTACTTTATCTGATAGGTTCACAATTTTACTACTGAATTCAACACTGTCTCCTTGGCGCAGGAAGCGGGGTGCATTGGGTTGCACCATTAATTCTTTTGAGTAACGATTTCTTTACTGCTGTAAACCATTGCCAGTTCTTTGGTATGCGCCAGCGCCTGAAATTTCCACCTTGTTAATGCCTCGGGCATCGTGAATGAAAAACTGATATTGCCATCCTTATCTGTCTTCAGGTCAGGGAAGAAAAAGGCTGTTTCGTTGAAGTTTTTTCGGATTTGAATTTCTTTTGGCTCCGGAGTCGGCTCCTGAACTTCTTTTTTTTCGTTTCCTGCAGCTACTCCCGTTTCGAGCATAGGAGCCGGAGCCGCTACGTCAGCTTCCATCTTAGCATTGGGTGCGGCCATTGCAACCCTCTTTGCTTTTCCATACCCTACGATTACTGCTTCTTCTTCTTCTATGGATCTCATTAAATCCGGAGAATTCAATATATCTGCAAAAGTTCTCCCAAATCTTCCAAAATCAAATATTTGATCATAAATCTTCCGGTAGCGTTTGTTTTCTACCTTCAATTCATTTTGATTGAGGGCATTCGCGGATATAAAATTTCTATTTGTATTTAGTTGTATTGAATTGTAAAAATGATACCAAAGAGCCGGTTTGTTCCATCGGTGCGGGTAAAACTGATCCAGCGAAGCATCATACATGCCGGCCAGCATTTCGGCAGCTACTTTCTCATTTTTATTGCCTGATATTTTTACTGTCCATTTTTCTTCGGCGCCCGGAAGGGTTTTCTCCCGGAAAGTGGTGTATTCTAATTTTAAGTCTTTATTACTCCAGGGAACACTTATTA
This sequence comes from Sphingobacteriales bacterium, assembly GCA_016708305.1. Taxonomy (GTDB): domain Bacteria; phylum Bacteroidota; class Bacteroidia; order Chitinophagales; family Chitinophagaceae; genus Niabella. The sequence goes on from JADJGB010000008.1 coordinate 2,064,771, forward strand.
TATTATTTGATTCAAATACACGATTGTTTTTTACAAACATATAATTCACGCCATAACCTCCGCGGTCTGCTTCGGTAGCAGAAAAATTAAAGTCTTTGACTTGCTTATTCAGCTTAATAAACTGATAGGTCAGCCCCTTTTTTTTAATACTCTGAATTACAAATAAATTATCCGCTGATGAACCAATTTCAATTTTTGCGGTTTGCCCAGGCTCAACAGAATTGGGTTTTTGGGTAAATAAATATTGTGGATATGTGGGCACTTTTTGATTATGCGCATATATTTCCACATATTTTATATCTTTTACTTCGTTTCCGTCTTTATCCTTCGTTGTGATTTCAATTGAATAATATCCCAGATTAAAATTTGATTTATTCAGTTTGAATTTTCCGGTTGAATCTGTTGTGCCTGTTTGTTCTAAAACAGTAAGCGCTTTTTCCCAGGTTCGCGGCTCATTCTCATTATCATAGATATCATTAGGGAAATTTTTAACGTAAGCTTCTTTTGTCATTACAAACAAATCGGGTCTTTCCCAATAACGATTTCTTAATAAACGATTTTCGGGCTTTAATCTGGTAATAATCACCTTCACATTTGCCTTTTCAAATGCTCCTGCCAAATTCTGGGTAGTGATATTAAGGCTGTTTAGTTCACCAGATGGTAGTCTCTCAGGTATATTTGCATTTAGCATTAATGATTTGTAACCTACCGAAACCATTTCCTGACCGCTTCTTACTTCGCCATTGATGTCTGTGATGTCTGCATATATTTTGTAGTCAAACACCGGTTCATTTTTAGAGTCTAATTTCAAATCAGGAAGCGCTTTGAAGGGTATTTCAAATTTCCCCTCAGCATTGGTCTGTGTTTCGCCATGGGTTATTTCCTGTGGCTCTGTACGAGGCCACCAGCCACGCCAGAACAGCCAGGGATAAGGGAATCTTGCTTCTCTTACCACACGGTATTTAACCTGTGCGCCATCCACATTGTTTCCAGCATAAGCTTTTGCAAAGCCGCTTAGATGAATGTCATCATTAATCTTGTAAGTCCCTTTGAGTTTTTCGAACTCAACATAAAACTTAGGCCTTTTGTATTCTTCAACTCTGAAAGTTTGAAAAGTCATTTGGTCTTTGCTTTGCAAAGTGAACTGGCCATTTAATTTGTCCTGTGGTAATGTGAATTTACCACTGAAAGATCCATATTCATTTGCCGAAACCACCATACTGTCAATTTTTTGACCATTTGCATCGTGTAGTGTTATGGTGGTTTTATAAGTAGTGTTCAGCTCAGATTTTTGCCATCCTCCTGCCGGTTGATGGCTATACCCTTAAAGTACAGAATTTGTCCAGGCCGGTAAAGGCTTCTGTCGGTGAATAAAAAACCGAGGTGTTTATTTTGTTGTTATTTTCCTGATTATAGTAGTTATAGTAATAATAGTTGAAGACATCGTCCTCAAGGAAGAATTTTTCGTTTTTATAATCAATTTCAAAAAGAAAACCGTTAGATCGGTTATTTTTTTTCATTCATTTTGCTGAATGAAAAATATCCGTTTTTATCAGTAACGTTGCTTGTAAGTTTGCTTTTTTTGTATTTATAGTTTTTGTAATCATATAGTTGCTGCCATACCTGCACCTTAGCATTGGGTAAGGGCTGACCACTGTTTCTATCCAGAACAAAAAAGTCTGACTGGTAATTTACAAAGCTGATATTTGAAATATAGGTCAGCCAGCCGGCCATGATATTTTTGTTCCGATAAAAATCATTTCTCTTTGAAGCCATTATGTAATATTCTCCTGCCGGCAATGCATCAATTTTTATTTCCACGCGGTGGGTTTGCAGGTCTGAGGCAATAGGTAATTCCTGCTGCCAGGTTTTTAGCGCTGTGGCTTCGGCCAGAATATCCCAGAATTTATTGTTATCGTTCACATCCTTTAAAGCACTTTTTATGGAAGCGGTTGCCGGAATAACACGCAGATAAATATTTTGAAGGTTTTTGAAACTAACCAAAGCCCTGAATGGCTGCCCCGGAACATTTACTTTTTCAGCCTGAACCTGCAAGCCGGGTTGCATAATCTGGCTTCTCAGATTGTACGCATTGGCCAGCCCTCGCTGTCGGTTCTGGTATCCAATATATTGTCAAGAAGCTCTTTTGCTTTTTTTAGCTCATATCGGTTAGAGGAATCTCCGTTTGCATCATATAAAATTCCTTTTTCATAATGCCTCCTCGCCAGGAGATATCTGGCCTGATCGGCCATTGGGTTATAAGGAAATTTTTCGGATAATTCGGTGAGTGCATTAAAATATAACTCATCTTTCCGGGGGGTAACTGAATTTTTATACACAAAATCCAAACGGGCGATGTCAGCATCAATCAGCGCCTCAGGCTTTGCATCGTGTAAGTGAAAACGAATCAGTTCCTGATAAATAAACAGCGCTTTTTGTTTTAAAGAAAAAGAATCTTTTGTGCTGAAATCAAATTTTGCAAACTCGGCTGCAGAAGCAAAAGCTTCCGGTTGCGTAATTTCAAAGGCATAAGCCGGTTTGGTAATGTCTCTTTCATCACTTTTGAAATAGTTTAGCGCCCGTTGAGCCAAAATGTCAAACAATGTAGGGCGTAGATATCTGACATTCCCTTTGGTAATCAAAGAATCATATTTTTCAAGCTTAGTAGCTTGCAACAAGCTTGTATTTTCAACAGACTGAAGATAGAGCTCGCTGATTTTTTTGTGAAAATCGTTCATCGTCCAGGTGTTTATATCGTCTTTTTTGAAATCAACGGTTTGGGTACGATTGTACAATTTATACCGGTTCCAGGTTAAATAGTTCTGATAAATCCCGGCCAGATAACTCTTCAACAGAGATGCCAATGGTTCTTTACTTATTGAAATTTCTTTTTCTAACTCTTTGATACTCAATACTTCATTGTTTTCTCTCGTTTCCTGCTGAAGCCCTGTCATAAAAATCAGGGATTTCATAATTTGTGCTTCCTCATTCTCTGCTTTAGCCTTAGCATAGATTTGTTTTGCTACTTCCAGAGCTGATGCAGGCAGTCTTTTTTGTCTATACTGATTTATTGATTGCCATCCCTGATGGTAGCTCTTAATTTTTTGTGCATTTGAGTCCATTTGGAAAAAACTTAAGCTGATTATTAATAAAAAGGGTAAGTACGAAAAGAATTTCATAGCTGTTATTTATACTAAAATAATTTAATTACTTATAATAGATGCAATTAACGTTAAAAGTACACAAAAAATGAAGCGAAAATTTTTTAACTAAGAAATTGTCTATTTTGGTGCTAAATTTGCTTATTCGTTCAATAAATAAATCAGCCAGGATGAAAGATTTTCACAGATTAAAGAAGTTGCCATTGTTACTGATTTTCAACTTTTTATTTTTTACAATAGCTATTGCACAAAACGATTCGTTAATCTTTGCAAATGCCCATTGGAATAAAAAAAGAATTGGAAGAGGTGTAAGGTTGTATAATTTCCATTTTAAAAATAAAGAATTGTTCAATGCAAATCAAAATGTAAGTTTTGTTGTGTTTAATAATCGCTTTTTGGGGCGAAAAGCCGCCATTGCTGCAGAACCTAAAAGACTGAGAACCACCAGTGATTTGGCATTTAACCACCATGCCATTAGTGCCATAAATGGTAATTTTTTCGATATGAAGAATGGAGGGTCTGTAGATTTTACCCGTCAGGAAGGCAAGGAGATAAACATAAATAGTAAGGGGAAAGAGGAAAAACTGGCATTTCATCAAAAAGCAGGCATTGTTATTAAGAAAGGGAATCTGTCAATTATTAAATGGGATGGGCTGAACAATTGGGCAGACTGGATTACCGAAAAAGATGTAATGTTGAACGGTCCTTTGCTGCGATATAATAATCAAAATGAGCGGCTCGATTCGGTTAGTTTCAATATCAACCGGCATCCGCGTACCTGTGTGGGTATTAAACCAAATGGTAAGGTAATTATGATTGTAGTAGATGGCCGCAATGCTAATTCGGCTGGGATGAGCCTGTTTGAACTGGCTAAAATCATGGCCTGGTTAGGTTGTACCTCAGCCATTAATTTTGATGGCGGCGGGTCTTCCACGCTCTGGATAAAACAAAAAGGAGTTATTAATTATCCTTCAGACAATGGTAAGTGGGATAGGGCAGGGCACCGAAAAGTGGCAAATATTCTATATATTAAATAAAATATCAATAAATTAAAATATATTTGAATTATTTATGAGAAAAGAGTATGGTTTTGACTTATTATCCACAGTCTTTTCTTTTCTTTGAAAGATATATTGAAAATTGCCTTTTTGGGCTTAATTTTGCGCCCTGAAATATTGATCTTCAGCAAAAATAAAAAAGAATGGCAGGCCAGTTAAAAGAAGTTCGCAACCGGATCAGTTCCGTACAAAGCATGCAGCAGATTACCAAGGCCATGAAAATGGTAAGCGCTGCCAAATTTCGTCGTGCACAAGATGCTATTTTGCAAATGAGACCTTATGCCCGAAAGCTACAGGAAATGTTGAGCAATATTGTTAGCAATAATGCAGACAATGAAGGCGCAATGAGCCTGGCAGCAGAACGTACTATCGAAAAGGCATTAATCATTGTACTTACCAGTGATCGCGGTCTTCCACCCCCTTTTAATGCAACTACTATAAACTTGGCAAAATCACTGATTGAAGAAAAATATAGTGAACAACATAAAAAAGGAAATGTTACTATCTGGAATATGGGTAAAAAGGGTTATGAAACCCTTACCAAAGCAGGATACAAAACCGATGATACTTATAAGGATATTTTCATGCGTTTAAGTTTTGAAAATGTTCAAAAAGCTGCACTGGCTGCAACAAAGACTTTTGCAGACAAAGAATTTGATGTGGTGGAACTTGTTTACAGTCAGTTTAAGAATGCCGCCACCCAGATTTTTACGGTGGAAAGATTTTGCCGATACCCAAAATTGAAAGTCAGGGAGAGAAGTTGAAGGCAGATTTTATTTTTGACCCTGAAAAAAACGAACTCATTACAGAATTGATGCCTAAGATATTGAATACTCAATTATACAAAGCTGTTCTGGATTCCAATGCCTCAGAGCATGGCGCAAGAATGACTTCAATGGATAAAGCAAGTGAAAATGCCAATGAAATGCTGAAAGACCTTCGTTTATCTTACAACCGAGCAAGACAGGCTGCTATTACAACCGAGTTGAATGAAATAGTAAGTGGCGCAGCGGCATTGGAAGGATAATTGCAATCCTAAAATAGAACGATTTTTTTATAATTCTTGAAAAGAGTTATAAAAATTCGTTATTAATCTATTGAATTTTATAAATCAACGAAATAAATAATAAGTAATTGGAAATAACTGGGCTTATACCGCATATTGAGGCGCTGATTTTTGCGAGCGACAAACCATTGCCTGTGTTGGAAATTACAGATTTGCTAAACAATGCCTTTGGTTTTATGGAAGATAAAATTGCTCTGGATCAGGTAGAGGCGGCTATTGAGGGGATAGTAGAAAAATACAGTTCGGAGTTCTACCCGTTTGAAGTAGTGCAAAGCGGTGGCGGATGGCAGTTTCTTACCAAAAGTGAATACCACAAAACAGTTGCGCAGCTAAACGGCGACAAATTTATGAAACGGCTTTCTGCTGCAGCATTGGAAACATTAGCCATTATTGCTTATAAACAACCGGTTACCAAAGGCGAAATAGAAGCAATTCGCGGAGTAAGCGCCGATTATGCAGTGCAACGACTTCTCGAAAAAGAGCTGATTATAATAACCGGTCGCAATGAAAAACTTCCGGGACACCCATTGGTTTATGCCACATCAAAATCTTTTATGGATTATTTTGGTATCAACTCTGCAGATGATCTTCCGAAAATTAAGGAAGTGCTTTTGGAGCATTTGGTGGAGCCTACTCCAATACAATCTCAAAATGAAATTGACCAATACGTAGATGCCTCTGATGAGCGTTTTAGTGTAGAAGCCAGGGTTGGTGATCTTGAGGTAAAATGGGTGGAACTCGATGAAAATAACAAACCGGATGATACAAATGGGCATCCTAATGACCCAAATAGAAATATAGAAAATACTATTGATGGTAAACCATTAGCGGTATCAGAAACAGGAGAGCTGATTGAAAGCAATGATGATAACTCACCTGATGGACTGGATTCGCGGAATGATGACGAAAATGCTGATAATACCAGGACAGAATAAAATTTTTATGTAAAAACAATAAAGCAGTATGAAAACTGCTTTTTTTTATTTTAGAATGACAGAACAATTAAGCAGAGAACAATTATTGCAGTCGGCAAACGAATTTGGCACACCATTATATATTTACAATGCCGACAAAATAGAGATTCAATATAAGAGATTGACTTCGGCATTTAATAATAATAAAACCCGGTTTTTTTATGCCTGCAAGGCTTTAACAAATATTAATATCTTAAAATTCATAAAAAGTATTGGATGCAGCGTGGATTGCAGCTCTATAAACGAAGTGAAGCTGGCGCTGTTTGCAGGTTTTGAGCCATCCAATGTGCTATATACCAGCAATGGTATCGGTTTTGAAGAAATTGAGGAAGCACAATTGTTGGGTGTTATTATCAATATTGACAGCCTGTCCAATCTTAAAAAATTTGGGAAAAAATATGGTAATAGCTATCCGGTAGGAGTTCGGCTGAGGCCCAATATTATGGCAGGAGGAAACCTGAAAATTGCCACCGGTCACGATAAAAGTAAGTTTGGAATTCCTGTGGAGCAGCTTGGTGATTTACTGCAAATCATTACCCACTATCAAATTAATATTACCAACCTGCACATGCACACGGGTAGCGATATCAAAGATGCAGATGTGTTTCTTCAGGGGATAGAAGTGTTGTTTGATATTGTGCCTCATTTCCCCAAACTGAAATCTATTGATTTGGGAGGAGGTTTCAAGGTTGGATATAAAGAAGGAGATACTGCTATTGATATTGATAATCTTGCTGCGAGGGTAATGGCTGCCTTTGACAATAATGAACATACTAAAAACCTGGAGATTTGGTTTGAACCCGGAAAATTTATGGTAAGTGAGTGCGGATATTTTATAACAAAAGTAAATGTGATAAAGGAAACTGCTGCTGCTACTTTTGCCGGTGTAAACAGTGGTTTCAATCATTTAATCAGGCCCATGTTTTATGATGCGTATCATCGTATAGAAAACCTGAGTAATCCTGATGGAGAAATCAAAGAATTTTCGATCACCGGCTACATTTGCGAAACCGACACTTTTGCGTGGCAACGCCCAATGAATGAAGTGCGCGAAGATGATTTGCTGGTGTTTTATAATGCAGGGGCTTATGGATTTGAGATGTCGTCTAATTACAATTCGCGATACAAACCCGCAGAAGTGATGGTAAAAAACGGCGAGCCAAAACTGATAAGGAAAAGGGATGAATTTGAAGACCTTTTAAGTGGCCAGATTATTGATTAAAGTTGAAAGGATATCGGCCTTTTTGAACATTATGAGGTGGAGGGTTATCACTGTATTTGAGATAAATTGGGGCGTTTAAATTAGCTGAAGAAGCATTTTTAAATATATTTCCGAATCGGCAATAAATATTTTTTGAAAATCGTTGGTTTATGATTGGCAAAGGCCATAAACTAAGGGAAATATCAATAATTTCTATTCAAAATCCATATTACTTAATATCTTTAAAGATTGAAAAATCAAATAGCAAAAGGATTTTTGTGCAAATAAATTAAAAAAGGAGAAACAGATTGTAATGGAGTTTTTTTTAATGACCTCTGAGTTTGATGAGCGGCCAATTTATATCACCGGCAATTTTAACGGTTGGAATCCTAAAGAGGCCAAATATCAGATGAAGGAATTAGATGAAGGTGAATATTATATCAAAATTGATGATGAAATCTTACCAAAGAAAATTGAATATAAATTTACTAAAGGAGGATGGGAGCATGTGGAGTTGGATCAGTATGGCAATATAACATTCAACAGAGTGGCGCTTCTTAGCCAAAAAAAAGCGGAGGATCGGGCGGAGAAATGGCGCTATAACTGGGGGCCTTTTAAAAATGAATTTTTCCCGATTGTCGAACTAATTGACAAGGAGTTCTACATACCACAATTAGACAAAACCCGTAAGGTATGGGCGCTTTTACCTCACAATTATTATAAATCTCAAAAGCGGTATCCTGTTTTATATCTTCAGGATGCACAGAATCTCTTTAATGGAGGTTCAAAATATGGCAACTGGGAAATTGATAAAAAACTTTCAGTCCTTGCTGAATATCATCGGGGAGATATTGTTGTGATTACTATGGAGCATGGCGATGATGACCGCATTCAGGAGTTTGTTTTTCAGAATCCAAAACTAACCAAAAATGCAGAAGGGAAAAGGTATATCCGGTTTGTAACAGATACGCTGAAACCATTTGTTGATGCCAAATACCGGACTTTGAAAGACCGTGAAAACACAGGCATTGGAGGGAGCTCGCTGGGAGCGTTGATAAGTATTTACGGAGGTTTTCTTTATCCCGAAGTTTATTCCAAATTGATGTTGTTTTCGCCTTCTTTGTGGGTGGAACCCAAAAACAATTTCCCCGTGATAGGTTTTCAGTATCAGTTTGAAACCAAAGTGTACCTTTATGGAGGTAAGAAAGAAGGTGCCCAGTTAATCAGGAGAATTAAAGGATTTGAAAGGTCCATGAAACGCTGGGAAAAGCAGGGGTTGTTTTCTTTTGAACTTCGCGAAAGCATTAATGAAGAAGGTATGCATCAGGAGTTTTATTGGTCGCAGGAATTTCCTAAAGCAATCGAATGGCTCTATTTTGACCAAAAAAAAATACAAACGACTGTTGTTAATTCCACTAAATTAAAACTAAAAAAAAGTGATTAAAATCAGCTCAAAAAAAATAAAAATCGTACAACTGTTTTTTGTTTTACCCAGGAGGACTGGAGTAAAGAGAAAAGACAATTTGAACTGGCGCAAAAAATTCTTTGAAGCAAAAAGGAATGAAGTGTTTATAACATCAGTTAATGACACTGTTTGCTTTTTAATTGGAGTGGGGAAGAAGGAGCAGGCCAAAGATTTTGTTTATCAACAGGCCGCAAATAAATTCTCTTGCGATTTTAAAGATAAAATTATACCAACAGGGACTGAGGTTTTGGGGAATCTGAATGATAACCAGTTTTCTCAGTTTGCGTTAGGATTGTTTTTAGGTACCTATAAATATCCGTTTGAAAAAGCTCATCCTTTTTGGAAGAGAGGTTTTTCAATATTTACAAAATCTGTTTCTGAAAAACAGTCAAAAGCAATATCTGCCCGAATTGAGGCGTTTTGCAATGGACAGTTTGCGGGAATGGAGTGGTTGAACAAACCGGCTAATTTTAAAACAGTTTCCCTATTGAGCAAATATTTAAAATCGGAGTGTAAGAAACTGAATATAGGCTACAAGTCATTTAACAAGGCAGAGAGTATCAGGAAGGGGTTAGGAGCTTTTGTGGCTGTCAATCAGGGGAGCAGTCAGGAAGCTGCATTTACTATTTTGGAGTATAATGGAGGCGGGCCTAAAGGTAAAACGATTGGATGGGTTGGTAAATGTGTTTTGTTTGATACGGGCGGCATTTCCATCAAGCCATCAGAAAATATGCACTATATGAAGAGCGATATGGGAGGTGCAGCTGCGGTAATAGGTGCCCTGTTTGCAATAGCCGAGTTGAAAATGCCTGTTAACATTGTTGCTGTATTGCCAATAACCGATAATGCAGTTTCTGAAAAAGCTTATCTGCCAAGCGATGTGATAACTGCTTATAACGGCAAAACGATTGAAGTGCTGAATACTGATGCAGAAGGCAGAATGACGCTTGCGGACGGCCTTTCTTATTTATCAAAAAATTATAAAACCGATGTGCTGATTGATATTGCCACGCTTACCGGAAGTGCAGTGAGGATGTTTGGATATAGCTGTGGCGCTTATTTTTCTAATAATGAAGAATTGAAGGAGCAGTTGGAACAATCAGCCGGTATCACCCATCAGCGAATATGGAATCTACCGCTTTGGGATGATTGGCAAGATGAAATAAAGTCGGATGTTGCAGATTACAGAAACATTTCTTCCAAACCATTTGGCGACTGTATTGTAGCGGCAAAATTTCTGGAACAGTTTATTGAAGGTCATGCTTGCTGGGCGCATCTCGACATTGCCGGAGTGGCATTTGGAAATGTAAATTATGCAAAAGAAAAAGCGGCTACAGGGTATGGCATTCAAATGTTAATTGATTTTGTAGAAAAATTTATGATATAATTATTGTAAATTGCAGTTGGGTTATTTATTTGGATGAACTTTAAATTTATTAGAAAATTGCTTAAAACGATTTAAAATTTATTAATGAAAAAAACCATTGTTTGTATAGCCAGTTATTTTAAGGGAAACGATTTTCTGATTGCCTGTAAGGAATTGGGCAATCAGGTAATTTTTATAACTTCCGAAAGTCTTAGGGAGGAAAAGTGGGCATGGTCGGCAATTGATGAAATATATTATATGCCGGAAGTGGAGACGTTTGTATGGAATATGGAGCATTTTGTAAAAGGCTTTTCTTTTTTGATGAAAACGCATAATGTTGATGCAGTGGTGGCTTTGGATGATTTTGACGTGGAAAAGGCAGCAATGATCAGAGAGGTATTCCGGATTCCTGGGATGGGACAGACTACCTACAGATATTTCAGGGATAAGCTGGCAATGAGGCAAAAAGCAGCGGAGAGCGGTATATCAATTCCGCAGTTTACACCTGTGTTTAACGATGGCGTTATCTGTGATTTTATAAAACAAGTACCGGCTCCCTGGGTTTTTAAACCTCGTGCCGAAGCATCAGCCATAGGTATAAAAAAAATATATAACGAACAGGAACTTTGGGATTTATTAAACAGCCTTGGAGAAGAAAGAATTAATTTTTTAATGGAATCTTTTAAGCCCGGTGATGTTTTTCATGTGGATAGTCTGGTTTATGAAGATGATGTTGTTTTTTCTGCCTATTCAAGATATTTGGCAACTCCGTTGAAAATATCGCACGAAGGAGGTGTTTTCAGAACAGTTACATTAGGCAAATCTTCCGATGATGCCCTGAAACTGGATCAAATAAACAAACAGGTGCTGTCGAGCTTCGGTATCCGAAACGGCGCTACCCATAGCGAGTATATTAAAGGGGAAGATGGCCATTTTTATTTTCTGGAAACCTCTTCGCGCATAGGCGGCGCTCATATTCCTGATATGATAGAAGCTGCCACCGGCGTAAATGTTTGGAAAGAATGGGCAAAGTTGGAGACTGCCATTTTAAGCGGAGAACAATATACGGTGGAGGAAACCAAAAACCTTTATGCAGGATTGCTGATTTCGCTGGCTAAGAAAGAAAAGCCGGATACCCAACCATTTGAGCGCCCAGAGGTGAACAAATTTTTAGAAATTAAAAGTCATATAGGAATTGTATATCAGTCAGACAAAGCGGAGGTAATTATCAATAAAATAAATGAGGCTACCGAAATAATTACAAAAGACCTTTTGAGTATCATGCCACCTAAAACCAAACCTTCTTCATAGCGGGAATGTTGAATAATTGATTTGTTGAAGGCCATCAAAACAGGTAATTGAAAAATGACTGAATGAACCTATTATTCCTGGTCATTAAATCCTTTTTTCGCTGTGTCTAACTTTTTTTTATTATGAATACACTTTTTTGCTTCATCCATTCTGATTGTTCTTTTCAATCCGTGTTTTCATCAGTTGTTGTTTTTGCATACCAAAGCCTTTTTGCACAACTTTTCTGCCATTCAAGATGGAACAGCAGGTGGTTGGTTGAATACAGAATCTTCCTCTTTTCTTCACTCCTTTTCCCCAAATTCATGTCTTTCTGCTTTTTTTGAAACATCGGCTGTACCTTTGAATATTATTTCTTATTAACAAAGTAGTTTATGAATATTTTAAAATCTCAGTCAAGGGAATTTGTAAAAAGGCATATTGGCCCAAATGAGTTGGAAACAAAAAAAATGCTGCACGAAACCGGCTTTAGTTCGATTGATGAATTGATTGACAAAACCGTTCCGCCCGGCATCCGCATGGCAGAACCACTAAGAATTCCGACTCCCTTGAGTGAAAATGAATATCTGAGGCATATAAAAACCGTTTCGCTCAAAAACAAAATATTCAGCAATTATATTGGCCAGGGTTATTACGGAACCTTTACACCATCGGTTATTCAAAGAAATATTTTTGAAAACCCGGGTTGGTACACTCAATATACTCCTTACCAGGCCGAGATTTCGCAAGGCAGATTAGAAAGCTTGTTGAACTTTCAAACAATGGTAAGCGACCTTACTGCATTGCCGCTGTCAAATGCCTCCTTGCTGGATGAAGCTACTGCTGCTGCCGAGGCTATGTTGATGTTTTTTAACATGAAAAATAGGAAGGATCATGTTGAAAGACCTAAGTTTTTTATTGATAAAGAGACATTTCCTCAAACCAAAGATGTTGTTTACACCCGTGCTAAACCATTTCATATAGAAGTGGTGGAGGATGATTTTCATAATGTGAGCATTGACAACAGTTTCTTTGGCGCATTGGTGCAATATCCTAATAATAAGGGCAGTATAAAGGACCATCTCTCGTTTATTGCTTCGGTGCATGAGGCGGGTGCATATATCGTAATGGCTACAGACCTGCTGGCTTTAACACTTCTTACACCTCCGGGCGAACTGGGTGCTGATGCAGCAATTGGTTCTGCACAAAGGTTTGGCATACCACTGGGCTACGGTGGACCACATGCCGGTTTTATGTCTGCCAAAGACGAATTCAAACGCAACCTTCCTGGACGCATCATCGGTATCAGTGAAGATGCAAACGGAAACCGAGCATTGCGTATGGCGCTGCAAACCAGGGAACAACATATCAAAAGAGAAAAAGCTACTTCCAATATTTGTACGGCGCAGGCACTGCTGGCCAATATGGCCGCAATGTATGCCGTTTATCATGGACCCAAAGGACTGAAAGCAATAGCAGAGCGGATTGTAGTATTTACCCAAACAGTGGCAGAAGCCATTGAAAACAGAGGTTTTGAACTGGTATGCAATCATTATTTCGATACCTTAGTTGTAAAGACTGATAAAGTAAAGGCCATCAGGGAAAAAGCTGAGTCTCAAAAGATAAATCTTAGGTACATTGACGACAACCATATTGGTATATCAATTGATGAGACTACCATTGTAGAAGATTTGTTCGACCTGATAAATTGTTTCGAAGATGATGTAAATGCGGTTGCTTTTGAAATTGAGGCAGAAAATGATTTGCAATCCATCCCTGAAGAATTGGTAAGAACTACCAAATATCTTACCCATCCTGTTTTCAATACCTATCACAGCGAAAGCCAGATGATGAGGTATATAAAATATTTGGAGAATAAAGACCTTTCACTCAATACCTCAATGATTTCCTTGGGTAGCTGCACCATGAAGCTGAATGCAGCCACCGAAATGGTTCCGCTCAGTTGGTCACATTGGGCAAATATTCATCCTTTTGCCCCGGTGGAACAGGCAAGAGGCTATCAGACATTGATAAAGGATTTCAGTAAATATTTGTGCGAAATTACTGCTTTGGATGCCTGCAGTCTGCAGCCAAACAGTGGCGCTCAGGGAGAGTATGCCGGCCTGCTTACCATTAAGTCATACCACGAGGCTCAAGGCCATCCCGAAAGAAATGTGATGCTGATACCCATTTCGGCGCATGGCACTAATCCTGCATCGGCAGTAATGGCAGGTATGAAAGTGGTGATTGTCAAGGCATTGGAAAACGGATATATTGATGTAGATGATTTGAGAGCCAGAGCCGAAGAGCATAAAGACAATCTGGCAGGTATTATGATTACCTACCCCAGCACCTATGGCGTGTATGAAGAAACTGTAAAGGATATTACCCGTATTGTACACGAAAATGGCGGTCAGGTGTATATGGACGGTGCCAATATGAATGCGCAGGTTGGCCTGACGGCTCCCGGTTTGGTTGGGGCTGATGTTTGCCACCTCAATCTGCATAAAACATTTGCCATCCCTCATGGTGGTGGTGGCCCGGGTGTTGGCCCCATCTGTGTAAAAGAGCATTTGGCAGTACACCTGCCCGGTCATGTGATGACGGAGTATAAACAAGGCGCTGTATCAGCGGCTCCTTATGGTTCGGCATCAGTAAACCTAATATCTTATGCCTATATCAGAATGTTGGGTGATGAAGGATTAAGAACAGCTACGGAATATGCTATCCTCAATGCCAATTATATGAAAAAGCGTCTTTCGGAGCATTATGATATTCTTTATACAAATGATAACGGTCTGTGTGCTCATGAATTCATTGTGGATTTGAGACCTTTCAAAAAATCAGCGCAGATTGAAGCCGAAGATGTGGCCAAAAGATTGATGGATTATGGTTTCCATGCACCTACCATGAGTTTTCCTGTGCCGGGTACCATTATGATAGAGCCAACCGAGAGTGAAGATAAGGAAGAATTGGATCGTTTTTGCGAAGCGCTGATTATCATTAGGGAAGAAATCAGAAAAATTGAGGAAGGAAAATCTGACGTAAAAGACAATCCGTTAAAAAATGCGCCTCATACACAATTGGCAGTAATGGCTGATGACTGGAACCATCCTTACAGCAGGCAGGAAGCTGCATTTCCATTGGCCTACGTGCAGCGCAATAAATTCTGGCCTTCTGTGGCAAGGGTGAATAACACACTCGGCGACAGAAACCTGATATGCACTTGCCAGCCAACCGAAATGTACGCTGAGGCATAATTTAAACTAATATTTTATCAAATGAAAATAGCCCGGAATATTAATACTTTCGGGCTATTTGTTATAAGTGCATATAATTCTAATTTCTTACCGGTCTCCCCGATTTTATAACCGATTGAAGCCGCTCCAAAGTTTTCCTTTCGCCGCAAAGCGACAGAAAAGCCGGCGTTCCAGATCGAGCAGATATTGTTCACTTACTAAGGTTGGCTCGCTCAGGTCGCCGCCGCACATCACATAAGCCAGCTTGCGTGCTACCAATGCATCGTGTTCTGTAGCGTAGTTAGCCTTTTCCATGCCATTAATACCTGCCAGCAATGCGCCTAAAGCGCTGCGCCCCAATACTTTAATGTCATTACGCTGCACGGGTTGCACATACCCCCTGTCATACATTTCAATAACGCTTCTCTTTGCCTGTGCTATTCTTCTACTTTGGTTCATTACTATTTCATCGTGGCCTTTGCGGTAAATTCCCAGTTCATAAGCTTCGTGCGCAGAAGTGGCAACTTTGGCTGTGGCAATGGTCATAAACCGGTTTTGCAATGGCAGATTTTCGGGTTCGCCATGCTGAATTTCATCGGAAGCCCTCAATACAAACTCTTTGGTGCCGCCCCCTCCCGGTATCAGGCCCAAACCAAGTTCTACCAAACCGGTATAGGTTTCGGCAGCCGCACATACCTTATCACTGTGCAGGCTGAGTTCGCAACCGCCACCGAGCGTAAGTCCGTGTGGGGCCAGCACAACGGGTACACCGGAATATCTTGCCCGCATTACCGTGTTTTGAAAAAGGCGTATGGCCATATCCAATTCGTCATATTCCTGTTCCACAGCCAGCATAAAAATCAAGCCCACATTAGCGCCTGCCGAAAAATTAGCGCCCTCATTGGCTATTACTAAGCCTTTGTAATTCTTTTCGGCTTTTTCAATGGAAGTCTGAATACCACTCAACACATCTCCTCCGATGGTTCCCATCTTGGTATTCCATTGCAGGGCCAGCACATCATCGCCAATGTCGTAAAGCCGGCAACTACCATTTTTCCAAACAGTTTTATCAGCATAATTGCTGAGGATAACGAGCTTTCGCTACCCGGGAGCGGTTTATAGTTTTTGGTAGCAGGGTCATAAGCTAATTTTCTGCCTGCCTCCACTTTATAGAAAGAGGTATGCCCTGCGGCCAACATTTCCTCCACCCAGGGAGCTACGCTATAGCCTGCGCCTTTCATGGCTTCGATTGTCTTTGCAAGGCCAAGCAAATCCCATGTTTCAAAAGCGCCAATTTCCCAACCAAAGCCTGCCATCATGGCATCATCTACTCTGTAAAGTTCATCGCTGATTTCAGGTATGCGATGGCTGATGTAAGAAAATAATCCATAATGAAAGTGTCGGTAAACTCGCCTGCCTTGTCAGGGCTGCTGTTGAGCATTTTGATTTTAGTATGCAGGTCATCAACGGGTTTTGCAGTGTCAAGCGATGCTAACTTAGGCTTCACTCGGGGCTTGTATTCCTTTGTTTCCGTGTCGAGGGTCAGAATCTCCGATTTGCCTTGTTCATTCTTTATTTTCTTAAAAAAACCCTGCCCGGTTTTATCGCCTAACCATTTATTTTCAACAATTGTATTGAGCCAGGAAGGTATTTTAAAAATGTCTTTTGCCTCATCTTCAGGGCAGTTGTCATGCACACCCTGGGCTACTTTTACCAAGGTATCAATCCCCACAACATCGGCAGTTCGGAAGGTTGCCGATTTCGGCCTGCCAATCATAGGGCCGGTGAGCGCTTCAATTTCGTCAATAGTCAGCCCCTGTTTGTCCATCAGTGAAAAAATAGACATGATGCTGAAAACACCAATTCTGTTGGCTATAAACGCAGGCGTGTCCTTGCAAAGAACAGTGGTTTTGCCCAGTGTGAGGTCGCCATACTGCATCAGAAAATCGATTACCTCAGGGTCAGTATCAGGAGTGGGAATGATTTCTAATAATCTCAGATAACGGGGAGGATTGAAAAAGTGTGTGCCGCAAAAATGCTTTCTGAAATCTTCGCTTCGTTCCTCCATCATCAGGTGGATGGGGATACCTGAGGTATTGGAAGTAATAAGAGAGCCGGGTTTTCTAAATTGTTCTACTTTTTCAAATACCTGTTTTTTAATATCCAGCCTTTCTATCACCACTTCTATCACCCAGTCGCAGGAGGCTATATCTTTCATGTCATCATCAAAATTACCAGTTGAAATCAGTTTGGCCACTTCCTTGGTATATACGGGAGAGGGATTACTCTTTAAAGCGGCAGTAAGTGAGTCATTTACTATTTTGTTTCTTGCCTTTCCGGTGATGGTTTCTCCATCTTTAGAGTAAGGAATATCCAGCAAAATAACAGGAATACCCACTCCGGCAAAATGGCAGGCTATACGGCTGCCCATTACGCCACTACCTAAAACAGCTACTTTCTTGATGGTTCTTTTATTCATACAGAAGATTACGTTTTAATTATTAAATAGTTAGATAAACAACTATTAAAAGTGAAGGTAAGAAAATCTGATGAAAAAAAGTTTCTCAAAAAGCAACAAAGAAAATGTTTCTCACTCCCTCTCCGCGAGGAGAGGGTCGGGGTGAGGCGTTTTCACTTTTCATCTCCCTTTACCGCTTTTCTGAAACATATACGAATCCTACTCCTCTCCGCGAGGAGAGGGTTGTGGTGAGGCGTTTTCGCTTTTATCTCCTTTAGTACACGAATCCTACTCCCTCTCCGCGATGAGAGGTTTGGGGTGAGACGTTTTCGCTTTTCATCTCCTTTACCGCTTTTCTGAAACATATACGAATCCTACTCCCTCTCCGCGATGAGAGGTTTGGGGTGAGACGTTTTCGCTTTTCATCTCCTTTACCGCTTTTCTGAAACATATACGAATCCTACTCCCTCTCCGCGATGAGAGGTTTGGGGTGAGACGTTTTCGCTTTTCATCTCCTTTACCGCTTTTCTGAAACATATACGAATCCTACCTCTCTCCGCGATGAGAAGTTTGGGGTGATACGTTTTCGCTTTTCATCTCCTTTACCGCTTTATCTGAAACATATACGAATCCTACTCCCTCTCCGTGTGGAGAGGTTTGAGGTGAGGCGTTTTCGCTTTTCATCTCCTTTACCGCTTTATCTGAAACATATACGAATCTTACTCCCTCTCCGCGATGAGAAGTTTGGGGTGAGACGTTTTCGCTTTTCATCTCCTTTACCGCTTTATCTGAAACATATACGAATCTCTACCCCCTCTCCGTGTGGAGAGGTTTGAGGTGAGGCGTTTTCGCTTTCATCTCCTTTACCGCTTTATCTGAAACATATACGAATCTTACTCCCTCTCCGCGAGGAGAGGGCTGGGGTGAGGCGTTTTTGACCTTTACTCTTTCACCACACGCACCACTTTTGAGTATTGGCATTACCTAATTTGTCCACCTGTTTGATTCTCAGATAAAGATTTTCGTTAATAGCGCTTTTATCAACGACATCTTTTTCTGACAACCTGTAATACCTAGAAGCCCAGATTAACAATCAAAGCTGTTACGACAAGCCAGCGATTCTTTTTATAAAAAGCAAGGCTGAGAAGAAGCAATACAAAATTACGCCGCCAAAAATACCTGTAGAATTATTGAAATTTTTGTCATAAGTGTATAAGAGCGGAGTATCGGATATACCATCTTGCGCCAATGATTTCACTTTTGCCAATTCTTTGAATTCTTTACCATCTTTTGATACTTCTATAGCAAAGTAATCATTGTCTTTTTCTTTGGTGGTTGACCAGTTTACACTCAGCAGGTTATTCACCATTTTGGCTTCCACATTTTGGAAAACTACCGGTAATGATTTTTCGATATAAACAAAAAAGTCTTCGGTTTGGCCATAAACTAATTGGCTTGTTGGTGAAAAATCAGGGCTGTTAAAATAATCTGCTGCTATCCGCATTCTTAAAACCGTATTATAGACTACCCTCCTGACTTGTCCGGTCTATTTTTGCAAGAGTATAAATCATTGTAATTGTGGTAGTTAATTATTTATTTTTGGTAATTTGCTGACCTAATGGGGTAAAATGTACAAAATCCGGCAAATAAAATACTCCTTTCACTCGGTCTCCATCCAGGTGTATAAGATTGAGAACAGGAAAAGAGTGATTGTAAGGCACATCGGATCAGCACGGAACGAACAGGAGCGATTAGACTTACTGTCGCTTGCCAGCGATTTTATTGAGAAATCCACCAAACAGCTTTATTTGTTTGACAATAAACAATCAAACAACATACTTTACCTCAATCAAAACCGAATTCATCGGAGTTTATTATACTTTTTGTATGAATTTATATCAAAGTCTCATAATAGCTGTAGGATTCGATAAAATAAAGAACAGGCTACTGCTGGATCTGGTCATACTGCGCATGGTAGAACCGTCATCCAAACTTCGATCCATATCGTTATTAGATGAATATTTTGGGATAAAGCACCGAAGGCAAAGCTATTACCAGTCTGCACCTCAATGGCTATCCTTAAAAGCCAAAACCGAAGCTATTGCCCTTGCATTTGCCCACAAGTATTATAGTTTCAACTTTGATTTATTATTTTACGATGTTACCACTTTATACTTTGAGAGTTTTGAGGAAGACAAACTGCGCAAAAACGGGTTTTCCAAAGATAATAAATTTCAGCAGCCTCAAATTTTAGTAGCATTGATGGTTAGTAAAGAAGGCTTTCCGATAGCTTACGAAGTATTTGCAGGTAATACTTTCGAAGGGCATACCATTGTCCCGGTAGTGAAAGATTTTATCAGCAAAAACAAGGTAAAAGAATTAACGGTAGTTGCAGATGCTGCAATGATCAGCACTGAAAACACCCGGGCTTTAAAGGAAAACGGGATAAACTACATTGTAGGAGCAAGATTAGGCAATTTACCTAATGAGTTAATTACAGCAATTGACAGTAACCTCCTCGTGAAGATGGAAAAAGTATCAGATTGCAAACGGATAATGGCTATCTGATCTGTAGTTATTCAACAGTGCGGTACAGGAAAGATAAGTACGAAATGGAGAGGCAAATTGAAAGAGCAAAATACATCATTACTCACCCTTCCCAAAACAAAAAGCTGAAGTTTACCAAATCCAACAAGGAAAATATTGAGCTTAATCAAAAGCTTATAGACAAAACCCAAAAGATACTTGGCATCAAAGGCTATTATACTAATCTGGAAGAAAGCATGGTTGATAATAAAACGATTATAGAACACTACCACGAACTCTACAAAATAGAACAAGCCTTTCGAATATCGAAAAGTGATTTACAAACAAGACCAATATTCCATTATAAAGAAGAGCCTATAAAACTACATCTGCTTATTTGCTTTATGGCTCTTGTTGTATCGAAGCATATAGAACTTCAAACCAGACATTCCATCAGAAAATTTATCCACGAATGCAAAAAATAACAGATGCCCGCTTGAAAAATCAAATAACCGACAAAGAAATCAGGATAAGAGCAAACTTAACCCCGACTGCCATCGAATTTTTAAAAAATTTGAACTGCTGACCTAATTTGGACAAGTCAGGACATATACGAATCTTACTCCCTCTCCGCGATGAGAAGTTTGGGGTGAGACGTTTTCGCTTTTCATCTCCTTTACCGCTTTATCTGAAACATATACGAATCCTACTCCCTCTCCGTGTGGAGAGGTTTGAGGTGAGGCGTTTTCGCTTTTCATCTCCTTTACCGCTTTATCTGAAACATATACGAATCTTACTCCCTCTCCGCGAGGAGAGGGCTGGGGTGAGGCGTTTTTGACCTTTACTCTTTCACCACACGCACCACTTTTGAGTATTCGGCATTACCTAATTTGTCCACCTGTTTGATTCTCAGATAAAGATTTTCGTTAATAGCGCTTTTATCAACGACATCTTTTTTCTGACAACCTGTAATACCCAGGAAGCCCAGATTAACAATCAAAGCTGTTACGACAAGCCAGCGATTCTTTTTATAAAAAGCAAGGCTGAGAAGAAGCAATACAAAAATTACGCCGCCAAAAATACCTGTAGAATTATTGAAATTTTTGTCATAAGTGTATAAGAGCGGAGTATCGGATATACCATCTTGCGCCAATGATTTCACTTTTGCCAATTCTTTGAATTCTTTACCATCTTTTGATACTTCTATAGCAAAGTAATCATTGTCTTTTTCTTTGGTGGTTGACCAGTTTACACTCAGCAGGTTATTCACCATTTTGGCTTCCACATTTTGGAAAACTACCGGTAATGATTTTTCGATATAAACAAAAAGTCTTCGGTTTGGCCATAAACTAATTGGCTTGTTGGTGAAAAATCAGGGCTGTTAAAATAATCTGCTGCTATCCGCATTCTTAAAACCGTATTATAGACTACCCTGCAGCGTTTATTTTGAGGCAGGAATAGAAAAACTATGTGTAAAGCTTGCTGTGTTTGCCACAGAATTTCCAATCAATTCAGTAGTGTTATCTAATACGCCATCATTATTAAAATCAATCCAAGCTTTACATCTTTGTGTATTGGTTTCTGTGGTTACGGTAAGTACTGCGGCATTGTTATAGGTGAGTGTGGCACCTAAGTTGCAGGTATTGTCCACATAATAATCATTTTTTGTACCATTATAGCCATAGGATTTATAATTAAGGGCATTTAGGTTTATATTATTAGGTCCCATACCAGCCCCATTGCCATTCTGAGAGTTTTGTGGAGGTGCAGTAGAAACCTTCACCAGAGACGATGGGGGGGGGGTACTTCCCATTGAGTTTATCAAATCCAATCTGGCTGCCAGTAAGGCAGCAATTTCACGTGTACCCTGCCCGGCTGTAAGCAGGCTTTTTCCACCACCATAGCCCATTATATTATTCTGCGCTCCATTATAAGCTGTGCTTGTGCAAGGGTTAATGTCGCTATTATTTACAGTGCCGGCTAATAACAAATTTTTTACAGGGGGGGTATCGCACACATAATCGCCTTGTGTAGCGCAGTCTGTATTGGGAGGGCAATTGGTTTGATCGCCACCATTAAAAGTATGCAGCAAGCCTAGTGCATGGCCCAATTCGTGTGCTACGGTAGTAGAAGTGCCATTTACCACACTGGAAATGAACATGGCTCCATCATTGGGACCGATTCCGTAAAAAGTATTTACACTGTATGCAGGAAGATAGGCATAACCTGCAATGTAAGTACCGACTTGCGCTGTGGGATCGTCAATTTTCCAAACTATCCAAATATTATAGTATAGTTTTCTGTCGTAGGCATTTATTTGCAGGCTGCTTTCGGGGCTCCTGTGGAACCTGAGCCATGGGCAAGCCCAATATCCTTATAATTAGCTATACTACTGGCATCTATCCGGTCTATACCTGTACTAGCACCGCAGCTGGGTGATCGTTGAGCCAGTTGGAGCCTTATGGGTATTGGCGGCCCTGTATTCTTAGCGTTATTGCCCGCAAAGATTGTATTGCAGTTATTTATCATGTCCTTAATGCTTTGGTCGCTTGGATTATAAGCTGTTCCAACCGCCTCATGGTTTGGCACCAGCACATGCACCACCACCGGCAGCTCATAAATGCCGCCCACGATATTTGCATTCTTGTACAATAAATTTTGGGCGTTTATTTGGGCTTCTTTTGCCTTAATCGCTTGGTTCATAAGGTTTACACCTTGCGCATAAGCAGGGTCTTTCATTAAATTTTTGTAAAGACCATCAAATCCACAAACAGGTATTTGCGAAAAACCCATTGAGGGCAACAGGGCAAGAAGACCGTAAAGCAAAACGTGTTGCATTAATTTTTTCATTTATTTATTTGATTTAGAATTTCGAGAGCTATTAACACTATAAATTTTCGATATCAAATTTAAGGATTCTTTTTTATTGAACCGTTTTTGAATAAATATATATTGATGGAAAATAACTCAGTTCAAAGAAATGAGGTGACATGGAGTTTTTCACAAAAAATGGCATGAACTTTCTGTTGCTCCCTCATCAAAAAAGCGAAAATTTTTTTGATGAGGGTGGCAAGTTTTTAGGTAGTTGAGTTCTGAATGAATTGAATTCAGGAATCTATTTTCTTCTCTCCTTAATCATTTCTATAAAATCGTCAAACAAATACCTCGAATCATGTGGGCCGGGAGCGCTTTCGGGGTGATATTGCACCGAAAAGGCAGGTTTACCTTTAATGCGGATACCTTCAATAGACTTGTCGTTCAGATTCAAGTGGGTAATCTCTACCGATTCTGATTTACTTACCGATTCGGGATCAACTCCAAAGCCATGATTCTGCGAGGTAATTTCAGACTTGCCGGTTATTAAATTCTTCACAGGATGGTTAAGTCCTCTGTGGCCATGATGCATTTTAAAGGTTTCAATTCCGGTGGCCAAAGCCAGAAGCTGGTGCCCCAAACAGATTCCAAAAAACGGTTTTTCTTCAATCAGGATTTGTTTGATGGTATCAATAGCATAATCCATTGCAGCAGGATCACCGGGCCCGTTGGATACAAAATAACCGTCCGGATTAAATGCCTTCAGTTCTTTGTATGAGGTTTTGGCAGGAAAAACTTTCAGGTGAGCGCCACGCAACACCATTGACTGCAGAATATTGCGTTTGGTGCCATAATCCATTACCGCTATTTTGATGTCGTTACCTTCACCCAGTTCATACGCGTCTGTGGTGCTCACTACCGAGGCCAGTTCTAGTCCGCTCATGTCGGGTACTGCTGCCAGTCTGTTTTTCAGTTCATCCACATCAAAAATCTCCGAAGAAATGATGCAGTTCATAGCGCCTTTGTTTCGGATGTGTGTTACCAACGCCCTTGTATCCACACCATGGATAGCCACAACATTATTTTTTACGAAGTAATCTTGCAGAGAGCCTTTTGCTTTTTTGCGGGAATAGTTTTCATTCAGATTTTTTGCAATTACACCATACACTTTCACACTGTCGCTTTCTACTTCCGAATCATCCACTCCATAGTTGCCTATATGTGCCGAATTCATTATTACTACCTGGCCAAAGTAGCTGGGGTCGGTAAACACTTCCTGATAACCGGTCATTCCGGTATTGAAGCAAATTTCGCCGGTAGTGGTTCCTATAGCGCCAAAGGCAAATCCTTTTGCGATAGTTCCGTCTTGTAATAATAAAATTGCAGGTGCTTGTTTATCAGACATTTAGTATGTTTTATGTTTGAAAAAATCGTACAAAAGTAAAAATATTATTTGAAAGTCATTAAGAATTTTCAGGGTTTTTAATTCCGGCATATTTATATGAAAATAGTTTTATAAATTTTTTAAGTTTTAAAACCTGAACTTTGCAACTGATTTTGAGATATTCATAAACTAAAATAGTAGTTCTATGACGGATAGTGAGGATTTGGAATTGTTGCGCATTGCGACAATGGTCTTGAAAAAATGCGTTAAAAAAAATGATTTTTCCTTACGTCATTTTGAACGGAGCTTCTTTTTCACCGTCATTTTGAACGGAGCGAAGCGTAGTGAAAAATCTCCATGTTTTCAAAACGGTGAGATTTCTCCGCTTCGCTGCTGAATGACGGTGTGGTAGGATTGAGAAAGTACATCCAATTCCCGTTTCGACTGAACGAAGCACCTTTTTCACAGTCATTTCGATCGCAACGCAGTGTAGTGAGAAATCTTTTGGTTTCAAAATGGTGAGATTTCTCCGCTTCGCTCCGAAATGACGATCAAGGAGGGGCGAAACGACACCTCAAAAGCATCGTCATTGTTAGGCTGTGAAACGACGGTGTAGAAGATCGTAAAATTTTTTTTGTATCAAGACCAAAAAGTAAAATAACAATAGATACCATAGTCCATGCAAAACGCATATAACCAAAATAGTATCCCGAAAAAGGTCTTTACCTTTTAGCATTAACATATTTTTAGCTTATAAATTATGTAATAAAACTTCAATCAACATCTTTTAGTAAATAAACCTTAAATTATGAAAAAATTAATGTTTTTAGGAATGGTAATTTTAACCATCAGTTCATGTTCAACCGGTAAAAAAGCTACCGTGCAATCATTAAACGGCGGCTGGGTTCTGGAGTATATTACAGGACCGCGTATCACTTTTGAAGGTCTGTATCCCGAAAAGAAGCCAACTCTTTTTTTTGATAAAAGAGAAAAAAGAGCACATGGCAACAGTAGCTGCAACAGCTATAATGGCGCATACGCCATCAAAGGAAATAAAATTAAAAAAAATGCCGCTTCAAAAAAATGAGGCGGCATTTTTATTAAGTTCTGATAATGAAAAAAGGCTTATACAACTAAAAATCAGTTATATAAGCCTTTTTTTGTGATCCCGCTGGGGCTCGAACCCAGGACCCCAACATTAAAAGTGTTGTGCTCTACCAACTGAGCTACGGAATCTTCAAGAACTTGTCTCAGCCCCTTCATTTTCTAAAAAATGGGATTGCAAAGATAGGGGTATCTGATTATTACGCCAAAAAATTTAAGAAATAAAATTCAAAATTGTGCCTATTGCCACGAAATAAATAGTTCTATGACGGATAGTATGGGTTTGGAATTGTTGCGCATTGCGACAGTGGTCTTGAAAAAAATGCATTAAAAAAAGTATTTCTCCTTTCATTTCAAACGGAGCTTCTTTTTCCAGTCATTTCGAACGCAATGCAGTGGAGTGAGAAATCTTTTGGTTCCAAAACGATAAGCTTTCTCCGCTTCGCTCCGAAATGACAGTGGTTTCAAGGCTCCATAGCGGATAGTGTGGGTTTGGAATTGTTGCGCATGGCGACAATGGCCTTGAAAAAAATGCGTTAAAAAAATGATTTTTCATTCCGTCATTTTGAACGGAGTTCCTTTTTCACCGTCATTTTGAACGGAGCGAAGCGGAGTGAAAAATCTCCATGTTTTCAAAACAGTAAGATTTCTCCGCTGCGCTGCGAAATGACGGTGGGGAGGATGAAATGACGGTGGGAAAGTTCGGCAGGTTTAGGTGCGAAAGATCATTTTTAGCAAATTTTTTCAATGGCCTTGATTTTTGTTACTTTTTTTGTATCAAGGTCCCATGTATGAGAATGGGTTCAGTAAAAGTGTAAATTGAGGTTGAACAAACTATTCAATCACTTTAAAAACAGAAGTCCATGGCACAAGTTAAGAAATTAGATTTTAGCGGTATCACGCTTTTTTGTGGTATTGATGTTCATAAAAAAAACTGGCGTGTGAATGTTCAAGGATGGCGAATTTGAATTAGAAGACTTTTCACAAAATGCTGATGTAGCTCTTTTATATAAGCATTTAAGCCGAAAATATCCTGCTGCTGATTTTAGGATATGTTACGAAGCAGGTTTTAGCGGTTTTAGCGCGCAACGATGGTTAACAGAAAATGGTATAAACTGTCTGGTGGTCAATGCAGCAGACGTGGCTACCAGTAATAAAGAAAAGCGGCAGAAGAACGATAAAATAGATGCCCGTAAATTATGTGAGCACCTGCAGACTAAAAAAAAGCAAAAAGTGTTTATATCCCGGAATTACAATGGGAGCATAGCCATTCGCTGATCAGGGCCAGAGGAAGAATAGTCAGTAATCAAACGCGGTGTAAGAATCGTATATGGCAGTTATTGCATTTTAGCGGATTGACCTTGCCACTGGGTTATGAAGCAGGTCAGTATTGGAGTAAAAACTTCATTCAGCAGCTAGAATCTTTAGATTGTGGCGACAGTGAAACATTAAAAACAACGCTGAAACTGTACATCAGGGATTATCAGCAAACAAGGGATTTGCTATTAGCGGCTACTCGTGCTATCCGTAAACTGTGTAAAGAGCCAGCATATGAAAAGCAGATTACTTTGTTAAGAAGCGTTCCGGGCATTGGAGAAATTAATGCTGCTATTATACTAATGGAATTACAGGATATACATCGTTTTAAACATTTTGACCAGCTGTGTAGCTATGTAGGTTTAATTCCTGATACCAGTGATAGCGGGGAAACGCGGATATCCAAAGGCATAACCAAACGCAGCAATCAGTACCTGCGAGCGGCGTTAGTAGAAAGCAGTTATAAAGTATAAGCACTATTGCAGGCGGATGAATAAAAACAAGGCTATTATACGTATCGTCAAACATGTGTTATCAAGGATAAACTATGTGTTGAAGAATCAAAAGGAGTACGTAACCAATATAGTGGTGTAAAAGTTTTTGAGGCATTGGGCTTCTGAAGTAATGATAAAAGGGATAAGAAAGGCTCCTATCCCTTCAACGAAATTACTTCGTCAGCCGCCGGAATTATTCCTGGCAGGTTGGTCTTCAGCAGCGCCTGCTTCCGCTTATTTCGGCATTGTAAAATTAAATTATTGAAAGTTCAGAACAATAAATAATAAGTTCTTTAACAGCACCCCATCGTTAATTTTTTGTTGCAGCTCTTTTGAACCACTCAAAGATGTCTGTCTATGTCAAGGATACCGGGTGCTTTTTGGATAAAATTGAAAAAGACGATGCGGCTTTTTAATTGAAAAATGTCCGTTTATTGAAGTGCACTTTTTTAAAATTGTTCTGTTATAAACTTTAAGAATGTAAATAATAAAGAAAATACTAGAAATTTGTTCAACGATGCAACGAAATCTCATCATTGAAGACAAAAAAGTAAGACAACAAAAACGGTAAGACATCTCCCTTTGGTCGATGTGACAGCGAAGGAAGGCTGCGAATGATACCTCAATAGCATCGTCATTCTATGTTTGCATATTCTTAAAAACCAGTGGTAATAAAAGTTCTAAATTTGTGATTTTTCATTCCGTCATTGGCAACGGTAATTGATAAAATAAAATTCAGGGGGAAAGCCGGCATCTCGTCGGATGACTTTCAACTCAGCTTGTTCCCGGATTAGCTAAAATGAGGAAACGTGAGTAAATGCTGTTTCTGTTTTATTACCTCCTTGAATGAAAGGCAAAAAGGTGTATTTTTGCCGCTCAAGCTATATGAACGTACATAAAATTTCGGGGAATCCAATTGACAACAAAATGTTGCTTTCTATGGAAGCGCAATCTTTTTTTTTGGAACTGTCCGCAGAAGCGGTTGAAAAAATCACTCATTGCAGAGATTTTCTTGACAGAAAATTAGACAACAGCACAGAACTTTTTTACGGCATCAATACCGGTTTTGGGTTTTTGCAAAATGTGGCCATCAGCAACGGACAGATTGCCGAGTTGCAATACAACCTGCTGAAATCGCATGCCTGTGGGTTTGGTGAAGAAGTGCCTGGCGGAATTGTGAAATGGATGCTCTTTTTAAAAGTACAGTCGTTGGCGCAGGGTTATTCGGGTGTGCAGGTTGCTACAGTACAACGGCTGATTGACTTTTATAATAATAGTATTACCCCGGTCGTTTACACTCAGGGTTCGTTAGGCGCTTCTGGCGACCTGGCGCCATTGGCGCATCTGAGTCTCCCGTTGATTGGATTGGGCGAGGTAAAATACAAGGGTCAAAAATATTCAGGTGAAGAAATATTGAAAAAATTTGGCTGGGAACCATTGGCGTTAAAGAGCAAGGAAGGAATAGCACTGATAAACGGCACCCAGTTTATGACGGCTTATGCACTCTTTTGCCTGTTGAAAGCAGAGGGATTATTTATCCTGTCCGACCTTATTGCCTGTATCTCGTTGGATGCATTTGATTGTAGTCTTCATCCGTTTCATAAAAACATCCATGCTATCCGGCCGCACAAAGGCCAGGTAGATACGGCTGCCCGCATTTCGGGGCTGATGGAAGGCAGTGAAATGATGGATAGGGATAAAAAAACGGTTCAGGATCCTTATTCGTTCAGATGTATTCCGCAGGTGCATGGCGCTTCAAAAGACGCAGCTAATTTCTTCCTGAAAACGATGATGCAGGAGATCAATTCGGTGACCGACAATCCCAATATTTTTCCTGAAGATGATCTGATATTGTCAGGCGGTAATTTTCACGGCCAGCCTTTGGCGCTCTCCTTCGATTTGATGTGTATGGCAATGGCCGAGATCGGTAATATTTCTGAAAGGCGTACTTATCAGTTATTGTCGGGGCAGAGAGGATTACCATTGTTTCTGATCAAAAACCCCGGGCTACATTCGGGTCTGATGATTCCGCAATATACGGCAGCAGGCATTGTGAGTGAAAATAAACAATTATGTACTCCGGCAAGTATTGACTCGATCGTTTCCTCCAACGGGCAAGAAGACCATGTGAGTATGGGGGCCAATGCAGCAGTGAAATGTTTGAAGGTGCTGAGGAATGTGGAAAAAATTCTGGCTATTGAATTGCTTACAGCCTGTCAGGCAATTGAGTACCGGAGACCGTTGAAAAGCAGTGGAAGGGTAGAGGCAACGGTTGCGGCCTTCAGAAAAACGGTGTCCTTTAATGAGGAAGATAAGGTGTTGCATGGCGAGATGATGAAAGCGCTTGAATTTGTGCAGCAATATGACGTGAGTGATATCGTTTAGTTTTGGTTGAGATAAATGCTGATGCCATATATTCCACAGCCGAACGGAGCGTCGCAAGTAAAGATGCTATAAGTACTTCAGCCGATAAAATAATACTTTAAAATTTTCAGATATGAGTTTTGATTTTGAGAAATACAAGACACCTACCGGCACCCGTCTTCAGTGCAAGGGATGGATTCAGGAAGCGGCGTTGCGGATGTTGCTCAATAACCTTGACCCTGATGTGGCTGAAAAACCGGAGGAACTGATAGTGTATGGCGGCAGGGGAAAGGTAGCGCGCAATATCGAATCATTAGATTTGATTATCAAGGCGCTGAAAGATTTGGAGGAGGATGAAACGTTGCTGATACAGTCAGGAAAACCTGTGGGCATATTGCCCTCTTACAAAAATGCACCCCGTGTGCTGATATCCAACTCGCAGTTAGTGCCGCACTGGGCTACCTGGAAACACTTTGACGAATTGGACAAAAAAGGCCTGATGATGTATGGTCAGATGACGGCAGGCTCCTGGATTTACATTGGTTCTCAGGGAATTGTGCAGGGTACCTACGAAACCTTTGCGGCTATTGCCAAAAAGCATTTTAATAATACGTTGAAAGGAACCCTGTCGGTAACTGCAGGGCTGGGAGGCATGGGGGGCGCCCAACCATTGGCCGTTACCATGAATGACGGTGTGTGCTTAGTGGCGGAGGTGGAGGAATGGCGGATTCGGAAACGGATAGAAACCCGATATTTAGATGTGAGTTTCTCAAATATAGACGAAGCCATTGACAGGGCGCTGGAAGCAAAGGAAAAGGGTGAGCGGCTTTCGATAGGTGTGGTGTGCAATGCGGTTGATATGTTGCAGAGAATGGTAGAAAGAAATATTGTGCCTGACATGCTTACCGATCAAACTTCGGCACATGACCCATTAACGGGCTACTTTCCGCATACCATCAGTAAAGAAGAAGCTTTGGAAATGCGAAAGACAGACCCTGAAAAATATGTGGCGCTGGCCTGCGACTCAATAGTGGAGCATGTGCGGCTGATGCTGGAGCTCCAGAAATCGGGCGCCATCACCTTCGATTATGGTAACAATATTCGCGGGCAGGCATTAGAAAAGGGCTTGACCAATGCTTTTGATTTTCCCGGTTTTGTACCGGCGTATATCCGTCCTTTATTCTGTGAAGGTAAAGGACCTTTCAGATGGGTAGCGCTGAGTGGCAACCCCGATGATATCAGGGCTACTGACGAACTGATTCTGGAACTGTTTCCCGAAAATGAATCATTGAAGCGGTGGATAACCATGGCTCAGGAGCGGATAGCATTTCAGGGGCTGCCGGCACGAATCTGCTGGTTGGGTATGGGTGAGCGAGTGCGTGCCGGTCTGGCATTTAATGAATTGGTGCGCAGGGGGAAAGTACAGGCGCCGATTGTCATTGGCCGAGATCACTTAGATACCGGTTCGGTGGCATCGCCCAACAGAGAAACAGAAGCCATGCTCGACGGCAGTGATGCTGTAGCCGACTGGCCGGTGCTGAATGCACTGATTAATACTGCCGGCGGTGCCAGTTGGGTATCGCTGCATCATGTCGGAGGAGTAGGTATCGGTTATTCCATTCATGCCGGAATGGTGATAGTGGCAGATGGCACATCGGAGGCAGCCGAAAGACTGAACCGTGTGTTGCACAACGACCCGGCAATGGGTGTGATACGGCATGCAGATGCGGGTTATGACATTGCTAGAGATATGTCCAGAAAATATTGGTTAGATATTAAGGAAAGGTTGAAATTAACAAACTTTTGAATTGTTAACTCTAAGTTCTTCTGGCCGAATTTTGGGGAAGCCTACAGATTTCCCGATTGTCTTCCAAATAGGTTGCAACAAAATAGGTTCTTGTTTTTCCACAACAGAAAGCACTATTTTGTCAATAGTTGAAATCATTTCAGGGATGTAGGGCCAAACAGTAGCACCGTCACTCCAATCATTTATTTTACCAAACTTACTGTCAAACAATTGTATAAGTTGCTTCCTTTTGTCTTTAAAATATTTAGCAATACTGCAAGCCAAATAGACAATGGTATCCGGTCTGATTACAATTTCGCAGCCATAATTTTCTTCGCTTAAATGACATGTTGAATTGTCTGGTATAGCAGTCAGTTTTAATTCTATTGACTGTAAAACCTGTCCGATACTTCTTGATTGTGTTACCAAATCAATTCTAGGCAATGTCCCGATAACTAATTGTTGATAGGGGGTGTATTGACTTTCGAATGAGAAAAACAAATCTTCGGAGGCTGGACTTATTCCATAAAGCTTTTCTGCCGAAATTTTACCGTGTTTTATTTTAAGTTCTTCGTCCAAAAAGATATAAACATTTTATAAATTTTTGGAAGCAAGGTAATTTGTTAAACCAGCCGGGAATGAAGATTTAAATTGATTTTTGCCCCAAGTGCCTGCTTGAGAAAAATCTCTATTTGAATATTTAATTCCATATAACCCTGCCTTCTGTTTTCCCATCAATCTATGTTTCAAAATATAGTTTCAAAATTATCAATTTTATTGGTTAAAGCCTTATTGCTTGAATATTGATGGTGTCAAAGGGGGTGTGTGCATTATTCAAAGCGACACAAAAACTTACCCCAAAATCACCTCAAGACCTAATACACCCTATTCGATACCGGTCGGTCTGCCTTTTTGGTTCCGAATGATGATGGTTTGCTGCCCATATAAAAAGTAAGCGTGCCGCCCTTTAAAATATCTTTATGAGTAATGAACGATTTTGTATAGGGTTTGCCATTCAGGGTTACTTTTTGAATGTACACATTCTCTTTGGAATTATTTACAGCTTTAACATTGAACGTCTTGTTTCCGGTTACAGAAATACTGGCGCTGTTGACAGCCGGTGAACCGAAAACATAAGCACCATTGGAAGGATTAACCGAGTAAAATCCCAACGCTGACAAATTGTACCAGGCTGACATTTGCCCCACGTCTTCATTTCCGCAAAGACCGTCCGGTTTGTCGGTATAAAATGCTTCAAAAACTTTTCTTACCCACGATGCGGTTTTCCATTGCTGGCCCGCATAAGCATAAAGATATAAAATATGGTGACCGGGTTCGTTGCCATGTGCATAGTTGCCAATCAGACCGCTGATATCTGGAGAACTTTCTTTACCTAATTCAGCAGGAATTGTAAACAGTGAATCCAATTTTGTTATAAATCGTTTTTCATTTCCAAAAAGACTCATCAGTCCCTCCACATCATGCGGAACTAACCAGGTATATTGCCAGGCATTACCTTCGGTGTAATCATCTTCACGGTGCTTGGATGCCAGTGGACTGAAGGGTTCATGCCAGGAACCATCGGCGATTCTGCCGCGCATAAACTCAGTTTTTTTATCAAAATATTCTTTGTATAATTTAGACCTGTTGGTAAAATATTGATAATCAGATGTTTTGCCCATTGCTTTTGCCATTTGCGCAATAGCCCAATCATCAATGGCGTATTCCAGCGCTTTTGCTACAGACTCAACAACTTTTTCGGCAGGTATAAACTGTAACTCCTGAATGTAATCAATTCCATCTGTTTTTTGCATGGCCGATTGTTTTACTGCTTCATAAGCCAGGTTTACGTCATAATCCCTGAAACCTTTTAAATATGCATCCACTATCACCGGCACAGCGTGATAGCCTACCATCGTGTTGGTTTCATTGCCCATCAGATGCCATACCGGTAGCTTACCCTGTTGTTGGTAAATAGCCAACATGGTTTTTACAATATCATTCACTCTTTCGGGGTGTATGATGGTGTAGAGCGGATGATAAGCGCGATAGGTGTCCCACAGTGAAAAAGTAGTGTAATTGTTGAAATCTGCATTGCGATAGATTTTTTTATCGGTTCCCATATAATCTCTGTTCACGTCGTTAAAGAGAGACAGGGCAATCATTGTGTGGTATAATGCAGTATAAAAGACTTTCATTGTCTTTTCATCAGCAGTTATTTTTATACGGTTCAGTTCTTTGTTCCATTTTTCGTCAGCAGCTTTAACAACTGAATTAAAATCCCAGCCGGGTAATTCTTTTTTAATATTTAACAATGCATTTTCGTAGCTAACAGGCGAAATACCTACTTTTACTCTTAATACATTACCTTTTATCTCATTAAAATTCACTGCGGCTTTTAACCTCAATCCTTTGGCATCGTTTCCAGTCAAAGTAGTTGTGCTGTCATATAAAGAAATACCGCTCAGTGGTTGTGAAAGCTCCATTGCAAAGAATATTCGCTGGTCATTAGCCCAACCTTTGGAGAAACGATAACCAACCAGGGTGGTAGCATTCACCTGCTTAATGAAAGTGGAGGTTGGTATGTCCCAGCCTATTCCTTCATTCAGGTCAATAACTAAGTGTGGATTATCTGTTTTTTTTGGGAAAGTGTATTGATGAAAACCTACTCTTTCTGTTGCGCTCAGTTCTGCTTTAATTTGATATTTATTGAGCAAGACACTATAATAACCCGGTTTTACTATCTCGTTGTCATGAGAAAAGGCGGAAACATATCCGTTTTCCATATCTTTTTTATCTCCCCGATTCATATTCAGTTTGCCGGTTGCAGGCATCACTAAAATATCGCCAAGGTCGCCAATACCGGTTCCGCTTAAATGGGTATGGGCAAATCCGATAATATTATTGCTGCTGTAATGATACCCACTGCACCAGTCCCATCCTTCAAAAATATTATTCGGACCTAACTGTACAGCACCAAAAGGAACGTTTGCACCCACAAACACGTGGCCGTGTGCGCCGCTGCCTATCATTGGATCTACATATTTGGTATAGGAGTTCTGGGCATTCAAACCCGATAACAGAAATAAAAGGGAGTAGAGTAAAAAGATTTTTTTCATTATTGATTAAATTATTGATTTTATAATATTTGTATAACTAAAAAGAATGACTTCTTCAAAATTATAACAAAAAGCCGCAATTTTCATGCGGCTTTGATTTTTTAAAATTATTTCTCTTCTTCTTCGAGCGCCTTTCGGTGTGCAGCCACAATTTCTTCCTGCAGATTAGACGCTACTGCTACAAAACCGTCGAATGAGGAAGTAAAACTGGCACGACCCTGAGTGAGTGATCTCAGGCTGTTTGAAAATCCCGTCATTTCTTTTTGAGGTACTTTGGCTGTTACTTTTTGATACATTCCCACAGAATCCATTCCCATTATCATAGCACGACGGGTTTGCAGTTCGCCCATCACATCGCCCATCATTGCTTCGGGAACCGAAATTTCCAGTTGGTCAACAGGTTCCATCAGTTTGGGTTGAGCATCTAATACGGCATTGCTGAAAGAACGCGCGCCGGCGATTTTGAAAGAGATATCATTGGAGTCAACAGCGTGCATTTTACCGTCAAAAAGCATTACTCTCACGTCACGTACATACGAGCCGCTCAATGGGCCGTTGGCCATGCTTTCCATTATGCCTTTCAAAACAGAAGGAATAAAACGTAGATCAATAACACCGCCCACGATACAGTTATAAAATACTAATTTTCCGCCCCATTCGAGGGCAATTTCTTCCTTGCCGCGAATGCTGAATCCTTCCGGTTCAGCCATTCCTTCATAATAAGGCTCAATTTTAATTCTGACTTCGGCAAATTGGCCTGCGCCACCTGATTGTTTTTTATGGCGGAAGAAAGAAATGGCCGGTTTTTGAACCGTTTCGCGGTAGGCTACTTTTACATCTTCAAAATGTACGCCTATTCCGTATTCGTTTTTAAGCAGGTAGTCAAAAACAGCCAGATGCAGGTCTCCCTGGCAGGAGAAAACCCATTGCTTCAATTCTTTACTGAAAGACAGGTCATAAGTAGGATCTTGAGAAATTATTTTTTTCACCACCTCTGTCAGTTTGTCTTCGGCGGCTTTATTGTCGGCAACCAGCGCCTTCCTGACTTTTGCCTGCGGAAAAGCCATCGGAATGATTTTTACCTCAAAGCCTTTTTCATGAAGGGTAGTATTGGTTTCTGCATCTTTGAGCTTTATAATCGCACCAATATCGCCTGCAACTAATTTGTTTACAGGGTTTCGTTTGGCACCATCTACAATAAATAAATTGTTTATATGTTCTTCCTTTCCTGTATTTATATCAATAAGTGATTGTCCAGTGGCAAGCTCCTGTAATCACTTTCACAAAAGTGATTTTTCCGATATTGGATTCATACTGGGTTTTAAATACAAAAGCAGAGGTGGGTTTAGAACCATCATAACTCAGTTCTTTATTATTAGCCGTGTTGAAAGGAGGTTTGTCAACGGCTGAGGGCGCTACATTGTCAATGAAGCCCATCAAGCGGCCACTACCCATATTTTTAGCGCCTGAAAGGCAGAACACCGGGAAAAACGAATAATGCGCCATGCCGGATCTGATGCCGTCTTTAAGCTCTTCTTCATTGAGGGTGCCCTTGTCAAAAAATATTTCCATTAAAGATTCTTCATTTTCGGCTGCTTTTTCTACCAGATCATTGTGCAGTTGACCAGCCTTTTCCTTTTCAGAATCTGGAATTTCTAATTTTTCAGGTTTGCCGCCTTCATCTTTAAAGACATACATTTTCATCTTCAATACATCAATAATGGATATATTACCATTATGATTATAAGGATATTGAATTTGCACCACATTGTTACCATAATGTTCTTTGAGCGAAGACAATGATTTGTCAAAATCGGCATAAGAATGGTCAATCTGGTTGATGGCAAAAATAGTGGGTTTGCCAAACTTGTTAATCTAGTTCCAGATAACTTCGGTGCCCGGTTCTACACCATGCTGGGCATTGATAACCATTACTATTGTATCGGCCGCCTTCACACCCTGTACGATTTCTCCGATAAAATCATCCAGGCCGGGCGTATCGAGAATATTAATCTTATAATTTCTCCATTCGGTATGAACGAGTGTTGTAAATACGCTCATATTTCGTTCTTTTTCGAGCCTGTGGCAGTCTGATACTGTATTGCCTTCCTCTATACTGCCTCTGCGTGTGATAAGGCCGGCTTTAAAAATCATACTCTCGGTGAGAGTTGTTTTGCCCGAATTCTTTGCACCCACAAAGGCGATGTTTTTAATGTGTTTCTGATCAAATGTTTGCATATGTCAAGTTTTTAAAATTTTTAAATGCCCCTAAAAATAATCAATTCTGTCATTGCATTTAAAAACAAATTCTAAAACTGATAAAAATCAGGTTTTACCTTCAATATTTTTTGATTTTTCAGGATAAACATTGGGGAAATAATTTTTTTAAAAAAGGAAAATAATTTGGTTGTTTTAAAATAAGTTCTACATTTGTAGAAATATATCTATAATTGTAGAATGAAAAAGTTGTCAAAAACAGAGGAACAACTGATGGAGTACATCTGGAAGGCTGAAAAAGCCTTTTTAAAAGACCTGATAGAAAGTTTTCCTGAGCCAAAGCCCGCCAGCAGCACAGTGGCTACACTCCTGAAACGCATGAACGACAAAGGAGTGATCGGATACCATCAGTATGGAAATTCGAGGGAGTATTATCCTTTGATAAAGAAATCGGATTATTTTTCGAAACACGTTAATAGTCTGATAAAAAATTATTTTGATGATTCTGTGCTTCAGTTTGCTTCTTTCTTTACAAAGGAAACTAACCTCAGCGCGCAACAATTGGAAGAATTGAAAAAAATTGTTGAAAGGGAAATTCAAAAAAGGAAAAAATGATTATCTATTTTTTAAAAACGATAGCATGTAGCGCTGTCTTTTATGCATTGTACCACTTTATTTTTCAGAAAGAAAAAATGCTGGTATTCAACAGGTTTTATTTATTGGGGTCGTTGTATCTATCGTTTTTTATTCCATTATTGAATTTTACCTTTAAAACTCCAAGTTCAATTGCGAAGCGATATGATTTTTCTTCAGTACTTGAAAGCACTCCCATCTCGGAAGAAGTTGTTGCTGCGAATAATGGAAAACTATGGGTTTACCTGTTCTTTTTAGTATTTTTTCTTATCAGCGTGTTTTTTGCTCATAGATTTATCCGCAATCTTAAAACAATCTACCAAATGATTTCACGGAATGAAAAAGTACATTTTAGTTATGGAAAAATTGTGTTAATTGAAAACTTTAAAGAACCTTTTTCATTTCTCAATAATATATTTTTGGATAAAAACGAGTATAAGGAAGGAAGAGTAGAAGAGGAAATTCTGATTCATGAAATGGCACATATCCGACAAAATCATTCATTGGATATTCTTGTATTGGAGTTTCTGAAAATTTTTTATTGGCTCAACCCGCTACTCCATCTGTATCGACAAGCCATAAAGATGAATCATGAATTTCTGGCGGATGATGCTGTTGTGAGGCGAACGAACGACAGTCTTCAGTATCAACAGATGTTAATTAAATGCATTTACGTAAATCAAAATATACCGCTTGCAAGCAGTTTTTATTTCATCACAAAAAAACGTTTGATTATGTTACAGAAAAAATTCAAAAAACGAAGGGTATTTCTATTCAGCTCCTTATTGATCCCAATATTGGCTCTGGCAGTATATGGGTTTAGCAATAAAAAAATGATTTCCGAAAAAACTCACGAGACAAACATTGGTGTCCCCGCCGCCTCCTCCTCCTCCTCCTCCTCCTCCTAAGAAAGTGAAACCTTTTGCTCAACCAAAATATGGGCAGGGCGTCTCCAAAGAAGAAATGGATGAATATAATTCTACATTGGATGAACTGATGGTTGAACGAAATGGAAAGACAGGCTACAAATTTGTAGAAAGCAAAAGCAATAGAATTTATGAAATTTATCGAAAAATGAATAAGCAACAAAGAGAATCTGTGGTAACTATTCCTCCACCGCCTCCTCCCCAAAAAGGCAAAAAACTCACCAGATTTACTCCGCCTAAAATTGTTAAAGACGAAAACGCAGGATAAGGTCTGTTATCAAAAATGACTTTTCGAAATTAAAAAACTCCTGAGGTTTCAATATCTCAGGAGTTCTTTAAAAAACAATTAATTATAAATTATTCTTCCCACTCAAGTATATTCTTGAAAACATACTCTTCAGGATTTTTAAGATATTTTTTGGCTGCTTCCACATCTTCTTGTATTAAATACTGTAAACCATCTTTGAAAACCATTTTGGCATCATTGGCATTCATATTTACCAAACGGGTTATTACTTTTCCGTTTTTATCGGCTACGTCTTTCAAAAACAGCGGTTGCACATTGCCGGCAGTATCGGCGGTTACCACGCAACCGGTGAGGCCTTGATCAAAAAGTATTTTAACACCCAGCCCCAGGAAAGTACAATATTGCAGGTCATAGGCAGAAGGTACCAAACAACGCAGTTCGTAACCCATTTCCACAGGACGGCTTTTCACATTAATACCTAATTGTTTCAGTTTTATCTGAAGCAATAAGTTATAGATGTGCGCCTTACTTACGTTACCTAATTCGGGGTGGCCATGATCATCATAAGTAAACTGTATGCCCGACGATTCGATGTCTTCATCACTCATAAAGTGAAAAACACCCTCGCTCACGATGGCAACGCCATAAGGGATTTCGAGTATTTTCCGTTTTACGATTGAGGAAACAATCAGTTTGGTGATTTTATCGAGCGAAAGTTTTGTATTATTAAACATTTCAGGAATCACAATCATTGGATAGTGGCAGGAAGCGCCAATACCGAAAGCCAGATGTCCGGCCTCGCGTCCCATTGCAGAGATCACAAACCAGTTGCCTGATGAGCGGGCATCTTCGTAAATGGTTCTTCCAATTCTTACACCTTCTTCCTTGGCGTCTGATAACCAAAAGTAGGCATACCGATTGGGAGCGGCAGGTCATTATCAATCGTTTTAGGAACGTGAATGTTCTGAATAGGAAATTTTCTATCCTTTAAAAAATTGGCAATTCTGTTGGCGGTAGATGCCGTATCATCGCCGCCAATAGTAACTAACAACTGTACATTATTCTTTACAAAAAAATCGGTTTTAAACTCAGGTTCGGCAGGTTTGTAACGACTCATACGAAGCACAGAACCACCACGACCCAAAATGCCATCTGCCAGTTCAAAATTAATATCAATGGTAGATGGGTTATCGGTGAACAGGTTTTTGTACCCATCATGTAAGCCTATAACACGAAATCCATTTTTTAGGAATATTTTTGAAACAGAACTTATAACAGTGTTAATACCCGGAGCAGGGCCACCACCGGCTAAAATTAGAATGCTTTTCTCCATAATTTTCTTTTAAATTTTAAAAATCGCACAAATATAAAGTAAAATGTGGGTTTGGCATAAGATAAAAACTGATTTATATCACCTTAGTCATGGTAGAAATTAGTTTTTTTATCTGAGGTAATTAAATCCTATTGTGTAACTTTGCATCCTGAAAAAATATGATTTATTACGGACTTTTTAGATAATTTTATTTATATGGCAAAGAAGAAAATCAACAAGATCGGAATATTAACATCGGGAGGAGATGCACCAGGAATGAATGCCGCCATCAGAGCGGTGGTAAAAACTGCATGGCATCATGGGTTGGAAGTATATGGAATTACAAGAGGCTATACCGGAATGATAGAAAACGATATTTTCAAATTTCAGCCTGGAGGCGTTTCCAATATAATTCAGCGTGGAGGAACGATTTTGAAAACCGCCAGAAGCAAGGAGTTTCAAACGCCGGAAGGAAGAAAAAAGGCTTATGAAAACCTGAAAAAACACGGATTGGATGGTTTGGTTGTTATTGGTGGAGATGGAAGTTTCAGGGGCGCACAAACATTTGCAAAGGAATTTGATATCCCTTGTGTGGGTGTTCCGGGCACGATAGATAAAGATATGGCAGGAACAGATTCTACCATCGGATTTGATACGGCTGTAAATACCGCCGTTACGGCAATTGATAAAATCAGGGATACTATGGAAGCTCATGACCGCTTGTTTGTGGTGGAAGTGATGGGCGCGATGCAGGTTATATAGCAATTGACAGTGGTATTTCAACCGGAGCAGAAAGTATCTTGATACCCGAAAGAAAGGCCGACCTGCCCAAAATGATTAATAACCTTACACAGCTTGGGCGTAAAAATAAATTTGTAAACCTGATAGTAGTAACTGAAGGCGATGAATATGGAGGAGCCGAAGGT
This sequence comes from Sphingobacteriales bacterium, assembly GCA_016708305.1. Lineage (GTDB taxonomy): Bacteria > Bacteroidota > Bacteroidia > Chitinophagales > Chitinophagaceae > Niabella. The sequence goes on from JADJGB010000008.1 coordinate 2,105,215, forward strand.
ATTAAAAATTATATTAAACTGAGTATCCCATCAGCCGATGTAAAGATGTGTATTTTGGGCCATATTCAAAGAGGAGGCTCCCACTGCTACAGACAGGCTACTGGCTACCAGACTGGGTTATCATGCGGTGCAGTGTTTATTAAAAGGTACCCATAATGTAATGGTAGGCGTTGTAAAGGATGAAATGTGTTTTACACCGTTGGATTTGGCCGTAAAAGCACAAAGAACCATTAGCGAAGAGTGGTTGCAAATTGCAGAAACACTGGCATAGAATATTTTTTCCAGATATAACGATTTTAATAAAAACCTGTTCGCAATGATAGGTTTTTTGGTATTGCGCTAATCAGATAGCAACCAAACACTATTGTAAAAAATATTCAGTTTTCAAAATGTTACTTGCAAACCAGTAAACACAGAAAATTTTTTGTTGAGAGGTGTTGATGATTTGGTAGCGAAGGCATAATTTCCCATAAAAATCCAGAAAATATTTCCTGTCATTCTAATTTTGGTGCCACCGTTTACAGCAATGTATTGGTGATTGATTATAGAACTCATGGTTTCCAAAGGATATTCATTGTTCATGAGTTTCAGTTTGTATTTTTCCAATCTGATGTTTTGAAAAACATAACCACCACCAGCAAAGAAACTAAGACCTGAAAAGGAAGGAGTCAGTAGTCGGATACCCGGTTCCATATTGACTACTCTCGCATTTGAATTTACAGAAATATTATGTTGAGTGGTTCCTGTTTCTCCCGAAGAGGGTGTATAGATAGCGAGAAAATGCGTTTCATTTAACTTGCCACCCGTCAAGGCAAAGTAAAGCGCTAAAAATTTGAAAATATTACCTTGCGCTTCCACGCGAAGCAGGAATTGGTTTTTAGCGGCTCCATCTGAGTTGTTTGTAGAATTGGTGATTTTGTAGTTAGGTCCAAATTGTTCTGCCAAAATCTGTTGAAGCGTTGGGTCTGATTTGATACTGTTTATTAATTGGAATTCATCTGAAAGTAATGTTTTGCCGGACTGGTGAAATCCGACTCCCGCCAAAACCGAAAATCCGAATATTTTTTCCTTTTGTACAGGATTTCTGATAAGCTTAAATCCTTTGCCTGTAAAACCTTCCATCCGCTGCCAGGGGAGTTGTTGCTGGGCAGGAGAAACCTTAATTAGGTTAATTAAAATTAATATAACTATGATTTTAATAAAAACAATAAGTCTATTAGTCTGAGATTTCATTTCGAATAGGTCCGATGAACAATTATGGATACTATTCTCTATCTTAAAAATCTATCACTTACCATATATTCGCTTGAAATGCTTTGACCACTTTTTTCGAGCGTCTTCATTACTGAATGCTTTTTTCATGGCTTCCTCATGGCTTTTCTTATTTATCTCCCTCTCAACAGTATATCTGTCATATCCTAGTATTATTGGTTTAGGTAAATCTTCTCTTTTATTCAATTTATCATAAGGGTCTTCTTGTTCTCCATCATCTGCTAATAAAATAACTTTTGCCTCAGCACCCACAGCCTGAAAAGTATTCCAGAAATCATTGACTCCTTTGTCTAATTCTTTTTTCTGATCGGGTTTTAATCCAGATACTTTATTACCAGTTGATTTTTCAAATTGTTCGTGGGTCTTTTTTTCAAAGTCGCTTATTTTATATACAGTACCTGTTAACGCTGCGGTATAAATCCAGAAAGTTTGCTGTATTACGGACTCGCGTTCTTTTTCCGGATTGCCTTTAAATGGTGTATTTATTTCCCGCTAGCCGACATGTTTTCATACGCCTCTGTAATTTCATTAATGGCCGAAAGAAGTATTGGTGCTGCTTCCTTTGGATGAGTTATCTGATTGATGGTATGATTTAGCGGACGGTTAGTTCCTGGCATTAACAATTGTGGTCGGCTATCACCAGCTACATTTTTTGCATCCGTCCCAGTTAAGGGTTGCCAGCCTTGATTAGTCTGAGGTTGCCAATTCTCTGGAAGACCCATCCCTGCTGTTGGCTGCTCCACCCATGAATCAATTGGTGGCATTGGCTTATTCTCCGGTACTGGAGGCAAATGAATATCCGTACAATAACCATTTAATTTAGCTGTAGTAGTAGCACCCGGATTTACAATGATTCTTATTGGCGTGGGTACAATATATGGCTGATACTGCCCGCTTGACGGAATAAACAGAGGGTCCTATTTGTACCTTGACCGGTTTGTCTGTATTGTTCTGTATAGACAAGTTGGCGATATGTCCGGTGGTTCTACCTGTTCCTGTTGCCTTTACTGTAGCCAACTTAGTCAGATCATTAAGATTAGGGAGCATAGCCACTAGGTCATTGTCCAACAATTTGGTTAGAAATTCTTTCAACCACTCAAAGGTTTCTTTATTTTTCTTATACCTATCCCTAATCTTCTTTGCGGCTTCATAAAAGTCATCTTTTACTTTTTCAGCACTATCGGGATTGGCTTCTTTTGCTTTTTTGATGGCTTCTTTCAATTCCTTTTGAGCCTTTTCCTGATCGGTAGAAGCAGTTTTCATATTGTCGATATACTTCTCAATTTTATCTCCAACTTTAGTCCCTTCTCCTTGTGCAAATACTGGTGAGATGTTAAATACGAAAAAAGTAGTTGCAAAAAAGATAATGCAGGCAAAAAATGTTTTCATAATAGTGGTTTTTTGTGGGTTAACTAATCGTTCTGTTGACTTTTTTAGTAATATTTCAAAGTTACTAGTAATATTAAGATTTTCGGACAAAAACAGCTAAATATTTTTAAAAAATACATTTTCTTAACTTTTTTAAAAATATTATTGCAACTCAATAATTTAGGAAAATAGTTGCATTTAGCACTACCAATTTCAAAGGATAAATTAGCATATATAAAAGTGCTGGTTCCTCATTTAGGTCGAGTAATGCCTATAAAATCTGGAAACTAAAAAGTGCAGCAGCAATAATTGAAACTTCAAATAAACGGAGAAGTAATATTTGGGCTTATTGGAATGAATTAGCAATATCTATTAAATATTCAAATTTGGGAAAGGACAGGTAAGAAATTATATCCTACCTGCCTGCCCAAATCATTCAAATTGAATATACACATCTTCAAAATGAAGAAAAAACAAACGTCTGATTACTCCACTCCATTAATCTCTGCAATACCGGTATAAGTAGTGCCGGAGCCTCGTGTAACGTTAAACCTAAAATATTGTGCCGTTACAGGAGTAACAAATTTTAAGGTTCTTACAGTAGAAGTATTGGTTGCAAGATTAAATGTACCTTCCTGATTCCAACTGTTGCCATCCTGACTTGATAGTACTTCCATTGTCATAAATCTATAACTTGAAGTAGATGGAGGCGTTAGATTAAAACCTTTAACAGTCCGAACCGTCCCCATATTTAAATCGATATTTGCCGGAAGCAGCGTATTGGTTGTTGACCAATAAGTAGAACTACTTCCATCCAAAACCCGGGGTGGCACATTTACTGAATATTGGGAACTAGCCGATACTGTCCATAAAGTACGATTCATGGCAGCGCCTGTTAAACCGGCATTGCGTGGATCAATATTTGAAGAATAAACCTTGAGATATAAATAAGTGATTTTTGATTTGATATAGCTGGCAATTGTGGTGATCCCGAAATGCTCTTAATTTGCAATGGCAGTAAATATTCTTTGCCTATTTCAAGTTTATTATAATTATCCAGATTAATGGTAATACTGTCTTTTGAATTAATTGTTCCGGCGGGTACCTGAACGGCATTTTTCAAAAGTTGATAGGTGTTTCCGGGAAACGCCAGACAGTTTGTTTTATACAAGGAGTTATAATTTTCTATCAATCCATTATTCGGCTCCACCTGAATTGTCTGATCGCCAGATACCTGATCGATGAGGGTACCCTTAAAATAAAATGTAGTATTACCACCCAAATCATTGCCATTTTTAGCAATAGAGTCTTTTATCAGCATTGAGTTAACCGTACTGGTTATTCCTGCAGAAATTATCTTCCCAAATAGTTTCACAAACATTATCTTCCGGCTGCTACTAATGGGCACATTATCAGTTGCAAAGTCAATTACAACCGGAATAATGTGGTCTCTTATTCCGGTTTCTAAAAGCGCCGGATTTTTTATTAAAACCCTTATGGAATCTAAAGAAGATATAGCCCCTGATTTAATTACCACATTCCCGTTATTGGCTAATTCTACAGCTTCAGGATTTAATACGGGCGATGGATTAACCAACTTATTGATACTATCATACACTCTAACCAACGATGGATCAATTTTGGCCGATATTTCTATGTCTTTGCTAACCGGCCTTGTAATATATACCGGAAATGCAATCCACTCATTTTTAGTGGTTCCTCCCTCAAGGATGACTACCGAATCAGAACCAAAAATATTAAAAGCGATGGATCCGGATGGAATATAAATAGACAGTTCATTAAATTTCAGACTGTCTTCTTTTTTGCACGATGACTGAAATAATACAAGCGAAAAGCTTAATAAAACCAGGCATATTTTTAAATAATTTGTTTTCATATATTATTGATTGTTACTATTAAAAAAATTAATTACATCTGATGTTTGGGATCCATGTTACGGTTTTGTTTGCAGTGGCATTGCGGCCATTTCCACTAATATCATAAACAATATCGCCGGCTCCTTCATTAAACTTCCAATAACCAACCAAACCCGGAGAAGCCGGATCTATTACACACATTCCATTAATAATTTCTGATTGGGTAAGTGCTCGCGACCATATTCTTGCTTCGCTAATTGCTCCGTTAAACAATCGCCCACCTGCAGAATATCCAAAATGAAAACCGCCCGAATAGGTACTGGTAAGATCCACTGTTCTGGATGCTGTTTTAGTAGCAGCCAATTGTCCATTAATATAAATTTTTAGCTGTGCTCCATCATAGACTGCTGCCAAATGATACCAAATACCGGCAGAAAACTGGGTAGGTACGTTTGTAGCTGTGAGGCCACCAGCCAGTTGTAATTGATTGGGAAGAACTGTAACGTCTCCAAACCGGAATAAAAAATTTTCCTCTATACCCATAATAGAGCTTATAAACGGACTTGATGACTGAAATTGATTTGCCATTACACGAACTTCATAGCTGATGTTTGACATGGACTTAAGATTATCATTGTTTTTCGAAAAATCAACTTTATAATAATTCCCAGCCAGTGAAGCCACAGTAGATACAATAACGCGATTGACAACTACAAAAATGGTTCTGGAAGCCTCCAACACAGGTAAATGGGAGGCCGATTTTATAGTAACAGGAACTACATAAGATGCCCCGTCTTTAAAATTTTTTGTAGAAAGGATTTTTAATTTGACAACATCGGATATATTAGTGCCTGAATGAATGGTTACAGAATTGCCTGTAAGCTCATAACTGCCCGGAGGAAGCGGCGAGAAGTGCTTCCCCGTCAATATATTATATGTACTAATAAGTGTTGTATCCGTTTCGAGAAATGCAGTAATAGGAGTGGAGGTTATTTGAGATGACTTTGCCATTAAGGCCATTTCGCCTCCTGTGCTGTCAACAGTAATTGATGTTGAAATTGCTGTTTCGGCAGACGATAAAAAAACTACATTTATATTAGGAGATTCTCTTTTGCAACTTAACAGCAAAATTATAATAAAGCTTACACCCAAAGCCTGGAATTTTATTTTCATAATTTAAACATTTTATAAAAATTCAGGTTTCATTATTTTGCAGCAGGATTCATTATTTGTATTGCTCTACGTGCATAATTATAGTCAGGAGTCAAGGCATATTCATATTCGGCATGGTAGGTTCCACAACCGCCTTTACGACCAGAGACAGGATTCCAATATGCAAACCCTAACAATGAAGGCATTACTCCTCGTACCGGATCATTAAAATTTACACCACCGTTTGCCCAATAGCTTTCAAAATTTTCGCAAGGCACAAATTTCCTTGCCGGAATAACACCGCCGCCATAGGTAGTTAATCTGCTTTGCAAATTGGATGGCGAACTGGAGCCATAGGCCTGCTGCATAAAATAATCGATATATGGTTCAATTCCAATATCACTTTGTCCATCTATAATAAGCAATTTTCCGGTACCAGATTTAGGTCCCAAGTATTGAGAAAGCGCTTTAAACAATCGTTGCGTGTGCGGATCATTTGTTGCATATCCTCCACTGTCTCCAAAAATACTATTATCGCCAAATGAAGGTTCGTAATCCAAATCAAATCCATCTATTTGGTATTTGTCAATAGTATCTGAAATAGATTTTGCCACCTTATCAATTGCAGCCATTACATCATTTACATAAAGAGTGCTATCATTTTTTTTCATTAATTTTTCTACCCCACTACCAAAAATGGTTATTACAAATCGGGTACCCTTCAATTCACGGGTTTTTTGCATGGTTTCAAAATTATAGCTTCCAATAGGTGGAGCGCCACCCCAAAGCGCTACGATGTCAACACTGTCTGGTATTTGATCCATCACCCCTGGCACTTCAGGATTGCCCATTGATCCTGTGCCGCCAAACCAACCAAAGAAAATAGGATGATCAGATTTTTTATAGGCTCTTAAATTTGCGAAATAATCATCCGAACGATTTAATTCTGTCGGCACCACCTTGCTTTCCGGCAGGTTTTGCTTTGTGCAGGACGGAATACATAAAAATAAAAACACTCCAATAAGATAAAATAGTTTATTCATTTCTTCTATTTTTAAATAAAATCAAAAATTATTTTCTTTAATAAATTTATTCAGGGCAACGCACACCACTAATCCATGCGTTGGCGCCTGTAAAAGTACCTGTGTGGCCATGACCCGTAATGTCCGCCACCGAATTGCCCATTCCTTCGTTGAACTTCCAATAGCCATAAAGGTTTGGTAATTTCGGGCTAACCGCACATGCTCCATCCTGAATTTCTTTTGTGCAAGCGCTTTGGTCCCAAAAACGCAATTCCTGAACCTGCATGGGTAATCCTCCTCCACCAAAACCCATAGAATTTAGATTGAACCGGGTGTTTGCAGGCGCTGAGGTGGTTACATCAAGTCTGCCATTTACATAGATTTTGAATGTATTGGCTTTCCCATCAAAAACATAGGCAATATGGTACCATTTGTTACTTGCAAAACCTGTTTGAGATGCCGGTTGCACGCCGTTATATTTAATCTGTAATTGATTGGGCTGGATTACCACATCGCCAAAACGAGAATATATTTCAGATGGGTAGGCATAAAACAATGCCATATTATTTCTGAAAGTTCCGGTAACTCTCACTCTGAATTCGACAGTAAATTCACCCAGGTCAACTATTGGATCAGGAACCGCAAAAGTGATATTACTGGTTTTTGATAAATCTAAAGCAGGGTTAATGATTACCCTTGCAATTGTCACATATAATATACTTGAAGATTCTAAAAGAGGAATGTTTCCAGATACCTTTGTTATTTTAACAGGGATCATATATTGCTATCCTTCCACTACTGTATTATCAAAAGGCTTTACATCAAGTTGAACAATGTCGGAAATACTTGCTCCAGCATGAATTTTTACCTCATTAGATGCTATAGAGAAAAACTTTGAAGGTAATGGTTTGTACTTAGTACCATTTGTATTATTAAAGCGTGCAACATAACTGGTGTCAACTTTAATTTCTGCCATTATATCAGATGGAACTACCACTGATGAACTTACCGAAATTCCGAGATTCCCACCTTTATCATCTACGGTAAGGGCTCTTAGCACAGAACCAGTGCCTAAAGGATCAGTAAAATATATGGCTTTACTTTGAATCTCGGACTTTAAACATCCGGAGATTAATGTAAGATAAAACAATGCTGTAACAAGTATTGATGCAGGTATAATTTTCTTATTTTTCATATAATTTTATAATTTGATTATAAATCAATACCTGTCAGAGTTATTTTTATCCCACCAAAGAGGTGTTCCTCCATTATCAGGGCCGCCCAATAAGGAAACCCCTTTTGCCACCTGAGCGCCATTTTGATTGTACTGCGAAATAGGGTAGGGCAGCCTGCGAACCTGCAAATTAGTATTAACAGCGCCACCGCTTTTGTTTAGCGCTACCGGAAATATTCTTGGGTAACCCGTTCTTCTATATTCGGCCCAGGCTTCACAACCATTAGGATAAAGTGCAATCCACTTTTGAACCATAACTCGATGAAGCTTTACTTTAAAGATTGCAAGATCATCCCACTGTATTGAAATAGTGTCGGTAGTGGGAAAAGATACACTATATCCTGAGTTAGCATAATCAATATATTCTGCCGGTCTGAAACATTATACTGCAAATAATTTGCCGGCATAGCTATTTTGTTTTCTGCAAATGAATTTCTAATTCCTGATTCATAATAATCCTTTGCATTCCCTTTCATGTTCCAACCTCTCAATGCGCCTTCTGAAAGTAAAAAATACACTTCAGACGATTGCAACCATGGAAGCGGAGTGGCGCTTGAAACCTTTAGTTGCGAAAATGGTTGATACAGGGAGCGGGTTACGTTAATACCCGACCGCACACCGATTACTTCTGAAGTATGTCCTGGTAATGTCGCATTGGCAAAATAAACATTCAAGCGAGGATCTTTATATCCTGATAAAATGGATTGCATTGATGCCCCTGCCCGGGTTTCCATATAATTTTCGGTAAGTGTTAATAGTGGATTATTATAATTGAAAGCTCCGTTACCAGGCTTTAAGCTGTGAATTGCGCTTTCTATAGGGTCTGTTATTAACCCGGCAGGGTTATTTACGGCTTCTTCAGCATATTGCCTGGCCTTTGCGGGGTCCACATAAACAATGCGCATTGCCAATCTTAAGATTAATGAATTAGCATATTTTGCCCATTTCAGATAATCGCCTTCATATATCAAATCATATTGTTTTAATGGCGTGCCTGCTGCTCCGCCAAATTTGAACAAAAGGTCTCTTGCTTCTACTAAATCACTGAATGCCGAATAATAAATATCTGCCTGACTGTCATAAGCCGGTGTAAATGTACCGCTTGAAATTGTACTGTAAGGCACAGGTCCGTAACTGTCAGTAGCTCTGATAATACCGGTAACTTTTATTATTTGTGCAACAGAAAACTGAAGCGAATCCTTTGTAATGTCTGTAATGTCCTTAATATTCTTCCATGCAGCTATTAATTTACCGGTCAAATTAAATTGTTCATTTACCCATGAAAGGTTGAATCCGTAAGTCAGGTTATTTGTATTTGCGCCCCAATCGCCCGCCTGACCCATAAAACCGGAGAAGCAATCAGCCGCCAGATTAAAAGCTATTTGGTAGCTGTTTACATAGTCGGTTTTACCAATGGGATCCGCAGCCGGAGTAACTGCATTAATCATTGACGGAAAATTTTTCCCGCTGATATAGTTATCGGCATCCTGCTGTTCCAGAGTCGCTTTGTATGGATCGGTATTGTAATCGGCATATTTTTTTGTACAAGAAAAAAGCATTATTACAGAAAATAATAACAGTATTTTTCTCTGAAAATTTTTAATATATATAGTCTTATTCTTTTTCATAAAAATTACACTTTAATTTATTTAAAACTGTGCTCTGATATTAAACCCAAAGCTTCTGTAACTCGGTTGTCTGAAATAATCAATTCCCTGGTAATAGGTACCGGTTGAAGAGGTAGATTCGGGATCAAATGGAGATTTATTATAGAACATGAACAAATTGCGACCTGTAATAGCTAATTTAATATCATTAATTCTTCCTTTTAATAATGAGCCAGGAATAGCGTAGGAGATAGCCGCTTCTCTCAACCTGAAATTGGTAGCGCTATAAACATAGTAGGCAGCCATTCCAACAGAACCTCCTGAAGCATTTCCTACCATATCATAAAATGCTTGTACATTAGAGTATTTCTTTCCGTAAATAGGCACGCCTCCATTATCCCTTTCATCAGCAGATTTTTGTGAAACACCGTAAGCATCCATTATAGATTGGGTGTATGATATCCCAATGCCGCCTATACGCGCATCCAATAAAAATGATAACTCCAGATTTTTATAGGCGAGAGCATTTCTCCAACCTATTGTGTAATCGGGGGTGGTTTTACCAATATATCTCGGTGAGATATTTGTTTTGGCAATGGCACCAGAGCTTGGATCAACCCATAAATAACCCTGATTGTCTTCTCTCAAAATCTGAGTTATATACAGATCGGCCATAGTGCCATTAATTGCTAATATATTTATCAGGTCATTTCCAACAGTACCATTTCTAATACTGTCCTTTCCATAAACTTCTCCGGTAATTGGATTGGTGTAGCCTTCTGATAGTCGTTTGACTTTATTTCTGTTAAGTGTAAAAACAGCGGAGCTATTCCAAGTAATATCTCCAAATAGTCTGTTATACCCAATGGATGCTTCAATTCCCTTGTTTTCAATATTACCGGCATTGTAATAAAAGTCAGTATATAATCCGCCGGTAGTTAATTTTTGATCAAGCAATTGGTTGGTGGTATTTGACTTATACACTGTTGCATTTACAAATAATTTATTACGGAAGAATTTTAATTCTACTCCTGCTTCATACGATTTTGTACGCTCGGGCAAATAATCGGGGAAAGGAGCCGGTCTATACACATCAGGGTTAATTAATGAATAAACAGGATTGGTTATTCCAAAACCTGGAGGGTTACCTACCTCAGCGTATGATAGCCTCACCTTACCAAAAGAAAGAATATTTTTAGGAAGATGCAGTGCATCTGTAAAAATGCCTGAAATACCTACAGATGGATAAAAGTAGGATGTTTTTGCTGCAAAGCCCTGCGGCAGTTGGGATGGCCACTCATATCGCCCGGTCAGGTTTAAAAACAACCATCTTTTATATTCAAATTCGGCAGTGGCAAAAAGTGATTGCAGTTGCTGATGACTGTAGTTTTGTGTAGGTGGATCGGTTGTATTTTCAGACACAGAATAGAAGTTTGCCAGTCTTGATAACTTGCCACCGGCTCCCAAACCATCTATTTTGTCATTATTATAACTTCCACCTATATTGGAATTAAATTTTATGTCGGCAGTAAGGTTTTTATTTATAGATGCCATTAAATCAATATAGGTATTTTTTGATACTGATTTGAACGTAGTATAATATCCAAATTCTGAGGCAAAAAGGCCGTCGGTGCCGGCAGCGCGTCTAACTTCTGAAAGTGTGCTGGAGTTATCCATTCTTACTCTACCGGTTATATTGAGCCATTCATAAATTTTGTACTTTGCTATTGCACTTATTGCATATCGGTCAATATTATTCGTATTGGATTGTTCATTAGTTATCCAATAAGGGTTTTCTACCGATAGTCCTAAATTACCATAAGGCCAAAACTGTATTGGCAATTTTCTACCTGGGTCGTATCGGCTGTAAACCTGATATTTTCTGATATCATCACCCGGAGGGAAAAGATAAATACCTACCAATGGGTTGTGATATTGCCCTTGGGCAATCATGTTTTTATCATCACTTTTGATATACATTACATTAAAATCTACTGACAAATGGTCATTGAAATTGGTAGATTGTCTTAAATACCCATTATATCGGTTATAGCTGTTACTGGGTATAATTCCTAAAGCATTATTGGAGGCTAATGAGAAAAAAGTCTGACTTTTTTCATTACCTCCGGAAAAACTAATTGCATTAAAGATATTATGACCAGTTTCAAAGAAATCCTTTGGTCTATAATTGGATGGGGTTGTTGATTTTGCTCCCCAGCTTTGAAATTGTGCAGGGTCGCCTTGCCCGTAGGTATTTTGAAATCCGGGTAACACAAAAGGTTCAAAAAAGTCGGTACTATGCGAAATGTTTATTTTTAATTTTCCTGTAGAACCTTTTTTTGTAGTTACAACAATTACACCGTTTGAGCCCTGATTACCATACAATGCAGATGCCGCAGGCCCGGTTAATGCCGAAATGGTTTCAATATCTTCGGGATTGATACTGGATATTCCTTCGCCACTTACTACTCCCTGAAAAGGTCCGCTTGCATTAGCCCCGCCATTTGAGTTTGGTATGGGGATACCATCTACTACATATAATACATTATTATTTCCCGAGATGGATTTTGTACCTCGCATTACCACTCTGGTGGCGCCTCCAATACCTGAAGAACTTGGGTTAATGGTAACCCCTGCAATTTTACCCGAAAGTGTATTTACAAAGTTTGCATCTTTATTTCTTGTTATTTCTTCCGATTTTATTTCCTGCACATTGTAAGTCAATGCTCTTTCAGCTTTTTTAATACCTAACGCTGTTACAACTATTTTTTCCATTTCCTGCGGAATTCTCAATAGTGTAATCTCATAATTAGATTGTCCGGTTGCAATGAATACTTCCTGTGGTTGATATCCTATGTAGGACACCAGTAAAACCTCTCCGGCATTAGCCTGTATTTGAAATCTACCATTTATATCGCTGGCACTTCGCCTGTCTGTACCTTTTACTGTAACAGTTGCCCCTGCCAATACCTGACCACTGGTATCCCTAATGATACCCCTGATATCAATATAGGCAGGTTGAGCAGAAGAATGCAGTAAAATAGTATGGCTAATAATTTCATACGTAATGGGTTGGTCAGCAAAGCATAAATCCAATGCTTCTTTTAATGGCCGGTTTTTAAACTGTACGGAAACTGGCTTGAGATTGCCAATTACTGTATTCTCATACCAAAAATAATAGCCCGTTTGAGATTCAATTTTCTGAAGTACAGATTTAATTGGAGTACTTTTTTCTGAAAGTGTAACGTTTTGAGCATAGCCTGAAGCCTGAGCCTGCATGATGCATGCAAAAACCAGCAGAAATATAATCTTCATGATTATTAAGAATTTAAAAAGAATCGGGGTTGGTTCTTTTAATTTTAATGCATAATTAACATTGAAAAGCATAAATTTGAACAGTTTTGAGTGAATAATACAATTCGCAGATTTGTTGTTATTTCATTTCCCCCGGACTCCACTCCGGGGTTTTTATTGGAAATAAGAGGTAGTAAATTATTGTTATGAATCATCTTTATATATTATCATGGCAATCTTTCTTTTATTAATTTATCAAAGTGAACAATGTCTTTTATTTTTTTAAACTATACTACCTTTTTAAAAAACTAATATTTTATTACCCTCGGTTTTAAAATTAATTCCGCTCTTATGCAAAATTTTTAATACATCTTCTAAGGGCGTATTCCGACTTATGTAGCCAGAAAATTTTCTATCGTCTGTTATATTTCCATACTCTACTTCCACATCATACCATCTGCTTATTTCTCGCATAATTGTTTGAATGTCAGAGTCATTAAAACTTAATAATTCATTTTTCCAAGCCAAAACATCATTGGAATTTGCATTTTTTACATTTATCGAATTTGAAGAAACTGCTGCCTGTTGGCGTGGTTTTAATTTCTGTACCTGAGATGTTTTATTGTAATAAATATTCACCGATCCTTCCAACAGGGTTACTTTCGAAACTGCCTCATCATCATAAGCTTTTATGTCAAAATGAGTTCCTAAAACCTCAGTTGTCAGTTGAGAGGTTTTTACGAAAAAGCGTTTGGCAGTATCTTTTGCCACTTCAAAATAGGCTTCTCCACTTAATTCTACTTCTCTCTTTTGCTTCGAAAATACCATTGGGTATGAAAGGGATGATTGTGTGTTCAACCAAACATGAGTACCATCTGCCAGTTTAAAATGGAGTGTAGTGCTTCCTCGAGGATTAACTATTTTTATTGGTAAGGATGCCTGACCTGAATTGTTGCTTGCAATATTTTCAATTTCAAACAGCCCTATATTTGATTTGGTTAGTTTAAAAAGGTATTTATCAAATAAAATATCATTTGATAGGGTATCCAATTTTATTTTAGACCCATCAGGCAGTATAATAATTGCCTGATTATTAGTAGGGTAAGTTACAGCAGATAATTCTATGTGCTCTTTGCTTTTATCTTTAGACAAGAAAAAATAACCACCTGTAAAACAAATCAGAAAGACAATGCAGCGGCAGCGGAATACCAGATTGATTTTCTTTTTGCAGGGATATATTTGGTATTTATTTGTATTTGTGTTTTTAATCTTTCTAAAACCCTTTCTCTTTCTTGCTTGGTATCAAGGTTGTTGTATTTCCCCGATTCAAGAGATGAAAGAATTTCACCACCAAGATAGTCCTGAAAATCTTTTTTCTGCAGGTTAAAAAGAAATTCGTTAATCTCTTCACTTGTAAGCTTTTCAGCAAGCCAGCCGTTAACCAAATATGTGAATCTATCGTTTTTCATTCTGCACTATACAATAGTATATTGAACAGAGAAAAAAGGGGGGGTATAATAAAATTTTAGAAAGAAAAAAACAGGAGAATCAGCAATTCATCTTTATAATTATAAAGTAATTGTTTTAAGTTTTTTAATGCATTTGCCATGTGTTCCTTTACTGTTTCTTTACTTAGTCCAAGTTGAAAAGCTATTTCTTTGTAGGTAACGCCGCAATATTTATTCATACGGTAAATTTGCTGTTGTCTTGGCGACAATAGACTTACCAAATGCTCAATTCTTTCTCCTTTTTGTTTTTGAAGCAGCTGTACAAAGGGCGTTTGCGCCTCGTCTTCAAAAAACTCTCTTAAATAATTGTAATAATTTTTCTTTTGGGCTTCTTTTTTCAGCCTGTTTAAAGCCTGATTTTTGGTTATTGTCCACAGCCATGCCTCCGGATTATCGATTTTGTACAATAAAGTTCTTTCTTCCCATAAAACCAAAAATACTTGTTGGGTAATATCTTCTGCAAGTTCTCTGATTTTACAAAAATGTAATGCGGTTGAAAAAATTTTTGAAAAATAGTTATTATAAATTGAGGTGAAAGCGAGATCGTCTCCTTTGGCTAATCCGGCAAAGGCTTCTGTGAGACTATTATCGTAGAAGGCATCATTCATAATCAAAATCAAATTGCAGAGCAGCAAAGGTAATCAAACAATCATTAAGTGAAGGTGAAAAAAGTCAGTTAATCAGGGCAAACGCATCTAAATTCACAAACAGGTAATCATCATCAATCACGGAGGGATAAAATTATAATTGAATAGGATTGTACCCTATTTTACAGAACTCCAAAGGGGTGAAATGTCATCCCTACTGGATTTTGAACACGACCAAACAATTATTTCTATAACGATATCAGCCTTTCAGGCTTGTTTTCTGACTAAAAATTAGATGCGTTTGCCCTGGTCAGTTAATGGCATAGAATTGGTTAGAGCTACCCTCTCCTCGATTTATTCAGCAGGCTTCAATAGTGGTTTCTGAAAACTCTATTCAAAGTTTTGGTGTAGGCTCCCCCTCAAAAAAATCCTCTGATTATCAAAGGAAAAATAATTTTTAAAGTCCTGATTTTTTATCATCGAGGCATTTAGAAAAAAAAAGTAAAGATGGAAAACATTGTAAAAATAATATTTCTTCAAATATTCAATTCTGTTGAAAGTGAAGTAAATTCAAATTGAAAAAACACTACCTGTAGTAAAAGAACATTTAAACAAAAAACCCGGAACAAAGTCCGAGTTAATAAAATAATAAGTGATTGAAATTAGGCTACTTGCACCTTCTTTTTCTTTGCGTTTACAGCATCTACTACTTTGCCATTTATTTGCATTTCAAATCGGGTTGCTGTCCACACATGGTCCAATTCTACGTTATGGATACATTTATATCCATTATCTGTAAGTTTTATCCAACTCCGGTCGCGGTGCAGGTCAGTGACAATCTTTGAGGTTGCTTTAGGATGTGCCACCCAAAACTTTGTATTTTCTTTTAAGGATGGCATTACATCCTTCAGAATATTATTTAACTGATTTTCGTTTACTGCAAACACTAATGCAAAGTCCAACTTCCTTGATTTTAGCAAGGGTGTCATGTTTTTTGCAAATGATATTTTGTTAAATTGCTTTTCGATTGAAGAGGGGAGACCCTGAATTAAAAGATTCTTTTCGTCTGCATATTGAAGTTTTTCGAACACTGTCTGAATCATAGTAAGAACTAATTAATTTTAAATAATCAACAAAATGCTTTCTGGCAAAAAATGCCTGAAATTTCCTGCAAAGTTACGTTAAAAAGAACATTTAAAAACCGATTTTAACAATAAAGCTCTTAAAGTGTGATTTTAAGAGCTTTACATATAGTTAAAACAAATTTTATTTGCCCATTGGCTGGTAAAACTTCATTGCCTCGGGCATATATTTTTGAAGTTGCTCAATCCTTCTTTCGGGACCTGGGTGGGTGCTCAGAAACTCGGGAGGAGCGCCTCCGCCTGCCAATTTTTCCATCCTTTGCCATAACGCTACCGCTTCCTGCGGGTTGTAGCCTGCCATTGCGGCCCAAATCATTCCGTATCTGTCTGCTTCAAGTTCCTGCTTGCGAAAAGGCCAGAATACCTAACTGAGATCCCAAACCAACTGCAGTGCCAAAAATCTGGCGCATAGTATTTGAGCTTTTATTTGCCAAAAAAAGCATCCAAAATACCGGTTCCGTATTCGGCAGCAATAGACTGACTCATCCTTTCATTAGTGTGGCTGAATAATGCGTGGCTCACTTCGTGCCCCATTACGTTGGCCAAAGCAGCCTCGTTTTGGGATATGGGGAGCAGACCTGTGTAAATCACAATTTTTCCGCCCGGCATACACCAGGCATTTGCTTGGTCACTTTGTACGAGTCTTGTTTCCCAGTTATAACCCTGCAAATCTTCTTTCATATTGTTTTGGGTAAAATAACTATTGATGGCGCCTACAATTCTCTGACCCACACGATTTACCATTTCGGCATCTTTGCTGGTATTGCTGGCAACCACCTTGCTGGAAGTTAAGAAAGTTTGGTATTCGGCTACTGCCATTTGTTGCAGTTCGGCTTCTGGCAGTAGCGTAAACTGACTTCGACCTGTAATTTTATTAGTAGTACAGGCAATTACAAAAAAGGCTACCAAAAACAAGGGAAGGATTCTTCTGATCATTGTAAAAGGGTTTTGAATATTACTTAATCGTTAAGTTGCTTTAAAAATACTTATCAAAGTTATATCAATAATAAAAAAGATGCAGAATTATTTATTTGGTTGCTTGCGTTTGGTTCTGTTTTTAAAAATCGGCACTTTGTTCTCATCGCCCTTGATGAGTCTTCCAATATTTTTCTGGTGAGTCAGAATCACCAAAACGGCTACAGCCACAGCAAACAAACGGTAATAGTTGTTGTCCACATCAAACACCTCCAATATAAAGAGTGGAAAGGCTATACTGGCAAGTATTGAACTTAATGAAACAAACCGTGTAAGAAACAGAACAAGCAGAAAAATAACGGAGCAACCAAGCGCCGACCCCATGAAATGGCAATCACCAATCCTAACAGGGTGGCCACCCCTTTTCCACCTCTGAAATTGGCCCAGATGGGGAAAATATGGCCGGTAACGGCGGCTATCCCCAATATGAGCTGCATATTCAAAAACTGAATTTCACTACTGAAGTATTGTGGGGCAAAAAGGGCAAGTTTTACTGCAAGAAATCCTTTCAGCACATCAAGTACCATTACGATTGTACCCCATTTGGGGCCTAAAACCCTGAAGGTATTAGTTGCGCCGGCATTTCCACTGCCATAATCTCTGATATCAATATCAAAGAAAATTTTGCTTACCCATACTGCTGATGGAATACTTCCTAAGCAATATGCAATTAATACTAGTAATATTTCTTGCATGTATTAATGTTGTCTTATAGTAAACCTACTTAAATGCAAAGCTAAGATATTTTTTTATCAAAAATTGATTCAGGTCAAATAAAATCACAACTTATTGAAATACAAGCAAATCCATTTTCCCTTTTGCACCATTTCTTTCATAATGAGAGCGTTATTACCACAAACAGATAATATATCAGGTTCATCCTCTGCAAGTAGGCCGCTCAGGAGCAAAACGCCATCTTTTAGCAGTTGTTTTGCCAGATAAGGAATAGTTTCAATTAATATATTTCGGTTGATATTGGCCAAAATGACATCAAAGGTTTCATTTATAGCTGAGTCTGATTGCTTTAAAATGATTTGGGATATTGAATTTCTTGCAAAATTTTCCTTAGCGTTACTAATGCTCCATTCATCAATATCTGTAGCCAAAATCCTTGCAGCGCCCAGTTTATAAGCTAAAATTGCCAAAATACCTGTTCCTGTTCCGAAGTCGAAAACCGATTTTCTGGTGAAATTAATTTTTCGCATCTGCTGCATCATCAAAAAAGTGGTGGCATGGTGGCCGGTGCCAAAACTCATTTTGGGCGTGATGGCAATTTCGTGTTCCACATTTTTTACAGGTTGGTGAAAATCTGCCCTTACTGCTACAAAATCGTCAACAATTACAGGGTCAAAGTTGGATTCCCATATTTGGTTCCAGTTTTGGTCAGGAATTGAGGTTATTTGATGCCTGAAATGTAACTTTTCGCTCAGGTCTTTTATCTTTGCATCCTCAAATTTTTCCTGTTTGATAAAAACTTTTAAAGTAGTTTCGGTTTCCTCAAACCCTTCGGCTTCTTCTGAAAAATTTGCAATCAATATTTCTTTGTCTGTTTCAGATAAATCGCTGATTAATATTTCGATATACATTTAAATAAGTTTTGTAAGCATATAAATCAATAATCCCACCAGACCGCCTACGAGTGTGCCATTGATGCGAATGTATTGCAGGTCTTTTCCCACTTCTAATTCCAATTTGTTACTTAGTTCTCTGCCCTCCCAGTCGCCTACCGTATTGCTGATGAGTTCGCCCATTTTTTCTGTATTGTGCAGTATCAGCCTGTACAAGTTGAATCTTATCCAACCGTCAATTTTATTTTGCATTACTTCATCCTGTTTCAGGCTGGTAGCTATTTCTGCAACCATTTTTTTTATATACAATTTTACTGCAGATTTTTCGGCAGACAAATCACTTAAAACACTTTTCTGCAAAGTCTTCCAGGCAGCAGCAGCATAAGATTGGATGCGGTCTTTGGTAAGCAGGTTGTTTTTTATTTCCTGTAGTTCATCTTCCCATTTTTGGCTGGTTCTTATTTCTTTAACAAAGCCATTCAGTTGAGATAAAATATCTTTTCTAATCTGATGGTTTGGATTTTTCTCTATTTCTGTCAGGTATTTTGTAGCACCTTTGACCAGTTTGGAGGCAATCAGGTTATCAACAAACTCCGGAATCAACAGATAACTTTCTTGTTTTACCCTGTCGCGTACCTGATCTTCGTTGTTGGTTATATAATTTCTTAACTTGTCAATGATATAATCCAAAATTCGCTCATGGTCTCCACGCTGTACAACCTGCTGAATACCGCCTGCAAGTATTTCATTGAGATGAATATTATTTAAAATATCTTTTGACTTGGCAGTGATAAACTTTACCACCATGTGCTCATCAGTTTTTTCAATAATATCCTTCAGCAGCCAGAGAATTTCGTTGGAAGTAAGTTCTAAATTTTTTTTATTGTTCAGCCATCCGGCAATAAACGAACTGAGCTGAAGGCGTTGTATGTAGGGGCGAATGGTAGTAGGATTTAAAAAATTTTCAACCACAAATCCTCCCAGATTATCTCCAATACTTTTTTTGCGGTTCACAATCAGATTGGTGTGAGGAATAGGTATGCCCATAGGATGATGAAACAATGCGGTAACCGCAAACCAATCGGCCAAAGCGCCCACCATAGCTGCTTCGGAGAAAACTTTTACATAACCTATCCATGCAAAAAAATAGTATTTCATGAAATAAATGCAAACAATATATATGCAAAGCATCAAAAGAAACAGGCCGGTTGCCAATTTTTTATGCTGTCGTAATTGTTTACGCTTGATTATATCCAAATCGTTCACGGCAATAAAAATAAAACAATTTACTATTTTTTGTTCTTTTAAATTTGCAGCCATGCATTACAAAACCGAAGCAAGGAGTACTTTAAAACTGGCCTATCCGGTTATTCTGGGAGAGTTGGCTCAAATTTCTCTTCATCTGATAGATACTGCAATGATTGGTTTTGTGGGCTATAAGGAACTGGCTGCAGCATCATTAGTGCTCAATGTCATTAATATCCCTTTTATTTTGGGAATAGGAATTACCATTTCAGTAGCACAAATGGTTTCTTTGGCACACGGTCAGTATGACAAACAGTTGGTTTCGCATTTTTTTTTTAATGGGTTTTGGTTGTGCCTGATAACTGCTGTAATTATTTCGGTAGCATTAATTTTTGGCAAAGGCATACTTACCCATTTAGGCCAAGATCCTGAAGTGGCAAAACTTGCAGAACCATTTATGACTACTATGAGCCTCTCCATTATTCCGATGGTATTGTTTATGGCGCTCAAGCAATTTGCCGACGCCTTGCAATATACCAAAACGGCTATGGCGCTTTCAATGTCGGCCATACCTATAAATGTATTTCTTAACTGGTTGTTGATTTATGGAAATTGGGGCTTTCCCAGATTAGAATTAGTGGGAGCAGGCTATGCCACCTTAATAACCAGAACACTGATATTTCTGGCATTGGGCTATGTGGTGCTCAATCATCGTATTTTTAGCAAATATGTGGCAGTAGCACAAAATCAGTGGAAGATACGAAGACAAACACTTGTTCAACTCCTGAAAATAGGTATCCCCAGCAGTTTGCAAATTGGCATGGAAGCGGGCGCTTTTGCCGTTTCTGGAATTATCATTGGCACCATTGGCGCCAAGGCGCAGGCGGCACACCAGATAGCATTGAGCATTGCTTCATTCACTTTTATGGTTTCACTGGGATTGTCGCAGGCAGGTTCTATAAGGGTAAGTCATGCATTTGGGGCGGCAGCCTGGCCCAAAATAAGAGTAATAGGGAAATCAACAATGGTCTTAGCATTGATTTACGGCTGCCTGACATGTGTTTTGTTAATAGTTTTTAAGGGGCAATTACCCCAAATATTCAATCAGGACAGGGAGGTGGTATCCATATCGGCAGCATTGATTTTT
Organism: Sphingobacteriales bacterium; assembly: GCA_016708305.1. Classification (GTDB taxonomy): domain Bacteria; phylum Bacteroidota; class Bacteroidia; order Chitinophagales; family Chitinophagaceae; genus Niabella. Next base: position 2,126,213 of record JADJGB010000008.1, read on the forward strand.
CTTGCAGCTGTTTTTCAGATTCCTGATGCCTTGCAAGCTACAAGCTCGGGGTTGCTGAGAGGCATTAAAGATGTAAATGTTCCCACAGTTTATATTGCCATTGCTTACTGGGTATTGGGTATCCCGATTGGTTATGTTTTAGCTTTTCCAATGGGGATGGGCGCCAACGGAATCTGGTTAGGGCTAATCATAGGGCTTGGCGTTGCCTGTGTTTTCCTCACAAGGAGGTTTTTAAAGATGGCAGGCAGGCATAAATAGTGGATATTTGTATAAGCAAGTTCAAATAAATTTAGTAATGATATCAAGATTTTCTATTGCCGCATTATTGCTATTTGCATTTACTGCTATTGAAGCACAAAATACAATAACAAAAAAAGCGCTTTTTATTATTGTAGATGGTATTCCGGCAGACTTAATTGAAAGGGTAAAGCCTGAAAACCTGACTAAATATCAAAAGCTGGCGGCTATACTCGCGCTTATGTAGGAGGAGAAAAAAACGGCTATTCCGAAACGCCCACTATCAGTGCGGTAGGATACAATAGTTTGCTGACGGCTGCCTGGGTGAATAAGCATAATGTTTGGGGCAATGGAATAGAAAATCCTAACTATAATTATCACACCATTTTCAGAATGATTAAGGATGTGGCTCCCGAAAAAAAATTAGCTGTTTTTTCTACCTGGCAGGATAATCGCACCAAACTCATTGGCGAAGGAAAATCCGAAACAAGGAATATATTACTCGATTATAAATTTGACGGACTTGAGTTAGATACTGTAAATTTTCCGCATGATAAGGAAAGCAAATATATCCAAAAAATTGATGACCGGGTAGCGCTGGAAGCCGCAAAATGTGTAACAAAATATGCTCCTGACCTGACATGGGTTTATTTGCAATACACCGATGATGCAGGGCATCATTTTGGCGATAGCAAAAAATTTGATGAAGCAGTTTTGCAAGCAGATAAACAAATTGGAATGATTTATGAAGCCATCCTGAAAAGGCAGAAAAAGCATCATGAAGAATGGGTCATTTTTGTTACCACCGACCATGGCAGAGATGCTATCACCGGCAAAGGACATGGCGGGCAAACAGCCAGAGAGCGGGGAACATGGATTGTAACCAATGCTAAAGACCTAAATAATTATTTTTATGCAGGCAATCCGGGTATTGTGGATATTACGCCATCCATTATGCAGTTTCTGGCGCTGCCAATACCGGCACAGAGCAGGGTAGAGGTGGACGGAGTTTCGCTTATCGGAAAAGTATCTCTTGCCAATCCTTATGTGTTGCTCTCTTCTTCCAAAAAATTACAAATAGGCTGGGATGCTTATGATAGTGAAGGAGTTGTGAAAATTTCTATTGCACAAACCAATAATTTTCTACTTACCGGAACTCCGGACGCTTTGGAAAAGTTGGGGGAGGCGCCAATAAAAAGCGGAAAATTCGTAGCAGATTTTTTGCCGCAGGCGGGAAAAGTGTATAAAATTGTATTAGAAGGAAAATATAATACTGTAAACAAATGGATTATTTCTAATTAGTGTCTGTCCATAAAGTAAGCGATTTCTAAAACGCATTAGTATATATTAATATTCGTTCTATTTTCCGGTCTTCATTTAGTCGATAACGATCTCCCTTTCATCGTTGAGTATTTTTTTCAGGTAGAAATGGCTCAAAGGCAGCATTTTCGGCACTTTCAGCGCATAGCTCCGCCTTGCATCTTCGCATTTTTAGCTTATAGTCCGATATACCTTTTATAGCTGAGCCACCACTGCGGCTGTCATCACCCGGATATTGTAGGCGATCACGCTCCATAATACCTTTTGCTTAAAATGTGCTTCTCCTTCCAGTTGCACCTGAATAACCGGCAGCCTCTTTTCAAATTTGAAATCACCGCTTCTATTCCACTGCGCCATTTCTTCAAACGGGTCTCCATATTTTGGAACTCACCACATTTTTCAGGCTGCCTACGATCTTATTGAAAACAATATTTACGATTCCTTTTCCTTGCGCATATTCCGCATTGTCTTTGGAGGCATACCCACCATCGGTTACGCTATCACGGGGTACGATTTGATAATCACTCTATTTTATTGATGGTGCTTTGATACAGTGTGCTATCGGATGGATTGCCCTTCAATACCTCACAACTCAATATCAAACTGCTTTTGCCGCTTGTCAGGTTTATCTTGTGACCAAACTGAACTTCCCTTTGACCTTTTACTATAATGTCAGTATGCTGCTCATAGATAGAAAATATTTTTTCATCATTGGACACCGTCTCTCCATTGATCTGTTTGCGCCAGGTAATATCATACACTTTTTCCATCAGCGGCAACAGATTTTCCAATTCCCCTGTTATGAAGAAGGCGTTCATACTATAACATGGCTTTTTTTTTACCGCGTTAGCCACCTGATTAATACATTTTGTGAATGTTATTAATTGCTTGTTGAACAGGTCTATACGCTTATCTCCATTCCTGGTGATGTTAATCTTGAAAAATGTTCTTTTCTCATCTTTGGTATAATCTCTGTAATCCAAATCTTTCACTTCTTCTGCCTAACTGTGAGAGCAGCCGGTGGCTTTCTTTGATACAGTCCCAGACCAACGAGTTATTAGTGGGGTAATGTATGTTTGTTTCAACAACGGTGCTATCCTGGCGTAGCTGTTTAATATCTTCCAATCCTTCGCTGATAGCTATCTTGTTCAATGATACCAATATCTGTTGCAGGCTGTCTTCACTTATCTTTGAAATATATTTCTGGAATACCTGAAAGCTAAACGGGTGGCGGTTATCAAGCTTTACAAACTGCTCACAAATACGGGAGTCGCTTTGAGCATATTCCAACTCCCTGTAATCCAACCCCTTCATCTCTTTATAGATCGCTGCACGAACAATCTGCTCTACACTGGGCATATCCTGACGGCCAAATTCACTTTGCAAACAACCCCTAAGCACATCTGCTTCTGCTATTTTGATCAACTCCGGATGCCGCTCTAACACGGTATCCAATAGCCCAAACTCGGGGTTTCTGGCCCAATCAGGCTTCTCAAACTTTAAACGCAGCGGCTCGAACAAATTCATTTTCATACCCTCTCAAATCACAATAATTATGCCACAATATACTGACTGTCAATAATTTATCATTTATAGACAAACTCTAATTAGTGTCTGTCCATAAAGTAAACGATCTCTAAAACGCATTAGTATATATTAATATTCGTTCTATTTTCCGGTCTTCATTTAGTCGATAACGATCTCCCTTTCATCGTTGAGTATTTTTTCAGGTAGAAATGGCTCAAAGGCAGCATTTTCGGCACTTTCAGCGCATAGCTCCGCCTTGCATCTTCGCATTTTTAGCTTATAGTCCGATATACCTTTTATAGCTGAGCCACCACTGCGGCTGTCATCACCCGGATATTGTAGGCGATCACGCTCCATAATACCTTTTGCTTAAAATGTGCTTCTCCTTCCAGTTGCACCTGAATAACCGGCAGCCTCTTTTCAAATTTGAAATCACCGCTTCTATTCCACTGCGCCATTTCTTCAAACGGGTCTCCATATTTTTGGAACTCACTACATTTTTCAGGCTGCCTACGATCTTATTGAAAACAATATTTACGATTCCTTTTCCTTGCGCATATTCCGCATTGTCTTTGGAGGCATACCCACCATCGGTTACGCTATCACGGGGTACGATTTGATAATCACTCTCTATTTTATTGATGGTGCTTTGATACAGTGTGCTATCGGATGGATTGCCCTTCAATACCTCACAACTCAATATCAAACTGCTTTTGCCGCTTGTCAGGTTTATCTTGTGACCAAACTGAACTTCCCTTTGACCTTTTACTATAATGTCAGTATGCTGCTCATAGATAGAAAATATTTTTTCATCATTGGACACCGTCTCTCCATTGATCTGTTTGCGCCAGGTAATATCATACACTTTTTCCATCAGCGGCAACAGATTTTCCAATTCCTGTTATGAAGAAGGCGTTCATACTATAACATGGCTTTTTTTTTACCGCGTTAGCCACCTGATTAATACATTTTGTGAATGTTATTAATTGCTTGTTGAACAGGTCTATACGCTTATCTCCATTCCTGGTGATGTTAATCTTGAAAAATGTTCTTTTCGCATCTTTGGTATAATCTCTGTAATCCAAATCTTTCACTTCTTCTGCTAACTGTGAGAGCAGCCGGTGGCTTTCTTTGATACAGTCCCAGACCAACGAGTTATTAGTGGGGTAATGTATGTTTGTTTCAACAACGGTGCTATCCTGGCGTAGCTGTTTAATATCTTCCAATCCTTCGCTGATAGCTATCTTGTTCAATGATACCAATATCTGTTGCAGGCTGTCTTCACTTATCTTTGAAATATATTTCTGGAATACCTGAAAGCTAAACGGGTGGCGGTTATCAAGCTTTACAAACTGCTCACAAATACGGGAGTCGCTTTGAGCATATTCCAACTCCCGTAATCCAACCCTTCATCTCTTTATAGATCGCTGCACGAACAATCTGCTCTACACTGGGCATATCCTGACGGCCAAATTCACTTTGCAAACAACCCCGAAGCACATCTGCTTCTGCTATTTTGATCAACTCCGGATGCCGCTCTAACACGGTATCCAATAGCCCAAACTCGGGGTTTCTGGCCCAATCAGGCTTCTCAAACTTTAAACGCAGCGGCTCGAACAAATTCATTTTCATACCCTCTCAAATCACAATAATTATGCCACAATATACTGACTGTCAATAATTTATCATTTATAGACAAACTCTAATTAATATTTGTATTGCAATAAGTCTAAATTCCTCTGGCTGAAATTTTGAAAAGCCCACTTAATTGTTCGTAATTATTTTAAATATATCGCTAATTATTCCCACACATTTTTTCTTTATTTTTACTCTTCATTATGGTAAAAGTACTTTTGGCAATAGGAACCGGTAGTTTTTTGGGCGGCATTTCGCGTTTCCTTTTATCACGTTTTGTGCAGAATCAGGTTATTTCCTCTTTCCCTTATGGCACATTCGTCGTAAATATTATCGGTTGCTTTATTATCGGCATTTTATATGGCCTTTTTGAAAAAGACCAGCTTCTTAGCCCTGAATGGCGCATGTTTTTGACGGTGGGTTTTTGTGGCGGTTTTACTACCTTTTCAACTTTTGCCGGAGAAAACTACTCATTACTGAAAGACGGAAACATTTTGTATGCAGCCATGTATGCAGCTACCAGCGTTTTTCTGGGTATCATGGCTGTTTGGTTAGGTAATTTATTGATTAAACTTATTTAAGATGGAAACCAACAGCATAGTAAAAGCGCTCCGCATTTATGTAAGCAACACAGATAAGTTTCGTAACAATCTGTTGTACGAAGTGATTGTTTTTGCAGCCAGAAGGAGTGGACTGGCCGGAGCTACTGTTCATAAAGGAATGATGGGTTTCGGTTCCGGCAGCAAAACACATTCATAGATTTTAGATATGCTTACTAAAAAATCGCAGTATGCATATAAGGCACTTACTTATTTAGCCGACAAAAAAGACAATACCCCTGTATTAATTTCGGAAATCGCTGAGGTAAATAAAATCCCACTGAAATTTTTAGAAAACATATTACTCGAACTGAAGAAGGCAGATATTTTGGATAGCAAAAAAGGAAAGGGCGGGGGTTATTTTTTTAAAGTAGATCCATCAACTATAATGATGGCTAAGGTTATTCGTTTGATTGATGGGCCTATTGCGATGTTGCCCTGTGTAAGTCTTTATTTTTATCAAAGATGCACCACCTGCAATGAAGAACACTGTGGGCTGCACGATGTGATGTTACAGGTGTGCGATGCCACACTGGCAATTTTGGAAAATAAAACACTGGCAGATTTGAAGGATCAAAAAAAGCGCCTGTAGTCTGCCACCGCGAAAATATTTGTACAATAAATTTTTAAGATAATCTTCCTTAAATGGATTGAATTTTAAGGCTCAATTGGCGGCCCTAAAATCTCTATTCCCAGTTCGGCATGTGCCTGAATGAGCTCCTCCACACTAGGCATTTGGGTATAGGCATCTAATTTTTCAAACATAAGCTCTACGGGCCCTGTAGCGTTTACAGTAAACAAAAGTTTTCCTCCATCGCTTATACATAATGTAGTATGGGGCGTATTTCGCGGAACAAAAATGGAATCGCCGGGTTTGCCAATAAAGCGCTGGTCATTTGCCTGAAAAATATGTTCGCCTTCCAGCACATAAAACCACTCATCCACATCGTGGGCATGTAGTGGCGGCCCCTGGTTTTTGCCATATTCGGCAATAAAAACACTTAACTGATTGGCCGTATCGCTACCTGCCAATTTTAAATACACTGGCATGCCCAGCACATTTAATGCTTTGCCTTGTCGGCTTTCGGTTGGTTTTAAAATAAAGGGTGTTGACATTGGTTTTGTTTTTAAGTTTTATGAATTTGATTAATGAGATTTATTTACATTGTTTTAGAATGGAGCAGAACGATCAGGTGCATGGAGCAACCCCCATTCAAAAACCGATTGAATAAAATAATAAAGTCCGTAACTAATTACTGCGTAAACCAGTAAAATTATCATTACCCACAGTAGAGGATAAAGATTTTTTGTAGAAGACATGATGATTATTTTGTAGGTTGAAATAATGGATGCCCGCATTGCCACATCATAAAAGCATATTGATCGGCAAAATTGGCGTAGGTTACATCCCTGTCCTGTGTAAAATGGCCATTGTCATAATTTATTTTCAATAAAACAGGTCGGCCGGATGTACTGGCTTTTTGCGCTGCGGCTACAAACTTACCGGGTTGCCAAACCATCACCCGAGGATCATTATAACCACCTACCCCCAAAATGGCAGGGTACTTTGTACCCTTCACCACATGTTGCAAACCGTCCATTTCAAAAAGTGCTTTGCATTCTACACTGTCTTTACCGTGCCAAATTCAGGTGTATTTGCAGGACCATTGGCGCCAAACTCTTGCCGCATGACATTAGCACAGCCTACATTGCATACGGTAGCGGCAAATAGGTCGGGTCTTTCGGTAATGGAACGAGTAATGAGAATGCCTCCGGCACTGGTGCCGGTGCCTGCCAGTTTATCAGCCGATGTGTATCCATTTTCAATCAAGTATTCGGCACAACTAATAAAGTCTTTCCAGGTATTGGGCTTGGTGGTTTTAAATCCGGCTTTGTACCAAGCATCTCCTTTTTCATTTCCACCGCGCACATGGGGAATGGCAATGACTACACCTTTTGTAGCTAAAGAATTGCGCCTTGTACTAAAAGATGGCATCATAGGCGATCCATAAGCACCATAGCTCTCCATCATGCAAACATTTTTTCCGTTTAACTGTGTACCTTCTTTGTAAATGATGGAAAGGGGTATCATGGCGCCATCATGACCCTTCACTTCTACTTCTTGTACAATCAGTTTTGTATAGGCGTCAGGATATACAGGTGGTTTATTGAACCGGGACGGGCTAAATGTATCATTGTCTAAATTTACTTGAAATTCAGTTACGGGTTTGTTCCAAGAGGTAATTATACTTATACCATTGTTTGTTTTGGTTGCATCCCAGGGTAGCCCGCCAACAAAAGCAGTACCAGAGTAGGGTAAGCTTATTTTACGCTGTTTTTTGGTGTGTATATTGTACTTAAAAATATGAGCGTTTATACCATCGGTGAAATTGGCAATCAGGTAATCTTTTGTTCGGCTTAGAGAAAGGAGCGTGAAGCCTGGTTTTTCTTCAAATATGGTTTCGGCATTGTCCCAATCCGGATTTTTTAGCGAAGTGTGCAGTACTTTAAAGAATGGAGCATTATTATGACTCATGGCAAATACCTCATCATCAAAAAATATTAAATTGCCAGTGAGCGAGTCTTTGGGGGTGCAAAGTATTTTCCAATCGGGCTTTCCTTTTATCTGACTGATGGGGGCATAGTACCAAAAGTTTTCCGCCTGTACGGTTGATCTTCCGGCAAAAAGATATTTTTTTGAAAATCTTTCTACCCATGCTGAGGGATATTCTTCGGGTCGTATATTTAGATTGGGATTACTTTCATTGCTAAAAAAATCTCTATCGCTTTCTTTCTTAGTGCCGGGAACATATAATCTTGTTTTAGAGTTTAATCCAAAATTGATGTCTTTAGTATTGGTGTTAAAATTCTTTGTAGTTCCATAAAGTATTGCCTTTCCATCGTGTGTCCATTGTGCACCAAAAACAGGAGTAATATCTACATCAATAAATTTTCGGGTAGCCACATCCATAATGTTCATGGTGTTAAGTTCGCTGCCACCTTGCTGGTAGGTTATGATGATTTTTTTTCCATCAGGGCTTGGTTCTGCGCCTGATATGGACAGTGTTTTTCTCTTGAAATAATTGAGTGGGTCAAAGAGCAAATGTTCTGCACCACTGTTCAGTCCCTCTCTGTAAAAGAGTTTATTCACTTTTTCACCGGGTATAATTTTATAATAGAAAAGCCTTCCGCTAATAAAGTCAATGGGATTGATTTGCACCACCTGTTTTTTATCTATTTCTTTCCATTCGTCAATAAGCTCATTTCTGCCCGATAGCTTTGAAAGAAAGCCATTGGTATAGTCCGCCTGTGTCTTGAACCAGTTGTTTACTTCCGGTGCATTTAGGTTTTCTAACCAACGATAGGGGTCTTTGTAGTTGATGCCAAAATAAGTATCACTGCTGTCCACCGTTTTAGTAGCTGGGTATTGGTATTGAGCAAACAATAGGATGGTAGTCAATAGGGCAAATGATAAAAGATAAAGTTTTTTCATGGATGTTGATTTTAATACTTTAAATGGTCATGTATGATTTTGTTTAAGAATTGTAGGATAATTTATAATTGATTCTCATAAACAAACCTAATACCTTGATTTTTCAAAAACTTGTAAAACACGACATTTTTCACCATGCAAATGCATTCTATGAGTCTATATTGATTAGATGCTTTGGTAGGAAAAAGGATTTGGTTAGTATTGTTTGATATTGTCATTATTTCTCCTGATGCAGAAAAGCATAAATGGCTTTCAACTCATCATCCTTAAAGGTGAAATATTTATAAGGCATCGCATCTGACAATTGCCTGCCATCGGGTCTTTTGCCGGTACGCATCACAGTTATAAACTCTTGTTCTTTCCACTTACCTACATCGCCTGTATGACTGATGTTGGGTATGGCTGGGCCTCCGGGGCCTAAGGGCGGTGAACCTGTGTAGGTTTTAGCATGACATCCCTGGCATGCGGTAGCCAGATAAGCACCATATTCTGGAGTAATAGCAGGTGGTATATCATCTGCATATTTTTCACTATGATTGATGAACTCAGCAGGTAACAAGGAAACTTATTCAGAAAAACCATCAATCTGCCCAACGGTTTTATTTCCTTTTTTGGAACAGTATTGTTTACCGGGGGCTGATTTTTTACATAGCTTATCAAGGCTCTCATATCGCTATTGGATAAATGACAAAATTCGTGCGAAGGCATAAGCCAAACCGATTTTCCTTCCTTGTTTACCCCATGCCTCAATATTCTTATCCAATCTTTATCATCATATTGTATGCCTCCTTTGCCGCTGGTAATATTGGATGCTACCAGTGTTCCCATAGGTGATCCTGGTGGTAGAAATACTTCTTTTCCCGCCAGATTTTCGCCGTGGCAGCCCATGCAACCTCTGTTTTGGGCAATATGTCTTCCTTTTTCGTAAGAAAGTGAATCTGACGGAATCGTAAGATCTTGTACTGTAACATTGTAAATTTTATCGATCCTGTTTTGGGTAGATAGATACACCACTGTATATATTAAAGCAACCAATAAAAAAATGCTTAAAAAACTTATTCCCAACCATTTCAAAACTCTTTTACCAAATGATTTTTGCATTGACGTTTTTTAATTCGTTAAAAAATATTGGTGAAATCATGTAATCCGAAGCCATTATCTTCTTCTAATTTTATCTGAATTATGGTTTTTCATTGCATCATTCCATGTCAAACTAAATATTCATAGTTTCAATTCCTTATTTTTTCTGAAATTAAAATTAACCCATCACTTGCTTATAAACTTGTAAAAACAGAAACAGGCTAATTCTTTTTTTGAGGTGCTATGCAAAATAGCCCGCTATTCGATACATAAAAAAATCACGGTCTTTGATGCCAAAATTATTTGCTAAGAATCGTTGGATTTTTCCATTCATATTTTCGGCTTTGGCATTGGTTTGTCCTTCTTTAAAATAGTTGACGATATCATCCTGATGTTTTTCTATCATTTTTCTTACTCCTCTGAAAGCTGCTATTTTTGATTGATTGACTTCATCGCACCAGTTGTAAAGTTCTTGTTCTATTTTGTCCATTGATTTGCCGATGTTTTTTCCCTGATACCACAACCTCAGTTTTTGGGTGATCCGGTAGGCTGTTTCTAATATTGGGAAACGGTAAAATAGTTGTTGCATGATTTCTAGTTCATCTTCCTCCCATTCATCTTGCATTTTGAAAAGAATATAGCGGCTGCGCTCCAATAGTTCAATATAGCGCCAGTGTGTTTGTTGTTCATCCGTATCAGCTTTTACAAGAATTGTTTCCTGATTAATATATTGGGTTTTGAGTTGTTTGCGTACCTGTTGCAGCGCATCTAAGAGATGTTTGATGACATGGAACTTGTCTATCACTAACTGTGTATTTGGAAAAATGTCTTTGCATAGTTTTTTATAGGAAGGACTCATGTCACAGCTGACCGATTTACTTCCTCTAATACTTGCGACAGGTAGTGTTCCATTACTTGTTTGAGTTCTTCCGGCTTCATGGTTTGTGCCAGTAAAGCTATTTTCCCTGATTGGGCATTGGTCATAATGGTATACATTTTTTTGCCTATTTGCTTTTCATCAATGGTCATGTGGCTGCCAAAATTTTCTGCTTTTGCTATGGGTACCGGCTTTTCTTTTATTACCTCCCCACTGCTCTTATCTATTACTTGTATCTTTTTTTCTCCCCAGTTTCCGGCTGCAATATCTTTTCGGTAATCGCTTATCTCTTCTTTGTACCAATAATGTACTGTTTTGGGTTTTAGACCAAACATAAAAGCCACGCAACTTATGTTTACAGGGTGTTGCTCTATTCTATATTTTTAAAAAAGCCCGCCATGTCAGGGGTTAATTTGGCCGAATCTCGGTAATCACATACTCGTTGCTAAAATGCTCATCTGTACCGGAGCGTTTCCAACGCCTTCGTTTCATTACCAGATAGACCGGCTTAGTGGAAAATCCATGGCTGAGTATCGTTATCGGATTGCAAAAACCATCCAACACTACATCTGAAAACCCTTTAAGATTTGTGGGAATATGCTCCTGCTTTTCCCATAATATATTAACCGTTACCCAATTTAGTTCGTATTAATTTTCTATGCTGCGTATCTGACGTGGTCTGCATGGAAATATTTTTGCACCTGCTTTTTATTGCTTTTTCTTTCGTTCATAAAACCTTCAACGTTGGCGCGCATTTCAGCTTTATTGATAGGGCGCTTTTTGCCGATAACATTAGTCTTTACATCCTGATTCAAATATTCTTGTGCATTCAACTCGGGGCTATAGGGCGGAATGAAAAACACCTCTATTCGATGTTTGCTTTCCTCCAGCCACGCCTGCAATTTTTTGTTTTGTGTGCAGGATGACCATCCGTTACATAGAATATCTTTTGTTTACTATAACGAATCATTCGTTGCAAAAAATCAATAAATACATCACCGTTAAACTTCTCTATCAGCATAAACTGTAAATGACCTTTATTGCTGATAGCTGAAATCATATTGAGCGAAAACCGTTGTCCTGTTGATTTCACCACAGGGGTTTTGCCTTTAGGCGCATAGCTTCTGCCTGCCTGATGGTCGCTTCGCATACCTGTTTCATCTCCAAAATAAATCGTTCCTTTCTCCTTAGTTGCCCGCTTCTTTATGGCAGGGTATTCCTTCTCCAACCATTGCTTTACCTGCTCGGGTTTCTGTTCAAATGCTTTGCGGATAGGCTTTTGCGGTGTATAGCCCCAGCTTTTAAATATCGACCCACCTGCTTCACGCTTAATACAACGCCATATTTCTGTTCGATAAGCTGTTGTACGGCTGCACGTGTCCATAAACCAAAGGCCAGTTTTAACCGGTCGGGCATCTTATCCTTTATCAACCGTCGAACTTCGGCAGCCTGCTGGCCGGTTATCTTCTTGCCTCCTTTTACGCCTCGCTTCTTATTCAACAGTGAACGCTTGCCTTCTTTTTTGTATTTATTCCATGTTTTATTTACACTCCTTTCTGATACAGAAAATATCTCGGCAGCCTGCTTTTGAGTGCCCCGTTTGTTTTTTAAGTAGTCCACTATCCGAAAGCGAGTCTCTTCCTGAGCATCTTTGTTCTTACGTTTTGTATTAGCCATGGGCAAATATACAAAATATATTTTAAAATAAGAACTAAATTATGTCTTTATTAATAATTTGCCATTCTTTGTGGAGTTCTTTTACCTCCGCAATATCAAAAAAGCCTAATAAATCACGCGGCACCATCATCCGGCTTAATTCAAATAATACATTTGATTCTGCTTGTTTTTTCTTTTGTCCCATAACCATAAAGATAATAATAGCACCTCAAAAAAAGAATTAGCCCAATTTTGACTTTTAAGGCAAATCACTTGTTTCCTAAATAAGAAACATTTATCTTTGTCTGAAATTAGCAATTGAATGGACGAATATAAATTTCGGGTACAGTTTTTAGATGAAGCAAAAGATTTTTTGGATGGACTTGAAGAAAAAGCAAGAGATAAAATAGTTTATAACATTTGGAAAGCACGGAGTACGAACGACAAAGAACTTTTCAAAAAACTGCAAGAAGAAATATGGGAATTTAGAACAAAATTCAACAAGTCCTATTACCGACTTTTTGCATTTTGGGATAAGACCGACAAAACCGACACCGTTGTAATTTCAACTTACGGACTGATTAAGAAAACGGATAAAATTCCAAAAAGCGAAATAGACCGAGCTGAAAAATTAAGAGAAAAATACTTTAACGACAAAAACAATAAGAAATGAAGACATATAGTTTAGAAGATTTAACAGATAAATACATCGGACAAAAAGGAACAAAAATGCGTGACCAATTTGAAAGCGAACTCCGCCTTGACCTTTTGGGACAAGCTATCAAACAGGCTCGACAAGAACGCAACTTGACACAAGAAGAATTGGGCGAACTTGTTGGTGTGAAAAAAGCACAGATTTCCAAGATAGAGAATAGTACGACTGACGCAAGATTTACGACTGTTCTGAAAGTATTTAAAGCATTGGGAGCAAAAGTGAATTTTAATGTAGAACTAAACAGAAAGAAATTAGCGATTTGACAAGAAGCACGACCGCACAAACATTAAGCGGATTGAAAAAGCCCCCAATAATCGAGCTTTAAAATAAACTAAGAAAGCCCCGATCTTAAACGACCGGGGCTTTTGCAATCCGGTTCCTGAGCCTGCCGAAGGAACCTTTCTGCGACAGCGGCCAATGGTTGTATCTTCGTGTTGCTCTTAGGTGGTTTTCTGAGCGTTTTGATGACTGGAATGAAGATTCTTTGAAAGTGTTTCATCCGGAGTTTTAATAACATTACCCGCAATGACATAAAATCCCCTACACTAAAACTCCTCTTGTTTTCAGGCACTTTGTTCATTTTTGTATTTGTATTTTCGTTACTCATCAACCCTCATTTTTTTAATCCTTGGCGAGCCTCGGTTGCGCAGTTCGTTAATATCTACCAAACTGCCATTATGATACATCAGGGTGCGTACTAATTGCAGTTTCCCCTTGCCGCATACCGGGCATACCGTTACGTCTTTCCCCGTCTGTAGCTGCAGTCTTACGGTGGCGGGTATGGCTACCCGGGGCATGGGCTTAGGCAGTTGTAATTGTTTGCACACCTCAGCTATCCGCTTCATCTTATCCTTGCTGTGCAAATAACCCGCATGGCGGATTTTTACAAAACCCTTGGGCAGAATATGCTGCTCAAAACGTCTTAAAAACTCGGCATGGCCAAGGGTCATTACTTTCTGCTTGTTGTCCTGCCCGACTTTGTCATTCAGGCGGGCATCCTGATAATCTTTGTACCGAAAACTGATATTCTTGTCATCTATTTTTATAATACGATGTGCAGTGATGGCTACCTTATGGGTATATCTTCCCAGGTAATCCACTATCTGTGCCGGGCCGCCAAAAGGCGCTTTAGCATATACGTTCCATTTCTTTTTGCCTGCGATGGAAACTATAATTTCCAGTGCTTCCTTGTCTTCATATTTCAACTCACCTGTGGCAATATATTTTCTCAGATGCGACATAAAATATCCTTTGTACATTTTTTCCATTGCCCTGCGGGGAAATAAAAACTTTCCGTTGCTACGCTTTTCTTTGATCCACCTCACCCCCGACCCCTCTCCTGCAAGAGAGGGGAGAATACCACCACCGCTTACAATGCAATGTACGTGCGGGTGAAAGTTGAGGTCTTGCCCATTGGTATGCAAGATGCTTACAATACCCGGTACGGCGCCGATATACCTGTCATCTTTGGCCAGCGTAAGCAGCGTGTGCTGCGCCGATTTGAACAATAACCCAAACATCCGTTTTCTATTGCCCATGCAAAGTGATCTTAACGCCTGTGGTAAAGTAAACACTATATGAAAATAAGTAGTGGGCAATAGCTCTCCCATGCGGTCTTCGATCCCCGCCTGAATGACCAGTCGGGCAGGCATTGTTCCCGCTAGTGCCACCACAGTTTGGGCAATGCCGGTTGCCACAGCTATGATACTGATAATGTACATGGCTGCAACCCTCGTTGCTGCAACGATACTGATGCACCCCAATGCCTGATGTATGGCAGCGGCTTAGTTTACTCAACACAGCCTGGCTGTAGCTATTAAAGGTTTTAACTTCCGGATGGGCAAAGATTTTGCTTTGCAACAGCTGCCGGATTTCAACGAGTGGCTGCTGTTCCATACACCACTGTCTCCAAAGGTGATTGTATGCCTGCCTGCGTATGTTGCTGCAAGTGAAGATATACCATGGTGGTTTCTATTTTACTATGTCCCAGCAGGGTTTTGATGACATGGATATTGTTGCCGCAGTTGAGCATGTGCGTGGCGAAACTGTGGCGCAGCGTATGTGCCGTAAAGGGCTTGTCTTTATACCCTGCTTTGGCCTTGGCGCTGTTTACAATCACTTGTGTGCTTCGCAGATGTAATGCCCGTTTGGTTTGTTTGCCGGTGAACAGAAACTCTTTGGGGCGGCCTTCTTCTATATACAGTTCTCGGAGTTTTAATAGCAGATGCTCAGGCAGCAGTGTGTAGCGGTCTTTGCCGCCTTTGCCCTGATATACTTTGATGCGCTTGTTATCGCTCTCAATATCTTTTATCCGAAGATTACTTACTTCGCTGATGCGCAGCCCGCAACCATAAAGCAATCCTATCACACAGTATTCTTTTAGGGTTAATGGCGCTGCAAACAGCCTGACCACTTCGTCTTCACTCATAATATTGGGAAGTATAAACTGCTTGCGCGGATACAGATTGGAGGGTACAATTTACGCCGAAGGCATTGCCCTTTTGAAAAAGAAACTGCAGGTCTGTGCCACACTGCGGCCTTTAGCCCTGCCTATTTTATGCACTTCTTTGATGTACTGCAGATACTGCTCAATATCTGCCTGGCGGATGTCTGCCACCGTTTTGTGGTTGTAGTACTTGAACAGAAACTTCATCTCCTGGCTGTAGTTACGAATCGTACCTTTCCCGTATTCTTTCACCGTTAAAGTCTGATGTAGTTTTTGCAACCATTCTACTGCATCTGTCCTGAGTTCTTTCACAGAAATTTCATTACCTTTCATTTTTATTATATATTTGATGAAAAGTAAAGATGATAAACATTCGCGGAGAACAGACTCAGCGTAGGTGTTGCTTGAACAAGGTATTGCCAAAAGCGGGGCTCGACATTGGAGCAATCAGCATCAGTAATTCTATTGTGCTGTGGTTCGGGGCTTAACGAATAAAGCCCAGTTTTAGTTCTTAATATTTAACTTTATCAAAAAGCCAGGCAGCGGTTCCGGTCGGACGAATATAAATTCCGCCACTACGCCAAGCCCCAAAACGTTAGCACTCACTCATTCCCCATTTTTCCGCAAGAAAATAAATTCTCGTGCTAACGGACGTAAAAGCGAGTAAAACAATCCTTAATTTTATCACGGCTCATTGCAAGACCCTTTTAGGCATTGGTGCATCATAGCCCGTGCGTCATTCTGGTTGGAATGTAAAAGCTCCGATTCTCGGTCGGAGCTTGGTGATAAATTCAGTGGTGGTCCGCCTTTGGCGGAACCCCGTTCAGAATAATTTACAGTACAAATATACATTCTCTTTGAGCCATTTTTTTAATCATTAAAAAGAAAAATGTAAAAATGAATTATCAATCCACATTGTGCGTGTATTGATATTGGCAGCCGTAACCACTTCGTGGCCGTAGGACAAGAACTCTCGGATGTAAAAGAATTTGGTGTGTATGCAGATGATTTGACAGACATTTGTCTGCATCTGAAAGAATGCGAAGTTACCTTCGTAGCAATGGAAAGCACAGGAAATTATTGGCAAAACCTGTATGTGGAACTTATCAAACACGGCATTGAAGTTACCCTTGCCGCAGAAGCATCGCACAAAATGCAGAAGTACTTGAAAATACTCAACTTCCGCTTAGACGTAGTGGTCAATGATATTTGCGGACTTACCGGAATGGCAATTATTTCGGACATCTGCAAAGGCAACCTCGATCCCGAAAAACTCTCCGAACACCGTCATGGAAATTGCAGAAAATCAAAGGAGGAGATAGCCAAAGCAGTGAAAGGAAACAAGCGTGAAGATTATCGTGTCGGACTAAAACAAGAACTGGGATCCTATCAGTTTTATCAAAAGAAAATTGCTGAATGTGATAAGCAAATCGGTATGTTCTTAAAAACACAAATCAACACCGACCCCGATAAGAAAAAACTCAAAACATCTGACAAAACACATAAAAGAATCAACAAAAATGCACTCAAAGGAATAGACCTCAATCAAGCATCTTATCAATATTTTGGCGGTGTGGATTTAATGAGCATCGAAGGAATGAGCCACGCAACCATTCTGAGTATCATCAGCGAAATAGGTCCAGAAGGCTTCCATAAGTTTGAAACTGCAAAACACTTTACAAGTTGGTTACGCCTTGCTCCAAACAACAAAGTCAGTGGCGGAAAACTACTTAGTTCAAAAACTCCGAAAGGCAGTAACAGACTAAAAATTGCATTACGAAATGCGGCCAATGCCATCGGAAATTTAAAAGATACACACCTATCCAACTTCTTCAACAGGGTTTGTTACCGAAAAGGCAGAACAGTAGCCGTGAGTGCAACCGCCCGTAAACTTGCCGTAATACTTTGGAATATGGTTGTAAAACAAGTCCCTTACAAACCACCAACCGAGTACCTGTTCCTTGATGAAAAAGAAAACTCGGTTTAGTGAAACGCATTAGAAAACAAATTGATAAATTTGCACTGACTAATGAAGATTTAGGATTGGTAACTGATTGACTATGAACGATAATGAAGAACGTTAGTCAGAAGGCTAAAACACAACTCAACAAACAATGTAAACTGAATGAATAAAATAAGAAAACTTTATCAATGGACAACTTCCATTCCACTTTTAGCTTGTATTCTGTATTTTTCTGGTCTTTTGGACGACAATCTTGTTTTACAGATAGTAGCTGGAATACTGTTGATATTCTGCGTAATGTCGGCAGTACATCATTCTGAAATTATTGCCCATCGTGTGGGAGAACCTTATGGTACCATTATTTTAGCCGTTTCAATAACAATAATTGAAGTTGCCATTATCGTTTCTCTAATGACTACAGGAGGCAAAGAATACGCGGCTTTTGCCCGGGATACAGTTTATGCAGCAGTTATGCTTATACTCAACGGCATTGTTGGACTTAGTTTGTTTATCGGTGGGCGAAAATTCCATACACAAACCTTCTCGCCACATTCCGTGAAAATTGCTCTGGTTTCACTCGTATCTATTTTAGCATTCACTATGATTTTGCCAACATTTACCAATAGTCAGGCAGGACCATATTATACAGAAACGCAATTACTTTTTGAAATCTTCGCTTGTTTGGCAATTTACACAGCATTTTTATCTGCTCAAACTGTAAGACACAGGGAATACTTTATTTCTGATGTCACTCAAAATAATGAACACAATGTAAATCCAGTATCAAATATTTCTCTAATTGTAAGTTTAGTATTTCTTTTAATCAGCCTGACAATCGTAGTATTACTGGCAAAATCTCTCTCTCATCCGATTGAACATTTAATAGTCAGCCAGGGATTACCCAAAAGTTTAGTTGGTATCATTATCGCTGCAATTATTTTATTGCCCGAAGGTATCGCAGCCGTAAGTGCAGCAAGAAATAACCGATTGCAAACCAGTCTTAATTTATCCTTAGGGTCAGCATTAGCCAGTATTGGCTTGACAATCCCTGCCGTTTCTGTTGCAAGTTATATTTATGACTTCCCACTTATTTTAGGACTTGATGTATTATCCATCATATTGTTAGTGATATCAATATTTACCGTAATGCTTTCACTTATTGGTGGACGAAGTAATTCAGTGTACGGTGTAGTATTATTAGTTAACCTTGTTGCCTATGTTTTTTTAACAATCAATCCTTAATTTTTGATTATAATGAAAAGAAGCACAGCTTGTAATAACTAAGGATTTGTTTTGCCCAACGGGCAAGAAATGAAACCTTTGTTGAACGAAACCTGTACTGTGTGCGTTGCTTATGGAGTTGTCGTAAAGTAATTGTAGGTTATGGAGACAGGCAAGGCACCTGTTTTTTCTTAGTGAAGGTTAAAACCTTTTGGTGGCGGTTGTTTCAGGGTTCGTTTCTTTAAATATGGCGCACAACTTCCCCTACCCATTACCCTATGCAACAGGCGCAAATTGGTTTTCCAATATATATTTTTTGGGCGGTCAGCGTTTCCCAAAAACGTCGATGGATATCAATGTGCCAGTCTTACAGCAGGGGCATTTTCTCAGCAGTGTTTTCGCCTTCAATTCAGGACGTTTTATGTTCAGTTGCATTTGCAAAGTCCGTAATTTTCCCCGCTTCCAATTGCTGCTTAAGATGCCGTAGTGCCGAATGCGCACAAATCGGCTTGGGAGGATATGCATCGAAAATCTTCTGACAAATTCCTCATTGCTAAGCGTCATCGTTTTGGACTTACTATCATTTCGGTAATCTTTATAGCTGAATGTCGTTTCCTTATCCGTAACGCCCGTTATCCGATGATTGCTAATGATGCGTGTATATGTTCGAGAAATTGG
Organism: Sphingobacteriales bacterium; assembly: GCA_016708305.1. GTDB lineage: Bacteria > Bacteroidota > Bacteroidia > Chitinophagales > Chitinophagaceae > Niabella. The sequence goes on from JADJGB010000008.1 coordinate 2,145,660, forward strand.
TCATTCCATCCTGCCATTTTTCGTTTTCTTTTCATACTTGCTTTAGTTGAAGTATCTGCCTTAACCCACATTGCAGTTAATTTGGCTCTAATTGAGTATTAGAAGAGGGGCTATCGTTATTTTTGAGTGGCGGTTTGTGTACTACAAATTTGATTTGTTTGTAAGGTTTAGATTTGGGGTTCCTCAGGGCTTCATGGATTTTTTTGAGATCGTCGGTTGGTTCAGTACACCTTTTTATTTGGATGATTTTGTCATAGCTGTTTTGAGCCGTTGTTAATACGGATTTTTGCGTTGAGGCTTTTCTCCTTATTTCTTTCCAGTCATCATGTATTCCGGATTGTTTTAGCTGGTGCCTGATGGTATTAACTATCCAATAAGCCAGTAAACCCAAATGTAAATGCGCCATGGATGATTCATCTCTTTTATGGTAGATGGGTCGCAGGTCTAAATCTGTTTTTAATACTCTAAAGGTGGACTTAATCTCGCGGATCGTGTTGTATATCATCCATTCCAAGGCTTCGTCCGTGTCTTTTATATTTGTTCTTAAAAAATAAACTCCCAGCTTGTTATTGGCTTGTTCTGCTTTTACCAAATCCTTTTGCCAGTGTAAATCTTTTACCGTTTGGGTGGTCGTGTCAACATCAAGATGGATAATATAGAGATGATGAACAGACGGGTATTTTTGCTTTGCCCTGCCTATTCTTTGTTGCACTTTGTCCGTCTTCTTTACACCTCTTGCTTTACTTAGGCTTTGTTTTATCAAATGAAGTTTTTCTTCAAATCCTTGTTCTAATCTGTTTTTGATGCCCTGCTCTTTGATACTTTTGGCCGGACTCTCCACCTTTAAAAAGCTATCGGTATATTTTTCACTTTGTACTACTGTCAGCCTTATTATCTTTTTTGATTTGGTAACTAAATAAGTCTCTTTTTCCGGCTTAACAGCTTGGTAGTCTTTTATTTTTTTTCTTCTCACTACTACATATTGATACCCTTTTGCGGTTAAGATGGTCAGGTTCTTTTCAGTGGCTATTCCTGCATCCATTACCACTATGGGTTTTACTGCACTGGTAGCGGTTGATAGCTTTTCGAGCAGTGTGCTGATATCTGAAGTGTCGGAGTAATTGCCTTCGTGTATGGCTGAATATTTGATAAACCCTTCTATGTTTATTACCATTGCCAGCACTACCAACTTTGCATCGCTGCGCTTTTCTTTGCTCCTGCCGTATTTGGCTAATTTGCTTGTTCTTTTTGAGCCTTCAAAATAGGTGTTGGTAAGGTCGTACAGCATGATCCTGTCCCCGGAGGTCAAATAGTTCATTGGTTTTGGTAGATAAGTATTTTTCGATGGCTTCTTTATACTTGTATAAATCTAAAGCACTTTGATATAGCTTGTCTTTGGTAATGGCATCTCTATTATAACCGGTGATATCACATACGGCAGAATTGTCTTTTATCCATTTACTGCTGGCCAGTTCGGAGGCAGGATATACGGCTCGGCTAATGACTTGTGTCATGGCCAGTTGAATTTTTGCTGAGACCAGTTAAGTTGCTCAAATAGTTCGGTAAGTTTTAGCCGGTTCCATGTGTTGGCACATAACCCTGCCCGTTCCGTTCAGGCGGGCACTCGGTGCCTATTTCTCTTGCTTCCTTATGCTTTATGGTATCTGCTTTTACGAGCCGATGTTTTTGTTCCATCGCTTTTCGGTCGATGGTCTTGTTTTTTATCATCTCATTCCAAAAGCGATTAACCCACTCCGCTACTTTTGTGTCGGCTTCTTCAAAAAGGGTTAATTCATTTTTATATCTGGCATTGAGATGGCTTACCACTTTGTCTTTTTGTTCGTTGGTACCATCCGGCCAAAAGCCAATATTTAAAAGGGTCTTATGACAAACCCGGTCATACTCATTGCGGTAGCTTTCTACCAAACGGTAGTAAGGAGCTATATCCTTCATTAAGGGGTTGTGCCTAAATGATACAAAAAAACTTCGGCTGGTTCTAAAAAGTCCGGGGAATGACATTTGGTATGAAGACGAATGCCATTTTCAACAGCATGGAACCCGTTGCAGGATGTGGGTGCCTCCGGAAGAAGAAGATCCGATAATACAACATGCGTCAACCAGAAAAAGTATGGCTTTGTTCGGAGCTGTATCAGCCGCTACGGGACAATTGGTTACAATGGATGCAGCCATATTTAATGCCGAAACCTTTTTATTGTTTTTAAAGAAAGTTTTGAGATCAAAAAAGAGAGGGAAGAAAACAATACTGATACTTGACAATGCAAGGTATCATCATGCAATAATGATACAGCCATGGTTAAATAAAAACAAAGGTAAAATCCAATTGCTTTTCCTGCCGCCCTATAGCCCGGATTTAAACAACATAGAAAGGGTATGGAAAATGACAAGAAGAATTTGTACGCATAATAGATACTTTGCCACTATTGATGAATTATTGCGGGTTGTTAAACAGCAAATGAAAATTTGGCGTAAGCCGAATGAAACATTAAGGAAGTTATGCTGCATTAATTAAGACGCTATGTATAATAATTGTCTGAAATGCAGTATTGACAGATATTTCAGACAGTATGGCAATAGTGGAATTATTGGCAGGTAAACCTGATTTTTTGTCGCACCGTTTTTAAAATTACACCCTGCAAAATAAATTGTAATTGCTGTGCTGTGATGCAAAAATGATCGTTGTGGCTGGCGGGAGGTCTTTCAAAAGTTCCCTGCTCCAATCCTTTTTCATAGAGTGCAAAGCCATCGCTATCCCATTGCAGTAGTATTATTTTATTACCACGCCGGCCAATAAAAATGAATACGTCGCCACTCAGCACATTCTGTTGCATCTCGTTACGCACCAGGCCGCTCAACCCGTAGGCTCCCTTGCGAAAATCGGCAGTGCCGTTATAATAAAAGTAGCGACAAGCGGAGTTTAGATGCAACATAGCAGCTCTTTTAAAACGGCTATATTAATACTGCCCAACTCAAGCCGCACACCATTGGGGTAGCAGATAGTTGCGGCACTGCCATGGGTGGCTATCGGTGTCACCTGCGTGAAAGCGGGTGTGGTCGCTGCGTTAATAGGAAACCGTTTTTGCCAGTAATAATATTTGGATGCCGCAAGCCGGTGTTCTTTGCAATAAGATACAACCGTATGGCCGCTTGTGCGGCAGGCTTCAATGTGGGCGTGCATTATACCGGCACGGTCGGAGGTATTGTTAGTTTCCATCCGGCAAAAATCAATAAACTATCTTAGTAAAGCAATACGGGGTTGGACGAAGGGATACCGATAAACTTGTACAAAACCAAATTTTTCAAGAAATCTCATTATAATTGAATCTCGTGATTCAAATGCCAATACGCCTTTTCAAGCTGCTCATCACGTTTCTCAATTTTATTGATAATTTGTAAAACTGGAGGAACTCCAATACCCTCATAATTTACCCCATCTTTATAAATAAATTCTGCAGCAGGAGTATATACATTAATAAATTTGGCAGCAACAAAAGGACCACCATTGTATAACTGATTATTATAATTAGCTGAAATAACTCCGGTAGCTACCAGGTGGTATCACCGATAATTTTGGTTTAAGGTAAGGTTTTTAAAGCCATAGCTGTAACTTCTGCCATACTGATAGACCGGCCATCTGCCAATACAAAAATCGGTTTAGAAAAATCAACACCCCCTACTTGCGGCTTTTCTGTTGCATCTATCCACGGAGTATTTCGACTATTTTTAATTTATTTTGCATACGTTTTATCTCAAATAAAAAGCCTCACATAACTGACTGAAAATTAGCTAAATGAAACTTTGTATTGTGATCCGGATTGGATTCGAACCAATGACCTACTGCTTAGAAGGCATAAAATAGGGATAAATAACGAAATATCATACTTGTATCAAAAACAGCTGCAAGACTTGTCCTCACTACATTACAGCCAAAATATTTATTGTTTCTTTGTTGTTTGTTTATGGCTTTATTACTATATTTGTTCCATAAATGTTCCATAAATTAAAAAAAAAACATGCAAACGGCAACCAGTAAAGCGTATATTAATAATATAGTAAATTCCAAAGGAGAAAGTACGGTAATGATTCGGGTAACATACAACCGGAAAAAAAAGTATTATAAAACAAACATAACCTGCACCCCAGAAGCATTTAAGCGAGCAACGACCGCAAAACGCAAAACAGAGAATGACAGGGAACTGTATTTCAGGATAAAAGCGTTTGAGGACAGAGCCGAGCAAGTAATTCAGGAATTGCCTTTTTTTACATTCGATGGATTTGCCGTCAAGTACATAGAGAACCGGAAAGCCGCAGATACACTAACTGAAATTTACGAAGCCAAAATAAAGGAACTTACCGATAATGGCAAAATAGGAACTGCAACCACCTATCGAAATGCTATAAACAGCCTGAATGAGTTTAAAAAGGATATGGCTTTGGGAAATATTACCGCAAAAAAATTGCAGGAGTATTCAAAATGGATGCTTAATAAGCAGAGGTCGAAGAACACTATCAGCATTTATTTGCGTACATTGAGAGCGATTTTTAACGAACAAATAGCCACAAAAAACATAAATGAAGACTTGTATCCTTTTCGTCGTAAAAAGACAGAGAAAAGAAAATATGCACCACCTGCTCCCGTTAAAAGAAAGCGAGCTTTAACCGATGCTGAACTAAGTTTACTTTACTACTATGAACCCAAATTGACGGCTCAAGTGAAAGCATTGGATTTTTGGAAACTTTCTTATTTGTGTTCGGGAATGAATTTTACGGACATTTTGAATTTGAAAGTAAAAGATTATGACGGGCAATATATTCGATTTTTCAGGCAAAAAACCGAGGAAACAGATGACCCCACCGAAATAGTCGTTTACATGGGGGAAGATGCAAAAACTATTGTAAACAAATACCGTGTAATTAATCTAACCCCACAGGCTTTTTTATTTCCTTTTCTTACAAAAAACACGGATGCTGAAACCCATCATAATAGGGTGAAGTCATTTATTTGCCAGACAAATAAGCAATTGAAAAAAATCTGCAAAGAGATCGGCATACAATATGTAAGCACTTACCACGCCCGACATAGTTTCGCAAATAAGTTAAAACAGGGTGGCATAGGCATAGAGAAGATAAAGGAAGCATTAGGACATGCAAGCGAAAAAACCACTGAAACATATTTGAAATCATTTAATGATGAAGTGTATAAAGAAATAGCAGCAATGGTAAAACCCCTAAAAGTAGTTAATCAATGAAAAAGACAACATTTGATTTTTTTGCAAACGGGTCAATCCCGGCAGGGTGGGATATTGACGGCAAAACAGAGGATAGTATAAGAATAGTAAAGCAACATAATGCCAAGATAGCAGAACGGTATCGGGCAAACCTGAAAAATATAAAAAACGGGATTGATAAGGTTGCTATAAAAATGATGCAAACGACAGAAAAACCACTACCTGCACACGAATACGAAAAAATAGAACGGCAATTTTCGCAGTTAAAAAGCGCAGCCACGTTACTACTGAAAGAACCCTATGATGCCGGAATAATCATAAACGGAGTGCCAAATACAGAAATAGAAAATGCCTATAAAAAAGGTATCATTTACTATGAAAAAGTACCGGACGAAATAGATACACACTTGCAAGTTTTAGCCGGACTAATGAAAATGGATAAAAAAGCTAAAGTGATTAAAAAAGAATTTAAAGAACTATCAGATTGTTTTCAATCCTCTGATGACTACCATAGAGCAATAGCATTGCTTCAAAATACGAAACCCTGCATCATAGATAAAAATATGAATTATTGTACAGGTGAAAGAAAAAAAATTGCAATATCCGAGTGGATAAACTTATTAATTGAAAGCCCCGATTTTTCTTTTTCTAAGCCGGACGATAAAACCCTTGTAACACTCTTAAATAACGCCTTCGCAGGGTTGAATATGGGGGCAGATGGTCGCACACTTGACAATAAAAGCAGCCAGTGGAGTAGTAAACTGAAAGCAGCCAAATAATTATTTGCAGTTATTTGCATAATGCAGATACACGCAAATAGGTAGTAGTTTTTTTGTGCCATAAAAATAAAAAATTATGGTACAACAAATGATTATTAGTATAACACCGAGCGAACTGCAAACGCTAATAATAGATAGCGTAAAGGCAGTATTAGACCACTATTCGCCGCAAACAGCCGACCCCGCCAACCAATGGCTAAACATTGACGAATTGCTAACTTATCACCCCGAGCGTCCGGCAAAGCAAACCGTTTATCAATGGCTTAGCGCGGGAACAATCCCCGCTCACAAGAAAGGGAAAAAGGTTTATTTTCTGAAATCGGAAATTGACGAATGGCTTGCATCTTCCAAACGAATCACAAAACAGATTGCAGCAGACGAAGCGAATGATTATCTAACCAAAAATTAAAATCAATAACCTATGACAGAAAAAAAAGAAGCCACCGGCGAAGGTGGCAAAAGTTCGAGTTTAGCACATGGCAAAGATACGGAATTAATTGATTTTGATTTAGAAGATTTTGAAGCAGAAACGGACAAATTAATTTCTGATTTATGCGAAGCCAAAGGTTTGTTTTTGGTTAAGAGCGCAAACAAATGGATGCAAGAAGCAAGCAGACGACCAATTCCAAAAATGTTATTCGATGCCTTTTGGTTTCAAGGCGAGGTTTGCATTTTATTTGCCGACACCAATTTAGGCAAATCAATTTTAGCAGTTCAGATTGGCGAAGCTATAAGTAAAGGATTTCCGATAAACGGTTTTAAAAACGAATCGAAAAAACAGAAAGTTCTATATTTCGATTTTGAACTATCGGACAAACAATTTGAAAACCGATATTCTATTAATTACACCCAGCACCATGTTTTCGATGACAATTTCCAAAGAATAGAAATTAATCCAGATGCTACCGTTCCAGACGGCAGCACCTTTGAAGATTATTTAAATTTTTCACTTGAAAAAAGTATCAAAGAAACAGGGGCAAAGGTTTTGATTATAGATAACCTTACTTATCTAAAAAATGAAACTGAAAAGGCTAAAGATGCTTTGCCTTTAATGAAGCATTTGAAAGCGTTGAAAGCGAAATATAACCTTTCTATTCTTGCACTTGCACACACTCCGAAAAGGGATTTGTCAAAGCCAATAAACAGAAACGATCTGCAAGGTAGTAAGATGCTGATAAACTTTACTGATAGTTGCTTTGCCATTGGCGAAAGCCACAGCGATAAGCATTTAAGGTATCTAAAGCAAATCAAAGCCAGAAACACGGAGATTTTATTTGATACCGAAAACGTGGTTTTATGCCAGATAACAAAGCCGGATAATTTTTTAGCATTTGAATTTATAGGTTATAGCGTGGAGAGCGAACATTTGAAAATTGTATCTGAAAACGATAATAATGTACTTGCCGCTAAAGTTTTGGAATTGAAGCAGCAAGGCAAAAGTTATCGTGAAATTGGTTTTGAATTAGGTATTTCTCACATGAAGGCAAAAGATTATTAAGTAAACTGTAACAACTGTAACAACTGTAACAACTGTAACACCCTGTTACAAGTGTTACACCTGTTACACCTGTTACACCAAATAAAAAACGTATGAAAGAATATCAAAAACTTGAATTTGACAAAAAGCGTTTCAGGATAAAGCATTGTCCATGTGGAAAATCAAACAAAGATGGAAAATTTATTCCTTACAAAGGGCTTGATAATTGTGGATATTGCCACAGTTGCGGCAAGACGTTTTTACCTGAATTGCAAAAAAATGATAACATGAAGTTTGAAGCACAACCCAAACAAGTATCATGTATTAGTCCTGATTTAGTAGAAAAATCTTTGAAGGCAAGTAATAATTTTCTGATTTTCTTAAATAGCTTATTTGGTACTGATGCAACGGAGAGTTTAAAGGAACGGTATAAAATAGGCAGTTCAAAGCATTGGAACGGAGCGACTGTTTTTGGCAGATTGACCATTTCGGGAAAGTGAGAACAGGTAAAATAATGCAATATGATGCCACCACAGGCAAGCGAGTAAAAGAACCTTACAGACTTATTCAGTGGGTGCATACAGCCTTAAATTTGAAGGATTTTAGCCTTTCTCAATGTTTGTTCGGGTTGCATTTCATCGCCGAAAATGGCAGCGAAAACAAGCCTATTGCCATCGTGGAAAGTGAAAAGACGGCTATCATTGCCAGCGTATTTCTACCAAAATATATTTGGATGGCAACAGGTGGCAAAGAAGGTTTGACAGCCGAAAGATTACAGCCTTTAGCAGGCAGGAAAGTTATTTTATTTCCTGATTTAAATGGTTTTGAATTATGGAAAGAAAAGGCAAAACATTTGATAAATGTTTCTGATATTACGGTATCGGATTATTTACAGAAAAGAGTTTCAGAAAGTGAAGTTAAACAAGGTTATGACCTTGCCGACTACCTTACTAATTTACCTCTGTATTATCCTAAAGAATGGAGCCAGCCACTACCAGCAAATAATGTTAATGATAGATGGAGATTGATTAATTCAATATGTAATCTGGAAACTGCAATCAATAGCGATGACGGCGAAACTGTACTAAAACAAATTGATAGGATTTATTCGTTCTTTCCTGATAAGGAAACTGATTTGCCGATTGACCTATTCCGGCAATATGCACCAAAGGCACTAAGTATTATATTAAATTAAATAAAGTAAACAATTAAAATTCAATTAAATGACAAACACAATTAGAACAGAAATCGAACAGCAGGCGGTATTTTATTCTACAGCTAAAGAAGCCGAAAAAGTTTTGGGAGAGCTTCCCAGATTTTAACGGACGGCGGATATGATTTCAGCAGGCAATTTTGGACAAACGAAAATTTCAGAAATGGAGTGTTCGATGTTGCGCCAAATGGACTTTTAAAAATGAATGTTGAAAATGTGAAATTCATTGAAAACAATAATAAAAAACAAGGCAATGGCATTTAAAAAAGGTAATTCAGGCAATCCACAAGGCAGACCAGCAGGCACGGCGAATAAGACCACAGAGGCAATTAGAGCCACCGTAAATCAGTTTATAAGTGATAATTTGCCTAATATCCAGGCAGAATATAACAACCTTGAAAGCAAGGATAAACTTGAATTTCTAAACAAATTACTTGCCTACACTTTGCCTAAGTTACAGGCTGTTCAAATGGATGCAACTATTCAGCCGCCGCCGATTGATGTTTCACAGCTTTCAAATAAGCAAGTCAAAGACCTTTTAAATGAAATAATATGCTAATATTAGACAGATGGCTACTAAATGCGCTTATTGATGGCAGGGCAACCAAACACGAAGCAAAGCAATTTAAACGGTTTGAGGGTACAACGGCCAGCGACTTGCAAAATGCTATTGACAGCGAAGCAGGTTTTATCGCAAATGAAGATGACTTTACCAGCGAACAGAGAGAAGTTTTCTTTGATTATCTATTAAAACTAAAATCAGAGATTGAGGCCAAAGAAAGCGTGAAATATTGACAAAGAAAGGGAGGGATAAGCAATCGCCAGGAATTAATCAATATACAGATAGGTTGTTATCAATAAATGATAACAAGCAAAAACACAACACTCAAAAAGAAAGGCATGGAGTAAGTTTGTCAATAAATGACAATCCACCAAACCACAACACCCGAAAAGAAAAGCTTTGACTTTGTCAATAAATGACAAAGTCGATACCCACAACACTCAAAAAGAAAGGCTTCGCCTTTGTCAATAAATGACAAACACGACACTCAAAAAGTAGTTTTTTTAACCGTCCTAAATGGGCGGTTTTTTTGTGCTAAAGTGAAATGTTTAACAGATTTTGTTCCGCTAATGTGCCAAATGATTTTTAAACCTTTATAAGTTATTGATAATCAGATATTTATAGAGGTGGTTATGTTCCTGTTCTGGGCACGAAACCACCTTTTTGGTGGTTTTTTTAATAAAATTGATGTAATTCAATGCTGGTAATGGTTTCATGAGTTTTTGTTTCTTGATAGTTCATTTTATTATCCGCTTGTTTTTGCACCTTTTGTACCTTGACTGTACCTTGAATATATAAATTTTGTTGTTTTTATGGAACTAATAATAAAAAAGCCTGCTACGCTAAGAAATAGAAAAAATACAGGTGGTACAATATTGCTTCGGTTGGATATTTATCACAAGGTAAAAGAACCATAGAAATACTAAAATACCTCAAGCTATCTAATCCGACTACAACTTCTGGAAGAGAGCGAAATAAAGAGCTATCTACACAAGCCGACGCAATTCGACTTACACGGGCAATAGAATTGGAGTGGAACAATTATACTGTTGCCAGTAATTCTGGAAAGAAAATAGACGTAATTATATGGATGCAGTCATATATAGATGTTTATACCAAGAAGGGTAAACGAAAAATGCAGGGGGATTATACTCTTTAATTCACTAATAGTCTTAAATATATTTAAATAAAGTTGGAATGAAGTGATTGAAATAATTCTTTCTATAGTGAGTTTTTCTTGAATAATTCTTTCCAGTTCCTTTGAAAGTTCTTCAAGAGATTTGTGAGTTTTATTTACTATAAATGATTTGATGTACTTCTATATCAGTTCAGATGGATTGAGTTTTGGACTATATGGTGGAAGGAAGATCAGTGCAATGTTTTCAGGCACTCTGAATCTTTTGGCTTTTTGGAATGCACCATTGTCCGGAATAATCATTTTGAATTCCTAAGGTTTTTGTTTTGAAAGCTCACCAAGAAAATACTCAAACATATCCGTATTACAGTAGGGTAATTCCAGTAGGAGCCTTTCTCCTGTTACCGGAGAGAAAGCGCCAAATAGGTAGGTGTTTTCAAACTTATGCTGATAGGGACAGATCGGTTGTACTCCCTTTGCGGTTAACTTCCTTCCTACACGAGTGAATAACCCAAAGCGACTTTCATCCTGGAAGTGGAGAATGAAGGTTTTATATTTATGATTATTGTTTTTAATATGTTCTTTAATCGTTGACGGCAAAAAATAACTGGAAGAAGCTATAGACAGGCTAATCATTCCCGAACTCCAAAATACCGGCCTCCTTCCCCCGGAACAAGACTGCAAGAAGAATCAACCCGATAAATTTGACAAAGATGTACCCCCTGTTTGCACCCTGATATTCGACAGGGAAGGATACCACCCATCCTTCTTTAAAAAGCGCTGGGATGATTACTAACTATTTCATTGGATAGGCGACATATATCAATATATTTCCTTACTTTTGCGTATGCAAGGAATAGAAGTACTAATAGCCGAAAAGATGGATGGGAGAAAATTATCCATGAGCAAAGTGAATATATTCGTATTCAGGCTGTAAAGCAGGTGCGGATAGAGAACAAAAGCCCTGAGGAAGTGATTAAAACTTTTGGATTGCACCGTGCTAACATTTATAAGTGGCTTGCCAAATATGATGCTGGTGGTTTTGGATCATTAAAGAGTACGATAGCGAAAGGTCACAACCAAAACTTACGGAGAAACAGCAACAAAAACTGGTTGGCTACCTGCTTAAAAACCCACTGCAATTAAAATTTGAGTATGCACTATGGACAGTAGATATGATAGTGGAATTAATATCAGTAAAGTTCAATGTAAGCTACTCGAATGTACAGGTTGGGCGATTACTGAAAAAACTTGGATTGAGCAAACAGCGCCCCGTTGAAAGGGCATACCAGCAGGATCCTGTAAAAGTAGATCAATGGTTGAACACAACGTACCCTGCAATTAAAAAAGAAGCCAAAAATGAAAAGCGTGATATCTACTTTGGAGATGAGGCAGGCTTTCATGCACACTGATACGGTGCCACTGGGCTCCTGTAGGTGAAACCCTATTATAAAGACCACAGGCAGAAGGCAGAAAGTGAATTGTATATCGGCCATCAGCAATCAGGGAAAGATGCGATTCATGCTTTTTGAAGAAAAATTCACAGCACTGGTTTTTATTGATTTTCTGAAAGGCTATTGCACAAGCAAAAGCAGCCCGTAACCCTTATCGTGGACGGACATAGAACACATTTTACCAAAGCTGTGAAAGAATTTATAAAAGTACAAAATGGGAAACTAAAAATATACGTCCTCCTGTCTTCCTCGCCTGAAAGAAACCCTGACGAGTTGGTGTGGAACAATGCCAAACAAAAAGTTGCAAACAAGAAGCACACACCCACTAAAAAAACATTCAGAGAAACTGTAGAAGATACCATGAAAGAAATTCAAAGAAAAACAACCCTTGTGAAAGCCTTTTTTAATGAACCAAATGTCGCCTATGCTAAGTAATAGATAGTATCATATAGCCGTGATAACTTATCGCAAGAATGTACCCGATAAATGGGAGCAATCGTCTTTTGAAGATACCGTTGTTCCAGTATTGGGGCAAGATGCTACTATGTATATCTGCGAGCAGGAAGTTGTACTGGAAGACCTTGCTATGAGAGAGATACGCAGACTTAGTGGGGATGGTCATCAGACATCTGTTATCACCACTAATCGTTTCGTCTCCAAAGAGGTGGCGGCAGGCAGAATGTTTGGCAGGTGGGTACAGGAAAAGTTTTTCCGCTACCTGATCGCCGACTACGATTTTGATAAAATGATCAGCTTCGGAACAGAAGAAGTAGGACAAGGCAGGGAAGTGGTAAACCCCGAATGGCGCAAGGCTGATTACCACTTAAAGAAGCAGCGGGAAAAAACGGGCAGGCTTAGCGCCTAAATGTATGTACTGGATGAAAAGTGAACAGAGGTTCCCGTAGAAAAGGTGCCGCAGATTACCGGAGCACAGGCGAAACTGCAGGAAAAAATCACAGCAGCAAAAAAAACAGAAACAGAACTACAGGAAGTAAGAAGTGCACGGCCCTCAAAGATAAAGATAGCGCAAATGCCAGATGACAAACGCTATAACAAACTAAAGCATGAAAGTAAAATTTTTATGAACATCATAAAAATGATCTGCTACAGAGCTGAAACATCAGTAGCCAACCTAATAGCAGAAATGCTGTCAATCAGGGATAACCACCAGGAAAAGAGAATGATCGTAAAACAAGTTATCACCTCTGCTGCAGATATTATCCCTGATGAAAAAAATAATACCCTGAGCGTAGTCATTCACGCACTTGTCAGCCAGGCGATTTAATGATGCAGCAGGGAAATTGGCAGACTTACTAAACCACACTGAAACCATTTTCCCCGGTACCGAAATGAGGCTAATCTTCACAACTACCGCACTGTCAAACTGCGATTGGTAAGGAGTTCTGAGTTTAAAAAGACCTTTAAAAAATTAAGGTCAAAAAAGGAATTATTATAAATGCTCAGTTTCAGGTTACTGAAGTTTAAAAAAGTCATTTTTGAGCGGAAGACGGGACTCGAACCCGCCACCTACAGCTTGGGAAGCTGTCGCTCTACCTGATGAGCTACTTCCGCTTGATAATTATTTTCGAAGACCATCTCCTGATTTATACCTTCTGAAACCAAAGTGCGTTAGAAGCACAAAATTATGGCAATTACAAAGTATAAACGTTAATCTGTTTAAATTCTACTGCTTTCAATTTTTTGGTTTACAATTTCAATAATTTCCTTCTCTTTTAATGCCGCTGCTATTTCTATTTCGTTTGCTTTTTCAAGAATATCTTTCACAAAGTCTTTATCTTCATAGGAGGTTGTGTTAATTTTTACATTTAATAATGCGCCTCTCACGGCTGCTCTGGCACATAATGCTCCCCCTTGCATCAGAAACCGAATTGGGATTTCCGGTTTTTGCCATAGCTTCAATTACTTCCATACTTTGGAGTGCCAACTCCATAGCCTGAAAGGGAATTTCAATAGCGTATTTTGTAGCAGCTTGAATGGCATGGTTTCTTTTTGCCCTTTCTTCTTCACTTCCTTTGGGAAGCCCAAAGGCATCCATGATTTTATTAAAAGCTTTAGTGTCTTCATTCACCAATTTCATTAAACTATTTTGAGCTTTTGTCCCTTTTCTGCCCAGTCGCTAAATTCTTTCCAGCGATCATCCCATCCGGTTTTGTGGGAAGATAAATTGGCTACCATTGTTGCCAGAGATGCACCAAGACTTCCAATGTAAGCAGCAATGGAACCGCCTCCGGGTGCAGGACTTTCACTGGCTGTTTCATCAGCAAATTCGCTCAGCGTCATATCTGTAAGTACATTATCTGTTTTTGAAGCCAGCATGTACTCAATAATTCTTTCTTTTGGATTGAACGGAGTTAATTCATCTAATCCTAATGATTTTATTGCAATCTTTATTAGTTCTTTTTCCGATACTCCGCTAGAACGTTTTTGTTTTTCTAAAAAATATTTTCCTGCATTCAACATCGCTTTTATTGGAATTAGGCCTACGAGTTCACTGCCCGTTACTCTAATACCTCGGGCATCTGCTTTTTTACAAACTTCATCAAAAGCAAGGTGTACCGGTGTTTTCTCGATGTTGGTAAGATTCATTGAGATTTGTGCGATACCATATTCTGCAATATACCATCCAATTGCTTTTACATATTTCAGACTGCCGGGAAATATTATTTTACGACCATTTTCATCAAGGACGGGTTTGCCATTATGGGTTTTTACACGCCCTGCCTCTCTTACATCAAAGGCAATTGCATTTGCTCGTCGGGTAGATGTTGTGTTAAGGTTAATGTTGTAAGCAACTAAAAAATCTCTGGCTCCAATGACAGTACTCCCGCGTCTTGCGTCAAATTTATCTGGTCCAAAATCTGGCTTCCATTCGGGTTGTTTTATTTTTTTGAAAAAGCCTTCATATTCTCCTGCCCGTATTATTGAAAGATTTTTTCGACCTTCGACAGGCTGGGCTGCTTCGTATAAATAGACAGGAATATTCAATTCTATACCTACACGACTGGCCAATTTCAGGGCATAGGCGGCTGTTTCTTCTAATGTAATGTTCGATAAAGGAATTAGTGGGCATACATCGGTAGCGCCCATTCTGGGATGCTCGCCTTTATGTTTGCTCATATCAATAAGCTCTCCTGCCTTTTTGATGGCTCTGAAAGCAGCTTCCACTACTGCATCAGGCGAGCCTGCCATTGTAACTACAGTGCGGTTTGTTGCCTTCCCTGGATCTACATTTAACAGTTTAACCCCTTCTACAGATTCAATTTCATCAGTTATTTGTTTTATCACATTCAAATCATTTCCCTCGCTGAAGTTAGGAACACATTCTATCAGTGCATCAGGATGAGACGCGGTTTCGTTTATTTGGTTATTGGAATTCATATTGCTATTAAATGAATATATTTTGAGAATATTTTTTGGATTACGATTTTATTACTGTACCATTTAAAATTACTTTATCAATCAAATTTTCACCAAAGGAATAAGGCATGTAAGCCAGTGATGGCATGGGTTGGGTAATAATCAGATTTGCTCTTTTGCCCACTGCAACACTTCCTGCCTCATCCTGCACTTCCATTGCATAAGCCCCATTGATGGTAGCAGCATTGATAGCTTCCTCAGGGGTCATCTTCATCTGTATGCAACTCAGCGCTATCAGTAATGGCATGTTGCCGCTGGGCGAGGAGCCGGGATTATAATCGGTGGCTAATGCTACCGCTATATTGTTTTCTATCATTTTTCTGACAGGAGGGTAATTCATTCTCAGAAAAAAAGCTGCCGTAGGCAATGCAGTAGCAATAGTAGTACTGTTTATTAGACACTCAATTTCGGCTTCAGCCATTGTTTCTAAATGATCTACCGATATAGCATTGTGCTTAACGCCAATTTGCACACCGCCAGAATTATTCAATTGATTGGCATGAATTTTTGGTTTCAATCCGTATTGTTTTCCGGCGGTCAATATTTGTTTAGTTTCAGAAATTGAGAAAAACCCTTCTTCACAAAAAACATCAATATAATCTGCCAGATTTTCTTTGCCAATTACAGGCAGCATTTCATCAATAATTTGCCTGATGTATCCCTGATGATTATCTCTGAATGATTCCGGATAAGCATGTGCGCTGAGGAAGGTAGCCTTGATGATTAGGTTTGACCTTTCTTTAAGTCTTTTAATAACGCGCAGCATTTTTAATTCTCCATCCACACTCAGGCCATAACCGCTTTTAATTTCTACTGCTCCGGTTCCGGTTTTTGCAATTTGCTCTAATCTTTTCCATGCCTGATTAAATAATTCGTCTTCAGTGGCTTCATTCAGTCTTTTGCAGGAGTTTAATATTCCGCCACCGTGGGCTGCTATTTCGGCATAAGTCTTTCCTTTTATTTTGTCAACAAATTCATTTTCGCGGCTGCCTGCAAATACAAGATGGGTGTGAGAATCGCACCAGCAGGGCATTACAAGCCGACCTGTTGCATCTATTGAATTTTTAAATTCTTTGATATTTAAACTGTCCATAGATCCGTAACCGACAATTAGGTTGTTTTCAATATGAATCCAGGCATTGTTGATAAAGGGTAATTCAGACAACTCTTTTCCTCGCAAAAGCGTTGAATTTTCTCTTACACCTACTAGCTGCCGAATATTTTTAATAAGCAATGACATAAAAAATTTTCCCGTGAATACAAACAATCCGATAAGCGCTCAAAATTAGAGTAATTTCAATTTACTACCAACGACGCTTGAAACAAAAGAATTGAAAAGCAAAAAAAGGTGAAGCCCCTGTCAATGGTTTATTGTATTTTTATGGTTCTATGACGGATAGTGTGGGTTTGGAATTGTTGCTTTGCGACAATAGCCTTGAAAAAAATGTGTTATAAGAATGATTGAAGGTGGTCGTTAAAAAGCCGTCGTTGTTTGAGCCCCGTTCGGTCTTCGTATTAAATGCAACTACGGGGCGAGTTCGACGGGTTTGGACTACCGAAATCCTTTTTAGCAATTTTTTTCAAAGCCTTGATTTTTTTTTGTTACTTTTTGGTATCAAAACAAAAAAGTAAGATAACAAAAGGTGCCATAGTCCATACAAAACGTCATAGAACCATTTTTATTTTTTGAAAATAATCGCAGGTTTGCAGAAAATACTTTTATTAATTTATGCAAAGATTCAATAAAATACTCTTCATTATTTTTTGTATTCTTTTAATTCAAAATATAACAGCCTTTTCACAAGAATATCTGACTGAAAGGCTTTCTGTGGAAGCAGGCAGCGAATATCGTAATACCGATTTTAGGTGGTCTATAGATGGTACGGTGGACGAAAGGTATATAAATATTTATTCAGAATTAATTTTCAAACCCGTTTCCTCTGTGGGTGCTTATGCAAATCTTCAATATCGGGTACATAATTTGGTTTCGGCTCAAATTTCTTATGGCCATTTGTTTACTTTTAACGGAAAGGTTACAGATTATGATTATGATGGCAATGACAGAACGAACCCAATTACTCAATTAAATCTTAAAAGTAATAAAGGTGGAATGAATTATTTCAAACTGATGGCGCTTTTCCATGCCGTTGAAAATGCCAAAATGAACACCGCTATCGGACTGGGTTATAGCATTAATAGCGAGAAGTATTTCTTGCTGGATGACAATAATAAAAGCCTCCGAAGTACCTATCTGGCCAAATGGAGCGGCCCTCAGCTTGCCTTAGACAGTAAAATACCTTTAAAACATAATTGGTTTTTAAAGGGAAGCGTTACTACCGGGTTTCTCAAGTATGCAGGTGAAGGTAACTGGAACTTGATTGAAGAATTTCAGCATCCTGTAAGTTTTGTCCAGACGGCTAATGGTTTGCAACTGGATGGTAAGATAGGAGCTGGGTATCATTTCAATAGAAAAATTAATTTGGGATTGTTTGGCATTTATTCATATTGGAAAACTGAAAGAGGAACAGATAAACTGTTTTTAAAAAATGGAGATACTCCCACCACAGGCCTCAACAGCGCTCTGAAAAAAAGTATTGGGGTGTCCGTTGTTGCTAATTATTCCTTGTAAAAAAAATGGATAACCTGGCATATAAGAAATTCTTAGGCATAAAACGATTTTTATTTCACGGTTACAATTATTATTTCCGAAAGGTAATAGAAAGTTAACTTGCTTGGTTTAAATGTTTGGTTCTATGACGGATAGTGAGGGTTTGGAATAGTTGCGCATTTCGACAATGGCCTTGAAAAAAAGGCGCTGAAAAAAAGATTGAAGGTAGTCGTTAAAAAGCCGTCGTTGTTTGAGCGCCGTTTGGTCCTCGTAATAAATGCAACTTCGGCGCAAGTTCGACGGGTTTAGACTACCGAAATCAATTTTAGCAATTTTTTTCAAGGCCTTGATTTTTTGTTACTTTTTTGTATATAGACAAAAAAGTAAGACAACAAAAAGCACTATACAAAACGTCATAGAACAGAAATATTTATTGGGCAGATATTTTTAAATGAAAAAACAGCCGCTCGTCATGAAGGCAAACGGCTGTTGAAACCAATAAAAAGTTTACAATGTTTTACTTTTTTTATTGAAAAACTTGATTTTCAACCTTAAAATTTAAATAAAGGATAAATAATTTTACGCCGCTTAATTATTATGTTTGAACTGGAAGCGCATAAAATTGAAATAGCAATTTGCAAAGATTTTAAATACCTTGTGAAATAAATATTGAAAATTGTCATGCCTTTTTTCAGAAATCTGATAATAATACTTTTTTTATTTACTTTTTTAGCTTCCTGCTCAACAAAAAAACAAGCGATTAAAAACAATCCTTTTTTTGCAAAAGGCGGTGATGTCAGTTGGCTGCCGCAAATGGAAGCTACAGGGTTTAAGTTTTTCAACGAAAATGGTCAGGCTGAAGATTGTTTGAAGATTTTGAAAGACCATGGAATGAATACGGTTCGGTTGCGCACTGGGTCAATCCTTCAGATGATAAAATCAATGGCCATTGCAGTAAAGATGAAACTGTAGCAATGGCTGTGCGCGCTCATGCTCAGGGGATGAAGATTATGATTGATTTTCATTACAGCGATAGTTGGGCTGATCCGGCAAACAAAAAAGCCTTCCGCCTGGGAAGGGCACAGTTACTCTCAACTTTTACAGGATGTGTACGACTACACCTTAGATGTGATGACTGCTTTGAAGAATGTCGGCATCTATCCCAAATGGGTGCAGGTGGGTAATGAAATACCCGGCGGATTTCTATACCCCGAAGGAAGTACTGATAACTGGAACCAGTTAATACAATTGCTCAATAAAGGTTATGATGCCGTTAAGTCAGTGAGCCCTCAGTCAAAAGTTGTGCTCCACATTGACCAGGGAAATAATAATGCCCTTTTCAGATGGTGGTTTGACAATGCTCAAAAATATGGTGCCAGATATGATGTAATCGGTATGTCCTATTATCCTTATTGGTTAGAGGGCAGCCGGATTACACTTTGTCCATTGACGATTTAGGTAATAATCTGAAAGACATGACTGCTCGCTATGGAAAAGAAGTGATGGTGGTGGAGGTAGGAGGAGAAGATACTAAAATTCAAAATACCTTTGACATGCTGAAAGCGGTTATCAAAAAAGTTGAGGAAGTGCCCGGCAACAAAGGGTTGGGTGTATTATACTGGGAGCCACAGGGCGCAAGGATGTGGAGCCGGTATCCTTTAAGTGCCTGGAGTACAGACGGAAAACCCTCGCGGGCATTAGATGCCTTTCTTTAAAAGGTGTAGATTCAATTTCTATTCAGCTTTCTTTAGATTTTGCAAATATCTTTGTTTAAGCCAATATTTTTTGCTGAGGCTGCGTACTTCTTTTTTGTTGAGCACAAACTGGCTTTTCTCCATTCGAAGAAAATGTTTTATTTGAAAAAAAGTACGGTGCGAAAATTTGAGCAAGGGATTAGCCTTGCTGTCTTTTAGCCTGTAGCCATACTTGGGATTGCCACTTATTTTGCCGCCGCTTAAAAGGGCTTCAAAAATTTTTCTTTGCAAAGGAGTCATGCAAATTTAATTTAGTTGATTGGAATTGCTCCTGTCAGGCTACGGCCTTCTTTACCAATTCGGCGGCTTCGCTTAGCAAAATGGCAGATTGCACTTTAAGGCCGCTTTCGTCAATCAGTTTTTTAGCCTCCTCTGCATTGGTTCCCTGCAAGCGCACAATGATGGGAATGTGAATATTGCCCAGATTTTGATAGGCATCTATCACTCCTTGTGCCACACGGTCGCAGCGTACTATACCACCAAAAATATTGATAAGAATTGCCTTTACCGCAGGGTCTTTCAGTATGATTTTGAATCCGGCTTCCACTGTTTGTGCATTTGCAGTGCCGCCCACATCCAAGAAGTTGGCCGGTTCGCCGCCACTTAGTTTAATCATATCCATAGTAGCCATTGCCAGCCCGGCACCATTTACCATACAACCCACGTTTCCGTCCAGCTTAACAAAATTTAAATTGTACTTTCCGGCTTCCACTTCTGTCGGGTCTTCTTCGGTAATGTCTCTGAGCGAAGAAAGATCGGCATGACGAATCATTGCGTTATCGTCAATATTCATTTTGCAGTCCACTGCTATTATTTTCTCATCTGATGCTTTAAACAAAGGATTGATTTCCAACATATTGCAATCAAGTCCTACATAAGCATTATAAAGATTGGTTACAAATCTTACGCAATTTTTAAATGCATCTCCTTTTAATCCCAGATTAAATGCAATTTTTCTTGCCTGAAATGGTTGCAAACCTCCTGATGGATGCACCCATTCTTTGAAAATTTTTTCGGGAGTGTTATGAGCTACTTCTTCTATGTTCATGCCGCCTTCGGTGCTGTACATAATCACGTTTTGCCCCTTGCTTCTGTCTAATAAAATGGAAAGGTAAAACTCCTGTCTTTGGCTGGGGCCATCGTAATACATATCCTGAGCCACAAAAATTTTGTTAACCACCTTGCCTGCCGGGCCGGTTTGCAGCGTAACCAATGTGCCTCCCAATATACCTTTTGCAAAATCCTGAACATCTTCCAGCGATTTTGCTACTTTTACTCCATTGATGCCGGTTTCCTTAATGGTACCTTTTCCACGACCACCGGCGTGTATTTGCGCTTTGATAACTGCAAACTTATTACCTGTATCGGTTTTTATTTTACGGTAGGCATCTTCGGCCTCCTGCACCGAACTACAGGGATACCCTTCCTGCACCGGTACGTTGTATTTTTTCAATAATTCTTTTGCCTGATATTCATGAAGGTTCATATAATAAAAACTTTGCTACGAAGATAAGGGTTTCAGGTAAAAAATATTTAGGTAAACGATACAAAATCAATAAGTATATAATTTGAGCAGGGTGGGGTGGTTAAGACTAAGGTTAATCTGTAACTCACTAGCGTTGCGTTATAAGTTAAACAATTTCAACTGGTTATAATTTTGTTCTTTGAAATATTGTAATTGAGTAGGTTGAAACAGTTGATTTATGGGCGTTTTCTCGAAGATGGAGATGCTTAAAATCTGTAGAATTTCGTAAAGGCTTTGTTTGAGCAAAAATCGCTTCTTAGCAATGGCTACTAAAACGTAAACAGATACGGCAATCCATACTTGTGTTTTTACCGCATTTTCACTTTGTCCCCAAAGGATTTTATTTTTAAGTGTTGCTTTATCCACTTAAAAAATAATTCTATCTGCCAACGATGTTTATACAGTTGTGCGATATCGGTAGCGGGTAAAGTAAAATTGTTGGTTAGGAAGATTAATGTTTTCCCGCTCTCCCGATCCATGAACTTGATGCGTCTAATCTTTTCAGGATAGTCTTTATGTGCATTGTAATTGTTGAGCATGATTGTTTGGTCGTAAATGACACCTTTGCTTTTAAACACATCATGGTGTCGCTGATACTTTCCCGATGGGTTAGCTGACCAAATGACATGCATAAAAATTGTTTCCAGCAAGTGAAATCCCTCACGCGATAATCGCCAAAGTGCCTGTTTACAATGGTTTGAAATGATGTTGAGGATACAAGACCCATAATTTGAGAGAAAATATACTTACCTGAATTCATAATTATTTGACTATCAGGTAAATATAAAATTTTAAATTCTTAAAAAATCAAATCGTCTTAGATGCAAAATATTCTGTAACTCAATATTGACAATACTTTCAAAGAACTAACGGATGACTTAACGCAACGCTAATGTTATTAATTATTGATTTAATAATATCAACTTATTTTCAACGACTGTTTTGCCTGTTCGCCGAAAAGATGATATCTGAAGTGGTTTCGCCCTGATTTTTGATAAAAAATTATGATGTAAATAAAATATTGATTTCTAAAATATCTGTTTATTAGACTGATTAAATTATATTTGTCTGAGAATATAACGTGCCATTGTGTGTTTTGATAGGGTATTTCAATTGATTTCTTGAAACTTGTAATTTAAAAACAACATGATGAAAAAATTAGCTGCAATTTTGTTGGTAATTGCCATCCCTCTGATTTTATCAGCCCAAAACATCTGGAGTAACCCCATAACCGGTTCTGATCCTTCGGATTCCAATCCCTATACAACAGGAGATATTTATAATAATTCATTAGTGAGTGTTTCGGGTATAGGCTTTAGTTCCGGATTGGCAAGTAATGCTGGGAATGACCGTTATAATACTAGGGGATGGGTAGTTAGTAATTTGGATAACACTAAGTATTTTTATCTAAAGTTAAGTCCAACTACAGGGAATTACCTTCATTTCACTGTGTTTAACTTTAATTATCAGTCATCTTCCACCGGACCTAATCAATACGAGGTGCGTGTGAGTACTGATAATTTTGGTACTTATTCGAGTATTTCAAGTGGCAGTCTCACTAATAATAGTGGCGTATATCCCATAAATATTTCTTTACCATTTGCCGATTATGGCAATGTGGCTACAGCCATCGAGTTTAGGATATATGCTTGGGGAGGTACAGGAAACACAGGGACCTTAAGTATCAACGATTTTGAGTTCAAAGGAGCGGTTGACAATACGCTCCCGGTAAATTTTGGAAAGGTATCTGCCTTTTTTCGTGATGATCAACTTTTGGTTCATTGGAATACCTTAAAAGAAATGAATAACAGTCATTTTGAGGTACAAGCCTCTAATGATGGAAAAACTTTCAAAACACTCAAAGAGATAAGGGCAAACAATAATAATGCAGATGCAGCGCAATCGTATCAGGTTTCACTGCCAGTTAAAGACTTGATGACAGTTGTAAGTATTTCTTTACTGATGGGATTGCTTTGTTTTGGCCGTAATCGTCGGGGCAGACTGGTTTGTTCTTTATTCCGGTGATTTTTGTGGGTGTTCATTTTATTTCGTGCCGGAAGTCGGCAGATTTGAAAACAAGCGTAAAATATCAAAAATTATTTATCAGAATCAAACAGGTTGATGCGGATGGGAATTATAATTACAGCCGGATAGTGCAGGCAACCCATGAGTAAAAATTAATGTAGTGGTTCAGCCGGACAAATGACTTCATTAATTCAAAATTGCTTTTGTAAAACCTCAGCATTGAATTAGCTATAGTGTCTTATAAAAACCAGTAGCTTCTTCAATTGCCATTGTACAGATGGTTTCAATGGTTTCATAATGATTCCTGAAACTCATTGCATCGAGTGGTTCATGCTCCAGAAAATCTAAATGCGGATTCAAACTGTCGGTAAGCCCCAGGATAGATATGGTGGTTTTCATATTATGTGCAAGTTGCCTTAGCTCTTTGATGCTGCCATCATTCCAGGCATTTTTTATAGAAGCCAATTCATCAGGAACAGATTCGAGAAATTGTTCGGTAACTAATTTTTCATATTCTTTATTACCTCTGCTGATTTCTCTCATATATCCGAGATTGATGGTTTTGAATGAAGTCGCTGCTTTAGAATTTACTGTTTCCGCAGGCTTTACAGTTTTTGATTCTATGTTTAAAAATTTTACTATCGTGTTGTACAACTGTTTATCCCTGATTGGTTTAGGTAGATACCCGTTCATGCCGGCTTGTAAACACATGTCTTTTTCGCCTGCGAGGGCGTGTGCGGTCATGGCGATGATGGGTGTTTTATAGTTTAATACTTCTCTAATTTCTTTAGTGGCAGAGTATCCGTCCATCTCCGGCATTTGAATATCCATCAATATCAGGTCATAATTTTGTTGTTGAAGCAACCGGATTGCTTCTTTGCCATTTTCTACAAAGTCGGCTCTTATTTTCCATTCGTTCAGGAGGTATTTAATGAGGCTTTGATTTATTTCGTTGTCTTCGGCTACCAATATATTTGCCTTTTCAAAGGTATCGCCGGGATCTTCGAATGTGATATTTTCAACCATCGGAAGGTTCTTTTCTCCTGAAATTCGATAAGGGATCGTAATATTAAATGTAGAACCCTTGCCTGTTTCGCTATCCACGCTGATAGACCCGTTTTGCAATACTGTCAACTCTTTTACGATGGATAAGCCCAAACCAGTACCGCCAAATTTTCGGGAAACCGAGTCTTCTGCCTGCTGAAAACGATCAAATATAGTATTGAGGTCTTCTTTTTTAATGCCTATTCCGGTGTCTGAAACCGTTATTCTAAGGAAGATCATTTGATCCTCAATCCCTTCATTGGCAACATTCAGATTAATACTGCCTTTTTCGGTAAACTTAATGGCATTGCTTATCAGGTTGATTAATATCTGAGAGAGCCTTGTAGCATCGCCTTCTAAAATGTCCGGCATGGAATCATCAATTGATACATTGAATTGAAGACCTTTTTCTTCAGTCTTCGATTTCAGCATAGCTTCAACTGTAGGAACCGTGTTTCTGATACTGAATGGCGCAGTTTCAATTTTCAACATCCCTGCTTCTATTTTTGAAAGGTCAAGAATATCGTTGATGATATGCAGAAGACTCTCGCTACTTTCCTGTATCGTTTGCACGTGACGCTCAGATTCTTCATCCAGATTCTTTCTTTTTAAAATATTGGTGAATCCCAAAATGGCATTCATGGGAGTACGAATTTCATGGCTCATATTGGCCATAAAATTTTCTTTGATTTGTGCTACCTCCCTTGCTTTTTTTTCAGATTCATCTAACTGCTTAATCATTATCTGCTGCTGTCTGAGTTTGAAGATAATGTAAAGGAATGTAAATATGCTGGCCAGTGCAGCAATGATGGCCACTACGGTGCCCATTGTTTTTGCACGCAATCCGCCTCTGTCTGCCTCGGTTATTAGTTTGCGTACCAGAAGGTCGTGCAAAGCATCGGCCTCCCTTGCTTTTGTTTGATGGAATCGGTAAGTACAGAAGATTTACTGCTGATAATATACTTTTCTGCGGCTGTTTTTCCTGATGCATTAAAGATTTCAAAAGCGGTCTTATTAATTGCTATTTTTCTGGTAACCAGGCTGACAAATTCGTTTACCGGTGGCGCTTTAATTGTGTCATAAGCCAATATAATTTTTTGAAGAAGCAGATTTACACTGTCAAATTCATTTTGCAAAGTATCAGCTTTTACCTTACCGCCCTTGATGATGATGCCGCGTATTTTACTTTCGAGAGTAAATAAATTGGTATGTAAAATTTGCAGATCATCTTTAAGAACCAATTCTTCCAGGACTTCGTCATTGCCCTCAACTAGCCTGTCAATATTACGATTGGTATTAAACTGAAGAAAAACAATTGCCAGAATAGCCGCAAAGAAAACTATCAATAATGAATACCTCAGTAACCGGCTCATAATTTATGATAATTAGAATGCAAATTACAAAAAATATTCTTATTGTGTGGGCGGTTTCATAAATCTGATAAATAAATTAACAAGCAGAAAAATATCATAGATTAAAAGCAAAAAAACCAGACCGGATAGGAGTATGGTTGCGTGCTCATCCATGAGTAGCAAGAAGGTGTAACTTAATATGATTAATATTATAGTAAGAATAATAAACAGTATTACTTCTCCTTTTTTCATTATCGAAACGTGGTCAATTGCTTTATGGCTGATAATAGACATTCTGTTACTCTACACAATTAGAACGTGTCTAATTAAAACCTTGCTTTTGATAAAATTAGTTTGGAGAATAAGTGGTTAGCTTTGTTTTTCGCTCAAAGGGCAAGAAGTGTCGTTAAACGGGGAAAAATAATAGTTAAGAAAATCTTAAAGAATATTCATTCTTTTGTTTAATGATGACCGGTAAGCATCTGCCACCGGCACCGATTTTCCATGCAGGACTAAAGCTCCATCCTGAATAGTATCAATTTTGGAAACAGCAACGATGTAAGACCTGTGTACTCTGATAAACTGATGCTGAGGGAGCCGTTTTTCCACCTCAACCAATCTGGTGTGGATGGCAAAGAATTTTTTGGGGTGTATATAGCTTCACGTAGTCGCCCATTGCCTCTGCATACAGTATTTCGTCAAAGCGAATACGCCTGACAATATTGGAATCCCTGAAAAAAATGAATTCATCATTATCTGACTGAATTTCAGTTTTTTTACTTTCAATTATTTCTCTCGTTTTATCGATAGCCTGTAAAAAACGGGCAGGGGTGATTGGTTTCAGGATATAGTCGACCACACTTAGTTCAAAAGCCTCTACGGCATATTCTTTTTTAGAGGTAGTGAAAATAATAACTGCTTTATCGGCCCCCAGATTTTTTGTGAGTTCGATGCCGGTCATGCCGGGCATTTCTATATCCAATAGCAATAAATCAACCTGATGTTTTTGCAAGAAGTTGTAGCCTTCCATCGCGTTCGAAAAATCGCCAAGTACCTGCAGGTCATCTATCTGACTTGCCAGTTGCTTCATGGTGGAGCGAGCTACCTTATTGTCATCAATAATGATTGTAGTCATCATTTTCCAAAATTAGGTGTATTGTCAATTAAACTAAAATATAAAACCACCTACATTTTGTAAGTGGTTTTTGTGTCCCTGTAGGGACTCGAACCTAAGCCCGCTGATTAAGAGTCAGCTGCTCTACCAACTGAGCTACAGAGACAATATTTTATGGCTTTTTCACTTCGGTTGAATCTTCTTTGGTGAAATCAATCACTGATTTGGTTTCGCCACAATTCAGCATATTATCGCCATGTTGTGGATCTTTTTTTCCTAAATATGGATTTACGATAGTTTCTTTATCACTAAGCCAGTTACCGATTTGGCCTTCGCCAAATGCCATCGGACATTCCTGCCAGTAAGAAATGGTTCTGTCATACTTCACAGTAATCAATATCATCCTGAGGTTTTCCGACAAATCCTGTAAAGCCTTTCTTTTTTGATGCCAGTCGCCGGCAGAAATGATTTCAGAAACACTGTTTTTTGAATTATCCCATGGAAATATCACCGTTTGATAGATGGCGGTATCTTTCCCCAGATCATCTGCCTTAAAATGTAAAAGAGCCTGTTGCAATGCCGAAGCATTTTTGTTTACTTCTGTCGAATCCCAGTTTACAAAGCCATCAATCATTGAATAATAATTGGTAAGAATGTCATTCACTGACTGATTGAAGCCTTCACTGTGTTTGCTCACGGTTATAGGCGCAGGTTTTTCACGTGGAGTATCTTTTTTCTTAAAATAGTTCTTATAAATAAAACCTCCAACTAAGACTAATAATATAATTAAAAACCGCTTCATTCCTTTTTCTGTGATTTTGCTAACCTGTAATTCTTAAATTTGCAGGTTCTAATCAAGCAAAAATAACAATAAATTTTTAATATGCTGGCAGGTTTGCAAAATGTTACATTTGAATTTGGTGCAAGAACGTTGATAAAAAACGCTACCTGGCATATCCAACCCAACGAACGTATAGGTTTGATTGGCTACAATGGAACAGGGAAATCCACCATTTTAAAACTTCTGACAGGAGGGTTTTCTCCAAGTTCGGGTACCGTAGAAAAGAGCAGGGAAACTACCATTGGTTATCTTCATCAGGATTTGTTGAGTTTTGATACCAATGATTCTATTCTGCTGGTTGCTCTTGGCGCTTTTGAAAAAATATTGGCTCTTGAGCAGGAAATTGAAGTATTGGGAAAAGAGCTTGAAAAAAATAATAATGAAAGACTTTTACATGACTATTCTGACAAGCTGCATGAGCTGGAAACACTTGGTGGATATAATATTCATCACAAAACAGAGGAGGTGTTGCAAGGGCTGGGTTTTGCCAACAGCGATTTAAAGAGACCTTACAAAGAGTTTAGCGGTGGCTGGCGGATGAGGGTGTTGCTTGCAAAAATGATTTTGTCGCAGCCTGATTTATTGCTACTGGATGAGCCTACCAACCACTTAGACCTGCCTTCTATTGAATGGTTGGAGAAGTATTTGCAACATTATCAGGGGGCAGTGGTTATAGTGAGCCACGACAAATATTTTTTGAACAGGATGGTAACCAAGATAGTGGAACTTTATCAAAAGGAACTGCACATTTATAATGGTAATTATGACTTTTACGAAAAAGAAAAAGCCATAAGAGTTGATCTTCAACAAAAGGCTTTTGAAAACCAGCAGGAATATATTCGTCAGCAGGAGCGGTTTGTAGAGCGTTTCAGAGCTAAGGCCACCAAGGCGGCTCAGGCGCAAAGCGCTTTGAAAAGGCTTGAAAAGTTAGATAGAATAGAGGATGTAAATGTAGAAAGGCCAAATATCAGAATCAATTTCAGGGTGGATAAAGTGCCAGGCAGGGTATTGGTCGAGCTTAATCATTTGTCAAAAGCGTTTGGCGATAATGTGATTTTGAAAAATGCAAAGGCAGAGATTAACCGTGGCGATAAAATTGCTCTTATTGGCGCCAATGGTAAAGGGAAATCAACACTCTTGAGAATAATTGCCGATACAGAAAATTATACGGGGGAAAGAAAATGGGGGCATAATGTGGAAGAAAGTTTTTATGCCCAGCACCAGTTGGAAGCATTGAATATCAATAATGCCATTCTGGATGAAATGAAAGAATGTGGCAGCCAGATGACCGAACTGGAGCTGAGAAGCCTGCTGGGGTGTTTTCTTTTTAGTGGCGATGATGCCGATAAAAAAATAAGAGTGCTGAGTGGTGGAGAAAAAGCAAGGGTGGCGCTTGCCAAAACCATTGTGAGCAAAGCCAATTTTCTGATGCTGGATGAGCCAACTAACCACTTAGACATGCACAGTTGCGACCTGTTGATTGAAGCATTAAACAAATATGAAGGCACCTTGGTATTAGTGAGCCACGACCGTTATTTTATCTCTAAAACAGCCAATAAAATCTGGGAAATTGTTGATCAGGAAATAAAGGAATTTAAGGACAATTATGATGAATGGGTAGTTTGGAAAGAGCGAATGGTGAAGGGAGAGGCAAAAGGTGAGCATAAGGTTGAGGCTAAGGTTGAGGAAAAGGATAGGGCTGAGGCTGAGGTTGAGGCTGAGAAGACAAATGGAACGATGGATAGAAATATGAAAAACACACCTATCAATAAAGAGTTGAAAAAGGAAATGCAGAAGCAGCAAAAGCTTTTTGCAAAGGTGGAGGAGGAATTAAACCTGATAAAGCAGAAAATTCAGATTTTTGAAAAAGATTTGGCTAATCCTGAAGTTTATGCAAATAAAGAGCAGTTTTTACAATTGGAAATGGATTACAAAGCGGCCTTAGACCTTTCGGTCAGTTTGGAGGGAGAATACGAAGAGATTTTTTTAAGAATCATGGAATTGGAGGAAAAGTGCTAATAATCTATTTTAATAGGTATTGCCTTTCTTGATTGAAATCAATATTATTTGATTTCGAAATTCAAAGCTTTACCTATACTGAAATATTTTACTGTAATGCAACCAATAATTATAAAAACTATCTATATTCGTTTGGTTAAAATTATTTATTCAGAAAAAAATCAAATCAAATGAAAAAAATTCTGGCTATTGTTGCCATTGTAACATTTGCTTTTTCATTTACGGCATGTAAAAGCAAAGTAAGTGATGCTGATGTAAAATCTGCTGTAGAAACTGCACTAAAGGCAAATCCTGATTTGGCAGGCCTTGCTGCTGATGTGCAGGAAGGTGTAGTTACTATTACTGGTGATGTTAAGGACAATGCCGCCAAGGCTGCCGTTGATGCTGCTCTTACGGTGGTAAAAGGGGTAAAATCAGTTGTAAATAATGCTACTGTGCCACCTCCGCCGGTTATTACGCCTGACGATCCACTTACAACAGCCATCAAAGCAGCCATTAAGGATAATCCTACTGTTACTGCTGCTGTAGCTGATGGTATTGTTACTTTAACAGGCGAAATCAAGAAGGCTGATTTGCCTAAGCTAATGCAGAAAGTAAATGCAACCAAACCTAAAAAAGTAGATAATAAATTAACAGTTAAATAAAAAAAGGAGAACAATAAAATGGCACTTCAGGAAAAATATCAGGCATTGGTAGATGCCGCAAAAGCCGCCGGTGTTGCAAACCTGGCAGTAAGAGAACAGGACGGTGTTCTTTACATTGATGGCGATGCCCCAAGTGGCGCTGTTAAAGACCAGCTTTGGGACATTTACGGCCAAATTGACCCAAATTTTACCGGAGGAGATTTGATCTTAAATGTAAATGCAAAGGTTGATCCAGGCTCTAGGGTGAGGGTGGCAACTAAAGAAAGCAATTTGAACATTAGAAAAGGACCGGGTACAGACCAACCAATCGTAGGAAAGGCTGCACATGGTGAAATTATCACATTGATTAGCCAGGCAAACGACTTATGGTCATCTGTTCGCACAGATGACGGAGAAGAAGGATATGCTTATTCTCAGTATCTGGAACCGGTTGGTTAATATTCAAAAACTGAACAATAATTTTGATCCTCCTGTGTTGCAGGAGGTTTTTTTGTCTATATTATTTCTTCGGAACTGATTGGGGACTTAACCTAAAACAAAAAAGCCTCCATTTCAGGGACTTTCTGCAGACCGGACGGGACTCGAACCCGCGACCTCCGCCGTGACAGGGCGGCATTCTAACCAACTGAACTACCGATCCGTTTCAAATTGGGAGTGCAAATATAGGGCGTGTATTTCTACTGACAAAAATTTTTTTGAACAAATAGAGAAAAACCCTTTTAATCGCTACAAAACCAACAGACTGCAACCTCGAATATCGCTATTATCGGCACGCCCTAATAGCTCAAATGAACCGTTTTCGTACAAATAACCCAAATCATCCGTGGCAATAAAACTACACGAATAAATATTTGCCAGATCAATAATATTTATTTTTCCTCGTAATTTATTGCTTTTAACACTTGAATGGACTGCAAAAGGATCATCCTCGTCTCTAATCAAAATTTTCATCCATTGTGGCACTTCAAAAATACCTTCCCCTTGAGAATATGCCTGAGACAGTAACTCAGTCATGCCATATTCCGAATGTACCGATTGCACGCCAAATGATTGCTTCAAAACGGCATGAACCTGACTTCTTACCATTTCTTCCCTTCTTCCTTTCATACCTCCTGTTTCCATGATGGTAGTGGTTTTTAGGGGCATTGCATACTGTTCCGCAAAATCAAGCAATGCAAAAGTAACTCCTATTAATAATGTTTTTTGACCGGTAGCCTCAAGAATATTTAAGGTTTGCGCAAGTTTCTTAAACTCATTGAGATAAAAACCGCTTTTTTCATGCATGCTTTCAGTAATGAGTTGGTTTACCATAAAAACTAATGACGAACTTTGCCTTTCGAGATAGGAGGGCAGCAAACCGATAATGCACCAATCCTTAGGGTTGCCATAAAATTGGTAAAAGCACTGTAAAAAGCTTTTTTATATAATTCAATATTTTTACAAAATGCCTGCTGTTTATAGATCCGGTAGTTCCGCTGCTTTCAAAAACGGCTTGTGGATGAAAAGAGGCAGTAGCAATTTTGTGCGATTTAAAAAGCTGAATTGGTAAAAAAGGAATATCTTCTATGTGGTTTATTTTAGTGGTATTGATGCCAATCATATCAATATATTTTTGATAAACCGTATTGTTTTTATATTGAACTTGAAATACTTCAAAAGATAATTGCTCAAAGTCCAAATTCTTTGAAAATATTCTATCTTCAATGGATTCCGTTATTTCCTTCATTGTTTATTCTTTGTGCTGGATTCTTTTCTTTAGAAAATCAATAACTAAATTTGAACAAAATATTCAATTTTGCAAAGTTACCATTTTTAAAAAACTATTTGATTTTTTTATTTTCAGCAACCTTTTTATTGCTTTATGTACGGTAATAATGCTCTTTTATACTGGTCATCTTTTCAAAATCACACTTAACCCTGCCTTATTTTGGTTCTTGTTTTTTGCTACTTTAGCCAGTTACAATCTTCATTGGTATCTGACAGATGCTTCCAAAGAGATAACAGTCGCCCGGTCTAAATGGTTGACTGTCAATAAAAAACACATTGGGTGTTATTTATTTTGCCTCAATAGCGGGTTTGATATTCGGGTTAAAAAGTATTTCATATTGGCTCTTGTTTCTGCCATTGGCGCTTTTCACTCTTTTATATTCTGCACCTAAATTTCCCCATTCCTTATTTAAAAAACTTGAAAAGCAGATAATTGGAAAAACACTTTTACTCACATTGGTTTGGACTTATGCTACCACTATCTTGCCCATGCTTATCACTTCCACAGAATGGACCTGGCTCAACACTGTTTTTTCAATTCATAGATTTACGCTCATTTTCCCTATTTGTATATTGTTTGACATTAGGGACAAGCGGGCTGACAGAATTACCGGAATAAAGAGCATTGTAACACTTTTGCCGGCAAGAACCATCAGAGGGATATTTAATGCATTTATTTTACTCCATCTTTTAACCTCAGTGCTGGCTTTTTATGTTAAAATGGACAATTTTTTAATATATATAACCTTCCTGATCCCCAGCATTATAACATATTGGCTGTATCCGAAAGCTATAAAATCAACTAATGCCTATCTTTTTTATTTTGTCCTTGATGGATTGATGATTTTGGCGCCGGTTTGTTATTTTTTGATAATTTTATTTCAGAATATTTAATTGTAGCACAATAATTGCTGTATAAAAATTACCTTAAACTATTTATGAAAACAATTATGAATAATAACTTTAAGAAAATTATACATTTTTCGAGATTGATAAAAATCAGTGGGCGATTAAGAGAATTTAATTTTAGAAAGAATAATAATGCCGGCAATTATGTTTTTGATGCAGATACAGCAGATGATCGAGGGAATCGTTTGTTTTTCAGATTAAATAAAGATGAGAATAATGAATGGGAGGTAACCTCCTCTCAGGTTTTACCCGAATGGATAACTGCGCATCAAGAGCAAATAATAACTGAATTGGAAGAAGGCGTTTTGAATAACTAATTGAATTTTTGCAGATATTTGCATATCTGCAAATTAATATTAGTTCAATATGAGAAGATTGTTCTTTTTTTTGTCGGTAGCTGCACTCAGTGCATGTTATGTCCCAAAGACGGCTGTAAATAAACAGATCGAACCTGCTTTATTGGTCAATGGCAAGCTGTGGTCATCGTTTTTTATACAATCATCTGCCGAATATGATGCCTTATGCTATCAGGCATATAATTTTGCAAAATTTAGTTTGGATGAAGTGCTTAAAGCGCCTTCTGGCAAGCCTCTGGCGGTAGTAACAGATATCGATGAAACAGTTTTGGACAATAGTCCTTATGCTGTACACAGGGCGTTGGAGGGTAAAGACTTTGATGCCCGGTCCTGGTATGAATGGACTTCCAAAGCCGAGGCATTGCCATTGCCGGGCAGTTTGGATTTTTTTAATTATGCCGCTTCCAAAGGAGTAACTGTTTTTTATCTTACCAATAGAGATGAGGCAGAACGGAAAGCTACCTTAGAAAATCTGAAGAAATACAAATATCCTTTTTCTGATGACAGCCATCTTATTTTGAAGCAATCTGTTAGCTCCAAAGAATCACGTAGACAGACAATTGCCGAAAACTTTAATATTGTGTTGTTGATAGGTGATAATCTTTCAGACTTCAGTACACTGTGGGACAAAAAAACCAAAAATGAGCGAAGCAAAAATGTAGAACTTACCCAATCGGAATTTGGAAAAAAATATATTGTTTTGCCCAATCCCAATTACGGCGGCTGGGAAGACGCAATTTATGGCAATATGCACAATCTAACCACAGCACAAAAAGATTCTGCCATCAAAGCGAATCTGAAGGGGTACTAATTATAAATCGTAATTCTTAAAAAATTCTTACAACAGTATTGTTTTTGATTGAATGGCAGTATTTTGATTTAGAATAATCTGCCAAAATGACCAGCTATACCGGTGTGGTATCACATTTGCAGTATCAAGACAAAAAATATTGTTTATGATACAGGAAAAAGGTACTATATCCATACACACAGAGAATATATTTCCAATAATAAAAAAGTTTTTATATAGCGACCATGAGATTTTTCTTCGCGAATTGGTTTCCAATGCTGTAGATGCTATTCAAAAGGCAAAAAGATTAGTATCAATGGGGCAGTTTCACGGCGAATTAGATGCGCCACTAGTTCAGGTAAAGGTGGATGCAGCGGCCAAAACAATCACCATTTCCGATAACGGAATAGGAATGACAGCCGATGAGATTAAAAAATATATCAATCAGATTGCTTTTTCGGGTGCTGAAGATTTTCTGGCAAAATTTAAGGATGCGAAAGACGCCAATGAGATCATCGGCCAGTTTGGATTAGGATTTTATTCTGCGTTTATGGTTGCAGAAAGAGTTGAAATTCAAACCTTAAGCTATCAGAAAGGGGCAGCGACGGCCAGATGGGAGAATGATGGAACCACCGAGTTTGAAATTAGAGAGGGTAGTAGAACAGAGCGTGGCACTGATGTGATTTTATACATCAATGAAGAAAACAAAGAGTTTTTGGAGAAATACCGCTTGCAACAGATTCTGGATAAATATGCAAAATTTCTGCCGGTACCGGTACAGTTTGGAACCCGCACAGAAAGCGAGCCAGATGGAGAAGATGAAGAAGGAAAGCCGAAATACAAGAGTGTGGAGGTGCCCAATATTGTTAATACCACCTCTCCGATATGGACAAAAGCGCCAAGTGAACTAAAGGATGAAGATTACTTGAATTTTTATAGAGAGTTATATCCGTTTGGCGATGACCCTTTGTTTTGGATTCATTTAAATGTGGATTATCCATTTAGCCTTACAGGAGTATTGTATTTCCCAAAAATAAAAAATGAAATAGAGATTCAGCGCAATAAAATAAAATTATTTAGCCGTCAAGTGTTTATTACAGATGAGGTAAAGGACATTGTGCCGGAGTTTTTGATGCTGTTGCATGGAGTGATAGACTCGCCTGATATTCCTCTAAATGTTTCTCGTTCGTTTTTGCAAGCTGACAGTAATGTGAAGAAAATAAATACCTACATTACTAAAAAGGTGGCAGACAAGTTGGCAGAGTTGTTTAAAAATGACCGCAAAAGTTATGAAGAAAAATGGAACGATATTGGTGTGTTTGTAAAATACGGAGCCATCAGCGAACCTAAGTTTTGGGATAGGGCAAAAGATTTTGTGCTGCTTTCCAATACCCAGAAGGAGTTTTTTACTTTAGGCGAGTATAATGACAAAGTAAAAGAAACACAAACCGATAAAAATGGCAACATAGTTTACTTATACACTGTTAATGCCGACAGGCAGGATGGCTACATACAGGCGGCCAATAAAAAGGGGTACGATGTATTGGTGATGGATAGTCCATTGGATAACCATTTTATCAGCCATCTGGAACGTGATTTGGAAAAAACCCAGATAAAAAGAGTGGACGCAGATGTGCTTGAAAAACTGATTGAGAAAGACGAAGTAATCGAATCAAAGCTGAGTGAAGAGCAAGCCAAAGAGTTGAAGGAGATATTTGAAAAAGCCATTACAAAACCCGGAATGGAGGTTACTGTAGAAAACCTGAATGAGGAGGCCATGCCGGTTTCGGTAACAATGGACGAATTTATGCGTAGGATGAAGGATATGGCTGCACTTGGTGGCGGAATGGGTTTTTACGGAAGCATGCCTGACAGGTTTAAGGTTTCTATAAATGCTAATCACCCGTTAGCAACAAAAATACTGGCCGAGTCCAATGATGATACCCGCAAGGCTTTGGCACATCAGGCTTTTGATTTGGCATTGCTGGCTCAGGGTATGCTCACCGGTGCCGATCTTACCAATTTTGTGGAAAGAAATGTAAAACTAATATAAAGGAGGTACTTCCGGTATCCCCCTGTTAAATGGATTATTGGGGAGCCCCTTCCCGTAGGAGCGCAATGGTAATAGCTCCGTTGGATCGTCATAATAATAGCGGAATAATAATTGCGATATAAAAATAAGACAGTATCCCATAAACTGTGTAAGTTAAAAATATAAGGGTTTAGCTTTTTGTTTAAAGTTGAACCCTTTTTTCAAACATTGTTAAGAACTGATTTAGGATGATGCCCCAATTTTGTATAGGCATACTCCATTTTCTTGTTGCTTCTCTTAAAGCCAAATATACCGATTTTAAGACGGCTTCATCTGTAGGGAAGGACATTTTATTTTTGGTGTATTTTCTGATTTTTCCATTCAGGTTTTCTATTAGGTTAGTGGTGTAAATGATTTTTCTTATTTCTAAAGGGAACTCAAAAAAAACGGTAAGCGCTTCCCAATTATCTTCCCAAGATTTTATGGCGTATGGATATTTGTGGTTCCAGTTATTTTTAAAGTCTTCCAGTGCTGCTTTTGCTGCCTGTTTTGTTGGGGCGTCGTAGATGAGTTTCATGTCTTTTGAAAATGCTTTTTGTCTTTCCAAACCACATATTTTGCCGAGTTGCGTATTTGATGCACCACACAGATTTGAGTTTGTGATTGCGGGAAAACATTATTGATGGTTTGGGTAAAACCATTGAGGTTATCGGTAGCTGTAATGAGTATGTCTTCTACACCTCTGGCTTTTAAATCGGTTAAAACGCTAAGCCAAAATGCAGCACTTTCGTTTTTGCCAAGCCACATGCCCAGTACTTCTTTTTTGCCGTCTGTATTGAGCCTACGGCAAGATAGATGGTTTTGTTAATGACTTTACTGTTTTCTCTTACCTTAAAACAATACCATCCATCCATACAATTAAATACAGCGGATCTAAGGGCCTGTTTTGCCGGCAACAATATCGCCGGCTACTGTTTCTGTAATTCTGGAAATGGTTGAAGTAGATACATCAAAGTGATAAACCTCGCGTATTTGTTCTTCAATATCGCTTACACTCATGCCTTTGGCATACAGCGATACGATTACATTTTCTAACCCATCTACCATGCTTTGGCGTTTGGGTATTATCATCGGGTTAAAGGAGGCGTCCTGTCTCTGGGTACTTGTATTTCACTTTCTCCAAAACCGGTTTTAATGCGTTTTGTGCCATAGCCGTTTCTGGCATTTGAAGTACTGCTTTTTTCATGCTTGTCATGCTTAAGGTGAGCATCTAACTCGCCTTCAAGCATCTTTTCAATACCTCGTTTTTGGAGCTGAGTCAAAAAGTCAGTTAGCTCTTCTCCGGTTTTAAACTGCTTTAAAAAAGCGTCTGATAGCATTTGTTCTTTGTCCATAAAATTAAACTGTGTTTTTAAAATTAATAAATAAGTCCTACAAAGTTGGGGTACCCCAACTTTGTAGGACTTACACAGTTTATGTTATACTACCAAAAATAACATCGACATTATTCAATATTATTCAACCCTTCATATATTATGTACTTGTTAAATAAAATTTACAGATGAATGGCCTCATCATAAGCTGCCTCAATGGCATCCTTCACACTTTCACTAATAGTTGGGTGCGGGTGAATGCTGTTAAGCACTTCATGATAAGTAGTTTCCAGCTTGCGGGCAACTACGGTTTCGGCAATCATTTCGGTTACGTTATAACCAATCATGTGCGTACCTAACCATTCGCCATATTTGGCATCAAAAATAACTTTTACAAAACCCTCGGTATGCCCGGCAGCACTGGCCTTACCACTGGCGCTTAATGGAAACTTACCCACTTTCACTTCATACCCTGCCTCTTTTGCCTGCTTTTCTGTAAATCCTACGCTGGCTATTTCAGGTGAGCAATAGGTACAGCCCGGCACATTGCCATAATCTATTGGTTCGGGCTGGCTTATGTATTTGCCTTCTTTGTGAGCAATGGCTTCTATGCAAATGATAGCCTCTTTGCTGGCTACGTGTGCCAAAGCCTGTCCTGGAACACAGTCGCCGATGGCATAAATGGTATCAACATTCGTTTTGTAAAACGTATCTACTAAGATTTTTCCTCTTTCAGTCTTTACGCCAAGCGTTTCTAAGCCTATATTTTCAATATTAGCGTTCACCCCCACAGCGCTTAACAGGATATCGGCTTCTAATGTTACTTCGCCACTTGCGGTTTTCACTTTTGCTTTAATGCCATCGCCAGAGGTATCAACGGCAGTTACTTCACTACTGGTCATTATGTCAATGCCCTGTTTTTCATGTTCTTTTCTAATTCTTTGGAAATGTCTTCATCTTCCACCGGCACTATGCGTGGCATAAACTCAACCACTGTTACTTTGGTCCCTACACTATTATAAAAATAGCCAAATTCTATTCCTATGGCGCCGCTACCCACAATTATCATGCTTTTGGGTTGCAGGGGTAGCGACATTGCTTCGCGATAACCAATTATTTTCTTACCGTCGATTTTCATGGCCGGTAGTTCGCGGCTGCGCCCTCCGGTGGCCACAATAATGTGTTTTCCTTCCATAATCTGGGTTTTGCCGTCGGCGGCTTTCACTTCCACCTTACCTTTTGCTTTCAGAGTGCCATAGCCCATCACGACATCTATTTTGTTCTTACGCATTAAAAACTGAACGCCTTTGCTCATTTTTTCGGCTACGCCTCGGCTACGTTTTACGATAGCTTCAAAATTGGGTTTTCCCTGCGCTTCGATACCGTATTCTTCCGAATGTTTGATGTCATTTACTACTTGAGCGCTTTTCAGAAGCGCTTTGGTGGGGATACAGCCCCAGTTAAGACAAATGCCGCCAAGGCTTTCTTTTTCGATAATTGCGGTTTTTAGTCCTAATTGCGAAGCCCTGATAGCTGCCACATAACCACCCGGTCCACTTCCGAGCACTACTACATCATATACCATAAAAATTGTTTTAAATTGATTTTTTACTTAGGATGCGAATTTAAGGAATATGAACCATAGTTTTTTGATTCAATTGTTTGTAATTGCGCTGATAATTTGATTATTTTTTATTTCAATGTTGAGAAAAACTTTTTTCTCATTATCTATTATACTTTCAATAGAATTCCTTACCTTTGCACTCCAAAAAATTTTATTATGGCAAGAGTATGTCAGGTTACGGGTAAAACGCCAATGGGAGGCCACAAGGTTTCTCACTCCAATATTAAGACAAAACGCCGTTTTTGCCCAATTTGCAAAAAAGAGGTTCTACCTGGCCGAAGAAGATAAATGGATTACTTTGAAATTGACTACAGATGCATTGCGTACCATAAATAAAAATGGTTTGTACTCTGTGGTAAAAGAATTAAGAAAAAGGGAGAAAAAATCTAAAAGTTTTAAAAGTATTTTATTATGGCAGGCGGAAAAAAAGCAAAAGGAAACAGGGTTCAGGTAATAATGGAGTGTACCGAGCATAAAAACAGCGGTAAACCCGGCACCAGCCGATATATTACCGTAAAAAACAAAAAAAATAACCCTGAGAGGATGGAGTTGAAAAAATACAACCCTATTCTTAAAAAAGTAACGATGCACAAAGAAATCAAATAAAGACTACAGGGGTGATGGTTTATTGCCATCGATAGCCCGATAGTTCGTTTTGAATCAATATTTCATATAATAACAATCTAATTTTTATACAATGGCAAAAGCAGCAAAAAAACGCAAAGGTTAAAGATGCGAAAGCAGCAGCAGAATCGAAAAACTGGTCAAAAGTGATACGTGCCGTTCGTAATCCTAAAACCGGCGCCTATACCTTTAAGGAGAATATTGTGCACAAGGAAAAGGTTAAAGATTTTCTGGCTCAAAAATAATTTCATTGAAAAAGTAGGGTGAAAGCTGTTCGTACAAAGCGAATGGCTTTTGTTGTTTCATAGAGATTGATTTTTTGAAGTCAGAAGATGTTCTTTTTTTAAGTTAAAAACTACTAAACAAAATAAATGAGTCTGTTTAAAAAATTATTTGGGAAAAATGAAAAGGAAACACTTGACCATGGTTTGCAAAAAACCAAAGAGGGGTTTCTTTCCAAAATTACTAAGGCCGTAGCCGGCAAAAGTACGGTTGATGAGGAGGTGCTGGACAATCTGGAAGATGCCCTTATAAGCGCCGACGTGGGAGTGGAAACCACTATTCGTATCATCGAACAAATTGAACAACGGGTAGCTAAAGACAAATATCTGAGCACCTCTGAACTCAACAATATGCTGCAGCAGGAGATAGAAAACATTTTGGTTGATGCTCCTTCAGCTTCAAGTTATTCTTTTGAGAGTGAGATGCCTGCAAAACAATATATCATTTTAGTGGTGGGTGTGAACGGAGTAGGCAAAACAACAACCATCGGCAAACTTGCACGTAATTTTAAAATAGCTGGAAAAGATGTATTGTTAGGCGCTGCCGATACCTTTAGGGCAGCTGCGGTTGACCAGCTTACCATTTGGAGCGAAAGAGTGGGAGTGCCTATTGTGAAGCAACCTATGGGCAGCGATCCGGCAGCCGTGGCATTTGATACGGCTCAAAGTGCTGTGAGCCGCAATACCGATGTGGTATTGATTGATACTGCAGGACGTTTGCACAACAAAATTCATCTGATGGATGAATTGAGTAAGATTAAAAGAGTGTTGCAAAAAATTGTTCCCGAAGCGCCGCACGAAGTGCTGTTAGTGTTGGATGGTTCCACCGGGCAAAACGCATTGGAACAGGCCAAGCAGTTTACGGCTGCTACCGACGTAACAGCGATGGCAGTAACCAAGCTGGATGGCACTGCCAAAGGTGGGGTAGTACTGGCAATTGCCAATCAGTTTAAAATTCCGGTGAAGTTTATTGGAGTGGGCGAAAAAATGGAAGATTTGCTGGTGTTTGATAAACATGAGTTTGTTGATAGCCTTTTCAACCTAAACAAAGAAAAGTAATAGTTGATATTAATTATTTTTTGATGAGTAACGCTAAAAAGGATATTGAAAATTTGGACGATATAAAAAAACTGGTTGACAGTTTTTATTCCAAAGTAAGAAAAGATGAATTGATTGGCCCTGTGTTTGAGGAAAAAATAGCCGACAGATGGCCATCGCACCTTGAAAAAATGTACACATTTTGGCAAACCGTTTTGCTGGACGAGCGTACTTATTATGGAAGTCCTTTTCCGCCACATGCCGGTTTAAATATTGATAATGAACATTTTGAGGTATGGCTGACACTTTTTGATGAAACACTCGACGAGTATTTTGAAGGCGAAATTGCAGACGAAGCCAGATGGCGTGCCGAAAAAATGGCAGATATGTTTTTGAGAAAACTGGATTATTACAGAAATAATTCTTCACAACCTTTAGCCTAAGAAAATTTAATCCTGTTTGAGTTTTTTTAGAAAATTTCTGATGCTTTCCTGATAAATGTGATAAATATCATATAAATCTTACTACCCTATCATTTTTTATTCAAGAGGATGGAAGGAGATTTGTGTAAAATAAAACCAATGTCTTTAACACAAGAGTGCCATACCATTATCCAAAACATAACGAACCAGTTATACCCGGTTATAATGGATCATTTGAAGAATATTCAGTTTTTGAAAAAAAAGTTTTCGGAGGATGACAGTTATGCTAATATATTTGATTTGTTGGATGAACTTAATGATGAGTTTGTATCATTGAGCAAATATGAAACCAGATTGATGTTTCCATTAATTCTTAATCTACTTAAGGAAGATTGTAAATCTATGGAAAACTGTAATCATGCCACCGAATTACAAACCCTGATAACCAAAAAAGAAGACCGAATCAATAATCTTGTTTTAAGCCTTGAGGTAGAAGCAGAACTGCTGGAGCCTGAGAAAAAAGGAACACTGTTAAGCATTATCAATATTTTTTCCCACAATTATACTAATACCAAACATGATTTGCATAAATGTATTTTGCAATTGCAAAGAAAAAAGGGTATTATTGTAAATCAACAACCTGAAAAAGAGGTATAAAAAAATATTATATTGGGCAATTCATCATCTGAAATCAAAACTTCTTGTTTTCATTGTGGCGATACTTGTGCCAACGATAGAATAAGATTGAATGATAAAATATTCTGTTGCGAGGGGTGCAAAATGGTTTTTGAAATACTAAACCAAAATGACCTTTGTTCCTTTTACGACCTAAACACACATCCCGGCATTACCCAAAAAATTAAAGTAAGAGTAGATAAATTCAGTTTTCTGGATGATGAGCAGATTGGCCGGAAACTGATTCAGTTCAAGGATGACAATCAAACGCATGTAAGTTTTTACCTGCCTCAGATGCATTGTAGCAGTTGCCTCTGGCTGCTTGAAAATGTGAGAAGGATTAATGACGGCGTTGTTTCTTCACGGGTGAATTTTGCACAGAAGGAAGTTTTATTGTTTTGAAAATAAAAAAACCACGCTTCGCAAGGTAGTGGAATCGCTTACCGCCTATTGGTTTATGAGCCACACATCGTCTCCAAAAACCTGGGCGAAGTAAAAAGTAAAAATTACGATAAAACCAGACTATACAAAATTGCCATTGCAGGATTTTGCTTTGCAAACATTATGATGCTGAGTTTGCCGGAGTATTTTACCTTCGGTAGTTTTATACAGTATGAGATAGGCGCTGCTTTCAGGTATATCAGCCTGATTCTGGCGCTTCCGGTATTTTTCTATTGCGCTTCCGAATTTTTCACAGGCGCCTGGAAAAGTCTTAAAAATGGTTTTTTAAATATTGATGCACCCATTGCACTGGCCATACTTCTAACTTTCGGCCGAAGCCTGTGGGAGATGTTTGCGCTCAACAGCAATACTTATTTTGACAGTATGAGCGGCATTGTATTTTTTATGTTAGTAGGTCGTTGGGCGCAGGATAAAACGCAGCAGGCTATTGCGTTCGACCGCGATTTTAAATCGTTTTTTCCGATAGCTGTTAATGTTTTGAAAGAAGATAGGTCGGTGCCTACTCAGGTTGAAAATCTGAAAGAAAATGATGTAATTGAAATATATGATAATGAACTCATCCCTGTAGATGCCATATTGTCAAAAGGCAGGGCAGAGGTGGACTACAGCTTCGTGAGTGGCGAAAGCTTGCCGGTGATAAAGGATGTGGGAGAAATTATTTATGCCGGTGGCAAGCAAATAGGAGAGAAAATAGAGTTGGTAGTGATTAAAAAAGTTTCGCAAAGCTACCTGACTAATCTATGGAATAAAGATGTTTTTAAAGAAGAGAAAAAAGAATCGCTTTTTATACACAACATCAGCAATTATTTTACGCTTATTGTTTTCATAATCAGCGCTTTATCTGCTGCTTTCTGGTTTTGGAGAGGCGAATATGTGACCATGTGGAATGCATTGACTACCATTCTCATCATTGCCTGCCCCTGTGCATTGCTGCTTTCTTCCACTTTAACCAATGGCAATGTGCTGAGGGTGTTGAGCAAAAATAAATTCTATCTACGTCATCCCAGCGTGATTGAAAACCTTTCGGGCATAAACCATATTGTTTTTGATAAAACCGGCACGCTTACCCAAAGCAAAAAACTTAAAGTGCGTTATATCGGACAACCTATTGATAATGAATTAGGTATGATAATTGCCTCTTTGTTGGAGCAATCTACGCATCCGCTTGGTAAGGCCATTTATGACTATCTGAATATTATAGAAACGATTCCTGTAAGCGATTTTAAAAATGTACCCGGACAGGGAATTGAAGGCTGGATAAATGAAAAGCATATTAAGATAGGCAGTGATAGTTTTGTAAATAATACGGCTGATAAAAAAGACAACCTCGGCTCTCGGGTAAATATTAAAGTGGATGGAAAGGTA
The DNA here is from genome assembly GCA_016708305.1 of Sphingobacteriales bacterium. Taxonomy (GTDB): domain Bacteria; phylum Bacteroidota; class Bacteroidia; order Chitinophagales; family Chitinophagaceae; genus Niabella. The sequence goes on from JADJGB010000008.1 coordinate 2,189,608, forward strand.
TTGGGCGTTTTCACTGTTCAGAATTCTTACCGCTACGGATTTGCAGAACTGATGAAAAATCTTCAAAAAATTTATACTTTATCGGTATTGAGCGGCGATAATGATGCTGAGGCTCAAAATCTGCAAACTGTATTGAAAGACGATACCGAAATATTGTTTAATCAGTCGCCGGAAGAAAAGTTAGAATACATTGAGTATCTGCAAAATATAAAAAGAAAAAGTACTAATGATAGGCGATGGGCTGAATGATGCCGGCGCGCTGAAGCAGAGTAATGTGGGACTGGCGATCACTGAAGATGCAAACAATTTTACCCCGGCAGCCGATGGTATTTTTGATGCGGAGCAGTTTTCAAGGCTCGATCAGTTTTTAAATTTTGCTAAATCAGGGAAAATGATAATATTAATCAGCTTTATTGTATCTGTTTTGTACAATATCGCAGGCTTGTATTTTGCAGTACAGGGTTTGTTGGCACCTGTAATTGCCGCTGTGCTGATGCCTGCCAGCTCTATCAGCATTATAATGCTTACCTACGGATTAACAGAGCTAAAATCCAAAACGCTTTAAATTTATACATTCTCTGTAATTTGTATAGAATAATTTTCGATTTTAGCCAGCACACAAAATGTGACTTTTTGCTCTGTCCGTTTGGCAAACTATAAGGCGAAAGATTTATTTATTAGGCTATAAGTCTGCTTTGGGGCATTTAGGATTGTAAAGTCGTCTTCACCTCCTGATCTTTCTGGTTCTTTATATCCTTCATTATTACTTCATCTGTTAAATTGCCCGATGGTGGTACTAATAATCTCGTGCCCTACAAATGACGACCCAAAAAATCCTGGTTAGTTGTTTGTTTTTTTGTAATATCTTATAAGAACTCTTCTTTTTCAGATATTGTATAAGTTTACTTATAGACCAAATGAGGTGGACAAGAAACAAACATACTAACATGATCAAGAGATACATGACTCTTTATCATCTTCAATTCATGTCCCTTGCATGTCTTTCCATCGTAATAATTTCCGAACTATTTTTCCTAATAATCCTCCTAAAAACTTTTTAGGATACTTGGTTTTCATTCTAATATGATATTTACAATTGTTGCTCGTATGTGGCATCTTACAGTAGCGCTGCATACAATAAAAATATTAAACTAAAGTCTTCGTCTAAAGGCGAGTAATTTTTTTCCAGAAACGGATATTAAAATTATCTGACTCTTGCAGGGAAAACAGGTTGTTTTTTTGCAAAAAATTTAACTAATATCATTCCTGCCAAAAAACCGCCAATGTGTGCTGCATAAGCTACGCCGCCGCCTTCCGATTCTCCACCCAGCGCCCCCATCTGGCTCACCACTTGCATTACAATCCAGATTCCCAGCGTAACTACTGCCGGAACATAGATTATAAAGCTGATTGCCAGCACCCTTACTCTGTTTCGGGGGAAAAGAATTAAATACCCACCCAACACACCGGATATGGCTCCGGAGGCCCCAAGGCTTGGAACCAGTAATCCTTGCCCCATAAAGGAAGAAAACCATACGTGCGACAAAGATGCAATAGCGCCACAAATCAAATAGAAAACCAAATATCGGGCATGACCCATTACGTTTTCAAGATTATCGCCAAAAATCCACAGGTACAGCATATTGCCGACAATATGTGCGATACTGCCATGCATAAACATAGAGGTTAAAATGGTGCCATAAACCGGAATAGGTGTGATGCTCAGACCATTGGTTGTGATGTCATTACCTGATAATATTTCTTGTGGTACAGTGGAAAGACTCATCAGCATAGCTTCGTTGGAACCCATTTGCTGGGCAAAAACAAATACGATAATATTGATGGCAATCAGTAAATAGTTGACTACAGGGGTAATCCTCCTGTCTGAATTGTCGTCTCCAATGGGCATCATGGCAGAAAAATTGTTTTTTGTTTTGAAAGTTGAAAGATAGAAATAATTTATAATACCGGCAAGTAATTATTTTTTGTAAATTAATGGTTACTATACCATATAATGGCACAAAATAAAAATAATATTACAGGTATCAACAAATATCTCAGTTTTCCCATCTTGACTGGTACTTTAGCTCATTTAAAAAATGATCAAGCAATTTCGTATTTTTTAAATTGATTCTGTTCAAGTACTCCAAAAACCAATGCTGATCTTTAAAGCAAAGTTTTGAGATGTTTTGCAAACAGAGCATTATGATTTCATCGTTAATAGCCTGCTCATCAAACGAGTTAAGAATACTGATATTTTCATCGCTTAACACTGACAACAATTCTTCTTTAAACGTTGATTTATCCATGCTGAACTCATTGACAAAAACTGATTTTTGATGGAATGCCAGCATTGATTTTAACACATCTGAAGGAGTTTGAATTTTATTGGTAAACGCCTTGTTGTTAGCTTTTAACAGCCACCTTTCATTAAGATATTTTTCTTTTAAGGTGCGTATAGTCAGCGTTTCGTATGCTTCCTTGACCAAGCTAAATCGCGCTTTCATCTCATAATCATCCTGCGTTTTGTCGGGATGAAACAAAAGCGCCTGTCGGCGATATGCCCTTTTTATTTCGTCCATGGTGGCCGAAGGGTCAATCTCTAATATTTTATAATAATCAATCACAAAGTGTAAGCAAAATCATATTTGAATTCCTTTCCTTTTTATTTGAAAATGAAGCCATTGTGGGAAGTGCTCTGCAATTTTACAAATGATTCACAAAATTGTTAAAGAATTTTGCCAAAAATTTTCTTAATACTACTTATAAATAAAAATTTGAGCAACTATATAATGTACCTTACGTCATATAATCAGAGAATGCACAGCAAATCAATGCTTGCTCACTCGGGAAAAATGGTTTAACAATTAAAAACAATGAAAATGAAACGTATATTCTTTGGTTTGGGCTTCGGTTTATTTTTGGCTATAGGCATGTTGATGGCAAAGCCTTCAACGGCGCAATTCAGAGTGGGCGTGAATATTAATTTTCAGTCATTTTACGATCAGCTTAGTCCTTATGGCGACTGGATAGATTATCCTGATTATGGCTATACCTGGCGACCAAGGGTTGGCAGCGATTTCAGGCCTTATTCCACTAATGGGTATTGGGCTTATACCGATGATTACGACTGGATGTGGAACTCTGGTTACGATTGGGGCTGGGCTCCGTTTCACTATGGTCGTTGGTTTTATGATCCCTATTATGGCTGGCTTTGGGTGCCAGGTTATGATTGGTCTCCAGCATGGGTAGCCTGGCGCGGTGGCGGCGACTACTACGGTTGGGCTCCGTTGCGCCCCGGGTTCAGCATTAGCATAGGCTTTGGGAACTACAATCCCGGTTATGATTATTGGACTTTTGCGCCTTGCAGGTATATGTCTTCAAGGTATATTGATCGTTACTACTACCCACATGGAAACAATATCAACATATTTAATAATACTACAATCATTAACAATTATTATGGAAACCGTGGAGACAGAGGATATAGTGGTGGCGGCAGATACGATGCGCGTAGAGAAGGAATTTATACCAACGGGCCACTCCGCCGCGATGTGGAAAAATATACAGGTAGAATAAATTCGCTTCGCGTAAAAGATATGGATCAGCCTGGAAGAACTAACGTAAGGCGTAATGAACTGTCCGTGTATCGTCCTACAGTACAAAGAAGTGATGATAATTCCAGCAAAAAATTTGCACCACGGGATGTAAAAACCTATGATAGAAGCGTAGCTGCAAACCGTAGTGAGGCATTGCGCAATGGAAATGATAATGGAAGAGTTGTTGGTTCAAGAGGAAACGATGCCGGTGGCAGATCAGATGTCGGTCGCATCAATAATGAAAGGCGGAACAATACCGTAGCAGAAAGAAGTGGGAATGTAGAAAACAGAAGGTTTGGTAATAGTGACAGTAGAGTTGAAAACGGTAATACCGAAAACACCGGCCGCCAACGAAGTGGTAATGTATTGGAAAGAACCAGACCTACAACTGAGAATAATAGCAATAGCGAGGTAAGGCAACGCCGTAGTGACGATATAAGGCAACAACGTCAGCAAAATGAAGACTTAGAACGTAAAAATGCTGAAATGCACCAGCAACGTGAAAAGCAAATAAATGATCAGCGTAATATGGACATGCGGCAGCAACGGGAAAGGCAGATGAACGAACAACGTGAAAGACCAGTAAATGAACAGAGAAACATGGAAGTACGTCAGCAACGTGAAAGGCAGATGAATGAACAACGTGAGAGCCAGATGCGTAACCAACGTGAAAGACAAGTAAATGAACAAAGAAATATGGAAGTGCGTCAGCAACGTGAAAGGAAGATGAATGAACAACGTGAGAGCCAGATGCGTTCCCAACGTGAAAGACAAGTAAATGAACAAAGAAATATGGAAGTGCGACAGCAACGTGAAAGTCAAATACGTAGTCGTGAAATGCAGCCTCCTCAAAGAGAATCCCGCAGCATAGAAAGCAGGTCTTCAGAAAGGTCGGCCCCAGCCCAGCGTGAATCATCTGCCAGAGAAAGGAGGTTTTAATCTTTAATTAGAAACAATAAATCCCGGATTCGAACAAATACGAATTCGGGCTTTTTTATTTTGTCGGCTAAATACTAATACAATGTAAAAAAATGTTACAGTTAGCAGGAGTTGAATATTTTTGCAACCCCATTTAGTTGAAAATTAAAAAAAACAGATGAAATTGTTATACTCAGGAAAAACAAAGGATGTATATGCTACCGAAAGTGAAGGCGGTATTATTAAAATTTAAAGATGATGTAACCGGCACTGATGGCGTTTTTGATCCCGGAGCCAATACTATTGGGTTAACCATTGACGGTGTGGGGAAATCAGGTCTGAAAATGACGACTTATTTTTTCAACAGATTGAATGAAAGAGGAATCCCTACTCATTTTGTGGCTTCGGATATTGATGATACCACCATGACTGTAAAGAAAGCGACTGTTTTTGGAAAAGGACTGGAGGTGATTTGCCGTTATAAAGCAGTAGGCAGTTTTTTCAGGAGGTATGGCGCATATTGCATACAAGGGCAAGATTTGGGCGCTTTTGTGGAAGTAACGATTAAAGATGAAGAAAGAGGAGACCCTGCTATTTCCTAGGATGCACTGCAATTGCTGGGGTTGATGACCTTTGATGAATAGGAAAAGGTGAAAGTGATTACTGTAAATATTTGCAACATTGTCAAAGAGTTGCTGACTGAGAAAAGTCTTGACCTCTATGATATTAAACTTGAATTTGGCAAAGATGTACAGGGAAATATTATGCTGATTGATGAAATTTCAGGCAGTAACATGCGGGTATATAAAAATGGAGTCTATATAGAGCCCTTGCAATTAGAACAAGAATTTTTGCAGTAAGGCACACCGCTTGAACAAAGGGTATATGAGAGAAAAAAAACTATTCAAAACGCAGGGAAAGCGTTTTTTTTTTTACTAAATGATTTCTATACTCCAGGTGCGTTCAAACTCATTGCCGGAGGCCAGTTTATGTATTCCTTCCTTGACCGTGAGCTCCTGAGTAGTGTTTGCACTATCGGCAATGCCGCCCTAGGGTTCAATGCACACAAAATCAGCATTTGGCACTGCCCAGATACCCAAAAACGGAAATCCTTCGAAATCAAAATTCAGGCCAATGCGGTTCTGCTTCGAAATTAATTTTACACTTGTCGAGTTCAATTGTTTTAATACGATGGCATCTTCTTTGAATAAGTCTTTTGATAAAGAGATAACGTTGCTGTTGATAACAAAGGGAGATGGAGAATCGCCAATCAGACCTTCGCTCGTAATTGGCCAACGGCTTGCATTTTCGGTTTCATTAAATTCTAAAACATAATCCGAATAAACTTCACACTCAAAAATTGGAACTTTAAAAGCAGGGTGCCCACCCACAGAGAAGTACATTTCCTCTTTACCTGTATTTTTTACGTGATAGGTAACGCTTAGCATGTTATCAATAATGGTATAAATAATAGAAAATTCAAAGTCAAATGGGAAAATGTTCAGTGTATCACTATCACTTATTAATAAAAAATGGAGATTGTCCGTTGTTTGCTCTTTCAGCTCAAAGACCATATCTCTGGCAAAACCATGCCTTCCTAATTTATAACTTTTCCCTTGAAAAAAATATGTATTATCCTTGAGGGTTCCCACTATCGGGAATAAAATCGGCGAATGTTTAGCCCAAAAAGCAGGGTTGGCATCCCACATATACTCAATTCCGGTTTTTTTGTCAAAAAAACTTTGGAGTTCTGCGCCTTTTTCGCTCACCGATACTTTAATTCGGTTGGTTTCAATGTTATACATAGTTTCAAAGTTAAAAGAAATGTATGTTAAAACGGGGTGAAATAGAAAAAGCCTTTCTGAAAATATCAGAAAAGCATTCAAAGTGCCCGAGACTGGATTCGAACCAGCACGCCGTGTTACCAGCACTACCACCTCAAAGTAGCGTGTCTACCAATTTCACCACCCGGGCTTTAAATTGGAGGGCAAAGGTAAAGAAAAAATTGTGCTTTTCATAATTGTTTTTGAAAATTATCCGACTTTTCGGATAAAAGCTGATATTAAGATAAATAATTGATAATCAATGTTTAAAATTATTGTCATTGTGAATAACCCTGTTAATATTTGGTTTAGAAATAAAGATTTTGACATGTTGGTTTTGGTGGCTAAATTCGCCTCTGATTTTGCGGGAGCCATATTAATCTTTAAAATTTTTTAAGAAAAAATTCGTTAGATTTACGTACCCCCTGATTCATTAGAAAATCTAATGATGTAACTTTTTTATCGCTATAATTGACCAATGGATTTAACTAATTTAAATAAAGACAGGAAGCATAAAAGAAGAACGGCAGTTGATTTAGGTACCATGGTTTATGGAAAGGTACCACCACAGGCTCGTGAACTTGAAGAAGCAGTTTTGGGTGCTGTCATGCTTGAAAAAGACGCTTTTGACGCAATTGTGGAAATTTTGAAACCCGAATGTTTTTACGTAGATGCACACCAACGAATATTCAGGGCAATGCAGTCGCTGGCAAACAAGAGCCAACCCATTGATATGCTGACCGTGGTAGAAGAGTTGAAAAGTCGGGAAGAGCTGGAAATGATTGGCGGCCCCTATTATGTAACCAAGCTAACCAATGCGGTGGTATCGGCAGCAAATATAGATGCCCACTCCAGAATTATTCTTCAAAAATTTATTCAGAGGGAGTTGATACGAATAAGCGGCGAGATAATTGCTGATGCATACGAAGACAGTACTGATGTATTTGAATTGCTTGACGATGCCGAAGGAAAACTGTTTGAAATCACCAATCAGCACCTGCGAAGCAGTATTCAACCGATAGACTCAGTATTAGTTAATACCATTCAAAGAATACAAGATCTCCGAAACCGAAATGAAGAGATTACAGGGGTACCCAGTAGCTTCAAAAGTCTTGACAAGGTTACTTATGGCTGGCAAAACAGCGACCTGATTATTCTGGCTGCAAGGCCGGCTGTGGGTAAAACGGCATTTGCACTTAACCTTGCCCGTAATGCTTCATTGCATCCCACCAAACAAACGCCGGTGGCTTTCTTTTCTCTTGAAATGAGCGCCAGTCAATTAGTGCAGCGTATTCTGGCAGCAGAAAGTGAAATCATGCTCGAAAAAATTGCAAGAGGCAAGATGGAAGAGCATGAAATGAAACAACTTTATACAAAAGGTATTCAGCGGCTTTCGCAAGCTCCGTTATTTATTGATGACACGCCAGCATTAAATATTTTTGAGTTGAGGGCCAAGTGCCGAAAACTGAAGAACAAACATAATATTGGCCTTATTATTATAGATTATCTGCAACTGATGAGCGGTACCGGCGAAAACAGGAATGCAAATCGCGAACAGGAAATCAGCAACATCAGCCGTAACCTGAAAGGCCTGGCAAAAGAGCTGAATGTGCCGATTATTGCCTTATCCCAGTTGAGCCGTGAGGTAGAAAAACGGGGCGCTAAAGAGGGCAGCCGCATTCCTCAACTGAGCGACCTGCGCGAATCGGGAGCCATTGAGCAGGATGCCGATTTGGTAATGTTTTTATATAGACCAGAGTATTATGATATCAACACCAATGCTGAGGGCGAAGAGCAAAAAGGCCTGACCGAGGTAAAGATTGCCAAGCACCGGAATGGGCAATTGGATACTATCAAACTAAAGGCATTGCTCCATATTCAAAAATTTATTGGCTGGGAAGAAGATCCTTACAATGTAATAGGATTGCCGGGTGGTGGTTCGTGGAAACGTGTGGAAGATGAAGGTGGCGCTAAAGTTTTTATTGCCGAAAGCAAGATGAATAGCAGAAATGAGGATGAGGAAGATGAAAACATGGAGGATGCTCCTTTTTAGGCGTAAGAATGTATGAATTCAATCTTTAATAATCTATCGTCTATTTGAAAACCGTTATTTTTCTATCTGTGCAGCTTCCGTATTTCTATATTGATAACTTTGATACCTCTCAAAAAGATATAGTATTGAACGAGGAAACCTCAAAGTACGCAGTACAGGTGCTGAGGATGAAGAAAGGAGAGCGCCTTCATCTAACCGATGGAAAGGGGGCTCTGATTACTGCTGAAATTTCTGAAGACAATAGAAAGCACTGTTCCGTGAGGGTAAAGGAATGCTGTTTTTTGGAAAATGAGAACCCGAAAGTATCGATAGCTATTTCTCTTTTGAAGAATAGTAATCGCTTTGAGTGGTTTCTGGAAAAAGCCACTGAAATAGGCATTGATTTTATTATCCCCTTGCTTTGTGAAAGGACGGAAAAAGAAAAATTCAAAATTGGGAGATTACGCCAAATATTGATAAGCGCTATGTTGCAAAGCCGTCAGGTATGGCTGCCTGAGTTGTGTGCCCTCGTTTCTTTTAATGATTTTTTAAATCAGAATATTTTTAAAACTGCTGCCAAAAAATATATTGCACATTGTGCTGATTGTGAAAAAAACAAGCTTATTCCTTCTCAAAATGAATCTTCCCTGATACTCATTGGCCCGGAAGGCGATTTCAGTGATGATGAAATACAAATGGCACTAAATGCAGGATGCCTGCCCGCAACACTGGGAAATACCCGCTTACGTACAGAAACAGCAGGTATGGTAGCTGCTGTATTATTGAAAAATTCATCCTGACATTACACATCTTCTTCCCTTATGGAAAGCTCGATGTGGGTATTGCTTACTACTACTTTCCTGTAGGCTACTCCGGCGCTGTCAAGCATTTTTTTTGAAGCAATAAAAATATCCTGTCCTGCGTATTTGTCTGACAGATATACAACTTCCTTTATGCCTGATTGAATGATAGCTTTTGTACACTCATTGCATGGAAACAAAGCAACATATATTCTGCAGCCATGAAGTCCGGTTATAGAGTTAAGAATGGCATTCAATTCAGCATGGCAAACATAGGGGTATTTTGTATCCAGAAAATCGCCTTGTTTTACCCATGGGTATTCATCATCGCTCAAACCGATGGGCAGGCCGTTATATCCTACGCCTACAATCTTGTTTTGCTGGTTTACAATGCAGGCGCCTACCTGTGTGGAGGGGTCTTTACTACTTTTTCCCGAAAGCAAAGCTACTCCCATAAAGTATTCATCCCACGAAATATAATTTTCCCTTTTGGCCATAATTGCTAAGTTATTTTAATGGCGAAAGGTAAGAAATACTTATAAAATAATTATCTCTCATAAATCCCAAAATGTTCACATGTATTTTAGATTCTCACAAATAATTTTTTATGATAGTAAATTCTGCTTCATTTGATAAAACCGAAAATAATAATAATTAATGTTAAATGCTTTAATACATTTGCGTAAATATGAAACGGACAGTAGAAGACAGTTACAAACATAAGGGTCTCAGGAAAAAATTAATTGAGAGTATAAGAGAGAAAGGTATTAACGATGAACGTGTGTTGGAAGCCATGAGTGGTATTCCCCGGCATTTTTTTCTGGATTCGGCTTTTGATGATGTAGCTTATCAGGACAGGCCATTTCCCATAGGTGAAGGTCAAACCATCTCTCAGCCTTATACTGTTGCATATCAAACGGAGTTGCTGGATGTGCAACCGGGACAAAAAGTGTTGGAAATTGGCACTGGAAGCGCTTACCAAGCTGTAGTTTTGGCAATGATGAGAGCTAATGTTTATACAATTGAAAGGCAGAAAAAATTGTATGATGAAAATAAATTGTTTCCTTATTTAAAACAGTTTCCATTTATAAAGTTTTTTTATGGTGATGGTTATCAGGGGCTGCCCACTTATGCGCCTTTTGACAGGATTTTAATAACTGCCGGTGCGCCTGAGATTCCTGAAAAATTAATCGCACAACTCAAATCCGGAGGTAAAATGGTCATCCCCGTAGGTTCTGGTAATGTGCAGCAAATGAAACGGATTACAAAAATGGAAGACGGAAGTATGCAGGAAGAAACATTTGCGAATTTTTCTTTTGTGCCGATGCTTCAAGGCAAAAAATCTTAGATCGGTATTTCTCAATATGCAGGGCAAAAATTTTGCCAAATTTTTCAAAATAAGCTGGTAAGATATCATTGGTTTTCATCATATTTGTAGGATGAACGTTTTATTATCTCTAATGAAAAAATAAAATGCAGCAATTAATAAAGGTTTTTTTTGTGGGTATGTTGGTCAGTTTCCTGGGGTCTTTGCCCTTGGGCACGCTCAACATTGCGGCCATGCAGATTGCTATTGTAGAATCTGTAAGAAATGCGTTGCTTTTCTCCCTGGGGTCGCTCACTGCTGAAATGATATATGTTCGCCTGTCATTAGTGGCGATGGATTGGATTCGCAGACAGGAGAATATTTTTAAGATTTTGGAATGGCTTACATTAATCATTATATTAGCATTAGCCTTTTTCAGTTTTTATGCAGCATTGCATCCTTCGGTAAAGAAGAATGTTATCCTCAACAATAATCTTCCTTCTTATTTATTAGGATTAGCCATGAGCGCTGTCAATCCGGTGCAGATACCTTTCTGGTTTGGGTGGAGCACAGTGTTGTTTACAAAGAAAGTATTGCTTCCAAAGAGGTCTAATTACAATATTTATATTATTGGTATCGGTATTGGCACACTGATAGGTAATTGTGTTTTTATTTTTGGCGGAAGGCTTGTTGCCAATAAAATACAAAATAACCAGTCAGGACTCAATTTTGCTATCGGAAGTATTTTCGCCATTACAGCACTCATTCAATTGTGGCGCATGTTTGTAAAGAAAAAAGACATTGCCCATCAACTTCATGAAACCGAAAAAGTGCGTCAAACTTCATGAATCCATTTATCTCTGTCATCGGGGCTGAACTTCCAGGGCGCAAAATTATTTTCAACATTGCTAAACATTACATTCCATTCCTGTGGAGCATTGCTTTCTTCCATAATTAAATAACGGCGTAGTTGCAAAATGATATCCAAAGGGCTGATACTTACAGGACATTCCTGCACACAGGCATTACAGGTGGTGCAGGCCCTCAGTTCTTCGGCGCTAATGTAATCATGCAGCAGACTTTTACCATCATCCTTCCATTCTTTATTTTGCCGAGTGATTTTGTCTACTTCCTCCATTCTGTCACGAGTGTCCATCATTATTTTTCGTGGCGATAATAACTTACCGGTGATGTTGGCAGGGCAGGCAGCAGTGCATCGGCCACATTCTGTACAAGAATAAGCATCCAACAGGTTCTTCCAACTCAGGTCCATAATGTCTTTTGCACCAAATCGCTCTACCGGTGCAGATTCGGCAGGTGCAAGCTCAGGTTGCATGGCATACAGTACCTCGTTTTGTACAGCCGGCATGTTAGTCATTTCACCCATTGGTTTTAGCGAAGCATAATAGGCATTAGGGAAGGCAAGTAAAATATGTAAATGTTTTGAATAAGGCAGGTAATTCAAAAAAGCAAAAATACCCACTATATGAAACCACCAGCAAAATCGTTCGATAAAAATCAATGCGTTATTACTATAATTTTCGAAAAAAGGTTGTATAAACTGAGATATTACAAAATTACCGGTAAGATGCCCAGTGTAATGCTCAACCCCACGAAGTTGCAAAAGCGAGTCGGATGCGTTCATCTTTAAAAAGGCAGACATCAGCGCTATTTCGATAATTAAAATGAAATTGGCGTCACTTCGGGGCCATCCGTTCAAATCCTTGCTGGCAAAGCGTTTTAGACGGATAATATTTCTTCTCACCAAAAATACAATGCATACAACAATAACCAATACGGCTAATATTTCAAAGGAGTTTATCAAAAAATCATAAAACCGGCCCAGCAATCCGGCAAAAATGCGATGAGTGCCCAAAATACCATCAAGCACAATTTCGAGCACTTCTATATTGATGATGATAAACCCTGCATAAACAAAAAAGTGTAGAACGCCTACTAATGGATTTTGAAACATTTTTTTTTGGCCAAATGCCAGTAATAGCACATTTTTCCATCTTTGGGATGGATTCTCGCTTATTGTTTCGGTACTGCCTAAAAATATATTATGTTTAATTTGTACAACTTTTCTGAAAAATAGAAGACCGGCAGTAGTGGCAAGTATTAAAAATAAAATTTGTTGAAGGATTTGCATATTGTTTCAATTACAAGTGCTAATTTACGGTTTGTTTATATTATGTATTAAATAATTTGCATAAAAATAGAATATGTCCGATAAAAATAAATATATATTGACAGAAGATGTAATTTCGAAAAAGCTGAACAGGCTGTCTTTGGAAATAATTGAAAACAATATTGATGAACAGGAATTGCTATTAGTGGGCATCGAATCTAACGGAATGGTGCTGGCCACAAGGATCAAAGAATTTATAGAAAATAATAGTAATATCAATGTGCAAATACTTTCATTATCAATGGATAAAGAAAAACCTGAAGAGATAACACTGAGTCGGCAAATGGATTTTGACAATAAAATTATCATCATTATTGACGATGTTACCAATAGCGGCAGAACCCTCTTGTATGCTATGAAACCGTTTTTAAGTTTTCAACCCAAAAAAATAAGTACTTTAGTATTGGTAGAAAGGTCGCACACTCAGTTTCCAATAAGTCCTGATTTTAAAGGACTTTCTCTTTCCACCACTTTGCAGGAACATATCATTGTGGAAGTGAGTGGCGAAAAAATAACCGGTGCATATTTGAGTTGATGAGTGTAAATAAATTCTTATCTTGCCATCGAATAGGAGAAAAATTATTATAGCTATAGACGGCTGGTCCAGTTGTGGAAAAAGCACAATGGCGAAACAATTGGCCAAAGAGTTGGATTATATTTATGTGGATAGCGGAGCTATGTATAGGGCCATCACACTTTATTTTTTAAGACAAAGTGTGGATTTCGACAAGCCGCATGAAATAAACAAAGCTTTATCCGAAATTGAATTGGATTTCAGATACAACGAAAACACCCGGCAGGCAGATATGTATCTCAACGATGAGAATGTAGAATACCTTATCAGAGATTTATTAGTGGCAGAAAAGGTAAGCGAGGTTGCTGCCATCCGTGAGGTAAGAGAATTTGCTGTGGCACAGCAACAAAAAATGGGTGAGAAGAAAGGGATAATAATGGATGGCAGAGACATTGGCACTGTGGTATTTCCTGATGCAGAACTAAAAATATTTATGACCGCCGATAATGCTGTAAGGATTGAAAGGAGGTTTAAAGAATTGTATGCAAAAAACCCGAATATTACGCTTGAAGAAGTGGCCGAGAACATTGAAATGCGCGATTATATTGACTCGCATCGTGAGGTAAGCCCACTGCGTCAGGCAGAGGATGCTTTAGTATTGGATAATACAAATCTGACACCGGATGAGCAATTAGAGGTAGCTCTAAAAATGGCGCGTAAGGTTATAGCAGCATAATTGCGGAATGATATTCTGAGGTTAGGTTTCACTGAAATTACCTTTCAGCGGGTTTTAAATATTTTCAGTTGTATTTTTATTTTTGGGTTAATGCTTCAGCCGACATTAACAAAAATGGAAGCGCTTTTGAATAATCTAATTGTTCATAAAATATTCCCAACCTGTTCAGATTTTTATAATAGTCGTTCACATGTTTATAATAGTATAATTCACTTTGTAAAAACCATGCTTTTTCCTCAAGTTTTTGTGCTATAAACCATTTTTCAATTAAGCGCCCTGCTCTGCCATTCCCATCTTCAAAAGGGTGGATGTTTACCAAAATCAGATGAATAAAAGAAGCATAATAAAATATTTCCTGATGGCTGAGTTTTTCATTTTTTAGAAGCAGTTCTATGTCATTCCATAGCAAATCGTGTGATTTTGACATTACGGATACGATAGGCGCTTCATATTGGATGCGGCCGGTGTTATGTTCCAAAATAATCATATTGCCTGTTCGTAATACCCCTTGCTTAGATTTTGGTAACAGATGTTTTGTTAATAGTGCATGTGCCTCAGAAAAATTGGTTTTTGTTAATTCATTTTTTTTGGCAAACAAATAGGCATTATATAAATCATTTGGTTTTTGAACCAGATCTGGCTTAAATTCAATATTGAACATTTTGTGTTTAATATAACTGTCCACTTCTAATTTTTCACCTCTATTCGGGAAGATGCAATGACGGGAGACGGAAGTGTAAAAGTCAAAATTTTTGGTAGAAATTTCGACATCTTTTAATTGAATAATTTTGTCGGATAAATCTTTATCTATGCGCTTACAAAACTCTTTCAATAAATCAATTTGTATAATTTTAAATTCTAAATCGTTCATAAAATATTTCCTTTCCTGATTGTTGCAAACAATTGCATTTCAATCTGATTTGGCTTTGCTAAGTTAAGTTTTCTGCAGCAACCATTAATCACATTTATAGAATATTTAGCATGGCGAAACGAGCAATTAAGTTAAAAATGATGGTAGTCTCAATATTCTACTTTCAATTTTACTTCGGCCTTAGGCATCGACTGATAATTCTCCCACTTAGGCCCTGATTTGATAAACTGTATAACCTTACTGGAAATATTTGAATCCGGAGATTGCAGTACTTCGAACCTTACAGGTGTAGCATTTTCAATATCGAACTTGATTTGCAATAGCTTAGTGGCTTTTTGAGGATTAACTTTCAGGGGTTTATATAAATTTTCATAAAAACGATTCCAGCCGCCAATCGGAATTGGAACTGAGTTTGCGGTTTTGGTTTCGGCTTCAGATTTTGAAATTACATTATTTGCAACTTCTTTTTTTGTTTGCCGAAACCGACAACCACTACTTCATTTTCAATACTTGAGTCACTTTTTGAACAACTATGGCTGTGGTATCTACGTGCGATGCAGCGTTTCTTAACATTTTGCTGTTTTGTGCCACAGGCTGCGAAGCCGCTGCTGCCTGCTCGCTCATCATGCCGGCCTGTGGTTTGTTCAAAGGTGATTCTGAAGCAGCAATTTCTTTACTCAATTCAACTTTTGGCTTTTCAGTTTTTGCCGTTGTTTTTAAGGCAGTGGACTTTTTCTCTCCTATTTCAGATGTTTCTTTAGTCTCCGCTTGCTCCTTACCAATGGAAGCAGGCGCAGTTTTATTGTTTTCATTCTTTTCTGAAATTATTTCTTGCTTTTCCGTTGCGGCTTGGGCAATCTGAGCCTCATTTTTTCCGGTCTGATTGATAAAAAACCATGCGGAAAAAGCAAGAATACCAAAGACAGAAGCTGCTGCTATCCAGCGCCGCCATTGCTTTTTGGATACTTCTTGTTTAAAAGATACCACAGGTGCCTTCAACTTTGTGTTTTGAAGAAGGGCATTGATTTCGTTTAAATGTTTTTTGGTTGTGTCTAAGTGGGCATTTCTATAACCATCTATGGCATCAGCAAGCATGGGGTCGTTCAGGGCTGTTTTCTCAAGGGAGTGCATCTCCTGAGCAGTCATGCTACCGCTCAGATATCGCCGGATATCTGCTGCCGTATAATGATATGTATGCTCAGTTGACATTTTTTTTCCATACAAATTTTTAAATTCCTTCTTCCATTTTGAATCAAACTTCTCACTTTGTTCCAGTCTATCCCTGTTGCTGCTGCTATTTCATTATAGCATTTATGCTGATAATAAAACAGTTCTACACTTAATTTTTGCTTTTCAGAAAGGGTTTCCAAGCACCTCTCTAACTTTCTGAAGGATTCTTCCTTCTCCATATTATTGTCAAGATGCGAAAACTCCTCCGATTGCACACTTTGATTCTCAAAACTTACAGTTATATTCTTTTTGGTTGCACGCAATTGCATCAGGCAATGGTTTTTTGCCAGTACATATAGCCAGCTTTTAAAATTCTGAACATCGTGTAGGGGAAGCTTTTTTAACAGTTCATGGTAAATATTCATTACTGCATCTTTGGCTTCTTCTTCATCTTCTAAATATTTGATGCAAACGCCATACAACAAGTCGCTATACCTCAAAAAAGGGTAGCAAGGGCCTCCTGATTACCATTTAATTTATATTTCTCCACCAGCATTTCGTCTGATGAAGAATCGGATGATTGTATTTTAAAAATTTTTGCCAAAATAAATTGTCAATCTGACAGATGCTCGGCGCTTCTTTAGAGTTGCAAATTAAATATTTTTAGGGGCATTGATAAAATTTATTACTTTAGTTGTTTTCATTACAATAAGGTTTTATGGATTTAATCGTGTCCCATTCTATTTTTGAATGACAGCTGGTGATTGATCGTAGTGCTTATTCCTGACCCGCAATAATAATTTTTGACATTCGTACTACTCCATCTTTATCCACTTGCACAATTCGTATAAATGTTTTTTGATTTTCTGTAGAAGTTATTACATCTTCTTTATGGCAGGAGAATAATGCACTACAAAGAAATAGACATGCTATTATAAAATATTTTCGTTTGCCAATGTTTGATGCTGCTACCAATACTAATATAATTGCCGCAGTAGCAGTTGCAGCCTGAAAAGGTATAGAAATACTATAATCAAGCGCACTGCTGCTATTACCATCTATAGCTTTTGACTGAATAGTTTGAACAGTGGTCCAGTTATTACCATCCTCAGAAACCTGAATTAGGAAATGATCATTATTAGTTTCATTTTGAGTTTGCCATTGCACTATTAACTGACCGTCTTTTACAGCAGCCTGAACATTGCCAAAAATGACCGGCAATGGTGTTTGATTTTCATAAGCACCCATATCTATATTAGCCCCTGCTAGTCTAGGATTTCCACTTAGATCTTTGGTGCTGGCAGTTAATCCCGCAAAAAGCGCATTACTACCTTTACCCATAGCCGGCGATCCGTCTTGTAACGAATAATCGTTTCCTGCAGGATTTGTAAAGTTTGGATTAGCATCTATATTATTTCCACCATCTACACCCGTAAAACTTACCCATGAAGTGCAACTACCACCACTACCTCCAATCAAACTATAACTAAACTCGGCATAACTATCTCCGCTATTGTTTGCCAAATTATTAGGCGCATTGGCATATAAAATACTATTTCTAAAAACAGGTTTCCCATTATATAAATTATAGATGCCACCACCGGCAGCGGCCGTATTGTTGCTGATGGTTACATTGGTAAATAAGGGAGCACAGTTGGTAATATACAGCGCACCGCCTCTTCCTGATGCGCTGGTAGCTTTATTGTCGTTGAAAAGAATATTAGTAAGACTTACGGGCGAATTAACAGTACTCATTCCTCCTCCAAAATAATTAACTGCGGTATTGTTTGTTATTATTGTATTGCGTATGGAGGCAGCAGAATTTACAAAATTTACACCTGCAGACTGACTAGCTTTATTTGCATTTACGATCAATTGATTCATTACAGGCGAACTACCATTAATATAAATGCCGCCGCCCTCGTATCTTGGAATGTTTACAGTCCCTACAAAAAATGTCCCACTAGCTGAATTGTCAGCATTCCCTCCGGTAATGGAAAATCCATCCAGTTCGGCTGTGCCTACATCTCCTGTTGCAATCAATACATGAAACACGTTGTTGGTTATTGCATTATTCTGATCTATATCGCCACTAAGTATTGTTACAGCATTCTTAGGATTTCTAGTAGCCATAGTGGTCATACTGTTGGCTGGATCAAAACCTCCAAAAAGTTTTACATCCTTTACCATCAAAAAACTATTGTCTTTATTGGCGTTGTTGCCAAAGTTATTGTTCGCCGGACTGTACTTAGGATAGTAGGTTCCTTTGGCTACCCATATTTCTTTGATTGCAGTATTTGTTTTAGCTGCTTTTAATGCATCAGCAAGCTCCTTTGTCGCATTGCCCCAGCTATTGCCCACACCACTTGCCGCAATGTTTTTATTTACATATACGATGCCATTGGCATCAGGCGTTTGTGCTTTTAATATACCGTTGGCTATTGTTATTACCAACAATAGTATTATCCCTTTTTTCAGACAAATGTTACCTTTCATTTTTTATACTATTAATTGTCTTTTATTGATTGTTTGCCACTCTAATAACCTTTGAAACCGTTTGGTTACCATCTTTATCCACCTGCACAATACGGACTAATATTTTCTCTTTTTCTACGGTTTGCAGCCAATCCTTTTTTTGACAGGAAATAAAGAAGGCGCAACAAAGCAGGATAGAAAGCAGGACACGAAATCTTTTATTTTTATTGTTACCAATTGCGCCAAACACAAGCAGCATCAGGGTTGCAGCAAAAGCAGATTGAATAGGAATAGAGGCGCTATAGTCAATGACCTCGCTACTATTGCCGCCCTCAGCCTTTGATTGTACGGTTTGAATGGTTTTCCAGCTATTACCATCTTCCGAAATCTGAATTAAGAAATGGTTATTGTTAGATTCGCTTTCTGTACTCCAATTTACCAATAGCACATTATTTTTTAGGCTGGCTGATACCTTGCCAAAATGAACCGGTAAAGCATGTTGATTTTCAAAAGCACCCATTTCGATATTAGGGCCAGCTACTCTGTCCGATCCTGCTAAGTCTTTTGTTTCGGATGACAACCCAATGAAAAGTGTTTTATCTCCTTTATTAATGCCTGGCGATACATCTAAAAGGGAGTAGTCAAATTGTCCTTGATTTGTAAACAAAGGGTTTATGTTTATCAGATTATTGTCGCCTGCATTGCCTGTGGAGTATCCTTGGGTGATACTGTTTTTTACTATCACTGAACTATTTCCTTCATGTTCAATATCTGCACCAGCTAAATAAGGACTGCCTGTTTTCAGATTATTCCAAATAATACTATTAAATATTTTGGGCGATGAGCCATAACTGTAAATCCCACTCCCCAATGAAATGCCGGCAACAGGTGCAAACAAGGAGTTACCCGTTATGGTTGTATTGATAATGATAGGTGACGAACTTCCAATGTTGTAGATAACTGCACCCGAAATGATAGCTCCTGTGCTGGTATTGTTAATTTCATTATTATGAATTACACAATTCTTAATCATTGGACTGGAACTTTTATTGTAAATCCCCGCCCCTGAGTTACCTGCTTTATTATTACTGATTACGAGGTTGGATAAAGTAGGTGATGCATATTCATTATGAATACCGGCACCGTAAGCACCAGCCCCGTTTTTAATGGTAAATCCATCTAATACTGTAAAGTTGCTCATCGTATTGGTGGGGCTATACACATTCCAGATAACGGGTCTTTCGTTCTTTCCATTGAGTACCGAACCATACTGATTATCCATAGGGTCAGGCATTATCCTATTATCGCTTAAAGTATTAACTCCATACTTTGGGTCAAATCCACCATAAACCGATACCCCATTTTTCATCACAAAACTATGAGGGGAGGGCACATCATATACTCCCACTGCCACAAACACTTTTTGTACACCGGTGGTATTGATGGCATCCTGCAATAAATGAGTGGCATCGTTCCAACTTTTTCCAGAACCTGATCCATGAGATACCGTGTTTACATAAATAATATTATTGACACCGACTTCTAAGGGACTGTTGTAAGGACTTTCGTAAGCACCCATGTCAATGATGCCGCCTGTAGTGTAATTATACACTCTGGCATTACCTGCCAGGTCTTTGGTGTTTTTCATTTAGACCAGAAAAGTGAATATTATCGCCTTTATTAATAACCGGAGAGCCCAGTTTTAAAGTATAATCAGCCGAGCCGGGATTATTGAACAAGGTTGCTAAAGTAATACCACTTGCACTGATATTTCCATTGGCAGTGCTGGTTTTGCCTTCAATGATTGAATTATTGGCTTCATAATTGGAACCAGTGGTGCCTCCATACAAGATTGAATTTTTTATATACCACAGTTCTCCCGAAAGTTTCACCGCATTGGGCGTATTATTAGCAATGGTTACATTGGTTAGATTATTGCCATCCTCAGAGTTAGTATAAATTCCCCCACCTTCATCGCCTGAAATATTATTTGTAATAGACACATTGGTTAATGAATATGAGCTCTTTTCTGCAAGCCAAATTCCACCACCATCTTGGCTTGCCTTGTTATTGGCTATAACTACATTGGTTAATTTCAGATTAGAAAACCGACTTGCTATTCCGCCTCCATAACCTCCGCTAAAAGCAGTACAATCATTATTAATAATAGATACGTTCTCAAACTCTGCATTAGAAATATAGCTCCAAACACCACCTCCTCCATCGGATTTGTTATTTTTTATCACAACATTTCTGATCAGCGGAGAGCTTAGCCGGTTATAAATTCCTCCTCCGTTTCCGGATTTTCCGTTGGTGAGTGTAAATCCATCCAGTATGGCGGTTTTATCCATTCTGTTATTGCCAGGACTTTCATTGAAAATAACCGATCTGCTATTATTACCATCCAATACCGACCCCTGAAGGTTTGCCGGATTGGGAAGTATTCTGTTGTCCGATAAATCGTCAATGCCATTATCCGGATCAAACCCTCCATAAATAGCCACTCCTTTTTTCATTTTGAAAGCACTGGTAGCAGAAACATAATAAGTGCCTATGGCTACAAAACCTCATGAACGTATGGTGCATCAATAGCACCCTGCAAATCGCCGGTGGCACCGCCCCAAGTGGTGCCGTTGCCGGAAGCTCCTTGCTTAACGAAAACTTGTCCCCAGAAATTGGGCGTAATTTGAGCTGTAGATATTAAATGAAAAAATAGTAAGAAAAAAAGTAATCCCAGCTTTTTTGTGTTGGAGAATATTTGCCTTAGTGTCATTTGCCTTATCTGTTTTGAATAGTTAATAGTCATGATTATCTTTTAGTCAGTCTTTAATTTTAGTTCCGATTTTTTCTGTTCCAGTACCTCCAATTCCGTAGCATAATAGTGCCATATTATACCCAGCAATAAACTGAAGAGCAATAGAACAATTATCAGAAACAAGTACTTATTCTTTCGAAAGAGGGTGAATGGCATTTCAAATTGCTTTGAAGCATAAACTTAGTGCAGCCAACTATGGAAATGCAAAATTGAGGGCTTACAAAAACCTTACAATTAATTACAAGCGATGCAAATTGCTGAATTTCAATATCATGTATGGGCTGGAGACCCGGTGAGGGAAAATGACTTTATGGATGGCAACGAGAACCTATCAACAGTATAGGAAGCGAATGTGCCTGCAAAAAGGAACATTTATGGATATTATTCTACAGTAAAAGAAAGGTTTTTCATTGCCCAATTCTATACTGTCTTAATCATTTCATCCAAAGCATTGGTATCTTCAAGGGAAAGTTTTTTTCGAATACGATGACGCATCACCTGAATGGCATTAGAAGAAACACCCAGCATGGCAGCCATTTCCTTGGTAGATAGATTTAAGCGAGATAGCACAAAATATCTTAATTCTCCAATAGATAGTTCGGTATATTTTTCTTTTACTCTTTGAATAAAACCTGGATATGCTTTATCAAACAATTGCTGGAAAGCTTGCCAATCATCTTCGGTTAGAATAGTACTTTGTTGTAATTGCTGAAAAATTTCGGTTTTGTCCTCTTCTGGGTTTTTACTTTGCAATTGTTCGATCAATTCATTTTTTTCCAGAATACTTTTGGTAAATCTGTTTAGGTTGATGTGGGCAATTTCTAATTCCTGTTTGGCAGCCTGCAGTTTTATATCTTTTGCCAATTGTCTTTTCTTTTGAATGAAATAGGTTAAAAGGGTTACTATTCCTAAAATGAAAACAAGCAAGAGCAGCAAATTTCGTTCTGTAATTTTCTTTTGTTTTTCTAAATTAAAAGTGGCTAACTGTATTTGCTCTTTTTGTCTGTCCACTTTTTGTTGGGCTCTTAGTAGTTTTAAAGCACTGAACTTATCATTATACTTTTTCAATGCCAGCACTGAAGAATCTACGTAGCGTTTAGACTTTTCGCCATCGCCCATCGCTGCATACCATTTGCTTATTACCGGATACAACAAGCGTAGCCTGTCTGCCTGACCTGCTTTTTTTATATTATCCAATGCTAAGGCGATATAGTTTTTAGAATCTTGCAAATTTCCTTTTTCACGGTAAATATCTGCTAAAGATATGGCTGCGCCTGCCGCACAACCATAATCATTTTCTTTAAGGGATCCATTTAGGTCGATTGCTAACAAGGGAATGGCTTTATCATATTCCTTACGCAAATACATATTACCACCTGGGTTTCGGTGGCTATTCTTTTCCAAACCTGCGATCTGGGGAATTGAGTTTTTGAATTTCCTGAAAATAATAATCGGCACTGTCTAATTTGTTTTCCTGTTGGTAGCATAATCCAAGGTCATTTTTGGCTGTATTAATGACCATGGTATTAAAACTGTTTTCAGGTATTGCAATCGCTCTTTTAAAATAATTAATGGCAATAGCATAATCGTGAAAATAGTAATAAGCCTCGCCTATCTGCATCAGATCTCTTGCCATTTCGGGATAGTCTTCCGGTTTAGCGTTTTGTAGTTCTTTATCTAATAAAAGGTATTGCTCAAAAGCCAGTTCGTAATTTTTTTCTATTTTCCAATAGAACTCCGCCATTGCCCTCAATGCTCTTGCCTTTAGAAAACAATAATCCTCCTTGCTTACCAGTGCAACAAGTTTTTTCAATTCGGTATGCGCCACTTCTTTTGGTTGCTGCTGATAAAAAGCGTTCCAAAAAACTTCAAAAAATAAACTTCTAATTCTAATCCCTTGTCATTATTTTTTCGGGCAAAGGCTTTTATTTCTCCGGCTTTTTGATCCCGTTTTACCGAATCGCCAATATCAATTAAATCCTTATACATGGCATGAACACCCAGAACCTTTTTGTTGTAAGGTTTGTGCAAAAGGGTGTCGTATTGGGCAAATAACTTTGATGAGAGCGTACAAAGCAGTAAAAGGACGATTATTAATCTTCTTAGAAAGACTTGATTTATTGAGGGATTTGTAATATATGATTGATTCAAATTAGAAATATAATTTTGTCCTAAATATACGATAATTCAAAGAAAAGCTGACAATATTACTTTTTAAAAATATTATTTAAAAATAAATTATAATCACTATCAATAGAATTATTAAAGACTGTGGTGTCAATGTTAATTTATCCATTGAGTCAAATCAAGAAAATCATAAAATGATGGCAGCGAAAGATGTTTGGCACAATTTTTATGAATAGGGTATATGAAAATTTAATTCTTAACTAAAATGAAAAAAATGATGCGTAAGTTAATTACAGGTATGTTATTCTTAACACTTTCAGTAGGTTTTGTGAGCGCACAAACCCAGTTCGGTATCAAAGGCGGTTACAATGCCTCTAAATTTGTGGCTGAAAAGGGAGGTTATACCTCAAAAAATTTGTCTTCTTTCAATGCAGGTCTTGTAGCCGATATTGATCTGGCTCCTGCTTTAACAGTAAGAACAGGATTGGAAATTGCAGGAAAAGGCGGTAAATATGAAAGTAATGTGGGCAATTTAGAGATTAAACCACTTTATTTAGAAGTTCCTTTTACACTGAATGTGAATTTTCCAATAAGCCAAGCGGTTAAAGTATATGCAGGAGCAGGCCCGTATGTAGGTGTGGGCATTGGTGGAAAAATTAAGACAAGCGGAACGCCATTGGGTATTTTTAATGACAATGTCGATATTAAATGGGGAAGCGACAATAAGTCGCATTTGAAAAGAGTGGAAAGTGGTCTGAATGTGGGTGCAGGTCTCAAATTTAATAAACGTGTAGGTTTGCATGTTCAATACGAATTGGGCTTGACGGATAACTCAACCGATTTTTCAAAAACGGTTTTTGGAAAAATGACGGGGAGAAATTTAGGAGTAAGCGGAATTGTTTATTTCTAATGATTTTAGAAAATTTTTTAGAAAGCGCTTTTCAAAGCGCTTTTTTGGCAATACAGGAAAGCAATAGTTATTTTGCAGGTAATGAATAAGTCGCAATGGATAGCTTTGGTTGCCGGTTTCACATTAGTGATTGCCTGCTTTATGCCTTGGGTAATAATAGAAAATCCTGAACTAACCCTGTCGGGCGTTGATACGGCAGGTACTCGTTTTGGGAAACCCGCCTATATCCATTTTTTTCTGACGGCTATTATTATTGTATTCACTTTTGTGCCAAAGCTATGGGCCAAGAGGACAAATATTTTTTTGGCAGCCCTCAACTTGGCCTGGGCTATTAAAAACTTTATTGTTTTGGGTGGATGCGAAGCAGGCGAGTGTCCTGTAAAACAAACAGGCCTTTATTTGGTACTGTTTGCTTCAATGGTTTTATTGATAACGGCCATGCTTCCCAATATGAAAATTCCGGTATCTGAAACAGTGGATGATGGAGATGAAGAATTATAACTACACTATTCTTCTAATTTCTCAAGCGACTTTTTAATTATCCCAATACATTCAGTTATCTGTTCTTTCGTTATACAAAGTGGAGGCGCAAAACGAATTTTATCACCGTGTGTTGGTTTGGCCAATAGGCCGTATTCTTTCAGTAATATACATAATTTCCAGGCGGCTTCCGCATCTTTACTTTTTATTTCAATTGCATTTAATAGTCCTTTTCCGCGCACAGCGCTGATGAAGGGGGAGTTGATTTTTACTAACTCCTCCCTGAAATATTCACCAAGCGCCATTGCATTATCAGCCATTTTTTCTTCTGCCAAAACCGCTAATGAGGCAATGGCCGTTACGCAGGCCAAAGGATTTCCTCCATAAGTGGAGCCATGCTGTCCGTGTTTTATAGTCAGCATGATTTCATCATTGGCCAACACAGCGCTAACGGGCATCAGGCCGCCACTTAGCGCTTTACCCAGTAGCAAAATATCGGGCTTCACGCACTCATGGTCGCAGCAGAGCATTTTACCGGTACGACAAAGCCCTGTTTGAATTTCATCTGCTATAAAAAGCACCCTGTTTTCTTCGCACATTTTTTTTGCTGTTGATAAATAACCTTCATCGGGCACAATAACGCCTGCTTCACCCTGAATGGGCTCGACTAAAAACCCTGCAATATATTTATGCTTTAATGCTTCAGATAAAGCATCAGGATTGTTGTAAGGTATTGTCAAAAAACCTCTCATAAATGGTCCAAAATTGGTCTTTGAGTCAGGATCGCTACTAAACGAAATAACTGTAGAAGTGCGACCGTGAAAATTATGATCGCACACAATAATGACAGCTTCATTTTCAGGAATACCTTTCACTTCATAAGCCCACTTGCGGCAAAGCTTGATGCCTGTTTCCACCGCTTCCACACCGGTATTCATGGGCAAAACTTTATCATAACCTAAAAGCTCCGTAATGTATTTTTCAAACTCACCCAATTTGTCATTATAAAAAGCCCGGCTGGTGAGAGTTAATTGATGTGATTGTCCTACAAAAGCATCTACAATCTTAGGATGGCAATGCCCCTGGTTCACCGCGGAGTAACCACTCAAAAAATCATAATACCTTTTTCCTTCTACATCCCAAAGGTGAACGCCCTGTCCTCTGGTTAGTACTACAGGCAGCGGATGATAATTGTGTGCTCCGTATTTGTCTTCGAGTGAAATATAATATTCTGAATTTTGCATAATATATTAATTTTCAATTGGTTAAATGAAATATGCCTAAATCGGAGAAATTAGTAAAAGAAACCTGATTTCTCCTGATAAATAGTTGGCAGTTCAGTGGTTCAAAAAGTCCAAATGCTGCTTCAGAAAGCAGCAGAGAGTGAAATTAAATCTATTTTCAGAATTTTTCATTTGTTGGAAGATACGAAAAAAATGAAACTTTCACTTTTTTGATTGAACGAATATGACAAATATCTGTTTTTTTCAGTAGAACTCTTAGTAACTTTATGGGAGCAAGAGTTTGTGAATCTTACCAACTAAATAAATTTATCTTTATGAAAGTTCGTATAAGAAAAAGGCTCTTCATTATTTTTATTCTTTTGATTGCTGTTTCAAGAAGTCT
This sequence comes from Sphingobacteriales bacterium, assembly GCA_016708305.1. Taxonomy (GTDB): domain Bacteria; phylum Bacteroidota; class Bacteroidia; order Chitinophagales; family Chitinophagaceae; genus Niabella. Next base: position 2,216,001 of record JADJGB010000008.1, read on the forward strand.
GATAGCTCAATCAGATGTAATAATCATTGAAGGACAAATAAGGGATGCTCAAAATATAGAAAGGATTGCCAATGCGGCAATTACTGTAAAGGGCACGGCTGTGGGTACGGTATCCAATTCCGAAGGAGAATTTATATTGAAAATTCCGAAAGACATCAATGCGAAGTATTTTACAGTATCGCATATCAGTTATTTGACAAAAACTTTATCTGTAAACGAATATGCCGGAGCCAAAAAAACTATTCTTTTGGAACCACAGGTTGTTCAGTTGGGCGGTGTTAATGTCCTGAAGGCAGACCCTAAGGAAGTGGTTTTAAAGGCTTATGAAAAAATCAAAAAGAATTATAGTTTGAACCCAAATATGATGAAGGGTTTTTACAGAGAAAGTATCAGGCAGCGTCGTGATTATATTTCTATAACCGAAGCCGTAGTCGATATTTACAAACTTGCGTATGATGATACAAGATTTGATCAGGTAAGTATTTTCAAGGGGAGAAAAGGAGTGAATGTGAAAAAAGCAGATACACTCAATGTGATGCTGCAAGGCGGACCGACGATTTTATTGTATTTGGATGTGGCAAAAAACCCCGAAATTGGAATCGAACTAATTAACTGGGAGAATTATCACTTTCGGTTTCTGGATTTTGTAACCATTGATGACAAGCAAAATTATGTTATCGAATTTGCACCGGCAAGAAAATTAGATTATCCTTTATATTTTGGTAAAATTTATATTCAGCAGGATAATCTGGCCATTACCCGTGCCGAATTCAGTATGGACATTTCTGACCTGGAAAAGGCCACACGTTTGTTTATTGTGAAAAAGCCACAGGGAATGATTTTTGTTCCTACGGGCACCAATTATCTGGTAGCTTATAAAGAACAGGATGGTAAATATTTCCTGAACTATTTAAAAATTGAATTAAAATTTAAGAGCGACTGGAAAAGAAAGCTGTTTCGAAATAATTATACCGTCATTTCTGAAATGGCTATTACCGATAGAAGAGAAGTAGATGCAGCCAAAATCCCCAACGCAGAAAGGTTTAAGCCTAATATGATTCTGAGCAGGGAAGTGGGCGATTTTTATGATGAGGATTTCTGGGGAAAAGACAATATCATTGAACCCGAAGAAGCTATTGAAAAGGCCATCAGGCGCATTACCAAAAAATGGAACAACAGTAGGTTTTTATCTTCTTCTTCTTTAGCTAAAGAACAAATAACTGATTCCAATGGCGGTAATGATTCCTGCCAAATCGGCAAGAAGCATGGTGCCAACGGAGTAACGGGTATTTTGATGTTGACAGCTCCAAAATATACCGCAATAATATAAAAAAGTGGTATCTGCCGCGCCCCTGAAAACTGAAGCCAGATTTGCCACAAATGAATCGGGCCCATGTACTTTCAAAGTGTCAATCATCATGGCGCGTGCACCACTGCCACTAAAGGGTTTAAGCAATGCGGTGGGCAAAGCATCTACAATTCGGGTGTCGCCATTGAAAGCCATAAAAACTGCTTTTATGCCGCTCATTACAAAGTCGAAAGCGCCACTGTTGCGTAGCAGACTGATAGCTACCAATAAGCCAACTAAGTAAGGTATGATTTTTATTGCTACATTGAAGCCTTCTTTGGCTCCGTCTATAAAATCGTCAAAGATGGCAGTTTTTTTATATAATGCTCCCAGAACGATGGCAATAAATATGAAAAGTATCAATCCGTTGCTAAGGCTGCTTGAAAATAGGGTAACGCCGTGTGCGTCTAATGTTCTGATATAAAGAATCAAACCGCTGAAGGCAGCAGTGATACCCAAAACCCAGGCTAATATTACCGGTTGAAACAGATTGATTTTCTGTTTGAGGGATACAATGGTTAGCGCAGCAATGGTGGCAGCAAAAGTGGCAATCATCAGTGGCATGAACACTTCAGTTGGGTATTGCGATTTGAGCGCTACCCTGTCTGCAATAATGGTGGTAGGAATAAGCGTCAGGCCCGAGGCGTGAAGGCACATAAACATCACCTGGGCATTGGTAGCCCTGTCTTTACTGGGATTGAGGGTTTGCAGGCTTTCCATTGATTTGATGCCAAAAGGTGTGGCTGCATTATCCAGACCTAATAAATTGGCCGAAAAATTCATAACCATGTGCCCCATTGCCGGATGATCTTTGGGCACTTCGGGAAATATTTTTGAGAAGAATGGGCCAATAATTCTGGATAGAAATCGGATACCTCCGGCTTTTTCTGCTATATTCATAAAACCCAGAAATAAAGCCATAATGCCAATAAGGTTAAGGCAGAGATTAACGGCATCTTTAGTGGTTTCAAATACGCCGTTGGTGGTTTGAAGTTTAAATACAGCATATCCGTTTTCTGTTTTAGATACGCTTTTGCCTTCCCAGTTAGCAATTTTATGACCGCCCGTCAGTTGGCTGTGAACAGAGGCTGGCAGGGAAAGAGAATCAACCGATTTTACAAAAGTGGTATCACCTGTTTTGCCGGTAACCATGCGGCTGAAAATTTGCTCCTCTCCGCTTTGAAACAAAAACTTACCTAATGCCATTGTCAGCGCAATAATGATAAATGCCGACCATATTCTGCTTAAAACCATTAACCTTAAATAATTAGAATTATAAAATCTTCAATACCAATCAGGTTGGAAAGTTAACCTTTATTATAAAACTCACGTAAAAAAGTGGTACCTTTGCAAACTTTTTAGGGGAGAAGAGGTGGGGAGGTGATAGTGAATGGTGAATTGTAAATGGTGGGAAGTTGAAAGTTGATAAAGGTGTTGGCTGCTATCTATTATCTAAAGTCTAACATCTAACATCTAAAGTCTAAAGTCTAACATCTAAAATCTAAAATAACAAATGGCACTTAAAGCAGGAATAGTAGGGCTACCGAATGTAGGGAAATCGACACTTTTTAACGCAGTGAGCAGCAGTGCGAAAGCACAAGCCAGCAATTACAGGTTCTGCACCATCGAGCCAAATACCGGCTTAGTGGATGTACCGGATGAAAGGCTGAACAAACTGGCAGAATTGGTGATTCCCGACAGGATTGTTCCCACTCAGATAGAAATTGTGGATATTGCAGGATTGGTGCGTGGCGCCAGTAAAGGTGAAGGCCTGGGGAATAAATTTCTGGCAAATATCCGCGAGGTGGATGCTATCATTCATGTGGTAAGGTGTTTTGAAGATGAAAACGTGCTTCGCGAAGAAGGCGCCATCAATCCGGTGAGCGATAAGGAAGTTATAGAAGCCGAACTTCAACTGAAAGATTTAGACAGTGTAGAAAGCAAAATTCAGAAAAAGGAAAAACAAGCCAAAGCTGACCCAAAGGCGAAGGCCGAAGTAGAGATTTTGCAACGGTGCAAAGCACATCTGGAGCAGGGAAAAAGTATCCGCTCGCTTGATTTGTCAAAGGAGGAAAAAACAGCAATTTATGATTTGTTTTTGCTTACCGACAAACCGGTGCTGTATGTAGCCAACGTGGATGAACCTTCGATGCACACAGGGAATAAATTTTCTGACACGCTAAAAGAGGCCATTAAAGATGAAGGTGCAGAAATTATTGTGATGAACAATTCCATCGAAGCCCAGATAGCCGAGATGGAAGAACCTGATGACAAAGCCATGTTTATGGAAGAATACCACATGGCCGAACCGGCTCTCAATCGCTTAATTCGTTCTGCTTACAAACTGTTAGGTTTACACCCTTATTTTACGGCAGGTGTTCAGGAAGTACGTGCCTGGACTTTTCATGACGGTTGGAAAGCGCCACAATGTGCCGGCGTGATTCATACCGATTTTGAAAAAGGGTTCATTAAGGCCGAGGTAATTTCTTATGATGATTTTACCACCTTCAAATCGGAAGCTGCCTGCCGTGATGCCGGAAAACTGCGCATCGAAGGAAAGGAATACATTGTGAAGGACGGCGATGTAATGCATTTCAGGTTTAATGTGTAATTTATTTGGAAGAACAATCTTTTATTTTCAATAATTTAAATATCCGCCATTAGATCTGATTTCAAGTCCGATGCATCTCAACTGCCTGAGTTATTTAATATTAATCATTTTCTTTGATTAATGTAAATTTGAAGCATTGGAGCATTAACAGAAAAGGTTTTTTATGAATTTCTCAGAAATCTATCGCGAAAAATCGCCACTATCCGATAAAGATTGCTTTGTGGTATTTGACCGGCGTAAATCTACTTTTACCTTCCCGATTCATGTACATCCCGAGTATGAACTGAATTTCGTGAATGGCGCTACAGGCGCACAGCGTATTGTGGGCGATTCGGTGGAGTACATTGCCGAAAAGGATTTGGTGCTGATAGCTAACCCTGAGTTGAAACATGCCTGGAAAGATGGAAATTGCAAAAACAAAAATATACATGAAATCACCATTCAGTTTCATCCCCAATTGTTTGAGCAATTTGAGCATAAAACGGGCAGGCTTAGCGCCCAAATGTATGTACTGGATGAAAAGTGAACAGAGGTTCCCGTAGAAAAGGTGCCGCAGATTACCGGAGCACAGGCGAAACTGCAGGAAAAAATCACAGCAGCAAAAAAAACAGAAACAGAACTACAGGAAGTAAGAAGTGCACAGCCCTCAAAGATAAAGACAGCGCAAATGCCAGATGACAAACGCTATAACAAACTAAAGCATGAAAGTAAAATTTTTATGAACATCATAAAAATGATCTGCTACAGAGCTGAAACATCAGTAGCCAACCTAATAGCAGAAATGCTGTCAATCAGGGATAACCACCAGAAAAGGGAATGATCGTAAAAAAAGTTATCACCTCTGCTGCAGATATTATCCCTAATGAAAAAAATAATACCCTGAGCGTAGTCATTCACGTACTGTCAGCCAGGCGATTTAATGATGCAGCAGGAAATTGGCAGACTTACTAAACCACACTGAAACCATTTTACCCGTACCGAAATGAGGCTAATCTTCACAACTACCGCACTGTCAAACTGCGATAGGTAAGGAGTTCTGAATTTAATATCGGATATAATGGACAGGGCATAAAAAAACCCTCACAGATAAAATGCGAGGGTTATTTTGTGCCCCGGATCGGACTTGAACCGATACGAGCATTGCTGCCCACAGGATTTTAAGTCCTGCGTGTCTACCAATTCCACCACCAGGGCGATCTTTTATAATAAGAACTTTGTTTTAATTGCTGCCCATCTCGATATTATGTCGGGACGTGTCTGCCAATTCCACCACTAAGGCACCACTTATTTAAGAACTATTAATTATTTTGAAAAAAAAATCCCCTCAAGCTGAGAGGATATTTCTTCCTGGAGCGGAAGACCGGGCTCGAACCGGCCACCCCGACCTTGGCAAGGTCGTGCTCTACCAAATGAGCTACTTCCGCGTATATCTTAAAGAACTAAGGGGTTGCAAAAATAGGGGTTTATTTTTTTTCAAAAAAATTTTTATGTCAAATTAGTTATATTTTGGTGTGTACAGAGTATTTTACTGAATTTGAACTTTTGGCTTTTCAAATCTTTTGGTATAGAGCCTGTAACAACCTCCCCAGGTCATAAGAAAAAAACATGCAGTCAACAGATAAAATAAATATCTAGACGAAGAAACCCAGTTGAATTTATAGTCTCTACATTCTTTTTTCTTTATTTCTTCCTGATATTCTTGTTGCTTCACGTTGTCAAGTTCTTGTTGATCCATACAATTTTTTAATTGAGTTACAAAAATAAGGATTCAGATAATACAAAGATTATTGTTTTTTAACAATTTCTGAGAACTTTTTTACCCAATATAAAATGTTCCCAAACCAGATTGCCCCGGTACATTCCAAAAAGGGTAGATATTTTATTTTTGGGAAAAACATTTTCTTTTTTACCGCTAAAAATCCACTTAAAGAAAGAAAAATGTGCTTTTATGACTGAACCGGGAAAACCAAAATCTCCATTTAATAAATGTTTCAATACTGAAACCAAATCCAGTATAATTCTTGCAACAATTGTATATATCCTTTTCCAGCCGGACAGGTTTTTATACATCATAATATGATTGTTGCGAAAGTTAAGATAGGTTTTCAGTGAATGGCCTTTTGGTAATGTACCTCCTCCCACATGATAAACAATTGATTGTGGGCAAGAATAGATTTTATACCCCGCCATCTGAAGCCGCCAGCACAAATCAATTTCTTCCTGATGTGCAAAAAAATAGGAATCAAAACCGCCGACGGCATGAAAGGCTTCTGCTTTTAAAAACAAAGCAGCGCCACTGGCCCAAAAAATTTGTGTTGGTCTGTCATACTGCCCCCTCGTCTTTTTCGCAAAAATCAAAAATACGCCCCATGGCAAAGGGATAACAATAATTATCTAGCCATCCGCCTGCCGCACCGGCGTATTCGAAACTGTCTTTATTATTATATGATAGGATTTTGGGCTGGCAGGCTCCGATTATATTATCTGAAACTGCCAGAGAGACCAAGGGCTCAATCCAGTTTATGGATACTTCCACATCAGAATTCAGGAGAATGTAATAATCTGCCTTTACCTGTTGCAAAGCCAGATTATAACCTTGGGCAAAGCCATGATTTTCGTTCAGTGGAATAATTTCAACCTGGTGAAACACACTTTTTAGAAAAACAATTGAATCATCGGTGGAAGCATTGTCTGCTACTATTATTTTTTGTTGAGGTATGAAGATTGCAAAACCGAGGGTAAAAATTTTTGTAAAAAATTTTTACCATTCCAGTTTAAAATTACTATTGCGATTAATGGTTCCTGCATTGACGAGTCAAAAATACAATAAGAAGCACTTTAAAACCGTAAAAAAAATTTACTGCCGATATTACCCTCAATTTGCCGCTGGCTTTTTATTTGTTAAGGACAAATGATAGAACTGGATACAGGCTATCAGTCCATTAGAAATAATGATCGGCCATTTCCATCCAAGCAAAATGCCGTAGAGGACAAAAAATATACATCCAATCATATTGATAATTCTTATCAAACCCAGTTTTTGGGGTATGAAAGAAATTACTAATAATAACATGGCAATAAATCCGACAGTTTCAACAGAAAAATCCATAAGTAAATATTTAATATCAATAAAAATAAGGAAACTGAAACAATTTATTAAGAACGTTTTAAAACAAGGAGGAAATCTTATCTTTGATGCAACTTTCTTTTACGTAATTCGTTCTTATTTTTTTTTAAAAAAGAAGACTAAATATAGAAATAATGAAGTATTTGTTTTCGATAGTTGCTTTATTTTTTGTGTTGGAAATCTCTGCTCAAACTGAAAATTCAGTGGTGATTCATAAAGATTCTCGAATTGATGTTTTAATAAAAAAACAGGCGGAAGTGAATGATCTTTCCACCCGTAGCGCTACCAACCGAAGGTCTGCAAATGGGTACAGAATATTGGTAATCAGCACCAACAGCAGAGATGAAGCAATTACCGCCAAAACTGCTATTTATAATTATTTTCCTGAGCTGAAAGCCTATATGTGGCACCAATCTCCTTATTATAAAGTGAAAGTGGGTAATTTTCTTACCAGAATTGAGGCTGCAGCCTATCAGAAAAAGCTGAGTCCGGTATTCCCAAGAGGTGTTTTCATAATGAATGATGTCATTGAAATTAAACCAGAGGATGCTGCTAAATTAGAAAAAGAGTAGTTTAAACCGGTTTCGGAATAATTCTCAGTTTGTTTTTATTGCTGATTATTATCTTCTGATTTGATAGATAAAGTTCTGCCAGAGATCAATATTGCCTTTCAGGCTTACAAATACGATTGTAAATGCTATTCCAAAAAAAGCGCCCCATAGGTGTGCGCCGTGGTTGATTCTTCCTCCTCCCTGACGGTCGAGATAGGCCGATACAAATATATATAACAATCCAAATATCCAGCCCGGAATACCATAAGGAATAAACATGATACTGATGGGAAGTGTGGGTATAATACAATGCTGGCAAAAATAATAGCCGATACCGCCCCCGAAGCACCCAAACTGCGAAAATGATAATCGTCCTTATGTTTCAGATAGTCGGGTATGCTGGCAATGATGAGTCCGCCAACGTATAACGCTGTGAAATAAATTTTGGTCTGTGCGCCAAATATTTTTGGATCTGCGAAAAAAAAAGTTTCTAAATATTTCCCAAAAGAATAGAAAGCGATCATATTAAAGGCAAGGTGCATCACATCAGCATGAATTAACCCGTGAGTAATAAACCGGTAGTACTGGTTATGACGAGAAATGGCAGGGTCCGTAAAAGATAAAATTATCTATAATTTTCTGATTACTAAATCCTATTAGTGAAACAATAACCGTGATAATGGTAATAATAAGTGTAACTGTAATTTCCATTGGGCAAATATAGGGGAGAAGGAGGAGATTGAGATTGAGGCTTAGGTTAAGATTGAGATTGTTTGAAAAGAAATTTTTAAATTATTGATGGTGGTATTTTTCGTTTCTAAGAATGGTACAGGCGCGGTAAACCTGCTCGGCCAGTATAAGGCGTACTAATTGATGCGGGAAAACCAATTTGGATAAACTCCATTGGAAATCGACTCTTTTTAAGACAGTTTCGTCAAGGCCGAATGCGCCACCAATCAAAAACACTAATCGTTTTAAGCCCGAATTGGCACGTGTCTGGAGTATCTGGGCCAGTTCTTCGGAGGAAATCAGCCTTCCTCTTTCTTCAAGCGCTACCAGATAATCATCTTTATGGATTTTGCTTATAATAATTTCACCTTCCTTTTTCTTCAAGTCAGTTTCAGACATTGTTGCTGCATCTTTCAGATTGGGAATAATTTGCCAATCCTGTTTGAAATAATTATTGATCCTTTTTGAAAAATCTTCAACTCCTGCTTTTACATAGCCTTCGTGTGACTTGCCAACCGACATAAACAATATCTTCATGCTGTTTTTATTGTAAAACTACCGGAAACGAATAAATTTAAAACTAGTTTTGTTTAATTTATTAAAATCAATTAATTTTGCCGTCCTTAAAAAGCTACTCCGTAGCTCAATTGCCCGCCCGAATGAACGGGCATCCGTTCGGACGGGAATAGAGCATTAGACTACGGATTAAAAGGTTTTGAAAGTAGAAAAAATATTATGGCCCCGTAGCTCAATTGAATAGAGCATTTGACTACGGATCAAAAGGTTTTAGGTTTGAATCCTAACGGGGTCACATTGATAATCAAGCAGTTACAACAAAGTAGCTGCTTTTTTATTTTGGATTGCGCCCACAATTTGCCCACAAATCGAAAATAAGCACAAAAAAACCGCCCATTTAGGACGGTTAAAAAAACTACTTTTTGAGTGTCGTGTTTGTCATTTATTGACAAAGGCGAAGCCTTTCTTTTTGGGTGTTGTGGATGTTGGATAACTTTTTATCATTTATTGATAAAAGGTCATTTCTTGTACCTTGCTTATCCCTCCCTTTCTTTGTCAATATTTCACGCTTTCTTTGGCCTCAATCTCTGATTTTAGTTTTAATAGATAATCAAAAAATATTGCTCCCTGTTCGCTGGTCAAGTCATCTTCATTTGCGATAAAATTCTTCAATGTTTAAAACAATAGGTTGCACCGTTTCGATTTGCGCATCCATCTGTACCGATTGGAGTTTAGGCAAAGTGAAGGCTAACAACTTAGCCAAAAAATCTAATTTATCCTTACTTTCAAGGTTGTTATATTCTGCCTGAAGGTTTGGCAAATTATCTTCAACAAACATTCTTACTTTCTCCCGAACTTCATCAGTAGCTTTATTTTTGCTCCCTGCTGGTCTGCCTTGTGGATTGCCTGAAATACCTTTTTGATATTTCATATTATGTTATTATTCTGTTGTTTAAAAAGATAACCTAAACTTTAATTAAAGGTTTAACCCTGCCTGCCTGATAACAATCATTAGCACATTTTAAATATTTTGGCTGTTCGCCCTCAAATGCAGGATTACTATAAATAGCCTGTTCGATTTGCTCCAATCCTTCACCGATACCGCCCAAAGTGTAGGCAACTCGCTGTACGGTCTGCCATCGCTGCCCCTACTTGCGTGGTAAATACACTATGCACCTGTGAGGCTATTAGGGCGCATTATTGCCGTTTGTTTTAAAATTAGTGTTATACACTGCCTTATTTTTTACGGGCTTATTTCGCCTTATTTTAAGCGGCTCTGCATCCTCCCGATACAACATATTCGCATCGTATGAAACAAACCTGCAATCTGTATAATTACCTCCCTTGCTGGTATCAATAAAAATGCCTGCCTTTTGCAAAACCTCTGATAAATGCTTCATAGCTTCTTTGAGGTTGTCGCCTGCATCAATCGCTATAATCGCAAACACTCCATCTCCGGAACATGACTTTGAAACGAAACACGTGAACGAAAACGAAAATAAAAACCGCTTCATTTCTTCAACATCATACCCTTGCGCCTCTACTTTGTCAATGTCAATCTGGGTTAATCCTGTTTGACTTTTAATTCTATCTTGCACATTCTTCGCCCGTGAGGTTAGTAAGGCTGCGACCGTGTGCATCTGGAGCCTGTTTTTGATTGTCCTTTTTTGATGCTGGTAATCAGGTGCATCATGGTTAAGGTCCCGAAGTGCGACAATATCCGAAATGTTTTCGCAAAAGTCTGAAAATAAAATATCCTGCAATGTGCGCACCTTGCCATGTACGTCCTGCCCGTTGCTGTATAAATTAACTTGTGTGTTTAACCATTTCATAAACCTGTTTTAAAAAAGTGGGGTATTTGACAAGGGTAAAAAAAAAGGGGTAAGGGTATCGCCCTTACATATAAGGGCGAAATACCCCACCTTATCGGGGTACTGAATACCCCGAAATACCCCGAAATACCCCTATCCATTATTAAGCCTATAAAGTCCATCTTCACCTTTATAAATCCAATCATGTAACAACATGGTGTTAAACCATTTCTTGCCTGCATCTTCTTTTAACAAGGCTGCCTTTGCAATTTTTTTAATCGCTTCGCCGTGCCTCAAAGAGGTTTGACCTGAAAAAACATCTTTAGCGACCTGTTCAATTTTGTTAAGATGCTTAATATTAGCGGCTGGCTTGTCCGGTGCATCTACAGGTAAATGATAGCCCTTTTCTTTAGAATATTTGAAGTGTATCGGCTGCAAGTCGCTCAAACCTGCCTTTCTCATTATCTTAGGTTCGGCGGTTGAAGTGTCGCCATCTTTTTTAATGGCAACAAGTCCGTAACACTGGCGTTGTAGATGACTACCCAAATGTCCACGCTCTTTGTCGCTATTCGGATTCAGGTGTATTACAACAATAACAGGGCAATGATATTTTATAGCCAAATGAGTAAAGGATTCAACCAAAGTATTGGCTTGCTCTTCATCATTGACAGAGGTTATGTAATCCGCTCCACCATCAATAAAGATGCTATGAATACCGCCGAACTCATTGTAAGCCGCCTCGCACACGTCATCGGTGAACTGCTTGTAATCGTTCACAGATAATTGCCGGATATTGTACGATAGCAGGTTATCCGGTGTAGTATCTTCGCCTAAACGCTTTAAAATCGTTTTAACTCCATACTGCTGGTCATACTCGCTTTGCTCGCTGTCCATGTGGATAACCGCCTTTCTTTCGGTGTTCGGGATTACTTCAATCTCATTAAAACCGTCATAAATGCCTGATAAACTCAAAGCTCCTGCAAGTAATACGCTGCTAAATGCTGTCTTGCCTACCTTAGGGGCTGCGCTAATCGCTGTAATGTTTCCGGCTGCTGCAATGCCTGACCCGTCCCATGTAATTACAGGTACATTATTAGGATAGTCCTTTTCCGCCGTAATACGCAAATGGTCAAAGTCATTAAGGTTTTTAACGCCTGTGAGCTCCTGCATTATTTCAGTGGAGTCTGGTAATTTTTTTACTTCCATTGCTTCGCCCCTCCCTTAGCGTAATCAGGGTTACACGTCAATAGCATGGCAGGATAATGTGTTATCGGGCAGATGATTTTTTTCACCTCCCAAAGTCTGCCCTCCTTTTCAAGTTTGCGCTTTCTGCGACAAAGGTTCGGACGATAAATATTCAATGCTGTGGCTACCTGTGTGGCGGTTGCAGGTTGCCTGAAAAGATAGTTGAAAACCGCCTGCAATTCGCTATCTTTGTGGTGTGCTTTAATTCTTTTGCCACCTTCGCCGGTGGCTTCTTTTTTGTTTTTCATATAGGTTTTATTTTAGGTTGGTTAAAAAATTATCGGTTTCAACTGCTATTTCAGAAACAGTTTTTTTCCTGCCTTGCTCCAAATAAATCATTAAATCTTTATAGGTGAAATAAAGCCGTTTCCCTCGCTTTAGGTGTGGTAATTCGCCCCTGCCTACTTTAGCGTATAAAGTAGGAACACTTAATTTTAAAAATGCTGCTGCTTCCTGAATTGTAAGAGGTGTTTCAGGTAGTTCTTTCTTTGGCTGCTCCTTTGCAATAACCTGCATTAATAGGTTTTCAATGCTGGTTAATCTTGTTTCTAATTGGTCAAATGGATTATTCATGCTTTAAAATTTTATTATTAAAGCACAAAAAAGAGGGGTGAAAAAAGTGAATAAAAAAATGAATTTAGTGAACTGTTATTTTTATTAAGTTGTACTTATTGCATATTTATAAAAGTTGCATCCAAATAGATTTTCTTTTGAAATTTCCTGTTTATCTAAAATTGAAAATAATTGTTTACAATAATTTAAGTATTCGTAAGAAATAACATCATTTGAATTACTTCGCCAAATTTCACCTAAAGCAAAAGCAATCTTCTTTACTACGCCACTTTTTACAAAAACAGGCTTATCTAATGTAATTGGTTTATTTGAGAAAAAACTCATTAAACAACGAACTGCCTGTGTATAGTCATTTTGTGAATTAAATTTATTCAGAAATGGTTCTAACTGTTTTTTTATGGTTTCATAAAGTTCACTATTTTCAGAAATTACTTTGTTTTCAAACTGTTCAATTTCGCTTTTGTCGGTGAAATAATTAAATAATTCATGCAGTATTTCATCCAATTCAAAAATGAAATTATCTAAATAACCAATTGCCTTAAATTTATAATATTGGTCTTTATATTTTAAAATTTCAGGCAAATCGGTTTCAGTAAAACTTTCAATAAATTCACTTACTGCTGTTATATTCCAGTTCCATAAGGTTTCAAATTTATTTGGGTCGCAAATGTTTAATTCTATCGCTTTTGTTTTTATTGGTAATGTAATGTTTCTCTGTAATGTTTCAATATTTTTATCCAGTTTTGGCTTAATCTCAATTTGCCTAAATTTTCCTTTATAATTCTTATTAGGGTTGGTGTTTGATAGTTCTTTTCTCTGTAAACGAATTTCATTTAGTATTTGGTCATACTGTTTGAAATTGTCAATATTTGAATGTAAAACTCAATAAATTGAAACAGGTTATTTATTTTTTCTGGTATCATTCTGCCTTTTTAAATTGTGTTAAAACATCGGTTGCTTTGTGGATTGCTTCATTTTCAAAACTTGCTAAATAACTTTGGGTTATTTTGGTGTTGCTATGTCCTAATAGTTCGCTTACCAATTCCACGCTTGATCCTGTACGCTTTAGTATAGTAGCAAACGAATGACGGGCAAAATATGTAGTAACTTCGCTATTAATGCCTACTTCCTTTGCAATTTGTTTTATATACTTGTTTATATTCTTTGTTACTTGCTGGTACACTTCCCTTTGCCTTTCGGCTGTCATTTTTTTTTGCAGGTGTGGAAACAAATAACTTTCAGGGTCAATGCTTAAAACCCCCCACTTTCTTATAACCTCCTTTGCCTCTGGCTTTAAAGAAACTGTTATCATTTGCGGTTCTTTTTTGCTTCGAACTGTTTTTGCTCGCTGGTACGTCAATATATTGCCGCTAATATTTTTACGTTTCAGTAAACAAAAATCTTTTACATTCATGCCATTGCCCAAATAAATAAATATCCAGTAATCCCTTGCCATTTCCTGCATTGTACCTGCTTTAGCATCAAAAAAAACAATCTTTGAAATATCTTCAATAGGCAAAGCCTTTTTAATATTCTTGCCTGTGGGTATGGAATAACCGCCCGCCCTTTCGCCAAAAGGGTAAAGGCTCCTATCTATATTTTGCAGGTTGTAAATGGCTCGTAAAGCCCGCAAATAAATGCCTACTGTGGTAATGCTTTTACCATTTTTTAGCATCCAGTTTTCATATTGTTGTAAGAAAGTTTTGAAATATCTGCAAACCTCAATTTAGGTTTAAATTCATGCAGGCTTTTTTTTGCTGCTTCGTAAGTAATGGCAGTTCCAATTCTGTTTTCGCTTTTCAGTTCCTTTATTTTTTCATCAAAGGCAAAATAAACCGTGTCGGCTGCCTGTCTATTTGTTAAATATATTTTCTCGAATTTCTCAAAAGTGAAAACCGCTAATTTTTCGGCTGCTTCAATAGCCTTTGTTTCAAAAGCTGTTATCTTCCTGTAAAGTGTGGTTTCTGTTTCGGTTCGCCTTTTGGCTGTCATTACTCGGTTAAAATCATTTTCTGACAATTCAAAAGGTGTAGGGTAGTCTTTGCGTTCCCTGTTATTTCGTACCCTAATAACTAAAGGAAACAAACCGCTTTTCTTTTTTCGCCGTGTATCTAAAAAGACTTTTATCGTTGCTGTTTTCATACTTCAATTTTTTGTGCCCACAATTTGCCCACAAAATTAATATAATAACACTAAATAACAATAAGTAAGTATAAAAATAAAATCCTTTATTTATAAGGTTTTCAGCGTGTTATACTGTGTTTTGTTATTTTTGGTATATGGTTGTTTTACCCGTTTTTTTTGACTACGGATCAAAAGGTTTTAGGTTTGAATCCTAACGGGGTCACAAGCTAATATGCAGAGCATCCTTTTTAACAAAGGGTGCTTTTTTTTAGTAATACACATCATTAATGCACATGCCCTTCTTCCCCTGTATTATTCATTTTTGCCAGAATGAAAAATGAGTTTTTGGTAACTATTTTTGAACCGGCAGGTATTTCCTTCAATGCCGTAATTTGGGTATATCCCAAATCGGTAACGCCTTTTACTACCGGAATTTTTTCAAAAGTTACTATTTCATCCTTGCCTTCACCTGCGTGGTCATGGGTATCGGCTTTGTTTTCTTTTCCTGACACTATGAAAATATAATCAAGCCCTTTATCGCTTACTATGGCTTCGGTAGGCAGCGCTGCACCCACAGACCTGTCGAGGCTGATTAATGCCGTTACACTCATGCCGTCAATCAGACCGTATTTATTGCCGGTTACCCTGGCATGAACAGGCACCGTTTTACTGTCGCCTTCAAATGCAGTACCGATAGAGTAGATGCTGGCATCATATTCTGTGCCGGGGTTATTGGTGAGTGTAAAATGGATTATTTGTCCGGGCTTAACCTTTGGCAGGTCTTTTTCATAAACAAAAATATCCAGATGGAGTTGCGAATTGTTTACAATTTCGGCAATGGGCGAAGCCATATCCACATTGCTGCCAATCTGGGCAATCACTTTGCTAATGGTACCGGGGATGGGCGCTCTTACTGCAATAACCGACGAATAACTTTGCGAAGCACCAATGCCTCCCAATTGTTTTTGAACGCCTGAACGCTGGCTTCGCAGGGTTGCCAGTTCTGTGTGAGCCTGTTGCAGCCGCTTCAATGGTGCAGCATTTCCTTCCACCAATTGTTTCTGCCGATTCACTTCTAATTCTGCCAGTTTTATCTGTTCGTTCAGTTGTTGCACCTCCTGCTGCATCTTCATCAGTTCGGGATTTTTAATGGTTGCTATAGTCTGACCCTTGGCCACATTGCTTCCCGGCTGCACATTCAGGGTTAGTACAATGCCGTTATAAACAGGTGTAACATAAGCTTTGTTTTGATTGGGCACTGTCAACATTCCGTTTACCTTAATGGTATTGGTGAGTTCTTTGCTTTCCAGTTCGCCTATCTGAATGTCAATAAGTTTTATTTGCTCACGAGTAAACTCAACGGTTGTTTCATTTTCGTGATTATTGTCTGTTTCAGTTGCCACATCTTTGGCATCGGTTGTTTTGGCTTCTTTTTTGTCTCCACAAGCTGCAATAGGCAAAGTCAGGATTAAAAATAAATAGATATATTTTTTCATTTTGTGATAATGTTATTGATTGATAAAATAGTTGTATTCTATAACAGCCTGATTGTATTCGTTTAATGATTGTAAATAATTTTTGCGGATATCTATTGCCTGTGTATAAAATTGATACATTTCCGCAAAGCTGATTTCGCCTGCCTGATAGCTCAACATGGCTGCTTTAAAGATTTCTTCCGATTCTTTTAGCCCTGGACCTTCATAATATTTCAAAATTTCGGCTGCCCTTAAAATATTTGTTAGCGTTGTTTCCCGCTGTGTTTCAAACTGTGATTTTTGAAAATTGAGTTGCTTTTGCTGCAATTCCATATCTGCTTCGGCGGCTTTTATTTTGCTTCGGGCAGATGAAAGTCCGAAAAGCGGGAAAGCTGCTGAAACCGAAAAACCGGTAAAAGGATCTTTTATGCCATATAATTGCTGCGAAAAAAATCTTCCTGAAAATTCAGGCTTGTTGGTATTTTGCTGCACGTGAATATTAGCTTTTGCGATATTGATATTCTGTTGCTGAAGCGCCAAAGATGGATGCAGGCTGTCAGGATTACAAATATTATAATGTAGTTTTTCGAGTTTTTCGGCCAAAGGCAGATAGGCAGAGTCTGTATTTAATAACATACTCAATTGCTGCTGCTGCTCGGTAATGTTCTTATTGTTTTGCTGAAGCAAAGCTTGTAATTCCTTCATCCTGGCTCCCGAAGCTATACTGTCGAGGCCGGCGGCATCGCCGGCTCTCACCCGCAGCCGGGTAGCTTTGTTCATTTCGGCATAGAGTGTATCTAATTTTTTGTACAGGGCAGCCACATCCTGCAAGTACCACAGTTGATAATATGCAACATTCACCTCTTTTCGAATGAGGGCATCTAAAGCCGATTTGTTCATTTCATAAAACTTGAGTTGCTCTTCAAAGTACTGACGTTTCGCTTTGTAAAGCCCCGGCCATTCGATGGATTGAGTGATGCCTATTTTTAAAACGCCTTTGTGGTCGCTGGGTCGGATATCCTCGTTTTCCACAAAAAATCCGGTTTTTGGTATTTCACCGGCCGTTTTGAGTTCAAAACCTGCTTTTTTAATCTGTGATTGATTGATGGGGTATTGAAGATTATTTCTGAAAGCAATATTTAAAGCATCTTTTGCCGATATTCTGGTCTGTGCGCCCGAAATGGTCGAAAATCCAATGCCACAGATTAGTAATATCATAGTCTTAGGCACGTTCATATTCTTTTTAAAATTAATTTTTGAATAAAAAATGATATAGAGCAGAGGCAGTACAAAGAGGGTAAGAATGGTTGCGGTTATCAATCCGCCAATCACTACGGTAGCAAGCGGTCTTTGTACTTCGGCACCGCTTCCCTGAGATAATGCCATTGGTAAAAACCCGAGTGATGCTACCGCCGCAGTCATCAATACCGGGCGAAGCCTGATAGCTGTTCCTTTAATTACTCTTTGTAAAATATTATTGACTCCTTCTTTTTTCAAATCGTTAAAGGTGCTGATGAGCACAATTCCATTGAGTACAGCCACACCAAACAATGCAATGAATCCTACACCTGCCGAAATGCTGAACGGCATACCTCTGATTAACAACGCAAAAACGCCTCCGATTGCGCTCATCGGGATAGCCGTAAAAATCAGCAGGCTCTCTTTTGCCGAACCAAAAGTGAGATACAGCATTAAAAAGATGAGCGCCAGTGCGATGGGTACTACTATTCGCAATCTGGCTGCGCCTTCTTTTAGATTTTCGAAAGAACCTCCGAATGTGTAAAAATAACCGGTAGGCAGTAAATGAGCCTTTGCCAATTTATCGCTTATTTCTTCCACAACCGTTTCTACGTCTCTGTTTCTAACGTTGAAGCCGACTACGATTCGGCGTTTGCCGTCTTCTCTGCTTATTTGCGAAGGACCTTCATCAAAGGTTACTTTGGCTACCTGTGAAATGGGTATTTGAACGCCTTCCGGTGTAGAGATAAATAAATTACTCACATCTTCTATAGAATTTCGATGGGCGCTGTCGAGTCTTGCCACTAAGTCGAATTTTCGTTCATTTTCAAAAACCACTCCTGCCGATTTCCCCGCAAAGGCAGTACTGACAGTGCTGTTCACGTCTTCAATATTCATTCCATAAGAGGCTAATTTGGCACGGTCATAAGTGATATTGATTTGTGCCAGACCAATGGTTTGTTCAATTTGTGGGGCAGTAGCGCCTTTAACGGTTTGTACGATTTTAGCCACCTTTGGCGCCAGCGCAGCAAGGGTGTCAATATTTTCTCCAAAAATTTTTACCGCCACATCCTGCCTCACCCCCGTCATCAGTTCATTGAAGCGCATCTGAATGGGTTGGGAAATTTCGAAAAACACGCCCGGAATAATTTCAAGTTTTTCCATCATTTCTTCCGCCAGTTGATTATAGTTTTTTCTTTCCTTCCATTGTTTTTTGGGTTTCAGCATCACCATCAGATCCGATCCTTCGGGTGGCATGGGATCGGTGGGTATTTCGGCGCTGCCGGTTTTGGCAACAACTGTTTCCACTTCGGCGAAACTTTTCAATATACGGCTTGCCTGCATGGCGGGTTTCCACACTTTGGGTAAGAGAGGTGCCTTGAGGCAAAATACAGTGTATTGCAAAATCGCCTTCCTGCAACTGCGGAATAAATTCGCCACCCATTCTTGCAAAAATCACAACTGCAAAAATCACAAGACCAAAACCTGCGCTAACCACTGCGTATTGCAGTTTGATTGCTTTTCGGAGTAATGGCACGTACCAGTCGTGAATTTTTCGCATCATTCTGTCCGAAAATGTTCTTTTATTCTTTATGGTTTTGTTCAAAAACAAAGAAGCCATCATGGGAATATACGTCAAAGACAAAATAAGTGCACCCAATATGGCAAAACTCACTGTTTGCGCCATTGGGCGAAACATTTTACCCTCAATTCCCTCAAGTGTGAGAATGGGCAGATACACTATTAAAATAATAATTTGACCAAAAGCCGCCGAGTTCATCATTTTTTTGGCACTTGCACCTACCGCCCGGTTCATTGTTTGCTGATTCAGTTTCTGACTGTTGTGATGTGCTGCCAGATAATGGAGTGTTGCTTCCACAATTATTACGGCGCCATCCACAATGAGGCCGAAATCAATAGCTCCCAGACTCATCAGGTTGGCGCTAACCCCAAACAGGTTCATCATGCCCAATGCAAAGAGCATGGAAAGTGGAATGGCTGAGGCTACAATCAGTCCGGCACGCAGGTTTCCCAGAAAAAGTACCAGTATTAATATAACAATCAGTGCGCCTTCCACCAAGTTAGTTTTTACAGTATTGATGGCGCGTTTTACAAGATTAGTTCGGTCGAGGTAGGGTTCTATTACTACATCATCAGGTAGGGTTTTTTGAATGGTTTTTATTTTTTCTTTTACCCTGCTCACTACTTCAGCGCTGTTTTCGCCTTTGAGCATCATCACTATGCCACCCACGATTTCTTTTTCTCCGTTATAACTTATGGCGCCAAATCTTACAGCATGCCCCAGATGCACTTCGGCCACATCTTTTATCAATACAGGAATTCCGGAAGGGGTTTTGATAACGGTATTTTGTATATCTTCCTGTGAAGAAATCATACCGATACCGCGTATGAAGTAAGAATTAGGCTTTTTTTCTATGTATGCGCCACCTGTGTTTTCATTGTTTTTTGTAACGCTGTGAAAATATCGGCTATCGTCAGGTTCATGGATTTTAGCCGGTAGGGATTGATGGCTACTTCGTATTGTTTTACAAAACCGCCAAAACTGTTTACTTCTGCTACTCCCGGCGTGCCATACAGTTGCCGGGCGATGATCCAGTCCTGCATAGTGCGCAGATCCATGGGAGAATACTTATCTTCGGCGCCTTTTACAGGGTGCAAAGCATATTGGTATATTTCGCCCAAACCGGTGGAAACGGGTGCCAGTTCCGGTTTGCCAAAAGTAGAAGGAATATCTTCTTCGGCTTCTTTTAGTTTTTCGTTAATCAATTGTCGGGCAAAATAAATGTCCATTTCTTCCTTGAATACAACTGTAATAACGGACAAACCGAAACGTGAAATTGATCGGAGTTCCACTATTCCGGGAAGATTGGCAATGCTTTGCTCAATGGGGTAAGTAACTAATTGCTCAGTCTCCTGCGCCGCAAGGGTTGGAGTGAGGGTTATTATCTGCACCTGATTGTTGGTGATGTCCGGCACGGCATCCACAGGCAGTTTTGTAGCGCTCCATATACCCCAGAAAACCAGGGCAAGAGTGAGCAGGCCTATGAAAGATTTTTGCTTTATGCTAAAGCTGATAATCCTGTTTAACAAAATGATTAGTTTAATTCTATGATATGGTCAATATATTCTGCATCGCAATATGCAGATGAATCTGGATATCTGGATTAGGAATCCAATTTAGTCTTAAACAACCAATTTCGGAGGCTGCCAGATATCTGAAAGACAAGATTGAGAAAAATAGGGGATATGGTTTGTGGGTTGTTTGGCCGGATGCCAATCAATGTTTTCTAATTCAAAAGTTGCCGGTTTTACCTCACATATAGAAATGCTGCAACAAGTACAATGGCAAATTGGGGGGCATTGATCGCCGGAATGTTGATGTCCTTCATGTGAGTTTGCTGCTTGTGCAATTGCAGGTAAATCATTGCGCTCCATTTTATCCGCACATGGGATGGTTGTCAGCATCAGCATGTAACAACATAATATGAATGCAACAATTTTCATTGGCTGCGAAATTAATCCAAATCTGCCTTTAATCACCTTTTGAGTGAAATATATGTTTGAAATATGGTTGCAAAATAGAGAAATAGATAGGAAAAGGACTGAAATAGCAGTTTTTCTAATTTTTTGACTGATTTTGACAATATGTCGCAATATTCTCCTTACCTTTGCCGTCCCAGTTAGTTCTTTTTAGAAATTGTTTTAAGTAAAGATAAAGGAAACCGTCAGGGTTTGCATATCTTTTTCAAAAAGCATAAGAGGAATTTGGGAGTCCGCCGAAGGCGAGACGTTTGAACCAATAAATCAAGTAAAAATGGCAAAAGAAATCTCAGGCTATGTAAAGCTACAGTGCAAGGGTGGGCAAGCCAATCCTGCACCTCCAATCGGTCCTGCGCTTGGTTCCAAGGGTGTTAACATCATGGAATTCTGCAAGCAGTTCAATGCAAGGACACAAGACAAAATGGGAAAGGTACTTCCCGTATTAATCACTGTTTTCAGCGACAAGAGTTTTGAATTTGTAATCAAAACCCCTCCCGCATCTATTCAGTTAATGGAAGCCGCTAAAATTCAAAAAGGTTCCAAAGAACCCAACCGTTCCAAAGTGGGTAAAGTAACCTGGGAACAGGTAGAGGCTATTGCTAAAGACAAAATGCCCGACCTGAACTGCTTTACCGTAGAAAGCGCCATGAGAATGGTGGCCGGTACAGCCCGCAGCTTAGGTATCAACGTGGAAGGTACAGCTCCCTGGGAAAATTAATAATATAATTGATTATTCCAAACGGGGAAAGGTTAAAAAAAGTCTTAAAACTTAAAAGAATTGAAAAATGGCATTCATAGGTAAAAAAAGAAAAGCAGCAAATACAAAAATTGACGCTGCCAAATTATATACATTAAAAGAAGCCTCTACCCTCGTAAAAGAGGTAAATGTGGCTAAGTTCGACGCTTCGGTGACCTGCACGTTCGCCTGGGTGTTGACCCCAAAAAAGCAGATCAGGCTATACGTGGTACGGTTACACTGCCTCATGGCACCGGTAAAACAAAAAAAAGTTTTGGTGCGTGTACTCCTGATAAAGAATCAGATGCAATTGGCGCAGGAGCCTGATCATGTGGGTTTGGACGAGTTTATTCAAAAAATTGAAAGCGGCTGGACAGATATTGATGTGGTGATAGCAACTCCTCAGGTAATGCCCAAAATTGGTAAATTAGGTAAAATTTTAGGCCCGCGCAATTTAATGCCGAATCCTAAAACCGGTACCGTAACTAACGATGTGGCAGCAGCGGTGAACGATGTAAAGGGCGGTAAAATTGCCTTTAAAGTAGATAAATCCGGTATCATTCATGCCTCAATCGGAAGGGTGAGTTTCAGCCCCGAAAAAATTGCTGCAAATGGTCAGGAATTGATTAATGCTTTAATCAAAGCCAAGCCATCCACCGCAAAAGGCACTTATCTGAAAGGTATCAGCATGGCCAGCACCATGAGCCCGGGTATAGCTTTGGATACTAAATCATTTGTTCACTAATTCAGTAAAGGTATCCCATTTTTTAACAGTCTAACTTTAAATAAAATGACTAAAGATCAAAAAAACGAAGTGATTGAACTGCTGAAAGGCAAGTTTTCTCAATATACTAACTTTTATATTACCGATACTGAGTCTTTGACGGTAGATCAGATTGGTAAACTGCGCCGTGCCTGCTTCAGCAAAAATGTTGAAATGCGTGTGGCAAAAAATACGCTTATCAAAAAAGCGCTGGAATCTATTGATGCAGAAAGGTTTAGCGATGTGTACGAATCTTTGAACAAGGTAACGGCGCTGATGTTCTCCGAAAATCCGAAAGAACCGGCTATTATTCTGGCTTCATTCAGAAAGGGGAGTAAATTAGAAAGGCCTATGTTGAAAGCGGCTTTTATTGACGGTAGCGTATATACAGGCGACGATCAGTTGAATGCCTTGACTACGCTGAAAAGCAAACAAGACCTTATCGGCGAAATCATTGGTTTATTGCAATCTCCTGCCAAGAATGTTATTAGCGGCCTGAACGCCGGTAACAAACTGGCCGGTCTGATTAAGGCGCTGGAAGAAAGAGGTAATTAATAGCCGGTTAAAAGCCTCTTTAATTTAAATAAAGGGGTGGTATAAATAATTTTAGAAGTTCTTTAAAATATTACTTTCGGTTCTTATTACAAAGAATCAGAAGTATTCCTAAGCCTTCGGGAATGAGTGAAGGCAATTAATTATAAACCTCCGCCGGATTCGCAATGGTGAAAATGAAGGCGGGTATTAAAATGTAAAAAAATGGCAGATTTAAAAGCATTTGCAGAGCAGTTGGTAAACTTAACTGTAAAAGAAGTAAATGAGTTAGCACAAATTTTGAAAGATGAGTATGGCATTGAGCCTGCAGCTGCAGCTGTAGCGGTTGTTGCTCCTGCAGCCGGTGGCGCTGCCGAAGCCCTGGCTGAAAAACAGCTTTCGATGTAATTTTGAAAGCAGCAGGGCCTAACAAACTGAATGTGGTGAAAGCAGTAAAAGACATCACCGGATTAGGCCTGAAGGAAGCAAAAGAATTAGTGGACGGCGCTCCAAAACCAGTGAAAGAAGGTGCTGCTAAAGCTGAAGCTGACGATATCGCAGCCAGGCTGAAAGAAGTAGGCGCTGAAGTGGAAGTAGCATAAAATTTGCGCTTTTAAATTTTTGATAAAAGCTGTCTCTTTTGAGGCGGCTTTTTTTGGTATGTCGGGCATGGTATTAAGCTAACAGGATGCGAGTTCCTGTATGTGCCGAGTTGATAGGAAACATTAGCGACTGACAAGGGTGTCGGGGGCGACCCCGAATCTGAAAGAAGTCATCAGCAAATCTGAAGTTCTGACGAATAGAAATCTGATAGAAGGCTCTTAAGAGAGGGCAACCGAGCCATGGATTGGGAACGCCCAAAACTCAACCGTAACTCAAAAGAGTAAATCAGGCAGAACGCAGAGAAGTTTAATATCTTATCCCGAGAGGTCTTGCAGTATGCACCAATGTGCAGATTGTCCATCGATGAACAATTATATACTACAAGAAGTCAGCAGAGGACATAGTATTTTGTGTTAGGAATAGCACAGAAGAAGGTCTGAATCTTTTAACTTAAGGAGCAGTTAGTTCAAAATTTGTTTTATGGCGCAACCGCAAGAGATAACTTACCAATTAGACCTGTTCAAAGGGCAGGTGGAGGGTTATACGCCCTTTTGCTACAGGTGAAACCGTATGTGGAGCTTGGGCAATAAAGGCGTTGCAAGTAAAAAGAAGCAGGCGAACAGGAACGAGCCTTAACGCAGTATTTGATGGGAGTGATATTGTTTATACAATCTCACATCAAATTACAAGAAGTTAAACAGTTAAAAGAAACCGCCGTGTGCGAGAGCATGCACGGTGGTGTGAGAGGGCGGGGGAGTAATCCCCCTACCTACTCGATTGTACAGCAAAGAATTTATAAAATATATCTTATTTTTTAAACCATTCGCCAAAACCAAAATTGAACCCCCCGATGGCAAACATATTCGATGGGTCGGAATAGGTGGTGGAATTACCATCAAAATTACTGCCAAATGCTGCCTGAAAGGTGATCAAATCGCTCAACTTATAGCTCAAATTAATAACGCTTCGAAAAGTGAATTTTTTTTTAACTGCTTCGGGCTTTTTTGTAAGGTGTCTGTATATCATTTCTCCCGAAAGGCTTAACCGGTTATGTATCCACCTTAGTTTTCCTCCCAAATCAAAGTAGTTTGATGAGTCCACAATAGCATTGTTGAAAGTCAGCCGGGCAACTGCCATCAAATCAATAAAATCAATAATGTCGGGGTCTTTGTTTATATTAAACCGATAAGAGGGCGTAAGCCAAACTGAAGTCTTGGCATTTACCAGATTATTCCATTGGCTTTCTTCGGCCAATCTTGCATTGGCAAGCGATAGCTCCAGCATAAATCCTTCTCTTGTTAATGGAAACTTGTATTTGTTCACAGATTCTAAAGAACCGGCAGATTTTTCTTCAAATTTCGATTTTAGATTAAAAATCTTCATTAAATCACTTGTGTCTATAGCGTTTTTTTTCAGTTTTTCTTTCAGCAGAATTTTTATTACTTTTTTTTCAGATTCAGGCAAGGATTTATAACTTCCTACCTCCAGGATATCATCAAGCCATTCGGTTACGTTTTCAATCTCTTTATTAGCTCTAATATCGGCAGCCATTTGCCCCAATACAGATTCGGCATAACTGTTTTGATACCAGTCATATAGTTTTCTTCGGGTATTGGGGCTTGGCTTGCCTTGTATTAATTGAACATGCACTCCTAATCCTAAAGCTGTTCCCTGTTTAAGTTTGCCAAATACAACAGAATCGCTTGTAGAAGTGGCAAAAGAAAAAGTAATGCTTCTTAAAAGATTTTTTCCGTAGTTATTCCCAAATAAAAAATCGGTGGCGTTAAATGTTTTGGAGTCGGTATTTTTTTTGCTCCAATAGTAAGGAGATGTTTCCATTGCAAAATTTGGCTGCATTTTGCCATTAACAATTGCAGATTGAACACCGGCCACAAAAGCAGCCGGAGAGTTCGGCCGTTGAATGTTTTCAGGCTCGATGCCAATAATTACATATCCTGGAGATGAATTGATTTGTAAGGTTTCAATTTGCCCACCGACATTTGAGATTTTTTTATCTTGTGCAAAGCAGGCAGTAAAGCTATAAATCAATATGATAACAGAAAATATGTTTTTCATAGCTCTTCCACAATTTTTAGGGTGATATAGGTATAAAAAGTAACAGGATTTTTATCGGTGCTTGTCAGGGTGAATTCTTTATCAATCAACTCATCGCCTGCTTCAAACCTGAGGGTGTATTTTACTTTTGGCACATTGTCATCTCCTCCGTCTCTCATACGGGAGGCTTTAGTGGTTAAATAGAACTGAAATCCTTCCAGATCCTTACATTTTCCAATACATTTCCTTACAATATCGGGCGTGGGGTCAAAGTCCTGAGGTTTGCCATTGAGACTGAGGCCGTGTATCAGATGGAGTTTCCAGCCTTCGGAAAGTAACTCGGTTTTTGTTGTCAGGTACATTTTTTTATTTTGAAATACTTTTGAAATAAAAAAATCAGGACATTCTATTGTGTCTTTTGTTTTAATGGGATTTTGATTTTCCATAGCTGTTATGGTTTAAAAATATGATAGTTGCTTTTTTTGTTTGTGTTGTATTATTCTAATCCTAACCAAACCTATTTTTCACCAATTTTTTGGCGGTTTAATGATTAAATATAACCACTCAAAAAGTGATAATAAATGCTCCCTGTTGAAGGTTTTAGGCATTGCAGGTGTTTTAATCTATGGGCAATTTACACTAAATTATTGATAATGCGTTGTTATTATTGCCTTCGGATGGTTAGATTTTCGTCGATTTTAAACAATATATTGGTTTATAAATTTATGTTATTACCCACATAAACTGGTAGTGCCGATTAGGCTTGTTTTTAATTTGCTGTACGGTTTTATAAATTAACGCCAAACTTTTCGCTTAAATTTTTCATGTCTTCAATCACTGCCGGTAAAAGAGGGATGCCTTTTTCCCTGCGAATGATTTCCATTTCTCTTTCCGGATCACCGGGAACCAATACCTTTTGCTGCCCCAATGGTTTTGCATTTTTAAACCCTAATATCCAGTCATCCATATCTTTTTTAAATGCTGCTGACGGCCTGAAAGCATCAATGCGCATGGCGCCAAAAAAATGTCCGATTCCTTTACCCGGCTGCTTTTCAGGCATGGGGACATAGGCGGGAAAAGGAGGACCCAGGGTGCATAATTGGCACCGCTCAATAATGCAGAAAATATATCTACAACAGCCCCCAGTGCATATCCTTTGTGGCTGCCATGCTCTCTGTCGCCCCCAAGAGGCAGCAGCGCTCCGCCTTTTTTAAGAATGTTGGCATCGGCGCTGGCATTTCCTTCAGCATCCTGTATCCAGCCGATTGGCGCATCTTCATTTTTGCGTTGTAAAATTTCCAGTTTACCATTGGCTGCGGTTGTTGTTGCAAGGTCGGCAACAAATGGCGGCTGATTTCCGGCCGGAACTGCCACACAGATAGGGTTGGTTCCCAGCATTTTTTGCACTGAAAAGTGGGTGCCACCAATGGACTGGCATTAGTCATGGAAATACCAATCATGTCATTTTCGATTGCCATCATGGCATGGGCTGCTGCAATTCCATAATGGTTACTGTTTTGTACACTTACCCATCCTGTTCCCACATTTTTTGCTTTTTCTTTTGCTATCTCCATAGCAAAAGGGCCTGCCACCAGTCCTAAAGCGCTGTCTGCATCCACAACGGCGGTCGAAGGCGTTTCATGAATAATTTTAAGATTGGGTGTGGCATTCACACGCTTGGCTTCCCAAAGACGAACATAACCACTCAGGCGCGCTATCCCATGAGAATCAATTCCCCGCAAATCTGCGGAGAGTAATACACGGGTGGCAGTAACCGCCTGAGGCTGCGGGCAACCGATTGCTTCAAAAAATTTTTGCGTGAAATTGTAAAGTTGGCTATAACTATATATTTGTTCCTGCATCATAGCGCAAAGAAACAACAAAGCGGAGGTATTTAAAACACAGAAAACAAAAAAAATGGTTCTATAACGTTTTGTATGGACTAAGGCACTTTTTGTTGTCTTACTTTTTTGTCTTCAATGATGAGATTTCGTTGCATCGTTGAACAAATTTCTAGTATTTTCTTTATTATTTACATTCTTAAAGTTTATAACAGAACAATTTTAAAAAAAGTACACTTCAATAAACGGACATTTTTCAATTAAAAAGCCGCATCGTCTTTTTCAATTTTATCCAAAAAGCACCCGGTATCCTTGACATAGACAGACATCTTTGAGTGGTTCAAAAGAGCTGCAACAAAAAATTAACGGTGGGGTGCTGTTAAAGAACTTATTATTTATTGTTCTGAACTTTCAATAATTTAATTTTACAATGCCGAAATAAGCGGAAGCAGGCGCTGCTGAAGACCAACCTGCCAGGGAATAATTCCGGCGGCTGACGAAGTAATTTCGTTGAAGGGATAGGAGCCTTTCTTATCCCTTTTATCATTACTTCAGAAGCCCAATGCCTCAAAAAACTTTTACACCACTATATTGGTTACGTACTCCTTTTGATTCTTCAACACATAGTTTATCCTTGATAACACATGTTTGGCGATACGTATAATAGCCTTGTTTTTATTCATCCGCCTGCAATAGTGCTTATACTTTATCAACAATGCCGGATCTTTTCTTATAACACTCCAACTGCTTTCTACTAACGCCGCTCGCAGGTACTGATTGCTGCGTTTGGTTATGCCTTTGGATATCCGCGTTTCCCCGCTATCACTGGTATCAGGAATTAAACCTACATAGCTACACAGCTGGTCAAAATGTTTAAAACGATGTATATCCTGTAATTCCATTAGTATAATAGCAGCATTAATTTCTCCAATGCCCGGAACGCTTCTTAACAAAGTAATCTGCTTTTCATATGCTGGCTCTTTACACAGTTTACGGATAGCACGAGTAGCCGCTAATAGCAAATCCCTTGTTTGCTGATAATCCCTGATGTACAGTTTCAGCGTTGTTTTTAATGTTTCACTGTCGCCACAATCTAAAGATTCTAGCTGCTGAATGAAGTTTTTACTCCAATACTGACCTGCTTCATAACCCAGTGGCAAGGTCAATCCGCTAAAATGCAATAACTGCCATATACGATTCTTACACCGCGTTTGATTACTGACTATTCTTCCTCTGGCCCTGATCAGCGAACGGCTATGCTCCCATTGTAATTCCGGGATATAAACACTTTTTGCTTTTTTAGTCTGCAGGTGCTCACATAATTTACGGGCATCTATTTTATCGTTCTTCTGCCGCTTTTCTTTATTACTGGTAGCCACGTCTGCTGCATTGACCACCAGACAGTTTATACCCTTTTCTGTTAACCATCGTTGCGCGCTAAAACCGCTAAAACCCGCTTCGTAACATATCCTAAAATCAGCAGCAGGATATTTTCGGCTTAAATGCTTATATAAAAGAGCTACATCAGCATTTTGTGAAAAGTCTTCTAATTCAAATTCGCCATCCTGAACATTCACACGCCAGTTTTTTTTAGGAACATCAATACCACAAAAAAGCGTGATACCGCTAAAATCTAATTTCTTAACTTGTGCCATGGACTTCTGTTTTTAAAGTGATTGAATAGTTTGTTCAACCTCAATTTACACTTTTACTGAACCCATTCTCATACATGAGACCTTGATACAAAAAAGTAACAAAAAAATCAAGGCTTTGAAAAAATTTGCTAAAAATGATCTTTCGCACCTAAACCTGCCGAACTTTCCCACCGTCATTTCATCCTCCCCACCGTCATTTCGCAGCGCAGCGGAGAAATCTTGCTGTTTTGAAAACATGGAGATTTTTCACTACGCTTCGCTCCGTTCAAAATGACGGTGAAAAAGGAACTCCGCCCAAAATGACGGAATGAAAAATCATTTTTTTAATGCATTTTTTTCAAGGCCATTGTCGCAATGCGCAACAACGCCTCTCCCAGCCCTCTCCTCACGGAGAGGGAGTAAGATTCGTAATATGTTTCAGATAAAGCGGTAAAGGAGATAAAAAGCGCAGCGCAGCGGAGAAATCTTACTGTTTTGAAAACATGGAGATTTTTCACTACGCTTCGCTCCGTTCAAAATGACGGTGAAAAAGGAACTCCGCCCAAAATGATGGAATGATAAATTATTTTTTTCGCAATTTATTCAAGGCCATTGTCGCAATGCCCAAAAATTCCCAACCCAAACTATTCGTCATAGAACCAAAAAAATGATAAACAGTTGTTTTTTGTTTAAATCATTCCATCAACTCACTCAGTTCCAGCCACTTCAGTTCTTTCTCGTCGAGAATTTCTGTCAGTTCGGCAATTCGTTCAGATAGTTTTCGAAGTTGTTCAAATGGTAATGAAGCATCATTCAGTTGAGTGGTAATGCTTTTCTTTTCCTTTGTCAATGTTTCGATTTCTTTCTCCAACAATTCAAATTCACGTTTGTCCTTAAAAGAAACTCTTTTATCTGTTGACTTTTTAGGTATGAGGTTGGTTTTGTTTGTTTTTTCGGAGGTTGTATTTTCTACTTCTTTATCTGCCTTTTGTTCCAGTCGGTATTGGGTGTAGTTTCCGGGAAAATCTCTGATGATACCCTCGCCTTCAAAAACGAAAAGATGATCTACTAATTTGTCCATAAAATATCTGTCGTGTGAAACAATAATCAGGCATCCGGGGAACTCGCCAAGAAAATTTTCCAGTACCTGCAAGGTAGGTAAATCCAGGTCGTTGGTAGGCTCGTCCAAAATTAAAAAATTGGGATTGCGAAAAAGAATAGAAAGCAGGTGTAATCTGCGTTTTTCGCCACCGCTCAGGCTTGCAATATAACTGTATTGTTTTTCGGGGTCGAAGAGAAACAATTGAAGAAATTGGGCTGCCGAAATCATTCCCCCCTTTGCCAGAGGAAAATTCTCGGCTATGTTTTTTACAAATTCTATTACTCTCAGGTTTTCTTTTATTTCCAATCCGGCCTGAGAATAGTTGCCAAAAATTACCGTATCGCCAATATTGATTTTCCCGCTGTCGGCCGGTTCTTTTCCTTGCAAAATATTTATAAAAGTAGATTTGCCGGTGCCGTTTTTGCCAATAATTCCTATCCGTTCTCCTTTTTAAAGGTATAATCAAATCCTTGTAATATTTTTTGCTACCAAAGTTTTTATACACCTTCTTCATTTCAACCACCTTGCCGCCTAATCGGCTCATCTTCATCTGCAGTTGCACCTGAGCGTCTTCCATTCTCATCCCGGCTGTTTTTTCTATATCATAAAAAGCATCCTGCCTGCTTTTCGATTTGGTGGTTCGGGCCTTAGGTTGCTTACGCATCCATTCCAGTTCACGTCTGTATAGGTTTCGGGCTTTGTCAATGGTGGCAGTTGTGCTTTCTATTCGTGCTGCCTTTTTCTCTAAATAGTTTTCATAATCTCCTTTATGAAAATATAATTTACCCTCTTCCATTTCCCAGATTTCGTTGCACACATTATCCATAAAGTACCGGTCGTGGCTCACCAGCATGAGGGTTATATTTTCTTTGTTAAGATAATGCTCTAACCATTCCACCATTTCCACATCCAGATGATTGGTGGGTTCATCCATGAGCAGCAATACGTGTTTGTGTTCAAATCCAATATCAATAAGGGTTCTGGCTAATGCTACTCTTTTTTTCTGTCCGCCGCTGAGTGTGCTCACTGTTTGGTCAAGATGGTGAACATTCAGCCTGCCGAGAATCTGTTTCACTTTCGATTCGAAATTCCAGGCATCGAGTTCATCCATTTTTAATAAAGACTCCTGGATTTTTTCGGTATTGTTTTTTTCTAAGGCTGATTCATATTCTTTTATAGCATTTATTACCGGATTATTATAAAAGAAGATATTGTCAGCGATTGTATTTTCCTCTATAAGTTCAGGTTCTTGTTCAAAGAGCACCACATCCACCTCCTTATTTACCCATAATTTCCCTTCGTCAGCGGTTTCTTTATTGGATAGTATTTTCATCAAGGTAGATTTACCGGTGCCGTTTCGGGCCACAACAGCAATCTTATCGCCTTCTTCAATGTTGAATGAAATGTTTTGGAACAATGGCTGAATACCATAGCTTTTTGTAAGTCCCTCTGCCGATATGTAGTGCATTGCGCAAATTTAGAATTTGCACAGCGAATGAAAAAGTTTAAATTAAGCACAAGAACTAATTAGAGTTTGTCTATAAATGATAAATTATTGACAGTCAGTATATTGTGGCATAATTATTGTGATTTGAGAGGGTATGAAAATGAATTTGTTCGAGCCGCTGCGTTTAAAGTTTGAGAAGCCTGATTGGGCCAGAAACCCCGAGTTTGGGCTATTGGATACCGTGTTAGAGCGGCATCCGGAGTTGATCAAAATAGCAGAAGCAGATGTGCTTCGGGGTTGTTTGCAAAGTGAATTTGGCCGTCAGGATATGCCCAGTGTAGAGCAGATTGTTCGTGCAGCGATCTATAAAGAGATGAAGGGTTGGATTACCTGGGAGTTGGAATATGCTCAAAGCGACTCCCGTATTTGTGAGCAGTTTGTAAAGCTTGATAACCGCCACCCGTTTAGCTTTCAGGTATTCCAGAAATATATTTCAAAGATAAGTGAAGACAGCCTGCAACAGATATTGGTATCATTGAACAAGATAGCTATCAGCGAAGGATTGGAAGATATTAAACAGCTACGCCGGATAGCACCGTTGTTGAAACAAACATACATTACCCCACTAATAACTCGTTGGTCTGGGACTGTATCAAAGAAAGCCACCGGCTGCTCTCACAGTTAG
Organism: Sphingobacteriales bacterium; assembly: GCA_016708305.1. Taxonomy (GTDB): domain Bacteria; phylum Bacteroidota; class Bacteroidia; order Chitinophagales; family Chitinophagaceae; genus Niabella. The sequence continues at coordinate 2,248,308 of JADJGB010000008.1, forward strand.
CAGAAGAAGTGAAAGATTTGGATTACAGAGATTATACCAAAGATGCGAAAAGAACATTTTTCAAGATTAACATCACCAGGAATGGAGATAAGCGTATAGACCTGTTCAACAAGCAATTAATAACATTCACAAAATGTATTAATCAGGTGGCTAACGCGGTAAAAAAAGCCATGTTATAGTATGAACGCCTTCTTCATAACAGGGGATTGGAAAATCTGTTGCCGCTGATGGAAAAAGTGTATGATATTACCTGGCGCAAACAGATAAATGGAGAGACGGTGTCCAATGATGAAAAAATATTTTCTATCTATGAGCAGCATACTGACATTATAGTAAAGGTCAAAGGGAAGTTCAGTTTGGTCACAAGATAAACCTGACAAGCGGCAAAAGCAGTTTGATATTGAGTTGTGAGGTATTGAAGGGCAATCCATCCGATAGCACACTGTATCAAAGCACCATCAATAAAATAGAGAGTGATTATCAAATCGTACCCCGTGATAGCGTAACCGATGGTGGGTATGCCTCCAAAGACAATGCGGAATATGCGCAAGGAAAAGGAATCGTAAATATTGTTTTCAATAAGATCGTAGGCAGCCTGAAAAATGTGGTGAGTTCCAAAAATATGGAAACCCGTTTGAAGAAATGGCGCAGGGGAATAGAAGCGGTGATTTCAAATTTGAAAAGAGGCTGCCGGTTATTCAGGTGCAACTGGAAGGGAGAAGCACATTTTAAGCAAAAGGTATTATGGAGCGTGATCGCCTACAATATCCGGGTGATGACAGCCGCAGTGGTGGCTCAGCTATAAAAGGTATATCGGACTATAAGCTAAAAATGCCAAGATGCAAGGCGGAGCTATGCGCTGAAAGTGCCGAAAATGCTGCCTTTGAGCCATTTTTACCTGAAAAAAATACTCAACGATGAAAGGGAGATCGTTATCGACTAAATGAAGACCGGAAAATAGAACGAATATTAATATATACTAATGCGTTTTAGAAATCGCTTACTTTATGGACAGACACTAATTAGCTTAAAATTTAAGGGAATAATATTTATTTCTAATTTGATAAAAATGGGCAGGAAACTCCTGAAGTATAATTGAAAATTTTAGTGATTGGTTAAAAACTTTAATTAATATTTTATTATATTGCATGTATTATAATTTTTCAGGCCGAAAGGCTCTCTGGCAAATTTTTAGTAATATTGTTGGCTGTGGGGGTAAACATATTGTTGGATGAAGATATTTCAAACTAAATCATGATCATTGCAGTAAGAAAAATATCGTTATTTATTTCTTTTTTTGTAATGATGCTTTGCGTTGTTTCAAATCCAAACGTTTATTCTCAAACTTTAACTGATTCGACTGGGATCAATTTTTTGCTTAGACTGCCTGACAGTAAAGCTAAAGTGGATTCAATTATCGCATATACATCCCGTCATCGAAAAGAAGGCAGCGCCGAAGTGCTTTTTGATGAAGCCTTCAGATTAGTGGATTTGCTGCCTTATAATGAGGTAAGGGCAATATTGCTGGATATTTATGGCGTGTTTAAGCGCGATTTTTCAAAATATTCGGATGCACTGGAATTGCATAAAAAAAGCCTGGAACTGGCCAAAAAAAACAATGATGTCAAAACAGAAATATACGCCCTTAATAATATGGGGGTGGTTTACCGCCGTTTGGACGAAAATACCACCGCTTTAAATTATCATTTTCAGGCTTTAAAATTAGCAGAAAAAGTTAAGGATGATTATAGCGCCAGTGTATCGCTCAACAGTATCGGTAATATTCATATTGCATTAGGTAATTATGCGGATGCTATTAAATATTTTGAGCAATGCCTCCCACTAGCTAATAAGGCAAATAATAATCTGGGAATAGCCATGAACCTCAATAATATTGGGGAGGCTTATGAGAGCCTGGGTATTTTGGATTCGGCAGAATCGTATTATCAAAAGTCATTGGGTTATAATGAACAGATTAGGAGCCTGAAGGGGATTGCGATTTCTTACAATTCGCTGGGAAATATTAGCAGGATGCAAAAGAAATTTGGCGAAGCGGTGGACCTGTATAAAAAGGCATTGAATATCAATAAAGAGATTGGCGATATGATATATACTTCCATCAGCTACAACAGGCTGGGAGAGGTATATTTTCTGCAAAATAGACTTCAGGATGCTGAAATAATGTTTCGTAAAGGGCTGGAATTAGCAAATGAAATCGGTTCAAAATCAGAGGCAAAGACGGCTTATGAAGGATTAATGAAGGTAAATGAGAGAAAAGGGAATCTTTTACAGGCGCTGACGTATAGTAAACTTTTTAAACTTTATGGGGATAGTCTGGCTTTGGAGAACAATAATCGTTATGTGCGGCAGATGGAGGCTATATATCAAAATGAAAAGGAGCAAAATAGAATTACTTTTTTAGAAACAAAGCGCAGAAAAGACTGGATTATTATTTTAGGAGCCATTGTATTAATTGTTCTGTTGCTAACGTCCGGCGTTCTTTATTATCTCAGAAGAAGATTGATTGAGCGTAATCAGGTGCTTCAAAGAGAGTTGGAAATTCGCTCCCAAATTGCTACAGACCTGCATGATGATATGGGCTCCACACTTAGCAGCATCCATATTTTCAGTGAGCTTTTGCGAAAATCGGCGAAGTGTCGGAAGATTTGCTCAATAAGATAGAAGCCAATGCCAAAGACACGCTGGAAGCCTTGGATGATATCATCTGGCTGGTAAAACCTTCCAATGACAAATTCAGCAATTTGGGCTCACATATTAACGAATATGCCATTCCTTTGTTCGAATCAAAAGAAATTGATTTTAATGTTAATTTCCCTGATTCAATTGGCGAACTGCCATTGCCTATGGAAGTGAGAAGGAACATATTTTTAATATTAAAAGAATCTGTTAGCAATCTTATCAAATATTCTAAGTGTACCAAGGCAGGAATTAATGCTGAAATAGTTGATAATAATATTTTATTTGAAATCACGGATAACGGTATTGGTTTCAACCCGGAAATGACAACCAATCGTAACGGCCTCAAAAACATGAGAGCGCGTGCAACCCGCATTGAGGCTGCTTTTAACATAATTTCATCGCCTGGCAATGGTACAAAAATAAGGCTTGAGGTTCCGATAAAGGACGCTAAATTATTTGGCGGTAGTTGAGGCTAAACCAAACAGTTTAACGTGAAGATCGAGCACCTGCGAAATAACGGATTCTTTGCCATTGTTATTTATTATAAAATCGCATCTTTCCATTTTTTCAGGTTCATCCATTTGTTTTTTCATTCGCTCTATTACTTTTTCGGCATTGATATGGTCTCGGTCCATGGTTCTTTTTATTCTCAGTTCGGTGGGCGAACTTACTCCGACTACATAGTCAAGATATTGGTTGCTGTGGCTTTCAAAAATCAATGCGGCTTCTTTGATGGCATATTTTGTTTTTTGCTTTTGGAACCAATTATTTGCGTCATCAATGGTTATGGGATGAACAAGGTGTTGAGAAATTTTAAAGATTCTTCATTATTAAAAACTTTTAAGGACAAAAACGTCCTGTTTAGGTTGCCATTAGCATAGGCTTCAGCGCCAAATTTTTCAATAATCTTTTCTCTGATTCCTTGACTGGTGTTCATTATTTTTTTTGCAGCTTTATCTGCGTCATAAACTGGTATTCCCAGACTTGAAAAAATTCCGGCTACAGTAGATTTACCGCTGCCGATACCTCCTGTCAATCCAATTTTAAGCATGATCGTTAATTTATATTGTTTTAATTCGCAAAAATCAAAACAAAAATTCCAAAAGGCAATGTAAATATTACTGCACTTCTGGAATTGCTAAATTAAGATATTTTTTTTATTTCTATTTATTCAGCTGGTTTGTCCATTCCATACTTATGGCCGACTTTTCAAGCTTGATATAATTTCCCGGGCTGATTTCAACACTTAAAGTGCCATCTTCATTCACCTGATTTATTTTTCCGTGAATACCGGCAATAGTTACTATTTTATCGCCTTTTTGAAGGTCTTGTATAAATTTCTTTTGATCTTTTGCTCTTTTGGATTGTGGCCTGATAAAAAACAGCCAGAAAACCAGTATCATTCCTAAGATAAAAATCATTGATGTCATGCCGCCAAATGGTCCCGATGGGGTCGCTACTTCTAGTAAATTAATTATCATTATTGAGTTATTATTGACTTAAAAAAATTATTCATACAATTCTCCCTTGAAGGTGAGTGTGTGCTCGGTGCTAGGCTTGGTGTTGGCGCTCACATGCACCTGCTTTATTTGTGTGCCCACAGCCTGACTTTCTGTATTGAACATAGCCACAATCTTATCTTCTTTTCCCGGAAGGATAGGTTTTTCGGGTTTTTCGGCGATGGTACAGCCCATCGGGGGTTACCGAATTGATAATAAGCGGTTTTGCTCCCGTGTTTTTTAAAATGGTAAGTAACCTCCACTTTTGTCCTTTCTTTATCTTACCGATTTCTTTTTCAATTGGGTCAACCCATTCTATGGTTGTAAAATTTGCCGAATCTGTAGCAACAGCGTTTCCAAGCTGGTCCACAGCAACAGGTCCTGACATAGCCCCAATTTTGGTTTGCTCATCTTTGCATGCAGTAAATAGCAAAGTAATGGAAAGAATTAAAATTAAATGTTTCATTTTTCTAAAAATTAGAGTGCAAAATTATAATATTTGCTATTAATAACTTTAACGTTTTCTGAAATCGGTTTTCTTAAGTTTTCCTTCAAGCAAAAATTCTTTATGAATATTGTCGAGAATACCATTTATAAAATGGCCGCTTTGTTCGGTACTGTATTCTTTTGCCAGGTCAATATACTCATTGATGGTTACCTTGGGAGGGATGGTTTCAAAATACAAAAACTCGCTCAAACCCATTTTCATAATTATCATATCCAGTATAGCTATGCGCTCAGGATCCCAGTTTTTTAACTTGGGTTTAATAAATTCGAGTAAATAATCCTCCTTTTCAATAACGGTTTGTAGCAGGTCTGAAGCAAATTTTCTTTTTCGCCACTAATAATCCTTTGAAAGTCGGATGCGCCGGGTTTGTGCAAATAAGAAACCAGTATTTGCACCAGCATTTCTGCATCGTCATTCCAGTTAGCGTACAATTCATCCACATTGCTTATGAAATCCTCATTATTCAGCATCAAATCGTTTAAGATAAATGTAAATATTTTCCGGTCTTCGGGTTTGTTTTGCTGCTGAATAGATATATAATGAATATATTCTTTGGTGGTAATCAGTTTATTATAAATCTTTTTAATTAATTCATCATCAATCAAAAGCTCGGATTTTTCTTTCTTCTGTTGTTCAATGAAGTATTTGTCTTCCAGTATTTGCCAAAGCAGGTTGCTGCCTGCAAGTTTGGTATTTACATTAAGGTCTTTTTCTGTTGGAATGAATTTATGAGATTTTTGGTAGGCATCTTTTTCGGCATATCGGGCAATATTTGTAATAAGCTGTATTAAATACACCAATAGCGATCTGGTTTGTGAAAAATGCTGACGAAGTATCTTTTGTGGGTCAATAGGTCTTTCTGTTTCTGCTGATGTTGTATATGCATAAAGCGTCTGCATCACCTTCACCCTTATATTTCTTCTGCTGATCATTGTAGTCAAGAACTATTTAAGTTGGCGAAGATAGGGTTAAAGCCCGAAATATATCATCATAAAAATTGAATATTAGTGTAAAAGTTTCATTTTCAGAAGAATATGTGTAGCCACCTCTAATGAATCATTACTGCAACTGCCATTTTAGCATATTTTTTAAATGCGGCACAATCATTGAAAGTTAAATAGACATAAAAAATAACATTAAACATAAAATTATTTAAAAATATGGGTAAAATAATAGGAATAGACTTAGGTACCACAAATAGTTGTGTATCAGTTATGGAAGGTAATGAGCCCGTGGTAATAGCCAACGATGAGGGCCGTCGTACAACGCCATCGGTGGTAGCTTTTTTGAAAAATGGAGAAAGAAAGGTAGGCGATCCTGCCAAGAGGCAAGCCATTACAAATCCGCAGAATACAATTATGTCTGTGAAGCGTTTTATGGGACGCCGTTTTGATGAAGTGGGCGAAGAAATGACACACTGGAGCTACAAAGTAGCAAAAGGCGACAATAATACCGTTAGAATTGATATTGATGGTAGGCTTTATACGCCTCAGGAAATTTCGGCAATGGTTTTGCAAAAAATGAAAAAAACTGCTGAAGATTACCTGGGTCAGGAAGTTACTGAAGCTGTTATCACTGTTCCGGCTTATTTCAACGATTCACAGCGACAGGCAACAAAAGAAGCTGGTGAAATTGCAGGCTTAACTGTTCGCCGTATTGTGAACGAGCCTACAGCCGCAGCGCTGGCTTATGGCCTTGATAAAGGTGGCAGAGACCATAAGATTGCCGTTTTTGACCTTGGTGGCGGTACTTTTGATATCTCCATTCTGGAGTTGGGTGATGGCGTTTTTGAGGTAAAATCAACTAATGGAGATACGCACTTAGGTGGTGATGATTTTGATAAAGTGATTATGGACTGGCTGGCAGAACAATTTAAGGCAGATGAAGCGATTGACCTTCGTAAAGACCCGATGGCATTGCAACGGCTGAAAGAATCTGCCGAAAAAGCCCAAAGGTAGAACTGTCTTCTTCCACCGAAACAGAAATCAACCTGCCTTATATTACTGCAGTGGATGGCGTGCCCAAGCACCTTGTTAAAATTAACCCGCGCCAAATTTGAACAATTGGCCGACAGTTTGTTTGCACGGTGCCTGAAACCTTGCGAAGCGGCATTGAAAGATGCAGGGGTGAATGCCGGTGAAATTGAAGAAGTGGTTCTCGTGGGCGGTAGTACCGGGAACGCAAAAGTGCAGGAAATAGTGGAAAAATTCTTTGGCAGAAAACCAAATAAAGGTGTAAATCCGGACGAAGTGGTGGCGGTAGGCGCTGCTATTCAGGGAGCCGTATTGACCGGTGAGGTAAAAGATGTATTGTTGCTGGACGTAACGCCGCTTTCATTGGGTATTGAAACACTGGGCGGTGTGATGACCACTTTGATTCCGTCCAACACTACTATTCCCAGCAAGAAATCTGAGGTATTCTCTACCGCAAGCGATAATCAGCCCGGCGTTCAGATTCACGTATTGCAGGGCGAGCGCTCAATGGCAAAGGACAACAAAAGCTTAGGGATATTCAATCTGGATGGCATTGCGCCGGCTCCGCGTGGTGTTCCTCAAATTGAAGTTATTTTTGATATTGATGCCAATGGTATCATGCACGTAACCGCCAAAGACAAAGGAACCGGTAAGAGCAAAAATACACATTGAAGCAGGAAGCGGTTTGTCAAAAGATGAAGTGGAAAAAATGAAAGCCGAAGCAAAAGCCAATGAGGCCAGCGACAAGGCAGAAAAAGAAAAAATTGACAAATTGAACGCTGCCGACAGTTTAGTATTTCAAACAGAAAAGCAACTGAAAGAATATGGCGACAAAATTCCTGCCGATAAAAAATCGGCCATCGAATCGGCTGTAGAAAAACTGAAGGAAGCACATAAACAGCAAAATATTGCAGCTATAGACGCAGCCACACAGGAACTGAATACTGCATGGACAGCAGCCAGTGAAGATATATACAAGCAGGGGCAAGATGCAGGAGCACAGGCCGGCGGTCCAGGATTTGATCCTAATGCGGGTAGTGGCCAGCAAGGTACTACCTCGGCAGCAGATGATGTAACAGATGTTCCTTACGAAGAAGTAAAATAAGGAATTTTATTCTAAAAGAGTTAATCCCGGTAATATACTTGCCGGGATTTTTTTGTGTAAACTGTTGCTTCTGCTTCCAAATTGTTTTTCCTGTATTCTTATTTTTTTATTATATTGCCTGTCAGTAATTTATTTATTGTTTAGTTTTTTATACGATTATGAACAACCGATTTTTTTTAATTTTCTTCTTCCTTTTGTTTTTTCTATCCGGCTGCGAATTGAATGAACGTCAGTCTGCAATAGAAAAACGTGAACAAGAATTAAACCAAAAAGAACAAGAACTACTATTATGGGAAAAAGACCTGCAATTGAAAGAAGATTCATTAAAACTAATCATAGCATTGCGGGACAGCGCTTCTCTTTATGATAGTACCTCAGCAGTACCTCAGGAAATATTGGGTACGTGGACAACAAAAATGGTGTGTACGCAAAGCTCTTGTTCTGGTTCTGTATTGGGAGATACAAAAGTGGAGCAATGGCTCATTTCGGCGCAAAAGAAAATTGTGATAGTGCAGGCGATGAATAATAAAATGCAGATTTCAAGAATTTATACAGGCTCAATGAATGAAAAAGGCCTGATTTCTCTTCAAACCAGCAGGATTGATGTTAATTCTCCTGATAATAAAATGACTACCATCAACGTTTTACTTGAGAAAAAAGGTGATAATAGTATGGAAGGCCAAAGAGAAATTATTCAGGCTGACAATTGCCGGGTCGTCTATAGTTTAAGCTTAAAAAGGCAGAACTGATTTTTTTTGATTAAAATGGAAAACAAGAAATATGACGATTTTAACGGCTGATTTAAATTTTTCGCTACCATTTACCAATCCGGTAATCATCTTCTCTGTGGTACTCTTCATAATTCTTTTTGCGCCATTATTGTTCAATAAAATAAAGGTGCCGCATATTATCGGTTTGATCCTTGCGGGCATGATTATCGGTCCATACGGTTTCAATTTGCTTTCACGTGATAGTAGCATCGTTTTGTTTGGTACGGTGGGTTTGTTGTATATCATGTTTTTGGCCGGGCTGGAAATTGATATAGAAGAGTTTAAGAAAAACAGTCTAAAGAGTTTTTTATTGGGTATTTATGCCTTCATCATTCCTATAACTTTGGGTTTTTTGGTTAGTTATTATTTTTTGGGATATCCATTACTTACCTCCATTCTTTTGGGGAGTACATTTGCATCGCACACGTTGGTAACTTACCCCATCGTAAGTAAATATGGACTAACCAATAACCGGTCAGTAGCCATTACCATTGGCGCTACAATGGTTACAGATATTCTCACACTTTTGGTTTTGGCAGTGATAGTGGGTATGTCGCAGGGTACGGTGAACGCTGCTTTTTGGATAAAATTGTCTATTTCAGTAGTGGTTGCTTCGGCGATCATCATTTTTGTTTTTCCATTGATTGCCCATTGGTTTTTCAAAAATATTTCGGATGGCATCAGCCAGTTTACATTTGTGTTGGCCATGGTTTTCACAGGCGGCGTTTTGGCTGCGGTGGCCGGTATTGAAGCGATTATTGGAGCCTTTTTGGCAGGTTTGGCGCTCACCAGATTTATTCCGCACAACTCTGCATTGATGAACCGAATAAGTTTTGTTGGTAATGCCATTTTATCCCTTTCTTTTGGGTGGCGTGGGAATGTTAGTAAATGTTAAAGCTGCTTTTTCGAGTGTGCAAACCATCAAGGTGGCGCTGGTAATGATAGGCGGCGCCTTGTTAGGCAAATATCTCTCGTGCCTGTTAGCCGAAAAAACTTTCAAACTCACCCGTACCGAAGGCCAGATGGTATTTGGACTAAGCATTGCCCAGGCAGCAGCAACCCTTGCAGCGGTATTGGTTGGTTATAATGTAATTTTGGGCGAAACACCTGCCGGCGAGCCCATTCGTTTATTGGATGAAAATATTCTGAATGGCTCTATCATGTTAATACTTGTATCCTGCACAGTAAGTTCTTTTCTGGTAGAGCGCGCTTCAAAAAAATTAGTGGCAGAAGAAGGAATTGAGAGTCAGGAGAATAAAACGCAATCAACCAATAAAACACTGATTGCCGTAAATAACCCGGTGATGATAAACAGTCTGGTAGAATTGGGGATCATGCTGACGCAAAAAAGGAATAATGAAAAATTGTTGGCATTAAATGTTTTGGAAGCCGAAAAAGGCGAAGGAGAAAACAGAAAGGCTTCCGAAAAGATGTTGAATGCCGTTGTGAATCTGGGGGCAGGTTCAGATATTCAGATTCAACCGATTACGCGTTTTGATGCCAATGTGGCTAACGGAATACTTTATACCAGCCGCGAGCATAAAATTACCGATATTATTTTAGGGGTAACACTGCCAAATATTACTTTGAAAAGAAAACCAGGCGAAACAACTGCCAGAATTCTTGCAAATACAGAAGAAACGGTTTTTGCTTACAACCCCACACAGCCTTTCAATACCTTAAAAAAAATTATTGTGGTGGTAAATAAAAAAGCCGAATTGGAGGAAGGCTTTAGTCATTGGGTGAAAAAATTATTTATCTTATCCAAAGAAAGTGGTCTGCCTCTGATTTTTTATGCAGGCAAATCATCAGAAACGGGTATTGCCAATATAAACAATAGTTTGCCTAAACCGCTTTCGATAACTTTTAACGGTTTTGAAGACTGGGACGATTTTTTGATCATCAGCAGAGACGTGAGTTCTAATGATTTATTGGTCATTATATCTTCAAGATCCGGGCATATCAGCTATTACGACAAGCTGGAAAAGATTCCTCAATATCTGATTCGATATTTTCAAAAAAACAGCAATATTGTCATTTATCCTCAGCAGGCAATGACACACTCAAAGCTGGGAGAACTTTACGAAGAAGAAGATCATACGCTGATTGATTTGTTTTCCGAAGGGAGGAAGGTGGCCGAAAAAGCCGGTCATTTCTTTAATATCTTCCGAAAAGGAAAGCCTAAAGAATCTGATGAATCGCAGGATTAATATCGCCGGTTGGCCGCATACGCCCGTCTAATTGATTTTATTTTTTATCTCCTGAAGTTTTAATAATGCTTCAACCGGTGTTAGCCTGTTGATATCAATATCGGTAAGCAATTTCCTTATATCTTCAAAGGTCTCGCTATGAGCATCAAAAATTGAAAGCTGAAATTGAGGCGAAGCGATTTCCTTCATTTTTTCTTTGATAGACATTTTTGATTTTTGCTGATTGCCGGTCGCCGAAGCTTCAGAACTAAAGCCTTCCACATGCTGGCTTTCCAATAGGGACAAAATTTCATTTGCCCGACTTATCAATGATTGCGGCATCCCGGCCATTTTTGCCACATGAATACCAAAACTGTGGGTACTGCCGCCGCGTGCCATTTTTCTGAGGAAAATTATTTTATTGCCTATTTCTTTATTGGTTATATGATAATTTTTTACCCGTAACAGTCGTTCTTCCAACTCGTTCAGTTCGTGGTAGTGGGTAGCAAAGAGCGTAATTGGTTTTTGTGGCGCATTGTGCAGGTATTCTGCTATGCTCCAGGCAATGGATATGCCGTCATAAGTGCTGGTGCCACGCCCAATTTCATCAAGCAGAATCAGGCTTCTTTCGGTAAGGTTATTAATGATGGAGGCAGTTTCGTTCATCTCCACCATAAAGGTACTTTCGCCGCCACTCAGATTATCGGAAGCGCCCACTCTGGTAAAAATTTTATCTGTCAGCCCAATTCTGGCTTCGTTTGCAGGCACAAAACTGCCGATATGCGCCATCAGGGTAATCAGCGCTGTTTGTCTTAGCAATGCCGACTTGCCGCTCATATTGGGCCCAGTGAGGATAATTATTTGCTGGTCGGTTTTATTCAGATCCAGGTCATTACTGATATAGCTTTCGCCCGGTGGCAGATTTCTTTCTATCACGGGGTGGCGCCCTTCCTTCACCTGCCATTCTTCGCCTTCGTGCAGCGCTGGTTTTTTATATTGGTAATGTATGGCATTATGTGCAAAGCAGCAAAGACAGTCAAGGATGGCTACCAGATTTCCGTTGGTTTGCACGGGAGCAAGATAATCAAATAGTTCGTTCAGTAACAGGTCGTATAGTTGTTGCTCCAGCGCCAGTATTTTTTCTTCGGCGCCGGTAATTTTTTCCTCATATTCTTTCAGTTCGGGAGTGATGTACCTTTCTGCATTGGTAAGCGTCTGTTTACGCATCCAGTTTTCAGGCACTTTGTTTTTGTGTACATTAGTTACCTCAGATAATAACCAAATACATTGTTGAAACCAATCTTCAGCGAGCTGATTCCGGTTTTTTCAGCTTCTATCTGTTGTAGCTTGGTCAAATAAGATTTTCCGCTCTGCGAAATATTTCTCAGTTCGTCTAATTCTTCATTCACCCCACTCTGAATCATTCCGCCTTTTACCGCTGTGGACGGAGGATTGTTTATGATTGTTTTATGAATTTTATCGGCAATAATAGGGCAGGGGTTCAGTGCATCACCTATCCGTTGCAGGTAGGTATTGGAATGTAAAATGCATTGTTGTTTGATAAGTTCCACCTGTTTCAGCCCTCTTGCTAATTGCAATAGTTCTCTTGGATTAATTTTTTTTGCAGGTATTTTTGAAACTAATCTTTCAATGTCCCCACATTGTTTTATGGAATTCAATAGCGATTTTCGCAAATCGGTATCTTTAATAAATTCTTCCACTACGTCTAACCGCTCGTTGATTTTGCCAATATCAATCAGCGGAAAGATAATCCATCTTTTTAGCAGTCTGGCGCCCATGGGCGACACGGTGTTATCCAAAACATTCAGCAAGGTTTGATTACTCTCGCTATTTGGGTGAATCAATTCCAGATTGCGGATAGTGAAGCGGTCCATCCACAAAAAATCATCCCTGTGTAAGCTATGGATAGAGGTAATGTGTTGCAGATTGGGGTGTTCGGTATCTCTCAGGTAATGTATTATGGCTCCGGCTGCTATCAGACCCAATTTTTGTTCATCCACGCCAAAGCCTTTCAAACTGTGGGTTTGAAAATGCCTGAGCAGGATGTCCTGACAATATTGCAGATCAAAAAATCCATTCATCCAATGAATAAACATAGATTTTGCTGCCAAAATATTCCTTAAATTTTTTTTGCTGGTGTCGTTGAAAAACAACTTCAGCGGGGCGAAAACTCTGCAATAGTTTGTCTGCATATTCTCTGTCTCCCTCTGCAATAAAAAACTCGCCGGTGGATAAGTCCAGAAAAGCCAGCCCAAATTTATCGTCTTCTGCAAAATGGAGGCCCGCTAAAAAATTGTTGCTATTGTGTTCCAACAGTTTATCATTGGTTGCCGTGCCGGGTGTTACCATTTCAGTAACGCCCCGTTTCACTATTCCTTTGGCTTGTTTGGGGTCTTCCAATTGATCGCAGATGGCTACCCTGTAGCCTGCTTTTACCAGTTTATGAAGGTAGGTGTCCAGCGCATGATGCGGAAACCCTGCCAAATCAAGCGATGCGGCAGCGCCATTATTCCTTTTGGTGAGGGTGATACCCAAAACCTGAGAGGCAATGATGGCATCCTGCCCAAAGGTCTCATAAAAATCGCCCACTCGAAACAGCAGGATGGCATCAGGATATTTTTGCTTAATAGCCTTATGCTGCTGCATCAACGGAGTATCGTCAGGATTGTTTTTAGCTTTCGACATCAGGGCAAATGTATATTTTTAAAAGGAATGTAAAAACCTTAGATTTCAACAAATCATTCATATCTGAAACTTTTTTTGTATTTCACTACATTAATGGTTATTTCGAAAAAATAGCATATCGGCCAAACCTATTAAATTTGCGCCATGCGAAAACTAAATATGCCTGAACTGGATCGTAAAACAGTAGATGAATTTAAGGATGCTGACAAAATGCCTATTATTGTTGTTTTGGAAAATATACGAAGCGCCTACAATGTGGGCAGTGTTTTTCGTACAAGTGACGCTTTTTTGATTGAGGCAATTTATATTACCGGCTATTCGGCCAAACCGCCACACAAAGAGGTAAAAAAAACCGCTCTCGGCGCCGAAGAAACTGTTGAATGGAAACATTTTTCAAATGCAACGATTGCCATTGAAGAACTCCGGAGCAAGGGCTACCGTATTTTGGCCGTAGAACAGGTGGAAAACAGCCTCAAACTGCACCACCTAAACCGGAATGGTGAAGAAAAAATTGCCGTTATTTTTGGAAATGAGGTGGTAGGTGTGGAGCAAACCACCATTGCTCAATGCGATGGCTGCCTTGAAATACCACAGTTGGGTATGAAACACTCCCTTAACATTGCTACCGCAGTGGGAGTGGTTTTGTGGGAAATGGTACGAAGTCGAATTTAGCGCCTCTATAGAAGAATGATAAAAATTTGATTGAGAAAATATTCATTTTTTTTTGGACTGCACCCAAAAATTCATTATCTTTTCAATAATCTTGACTTGTTTTATTGGCTAAATAAAAAAATAGGGGGTTAAAAATTGAATTTTATCGATAAAAGTGGGTATTTCATCTAAGAAATAAGACTATTCGTCGATTTTTTTTAAAAGGAATGTATTTTTTTGATACTTTTACGTTATAAGGGCGAGTAACTTTTTTAGAAAAAAACTGAACATAAATATATTGAATTCCAATAATTTAATAAGGTATATTGAAGCAAAAAATGAATAATTGGTCATTATAGGTCTAATTAGAATCTTCATTTTTGATAACAAAGAAAGATATTTTTTTAGTGTTTAGAGATTTGTTTGATAACCCTGGGTTTCCATCCGGGTTTTTTGTGCTGGAATTAGATTTTAGACGTTAGACGTTAGATTTATGAATGCAGATTATACATTACAGATTACTGATTGCTTACAGCCTAAAGCCTATCGCTTCCGGCTGTAGCCGAAGACCGATTGCCGAAGTTTGAAATTAGATATTTGATTTTAGAGGAAATTGGTACAAAAGCGGTAGCCATTTCCTGCAAAACCCTTTCGTACATCTGTGACCTACAGTCGCGCCTTAATGTATTATACTTTTTTCAATTAATCTTATCAGGTAAAACTAGATATATTAAAAAGAGTCGAAAAGCAAGACAAAAAATTCAAGCTGTTGGAGCAATTAATTTAAGATTTTTTACGAAAAAAGATATTTAAGATGCTGCTTATCCTTTTTTGTTCAGGCTCCTTTTGACAGTTCTTTAATGCCGTCGGAGAAGTATTAACAGCTTGTTGCATAAGCCTATAAAGCAACTTTACGCCATAAGTTGATAGTTTTCCAATGAATCCGCATACAAATTCGTGCAGGTGATTTGAGAAGTACCTTGGCGATAAAACGGAATTTTCTTAAAATGTTTTGAAAAGTATGGTTTTATTAATCAGGGAAAAACTTATGAGATGCCTTAGGTTTGATTTTGGTAACTATATGTTTCCCAAAATTTTAAATCAACGTGTTATTGAGTAATCGATCGCGCGTAAGTAAATCATACACCCTATTGCTCACCTTCATGTTATGCAATCTTTGAAGATGGCCTAAATGGTGAGTGTCAGTGCCTGCAAAATCATAAAAATCATGGTCAATAAAATAGTTGACCATTTCTGTTATTATTTTTCCACTTGATGTCGAGGCAGACAAAAGATTTAATTGAAACAAACAACCATTTTCTTTAAATTGGTGTAATAAGTCGTATTTACGATTCAAATATATATACCGTTCGGGATGGGCAATTACTGGTATGTACCCTGCCATCTGTAGTTCGAAAATCATTTCTTTCATATTCATAGCCTGGTGTATTACCGAAAACTCTACCAGAACAAGGTTATCTTTAATTGTGAGCAGGGGTTCGTCTTTTTAATAAGTTCCATCACATAATCATCCAGATAATATTCGGCTGCATGAAGTAATATGTCAATATTTCTTATTTTTAGTTCTTTCTGCACCCTTTCTATTTGAAACTGGATGATATCGGCCGTGTTTTTAAACATATCGCTTCGGATATGAGGTGTGGTTATCAATTTGGAATAACCAAGATGCTTTAACCCTGAAATTAATTCGATAGAATGTGGAATGTTTTCGGCGCCGTCGTCAATTCCAGGTAATAAGTGAGAATGGATATCTGCTTTGAGCGTTTTAAGATTTATGTATTCTTTTTGACGGTTTTTTCCAAAAAAATTAAAAATCATTACAGGGTACAAATTTAGGAGAGAAATTAAATTATAAATAGGTTAAATCAAAGACGTTTTTTAAATATTCAAATAAAATCTTTACATACCTATGATATTTTCACCTGTCAAATCTTCTTAGAATTAACCGTAAAAATATAGAATAGTTTTGAATGATTTTTATTTTCATTTGAATTTCAGTTTTACCATAAAAAAACTTTGATTGAGGTATTGTTTTTTAGTTTAAAATAACATTGAATATTCCTGTAAAGAATTTTAGATAAACAAAATTTTAAATTACATTTTTGAGTACAAAAAAAGTTAAATATTGTAGAAAATATTTTTAAATTTAGAGTTGTTTCCTGTACTTTTGCGAAAATTATTTTTTATAACCCTCTAAATTTAACAAATGCAAAAGTTAAGTACTGCTTTTTTAGTGTCCTTTCTGACACTGACGTTAACCGTAAACGCGCAAGACACAAATCACGACTCCCACACAATTGGCATCAGTGTCCCGGAAGTTGCGATTTTGGACATTGAACCTGCTGCGAGTAAAAACATTACCATGAACTTTACTGCGCCAACCGAAGCAGGAGATCCCATTACCAATCCTGCCAATAATACCAGTTTGTGGTTAAACTATTCTTCAATCAAATCCGCAGCAGATCCCACTCGTACTATTTCAGTTAAATTAACAAGTTTGATTGCTGGTGTGGATATTAAAGTTACTGCAGGTGCAGCAGCAGTATCTGGAGATGGAACCAAAGGAACTCCGGGAGCACAATTAACATTAACAACCGCAGATCAAACTATCATTTCCGGCATTGGAAGTGCATACACCGGTAATGGCGCCTCAAACGGGCATAACCTTACTTATGAAGTAGCTTTCGGCACAGGTGGTCCTGCTTCCTATTCGGATTTAATTTTTAGTTCCAATACCGCTACAGTTACTTATACAATTTCAGATAACTAATCTGAAGGTATAATTAGTTTTAGATTATTGTTATATCCTTTACAATAGCGAAGCTTTCCAAAGTCTTCGCTATTGTTATATTTTCATTTCATGCAGAAAGTTGAATTAATTTTTACCGCTTAATCCGCGTTTGAAGAAATAGAACTAATTCACAATAATATTTTTACATAATTTATTCAATCAGGAATATTTCACTGGTTTTTAGTAAATATTATGGACGGGCACCAGACCAAAATTAAAAATATACGTACATGAAAAAATACATAATTCTTATTTTATCTTTAGTCTTTCAGTTTCATCTGGTACAAGCCGGTATTGTTGTTCATAATGGGCTCTCCCATTTCTTTCAGGTGGAAAACGGAAAAAACTATAAAGGAAAAATTGTTCTGGAAAATACCGGAAAAGAAACGAGCCAGATAAAAATATATCTGCAGGATGTGAGTTACCGCGCCGATGGAACCATCAATTACAATGCTCCCGCCAAAGAAAAGAAAAGAAGCAATGCCGGCTGGATGCAACTAACAACAAATCTATTGACTTTAAAGCCGGGCGAGAAAACCGATTTTCTTTATGAAATAAATGTTCCCAATCAACTGGCAGCTAACGGAAGCTACTGGAGTGTGATTATAGTGGAACCGGTAAAAGATATTAAATCCAATGAAAAAGCAGGAGTATCAATTGCCTCAGTTGTTCGCTATGCAATACTGGTGGTTTCCGATATTTATTCCGAGAGCGCCAAAGTTGATTTGAGATTTGAAAACGTGAAAATTGTTAAAGAGGATAATAAAAGAATTTTGAAAGTGGCCATTGCCAATACGGGCGATCTTTTTTGTAAACCGGTAGCGGTTATTGATGTTTATGATAAAAAAACAGGCCAAAAGAAAGGAAGATTTACCAGCTATTCTATGGGATTGCTTCCTGATAATTCCAAATCTTTTTCTATTGACATTGAACCTTTATCTCCCGGGCTTTATAATGCAGTCTTAATGGCAATAGATGAAAATGACAACACCTTTGCATTGAAAACCGACCTGGAAATAGGCAATGATCAAACTCAGTAAAATATTATTTTTACTACTTTTACCTGTATTTCTTTTAGCCCAGGAACCGTCAAAAATTATTGGAAATAAAAATGACGGCTTATTGCCCGGTACTTCTACCACTGTTCCTGTCAGGATAGAAAATAAAAATGCAGAAACGAAGTTGTATAAAGTGAAAGTAAATACTTCTCACTCTGATATTATTCCTATCATTGATCATGGCGATATGGAAAGTCCATCCGGTGAAACCAATTATTTTATTGTACCTATTCGGATAGCCCATGAAACGCCACAGGGCGATTACGCTATTTCTCTGGAGATAACGGATGTTTCCAATAATCGTACTTTTACGGTATCTGCTCCCATTACCATTGCCCGTCTGGCAAATATTACCGTCAATCTTGTATCCGCACCCGAATACCTGCGGGCCGGTCAATCCATACAATCTGATTTTCTTATTAAAAACAATGGTAATACAACCGAAACCATATTTATAGAAAGCAACACCGAGCTTGACCAGCCTAAATCTTTTCAATTGCAACCCGGTGCCACTCGTATGATTAGTGTGCTGAAGCCCACTTCGCCCAATTTGGGTAAAAATGAAATTTTCAATACGGCGCTATCGGTTTTTACTAACAATAACCCCGACCAGAAAATCAGCGCATATAGCTCAACCACCATTATTTCCATTAAACCTACTGATGATGATATTTATTTCCGATACCCTGTTACCGCTTCAGTTGCTTACATTGGTATGAACCAAAGAGGACAATATCAGGGTGGCTTTCAGGCAGAGGTAGCAGGTAGCAGCCATCTGAAAAAAGACCATTCGGATTTGCTGTTTTTCAGGGTGCTTACACCCAATCCGGTAGAACTAAGCGCCTACACTCAGTATGAAGAGTATTTTGTAGGTTACAAAAACAAATACCTTAATGTTCGTTTGGGCGACAAAGCTTATTCTGCTTCTTATCTCTCCGAGTTTTCGCGGTACGGTAGGGGTGTGGAGCTTCGGTTAGATTTGCATAAAATTTCAATCGGAGGGTTTTATAATCGTCCGCGGTTTTTTGATAATATTAAAGAAGAATGGAATGTTTTCTCCAAATTCAGACCCATTGATGGTATGGAATTAACCGCAGGTTATTTGTATAAGGAAGCTCCTTCTGTCCAGGATGGCACATTTGGCAGGCCCAAATATTCCTTTGCCCGCTTGCCCTATTTTAAAACGACCGCAAGAATTGCAAAAAATGTAACAATAGGTGGCGAAATTGCCTTTAGCAGTACCGACAAGTCAGATGGTATGGGGTATATGCTGGAAGGACAGGGATATCTCAAAAATATTACCCTCGCTACTTCTTATATCAAGACCGATCCCGGATTTGCCGGTTATTTCAGTGAAACGAATATGTTTAACGGAAACGGACAGGTGAGGATTCTGAAGAAATTATATATTACCGGCAATTATATCCAGGATGCCAAAAACTATCAGCGCGACACCCTATTCTTATCGGCACCTTATAGAAAGTATATTCAGATGGGCCTCAGGTACCAATACCTGCAAACGGGATACCTCGCATTGTATAATGGTTTTCAAAAAATATGATGACCGAATGGAACTGAAGAAATTCAATTATGAAGAAAATTTGCAAGAATAGATATTTCTCAAAATTGGTGCATTTAATGTAAATATTGAATCCTATTGGGGTAAAACAAATAATATCCTGAACGCTTTCAGTGGCAACTCCAGCTATTACACTGCCAATCTTGGTTTTGACAAATTCAACACCTCAATCAGTATTTATGGTAGTTATTACATGACCTCCCGTTATCAAAGCGCCAATCAAAATATGCTGTATTATGGCGGTAATATAATGAGCCGTTTTTCCAACAGTAGTTATGTATGCTCTACTATCAGAATAATTACCAGCCTGAGGAGTATTATAAAGACCGGAATCTATTCGAATTAAGGTATCATCAACAGATTTACAAAACTCATTCCATTGATTTATCGGGCAGATACATGCTGCAGCGCGGCGCTCTCAACAATAAAGATTTTATCGTTTCGCTCCGATATGCTGCCGGAATTAATATGCCGTTAAAAAAGATGGTGGACTACACCACGCTTTCAGGCTATGTTATGAACCAGGGAGTGAAGAAAACCGAAGGCGTTAAATTGATATTGGGTAACCATAGCACCCTCACCGACAAGAATGGCTGCTATATTTTCAAAAACATTATGCCGGGAAAATATATTTTAGAAATAGAAAGGTCATCCATTAGTATCAACGATATTTCCGATATTCCAATGCCTGCTCCGATAGAACTGGTTCAGAAAGAAAATAATTTTAATTTTGGGCTGACCAGTGCAGCAATGATTAAGGGTAGGATAAATATTGATGAAACCGATGAAAAAGAACAGGATATGGTTTTGCCGGATTTCAACCGGCGAAAAAAACAAATCGGCCCAGTCTGTTATAATTGAAGCCGGTAATGGTAGCGATGTGTTTCGTAAAATTTGTATGTTGGGTGATGAATTTGACTTTACCGGCTGCGGCCCGGCAACTGGAAAGTGAAGATTTATAGGAATGGACTTGACAAGCGCTACAAAATTGCTATTGATCATTTTGAATTTGAATTAAAAGCAAATGATACTCATATTGTCAATATCAATATTTTAAAGCAGCAATCGGAGATCCGGTTTCAGCAGGATGGTTTAAAAATCAGTTACCTTCAAAAAAAATAACAGATTCACATGAAATCACTTTTTATTTTATGGTGTTATTGATTTCCGGCAGGGCGCTGATGGCTCAAACCTCCGGATCCGGAAATATAACACTGACATTGCCAACTGTGGCATTGCTGGACATTCATCCGGCAGGAAACATCTCCATGAACTTTCTGCGCCCACCGAGGCCGGAAATCCACTTGGCAATCCGACATCCAATAATACTAAATGGTTAAATTATACTTCGGCGGTTTCGTGGGTAATACACGCATCATAACCGCATCTGTCAACCAGATGATTCCGGGAATAAATATCAGGCTGCAGGCCGGCGCTGCAGCGGGGAGTGGGGAGGCGCAAGAGGCACATCGGCGGGTTTGGTTACACTCATTACTACACCTGCAACGATTATATCAGGGATTGGTGGCGCCTTTACCGGAGATGGTACCAACAACGGACACCAACTCACACTGTCATTAGTGCCGGGTACTTATGCAAACATTATAGCCCAGTCTTATTCTGTCATTATCACTTACACGATCAGTGGCTTATAAAAAAAAGAAAATCTTATGAAAAGAAAAAATAAAACAGGTTGGGTTGTCGGTTGCTTAATGGCAGTTCTTTTGTCAACCGGTGTACTCAAGGCTCAGAGTATTACAGTAGGAGGTAGCAACTGGACTCCCGGCACTACCGTAATAACAGAGGCAGGTAGTGATTATTCGGGTACTTTGACTAGTACAGATAATCAAATATCAATAACATCCTCAATTCCGAGTAGCTTTCGTGATGCAAGAATTTCGGTTCATTATGAAGCCAACCCAACCTGGCATAATAGTTTGGCAATTCAGGTAAAAAGAACAGGAACCGGTAGTCATACTTGTTGGTTATGCACGATAACCGGGGGGAATACCGATTTTAAGTTGGTGCCGGCAAATACAGGAACAGAGTTCTATCAAATCCATTCAAATCTTTGTACTGCCACTTTCTCAAATACACCCATTCAACTTCAGTTAACCGGTATTTCGGTAACAATACCTGCGGCAACCTATAATGCAAAAGTTGTGTTTACGATTGCGGAATTTTAGTAAAATACACACATTATTGCCTTTTTTCTTCTCCAGGGTGTTAGTTTTTATTTTACAAAAAATTTAAATACTTTCCCTGTTATTAATCCTATGGCACCGCCAGCCACGCCATAAAATATATCCCAAAAATCAAAACTACGCCCCGGTAGGTACAACTGGCCGGCTTCGGCGATCACAACCATTACAATCATTGCCATCCAGCAAAGGATATAAAATCTGAAGCTCTGGCGGAAAAAGCTACTGATAAACACACCCATCAGCATAAAAGGTATAGCGGTTCTAAAGTTGTAGTTTTTATTGGCCCATGTTGTGAGCCAAAGTGGTATCCATTCGTTTGCCTCTAAATCGGGATTTGATTTCCAACTGAAATAAAAAACAACACCGGTGCCGATTAAGAAAATCAGAATGATTGGTTTATGTTTCATAATATGCCAAAGTGTATTTTTTTTATTTCAGATGGGGGGGGTTACAGGTGCTCAAGATACCCTCGCCTGTGTCATCCCGAGCCTGTCATCCTTCGTCAAGCTCAGGATGACACAGGCTCAGGATGACAGGGGTGAATGACAGGGTTGGTAAGAGTAAATAAGAAGAGGTAGGCCTTTCAATGACTATGTGGTCATGGAGGCCCCAGAGGGCTAAGAGTGGCAGTTATTTATGGCATTAATGTTTTGTTTTTCAGTGGGTATTTTATGTTGCGTTTGCCAGATAGATGCAATGCCAAACGAATGACTTTTTAACGGATAAAAAATAATTTCGATATTGTGGCATTGCCGTGTACAATGACTATTCTTCAGGCTTGCCAAACTGAGTATAATTTCGGGATAATATGGGTAACTTATCCAAAGCGCCGCTAATTAAAGCTTCTTTCTTTTTTCGCGACCAGCCTTTAACTTGTTTTTCAAAAGCAATAGCGCTATTTACATACTGAAATCGCTCACAGTAAACCAACTCCACCGGACGACGACCGAACGTATAGGAATTACTGTGAATGCCGGTTTGATGTTCATTCAACCTTCGCTCCATGTTATTGGTGATGCCGGTGTAATAGCTTTTATCAGCGCATAGCAGGATGTAAACGTAGTAGTTGTGCATTCTTAAAGATAGGAAAAAAATGCATAATTCTTCATACCCTCCTTTTGTCCCCCTTCGACAAGCTCAGGAGGACAAAAAGGGAGGGCTCGGAGACAAAGGGTCTCGTTGAAACATTTGTTGCTGAATATGTTCTGCCGTACATGTCATGCTGAGCCTGTCGAAGCGTGACTTACGAGTGTTCTGGAGTACATGTCATGCTGAGCCTGTCGAAGCGTGACTTACGAGGGTTCTGGAGGACATGTCGTGCTGAGCTTGTCATGCTGCTCATTTTATGCCGTACATGTCATGCTGAGCTTGTCGAAGCGTGACTTACGAGTGTTCTGCCGTACATGTCATGCTGAGCCTGCCGAAGCGTGACTTACGAGTGTTCTGGAGTACATGTCATGCTGAGCCTGTCGAAGCGTGACTTACGAGTGTTCTGGAGTACATGTCATGCTGAGCCTGTCGAAGCGTGACCTGTCGAAGCATGACAGGCCGGAGCCCTACCCCAGCCTTGCTTTCAACACCATCCCTATAAACTTGGTATTGGTTACCAAATACCGTTTCCACATACGGCGGGGTTCCTGAAGCACTCTGTAAAACCATTCCAGTCCGGCGTTTTGCATCCACACCGGGGCTCGTTTGGTTTTGCCTGATACCACATCAAAAGACCCACCCACACCCATGATAAAAGGTATTTGAATAACCGATTTGTACGTGTTTAAAAATATTTCTTTCTTGGGCGATGTAATAGCCACAAACAAAATATGTGCACCGCTTGCGCCTATCTGACGGGCTATTTCGGGTTCTTCTTCTTTGGTATAATATCCGTTTCTATAACCGGCAATAATATCAGCACTGTACTGATTACTGTACCGGTTCACCACTTCTTTCACCACTTCTTCCTTGGCTCCAAAAAAGAAAATCTTATACTTTTTTTGATACGCAAGTTCTACTAAGTTCTGCATCAAATCTACACCAGCCACACGCTCCGGAAGCGGCACGCCCAAAGCTCTTGAAGCCCAAACCACTGCTTGTCCATCGGCATTGATAATATTACTTTCTACTACCGACTGGCGCAAAGCCTCATTCTGACGCATGTTCACCAGTTTGGCTGCATTCACCACCACGTGATGAATTTGCTTTTTTTCCTGTATGGCCTCATCTATCAAACCCAGTGTTTGCTGCATGGTGAGCTTATGAATGGGCGTATCAAAAAGATGAATATGCGGAATATCTTTATTAAACATGTTGTCAATTATTTTCTAACACCACAAAAATCTAATTCCAATTTACCTTCTGCTGCAGGCAGGTTTAAGAACTCCTTATGCCTAACCAACCACACCACAATATCGGCTTGCTGATAAGCCTGCGCATAGTTTTGCAGATTAAAACTTTTATGCTCCTGCACATTGGGTTCCACCACCAACACTTCGGCACGGGCTTCACTAATAACTCTGCTGGCAATATACTTTGCCGGCGATTCTCTTAAATCATCAATATCGGGTTTAAAAGCCAGACCCATACAAGCTACCACCGGCTCACGCTCAAACTCCTGTTCAAATTGCTGACAGGCATCAACCACTTTATTGGCACACCAGTCCGATTTGTAATCGTTGGTTTCGCGCACTCTTTTTATTACCTGTGCCTGTTCCGGAAAATCGGAAACAATAAACCAGGGATCCACGGCAATGCAATGCCCTCCTACACCACAGCCGGGTTGTAGAATACTTACACGTGGGTGTTTATTGGCTAGGTCTATCAATTTCCACACATTAATACCAGCCCTATCACAAATCATCGAAAGCTCATTGGCAAAAGCGATCTGCGCATCCCTACTTGAATTTTCAGTAAGCTTACACATTTCTGCCGTGCGTGCATCCGTAGCATGTAAATGCCCTTTCATAAACTGACTATAAAACGCCATGGCCTTTTCGGTACTGGCGGCGTTGATACCACCAATCACCCTATCGTTATGCACCAACTCGTACAACACATTCCCCGGCAACACACGCTCTGGACAATACGCTATAAAGATTTTATCTTTTAATTCAGGACGAATTTTAAAAATCAACTCCGCCATTTTTTCGGTCGTCATTACCGGCGAAGTACTTTCTATCACATACAAACTGCCTTCTTTCAAAAAAGGAATTATTGCTCTAGTAGCAGATTCCACATAAGAAATATCAGCACGTTTGTTATGCTTGAAGGGTGTAGGCACCACTATAAAAAACGCATCGGCATCTTCGGGTGTGGTGGAGGCTTTAAGCGTTCCATTCTCCACTACTGTTTTCACCACTTTATCCAGATCGGGTTCTACAATATGTATTTTCCCCTGATTGATGGTTTCTACTACCTGTGGATTGATGTCCACGCCTACTATATCCATTCCGTGATTAGCAGCCACGGCGGCTGTGGGCAGGCCAATATAGCCCAAGCCCATAAATACGGCTTTCATTTATTATTGTTTAGTTTATTTGGGTTGTAAAACGTATGCTTCGCTTTTATTTGAAAGATTGTTTTGATGCTTGCTATGCTGAGTTCTCTGTCATGTTGAGCTTGTAGAAACATGATGAGGCCATCCCTTAACGTCATTCCGACTGAGTGAAACGTAGTGTAGCGAATGGAGGAATCTCATCAATACAAAAAAGCTGCTCCCCATCATCATTTCCACCCACAAGCATCAGAAGATAGGTGTGTTTCCTATCCCTTATGATGGCATCGGAGCTAAAACACTACTTGCCGTCAAATACTTTGCAATTCTTGCACACGCTCTGCCATCGCCATAGGGATTGTGCAGTTCGGACATTTGCTGGTATCGTGCATCATTGTTCAACAAGTCCAGGGTTTCGGCTACAATTTTTTCTTTATCCGTACCCACCAAAATAACGGTTCCTGCATCCACCGCTTCGGGACGTTCGGTAGTATCGCGCATTACCAATACCGGCTTGCCCAAGGAAGGCGCTTCTTCCTGCACTCCACCACTATCGGTAATGATGAGTTTAGACTGATTCATCAACCAGATAAAAGCTTCATAAGGTTGAGGTGCTATCAAATGAATATTGGCAATGCCCTACAATAATTCATATACCGGTTTTTGTACATTAGGGTTTAGATGCACCGGATAAATGATATCAATATCCGGATTGATTGCTGCTATTTCTTTTAATGCTTTGCAGATATTCAAAAAGCCATCACCAAAGTTTTCACGACGGTGACCGGTTACTAAAATAAACTCTTTATCAAAGGCCAGTTGCTCTTTTAATGCCTGTACTGATGATGGCAGATTTTCTTCCACAATGCCAATACCCAATTGCAGTGCATCAATAACCGTGTTGCCGGTAACTATAATTTTATCTTCGGCAATACCCTCGGCCATTAGATTCTCTTTTGACTGATGCGTGGGCGCAAAATGAATATCAGTAAGCCTTCCGGTAAGGCTACGATTCATTTCTTCGGGGAAGGGCGACCATTTATTATGGGTGCGCAAACCTGCTTCCACATGTCCCACTTTGGCACCGGCATAAAAAGCAGCTAGGGCAGCAGCCATGGATGTAGTGGTATCGCCATGCACCAATACATAATCAGGTTTAAAGTCTTCCAACACGGGTTTCATGCCTTCAATAATGGCGGCTGTAAGCCCATACAGGTTTTGGTTGGGCTTCATCAAATCCAAATCGTAACGGGCTTCTGGTTTAAAAAGTCCATCACCTGATCCAGCATTTGACGGTGTTGTGCCGTAAGGCAAATAGCCACATCCAGTTCATTGTGCTTTTTTAGCTCCAGATACAAAGGTGCCATTTTGATGGCTTCCGGTCTTGTACCGAAAACCAGCATTACTTTTTGTTTTTGGTTCATTTTTTATGGTTTAGAGTAACTATATTCTTCGAAAAAATATACCGTCAGGCTATAAAACATCCAGGCTTGTGCCCAACGGATATAGGGAATTTTGGAATTGAAATTCTTTTTAAGTTGATAGTAAAAATAACCCCGTTTATCCTGCATATTTTGGATAGTCCAGTGTAGTACTTTATCAATTAAAGGTTGATGTTCCTTAAACTTTTTTAATTCAGATATGGTAATAATCAATTGTGAGGTAGTATGAATGTCTATTGGATATACCTGATTGTTATAATACTTTGGAATGCCCTCTCGGTAAAAAATGTTTCCAGATAATATTGTAGCCCTTTATTAAGATTTTGATCAAAACTCGTATCGCCCGAAATACGTTGATAGGCATGAATACATTCCAGATTATATCCGGTATGAAAATTATCCACCCACTGATGAAAGGGTAAAGTACCATAAGCCCAGGCACCGTTTACCTGCTGATGCTTACAACAAAATCTGACAGACTTTGCAGCCTCTGTTAATAACGAAGCCTCTCCGGTATATTTATAAATCTGCGATAATAAGCGGCTGCCTAATAAAGATGCATTAAACACTTGAGTACTATCCTCAGGCGAATAGGAAAAGAAAAATCATCGTCCTTGTCGTAAGTACGATTTAAATCCTTCAACACAAAATCTTTTGTATCCAATGCAATGTCTAAGTAAGGCTTATGGCCAGTAACTTCATACGCTTCCATCAAAGCCGTAGCAATAAAAGTAGTAGCCACCACCGTAGGTGTATATTTTGGTTGAAAGAATGCCCTTGCCTGCCAGTCAAAATTATATCCCCAGCAATTGCCTGAAAAACCTTGCGACCTAAGCGCAATCAGCTTTTCAGCTATCTGGTGTATTTGTTGCAGATAGGCTTCCTTTTTTTCTATCCTGTACAGATTGCAATAGCCGTGCAAGAAAAGCCCCAACCCTTTTGGGTTATAGTCTTTTTACTCCGGTAAGACTTCGCAGGTTTAGCGGGTTTCTTTTAAACAACTGAATCCATGCCAGTCTTGCCAAACGATTCTTTCTTATGATAGGAAGGCTTTGAAAAAGCGTACTGTTTAAACCATCATAAGGATCCCAACCTTTGTAATCCTGTGATTCGCAATACCGATACAATCTTTCAAAAGAACGGTTAATATTAATTGAATCCATATTATAATTTCACCTCCTGAGGTAATCCAGTACTCAAACTATCCTTTACTTTTAAAGAAACTAAAGTAGTTAAGCAAATAGAACGAAAATCAATCGGTGCATCTTTGCCCTCTTTTATTTGTTCCAAAAATTGACTCACTTCTTCTTTATGCCCTTTACCTTCTGAGGATAATTTCTTTGTTGTATTATTCTTATGGAGTACGCCCTCCCTAAAATCCTTAATGATTCCCACCTTATTGGCACCAAATACTTCAATATTCTCTTTGGGTAGCGACTTATCACCATTGGCCAAATATGTAAGATTACCTACTGACCCATTTGCAAATTTCACCATAACAACAATATTGTCTTCTGCTGTATATTGAGTGTTAGTAGTGTCGATACACTCTGCAAATACTTTAACAGGTTCGCTATCTGTAAAGTATTGCATTAGATCAAAAAAGTGGCACATTTCACCAATGATTCTACCACCTCCAATTTCAGGGATCTGAGTCCAATGCTCTTTAGGAATAAACCCTGCATTAACTCTAATATTTATTACAAGTGGTTCGTTTGCATTCTGAAATTCTGCTTTTATTTGCTTACAAATTGGCGCAAACCTCCGATTAAACCCAACCATTAATGGGTAATTAAATTTCTTCTTCGTTTCTATTACAGATACTAATTGTTCCTCGTTTACAGCTAAAGGTTTTTCAACAAAAACGGACTTTCTATTTTCTAATGCAGCAATAGTTAATCCTGCATGTGAAGAATGAGGTGTTGCAATAAAAACTGTATTTATCCTTTCATTTTCTATCACATCTTTTTTATCTGACGAGCAATTCCCAAAACCAAATTTGTCTCCTACATTTTTAGCAGTAATTCCTTTTGAAGTAACAACAGTATCCAACGAGGCACTGAAGGATTTTATGTGCGGTAACAAATAACTTTGTGCAAAACTACCTGCACCAATTACACCCACATTTATTTGATTGATCTGACTATTTTTAAGAGGAACAAAAGTTTCTCTCTTTTTTGTATTTTCCGGATAACTTAAAAGAATGCCAATATGTGGCTCTTGAACTTTTCCCAATACGATATCATATGCCTGCTCAGCTTTATCAATTTCAAATGTATGGGTAATTAGAGGTTTGATATTTATTCTCTTCTTTGCGAGTAAATCCAAAAAAGCTTCCATATTTCTTTGCTCTGTCCACCTTACATAGGCAAATGGGTAATCATGTCCCATTTCTTCATACTTCTCATCATACCTTCCCGGACCATAGGAACAAGACATTCTTAATTCAAGTTCCTTTCTATAAAAGTGTGGATCTCTTGGGATATCCATCTTTACTGCACCGACTACAACTACTCTACCTTTTTTTCTTGTTATTTCAGCCGACAATTCAATAGGATCATTAGAAGGAGCGGCGGCTGTTATAATTACTGCATCAAATCCATGTCCTTGCGTAAAGTTTTTACAAGCTTCTAATAAATTATTGTCAGCTCTATTAATTGCCAAATCAGCACTTGAACTATCTGCCAGTTTTACTAAACGATCTGATAGGTCAATGCCAAAAACCTGACAGCCATTGGCTCTTAGCAACTGGCAAGTAATTTGGCCAAGCAGCCCCAAACCAATTACACAAACACGAGCACCAAGACTAGGTTCACATTGTCCACGCCCTGAAGAGCAATTGCACCAAGTGTTGTAAATGCTGCTTCTTCCATTGATACTTCATCAGGAATTTTAACAACAAGGTTCTGTGGAATAGAAACAATTTCTGAATGAGAGGCATAATCCTGACCAGCGCAGGCTACCCTATCACCCGGTTTAAACCTCGAATCGGTATCTAAAGAGGCAATAACAGTTCCTGAGGTACTGTAACCCAAAGCTTTTAAAGAGTCCAACTTTGTTCTTACTTTTTCTATTGTTGCTTTAAGCCCTTCCTTTTTTATATTTTGTAATACCTGTGCTACCAAATCTGGCCGTTGACGTGCTTTGCCTAATAAACTGGCTTTTGCTACTTTCACTGTACTTCTTTCTGTACCTGCACTTATCAAAGAATATTTATTTTCAATCAGAACTTTTCCTCTTGATATAGAGGGTTCCGGAACTACATCTACATAAAGATCACCGGTTTTGAAATTTTGTATTAATTGTTTCATCAGTTTACATATTATTTTTTACGGTAGTTAGAATTTAACAAACTTCCTTCCTAGTGGACAAAAGTTTTAATGGCGTATTTCAAATTAATCATGAATAGGTTTATGAACTAAGTTTTAGCTTCTGAATTAGTAATTGAAATTTATTAATTGCAGATAATTCCAAGAATTCAACCTCAATTAATTTTATTTTTAACCCTTTTCCTGCTTTAATTGATAGCTCACGTAATATTTCATCTTTTAAATCCGATGTCAAATTTGTTTCAGGAATAATTCTAAGTTCTATCTCACCTAATTTTTCCTGGTAATATTGAAGGCCTTTAATGTAATTGTAATATTTGCTATGCAAGTTTAGAGCAGTTGTAGTTATACTAGAACCATCAGACTTATGTATTTTATCACCTTGCCATCGTCCTTTTACTTTTCTAAATGTCAAACCAATATGTCCACAATTTTTACATGAATCACCAACGTATTCAGCATAATCACCAGTTCTGTATCGGATAAATGGCATCTTTGTATTAATAAATCCAGTACCTACAAGCTCACCAACTGCCCCTGGTTCTTTTATTACATTTCCATTATCATCAATTATCTCGGTATAGCCATAAAAGGGATTCGAATGATAATTTTCACAACTTGTTTCTTCTCCAGCAAGTATCAACTTTTCGGAATGTCCATACCAGGTATACATTCTAATCTTTAAAGTATCCTGTATCAATTGCTTTTGTTGAGATAATATATTTTCACTTCCACAAAGAAATGCTCTTAAGGTGGTTTTGATGTTTTGTTTTTCCAAATATTTACAAATAGTAAATGCCGCACTTGGATAAGCACGGAAATATTTTAATTTTAAAGAGTTTATATGATTAACAACAAAATTTATATAACTATCATTTAAAGAAAAATTATCATATTGGTACTCTTTAATTAGTGTATCTATATTAAATTTTTTTCCATTTAACTTGTGATTTGTGAGCGTACCTTTATAATCTTTCATTGACATGCCAATTTTTGACCAGTTATGGTTCATCCAAAACCATTCAAACCCCTTTCTGTTTTTGTCAATATAAAACCCCAAAGGTTTCCCAGAGGTTCCTCCTGTAGTAATATAGTCTGAACCCTTTGTATTAATTATGAAATCGTTAAAAAAATTTAGCACAATATCTTTATCTATAAAAGGGACATCATTAAAAGAATTTTTTCCCTTTAAGTAAACATAGCCCTTTGCAGTTGAAGCATGCTCACAGCATACTTTTTAATTTCTCTTCTGGTATGTGCACACAAAATCATCTTTGTCTCTTGTTTTTGTATATACTTTTTGAATCTGTTTTGCTCGTCTAAATGATTCACCAAATACAAAATCGTTCGGTAAAAGGCTGGCTAAGTTTCTTATTATACTCATGAATTTGAAAACGTTACTATTCTAAAATTTTCTTAATTAAATTATTCAATTCAGAAATGAAGATCAAGAAGTATCTTATCTATCTTTTCAAATGCTACACTACTATCATAAGCCCTACAAGATTCTGATTTTTCCATAAATCTTTTTACGATATTAGGGTTGTCGATAAGATATTCGATTTTTTGAGCCAAATCAAATGCATTTCCAACTTTGAAGAATTCAGTATTCTGTTTGTCCAATAAAATATTCTTATTAGGAAGAATATCACTAGCAATGATTGCCATATTTGAAGCAATTGCCTCTTTCAAAACCAACGGAGAGTTTTCAAAATGCGAGGGGAATAAAAACATTTTTGACTTCTTAAAAAAGTCATACTTATCCTTACCAAACACATTGCCATGCAGCACAATATTTTCTACTAAATTATACTCCAATAGTTTTTCTTTGATATAATATTCAGCCTTCTCATTTTCTGAAGTACCTAAAACATTCACATTAATTGAATACCCTTTATTTTTTAATATATGAATCGCCTCTATAAGGTCATAAAACCCCTTCTTTTCAGATAGTCTGGAAACATAAAGAAACGATAACTCCTTTTTCTCTATGATGTTAGCGTAATGTTTATAATCAACAAAGTTTTCAATAATAATCATTTTGTTTTGCTCGAAAAAGGCTTTAAAATAATTTATATGATCATCCGATAGCACTACAATTTTTTTAACAAACCGAAAAACAAATCCAATAATCCAAATCTTATCCTTATGTAGAAAGTATTCTCCCTGCTTTTTTGAATGAAAGTGTACAACGATATTTTTCTTTAACAGTCGAAGAAGAATAATAATCAAAGCATCTCTAATGAATGCCATATTTGAAGTTACAAATATGTTTACTGTATTGTACTTATACTTTCTTTGAAAACGCAAAAACTGAAAAACATTATTGATAAAATGAAGCAAATTTTTTACTCCTTTTTTCTTATATAGATCTTCATTTATTGTCCCCCTTGAGGTATCAAAACATATTACTTCCCATTTATGACAAACAATATCCTGAAAAGACTTGTTCATAACAGCCACTCCACCCAAAGGAGGGGGTAAGGGACCAACAAACAAAACCTGTTTGAAAATTTCTGAATTCATTCTATTTAACTTCTTCTAAATACCGTTTAGCAGTACTTTGTACTGAATAATTTTTAAGGGCATACTCATAGGCCATTTCAACAGCCTTCTGATTTTCTGATCTTTGAATAATTTCCTGAATTTTATCTGCTAAACAATTTACATTACCCACTTCAAAAAAATCTCCATACTTCCCAAATTCTATCACTTCCATCGGCCCTTCGATATTTGATACCAACACAGGAATTTTTGCAGCCATCCCTTCCACTACTGTAAGCCCGAAACCCTCATAAAATGAAGGCTGTACCAATAAGTCATAATTTTTAAGATGCGAGTAGATATAGCTCCTATCTCTAAGACCAAGAAATCTAATATTCTTATCTAATTGGTAATCATTTACTAAATCTTGAAGTTTATCTAATGATTTTCCTTCCCCAATAAAATCTATTTCAATATTGTCAACGCCTCTTTCCTTCAAAATTCTTGCGGCTTCTATTA
The DNA here is from genome assembly GCA_016708305.1 of Sphingobacteriales bacterium. Lineage (GTDB taxonomy): Bacteria > Bacteroidota > Bacteroidia > Chitinophagales > Chitinophagaceae > Niabella. The sequence continues at coordinate 2,281,323 of JADJGB010000008.1, forward strand.
ATACATGCTGTCCTTTGTTATTTGTATTCAAACGAGATACCTGAACGATGTGGAAATTTTCATGTCGTTCTGTCCTACATTGTAGTTTCTTTGTTTCAATCTGACTAAAATCAATACCGTTATTTACAACTATAGAAGACACATCTGCTCTTTGTTTAAGATCATTCGCCACTGCCTGAGATATAGCATATATATTTTTGTACTTGCTAAAAAAAACAGATTTCACTCCAGTAGTATGAACAGTAAGTATTGATCTCTTTTTAAAAACCGGCAACAACATACCTGCCATATTATGATTATGGCAATGAATAATATTATACCTGTTTTTAAGTATAATAGTCTGTAATTGTAGTATTGGAAAAATTGATTTGCTACCTGGTTTTCGTTTAAGCTTAATTACATTTATTGCTTTGTCCAATTTAGTCAAAAGCGGCTCATGTATTTCATCATTGACAATTATTATATCCACTTTTTCATTCACAGATTGACAATTTGCTATATCAACAAGCATTGATTCAGTACCACCAACTTGCATTGAAAAAATTAAATGTAAAATGCGCATTAATAAGCTATTTTATTTAGAATGTATCCTTCCGACCCTTTTTGAGAAATAAGCTTTGCAGGAATACCTGTTACTACACCAAACTCCGGTACATCATCGGTTACAACAGCATTTGCCCCAATTGCACTATTATCCCCAACATTCACATTCCCTATAATCTTTGCACCGGGACCGATATAAACATTATTACCAATTGTAGGATACCCTTTGCGTTTCCCTCTCGAATTGAACCCAATTGTAACCCCTTGTGAAATATTTACATTACAGCCTATTACTGCTTTTGGAGATACAACAATACCGCCGAAATGACCTATGTAAAAACCTTTGCCAATTTTTGTTTCAGCTGGTATATCATAACCATATTTATACTTAAGTCTGGAAAGAACTAATCTTGGAAAAATATATAACAACTTGTTATTTCGAGTACCATGAGCTATTCTATGCCAAAGCATAAAACGCACGCCTGATGTTAGAAAGTATGCTCTTAAAAAGCTCTTATATGTATTACATCCGGTATATCTAAATACATCCGTTTTAAACATTCGTAAAATATCTTTCATAACCATTTTTCAATTTCTATTAGAATTCACTTTTATGGATTCAAAAGATCCACTTCTATTACTGATTGAACAAAACATTAGTACAAACAAACTCATCACTTGAGTTCCTGTAACTAAAGAATTATTGGTTGAAGCTGCGGCAAAAAATAAAACTATAACCAAATGTCTCATAATCCTTTTACTAATCACCATTGTTGAAATGAACATTCTGTAATAAAATACAACAAGGAGTACGGCTATTATTATTCCAAACTTTAATATCCATCCAACAAAAAAGTTTTCAATAATATTTACCCCTTCCATATACATCATACTATCCACTTCCTTTTGGGTTTTTGCAAAAAAATAGCCAGATAAGTTATCCCAATCAATTAAGTCAATACTTTGCACACGCACTGCTGCACTATCGTCAAAAAAAGAAACCTGAACCAAACGCTCACCAAATGGGGTAAAAAATATCAGATAACTTATGGCTACTACTATTGCTCCTACCAAAAAGGTTAATGCCGCTTTATTAAGCTTTCTAAAATAAATTCCTCTAGAAAAATAAGCCGGTAAAACAAATAGCAAAACCAGCGCTGCAAAAGATGTGTATAGTGCACCTCTTGCTCCATAACAAACCAATGCCGCCAGCATTATTGTTAAATAAATACTTTTTCTTAAAAGTTTCATCTTTGACAATAAAGTAAACAAGATAAAAACACAGGTAATTAAGGCATTATTTAAAGGATGTCCTAATAAGGCAGTTGATCTAAATACCTCACCGTATGTAGTGGTTATTGGTAAAAAGTTGTAATTAATAGCTCTTTCAATTATAGCCATTATCGAATTTATCAGTATTAAGTTCAAGGCTAACTTTTGAGCTTTTAGCTTTCCTTCATTACTAACTAACTTAAAATTCAGCAATATTAGCATAGGAGACAAAAGCGTATCAATAATAAACGATACCGACGTTAAATTATTGGTAAACGCCAGATAAATAAATATCAATACAATCAATAGTAGTCCATACCAAACTGAATTATGATAAGCCTTGGCAACTTTTAAAATTTTCTTGCTATTGAAAAAAGTAATTAATAAAATAAAATATGAAGATGGATGAATTTTGGTAAGGTTGGAAGTCGCTGCCGATCCCATATCATAACCAAAACCTCTCAGCACCCCTATTCCCAAAAACAGCAGCACGGTAAGTACAATTAATAATTTCTGATCTCTACTCATCTTATCCTATAAAAAATTTTCTAAATATCAAAGTGGTAATTATCAAAAAAAGAATAATAGAAAGAATTGCGTATTTTTTCCCAAGACCTGCATCAAAATCTTTTTTAGCATAGAAAAAAATATACAATATTGCCAAAAGGCTCATTACTATACTTGAAATTGCCACACCATAAATTCCCCAAGATTTTATGGTTAGGTAACAAAAAATTAAATGTCCTAAACCCAACAATAAGGGAGAGCATCATCAAAACTTTTGTTTTCTTAAGAAACTGTAGTTTTTGATCCAAATGATGCACTTTGAGATTAAAAAAATAAACAGCCACCACAATTGCAGGAAAATACTTTCCAATTGCTATGGATTTATCACCAAACATCAAACGACACAATGGTTCTTCTAACAAAATAGCAATTGCCAAAAAAACTGGAATCAGAACATAAAATATTTTTGAATTTGCATGGTAAAGGTTTTGTGCCGCTGTTTTTTCATTTGTATTTAGGTGACGAATGATTTTTGGGTAGGAGGAAATTGTAATAACACTAAACAAGGAACTAATTGCCAGGTTAGATAAGTTATAACTTGCAGAATAAATGCCTAATGCCTCTAATCCTATAAAATTTTCAATGAGGTATCTATCCACTCTGGTAAAAATGCTGATAGCTAATGTGGAAATAATAATAGGAGTAGAATACTTTAAAAATTGATTGTAATATGTTTTGGATTTTAATTTTAATAAGTGCTGGCGCATTTTATAAAGCGAAGGAGAAATATAGAAAATACACAAAAGTCCCAAACTCAAAACCTGTACCGACACAATTGTGGTTGCTTTTGTTTCAGGATTCAGAAAGGTGTAAACTATAGCCGGAATATAGTAACAAAAACCAATTAGAAATGCTATTAAGGTATATTGGAGGAGACTATTGTTGGAAATGCGAACATAGTCTTGTAAATAATAAGCAACACCTCTTACAATTAGTCCAATGGTAACTATGGGAATCAAAGAATAGTTTCCCACATTGGGGTTAAAAAATTGAAAGATTAGTAGGCTTAAAATAAGCAATACAGATATGACGCTCATTAGTTGAATTGAAACCAATACCGATTTCAAACTTTTATCATAAAACCTCATCATTCCCATCTTTGTCCAACCATATAAAATCCCTGCAAAAAATTCTACACTAATCCAGATTAAGGACAATAAGCCATAATTTTCAAAGCTCAGGTTTCTGGTAAAAAATTAATTGCAGGTACACCAAAAGCAATTACCGGAAGCAGATATTTATCAAAATATTTTTTATAATCCTGCAACCAATAATTTTTTACAATACTATTTGTTCCTGTACTTGCTTCCAAAGTTTTTTAAGTTTTTTGTTTAGCTAGCATAACTAATTTTATACTTTTTTCTCTGCCAATATTATTTTCAAAATGCAGTCAAACATCAATTACCTACACCTCTCTAAGGTCTATCAGCCGCCCTTCCAGAGCTTATCGAATGGTACGGCTTCGCCACCGTCAGTAACATTTTCTTTGTTACCAACCCACCTGCTCTATTTTATACATCCTTAGTCCGCTATTTTGCGTACTAAGTGTATGTCTATCTCCACCGAGGCAAAGCAGCCTAAGGAGGGAATGGCTATCCTGATCTTGGGCTTGTCCCCCTGCTCTGTCAGTGTTCCCTTTAGTCCTGTTAGTTGGCCGGCCATAATCTCCACTTCATCGCCTTCCTGCAAACTTCCGTTGTGGATGCTTACAGGCTCTTCGGCGGCACACAATTGTTGTATGCGGTTGATCTCGGCTTCCGGCACTTCGGCTACCTGTCCATTGAAGGATATAAATTTTAGTAACCCTCCAGCTTCAAAAACCTTGCTGCGCCATTGTGCTTCGGTTTTCACAAATATGTATCGGTTGAACAACGGCAGCTCCACCCATTTCCGGCGGTCGTGCCATTGCCGCAGTTGTTTCTGCATTGGCAGAAAATGGCAGATATCCATTTCAGTAAACCTTTTGCTTACCTGCTTTTCTGCTCTTGGTTTTGTTATCAATACATACCATTTGCTGTTGTCCTTTGTTGCCCTATACCCCGAGCTGTTCTGTTTTTCGGGCGCTGTCATTTATTTTGTTTTATGTGCCAGTCTTTTTAAAAACTCGTTTTTGTTCAACGGGTAGGTAATCTCCATACCCATAACCATACCCATACCCATATCCATACCCATAATAACTGCCGCCATACCGCTTGGGTTTGATGTCATTGACAACCAGATTTACTCTTGGTAGTTTTTCATCTTTGGTCAGGTTCTGAATCATGTCAATATGCTCTTTTAGCGTATAATCTAACCTTACGAGATAGAGAGTGGCATCGGCATATTTGCCTAACAGTTGTGCATCCGATACAATATTGGGGGTGGTATCTACCACTATAAAATCGAAATGTTTTCTCAGGTAAGTGAATAAGGCTTCGGTGCGCTCGTGCAAAATCAACTCAGAGGGATTGGGAGGTGTGGTTCCGGCAGGTATCACAAACAGGTTTTCATTGATACCGGAAGGGAGAATAATATCTTCAATTTCGCATTTGCCAATTACGTATTGGGTAAATCCTTGTGTGGCATTAATGTCGAGACCTTTCATTACCTTGGGTTTGCGTAGGTCGAGCTCCATCAACACTACTTTTTTATTGGTAAGTGCAAACACGGTGGCCAGATTGGATGAGATGAATGTTTTCCCTCGCCACTGACAGTACTGGTAACCATAATCACTTTTTGTTCTTTCCGGTAAACAAAAACTGTATATTTGCCCTTAGTACCCTCAGTTGTTCGACACTAAGCTTCTGGACTGTTGAGAAACGACTACCAGTTCCGATTCGTTTTTGTGCCCTATCTCACCAATTATCGGAAGACCGGTTTTAGCCTCAAGGTCTGATCGGGTACGAATTTTATTATTGAATAAATGTATGATTTTGTCAATGCCAAAGGGAGCCAGCAGACCTAAAATCAAAGCGCCAAATAAAATTAAATCTCTTTTGGGGCTAACGGGTGTATAGTCGGCTCGGGCCGCAGCAATCACTCTTGAGTTAGACAAGGTGGATGACTTGGCAATCAACGATTCTTCTCTTTTTTGCAATAGAAACAGATATAGCTCTCGCTTAATATTTTGTTGTCGGGTATAGTCGCCATAAGTGCGCTCAATGGCAGGCGCCTGACGCATTACACCGGTAAGAGAAGTATTATGCTGCTTCATTTTGCTGATACCTGTTGAGAGAGATAGTTTAATGGATTCCAAACCGGAAAAAATGCTTTTTTTGCAGGCCGATGAGTTGTTCGTCAATGTTCTGAATTACCGGATTGTTGTCAGTAGCGCTGAGTTGCAACCGTTCTTTTTGTGCAAGAAGCCGGTTGTAATTGTCTATGGCTGCCGAAATGCTGGGGTTGTTTACGACCAGCGAAGCGGGTATCAGTCTGGGATTGTTTCTGTTGGCAACAAGGTAATCCATCATTGAGTTCACCATGCTCAGTTGTACCGACTGGGCATTGAGTTCCTGATCCTGCTTGCCCATGTTGTCAATCAGGGCCTGCGACTGCATGGGCAGATCGGTGAGCCGGTTTTGCTGTTTAAAACCCTGAATTTTTATTTCAATTGAATCCAGTTCTTTCCCTACGATGGATAACCGTTCATTGATGAAAGTAAGTGTGCTGTCGTTAAGCTGGTTGTTGTCATCTACCGTAGATGCCTGATAGGCGGATATCAGTGCATTGAGCATATCTGTTCCCTGACGGGGTAGGGTAGTGCGCAATTGAAGGTTGATGATACTGGTCTGTTTATTGGGAATTTCGGTTGTAAGAGCGTTGGCATAATTATTTGCGGCTGCACCAATAGGTCTTACTGTAAAATAGAAACCTTTTTCTGATGCAGCATTTTTTGTTAGATTGTTAGGTAGTAGTGTCAGATGGCCAAAAGGCATTAACAGCGGAGTGCCCCAGTTACCTTTCCATGTCCGGTTTTCAGAAGCGATGTTGTAACCCGAATTATCCCATGTCAAAGTGTAAGTGAGGTCATCCTTTTGTTTTTTGCTGAGGCTGCTCAGGTCAAAATCGGTAATGGTCGCTTTAAAAGGCAAATCATCTTTATAAACCGGTTGTTTGCGAATTTTTTCATGGGTAAAAAACTGGAGATGGAGTTGCAGGTCGGTTACCACTTCTTCTATCAGCGGGTAGCTGGTAATAACCATTTGTTCATTATTCACATTGCTTGCGCCATTGAGCAAGCCTAAGTCTTGCAGAGAGTTGAGCATATTCCCTTTACCCGAGCCTTTTTTTTCGCTATCCTGAATGAGCACAGCGGCCTTCACATTATAAACAGGATTGGCTTTGTAGAGGTATAAAAGCGCTAACCCTGTCATGATGAGGGCGCCCAAAAGACTTAACGGCCAATAGGCTTTTATTTTTTGAAGTACTTTGGCAAAGTCAATTCCTTTGCTGTTTTCTTCATCCCAAATATCCCATGATTCATCTCTGGATGCTTTCATATTAATTTCTTTTAAATTTTATTTATCGGTTTAGGCATTAGAAAGTGTTCTATGTAAATATTACTATCTGTAAAAATCAATTGCGTATTTAATGCTATTTGAAATTATTTAGCGGGCTATTAATTACCGTATAAGTTTTTTCTTTTTTAATTTCTAAAAACTTTTGGTTGATTTTAAAAATTGATTCGTGAAATCAGGGTGATGAGTACTGCCAGCGCCGAACCGATGATGGCATAGTTGCGGGTGGCGGCCATATCGGTGGCTGCGGCTTTTCCTTTACCGGGCTCTACGTAAAGGACATCCCCTTGTTTCAGATAGTAAAACGGCGAACGCATCATGTTTATATCATTCAGGTTCAACCTTGCTATTTTTTTATTTTTTTCACCATCCTGTCTGATGACCATGAGGTTTTCTCTTTTACCATAAATGGTGAGGTCGCCGGAAAGACCCAGTGCGTCTAATACAGAAATTCGTTCGCCATCCACATTATAAGTGCCCGGTTTGGATACCTCGCCCAAAACCGTAACTCTGAAATTGGCTAATCGAACATTCACCGTAGGGTTTTTATAATAAACAGATGCTTTTTGAAAAATTTTATCCCTTGCTTCGGCAGTGGTAAGCCCGCCCACATTTATCTGACCTAACAGTGGCAGTTCTATATTGCCATCCTTATTAATCAGGTACCCATCGGGGGCTTTTGTTCCGGCAGATTGCAAGCCCGTAACAGGTGAGGCGCTATTGATAAGATTGCCGGTGGCGGTAATATTGGCTGCTCCGTTTGCCTCGGGGTCAAGCGTGGTAATAGAAACCTTCAGGATATCATCGGGCAGAAGTCTGATTTCGATATATTCCGAAACGGGGATAATTTCTCCTTTATCATAAACGGTAGTGGTCGTGTCAACGTTTTTGAAATAGCTAATATTTTTATAGCCGGAGCAGGACAGAAATGAAACACTTGCAAAAGCAAATATTACATAACGTTTAAGGAATTTTAAGTTTATCATAAATAGTTTAGAGGGTTGTTTTATTAAAAAAAAACGATGCAAAGATACGATTTTCTTTTGATATAATGAAATGGAGGAGCTTATTTTACAAATATATAAAACACTTATAGGTAAGTATTTGATACTCACCCATAAGTGTTTTGCTAACAAATGTTTATATTTTCATTACAACATATACATCGGGTTTAATAACCATTTTCTTTACATACCTCCTTCAACATTTCCAGATTGGTAGCGCCTGCAATTGTGCCAATGATTTCATTGGTACCATCACCAACAGTAGCAGCATTATCTACGCTTACAGTCTTGTTGCTTGCCAGTTTTACATAGGAGCCCCACACTGCCTTAAAATCATACGGTTTAGAGGTGCTTAAAAGCGAGGTGGATATATATACTTTCGTTACTGTCCCCAACAATTTAAAAGTAGTTGTGGGCGCTCCTGCGTCTTTGTAATACAAATAAAATGTGGGTAAAAGTGTTACAGGATTTTTATTGTTAGGACAACGAACATAAAGTTGCATTGTTACTTTAGGGTTTCCTGCAACAGGAGATGTGTTTAGTGTTACAGCCTGCACAGAACCTATGGAGCAAGGGTTTGCAATATTTTGAGCAGCCAGTTCATTTCCTTCCACATCATAATAGAATATAAAAACGGCTGACGAAGGTAATTTATTTAGATTTCCTTGGGTGCCATTGGTTACTGTAAACTTACCGGTTGCTAATTGTTTATCCTTTGCGCCATTAGCTACAGAAAACACTTTATAAGTAACCGGATGGGTAATGTTGTTAGAAAGCCAGGAAGCATTAAATTGAATTTTAAAATCATTGGTGCATGAGCTTACCATTGCGCCAGCGGTAAACCAAGTGAGGTGGGCTGTGTTAAGCTTTAATGCCAGTTTGCCTGATTCCTTAACCACCATACCGGCATTTTCAAAGCGTCCATATACCAAGGTCTGCGCTATAGCTATAGACCGAGCCTGGTCGCCTTCTTTTACTGTCGCATTAGTCAGCGGGTTGAAGTAATTTTGATCTAATTGAAGTGTAATCTGTATGGGCTGGTTGAATGATTTTATAGAGGTATTGCCGGCCCACATGCTCACCTCGGTAAGCGCTGCCGGTAATAAATTGCCTGAAGTGGTAGCGCCTGAAGCTGTTTTGATTTGAGACAAAGACAAACCGCCTCCTGGGAATAAATCCTGTACATCGTTGCTGGAGGTGTTGGCTACTAATGTTTTTACTGCCAATGCGCCAGCATTAACAATATTTCCCTCAGCATCTTTGAACTGAGTGCCGGCGGGTAATGCAATGCTTACTGTTTCGGTAACACCGTTGGATGGTGCCGTGTTAATAACCACTGGTGCAGTAGTGGCACCATTTGCGCCCAGAGTAACGGTACTCGTTTTAATATTCAAACCCTGAGACAAATTTTTGGTATTGATCATTGTGGCCGAAACCATCGTACTCAAATTTTCTACGCTAATGGTAATAGGAATATTTACTGACAAATAATCGTTTGCCGTAATATCCACACTAAAGGTTACAGGGTTTCCTGCCTGTGGCGCTACTTTTGGGTCCAGCGCTAATATTAACATACCTCCTGACACTATAAACTCTTTTTTACCCTCGGCATTATAGATTTTATCGGCATCTTTTCCGCGAAGGGTTACGGTAGCATTGGAGATAGGCGCTCCGGTGTTGCTGAACACTTCCACTACTGCTGTGTATTTAAAAATGTTTGTATCAATTCGGATATCAATGTCTTTGAACGGATTGGCACAACCCGTATAGATAACTGCAGTGGATAATAAAAATAAAAAATAAAAAAAATATCGATTCATGATGATTGATTTTTGAGATTATAAATGATAGGAAAGGCCTAATTGTAATACAGGTAACCAACGATAGCCTTTAAGATTGTTTTCTAAAATTGTCTGATTGGCTTCATTACCCGAAAGCAATTTGTCGCCGGTGAGGGTTACCTCCGGAGCGGATAAATAATGGATTCCCATATCTATGTTCAGCGACAGTTTTGACTGAATTTTCATTTGTCTTAATGCCAGTCCGGCATAAGGGGCAAGGGGCTTGTATTTGGCAGTTGCATTAATACTGCCAATATCTTCCTTATTGATGGTGAGGTCGCCCATTTGATAATCCTTAGTTGGCACTCCGCTGGCAGTTCCTTTTAGTTTATAAAAGTAGGCGGCGCCGGCAGTAACAGCCAATTTTTGCAAAAAAGGACTTTGATTGTCCGTGTCATTAAACGGACGATATTCTGCCTGCATAAAAGCATTTCCCGAATTGGAGTTCATGCTCAGGTTATATTCATTTCCGCTCCATGTGCGCACATCAGAGCGTGCAAAAGAAGCCAGACTGGTGGATAGCCTCACCCCTAATTTGTTTGAAAATGAATAGGCCCCATTGATGCCAAAACCCTGGGTGCCACCATGCACGCCCAAGTCAACTCTTTTTGATAGACTATTTGTTTGTGCGGTTGACACAAAAGACATTCCTAATAAGAAAGCCAGTAGCAGGAAAATCGAGTTTCTCATAATTGATTGTTTTATTTAAAATTGTTGGATAATATATTAGTATGCATTTTCTTCTCCGCGTATAATATTCCATACGGTAAGAAAAATAATTTTCAAATCTTGAAGGAATGACCAGTTCTCAACATAAATAATGTCGTGTTCCACTCTTCGTTGCATAGCTGCTACCTCCTTGGTTTCACCCCTGCAGCCGCTTATCTGTGCCAGACCGGTAATGCCGGGTTTCACATAATGCCTAATCATATAAGTATCTAATAACCTCCTATATTGATCAGTGTGCGCCAGCATGTGTGGGCGAGGTCCTACCACCGACATATTGCCTATCAACACATTGAAAAATTGCGGCAATTCATCAAGGCTTGTTTTTCTGAGAAACGCGCCCACCTTTGTAATGCGCTTGTCATTTATCGTTGCCTGTTGTGTATCGGATGACTTATTATTGGCAACCATGCTTCTAAATTTATAACAATCAAAAACATGGTTATCCAAACCGGATCTTTTTTGTTTAAAAAACAAGGGCCCTTTGGATTCTAACCTGATAATCAACCAAATTATAGGCAATAACCAGCTTAAAATAAATATGATGACACCCAAAGAAAAAATGATATCAAAAGTACGTTTCAGGAGTTTGTTTCTGTCAAGGCCCAAAGGTTCAGGCCTTACAGTGATAACCGGAACATCTCCTATCGGTTCCAATTTAAAGGGTCTGTTAAAAACGCTCGAATAATCGGGCAGCAACTTTACTCTAATCATATATTTATCAGCCTCTTTTAGCAGTTGTTGAATGTCAATATTTTTCAAGGAAGAAAAACAACAATAAATCTCATTGATGCCTTGTTGGGCCATATAAAAAATATCTGTATAGGGCGCGTAATCGTTTTTGTAAAGATTGATTTCACTGGTTTCGTACCGGCTGTGAATTTGATAATCGGAAAAGCCTTCTTTGAAATAATTTTCCAATTGGTCGGAATAGACATTCTGACCTATGAAGGCTATTTTACGCTTTTTTACAATTCGACTTTTGGTGTACTTTCGAATTGAAAGGAAAATAACCCGTACTGCCAGCGTTGAAATTCCAAAGCCTAACAGGAAAAGATAAAATGGTTTTGCAGCAAAAATATTATTAATTATAATGGAATAAAAAACAGAAGCTAAAAAGAAAAATGTAATCCAATGGTTTAAGGTATGCCTGATAATCACTTCTGCTTCCTCTATTAAAACAAAGCTGTAATAGTTACGAATATAACCAATAAACCCCCAAATCAGGTTTAGGAACAATATTCCCAAAAATACTTGATCATTTGCTGAAGTTGACGCAATGGAAAAGAAGAGTAGCAATAATACTGAATCTGCCAGGAAAAGCAGGTATTTACTTTTCCTTATTAAGAAGCATTGAAAAAGCTTAATTTGCGCTGCAAAATTTAGCCTTGGTGCATCAGCCAAAATGTACTCATCCACAAGCACATGATTATGAGCTTTGCTCATGATTATCCGGTTTAGAGGTTAATAAAGGACTTCAAAAAGAATAATTATCTCCTATTCGAAAAATTTTCCAGAATAGGTTTTAGCATCTCATAAACTTTTTGAAGAGGGCTTAAATCGTGACAAATGTAACGGAGAAATATAGATTTTTTTAAAAAAGGTTAAATATTTTTATTTTGGATACATAAACAATTGGTTTTAAGTAAAGAAAAGCTAAATTGATTTATTTTTTAGAAATCAATTTAGCTCTTTCTCTGTTATTAGTTTATTCATTTATGAGTGAAAACCCAAAATTACCTACCTCAAATCCACTACTTCCACACTGGATAACTTGCTTTATTGAAGCTGAACTGGGCATCGGGCATGGCTACATTTGGCTTTAGACTATTTACGGTATAAACATATTTATTACCGTTTTTTTCCACTACATTGGCGCTGATAATTGAATTGGCTGTTTTGTCAATATATAACAATACTTTGCTGAAGGGTTTGCTTTTATCCGTTGGCAGCAACACCACTTCCTGAACTTTTTTGCCGCCTACGTTTTTTCTCCAGATAGTGAATAAGCAAAATCTTTTTCATAAAAATTAGTAAATAGTTTTTGGGGTGTAATGGTCTTTTCCGAATTATTGGCATTGTTTACGGTTACCTCCTTCGCAGATGGATCGTAATTCCAAACGGTTTTGCCATCGCTGATGATTTTATTATTTCCAAAGGCAATATTGTACCTGCTGCCCTTCATGTTGATTGTGCCTTTTTTTTGCGAAAGTGTTTTACCGGCGCTGTTCTGTATCTGATAGCTGAAAATGGCCAGAACCGTAGAATAGGATTTAAACTTATTGCTTACTGCATCCAACAGCGCTTTGGCTTTGGGGTCTTTTTGTTGCGAAAATGCTAAAAAACTCACCATTAATAATAAACCACTCAGGTAAAATCTCTTCATTTTAATTAATTTAATTTACAAAATTCAGTTAATAGACGTTAATAATCTGCTTTTGTTGCGCTACTTAACAATTATTTACATAAGATTCTTAACCTATCATATCAAGATGTTGCTGGAGTTCGACATCGGTTTTTATGAGTACTTCTCTGGCCTTGCTACCTTGATTAGGCCCCACAATGCCGGCTGCTTCTAACTGATCCATCAACCTGCCGGCGCGATTGTAACCCAGTTTCATACGTCTTTGAAGCAATGAAGTAGAGCCTATTTGATTGGCTACAATCAGTCGGGCAGCTTCTTCAAAAAGCTGGTCTCTGTCGCCCAGATCGTAGTCGCCGTTTTCTAATTCTTTTTCATCCACATACTCGGGAAGCAGGAATGGCTGCGGATAACCTTCCTGAAAACCAATGAATTCTACCACCTTATCAATTTCAGGGGTATCCACAAAGGCGCATTGCAGTCTTACTAATTCGCCACTCAGGCTGATGAGCATATCGCCTTTGCCTATCAGTTGCTCGGCGCCGCCTGCATCCAATATGGTTCGGCTATCTATTTTACTGCTCACTTTGAAGGCTACCCTCACAGGAAAGTTAGCTTTGATGATACCTGTAATAATGTTCACAGACGGTCTTTGTGTGGCAATTACTAAGTGAATGCCCACCGCCCCTGGCTAACTGTGCAAGTCTTGCAATAGGCATTTCCACTTCTTGCCGGCGGTCATAATCAGGTCGGCAAACTCATCAATTACCAGTACGATGAAAGGCAGGAACTGGTGTCCTTTTCGGGATTCAGTTTTCGGGAAATAAATTTGTTGTTGTATTCTTTTATATTACGGCAACCTGCCTCTTTAAGCAGGTCGTAGCGATTGTCCATTTCAATACATAATGCATTGAGCGTGTTGATTACCTTTTTAGTATCGGTAATAATGGCGTCTTCCTCGTTTGGTAGTTTTGCTAAGAAATGATTAGAAATATGGCTGTAAATACTCAGTTCTACCTTTTTAGGGTCCACCAAAACGAATTTTAACTGTGAGGGATGTTTTTTATACAATAGTGAAACCAGGATGGCATTAATGCCCACCGACTTACCCTGCCCGGTAGCTCCGGCCATCAACAAGTGCGGCATGGTAGCCAGGTCAACTATAAAGTTTTCGTTATCAATCTTTTTGCCCAAAGCAATAGGGAGCGAAAAATTGGTGTTTTTAAATTTTTCGGATGAAAGCATGGATTTCATGCTCACGATGGTCTTTTTGGCATTGGGCACTTCTATACCCACCGTGCCTGCCGGGAATAGGGGCAATGATTCTGATACCTAATGCAGACAGGCTCAAAGCAATATCATCCTCCAGATTTTTGATGCGCGATATGCGTACACCTGCAGCAGGCACTATTTCATAAAGTGTAACCGTAGGCCCGATGGTGGCGCTTATTTTTTGAATCTGAATATCATAATTAAGTAAAGTGTTGATTATCTGGTTTTTATTTTCTTCTAATTCAGCAGGGTCTTGTTGAATATTTTGGTTACCATAACTCTCAAGCAAGTCGGTTTCAGGATATTTATAATTTCTCAGGTCGAGTGTAGGCTCATAGGGCTTCATTTTTTCGGTATGGCTGCTGCCGCTTGTTCCTGCTCGTAGGTGGTAATGGGTGCCGAGTTTATTTCTAATTTTATGTTATCACTTCCGGATTTTGACTGACTGTATGGCTTTACAGGATTAGGTTGTTGTCCTTCGGCTTTGCCATTAGACAGTATTTCATCGTTGCTGCTTCCTTTTTCGCTTTGAGATGTAAGTGAAGGTTTTAATACAGAAATGTTTTCAAACCCCTTTTCCTCTTGCTTTTTAGGCAATTCTTCCTGTTTTTCTACAAGTGAAAAATTGTATCCCGGTTTTTCAGTGCCTGTGTCAATAATCAGTTTGGCAGCCACATTGTCAATTGGTTTCGCTTCTGGAGTTGCCGGTTTATCCTCTACATTGATCGGCTCGGTCGCAAAGGCTACTTCTTCAGATTCTTCCTCCTTAACTGTCTCCGGTTGGGGTATAAATTTCTTTGGGAAACTAAATGCAGGGTTAAACTGCCAGATCAGGTAAGCAATTACAATCAGTCCCAAAACTGCTGCTGTTCCAATTGCCCCCAAAGAGTTTTGTAACCAGTTGTTAATTACATTTCCTACACCACCTCCCCAGCTAAACTCCTGATTATGAAGTAAGAATGAAAGTATAGTGGATACGCTTAACATTCCGAGTGTTACATATTTCAGGTTTCGCCAGACGGAAAAGACATTTTGTTCCATAACAGATTCACGCCCACTACAAAAAGAATGTACAAATAAGAATGGAAGCGATGCCAAATAATTTATTAATAAAAAGATGTGAGGTCAAAGCGCCCAGTTTGCCCATTAAATTGGCTACAGGGGTATCATAGTCCCAAAGTATTTCGGCGCCACGCGATGCTTGAGTAAAATCCTGCCTCCAATTTAAAAAATAGGATACAAATGAAATGAGTAAAAACAGAGATACCAGAATAAAAACAGTTCCGGTTATTTGGGTGTTCGTTCGTCTTTTGCCAACTCTTTCAGTTTTACTGATTCTTCTTTTTCAGATTTCAGCCTAAGCGAATTCCTGCTCCTGTCTGTTGATCCTGTGTTCGTCTTTTTTTTCTTATTAGCCATAAAGGACAAAGATAATTAGTTTTAATAACTTTGATTTATGTTTTAATGGCTGTAGTCAAAGCAAAAATTCTTCCATATTATCGGGATGGATGACTGTAATTTTGCTTCCGGGGTAGGCCTCAAGAAAGCGATTCATTTTTTTTACGGATGCATTAGGATTCCATTTAAACTCAAATCCCTCAATTTGACCGTCTTTTTCTTCAATATAATCAATTTCTTTTTGCTCTTTTGTACGCCAAAACCATTTATTTCGCCATAAGCCATCATATTCTGCTTTTTTTTGCCTTTCTGAAATAATGAAATTTTCCCATAGAGATCCTATATCCTGTCTTAGCTCTGCCAACGAAAAATCAGCAATTAGTGCATTTCTAATTCCATTGTCATAAAAATAAATCTTCCTGCTGTTTTTCAATTCATTTCGAAGGTTTCGGCTAAATGAACCTAACCTGAAAATAATATAACATTGCTCCAATAACATAATATATTTTTCTACCGTTTTACCATCCAGACCACAAATTTGCCCCAACTCGTTATAGGATACCTGCGAACCAATTTGGAAGGCTAATGCCTGAAGCAATTTTACTATTTTATCAGGCTTTTTTATCTGTTCCCACATCAAAATGTCCTTATATAAATAGCTGTCTGACAGGTGTTTAAGCATTTCTTTTTCATTCCCTGCATTATTTACCACATCAGGATAGTAGCCAAATACCAGGCGATGAGGAAGCAACCGTTTTTCTTCCAGTAAACCATGATGTGCCACCATTTCGCCGTATGATAATGGGTATAAATGATATTCCCACTTACGACCGGTAAGAGGTTCATTTATCTTATTAGCCAGGTCAAACGAAGAACTACCTGAAACAATCAACTGAATGTCGGATATATGGTCAGTAATCAGTTTCAATTTTATGCCGATATCTGAGATTCTTTGAGCTTCGTCAAGCACCACAATCCGGTGATTCCCAAATATGGTTTTAAGTCGGGAAGAGGAGGCGTTTTCAAATAGTTTGGCCACATCCGTTTCGTCGCCATTTAGCCATAATATATCCTTCTTATCGCTTAAAGCGTTCTTTATCAATGTTGTTTTACCCACCTGTCTGGCACCCATTATAATGATCGCTTTGCCTTTCCCCAACTTATTTTTTAAAGTTGCCTCCAGAAACCGTTTAATCATATCCTTTATTTTTTACAAAATACAACTTTTTAGGAATATAATCCGAATATTCTATAAATTTTTAGGAATACAATCCCAAAAAGTTTAAACTTTTGCGGAATTTATTCCTTAAATTTTATAAATTTTGCGGAATTGGTTATTTTTTTGATTTAAGAATCGCTAAAAAAAGGAAGAGCCACCCGCCTATAAAACACAAACCTCCGATAGGAGTAATGATTCCTACGCCACCCAGGCCCACCTGTCCGGCAGCTTTGAGTAAAGACAATGCATAAAGCGAACCGCTAAAAAGAATGATTCCTGTAATAAAAAGCTTTCCGGCCCAACTCATTAGTGATGATGATGCTTTTTCGAACAATATACCGGTAAAAATCAATGCAAAAGCATGATACATTTGATATTGTACCCCCGTTTGAAATGTGGCCACTGAATCCGGCGAAATTTCTTTGAGTTTGTGTGCGGCAAAAGCGCCTAAAATGACACCCAATCCACCCAAAACAGTTCCTGTGGTTAAAAATGTTTTATTCATTCGTTAATATTTTTACTATATCATCAATTAATATTTCCTTTTGATCCAGTTTTAATTTGGCACGTTCGTAAAAAATTCGCCGGTCTGCCGATTTTTTCAGGATGTATGCTTTCAATTGTTCATCGGTCAGGTCTTTTAGCAGGGGACGCTTACTCTTTCCTGCCCTCAGTCTGCCAAGAAGAATATCGTAAGGCGTATCAATCCATACGGTTATTCCATTTTGGTTCATGTAATCTATATTATTGAAAAAGCAGGGCGCTCCGCCGCCGCAAGACAAAACCATCGCCTCCTGGCTTCTGTTATCTCATACAGTAAATCCCTTTCCACTGTTCTGAAATATTCCTCGCCTTCCAGATCAAAAATTTCAGGAATCGTTTTTTGCTCATTAGATTCAATCAGGTCATCTAAGTCGAAAAAAGGAACATTCAGTTTTTTGCTCAATATTTTGCCGGTGTGCGTTTTGCCTGCCCCCATAAAACCAATAAGATAAATACGCATTTTTCTATGCTTCGTTTTTACTGTTCAAACTAAATAAATACCAAAAGGGGATAAAAATACAATAAATCTTTACACCAAAAAAGGTTAGTCATTATTGTCAAGATCAATGAATTTAAGAAAATAATTCTCGGGGAAATCAAACGCCGGTGTCGTGTTTTTGTGAAACAATCCGAAAACGGCGCTGCCAGACCCACTCATGAGGGCAAACACGGCTCCTGCCTTGTACAATTCATTCTTAATTTTTTCAATTTGAGGATGTGCTTTAAATACCGTTTTTTCAAAATCGTTTTCAATACTGTTTATCCATAGCGATATCGGTAGTTGAATAAGTTCTTTAAGCGACCGGGTAGGCGCTTCAGGCTTAATTTGTGCAAATGCCCAAGGTGTGGAGATGTGGATACCCGGATTGACAACCACAATTTTATATGCAGATAAATCAATTTTCAAAGGCTCCAGTATTTCGCCCCTGCCTGCCGCATAGCATGGTCTGTTGACGATGAAAAAAGGACAATCGCTGCCTAATTGTAAAGCGTATTGAATCAATTCGTTTTCGGTAAGCCCGAGGTTGAATTTCTTGTTCAATGAGGTTAGGGCAAATGCTCCGTTGGCGCTTCCTGCGCCCAACCCTGCGCCCACAGGAATATTTTTTAACAGGTAAAAATGAACCGGTGTTATTTGGCTGAAATCTTTTTTCAGCAGATGGTAGGCTTTCAGCACAATATTATCCTTTTGGTTTCCCGGAATAGGCAAACCCAGGGCGGTAATTTGTGTTTCATCTGCATCTATCAGCTCCAGTACATCAAAGAGCGGGAGCGGGTAAAAAACGGTTTCCAGATTGTGAAACCCGTCTTTGCGCTTGCTCACAATCTTCAGGCCGATATTTATTTTACAGTCAGAAAAAACTACCAAGGAAAATATTTATGGAATTAAGTGTTTATTTATTGGGTAAAATGAATGATATATAACCATTATTAAAAAATATGTATTTAAACGCTACTTTTTACGGCAGTTTATTTCATCGCGGATGGCAATAGCTTTTATATAATCTTCATTCTCAAGCACTTCATTCAGCATGGCATTAAGTTCGTCCAGGCTCATATTTTTGAGGTCGTTGGTTGTGTCATCCGAAGGGGTGCTGCTAATAGCTTCTTCTTTGGCAGATACTTGCTTTTCTTTTTTATCATCCATAATGATGCCGGCGGTATCCAATATATTTTCATAGGTATAAACAGGGCAGCCAAATCTTACGGCTAAAGCCAATGCATCTGAGGTGCGACTGTCAATTTCGATGGTATCATTGGAAGAAGAACAAATCAGTTTGCTAAAAAAGATGCCTTCTTGTAAGTCAGAAATTATGATTTCGTGCAACTCAATACCAAAAGCAACCATGAAATTCTTCATCAAATCGTGAGTGAGCGGGCGGCTGGGGTTCATTTTTTCCAATGCTACGGCAATTGCCTGAGCTTCAAACCCGCCAATGACGATAGGAAGCCTGCGTTGACCATTCATCTCACCCAAAACAACGGCGTAAGAATGAGTTTGGGTAATACTGTGCGATAGCGCCACAATTTCTAATTCAATCTTCTTCATAATGAGGTACGAAACTAATAAAATAAATGCAAAAGCAGATGTAAAAGTAGGAGGTATTATTGGGAAGTATTCTGTTTTATTTATTTTTACCGTCTAATGAAGTATTTAATTGCAGGTTTAGGTAATATAGGCAACGAATATGCCCACACAAGGCATAATATTGGATTTGATGGTGGCAGCCTTTGCGCAGAAACATGGCGGCGTTTTTAGGTCGGATAGATTAGCTTATGTGGCCGATGTTAAATACCGGGGCAGATTGTTTGTTTGTATTTGCCCCACTACCTATATGAATCTGAGCGGTAAGGCCGTTAAATACTGGCTGGAAAAAGAAAAAATAGCGCTTGAAAAAAGTATGGTTGTTTTGGATGAAATTTCACTACCTTTAAGTAAATTGCGTATTAATACCGGTGGAAGTGACGGTGGTCATAACGGATTGAGAAGCATTCAGGAATTGCTTCAAACGACTAATTATCCGAGACTGAGGTTTGGTATCGGAAGTGTTTTTCCCAAGGGATGCAGTCTGAATATGTATTGGGCAAATGGAACAAGGAAGAAGAAACGCTTGGAAGCCGAAGATTGAGAAAGCCTGTGGGAGGGATTGAAATATTTGCTTTCCAGGGAATAAATGCCGCTATGAACGAAATAAACAGTAAAGAGTATTCATTGTAATAGATTATAGGTATTGCCCATAAAATTTTAAGTAAATCTTATGGGGAGTACAATAATTGCGGAGTTTGTTTGAAACCCATATCAAAAATAAATAGTTTACAGATGAAAATTTTTTGTATTGGTAGAAATTACGCTGCTCATGCGAAGGAACTTGGCAATGAAGTTCAGGAGGATCCTGTGGTATTCATCAAGCCTAAAAGTGCATTGCAGAGGCCACATATTCCATTTTATTATCCGGAGTTTACCAATGAACTGCATTATGAGGCAGAATTAGTAATCAGGGTTTCTAAGAATGGCAGATATATTAATAAGCGATATGCCTATCAGTATTATGATGCCATAACGCTGGGGATAGATTTTACTGCTCGCGACATTCAAAGAGAATTGACCAAAAAAGGCCTTCCCTGGGAAAAAGCAAAAGCCTGGGACAACTCTGCCGCAATTGGGAAATGGATACCAATAAAGAACTTTGAAAACCGAAGAAACATAAATTTTGGTCTCTATAAAAACGGCGAATTGGTCCAACACAGCAATTCGGGTAAAATGATACACAGTTTTGAAACGATTTTGGCCGATATTTCGAAATATTTTACGCTCAATATTGGCGATATCATTTTTACCGGCACGCCGGAAGGAGTAGGCGAATTGGTAATCAGAGATATGCTTGAAGGAATTATCGAAGACGAAATAGTGTTCTAATCTTACTGTAGAATAATTTTAGTTCTAATTCGGTTGAATTATGTTAAATTTGCAACATAGTTTCAAATATTGAAAATAGATAAAAATATTCGACTTCTTTCTGGATGGATTTTGATGCTGGCTTTTCTTATTGTGGCCACTCCCAAATCTATGTTGCACGATTTATTCTCAAAACACACCGACCACTCATTTCAAACAACAGATACTATTGGCGGAGAGAGTTTCAGCGTTTATCATTACAATTGCGGTTTTATAAATGATTATACAATTAATCCCTATTTATCCAATTTGGCATTAGTCGAATCGAACAATATTTATTTCCAAAAGCAAATATTACCGGCATTATCTTACCCGTTCATAAATTACTTTCTTTTTTCTGACAAACTCAGAGGTCCGCCTTTTTTCACCTGATATTTATCGATTAATCTTTTTTTTTACTTTTTAAAGTTTTAATAATCAGGTATGAAAATATTACACCTTTGTATTCATTTATATTTATCTGTCTTTCCCTAAGTTCTTTTGCCAACACCGATTTGAACAATTCCTTATCAGGTAAGGTTATGGATTATCAAACTCATAAGCCTTTGATTAATGCAAATCTTTACATTGCCGATTTGAGACTTTGGGCAATAACCGATAGCGAAGGAAAATATAGATTTGACAAACTTCCGTCAGGCAACTTTACAGTGGAGGTGTCTTTTATGGGTTACAAGTCTTATGTTGAGTTGACAAAAATTGGAGGTAACATTTTTAAGGATTTTTATCTGCATCGTTCAGTTGTCGAAATTGAAAACGTTACAATTACCGGCGTTTCTTCTGCCACACAAATAAAACAATCTCCCTTGCAGGTATCTGTAATATCGCGGCATGAGTTGGAACAGTCGTCAGGTAGTAATCTGTTGGATGCTTTGTCAAAAACAGCAGGTTTTTCGGCAGTTACTACGGGACAGGCCATTGCCAAGCCCTTTATCAGAGGTTTAGGGTACAACAGGGTGGTGAGTGTCAATGACGGCATCAGGCAGGAGGGGCAGCAATGGGGCGATGAGCACGGGCTGGAAGTGGATGAGTACAGTGCACAGAAAATCGAATTACTGCGCGGTCCTGCATCGTTGATGTTTGGAAGTGATGCGATTGGCGGTGTCCTTAATATTTTAACCAATGTCCCCATTCCCAATAATTTGATAAGGGCTAATTTGTCGGGCACATTTAATACCAATAACAACCTGTCGGGAACTTATGCCAACGTAGCCGGAAATATTAATGGCATCAACTGGAACCTTTACGGAAGCCTTAAGGAGGCCGGCGACTATAAAAATAAATATGATGGAAGGGTGTTAAACAGCCGCTATAATGAAATGAATTATGGCGGATATTTTGGTATAAACAAAAGATGGGGTTTCAGCCATTTGATTTTTTCAGCCTATAACCAGAAATTAGGAATGATAGAAGGGAGCGAAATGAAAAGGGTGAATTCGTTTTAGACGGATATTCTTCGGTCAATCCATTGATGACAAGTAAAACGCCACTGGTACCCAATCAAAAAGTAAATCATTTGAAACTGGCGCTGGATAATTCTTTTTCTTTCGGCAACGGCAGCAGGTTAACGGCATTGCTGGGTTATCAGCAAAATGGAAGGCAGGAATTTGGTGAAATAGCTACTCCGGACGATCCGGAGATTTATTTGAAATTAAATACCATAAATTATAATATTATTTATCATCCTGCAATAAACAGCGGTTGGAAAACAAGTTTTGGAATTAACGGAATGAATCAGCATAATAACAACAAGGCAGAGGAGGCGGTTATTCCCGATTATCATGTCTTTGATTTTGGTGTTTTTGGTTATGGTAGCAAAAGTTTCAAGAGTAAAACTACTTTGAGTGGCGGTTTGCGGTTTGATATCAGAAACCTGAAAGCGGATGATATGGTTGAAAATGAAGGTGGAACTAAATTTGATTCGTTTACAAAACAATTTTCAAATGTTTCGGGAAGCCTGGGCATCAGCCATGAAATAACCGATGTCTTTTCTGTGAAGGCAAATATAAGCCGTGGCTTTCGGGCGCCAAATGTATCAGAGCTTTCTGCACACGGAAAGCATGAAGGCACTTATAGGTATGAATTAGGGAATAAAAATCTGAAAATTGAAACCTCTTTTCTGTTGACGGCAGTGTGCAGGTAGAAACCAAACATCTTAGCCTGAGTATTGCTCCTTTTTTTAACA
Source organism: Sphingobacteriales bacterium (assembly GCA_016708305.1). Taxonomy (GTDB): domain Bacteria; phylum Bacteroidota; class Bacteroidia; order Chitinophagales; family Chitinophagaceae; genus Niabella. The sequence goes on from JADJGB010000008.1 coordinate 2,304,205, forward strand.
GGATAAATAATTATATCTATTGCGAAAAAATACTGAATATTGCAGGGGCCGATTCATTAATTGCACAAACGCCGGTTTACAGATTTTCTCAGCAAACAGCAGAAATGTGGGATTGGATGTGAATTTCGATATTCATCCCCACCCGCTGGACTTTCTGCATTTTGAAAATACCTTCAGCTACCTGAGAGGGAGGTTTACAAATGGAAGTAGGAGGCTCCCGAAATATGCCTTTAATTGCACCGCTGAGGTTATTGACAGCGTTAAGGGCAGAATTTTCTGATGGATTAAAATTCATTAAGAATTTTTACATTAAATATGAAATGGATAATGTGGCGGCTCAAAACCTTTTTTTTGCAGGGTACAATACCGAAACTGCTTCTCCAGGTTACACACTTTTCAATTCGGGCTTGGGAGGAGATGTGGTAGTGAAAGGAAGAAAAACAGCTTCATTGTTTTTATCAGTAAATAATATTACAAATCAGGCATACCAAAATCATCTGAGTCGGTTAAAATATTTGGATGAAAACCCGTTGACGGGAAGGGCTGGCGTTTATAATATGGGAAGAAATTTTTCGGTGCGAATGATTATACCCATGGAATGGAAAGTGAAAAATAGTTGAAAATTTAACTCTTAGTTTTTGGGTAAATTTCAAACTCTGCTTATCTTGTTGCTGATATACAATAAAATGAGTGAAAATAGTTTTATAAAAAAAATCCGCAGCCCTTTCTGGTTCCGGATTTTTTTATTGAATAAACTGCCTTCTGCATTTTTTTCGGGGCTAAGAATCAAAGAAATTACCTCCGGAAAATGCTCGGTTTCGGTTCCCTACAAATGGTTTACCAAAAATCCTTTTCGCTCCACCTATTTTGCAAGTCTGGCAATGGCTGCCGAGTTGAGCACCGGCGCTCTGGCAATGAGTAAAGTGTTTGGCATAAACCCACCTGTGAGTATGCTGGTAACTAAGTTAGAAGCCGCTTATTATAAAAAGGCAGCGGATGTGACTGTTTTTACCTGCAATGATGGAGAAAAATTTGATGAGGCTATAAATAAAGCCATTCAAACCGGAGAGGGAATTGAACTAAAAGCAGCTTCAATAGGTTTTAATAAGAAGGGAGAAAAAATAGCCGAGTTCTTCATTACCTGGTCTTTCAAGAAAAAACAACGTTGATTATTTTTTAATACTTAAAACATTAATATATGAAAATTGCATTTCATGGCGCTGCCCAAACTGTTACGGGTTCCAAACATTTACTCACCCTAAAAAGCGGTAAGAAAGTATTATTGGATTGTGGTATGTACCAGGGGCTTGGCGACCAGACGGATATATTGAATCGCGATTTTGGCTTTATAAGCAGTGAAATTGATGCTTTAGTATTGTCGCATGCACATATTGACCATTCAGGTTTGATACCCAGATTAGTGAAAGAAGGTTTTGCCGGAAAAATATTTTGCACCGATGCCACTAAGGAGCTTGCATCCATATTACTTGTAGATAGCGCTGAAATTCAGGAGGAAGATACCCGGTTTCTTAACAAAAAAAGTATTAAAAATCGAAATTCAGCCATTTCTGAACCGCTTTATGATTTGGACGATGCTAAATTGAGTTTTTCTTTTTTTGAGTCGAGAAAATATGGAGAATGGTTTGAGGTAGTTGAAGATGTTCGGTGTATGTTTACTGATGCAGGGCACATAATCGGTAGCCAATGTGTGCATTTGAGAGTGAAAGAAGATGGAAAAGAAACCCGAATTTCCTTTAGTGGTGATGTAGGCCGATATCGGGATGTGATACTACGCTCGCCGGAGGTATTCCCACAGGCAGATTATATTATTATGGAGTCCACCTATGGAAACAAATTGCATGATAATGTAAGTTCCACACCCGATCAGCTTTTAGAGTGGATTAATAAAACATGTATAGAAAATAAAGGAAAGCTCATTATGCCGGCCTTTAGTGTAGGTCGCACACAGGAAATACTATATTCACTAAATCAACTTGAATTAGAAAGGCGGCTGCCAAAAATACCTTATTATGTGGATAGTCCGTTAAGCATAAAAGCCACAGAACTGCTCAAACGCTACCCACAATACTTCAACAGACGTGTGCAGAATGTGCTTAAAGGTGATGAAGACCCATTTTCTTTTACCGGATTGAACTATATAAAATCGGTTGATGATTCAAAGATGCTAAACTATCAAAACGGCCCGTTGGTAATCATATCGGCAAGTGGAATGGCCGATGCGGGCAGGGTGAAGCACCATATCAGTAACAGCATTGAAAACTCACGAAACGCAATACTGATGACCGGCTTTTGTGAACCTCATTCATTGGGTGGCAGATTGCTGGCAGGAGCCAAAGAAGTTGGTATTTTTGGTATTGAACACCAGGTAAATGCCACCATTGGACAAATAAAAAGCATGAGCGCACATGGTGATTTCGAAGATATTTGCCAATGGCTGGCATGCCAGAATACTAGGGAGGTGAAACAGTTGTTTCTGGTGCATGGCGAACCCGATGTGCAGTATGATTTCAGAGAACGATTGATTAAAAAAGGATTTTTGGACGTGCAGGTACCAAAGAGACACTTTGAAATCGGTCTTCCCTAAAATAAATTAAATAAAATACTTGCTTTTTAGCTTTCTCTGCAAAGTGTTTTTCTATTTAACCTGAGTAATTATTTCAGGCAGTATTCCTCATGGTTTGTGCAATGATTTTCATTGCTAAAAAATATTGCTTTATTTTAAATTATTTTTCACAATCTATTTAGAAAACCGACGAAATTTTTTTAGTGTTTGTTCGTCTAAACTGTAAAAGCAAACATTATGAAAAAGTTATTTACACTGTTGGGTTTATCTGCAATCGTTATGATTATTTTGGCTGGTTGTGGTCCTACAGCACATATAGAAACCAGCCGCGATGCAAACTTTAGTCAATATCGCACATTTGCATGGGCTCAAAAAAATGAGCGCGGCACACGGTCCGATATTACCGAGCAAAGAATAAAAGATGCCATCGGCTATCAGTTGACCAAGGCAAAAGGATGGAGAGAAGTTAGGCATAATCCTGATATCATCCTGAGCTATGATGTATTAGTGGAGAGGAGTTCCCGTTTGCAGTCTGACCCTGTTTACTCCTGGGGTGGTTTCAGAACATTCTACAATCCGTATGCCCGAAGGTTTTACAATGTGTATTATCCTTCAAGGTTAATGGGGTATGACAATTATACTGTTCCTGCCAAAGAAGGAACCATCACCATCACAATGGTAGATACTAAAAATGATAAAGCGGTTTTGCAGGCTTGGGCTACAGATGAAGTAGATGGCAGAAAACTGAATGGTAAAGAAGTGGACAGAATTGTAAATGCCATCTTCAAAAGGTGGGAAAACCAAAGGAGGGTGGGCAATAATGATGATGAAAGGTATTACAGCAACCGCTATGACGCAGGTTCGAGATATTAAAAAACAGTAGTTTGGTTTGGTAGTTATAATAAAACCTCCGTTACAATGTGGTAGCGGGGGTTTATTATTAGTCAAAAATCCGACTTATTAGCGTATTAATCAATCAGGTTTAGGCATGAGAAAAATTGCAAATATGGTATGTTTCTATAATCTAATAAATAAATCCATTCCGGTTAGTATCTAACTAAACAAGGCATTCCACAATCATTTACCTAAAGGCATTAGTCATTCAATGGGAGAGTCTACCAACTTGTAGTCTCATCCATATATCCCTCATCTGCAAAACTCAGGTACCCGCTTTCGCTTACGATAATATGGTCTATCACATTCATTTCCATGATTTTAGCGGCCTGTCTTAATTTATCTGTGATCCTTTTATCCTGCTCGCTGGGATTAGGGTTGCCGGAAGGATGATTATGAAAAAGCACAAGGTTAACTGCTGTTTTTTCAAGCGCTTTTTTAAATATTATCCTTGTATCTACTATTGTTGATGCAATACCGCCTTCGCTAAGAATTTCGATACCAAGAATTTTGTTCCTTATGTTCATGTACACCACTCCAAACAACTCTCTGTCCATATCCCTGTATCGCTCCTGCAGGTAGCCGGCAATGTCTTTCGATTTGGTCAGGAACTTTTTATGTTGAATATTTCCGGCCTGCCGCCTGCGCCCTAGTTCCAATGCGGCTGCGATGGTGATGGCTTTGGCTTCGCCGATGCCCTTAACCCTGGTTAAATCCTTAATGCTTAGTTTGCCCAATTCGTTCAGGTCATTATCGCTGAGTTGCAAAACTTCCTTTGCCAGATCAACAGCCGATTTTTTTGGTGTCCCATTATGAATTAAAATTGCCAGCAGTTCTGAGTCGGATAAGTTTTCGGCACCCAAAGAAATCATTTTTTCACGGGGTCTGTCGTCTTTTGCCCATTGTTTAATTGTGTTCTTTTGCTCCATGTCCACAAAATACAAAAGTTCCTGAGAATTCAAAACAGGCTTTTGTTACTGATATGATTTTGGTGGTACAGCAGATTTATGGCATTTGCAAAAAAAACATAAATTTTGAAGCGAAATAATTGCCTTTACAAGCTCATCTTTTCCTTGAACTTTACCGTTTGCCGACGGCTTACTTCAATTTTATCGCCATTCTTCAATTCCAACAGAAGACCGTTGTTGAAATAAGACTCTACTTTTTCTACCATGCGGAGGTTTACAATGTTCCTGCGGTTGGTTCTAAAAAACACTTTCGGATCTAGCCTTTCCTCTAAGGCATTTAAAGATTTCAAAATCAAAGGCTTATTGTTTCCAAAATGTACTTTGGCATAATTGCCCACGCTTTCAAACAGTCTGATTTCACTCAGTTTTATAAACCAGCAACGGTCGCCGTCTTTTACAAAAATCAGACTGTTTTCGGTTAAAGTATCTTTATCATTATTGTCGGCATTTTTTTCTTCTTTATAGTCAGGTATATTCAGTTTTTTTATTGCGTCTTCCAGTCTTTTTCTATCGATAGGCTTTAGTAAATAATCCAATGCGTTTACCTCAAATGCCCTGAATGCATACTCATCATAAGCGGTGGTAAAAATTACGACAGGAACAGTTTCCAGTTCGGCAAGCATATCAAAGCCCGTTTTACCCGGCATTTGTATATCCAAAAAAATCAGATCGGGTTGATGGTGATTGATTTTTTCAATGGCGGTGGCTGCGTTCCCTGCTTCGTCAATAATTTCAATTTCTGGAAAATCTTGTAAGAGTTTTTTTAGCTCGGTTCTGGCCAGCCTTTCGTCATCAATAATTATGGTTCGAATGGTTATCATGACTCATTTTTAATTTATTGGAATAGTAACTTTTGCCTGTACAGTGTCAGCATCGAGTTGCTTTATGGCAAAAGAGCCTTTTTCCCCATAAATCAAATTTAGCCTTTCGTTTGTACTTTTTACGCCAAACCCGTTTTTGCCATTCCCGTTAAGATGCCCGGTATTTAATACCTGCAATTCCAGAGAGGTATTTTTTACCTGAGAAGCAATTTTAATAGTTCCCCCCTTTTCTTCCTGACTGATGCCATGTTTGATGGCGTTCTCCACCATTGTTTGAACCATCATGGGGGAATGGGAAGTGTAATGTGGCTTCGTCTATTTCAAAAACCACAGTTAAGCGGTCTTCAAACCGAATGTACTCCAGCGCTAAATAATCTTTTACAATTTGAATCTCCTCGTTCAATGGTACTGTTTGTGTTTTATGCATATTGATGCTGCTGCGCAAAATATTACTTAGTTCGGTAATAGCATCTCTGGCCCTGTCAGGATTTTCGTTTACCAGGGCGCGAATACTGTTCAACGCATTAAAAATAAAATGTGGGTTGATATTCGATTTGATGGTGTTGAGTTCCAGTTCTTTTACCAGCGATTTTAATTGCAGTGTTTGGATGCGTTCCTGCTGCGCATAGGTAATATAGTGATAAATCAAATAAAAAGAATTCCAACTCAGGATATACATCATCCACGATAAAGCATTCATCAGCAATATTGATAAAAAACTTTTACTCTTCATCAGTTCTAATTCTCTGGACGAATTGAGGTGAAGCGTTTTAAAAGCAATCTGTTCTGCATATCCGCAAATAAGCGCCGTGAAAATACTCAAAAGGATAAAATAGATTATCTGCCTTTGTATTTTAACGGATAAAAGACTGAATTTCAAAATAAAAACACGCATCAGATGGGTAAGCAAAACTCCGATACCTACATACACAAAGGCTCTAAGCAAAAGAAATTCTTGATCTGCCGGTTTTGAAAATTTTCCATAAAACCATGCAAAAAATATATGCATGGTAAGAAATGCCGACCAACCGACCAATTGAAAAATCCAATATCTTTTGTTTCCCAGTATCATTTTACAAAGCTAAAAAAACTTTTTGCACACAAATAAGTAAAATTATTAAGGGTAAAAATGGATTGATAAAAGGAAATTCTTTACAATATTGCGAATACCGGTTTGGACATTGGGCTTTTCCCAACTTGTAAAATTTTTTAATTTATCTTATTTTGTACTTTTATTTACTGATTAATTCGTAATTAATGACCATTCAACCCAGGCCGCTTCTTCAAACTGTTAATTCTCCTGAGGATTTAAAAAAATTCCTTTGGAAAAGTTGCATGTCTTTTGCGATGAACTGAGACAGTATATTATAGATGTAGTGAGTGTACATGGAGGCCATTTTGCCGCCAGTCTGGGTGTGGTAGAGCTTACAGCCGCATTACATTATGTGTATAATATGCCTTATGACTTATTGGTTTGGGATGTGGGGCATCAGGCTTATGGCCATAAAATAATTACTGGCCGCAGAGACAAATTTGAAACTAACCGAAAATATAAGGGCATTAGCGGATTCCCCAAAATAGCTGAAAGCGAATACGATACATTTGGCGTAGGTCATTCTTCCACTTCCATTTCTGCTGCTTTGGGTATGGCATTGGCTGCCAAATACAAAAAAGAAGCTGAAAGAAAGGTAGTGGCTGTTATCGGCGATGGCTCCATGACGGCTGGAATGGCATTTGAAGGCTTGAATCATGCCGGTGTGTCCAATGCGGATGTGTTGATCATCCTGAATGATAATGGTATCAGCATAGATGAAAATACTGGTGCGTTAAAAGAGTATTTAACAGATATTGCCATTTCGCCTACCTACAATAAATTTAAAGACGATGTATGGAACCTGGTAGGAAAACTACCTGTGGGGAAAAACTTTACACGCGCCATGGCGCACAAGCTCATTGAAGGCCTGAAGAGTATGATGAGCAGTCATGCCAATTTGTTCGAGTCTTTAAAACTGAGGTATTTTGGCCCCATTGATGGCCATAATATCAGCAAGCTGGTTGATACACTCAATGACCTCAAGCAGATTCCGGGGCCCAAATTACTGCATGTCATCACTACCAAAGGCAAAGGATACTCTAAGGCGGAAAAGGATCAAACCAAGTGGCATGCACCTGGTTTGTTTGATAAAGTTACCGGCGAAATTTTAAAAAAACAATACGAAACGCCACAACCGCCTAAATATCAGGATGTTTTTGGCAAAACGATTATCGAGCTGGCAAAACAAAACGATAAAATATTTGGAATTACTCCTGCAATGCCTTCGGGATGTTCACTCAAGAATATGATGGACGAAATGCCGGATAGAGCAATTGATGTGGGGATATGCGAGCAGCACGCTGTTACACTCAGCGCCGGCATGGCTACACAGGGGCTGAAAGTCTTTTGCAATATTTATTCTTCATTTATGCAAAGGGCGTATGATCAGGTAGTTCATGATGTGGCTATACAGAAACTGCCGGTTATCTTCTGTCTCGACAGGGCAGGGGTTGTGGGCGATGATGGGCCCACACACCATGGCGTTTATGACATAGCTTATTTCCGATGCATTCCCAATATGGTTATCAGTGCGCCGATGAATGAGCGTGAATTGCGTAATCTGATGTTTACCGCCCAGCTTGAAAAGACCGATTTCCCAATGGTTATCCGGTATCCGCGCGGGCAAGGCGTAATGCCTGAATGGGAGACGCCAATGGAAGAAATTGAGATTGGGAAAGGTAGAAAATTAAAAGACGGAAAAGACATTGCGATTCTTAGCCTGGGTCATCCGGGCAATTTTGCGGCAAGCGCAATTCGTGATCTCAATCGGGATGAAGTGTATCCGGCACATTTCGATATGCGGTTTGCCAAACCCTTGGACGAAGAATTACTTCATGTGATATGCCGCAATTACTCAAAAATAATAACCGTTGAAGACGGAGCCATAAAAGGAGGATTTGGCAGCGCTGTTCTGGAATTTATGGCTGAAAACGGTTACAAAAACGAGGTAAAAATTTTGGGCATACCCGACAGGTTAGTGGAGCACGGCAGCTTGAAAGAACTGCATAAAGAATGTGGCTATGATGCCGAAGGAATATTGGTAGCCATTAAAGAAATGCTGAAAGAAATAATTAAAGAAACGGTTGTTTAGTTGTTGAATATTGGTAGATTGTCAGATTGTCTGATTGCAGATTTCAAATAAGATTATGTCAATAGTGTCTGATTTAATTCGTTATTGTCTTACCATTTTCAATTCTCAAATAAATGGCTTTCGTCAAATTCCCAAACCCAGTCCGAAGGTTATCGAAAAAAGAAGAATGGTAAGCGACAGATTTTTCAATTCCTCATCAAACACTGCGGTTGACTTTGAGGTATTTATTCTGCGAATATTTCTAAAAACAGAGGTACCGTCAACAAGAATATCCACTGATACACACTTTGATAATGTACCAATGTGAAACAAATTGCCAGAATAATTGCTGTTACAATAATTATACTATGGTAAATTTTAGCTTTTTGCACACCCATTTTCACCACCAGAGTGCCTTTCCCTGCCGGCCTGTCTGAGGCTTCATCTCGTATATTATTAATATTGAGCACTCCCATACTCAATAATCCAAAAGCTGCAGCAGGCAGTAATACAGGCCACTGCCATTGTTTGGTATGTAATATATATATACCACACACTGCCACCAATCCAAAGAAAATAAAAACACTGAAGTCGCCTAATCCGGCATATCCGTAAGGTTTTTTGCCCATCGTATAAGTAAGCGCTGCAGCAATACTCAACAGCCCTGCTATTAAAAAGAATAAATAAACGGCCATTCCTGAACCTTTCAGCCCTATAATTATTAAAATAATACCGGTAATCAGCGTTATTGCAGAAAGGATTATCAGCATTAGCTTCATTTGTGAGGGAGTGATGCGGCCGCTTGTAAGCGCTCTTTCGTATTTGCTGGTTCGGTTTTCATCGGCTTTTTTCATAAAATCGCCATAGTCATTGGCATAGTTTGACAATATTTGGAGTAAAATAGCCGTGGTTAGTCCCAAAAGAAAGACATTCGGGTTGAATTTAGTTTCCGAAAAAGCAATTGCACTGCCAATAAAGATATTTGAAACCGCTAACGGTAAGGTTTTGGGCCTTGCAGCAGCTATCCAGGGTTTTATACTCATTATTTATCTGTTATACACTATCAAACAGGATTGAAATTGATTTTAATTATCCTGCTCTATTGATAATTATTAATGATCGATATTGTTTTCACTGCTTTTGCAGGGAGGGACACAATATTATTAACTAATTGGAGAACAATCAAATAAAAATATCAATAAAAAATTGGGATATTTAATATCTTCCCCTTACCTTTGCACTCCCAAATAAAATTTGGCGAATTTATGTCACAAAGAATCAGAATAAAATTACAATCTTACGATCATAACTTAGTTGATAAATCAGCTGAGAAAATCGTAAAAACCGGGCATAGCACAGGCGCTGTGGTTACAGGCCCTATTCCTTTGCCCACACATCGCAAAATTTTTACTGTTCTTCGTTCACCGCACGTGAACAAAAAAAGCCGCGAACAGTTTCAACTGGCTACCCACAAGAGGTTATTAGATATATATACTTCTTCTTCACGCACTGTAGATGCGTTGTCAAAACTGGATCTGCCAAGTGGTGTGGAAGTAGAAATTAAAGCATAAAGTCGGTTTGTTCAAAGCAGGCAAACAACGAAACAAGCGTTTCAAAAAAGTTCTTATATATTAAAATTCATCTCTCAAATCCGCTACTGCGGGCCAAAAGAGCACTGAAATCAAAAGTTTCTTTTGTGAAAGATTCAGAAGAAACGTTAAATAAAAACAAGCCGTTCAGGGTTTGTTTACCGCCGGTACTTCTTAAAAAACAGAAAAGGTTGGCGGCTCCGATTCCGACTACAGTCGGAACTATCGGAAGGGATCGAATGTCAGATATTCCTGGAAACAGGAACCACCTTTCTTGACGTGTCCCCCAATAATCCTGAAGGCAAATAAAATTTTTAAAATGAAAGGTATTATTGGGAAAAAATTGGGAATGACCAGTGTCTATGATCCTTCGGGCAAACAAACTGCTTGCACAGTGATTGAGGCAGGTCCCTGTGTTGTTACACAAGTGAAGACCAAAGAAACAGACGGCTATAGTGCATTACAAATCTCATTTGGAGATAAAAAAGAAAGCCGTACTACGCAACCGGAAAAAAACCACTTCGCAAAAGCCAATACTTCGGCTAAAAAAGTTTCAAAAGAGTTTCGCGATTTTTCAATTAATAAAAATTTAGGAGATGCCATCACCGTTGACATCTTTGAAGAAGGTGAAATGGTAAACGTGGTAGGCACTACCAAAGGGAAGGGTTTTCAGGGCGTAGTTAAACGTCATGGTTTTCACGGAGTTGGTGAGCAGTCGCACGGTCAGCACGACCGTCAGAGAGCACCAGGTTCGTTGGGAAACTCCTCTGATGCCAGCCGTGTAATGAAAGGATTACGTATGGCAGGTCGCATGGGTGGCGAAAGAGTGAAAATGAAAGGCTTAAAAGTGATGAAAGTTTTCCCCGAAAAGAACTATATTTTAATCAGCGGTTCTGTTCCGGGCCATATCGGATCTATTGTTTTAATTCAAAATTAATTTAACCGATAAACTTAAAAATTTAGAAAATGCAGATTGAAGTTTTAAATATAAAAGGAAAAGGCACAGGCCGTTCGGTTGAATTACCTGATGATATTTTTGGAATTGAACCCAACAATCACGTAATATATTTGGCAGTTAAGCAATATCTTGCGGCGCAACGGCAGGGGACACACAAGGTGAAAACCCGCGCTGAAGTGAAGGGCGCCAGCAGAAAATTACACAAACAAAAAGGCACAGGCGGTAGCCGTAAAGGCAATATCCGTAACCCTTTATACAAAGGTGGTGGTACCATTTTTGGGCCAAAACCTCATGATTATGATTTTAAACTGAATAAGAAGGTTAAAGATTTAGCTAAGATTTCTGCCCTGTCTCACAAAGCAAAGGATAGCGCAATTGTAATTGTGGAGGATATTGTACTGGATGCGCCTAAAACAAAAACAGCAGCCGATATACTGAAGAACCTGAAGGTGAATGATAAAAAATCAATGTTTGTATTGGCCGTGCCTAATGATAATGTGGAAATGTCATTAAGAAATATTGATACTGTATTGAGCGTCATTTTGAACGACATTAATACTTATGATATTGTAAATGCTGATGTACTTGTTCTTACAGAAGGAGCAGCAAAAATCTTTACTGAAGAAGAACAAGCGGTAGAGGCATAATGGTAAACCGATAAATAGAAAAAAAATGAAACCATCTGAAATATTAATTAAGCCTATCATTACAGAGAAAGCAAATGCCCAACAGGAAAAGTTTCGCCGGTATGCTTTTAGGGTAGCCAAAAAGTCGAATAAGCTGGAGATTAAAAAGGCCATTGAAACTATGTATGGTGTAAACGTAACTAATGTGAACACAGTGATTTCTCCGGCAAAAAATAAAACCCGTTATACGAAGGCAGGTTTTATTAAAGGGCGTAAACCAGGCTTTAAGAAGGCTTACATAACAGTGGCTGAAGGTGAGGAGATTGATTTGTATTCACATATTTAGGCTAAATGGTTATAAGTAATAACCTTTTACAATAGCAGAAAGGCAAACAACCGCCGCGAAGTGTTGAAAAGGCTGATAAGCAAAAGAAAATTTTAAAATGGCATTAAGGAAATTTAAACCAGTTACCGCAGGAACCCGTTGGAGAATCGGGAATGCGTATGCTGAAATCACTACTAATAAACCTGAAAAGAGTTTATTGAAACCAAAAAAAAGTACCGGAGGCAGAAACTCTTCTGGCCATCTTACCATGAGGTACCGAGGTGGTGGACAAAAACAAAAATATCGTATAGTTGACTTTAAAAGAGATAAGCATAACGTAGAAGCAAAAGTAGCTTCCATAGAGTATGATCCAAACCGTACTGCGTTTATCGCTTTGGTGGAATATACCGATGGTGAAAAGCGCTATATCATTGCTCCACAGGGTATTAAGGTAGGTTCTACTGTTATTAGTGGGCCAAGTGTAGCGCCGGAAGTGGGTAATACGTTGCTTCTAAAAAATATGCCTTTGGGTACCAATGTGCATAATATTGAACTACGTCCCGGACAAGGTGGTGTGATGTCGCGTAGCGCCGGTTCTTCTGCACAGCTGACCAACAAGGAAGAAAAGTACGCAATTTTGAAAATGCCATCGGGCGAGTTGAGAAAAGTATTGATTAATTGCTTTGCAACCGTAGGTGTAGTAAGTAATAGCGACCACAGCCTGCAAAGCATAGGTAAAGCCGGACGTAACAGATGGAAAGGCATTAAACCACGCACTCGTGGTGTGGCAATGAACCCTGTAGATCACCCAATGGGAGGTGGTGAAGGTCGTGCATCAGGAGGACATCCTCGTAGCCGAACCGGTAAATACGCCAAAGGCGAAAAGACAAGAACTAAGGGTAAAGCAAGTGATAAACTTATTATCCAACGTAAAGATGGTAGTAAGTTGGCTAAATAAATGAGTGAAAAAAATTATAAATCTTAAATCTTAATTATAAATGGCTCGTTCGATTAAAAGGCTCTTATATAGCCACACACCTCGAAAAAAAGGTACAGCTATTAATGAAGGAGGGGCAAAAAAGCAGTAATAAAAACCTCGAGTCGTCGCTCTACTATTTCTCCCGATTTTGTAGGCCACACATTTGCCGTACATAATGGCAATAAATTTATACCAGTGTATGTAACTGAATTTATGGTGGGACATAAGTTAGGTGAGTTTGCACCACCCGTCACTTCAAAGGACATGCGGGTAATAAATAAAATTGTTAAAAAATAAGTAAGTATGGTATTAGGTCAGTGGCCAAAACCTGAAACTCGAAATAAATAAAATGGAAGCAGTAGCAAAACTTAGAAATTATCCGACATCACCCCGAAAAATGAGGCTTTTAGCTGATTTGATTCGCGGTAAAAAAGTGGATTTAGTGTTGGCAGAATTGGATCACAACCCCAAACATCCTGCTGTGCCTTTGCGCAAACTGGTGCTGAATGCAATCAACAACTGGAAGCAGGTAAATGAAGGCGGTGATGAAACCTCTTTGATTATCAAAACCATTTTTGTAGATGAAGGAAGAACATTAAAGCGTATGCGCCCCGCGCCACAGGGACGTGGATACAAAATTCGCAAACGCAGCAATCACGTTACCATCATCGTAGATGAAAAACTGGATAGTGATAAAAAAGAAAGAAAAAGCAACACTGAAAAGGTGAAGAGCGAAGTAAAAGAAGCTCCTGCAAAAAAGATAAAAGAAACTAAAAACGCATAACCAATAAATATGGGTCAAAAAGCAAATCCAATTGGTAACAGATTAGGTATTATCCGCGGATGGGAATCTAACTGGTACGGAAGCAAAAAAGACTTTGCATCCAAATTGATTGAAGACGATAAAATCAGAAATTACCTCAATGCACGTATCAATAAAGGAGGTATTTCCAAAATAGTTATCGAAAGAACTTTAGGAAAGTTGATCATTACGATTCATACATCCAAACCCGGTATCATCATCGGTAAGGGTGGTGGAGAAGTAGATCGTATTAAGGAAGAGTTGAAAAAACTTACCGGAAATGACGATGTACAAATCAACATACTGGAAATACGCAGGCCTGAAACTGATGCTACAATCGTAGGAGATACCATCGCTCGTCAGATAGAAAACCGTATCAACTACAAGCGTGCAACCAAGATGGCAATTGCATCTGCATTGCGTATGGGTGCCGAAGGAATAAAGGTTAAGCTGAGTGGTCGTTTGAACGGAGCCGAAATTGCACGTAGCGAAGAATTTAAGCAAGGCCGTGTTCCGTTGCACACTTTCCGTATGGATATTGATTATGCAAGCGTATTTGCTCAAACCGTTTATGGAAAAATAGGTATCAAGGTTTGGATTTGTAAAGGTGAGGTATTGGCGAAGAGAGATTTAAATCCCAATTTCATCTCTGGTAATGAAAAATCGGCCGGTGGCGACAGAAGAGATCATAGAAGAGACGACAGAAGAGATGACAGAAGAGGCGACAGAAGAGGCGGTGGCAGAGATAGAAGAAATTAATATATTATCAAATTAGCGAATTGTAAAATCGATATAAAATGTTACAACCGAAAAGGACAAAGCACAGGAAAATGCAAAAAGGGCGAATGAAAGGTAATGCAAAAAGAGGCGCTTCCATTTCTTTTGGCTCCTATGCTTTAAAGGCGTTAGACTCTCATTGGATTACAGACCGCCAGATAGAGGCTGCCCGTCAGGCACTTACACGTAGTATGAAGAGGGAAGGTAATGTGTGGATTCGTATTTTCCCTGACAAGCCTATTACTAAAAAACCTGCTGAAGTTCGGATGGGTAAGGGTAAAGGTAATCTGGAGTATTGGGCAGCTGTAGTGCAACCGGGCCGCATCATTTTTGAAGTAGATGGTGTGAGCGAAGAAATTGCACGTAGAGCATTGGCATTGGCTTCTGGTAAGCTACCAATTAAAACAAAGTTTACCATGCGTAGAGATTTAGTAACTAACTAAAAACTTTAAAAAGATGTCTAAGAAAAGAGATTACATAAAAAGCATTGTAGGTTTGACCGCCGAAGACCTGAGGTTGCAATTAGAGCAAAATAAACAACGTTTAAAAAAGCTGGAGTTTTCTCATGCAATTACTCCTTTAGAAGATCCAATGTGTATGCGCAGCGTGCGTAAAGACATTGCAAGGATTGAAACGCTTTTGAAACAAAAAGCATTAAGCGAAAAAGCGTAACAATAAATTAGAAATAGTCAAAAGGAAAATAAAATGTCTGAAAGAAATTTAAGAAAAACAAGAATAGGGTTGTTACCAGCAATAAGATGACAAAAACAATCACCGTTGCGGTAGAAAGGAAAATTAAGCACCCTATTTATGGTAAATTCCTTAAAAAAACCACCAGATTTCATGCTCATGACGAAAAAAATGAGTGTAGCATTGGTGATACAGTTAAAATAATGGAAACCCGTCCGCTGAGTAAAACAAAGCGTTGGAGACTTATAGAAGTATTGGAAAAAGTAAAATAGTATTTATATATTGAATTGGAAAGAGTGGATTTTAAATTCATAACCCATAATTCATAATTCAAAATTAGTAAAATGATACAGCAAGAAAGCAGGTTGAATGTAGCTGATAACAGCGGAGCAAAAGAAGTACTTTGTATTAGAGTACTGGGAAACAGTGGTCAGCGGTATGCCGGAATCGGCGATAAAATAGTGGTTACGATAAAAGATGCAATGCCTGCAGGAGGTATTAAAAAGGTACGGTGGCAAAAGCAGTAATTGTGCGCACTACAGATAAACTGCGCCGCAAGGATGGTTCTTATATTCGTTTTGACGACAACGCTGTTGTGATTCTTAACGCTGCAGATGAGCCCAGAGGAACCCGTATCTTTGGCCCGGTTGCCAGAGAACTACGCGATAAAGGATATATGAAAATTGTTTCTTTGGCTCCCGAAGTACTTTAAAACCTTGAATGTTGAAATTGTAAAGCAACAGACATTTTAAAATAAAAAATCAGCCTACACGTAAAATCCAGGCGAAAGGCATAAAGCATACAGATATGAGTAACAGATTTAAACCTAAGTACAATATTAAAAAAGGCGATCAGGTAGTGGTTATTGCCGGTGAAGATAAGGACACCAAAAAACCACGTCTGGTGAAGCAGGTACTTTTGGAAGAAGGAAAAGTTTTGGTTGAGGGCGTAAACATCGTTACCCGCCATACCAAACCATCTGCCACTAACACCAAAGGCGGCCTGGTAAAAAAGGAAGCCCCCATTCACATTAGTAATGTTATGCTTTGGGACGCTAAAGCCAAAGCTCCTGCTAAGGTAAAACGTGAAAGGGTTGAAGGTAAGGTAGAACGTATTTCTAAAAAATCAGGAGAAAAAATTTAACCCTTTGTTTCCTTTGTAAATAAAAGTGAATATGAGTACAAATACAAAATATATACCCAGGTTAGCCAATAAATATAAAGACGAAGTAGTTCCGGCACTGGTAAAGAAATTTGCTTACAAAAGCGTAATGCAAGCTCCCATACTTCAAAAGATTTGTGTAAATCGTGGAGTAAATGGCGCTGTGACAGATAAAAAATTAGTTGATATTGCTGTTGAAGAGCTATCAACCATCACTGGACAAAAAGCTGTGATTACTCATTCCAAGAAAGATATCTCTAACTTTAAACTTCGCCGCAACATGCCAATCGGTGCAAGAGTAACATTAAGAGGTGAAAAAATGTATGAGTTTCTTGACAGGCTGATTGCTGTGGCTTTGCCCCGAGTACGTGATTTTAAGGGTATTAACGAAAAATCCTTTGATGGAAGGGGAAACTATACAATGGGTGTTACAGAACAAATCATCTTCCCTGAAATTGATATTGATAAAGTAAATAAAATTACCGGTATGGATATCACTTTCGTAACATCTGCAGAAACAGATGAAGAAGCGTATGCTTTGCTGAAAGAACTGGGAATGCCTTTCAAAAATATTAAGAAGTAAATTCTAAAAATCAGAAATAAAAGAAACAAATGGCAAAAACTTCAGTTATAGCGCGTCAACTAAAAAGAGAAAAAATGGTTGAAAAATATGCAGCTAAAAGAGAAGCATTGAAAAACGCTGGCGATTGGGCTGCATTGGATAAACTTCCTAAGAATGGTTCAAAAGTACGTTTGAAAAATCGTTGTCAGTTGACTGGCCGTCCAAAAGGTTATGTTCGTTATTTTGGTATTTCAAGGGTTGCCTTGCGAGACATGGCGCTTTAT
Source organism: Sphingobacteriales bacterium (assembly GCA_016708305.1). Taxonomy (GTDB): domain Bacteria; phylum Bacteroidota; class Bacteroidia; order Chitinophagales; family Chitinophagaceae; genus Niabella. The sequence continues at coordinate 2,321,389 of JADJGB010000008.1, forward strand.
GGAAAAATACCCGGACTTAAAAAAGCAAGCTGGTAAGTAGTTTTTTACTGAAAGGGAAATCGTATGAAGCCGTAAGACAGGGTATGGGCTTATATCAAAAATCACCCACTATTAAGAACAGAAATAATTTATATAAAAATGGTAACAGATCCTATTGCAGATTTTTTAACTAGAATACGTAATGCTCAAATGGCAGGCCACCGTGTAGTTGATATTCCTGCATCAAACCTTAAAAGGCGTTTAACTGAAATTTTATACAATCAGGGTTATATTCTTAAGTATAAATTTGAGGATGATAACAAACAAGGAGTTATCAAAATAGCATTGAAATATAATACTGAAACTAAGCAACCGGCTATTCAAAGCCTCGAAAGAGTAAGCCGTCCGGGATTGCGCCAGTATGCAAAACCATCTGATATTAAAAGAGTTAAAAATGGTTTAGGAATTGCAATCGTGTCCACATCAAAAGGAGTAATGACGGATAAAGATGCTCGTTCTCAAAATGTTGGCGGAGAAGTTCTTTGCTACATATATTAAGAATTGTATTGCCAATACATTAAGCCGAACCTATATAGGCTGATCGGTTGGCAAAAAGAAAAATAAAAAAGTAAAAATTTTAAATTTAAATTAGTATGTCTCGTATAGGTAAACAACCAGTTATAATCCCTGAAGGTGTTACAGTTTTGGTTAGCAACGACAATGTGGTAACCGTTAAAGGTAAAAAAGGAGAGTTGAAACAACCGGTAGATAAAGATATTAAGATTGAATTGAAGGATGGCGAAATTAACATTTCCCGTCCCAGCGATCAAATTAATCACCGCGCTTTGCACGGTTTGTATCGTGCATTAATCGCAAATCTGGTACATGGTGTAACAGAAGGTTTTGAAAAGAAACTTGAGCTGGTAGGCGTGGGTTTCAAAGCTGTAAATCAGGGCAACGTGTTAGATTTAGCTTTAGGTTATTCGCACAACATTGTGTTTGATATACCTAACGAACTGACCGTAACCACTGAGCAGGTAAAGGGTCAGAACCCAATAGTAACTATTTCGGGAATTGATAAACAATTAGTAGGTGCGGTTTGTGCAAAAATTCGCAGTCTGCGTAAGCCGGAACCTTATAAGGGTAAAGGTGTTCGTTTTGTAGGTGAAGTAGTAAGGAAGAAAGCAGGTAAATCAGCTGGTAAATAATAAAATCAATTTGTGATTGGATTAGAGAAATAAAACCAAATTTTCTCAGCCGGTCAAAAGTTTAAATTGTTTAAATAAAAATGGCAAACGCAAAAACAAATAGAAGAACTAAGATTCGCCACACAATACGCCGTAAAATCAGTGGTACTGCACAAAAACCACGTTTGGCAGTATTTCGCAGTAATACAGATATTTATGCCCAGTTGATTGATGATGACAACGGTGTTACACTGGCTTCCGCTTCTTCAAAAGATAAGGACATTGTAGCCCAAAAAGGTACAAAATCTGAAAAAGTAAATTAGTAGGTACAACAATTGCACGTAAAGCAGGAGAACTCAAAGTACAGGAAGTTGTATTTGACAGAGGTGGTTATTTGTACCACGGACGTGTAAAAGCTGTAGCAGAAGCAGCCAGAGAAGGGGGGTTACAGTTTTAAAACAGTATTTAATTATAAATAATAATAATGTCAACAGTCATTTTAAACAGAGTAAAAGCAAGTGATCTTGAGCTAAAAGACAAGGTAGTTGCTATTAATCGTGTGGTAAAAACAACAAAGGGTGGACGTGCTTTTAGTTTCTCTGCTCTGGTGGTAGTAGGCGATGGTAATGGTATTGTGGGTCACGGATTAGGCAAGGCTAAGGAGGTTCAGGAAGCAATTACCAAAGGCATTGAAGATGCCAAGAAGAATCTGATAAAAGTTCCTATTTCCAAAGGCACTATTCCTCATGACCAATGGAGCAAAGAAGGAGCTGCCAAGGTGATGATTAAACCTGCAACACCCGGTACAGGAGTAATTGCAGGGGGTAGCATGCGGGCAGTACTTGAGGCTGCCGGCTACACCGATGTTCTTTCAAAATCATTGGGTTCAGCCAATCCGCATAACGTGATAAAAGCTACCTTCAAGGCATTAGCCACTTTGCGTGAGCCGGTAAGCATTGCCAAAACCCGTCATATTGGTTTGAAGAAAGTATTTAATGGATAAAACTGTTTGTGGTTTGAAGTTTAAGGTTTTGGGTTGTTAAAAATCAGATTTGAAAACTATCTAAGCATTGAATATCAAATATCAGACATCAAACAAAAGTATCATGAAGAAAATTAGAATAATATTAGTAAAAAGTCCGATTGACAGACCGGAAAGACAAAAACTTACTTTGAAAGCTTTAGGACTTAATAAAATGAATAGCAGCAAAGAAGTAGAAGCTACACCTCAAATACTGGGAATGGTACGCAAGGTTGAGCACATGGTGAAGGTGGAAGAGATTTAAATTGTTAATGGCAGAATGTAAAATTTTAAATGTAAAACCAAGCGAGCCTCAAAGAGTTTTACATTCTTAGTTTTACATTTATAGTTTCATAATTCTTTGAGGCGCAAGTAAAAAATTATACAAATGAAGTTACATCAGTTAAAGCCTGCAAAGGGCGCTGTACAAAAAGAAAAAAGAATTGGTCGTGGAGAGGGAAGTGGCCATGGCGGCACCTCTACCAAAGGTAACAAAGGTGGCCAAAGCCGGGCCGGTTATAAAAGAAAAATGGGCCATGAGGGCGGTCAGATGCCTATCCAGCGCAGAACTCCGAAAAGAGGATTCAAAAACCCGCATAGAGTTGAATATAAAGTGATTAATGTTGGCCAATTGGATCAGTGGGCTGAAACCTATAGCATTAGTGAATTTACCATTGAGAGTTTATACGAAGTAGGTATTACTGGAAAAACCGATAAGGTAAAACTGCTGGCTAAAGGCGAGTTGAAAGGAAAATACACTATTATAGTAGATGCAGCCAGTGAAAAAGCCAAATCAATTGTAGAGGCGGTCGGCGGTAGTGTAGAAATTGTAAAATAATTGGTTTCAAAAATTTGACGCAAAGGAAAGCGTCATTTAATTTTGAATTATTGTCCATTTAAGTCGAAATTCAGTGAAAAAACTAATACAAACTTTAAAAAATATATGGGGTATTGAAGAATTGAGAAGTAAAATTCTTTATACGCTGTTGCTGGTGGGAATATACAGGATTGGAGCTTATATTGTTTTGCCGGGTATTAATCCGGTTATTCTGGAACAACATAGCAAAAATAATGCTCAAACCGGTATCCTTGATTTGATTAACACCTTTGCCGGAGGCGCATTTAATATGGCCTCTATTTTTGCATTGGGCATCATGCCTTATATTACTGCTTCTATATTTATGCAGTTACTTACAGTGCTGGTACCTACCTTTCAAAAAATGCAAAAGAAGGTGAAAGCGGTCAAAAGAAAATTAATCAACTTACCCGATACATTACTGTCCTGGTAACCCTGGTTCAGGCATTTGCTTATGTTACCTATTTGTATCAGACCTCGGGGCCGGCAATTATGGATTCATTTAAAGTGTTCTTCCCTATTACCACAGTAATTATTCTTACAGCTGGCACACTCTTTATTATGTGGCTGGGCGAAAGAATTACGGATAAAGGACTGGGTAACGGTACCTCTCTTATCATCATGGTGGGTATTCTTGCCCGTTTCCCGCAGTCAATTGGACAGGAATTATCATTCAGATCAACCAGAACCGGCGATATTTTAATATTTATCATCGAAATTGCTTTGTTTATAGCTATCAACATGGGCTGTATTTTGTTGATACAAGGGGTGAGAAGAGTACCTGTAAACTATGCAAAACAAATTGTGGGGAACCGTCAGTTTGGCGGAGCGCGCCAGTTTTTGCCTTTGAAGGTTAACAGCGCCGGTGTAATGCCTATCATCTTTGCCCAGGCAATTATGTTTGTGCCCACAATGATTACGATGGGGATGAATAATGCTAGTCTTAGTAAAATGTTTACCGATCATACTAATGGCTGGTACATGTTGATATATAGTACTGTGGTAATTGGGTTTACTTATTTATATACCGCATTGATTTTTAATCCTAAGCAAATATCAGATAATTTGAAACACAATAACGGCTTTATTCCGGGTGTAAAACCAGGGCAGCCCACTACAGATTATATTGGTACTATTATGGACAGAATTACTTTGCCGGGGGCTATTTTGTTAGCCTTAATAGGTATTCTTCCGGGTATCGTGCAATTGATATTTGGTATGACGCAAGGATTTTCCATGTTCTTTGGAGGTACGTCTTTGTTGATTAACGTAGGTGTAATATTGGATACCTTGCAGCAAATTGAAACGCACCTGATGATGCGGCAGTATGATGGCCTGATGAAAAGCGGACGAATTCAGGGAAGACAAACTTCCTCTGCAGTACAGATTTAGTATTACCCAATAATATATTATCTGAAACCCGGTTATGTGCCGGGTTTTTTTATGAAATTTGCATACTATGATTTATATAAAGAATGAAGAACAAATAGAATTGATGCGGAAGAGTGCTTTACTGGTAAGCCATACATTGGCAGAAGTGGCAAAGATTCTGAAACCGGGGATGACAACTCTTTATGTTGATAATGTAATTGATGGGTTTATTAAAGACCATCAGGGAATTCCATCGTTCAAAGGATATGGGCCTGTAACCAATCCTTATCCCTTTGCATCCTGCATTTCTGTAAATGATGTGGTGGTACACGGATTTCCAAATAAGAAAGAATTGAAAGAAGGCGATATCATTTCTATTGACATTGGAATTATTTTAAACAAATGGCATGGCGATCATGCTTATACTTTTGCTATTGGAGAACCTTCAAAAGAAGTGCAGCAACTGATTAAGATCACAAAGGAATCCCTGTATAAAGGAATAGAAAAAGCGCTTGAGAATAATAGAATCGGCGATATCGCTTATGCCATACAGGAGCACACAGAGAAAAAACACGGGTATGGCGTAGTGCGCGAACTGGTGGGGCACGGGCTTGGCAAGAACCTGCACGAAGACCCACAGGTGCCCAATTACGGAAAAAGAGGAAGCGGGACAAAGTTGAAAACAGGAATGGTTTTGGCAATAGAACCAATGATTAACTTAGGCACAAAGGATGTTTTTACCGAAATGGACGGATGGACGGTTAAAACCAAAGATGGTAAGGTCTCTGTTCATTTTGAGCATGATGTGTGCGTAAAGAAAGGGAAGGCAGATGTACTTTCAGATTATTCAATCATTGAAGAAGCTGAAATTAATAACCCCGAATTGTTTTTTTGCAATTGATTTCTTTTCAAAACGCAAAGGAAGGCATGGTAAAGTATTGGCTACCTGTCATTGGTAATATTGGTTCTATAACGGATAGTGTGGGTTTGGAATTGTTTCGCATGGCGACAATGGCCTTGAAGAAAATGCGTTAAAAAAATGATTGATAGTAGTCGTTAAAAAGTCGTCGTTGTTTGAGCGCCGTTTGGCCTTCTTATTAAATGCAACTACGGCGTGAGTTCGACGGGTTTAGACTACCGAAATCATTTTTGGCAATTTTTTTCAAATCCTTGATTTTTTTTGTTACTTTTTTGTCTTCAATGATGAGATTTCGTTGCATCGTTGAACAAATTTATAGTATTTTCTTTATTATTTACACTCTTAAAGTTTATAACAGAACAATTTTAAAAAAAGTACACTTCAATAAACGGACATTTTTCAATTAAAAGCCGCATCGTCTTTTCAATTTTATCAAAAAGCACCCGTATCCTTGACATAGACAGACATCTTTGAGTGGTTCAAAAGAGCTGCAACAAAAAATTAACGGTGGGGTGCTGTTAAAGAACTTATTATTTATTGTTCTGAACTTTCAATAATTTAATTTTACAATGCCGAAATAAGCGGAAGCAGGCGCTGCTGAAGACCAACCTGCCAGGAATAATTCCGGCGGCTGACGAAGTAATTTCGTTGAAGGGATAGGAGCCTTTCTTATCCCTTTTATCATTACTTCAGAAGCCCAATGCCTCAAAAAACTTTTACACCACTATATTGGTTACGTACTCCTTTTGATTCTTCAACACATAGTTTATCCTTGATAACACATGTTTGGCGATACGTATAATAGCCTTGTTTTTATTCATCCGCCTGCAATAGTGCTTATACTTTATCAACAATGCCGGATCTTTTCTTATAACACTTCAACTGCTTTCTACTAACGCCGCTCGCAGGTACTGATTGCTGCGTTTGGTTATGCCTTTGGATATCCGCGTTTCTCCGCTATCACTGGTATCAGGAATTAAACCTACATAGCTACACAGCTGGTCAAAATGTTTAAAACGATGTATATCCTGTAATTCCATTAGTATAATAGCAGCATTAATTTCTCCAATGCCCGGAACGCTTCTTAACAAAGTAATCTGCTTTTCATATGCTGGCTCTTTACACAGTTTACGGATAGCACGAGTAGCCGCTAATAGCAAATCCCTTGTTTGCTGATAATCCCTGATGTACAGTTTCAGCGTTGTTTTTAATGTTTCACTGTCGCCACAATCTAAAGATTCTAGCTGCTGAATGAAGTTTTTACTCCAATACTGACCTGCTTCATAACCCAGTGGCAAGGTCAATCCGCTAAAATGCAATAACTGCCATATACGATTCTTACACCGCGTTTGATTACTGACTATTCTTCCTCTGGCCCTGATCAGCGAACGGCTATGCTCCCATTGTAATTCCGGGATATAAACACTTTTTTGCTTTTTTAGTCTGCAGGTGCTCACATAATTTACGGGCATCTATTTTATCGTTCTTCTGCCGCTTTTCTTTATTACTGGTAGCCACGTCTGCTGCATTGACCACCAGACAGTTTATACCCTTTTCTGTTTAACCATCGTTGCGCGCTAAAACCGCTAAAACCCGCTTCGTAACATATCCTAAAATCAGCAGCAGGATATTTTCGGCTTAAATGCTTATATAAAAGAGCTACATCAGCATTTTGTGAAAAGTCTTCTAATTCAAATTCGCCATCCTTGAACATTCACACGCCAGTTTTTTTTACGAACATCAATACCACAAAAAAGCGTGATACCGCTAAAATCTAATTTCTTAACTTGCGCCATGGACTTCTGTTTTTAAAGTGATTGAATAGTTTGTTCAACCTCAATTTACACTTTTACTGAACCCATTCTCATACATGAGACCTTGATACAAAAAAGTAAGACAATAAAAAGTACCATAGACCATAAAAAATGTCATAGAACCATATTATTAAATGATATCCGAAAGAATCTTTTCACCTATATATTCTTATGAAAGAAGGTAAATCTCTCATAGTTATTGGCGGCGGTGCTGCAGGTTTCTTCTGTGCCGTGAATGTAGCAAGGCTAAATCCTGATTTGAATGTAACGATTCTGGAAAAAACGGGAAAGTTATTGAGCAAGGTAAAAGTGAGTGGTGGCGGACGGTGCAATGTTACCCATTTCTGTTTTGATATCAATGAAGTGGCAGATTCCTATCCGAGAGGAGGCGGTTTTGTTAAAAAAATATTTCATCATTTTTTTATTACAGATACCATAGATTGGTACAAAGAGAGAGGAGTGGAGCTGAAGGCAGAGGCAGATGGGAGAATGTTTCCGGTTACTAATTCTTCACAAACGATTATTGATTGCCTTTTGCAGGAAGCAGGTAAGTACAAAGTTGCCATAAAAATGCATCACGAAGTGAATGAAGTTTTTTATAAGAACGATAAATTTGGTTTAAAAATAAAAAATGGATTAAACCTGGAAGCCGATTATTTGTGTATTGCTGCAGGTGGCTTTTCAAAAATGAATATGTATGAGTGGCTAATTAAAGCGGGGCATTCCATTTCTTCGCCGGTGCCCTCGTTGTTTACGTTTAATATGCCGAAACATCCCATTACAAAGTTGATGGGTGTAACTGTGGACGATGTATCTTTAAAGATGGCAGGAACAAAATTGCAACAACGGGGGCCTGTACTTATCACTCATTGGGGACTGAGCGGCCCTTGTGTATTGCGCCTGAGCGCCTGGGCTGCAAGAGAGGTGGCAGAGAAGAGTTGGCAGTTCGCCATTTCGATAAACTGGGTTTCGCAATATAATGAAACCACCTTGAGAGCATTGTTTCAGGAATGGCGTTTGAAACATGCATCGCAAAAAGTATTTTTCGGGAACCCCTTGAGCCTTCCAAAGCGATTGTGGGAATTTTTATTATTTCAAAGCAATTTGGATGAAAAAATAAGATGGGCCGAATTGCCTGCCAAACAGCAAAACCTGCTGGTAAAAAATCTGTTAAATTATGAATGTGAGATAAGCGGAAAAACTACTTTTAAGGAAGAGTTTGTAACTGCAGGAGGCATTAAGCTTACAGAGATTGACCATAATACCATGATGAGCAAGAAAGTTCCTAACCTGTTTTTTGCCGGAGAAATCATTGATGTAGATGGTATTACAGGCGGCTTTAATTTTCAAAATGCCTGGACAACCGGCTATGTAGCCGCAAAAAGTATTGCTGCAAATTTTGTGTCCATCAATACTTAGTCTTAAAATTATTGCTTTTTGTAAAGCCTTTATCTAACCTTAATGTTTCACTCCCACTACCTCATTCGTGTATTCGCGGCTATCTTTCTCTTTTTTCAACATTAAGAAATGAAGGGCCATTAAGTTTTAAACCCTAACTCCGCATTTTTACCCCTTTTATACCGAGTTTTAAAAAAAGTTGGATTGATTTATTTGTTTGGAGGGAAACTTAATTTAACAACCGATGATGTCAAAATTTATATAGCTCAGATAAATAATATATCCTCATTAACCTCCACACCTTCGAACCCTTCTTCTTATTATGAGTTAGATTTATTAACAGATCTAAAAGTGAAAACGGCCATTAATGGTTTTTTGAAGAGTATAAATGATAATTTTAATAATAATTCGGGAAGTTTTAATGACAAAATAGCCAGTCTGGCAAATGTGAAGGGTGGATTTCAGGATATGGATGTAAATCCTACTAATGGAAAACTTTATTCCTATTTTAACTATCCGGGATCGAGCGGGCTTTTGGGACTTACCATTATGCTCAATGCTCCTTCAGCAGGAAAATCAGTAGTAAATGCAGTAGGTAATGTTAATACTACGCCAAGTACCGAAAATGTGGGATTGGCATTTGATAATACCGGTAATTTTTATGGATTATTTGCATCGGGACAGTATGGGAAAATCAATTTGACAACCGGAGTGGTGGACAACCTTACCGGCAGCAATATCCCCACTGTTGGAGGTGTATTAAGCGCTGATTATGCACGTGGCATACCATCACCGCTATCGGCTAAGTTTGGAGAAATTTCAGCAAAAATAATTAACAATCAATTAGTTGTAAGCTGGAATACACTTGCCGAGTCAAACAATAGTCATTTTTATGTAGAAGTGTCTAAGGATGGCAGTAATTTCAAACGAATTAACCGGGAAATTATTCAGTCGAAAGTTACAAGCGGCAATAGCGATTCGTCTGTAAGCTATCAGTTTACAATAGATATCAATTCCACTGCTGCGGTTCTGGGCTTGTCATTGTTAGGTCTGGGCATATTCGGATTCTCCGGAAACAGAAGATATTTGAGATTCCTGATAGTGTTAATGGGGTTCTTTGCGCTGGGTTTTAGCGCTTGTAGCAAGTCGCAGGACGCAATTAATTCAGGCACAGATAGTTTGTTTGTAAAAATTGCTCAGGTTGATAATGATGGTACTGTTACTTATTCAAAAGTAATAAAAGCAGTTAAGGAATAATATTTTTACATAAAAATTAAAAGTACGCCGGGCAATTGTGTTGTCCGGCTTTTTTTATGAGGATGAAATATTTGCTTTAGTTATTGATTGTCAATTGATTGCATATAGTATAAACTATTTTCTTTAATTAATGTAAATTTGAAGCATTGGAGCATTAACAGAAAAAGTTTTTTATGAATTTCTCAAAAATCTATCGCGAAAAATCGCCACTATCCGATAAAGATTGCTTTGTGGTTTTTGACCGGCGTAAATCTACTTTTACCTTCCCTATTCATGTGCATCCCGAGTATGAACTTAATTTTGTGAACGGCGCTACAGGCGCACAGCGTATTGTGGGCGATTCGGTGGAGTACATTGCCGAAAAGGATTTGGTGCTGATAGCTAACCCGGAGTTGAAACATGCCTGGAAGGATGGTAATTGCAAAAACAAAAATATACATGAAATCACCATTCAGTTTCATCCCCAATTGTTTGAGCAATTTGAGCATAAAAATCAGTTTTCCAGCATTTTAGAACTTTTTCACCGCGCTTCCAAGGGGTTGTCATTTAGCCCAAATACTATTGAAAAAATTCAGCCGCTGTTGCAGATAATCACAATGGAAACAGATGGCTTTTACTCTGTTATGCGTTTGTTTATTTTGCTGTATGAGTTGTCAAAATCGGAAGATTACAGGCAGTTGTCGAGCGGAGGAACTATCGAGATGAACCGTACTAATGAATTGTTGAAGCAGCTGCATGAATTTGTAAGTGATAATATTTCAAAAGATATACGTATTACGGAAATAGCACGTGCTTTAAACATGAGCCGTTCCACTTTTGCCCGGTTTCTTTCTACCCACACTCAAATGAATTTTACGGATTACTTGCTCGATTTCAGAATAAAAACAGCTACATTAAAGCTCAAAGAAGGGATTTCTATTGCTCAGGTTTCTGAAGAATGTGGGTTTAACAGTGTATCCTATTTTTACAGGGTTTTCAAAAAAATGAAAGGAATAAATCCTGCCGAATTCAGGGATGAATACAAAAAACAACAGGTTATTATTTAAAAAAGTGACATAAAACTGTAATTCCTTTGAGTTATTACTTCAAACAAATGAGTATATTGTTAAAGAATATTAACAATTTTAACTAAATAATTCTTCAAATTCGTGCATTGTTAAAAATTTTGTAAAAATTACAATTGATTATAATGTATTGATATTCAGTTTGATGCAAAGCAAATTTCAATTGAATAAATTTTGAGCTTAAAATTCAATGACTATGAGCGATATTTGAAACTAACTCACTCATGTCCGTTTATACTTTTATGCTTATTAATTCACAAAATAAGCCACATAGTATGAAAAGACTATTACTCGTACTGCTTTTAGGAGCGATTTGCCACTTAACATGGGCACAAGAAACATTCCCCCTCAAGGGAACAGTCAGAGACAAGAACAATAATCCAATCTCTGGCGCATCAGTTACCATTAAAGGTACCAATATTGGAACTGTAACAAATGATGATGGTACATTTACATTAAATGCTTCGGTAGGTCAGATTCTTGTTGTTTCTCACACAGGAATGTTGGAATCAGAAGTCTTAATCAGTAACAAACGCAATGTATCCCTTAACCTTACCGATGTGGAAGGCGGTTTGGATGAAGTGGTGGTTATTGGTTATGGTACCGTAAAGAAAAAAGACTTAACCGGCGCAGTTGCCTCTGTAACTGGTAAAGACATTCAGGCGGATGTTGCCAAAAACTTAGCCGGCGCTTTGCAAGGGCGCGTGGCCGGTGTTACCGTAACCAACGTAGGTGGCCAGCCGGGAAGCGGCATGAACATTAATATTCGCGGATTGAGTTCTTTAGGTTCCAACACTCCTCTGTATGTTATTGATGGAGTTTATGGAGACGTTAACATGGTAGATCCTGCAGATGTTGCGTCAGTAGAAATATTAAAAGATGCTTCTGCAGCCGCTATTTATGGGTCGCGTGCTGCTAATGGTGTTGTATTGATCACTACTAAGGGTGGAAGAAAGGCAACGCCCGCTTCTGTAAACATTAATGCTTATACAGGCTCACAAAGCATTGCAAAAAAAATAGGAGTGATGAATGCCCAAGACTGGAAAACTATAATGAAAAACACGGGCTATCTGCCTCCTCAAGCCGAAAGCTTTAGTGGAAACGGAACTAACTGGCAGGATGAAATTTTTGTAAAAGCGCCGGTAAGCAAATTAAATGTGGATGTTGCAGGCGGCGGCGACCATTCTACATATAATGTTTCGGCCGGTTATATAGATCAGTCAGGTATTTTAATGACAACCGGATATAAAGCATTTAATATTCGTGCAAAAAACACATTTAGCTTTTTTAATAATCATTTCCGTTTGGGCAATACCTTCTTAGTAAAATCGGGAGACAAGAAGTACAGCGACTTCACTATTACAGATGCCTTGCGTCAAAACCCGATGATTCCGGTATTGGATCCCAATCAATTAGGTGGTTATGCACCATGGCAACCCTGGATGAAAAACTTAGACAATCCTGTAGGTTATCTTAAGCTGCACAATTCACATGTTTACCAAACGGATGTCTTAGTAAATGGATTTGCAGAGGTTGACTTGTTTGTAAAAGGATTAAAATACAAATTCAACCTTGGTATTAACAGAACAAACGGAAGAAACTACTATTATAACAGTCCATATAATTTTGGTTCTGGAATAACTAAATCTTTTTTATCAGAGAATGCATTTTTCAACAACCAATGGTTAGCTGAAAATACAATTCACTATGATAATACATTTGACCGGCACTCCATTTCATTCCTGGCAGGTTATTCTGCTCAGGCAAACAGTAATCGTGGTTTTGGAGCCAGCCGTAATAATTTACCTTTAGGAACCAATGCGATAAATGCAGGTTCGCCCACTGAGCAAAAAACAAGTGGTGGATTACAGGAGTATTCTCTGGTTTCTCAATTTTCCAGGTTGATGTATAGTTATGACTCTCGTTATTTATTAACAGCTACAGTTCGTCGTGATGGTTCCTCTCGTTTTGCAGATGGGCATCGGTATGGTGTGTTTCCATCAGTAGCTTTGGGCTGGAATATTATGAACGAAAGTTTCTTTGCCAATGCGAAAGATAAAGTCAATGAATTTAAATTGCGTGCCAGCTGGGGTAAATTAGGTAATCAGGAAATTGGTAACTATCCTACTCAAAGCACAGCATCCACAGGTATCAACTATCTGGAAGGAAGTGGCAGTAATGAAATATGGTGGCAAGGTGCAACTACCGGTGCCAGTTGGGTATCTCCGAAAAACCTTACATGGGAAGAAACTGTTACCAGCAACGTAGGTTTGGATTTAGGTTTTCTAAACAATAAACTTACTGTAAGCGCCGATTATTATGTGAGAGAAACCCGTAATATCTTATTAAGCATCAATATGCCTCCATCGGCAGGGCTGGGTGGCACACCTACAATGAATGCAGGTACTATAGAAAACAAGGGTTTTGAGTTATTGGCAAACTATAGAAACTCTATAGGAGCGCTAAATTACAATGTAGGCGTTAACGTTTCTACCGTTAAAAACAAGGTTAAAGCTGTTACCGTGGGTAATGTACAAGAATTTGGCGGGTACAATCCACAAGGAGAAGGTACTATTACATGGGCAAAAGTTGGTTATCCTATCGGTGGTTTTTGGGTAATTAAAAATGCCGGCATTTTCCAATCAGATGCTGAGGTACAAAATTACAAGAGCTCGAATGGACAGGTAATTCAGCCCACAGCCAAAGCCGGTGATATCAAATTTGTGGACTTTAACAATGATGGAAAAATAGCAGATGATGACAGGCAATATGTAGGTAGTCCGTTCCCTAAAATGGCCTATGGTATCAGAGCCGGATTTGAATATAAAGGAATTGATTTCGGAATTTTCTTTGATGGGATGTATGGCAATAAAATATTTAACTATACCAGAGCAAGAATTGAATCTACCAATGAGGTAATCAACTTTTCAACTAGTCTGTTGAACTCTTGGACTACGTCTAATACAGGTGCAACATTGCCACGTTTTACTCAACAGGATCCTAACAAAAACTATCGTCGTGTAAGTGAACGCTGGATGGAAAATGGTTCTTTTTTCCGTTTGAAAACATTAGAACTGGGTTATACTTTGCCACAGCAAATTACTAATCTTGCTCATTTGAAAACTACCAGATTCTTTTTGGCCGGCGATAATTTAGTTACATCTACCCAGTACAAAGGATACACTCCTGATCTTGGACAAAATGATGAACAAAACGGAGGCGGTTCTGGTACATTAACCAGAGGTACAGACCATGGTCGTTTCCCTATTGCAAAAAGTATAATTGTGGGCGTACAAGTTAATTTCTAAAATAGTTAATGAATACACTCTTTAAATTTTATTGATCTAAAAAAACGATATTTAAATGAAAACGTATATAAAAAAATTATCAGTACTTGCCGCCATAGCGCTCCTTGTCAGCGGTTGTAATGAAAAAGATTTTTTAAATAAAGTAAATCCGAACTCACCGGTTGAGCAAACATTTTGGACTACAGAGGCTAATGCAGTTTCTGCTATGCCTACAATTTATTCTTCCATCCGTGGTCAGATGTATGGCTACTATGGCGCCTATACAGGATGGCATACAATGAACAGAGCAGATGATGTTTGGTTTATTCTGGGTGAAGAAATATTGAACTGGGAGCCAGCCACATTTTACCAATACACCAAGCACTTCAAAGTGATTTTGGAAGATTATACATGGTGTAAACCGTGCTAATGTGTTCTTGAAGAATATTGTAAATGTAAAATGGATGAAAGTAAAAAGAATGAACTAATAAGAGAAGCCAGTTTCCTGAGAGGTATGTACTATTTCCTGTTAGCAGCTAATTTTGGTGATGTTCCACTTAGAACAGTGCCGGCAGGTGATGAACCCGATGGAGCTATGAAAGGTTCTTCTCCTGAAGCAGATGTTTGGAAACAAGTGATTGCAGATTTTACAACTGCAAAAAACTACCTACCGGTAACACGCACCGCAGCCGAGGCGGGTAGAGCTACAAAAGGTGCCGCTATAGCATTCTTAGGAAAATCTTTAGTATATACCAAAGATTACCAAAATGCAGAAAAAGAATTAGCAGCTCTTTTAACCGCTCCTTACACTTATGACTTGATGCCAAGCTTAAAGATAATTTTAAAGAAACAACAGAGCTGAACAAAGAGTCGGTTTTTGAAATAATGTATAATGGTAAATACTCCAACGGAGGTACCTGGGGTAATGACGGAAGCACTACACAAGGCTTTGTAATACCGAATTTCGCAGGGTCAGCCGGTACCGGTGGTTGGTTTAAATGGATGCCTTCTGCTTCCATTGTTAAAGACTTTATGGCAGAAGAACGTCCGGCTGGATCGGATACTCGTTTCGATAAAAGAATGTACACCAGTTTCTTCTGGAAGTATTCTGATTTTGAAACCGGCCTTACAGACGGTGCATGGTTTGGTAACCAATCTTTTGATTTAATGTGGGATAATGCCTCCGGCAAGCGCCAAAGAGGTGAGCCTACTTACCCAAAAGGGCTTGGCGGTAAACAGGGTAGATTCTTGATTAAGAAATATACCAACTTCTATAAAAATGTTCCGGATGCCAACAGTATGTACGATCAATCTAATCAGAACAATAACTTGCGTATGTTCCGTTTCTCAGAAGTACTGTTATTGCATGCTGGGACGCTATCAAGAATGGTAATTTGGGCGCTGCTGCCGCTGATTTAAAGCGCATCAGAGATCGTACCGGCCTTGCCAATAAAACATGGAACAATGCAGATGATATGATGAAAGAAGTAATAAAACAAAATGAATTGGAATTTTTCTTTGAAGGTCATCGTTTCTTCGATTTGAAGCGTACCTATCCTTATGCACAAATGAAGCAAATTTTTGTGGACAACGCAAAACAAGGTGCAGAAAACTTCCAGGCCAAACACTTCTACCTGCCAATTCCGCAGGGCGAAATTAATGCCAATACTAAAATACAACAACATCCCTTGTGGAGATAATTTCTTTTTATGAAAGGGTTATTTTCTAAGAATATAAAACTATCAGGCATCATATTATGCCTGATAGTTTTAATTACTGCCTGCTCAAAAAAAGAAGCTTTGCCATTGGAAATCAAATCTAAGCAGCCTTTGCAGCAGATAATTGATAATGGAACGCTTCTTAACAGCGTGGACAAACAAGGCGATATCTATGTATTCAAATTTGAAACAGAAAGCCTGAATGTGCCTGCAAGTGAAATAAAAGAAGTTTTGCCCAATAGGGAACGCTGGAAAACCTTGATTATTTTTAATGACAATAGTCAGGTCATTATCCCCTCAAAAGGTGGAAACCTTGATTTTATTGTTGAAAATATTGAGCTGAATCCTTCCGGTTATAATCCTTTGGCTGCAAAAGTTCAGGTGAATCTGCCAACCTACGGAAGGGTGAAAGTAACTGTTCATGGAAAAAACGGCGCAGCGGGTAACATTGAGCATTTATGTCAGGCACAGACTTCAAGGCAGAGCATCCCTGTATTGGGATTGTATCCTGATTTTAACAATAAGGTTACGCTTTCATTTACCGATAAAGAAGGGAATGAACGAGGCGCTACCGAAATAAATATAAAGACAAATGCTTTACCGGTTCTGGATTTTCCCAATATAAAAGTTATAAAATCAGAGCCGGGTAAGATAGAGCCGGGCGTGAATTTAGTTAGTTACCCCGGAATGAGCGAATTGGATACCTCCACCCCTTATATGGTTGATGCCGAAGGTAATGTCCGTTGGATTTTATTGCTAAAATCATCCCCCGAATTAAAAACTTTTTCGGGACAAATTGGCTTACAAAGAACTAAAAAGGGAACTTTCATTTCTGGCGACCAGTCAATTCACAGACTTATTGAGATAGATATGTTTGGCAATCTGGTAAAACAATGGGATTTACTTAAATTGGGATATACCTTCCATCATGAAGTGAAGGAAGCGAAAAATGGAAACTTTCTCGTTACGGTATCCAAATCTTCAGCGCGGTTGAGCGACGGTAAGCCAAGAGTGAACGATATAATTATTGAATTGGATCCTGTAAATAATTCCGTAGTTAAAGAATGGGATCTTTCCAATATGCTAGATACAGCCCGTTATTTAAGACCGGATGCAAATACGCCGCAGGAGCCATTTACCCAAAACCCTACAAACTGGGCACATAATAATTCAATCAATGAGCTGGGCAATAATTATCTGGCTACTGTACGTTTTCAGGGGATAATGAGTTTTACTGCTAATGGTACGCTACGTTGGATTATTTCACCTCATAAAAACTGGGGAGCCAAATATCAACCCTATCTGTTAAGTCCAATTGATGAAGTAGGCAATCCGGTAACAAATGTTTCTGTTATCAATGGAGACATGTCTGCTCCCAACTTTGAATGGTCATGGGGCCACACACACCGGTTGTGCTGCCAAACAATAATATTCTTGTTTTCGACAACGGATATAACCGTAACTGGTCATATAGCATAGTCAATAGCAATAATTATAGCAGGGTGGTGGAGTATAAAGTTGATGAAAATAACAAAACAGTTCAGCAGGTATGGAGTTATGGAAAAGAACGGGGAGCAGAAGCATTTGCACCTGCATTATCGGGTGTGCAATATCTTCCGAAAACAAAAAATTATGTTCTGTCCGGGATTGGGGGTCAAAAAGTCCAATGGTTTGGGCGGAAAAATAATTGAAATAAACCCTATTTCCAAAGAAGTGGTTTTTGAAATGGAAATCTCGGTTCCCAGTATATCTGCATTTCACAGAGCTACCCGTTTAAATCTCTATCCTGAAAACTTATAGAAGAAATTTTCTTTTTAAATAATAACGAATTCATAATGCTGATAAATAATATTCAGGGGTATAAAGAATTACTTTTTGAGGAACAGGAACAATTAATTGTGATGCCAAATGTGCAGGCTGATGAGTATAATGGTATTATGAGCAGGTATAAAAACCCAGTGGTGACGAAACAGCATATTCCTGTTTTATGGAGGTATGATCTGAATCCTGATACCAATCCACTTCAGATGGAACGTATCGGTGTTAATGCTACGATGAACTCAGGAGCCATCAAATGGAAAGAAAAATATCTGGTGATAGTGAGGGTTGAGGGCGTTGACCGAAAATCCTATTTTGCAATTGCCGAAAGCCCTAATGGAATTGATAATTTTCGCTTTTGGCCCAGACCGGTTTCATTGCCCGATTTGTATGGCGAAGAAACAAATGTTTACGACATGCGGCTTACTGCCCATGAGGATGGTTGGATATACGGAATTTTTTGCAGTGAAAAACATCATCCTGATGCGGCTCCCGGTGATTTGTCTTCGGCTATGGCCGGTGCAGGATTGGTTCGCAGCAAAGACCTCATCAACTGGGAAAGACTTCCCAATATTGAATCGCGTAGCCATCAGCGAAATGTGGTGATGCACCCCGAACTTGTAGATGGGAAATATGCACTCTATACCCGCCCGCAGGACGATTTTATTCTGGCGGGTAATGGTGGCGGCATTGGTTGGGCATTGATTGACGATATTACCAGACCGGTAATCAAAGAAGAAAAAATCATCAACCTTCGCTATTATCACACCATAAAGGAGTTGAAAAATGGCGAAGGTCCGGCTCCAATAAAGACAGAAAAAGGCTGGTTGCATCTGGCGCATGGCGTGAGAAATTGTGCAGCAGGTTTACGTTATGTATTGTACCTGTATCTTACATCACTCGATGATCCTTCAGAACTGATTGCTGAACCCGGCGGATACCTTATGGCTCCCGAAGGCGAAGAAAGAGTAGGCGATGTATCAAATGTTTTATTTTCAAACGGATGGATTTGTGATGATGACGATGCCGTATTTATCTACTATGCTTCGAGCGATACCCGTATGCACGTGGCAACTTCAACGGTGGAACGATTATTGGATTATTGCATAAATACGCCTGCTGATGGATTACGCTCTGCTGCCTCGGTTAAAAATATTTTGAACCTGATTGAGAATAATGAAGATTATTTGAAGCATAATAGGTAGGTTGCTCTTAGGTTTATGATGGTAAGGGAAATGCAAAAGCGATTTGGTAATACCATTTTGAATGAGACATTTTCATTTAATGTAATAGGAACTGATGAAATAAAGTAAAAAGGAAATTTTTTATTTGGATGAAAATTAGCAGTTGCTTATTATTAGGTTGGAGTTAACTTCAATGGTATGCAAGCCTAATAATAAAAATGTTTATAAGTAACATTTCGATTGCAAATATTAAAAATGATTGAATGACAAAAAGAATTAGTCTTAAAGAAAAAATAGGATATGGGTTAGGAGATGCCGCTTCCTCTATGTTCTGGAAGATTTTTGGCATGTATGCCCTGTTTTTTTATACAGATGTGATGGGAATCACTGCTGCTGCAGCAGGAACCATGTTTCTGATTGCACGTGTATGGGATTCCTTTTTCGATCTGTTTGTAGGTGTGATGGCAGACCGAACCAAAACAAAATGGGGCCGGTACAGGCCTTACTTACTATGGTTTGCCATCCCCTTTGCCGCCATGGGCGCTATCACTTTTTTTGTGCCCGAGTTGGGTAACACGGGTAAGTTGGTTTATGCATATATTACATATTCATTGATGATGATTGTTTATTCACTTATTAATGTTCCTTATGCGTCATTGCTCGGTGTGATGTCGGCAGACTCGCAAGAGCGTAATATTCTTTCTTCCTATAGAATGTCCTTTGCGTTCATAGGCAGCTTTGTTACTTTTATGTTCTTGCAGCCTTTAGTTGACGGATATGCAAAAATATTTGATAAAAGTGCCGCTTTGGCAAAGGTAGATGCGACTATCAGCACAGTCCCTATCGGATGGACACTTGCAGTAGCATCAATTGGAGTTTTATGCACCATACTGTTCTTTTTTTGCTTTAAATGGACAAAAGAAAGAGTAGAATCGGCGAGTAAGGAAGAAAATGCTTCTGTAAAAGAAGACCTGAAAAGCTTGTTCCAAAATACGCCCTGGTGGATATTGGTAGCCACCGGTTTGGCGGCATTACTCTTTAATGCTGTAAGAGATGGAGTGGCAATATATTATTTTAGAGATTATGTGCAGGGGCATTACA
>JADJGB010000009.1 GCA_016708305.1 Sphingobacteriales bacterium
ATAAAAAGTAAGATAATGACTATGCAATACTTACGAACAATAAACAATGAAGTCTAATCTTTCAAAAACTTCAGATTTCGTTGAATACCTTTCCATTTGGTTCTCTTGATAGGCGAGTACTTAAATATTTTTCTAAACATTTCTTCACTCATCTCCTCCCATTCTTTTGAGGAATGGTTGAGTATTTCGGGTAATGTCTCAAATGCATCTACATGGTTAGGCACACTAAACCGGTTCCAGGGGCAAACATCCTGACAGATATCGCAGCCGAAAGCCCAGTTTTCAAACTTTCCTTTCATTTCTTCGGGTAACAAATCATCCTTCAATTCTATGGTGAAATATGATATACATTTGTTGGCCTGTATCACTTTTCCCGGCAGAATGGCTCCGGTAGGGCATGAGTCAATGCATCGGGTGCAACTACCGCAATAATCTTTTGCAAATGGATCGTCTGCCTCCAGTTCCAGATCGGTAATTAAGGTAGCAATAAAATTAAATGAACCGCTCTGGCGGGTAATCAGGTTTCCGTTTTACCCACCCAGCCCAATCCGCTTTTAGCAGCCCAGGCACGTTCCAGCACAGGCGCCGAATCCACAAATCCACGACCCGCTATTTCACCAATATTTTCTCTGATAAGCGCTAAAAATTCATTCAGCTTTGCCCTGATTATTTCATGATAATCTTTACCGTAAGCGTATTTTGAAATCTTGGGACCATCAGTTGTTTGCAATTGTTTAGGATAATAATTCTGCATCAGCGTAATTACCGATTTGGCTCCGGGTACCAGTTTGGAGGGGTCGGTACGAAGGTCAAAATGGTTCTCCATGTATTGCATTTTACCATGATAGCCATTTTGCAGCCATTTTTCTAACCTTCGTGCGTCTTCGTTCATATACCCAGCTTTCGCTATTCCGCAATAGTCAAAACCTAATGACTCAGCTGCTTTTTTAACGAAATGGTTATTCTTGCTTAAATCCATAAGATTTAGTGTTGCATATTGAATTGATGATGATCCAAAAAGAACGAAATACCTTATTCAGTTGATTTCTTGGGTAAAAATAATCATAAAATCTAACGAAGATTAACGAAAAAGTGTAAAAACAGTTATTTCTTCAAAAGGGAAATAAAGGGTTTCAATAAATGTTCTATATTTAACTATTAATAATTTTGAATGAGATTAATAGTTTTATCAATTGTACTGTTCTTTTTTGTTACAAACTTGGGTGCTCAGGAACCTCAGCATCAAGGAGAATATGTTTTAGTGATACATGGTGGCGCAGGTACTATTTTAAAGTCAGGTATGACACCCGAAAAAGAGAAAGCGTATCGCTCCGGCCTTGAGCAAGCTTTATTGGCGGGATATAATAAAATAAAAGAAGGGAAGTCTGGAATAGATGCTGTGCAGGCTGCCATAAATGTAATGGAAGACAATCCTTTGTTTAATGCAGGCAAAGGCGCTGTGTTTACCCACGATGGTAAAAACGAACTGGATGCATCAATAATGGATGGCAAAACCCTGAAAGCAGGCGCTGTGGCAGGCGTTACGGTTATTAAAAACCCGATAGATGCGGCAAGAGCTGTGATGGAGAAGTCGGAGCATGTGATGATGGTAGGAAAAGGCGCTGAAATTTTTGCAAAACAAAGCGGATTGACCATTGTAAAGCCCAAATATTTTTATACCGAAGAAAGATGGAAAGGGCTTCAAAATGCTATTCGCGAGGAAAAAATGAAATCAGATCATAGTTATAATTCAAACGGAACAGGTTATCCTGATTACAAATTTGGAACAGTAGGCGCTGTGGCTTTGGATAATGATGGTAATCTGGCTGCCGGCACTTCCACAGGCGGCATGACCAACAAGAGATATGGCAGGGTGGGAGATGCACCCATTCTTGGTGCGGGCACCTATGCCAATAACAATACCGCTGCTGTGAGTTGTACTGGATGGGGTGAATTTTTTATACGCAGCGTGGTGGCTTTTGATCTTTCTGCCATGATGGAGTACAAAGGAGCTACTGTGAGGCAGGCTGGAGATGCAGTTATCAAAAAAGTGGGTGATTTGGGCGGGAATGGGGGCCTGATATCTATTGATAAAAAAGGAAATATTTCCATGCCATTTAATACTGCAGTAATGTATCGTGGAGCAATTACAAAAGACGGTAAAACAGAGATTTATATTTACAAGGGTTAAATTTCTGGCCTTGCCAGATGAAAATAATTTTACCATGATTTCGGTTAAAATGCCTACTTTCGCCCCTTCTTAATTTATTAATAAAAAATATTATGCAACAGGTAAAAAATGGCGATAAAATAAAGGTACACTATCATGGTAAATTGACTTCGGGAGAAACTTTTGACAAATCAGAAGGCCGCGATCCACTGGCTTTTGAGGTGGGTAGTGGTATGGTTATCAAGGGTTTTGATGACGGCGTAATCGGTATGGCAGTGGGCGAAAAGAAAACTATCCAGATTCCGGTAGAAGAGGCATACGGAACCAAAAACCCCGAAATGATTGTAGAAATGCCCAAAGACCGTTTTCCAGCCGATTTACAGGTAGAAGTTGGTTTGCCGTTGTTAATGAACGATCAAAACGGGCAGCAGTTTCAGGTAGTGGTTGCTGAAATACTCGAAGATTCCATTACATTAGATGCTAACCATCCTTTGGCTGGGCAGGAATTGGTTTTTGACCTCGAGCTGGTCGAAATTGAAGGGAGCAGTCCGTTGATTATTGTACCCTGATCAGGATGTGAAGAATTCGAATGATATTTATCATATTTAAGAAAAATTAATAGTTTTTTGAAATATTAAATCGTATCTTTAAGCAACTTAATTTAAACACAGTAATATTATTGGAGCAATATCAAAAATATACAACTCACAGAATAGCATCAAGCTGTGTTTGCGTACATAAAATATTTTTTCACTTCAAAATTTATTTGCCATGGTACTGGAAGAAATTTCAGAGTTAATGGAAGAGTGCAACTCAAAAAGACAAATTTTAAAGGATTATCGTGAATCTCTTCAGGGTTCTCAAAAAGGACTTTTGAAATTTGCCTCGCAAAACCTTCCAAAAGATGATCTAAGTGATTTGGAACATTTTCAAAATCAGTTTCATATTCAATTGATCAATATTCATGATTTACGGCACGATTACAAGGCTTATCAGCAACGCTTAAAGGTAGAAAGTCAATTGCATGGTGGCATTTCCGATGAAACACTTCAAAAACAAAAGGAACTTCAAAGTCAGTATGATGTATTGGAGGATATAATAAAAGGATTGAATAAGAATTTTGCAGAATTTCTTCAGAAGCCTGTTTAAAGATGTAAGAATAAGAATTTCAATTACTTGTTATATCTAAATAAAACCCAATTATAATTATAGTTTGCACCATTAACCCCTTAGTGGTGCAAACTTGTTTTTGGGATTAAAATTTTTTTTATGAGTTTAAGTTATAAATTTACCGTTGCAGACCGTTTTTTGAAATATGTAACCATTGATACCCAAAGTGACCCACATTCCGAATCGCAACCTTCTACTGAAAAACAAAAAGATTTGAGCAGATTGCTGGTAGAAGAATTGCATCAGATGGGTATTTCGGATGCTCATCTTGATGAACACGGGTATGTGTATGCTACCGTTCCTTCCACATCAGAAAAGAATGTGCCGGTAGTGTGCTTTTGCAGCCATGTGGATACCGCTCCCGACTGTAGCGGCACCGGCGTAAAACCAATTGTACATAAAAATTATGATGGTAAGGATATTGTATTGCCCGATGATTCTACTCAGGTCATTTCTCCTAAGCAGCATCCATATCTGGAACAAAAAGCAGGTGAAGACATTATAACTGCATCTGGAACAACACTTTTAGGCGCCGACGATAAAGCAGGAGTAGCAATCATTATGGATATGGCGCATTACCTGATAACTCATCCCCAAGTAAAGCACGGCACTATCAGAATTTTATTCACCCCCGATGAAGAAATCGGAAGAGGTGTGGATAAGGTGGATATAAAAAAGCTGGGAGTCTCATTATGGTTATACGCTCGACGGTGGTGAAAGAGGCGCTTTTACAGATGAAACATTTAGCGCCGATGCAGCAAAAATTACTTTTCACGGAGTAAGCGCACACCCCGGGTATGCCAAGGATAAGCTGGTAAATGCTTTGAAGGTAGCAGGTACATTTTTAGACTTATTGCCCAAAGACAGCTTTAGCCCCGAAACAACCGAAGACAGAGAAGGATTTGTACATCCAACTTATTTTGAAGGAAATGCCGAAAAGGCAAAACAGGCTTTCATTGTGCGCGATTTTCAAACTGCAAAACTATCCCTGCACGAAAAAAGACTGGAAGAGTTTGTAAAACAGGCGGTTGGGAAATATGAAGGTGCTGCTTACGATTTTGAAATTGTAGAGCAGTACAGAAATATGAAGGATGTTTGGTAAACCATCCAAAGGGGAGCCGAGTTTGTGGAAGAAGCAATGAAACGAAGTGATGTTAGCTTTAAAAAGAGCAGCGCCAGAGGCGGTACAGATGGTTCTCGTTTATCATACATGGGATTGCCCTGTCCAGATATTTTTACCGGCGAAATGGCTTTCCATGGCAAGCACGAATATGTGAGTATTCAGGATATGCAAAAATCAGTTGAAGTATTGGTAAATCTTGTTCAGGTGTGGGAAGAAAGCGCCTGACGCATTTAAGACAAATAAAGTATTTTTTTAATATAAATTATTAACTATGACATTAACGTACGTTTTATTATTTCTGGCAGCCCTAATAATTTTAAGCGGCTTATTTACAATCAATCAGGGTTATGTAGGTGTGATTACTATGTTTGGGAAATACCAGCGTGCAGCTGGGCCGGGTCTGCATCTGAAAATCCCTTTTCTGGAGCATGTGTTTAAGAAAATATCTATTCAGAATCGTTCGGTAGAGCTTGAATTTCAGGCAGTTACGCAAGACCAGGCCAATGTTTATTTTAAAAGTATGCTATTATATGCAGTACAGAATGAGGAAGAAGAAACAATAAAAAAGGTAGCATTTAAGTTTATCAGCGACAGAGACCTCATGCAGGCGCTGGTTCGTACCATTGAAGGAAATATTCGTTCCTTTGTGGCTACCAAAAAGCAGGCGGAGGTTTTAGGGTTGCGTCGCGAAATTGTAGAATATGTAAAAGTTGAAATTGATCACACATTGGCAGAATGGGGCTATCACCTCCAGGATTTGCAGATCAATGATATTACTTTTGATAAAATGATTCTGGAATCAATGAGTAAAGTGGTAGCCAGTAATAACCTGAAAGCTGCTGCCGAAAATGAAGGTCAGGCGTTGTTAATCACTAAAACAAAATCTGCTGAAGCAGAAGGTAATGCCATTAAAATAAGCGCAGAAGCCGAAAGAGAAGCAGCAAAGCTTCGCGGTCAGGGTATTGCATTGTTCAGAGAAGAGGTGGCAAAAGGCATGTCTTCTGCTGCCGAAGAACTGCGTCAGGCCAATCTGGACACTAATTTCATTTTGTTCAGCATGTGGACCGAAGCCATCAAGAACTTTGCCGAGTATGGAAAAGGTAATGTGATCTTCTTAGATGGAAGTACCGAAGGAATGGAAAAAACAATGAGACAGTTTCAGGCGCTGATGCTGAGACCGTCCGGCACTTTAGATGTTCCTGAGAAAAAATAATTAACAATAGTTGAATTTGCAGGCTGTCATAAATCGGTTATGGCAGCCTTTTTTGTGCAAAAGAATGGAGAGATATTTCTATCAGACAGCAGGAGAAATTAGAATGTGAATAATTATTGGGTCACTTTCATTAAATGGGGAGTACGCCTAATTTTGTTTGCATGGATACATCATATATCGGTCATTTTTACCAGGGGTTATTGGAATATTTTGATATTACAGGTATAGATGAACTATGCTTTGTAAAGGACAGGTCAGTTTATTTTCGATTTCATTGGAAGAACGGAATATGATATTGGGAGATGTGGATGGTACCCAATATGAGTCAAAAGGTTTTACGGAGATAACTCCTACAGGATTTCCCAGTCCGTGGCAAAGCAGTTTATTTGGCAATAAAAAGAAGACGCTGGCGACATAAAAAGAGGCTGGTAAAAATTATCAGAAACGACTTTTCATTTGTAGCCGAAGGTTCAGGGTTAACCAAAGAACTATCGGATTTTTTAAAAGGTACAGGTTGATACAAAGGTTGATACTATCAGCAACATAGCTGGTTACCATCAGATACAGCCTTCAAAATTAAACCGTCATTATAAAAGTATAGCAGTGGTTTTAAAGACTGGAACCAGCTCACTCACTGCGAAGATTATCTTCTTTTTCCGGACAACATTGGAGCCTACCTAAGCATAGATGAACCAAGTTTATCCAAAGGAGAATTATACACATTTGTTACCCACAAAAACGGCAGGGCAAAGCAAGGGTACATTGGTAGCCGTCATCAAAGGAACACTATCTAAAGACATTATAACCACCCTAATGAAACTTTGTGAACACAAGCGTTTGCAGGTAAAGAAGTCACTCTTGATATGGCAAAAAACATGGAAGCTGCCGTAAAGCAGGTATTTACAAAATGCCACTCTAGTTACCGACAGATTCCATGTAATAAAACTAGCAATGGAAGCCTTGCAACACATAAGAATAAACCTGCGATGGAAAGAATTAGACAAAGAAAATGCAGCCATTAAAAAGGCTAAAGAACAACAAATAAAATATGAACCAAGTAATGCTGGAAAATGGTGAAACACCCAAACAATTACTGGCAAGGTGCAAATATATTTTTAGCCAAAAACAAAACGACTGGACAGAAAATCAAATACAAAGAGCCACCTGTTATTCAAATATTTCCCTGAATTAGGAACTGCTTTACCACCAAGCTTTAGCCTTTAGAAACATATACGAAAAAACCAACAAAAGCATCTGCTAAGACAGCGTTTGAAACAATGGAGACAAAAAGTACAAGAGCAGGCATTAAAAGAGTTTTATACCATTGTTGCTAATACCGTAAAATATAATTTAGATAACATACTTAATTTCTTCAATAACCGAAATACAAATGCCAATGCAGAATCTATTCAACGCTAAAATAAAACTATTCAGGCTAACCTTAGAGGCGTAACCGATACCAAATTCTTTCTTTTCAGACTGCATAAACTTTTGCCTAGTCCCCAGTAAATAATGGTGAGCCTAATTATATATTTTTTTTTTAAGGAGGGCTTTGTTATCTTTATCCGGTTCAATTCAATTTTTATGAATTTATTTTTTCTACAAACAATAGTTACTGATTCTGTACAAAACATCATGTCGGCTGTGCCTACACCTGAGGCTGCCAAGACGATTAGTTTTTTTGACCTGCTTGTAATGGGAGGATGGCCGATGATTCCGCTGGGAGCGATGTTGCTTCTTGCGATTTATATATTTGTTGAACGTTCGATTGCGGTAAGGCATGCATCAAAAATTGATGAAAACTTTATGAGTATTGTGCGTGATAATATTGTAAACGGAAATGTTAAAGCGGCAAGGTCTTTTGCCAAAAACAATTCCACTCCGGTGGCGCGCATTGTTGACAAAGGAATTCAGAGAATCGGCAAGCCAATTGATGCCATTGAAAAAAGTATGGATCATGTGGGTCAATTGGAAATGTATAAATTGGAAAAGAATTTAGATATACTTTCCGTTGTGGCAAAAGCAGCGCCGATATTTGGTTTTGTGGGTACATTGTTAGGGTTGATGCAGTTGTTTTCAAGTATTCATGCTGCCAATGAAGTTGAGATTGGTGTGATTTCTCAGGGTATTTATACCAAATTAATTACTTCCATCACCGGTTTGATTATTGGCCTGCTGGCTTTATTTTGGATACAGCTATCTGAGCGTAAGAATTGATAAAACTGCTCATAAGATGGAAGTGGCTGCCGCCGATTTCTTAGATGTTTTGTACGAACCGGTTCAAAAATAATAATTCAGATGAGGTATAGAAAAAAATACAGAAAAGAATCGGAAGTGTTTACAGATTCGCTTAATGATATTCTTTTCATTCTGCTAATGTTTTTCCTTATCACCACTACAATGGCCAATCCCAATGTGGTAAAAGTGAACAATCCGCATGGGACAAAAGACACTAAAGCCAAACAAAACATAGTTGTTTCGATTGATAAAGATCAGCAATTGTTTATTGGCAATAAAAGAATTGAACCCCTGATGTTGGATAGCCTCATCCTGAAGGAAGTGAATGATAAGCGTCTGCATGTAGATACGCCTTCGGTGGTTATTAATGCTGACACCATTGCTTATTATGGCGAAGTATTTCGTGTGATGCAATCTGCAAACAAAGCAGGAGCAAAAGTGGTGGCTAATGTGAAGTAAATTACCCTAATTATCGGAAAGCTTTTACCATTCTGTCTTTTTCCTGCATATCTTTCCTAAGTTCAGCATTGTATTGATTTTTATTAAATAAACTCTAACCTGATTGCCTAATCCTTCGTTGATTTCTACATAAATACAACCATGAGGTTTAAGATGTGTTTTTCCTAAAACCGCAATCACCTCATAAAAAACCAGCGGATTATCATCAGGCACAAACAAAGCTACTCCCGGTTCGTTATCTATCACATTTTTTGCAATCGTTGTTTTTTCATCGTTGGTTATATATGGCGGATTGCTGACAATAATATCAACCATCGGAAGCTGCATCCAATTTTTTGGGTTGAGTATATCCAATTGCAGAAATTCTACTTCGGCCTGTAATTGTGCGGCATTTCTTTTTGCTACCTCAAGTGCACCCTGACTGATATCACAACTCATAACCTTTGCCTGTGGCAACTTTCGTTTCAGGGTAATCGGTATGCAGCCGCTTCCCGCACCGATTTCGAGAATTGAAAAAGATTCTTTGTGTTTGTTTTCTCTTATCATCCAGTCCACTAATTCTTCGGTTTCGGGGCGCGGAATCAGAACATTATGATCCACATAAAAAGGAGCATCATAAAACCAGGCTTCATTCAAAATATATTGAACCGGTTCGTTATTTAGCAGCTTTTTTTCTACAGATTGAATCTGTCCTATTTCATCATCATTTAAGCTTAGGTCGGTATTTCGGATGCTTCCGTGAATTACTCTTGTAATTTTTTCTGTTACTAAATGTGCAATATTTTCAGCCTCACGCTGGGGGTAAATGATAGAAATATTTTTTACAAAATCCTGATACGCTTCGCTCAATTTCATTCCACAAACATAATTCATTTACATTTGTAAAAATGAATAATCCGGTGCATGAATATTTTTTGGGTCGCTGTATTGAACTTGCCAAAAAAGGTGGTGCGGAAGTGGCTCCTAATCCAATGGTAGGCGCTGCATTGGTGCATGATGGCGAAATAATCGGCGAGGGTTATCATCAGAAATTTGGGGAAGCTCATGCAGAAGTAAACTGCATTAATGATGCGTTGGATAAGGCGCCTGGAAAAATTTCATCTTCCACGATGTACGTTTCATTAGAACCTTGCTCGCATTTTGGTAAAACGCCTCCGTGTACCCATCTCATCAGGCAATATAAAATACCTAACGTAGTGATTGGTTGCAGCGACAGCTTTGAAAAGGTAAACGGCTCTGGAATCGAACAACTTCGAAAAGCGGGACTCAATGTGATTACCGATGTTCTGAAAGAAGAAGCTGTTGAACTGAACAAAAGATTTTTTAGCTTTTATCAAAAAAGGAGGCCATATATCACTTTAAAATGGGCACAGACCGGGGATGGTTTTATGGCTTCTGATAATGATGAAAGGTTATTGATATCAAATGAAATTACAAACCGATTGGTGCATAAATGGCGCAGCGAAGAAGCGGCTATTATGATTGGCGCCAATACAGCTCTGAAGGATGATCCATTGCTTGATAATCGTTATTGGATGGGAAGGGCTCCGATAAAGATTATTCTGGACCCTCATCTCCGATTGCCTTTGACATTGCGTGTTTTTAAAGATGGCAGAATGATTATCGTCAATACCCAAGTTGAAAGCAGGAAGGGAATTTGCATTATATGCTGGTAGATGAAATGACTGTACTGCCCTTGCTTATGACCCGATTATATGAATCAGGCATCCAGAGTATTTTGGTGGAAGGAGGTCGGTTTTTGTTGCAATCGCTTATAGATGCTGGTTTATGAGGATGAAACAAGAGTGATTATCAATAAAAATCTATTAATCTCAAATGGATTGAAAGCGCCAGTTTTATCCCAGTTTGAAAAATTAAACGAAGAACATATTTTAACGGATTCTGTTGAACATTATAAAAATATAAATAATAAGTTTGTGATTAATGGATGAGCATTTTTATAATACGATTGAAATAGAAGGAGTAGCAGAGTTTAAGGACAGAAGCAGTAAATTTCTGGCTTTTGCTTTTCCTGTTCAAGATGTGGATGAATGTAAAGAAAGAATAGCCTTCTTAAAAAAAAGAGCATCCCAAAGCTAATCATCATTGTTTTTCGTACAGATTGGGATTTGGATAATAATAACTTCAGGTAAGCGATGCGGAGAGCCATCCGGTACCGCACGGAAGACCGATTCTGGGGCAAATAGACAGCAAGGGAGTAACAAATGTTCTGATAGTAGTGGTACGATATTTTGGAGGCACATTGCTCGGCGTTCAGGGATTGATAAATGCCTACAAGTCTGCGGCAGCAATGGTTTTACAGGTTATTCCGCTGGTACGCAAACCGATTTTAATCAACTATCAGTTGGAGTTGGACTATACCCGGATGAATGAATTGATGATGATTGTAAAACAAACGGAGTGTTCTGTTCTTAAGCAGGATATGCAATTGTTTTGTATGATGGAAATTAGGATACCACAATACAGGATGGAAGAAGCGCTCAGGCGATTTGAAGAAGTGAGGGAAGTGCGGATGAAAGCATCTGATTAATCATTCAGCTTCAATACAGCCAGAAAGGCTTCCTGAGGAACTTCCACATTTCCGATTTGTTTCATTCGCTTTTTACCTTCCTTTTGCTTTTCCAACAGTTTGCGTTTACGGCTGATGTCGCCTCCATAGCATTTGGCGGTAACGTCTTTGCGCATCGCAGAAATGTTTTCTCTCGCAATTATTTTAGCACCAATCGCTGCCTGAATGGCTACCTGAAACTGATGCCGGGGTAACAATTCCTTGAGCCTTTCGCACATTTGACGGCCAAAATCCTGCGCCCTGCCGCGATGAATTAAAGAACTAAGCGCATCCACTTTTCGATTATTCAGCAGGATTTCCATTTTACAATATCACTGATTTGATATTCAATCGGATGAAATCAAATGAGGCATAGCCGCGTGTCTGGATTTCAGTTTATCGTAAAATCAAATACGATTTCGGTCAGTGGCATATCAAATACCAATTCCACTCTGGTTAGCTGATATAGCTTTGGTTGATGGGCGTTCCACGTTTACCCAGACAGAGAGTCATAATATTGCCAATATAATCGGGTTTGGTAATTATTTGTGCTCTGATATATGGCTCCTCAATATGGTCGGTTTTACCGGATCGGGAAATTCTACGGATTATTAATGATTAATTTTTCGCCTTTAGTAGTATAAGCGATCAAACTTACGTTTGGCACGGTGGTAATAACCGTTTGGTTGAATTCGCGCTCTAATCCTTCCTGAATAATTTCTAAGTGAAAAAGTCCCAAAAATCCGCAACGGAAACCAAAACCAAGCGCCTGCGAGGTTTCTAATTCAAAGGTGAGTGAAGCATCATTGAGTTGCAGTTTGTCCATACAGTCTCTAAGATCCTCAAAGTCTTTATTATCAATCGGGTATATGCCTGAAAAACCATTGGCTTTAGTCCTCAAAACCTTTGATAGGCAATGGATTATTGTTATTTGCAAGTGTGATAGTATCACCTACTTTCACTTCTTTTGCCACCTTTATTCCGGTAATCAGATAGCCCACATTTCGGCTTTCAGTTCCTGTTGTTCAAACATTTTAGCTTTAGGACACCAATTTCATCAGCAGAATATTCCTGACCGGTACTTACAAATTTTACTTTGTCGCCTTTTTTTAATGTTCCATTAATTATTCTGAAATAAACGATAATGCCACGTAACTGTTAAAGACACTATCAAAAATAAGCGCCTGAAGTGGTTCGTTTTCATCCCCTTTAGGCGAAGGAATTCCGTTCAACGATGGCTTCCAGTATTTCCTCAATTCCCAGCCCGTACGACCACTGGCAAGCAGAATTTCTTCAGGTTTGCAGCCAATCAGGTCAATAATCTGGTCTTTTACCTCATCAATCATTGCGCCGTCCATATCTATCTTATTAATAACAGGAATGATTTCTAAGTTATTTTCAATTGCGAGATATAAATTGCTAATGGTTTGAGCCTGAATACCTTGTGCTGCATCCACTAAAAGCAAGGCTCCTTCGCAGGCAGCCAACGCACGACTCACTTCGTAACTAAAGTCCACGTGACCGGGCGTATCAATCAGGTTGAGTGTATATTGTTGTTTGTCTTTGTGTGTGTAATTGATTTGAATAGCATGACTTTTAATGGTAATACCCTTTTCCCGTTCAAGATCCATATTGTCCAGCACCTGATCCATCATTTCCCTGTCAGTAACAGTTTGGGTGGTTTACAAAGCCTGTCAGCCAGGTTTTAGCTGTATCAATATGTGCAATGATGCAGAAATTACGGATATTATTCATATTCAATATATCTTCTTCTAAAAAGTGTGCAAAGATAAGGAAATGGTGGAGTAACATATTTACTAAAAGGGTATAACTTTCGAAAAGAGATTCTGGTTATAAAAACAACTAATTTGTCCAAAAATTAGGCATCAACTAATGTTTTCTGGAGTTTCCTTAAAAACACACGTTTTAACTAGCGAAAGTCTTATCATGCAAAGGTTTACACGGTTTTAGAAGTGCAAGCCTTTTTTTGTCAAAATCTTTTTACTGTTTTGAGTATCATTTAGTATGCCTTTACCTTTTACTGATCCAAATTGCCAAAAGATGATTACTGCCAGAGAAAATACTATTAGTCCATCAAAAAATATTTCCATTAATTTATGTAATTTAAATGAGATATTAAGATATTTTTATCCTATTTAAAAATAAAAAAATACTATTCTCGTTTTAAGAAAAATTTTGTTTCGTGGTTTTTTTCCGTAAACTGATTTAACGTCGTTTTTTTATAGATATTATACATCAGACTCCGAGCTGTTTTATATTCATTATGAATGGGGCAGGGGTTTATGTCTGAACAATAAGCCAAACCAACACCGCAGCCCTTAAACATTTTATCGCCATCAATTGCAATGATGATATCTGCTAAAGTTTTTGCATCTTTCGGAAATAAAAACCCGCCATAGCGTCCTTTAGATGATTTCAAAAATCCTTGCTTACTTAAACCCCAAAGAATTTTCCGATAAAAAGTTCTGGGGAATCTATATTACGAAATCTCTTTAATGTTTACTACTTTCCCATTTCGCGATTGCTGCGCTACATAAATCATAGCTCTAAGAGCATATTCACGTTTTTTTTGAAAGCATAAACATCAATTGAAGCCACAAAGATAACAAGTTTTTAATAAGGATGTTTTTATCTTAATTAAAAATTATAAAATATTTACACGCTGTTATAACCGTTTATCAAATAAATTACGGCTCACCATTATTTACTGGGGACTGGGAAAAGTTTATGCAGTCTGAAAAGAAAGAATTTGGTATCGGTTACGCCTCTAAGGTTAGCCTGAATAGTTTTATTTTAGCGTTGAATGATTCTGCATTGGCATTTGTATTTCGGTTATTGAAGAAATTAAGTATGTTATCTAAATTATATTTTACGGTATTAGCAACGGTATAAAACTCTTTTAATGCCTGCTCTTGTACTTTTTTTGTATCCATTGTTCAAACGCTGTCTTAGCAGATGCTTTTGTTGGTTTTCGTATATGTTTCTAAAGGCTAAAGTTTGGTGGTAAGCAGTTTCTAATTCAGGGAAATATTTGAATAACAGGGTGGCTCTTTGTATTTGATTTTCTGTCCAGTCGTTTTGTTTTTTGGCTAAAATATATTTGCACCTTGCCAGTAATTGTTTGGGTGTTTCACCATTTTCCAGCATTACTGGTTCATATTTTATTTGTTGTTCTTTAGCCTTTTAATGGCTGCATTTTCTTTGTCTAATTCTTTCCATCGCAGGTTTGTTCTTATGTTGCAAGGCTTCCATTGCCAGTTTTATTACATGGAATCTGTCGGTAACCAGAGTGGCATTTGTAAATACCTGCTTTACGGCAGCTTCCATGTTTTTTGCCATATCAAGAGTGACTTCTTTTACCTGCAAACGCTTGTGTTCACAAAAGTTTTCATTAGGGTGGTTATAATGTCTTTAGATAGTGTTCCTTTGATGACGGCTACCAATGTACCCTGCTTTGCCCTGCCGTTTTTGTTGGTAACAAATGTGTATAATTCTCCTTTGGATAAACTTAGTTCATCTATGCTTAGGTAGGCTCCAATGTTGTCCGGAAAAAGAAGATAATCTTCGCAGTGAGTGAGCTGGTTCCAGTCTTTAAAACCACTGCTATACTTTTTATAATGACGGTTTAATTTTGAAGGCTGTATCTGATGGTAACCAGCTATGTTGCTGATAGTATCAACCTTGTATCAACCTGTACCTTTTAAAAAATCCGATAGTTCTTTGGTTAACCCTGAACCTTCGGCTACAAATGAAAAGTCGTTTCTGATAATTTTACCAGCCTCTTTTTATGTCGCCAGCGTCTTCTTTTTTATTGCCAAATAAACTGCTTTGCTAACGGACTGGGAAATCCTGTAGGGTTATCTCCGTAAAACCTTTTGACTCATATTGGGTACCATCCATCTCCCAATATCATATTCCGTTCTTCCAATGAAATCTGAAATAAACTGACCTTGTCCTTTACAAAGCATAGTTCATCTATACCTGTAATATCAAAATATTCCAATAACCCCTTGGGTAAAAAATGACCGATATATGATGTATCCATGCAACAAAATTAGGCGTACTCCCCATTTAATGAAAGTGACCTAAATTACAAGTTGATATATATTTACTTTTTAGTGATATAAGAGTTGCAACTTTGCGCTGATTAACCAATATTTTTTAAAATGGTAAAAAAATACATCTTCTTTACAGCAATCTGTTTGTCGTTGCTTTTAACGCTCATTGTATGCACAAGACGACCTGATAAAATCATCAGGGAAAACAGGGCTGAGGGGGAAAGCCGGTTTTACTTTCACCTGGGTTATTGATTTGGAAACCACACCCATAGAAGGCCAAAGTTCGTCCGGTACCTGCTGGAGCTATTCTTCCAATTCATTTTAGAATCGGAAATGATTAAGGCCGGTAAAAAACCGGTGCAATTATGCAAAATATATTCGCCAGATGGTCTTATGTGGATAAAGGCGATAATTATATCAGAATGGTGGCGCTAAAGATTATGGCGATGGTGGTGGAACCGCATGATGCGATTAATATGTATGCCAAATATGGTATTTTTACCCCGAAGCCAATTATATCGGATTGATTAATGGCGCTACGCAAAAACAATTTCTTTAAAATGCAGCGCTCATTGAAAGGAATGTTGACAGCCTTATAAATAATCCTACAGGAACAGTGGATCTCGGTTGGAAAAGGTTTAATGACACTTTGGATGCCCATCTGGTCCTGTTCCCCAAACATTCTTTTTGAAGGTAAAATATACACTTACTTTTGCAAAAGAAAGGGTCGGATTAAACCTGATGATTATGTAGAATTTATTTCTCAATCCAATACACCATACAGCACAAGCTATGATGATGGTGCCTGATAACTGGGCATTTCAGTGGGACTGGAACATCCCTGCAACCGAATTTACAACATCAGTGGTAATGCTCTGAAGAAGGATACATAGTTGCCTGGGCACAATTTTATGTATCTGAACCCTATTTCAGTTGGCCCAATGGTGTGGCTTTCGTTCCACAAATCCTGAACAATACCATAGAGGTTGACCGAAGGCCAAAGAGGAACTATTCAACGGGCCTAAACCTGAGCCTGAAATCACACCTGAATTGCGTCAGAGAGGCTTGGAAAACTTGCGTACTACTGATGACATCTGGAATGCATATTGTGGGGCTTGCAAAAGATCGAATGGGAAAGAATATTATGTAGTAAAAATTCTTGGGAAAAACTAACATTTATCACGGTTATTTGTATGCAACAAAAACTTTTTACTATACAAAACCACCGGTCTGATGGTGAATAAAGCTATTCCAAAAAATATCAGGAAGAAATTGAAAATAAAATAGTCGAAAGCAATAATAAAATAAAGGGGTGTATAAATGCCGAGTTCGATTTATACACCCCTTTTAATTTTTATAATGGCCCTAAATTATTTCAACATAAATCAAACCGGTGTATAACATTCTCCCCGATATTGGCCCCCACACCATGGAGCCATCAAAATACTTGCTGAAAGGATTTGCAGCATCCAGAATAGGATTTTTGTTATCTGAAACCTGTCAGGTTTTCAATGCCTACGTAGATATCACTTTTTTGTTGAATTGCTTGGTAACCTGTGCAGCCATCTGAAGATAGGAAGGTAAGTAAGGTTCCAATTGGGAGGGTAGCAGGTTAGAAGAAGATTGGAATTCTTTTCCTGCTCAACCACTGAGTAGTAAAATCAAATTTCCAATCATTAGTGTGCTATATGCCAGATTAATAAATGCCCTGTGTTTTGCCACAAAAGGTTTTTCCATCAGGTTGCCATGATAGGTGGTCCCTGAAACATCAACCAACGATATGCAAGCCTCATCAAACTTTCTCAACACTTCACAATTTCAACTCTGCCTGCAAACTATTTGAATAAGTTTGCCGGTCTGAGATTGTGGAAATTGATTTTCTGAGGACTTAAATCCAAATCTACCACCGTCTGATTTTTAAATTTAGTGTAGTAGCATCCAGACTGATTGATCCCTGACGACCATTCAACCTGAAATTGTGAATAAAGTTCATCCCAAAATTCCACGCCTTTTCAGGCTCCAAACCATAACCATAATATTGGCAGGGTTGATGATGGCGTATTGTCTGGTACTTAAACACCTCCATTTTCTGCAAAAATATTAGCCATTCTGAATCCTGAAACCGCTGAAAATCTCAGATTGGTTTTGGAGTAAAATCATACTTCAGGTTCAATCTGGGGGTAGCAATCAAACCAAATTGATTGTGGTAGTCCCACTCGCACACCGACAATTGCCGAAAATTTATCGGAGCTGTGTGAATTCAAAGAACGCTCCGGGCACTATTCCATTGCGGCTAACGGGCAATGTTGAAGGTTTCGTCATAATTTTCATTATTAAAACTCAGGCCTGTTCTGAATTTGTGGTGGCCGTTGTACCGATTATTGACTGATAAATCAAATTGCGCACATTGCAATTTGCTCGCAAGTCATATTCTGCTCCACCATAATAAGCCATCATTTTTATACATATTCCAAAACGTGTAAAAAATAAAGATAGCCGAGGCTTTATTCTATAATGGTGGAATACACATAATCCAATTTGCCTGTGAAGCTATATTGCTCTGCATTGATACCACACCATACTTTTGGGTTGTAAGTTTATTTGTTTAAGGATTATAATCCATCTGGCCTGCCTGTCTTTGTCATTCATTATCTTAATGGCAAACTGGCCGATCCAACCATTATTATCCATGTACTTCCATCGGTTGATGACATTAATTGCCCTCCCAATGGCAGATCCAAAAAACCATCGTTATTCATATCGTGTTTTGCAAATACGCCATTGGCATGGGTAAGAGGCCGAAAACTCAATTTGTCGTTCAGTTTGAGATGTAAGATTGATATTTGTTTCCAACCTGCCTAAATCATTTGGGTAAGTGTTAACGTGTAGTTTTCTCTATTGTCCGGTTTCTTTCTTCCACATTGATTTGGCCTTTCGCACGCTTTCATAACCATTTACCACCGAACCGGTTCCTTGTTAGTTGTATTCCATGATCCAGGGGCCGGGAATAAATGCGAGTCCGTAACTTCCGGAAAGACTTTAATTTCCGGAACGTTTTCGTTAACAATTGTGTATAATTGCCTGCCAGGCTAACAATTGTATTGTTTATGCCCGTTACGCATCACTGCTTACATCCACCGACGGGCTGGTTTAAAACTTTCAGAAAGATTGCAACAGGTGGCTTTGGTTTCAGCTCGTTGGCCCCATTATCAACGTGTTTAGATGCTCGGATCAGACACAAATGGATGTGCCTGGAGTAACAACTACTTTCCCAGTGTGCCTGCTGAAGTGAATTTTTAAATATTGGTGAGCATATCCGGTTTGGTTAGCTGATGGTATCTGTGCAAAACCCACATAGCGATGGAAAGATGCCTGGGCAGGACGGTTTTTATCTGAAACACACCGGTACTGTCTGCTTACAAAAAATTTTGAGTGAAGACTTTTAATCGTAGCACTGCAATCGGATTGAGTTTGCCCTTACCTGGTTTCTTCCAGTACCACGCCGGTAATGGTATGCAGGGTTTTATTAGCTTTGGTACCGAGTCAGCTTCAAGATCGTATGACAAGCCGGTAGTTTGCCATACATACGTCTGGCGCTCGTTGGATGCCGTTGTCACGGCCCTACTTCTGACAACTTCTTTTTAAGGTTTCCTGTGGATTTTTGTACTGTCATAGGTTGGCAGTAAGTATATGTGAACCGGTCATCCCAGTTTGCGGTATAGGCTTTACTTGTCAAAAGTGTGTTTTCAATTCTCTCTTACACAGCTTCGCAACTGCCCATACCGAAATGTTCCGGTTTCAGATTTTCTTTTGGGCAATATATTTAGGGAGATAATTGTGAATAGAAAAGTAATAAATATTTCGGATTCGTTTGGTAATTTTTTAATTGATTGATATAAAAATACACAGTAACCTACAATGCATCCATACATTTAACAATGTAAAATCAATTTGCTTAAATCAAATTAAAAACGCGGTACTAAAATCCGAAAGTCAGATTGAAAGTGGGGAGGTCTGTTTAAATAAATTGTATTATATTGATTTTCTACTACAGTTTTTTGAAAATCAATTGAATAAGCATTATGATACCGGTAAGCCTGAAATCAAGCGGTTCAAAAGAGTTGCTTGCTGGCTGAAGTTCTGGTCGGCAGAAATTTTTGCCTCTACTTTTTGGTTTTTACGTAATCTTCCACCTTTAATCGGTCCTTAGGTCAAACCGGAGTATTTAGTTGAATGCTTACTTCTTTCAATTTACACGCAGCAATAGAAATGGGTTCAGGCTTACGCCAAAGGCGGCGAAACCATAAACCATTAGAACTGCTAATAGATAAATTTTTTCACCCTATCGCAAGATGGTTTTATTAATTTTTTGTTAAATAGGAAAGATGTAGAACAAACTGCCATCTGATTTTGAGTCTGAAAGCGAGCTGAGGACGATATAACAAATGATGAACAAGTTTTTTTTCGTGTTCAAAGTCGGCATTAAGTTGACATTTCCACTTGCTTGGAATACAATAAAATAAGTTTAAGTCTATTCTATTATACGTTTATCCACTTCTTTGGTTAATTACCTCGTTGTTAATTTAGATGGTTCCCTGGGTAAAAAGAGATCAACATGATCCAGTTTTTTTAAGAGTTATTCTTTGCCGTGATGCAATTTTTCAATTTTGATGTAACCTAATTGAACCGCAATCAATATTTGTTTTTATCAAAACTGACCCCCAATAAACTAAATCGTTTTTATATTGTTTCGCCCTTGAAAAGAATTTGTTTCTATTTTGGCGATAATGTTTTGTGGTTTAACAATGCCGTAGGGGGAGATACGCAGCAAATAGATTCAGAATTCAGGGTATTTCTACACAAAATTTTCCCGTGGTGGACAGTTCCTCCTACCTCTCCATTACGTGAGTAGGATTTAGCTGACAAACTATTATTTATTCCTTACAGATGGTTGGAGGTTCCGCAGCATCTTTGGTAAATACATGATTACACACCGGCTGAGGATAAAATACCTTCTTTCGGTTTTGGCTTCCGCCAGGCAGGTACCAGGCACACACATGGCTCGATTATAGACTGGTGATTGATAAAAAATGATTTCTATTCTTGCGCTTTGCACAATGTCAAGACGATGAAAGGAAGGCGTATGCATTAAAAGGATGTTCCCAACTTTTTGACATACATATTGCGCCCGATACTTGTCTTTGTTACCGTGCAAAATCCACCATAAAAATCTTACAAGGACAAATACAGGATATTTCGCCGGGTAAAATATCCAATTGGAAAGAAGTCGAAATGGCAGTACCATAAAGCCGCTTATGCGTAATAGAAACTCCGAGCAGCTGGGAAAAATGAAAAATTAGTAATGAAAGGCCTAAGTATATGAATGAATTTCTTTTAGAATATCAAAATCAACGCCATGGGAGGCCCGTTTGATAAGAGTTTCGTCAGATAGAAATGCAATTTGCTACGACAAATGACCATAAGAAGTATGATTCAAAACATCAAGGGTAAACCTTTGGCGCTGTTGATGGTGCCCGATAAAGCGGGCAAAAGCCGTTCTACCTTATACTGCAGAGTTTTAAATCGATGCGTACTGATCAGGAGAAGCAATCGGCTGGCATATAAAATATACGAACTGATGAAATCCCCCCTGCCGGACGGGATGCCGTAAAAAGCGAGGATATGTGCCACTGCAATTTAAGGATGCCAGATTTGGGTTGTCCTAAAGCCAGGATTGACGAAAATTCATCATTAAATTTGGACAAAATATGCAAAGAAGAGTAATAAACGAGGCTGTATTGGCGAGTATTTAACAAACGATGTAGTTATCGTCAATTAGGAGGCCAAGTATGGCATTGATTTTCGTAAAATTCATTGTTAGGGTGATTCATTGGGGAGGCAATGTAAGGCAGAAAAAAGCAGTAAAGAGCGATAAAGCCAGTAGTTGCATCATCCACTGAGGTGCAGCAATTACAACAGGCTACGTAAAACAAAAACTTCTTAATGAGGTGCTGGAAGATGCTGAGATTATTATAGACCTTCAACGTGGTGCGTTGCGAAAAAGTTTGCTTTTAAGCGATAGTAAACGTAGAACAAAGTAGGCCCGAGGGTATTGTTTGATATTGTCATTCGTTCACTGGAGTACAGAAAAGCTCTAGTGACTCCCCGCTCATCATCAGCAAAGGGTGAATATTTACCAGGCATCACGTCACGGCAATTTAGCACTTAATCAGGTCTTTTGCCGGTACGCATCACAGTTATAATTTCTCATTCTTGCCCACCTGTAAATATTCTGTATGACTGATGTTGGGTATGGCTGAGCCTCAGGGCCTGAAGGTGTGGTGAACCTGTAGGTTTAGCATGACATCACAGTGCGGTAGCCAGATAAGCACCATATTCTGGGCTGTCGTGGTGGTATATCATCTGCATATTTTCCTATGATTAGTGAACTCAGCCCAGGTAACAAGGAGAGCTGACTAAGAAAACCATCCAATCATAGCAGTTTTATTTCCTTTTGGAACAGTATTGTTTACCGGGTGCTTCGATTTTTACATAGCTTATCAAGACATTCATATAACTATTGGATAAATGACAAAATTCGTGAGAAGGCATAAAACCAAGCTGGTTTTCCTTCCTTGTTTACCCATCCTCGTATTCTTATCCAATCTTTATCCATTGTATTGTATGCCTCCTTTGCCTTTAATATTGGATGCTGCAAGTGT
>JADJGB010000010.1 GCA_016708305.1 Sphingobacteriales bacterium
ATATGAGCATTGGGAGATGTGGATGGCACCTAATATGAGCCAAAAGGTTTTACGGAGATAAATTCTCACAGGATTTCCTAGTCCGTGGCAGCAGTTTATTCGGAAAACAAAAAGAAGACGCTGGCGACATAAAAGAGGCTGGTAAAATTGACAGAACGATTTTCATTTTGTAGCCGAAGGTCTAGGTTAACCAAAGAACTATCGGATTTTTAAAAAGGTACAGGCTGATACAAAGGTTGATATTTACTTCAGCAACATAGCTGGTTACCATCAGATACAGCCTTCAAAATTAAACCGTCATTATAAAAAGTATAGCAGTGGTTTTAAAGACTGGAACCAGCTCACTCACTGCGAAGATTATCTTCTTTCCGGACAACATTGGAGCCACCTAGCATAGATGAACTAAGTTTATCTCAAAAGGAGAATTATACACATTTTTACCCACAAAAACGGCAGGGCAAGGCCAGGTACATTGGTAGCCGTCATCAAATAGAACAACACTATCTAAAGACATTACTTAAAAGCCACCCTAAGAAAACTTTGAACACAAGCGGTTGCAGGTAAAAAAATCCTCTCGATATGGCAAAAAACATGGAGATTTGCCAGAAGCAGGTAATTTACAAATGCCACTCTGGTTACCGACAGATTCCATGTAATAAAACTGGCAATGGAAGCCTTATTTGTACATAACAATAAACCTACGATGGAAAGAATTAGACAAAGAAAATGCAGCCATTAAAAGGCGAAGAACAACGAAATAAAATATGAACCAGTAATGCTGGAAAATTTGGGTGGAAGATTCCGCAAACAATTACTGGCAAGGTGCAAAATATATTTTAGCCAAAAAACAAAACGACTGGACAGAAATCAAACACAAAGAGCCACCCTGTTATTCAAGGATGTCCCTGAATTAGAAACTGCTTTACCACCAAACTTTAGCCTTTAAAACATATACGGAAAACCAAGCAAAAAGCATCTGCTAGGAGACTAGCGTTTGAACAATGGATACAAAAGTACAAGACAGGCATTAAGAGTTTTATACCGTTGCTAATACGCAAAAAATATAATTTAGATAACATACTTAATTCTTG
Source organism: Sphingobacteriales bacterium (assembly GCA_016708305.1). Taxonomy (GTDB): domain Bacteria; phylum Bacteroidota; class Bacteroidia; order Chitinophagales; family Chitinophagaceae; genus Niabella. Next base: position 1,092 of record JADJGB010000010.1, read on the forward strand.
TAACCGAAATACAAATGCAATGCAGAATCATTCAACGCCAAAATAAAACTATCAAGGCTAAACCCAGGATGTAACCGATACCAAATTCTTTCTTTCAGACTGCATAAACTTTTGCAAATTCCCCAGTAAAATAATGGTGAGCCTAATTACTATGTTTTTTAAGGAGGGCTTTGTTATCTTTATCCGGTTCAATTCCAATTTTTAGGAATTTATTTTTCTACAAACAATAGTTACTGATCCTGTACAAAACATCCATGTTTCAGCTGTGCCTACACCTGAGGCAGCAAGACGATTAGTTTTGACCTGCTTGTAATGGGCGGATGGCCGATGATTCGCTGGGAGCGATGTTTGCTTTCTGGCGATTTATAGCATTTGTTGAACGCGTTCGATTGCGGTAAGGCATGCATCAAAATTGATGAAAACTTTTATGAGTATTGTACGTGATAATATGTAGCAAAATGTGAAACAAGAAGGTCTTTTGCCAAAAACAATTCCACTACGGTGGCGCGCATTGTTGACAAAGGAATTCAGAGAATCGGCAGCCAAGTGTGCCATATGAAAAAGTATGGACCGTGTGGGTCAATTGGAAATGTGCAATTGGAAAGAAATTTAAGTGATACTTTCCGCTGTGGCAAAGCAGCGCCGATATTTGGTTTTGTGGGTACATTGTTAGGGTTGATGCAGTTGTTTTCAAGTATTCATGCTGCCAATGAAGTTGAGATTGGTGTGATTTCTCAGGGTATTTATACCAAATTAATTACTTCCATCACCGGTTTGATTATTGGCCTGCTGGCATTATTCTGATACAGCCATCTGAGCGTAAGAATTGATAAAACTGCCTACAGATGGAAGTGGCTCCGCCGGGATTTCTTAGATGTTTGTACGAACCGGTCTAAAAATAATAATTCAGATGAGGGTATAGAAAAATACAGAAAAGAACATTCAAGTGTTTACGGATTCGCTTAATGATATTCTTTTCATTCTGCTAATGTTTTCCTTATCACTACTACAATGGCCAATCAATGTGGTAAAGTGAACAATCCGCATGGGACAAAAGACACTAAAGCCAGCCAAAGCATAGTTGTTTCGATTGATAAAGATCAGCATTGTTTGTTGGCAATAAAAGAATTGAACCCCTGATGTTGGATAGCCTCATCCCGGAAGGAAGTGAATGATAAGCGTCCGCATGTGATACGCCTTCGGTGGTTATTAATGCTACACCATTGCTATTATGGCGAAGTGGTTCGTGTGATGCAATCTGCAAACAAACGGAGCAAAAGTAAGTTGGCTAATGTGAGTAAATTACCCTAATTATCGGGCTTTTTACCATTCTGTCTTTTCCTGCATATCTTTCCAAGTTCAATCATTGATTGTTTTTATTAAATAAACTCCTAACCTAATTGCCTAACTCTTCGTTGATTTCTACATAAATACAACATGAGGTTTAAGATGTGTTTTCCTAAAACTGCAATCACCTCACAAAAAACCAGCGGATTATCATCAGGCACAAACAAAGCTACCCGTCTAAGTTCGTTACATCCATCACATTTTTACAATCGTTGTTTTTTCATCGTTGGTTATATATGGCGGATTGCTGACAACAATATCAAACCATCGGAAGCTGCATCCAATTTTTTGGGTTGAGTATATCCAATTGCAGAAATTCTACTTCGGCCTGTAATTGTGCGGCATTTCTTTTTGCTACCTCAAGTGCACCCTGACTGATATCACAACTCATAACCTTTGCCTGTGGCAACTTTCGTTTAAACCAGGCTTCATTCAAACATATTGAACCGGTTCCGTTATTTTAGCAGCTTTTTTCTACAGATTGAATCATCCTATTTCATCATCATTTAAGCTTAGGTCGTTATTTCGGATGCTTCCGTGAATTACTCTTGTAATTTTTTCTGTTACTAAATGTGCAATATTTTCAGCCTCACGCTGGGGGTAAAGCAGAGGGAAATATTTTACAAAATCTGATACTTGCCCTCCCTTCATTCCACAAACATAATTCATTTACATTTGTAAAAAAAATGAATAATCCGGTAAAAGCATGAATATTTTTGGGTCGCTGTATTGAACTTGCCAAAAAGGTGGTGCGGAAGTGGCTCCTAATCCAATGGTGGCGCTGCATTGGTGCATGATGGAGAAACAATCGGCGAGGGTTACCACCAGAAATTTGGGAAGCTCATTGCAGTAAACTGCATTAATGATGGGTGGATAAGGCGCCGGAAAATTTCATCTCCCGATGTACGTTCCATTAGAACCTTGCTCGCATTTTTGAAACGCCTCCGTGTACCCATCTCATCAGGCAATATAAAATACTCACACGTAGGATTAGTTGCAGTCGACAGCTTTAGAAAAGGTAAACGGCTCTGAAATCAAACAACTTCGAAAGGGGATTCCAATGTGATTACCGATGTTCTGAAAGAAGAAGCTGTTGAACTGAACAAAGATTTTAGCTTTTATCAAAAAGGAGGCCATATATCACTTTAAAAAGCGCAAGCTGGAACCGGGGATGGCTTTTTATGGCTTTGATAATGATGAAAGGTTATTGATATCAAATGAAATTACAAACCGATTGGTGCACAAATGGCGCAGCGAAGAAGCGGCTATTATGATTAGCGCCAATACAGCTCTGAAGGATGATCCATTGCTTGATAACTGTTATTGATGGGAAGGGCTCCGATAAAGATTATTCTGGACCCTCATCTCCGATTGCCTTTGACATTGCGTGTTTTTAAAGATGGCAGAATGATTATCGTCAATACCCAAGTTGAAAAGCAGGAAGGGAATTTGCATTATATGCTGGTAGATGAAATGACTGTACTGCCCTTGCTTATGACCCGATTATATGAATCAGGCATCCAGAGTATTTTGGTGGAAGGAGGTCGGTTTTGTTGCAATCGCTTATAGATGCTGATTTATGGGATGAAACAAGAGTGATTGTCAATAAAAATCTATTAATCTCAAATGGATTGAAAGCGCCGGTTTTATCCCGGTTTGAAAAATTAAACGAAGAACATATTTTAACGGATTCTGTTGAACATTATAAAAATATAAATAATAAGTTTCATGATTAATGGATGAGCATTTTATAATACGATTGAAATAGAAGGAGTAGCAGAGTTTAAGGACAGAAGCAGTAAATTTCTGGCTTTTGCTTTTCCTGTTCAAGATGTGGATGAATGTAAAGAAAGAATAGCCTTCTTAAAAAAGGAGCATCCCAAAGCTAATCATCATTGTTTTCGTACAGATTGGGATTGGATAAAAATAACTTCAGGGTAAGCGATGCCGGAGAGCCATCCGGTACTGCAGGAAGACCGATTCTGGGGCAAATAGACAGCAAGGGAGTAACAAATGTTCTGATAGTAGTGGTATGATATTTTGGAGGCACATTGCTCGGCGTTCAGGGATTGATAAATGCCTACAAGTCTGCGGCAGCAATGGTTTTACAGGTTATTCCGCTGGTACGCAAACCGATTTTAATCAACTATCAGTTGGAGTTTGACTATACCCGGATGAATGAAGTGATGATGATTGTAAAACAAACGGATTGTGCTGTTCTTAAGCAGGATATGCAATTGTTTTGTATGATGGAAATTGGGATACCACAATACAGGATGGAAGAAGCGCTCAGGCGATTTGAAGAAGTGAGGAAGTGCGGATGAAAGCATCCGATTAATCATTCAGACTTCATTACAGCCAGAAAGGCTTCCTGAGGAACTCCACATTTCCGATTTGTTTCATTCAGTTTTACCTTCCTTTGCTTTTCCAACAGTTTTGCGTTTACGGCTGATGTCGCCCATAGCATTTGGCGGTAACGTCTTTGCGCATCGCAGAAATGTTTCTCGCAATTATTTTAGCACCAATCGCTGCCTGAATGGCTACCTGAAACTGATGCCGGGGTAACAATTCCTTGAGCCTTTCGCACATTTGACGGCCAAAATCCTGCGCCCTGCCGCGATGAATTAAAGAACTAAGCGCATCCACTTTTTCATTATTCAGCAGGATTTCCATTTTTACAATATCACTGATTTGATATTCAATCGGATGGTAATCAAATGAGGCATAGCCGCGTGTCTGGGATTTCAGTTTATCGTAAAAATCAAATACGATTTCGGTCAGTGGCATATCAAATACCAATTCCACTCTGGTTGTGCTGATATAGCTTTGGTTGATGAGCGTTCCACGTTTACCCAGACAGAGAGTCATAATATTGCCAATATAATCGGGTTTGGTAATTATTTGTGCTCTGATATATGGCTCCTCAATATGGTCGGTTTTTACCGGATCGGGAAATTCTACCGGATTATTAATGATTAATTTTTCGCCTTTAGTAGTATAAGCGATAAAACTTACGTTTGGCACGGTGGTAATAACCGTTTGGTTGAATTCGCGCTCTAATCGTTCCTGAATAATTTCTAAGTGCAAAGTCCCAAAATCCGCAACGGAAACCAAAACCAAGCGCCTGCGAGGTTTCTAATTCAAAGGTGAGTGAAGCATCATTGAGTTGCAGTTTGTCCATACAGTCTCTAAGATCCTCAAAGTCTTTAGTATCAATCGGGTATATGCCTGCAAAAACCATTGGTTTTACGTCCTCAAAACCTTTGATAGGCAATGGATTATTGTTATTTGCAAGTGTGATAGTATCACCTACTTTCACTTCTTTTGCCACCTTTATTCCGGTAATCAGATAGCCCACATTTCCGGCTTTCAGTTCCTGTTGTTCAAACATTTTTAGCTTTAGGACACCAATTTCATCAGCAGAATATTCCTGACCGGTACTTACAAATTTTACTTTGTCGCCTTTTTTTAATGTTCCATTAATTATTCTGAAATAAACGATAATGCTAGTACGAATTGTTAAAGACACTATCAAAATAAGCGCCTGAAGTGGTTCGTTTTCATCCCCTTTAGGCGAAGGAATTCGTTCAACGATGGCTTCCAGTATTTCCTCAATTCCCAGCCCGGTACGACCACTGGCAAGCAGAATTTCTTCAGGTTTGCAGCCAATCAGGTCAATAATCTGGTCTTTTACCTCATCAATCATTGCGCCGTCCATATCTATCTTATTAATAACAGGAATGATTTCTAAGTTATTTTCAATTGCGAGATATAAATTGCTAATGGTTTGAGCCTGAATACCTTGTGCTGCATCCACTAAAAGCAAGGCTCCTTCGCAGGCAGCCAACGCACGACTCACTTGTAACTAAAGTCCACGTGACCAGGCGTATCAATCAGGTTGAGTGTGTATATTGTTGTTTGTCTTTGTGTGTAATTGATTTGAATAGCATGACTTTTAATGGTAATACCCTTTTCCCGTTCAAGATCCATATTGTCCAGCACCTGATCCATCATTTCCCTGTCAGTAACAGTTTGGGTGGTTTGCAAAAGCCTGTCAGCCAGGGTGCTTTTGCCGTGGTCAATATGTGCAATGATGCAGAAATTACGGATATTATTCATATTCAATATATCTTCTTCTAAAAAGTGTGCAAAGATAAGGAAATGGTGGAGTAACATATTTACTAAAAGGGTATAACTTTCGAAAAGAGATTCTGGTTATAAAACAACTAATTTGTCCAAAATTAGGCATCAACTAATGTTTTCTGGAGTTTCCTTTTAAAAACACACGTTTTTAAGCGAAAGTCTTATCATGCAAAGGTTTACACGGTTTTAGAAGTGCAAGCCTTTTTTTGGTTTAGTTTTTGGTTCGACTGTCAAAATGTCCGAAAAAAGTTTCCTCAAAAAAGTGTGTCCATTTTCGTAAAATGCAGTTCCAATAAACTGTTTAATTGTTGTCGGCTCATATTACTTATTTGGTTTTTATATGCTTCTTTGTCAAAATCTTTTTTACTGTTTTGAGGTATCATTTAGTATGCCTTTTACCCTTTTACTGATCCAAATTGCCAAAAAGATGATTACTGCCAGAGAAAATACTATTAGTCCATCAAAAAATATTTCCATTAATTTATGTAATTTAAATGAGATATTAAGATATTTTTATCCTATTTAAAAATAAAAAAATACTATTCTCGTTTTAAGAAAAATTTTGTTTCGGGTGTTTTTCCGTAAACTGATTTAACGTCGTTTTTTATAGATATTATACATCAGACTCCGAGCTGTTTTATATTCATTATGAATGGGGCGGGGTTTATGTCTGAACAATAAGCCAAACCAACACCGCAGCCCTTAAACATTTTATCGCCATCAATTGCAATGATGATATCTGCTAAAGAAGTTTTTGCATCTTTTTCGGAAATAAAAAACCCGCCATAGCGTCCTTTAGATGATTTCAAAAATCCTTGCTTACTTAAACCCTGAAGAATTTTTCCGATAAAAAGTTCTGGGGAATCTATATTTTCCGAAATCTCTTTAATGTTTACTACTTTCCCATTTCGCGATTGCTGCGCTACATAAATCATAGCTCTAAGAGCATATTCACACGTTTTTGAAAGCATAAACATCAATTGAAGCCACAAAGATAACAAGTTTTTAATAAGGATGTTTTTATCTTAATTAAAAATTATAAAATATTTTACACGCTGTTATAACCGTTTATCAAATAAATTACGGCTCACCATTATTTACTGGGGACTAGGCAAAAAGTTTATGCAGTCTGAAAAGAAAGAATTTGGTATCGGTTACGCCTCTAAGGTTAGCCCTGAATAGTTTTATTTTAGCGTTGAATGATTCTGCATTGGCATTTGTATTTCGGTTATTGAAGAAATTAAGTATGTTATCTAAATTATATTTTACGGTATTAGCAACGGTATAAAACTCTTTTAATGCCTGCTCTTGTACTTTTGTATCCATTGTTCAAACGCTGTCTTAGCAGATGCTTTTTGTTGGTTTTCGTATATGTTTCTAAAGGCTAAAGTTTGGTGGTAAGCAGTTTCTAATTCAGGGAAATATTTGAATAACAGGGTGGCTCTTTGTATTTGATTTTCTGTCCAGTCGTTTTGTTTTTTGGCTAAAATATATTTGCACCTTGCCAGTAATTGTTTGGGTGTTTCACCATTTTCCAGCATTACTGGTTCATATTTTATTTGTTGTTCTTTAGCCTTTTTAATGGCTGCATTTTCTTTGTCTAATTCTTTCCATCGCAGGTTTATTCTTATGTGTTGCAAGGCTTCCATTGCCAGTTTTATTACATGGAATCTGTCGGTAACCAAGAGTGGCATTTGCAAATACCTGCTTTACGGCAGCTTCCATGTTTTTTGCCATATCAAGAGTGACTTCTTTACCTGCAAACGCTTGTGTTCACAAAGTTTCATTAGGGTGGTTATAATGTCTTTAGATAGTGTTCCTTTGATGACGGCTACCAATGTACCCTGCTTTGCCCTGCCGTTTTTGTTGGTAACAAATGTGTATAATTCTCCTTTGGATAAACTTAGTTCATCTATGCTTAGGTAGGCTCCAATGTTGTCCGGAAAAGAAGATAATCTTCGCAGTGAGTGAGCTGGTTCCAGTCTTTAAAACCACTGCTATACTTTTATAATGACGGTTTAATTTTGAAGGCTGTATCTGATGGTAACCAGCTATGTTGCTGATAGTATCAACCTTTGTATCAACCTGTACCTTTTAAAAAATCCGATAGTTCTTTGGTTAACCCTGAACCTTCGGCTACAAATGAAAAGTCGTTTCTGATAATTTTACCAGCCTCTTTTTATGTCGCCAGCGTCTTCTTTTATTGCCAAATAAACTGCTTTGCCACGGACTGAAATCCTGTAGGGTTATCTCCGTAAAACCTTTTGACTCATATTGGGTACCATCCACATCTCCCAATATCATATTCCGTTCTTCCAATGAAATCTGAAAATAAACTGACCTGTCCTTTACAAAGCATAGTTCATCTATACCTGTAATATCAAAATATTCCAATAACCCCTTGGGTAAAAAATGACCGATATATGATGTATCCATGCAACAAAATTAGGCGTACTCCCCATTTAATGAAAGTGACCCTAAATTACAAGTTGATATATATTTACTTTTTTTAGTGATATAAGAGTTGCAACTTTGCGATGATTAACCAATATTTTTTCAAAATGGTAAAAAAATACATCTTCTTTACAGCAATCTGTTTGTCGTTTGCTTTTAACGCTACATTGTATGCACAAGACGACCTGATAAAAAAAATCAGCGGAAACAGGACCGAGGGGAAAGCCGGTTTTACTTTCACCCGGGTTATTGATTTGGAAACCACACCCATAGAAGGCCAAGGTTCGTCCGGTACCTGCTGGAGCTATTCTTCCAATTCATTTTTAGAATCGGAATGATTAAGGCCGGTAAAAAACCGGTGCAATTATCAAAAATATATTCTGCCAGATGGTCTTATGTGGATAAAGCTGATAATTATATCAGAATGAGTGGCGCTGTAAGTTATGGCGATGGTGGTGAACCCCATGATGTGATTAATATGTATGCCAAATATGGTATTTTACCCGAAGCCAATTATATCGGATTGATTAATGGCGCTATAAGAAACAATTTCTTTAAAATGCAGCGCTCATTGAAAGGAATGCTTGGCAGCCTTATAAATAATCCTACAGGAACAGTGGATCTCGGTTGGAAAAAAAGGTTTAATGACACTTTGGATGCCCATCTGGGTCTGGTACCCCAAACATTCTTTTTTGAAGGTAAAGAATATACACCCCTTACTTTTGCAAAAGAAAGGGTCGGATTAAACCCAGATGATTATGTAGAATTTATTTCTCAATCCAATACACCATACTGGCAAAAAGCTATGATGATGGTGCCTGATAACTGGGCATTTCAGTGGGACTGGAACATCCCTGCAACCGAATTTACAACATCATTGATAATGCTCTGAAGAAGGGATACACTGTTGCCTGGGGCACCGATGTATCTGAACCCTATTTCAGTTGGCCCAATGGTGTGGCTTTCGTTCCACAAAACCCTGAACAATACCATAGAGGTTTGACCGAAGGCCAAAAGAAGGAACTATTCAACGGGCCTAAACCTGAGCCTGAAATCACACCTGAATTGCGTCAGAGAGGCTTGGAAAACTTGCGTACTACTGATGACCACGGAATGCATATTGTGGGGCTTGCAAAAGATCAGAATGGGAAAGAATATTATGTGGTAAAAAATTCTTGGGGAAAAACTAACGATTATCACGGTTATTTGTATGCAACAAAAGCTTTTGTACTATACAAAACCACCGGTCTGATGGTGAATAAGAAAGCTATTCCAAAAAATATCAGGAAGAAATTGAAAATAAAATAGTCGAAAGCAATAATAAAATAAAGGGTGTATAAATGCCGAGTTCGATTTATACACCCCTTTTAATTTTATAATGGCCCTAAGTTATTTCAACATAAATCGTAAACCGGTGTATAACATTCTCCCCGATATTGGCCCCCACACCATTGAGCCATCAAAATACTTGCTGAAAGGATTTGCAGCATCCAGAATAGGATTTTGTTGTCTGAAACCTGTCAGGTTTTCAATGCCTACGTAGATATCCCACTTTTTGTTGAATTGCTTGGTAACCTGTGCAGCCATCTGAATATAGGAAGGTGAGTAAGGTTCCAATTGGAGGGTAGCAGGGTTAGAAGAAGTATTCGGAATTCTTTTCCTGCTCAACCACTGAGTAGTGAAATCAAATTTCCAGTCATTGAGTGTGCTATATGCCAGATTAATAAATGCCCTGTGTTTTGCCACAAAAGGTTTTTCCATCAGGTTGCCATGATAGGTGGTCTGAACATCTAACCAACGATATGCAAGCCTCACATCAAACTTTCTCAACACTTCACAATTCAACTCTGCCTGCAAACTATTTGAATAGGATTTGCCGTTCAGATTGTAGAAATTGATTTTCTGAGGACTTAAATCCAAATCTACCACCGTCTGATTTTTAAATTTAGTGTGGTAAGCATCCAGACTGATTGATCCCTGACGACCATTCAACCTGAAATTGTGAATAAAGTTCATCCCAAAATTCCACGCCTTTTCAGGCTCCAAACCATAACCATAATTATTGGTAGGGTTGATGATGGCGTATTGTCTGGTACTTAAAAACACACCTCCATTTTCTGCAAAAATATTAGCCATTCTGAATCCTGAACCGGCTGAAAATCTCAGATTGGTTTTTGGAGTAAAATCATACTTCAGGTTCAATCTGGGGGTAGCAATCAAACCAAATTGATTGTGGTAGTCCACTCGCACACCGACAATTGCCGAAAATTTATCGGGAGCTGTGTATGTGAATTCAAAGAACGCTCCGGGCACTATTTCATTGCGGGCGTAACGGGCAATGTTGAAGGTTTCGTCATAATTTTCATTATTAAAACTCAGGCCTGTTCTGAATTTGTTGGCCGTTGTACCGATTATTGACTGATAAATCAAATTGGCATACATTGTATTTTGCTTGCCGTCATATTTGCTCAGACCATAATAAGCATCATTTTTATACATATTACCCAAAACGATAAAGCCGAGGCTTTTATACTTATGTTGCGGAAATACATAACCCAATTTGCCTGTGAAGCTATATTGCTCTGCATTGATACCCACACCATACTTTTGGGTTGTAAGTTTATCGGTTAAGGGATTATAATCCATCTGGCCTGCCTGTCTTTTATCATTCATTATCTTAATGGCAAACTGGCCAATCCAACCATTATTATCCATGTACTTCCATCGGTTGATGACATTAAATTGCCCTCCTAATGGCAGATCCAAAAAACCATCGTTATTCATATCGTGTTTTGCAAATACGCCATTGGCATGGGTAAGGAGGCCGGTACTCCATTTGTCGTTCAGTTTGGAAGCAAGATTGATATTTGCTTCCAGCCTGCCTAAATCATTTATGTATGTATTAACGTATATTTTTTCACTATTGTCCGGTTTCTTTTCTTCCACATTGATTTGGCCTGCAATGCTTTCATAACCATTTACCACCGAACCGGTTCCTTTTGTTAGTTGTATTCCTTCGATCCAGGGGCCGGGAATAAATGTGAGTCCGTAACTTCCGGAAAGACCTTTAATTTCCGGAACGTTTTCGGTTAACAATTGTGTATAATTGCCTGCCAGGCCCAACAATTGTATTTGTTTAATACCCGTTACTGCATCACTGTAGCTTACATCCACCGACGGGCTGGTTTCAAAACTTTCAGAAAGATTGCAACAGGCGGCTTTGCTCAGCTCGTTGGCACCCATATTCAACGTGTTTAAGATGCTCAGATCAGACACATAAGTGGATGCCCGCCTTGAGGTAACAACTACTTCTTTCAGTGTGCCTGTTGAAGAATTTTTTAAAATAATGGTGAGCATATCCGGTTTTGTTACGCTGATGGTATCTGTGCTAAAACCCACATAGCTGATGGAAAGATGCGTGGGCAGGACGGTTTTTATCTGAAACACACCGGTACTGTCTGTTACAAAAAATTCTTTTGAGTGAAGACTTTTAATCGTAGCATTTGCAATCGGATTGAGTTTGCCCTTAACGGTTTCTTCCAGTACTACGCCGGTAATGGTATGCAGGGTTTTATTAGCTTTGGTACCGGGCTCTGCTTCACGATCGTAATGACAACAAGCCGGTAGTTTGCTATACACATCGTCTGGCGCTCGATAGATGCCGTTGTCATGCCCTACTTCGGCCAACTTCTTTTGCAAGGTTTCCTTTGTGATTTTTGTACTGTCATAGGTTACAGTAAGTATATGTGAATTCACATCCCAGTTTGCGGTATAGGCTTTATTGTCAAGAAGTGTGTTTTCAATTCTCTCCTTACACATTTCGCAACTGCCCGATACCGGAAATGTTTCGGTTTTCAGATTTTTCTTTTGGGCAAATATATTTAGGGAGATAATTGTGAATAGAAAAAGTAATAAATATTTCGGATTCATTTGGTAATTTTTTAATTTGATTGATATAAAAATACACAGTAATATTAAATGCATCCATACATTTAACAATGTAAAATCAATTGCCGAATCAAATTAAAAAACTGTGGTATAAAACCTGAAAGTCAGATTCCGAAAGTGGGGGAGGTCTGTTTAAATAAATTGTATTATATTGATTTTCTACTACAGGTTTTTGAAAATCAATTGAATAAGCATCAGATACCGGTAAGCTGAAATCAAGCGGTTCAAAAGAGATTTGCTGGCTGAAGTTCTGGTCGGCAGAAATTTTTGCCTCTACTTTTTTGTTTTTACAGCAATCTATTCCGCCTTTCATCGGACATTTATGGTCAACCGGAGTATTTAGCTGAATGCTTACTTCTTTCAATTTACCGCAGCAATAGAAATAGTTCAGGCTTACGCCAAAGGCGGCGAAACCATAAACCATTAGAACAGCTAATACGATAAATTTCTTCATATTATGTGCAAAGATAGATTTTACCGTTTAAATTTTTTGTTAAATGGGTAAAGATGTAGGGCAAACGCATCTGATTTTTAGTCTGAAAACAAGCCTGAAAGGATGATATCATAATAGAAATAATCGTTAGGTCGTGTTCAAAATCCGGTAGGGATGACATTTCACCCCTTTGGGGTTCTGTAAAATAGGGTTCAATCCTATTCTATTATAATTTTATCCTTCTGGGATTGATGATGATTACCTATTTGTGAATTTAGATGCGTTTACCCTGGGTAAAAAAGATGTAGCAATCAGATTTTTTTTTACAATTTATTCTACTTTTGCCGTGATGCAATTTTTTCAATTTTGATGTAACCTAATTGTAATTCAATCAATAGTACAATTTTTTATCAAAACTGAAAAAGCAATAAACTAAATCGTTTTTTATATTATTTCTTATGAAAAAATTTATTTCTATTTTGGCAATAATCATTTTTATGGTTTCTTTTTTTCGTGCAGTAAAAGTGCCAGCAAAAACAAATTCAGAATTCAGGGTATTTCTACACAAAATTTTCCCGTGGTGGACGGTTCTACCTCTACCTCTCCATTAGTGAATACGATTGCTTGCAAACTATTAGGTATTCCTTACGAATGGATTGGTGCCAGCATCTTTGGTGATACATGGATTACCCCTGTTCAGGATAAAATACCTGCTGGTTTTGACTACTTCAAACGGGTACTTACGAGCACCACACATGGCTCAATTATGAACCTGATTGATAAAAAAGCCGATTTTATTCTTGCAGCACGCACAATGTCAGACGATGAAAAGGCGTATGCCATTACAAAAGGTATTTCGCTTACTGAAACGCCTGTTGCGCTTGATGCTTTTGTCTTTATTGTAAATGCCAAAAATCCTGTAAAAATCTTACAACGAAACAAATACAGGATATTTATACAGGTAAAATATCCAATTGGAAAGAAGTGGGAGGCAATGATGCACCCATAAAGCCTTATATGCGTAATAGAAACTCGGGCAGCCAGGAAAAAATGGAAAAATTAGTAATGAAAGGCCTAAGTATGAATGAATTTCCTGTAGATATCGAAATCAGCATGGCAGGACCGTTTGATAAGGTTTCGTCAGATGAAAATGCAATTTGCTACACGGTGTATTATTATAAGGAATATATGATTAAAACATCAAGGGTAAAGCACATAGCTGTTGATGGTGTATATCCCGATAAAGCAACCATAAAAAGCAAATCCTACCCTTATACTACCGAAGTTTTTAAATCGATACGTACTGATCAGGAGAAGCAATCAATGGCATATAAAATATACGAACTGATGAATACCCCTGCCGGACAGGATGTAGTAAAAGAAAGCGGATATGTGCCACTGCAATTTTAGGATGCCAGATTTGTCTTGTCCTAAAATAGGTTGACGAAAATTCGTCACTTAAATTTGGACAAAATATGCAAGAAATAGAGCTTCGTAAAACAAAACTTCATAATGAGGTGCTGGAGGAGATGCTAAGATTATCGGAGCAGCTAACCGGAATTGCGTTGCGAAAAAAGTTTGGCACCAAGCGATAGTAAACGTAGAACAAAGTAGGCCGAGGGTATTGTTTGATATTGTCATTATTTCACCTGATGCAGAAAAGCATAAATGGCTTTCAACTCATCATCCTTAAAGGTGAAATATTTATAAGGCATCGCATCTGACAATTGCTTGCCATCGGGTCTTTGCCGGTACGCATCACAGTTATAAACTCTTGTTCTTTCCACTTACCTACATCGCCTGTATGACTGATGTTGGGTATGGCTGGGCCTCCAGGCCTAAGGGTGGTGAACCTGTGTAGGTTTTAGCATGACATCCCTGGCATGCGGTAGCCAGATAAGCACCATATTCTGGAGTAATAGCAGGTGGTATATCATCTGCATATTTTTCACTATGATTGATGAACTCAGCAGGTAACAAGGGAAACTTATTCAGAAAAACCATCAATCTGCCCAACGGTTTTATTTCCTTTTTTGGAACAGTATTGTTTACCGGGGGCTGATTTTTTACATAGCTTATCAAGGCACTCATATCGCTATTGGATAAATGACAAAATTCGTGAGAAGGCATAAACCAAACCGATTTTCCTTCCTTGTTTACCCCATGCCTCAATATTCTTATCCAATCTTTATCATTGTATTGTATGCCTCCTTTGCCGCTGGTAATATTGGATGCTACCAGTGTTCCCATAGGTGATCCTGGTGGTAGAAATACTTCTTTTCCCGCCAGATTTTCGCCGTGGCAGCCCATGCAACCTCTGTTTTGGGCAATATGTCTTCCTTTTTCGTAAGAAAGTGAATCTGACGGAATCGTAAGATCTTGTACCGTTACATTATAAATTTTATCGATTCTGTTTTGGGTAGATAGATACACCACTGTATATATTAAAGCAACCAATAAAAAAATGCTTAAAAAACTTATTCCCAACCATTTCAAAACTCTTTTACCAAATGATTTTTGCATTGACGTTTTTTAATTCGTTAAAAAATATTGGTGAAATCATGTAATCCGAAGCCATTATCTTCTTCTAATTTTATCTGAATTATGGTTTTTCATTGCATCATTCCATGTCAAACTAAATATTCATAGTTTCAATTCCTTATTTTTTCTGAAATTAAAATTAACCCATCTCTTGCTTATAAACTTGTAAAAACACGACATTTTTATCGAATCGTACTAATTGTTTTGAAAGCCTTGACAATGTTTGTGGATGCAAATAATAAGATGCTACCTGCTGTTTAAATATTGTTGGTTTATAAGTGAAAACATCTCCTCCGAAAAAGGAGAAGATGTTTTACCGGTCAGTTATTTATTTTTTTGGTCTCTGAATTTTTCTGAATAATCAGCTCTTCTTTGTTACAATTAGGTTTATATACATTTGGTTGGCTTTCATTTGAAGAATATATACGGGCATTTCCAAACCTGGTGAGGTAAATTCATTAACATAATATATTTCATACTCAGGGAAGGCATCTTCTACTCTTATTTTCACATCTTCGGATAAAAATTCCGGGTAGTATTTTCTAAGAGTTTGAACCCAGTTGCCGTTATTGTCAAAAGATACTGCATAGGATTGGTCATTTTGAACAAAATAGCAGAAATTGCCATTTTTTAATGATCGCCAATTGACAATTTCTGCATTTGGGTAAAAATTTTCCAAATACACAGCGGCCTTTGACTCAGGCTTGTTTTTTTTGGCTTCAGGTGCCACGTAGTTATAGCTTGGTTCCAGTTTGTGTTTGGATGGTAATGTTAGTTTAGCAATCTCCTGTGCATGAGTGATAAAAGTGGCGCTCATTGCGCTCATCATTAAAGACAAAATTAAATGTGTTTTCATAATTGGTGTTTTAATTGATTAAATAGAATTTTGTTTTGAAAAGGTGATAAGTTTTTACTTCATCCTTGGGTTTAATTTTTATTTAAGAATTTTAATTAGTTTTTTTAAAACTGTTTTTTTCTATTGTATTGGAGTAAAAATTTTGTTTGTGTGTATAAGCCTCTATTGCTTGTTCAAGCATCTTTTTTAATTGTATTTTTATTTTTCTTTTTTTAATATTCAATACTACTCCGGTGATTGTTTCCTGATATACCATTACGTGGGTATTGTCATAAAAACGGATGATGGAGTGCTCAGGGGTATGAATGTTGGTTTCAATAACCCAATATCCCAATTTACTGACCCAGGAAGGTGAAAAAACACCTTTTTCATTTTCATAGGTCTGGCAAAAACCTGCTAGAGTAAAGACCAATAGTAAGATTATGAATGCGAATCTTTTCATGGATGTAATTATTAAATGTGAATAAAATTGATTTTCTAATCGTTACTGCTCATGTATTCAAATATTTTTCTATATTCATTGCTTAGGGGATTAAAGAAACGAACTACTTCAATGCTGGATCGAAACCAAAGCTTCCAGATGTCAACAGATGAGCAAAAGACATATTGCATTTTATAATACCGATGCACTAAGTGTCATTTCAAAGTGGTAGGCGCTTGAAGGTGATGTTTCTCAAAAGTTATTTTTCTCTATTTCAATTTGTTTAAGATGTAGGAAAATTCCCTTAGCTTGAACTGATGTTTTTTTATGGTGGTCGTGCGTTGTTCATCGATTATGATTAAAAAAATTAAAAAATCCTTTTCTTGAAAACCTCTTACAAGGTTAATAATATTATTTATTCAAACATTCTAAATCGAATTATCTTTAAGTACCTTTTTTCCGGTTTCATAATGTAAAGTTATATTAGGGAAGGGCGTTAATAATTGTAATATCACGACATTCTATTACCTCTTTCGAGCTATAGAGCAAAGTCCTCAAAACAAACCAGGTTAGGATGCAGTAGTTTCTAATGTAACCAATCTTAATCATTTGAGCAGGTCAAATCCTGTGTAATATTATATTTGTCTAAAACAAAGTCTAAAAAAGCCTGCGCTATGTGGCTTTTTTTAATTTTCAACCAATTTTTTTTTGACAAACCTTACAGTTTTAGTCTTTGAATAGAATTTTGGTTTATACATAGTAAGAATTCTGAATTTATTGCATTAAAATTTGAAGAGAAACTAAATTTCTTTTTGTTTTGAAAAACATTTTAATTTGCAAATAACTTGTAATAATATTTTAGGATGAAACAAAAAATAGGATTATTTGTGATTTTTTCCTTGTTTGCGTATGGGTTAAAGGCCCAAACAAAGCCCAATATAGTTTTAATTTTGGCAGATGACATGGGTTACTCTGACATTGGTTGTTATGGCGGAGAAATAGAAACTCCCCACATTGATAGGTTAGCAACCAACGGGGTTCGCCTATTAGAATTTTATAATACCGGACGTTGCTGTCCTACCAGAGCATCCCTGCTCACAGGCCAATATCCGCACAACACAGGCATTGGCTATATGACAGGGTTTGACCAAAATGTATATGGGTACAAGGGCGACCTTAATAAGAATGGCCTTACCATTGCAGAAGCCTTAAAACCAGCAGGTTACACCTCTTTTGTTAGTGGAAAATGGCATGTGTGTTCAAACATTCAACCAGAGGGAAACCAAAGCAATTGGCCGATGCAACGAGGTTTCGATGGTTTTTTTGGAATTTTGCAAGGGTCTGCCAGTTATTTTAACCCTGCCACATTGACCATAGGGAATGATTTGACAAAAGCCACACGTAATTTCTACCTTACCGATGCCATATCAGATTCGGCGACTGCTTTCATAAACCAACAAGCCGACAATAAAAATCCATTTTTTCTATATGTAGCCTACAATGCCCCTCACTGGCCTCTGCATGCCAAAAAAAATGATATCCAGAAATACATGAAATTATATGAGCAAGGCTGGGATAAATTGCGTGAAGAACGCTATAAAAGGCAGTTAAAAATGGGAATAATTGACCCAAAGACAGTTCTCAGCCCAAAGGACACTGTACCCGCATGGAATGACATCCCAGAACAAGATAAAAAGATGTGGATAAAACGTATGGCGATTTATGCAGCCCAGATTGACTGCATGGATCAGGGAATAGGACGAATTACGGATGCCTTAAATAGTAATGGGTTAAGCGAGAACACAATGATTATATTCATGTCAGATAACGGCGCTTGTGCAGAATATGTAAGTCGGGCAAAAAAGCCCCACCTTCTTGAAACAGAAGGAACCGAGAATAGCTTTGACAGCTACCGCGGTTATTGGGCTAACCTGAGCAATACCCCGTTCAGACTGTACAAAACCAGAGTTCATGAGGGAGGCATCCACACGCCATTTATTATCAGTTGGCCTGGGCATACGACAACCAATGGTTCCATTCTGGACAATCAACCCGTTCATGTTATTGACCTTCTCCCTACTTTTTTAGCAGCTGGTGGGATAAAATATCCAACAAACTTCAAAGGGAATCCACTCAATCCGCTAAACGGAATTGATATATCGAAGGTTTTCCTCGGCAAAAAAACGGAGCGAAATACCCTTTACTGGGAACACGAAGGAAACAGGGCTATCAGGGATGGAAAATGGAAATTAGTGTCCAAAAGCAAAGCTGAAATTCCTTATGAGAGCGATTGGGAACTTTATGATTTAAGTGCGGATAAAACCGAATTGCACAATTTAATGGCGAAGTATCCTGCCAAAGCAAAAGAACTGGAATCAAAATGGCTGACATGGGCCAATGCCAACCACGTCTTTCCTCTAAATGGCACCGGTATGCAAAAAAGAGCAAAAGCGTTTCCAAGAGAACATTGAGCTATTGTCAAAAAAAGAGTAGAAAACAAATGAAATATTTGGCTTAATGGACATTTTTATGGCTCAAAATTGATTAAAAGTATATAGGTATTAGTTTTGAAGCGAATCAAAGGTTATGATTAAAAAAAGCGCTCTCATTGTAATATTTCGATTACCAAGAAAAATGGTTTAAAAAATGGTGTTCATCTGTATAAATGCCTTGCAAACAATTTTTTAGGAGGTAGCAGGGTCTAAAGCGCTGTTTTATAGGAACAATACACTAAAGGCAAACAAACCTATTGGCAGCTATCAAGAAAATATGGTTTTCATTTATTGGCTCTAAGTCTATATAATTGCAGATTTCAATTTGTAAATAATAGAACCGATTGTTAATACATTTTTCACAATTGTTCAGATTACTTAAAAAGTGATGTCCACTGAATGTGTTTCTATTTATAATTCAATATTTAAGAAATATAAGGAGATGTTCTGCCAACCTGAACTGATGTTTTCTATGGTGGTCGTGCGTTTTTCATCGATTATTATTAAAAAAGTTAAGAAATCCTTTTTCTTGAAAACTTCTTACAAGGTTAATACTATTATTCATTCAAACATTCTAAATCGAATAATATTTCTGTACATTTTTCCGGTTTCTTAGTATAAAAATATATTTGAGAAGGACGTAAATAATTGTAAAAACACGATATCCTGTTAGCTATATAAGGCTATATTGCAAAGGCTTCTAAACTAAATAAGGAAGGAGTCATTCCAAGGAAGGAATAAAATGCTTTGATAAGATGTGCCTGATCGAAATAACCATGTTCATGTGCCAGCGAGGTCCAACTTAAGGTTTCATTTTGCTTTTGTCTTTAAGCATACCAGAAAATCTTCTTAAGCAACTAAAAAATTTTGGGCTTAATCCGACCTCCTTGCGAAATAGGCGCTGTAGTTGTCTTTGTGAGAGATAAATAGGTTGCTCTCCCAGGACATTTGAAATTTGGCAGAAACCGGAAAGTCGGGATTTGTTTTTTTCCTTTGTTAGCACATCGGCCAGAACGGATTCAATAATATTTATCCGTTCGCTCATTTCTGTTGATTGTGCAATTTTGCTATATACTGACTGTTTGTCGAAAGGTAATTTGATACTATAGCAATCAATATCTGCATCAGTAAACCTGTGCATTTCTATTCCTAATAAACTAAATAATCCTGTAGGTTTAAATTTTACTGAAAATACACTATATGGCTTATTATACTCAATTACGTATTTAATAGTGGTTCTGCAACCTCTGATTGCTGCCGTTTTATAAGGTATTTCGGCTTTTGTCTTAATATCTATTGTAGTGAACGGGGTACCCATAAAAAAATCCAAAGAGGTAACATGGTTGGGTGGGATAATTTTCTTAACGGTATTTCTTTCAGGATTTACCTCTCTAAATGTATAACAATCAACATATTGTTGCAATAAGGCATCTGGTAATATTTTTTGAACTTTTATGTTATTCATAGTTGCAGGTATCAAATATTATTCTGTAAAATTAAATTATCAATGGTTATGAGCAAATACCTAATTTGGGTGATACTTTTGTTATAAAATAAATTTTGAAACCGGTTAAAAAATAGATTTTAATTGTACCTAATATTCATTTACTCAAATTTGCAATATCTAAATGCATTGCATTTGCCAGGCAGCCTTAAATGGATGTAAAAGAAGTTTTGATAAACAATTCTCCCAAAAAGAAAAGGCTCTCAAACCGGATTTTTTTATAGGAAGCTTTTACAGGCTAAATTTTATATTTCTCATTTAATTTTTACCTAAAATTCCCTTACTTTTGCATACTAAATTTTAAGTATAGTGGTTACTAAATTTTCTAAAGAAACCTATTTATATTGGTACGAACTGATGCAGCTTATACGTCAGTTTGAGTTAATGGCAGAGGAAAAGTATAAAATGGAAGGAAAAATTCGCGGATTTTTTCATTCCTACGTGGGGCAGGAGGCTATTGCTGCCGGTTGTATGACCGCTACCAGGCCGGATGATATCTTTATTACCAGCTATCGCGACCCATGGATTGGCTATAGCAAAGGGTGTTTCGGTAGATAGCTGTATGGCCGAGCTTTATGGCAAAGCTACCGGTTGTGCCAAGGGAAAAGGAGGCAGCATGCACTTTTTTGGTAAAAATGAGAATTTCTTTGGAGGACATGGTATTGTTGGTGCTCAAATAGGTACCGGAACCGGCCTTGCATTTGCCGAAAATTATAAAGAAACCGATAATGTGGTTCTTTGCTTCTTTGGCGATGATGCGCTGCCCGCGGGCATCTTGCACGAAAGTTTTAACCTGGCAATGCTTTGGAACCTGCCGGTTATCTACATCTGCGAAAACAATCACTACGCGATGGGTACCTCGGTACAACGTACTTCCAATGTGCGCGAAATTCATCAGTTAGGCGAAGGATACAGTATGCCGTCCGAAAAAGTAGATGGCATGCACCCAGAAACAGTGCATGATGCAATAGCCAGAGCGGTGAAAAGAGCACGCGAAAAAGGCGGACCAACCTTATTGGAAATCAATACTTATCGGTATAAAGGACACTCCATCAGCGACCCTCAAAAATATCGCACCAAAGATGAAGTGGCTGAATACAGGCTGAAAGACCCGATTATTCAGATAAAAACCCATATTCAGGATGACAGTATCGCTTCTGCTGACGAATTGAAAGCTATTGATACCAGAGTGGATGAAGTAGTAGTGGCATCTGTTGTATTTGCAGAGGAAAGTCCGTTCCCCGATGATAGCGAAGTATTGAAAGATGTTTACATTGATCAAAATTATCCGTTTATTGTTGACTAAAAAATAGATTAATCAGAATTTAAAAAAAATGGTACATAAAAAAACGCATCACGAAGAAGCAGAAAAAGACAAAGGAATTGAATTCATTAAACAACTGAATGAATTTTGGAATAAAAACAGTAAAACACTGCTAATAGTTCTTGGCGCTTTAGTAGTTATTGTGGGTGGCTTTTTACTTTACAAAGAATACATTCAAAAGCCCAATTATCAGGAAGCTCAGGATAAAAGTTTTAAAGCAGAAGAATATTTCAGAATGGACTCTGTGGCCCTTGCACTCAGTGGCGATGGCGTAAATCCCGGGTTTATAAAAATAGCCGATAAGTACAGCGGTACTCCTGCCGGAAATATGGCGCAATTCTATGCCGGTGTTTGCTATCTGAAACTGAACCAAAACGACAAAGCTGTTAAATACCTGAAAGACTTCAGTACCGATGCCAAACAAATTCAGCAAAGGGCCTACAAATTATTGGGCGATGCTTATGGAGATTTGGGCAAAGGTGAAGAAGCCCTTAAATATTATAAAAAAGCGGCATACTATAATACCGAAGATAAAACTTCTTCTGCCAATGCATTGTTTAACGCGGCATTCCTTGCTCAAAAAGTATTGAACAAACCTGATGAAGCAATCAAACTTTATAAGGAAATAAAAGAGAAATATGGTCAAACCCAGCAGGGTTTTATGGCAGATCAATATTTGGCGCAATTGGGAGTTTATAATGTAAATTAAAATGGCTTCTACAGGAAACAAAAATTTATACCAGATAGATAAGGGCATTCTTAAAGAGGATGCCCTTATCATTATTGTAAAAACGGAGTGGAATGAGCACATTGTAGATGAGCTGGAGGCAGGCTGCCTAAAGGTTTTCAATGAATATGGCATCAGGTTCGAAACTATAATAGTTCCGGGATGTGTAGAAATTCCTTTTGCCATAAAACGTCATTGGGAAAAAGCATGGGAAACAGCCTACTTGCCCGATGCATATATCGCACTAGGCTGTGTAATAAGAGGCGACACACCTCATTTTGATTACGTTTGCAACATGGTGAGTGAAGGAGTTTTGCAATTAAATCTTAACTTGCAGGTGCCTACCATTTTTGGAGTGCTCACTGTGAATAATGAAGCACAGGCGCTGGAAAGAATTGGAGGCAGCCACGGCCACAAAGGAGAAGAAGCCGCCATCAGCGCATTGAAAATGATAGGGTAGAAAGCTCAACTTTCAAATAATTAGTTAATAATCAACGAATTGCAAATGAACGTTCAGATATTTATTCCCTGTTTTATAGATCAGCTTTATCCTGAAACCGCTTTCAATATGGTGAAAATATTGGAAAAGTTTGGATGTAATGTGCAATATAACACACAGCAAACCTGCTGTGGGCAGCCCGCCTTCAATGCCGGTTTTGGGAAGATGCTAAACCCGTATGTTCCAAATTTATAAATGAGTTTAAAAATGCCCAGTACGTGGTAGCGCCCAGCGCCAGTTGTATTGGTTTTGTAAGGAACTATTATCCAAAATTGTTTGAAAATTCATCCCTTCATAATGACTTAAAAAAACTTTCTGCCAAAACCTTTGAATTTACCGAGTTTTTGTTAAAGGTATTGAACGTTAAAGACACCGGTGCTACCTTTAAGGAAGTAATTACCTATCACAACAGTTGTGCAGCGCTCCGTGAGTGCAATATCAAACAAGGCCCCAGAATTTTATTGGAAAATGTAAAAGGACTTACCTTGCGTGAACTGTCAGATAACGAAACCTGCTGCGGCTTTGGAGGTACTTTTGCCGTAAAATTCAATGGTATTTCGGTAAATATGGGTGAGCAAAAGGTAGAAAACGCCATATCAACCGGGGCTAATTACATTGTAAGTACCGATTTATCCTGCCTGATGCATTTGCAAGGTTATATTGACGGAAAAGGGTACTCAATTAAAACCATGCACATTGCAGACGTACTGGCCAGTGGCTGGTAAACTTAGCCTTGGTTGATGGCGATATAAGCATTTCCAATATTTTCAATAATATCAGAGGCGACCAACGCTTCCATAGATACTTTACCTGAAGCCAGATCTCCGGCCAGGCCATGAAGAAATACACCAAAAACCACAACTTCCTCCGGCTTGTATCCCTGAGCCATCAATCCCGTGAGAATTCCTGTGAGTACATCGCCACTGCCACCGGTAGCCATTCCTGCATTACCTGTAATGTTGAAATATCCTGTACCGTCCGGCAGGGCAATAAAGGAATAATGGCCTTTAATTAAAATAATAACATTCAATTTCCTTAGCTTTCAATAGCACCATTTCTATTTTTTCAAAATCATTCATGCCTTCACCAAATAATCTTGAAAACTCTTTGGGGTGAGGTGTTAGAATAGAGTAGGTGGGCAGCATTGTCAGCCACTCTTTGTTTTGAGAGAGGATGTTTAAGGCATCGGCATCTAAAACCAGTGGTTTGTTATAATTATTTATTAATGAATTAATTAATAATGAAGTTTCATTGTGAGTGCCAATACCCAGACCAACGCCTACAATTGAATATTTTGAAATATCATCAGTTAAAGCAGAAAGAACCCGACTTTCTTTATCAATTATACACATTGCCTCTGGAACCGCTGTTTGCACCACATTTAAGCCACATTCGGGTAGATGGCAGGTGAGCAAACCGGTGCCACTTTTGATACATGCCCTTGCCGATAAAACGGCTGCGCCCATTTTGCCATAACTACCAACCATCAGCAACGCATGTCCAAAATCGCCTTTGTGAGAAAATATATTTCTTTGATTGTATATTGATTTACAAGTAGTTATATTGATTAATTGAAATTTAGTTTGAACATTTTCTAAATATTCGGGGTGCAAACTAATGTCCAGAATATGTACCTGGCCAAAATTAGGTTCGTTTTCGGCTATCAAAAAAGCCATCTTTAAAACCTGAAACGTCAGGGTGTGAGCAGCGTTAACTACAATATTACCAAATGAGGATTTATCGCAAAACATACCACTGGGGATATCAATAGAAACAATACCATTATGCATCACATTAAGATATTCAACCAAAGCAGCGCCATTCCCTTCCAGCGTTTTGTTGAGGCCGGTACCAAAGAGGGCATCTACCACAATTGCATTTTCTGGTATTACAGGGAAATCATTTTCGCTTCGTAAGAGTGTTATGGGTACATTGCCTTTTTGGTGCAAATGAGTAAAATTGATATTGAAATCGAGGCTTCCATTGGCATCAGATTCTAAAATGTACACTCTGGCCTCGCGGTGTGCATCTGCCATCATACGGGCAATAGCGAGACCGTCGCCACCATTGTTTCCTTTGCCACAAAAAATATAATAACTATCTGCTAAAGTGTTTTGTAGCAACCACTTGGCACATGCTTTTGCTGCCCGTTCCATCAATTCGATGGACGTAATGGGTTCTTTATGTATGGTGTATTGATCCCACTCGCGTATCTGCTTTGCGGTTAATAACTTCATAAAAAGCCTTAATTTTTCTTTTTTGTCTCCCGATGTCTATTTACGGGAACCTTTGTTTTTTCCTGATTTTTTGTTGAAGATGAAGTTACAGGCTTTTTTTTAATATTTGATTTACTTTTCTGTTGATTTTTTGAGCTATTATTTTTTGAATCTGTTTTTTTAACTTCAGTTTTTGGTTTCAGATTTTTATTTTCTGGCTTCGACTTAACTTCCGTTTTGCTTTTATGGGGTTCCGGTTTTACTTCCAATTTTTTTGAATTAATTTTGGAGTTTTCTCTCGTTGTTTTCAAGTTTCTATTATCCTGTTTTGGTTTTGTTGTCGCAGCGCCTTTTTTAAGTAATTGACTTTCAGCACGTTGAGCTTTTTTCTTGGATGTGGGAGGCGGCATGGAAACATTGGTATTTTTCCCTTGATTTTCATCGTCAAGACCGGAGTTGGCAGAATCCAACTTATAATCGCCAAAAATCAGATAAGATTTTTTAGCTTCGTTATATATATTTTGGTTATACCGGTTTCCAAGAATAATAATAACCGCCTTTTCATCTATCAAACGTGCAAAGGCAGGGGTAAAGCCATGCCATTTCCCAAAATGGTAAACTACATTTTTACCGTTGGGAAAATTCAGAAGTCTCCATCCAAGTCCATAATTGTGTATGGAAGGTTTTTCGTGGCTAAACGGCTGAAAAGCAGAGTCTAATAAAGATTGATTTATAAATTTAGGATCATACAAAGCGCTGTCCCACCTTAGCATGTCTTCAGGCGTGCTATATATATTTTTATCACCATAGGTGTTTTCAAAAATATCATTTTCCCAAATGGCGCCCGAGGGTTTGTATGACATGATAACACGTGTACTATCTGCGGGAGTATAAACAAAACTGTGCTGCATTTGTAGCGGCGTAAAAATTGAGTCTTTGAGATACTGAGGGAAGGATTTTCCGGTCACTTTTCTACTATTAATGCCAGTAAAACATAATTAGTATTATTATAGCTAAACCTTTTATTTGGCTTGAAGTTTACAGCAGGCTGATAATCAATCAGATATTGCAATACATCTTTATTACTTACGAGTTTTCCTTTTGGCCAATTGGATTTGCCATCCATAAAATACAAATAATTGGGTAGTCCGCTGCGGTGCGAAAGTAATTGCTTCACGGTAACGCCGGGGTAGGGGAAGGAGGGGAAAAACCGGGTAAGGTCATCATCTAACCGCAAAAGACCTTTTTCTGCAAGTTTAAGTACGGTTACTCCTGTAAAAGGTTTGCTGGTAGAGGCCAGATGAAAAGAAGTGTTTTTATTAATGGAATCTTTTTTAATATTGGGATTGGTAAAACCCAAATATTTTTCATACAGGATATTGCCTCCTTTAGCTACCAAAATTCCGCCATTGAAGTTCTTGGTTATCAATCCGGTATCAAATAAAAGTTGAAGCTGGTGTTTGTATCGCTTAAGTTCATTAACGTCCAATTTATCAACCGGTTCAGAAATGGAGTCATCCATTTTGCCATGAGCCGATTCCTGTGAATTGGATTTGCAACCAAAACATAAAAAAATAAATAATAAAAGTATTGAGGGTAAAATAAATCTTTTCAAAATAATATCTCCTTTTCAAAAAAGGCAAAAATAAGGCTTGAAAGGCAGGAATAAAACCTTTGGCACGGCTTTTCTGTATATTTTAACTAAGGTTATTAATAATGAGTGATAAATATTATGTTAAATAGAATTTGACCGTTTTTTCTTTAAAATCTTCATTGCCCTTGACTTGAAAGCAGCAGTAGCATGGGGTAATTTATCCTCAATGATTAATGCCAACTCGGGCTTTATTTCAGGATAGGTATCTGATAATTTATTTAATATACCCAATGCAAATGATTGACAAGCAATTGTTTCGGAAGGATTGGAAATATATATAAAACAGGCATCCATTATTACACCGTGATATTTTTCGGGAATTAGGGCAAGGTTGTCAAATATCCTCAGCACATTTCGCCTTACGGCCGGATGTTGTTTTTCATCCTTCATCATTTTTATAAGTGTGACAAAATGTTTATTGATTAATTGTGGATGAGCTGTCGAACAATTACTGATGGGCCAGGCTGCCCTTTGGGTGAGCCTGTATGAGCCGGATAAGAAAATTTTTATTAGGTCATCAAACCTCTTTTGACTACTGCCTACATAATTTACAATGGTTTGCATCTGGCTGCGGGTGTGTTCTGCTTCAAGGAGGTTCATTAAATTCATTTGTAAATCTTTGATTATCAGTAATATTCGATTTCTCTGATTACAATAAATTTGGAAGTACCGTCCACCGAAATCACCTGGCGAATCCAGTTGCCTTTACTATCGAACTCATAGCTGTAGGCTTCTTTTGCATTGAGGCTTCCATCAGAATAATAATAGTCTTCCTCAATAATCAGGTTTTTATCATCATATTTTGATAACCATTTGGCTATCAATGTATTTTCGGCATTATACATGTATTCTTCCACTTTATTTCCTTGCTTGTCATACTTATAAACGGTTTTTAATGTCGGCTCAGACCTGTTGGGGAAAAATTGGTTTTCTTCTATTTTATTCCCCTGATTGTCATATTGAAAAAGCCAGTTGGAAATTTGGTGATCGTCCGATTTTGTAAGAATTTTTTCTTCAAGATGCCCGACAGGGTTGTATTTTAAAAAATATTTATACCAAAGCGTGCTGTCCGGTTTATATGTCAGTTCTTCAATTTTCTGGTCATTTGAGTTGTATGTAAAGGTATTTCTGTATTTAAGTTCGCCGTCATTTCTGTACAGATATTCTTCCAACATATTTCCTTTTTTATCAAACAATCTGTATGTATCTTTTTTCCATGAAGGTGCAGCCCGTTTGCCGGCTTCAAATTTCCCGTTAATATTTACAGCTTCATAAGTCATTTCTTTGGTGGATTTAATACTTCCAATTAAACCCAACGATTTTAAATCATTGGATTTAGAATTTCCACAGCCGACAACAATAGAAAAATTGATAAGGTAAACGAAGTAAATAAAATATGCGAAGACTATCTTTTTGCAAGTAATCATATCTTTTGAATTCAACTTTTTGAAGTCGGAATAAATCTTAGCAACTAAAATATAGAATTCTTTTTACAATTTGGATAAAATTGTTTTAATTAAATTATTTTATTATGAAATTTAAAAACGACATTTACTAAATTCTTATAATATATATTATGTTAAATAGAAAACATCATTTTCAAATGATACAATAAAACGACAATAAATAAAGCCACCCTATTTACAGGATGGCCTTTGATCTATTTATAGAAATGAATTTATTTCAGTTTATTGTACAAATCGTTGTATTTGGTTTCCAATGCCACAATTTTGTTCAAATCGGCTCCTTTTGCTCCTTCTCGCTTGTAAGAATAATATTGAGCAAGATTACCTACAATAATTCTGTACTGACGTTTTTGGCTGTTGTCCAGATTTCCTTTTTTGCTGAACATATCTACAGCATTTTCGAAATATTCCTTGGCAATATCATACTCGGTATCATATTTCTTTTTGATGTCTGCCAATTTTGGTTTTAGTTCGGCAGCCTTTTGTTTGTCAGATGCTGTTGGTTTGGGCTTAGAGGCTAATTTATCAATTTCAATTTCAAGAGGCCTCATTTCCTCGCCAATAGCTTCCGATTTGCTGATGTAGTGATCTCCCAGTAATAATGTGGGTTGCAATTCTTCGGGTTTAAGTTCATTGGCTTTTTTGAGCGCCGAAAGCATTTTTTGCTTCCAATTCGGCAAAATTTGATGGCTTAACCGCTCCTTCTTTTCTGGAATTTAGAGTATCATAAAACACTTCGCCCAATGCCAACACATTTTTATAATCATTTGGATTGGCAGCTATTAGTTTTTCCAGATTGGCCACTTTTTCATTAAAGTTGCCAGATGCGCCCAATGCAAAATCCAATAAAGTATAGGTGAAATAGTCATCATTTGGATATAATTCTCTACCGATTGCTTTAAATTTTTCGAAATTTGCCTGGTCGTTTTTTAGTGCATAATATCTAACCAAGCCCTGATATACCGAAACAAACCCTTGTCCGGGCACCTTTAAATCTGCTAAACGAGTATAATATTTTGTAGCCTCATCCGATTTTTGGTTTGTTTCGGCCAAAATTCCTGCATAATAGTTGGCATTTGTATCTATAGTTGAGTATGGAAGAATTTTATGCTTAATTAAAATATCAGATAAGTCAACCACCTTTTTAAATTTATCGTAAGCCGGTACAAAATTCTTACTGTTAATGTCGGCTACTCCTGCATTAAAATAAGAAGCGTAAAGATTGAAAGGTCCGTTTTTAAGCATTTGATCTTCCAATAACTTTAAGGAAGGCTCCATTTCTTGATACTTTTCAAATGCATTCCATGCTTCTTCCCTGTTTTTTTCTGCATCTGCCTCCATAGCAGAATCGAGGCTCATACTACTGTAAATGGATGATTTGATAAGCCAGCCTTCGGGTTTAGAGAAAAATTTGTCATTTCCTTTTTTGTCAAGTATTTTTTTTGCTTCGTCTATTTTGCCTATCATTATGGCAGACTTGATGTCGTCATATTTTTGGGCAAAGGTGGCTAATGCAAAAATTGCAAAAATTGTAAAGAGCGTAAGTTTTTTCATGACAATTTTAATTTTTGTGTTTGTTTCGTTTTAACTTAAAAAATTTAAATCTATGATACTACGGATTATCATCCCCGTTATTAGATGTCTTTTCATCATTCAAAGTTGCGTCTTTTTCTTCAGATGAATTATGATCTGCATCATTTTTTTCAACTTTATTTTCCATATCCTCGTTTTCACCGGGAATTTCTTCCTGTTCATCCAACTTAGAGATAGCTGCTATATCGTCGCCTTCTTCTATCCTAATTAGTTTAACGCCTTGCGTAGCGCGGCCTTGCTCGCTAATGCCACTCACCGGCATACGGATAGTGATACCACTTTTACAGGTAATCATCAAATCCTGGTCTTCTCTTACCATCATCAGCCCAACCAGCCTACCTGTTTTATCGGTAATATTGATGGTTTTTACGCCCTTTCCACCCCTGTTAGTAATTCGGTATTCATCTATTTTGGTACGCTTTCCATATCCTTTTTCGCTCACTACCAATACTGTGCCTTCATCTCCGTTATTGGGATTACTGCAAATCATGCCTACCACTTCATCACTTTCGTTGTCCACTTCTATGCCAAATACACCGATGGCTCCTCTGCCCGTTGCTCTTACTTTTTCTTCGGAAAAACGAATGGCGCGCCCACTTTTTACAGCCATCATGATTTCGGAGTGGCCGTCGGTCATTTTCGCTTCCAATAACCGGTCGCCTTCGTTAATGGTTATTGCATTGACGCCTGTCTGTCTGGGACGGCTGAAATCTGACAGTTGTGTTTTTTTGATGATGCCCTTTTTAGTACAAAGTACAATGTTATGGCCGTTTACAAATTCTTCGTCTTTCAAATCTTTCACATCAATAATGGCGCGTATTTTATCATCGGGCGGCAGTTGCATCAGGTTTTGAATGGCCCTGCCTCTCCCGTTCTTTTCTCCTTCCGGTATTTGATACACATTCAGCCAGTAGCATCTTCCTTTTTCGGTAAAGAACAACAAGGTATGGTGTGTAGATGCCACAAAAAGATGCTCTATGTAATCTTCATTTCGTGTTTTTCCGCCCATTACTCCCCTACCGCCACGGCGTTGAGCGCGATAATCCTCGGCGGGTGTTCTTTTTATATAACCCAAATGGGAAATGGTAATTACCACGTCTTCTTCCTTTATCAGGTCTTTAATTTTCACCTCGTCATCAAGGTAAGTGATTTCGGTACGGCGGGTATCGCCATATTTTTGTTTAATTTCGGATAATTCTGCTTTAATGATATCAAACCTGAGGTTTTGGTCAGCAAGAATATTGCTTAAATGCTGAATTAATTTCATCAACTCGTCATATTCCTGCTTTATCTTTTCGCGTTCCATGCCGGTAAGGCGTTGCAAGCGGAGTTCGAGAATTGCTTTTGCCTGCACCTCGTCAAGACCCCAACCAGCATTTATCAGGTTATCTTTTGCAGTTTCGGGTGTAGGTGAATTTCTAATGAGTCTGATTACTTCATCAAGATGATCCAACGCAATTAAATAACCACGGAGTATATGTGCCTTCTTTTCGGCTTCTTTAAGTTCAAACTGAGTACGCCTTACAACTACCTCATGCCTGAACTCCACAAATTCTTTGATTAAATCTTTCAGATTGAGAATACTTGGTCTTCCTTTTACAATGGCTACATTATTAATGCCAAACGAAGTTTGTAAATCGGTATTTTTATATAATTGATTAACAACAACTTGTGCTATTGCATCCCTTCTTAGGTCAATAACAATGCGGGTGCCTTCTTTTTTATTGGATTCATTGTTTACATGAGCAATTCCTTCAATCACCTTATTGTTTACCAATTCACCTATTTTATTGGTAAGTGCATCACGGTTTACCTGATACGGTACTTCGGTTATTACTATTTGCTCTCTGCCGCTTGGTTTGGTGTCCACATGTATTTTTCCTCTGATGACTACCCTACCTCTTCCGGTATGCATTCCGGCTTTTATTCCTTCCATACCATGAATAATGCCGCCTGTGGGGAAATCGGGCGCTTTTACATGTTGCATCAACTCGTCAATAGTAATATCATTATTATCAATGTAAGCAATACAGCCGTCTATCACCTCATTCAGATTGTGAGGCATCATATTGGTAGCCATACCTACAGCGATACCGCTGGAACCATTAACCAAAAGTTGCGGAATCCGGGAGGGAAGAATCGTGGGTTCCTGCCTGGAATCGTCATAGTTGAACTGGAAATCAACGGTATCTTTTTCAATATCATCCAGCATGTGTTCAGTCAGCTTTTCAAGCTTCACTTCGGTATAACGCATGGCTGCCGGCCCGTCTCCATCCTGATTACCAAAGTTACCCTGTCCGTCAACCATTGTGTATCTCATGCTCCACTCCTGCGCCATGCGTACCATTGCATCATACACTGGTTTGTCTCCCATGAGGATGGTATTTACCCAAAACCTCACCTACTACCAGCGCCGATTTACGGTAAGACCGGTTTGCATGAAGCCCCAGATCGTTCATTGCATATAGAATACGTCGGTGAACGGGTTTCAACCCATCACGCACATCTGGTAATGCACGGCCAACGATTACGCTCATTGAGTAATCAATGTAGGCCGTTTTCATTTGTTCTTCTATATTTACCGGAATAATCCTGTTATTGTCTTGCGTTTCCTGTGGTTCTAAATTCTCTTCCATCAAATAATAATAATCAATAAAAACTAGTACTCTATTCAAAAAAAACAGACTTGCAAACCTAACAATTTTCAACCGGAAAACCTTAATACTCCGAAGGTTTTTTAGTAAAAATATCAGAAATACAACTTGCTGATAATGAAATAATTAAACTTCAAAAAATAGAGTCGGGTACTTCATTATGCCTTCCTGAATAATTGTTATTAAATATTTGATAAAACCGACCTGAATTTATGACTATTTCGGCTCCTGTCTTTTGGTCATGTCAAGTACCGGCATCAAACCTTCGCTGGGCATATAGATGATTTGAGGAAGATTGCCCTTATCTGCAAGTTTTTCTAATGTTCTGATGAACAAATACTGGTTATATATGGAAGTAAGCTGCCCATTTTCAATTTGCATAGCCTCTGCCATTCCCCTTGCCCTTGCCACTTCTGCTTCGGCATTTAGTTTTTCGGCCTCTAATCTGGCTTTTGCTTCTTCCACTAAAATGCGTCTGTTTTGTTCGGCTTTGGCCATTTCAGCCTTTCCGGCCATTTCCTGCTGCCATACATTGTATCGCGGCATGCCCCACATAAATAAAAATATGATAAAGATTAATGTAAGAATTATTGGTAAAAGGATTTTAGAAAATTTCATGATATTTTTTTAAGATGTTGAAAGTAGGTAAATTTTTGTGATAAAAGAAAATTATAGGTTAAAATGACAAAATTGGAACCTGAAACCATTTAAAACCAAAATCTTCGCTTTTAATAAAAAAAAGTTTACCCAGTCTTTAAACAGGGTAAACTCTGTCAAATATTATTTAAAAACTTTGTTGAAATGCTTATTCCTTCCTACAAAATCAGATAAACAACATTTGTGTCCCGGTTCGCTTCCACGGGCATAGAAATCGCCAACTGTAATGATGGCTTCAATTTCTTCGTACAAGTCTTCTTTTTTGTATTTGAACATGTCAGCAGCCAGTTTGCATGCCCACAACCTTACACCCGATGCCGATAATATTTCCAGAAATTCGGGCACTTCGGGCAAATCAAGCTTTGCCATTTCTTTTTTCATCATTTTGGTAGCCATAGCTTCCATACCGGGTAGCCCGCCTATCATAGTAGGGAATGGCATGGCAGGATTGCCCACTGTGGCAAAGCGCAGGTCATTCATTTTTTTCTTATGTACTGCTTCAAGCCCGAAAAAGGTGAAAAACATTTCAGCTTCATAACCTTCCATTCTGGCACCATTGGCCAATACAAATGCTGCATATACGCTGTCGAGGGTGGCTTTTGACAAAATGATCATCATTTTTTTAAGCCCTGTATTATTTTCGTTCATAAAAAGGTATTTAAATATTTATTGCTCCTTTCTGTCTTTTCTTTGGAGAAGGATAACATAGCTGCCCAAATTAAATACAACTTGCCGGCTTGGGTACACCTGCTATTTTTGTAGCCGTTTTTAATGGAGCCTTTGGAAACAAGGCATAAAATTCCTTGATATCCACAATGCCACTCTTACCGATTCCGCGTATGGTTAGCCCTACTTCCTTTTTCACCTGATCCTGAATGTAGGTCAGCACCTCCCAATGGCGGGGCGTTAGATCTATTTCATTTTCTTTTCCCAGCTCCTCTCCCACCTCTTTGGTCCACTGGCCAAAATCGGTCATGAAGCCTTCTTCATTTACATT
Source organism: Sphingobacteriales bacterium (assembly GCA_016708305.1). GTDB lineage: Bacteria > Bacteroidota > Bacteroidia > Chitinophagales > Chitinophagaceae > Niabella. Next base: position 35,018 of record JADJGB010000010.1, read on the forward strand.
TATTGTTTTTCCTGCGATTGTTTTTTCCATAATTATTTATTTAAATTATTTATTAAATTATTGATATTCAACTGCCTAATCAAATATTTTTCCGGCTTTATTCATTTTTGCGGGTACAAAAGGAATAGGGATGCCTCTTAACAACATATTCCAATAAACCCATCGAAAAGCCAATTTCCCAAAATGATTTATCCGGTTTTCTTTCAGCAGCTTTAATGGTCCGATACCTGCTATCGGGAACGTTCCTCTCACCGGTTCGTGGTCATAATTAAAGTCAATTAAAAGCGCTTTACCATTACCTGTTTCGATAAAACAATTGGAATGGCCGTCAAAATCCTCTGCCAATGGTTTTCCGGCGATAAAATTAAGGATATTTTCGGTAAGTATTTCAGCCTGAAAGTGAGCCACAGACCCGGCCTTAGAGGTAGGCAGGTTGGTGGCATCGCCTATTACAAAAATATTTTCTTTCAATTTCGATTGTAATGTATGCTTATGGGTAGGTATAAAGTTCAAATCATCACCCATACGCGATCTTTCCCATACAGCGTTACCTTTATTAGTGGGTACGGTAACGAGTAAGTCAAAAGGCACTTCTTCGCCACCATAGTCAACAATTTTTTTGTTGTCGTTATCCACTTCCATAATGGCAAAGTCATTTAGGGTATTGATGTTCTTATCTTTTAGCAAATGACTCAGCGCCAAATTACATTTGGGTTTGGTAAAAGGCCCGCTAAGAGGCGTAACATAGGTAATTTCCACCTTGTGACGCATATTTTTCTTTTTGAAAAAGGCATTTGCCAAAAATGCAAACTCCAATGGTGCCACCGGGCATTTTATGGGCATTTCGGTAATGTGTACCACTAATTTTCCACCTTCCCAGTTTTTCAATTTTTCTGCCAAAGCCACAGCACCTTCATAGCTGTAAAAATCAAAAACAGATTTTTGCCATTCTGCCCCCTTCATTCCTTCCACTTCTTCAGGTGCAATATCGCTTCCTGTGGCAATAATCATTATGTCATAAAGAATATGGGCACCATTTGCCAGAATCACTTTGTTTTCTTCGGGTTTTACTATATCGATGGATTCCAGAACCCATTCAACTCCTTTTGGGATGAACTTTTTAATAGGCTTTACGGTTTGCAGGGGGGTATAAATGCCAAAAGGTACGAATAAAAAACCGGGTTGATAATAGTGTTCTTTTCTTTCATCTACAATAGTAATTTTCCATTCATTTTTTCTGAGTTTTTTTCTCAGATGGCTTGCCATTGTGGTTCCTGCTGTTCCTGCTCCCAATATTAGTAATTGTTTCATTTTCAATCGTTTTTATCTTTTTACAAAGGACTTGATTCGCCATAATTAAGAGCGTGACATTAATCACCAAAAAGAGGGTTTGAAATATGATTTTGGTCAGATATTGAGGTATAAAATGGCTTACTTTAAACACAAATTTGTAAAAAACTTTATCCTAATCGGGAAAACTCACCTATTACTTCAGAAAATTCATTTTGATAAGCCATTGTTTCAGGCTGTCCATCCAGTTTTCTTCAGTGGTTTTGTTGTTCATGCCAAAGCCGTGTCCTCCTTTTTCAAAGAGTTTTAATTCGGCAGGAACATTGTTTTTTTGTAAAGCTTGAAAGTAAACCCAGCTGTTTTCATACCTGACGGTTTTGTCATCCTTTGCATGAACCAAAAAAGCCGGTGGTGTTTTTTTGTTGATGTTCAATTCGTTTGAATACTGTTCAATTTTTTTGGAAGAAGGTCTGCTGCCCAGCAAATTGGTTCTGCTGCCCTTATGCGCCAAAGAATCTGTAAAACTGATAACAGGATAAATCAAAACCGAAAAATCGGGTCGTAATGAATTTTTCTTAGCATTTAAAATAAGCATTTCATTATATCGGGTAGAAAGCGATGCTGCTAAGTGGCCACCTGCCGAAAAACCCATTATTCCTATCTTTTTAGGATTAACACCATAGACTTTTGCATTCTTCCTCACCATTTGAATTGCTCTTTCGGCATCTTGCAATGGAGTAATTGATTTATCGAACTGGGTTTTATCATCAGGAATCCGATATTTTAACACAAAAGCTGTAATTCCCCATTCGTTTAATGCCTTTGCCACATCCGAACCTTCATGGCTTGCGGCCAAAATAGCATAACCTCCTCCCGGACAAATGATTATGGCAGTACCATTCGGATTTTGAGCGGCAGTAGGTTGATAAATAGTTAATGTGGGAACTGATACTTTACTGATTCTCAAAATTCCGTTTGCATCAATATCAGCTTTTTCAAGCTTTTCAGAAAATTTATTATTAGGTATAGCATCGTAAAGCCTTATCTCGTTTTGAGCATTTACATTAAACGAAAAAAGTGTTAATATCAAAATGAGTGTTTTCTGCATAAATGAAGCATTGATTATTCAAAATGAGGCTTTACCATACACCAGAAAAGATCAAGACTGATGAGGTTTTGTTTGAAAAAAGAAATAATCCTAGGCCAGTCGTTTTTATTAAAAATATTTACATTCGTAATATCAGTATATATTTTTGACATTTCACTGCCATCCTCATCAAACGTTTCAGCAAGCCAAATCCATTCGCCAAAAACATACTCATCAAAAGTATATTTCATTGAATGTAGTTTTTCAAAAACCTCAATGCGTTCTTCAGTTGATAAATGATTGATTTCTATGGAGATAGCTGCCTTTTTTATTATCTACATCGGTACGAAAAAAAATATTCTTAATCCCTGTTTTATAGTTTACCCAATTGATAGATTGTGCATCAGCATTGAGAATTGGTTTCATATAAGCTCCAAAGGAAGTCCAGAATTCTTTTTTGATAGATGCCGCTTCGGATTTGGAATACATTTTTGATTACTTATTAGAAAATTACAGATTGAAAAATTGCAGATTGGTTAGCCGCTTCGGAGTTTTTTGCGATAATTTTTAAATAGGCTCTGCCCGCGTAGGCGTATCACTCCAAGCAAGCCTTCCTTGATAATCCCCTTGTGCATTTTGGAAGCGCCTTCCGTTCTGTCCTGAAAGATGATAGGGACTTCCTTAATTTTAAAGCCCAATTTCCATGCAGCATATTTCATTTCAATTTGAAAGGCGTATCCTACAAAATTGATATTATCAAAATTGATGCTGTCCAAAACCTTGGCAGTGTAGCAAATAAATCCGGCAGTAGGGTCTTTTACCGGCATCCAGGTGATGATGCGGGTGTATAATGAAGCTCCTTTCGATAGCATGATTCTGTCTTTTGGCCAGTTTACAAGGCCTCCCCCTTTCACATAGCGACTACCAATAGCTACATCTGCACCTTCGTTTTGGCAGGCATTTAATAATCTCAGCAAGTCTTTAGGGTTATGTGAAAAATCTGCATCCATCTCAAAAATGTACTGATAACCTCTTTCCAATGCCCATTTGAAACCATGAATATAAGCGGTGCCCAGTCCTAACTTTCCTTTGCGTTCCTCAATAAATAATTTACCTTGAAATTTATCCTGCAATCCTTTTACAATGTCAGCAGTTCCATCCGGAGATCCATCATCTACAATAAGAACATGAAAATTATCCTCCAACTCCATTACTGCGTGAATGATGTTAGAAACATTCTCTTTTTCGTTGTAGGTGGGTATGATTACAAGTATATCCAAAAGAAAAAAGATTGAAGTTTGAAGTTTAAGGTTCAATGTTTAAGGATACGATTACAGTCTCTAAACCTTTTTCAATTTGGTTTTTGTAAAAATTTCTGTAAGTTTTTGTTTGGTATGCTGCGGAAAATCGCCGCGCATCATCCAGTCGTAGTATTGAGGTTCAGCTTTTAGTACTTCTGCAACTGATTTTCCTTTATATTTCCCAAAATTGAAAACTTCCACCCCGTTATCCATCACAAAGCGGCGTGCGAAGTCCACAATTACTTCTTCGCCTATCTTTTTATTTATAGACTCAATCGTATTTCCGAGTTCGGGGTATTTTTCAAGTTGAGCCAATAAAACTTCATGTGTAGCGCTTGCATCGATTTCGGCAGAATGAGCGCCGTCAAGGGTTTTATTGCAATAAAATTTATAGGCAGCCGATAAAGTGCGTTGTTCCATTTTATGAAAAACATTTTGCACATCCACCATTCTCCGACCCTTCATGTCAAAATCTACATCAGCTCTCAAAAATTCCTCTACCAGAAGCGGAATATCGAAACGATTAGAGTTATAGCCTGCCAAATCACAGCCATCAAGCATTTGTTTCCAGTTCGCGAGCTACCTGGGCAAAGGTTGGGGCATCCTTTACCATTTCATTGGTAATGCCGTGTACATCGATAACAGCCTTAGGTATTTCCATTTCAGGGTTAATTATTTTGCGCTTAACACTTTTGCTTCCATCCGGCAGAATTTTGACGATAGCAATTTCAACAATTCGATCACTGCCAATATTTACACCTGTTGTTTCAAGGTCGATAAAAGCAAGAGGTTTGGTAATATGTAACATTTAAAAAATTTGGCGTAAAGATAGAGAATAAATATTTTATTGACTGTGTTAGTAATACTGAATATTGAGTTTAAAGTACATTTCGTAATAAAGGGCTAATTTCGTTCTTCTTTAACAGGAAAAAATATTAATGGTCTTAGATGAAAAATTATTTGAAGAACTTTTTTATAAATATTATGACCGCGTCTATTCAGGTCTGATAGCCAAAAAATGTCCACCTGAAGTGGCTCAGGATTTAACCCAGATTACTTTTATTAAAATTTGGCAATACAGATCATCCTTTTCTTTTGAAATAAAGCCGGAAATCCAAATATTCAGAAAAGCAAGACAAGTTTTTATTGACTGGCTGAGAAAAGAAGCTCATCAAAGAAAACTAATTGACGAGATGAATAAGGTATCTCAAAGTCTAAAATATTCAAATATTGAAATAACCGATACATTAAAAACGGCTATTAATCAATTGCCCGAAAAACGTAAGGTAGTATTTTCAATGGCATATATAGATGGTTACTCAAATAAGGAAATAGCTGAAAAACTCGGCATTTCTATTAAAACCGTAAATGCCCATATCGTACAAGCCCTCAAACAATTAAGGAAATTACTGGCTTTTTTGATCGTTATGCAAATCATTTCAAGCTAAAGATTAAAAATATACCATAATTTCTTAAAAATATCACATCATATAAATTTTGTTTTCAAAACTAATGATCAGATCGATTTTTACAACTAATTGATTATCATCATATTAAAATTCTACTAGTTAAAGTCAACCAATGGTAAAAATTATTTTTTTAATGAGTAGGTAGTTTTTCATTTTCAAACGTAATATAAGTATAGCATGTCCGAAGAAAAAAACATACAAGCGATTGAACGGTTTCTGTCGAATGAATGTACACATTCTGAAGCAGAAAATATAGCAGATTATTTGCTAAGGAATGATAAATTGTTGGAAGAATTAATTCCTTTTAATGAAAAAGATGTACAATCAACAATTACTGAAAAGCAAAAAAGAGAAATTTTATTAAAAATAATCGGTAAAACAGAAACAAAAGTATTCTCAATATATAAAGCTGTTGCTGCAGCCGCCATTTTTATCGGAATAATGATTGGGATATGGTACTATTTTTCAGTACTTAACAGGCAGCCTTCAAAAGAATTTACCGAAATAGCACAACAATTAATTTTTGTAAAAAATAATACTGCAAACGACATGCTCGTTATGCTGCCGGACAGTTCAACCGTTTTGCTCACACCGCAATCCGAAATTAAATATGAGCAACATTTTGACTCGCTCAGGAATGTACAATTAATAGCCGGTAGTTCGTTTTTTGATGTGAGGAAAGATGCTGAAAGACCCTTCAATGTCATTTCAGAGGGAATTCAGACACGAGTACTTGGAACTCAATTTTGGGTAGTAAATAACAAAAAGAAGAACAGTCTGAGTGTGAAATTAATAAAGGGTAAGGTAGCGCTTTCTTCTGTTGATAAGAATTTTTCGATGACAGAAATAGCATTAAAACCCGGTCAAACCTGTTATATAAATAAAAATACCGGATCCATCAAGGTTGAAACAGAAGAATCAGAAAAAGTCGAAAAATCTATTTCTACTAAAAAGTCAATTGAAAGCGCTGAGAAAAAAACGGTATTATGGACAAATGAGGAAGTTCAGTTTGAAAAAGCCGGCTTAGAAAATGTTCTTTCAAAATTAGAGGCGCGATACAATAAAATAATAATAGCAGATAAAGATGTGATTCATAAATCAGTGCTTACAGGTAAAATTTATAACACAGATTCATTCGAAAAAATATTGCAGTCAATTTGCGACATAAATAACTTGAAATATGAAATACGTAACGATTCTGTTTTTATCAGTAAGAATAAGTAGGAAAGATAGTTAATATATTCAAATTAGCTGAATAGATTTTGATACAATTAAAACTAATTTGTTGAATAAAAAAAAATATTGTACCTGAAGATATTGCATGGTACAATACTTACATTAAAAACTAAAAAAGTATGAAAAGACGTACTCTGTATTTAGCATTAATGCTGGTGAGTTTCCTTTTGTATGGAGGCCATCTATTTGCCCAGCAAGAAATAATTGTAACCGGCAAAGTGCTATCTGAAGGTGGTGAAGAAATGGCCAACACCACGATTACAATAGAAAATGTGGAAACCGGTCAAAAGGATTATCTTATATCTGATTCTACAGGTGTTTTCAGAATTGCGGGACTTGTAGCAGGTCAAAGGTATAATCTGTATTTTGACCATGTAGGATTTGCCAGTTACTCACTTACAAATCTTACATTTTCTGCTACAGAAATCAATACTTTGCTGATTCGTCTGAAACCGGGAAGTGCTACCACACTAGGTGAGGTTGTAGTAACCACTGCTTTAGGAATACGAAGGCAGGAACGAACATTGAGCTACAATGCACAACAGGTAAATGCAGATGATTTTACAAAAGTGAAGGATGCCAACTTTGTAAATAGTCTTAACGGTAAAGTGGCCGGTGTTACCATAAACCAAAGTTCATCCGGTATGGGAGGTGCTACAAAGGTAGTGATGCGTGGTACTAAGTCAATTGAAAAAAGCAGTAATGCATTATATGTGATTGACGGGGTACCCCTTTTGTCTTTGACAGGAAGTCAGGGAGAAGGAAGATTCAGCTCATCCGGTTCTACGGAAGGTATTGCGGACTTAAACCCTGAAGATATAGAAAGCATGACTGTGCTAACAGGTGCATCTGCCGCAGCTTTGTATGGTTCATCAGCGGCAAATGGAGCCATTTTGATTACAACTAAAAAAGGTAAAGCCGGAAAGGTGAATGTTATGTTCTCCAGTAATGCCGAATCAGGAAAACCATTTATAATGCCGCAGTTCCAAAATAGATACGGGAATGATGGAAAGGTTAATTCATGGGGTGCTCAATTACCTGACGATGCAGAAAAATATGACCCAAAAGACTTTTTTAATACCGCCTATTCTGTTATGAATACATTAGCGCTTTCGGGAGGTACTGATAAAAACCAGACCTATTTTTCAGCTGCCTCTACAAATGCAAGAGGTATTGTTCCAAACAATTTATACAACCGTTATAACTTCAATTTCAGGAATACTACATTTCTATTAAATGATCGTTTTAAAATTGATGCTTCTGCCAGTTATATTCTTCAGGATAACAGAAATATGATTAATCAGGGGGAATACATGAACCCTCTGGTGAGCGCTTACCTCCTACCGAGAGGCGATGGGTTAGAGAAAACCAAAATATTCGAAATCTATAATCCAAGTAGAAAAATCTACGAACAACTTTGGGGCGATTTTAAAGACCAGGATGGATTATTTAATGGTTCGTATAGTGGTGATTACAGTATGCAGAACCCTTATTGGATAGCTTATCGCAACGTGAGAGATATGAATCGGGAAAGAAATATGTTATCACTGGGTTTAACCTACGATTTGAAATCCTGGTCGGCATCTGAAAAGTGGGATATTGGAGTGAGAGGCAGAACTGATAATGTACATTATAAAGGTACAGACAAAAGATATGCTTCCACTTTGGCCTTACTTGACATGAGTAAAAATGGTCATTTTGGATTGTCAGAAGGTGTTGAAAAACAAAACTATTTTGACATTTTAACTAATCTGAGGAGAAATTTCTCTTTGGACAATTTAGGAGATTTTTCATTAACGGCCAACCTTGGTGCTTCATTACAGGATAGCAGAACGGATGGATCATTTATAAATGGCCCATTGAGAAGTAATGGAATACCCAATGTCTTTAATACATTTAATATTGACCAGGATGCAAAGAAAACGCTTGCGGGTCAGGCCGGATGGATAGAACAAGTTCAATCTGTTTTTGGCAGCATGGAGGTTGGTTACAACAACTACTTGTTCCTTACTGTTACAGGTAGAAATGAATGGCCTTCTCAGTTGACAAATTCACCAAAAGCGTCATTTTTTTATCCTTCAGTAGGATTATCATCGGTTATAACTGATATGCTTTCGCCAGACACCAAAGCAAAAGTTACCCCTATTTTATCTTTCCTGAAAGCACGTGTGTCTTTTAGTTCGGTTGCAAGTCCTTTTGAAAGATGGCTTACGATGCCTACCTATTCTTTCGATGCAGACAATAAGGTGTGGAAATCAGTTTCCTATTTCCCAATTGGCACACTTTTTCCCGAAAGGACGAACTCTTATGAAGGAGGTTTTTCTTCAAAATGGTTCAGGCGTAAAGTAAGTTTAGACTTTACTGTTTATCGGACAAATACTTATAATCAAACAATTCGTGCTGACATTTCGCCATCAACAGGTTATGATGCTGTATTCTTCCAAACCGGTAATGTACAGAATACGGGTTTTGAATTAGGACTGGGATACAATTTGTTAACACAGGACGATTTCAAATGGAATACCTATTTTACGGCGGGGTATAATAAGAATACAATAAAATCACTTTTAGAAAAATATGTAAATCCTGTAACCAATCAGGTTGAAAGCCAGGATTACTTAGTAAAAAATTCTTTTGGTCCGCTAAAGTTCATTCTTAAAACAGGAGGTTCAATGGGAGATATTTATACTGATGCCGATTTTAGAAGAAATCAGGATGGTAAAATATATCTGGACGAAAATGGAAATGTTTCTGTTGAAAACTTTGCTGATGGTGAGTTTAAAAAAATAGGAAGTGTGCTGCCTGATTATAATTTAGGTTGGAAAAATGATATTTCATATAAGAATTTCAATTTAGGTGGTACAATTACCGGTCGTTTGGGCGGAATGGTAATTTCCATGACAGAAGCAGCAATGGATCATTATGGAGTATCAAAAGGATCTGCTGATGCCAAGACAATGGCGGCGTTCTGATCAATGGTTTTCGGGTGAAGCTCGCAAAATTATTATGAGGTAAGAGGTAAGAACAGGTTGCCACAATATTATACCTATTCTGCAGATAATTTTCGATTACAGGAGGCCTACTTATCTTATAGGATTCCCAAAAAAGTATTTAGTGATTTTGCCGAAATAACAATCGGGCTTACCGGAAGAAATTTGTTTATGATATACAATAATGCACCTTTCGACCCGGAGACTATTTCCTCTACCGGAAATTATGTTCAGGGCCTGGATTATTTCATGCTGCCGAGTTTGCGCAGTTTTGGAATCAACTTAAAAGCTAATTTTTAATACCTAAAATTAAAATCATGAATAAATATATACTTTATTTAATCGTAGTAATAATTTTTACGGGATGTACAAAAAACTATAAAGATTTTAACAGAGACCCGTATGGAGTTACCGAAGAAGAAATCAATCGATTACCTCAGGGAGGCAACCAATTGATTGAGCTGCAAAGACTTGTTTTACCCGAACAGGAAAACTCATATCAAATGTGTTTTGATCTTTTTGCTACAGGGTATGCAGGATATGCTTCTCAACCCAAATTTAGGGTTGATTATCCTACTTACAATCCTCGTACAGGTTGGGTAAATTACCCCTTGGACGATACCTATCCAAAAATTTACCGTGCTTATTATGAATTGGTAAAATTGTCCAAAGGCGATTTTGATAAATATTATCTGGCATGGGGAACCGTACTCAGAGCAGGAATTACTCATTGGCTTACTGATACTTATGGGCCATTGCCCTATTCCAAAATGAAGGAAGGTCAATTTTCTGTTCAATACGATTCGCAAAAAGATTTGTATATCAATATTTGTGAAGATTTGAAAAAATCAATTGAATCTTTAAAAAAGGTGGATGCAAACGACAGACAATACAGCTCGTTTGATTTAGTGTATGGTGGCGATATGAGAAAATGGGTTAAATATGCCAACTCTTTATTATTAAGAATTGCCATCAGAATGTCTAAGGCTGCACCTGCTGAAGCAAAATCTTATGCCGAATATGCAGTAGCTGGTGGTTTGATTTCTAATAATTCAGAAAATGCAAAATTGGTCACATCCGATAATCCGGTATTTAAACTAAGCTTTTCCTGGGGAGACTCAAAGGTTGGGGCTGACATTACCGAATACATGAATGCTTTTGCTGATGCCAGAAGAGAAAAATATTTCACTCCCGTATCTGGAAGAACATCAGGTAAACAATTTTTCGGATTAAGATTTGGAAGTCCTAATGTAAATTTTGATGTGGCAGACTATTCCAATCCGAATGTGAGTGCAAATTCTCCAATTATGTGGATAAGCGCCTCTGAAGTTGCATTCTTAAAAGCGGAAGGTGCTCTTAATAATTGGGCGATGGGTGACGACGCTAAAAAACTATATGAAGATGGCATCAGACTTTCATTTGAACAAAATGGAGTAGCACTCGGAAATTATTTGAGTAACACGGAACAGAGAGGCAATTTTTCAGATGAAAGAACGCCAGGATTCAATTCCAGTTTCTTTTCCGCAATTACGATTAATTGGGGTGATGCAGGAGGACAAAGAAAAACAACTCTCTAAAATAATTACCCAGAAGTGGATAGCAATGTATCCCTACGGCAGTCACGAAGGTTGGGCTGAATGGCGCCGCACTGGTTATCCTAATTTCCTTCCGGCTGTGGTTAACAATAGTGGAGGTAAAGTAACTACTGTTTCACAAGTAGGTGGCAAGGATAGAGGAGGTATGAGGAGGTTACCTTATTCTACTTCAGAATACACAAATAACTCTGCTAATATTAAGCAGGCCGTGGGTTATTTGGGTGGCCCGGATAATGGCGGCACAAATCTATGGTGGGCTAAATAATCTTTAAATTTCAATTAATAAAAATAAAGATATGCGTAACAAATTTATTATATGGGGATTGGCTCTGATTCTGTTTTCTTGTAGTAAAATAGAACCAATAGAAATAATTGCCCCAGAAAGAACAATAAATGCTGAGCTATTAAAGCAGTTTAAGGCAGACTTAAACAACAGGCAAATCAGCATCGGTATGATTTATGGCTGGGGCAAAGTTGATAAAAGCAGTTTAGCACACACCCCGGATAGTTTAGATATTATAGTAGTAAAGGATGGTTACAGTAATTTAACTGCGTTTCAAAAAAACGATTTAGCCATTACTCGTCAAAAAAAAGCCACAAAGGTGCTTATAGGGATAGATTTAAACAAAAGATTAGCTGAATATGACCAACAAGCAGAACTGGAGTTTGCAAAAAGAAAAGCGACCGTAGAACTTGCTTGGGCTTCGCTCAATCCTCCCTTAACCGAATCACAGAAAATAGATTCGCTCAATAAGATAAACCTTAGTGTTATTCAGAATGTTACTAAAATGGCAACGAATGAGTTAGATACGATTTCTGCCAATCTTATCAAAAATGCAGAAGAATTTTTTGATGGAATTAGCGTGGAGATGCCAGATAATACTGGTGGTATTTACACCAATAAAATACTGACAGAATTTATTGCAAAGCTGAATAATTTTGCAGGTAAGGGAAAAAATCACCTGTTAATTATCGAAAATCCTTTCACTGATTTACACACTTTTTCTGATCAGGTAAATTGGTTTGTTTTTAAACAAAATCCAAGTATAGCATCCTTGTTGGGCTATGAGATGATGGCTTATAACTGGTCAACAACGCGCTTTATTCCTTCTGCAGATTTTTCATCTGAAGAAAATATAAAAGGTTATCCAGATAGCAAACTTTTTATTGAAGGAGGAAAACCATCCCAATCATTAGAACTAACCCATTGGAACGTTTCTAATAAAAAGGGGGTAGCCTTCTATCATATAGAGGCGGATTATACCAATATTGTAGGCAGAAACACATATACCGCTTTGCATTATGCCATTAACAAGCTACAAGCCTCAAAATAAAAGTATTAATTTTTAAAAAAGATTATAAAATGAAAACAATATATTATTTATTATTTTCTGCATTACTCGTGTTGTCATCATGTGTTAAAAAGATATGCCTGGTGGCGATTTATTTGATCAGGAAGCTGCCTTGTATAAATTAGATGGCACATCAGTAAAGCAGGCAACTTTTTATGATTTATCTACTATTTCTGTAGAGCGCAAAGATAATAACACATCCAGAAATGTGGAGTTTTTTGCCAAATTGGTAAAAGAAAATGACAAGAACATCGAAATCAAGCTGGCTACTAATCCCAGTGAAGTAGATAAGTATAATAATGTTTATGGAACGAACTATTTGCAATTTCCTGATAGTTTGGTGTCTTATCCTTCATCCATTCAAATTAATGCAGGAAATGTCAACTCAGATCCAGTTAATATTATAGTCATGATATCGCCATCTCTCAAAGAAAATGCTCCATATTTGTTAGCAGTTTCCATGCATTCTGTAAACAGTAATATTAACATAATGAACTCGGCAAAAACATTATTCTACGTAATTGAAAAATCTCATGGAATTATTAAAAAATCATTGCCTCTGACTCGCAGTCTTTATCTGGAAATTGATGGAAGTACCAATGTGTCGGGCCTCGGAAATACTTTCACAATGGAAGGATTGATTTTAGTAGAAAAATTCCGAAGTGCTGACGATGTGGGTGATGCACAAATATCATCCTTTATGGGCACAGAAGGACGGACCCTTTTACGTTTTGGCGATGCAGGAGTTCCTGGTAGTCATTTACAGGCTAATGGCACAGATGTCGGAGTGGATTTTAAATTGAAAAAATGGTATCATATTGCTCTTGTCGTTGATGGAACTAAGTCAGTGGCTTATATAAATGGCCAAAAAGTTTCAGAATTTAATAAGGGAGGTTCTTTGGGAGATTTCTTTATTGGGAGAAGTTATAATGGAAATAGAGGTATTGTTGGCCGTATTTCTGAAATTAGATTATGGAAAACTGCACGCACAAGCATAGAAATCAAGGAAAATATTTTGGGTGCAGATAAAAATTCACAGGGTCTTTATGCTTATTGGAAAATGAATGAAGTAAAAAATAATAAAATTGAAGACGCATCTGGCAACGGAAAAAACCTCGTATTAAAAGGTCAGTCAGATTTGAGTGGACAACAAACCATTGTTTTGGCTGATGAAGATGGTATCAAAATAGAATAAAGGTTTTATATGATAATATTTAAATTATTGACAATCTAAAAATTATTTAATGAAAAATATAATTATAATATTAGGAGTTGTATTAATTTTAATTACCTCCTGTACCCGACAGTTTGAACTTCCAGTTCCGGAAAATTTGAATGATGTTTTCACTGAAGGCAAAATTGTGAATAAACAGTCTCCTGAAAAAGAAGTTACTAATATTAATCAGAACGGAATCTATGTTTTCAGTTTGGATGCGGGGAGTGAAGTGCCTCAGGATGTGACTGTTGAATTACCAACCGAAGGTGTATTATCAAACCTGATAAGTGAGTATAATAGCTTTAAAGGAGTGAGTGATTATTATCTGTTATCGTCAGATTACTATACGTTTTATGACACTGTTTTAAGAAAAGGTTCTCAAATAACTGATTTTCGTTTAGAGATTAAAAATTTCAATACTTTACCTCAGGGTAATTATATTTTACCCTTGAAAATTTCAATAGCCGGTAATAATATTATGCATTTAGTACTTATTAGAAAAGATACAGAATTTGTACCTATTTCAATTAATAATAAAAAACCAATGCCTCCCGGCACTTATGCTTGTAATGATAGGGTTGAACCAATGAAGCTTGTTGCTTATGTTGAAACAAATGATTATGATATACGCAATATGGGTCAATTTGTTTTAAAAAATAGTAAGAAACCGGTTTTTGATATTGTAGTGTTATTTGCCGCAAATATGAATTACGATGCGAAGCTTGGAAAGCGGGTTCTTCATTTCAATGACAAACTTCAGGCCATAATAAAAGATCCTGAAAAATATATCAAACCACTAAAAGATAGAGGAATAATGGTAATCATAGATATTTTGCCGAATCACCATGGAGTTGGTTATGCAAATTTTCAGGATTATGAAGAAGCTTTAGAATTTGCTAAAGAATGTAAATGGTACACAGAAAAATTAGGAATAGATGGATGGGACATAGATGAAGAATATGCTGATTATAATGTACTGCCTTCAAAACCGGTAAAAGGAATTCCCTCATATTTTTGGTTTATGAAGGCAATGAAAGAAGTGATGCCCGACAAGTTATTAACCTTGTACGATTATGCTCATCCAATAAGGGCTACTTCTGTTGATGAAAATGGCAAAACAGCTATAGATTATATTGATTATAGTTGGTCTGATTATAGAAGAAATCAAACATCTTATGCAGGGCTTCCTAATACACGTTACGGAAAGCTGTCAATTGAAGCTAATTCGGGTCTTTCTTCTGCACAAACCTATTCTCAAAGAAATCTTACCGATTGCTTTGGGTTAATGATGTTTTTTAATATCAGGGGAGTAGATATTAGAAGTGGTAATGCCACTACTCAATTAAGCAAGGTTACTAACCTGTTTTATGGAGAAGATTGTGTCTTTAATGGCGTATATCACTTTGGACCTTCTGGGCAATAATTTTTTTTTGAAGTCATAAAATTAAACTTCTTTCGTAAATGAAGAATAATTTCAATATTATTCTTCATTTTTGGTATGTCGGGCATGGTATTAAGCTAACAGGATGCGAGTTCCTGTATGTGCCGAGTTGATAGGAAACATTAGCGACTGACAAAGGGTGTCGGGGGCGACCCCAGAATCTGAAAGAAGTCATCAGCAAATCTGAAGTTCTGACGAATAGAAATCTGATAGAAGGCTCTTAAGAGAGGGCAACCGAGCCATGGATTGGGAACGCCCAAAACTCAACCGTAACTCAAAAGAGTAAATCAGGCAGAACGCAGAGAAAGTTTAATATCTTATCCCGAGAGGTCTTGCAGTATGCACCAATGTGCAGATTGTCCATCGATGAACAATTATATACTACAAGAAGTCAGCAGAGGACATAGTATTTTGTGTTAGGAATAGCACAGAAGAAGGTCTGAATCTTTTAACTTAAGGAGCAGTTAGTTCAAAATTTGTTTTATGGCGCAACCGCAAGAGATAACTTACCAATTAGACCTGTTCAAAGGGCAGGTGGAGGAGGTTATACGCCCTTTTGCTACGAGTGAAACCGTATGTGGAGCTTGGGCAATAAAGGCGTTGCAAGTAAAAAAAGCAGGCGAACAGGAACGAGCCTTAACGCAGTATTTGATGGGAGTGATATTGTTTATACAATCTCACATCAAATTACAAGAAGTTAAACAGTTAAAGAAACCGCCGTGTGCGAGAGCATGCACTGGTGGTGTGAGAGGGCGGGGGAGTAATCCCCCTACCTACTCGATTATGTCGGGCAAGGTATTAAGCTAACAGGATGCGAGTTCCTGTATGTGCCGAGTTGATAGGAAACATTAGCGACTGACAAGGGTGTCGGGGGCGACCCCGAATCTGAAAGAAGTCATCAGCAAATCTGAAGTTCTGACGAATAGAAATCTGATAGAAGGCTCTTAAGAGAGGGCAACCGAGCCATGGATTGGGAACGCCCAAAACTCAACCGTAACTCAAAAGAGTAAATCAGGCAGAACGCAGAGAAAGTTTAATATCTTATCCCGAGAGGTCTTGCAGTATGCACCAATGTGCAGATTGTCCATCGATGAACAATTATATACTACAAGAAGTCAGCAGAGGACATAGTATTTTGTGTTAGGAATAGCACAGAAGAAGGTCTGAATCTTTTAACTTAAGGAGCAGTTAGTTCAAAATTTGTTTTATGGCGCAACCGCAAGAGATAACTTACCAATTAGACCTGTTCAAAGGGCAGGTGGAGGAGGTTATACGCCCTTTTGCTACGAGTGAAACCGTATGTGGAGCTTGGGCAATAAAGGCGTTGCAAGTAAAAGAAGCAGGCGAACAGGAACGAGCCTTAACGCAGTATTTGATGGGAGTGATATTGTTTATACAATCTCACATCAAATTACAAGAAGTTAAACAGTTAAAAGAAACCGCCGTGTGCGAGAGCATGCACGGTGGTGTGAGAGGGCGGGGGAGTAATCCCCCTACCTACTCGATTGGCTAATTCTTTTTTTGAGGTGCTATTATTATCTTTATGGTTATGGGACAAAAGAAAAAACAAGTAGAATCAAATGTATTATTTGAATTAAGCCGGATGATGGTGCCGCGTGATTTATTAGGCTTTTTGATATTGCGGAGGTAAAAGAACTCCACAAAGAATGGCAAATTATATTATGGGAAAAGCAGGAGCATATTCCCACAAATCTTAAAGGGTTTTCAGATGTAGTGTTGGATGGTTTTTGCAATCCGATAACGATACTCAGCCATGGATTTTCCACTAAGCCGGTCTATCTGGTAATGAAACGAAGGCGTTGGAAACGCTCCGGTACAGATGAGCATTTTAGCAACGAGTATGTGATTACGAGGATTCGGCCAAATTAACCCCTGACATGGCGGGCTTTTTAAAAATATAGAATAGAGCAACACCCTGTAAACATAAGTTGCGTGGCTTTTATGTTTAGTCTAAAACCCAAAACAGTACATTATTGGTACAAAGAAGAGATAAGCGATTACCGAAAAGATATTGCAGCCGGAAACTGGGGAGAAAAAGATACAAGTAATAGATAAGAGCAGTGGGAGGTAACAAAAGAAAAGCCGGTACCCATAGCAAAAGCAGAAAATTTTGGCAGCCACATGACCATTGATGAAAAGCAAATAGGCAAAAAATGTATACCATTATGACCAATGCCCAATCAGGGAAAATAGCTTTACTGGCACAAACCATGAAGCCGGAAGAACTCAAACAAGTAATGGAACACTACCTGTCGCAAGTATTAGAGGAAGTAAAATCGGTCAGCTGTGACATGAGTCCTTCCTATAAAAAACTATGCAAAGACATTTTTCCCAATACACAGTTAGTGATAGACAAGTTCCATGTCATCAAACATCTCTTAGATGCGCTGCAACAGGTACGCAAACAACTCAAAACCCAATATATTAATCAGGAAACAATTCTTGTAAAAGCTGATACGGATGAACAACAAACACACTGGCGCTATATTGAACTATTGGAGCGCAGCCGCTATATTCTTTTCAAAATGCAAGATGAATGGGAGGAAGATGAACTAGAAATCATGCAACAACTATTTTACCGTTTCCCAATATTAGAAACAGCCTACCGGATCACCCAAAAACTGAGGTTGTGGTATCAGGAAAAAACATCGGCAAATCAATGGACAAAATAGAACAAGAACTTTACAACTGGTGCGATGAAGTCAATCAATCAAAAATAGCAGCTTTCAGAGGAGTAAGAAAAATGATAGAAAAACATCAGGATGATATCGTCAACTATTTTAAAGAAGGACAAACCAATGCCAAAGCCGAAAATATGAATGGAAAAATCCAACGATTTTTAGCAAATAATTTTGGCATCGAGACAAATGATTTTTTATGTATCGAATAGCGGGCTATTTTGCATAGCACCTCAAAAAAAGAATTAGCCATTTTTTTGAAAATTTAGTGCCAATATTATATATTTGCTCCTGAAATGAAAAATTCAGTACATATCCATCATCATTTTGCATACTTACCAAAGTAAGCCGGTGGTGCTATGTATCAACATAATAAAAAATAAAGGCTTACAAAAATTGTAGGCCTTTTTTATTTAAAAATATTGTATGGCTAAAATATCAAAAGAGAAAAATCAAAACAAAAAAAAGATTGCATCAAAAGAGCAGTCCACCCACTTATTACGAATTGCGATTCAAAAATCAGGTAGGCTCAGTGAGGATTCAATCAAATTACTGAAAGAATGTGGCGTGGGAATTGCTAACGGTAATAATCAATTGAAAATTAAAACAGAAAATTTTGATGCCGAAATTCTTTTTCTTAGAGATGATGACATTCCAGAATATGTAGCAGACGGCGTAGCCGATATTGGATTTGTAGGTGAGAATGTGGTTCTTGAAAAAAATAAAGACACCCAGATTGTGGAACGTTTGGGATATGGCAGGTGCAGACTCTCCATTGCCTTACCAAAGTCCAAAAAACAAATCAATATTCAAAGTCTGGAAGGGAAAAAAATAGCGACCAGCTATCCGGTGATACTAAAAAAATGGCTCAGACAGAATAAAATAAATGCAGATATTCATATAATCAGCGGTTCGGTTGAGATTGCTCCTCGTATCGGCCTTGCTGATGCAATCTGCGATTTGGTAAGCTCGGGCAGCACCTTGTTTAGTAATGAACTTTATGAATTTGAAACGATTCTGAAATCGGAAGCCGTTTTAATTTTAGGAAAGCAGTTAACACAAAAGAGAAAAGAACTACTCGAAAAATTATTATTCAGAATACGTGCTGTTAAAAAAGCAAAAAACAATAAATATGTGCTGCTGAATGCTCCCAATAATAAAATCAAAGAAATCACAAAATACCTACCTGGTCTCAACAGTCCTACGATAGTGCCTCTCGCAAAGGAAGGATGGAGTTCTGTTCATTCGGTAATCAGCGAATCAGATTTCTGGAATGTCATTGAAAAACTAAAGGAAGCCGGAGCTGAAGGGATTTTAATTATCCCTATTGAAAAAATGATTGAATAAAAAAACTAATTTTTGATTGATTTTTTTAAATTTTAATAAGTGTCCAAATCAGTAAAAAATATTTTAACTCAATACAAAAATTCGGGGATCAGTATTTATGACAAACCCGAAACAACGCTCTGGTCAGAAATATGTATCCGACCTGTGTTTGACAACACTAAACTAAATTTGGCTGTAGGCAAAATCATTAATGAAGTTAAGGATAAAGGAGATAT
Organism: Sphingobacteriales bacterium; assembly: GCA_016708305.1. Lineage (GTDB taxonomy): Bacteria > Bacteroidota > Bacteroidia > Chitinophagales > Chitinophagaceae > Niabella. The sequence continues at coordinate 54,256 of JADJGB010000010.1, forward strand.
TGCATTAAGAAAATTTGCCCGAAAGTTTGATGGAGTGGGAATAGACCAGTTTCAGGTTTCGGATGAAGAATTGAAATCTGCAGCCAAAAATATCTCCCCTTCATTGAAAGCTGCTATTCAACAGGCAAAAAGAAATATCGAATTATTTCATCGCACCCAAAAAGAAGAAGTCAAAAAAATAAATTTATCAAAAGGAATTACCTGCTGGCGAGAATCGCGGGCCATTGAAAGTGTTGGCTTATATATTCCCCGGAGGCTCTGCTCCTTTATTCTCAACGGTTTTGATGTTGAGCGTACCTGCCTTGATAGCAGGATGTATAGAAGTAATTCTGTGTACTCCTTGCGATAAAAACGGGAAGATAAACGATGCCGTTTTGTATGCAGCATCTATTTCTAAAATTTCAAAAATATTTAAAGTCGGAGGTGCACAGGCAATCGCTGCAATGGCTTTTGGAACTGATACAATACCCGCCGTTCATAAAATTTTTGGTCCCGGCAATCAGTATGTTACTGCTGCCAAGCAATTGGTGCAAAATAAGGTAGCCATCGATATGCCGGCCGGTCCTTCGGAAGTATTGGTAATAGCAGATGATAGTTGTGTGCCTGCTTTTGTAGCATCCGATCTTCTGGCACAGGCAGAGCATGGCCCCGACTCGCAGGTAATGCTGGTTTGCACTTCAACAAAAATTGCAAATGAGGTAGAAAAGGAAATCGGAAAACAAATGAAAGACTTGCCGCGAAAAGATATTGTGGCAAAATCATTAAAACATTCAAAATTTATCATTCTGAAAAACCCGAATGATGCGGTTGCTTTATCCAACCTGTATGCTCCCGAACATTTGATTCTGGCATGTAAAACATCCAAAAATCTGTTAAGGCAAATAGTTAATGCAGGCTCTGTATTTGTAGGTAATTATTCGCCCGAAAGTGCCGGCGACTATGCAAGTGGCACCAACCACACCCTTCCCACAAACGGCTATGCTGCAATGTACAGTGGTGTTTCATTAGATAGTTTTTATAAAAAAATTACTTTTCAGCAATTAACAAAAACAGGACTGCGGTCTTTGGCAAAAACCATCACCACAATGGCGGAGGCAGAAGGCCTTCAGGCGCATAGTAATGCTGTTAAAAAAAGAATATCAATAAAGTAGTAAAATAATTTGAAAAATGGAATTTGAATTATATAATCTGGTAAGAGAAAATATTAAAAACTTCAGTCCCTACTCCACCGCCCGCCATGAGTTTAGTGGCGAGGCACATATTATGCTGGATGCCAATGAAAATTCAATCGGCTCACCCGTTTTGTTGAATGTGGATGGCAAAGAAGAATTGGTAAACCGCTATCCCGATCCGGTACAACAAAAATTAAAACAACGCATCAGTGATGTAAAAAGAGTAAATGCCGAAAATATTTTTTTGGGTAATGGTAGCGATGAGGCAATCGATTTGATGTTCAGAATTTTTTGTGAACCAGGAATTGATAATGTAATCATATTACCGCCTACCTATGGAATGTATAAAGTGGCTGCTGAAATTAATAACGTAAAAGTTATTGAAGTACCATTGACAGAAGACTTTCAGATGGATATTCAGGCAATTGCCGATGCTGTAGATGATTACACAAAAATTATTTTTATTTGCTCGCCAAATAATCCGAGCGGCAACAGTATCAGAAGGCAGGACATAGAAATCATTCTCAACAATTTTGACGGTATCGTAGCAATTGATGAGGCATATATTAATTATGCCCGGCAGAAAAGTTTTGCTCAGGACATTCCGGATTATCCGAACATGGTAGTATTACAGACTCTTTCAAAGGCCTGGGGGATGGCGGCTTTACGACTTGGATTTGCAATATCTCAAAGAGAGATTATTAAAATCATGAATAATGTAAAATATCCCTACAACATAAATATTGCCACACAGGAACTGGCCTTGCAAGGTTTGCAGAAAATTGATGAGGTGAATGAATGGACACGTCAGACCATTGACCAACGTCATTGGTTAGAAGAAGAATTGAAGACGATTGGCTACGTGCAAAAAATTTATCCAAGTGATGCAAACTTTTTATTGGTAAATATGGAAAATGCAAATGATGTATTCAAATATTTGCAAGAGAAGGGAATTATTGTAAGAAACAGAAGTAATGTAATAGGTTGTGAAGATTGCCTGAGAATTACTGTTGGCACCGAAGATGAGAATCGCTCGCTAATGATTGCATTGAAAGAATTTGAAAATTAAATATTTTCTGATGACAGATTTAGTCAATTATTTCTGAGAAAAACAAAAAACGGAAATTATTAAAATGAAGAAAATATTATTTATAGATCGGGATGGAACCCTTATTAATGAAGCCCCTCCCACCTATCAGTTGGACTCAATTGATAAGGTAACTTTTTACCCGGGCATGTTTACCTGGATGAAGAAAATTGCACTGGAATTGGATTGTGAATTAGTGTTGGTAACCAATCAGGATGGCTTGGGTACGGAAAACTTTCCTGAAGAAACCTTTTGGCCGGTTCACAATCTGGTAATGCGCAATTTAGAAAGTGAAGGAATTCACTTTAACGAAGTGCTTATTGATAAAACATTTCCAGAAGAAAATGCGCCCACCCGTAAACCGGGTACCGGCATGGTAACCAAATACCTCAACAACCCGGAATATGATATAGCTGCCTCCTACGTTATTGGCGATAGAATCACCGATATACAATTAGCTAAAAATATGGGCTGCAAAGGAATCTGGTTGAATCAGGATGAAGAATTAGGTGCCGGTGAAATAAATGATAATATTCGGCTACTTGAACCGGTCATCGCTTTGAAGACAAAGGATTGGCAGGATATTTATAATTTTCTCGCATTGCAGCAACGCGTTGTGGAACACGAAAGAAATACCAACGAAACTAAAATCCATATCAAACTAAACCTTGATGGTACAGGACAGTGCAATATCCATACAGGGTTGGGTTTTTTCGACCACATGCTACACCAGTTAGGCAGGCATAGTGGTGTTGATTTGGATATTGAAGTGAAAGGCGATTTACATATTGACGAGCACCACACCATTGAAGATACCGGAATTGCTCTCGGCGAGGCCTTCAACATGGCGCTGGGCAATAAAGCAGGTATGGAACGTTATGGTTTCCTTTTGCCGATGGATGACAGTCTGGCACAGGTTGCCATTGATTTTGGAGGCCGCCCATGGATCGTTTGGGATGCCGAATTTAAGAGAGAAAAAATTGGGGAAATGCCCACGGAAATGTTTTATCATTTCTTCAAATCATTCAGCGATGCTGCTAAATGCAATCTGAATATTAAAGCCGAAGGTGAAAATGAACACCACAAAATTGAAGGCATTTTTAAAGGTTTGGCAAAAGCAATCAAAATGGCCATAAAAAGAACGCCCGGCAACATGCAGGTACCAACCACAAAAGGCCTTTTATAAAAAATTCTGAAGCAATCAATGGATGTAAAAATAATAAAATACAATGCAGGCAATATTCAATCGGTAATCTTTGCGCTCAATCGAATTGGAGTAGAAGCAGAGGTGACGGATGATTTAGAGAAAATCTGGTCAGCCGACAAAATCATTTTCCCGGCGTGGGAGAAGCCAGTTCCGCCATGAAATATTTGAAACAAAGAAAGTTGGATAAAGCCATAAAATCTGCCAAACAACCTTTGCTTGGAATTTGTCTGGGGCTTCAGTTACTTTGCAAAAACAGTGAAGAAAATAATACGGAATGTTTAGGTATCTTTGACACGGAAGTGAAAAGGTTTAGAAGTAACAAATTGAAAATTCCGCAAATCGGATGGAACAATATTGAACCAATACCTAATGAATTGTTTAAAGGGATAGTGGAAAATTCTTATTGTTATTTTGTACATAGTTATTTTGCAGAAATAGGTGAGCATACAATTGCCAAAACCAATTATATTAACGATTTTAGCAGCGCACTAAAAAAAGACAATTTTTACGGAGTACAGTTTCATCCGGAAAAAAGCGCTGAAACAGGTGAAAAAATTTTAAAAAACTTTTTAGAACTATAATATGAAGATTATACCCGCCATAGATGTTATTGATGGCAAAGCAGTGAGACTAAAAAAAGGCGATTACGCAACCAAGACAATTTATAATGAACATCCCGAAGAAGTGGCTATGCAGTTTGCGGATGCCGGATTGACAAGACTTCATCTGGTGGACCTTGATGGTGCCAAAGCCGGCCACGTTAAAAACTGGAAAGTACTCGAAAAGATAGCCACTAAAACCAAGCTTGAAATTGATTTCAGTGGCGGCATCAGTAGTGAACAGGACGTGCAAATCACCTTTGATTCCGGCGCTAAATATGTTTCTGTGGGAAGCATAGCAGTGAAGAAGCCCAATGTTTTTCAGGAGTGGTTAAATAAGTTTGGTGTTGAAAATTTCATATTGGGCGCTGATGTAAAGGATGAAAAAATAATGATTAAGGGATGGACAGAAGCCACCAATATAGATGTGTTTAATATTTTGAAACACTATCGTAGTAAGGGTTTGGAGCAGTTCTTTTGTACCGATATCAGCAAAGACGGCCTTTTACAGGGAAGTTCCAATGACCTGTATAAAAAAATCATTGAGCGAGTAGAAGGTATGAAATTGATTGCAAGCGGCGGTGTAAGTTCGATAAAGGATTTGGAAGAATTGCGCGATATCGGATGTCATGGCGCAATAATCGGTAAGGCTATTTACGAAAACATCATTTCCTTAAAAGAATTAAAGCAATTCAATAATTAATGCTGACAAAACGTATTATTCCCTGTCTGGATATCAAAGACGGACAAACCGTAAAGGGAACCAATTTTGTAAATCTGCGTCATGCGGGCGACCCTGTAGAACTGGCTGTACGCTACTGCGAGGAAGGCGCTGATGAACTTGTCTTTCTGGATATAACTGCCACCGTTGACAAGAGAAAAACATTAGCAGAATTAGTTAGAAGAATTGCCACTTATATCAATATCCCTTTTACTGTTGGTGGTGGTATCAACTCTGTTGAAGATGTTTCTGTTCTGTTGGAGAATGGCGCAGATAAAATTTCAATCAACACGGCTGCTGTCAGAAACCCGCAACTGATTGAAGATTTGGCAAAATCCTTTGGAAGCCAGTGTGTAGTGCTGGCTGTGGATATTAAAAATTTTGAAGGCATTTGGAAAGTGGTTACACATGGTGGCAGAACGCCTACTGAACTTATAGCAACCGAATGGGCTAAAAAGGCAGAAGGCCTTGGCGCAGGAGAAATTCTGCTGACATCAATGGATCACGATGGCACTAAGAGTGGCTTTGCCATTGAAATTACAAAGGAAATAAGCAATTCCATTTCTATTCCGGTAATTGCTTCCGGTGGCGCAGGCACTATGGAACATTTTAGCGAAGTGTTTACGATTGGTCATGCAGACGCTGCTTTAGCTGCCAGTATTTTTCATTTCAGAGAAATTGAAATCGGCGAATTGAAAACTTATCTGAAAGAGCAGAATATTAGCGTCAGAGTTTGAAATTAGTGAACTGCTTATGATAAATAGTTATTATTTGCTGACAAAAAATCAGGTAAAAAAACAACAAATAGTATGATTAATTTTTCCAAATATACTGATGGGTTGGTACCGGCTATTATTCAGGACTACGAAACATTACAGGTGCTGATGCTGGGTTTTATGAATGAAGAAGCGCTCCAGAAGACAAAGGAAGAAGGGAAAGTTACTTTTTTTAGTCGCAGTAAAAACAGACTTTGGACAAAAGGAGAAGCCTCAGAGAACTATCTGATGGTTAAAGGAATTTTGGAAGATTGCGATAATGACACTTTGCTGATTAAGGCCGCTCCACTCGGCCCAACCTGCCATACCGGTGATACTAGTTGTTTTGGAAAGGCAAACGATTCTTTCAACCTGCACGAATTGGAAAAAGTGATTACAAATAGAAAAAATAATCCTACCGAAAAATCTTATACTGCCTCTTTATTTGCTAAAGGCATCAATAAAATTGCTCAGAAAGTAGGTGAAGAAGCAGTGGAAATTGTTATTGAAGCTAAAGATAATAACGATGATTTGTTTTTAGGCGAAGCTGCCGATCTGATGTTTCATTATCTGGTCTTACTTCAGGCCAAAGGATTTACACTACAGGATGTAATAAATGTTTTGGAACAAAGACACAAGAAGTAGGCTATTAATGTTTTAATATATCCGGTGCAAATTTCTTACTTTGTTCAATAGCATCCATAAGTTGATTGGTAATTTCCTGAGCGGAGGCATCGTAATCAATTTGTAATGGCTCCTTAAAAGTTACCGTCAAAACCACTCCTTTATTCTTTACCGTCACCCCTGTTTTATGAAATGCTTTTGAAAAGCCATTAATCACTATCGGAATTACGATGGGTTTATGATGTTTGATGATTAAGGCAGTTCCTCTCCTTGCCGGGGCAAAAGGTGTGGTGGTGCCTTGCGGAAAAGTGATAATCCAGTTGTTGGCCAATGAACGCTCTATTTTTCTGGTGTCCGAAGGGTCAAGTCCGGCGCGGGCTTCCTTGGTGCTCTCATTCCAGGTACGACGTACTGTAAGACCACCTGCCAACAGAAACAATCGGCTCATCCAACTGCTTTTCATTGTCGTTTCTGCTGCCACATAATTCACTCTGGTATAGGGGTTTAAAAAATAATAAGGCAGTCCTAATTTATCTTTCTTCCCCCATTTTACCGCAGAAAAGATGTGCAGCAGTGTGATTACATCCATGAAGTAAGTTTGGTGATTGCTCACAAACATTACATTCGCCTTTGGAAGGCTTGCCAGATGTTCGGTGCCATAAAACCTGAATTTATTGATAACGGCAATACCCGGATAGGTAGAAAGTCCTACTACAAAGTGAATAAATTTCCTCACAATATTCCAGTTCCTGATATTTTGAAGCAGCTTACTCATCCGGCAAGTAATTATGTTTTGATTGCCAAAGTAAACAATTCAAATTAATACACAAAAGTATTTTTATAAAAATTCTCTTCTCAGAATTTTCAGGTCTTTATTTTTAAGTTGAAAAACGCTCTAATTATCATGCAAACTCATTGAATAAGGGAATGCCAAACTACTTGCACCTCTTGTTTTTTCGGGCACAGCGCTCATTCCAAACTGAATAGTTCCTCCTTTAATAATGTCAAAATGATCAACATGATTTTTTACGACCGGTTTGCCATTTAAAGACATGGTTTTTACATATTTGTTTGTAATGCTTGCCAATGGCGCATTGATGGTGAGTTTCTTGCCATTTTCAAAAGTGATTTCAGCTTTTTTGAACAATGGAGTTCCTACCACGTATTGAGTGCTGGCAGGTGTTACCGGATAGAATCCAAGCGCCGAGAACACATACCAGGCGCTGGTCTGGCCATTATCTTCATCACCGCAATAGCCGTCAGGATACGAAGTGTAGAGTTTGTTCATCACTTTTCTTATCCAATATTGAGATTTCCAGGGCTGACCGGCATAATTGTACAAATAGGTCATGTGCTGAATCGGTTGATTACCGTGTGCGTATTGCCCCATATCCATAACCTGCATTTCACGCATCTCATGAATAATTCCTCCGTAGTAACTGTAATCTCCAAAATCAGGCGGCATGATGAAAACAGAATCCAACATTCTCACAAACATTTCATTGCCACCCATCAGATTTTTTAGTCCTTCAATATCCTGAAAAACACTCCATGAATAATGCCAGCTGTTCCCTTCAGTAAATGGGCCGCCCCATGAAAAAGGATTGAAATTAGGCGTAAAAGTTCCATCGCTATTTTTGGGAGCCATCAGTAGATTAACCGGATGTAATAACTTTTTATAATTCATGGCTCTTTCTTTGTAAATATCAATCTCAGATGCCGGTTTGCCCAATTTTTTGCCAAGTACATAAATCGTGTAATCATCATAGGCATATTCTAAAGTCCGGGCTACGTTTTCATTGATCTTTACGTCATTGGGCACGTATCCTAATTTATTGTAGTACTCCACTCCTTTTCTGCCTGTGGCATGGGGTCCGTCATTGTTGGCACCGTGAATTAAGGCCTGCCACAGTGTCTCGATATCATATCCTCTCAGGCCTTTCAAATAAGCTTCCGATACCACAGACGCTGAATTATTCCCAATCATTATACCTCTGTAACCTGGTGAAGACCATTCGGGAAGCCATCCGCCTTCCTTATAATCGCTGATCAAACCTTTCTGCATCTCCACTGCAATTGAAGGATACACTAAATTCAGGAATGGATACAACGCCCTGAACGTATCCCAGAAACCGGTACCGGCAAATTTATACCCTGCCTCTGTTTTTCCGGTATATGGACTATAATGTACGATTTGTCCCTTTTCATTTTTTTCATACATCCTCAAGGGGAAAAACACCATTCGGTAAAGGCATGAGTAAAAAGTTCTCAATTGTTCATCCGTACCCCCTGATACTTTTATTACTCCCAATGTTTTGTTCCATTCTGCCTCCCCCTCTTTTCGGATAGTTTCAAAATTTTTACCACCAATTTCCTGTTTCAGGTTTAGTTCTGCCTGCTCAAAACTGATGAATGAAGAAGCGATTCGAGCATGTACCACATCTCCCCTTTTCAACCCTTTAAAACTGATTACCGCTCCGGCATGATTGCTGTTCAGTTCCTTTGCATCACTGAATTTGCCATCATCCCAAGCTTTTGCATCATCTATCTTTTTATCAAAATAAATGACAAAATAATTCTTGAAATTTTCAGGCACGCTGCCACTGTTTCGGGTGGAGTACCCAATCACTTTGTTTTCTGAAGGGATGATTTTTATATACGAGCCTTTATCAATGGCATCAATCACAATATTCGCTTTATCTGTCTGAGGAAAAGTGAACCGGAACGAGGCAGCTCTTTGAGTGGGCGCCATTTCGGTCGTAACATCCCAATCTGCCAAATATACTCGATAATAATGCGGTTGAGCAATCTCAGCCTTATGCGAATACCAACTGGCGCGTTCAGGCTCTTTAAAAACCGGTTTACCTACTGTAGGCATAATGGTGAAATAACCGTAATCATTCATCCAGGGTGAAGGCTGATGTGTTTGTTTAAACCCAACAATCTTATCCGCCTGATATTGATACACCCAACCATCACCCATTTTATTGGTTTGTGGCGTCCAAAGGTTCATACCCCAGGGGCGACCGATGGCAGGATAAGTATTGCCGGTGGATAATTCATATTTCGATTGCGTACCCATCAAAGGATTTACAAAATCAATTGGTGAAAACGACTGAGCATTACCTGCCAAACCGATCAATGTAATGAGGATAAATTGAAAAAAGCGATTCATAAGATTTAATTACAGAATTTATATGTTCAAATTGCCTTATCTCAAAAGCTATTTAAAAGAATTTTTAAAAAAAACATTCAGACATTCTAAAGACTATCACTCAATTTCTCTCTTCAAAAAAATGCATATTCATTCATAGAGGTTATTCACCAAAACAACTCCCCTCCAAAATCTAATATCCAAAATCTAACGTCTTATATCTAACGTCTAAAATCTATTTCAACAAATGCGGCCTTTCATTAAATGTTTTCCACAGCAGCTCTCCAAACAAAGTATTAGACCAGGCAAACCACTTGCGGGTAAACTTGGTTGGATCATCTTTATGGAATGATTCATGCATAAAACCTGTTCCGCCATGCGTTTTTTGCAAAGTATCAATACACCATTTTATTTCAGCATCATTGGATGAGGTAAACGCTTTCAGGCTAAGGCTCATTGGCCAAATCATATCTAAACCAATATGTGGGCCGCCAATACCTTCGGCATATTTTCCTTTAAAGAAGAATGGATTATCCAAAGACCAGATGTATTTTCTTGTATTTTGATAAGTGGGGTCGCCAGCCTTTACAGCGCCCAGATAAGGCAGACTTAACAAACTGGGTACATTGGCATCATCCATCAGATTGTAACTATCATATCCATTCACTTCAAAAGCATAAATTTTTCCGTATTTGGGATGATTAAAAGTTGAATATTTTTTCAATGCAGCATCTACCTCAGCAGCCAACGCTGCAAGTTCAGAAGCTAATTTATTATCTTTACTGATAACCCTCACCATTTCCGAAGCCTGCCTTAAACTTACCAATGCAAAGAAGTTGGAGGGTATGAGGTAAGCATAAATGGTTGCGTCATCGCTGGGTCGGAACATGGAGCATATCAAACCATTTGGCCTTACCGGGTAACCATATCCGCCCATCGGAATACCATCAGTAGCCCATGATGTTTTGCGTTCAAATTTATAAGGGCCTAATCCGTTTTTACGTTGTTGTTCTTTGAATGTTTTCAGCGTCTGTTCAATTCCCTCTTTCCATTTGTTGTCAAAGGGCGCTGTATCTCCTGTTACTTTCCAGAATTTATATGCCAGCCTGATTGGATAGCAAAGCGAGTCTATCTCCCACTTTCTTTCGTGAATACCCGGTTTCATATCGGTATCATCCGTTTCTTTCCACTCGCTTACTTTATTATCGTCATTATAAAAGGCATTTGCATAAGGGTCCTTTATAATAAAATGCGTTTGTTTGCGAATTACGCCTTCGAGTAATTTATGCAAGGCATTATCCTCTTTACTGAATTGCAGATAAGGATACACCTGTGCCGAACTATCGCGAAGCCACATGGCATCAATATCACCGGTGATGACATAAGTATCGGGCTTGCCGCCAATTTCTTCGTAAAAAACAGTGGTGTCGAGTGTGTTAGGAAAACAGTTGTTGAACAACCAGCCCAACTCCTTGTTCTTCACTTTCGACTGAAAGGTTTTGATTGCTCTTTCAATCACCTCACTTTTAAAATTACGATTCGCTTCGGCTACCCGCACCACAGGAAAATCCTGAGCTTTGGAACCGAATGATACTTTACCGGCCATCAAGCCGGCGCTTAAAATTCCTGTTTGCTGCAAAAATTCTTTTCTTTTCATATTTTAAGTAATTTCTATTTTGGTAATATTATCTCATAATTATTCAAACAAATCTGCTTTGAGCATAAAACATGCAATTTAAACTAAATAATTCAGTCTTTTATTTTTTGAGCTCCTTTTAAATTGAATTTAAACTTATTAGGAAAACTTTGTTAAATGGAGTTGGATTTTTCCGCCGCATACTACCTCTCATTATGCCTGTTTGAGCCATTATTTTTCATTCTTGCGATAAAAAAATCAAGTTTATTTAATAATACTGTAATTTAGTCGCTCCAAATAGCAATATATAATATATGCCACAGGATCAAAACAGACAGTTTTTAGATTTCGAACAACCAATAAAGGATTTATTGGAAGAAATCGAATTGACAAAAGAGCGACAGGAGAAAACAAAAATAGACCTGAGCGAACAGATTGTTCAATTGCGAAACAAAGTAGAAGAAACAAGAAAAACCATTACCCAAAACCTCACTGATTGGCAGCGGGTACAGTTGAGCCGCCATCCGGACAGGCCATACACTCATAAATACATAGAAAAAATGACTGAAAACTATGTGGAACTGTATGGCGACAGAAATGTGAAGGATGATAAAGCAATGGTAGGCGGATTTGCATCTCTTGGTGGTCAGACAGTGATGATACTGGGTCAGCAAAAAGGATCAAACACCAAAACCAGGCAAATGCGCAATTTTGGGATGGCCAATCCCGAAGGCTACAGAAAAGCCCTGCGGCTGATGAAGTTAGCCGAAAAGTTCAACAAACCCATCATCACACTGATAGACACTCCGGGAGCCTACCCAGGCCTCGAAGCCGAAGAGCGCGGACAAGGTGAAGCTATTGCACGGAATATTTACGAAATGATCAGGCTAAAGGTACCTGTCATCTGCATAATCATTGGTGAAGGCGCCAGTGGTGGCGCATTAGGCATTGGGGTTGGCGATAAGGTTTTTATGATGGAAAATACCTGGTACACGGTTATTTCTCCCGAAAACTGCTCCACCATACTTTGGCGAAGCTGGGACTATAAAACGATAGCGGCAGAGCAATTAAAATTAACAGCAAAAAAAATGTACGAATTTGGTCTGATTGACGGCATCATTCCCGAGCCGGATGGAGGCGCTCAGTGGGATTATACCCTCACAGCCGAAAATTGTAAGAAGCAGATTCTGAAAGCCATTGCCGAACTAAAAGATATAAATCCGCAGGAAAGGATTGACAACCGAATTGAAAAGTTTGGCAAAATGGGATTTTGAGAAGAAATATAACCAATTGGTTATTAAATAATTAATAAAATTATATCGAATTTATATTTAATTATAATTATGAAGTTCATTTTATTAATTGTCTTTAAAACAACTAATTAACTTTACAACTTATACATATATGACATTACAGGAAAAATTTACAGGTACGGGGATTGCTATAATAACTCCCTTTTTAGATGATAATAGAACGGTTGACTGGGATACGTTTGAAAAATTGATTGAATTTTGGATTGAAAATAAAGTGGAATATCTGCTGCCTTGCGGCACCACCGGCGAAAGCGCCACTTTTACAAGAGAAGAAGAACAGGTGATTTTTACTTTTGTACAACAAAAAGTAAATGGCCGCGTGCCATTGGTAGCGGGTGTTGGTGGCAATGATACCTACGAGGTGGTAAATGCTTTTAAAAATCTTGACTTCACCGGTTTTGATGCAATTCTTTCAGTATCACCTTATTATAACAAACCTCGTCAGGAAGGTATTTATCAGCATTATAAAACCATTGATGCTGCGGCCCCCCTGCCCATCATCATGTATAATGTTCCGGGACGCACCGGTATGGGTGTTTCTGCCGAAACGACTTTGCGTATAGCACGAGATTGTAAAAACATTTTTGCCTCCAAAGAGGCCTCAGGAAGTTTTGATCAGATTAATCAAATCATAAAAAACAAACCAGAAGACTTTATGGTAATCAGTGGTGATGACGGCATCACACTTCCTATGATTGCTTGTGGCGCAAAGGGCGTTATTTCGGTTGTAGCCAATGCCTATCCCAAGGAGTTTTCGAATATGGTGAGGCTTTGTCTGGCCGGAAATTTTTCAGAAGCATTACCTATCCATCTTAAATATGTTGATGTTATCAATTCCATGTTTGTCGAAGGCAGCCCTTCAGGCGTAAAACAATATATGGTAGAAATGGGGCTGATTAAAAACAATATGCGGCTGCCTGTGGTGCCCGTAAGTGCTGCACATGCCGAGAAAATCAAAGGATTAATGAAGAATTTGTAAAAAATCTTTCGTTTTGGTCGATTTTTTATTTGATATTCTGGTAGTAAAGATTGAATATCTAATATTATTATCCAATTAGGATTATTAAATTACTGAAAGTCATCATTTCGCCTCACCCGGCCATCTCACGGAGGGAGTAAGACCTTTCACTAGCAAAGGTTTGAAAGGATTTAAAAAATATGAATCGGAGAGTAATGAATATTTTCTATAATATTGAGTCTTTTTGCAGATTTTCTCTAACTATTTTGCAGAATTTCTGTTATTAATATTAACTTTACCGTTTTAGATCCGCTGCCATTTGCATGGGGCGGATTCAATTTTCAAAAAACAAAGCAATTAAAAATATAAGATGAGTAAGCCAACAACCTTGTTCGATAAAGTTTGGGACAGCCATGTAGTTCGCCATATTGATGATGGTCCTGATGTTTTTTTTATCGATCGTCATTTTATTCATGAAGTTACCAGCCCGGTGGCATTTCTGGGGTTAGAAAAGAGGGGAATTCCGGTTTTGTATCCCCAAAAAACTTTTGCCACAGCCGATCATAATACGCCTACTATTAATCAACATTTACCGGTTGAGGATCCCCTTTCAGCCAATCAATTAAGCGCATTAAGTCAGAATGCCGAAAAATGGGGAATTTCTATTTGGGCATTGGGACATCCTAAAAACGGAATTGTACACGTAGTAGGCCCCGAAAACGGTATTACCCAACCGGGTATGACGATTGTGTGTGGCGACTCTCACACCAGTACGCACGGTGCCTTTGGTTGTATTGCCTTTGGTATTGGTACATCTGAGGTAGAAATGGTGCTTTCTTCGCAATGTATAATGCAGCCAAAGCCCAAAAAGATGCGGATTGCCATCAACGGAAAATTAGGTGAAGGCGTATTGCCAAAAGATGTGGCGCTATATATGATTTCTCAGATTTCGGCCAGTGGTGCCACCGGGTATTTTGTGGAATATGCCGGTGAGGTTTTTGAGAATATGAGCATGGAAGGCCGGATGACAGTATGCAATATGAGTATTGAAATGGGCGCACGCGGCGGTATGATTGCGCCAGACCAAACCACTTACGACTACATCAAAGGAAGGGATAAAGCCCCAAAAGATGAAGATTGGAATAAAAAATCGTCTTACTGGAAAACTTTAAAAACAGACGAAGGCGCTTCCTTTGACTATGAGCTTGTTTTTGATGCGTCTGATATAGAACCTCAAATCACTTACGGCACCAATCCAGGGCTGGGTACCGGAATTACCAACAACATTCCGGCAGCAGGTGAAGTAAAGGATGGAGAGGTTTCTTATAAAAAATCATTGGATTATATGCACTTTGCCGAGGGTGAGCAACTTTTGGGCAAAAAGGTGGATTATGTGTTTCTGGGAAGCTGTACCAACGGACGTATTGAAGATTTCAGGGCATTTGCAAAAATTGTAAAGGGAAGAAAAAAAGCAGATAATATTATAGCATGGTTGGTTCCAGGCTCGCATATTGTGGAAAAACAAATTAAGGAAGAAGGAATACTGGATATCCTTACCGAAGCAGGCTTCGAACTCCGACAGCCCGGCTGTAGCGCCTGCCTGGCCATGAATGAAGACAAAATACCTGCTGGTAAACTGGCAGTGAGCACCAGCAACAGAAACTTTGAAGGTCGCCAGGGGCCGGGTTCACGCACCATGCTGGCCAGTCCTTATGTGGCAGCCGCAGTAGCGGTAACAGGGGTAGTTACGGATCCAAGGGAGATGCTTAAATAGGCCTACGGCTGCAGCCTTTGGCTACGGCATAAGCAGCAATGATATTTATGATTTGACTGATGAGAGATTTTAGGAAATATGAAGTCTGGCAGATTAGCCATAAAGTGACCTTGTATGTTTATTCAATTACCAAAGGATTTCCAGATGTGGAAAAATATGCTTTGGTTCAACAAATTAGGAGAGAGCTTCATATTCAATCTCCACAAATTTTGCAGAAGGCTGCGCAAAAATAAGTGAGAAGGATTTTGCAAGATTTATTGATATAGCGTTGGGGTCTGCTACTGAACTTGATTATCTTTTAGAGTTAAGCAAAGATTTAAAATATATAACAAATGATACCTTTTTTGAATTGCAAGAAAAAGTAATTTCTATAAAAAACTGTTACTCATTACAACAAAAAATAGTTAATAACTTAAAAAAATAAGCTGTAGCCGATTGCTGCAGCCAAAAAGCATATAAAAAATGGCATACGACAAATTTACAGTTTTAACCTCCACAGCGGTTCCTCTTCCGATTGAAAATGTGGATACCGATCAGATTATTCCCGCCCGATTCCTAAAGGCCACAAAACGTGAGGGTTTTGGAGACAACCTTTTTCGCGACTGGCGATATAATAGTGACGATTCGCCCAAACAGGATTTTGTACTGAACAATCCGATTTACAGTGGTAAAATACTTGTAGGCGGTAAAAACTTTGGCAGTGGAAGCAGCCGCGAACATGCCGCTTGGGCAATTTACGATTACGGCTTCCGTTGTGTAATCAGTAGTTTCTTTGCCGATATTTTCAGAGGGAACGCGCTTAACATTGGTATTCTGCCGGTAAAAGTAAGCGATGAATTTCTGGATAAGATATTCAAAGCTATTGAAGCCGATCCCAAAACCGAGTTGGAGGTCAATCTACCTGAACAAACCGTCACCATTTTGGCTAACGGCGACAAAGAATTATTTATCATTAATGGCTACAAGCGGCATAATATGATGAACGGTTTTGACGATATAGACTACTTGCAGGACATCAAAGCCGATATTGAGGCTTTTGCAGAAAAAAGTGTTTATTAATTTTTATATAAGATAAAGAGAATCAATATTTTATCAATATTTTATCAATATTATTTATATAATGGTTTCTGAGGAAAAAAAGCGCTCAAAGGAAATATCTGGGAAAAAAGCAAAGAAAGCTGCTGTACGACACATTGAAATAATGGATACCACCCTTAGGGATGGAGAGCAAACCAGTGGGGTATCATTTTCAGCACAGGAAAAGCTAACCATTGCCCAATTGCTGTTGACTGAGGTGAAAGTTGACCGGATAGAAATTGCTTCGGCCAGAGTAAGCGAAGGTGAGTTTAAAGCAGTGAAAGCCATCACCAACTGGGCAAAAGCAAACGGCCATATCCATAAAGTGGAAGTATTAACCTTTGTGGATGGCGATATTTCTATCAACTGGATGAAAAAAGCCGGCGCCAAAGTAATGAACCTGCTTACCAAAGGCTCACTCAATCATCTCACACATCAACTAAAGAAAAGGCCGGAAGAGCATTTCAGGGAAGTTGGAAATGTAATCAAACTGGCTCACAAAAAAGGAATTGACGTAAACATATACCTGGAAGACTGGAGTAACGGAATGCGCCACTCCAAAGATTATGTATTGCAATATATTGATTTTCTGGCCACACAACCTTTCAAGCGTTTATTACTGCCCGACACACTGGGTATCCTCACTCCTGCCGAAACCTTTGAATTTCTTTCGGAAATTGTAAACCGATATCCTGCATTACACATTGATTTTCATGGGCATAATGATTATGACCTGAGTGTGGCCAATGCGTTAGAAGCGGTAAAAGCAGGTGTAAATGGGCTTCACCTTACCATTAACGGAATGGGAGAAAGAGCAGGCAATACACCGCTGGAAAGCACAGTAGCCGTGTTAAACGATTTTGCAAAAAATGTAAAAACCTCAGTAAATGAAAAAGCGCTTTACAAAGTAAGCAAGCTCGTAGAAGCGTTTTCAGGCTTCAGGGTATCGCCCAGCAAGCCGATTGTTGGCGAAAACGTATTTACCCAAACAGCAGGAATACATGCAGACG
Source organism: Sphingobacteriales bacterium (assembly GCA_016708305.1). Taxonomy (GTDB): domain Bacteria; phylum Bacteroidota; class Bacteroidia; order Chitinophagales; family Chitinophagaceae; genus Niabella. The sequence continues at coordinate 71,343 of JADJGB010000010.1, forward strand.
GCGATAAGAAAAAGGGGCTGTATTACAATGATCTGATGCCGGAGCGCTTTGGCAGAAAGCGAAAATATGCATTGGGTAAAACTTCAGGTAAGGCGAATATCGAAAACAATCTCAAGCAGTTAGGTATTCAACTATCAGATGAAGATTTGAAAAAAATCACTCAACGAATTATTGAATTAGGCGATCAGAAAGAAACCGTAACCCAGGATGACCTGCCTTATATTATATCAGACGTACTGGACAGCAGCAGCATTACCGAAAAAGTAAAGGTAGAAGATTATGTGCTTACCCATTCCAAAGACATGCGGCCATCCACAACCATCAGGTTATGTTATCAGGATGGATCAATAATAGAAGAACATGCTCAGGGCGACGGACAGTATGATGCCTTTATGAATGCTCTTAGAAAGATTTATAATAAAAAGAAATGGAAGCTGGCCGATCTGACAGATTATGTGGTTCGTATTCCGCCGGGCGGAAACTCTGATGCTCTTTGTGAAACCATTATCACCTGGCAGCATGAGGGTCGCGAATTTACCACCACCGGACTTGACAGCGACCAAACAGTGGCAGCCATCAAAGCAACAACCAAGATGCTGAATCTAATTTAAGAAATTTATCTTAGCGATTGGGAATCAATATGTTATAAGTTTTCCGCTCCGGTTATTTTTAAATTCAATTAGCCAATTTAAAGCCCACTTATTTATAAAAAATGTGAGAATTATCGATTGACAGGTAAATTGTAAACACCAGTTTCGCTCCTTTCCCCTAATTTTGCACATGGCAACAAAAAAAATCACACAATCTGATAATAATTCCTCTAAAATCTTTCTGGAAGCGCTTACTTTTGACGATGTTTTATTAATGCCTGCTTATAGTCAGGTACTACCCCGAGATGTTGATATCAGCTCAAAACTTACAAAAGACATTACTCTAAATACCCCTATCCTTTCGGCAGCAATGGATACCGTAACCGAAGCTGCTTTGGCAACAGCCATCGCCAGAGAAGGCGGTCTGGGCATTTTGCACAAAAATATGTCCATTGAAAGGCAGGCAGAGCAGGTAAGAAAGGTAAAAAGAAGCGAAAGCGGCCTGATACTTGACCCAATTACCCTGCAGGAAGATGCTACCATCGGCGATGCGCTACATCTGATGAAGGAAAACAAGATTGGCGGTATCCCCATCGTAGATGGCAATAGAAGGTTAGTAGGCATCCTCACCAATCGTGATTTAAGGTTTGAAGAAAACTATAAACGCAAGGTAAGCGAGGTAATGACCAAGGAAAACCTTGTAACAGCCCCTGATGGAACCGACCTGAAAAAAGCAAAAGTTATTCTTAGGCAATATAAATTTGAAAAACTTCCGGTAGTGGACAAACAGGGAAGGCTTACCGGCCTGATTACCTATCGGGATATTTTGCAGGCAAGCAGTTTCCCCAATGCAGTAAAAGATTCATTTGGCAGATTGTTGGTAGGGGCCGGCATCGGAATCACTGCAGATGTTGAGGATAGGATTGATGCACTACAGCAGGTAGGCGTTGACATTGTGGTACTCGACAGTGCACACGGCCACAGCAAAGGTGTGATTGATGCGCTTAAAAAGATAAAAAAAACATTCAAAAAGATAAATGTTATTGCCGGTAATGTGGGCACCGCCGAAGGTGCCAGAATGTTAGCCGAAGCAGGTGCCGATGCGGTAAAGGTAGGTATCGGGCCGGGCTCCATCTGTACCACCCGAATTGTGGCGGGTGCGGGTATGCCGCAGTTGACTGCCATAATGGAAGCAGCCTCCGGATTACAAAAATCAGGAGTGCCTATGATTGCCGATGGAGGAATACGATACACCGGCGATATGGTAAAAGCCATTGCAGCGGGTGCCAATTGTGTAATGATGGGCAGCATTTTTGCCGGAACCGAAGAAAGCCCCGGCGAAACCGTGATTTTTGAAGGAAGAAAATACAAAACTTACCGCGGTATGGGCTCGTTGGGTGCCATGTCAAAAGGTAGCAGCGACCGCTATTTTCAGGATCCCGAAGACGATGTGAAGAAATTTGTACCGGAAGGCATTGAGGGCCGCGTAGCATACAAAGGCACCCTGAAAGAAGTCATTTACCAGTTTACCGGAGGATTAAGAGCCGGAATGGGTTATTGCGGTGCCAAAACCATCAATGATTTACAAAAAGCGCAATTCATAAAAATAAGTAATGCAGGTATGAATGAAAGTCATCCTCACGACGTGGATGTTACCAAAGAAGCGCCTAATTACAGCAGATAATCAATTAAAACGGTAGTATCCCATAAACTGTGTAAGTTAAAAATATAAGGGTTTAGCTTTTTGTTTAAAGTTGAACCCTTTTTTCAAACATTGTTAAGAACTGATTTAGGATGATGCCCCAATTTTGTATAGGCATACTCCATTTTTTTGTTGCTTCTCTTAAAGCCAAATATACCGATTTTAAGACGGCTTCATCTGTAGGGAAGGACATTTTATTTTTGGTGTATTTTCTGATTTTTCCATTCAGGTTTTCTATTAGGTTAGTGGTGTAAATGATTTTTCTTATTTCTAAAGGGAACTCAAAAAAACGGTAAGCGCTTCCCAATTATCTTCCCAAGATTTTATGGCGTATGGATATTTGTGGTTCCAGTTATTTTTAAAGTCTTCCAGTGCTGCTTTTGCTGCCTGTTTTGTTGGGGCGTCGTAGATGAGTTTCATGTCTTTTGAAAATGCTTTTTTGTCTTTCCAAACCACATATTTTGCCGAGTTGCGTATTTGATGCACCACACAGATTTGAGTTTGTGATTGCGGGAAAACATTATTGATGGTTTGGGTAAAACCATTGAGGTTATCGGTAGCTGTAATGAGTATGTCTTCTACACCTCTGGCTTTTAAATCGGTTAAAACGCTAAGCCAAAATGCAGCACTTTCGTTTTTGCCAAGCCACATGCCCAGTACTTCTTTTTGCCGTCTGTATTGAGCCCTACGGCAAGATAGATGGTTTTGTTAATGACTTTACTGTTTTCTCTTACCTTAAAAACAATACCATCCATCCATACAATTAAATACAGCTGATCTAAGGGCCTGTTTTGCCAAGCAACAATATCGCCGGCTACTGTTTCTGTAATTTTGGAAATGGTTGAAGTAGATACATCAAAGTGATAAACCTCGCGTATTTGTTCTTCAATATCGCTTACACTCATGCCTTTGGCATACAGCGATACGATTACATTTTCTAACCCATCTACCATGCTTTGGCGTTTGGGTATTATCATCGGGTTAAAGGAGGTGTCCCTGTCTCTGGGTACTTGTATTTCACTTTCTCCAAAACCGGTTTTAATGCGTTTTGTGCCATAGCCGTTTCTGGCATTTGAAGTACTGCTTTTTTCATGCTTGTCGTAACCAGGTGAGCATCTAACTCGCCTTCAAGCATCTTTTTCAATACCTCGTTTTTTGGGCCTGAGTCAAAAAGTCAGTTAGCTCTTCTCCGGTTTTAAACTGCTTTAAAAAAAGCGTCTGATAGCATTTGTTCTTTGTCCATAAAATTAAACTGTGTTTTTAAAATTAATAAATAAGTCCTACAAAGTTGGGGTACCCCAACTTTGTAGGACTTACACAGTTTATGTTATACTACCGGTAAAACCTATCTACTGGTTGGCAACTGGCGAAACGGAGTAACCTTCTTCTCGCAACAATTCAATTAAACCTTGTTTTCCGGGCAAGTGACCCGCTCCAACGGCTATAAACACAGCTTTGGAACACAGGATGCTGTGCAACTTTTGCACCCAGTTGTGGTTCCTTTTATATATGAGCAATTCAAGGTAATTGTCCATCCTCCATTGTTCGTCATTGATTATGGCTTCAATGGCTTTTAAATCCTGACGTTTGTAGGCTTCCACCAATCTCGATGTTTCAATATTTACATCATACACCTTATTCACCACATCTAAAAGTTGCTTCGCCTGAAGTTCATAAGGTATGCTGTCAAACAAAGATGCCTGATAAGCAAGGGTTTCCAATCCTTCTATAACCTTTTTCTCTAATTTGGCTTCCTTCATTATCACCTGCTCCATGGCAATGGTTTTCTGGCAATCCAAAGTTTTCACCTGCATCATGGTGGAGAGCATGAGCGGTTTGAAATCCTGCATTACAGTAAAAATCATCCCCTGCCCTATTTCGGAAAAATATTTTTTCACTTTTTCATAATCCTCAATACTTAACAGGCTTTTCAGGGTTACGCCGTTCTTCATTTTCATCGCCTTCAAAGCACTCATCATTTCTTTCATGTCGTCCATATCTACTTCAAAATAAACAGTTTCTGCCTCGGCAATACATTTTTTGGCATTTTCACCAAGTATAGCATCTTTTTGCAAAGAATGTGCATGGTGCCAAACAGATAGGAAGGTTTTTCAAGCCCCTTACCGCTTATTTTCCACAAAATGGTTTGACTGCTGTTTTTTACCGACTGGTTTTGAGCCCTGATACACAAAAAAATACTCAAAAAGAAAAAAGATAATCCCCAATATTTAAGCTTCATTGCATAATTTTCAGCAATAATAGCAAAAATTATTCAGGTAGCTCTGGCGCACTATGCCTGAGCAGAGAGACAATCAGATAATTGATGGTTTGTGTTTACTGAATAATAAAAATTTTTAGTGATATCAAATAACGGGTATTCATAATCCCTTTTTTCTAAAAAAAACCCCCAAAGCAGAATGCCAGGGGATTATTATACAGATATGATTTTACCAGAAATAATAGTAAAAAGCAGCACAGAGCGCTACCACACCAATAGAGGCAATAACATCCCATTTGCTCCAGCTTTTTCTGATGAGTGATTTATACTCACCAGTGAAAGTGATGGCATCAATTTGTTGGGCGCTGGGTTTGGGTGTAAAGAAAGAAACGGCCACCATCATTAACATTATAAATACCAGCAACCAGATTTCAAAAATCAGCCAGTTGGTCTTCCAGAACCAGGCTGTGCCATCCCAAAAACCACCCGTCATTACCTTTTTACCGGTATCCGTAAAGACATTCGTTACCAAGCGAAGCATACCAATCAGAAAGCCGATTATCAATCCTGCTTCACCTGCTTTTGGCGTAATCTTTTTGGAGAAAATACCCATCACAAAAACGGCCACCATTGCTGGTGCCAACAGCGACTGGATGCCTTGCAGGTATGAATAAAGACTTCCCAGGCTCATCATTACCGGTATCCAGATTATACCCAATACTACCACCACTATTGTAGCAATACGGCCTACCAATACATATCTGGCTTCGCTTTTTCCTTTGAATTTTGGCTTATAAAAATCTTCGGTAAACAAAGTAGCGCATGAATTGAAAAATGCTGCCAAAGATGCTACCAACGCAGAAATAAAACCTATGGTAACAATACCTTTAACGCCTGCGGGCAATACAAACTTCACCATCGATCCAAAAGCTGCATCAGTATTCAAAACAGATGCTCCATCTTTCATTATGTATCCCATATCGAAACCTGAGCCTGCTTTATTTTGTAATGCAATAGCTATCATACCCGGAATTAAAAACATGAAAACAGGCAATAGTTTGAAATATCCGGCTGCAATAGTACCTCTGCGGGCACGTTTCATCACTACATCATTTGGTTCGCCTTTTGTTTGTCCCAGTACCCTTTGCACAATATGCTGATCAGTACACCAATACCAGAAACCAATTATGGATGCACCGATAAATACCCAAAAGCCCGGATATTCATCATACATCGGATCGCCCGTTTCAAAATGGAACATGTGGTTGGTGCCATAGGCCACGCCATCTTTTCCAACATTTAGCGTTCTGGCATAATCCATCATTGCAGTCCAGCCATGCCCCACATTACCATCGCCAAGCGCCGCCAAACCAAGAAATAGTACCAGAAACGAACCGAGAATGAGTATGGGTGTCTGAATGGCAGACAGTGTCATCACTCCCTTCATTCCTCCAAAAACGGTAAAGATACCGGTGAGAAGAATCAGCCCGATGGCTCCAAACCAGAAGGGCAAACCCAGCAGACTCTCCATAAAAATGCCTCCGGTAAAAGCGGTAACGCTAACCTTAGTCAGCACATAGGCAATCAGGGTTATGATTGATAGCCATGAACCTGCACGATGGGTATATCGTGTCTTTAAAAAATCGGGCATGGTGATGATTTTTCCAAGCTTTGTATTCATCAATTGATAAAAGGGTACAAACAACCATCCCAGAATGAGAATCATCCAGCCCTGCATTTCCCAGTGCGCCATACCTACTCCGGCGTTTGCTCCTGTACCGGCAAGGCCTACCAGATGCTCGGACCCAATGTTTGCGGCAAAAATGGCCGCTCCGATAATATACCAGGGTTCTCCCTTGCCAAAAAGGTAGTCTTCGCTATTGGCGCCTTTTTGATTGCGTTTGTCTTTTTCGATAGAACGCCAAACTGCCCATGACACACCAAGGATACCCGCAATGATAATGACCCAGTCGAGCCAGATAAATTCGTGTGAATGCCAATTCATATTTTTCTTGTTTAAGAGTTTTTAGGTTTACTTATAAGCGATTTCGCTCCAGCGCAATTCGTTTTTGAACTGATACAGATTTGTATTTTTATCAATTTTTACAAATTCTATACCGGCCATTTCTGCAAAATCTTCCAGAAAATCAGAAGATAAGTTCTGACTATAACAAGTGTGATGCGCACCACCTGCCAGAATCCATGCAGCACAACCATCGTTCATATTAGGATAAGGTTTCCACAATACTCTTGGGACAGGCAATTTAGGCAGGTCTGCAACCGGAGCCACTGCCTGCACTTCGTTTACCAACAAACGGAAGCGATTGCCCATATCCACCAGTGATGCATTTAAAGCCTCTCCGGCAGCTACATTAAACACTAAGCGCACGGGATCTTCTTTGCCGCCAATACCCAGAGGATGAATTTCACAATTAGCTTTGCCATCTGCGATGCTTTCGCAAATTTCGAGCATGTGAGAACCAAGTACTAAGGGATTAGATGGGTCGAAATGATAAGTATAATCTTCCATAAAGCTGTTTCCTCCTTTTAATCCTGTACCCATTACTTTCATGGCACGCACCAACGCTGTTGTTTTCCAGTCTCCTTCACCTGCAAAACCATAGCCCTGTCCCATGATTCGTTGTGCACCAATTCCAGGCAATTGTAACATCCCATGCAAATCCTCAAAGGTATCTGTGAAACCTTTAAAATTGCCATCTTCCAGAAAATATTTAATACCAAGTTCTATTCTTGCAGCGTCAACTAATGACTGGTATTGGCTGCCACCATTTTTGAGGCTGTCAACCAGGATATACCTCTCGTTGTATTCTGCAATCAGTTTCTGCACATCAGCATCACTTACTTCGTTTACAAATTTTACCAAATCACCAATACCATGAGTATTTACGCTGAAACCAAATACTCTTTCAGCCTCCACCTTATCGCCATCAGTAACAGCAACAAAACGCATGTTGTCGCCAAAGCGAACAAATCTTGCACCTTGTAAATCGTTCCAACCGGCTGCTGCTCTGACCCAAACATTAATTTGATCAAGGACTTTGGGGTCTTGCCAGTGGCCAACCACCACTTTTCTCTTTAATCGCATACGACTCATAATGTGGCCAAATTCCCGGTCGCCATGAGCGCTCTGGTTCAGATTCATGAAATCCATGTCAATACTATCCCAGGGTATATCACGGTTGAACTGTGTGTGTAAGTGCAATAATGGCTTTTGTAAGATATTTAATCCCCTGATCCACATTTTTGCAGGAGAAAAAGTGTGCATCCATGTAATGATGCCAATACAATTTTCGGATGCATTTGCTTCGGCACAAATAGAATAAATTTCTTCCGTTGATTTTACGGTGGGTTTGAATACTACATTAACCGGAATTGTCTCTGAATTTTGAAAATCAGTTGCAATTTCAAGAGAGTGCGCAGCTACTTGTTTTAGGGTATCTTCTCCATACAGATGTTGACTGCCGGTAACAAACCAAACTTCTAAATTTTTAAATGGTTTCATGCTTTTACTTTTTTATTATTATTTTGAAAGAATATCCATGCTTTTTATTTTTTCGGGAAACCAGATCGTCATTTCACCTTTACCCCTGTTAGCCCAGGCATAATAAGGAATGGCGGTAAATGGTTGTTTTACAGTTTTTACCTCATTATTATTAATGACAACTGCATTCACTTGCGATTTTAGCACTGTTACACCATTTAATAAATCCGGTTGAAATTCTGTATCAAATTTGATTGATGAAGGAAGAACAATATTTGCTGTATTACCCTTATTATCAGGCCATTCTGCACAATACATCAACGGACCGCGTTGCAATGAAACTCTTCCAATATTATCTTTCAACTTTTCACTCGCTACTACTTTGCGCACTTCCATGGGCAGTATTACTTCCACCATATCATTATTTTTCCAGATTCTTGACAAAGTTGCATACCCTTTATTCATATTGTACGGGACAGGTTCGCCATTCACTTTTATAATAACCTGGTCTTTGACTGGCGATTGAAAAGAATAGAGGTCAAGTGGAATTGCTTCGTTGCCTGCCCATCCGGGAATACGGATTTTTAATGCAAAAGAAAGTGTTCCCTTTTGCGGTTTTACAACAAATTTCAAACCGCCATCCCAGGGATAATTATTCTGCTGCTCCAAACCGACTGCTTTTCCATTTATGCTTAAAGCAGACTTGCTGTTGATAAAAAGATTGACATATAAATCATTTTCTTTTAATGCATATACATAACCCGGAACAGATGGCAACAATCTCGTCATGTTCGTTGGACAACATGAGCAATCAAACCAACCAGAACGTTCCTGCTCCAATCCTCCCTGCAAATGATTCTTCCGCACTTCCATTGCATTAGTATAGAAGAAAGATTTTCCGTCAAGCCCAACCCCTGAAATTAAACCATTGTACAAAACCTTTTCTAATACATCAATATATTTTGAATCGCCGTGTAATTGAAACATACGCTGGTTCCAATATACATTTGAAATTGCCGCACAGGTTTCATTGTAAGCAGTTGCGTTGGGCAATTCATAATTGTCGCCATAACGCTCACCTGATGGAACTGCCCCTGCGCCTCCCTGTACATATATTTTTTTTGAAACCATGTTTTCCCAAATACTGTCTATTGTATTCAGCAGGGCCTCATTGCCTGTTAATGCGGCAATATCCGCAACTGCGGCATATAAATAACCGGCCCTAACTGCATGGCCAAGCGCTTCACGCTCATCAACCACCGGAATATGATCCTGCCAGTAAGCTACATTCGTCCAAGGATCAGAACTTTTAGAATCATATCCTTTATAATGACCGCGTTCTTCAATGAAATATTGGGCTGTTTCTAAGTAAACCTTCTTTCCGGTGATGCGATAAAGTTTTACAAGCCCCATCTCCACTACTTCATGGCCTGGGGCTACATGCCTTTTATCATGCCCAAAAACAGAACAAACCAAATCAGCATTTTTTAATGCAATATTGAGCAAATTCATTTTGCCAGTTGCATAAAAATGCGCTGCGGCGGCTTCGTATAAATGGCCTGCATTATATAACTCATGGCTTAATTCTCTTTCTTTGTCCCAACGGTTAATACCTGCCCATGAATGTGGATGAAGCGGGTCAATGGTTCTTGCTGTATATAAATAGCCATCGGGTTCCTGAGCTTTGGCCACTATTTCAATTAGAGAATCAATATAAGTCTGAAGTTTCTTATCAGGAAAAAGGCTCAATGAAAACGACGCTCCTTCAATGGTTTTATATATGTCTGTATCATCAAAAGGATAAGTGGTACAAAATTTTCCACTTTTTGCTGCTGCCATTTCAAAATTTTTCACACGCCCGGTTTTTTCACATCGTTCAAATGAAGCAGGAATAGTAACCGTATGATTGATTTTAATGCGCGGCAGCCAAAAATTATCGGACAGGTGGACACTAGTAAAACTAACCGGTTTAAATGAATAATCTTTCATTTGGGCCGCTGCCGAAAAAATACAGGAGGTGGCAATTAATACTAAGAAAAATATTTTACACTTCATAAATAATAATTGAATTCTTAACTTTGACCATAATAACTGTCTGGCCCGTGTTTGCGCTCCCAATGTTTTAGTTTAATCGATTCCTTTAAGGTGGGAGCAGATGAATTGATTTGTTCGGTTAGAAAAGCTGTTTTAGCTAAAAACTCAAGTACTGCACTGTTGTGAACCGCTTTATGGGCGTTCTTTCCCCAAGTAAAGGGCGCATGGTTTCCTACCAAAATCATTTCTATCTCCTGATAATTCAGGCCTTTGTCCCGAAAACAATTCATAATTTGAAACCTGTTTCATACTCATAATTCCCCTTTATCATTTCATCATCCATTGGGGGGGCGCAGGGAATGTGCGCCGTGGTATAGTCGGCATGGGTGGTACCGTAAATAGGAATATCGCGCTGCGACTGCGCCCATGCAGTTGCATAAGTAGAATGAGTGTGTACAATGCCACCGATATCCGCCCAATGCTTGTACAAAACTGCATGTGTTTTGGTATCGGATGAAGGACGGAAAGAACCCTCTACAATATTTCCGTCAAAATCGACAATAACCATGTTTTGAGGCGATAACTCTTCGTATGCTACGCCACTGGGTTTGATGGCAAAAACACCCAGCTCTCTATCAGCAGCGCTGACGTTGCCAAAAGTAAAAAGCACCAACCCTAATTTAGGAAGTTCCATATTAGCTTTATAGGCTTCTATACGGATAGAATCATAATTTGACATAATAGTTATTTTTACAATTATTGTTTTGATGCCATATATTCCACAGATGAAGTGATTGCGACGCAACGAAGATGCCACCTGCACTTCAGCCGGTATTCAAAAAAATTATTTTTTACTTTATTGTCTGCGATTCAATAAAAGCGCCCGTTTGTTTATATTTCTGATATCGTTTTTGATAAATTTCCACTTTGGAGTCATTGGGAAAATATTCGGTATCAAAACCGGAGCCCATTGCCTGCATGGCATCTTCTACTTTCTCATACACACCGCCGGCAGTGGCAGCAAACATAGCTGCACCTAAGGCACAGGTCTGTTCTGATTTATGAATTTTGATGGGCATATTCATCACATCGGCCATCATTTGCATAATAAAAGGCGATTTTTTTGCAACACCACCCAGCCCTATCAAGCCTTTTACAGGAATGCCCTGCTCAATAAAACGTTCTGTAATGGCTTTGGCTCCAAAGCAGGTGGCCTCAACAATCGCCCTAAACAATCGGGGAGCATTGCTGCCGAGGTCAAGCCCAAAAAGCCCTCCGGTAAGCAGTTGGTTGGCATCTGGAGTTCTTCGCCCGTTGAACCAGTCAATAGCCAGTTCGGTATGTTCATCTACCTCTATCTTTTCTGCCTGCCTGCTCAGTTCGGGAATAACGGCATCTTCCGTTTCTTTGATGAGTTTTTCTTTTGTGGATTCGTCAATCGTGTCCGATTTAGACAATATATTATTCAAAGGCCAGGAGATTAATCTCTTAAACCATGCATAATTGTCGCCAAAGGAAGACTGACCTGCCTCCAAACCAATCATTCCCGGAATGATGGAACCATCCACCTGTCCGCAGATTCCCTGTACCAGTTTGCCCTCCATCTCCTGGTTAGGCGCTACAATCATATCGCAGGTAGAAGTGCCCATTACCTTGCTGAGATAGTAAGGCTCAATTTGTCCGCCAACTGCTCCCATGTGGGCATCGTAGGCACCACTCCAATGATGGTCGTTTCTGGTAAACCAAGTTTGTCCGCCCATTCTTTAGTAATGGTACCCACCGATTCGTTGGAAGGATAGGTTTCTTTAAACAACTTGTCGGTGAATCCATCCAGCACAGGGTCAAGATTAGTGAAAAACTCATTGGGAGGCAATCCACCCCATTCTGCTGCCCAAAGTATTTTATGCCCGGCTGCACATCTGCTGCGTTTCATCTGATGCACGTCATTGCCGCCGGTGAGCACGAAGGGTATCCAGTCGCAGTGCTCTACAAAGGAGTAAATGTTATTTCGAACTTCTTCATCGCTCCTCAGCACACGAAGCAGCTTGGACCAAAACCATTCTGATGAGTAAATGCCGCCTACAAACTGGAGATAATTGGTTTTAAATTTTTCGGCATGGGTATTTATTTCGGCTGCCTCTCCTACCCCAGTGTGGTCTTTCCAAAGCACAAACATCGCATTTGGGTTTTCTTCAAAACCGGGCAGGAGCGACAAAGGAGTGCCATACTTATCGGTAGCCACCGGAGAACCGGTAGTATCAACAGAAATGGCTTTTATTTGAGCAGCTACTTCAGGCCCTGCTTGTGCCCACAATCTTTAATAGTTGTTTCCAATCCTTCCAGATAATCCAGCGGATGCTGGCGAAACTGGTTTTTATTTATATCGCAATACAATTGCTTTTTCCATCTTGGGTAATAAAACACCGAAGCGGCCAATTCTTCACCATTGTACGTGTCGGCAATGATTGCCCTCACAGAATCGGAACCGTAATCCACTCCAATAACATAAGATTTGCTCATTATTCAGAAATTAAATATTTTAGACAAATTATTTACGGCTCATTACTTTTTTCACCTTCTCTACAATACTTGCCGCATTTAAACCATATTTTTCCATCAGTTGTGCAGGAGTTCCGCTTTCGCCAAAACTGTTGTCCACGCCCACCATCTCCACTGGAAGTGGTGAAGTGCGGCTCAGTAATTGGCAAACACCTTCGCCCAACCCACCATTGAGCTGATGCTCTTCGGCAGTAACCACACAACCGGTTTTGGCTACTGACCTGAGAATTGCTTCTTCATCAAGCGGTTTGATGGTATGTATGTTTATAATTTCGGTGTCAATACCTTCCTGCTCAAGAATTTCTCCGGCCTGAATGGCTTCCCAAACCAAATGACCGGTAGCGATGATGGTTACATCTTTACCTTCTTTTACCATCCATGCTTTACCAATTTCAAATTTCTGGTCTGCAGGAGTAAATACCGGAATCACGGGACGGCCAAAACGCAAATAGGCAGGGCCCACGTGGTCAGCCAAAGCAATTGTAGCAGCTTTGGTTTGGTTATAATCGCAGGGATTGATAACGGTCATTCCTGGAAGGGCACGCATCATCGCCAAATCTTCGAGAATCTGGTGGGTAGCACCGTCTTCTCCAAGCGTCAATCCGGCATGAGAAACCGCAATTTTTACATTAAGGTTTGAGTAAGCCACACTTTGTCTGATCTGGTCATATACACGACCGGAACCGAAATTGGCAAATGTGGAAGCATAGGGTATATATCCAGAAATAGCTAACCCTGCCGAAACACCTATCATATTGGCTTCAGAAATTCCGCATTGAACAAAACGTTCTGGATTTTCTTTTATAAAATCATCCAATTTTAATGAGGCTACCAGATCGGCGCACAAAGCCACTACCTTGGGGTTAGTTCTGCCTAATTCTGCAATACCGGCGCCAAAACCTGAACGGGTATCTTTTTTATCTGTATATGTATATTTTTTCATTTCTTATAAGAATTTTTGGTTTAATAATCTCCCAGCGTTTCGGGTAATTGCTCCAGCGCCTTTGCCAATTGTTCGTTGTTAGGCGCTGCGCCATGCCATTTGTGGGTATGCATCATGTAGTCAACGCCAAAACCCATTTCGGAGTGCATCATAATGGCAATGGGTTGTCCCTGACCTCTTAATTCTTTGGCTTTAGTAAGGGCTTCTTTCACCTGCTCAATATCGTTGCCATCGGATATATCTACTGTCAGCCAGCCAAAAGCTTCATATTTTGCTTTTATGTTTCTGTTATTATTTACTTTATCTGTTGGTCCGTCTATTTGTTTCAGATTCCAGTCCACAATCGCTATCAGGTTGTCCAACTGATGGTTGGGCGCAAACTGCACCGCTTCCCAAATCTGGCCTTCCTGCTGCTCGCCATCACCCATTAAAACATAAACTAAGAAATCATCTCCTTTCATTTTTTTGCCCAAAGCAGCGCCATTGGCTACAGAAAGCCCCTGGCCAAGTGAGCCACTTGCAACACGAATACCAGGCAGCCCTTCATGCGTAGCGGGGTGGCCCTGAAGTCGGGAGTTTAACAAACGAAAAGTACTCAATTCCTTTACTGGAAATAACCTCGCCGGGCTAAAACCGAATAAAATAATGGTGAAATATGACCGTTGGACAAGAAGAACATATCTTCTCCGTCTCCAGATTGTGAAAACTCCAATAATCCATCTTCGCCCTTTGCTTCATTAATCCGCATTTCGCTGAAATAAAGAGTAGTAACCATATCTGCACAACCCAATGAGCCACCGGGGTGGCCCGATTTAGCGCCATGTACCATACGAACAATGTCGCGGCGCACCTGCGTTACTATTTGTTTTAATTCATCTGTACTTTTCATTTTTTATTATTTTATTGAAATTTTATATTTTGTCTGTGAATGAAATCTTTCGCCTGGCTTCAATAAAGTGGTTGGAAATTCCGGCTTGTTGGGCGAATCGGGGAAATGCTGTGTTTCCAAACACAATGCTGTATGAATATTGATAGGTTTGCCATCGGATAATTTATTGGTGCCATCCAAAAAATTACCGGTATAAAACTGCATTCCGGGTTCGGTGGTATATACTTCCAATACCCTGCCACTTACCGAATCAGCAAGTGTGGCAACTGGTTCCGGCATGTCGCTCTTCCTGTTCAAAACAAAATTATGGTCATAACCTCCTGTTACATCATTAATTCGCTCTCCGATTTTATGAGGCTGAAGAAAATCAAAAGCTGTTCCTTTCACATCTTTCAGCTCTCCGGTAGTAATCAAAGTGGCATCTACCGGAGTGTATTTATCAGCATTGATCTGCAAAGTATGATCCAGAATCGTATTATTTACATCGCCTGTAAGATTGAAATAACTATGATTGGTAAGGTTTAAAACCGTTGGCTTATCTGTTTCTGCGGTATAATCAATCAATAACTCATTGTCATCGGTAAAGGTATAAACTACGGTTACACTCAGATTGCCTGGATAACCCTCCTCGCCGTCTTTGCTTACATACTTCAAGGTGAGCGTTCCTGTACTATCATTTGGAAAAGCATCCCAAACTACCTTATCAAAACCTTTCAGACCACCATGAAGGGTATTTTCGCCATCATTAGCCGCCAAATGATAGGTAGCGGTATCAATTTTAAATGTAGCTTTACCGATACGATTGCCATATCTGCCGATAATAGCACCGAAATAAGGATTTTTTTCCTGATATCTGCTTAGTGAATCGAAACCAATAACCACGTTGCTCTTTTCCCAGCCTTATCTGCTGTTATCCATGAGGTAACAATTCCTCCATAATTTGTAATTTTCACTTCATCACCCTTATTGTTATAAAGAGTAAACAAGTAAACCGTTTTGCCATCCACCTGCCCCCATTCTTTCTGCGCAGATGTTGGTTGAGGTTCACCAGATCCATCAACTACACATGAAACTAATGCAAAAACCGGCAAAAAAACAATCAATAGAAATAAAGATAAATTTTTCATATTTTCAATAAATTTAATACAGTAATAATTATTGCTATTTGAAAACGAAGTCATCATAAATCCTGCTTCTCGTTTATCGCGTAAAGTTAATCTTTTGATTATTACGGCCATCAATTCTTCACAAACGTTAATAGAAACAATCAAAAAACAAATTCTGAGCCAAAAGTAAAAAATAGTTTTGAAATAATTGTACATTTTACAATATTTTTGAAAAAATTTTTTATTTTTATACTATAATAAATATTTCTATACTTTTGACTATACTGAATTATTGTGACAAAATATAATAAACAGACCCGATTACTCGCCGCCATTGATTGCATCATCTTTGGATTTGACGGTGAAAAACTGAAGCTATTACTGATTAAAAGAGCTTTTGAGCCTGCCAAAGACAGGTGGAGCCTGATGGGTGGGTTTGTACAGCCCAATGAAAGCGCTGAGGATGCAGCCTATCGTGTGCTTACAAAACTGACCGGCCTCGAAGGAGTGTATCTGGAGCAGCTACACACTTTCACAAAACCACAGCGCGACCCGATGGAGCGCACTATATCTATTACCTACACGGCACTAATAGATATTTTGAAATATCAAAAACAAATATCCGAAGAGTTTCATGCAGAATGGTTTTGCTCAACGAATTGCCCGACTTAATTTTTGACCATCAGGAAATGGTGGATATGGCCAAAGAACATATCCGACACAAGCGGCCATGTATCCAATTTTGTTTGAATTGCTACCCGAAAAATTTACACTGCCTCATGTGCAGAGTCTTTTGAAGATGTATATGAAACCACATTCGACAAAGGCAACTTTTCCAGAAAATTGCTTTCTACAGGTTTTGCTCAAACAAAAGATAAAGACAGGGCTAATTCAAAAAAGGCGCCTTTTATTACAAATTGGATAAGAAGAAATATCAAAAGAATTTCAATACATTTCAGCACTTTATCCGAAATCCAAAAATTGTGAAAAAAATGGAGGACGAGTTTGTGAGCGAGCAATAGTTTAAACATTGAATGATTTATTAATTAAAAAATTTGTACTTCATAAAATAATGATAATGAATAAATAACACCTACTTCTTCGTTCAATTAATACAGTTGCCATTGATGTTGCAACTGTGCATCGAAGTGAAATTTCAACAACAAGCAAAAAAATTTTTACCAAAACAACAACTCTATAAAGCATTATAAATATTTTAATTATGGATTCTAAAATTCTTGATACCAAATGGTTGCACCCTAAAGAGCAGATAGTAATTGCCATCAGCCGGATATACAATCGCGGCCTCACCACCACCTCCGGCGGAAACTTATCCATCTTAGACGAAAACGGCGATTTATGGATTACGCCTTCCGGCGTTGATAAAGGATCGCTTAATGCTTCAGATATCATGTGTGTAACCAAAGACGGGCAAATCATCGGCAAACACAAACCATCTTCGGAGTTCCTTTTCATCGCGCTATTTACAACCAGCGATCCAACATAAAGGCCATCATTCATGCCCATCCACCGGCCTTAGTTTCATTTAGCATTGTGCGGCAAATACCTGACACCAACGTTACCTATCAGACAAAGCATGTATGCGGACCAATAGGTTATGCTGATTATGAACTGCCAGGCAGTCAGAAATTGGGCGATAAGATTGCCGAAGAATTTGCCAAAGGTTATATGGCCATTATAATGGAAAACCACGGTACCGTTTTAGGCGGCAGCGATCTGGCCGATGCTTTTGAACGTTTTGAAACGCTTGAGTTTTGCGCTAAAACCCTCTTGAGCGCCAAAATAATTGGCGAACCGCATTGCCTCACCGATGAGGAAATACAGCATTATATTGATCAAAGGCTCGAAGACTTCCCCGAAATGGAGGCAGTAACACACCCTTCAGATGAACGGGCTATCCGCAGCGAAATCTGCAATATAGTACACCGCGCCTGCACACACGGCTTTATGTTTAGCGCCATAGGAACAATTTCGGCACGCTGGCGTGGAAATGATTTTCTTATCACACCTACCGAAATTTCCAGATGGGATATGACGCCTGCCAACATTGTGCAAGTCAAAGACAAGCAGAGCGAACCCGGCAAACAGGCCAGCCACTTAGCAAGGCTGCACCAGAAAATATATGAGCAGAACCCTGACATCAACTGCATCATCTTCTCGCAACCCACCAACCTGATGGCTTTTGGCGCTACCAAAAAATATTTTGATGTAAGGACGATTCCCGAAAGCTGGATTTTCCTTCAGGATGTGGCATCACTGCCTTTTGAGGTTTTCTTAGAAGAAAAAACAGATGAACTGCTCGGCCAGTTAAAGAACGGCGCAACTGCTGTCCTCATTCAGAACGGTTCGTTTTTGGTGACGGGGAAAACCCTGTTGCAAACCTTCGACTTCCTGGAAGTGGCCGAGTTTAGCGCCAAATCCCTGGTGATGGGAGCACCAATGGGCAATATGGTACCCATTAATGACGAGCAGGTGGAAGAATTGAGGAGCGCATTTTTGAAGTAGAAGAAATTGGAGTTATGAGTTATGTTTTTTGATTTATAAATTTTTGGAAAGTAAGAAAAAAGGCGAAGTGTTGGAATACAAACACAGCATTAAGCGGATTGAAAAAAGCCTCCCAATAATCGAACTTTATAATGAACTAAGAAAGCCCCAATCATAAACGACCAGGGCTGTCCCTCTATAAATCAGGACAGGTTCCTTCGGCAAGCTCAGGAACCTTTATGCGGCACCGGCTAATGTTTTTATCTTCTATTTTCTTTTAGGTTGATTTCTGAGTTTTAGTTCTCTAAACGCAATTTCATTGCCTCTCATTTTAATTTTATTTTTGATGAAAAGTAAAGATGCCAAACATTGGTGGAGTAAAGGCTCACCGGAGGCGTTGCTTGAACAAAGGCTATATGCAATTAGCGTTTCATTGGTAATTCAAGCATTCTGCCCCGCAAAAACCTCGGTTTATCCGACAGGAAAGTAGGCCACAATCCTTTACTGCATATAACCTCAAACGTTGTGTGGCACTAAAAAAGACATAAACTATGGATAAAATGAAACAATAAAAAACAAAATCAGAAGAAACAAGGGACTCATACTTTTATTATTGATATTCACCTCATTTTTTACTCAAAAAAAAAATATCCCCTACCGTAAGAAACTGAATAGCTTTGTAGTCTAATTAAAAAACGACAATTTACATGAATGTCCATGATTATTACTTTCCGTAATTTGTTGATAATGATTGTTTTATGTCTGATTCTGAAATCATAAAAAATATTCTGGAAGGAAATAATGCAGACTACAAGCTATTAATCGAAAAGTTTCAGAATCAGATATTTCGGGTAGCTATTGGATTTGTTCATAATAAAGAAGATGCCGAAGAAATTACTCAGGATGTTTTTGTTAAAGCCTTCAGAAATTTGTCTTCTTTTTCAGGCAAATCATCTTTTTCCACCTGGCTGTACCGGATTGCAGTCAATCAGTCTATAAATTTTTGAGAAGCAAAAAGAGAAAAATGTATGGGAAACCATTGACAGCATTTTTTAATCTTTCATCGAAAGAAAAAACCTGATGAAGAGCTGGAATCAAAAGACTTGGCTAAAGTGCTGAAGGATGCGCTTGAAAACCTCCCCGTTAGTCAAAAAACCGCTTTTATTTTAAGCAAATACGAAGAATTAAATCAAAAACAAATAGCAGCTATAATGAATAACAGCGAAGGGGCAGTGGAGCAACTAATTTTCAGAGCTAAAAATAATTTGCAAAAGCAATTATCGGGCCGTAAGAATTTTTAAACAAGATTGTCCAATATATAAAACAAGGAGATGAAACATCATGAAACAGATATAATAGTTGATGAATTTATCGATCTGGAGAAGAAAATGATACCTCTCCCCTTCCTCGCTACCAGAGTGATGGCGCAGATAGAGGCATCAGATATAAAGAAAACCCATTCCCTTTGGCCGATGATTGCTGTTGCAGCAAGTCTGACAATTGCCATAAGCGGCGGCGTTTTGATTGGAAGCAGTTACAGGCAAAATAATAGTGAAATTTCATATGCTGTAATTAATGATCATCAAATAGAAAACATGCACTTTTTCAATGATTCAGACAATGAATAGTTATGAAGGAAAGAAATAAAATATTGATTTGGTTGGTTGTGTTACTGGTAATTTTAAATGTAACAACTATTGCTACCATTATTTATCATAATTATATTGAAAGGCAAACCGAAAATGATTCTGGTGATTGTAAATAGCGAAGGAAAAGTGATAAATGGCCGGTTGATGCATAGCGAACTATCATTTGACAATAATCAGATAGACCGGTTTAGAGCGGTTAATCATCTGTTTAGACCGATGGCAATGGCAATTGTGTTTAAAATTGATTCTTTAAAAGCCAACATGTTTCAAGAGTTACAAGAGCAAAGCGTTGACACCTTAAAACTTAATGATTTGTCTGATCAAATAGGAAACCTTCATGGGAAATTGAAGCAGGAAACCTACAGATTTTACTTACATATTAAATCAATTTGTGCTCCTGAGCAAGTGTCTAAATTAGAAAGGGTTTTTGCGCCTCTATTTAAAAACGAAGGATTAAATATGCCTCGCGGTCAGGGTCATCGACCTTTTGGCAGAGGAAGAGGAATGGGTTTTGAAAATAAAAACAATTAATAACAATAAAAATTTAGTAAAAATGAAAAAGACAATTCTGGCAGTAATCATTCTGGTTTTATCTTATGGAATTGCTGCCGCACAAACAGACAACAAAACACAGGTTCCGGGGAAAGGACTTAACAAAAACTGTTCTGGTTATGTGGATGCCAATAAAGACGGCATTTGCGATAATTACGGAACAAAAAACTGTCTTTATACCCAAGGGCGTGGTCAGGGTATGAGAAGTGGCGGGCGCGGAATGGGTCGAGGACAAGGTATTAGAAATGGTGGCGGAAGAAGTGCAGGGCGCGGCCAGGGAAGAGGCTTTGTAGATGCCAACAATAATGGTATTTGCGACTATTATGAAAAGGCTGCCACAAATAAATAATGATACTGTTTATTTTGGTTTTTAAACCAGTATGTTTTTTTAGAACCGACAATAAAGTGTCGGTTCTTTTGTAGTAATCAAGACTAAATTGTATCCACATCTGGCACCGCCACTACAGAGCGGTATCTTTTTTCGTTGTGTAGAACAGCTACCTGAAATAAAATATCTTTTTTACATTTTTCAATCAATTTTTTATTTCTTGGCAGCTTTAATAACATTTCCATCAAATATTGATTGCGAACACGATTTATTATCGGCTCTGACGGCCCTGTAATAAACTGGCGGTAACGGTTTTGAAGCGCATTGGCAAAAATGACGGCCGCATCCTGTACCACATCCTTCATTTTGTGCTTAAAAGTCAGTTTGATGATTCTACTCAACGGAGGATATTCAAATTGTTGCCTTTTGTTGATTTCTTCATCATACATTAACTTGTAGTCATGCTGCTGCACTTGCAGTAGAACTGGATGCATCACCTGCATTGTCTGAATGAAGACTTTGCCGGAGTTGTCTTTACGACCGGCTCGGCCACTCACCTGTTCCATAAGCTGATAAGCCCGTTCATTCACTCTGAAATCTGCAAAGGACAAGATACCATCCGCATCCAGAATGCCTACCAATTCCACATTTTCAAAGTCGAGGCCCTTTACAACCATTTGAGTACCTACAAGAATGTCAATTTTTTTTTTCTCAAACTGTTGAATTAACTGGTCGTGAGCATGTTTGCCACGTACACTGTCAATATCCATTCTGGCCACTTTGGCATAAGGGAAAACTTCCTGCAAAATTTCTTCAATTCGTTCGAATGCCGAATTTCTTTTGCACAAAATCATGACTGCCACAACGGGCACAGGTTTGCATAGGTGGATAGGTGGTGCCACAGTAATGACAAACCAATTTATTGTAAAACTTATGATAGGTTAATGACACATCACAATATTTACATTCAGGAATCCAGCCGCACACATTACAACGCTGGTAAGGCGTGTATCCTCTTCGGTTTTGAAAGAGAATTATCTGCCGCTGTTTTTCCAAAACGTTTTGTATGGCTTCCTTTAGTGGTTGGGAGATGATTTCTTCATCAGGATTTTTACTTTTATACCTTCTGGTATCAATAATTTCAATTGCCGGCAAAGCAGTATCCCCATAACGTTGCATTAATTTAACAAGTCCATATTTGTTAGTGACGGCATTATAGTAAGATTCCAAAGACGGAGTGGCGCTGCCCAGCAAAACCTTGCAATCAGGGGACAGGCCAGCCATAAAAACTGCAGTATCTCGTGCATGGTATCGTGGTGCCGGATCCATTTGTTTGTAAGAGGTATCATGCTCTTCGTCGCATATTATCAAACCCAGATTATCAAAAGGAAGAAAAAGAGAAGACCTTGCGCCAAGAACCACTTTCAACTCCTGATTTCTTATTTTGTTCCATAGCTCTACTCTTTCGTTTTGAGAAAATTTGGAATGATACACTCCAATATGCCCGCCAAAATGCTTTTGCAACCTACGGATGATTTGAGAAGTCACGCTATTTCGGGCAGCAGGTAAAGCACCTGCTTCCCTAGTTTAATATATTGTTCAATGAGATGAATATAAATTTCGGTTTTACCACTGGAGGTAACGCCATGTAAAAGGCAGACATTCTTTTCTTTAAAGTTAGCCATAATTTCCTCTAAAGCCTTTTTTTGCTGTTCTGAAAGTTCAAATCTGATATGAATATCCTTAGGTAATAATTTTATGCGGTCGATATTTCTTTTTTCAAGGCGTAGAATGCCTTTATCCACCAATCCTTTAAGCTGTGCATCAGAGGCTCCTGATTTTTTCAACAGATTAGACTTTGTTACTTCTCCCTCTGTTTTTTCATAATGCAGAAAGGACAACAGCAGTTCCATCTGCTTTTCTGCTTTTTGCAGCCGTTTATCTTCATTTAAAAGTCTTTCTAAAGGCCATTCATTGTGATAGTCGGGATTGAGCAGGACATAAGATTCTTTTTTAGGATTATAGGTTTCCTTCAAAGCTTCCCACACATAGCAGATTTTTTTTTGTATTAAACGGTTAATGATCGGATACACGTGTGAAGCATCTAATATTTGCTGAACTTCGCTGAGTTTCAATTCCTTTTTAATCAATAAGGCTTCAGCTACCAAAAATTCCTCATTACCCAGTTCGGTAAAATCATCGCCGGCCTCCTCATTGAAGATTAATACAGTTTCGCTACTGAGTTTGAAGTGGGCAGGAAGCGCTGCCGACATCACTTCTCCCTCTGTGCACATATAATAAGATGCTATCCACTCCCATAACTTCAATTGCTGTTCAAAGACAATTGGTTCTTCATCCAAGACATTCAATATCTCCTTAATATCTTTAAATTCAGGTACCTTGTCAAATATTTTTTTTATAATACCTGCATATTTTTTATTTTTCCCCAAATTTACCTCCACCCTACAGCCCGGCCTTACGGATTCGAGTAAATGGCTGGGTATTGCCCAGGTGTAATTGAGCGGCAATGCAAGTGGTATGACAATTTCTGCGTACAAATCTCAAATCTTATAAGTTAAGAAATCCCCTAAAACCGCGAGAGGAATAATATGATGCTGCTCCATTATGATAAACAAAAACATTGCCATAACGAAAATCGCCAAAAATGGCACCTCCCAACATTCTGATATCATCAGGCGTTTTTAACCAACTTGAAGTAGTAGTATCATAAGATTCTATTTCTTGAAGTTTGCGATATTGTTCTTCATTCAGCACTTCAACTCCCATACTTTTTGCCATCTCCATTACGCTGCCTCCTGGCGGATTGCCCTTTCTGGACTTTAAGGCTTTTTCATCATAACAAAGACTTTTTCTGCCCATTGGGCTTTGTTTGGAGCAGTCGCAAAAGACAAAATTACTAACCATTTTATCTAAGACAATAATATCAGGTTCACCACCTGTGGCTTCCATAGCGTGCAATGACCATAATTTTTCTGACTTTTTCATTAAAGCAGGTTCTACCCTCTCCCATTCGACGGACTTATGCCTGTGCATATTTTCCTCAAATCTTTTTTTTAAGATTCCCAATAATTCTGAAATCTGAGTATTCGTTAGTTCATTTTTCATTTTTATATATTCTTTTTTTCAACTATTCATTTTGAGAGAAAAAAGCGTATTTTTTAATACAGATTAATTAATTCCTTTATCCTATCCATGAGGATTCGTATTCTATCAATTTTTGCTGCATCAGATCATATACCTGTTGCTTTAATATATCAATATCTTCATTGTTTAAATGATCTACCGATACTTCAGGTAGGTAAACTATCCGGCACCTGCCGGGATTTAAAGAAAACAGATTTGCATAAGACATTCTGTCAAAAGTATCTAAAAACAAAACCGGTTTTATCGGCGTTTTTGTTTCAATGGCAATTCTAAAAGCTCCATTAAAAAAAAATTTTAAAGGCAATTTAGTTTCATTGAAAGTGCCTTCAGGAAAACCAAAATCGAGATTTTCTTTTCAAATAGGCTTTCAAAAGGCTCAGGCTTCTTGCTCTGTTTTCGGGGCTGCTGCGGTCAACTGTAACAATTGCATTTTTGTAAATATATCCGAATACAGGCACCTTCGACATTTCTACCTTACCCAATGGCCGAAGGGGATGTCTTATAGCTTTTACGATAACTGGAGTATCTAAGTAGGAAATATGATTGGCTACATAAATATAAGGCTTGTCATTTTGATTAGAACCTTTATAAATTTTTTTTACATAAATAAAAGTCAGTGCAAACCATATATCGCCCCAAATCATACAAAGACGGTAAATCATATTCCCTCCCTTAAGTCTTCCCCAAAACATAGCCAGTAATGCCAGCGGAAAAACCACCAGCATCAATGCAATAAAAATGATTAAGGCATAGAAAGTGAAAATAACTCTGAAAAATTTCATGGTAATAATACAATCCAAAAATAAGTAATCCTGTTATCTTCTTGCCGTATAATTTATTGAGTGTTAATTAAGGAAAGTAGTTCATTCTGTTATTAAATGACATTATTTATTAGGCAAAAACGATAATTCCAAAAATTCGATAAACGGCTAATTTCCCAATTCTATATATTTGCACACTTATGCAAACCGTAAAAACAGTAGCTTTTCATACATTAGGGTGCAAACTCAACTTTTCAGAAACGTCTTCCATTTCCAGATCAATGGAACAGGATGGTTTCATAAAGAATGGATTTGATGAGGTAGCAGATGTTTATGTAATCAATACCTGTGCCGTCACTGAGAGTGCAGAAAAAGAGTGCCGCCAAATTGTGCGCAGAATTCAGCGTACCAATCCGGAGGGGTTAGTGGTCGTTATTGGATGTTATGCACAAATCAAACCAAAAGAGATTGCCGAGATTCCAGGAGTTGACCTTGTATTAGGTGCTGCAGAAAAATTTAATATCAGTAAATATATTCATGAAATATCTAAGGGCGATTCTACTAAAATTTGCAGTTGCGATATAGAGGATGTTACAGGTTTTAATGTTTCCTATTCCATTCATGACCGCACCCGAACCTTTCTCAAGTTACAGGACGGATGTGATTACAATTGCTCTTTTGCACCATTCCATTAGCACGTGGCAAAAGCCGTAGCGACAGTATTGAAAATGTGGTTAAAAATGTTGAAGACCTGGCTGCCAACGGAATCAAGGAAATTGTATTGACCGGAATTAATCTTGGTGACTTTGGCAAAGGGCCTGATGGCAATCATTCAGTGCCTATCAACGGTAGAGAAGAGAACTTTTTTGAACTGATTAAAAGGCTTTATAATATTGACGAAATAGAGCGATACAGAATTTCTTCAATTGAGCCCAATTTGCTTACAAATGAGATAATTGAATTTGTAGGTCAAAGCAGAAAATTCATGCCTCATTTTCATATTCCGTTGCAAAGCGGCAATAATAAGACCTTGGCTGCAATGAGAAGGCGCTATAAAAGAGAATTGTACGCAGAGCGTGTTACCAAAATTAAACAAGTGATGCCCCATTGCGCCATCGGTGTGGATGTAATTGTGGGCTTTCCGGGAGAAACGGATGAAGACTTCATTGAGACCAGAAATTTCTTACATTCACTCGACATCTCCTATCTTCATGTATTTACATATTCTGAAAGGGATAATACCGATGCATTGAAAATGGTAGAGATTGTTCCAAAAAACATTCGATATAACCGCAATAAGATACTTCGTAATTTGTCCTTTATGAAAATGCAATATTTTGAACAGCAGCATAATGGCCAAAACCGGAAAGTATTGTTTGAAAATCATAACAAAAACGGAATGATGGAGGGATATACCGATAATTATATAAGAGTATCTACACCCTATCGTACCGAATGGGAAAATCAGGTGGTGGACTGGGCTTTATAACTTTTACAGCTTTTCAGGCTTTACTTTTTAACCTCTGCCCATTTAGGTTTTTGTTTCAAAATCTTTTTAAATACCGGACATTCTTCACTATGGCTTCCGGGTAAATAGCCTGTACTCATCAGAAATTCATTTACAATTTCGCCACCGGTAAACCGAAATGTTTTTTTGAAAAGCTTTGTCCATTCTTCCTTAGTTTTTGGATGATAATAATCTAACCAATTTTTAAAACTCCCAAATTCCTGCTGAAAGGGCACTATCTTTTTTGCATTTTCAATGGCTGCACTAATTTTTAATCTGTTTCGAATAATTCCTGCATTATTCATCAGTTCGTCGAACTTTTTTTCATCATATCGGCTAACTTTCTCAATATCAAAATTGTCAAATGCTTTAAAGAAATTTTCTTTCTTTTTAAGAATAGTTTCCCAGCTCAACCCAGCCTGATTAATTTCTAATACCATTCGTGCAAAAAGATCGTTATCATTATCTATAGGAAAGCCATATTCATTATTATGATAGGCTTCATGTACAGTCCCCTTCCCTTTGTTTTTGATAAATTCACAATATGGATGTGCCATGTTGCAAAGTGCAAAAAAAATTTTGTATTTTTTTTTTGAATATAAAAACTGTTCCCCCTATCTTTGCAATCCCAATCAGGAGCTTAGCTCAGTTGGTTTAGAGCATCTGCCTTACAAGCAGAGGGTCACTGGTTCGACTCCAGTAGCTCCCACATCAACCTCCGGTTTTTCGGAGGTTTTTTTTGTGCATTTTTATACACCCTCTTTAAGAAAGAAAATGACTTAATTTCTGGTTATTTACCGATTAAGTTATTTTTATTTTACTTATTAATCGTTACCCAATTTAGTTCGTATTAATTTTCTATGCTGCGTATCTGACGTGGTCTGCATGGAAATATTTTTGCACCTGCTTTTTATTGCTTTTTCTTTCATTCATAAAACCTTCAACGTTGGCGCGCATTTCAGCTTTATTGATAGGGCGCTTCTTGCCGATAACATTAGTCTTTACATCCTGATTCAAATATTCTTGTGCATTCAACTCGGGGCTATAGGGCGGAATGAAAAACACCTCTATTCGATGTTTGCTTTCCTCCAGCCACGCCTGCAATTTTTTGTTTTGTGTGCAGGATGACCATCCGTTACATAGAATATCTTTTGTTTACTATAACGAATCATTCGTTGCAAAAAATCAATAAATACATCACCGTTAACTTCTCTATCAGCATAAACTGTAAATGACCTTTATTGCTGATAGCTGAAATCATATTGAGCGAAAACCGTTGTCCTGTTGATTTCACCACGGGGTTTTGCCTTTTAGGCGCATAGCTTCTGCCTGCCTGATGGTCGCTTCGCATACCGGTTTCATCTCCAAAATAAATTGTTCCTTTCTCTTTAGTTGCCCGCTTCTTTATGGCAGGGTATTCCTTCTCTAACCATTGCTTTACCTGCTCGGGTTTCTGTTCAAATGCTTTGCGGATAGGCTTTTGCGGTGTATAGCCCCAGCTTTTTAAATATCGACCTACCTGCTTCACGCTTAATACAACGCCATATTCCTGTTCGATAAGCTGTTGTACGGCTGCACGTGTCCATAAACCAAAGGCCAGTTTTAACCGGACGGGCATCTTATCCTTTATCAACCGTCGAACTTCGGCAGCCTGCTGTCCGGTTATCTTCTTGCCTTCTTTTTGTATTTATTCCATGTTTTATTTACACTCCTTTCTGATACAGAAAATATCTCGGCAGCCTGCTTTTGAGTGCCCCGTTTATTTTTTAAGTAGTCCACTATCCGAAAGCGAGTCTCTTCCTGAGCATCTTTGTTCTTACGTTTTGTATTAGCCATGGGCAAATATACAAAATATATTTTGAATTAGGAACTAAATTATGTCCTTATTAATAATCCTACATAACAGTTATAACATGAAAAATATTATGGCACAAATCTGACAATTTTGCAAGATATATTTTAAACAGAGATATTAGTTCTCTGTTATATACTATAAAGGTTCACAACTAATTAACCAACCTTAAATATTGAATCTGAAAAGATTTAGAAATCTATATTTCTTTTATCCTTTATTCTTTAAATTTTTTGATTATGGCAACCATTCAGTTAAAGCGTATTTATGAACCTATTGCTCCGGCAGACGGATACAGAGTTCTG
Source organism: Sphingobacteriales bacterium (assembly GCA_016708305.1). Classification (GTDB taxonomy): domain Bacteria; phylum Bacteroidota; class Bacteroidia; order Chitinophagales; family Chitinophagaceae; genus Niabella. The sequence continues at coordinate 99,510 of JADJGB010000010.1, forward strand.
GTGGACAGGCTTTGGCCGCGTGGTCTGAAAAAAGAAAATACTCACATTAATGAATGGGTGAAAGACATTGCACCTTCCGATGAATTACGTCATTGGTTCAACCATGAACCTGAAAAGTGGAATGAATTTAAAAAAAGATATAGAGCCGAACTGAAGGAAAATGATTCGGTGGCAAAAATGAAAGCCATTTTAAAAGACCATCTATTAGTTACCTTCCTGTACGGAGCAAAAGATGAAGAACACAACCAGGCTGCAGCATTAAAAGACTTTTTTAAATAAAATGGAAACAAAACAAAAAATCATCATTGTAGGCGGAGGCTTTGCGGGTCTCCAGCCTTGCAAGGCATCTTGACCCGAAATATTTTGAAGCTATTTTAATAGACCAGGTAAATCACCATCAGTTTCAACCCCTGTTTTATCAGGTGGCATCCGCAAGAATCGAACCTTCAAGCATTTCTTTTCCTTTCAGAAAAATTTTTCAGCACAAAGACCATGTTCAGATAAGGCTGGCAAAAGTTCAGGATGTAGATTCTGAAAAAGGATTGTAAAACTACCATTGGTGATTTTAACTATGATATTTTGGTTTTAGCTACCGGCTGTGTTACCAATTATTTTGGATTAAAGCTGCCAGAAAGTGGTGTTTACAGTCTGAAAACTACTTATGAAGCCATTCAGATTCGAAATATCATAATCAGAAATTTTGAAAATATTGTTGCGAAAGGGGCTGATGCACCAGAAGAACTATATAATATCGTGATCGTGGGTGCAGGACCTACCGGTGTGGAAATGGCCGGCGCTTTTGCCGAAATGAAAAAAAATATTCTGCCAAAGGATTATCCAAGAATTAATTATTCAAAAGTAAGAATCATCCTGGTTGAAGGCAGCAAAACTACGCTTACCGCAATGAGCACTACCGCACAGGAAGCTTCATTAAAGTTTTTAAGACAACTTGGCGTTGAGGTTAGATTAGGAATTTTTGTAAAAGAATTTGAAAACCACATTGTAACTCTCAGTGATGGAGAACAACTGAAAACAAAAAATCTGATTTGGACAGGTGGTATTAAAGGTAATCTGATTGGAGGATTAGAAAAGAGTATGATTGAAAGAAACAACCGGATTATTGTAGATAGGTTTAATAAAATAAAAGGTTATAATGATATTTATGCCATCGGTGATATCGCTCTTATGAAAACACAAAAATACCCGAACGGACATCCTCAGGTGGCCAATGTGGCTATTAACCAGGGAAAGTCGTTGGCTCAAAATCTAAAAAGAGTTCAAACAGGGAAAGCACAGGAAGAATATGAATATAAAGACCGCGGCTCTATGGCTACCGTAGGAAAGTTTAAAGCAGTTGTTGATTTACCTTATTTTAATTTTAACGGGCTGATTGCCTGGTTTGCCTGGATGTTTTTGCACTTGATGCTTATCCTGAGTGTCAGAAACAGGTTAATAATATTTATAAACTGGGTATGGAGCTTTTTCACCAATGATACATCTTTACGCCTAATTCTATCGGAAGAGATGTCAAAGGATCCATCTATTTCAAGAAAGGCCGAACAAAAATTAAAAAATAAAAACTTACATCTTGGTGGTTCTTAATGTATTTTTCATTATATTTGAATTTATATATTATATTTTAATCAAATAAAAAAATTTAACTATACTATAATCTATTGGTAACGAATATAAGTTTTAACAAACTCAAATCGGTGTTAAAAGTATGCATATTCAAATTTTGCAAAATCTTTGACCTCAAAATGTTTAAGAAATGATAACTTTGCGCGGCAGAATTAGAAATAAATGAAAATCAATAGACATACAAAGTTGTCAACGCTTATAAAGGAAAATAATGAAACCATTACAGTCTTAGCTGACCTCTCTCCTACCTTTGAAAACCTTAAAAACCCGATTTTAAGAAACGAAATGGCACCGTGTATGACTATTGAAATGGCTGCACAAACTGCCGGCATTAATATAGATCAGGTGTATGGAGTTTTACGTAAAATAAATTTTGAAATAGAACCCCATCAAACCACTGATGGAGAAGAAATTGCAATTGTCAGAAAAAAAAGCAACGCTTCATAATTCCGAAGACTTTGAAAAGGTTTTCAATATTTATGATAATGAACATCTGAAAAAAATTGACGTACGATTATTAGAAAAGCCGGGCTATATTCAGGCTATTCTTGCTGAACTGAGTCTTTTACCGAAAGGCGATGCCTTATTGGTTTACCATTACCGTTTCCCCGTTTATGTATTGGAGGAACTTTCTGATAAAGATTATGAAATTCATCTGCACCTCATTAATCCCAACAACATCCACATGTTGATTATCAAGAAATAAGCTCGAAAATGTATTATTTCTATAATTTCTTATCTTAGGTCAATGCTGATGTAGTCTGTAAACATCAATTTTGCATTAGGAATTAAAATTAAAAAAATTATAGAAATGACAGAGACTACAAAATGGGTTTTGGATCCCGCACACAGTGAATTCCTTTTCAAGGTTAGACATTTGATGATTTCAAACGTAAAAGGTGAGTTTAAAGAATTTATTGCAAGCATTGAGGCAGTGGGTGATGATTTTACCATTGCAAAAGCTACTGCCACTATTCAGGCTGCATCTGTGTTTACCAATCAAAACGACCGTGACAATCACCTCAAGAGTGCTGATTTTTTTGAAGTGGAAAAATATCCTGAAATTAAATTTGAAAGCAAGGACTTGACTAAAGTAGATGATGAAAACTTCAAATTGACTGGTTCTTTAACCATTAAAGACCTTACAAAGGATATTATCTTGGATGTAGAGTTTGGCGGAGTAACAAAAGATCCTTACGGACAAACTAAGGCCGGTTTTACATTTACTGGGAAAGTAAATCGTACTGACTTTGGCCTGAAATGGAATGTGGCACTTGAAACCGGTGGCGTTCTGGTTGGTGAAGAAGTTAAAATAAATGGTGAGCTTCAGTTTGTAAAAAAAGGTTAGTACCAGGAAATTTATTTAAAAACAGGGTAGGGTTTTACTTAGCCCAGTTTTTTTGATGTTAAAAGAAGATAAATATAAAAACCCAAATAGCCAAAGCGAAATTTCATTACGAAAACCGATTGTTAAGTCGTCAAGGGCAAGAAAAGCAATGTCTAAATTCTTTATTTGCTTTGTAGTTTTGTTTTTACCGCCAAGTTCAAAATAATATTTATCGTTAATGCCGATAATAAGGAAAATGAGTTTTTTTCTAAAAATGATGCCTGATTATAAATTAAACCACATTCCAGTTAGCAGGGTCTTCGCGCCATTTCAGGAGTAACTCGGCATCATTTTCTTTTATAATTCCTTTTTCCAAAGCCAATTCTAAAAGGACAGGATAATTAGTGAGTGGGTAATATTTTAAATTTCTTGATGCAAATGCCTGACAGGCCACTGCAAAATCATAAGTAAAAATTGAGGTCATCCCTATCACTTCCAATCCGGCATCAACCAATGCATCCACTGCCTCTAAGCTGCTTTTCCCGGTACTTACCAGATCTTCCACGACAGCCACTTTAAGACCCTTTTCAAAACGCCCTTCAATCTGATTACCCAACCCATGATCTTTTGGTTTAGCGCGCACATAAATGAATGGCAGTTTCAATTGGTCAGCAGCCATCGCACCCCAGGGGATACCGGCAGTAGCAACACCTGCAATCATATCTGCATCACCCAGCTTTTCAAAAAGTACATTACACATCTCACTTTTGATAAACTCCCGTACAAAAGGGAAAGACAAAACACTGCGATTATCGCAATAAATTGGGCTTTTCCAGCCACTGGCCCAGGTAAATGGTTCTGAAGGGCTTAACCGAATAGCGTTTACCTGTAATAATTTTTCTGCTACTACTTTTGCATCATTCATAATTGCGGCGGAATTTTAAGGTGCGAAAATAAGTCCAAGTTTTCAAAAAGTAAAACTATGTTAATTAAAATCTATATTCAAAACAAACCATTGTACCTGTGCGATACTTTGGATGATCGCCTAAACGACCTGCTGCATCAACCCGACAGCATTTTTATTGATGAATTAAGCAATCAAAGCGTAAAGTCTATGCTTAGAGAAATGAGTTTGCCGAAAATTAAGGCAGGCATTTTTTTTCAACATGATTTTAATGCATTAAAAAAAGCGTTTTTCAAAAAATTTGAAATCATCAAAGCCGGTGGCGGATTGGTTGAAAATGAATTGCATGAAATACTCATGATTTTCAGACAGAAATTTTGGGATTTGCCAAAAGGGAAATTAGACGAAGGCGAAACAATAGAAGAATGTGCCACCAGAGAAATTATGGAAGAAACCGGAATAAAATCGCCCAAAATTATAGAACCGCTCATAGTCACTTATCATACTTATGAACAAGGCACCCATCATATTCTGAAAGAATCTCACTGGTTTTTGATGAAGGCATCCGTCAATGAAAATTTAATTGCGCAAAAAGAGGAAGACATTTCAGATATAAAGTGGATAGGGCTTGATATAATTTCTGAATATTTAGCAAAATCTTATCCATCCATAAAAGATGTAATTGAGTGGCATTTAAACAAAAAAATGATTGAATAATTTGCTGAAAAGCTGAAAACTATTTATCGGCGTATCCTAATAGCTTATTACCGATAGCACATTGCAGGCAGCGCCTCTGGTTACAATATTGGGTTTTTAGTTCTATAAGCGCCTGAGAATCAAGAGCATGGTTATTTTTTAATCCTAAAGCCTCAAATTTATTGGTAATGTTATTTTTTTCTGCTTTTACTTCTTCTAACCAATTTAATACTTTATCTTTTATTGATTGTTTCTGATGATACATGCCATAGGCAAAAAACATTGGAAAAATCGTATTGATTAATATATTGTCAATCATATTTTCTCCAATCGTTTTCCTTTTAAGTTTTGATTCACTTTCAAACCTATAATGATATTTCCAGAAATCGTTGGGCTCCACCTTAAACAACTCCTTCACTTTTTGCAGGGAAACTTCCTCAGAGGTTTTTGAAAAAAGATGGGTTGAAGTATGAATGAGCGCAGCCAATTGTGCCAGTCGAACTGTAGGAAAGTTGAAAGGCCGCATTCGAAGAAAATGAACGGGTTGACGGATAGGTTGTAATTTATATTTACTACTTAAAAACCTATATTCTTTCTGAAGCATTATAGCATAATCTTCTTCAAACTCCTGTTCTAACAACCCGGCCTGCCCTAACAGCAATGCCTCCAACTGATGAATCTGATTTTTATGTTTAGCCAGAATATTTATAGAAACTGATTTGGCAATCGCTTCAAAGGCTTCCGTATTCACCTTGGTGCCAAAATTTTTTGCCAGCATCCACCAAAAAGTTTCTTCCCAGTGGAAATTATTTTCTTCCAGATAGGTAAACACTACTTCAGTTTTACGCACCAGTCTTTCGGCTATCAACCGCTCCTTCCAGGAGATGACAGTGATTTCCGATACGTTTCTTATCAATCCTTCGCATGGAATAAATGACTGAGACTGCATCAAATCTTTATACCGGCTAAGGAGGCTTATAGAAATTCGGCTCTTCAGCTCCAGTACCGGAATATGATTTACCACAGCATCCTGTTCATACACCACATGAAAAATTACATTCTTATAATTTTTATCGCTCGCATGATTATGTCGGACCCAATCAGACGACCTCAAATGCAGCTCAACATTACCAGCCCAAACGGTATTGCCAATTTTAATTTTCGCGTTGATGAAATCAGGGCCTTGATTTGTGTTTATCTTCCCCTGCTGAATGATTTCCAATACTTCGCCATCCGTTGTTTTCAATTCGTTTTTGTTAAAACATTGAAACCGCCAAATGTACTGAAGTAACTGTTCATTCATAAGAAAAATATTTACTCTTAGGTAAGGATAGTATAAATATATGGTTTTACTTACGCTTCGCCAAGAAAAGGGTTATTCAGTCGCTCAAGCTCCTTAATCACGCGGCTTACGGGCAATCCCATCACATTATAAAAGTCGCCATTTATTGATTTAATACCCACAACGCCTATCCATTCCTGTATGGCATAAGCGCCGGCTTTATCGTAGGGTTTATATTTTTCTACATAAAAAATTATCTGTTGTGGCGTCAGCGGATGAAAAACAACTTCTGTTGAATCTGCAAACAAAATTTGTCGTTCTCCATATAAAATAACTACACCGGTAATCACCTGATGGGTATTGTTTTGAAGCAGGGTTAGCATATTGATGGCTTCGTCTTCATTTTTGGGTTTGCCCAAAACCATTTCATCCATCACTACAATGGTATCTGCTGCAATAATTATTCTTTTATCTTTCAGCATTTTCTTTACGGCCAATGCCTTCTCCTTTGCCACCTGCATGGCAGCATCGCGCAAAGGCATGCCATCCGGTAATATTTCATCGGTATTACAGGCAATTATATCAAACGGAATTTCGGCCCATTCAAGCAATTGTTTTCTCCTGGGAGATGTAGATGCCAATACTATTTTTTCATTCATAAAATATCATTATCTTTTTACTCAGAAATTTAAAGTCAGGAAAACAGCTCAGAGAATTCTTTTCATGATTCATGATTTTGTTTTATTAATTCAGAGGTAAATATAAAAAAACATCATGGATAAAATTCCTGTCAGCATCACCAATTTAATAAGTGTGCTTAAATCGTGATATTCTGATGTTTTTTGGGCTGCAATCAGTTTTTTAAAAATATAAATTAAAGGAAATATAGTGAACAACAGGCAATAACCCATTGCCCACCACCATTGAAATTGCAAAACATAAATCTGAATGATGATTAGAGAAATAATCAAAATAGTGAGCCAGACAGCGGTATAGACTTTTGTAGCATTCCTACCCCACGCTACCGGCATGGTACGACAATTATATTTCATATCGCCCGGTAGATCCTCAATATCCTTAACAGCCTCTCGAATCAAAGAAATTACAAACGCAAAGCCAGAATACAATACCGCAAACCGAAAAAACTTTACCTGTTGAAATGCAACATTGACAAATGCATCCGCAAAAGAAAATTTTGATAAAAATATGAGCATAATCGTCCATGCGGTGAGAAGCGAAATAATAATATTGCCAATGAGAACATCCCTTTTAAACCTCATGGAATAGAAAAAAAGCAAAACAACGCAACCCATATTGGCAATCACTAAATACCATCTTGAAAAAGGATTAACTGCCAGTGCGGTAATTAAAATGCCCAATCCGCTTAGAATAAAATGCCAGGCCAAGGCCCAGCGCCTGCTTATAATGCGGCCTAAAACAACTTTGCCGGGCTTATTGATGATATCTATATTTATATCAAAATAATCATTAATAATATTACCTGCTGCGGCAATAAGAACCGATGCCAGCACCAATAACAAAAACTGACGGGTGTCAATATCAGAAGTCTGACCCTTATAAATTGAGTCATAAATACAATACTGAAATAAAAACTGGGCAAGTACAATAAACATCAGATTGGGCAAGCGTATTAATCTGAAAAAAGCCTTTACTGATGCCATTCTATATTCGTTTAAATAGTTGATGCGATTGTTTCATCCACACCCCAATCGCCTCTGCATTTCAATACTTTTTCAATAACATCCCTCACACAGCCTCGGCCACCCTCTTTATTTGAAATATAATTGGCGCCACTAATCACTTCACTCACTGCATCTGCCGGACAAGCGGCGATACTGACTACATCAAAAGCAGGCAAGTCGGACAGGTCATCACCCATAAACAGAATATTTTCTTTCCTTATATCATATTCCTGCATCAGTTTTATTACATAGCTTTTTTTATCCTTCACTTCAAAATAAACATGCTTTACACCCAGGTTATTCATTCTTCTTTGCACACCAGAGAATGAGGAACCGGTTATAATAAATATTTTATACCCTTTTTTTACAGCCAATTGCAAGGCATATCCGTCTTTGGTATTCATTATTCGGGCCATGTCTTCATTTCTCATCACTAAGATACCTCCATCTGTCATGACGCCATCCACATCAAACATGAAGGTGTTTATTTTTTGAAACTTATCTAAAATATTCATAAACTGTTTTTGTCCTGCAAATGTATTAGTTAAATGACTCACAAACGATGATATTTATCAGTAAAAAATGGTAAAAAAGTTGATAACAAAAATATTATTTATTCATAATACTATTGCTGATGCAATTATAAACATTTAATAGTTTTGGATAATTTTTCAGCATCTCCAAATGTTTGGCAATTGTATCTTCATCATTCCGAAAAGCAGGTCCCGTCTGCATTTGAGAAGGAGAACTAGAGTACATTCTTTCAATTGAGTTGTTAATGAGGGGCAACAAATCAAGGAAGTCTATCTCCTCCTTCTTGCAATAATCTTCAACCAACGAAAAAATATGGTTAGTAAAATTATTTGCAATCACTGCTGCCACATGCATTTTTGCCCTTTTATCAAAAGGCACTGTTTTTACCACTGAACTACTGATTGATCTTGCCAGCTTTTCCAAAACGGACTTTGCTTTTTCAGTAGCAGCATCTGTATAGATGGGCATGGGCGGAATTATTTTCTGATCTTTTCTGAGGCTTTGCAAAGGATAAAACACGCCATAGTCTTCTGTTACACTTTTAAGTATATCCTTTTCTACCGAAGCGGCGGTATGCGCTACTACTTTTCTCGGCAGGTGCAAATCGCTCACTACTTCAGCAATAGAGGTGTCGCTCACAGCTATTATATATACATCCGCCTCATTATTTATCAGGCTGGAATAATTTGTGGAAGCGGTGTCCCACTCATAAGCCAGTTCTGATGCTGCCGAAGCATTTCGCCCAAACACCTGAATGATTTTGTGGCCTGCTGCCACAAATTTTCTACCAAGTACCGCTGCTACATTGCCACTACCTATTATAACTATTTCCATGTGCCTTTGATATAATAATATTTAAGTCTCATTTTATTTACAACAAAATGACTACAGAAAGAAACGCAAAGTTCCCGAAAAATTTAATGGCATTTCGAAAATTTTTTACTTTTGCGTTATAAAAATGAAAATACAAAATTTTGCTATAAGCATTTTAAAATCTCAAATCAATTTACTGGCTGTCGTTTCCAAAAGAAGAGCCGGCAACAAAGCATTTGATATATTTTGCACGCCTTATCTTAAAAAAAAATACACTCCCAATGCCTTTTTCAAATCGGCAGAAGAACTACTGCTTGATTTTGAAGGTCTTAAAACAATCGGCTACCGATGGAACAAAGGCGGAGAGAAACGAATTTTTATAGCTCATGGCTTTAAATCCTGTGCTGAAAATTTTGGCCACTTTGTAAAGTTGCTAATTAAAAAAAATTATGAAGTAGTTGCCTTTGATGCACCTGCTCATGGACGTAGCGAAGGAAAAATACTTACAGGTATTATTTATAAAAACTTTATTCAGTCTGCTTATAATACCTATGGGCCTTTTGACAGTTTTCTGGGTCACTCGTTTGGTGCAATGGGTATCAGTTTTTTTGTGGCAGAACTCCCAGAAAGTAAAAATTTGAAAATAGCTTTGGTAGCGCCGGCTTCAGATACGCTTTCTCTATCAGAAATGTTTTTCCGGCAAATGTTAATAAAGGACAAGGAAGTGCAAAAGTATTTTATCAAAAGAATTGAGACTCTGGGCAAACATCCTATCGATTGGTTTTCGATAAAAAGATGCCTTTTAACCATCAATAGCCAGGTCTTGTGGGTTCATGATAAATTTGACAGGATTACGCCTGTGGAAGATGCCTACATAGCACAGAGGTTAAACCTTGAAAACGTACATTTTTTATTTACTGAAGGATTGGGACATAGAAAAATTTACAGAGATGAAAAAGTCGTAAAAAATATAGTTGATTTTCTTTAATCTTTTATAGCGTTTTTTAATCTGCCCGACAACCTTCACCTTACTTCTTTCTAAAAAATATTATATTGCAAAAAACAAAACAAGAAAAATGCAAACAGATAGTAAAAATACAGGTATTGCAACCAAATGCGTGCATAGTGGTGAAATTTCCAATGACCAGGGTTCTCCGCATACGCCAATTTACAATTCCACTACATTCACATTCTCCACTACAAATGATTTATTGGATGTAATTGACGGCAGAAAACCCGGAAGCCTCTATACCAGGTATGGCATGAACCTGTCAATTAAGGGATTGGAAGAAAAGATGGCACAATTAGAACATGCAGAAGCAGCGCTTGTTTTCAGTTCGGGCATTGCTGCAGAAGCAGCCATGTTTCTGGCTTTGGGCAGGAAGGGTATTGTATGCGTGGGAGATGCTTATGGTGGCACTATCGAACTGTTAAATATTCAACTGCGGTCAATCGGTATTCCGTTACATTTTTTTCTTGAGCCTTAAGAATAACAGTTAGAAAGAATTCTTCAATCAGTCGTTGGACTCGTGTTTTTTGAAACGCCTACCAATACTTCGATTAAGATTTATGATATTCCTTCGATTTCAGCTTTGGCAAAAAAATATAACACACTTGTGGCCATAGACAATACGTTTGCCACTCCCATTAATCAAAATCCATTATTATTAGGAGCTGATATAGTAGTGCATAGCGCCACAAAATACTTAGGCGGACACAGCGATATAACTGCCGGTGCAGTAATGGGAAGTAAATATCTGATTGCCCAAATTGCGCCCCATGAAAAATCTTGGCCAGATGCTTGCTCCGGAAACGGCTTCATTATTGTCAAGGAGCATCAAATCTTTAGTTGTGCGTGTTCAGCATCAAAATAATTCAGCACTTCGCATTGCTACAACGCTTGAAAAACATCCAAAAGTGAAAAGAATTCTTTATCCGGGGCTTCCTTCTTTCTCTGGCTACGAATTAGCTAAAAAGCAAATGAAAGGATTTGGAGGTATGATGACTATAGAAATTGATGGCGGCTATGAAGAAACCATGAAATTTGCAGACAGTTTGAAAATATTTAGAATAGCGCCCAGCCTGGGCGGAGCAGAAAGCCTGTGTACACAACCGGTTACCACCACCCATCACGGATTGCCGGAAGAAGAATTACAAATAAGAGGAATCACCCCTTCCATGATCAGACTCTCCATCGGACTCGAAGACACTGAGGATTTAATTGCTGATCTGAATCAGGCATTGCAAAAAGTTTAAAGTATAAAATTTTTGGGGTTTATTATATTTATAAATGTGGCCATGCAAAATTCCGGTAAACCAAACTTTTGAAAATATATGTTGTTATAAAGCAAAACAATAGAAAATGATCGGAAGCAATAAAATGAAAATTGAGCTGTGGAGTGATGTGGCTTGTCCTTTCTGCTATATCGGGAAAAGGCATTATGAATCAGCTATCAGCAAATTTACAGATGCAAATAATATAGAATTAGAATGGAAAAGTTTTCAGCTTGACCCCACCATTCCTGAAGATATTAATTGCAAACAAAGTGTCTCTGCTTATCTTTCTGCCTCAAAAGGTATGACGATGGATCAGGTGGCAAAGATGACAGAAGGTGTAACTGAAATGGTGAAAAACACAGGACTGTCTTTGGATTTTGAAAAAGCGGTGGCTGCCAATACCTTTAATGCGCATCGGATTATTCAAAAAGCTAAAACAAAAGGACTGGGAGACGCTATTGAAGAAGCTTTCTTTAAGGCTCATTTTGTGGATGGATTGGACGTAGCAAACAAGGAGGTTTTAATGAATATTGGTGAAAAAACAGGCCTTTCAAAGGAAGATATCTATGATGCATTGTCAAATGATGAATATGCCTATATGGTGCAGCAGGACATCATGGAGTCCAGAAATATCGGTGTAAGAGGTGTTCCGTTCTTTGTATTCAATCGTAAATACGGAATATCAGGCGCACAACCTGTAGAAGTGTTTACAAATACCATCGAGAAATCATTTGCCGAATGGCGAAAGGATAATCCCGTAATAATGCTTGAGGTAAATGAAGGCCCTGCCTGCACTGCTGATGGAGTGTGTGATAAAGGTAAAATCGGATATTCGTTTTTAATGAAAACCATAAAGGGTAGCTGTAAACAAACCTCTTTCACGGCCTTTGGTAAGCAAAAACCAGTTTCCTGAATATCGTAACACATTGGGTACTAATAGCTTACCAACTTTGGTAAGCTGTACATTCATGTGTACATCAAAATCATAAGCTCCCGTATTATAGCTAAGATCGTAAGTGCGGCCTAAAATTTCAAACGTCCGGTAGTCAAACCAGGTGGTCATATTGTCATAAACAATTTTATTTCGCTGGCCGGAACTCAATCCCTGTTTGGCTTTGACTGAAAACCGATAGGAGTCTCTTCCGTTATATACTTCATAATCAATTTCATAGTCATAATACGGTGTTACTGAAGGGTCAAAAATATTACTCTTGTCGCCGATGAACGGAATTCCGGGAATCTTCTTACCGGGATTAAAAAACAGCATTTTCAACTGCTCCTTTCTTTTATCCATTCCTGATTTATTTTTTGGGTTCAAATTATCTAATTGATTTTTTTCGCCACATACTTTTTCTTTTGTAAAAAACAAGCCTGCATACATCTCGGCAGTGTAGTAATTATAATCTCCACTTTTATCCAGCATATCCCCTGTTACGCGCTCATACTCTTTCGTCATGCTGCGGCATCCACCTGAGTAAGTTTGGATCGTTTTACTGTTGAGCGAAGCTGCTTCCCTACCCTTTTTATCTTTCATCACAATGTTGTTCAGTGAATTGTAGCTGAGGAACCGCAGATTTCTAAACGCCTGATAAAAGGTTTTATCTTTTTTTACACGATCAATAAAATCAGGCACATTCAGGTCATTGCGTACTACCACCTCAGAAAGCGTAACCATTCTTGCCAATGCTTCATTCTCAAGCGAATCTTCATTAACCTGAGCAAATGCAATTTGACTCAAAAAGAGGCAAATGAGTAAATATTTTACCTGTAATTTCATTTCAGGGTCTAAGGAAAGACAAGCACAATCAACTGAAAATCATTTTGTAATCTACTTTTACCTTCCCTTTTTCTATATCGTTCAGTTTGCTTTTCAAAAGTTTTCTTTTCAAAGGTGGCAGGTGGTCTATAAATAGTTTGCCTTCAATGTGGTCATATTCGTGAAGAATAACCCTGGCCGAGATACCTGAAAAAGTATCCTCATGCCAGTCAAAGTTTTCATCCTGGTAATCAATAGTCACGGTTTCTTCCCTTTTGATATCCTCTCTTATCTTGGGAATACTGAGACAACCTTCGTTATACACCCATGGTTCACCACCCAGCTCTTTTATATATGCATTTATAAAAACTTTCTTTATTCCATCATCATCGGGGTAGTCTTCTTCTTTTTCCTGCTCATCCATATTTTCAAAAATCAGCAATGTGTCCACCACAAACAGCCTGATGGATTTGTTCACCTGTGGCGCTGCTAGGCCCACACCATTACTGTTGTACATAGTTTCCCACATATTGGATATCAATTCCTTAAGACCCGGATAATCTGCTTCTATTTCATCTGTTGTGCGACGCAGCACCGGAAGTCCATAAGCTACAATAGGTAAAATCATAGCTGCAAAATTACTTATGAAAAATGAATTAAGCTAATATGAATGTATCTGCGACATTAAAACTTTTGCAAATATTCCTGCAGCATAATGGTGGCGGCTATTTTGTCCACTAAGGCTTTATTACGCCGCTGCATTTTTTTAAGCCCCATTTCCAGCATGGCATCTTTAGCCATTTTGGAAGTATAACGCTCGTCAATAGTTTCAATTGGAGTAATGGGAAAATTTTTTTTCAGTTTTTCGATGATTTTTTTTACTAAAGGAGTTGCATGGGTATCACTTTCATCCCAGTTTTTGGGTTCGCCAATCAGTATTTTTTCTACTACCTCCTTAGAGAAATAGTCTTTCAGAAAAGAAATCAACTGCCCCGATTCGATAGTTGTAAGGCCTGTAGCAATAATTTTCAATGGATCTGTAACAGCAATACCGGTACGTTTAAGACCATAATCTATACAAATAATACGAGACATTTTTAGAAATTAATAAAATGCAAGGTAGCAATTAATATTTTGTTGGTCTAAGGACTTAAAAAGTAACAATACACATCACAATAGATATTAAAGGGCACTATTATAAAAGCTCATTATTAATCAGTCGCAATCAACAACAAGTATAATCTGTTGTAAACAAGCCGTTTACAGCAATAATTTTTGCAATATCTATCTTTTCACCGTTATCCAGAGTAATAAATACCAAGGTTCCGTTTTCGGTAATTTCTTTAATGAAACCTTCTGCCCTGCCAAGTCCATTATCATCAATCATCAATCTGACCTGCTCTTTGTTTTCATACAATTTTTTCAGTTCATTTACAAAACTTTGACCGGTATTTAAAGTACACCTTTCGTCCATATCAAAATAATTTTTTTTGTAAAACAGCAAATTCCAACTTCTGCTGATGCCTGCCACTCACCTCGTCTTCTTCAAAAGGTTTTCGTTCACCTTTGTCTGAATAACCATGTCGCTTGTACCAGTTAATTAATTCATGTCTAACCGAAATAACGGTCATATATACACTATTACAACTATTCTGTATAGCAAATTGTTCTGAAGCGTGCAGCAATTTTTTACCTATGCCGCCACCTTGAATCTGAGGTTTTACACTCAGCATCCCAAGATATATCCTTTCACCATGTTTCTGTAGATTTACGCAGCCTACTATTTCATTTTCAGTGTATTTTAGAAATACAGTATCTGGCGGGCGCATCAAGAGGCTTACCTCCTCTTCATTGGTTCTCACATCTCCTGCTATCAGGTGGGCTTCGGTTGTCCAGCCGCTTTGCGATGCTTCTCCACGATATGCGCTGTTGAGCAAAGCCGTAATTGTTGCTACGTCTTTTAAATCAGCTAATGAAATATGAGGGTCTGAAAAAAGCATTCAGAATACAAGTTATAAGTTTTTCAGAAAAATAGAACCGCCATCCCGACAACTGAAGGATTCTCCCTTATTCAGACCAGTTCATTATTCTTTACAGTTTCCAGAATGACGGTTTCATAAAGTACTGCTTTTAAAACAGTAAATAAAACAACTATTTCAACTTGGCAAGCGCTTCTTTAATTCTTGCCCAGGCTTTTTCTATATTTTCTAAACTGTTGGCATACGAAAACCGCACACAATTCGGCTCGCCAAAAGCGGCTCCCATTACAGAGGATACGTGAGCCGTGTTGAGGATATACATACACAAATCAGCCGAATCTTTGATTATATTTCCTTCTTCATCATTCTTTCCAAAGTAGGAGCTCATGTCAGGAAACACGTAAAAAGCGCCTTCAGGCTCGGTGCAGCTGATTTCGGGCACATCTTTCAGCAGTTCCATCACATGCTGCTTACGGTACGCAAATTCCTTTGCCATTTCTATAGAAGGGGCATTATCGGCAGTTAAGGCGGTAATGGCAGCCCTTTGGGCAATGGAGCAGGTAGCGCTGGTAAACTGACCCTGCAATTTTTCCATTCCTTTTGAAATATCTGCTACTGAAGCGGTATACCCAATACGCCATCCTGTCATGGCATATCCTTTACTCAATCCGTTTATGAGTACCACGCGGTTTTGATCTCATCAAACTGTGCAATACTTTGATGATCACCCACATAATTGATGTATTCATAAATTTCATCAGCAATAACGTATATCTGAGGGTATTTTTTGAATACTTCTACCAGGGCAGCCAGTTCTTCCCTGCTGTAAACTGCGCCGGATGGATTACAAGGTGAAGAAAAAAGGAAGGCTTTCGTTTTAGGGGTAATGACCGCCTCTAACTGAGCCGCATTAATTTTAAACCCGTCTTCCACTTTGGAACGAACCTCTACTACTTTTCCACGTGCAATTTTCACTAATTCTGAATATGTTACCCAGTAAGGAGTAGGAATAACCACTTCATCATCATCGTCCACAAGTGCCAGAATGGTGTTAGCCAGACTTTGTTTTGCACCGGTTGAAACCACAATATGCTCCGGCTTGTAATCCAGATTGTTATCTCTTTTTAGTTTGGTACAAACGGCTTCTCGCAGTTCTAAATAGCCGGGTACGGGCGTATAGTGGCTCCAGTTGTCGTTGACAGCCTTTATTGCAGCCTGCTTAATATGTTCAGGAGTGTCAAAATCGGGTTCTCCAAGGCTCAGGTCAATCACATCAATGCCTTTTGCTCTGAGTTCTCGGCCCAATTTTGCCATTTTTAAGGTTTCCGGTTCTGTAAAACGCTGTAATAAAGTAGATAAAGACATAATAAATAAAATTTAAGTTATAAACGAATTGTCGCAAATGTAAAGAAAGGCATGAGATAAAATAAACCATTTCAACTGTTTTTAATCAGAAAACGGCTGTTTCCCCTATTTCACCAGAAATATTATTTTTTAAAACAATGAATTTTTCGCCTCACCCCAGCCGTCTCCACACGATGAGGAAGTAAACCCCTTCACTAGAAAAGTTTTTAAAGGATTTAACTAATATTGCTATGACGGAAATGCTATGAATTTGATTTTTCTCAATTTTATTGGATTTCTTGCTTTTTTCAAAGGAAATCTCATTAAATATATGTATTGAATACCTTATCTTTGCAGCCTTTAAAAATTTTGGAAAATTCTAAGAATTAATTAATAATTGACTTATGCAACTAAAAGGCCTGGTTAGATTCTTTACAATCTTGCTTATTATTTACTCAGTTTACCAGCTTTCCTTTACCTGGTTTGTTCGCAACCACGAAAAGAAATTAGAAAAGGTAGCACATAATTTTGTCAACCAAAATTATGGCACTGCCAACCAGACATATCCTTCAAACAAGGATTCTCAGGACCTATATCAAATCAAACTGGATTCTATTTATCGCGATAGGATGAACCGACTTCAGGACAGCACCAAAGATGATATTATCACCTATGGTATTACCGGAGGAATCAGTTATCAAAAAGCTAAAGAAGAAGAGTTGAGCCTGGGTCTCGACCTTCAGGGCGGTATGAACGTTACGATGGAAGTGGAAATGGCAGGATTGCTTAAAACGCTTGCAAATAATACCAATGACCCCAATTTTTTAAAAGCGCTTGCAAATGCTAATCAGCGAAAGGCTAACAGCGATGCTAACTTTATCGGATTATTTGCCGAAGAGTTTAAAAAATTGTCACCAAATACGCCACTGGCTTCATTGTTTGCCACTGCCAATCGTACAGAGCTGAAAGTTACCGACAGCGACAGTAAGGTAATAGCCTTTCTGGGAAGACAAGCTAGAGATGCATTTGAAAATACAGCCCGGCTGATTACTACCCGTATTGACAAGTTTGGTGTGGCACAGCCCAGTATTAATGCTGATGCCGAAAAGCAGATAATTACTGTGGAGCTACCGGGTGTACAGGATAAAGAAAGGGTAAGAAAAAATCTACAGGCATCTGCTAACCTTCAGTTTTGGGAAGTATATAATATTTCTGAAATATGGCAAAATATTCAGAAGGCCGATGAAATTTTCTATGCACAGCATGGAGGAAAAGTGACTCAGGATACAGCTAAACAATCAGAAGCATCAGCTACTACCACTACTACAGCAAGTGATTCATCAAAAAGTACAGCAAAAGTGATACTTCAAAAAATCTTCAAGAGCAACTGAAAAGCATTGTAGGAGAAGAAAAAACAGAACAAAAATCGACTGCCCAAACAGCAACCAGCCAGGAGCAGGAAGCTAAGAAACATTTGTACGGCTGGATCGGCTTCTCTGCCGACCAACAGGGCCGTCTGATGGATATTGGCAGAATCGGTCAGGTATTAATAAAAGACACATCCGAGATTAGTAAAATCCTACATTCGGAACATATTAAAAACCAATTCCCTGCCGACATGGTATGGATGTATGGTATTCCCGAAAAAAAATCACCTTATGTGGGGCTGTATGCCATTAAAACTTATGGTCGTGAAAATGCCAAACTCGGGGGAGAAACAGTAACAAATGCACGTGCCGACTATGACCAAACCGGTAAAATTGCCGTTTCATTAGAGATGAACCCAACAGGAGCCAAAATTTGGGCTGATATGACTACTGCCAACAAAGGCCGCTCCATTGCCATTGTAGTTGATAATACTGTTTATTCAGCTCCAAACGTAAATGAGCCTATTACCGGCGGAAACTCAAGCATTTCTGGAGGATTTGACCAGCAGGATGCCACAGATCTTGCCAATATACTGAAAATAGGTAAACTGCCTGCTCCAGCCAAAATTGTTCAGGAACAAACCGTAGGCCCTACTCTCGGAGAAGCAGCTATCAAAGGCGGTATGCTGTCATTCCTATTATCGTTTATCGTAATCTTCACACTGATGTTGATTTATTATAACACCAGTGGGTGGATTGTCAATATTGCATTGATTTTGAACCTATTATATACTATCGGCATTTTGGCTGGGTTAGGAGCTTTATTGACGGCTTCGGGTATTGCCGGTTTGGTGCTTACTATCGGGATGGCTGTTGATACAAACGTGTTTATTTACGAACGTATTAAGGAGGAATTGAGAAAAGGTAAAGGTTATATTGCAGCAATCAATGACGGATACCATCGCTCTTTGCCACCTGTGTTGGACGGCCACATAACCACCTTAATTACTGCCATCATCCTTTACTATTTTGGGTTAGGCCCTGTAAAAGGATTTGCAACAACACAGATTTTGGGTCTTTTACTTTCATTATTCAGCGGCATCTTAGTAAGCCGATGGGTTACTGATTGGTTTACAGACAAAAACAGACACCTGAAATATTTCAGTAAACTAAGTAACACAATTGTTCAAAAATCCCATTTTAAATTCATTGAATTTAGAAAAACGGCCTACATCATATCCACAGTTGTTGTCATTTTAGGAATTAGCACTATTTTTTATGGTTTTGACTATGGTGTGGAATTTGACGGAGGTCGTAGCTATAGAATTGAATTTAATAAAAAAGTGAATGTGGAAAAGGTAAGAGACGACCTTAAGACTACTTTTGATGGCGAAAACCCCACTATTAAAACAGTAGGTGATGCCAGCGAATTAGATATTACCACCTCATACCTTATCAAAGAACCGAATGCCGATGTAGCGGATTCAATGGTGTTGGTAAAATTATATCAAGGCTTAAAAAATCACCTTCCGGCTGACGTATCTTTCGAGAAATTTGACTCAGACTATAAAAAAGGTTCTAAAAAGGTATTACCTACCATTTCGGATGATTTGAAGAAAGGTGCCTTCAAAGCAACAATTTTGGCAATTTTAGCAATTTTCCTTTATATCTTCCTGCGTTTCCGTAACTGGAGATATTCTTTGGGTACAATTTTTGCATTAATGCACGATGCATTGTTAATGCTAGTAGTATTTTCATTCTTCAGAAAAATCGTTCCATTCCCGCTTGAAATTGACCAGCATTTTATTGCGGCTATTCTTACCGTTCTTGGTTTCTCAATGAACGATACGGTAGTTATTTTCGACAGGATACGGGAAGACGGAAAATTATATCCTCAGATGGAGCAGGGAAAATTGATTAACAAAGCCATCAATGAAACGTTAAGTAGAACCATAATGACCTCTCTCACAGTTTTCCTCACTGTATTAATTCTCTTCATATTTGGAGGCGAAGTAACCAAAGGTTTCGCTTTTGCCATGTTAATAGGTGTGGTTACAGGTATTTATTCTACAATGTTTGTGGCCGCTCCTGTACTTATTGACCTGAAAGGAGGAATACGAAAATCAAAGGAATACACTGATATTCATGCACCCAAGGTGCAGAAAGAGAAGAAATAACAAAAAGCAATAATTTATGCCAAACGGGAGTCATTGTGGCTCCCGTTTTTGTATTTTTGAACAATTGTTATGATTAAAAATTTGCCATTATGAATCAATCTAAATTTTTGTTACTCATTTTCTTATTTGGCATGAATACCTCCTTTGCCCAAAAAGTAGCAGGTTTTCAAATTGTAGATAATACCAAAGAGAAAAAAGTAGATATTTTATTTAACAAAAAACTACTTACTTCCTTTACCTACCCCAACTCGGTGAGCAAAGCTGTTTTATGGCCTGTCAATACGCTTGAAGGCATCACTGTTACACGAGGATTCCCTCTGAAGCCCGTTTTGGGCGAAAGAACCGACCATCCTCATCATATCGGTATCTGGATGAATTACGAATCGGTAAATGGTATTGATTTCTGGAACAATTCCACCGCAATACCTGCTGCAAAAAAGCCTTTATATGGCAGTATCATTCACATGGAAATTAGTTCAAAAAAGGCATCTAAAAACTCAGCCAGCCTCACAGTGACTGCCAAATGGATGAATAACAGCGGACAGCAATTTCTTTCAGAAAAGACAATTTATGACTTTAGTGTGGTAAAAAACAGGTTTTATATTACCCGTACATCTTACCTCAGTTCATTGGATAAGGAAGTGATATTTAAAGATGTGAAAGATGGATTTTTTGCCATTCGTGTGGCGCGTGAGCTTGAAATGCCTTCAAAGGAACCATTGATTTTTACGGACATTCATGGCAATAAAACAGAAATAGACCCAACCCCTGACAAAAAAGTGTCGGGTATGTATTACAACAGTGAAGGCGAAACCGGTGATGATGTGTGGGCCAAAACTGCAAAATGGGTAGTACTGAAAGGCCGGAAAGACCATAAAAATATCAGCCTGGCAATGTTTGATCATCCGTCCAATATCGGATATCCAACCTATTGGCATGCAAGGGGTTACGGTCTTTTTTCCCTAAATCCATTAGGCCGAAAAGTGTTCAGCAACGGAAAAGAAGAACTCAATTTCACACTACCACCCAAATCCTCTCAGAGATTTGTTTACAGAATTGTGTTAACCACTGATGATTTATCCACTGAAGAAATGAACCGGCTGGCAGATGAATTTTCCAAAAAAGTAAAATAATATTTTCAAATTTCTTACTATTATGATTAAACGATTTATTATAGCCTCCACTATCCTTTTTGTAGCAAACCTGTCATTTGCTCAAACTCCGGTTTTTGTCTACGACAGTTTAGAAAAATACATTGAACGTGGCATGAGCCTCTGGCAGGTACCGGGGCTGGCCATATCCATTGTCAAAGACGGAAAGGTGATTTTTCAGAAAGGATTTGGCATCAGAGATATAAATAAAAAAGACAAAGTGGATGAAAACACCTTGTTCATCATCGCATCCAACTCAAAACTGTTTACAGGCACTGCAATTGCCAATCTGGATTATGAAAAAAATTATCGCTGAACGACAAAATAATCCGGCACCTGCCCTGGTTCCGGCTTTATGACAGCGCTGTTACGCAAATGGTTACCGTGCGCGATGTCCTCTCCCACCGATTGGGCACCAAAACGTTTCAGGGCGACTTTGTGTTTTGGAACAGTAATCTGCCCAAAGACTCGATTGTGTGGAAAATGCGCTACCTGAAACCTAATGGCTTGTTCAGGCAGGACTATGGATATTGCAATTCGGGCTACTTAGTAGCCGGGCAAGTGCTGCAAAAAGTAATCGGCCAAAGTTGGGAGACCTACACCGAAGAAAATATTCTGAAACCTTTGGGAATGAGCAACACCTACATGCAAACCGCCGGTATGGCCAACAGAAAAAACGTGGCTTCACCGCATACCAATTTATTCTCTGCGATTACTACTATTCCTTTTGACAATGTTGATAATCTGGCTCCGGCCACCAGTATGGTCAGCAATGTAAAAGACGTTTCCAAATGGCTGATGAGGCAATTGGACAGCCGTCGTTATGAAGGCAGGCGGATTTTGCCCTGGCCGGTCCTCCAAAAGACCCGCGATGCCAATATCACCGTGAGCAATCGCAAAAATCAATATTACCCCAATCATTTCAGAACTTACGGATTGGGCGTGTTATCGGCAGACTACAACGGCAGGCAGATTTTCTGGCATACAGGCGGCGCCTTTGGTTTTGTTACCAATACCTGTTTGTGCCGGAAGAAAATCTGGGCATTACCATCATGACCAACAACGACAATCAAAGTTTTTATGAAGCGCTTCGCTATCAGATACTGGATGCATATCTGGATGTACCTTATGTGGATAGAAGTAAATTTTTGTCTACCATTTTTACCCAAAACCAAAAAAGGAAAGAAGCTGAACTGAAAAAATGGATGATAGGGTCAATGCCCGAAATAGTTTTCCCATCAGTCTTGATGATTACACGGACGATTATTATAATACGGTTTATGGTAAAATCAATATCTCAAAAAACAATAAAGGACAGCTCGTTTGTAGTTTTCAGCATCATCCCCATCTTAAGGGAACAATGGATTATATGGACAATAGCGAGTTTAGGATGACCTATTCCAATTTGGGCTATGGTATTTATCCCGCAAAGTTTATAATAACAAACGGGAAAGCCACAGGAGTGGAAATCAGCGTAAACGAGTTTTTAGATCTCGATACTTATGTGTTTGAAAAAGATCCTTTAAATTTAATGATAAAATAAAAAATGAAAGAATTCTGGAACGACAGGTATAGCCGAGAAGTATATAGCTATGGCCAAATCCCCAATGAGTTTTTGAAAGAACCATTACAAAAGCTGAAACCGGGCAAAATATTATTTCCGGCCGAAGGCGAAGGCCGTAATGCTGTGTTTGCCGCATCGCTTGGCTGGCATACAGATGCGTTTGACTTTGCAGAAACAGGCAGGGAAAAAGCAATGCAATTGGCCGATAGGCATAATGTATCCATTCATTACACGATTGACAAATTCACAACCTATCACTACCCTGTCGATTATTACGTTGCTATCGGTTTAGTATTTGTGCATCCGGCACCCGACATGAGAACATTCTTCTTCGAAAAGCTCTATGCTGCCCTCAAGCCCGGTGGAGTAATTATTTTTGAAGGTTTCAGCAAAAACAATATAGAATTAAAGAGGCAAAACCCCTCGGTTGGCGGGCCTGATAATATTGCAATGCTCTATGATGTGGGCGAAATAAAAAATTTCTTTTCCGGCCTCCAACCTTTAATTTTGGAGGAGAAAAAGACCGAACTGAACGAAGGTAAATTTCATCAAGGATTAGCTTCAGTTATTAGGTTTATCGGTAAAAAATAATCTGAATCAATAAAAACAACAAAGGTGAAAATTGCATTTTTCAGTACTAAAAATTATGATATAGCTTCTTTTGAAGCAGTGAATAACGGCAGACATGAGTTGGAGTTTTTTGAAGAGCAACTCAATTCGCGCAATGCGATACTGGCAGAAGGGTTTGACGCCGTGTGTGTTTTTGTGAATGATAAAATCAATTCCACTGCCATTGCTGCTTTGGAGAAACTTAATATTAAAGCCATAGCTTTCAGATGTGCCGGCTACAACAACCTGAACTTAGAAGTAGCCCGAAAATCGGGCATGAAGGTGGTGAGGGTTCCTGCCTACTCGCCTCAGGCAGTGGCAGAACATGCGGTTGCGCTTATCCTGACGCTTAACCGGAAAATACATAAGGCATACAACCGAGTGAGGGAAAATAATTTCTCCATCGAAAACCTGACCGGCATTAATCTGTATGGCAAAACCATTGGCGTTATCGGCACCGGACTAATCGGAAAAGCATTTTGTGAGATCATGCTGGGTTTTGGCTGCCGGGTACTGGCGCACGATATTTTTGAACAGGAAGCGTTAAAACAAAAAGGCATCAATTATCTTTCCTTAGATGATGTGTTGGTGCAAAGCGATATTCTGTCGCTCCATTGCCCGCTATTGCCCGAAACCCATCATTTGATAAATAAAGAAAGCCTGACAAAAATGAAACAAGGCGCCATGCTCATCAATACCAGCCGTGGTGGCCTGCTGAATACTCAGGATGTGATAGAATCGCTGAAAGCCAGGCATCTGGGCTACTTAGGCATTGACGTTTACGAGCAAGAAGCAGGCATTTTCTTTCGCGACCTGTCCGAAAGCATTATTGAAGACGATACCATTTCCAGATTGCTGACCTTCCCGAATGTCATCATCACCGGCCATCAGGGATTTTTTACCAAGGAAGCATTGGAGCAGATAGCCGTAACCACGCTCAACAGCTTCACTGCCATCGAATCCGGACAAGCATTGGATGAAAGAGTGGTAATTGCGTGATGTAACTTTATGTACGCTTTTTTAAAAAAATTTGGATTTGGGGTAGTCTATTTGCTAAATTTGATTAAAATAAATAGCAATATGACCACTAAATATATTTTTAACCCTAAAATAATCAACAATGAAAACCTACATTATTTCATCTTTCTTAGCTGTTGCAGTTTTTTCTTTTATATCAAATGCCCAACAAAACAGGTCTGCTCAATCAATCATTAATACAACTAAAAGTAATACAAAAGACCGTACAATCGCAAATACCGATACTACCCGGCCAGATCCCAAAGAAGCCCTTAAAGGTTGGGATTACAAAGAGAAGGGGAACTCCAAAACAACAAACAGAATCAATTCGGTGAACTCAGGGATGCCTAACCGAATTTCAATGAATATAACTGTAGGCAAACAAACACAAGGTGCAACCTTTGGAGAGAAAGTGGCTTCGGGATTACAGTCTGCAGGTGGCAACATTCGCATTGTGCTGCTCAATGATGACAAAGGTGCGGTACTTTTCCCCGAAAGTCAGGGCTACATGTTTTTGCTTAACGATAAAACAATTAAGGAATTGACCCCAATGGAATATAAAGAAATAGTGAGTCCTCGAGAATCATCGTCTGGACAAGCTACAGGTAAAATGGTTCGCAATGGCGTTGCCACCGGCGCAGGAGCTGCTGCAGGCGCAGCATTCTCTGGAGCCAGCATCATCAGTTCGGTCATCTCTTCGAGTAGCGTAGCAGGTATAACAGGGGGTGCTGTTGCAGGTCGCACAGCCAACCTGCTGACTGAAACCAAAGACGGCAACGGAAAGGCAGACCTTGTAGATGGAGACTACGTACTGGAATTTGTCGTAGAGAAAGTTATTGAAAAAGCCACCTCCGGCCTGAAAGACACACTGCAAACACAAGTACGCATTGCGTTTTCATCGGTCAACAATGTGCTGAAAACCAAGCACGACTCCATAAAAAATTCAATCCAAAACATACGGTAGAACATTATTTACCACGGATCTCAGGATTTTTCATTCGAAAACTCAGGCATCTAATTTAAGAAATTGGAGTTTAATCATCCACAGGGTGGCAAGCCAAACGCTCAGGATGTGAAATAAACAATAATAGCCAGGCATCTGGGCTATCTGAGTATTGACGTTTACGAGCAGGAAGTAGGCATTTTCTTTCTCGACCTGTCCGAAAGCATTATTGAATACGATACCATTTCCAGATTGCTGACCTTCCCGAATGTCATCATCACCGGCCATCAGGGACTTTTTTACTAAGGAAGCTTTAGAGCAAATCGCCGTTACCACGCTCAACAGCCTTACTGCCATCGAATCCGGACAAACATTGGATGAAAAAATGTTAATTACATAAATAGAATTGAAAATACCAACTTTGAAAATTCGTAGTTGTAGAATAAATTTTATGCTTTTGAGAATAAGCTGCAAAAATTGGTGACGATCATAACAGGTCTTGGAATAATATTAAATTTAGAAAAACAATACAATATCTTTTGGAGAAATTTAATAACCTTTGGTAAAAACGGTTAGGAGAACAAAATATCATAAAATATCAAAAAAATATACTACCTTAATCCCTTCAATTTTACATACATCTGTATTTTAGTCATGGCAATAGAGAACATATTAAAGAAAGCAAATAAAGCAAAAACTGCACTTCAACAGTTACCCGAAAAGCAACTGAAAAAATTATTGAGATCATTGGCAGAAGCCATCATAAAGAATGAAGCGGTCATTATAAAAGCAAATCAAAAAGATTTGGCTGCCAAAAACCCCGATGATCCAAAAAACGATCGGCTCATGCTGAATGCCCAACGTTTGAAAGGAATAGCAGGCAGCATTAAAAAAGTGGCTGCCCTCCCCGACCCCACCGGCGAAGTACTGGCAGCGCGCACTTTACCCAATAGACTAAAACTGAAAAAGGTTTCGGTACCTCTTGGTGTGGTGGGCGCTATTTATGAAAGCAGACCTAATGTTACTTATGATATTGCTGCGCTTTGCTTGCGCAGCCGAAATGCCTGTGTGCTGAAAGGTAGCAGTGATGCGCAACATACCAATAAAATATCAGTCAATATTATTCAAAAAATTCTTAAAGAATACGGCCTTGATGCGGCTACAGTTAGCCTGCTGCCACCGCAAAGAGAAGTAGTGCAGGAGATGTTTACTGCCACAAAATATCTGGATGTGCTAATACCACGCGGCTCCGATGGACTTATCAGTTTTGTTCGTCAAAACAGTCTGGTGCCTGTAATTGAAACCGGTGCGGGTGTTTGCCATGTGTATGTGGAAAAAACTGCTAACCTCAAAGATGCCGTGAATATTTCGGTTAATGCAAAAGTGAGCCGACCTTCCGTTTGCAATGCTGCTGATGCCATACTGGTAGATGAAGCGATTGCATCACAGTTTTTACCACAACTATCAGAAGAATTTGAAAAATTTAAAGTAGAAATTTTTGCAGACGCTACTGCTCATAAATTACTCAAAAATTACCCCTACCTCCAAAAGGCAAAAGCCGAGGATTTTGGCAGGGAGTTTCTTTCCTTAAAATGTGCAATAAAAACCGTAAAAGGCATTGATGAGGCGCTCGACCATATTGCAAAACACTCTACCAAACATTCAGAAGCAATCGTTTCTTCCAATAAAAAAGCCTGCGACAGGTTTGTAACAGAAGTGGATGCTGCGGCAGTCTATACCAATGCTTCTACTCGATTTACAGATGGAGAAGAGTTTGGTCTGGGTGCCGAAATTGGCATTTCTACCCAAAAGTTACATGCCCGTGGGCCATTTGCCCTTGAAAAATTAGTAACCGAAAAATGGATTGTAGAAGGGAAAGGCCATATAAGATAAATAATCATTGTTTTATTCTCTGTGTTAAAAATTAAAAGACTAAAATAAGCCAGATGAACAGTCGTAGAAATTTTTTAAAAAATTCAGTACTGCTGAGTACCGGAGCATTTTTGTCATCAGACCTATTGGCAACTGTTAAAAAAAATATTTCTGCCAATGAAAAAATAGGAGTAGGTGTAATTGGATGCAGAGGACAGGGTTGGAGCAATTTGAACGCACTGCTAAAAGTACCTGAAGTAGAATGTGTGGCATTGTGTGATATTGACGAAAATGTATTAATCCAACGAAAAGCAGAATTAGAGAAACTAAATATCCGCCCTAAAATATATGGCGACTACAGAAAATTATTGAATGATAAAGACGTAGATGCTGTAGTAATAGCCACACCCGATCACTGGCATTGCCTCCAGATGATAGATGCCTGTGCTGCCGGAAAAGATATTTTTTGTGAAAAACCGGTTTCTAATTCAATTTTTGAAGCACAGTTGATGAATAAAGCAGTGAGGCGATATAACAGAGTTGTTCAGGTAGCACAGTGGCAGCGAAGCCAGCAACACTTTAAAGATGCAATTGCATACGTCCATTCTGGTAAATTAGGCAAAATTTCTTCTACAAAAACCTGGATGTATCGGGGAGGAAGCACTGCCTTACCGGTGGTAGCAAACAGTCCGGTTCCGGCAGGAGTAAACTACGACACGTGGCTGGGGCCGGCTAAAAAAAGACCTTTTAACAAAAACAGGTTTCACTATGAGTTCAGATGGTTCTGGGATTATGCCGGGGGGCTGATGACCGACTGGGGTGTACATCTCATTGATATGGTGTTATTGGGAATGAAAGCCGGAATACCCAAATCGGTAATGGCTACGGGAGGCAAATATGTATTTTCTGCCGATGCACGCGAAACACCCGATATCCAAATGGCATTGTATGATTTCGGCAATTTCCAAATGAGCTGGGAACACAATATGGCTACCGGCGTGGGATTATACAACATGTCGCACGGAATAGCATTTATTGGCGAAAACGGAACCTTACTATTAAACAGAGGCGGCTGGGAGGTAAAACCAGAAAAGGACAAATTAGAAGCGGTGCTGTGGACAAAATCGGTGGACAGAGGCTTAGACCTACATGCAGCTAATTTTATTGAGGTAGTAAAATCGCGTAAGAAAGAAGACCTCAATTGCCCATTTGATGCTGGTGCACAAGTAGCTATAGTTAGTCATTTTGGCAATGTGGCCCTGCGAGCAGGAGAAAAAATTTATTGGGATGCCGCCAAAAACAAATTCAATTCAGAAAAGGCTACCCAATTAGTAAAACCGGTTTATCAAAACGGATGGAAATTACCTGTGGTGTAGAAAGAAAGGCCGATAAAACGCACTTGTGGGTTTGGTTTCAGGTTATTAATTATTCAATAAATGTTTTATACTCCTTTATCAAAATAAAACATTGCGGCTTTGGGAATAATTAGAATTTTGACTAATCTGATTTTTCCTTGTTAATTCATCCTGCTGTCGGAACTGCCACAAATGCAGGAATGATTCTATTTAAAAAACGCTATGGAAGACAAAGGGAGCATCACCATAAATTTCAGAACTCCTTACCTATCGCAGTTTGACAGTGCGGTAGTTGTGAAGATTAGCCTCATTTCGGTACCGGGTAAAATGGTTTCAGTGTGGTTTAGTAAGTCTGCCAATTTCCCTGCTGCATCATTAAATCGCCTGGCTGACAGTGCGTGAATGACTACGCTCAGGGTATTATTTTTTTCATCAGGGATAATATCTGCAGCAGAGGTGATAATTTTTTTTTACGATCATTCTCTTTCCTGGTGGTTATCCCTGTTTGACAGCATTTCTGCTATTAGGTTGGCTACTGATGTTTCAGCTCTGTAGCAGATCATTTTTATGATGTTCATAAAAATTTTACTTTCATGCTTTAGTTTGTTATAGCGTTTGTCATCTGGCATTTGCGCTGTCTTTATCTTTGAGGGCTGTGCACTTCTTACTTCCTGTAGTTCTGTTTCTGTTTTTTGCTGCTGTGATTTTTTCCTGCAGTTTCGCCTGTGCTCCGGTAATCTGCGGCACCTTTTCTACGGGAACCTCTGTTCACTTTTCATCCAGTACATACATTTGGGCGCTAAGCCTGCCCGTTTTTTCCCGATGCTTCTTTAAATGGTAATCAGCCCTGCGCCATTCATTAACCCCCGCCTGAACGATGTCAGTCGGGCAGGCAGTATTCAGTAGTAGCTGCAAGACACAGGCGTTGTCGTGAAATATATTTTAAAGGCAGATTGGCCTTATTGCCGTAATATATCCTTTGGTGTC
This sequence comes from Sphingobacteriales bacterium, assembly GCA_016708305.1. Classification (GTDB taxonomy): domain Bacteria; phylum Bacteroidota; class Bacteroidia; order Chitinophagales; family Chitinophagaceae; genus Niabella. Next base: position 128,808 of record JADJGB010000010.1, read on the forward strand.
CATCTATATACAAATAGAAACTTTCATCCGCTCCTGTTTTATACCAGTCATCTATCAACTGCCGAAGAAGTTCTCTGACTTTATTTTACCTCTAGGACATTTTACTTCAGCAATACGATCCAGCCCGATTATATTTCCTATTTCTCCCGGTCTGCATTGCTTTAATTGTTCAGGATTTTTAATGCGCGCCGGCGTCATAAAAGCCCCAGCGTGAGTATGATAGACTCAAGGCTGTAATAAAAACGTCTGGGATTAATCATAGATGTCTGTACACTTCAATAATCCCCAGGCTTATGAGCGCCGGAAGCATAAAGAGTACCCCTGCTCCACATATACTGGTGATGGTCAAACTCGGGGCGGCATGACCGCTGCCGGTCATAGCCGCTACGATCCTTTCCTGATAACCGGTAGTGGCTATACCTAATGGAGCGTTGGCATCCTGCTCGTTGCGCTCATTACGGGTGGCACCCCCGGCCAAGTCCTCTTTATCGGGAGATGATTTTTTTTAATACCCCTGACCGATACTATAGCGGATAGCCGATTCTCTTATTCCTTCCTCTCTGGCTATACTGTTTACGCTTTGACCTTTATCCGGTTTCTTTTGAATACGTTCTTTGCGTTCTCCAAAAAATTTTGTGAGCGGTACCCTTTCTGTTATCCTGATTAAAAAAAGCCCTTTCTCCTTGTTCTTTAAACTTCTTATACCAGCATGACACCGTATCCGGATTCACATGAAAGCCTCTTTCTATATCCACCTTACGACATAGCTTCTGATGAATCAGATTACTGGTAATATAACGAAAAGAATGAAGGTCGTCTTTACCATGTGCAAAAATGGGCAGCCTATTAGCTATGTATTGTACTATACCTTCCTGCTCATAAACACCTGCATATTCTGAAATCATTTGGGTCCCCTGGTGAAAATCGGCAATAGCATTGTCATATAACAAAAAATAAGACATTTTGTTTCTGCGAACCTATTCCTTCAAACTGCCTGTTCTATGGGCCGGGTCAGAGTGCTGAGAATATTTGCAGATTTTATCTTTATCATAAGTATTTATAGTACATTTGCCACCATTTCATCTGTTTATTATATATTTTTTAATGATCAGATGGAATTCGCCAAATAATCAATCTTTTGGTTATGAAAGATTATTATGGCTCATTTCATTATATATATAAAATTATCCGCAGATGTCAGTTCCTAAATTTCCCACTCCCCCGCCTCCATCATTTCATGCGGTGCTTAAAAATCGGGTTAACGATTATTTTAAAGAAAAAGGAGAGCCCGCTACAGGAAATCTGAGACTGTATTCTAAAGCGCTATTTCTTACTATTAGTTTTCTGGCTTTATATATTCATTTAGTTTTTTATACGCCGCCGGCAGGCTGGGCTATTTTTGAGTGTCTGCTTCTCAGCTTTTTTACCTCAGCTATCGGGTTCAATATCATGCACGATGGCGCTCATGGCAGTTTTAGCAGCAAAACGTGGATAAATGCACTTGCGGCCTCGTCGCTCAACTTTCTTGGAGCCAATACTTTTATGTGGAAGATGAAACACAATGTTATCCACCATGCCTATACCAATATTGACGGCGTGGATGATGACCTTGATGCAAAACCATTTTTAAGGCTTTGCGATACCCAGAAATTCTATAAAATGCACAAATATCAGCATTTTTATTTTTGGTTTGTTTATTCATTGCTCTACCTCTTCTGGATATTTTTTTCTGATTATAAAAAATATTTTAGTAGAAAAGTGGGCGACATTCCGCTGAAAAAAATGACCTGGCAGGATGAAATTGCTTTCTGGGGATTTAAGGTGCTGCATATTCTATTATTTATCGTAATTCCAATAATTACCGTAGGAGCCGGAGCATGGGCAATTGGATTTTTTTCTTATGCCTTGTTTACAGGTTTTGTACTGAGCATTGTGTTTCAATTGGCACACACTGTGGAGCATACTCATTTCCCCATGCCGGACAATATCACTAATAAAGTAGAAGACGAATGGGCAATACACCAATTAAAAACTACTGCCAATTTTGCTACCAGAAACCGGCTGGCATTCTGGTTTATGGGCGGCCTCAACTTTCAGGTAGAGCATCATTTGTTTCCCAAAATTTCGCACATCCATTACCCAAAAATCAATAAAATTATTAAGGAAACCTGCGCCGAATTTAATGTCACCTATATCGAATACAAAAAAGTATTGGATGCAGTAGTATCTCACATTATCCATTTGAAGCATTTGAGTAAACCGGATTTTGCACATTAAAGGTTTTCCAACGAAATTCTTTTAAAATCGATCGGGCAGAATTTATACCTACACCCCTGCTATACGTTTTTTATATTCAGCAAGCGCCTCTTCTAACCTATCTTTGGCAGTGGTGTCGCCAGGTACATTGTGCGAAGGGTGAATATATAATTTCACGCCTCTTTCTGCCAAAATTTCAGCCACTGAAGTAACCGTCATCCACACGGCTGTAACAAAAGCCATTGTAGAAAGCGATCCAATTTTGTCCTGATGATTTTTTAGCGTTACCGATGCATCCTGAATAGGCACGCAAGTATCTACCGCGAGGTCCGCAATATCAAAAATTGTTTTACCCGAAGAATGTCTTGTAATCTTACCTTTGGCTTCTGCAGCGGAGCCAAAAACAATCACCTTCATCCCCTTTTCTTTAGCATCTAAAGCAATATCAATATTTACATTATTAATTCCGGTATGCGAAAAAAGCCACATAATATCTCGGGAATCAAAATTATACCCCTTCATAATTTCTTTACCATACCCCTCTACCCTTTCCAGAAAAACAAACTGATGCACTCCCATTTCGCCGGTAATTCGGGTGAAAAAGGTAAGTGGTAGCTCCACCATCGGATGAAAACCCACAAACCCGCCAATGCGAGGATACATTTCCTCGATAGGCAAGGTGGCATGACCACAACCAAAAGTGTGTACCCAACGCCCGGCTTCAATGGTATCAGCCATGAGCGCTGCGGCTTTTTGAATATTCTCCATTTGAGTATCCTCAATTTTTGTCATGATTTCTCTGGCATTAGTAAGCCATTGTTTTGCTAATAACATAATTTCTGTTTTTTTAATTATATTCAAAATTCAAATAATATATTTAATAATCCGGCACATTTGAAAGCGAGGTACTTTTATCGGTTTTAAATACTACGAACAAGAGAATTGCCATCATGACAACTTCTGCAAAAATCATGTGAGGAACCTGGCTTATTCCATAATTCTTTGCAATGATGCCCATTGAATAATTTACCAGCATATTGCCAATTAAGGCAATCGAAAGTATAAAACTAAATGCAGTGGCGGAAATTTCAGCATGTCTTTTTCCCACAATACTATACATCATAGGGAAACCGGCGGCCATTCCTGCACCCAACAATGTAAGTGCAATGGAAGATGCCCAATAACTTTTTGTGAAATACAACAAAATACTGCTAAACATTAATATTAATACAGATACCGAGAGCATTGCCCTATCAGTAACTCTTCTAAAAACAGTACCAATAAGCAGTCGCATCACAGCCATTCCAATTACATTGAGAGTGAGGGCATACAAAGATTTATCCTTTGCTATAGAAAGACTTTCATTGAGATAAGTCGTTATCCAGTTGTGTATAACCGCCTCTAAGCTGCTTTGAAAAAAAAGAAAAAAGGCTATCAGCAATAAAATTTTATTCTTTACAAGACTAAAAACATGGGTGAAACTGACATCATTTTTGTTTTTGGCAGGAGGAAATTTCACCAAAAACATCATCAAAAAAATTAACAAACCAAAACCGGCAACCGATAATAGAATTGGCTCAAACCCTACAGAATTTTTTAAAACGCCCAATATCAGGGGCATACCCAGTGCGCCGATTGCAAAGAAAACACCCAGTAAACTGAGATTTGCTCCTTTATTTTGATGACTGATGTCGGAAACCAATGCATTGGTAGCACCATTAATGCAACCTCCACCAAAACCAAACAAAAAAATACAAATCTTTAAATAATCAATTGAAGGCAAAATAGCAATGCCTGCCAAACCCAAAACCACCAACAGGCAAGAAAGAATTAATATTCCCTTGTACCCATATTTATCGCAGAAATACCCAAAGACCAGCGACCCCGCCAGAATACCAAAAGGTAAAATGGCAAAAAGAACTCCGGCAGCTATTTCATCTAAGGCAAATTTAAGTTTCAAATCGGGCAACACCGCTCCCACTGTAATGAGGGTGATGCCAAAAAGCAACATACCTAAGCAGGCGATTGAAAAATTAATGGCTTTGTTGTACATCCCTTTTTGAATTTAAATATTGGATAGCAGAATAGGCTGCTCCATACACGCCTGCATCTTTGCCTATTGCAGAAACCTCTAATGAATAATTTTTATTGCTGTATGGCTGTGCCCATTTCGAAACGGCTGTTTTAATTTCAGGCAGAAATCGTGAGGCAGGGCCAAAAACGCCGCCTCCCAGAATTATTTTTTCAGGATTAAAAATGCTCACTAAGTTTGCAATTCCCATTCCCCATAGTTCGATACATATCTGTAATGTTTTTATGGCAATCTCATCTGAATCAAAATTTTCAAAAATTTCCATTGTCCTCAGAGAATCTTTCTTTTCTTTAAGAATTCCATTGTATTGGGGACTATTGGCAATCAGCAGGTTAGCCAATGCTTTGAGACCGGTTCCAGAGGCATAGTCTTCAAAAAAACAGATTGAAGAATCTCCTGCAATCTGATAAGGTTTTGGCAAAACCATCCAGCCAACGGCTCCGCCAATATCCTGCGCTCCTTTTAAAACACCCTCATTTACCAATATCCCGGCCCCAATTCCTGTACCCACCGCCAAAAAAATTGCATTGTGGCAATTCTGCGCAGTCCCTTTCCACCTTTCTCCTTGAATGTAACAGGTACGGTCGCTTTCCAGTATCACAGGTATATCGCCGACAACGGCTTCAATTTCCTGTTGTAGCGGATAGTTTTCCCAACCATTTATTTTGGGTGCCCATACTGTTTTCTTTACATGCCAAACGATTCCGGCCACCGAAACCCCTATTGCATCAATTTTTTTATTTGCCTGCGAAAGTTCAGTCAAAAGGCTGCCAATCAATTCAGTAATTAAACGACCTACTTGCGTACCCTGCCTACCTTCCAGTAAAATTTTACCGTTATGAAATTGAGTTCCATTTTCATCCATAACAGTGTAAGCCAGTTTTGTTCCTCCAAGATCAAGGCTTAGTACCAACATAAAAACATTATTTTTAAGCTCATATAAAAAGTTTCTATTTTTTCCCTCTGCCTCTCCCCCCGTTCTCCATTGCCGCCATGAGGTAAACCAGTGAGGCAGTTCCGTCCATTGTTGGCTCATTGGTACTGTAGTCGCCATAATCATCGTGATACACTACCAAGTCGCTTTGAAAGGGCTCATATTCATCGGCATTTATGAGCTTGATACCGATAAGGCTTTTATAAATTGTTGTATAAACAGGACCATCTACCAGTCCACCGTTTACAGGCATATTGCCTATGTGCGAAAAAGCAGCATGAGGATCCACCGGTGTATCGCACCATGCAGGCAATCCATACACCATACTGGTACCCCAGGGATTGCAGCCAAAAAGCCAGTCAATATTAGCCTGCATCAATTCGTCAAAGGTTTTATCATTTGTCATATTTTTGTACCAATGACACTGAATGGCAAAGGAGGTAGTCAGGTTATTGCTGCACCAAATAAAGGGTACTCCTCTGTAAAAAGCATTTTCCCTTGATTTTTTCCAAACCAATTCAATTCCTTCTTTATAATATTTGACAAGTTCTTTTTTATGGGTGGCAGATTTTTTTGCAAAAGAATAGTGTCCCAAATTGATAAACGGATACCATTGATAATGATTAGCTGTGTCTTTTCCTAACCAGGGAGTGATTTTCTCCTGACGAGCAAAGTCAATAGCCTGTTGTTCGTATTTTTTTTCTTTGGTAAGTGAAAATAATTCGGCAGCGCCTAATTCCATATCATCCACATAATTGTCTTCGGCATAGATATAGGGTGATTTGACCGAAGCGGTCTGACAGTTTCCCGGTTGTTTAATGCCCATTGTGTAGGCTGTAAAAGCCTTTTCGAAAAGCATACTGGCATAATCTTCATTATAATTACCAAATACCTTATAACCCAATGCAAAACTACTTGCAAATTTTCCGGCAATAGAGGCTACGCCCTTTGTATTATTCATAAATTTACCACGTTGCTGCGGCAGTCCTGAACAAAAATATGCCGGCCGCTCATATCCTCTTCCATAAAAGTTATCCATACCCGGCATTCGCATGCTCATGTGGTCTCTGTCGTCGGCCACCTGATTAAACATCCAGTTAGGCTTTGGATGCAACTTAACCAAAAATCCATCCCCCATTTGGCAGCATCCAGTACATCGGGGATACGATTGCTTCCTTTCAAACCATTAGCTTCAAAATAATCTTTAAAAACAGAAGGAAAATCCTTGAAAGCAGATAATAAATGATACACTGCATTGGCCGTGGTGGTAGAATACTGCAAATAATCAGATGCATCATGCCAGCCGCCTACCACATCTATACGGGTGCTGTCAGGCATTGGGCCATAAAGGGTGTAACCGTCCCGGGTATGGCAAGAGTCGTTGGTAAAAGGATTGAAACCGCATTGTTGCTGCCGCATGTAGTTCAAAACAAAATCGGCTGATCCTTCATACACATTTTTGGCAATTTTGAAACTGGGTGAAACCGCTTTGCCGGCTTTCAGGTAATAAATTCCACCTTTTACAAAAGAAGTAAAATTTAACCTGAATGTATTTTTAAATGGCCCATAAGCGCCAAAATTCTTACCCACCTTATTCGTATAAACAGTTTTACCCGAAACTGAATCCACCAGATAAAACTGTTTTGGGACCTCGGCTTCCCTTCCGCCCCAAACTGCTACTTTTACGCCATCTGGCAAATAACCAATCTGATTGATACGAATCCAGGATTGCTGGGCATTTGTAAAAAGAAAACAGGACATTGAAAGTAATAATAATAATTTTCTTTTACTCACCTTTTTTAATTGTTTAGCATTTTTGATTTTCAAAATTATATCCTCCTCTTTAGATAATAAATTGCCTGAGCATCTATCTATTTAACGAATATAAATTGGTTATAATAAACACAAATGCTCTAAAGAGCAGTAAATACCCTAACTGCACAGTTCGGTACTGCAGCCCGCATTCCACTTAAAACATGATGGTAATCGCGTCCAATACTTGCAGTCCGATACTCAGAATAATTGACGTATTTACTACTGGAGTTCAATACCTGTAAGTCACCCTGATCACTGCCATCTGCGCCAATGATTTTAAGCTTGTAATCAATACGGGCAGAACCTGCTGAAATATCCACAGTTTTATTTACAACTACAGGTGTCCAACCTGTACATTCGCCAAAGGCTACCGGTTTGCCCACATTTATCCAAGCGCTTTTTTCACCAGTCGTATTGTTTACCGTGTATTGGTATTGATATTGAAGTTTTGATGAAGAATATCCGCTACTATTTTCATATAAAAAATTGTAGAACCTTATCCAAGCAATTGAATCAGTATATTTAGTAGTATTTTTCAGATATGGAAAAGCATTATCGAAAACAATAGGAGATTTATTAAAATCATACACAAAAACATTTTGCTTCCCCTTATTCAAAGTAACCTGTTGATTGTAAACAAGATCCAAATTTGTGCCCCTATAGAGTTTTATTGAATTAACTCCAACCGAGGAAGTAAAAAACTTGCCAACGGCACCATTAGGTATGGCACTATAGGTTGTTAAAGGTGCGCTAAGCGAGGCAATAGGAATACCATTCACCTCTGCTTTATTAATATTATTAACTGCACCAGATACTAATGGCACAAAATAGTGCAGTTGAAACTCTGCCATATTGTCGGATACAGGAGTGGACAGAAATTTCACCTCATGTTTGGTGCAGGAGGATATGAGAACTGCTCCCAAAACTAATTGTATTATTATTTTAAGATGTTTCATACAAATATTTTTTAATATTTTTAAAAGTCATGTTGAGTTTTCTGTTTGCTATTAAGAATAGGAATAACCCAATAGTTATAAGAATACCTGAACCCTGTATTTTTAATAATTTTGTTTATTTGAAAAATCATATTAGACATTATTAATTATTTGGGGTTCAACATAAAATACAGAAATTAATTTTTATTTTGGTAACTCTCCCGGATATGCAAACCAAGGAATAGAGGTTTGATAATTAGGGGCATCGCCGGCAATGGGTTTTAATGTTTTTAAGGAATTGAGGTTCCACATATATTCCGAATTATATCTTGGCCTTATTCGGTATGCAGGAGATCCTTCGTTTTTAATATTGTAACTTCCTTTTCTACTCTGAACCTGTGCCGGAGCCAAATAGAATCCTTTATAAACCTTTGCAGGGTCGGTATCCCATTTTTGTTCTACAATAGTGGCAGACCATCCATTTCCGCTTGAAGGGACATCGCCCGAATATTTTATGTCGAAATGATATTTTCTTAAATCAGTCCAAGCTTCGGAACCTCCCATGGATAAAGAGCTACCCACTTTTGCATCATTATATGCGACAAGGAAAAGTCAGCCAAAGAAAGTGACCCCACAAATGGCCCTGCCAAATAATCAGTTGCAGCGTTATTAAATACAGCTGTTGTGATTTTATCGCCTCCGGTTGGAGAGCCAACTGTGCCGGGATAAATATAAGTAACTGTAAAATCCATATCCGCTTTAACACCATCTTTAAACGCTTGTAACGCCTCAGCTTTTTGATTCAACTTCCAGTAGGCTTCAGCAAGACAAAATTTAATTTCTGCACAAGTCATCAAAATATAAGGTGCATTATCACGGTAAAGCCACCTTCCAATACCATCATGAACCGTACCTTTAAAGTCCGACGAAACATTTCTGCCATATAATGATGGAGCAGTACCAATTGGTCCGCTTGTAGATGTAAAGGAGCCTCCATAATATTTATGAATCTTCACACTATCCAGATTGTTAATATAAAGATAATTAGGATCGGTAGTGCTACTCAATTTTAAGGCTACCCTTGGATCAAAATGGCCTTTCACTTTTACTAGCGTATCGCAAATAATTTGTTTTTCTGCCAAAACATAAGGTATATAAGGATTTCCGCCATCAACTTTTGTTTTATCTCCTGTGGACTGGTTATAATCAGGGACTGTTCCGGTGAATACCTGAACGGCATATTCATGTTGAAAATACAAGTAAGAAAGATTGCCGCGCGCTGTTCCCCAAAAATTGTTATAATCACCAAAAGGTGCCGATTGTGAACCGCCAGCCACTTTTAATGCAGCATCGTCAGCAGAGGATTGAAAGGCGTTTGCAGCATATTTTATAAGGTCAGGAGCATATTTTGTATTGAAATCACTTTTATTAGATAAGGAAGCAAGATTTCTTACCAGCACAGAATAGGCAAATTTAATCCACTTACTTTTTCTCCTCCGTATAAATAATCATTCGCACTAATTTTTGAACCATAGTTATGTGGGTCGTCTTTTTGTAATAATTCAATTGCTTTTGTGGCCCAATCTCTTACTTGAGGATAAATATCACTTTGATAATCATAATTATGCGACAAGAGTCCTGGAACAAATGCTTCTTTCATTGGAAGATCCACATTTACTTTTGTCATCATATCCCAAGAATAAGCTTTGATGGCATAACCAATACCTGCCAGTGTCCAATCTTCAGCTTTTATGGATTGATTAATCATATTTTCAAGATTCATACCTTGGTTCCAATAGGTCATGCGCCAGATTTCACCACCTGCATCACTTCCTTCGGAATAGTAGTTGGTGGCAAATGTGGTGTAGGAGGTTGTACCCATCATTTGGGTAAGCGGATCCAATGCCCTCAAATCGTAATAAATACCAAAATAGGCACCCATAATGCCTGACAGGTATAGATACCCTTCCACATAGTCGGGTGCGTCTAAGTTCTTATTAACATCCAGGTATTTTTTACAACTTGATGCAAATAAAAGAACAGGTATAATTAAAATTAATAATTTTTTCATTACCTTATATTTTTTATAATAAGAAATCATATATAGAATAATTAAAATGTTATGCTTAATCCAACGGTAAATCCGCGAGGGCTGGGTAAAGACCAAACATCATACCCTTCACCTCCTGTACCACCGGCAGCCGCTGAAACAGTGTTACCCACCGCATCAATACCTGAATAATTACTCCAAATAAACAAGTCGTTACCCACACAATAAATATCAACAGTGGAAAAAAGTTTAGACTTTTTTATCAGACTTGCAGGCAATCGATAAGACAACCTTAATTCCTGCATACGTAAATAATTTACATTTTTTTCTAACCAATCTTCATCATAACCGCCAAAGATGGAGGCTCCGTAAATAGAGTAATCAACGGCTATTATGTTTTTGGTGGGATTGGCTGTATTTTCATTTCCATCTCTTAACACGCCATCAAAAATAGTAGGCGGGCTTTCTCTAAGATTTACTGATTCCCAACTGTTACCGCTAGTCATCATTGACCTTTTGGTTCCATTAACAACAGTAGCTTTATACCTGCCGGCAAGCATAGTTGATAACCTTATTCCCTTATAGGAAAGTACAGAGGTAATCCCATATCTTAATTTTGGTTCCCGATCTCCTATTACACTCCATTTTGAATTAACCAGAGGCAATCCAGTAGTAGGCTCAATCAAGATTTGCCCATCATTGTTTCGTTGGTAGGCGAGACCTGTTAAGGTAGTAATCGGATTTCCAACCATAATGCCATTTCGAATATTACCCGAATTCCATGTGTAGGCATTATAATACTCACTTACATTTGCTGGCAAGAACACTACCTTAGAACCTGAATGAGAAATATTAACACCAACATTCCACATTAAACCGTCTTTTTTTCGAATAATATCACCATCAATATGTCCTTCCCATCCCCAGGTATTAAAGGTGCCCACGTTCATGGTATTGAGCACAAAACCTGTGGCATAACTCAATCTAAATCCTTTTACAATTTGGTCAGCACAATGTGTATAGAAATAAGTAAAGTCTGCATTAATGCGACTATTAAAAAGTCTGGTTTCGAAACCAATTTCTTTTGCTGTTGTCATTTCAGGACGCAGTTTTAAATTAGGCCCTGAAAAATCGTACTTAAACCCACCTCCGGTAATTCCAGTAGTCATTAACTGAGGCATGATTTCCAAAGGTCCCGCATCTTTACCCACCTGGGCAATAGAACCTCTGAGTTTTAGGTAGTCCAAATTCTTGATTGATTTCAATGCTTTTAATTCAGTCAAAATAAATGCCCCTTCAACTGCCGGGTAGAAGTATGAATTATTGTCTTGCGGTAAAGTAGAAGACCAGTCATTTCGACCCCGCAATGTCAAAAAAGCCAAATTTTTGTACCCAAATTCAAACTGGCCGGAAACAGCCTGAATACGACGTTTTGTATTTTTTTGACTTGATATTACTGTGGCCGGCTCTGAATTATTAATAGATTGGAAGTCAGGAATAATAAATTTTGTACCGCTGGTAACAAGTTCAATTACACCATTTTCAAGCTGGTGATAACCAACCTGAGCACTTAATGTAAATTTATCCTCAAAGAATTTATTATTGTAACCTGCTAATATGTTTAAGGATTTATCCAAAAAATTGGAATGGGTAAGATAATATTCTCCAACGCCATTATTATTACTAAAATAGTATGGATGAATGGAGGATTCAAAAGTTTGCATACCCACATCCCATCCCATTTGTGCTCGAAGAAAGGTATTTTTAATAGGTGTAATTGTAGTGGCCACATTGGTCAGGAACCTATTAGATTTATCAAAGTTTTTATTTTTATTTAAGGCAAAAAGAGGATTTAACAAATCCACATCCAAATAATAATCAGGCCTTTTCATGTGTACTCCATCATCAGCCAGATATTTGGCAATATTATCCACGGTTGGCCAAAGCATTGCTCTATATAATGGACCATCGGTACCTCTGGTAGTTTTATCATTCGTGGCATTCACATATTGCATAGATCCTTCAAATTTAAGCCACTCATTTATTTTTGCCTGACCGGTTAAACCTAGATTGATTCTGGTGGCACCGGTATTTTTTATAACACCGTTTTGGTCAACTAAAGAAGCACTCGCTCTTAAGGTTGCCTTATCTGATCCGGCCTCAACTGAAATATTATGACGGTTGGAAAAACCTGTTTGTGTAATAGCTCTCAGGTTATCGTATAATGGCATATCGGAAGGATACAAGCCCCCAAATTTATTCGTATAGTAATAGTTTGTGGTACCATAGGCTCCATTGGCATATTTAGTTTGCATGTCAGGAAAACCATAGGCTTTATCCCATCTGAAGGAATTGCTGTAAGAAACTCTTCCCTTTCCCGGTCGTCCTTTTCTGGTAGTAATAATAATAGCACCATTTGAGGCATTGGAACCATACAATGCAGCAGCAGCAGCTCCTTTTAAAACTGTAATGGATTCAATGTCCTCAGGGTTGAAGTCGTTTCCACGAGAAGAAAAATCCAGATTACGAACCGAAAAAGTTTCCGATGACCCTCTTTTTAAAGCCATAGGATCATAGGTGGAGTTATTCATTGGCACACCATCAACTACGTAAAGAGGTTGGTTATTACCCGAAATGGACGTAACATTTCTTAAAATAACCGTAGTGGAGGCTCCTGGAGCTCCATTAGTTGAAATAACATTTAAACCCGATACTCTACCTTGCAAGGCAGATATGAAATTATCTCTTCCCGATTCAATAATATCAGCGCCCTTTACATTTTGAACTGAGGAACCCACAGCTCTTGATATACGCTTCATTCCAAACTCAGCTGTAACTACTGCCTCTTCCAGAGAAGTGGCATCATCGTACAATACAATTACCAAATTAGGTTTAACAGCAACTTCTACAGATTTCATACCTACAAAGGAGGCAATGATGATTGAACTACTGACAGGTACATTAAGTGTAAAATTTCCACTTGCATTAGTTGAAGTTGCTATTGATGTTCCTTTTACACCTATCGTAACTCCGTGCAAGGGAGTACCATCCGAATTGGTTACAGTTCCGCTAATTGATCTTGTTTGCGCCAAAACAAGAGAAACATTTAGCAGTAACAGCAGTAAGAGACTCCTAAACAGATTACTTTTCTCATACTTTTCTATTTTTAAATTTTATAAAAGGTTTAATCCCTGATTTTTAAAAAGAATCAACTTGTCATTCTCAGGGTCTAATTCGGTAATTAAATAATCTAATATATCCATACCACAAACCTTTATCGGCTGCGCCGAATTCAGCTTTTCCGATATTGTCAGACAAGCCACTTTGGCCGATGATGCAATCATTGCCTGTTTTACCTGCACCACTTCCCAGTCATTATCAGTGAGCCCTCTTTCGTGATGAATGGCATTGGTGCCCAAAAAGCATAAATCGGCATTCACCTGGTTGATACGGGCAACGGCATAAGAACCTACCGTAATCTTCGAATCTCTTGACAGCCTGTCTCCTACTACTATTACCTCTAAACTCGGATGCATCAGGCAGGCATTTACTACCGGAATACTTCCCGTCATAATCGTGGCTTTCAGGCTCACCGGCAGGTTTCTTATCATTTCCAGAATGGTAGTGCCGCCACTGGTGAGAATAAACATGCCATCCTTAATCAGGTTTATAGCCTTGGTTGCAATAATTCTTTTGTGGGGTAATGAATACACATTTTGAGGTTTGAACTGTACCTGACTAAATGCATTGGATAAAGCGCCTCCATGCACTTTTATAAGCCTGCCTGCATCACCAAGTTCCTGAAGGTCGCGGCGGACGGTATCTTCAGATACCCCAATCTCAATACACATGTCAGTACTTAGAACTTTGTTGTGCAAGTTCAACCGATGCAAAATGTATGCTTGTCGTTCTTTCTTTAGCAAGTTCTGTTAGATTTGTGTTAAAGATAAGTACAATTATTGCAAAAAAACGCATACTGTCGAAAAAAAATAAAAATGTGCATAACTTTTAAAAACCTTATTTTTCAACCGTTATTGTTCCTAATAATCAATTAAATAGGCTATTGCTTTTCGACAATAGCCTATCTTAATAATACCAAATTAATATTTTACCACCCTTTGGTTTGTGTCAGATTATATCCCTTGTTTTTATATTCATTTATTTGTTGAGTTCCAACCGGAGACAAATAATTTTTGTCTGTAAAACTATTCCGGTTTTTTGCGTTCAGCACCATATAGTAGCCAACCATTGATGATTGGTTAGAACCATTCCATGTAACTTCGGTACCATCAGCCTTTTTCACTTTTACTTTGTTCGCATTAGCTGCTGTAAGGATACTGGGGAACTCTGTTTGCAAATTTACCCATGGTCCCAAAAAGTAATCAGGATTGGTGCTGTAATCCATATAATTTAATTTTTTCCATCTTCTCAAATCCAAAATCCGGGAGCCTTCGTAAAACAGTTCCATTCTTCTTTCGCGTCTGACTTCCATATCAAGGCTGGTACATCCGAATCGCGAGTTGGGTCATTGGGCAAATTGCCAAGTTTTAAATCTGCCGTTTTTTGAATGCCCTTTGCGCTGCTGTACCATCAAGCGGACGTTTCCGAATGGCATTAATTGATTTATCTATATCTCCTTGTGATATTGCTGTTCCTCCAAACCTTTCGGCCAATTCGGCTTTGGCTTCTATCCAGTTTAAAACAACCTCACCCAAACGGATTATTGGAGCATCATTTGTATTGGTATTGCTACCCCATATTATAGGAGGAGTAATCCCTATAAAATTCAACACATCTCTGGAAGCATGTTTAAAGGAGTATAAAAGGGAGGAGGATGCTCCTATTGGGCGATCAATAAAAGTGGCTTCAAATCTTGGGTCGCGGGTTTTAACCAAATCGCCTATCGAAAAACTGTTTGCATTGGGAACCATAGAGTTTTGCCATACATTTCCATCATTTACAATAAATGATTTTATAAGCACCAAATTGGCACCTGTTTGAGATTCATTTCCATTTGAATAGGAACCCACCGCATGAGTTACCTGCTGGGTGGCATCATAAGCACGGTACATCAATACTTCGGGGTTGCCGGCAAGGTTCTCTGATGCAAAAAGAGACTTAAAATCACTTCCGAAATTCCATTTATTGCTGGTAATTACCAACTGTGCTGCATCAGCGGCCATTTGCAAATATTTTTGTGCACGGGTTTGGTCAATATTATTGTAATACTCAAAAGTACCTTCAAAAAGCATAAGGCGCGAAATGATACCGGCAGCAATGTACCGGTTAAGATACTGCGCTCCATCATTCAAACGCATATTTGCTAATACATATTGAAAATCTTCATATACCTTATCCATTACCAAAGTTCTTGCATCTCTGTCTTTATATAGGGCATCTAATTCTGTTTCTTTGAAAACCCTGTCATAATAAGGAACATCTCCAAAAACACTAACCAACCTGCTGTATTCAAAACCACGAAAAAACCGGGCAACAGCCATCCAATGTTTATAGGCATCATCAGAAATTTTAGGCTTTGCTACGCTGTCTATCCTGTTTAAGAAAAGATTGGCCTTACGCACCCATGCAAAGTTCCAGGTTGGACCGGCATATTGAGCCATCCATGCCGCAGATTCAGAATTGGAACCTCTGGAACTGGGAATCGTGCTTTCAAAATTGGATTGCACATTGGTACCGGTAATATCATCTTGAAAGGTATAACCAGTAACAGGCGCATAATCTGTACCCCAAGCCTGATTGTACCCTACAAAATAATTGGTATAAAATCCATTTGCGAACATTCTAATATCATCTTCATTTCGCCAATAGCCTGTTTGATTATCCACGTAGCTGGTAAGTGGCGGCCTGTCGAGCAGATTTTTGTTGCATGAAAAGAAAATGGCCGCTATGATTACTATTTTAAATATATGTTTCATAATTATTGCTTTTATATTAATTTAAAAATTGATTTGCAGCCCAACTGATACACTCTTAAAGGCAGGAATTCCCATACCTGTTCGGCCCAGATTATAATTACTTGAATTAAACATGGAGTACCCATTGATATATTCAGGATCGATAGGCAATCCCCTTAAATGATCCCATGTTATGAAGTTTTCTAATGAGAAATATATTCTTGCAGAAGATGACCCGATTTTTTTGAGTGCCTGTTGTGGTATGGAATAACCCAATGTCATATTTTTTAATCGCAAATAGGCCATATTCAGCAAATACCGATCTTGAACCTGCATATTGTTAGCGGCATTGCTGGCCAAATTATTATAGGCTGCAGGATAAAATGCACCTGTATTATCTGGCCTCCAATAATCTGCAAAAGATTCGGGCATGGCGCCATCAGCAGAATTATAACCGGGTATTGCCAAAAATCCATCTCCCCATATTTGCCTACTGCCTACCCCTTGAAAGAATAGGCTAAAATCGATGCCTTTGTAATCAGCACCTATTCTAAATCCATATTCGTACCGTGGTGTGGAATTACCAATTTTTTCCAAATCGCCATGTGATGCAAGTGAAGAAGCTCCCGCATCTATTACCGAATCAGCATTCAGGTTTTTAAACTTCACATCGCCGGGGCCAAAAAAGAAGTTAGCAGAGTTTTGTAAAAAGGTTTGATATACAGGGCTTTCACCATTTGCTCCGGTTTTAATTTGTATGCTTTTTTGACCCACATATTTGGCAGGTACTTCATTGGCAGTAAGTGTAATAAGCTGCAACTTGCCATTTGCATCTAAGTCAAAGTCGGACATTTGATATAACCTGTCTGTGCGGTAACCCCATATTTCACCAAAAGTTTTTCCATTATAATTACTATTCACCAAAGAAGAAGAACCATATTGAGAAATCGTAGTAATTGCATTGGAAAGATTGCCTCTGAAATTGATACCCAGCCCACTTTCAAACCTATGGTTATAATCTAAAGTAAATTCCCAACCATTGGTGCGAAGTGAACCAAAATTACCTGGAGGTGCGCTCACGCCAAATGCAAGCGGGATTCCTTCCATGGGTACAATCATATTTTTTGTATTTCTCTGATATAAATCGAAGGTAACATTGAATTGATTGTTGAAAAATCCTAAGTCCACCCCGATGTTTTTGGATTCAATGTCTTGCCAGGTAATATCGGCAACAGTAGCCGGTGGCGTGCCTACAAAAGGTACTTTGTTTCCGCTTGCGCCTATCCAACCTGACAATCCACTACTCATCAAAGGCATATATAGTGTATTGGGGACAGTTTGGTCGCCAATGGAACCCCAAGAAGCCCTGAGTTTGAAAACGTCTAAGAAATTTTTAGACCAATCCATAAATTTTTCTTGTGAAATAACCCATCCTGCCGAAACAGAAGGATACCACCTCCACCAAAGCCTTGATGGAAATTTGGAGGAACCATCATACCTGAGGTTGCCTTCCAATAAATATTTGTTTGCAAAGGCATAATTAATACGACCAAAATACCCCAATTGGGACTCCCAGAATTTATTGCCAAAAATGATGGGTGGAGTGCCTACAGCAAAATTAAATTGAGGATTATTAATATCAGTTAATTGGTTCTGTTGCTGCGACTGCCATTCGGTTGTAGCAGCTACCCTATTCAACCCCAAAATAAATTTGAAATGGTTATCGTTGTTCAAATCTAAGTTGTAGGTGGTAAAGGCATTTAGCGTTGTACTGTAGTAATTGGTAACCTGACGGAAAATATGATCGGGATTTGAGCCTAAACCCGTATAGGTATCTAAAGAAAGATTAAAGGCACGCATAGCTCCCTGGGCAGAGCTTGACACTACATTACCGGTACTGTCCACGTAAACAGGCTGGCCATTGCTATCCGCTTTGGCCACCGGCCCTGACCATGAATTGCGAGCGGTATATCTTGTGCCGGGGCGTTTCCACATTTCTTCCTGATTGGAGAAAGTGTAATCTATATCAAATTTCCAGTTTTGGGTAAAATTCAAAGTAGCGCCTACAGAAGTGTTTAAATAATTTTGAACGATGTTGGCGGTATTTGCAGCCATTGCTTCACTCCATGGGCTTCTTATGGCATCGCCATTTTGATCATTCCCCAATGGATAAATGGGGGACCATCTATATAAATATAACCAAGGGTCGGCAGTAGTGGAATTGGTGATATAGGGATATTCTTTGTCTCTCCTAGTGAAAATTGACCCTGCGCGAACCGTTAAAATTTGCCTATTTCACTGGAAAGTCTCACTGAGGCATTATACTTTGTAAAATCATCCTTTTTAGCAGGCTTCATCATCCCACTTTGTTTTAAATAACCCAAACCAATATTATAGGAAGTTTTGCCTAAGGTTTGTCCCACGGTAAGGTTATGCTGCTGGGTAGGCGCCCATTCTTTTACCATATAATCATAAGGGTCATAAGTCCTCAAACCCATTTTACTATTATTAGCTCCTTGAACGTACCAGTCTCTTCCAAACAAAGTAGGATCATTTGGTCCGATGGTGCTGCCATAAGTTGCTTTCCAAGCTACGGCTTTATTATAGCTTGCCCTATCTACATAATAGAAGGCACCTACCGGTGTGGTTACACCTATTCGCTCGGCAGCATCTACGGTATATCTTAAGGCATCTACATCTGCCATCTTTAAGGATTTCCAAGTGTTTTGCCAAGAGAAATTATCGCTATAATTGAGTTGAGGTTTAGCTGACCCTGATCCTTTTTTTGTAGTGATTAATATTACACCGTTAGACGCTTTTGCACCATAGATAGATGCAGAAGCCGCATCCTTTAAAATAGTAATGGATGCAATATCCGTCGGATTCACAACCTGAATACTCGGAATTTCAACGTTGTCCAATAAAATTAATGGCTGGGTAGAACCTTGAAAGGAGGTAATTTGTCCTCTGATTTTCATTATTGGATCTGAACCAACCTCGCCACTTGGAATAATTACGCTTAAACCCGAAGCTGCCCCCTGCATGCCGCGCCCCACATCAGCCACAGGCCGGTTTACCAAACTTTTGCTGACATCCACAGTGCTTACCGCACCAGTGAGATTGCCTTTTCGTTGGGTACCATAGCCTACCACAACCACTTCATCCAGTTGGGACGTTGATGCCGATTTGGAAAGTATAATCTGCACAGGATTATTATTGTTAATCAAAAACGTTTGTGTTTGGTATCCCACATAACTAATTTCCAGCGTTTCACCCATACTAATATTTATGGAAAAAACACCATTATTATTAGTTGTTACAGCTTGTGGTTTACCCTTTACGGCAATGGTTACACCGGCAAGCGGTATCCGGTCATCTGACAATACAGTCCCTGTTATTACAGATGTCTGCGCATATAATTTACTCGAGGTGATGGTTGCAATTACCATCAGTAAAGGCATTAATATTAAAATAAAACTTCTCATACTCTATTGTTTTTTAATTGTTTAGACACATAGTAAAGAATAATTGTTTTTGACTCATTGTAAATATTTAATTTTTCATCCCCTTGCTCAAGTTCGGTAATTAAATAATCTAATATATCCATGTTGCAAACTTTTATAGGCTGCGTTGAATTCAGTTTTTCAGATATGGTCAGGCATGCAACTTTAGTTGATGATGAAATCATGGCTTGTTTTACCTGTACCACTTCCCAGTCATTATCAGTGAGCCCTCTTTCGGGATGAATGGCATTAGTGCCCAAAAAGCATAAATCGGCATTCACCGGTTGATACGGGCAACGGCATAAGAACCTACCGTAATCTTCGAATCTCTTGACAGCCTGTCTCCTACTACTATTACCTCTAAACTCGGATGCATCAGGCAGGCATTTACTACCGGAATACTTCCCGTCATAATCGTGGCTTTCAGGCTCACCGGCAGGTTTCTTATCATTTCCAGAATGGTAGTGCCGCCACTGGTGAGAATAAACATGCCATCCTTAATCAGGTTTATAGCCTTGGTTGCATAATTCTTTTGTGGGGTAATGAATACACATTTTGGAGGTTTGAACTGTACCTGACTAAATGCATTGGATAAAGCGCCTCCATGCACTTTTATAAGCCTGCCTGCATCACCAAGTTCCTGAAGGTCGCGGCGGACGGTATCTTCAGATACCCAATCTCAATACATGTCAGTACTTAGAACTTTGTTGTGCAAGTTCAACCGATGCAAAATGTATGCTTGTCGTTCTTTCTTTAGCAAGTTCTGCTAGATTTGTGTTAAAGATAAGTACAATTATTGCAAAAAAACGCATACTGTCGAAAAAAAAATAAAAATGTGCATAACTTTTCTCAATTAGAAATACTATGGCATTTAATATTTCTATTAGCTTAGATTAACCCTTCTTTATAATTAATTGATTGTTAACGTATTAAGAAAAATCATGCTTCAATAGTCTTACCTCCTCAAAATCGTCATCAAATAGGATTAAACTGGCAGAAGGGTAACCTTTTTTAATAAACCCAATTTTATTTTCTATCCCGATAGCACGCGCAGCACGGCTGGTTGCCATTTCTATGGCTTCCTGCTGGGTAGCGCCCAAATGATGGAAAGTGTTTCTGATGGCCTCGGGCATCGAGATGGCTGCGCCGGCAAGATTGTCAAACCTGTCTCTGTAAAAACCACCTTCCATACTTATATTGAAACCTTCCCAGTCGAATCTGGTTTTCTTTCGACCCAGAAAACTGGAATCGCTTATTAAAAATAGTTTTTCGCCTTTCAGGCGGCGAGCAATTCTCAGGGTAGCATAATTTATATGGCCACCGTCAACTATAACGGGGGCATGCACATTTTCATTTTCAAACACAGCCCCTACCATACCCGGTTCGCGGTGTCCAAACTGAGTCATGGCATTAAAAAGATGGGTCACCAGATTAATACCTTTGCCAAAATAATATTGTGCCTGTTCGTAAGTCATGGTGGAGTGTCCGGCAGAAATAATAATGTCGGAATCCAACAACATATCTAATTGATAATCGGTGAAAATTTCAGGGGCAGTGGTAATCACCTTTATCACAGGGCTACCTTTTTCAATAATATTTTTAAGCTCTCTGTCAGTAGGTAATCTTACTATTGCCGGATGATGGGCGCCACGTTTTTGAGCATTTAAAAAAGGCCCTTCCAGATGCATCCCCAAAAAATTGGGATTTGCAGTCTTATAACTTTTTATAGCTTCAATTGCTTCAAAAATCACTTTTTCGGGCGAGGAAATGAGGGTAGCTAAAAAATAGGGTGTTGCATAATCACAAGAAGCCTTCTCCATTTCGGCGAGTGTTTCCATGTTGGGTGTTTCTGAAAAGTACCTGTAGTAGCCGCCGTTTAACTGAATATCAATCAAACCAGGTGCAATACTATTTCCTTTCAAATCAATTATCTGAACATTCTCAGGGATGGCATTACTGATATCAACAATTTTTTCACTATCCACAATTACTGACTTATTTGTAAGTACTTCTTCTCCGGTATAAATTTTACAATTAATATAAGCTTTTAACATTCTGGAAAATTTTAAAAGTAAAAGAGGTAATTGTGAAGTGAAGTTAAGTTAACTTTATTCAAATAATTCATACTTGGTCTTAGGCCTTCTGGCTTCCAGCCATTGAAACCCCTCCAACCGCATTTCGCTGGGTCTTTTTGTTTAATTGGATAAATCGTCCCTTTGGGCTGACCTATGAAAACAACCTTTTTTATCTCTTTGTTCTTCATATATATATCAATAATATCCGAACTGGTTTTATTGATACCGGTATAAGCGCTGTCTTCATCCTGCAGGAAATAAATACTTTCGGCGCTTCCTTTTGCTTTTACCGAATCGAGATTACCATTGGTAAACCGCCCATCCATCCTTGAAGATTTTATTTGATTGAACACACCCTGCTGAAGCATGCTGACCATAAAACCATTATTGATTGCTTCAAACCAACTGGGTTTTTTATTTTCGGTATGCAGGTAAATGGTATCGCCGGTAATCTGATTTTCTTTCCCCCATACCACCGGATCTTTATAAAGCCTGAAAACTGAGTCTCGAAATGAATAGAACATGCTGTCCGAAACGGCTTGCAAGGAATCTGAAAAAATTCTTACATTATGAAAAGCCTCAAAATAACGGTCGGTACTATCCTTAGCAGCATCAAATTTCAACTTCAAAGAATCTGATTTTACAATGTTTTTATTCAGATTTAATTGATTATTTTCAGCATTTGCTGAGTCTATAATTGGGGGCGATATTTTGGATTTGCCTAATGAATCGTTCATAGGCAATTTATTATCCGTCTTTGCAAGTTTCTGTTGCAGTGAATCGGAACTGATTTTTTGCTTCTCAGCAGTTTTTAAAGATTCTGTCTGCCTGACGATATTGGTGTCAAGAGCAGGAGGTTGCTTTTCGTTATTTATTACTATTAAAGAATCTTCCGGTTTCTTTACCATATCCTTTTTCTTTTGTACCGAATCAGGCAGACTGACATCTTTAATGTTTTCTTCCTTTACATCGACAATTTGCCCGGTCTTAGTAGTATCCTTTGCCCTGACCTGGTCTGTAATCTTTGCAATGCCTGAATCCAAAAAAGGTTTATTGTCTAAATTTTTAGTAGCTGACAAACTATCTGAAGGTTGGTTTTGGCCGGAAGGCATTTTTTCACCTTCAGGTAGCTGTTTTGGGGATTCCGTTTTTTCTTCTATTTTAGAATCTTTCAATTTGGCTACCGGTGGCTCGTCTAATTTAGTTTCATTAGAAGGCAATTTTTAATTAAAGCAGAATCTGCAGCGGCCTGAATACTGTCTTCAACCGCCTTTTTTCTGGCTGCTGCTATTTCCTGCATTTTGTATAATTCTGAAAGCTTGGCGCTGAACAAGGTATCTGCAGTAACAAAAATTGAGTCGCCCTCCTGCTTGATTATCAATAGTGGTTTTTGGGTGGCTAAGACAGCTTCCGTTATTCTGTCCTGATATACCAAATTGGCAATTATTATCGTGGATCGGGTAGAATCAACAATAATTGCATTTCCTTCAGCCTGTGCCAGTTTTTCTGTCAAAGAGACCTTATTGGCAGTGATGGTTGACTTATTGTTATCATTGATAAAGGGGCGCTGGCCAAACTCGGCTTCGCCTGTTTTTAGGTTGTAAAATCCTTCTTTGGTTTTAATAGTACGGTTTGCGCTGTCCTTTATGGTTGTCTGGGCAATAAATCGGGCTATTTGATTATCGGTATTATATAATAATGAGTCAGCGTCTATTTTGTAAGCAGGGTCGTTTACCACCACATTCTTTTTAAAATAAGCATCCTTAATATCGCTGTAATAAAATGCTTCTGAGCTGGTAATAATTGTTTTTTTGTTTACTATTTTACCACCATTTTTATAATTGGCAATATGAGTACCCATATTATACTCCATTGTGGGTGTGGTGAGCACTACTTTGCCATCGGTAAGTTTTACGTTACCGTCAAAATAAGCTACTTGTTTATCTTCCAGATATCGTAAATGATCTGCATAAATATCAGTGGTGTCCGAATCGTTTATATGAACCTTACCCCATGCCTCAAAGGTTTTGTTAGTGGCATTTCTTACACATTTATTCGCATAAAACAAAGAACGACCCTGTTGCAAAACTACATTCCCAACCAGAATGAAAAGATTTGAGCTGTCTTTGGTTTTTAAGATGATGGTGCTATCGGCTTGTTTTACAATCACTTCATTACCGGCCTTTACAGAAGAACCAATCTGTGCAAAAGCTCCAAAAGGAACAAAACAGCCTGTAATCAGCGCTAATACTATTATTAAATGGGTATGTAAATATCTGAAAATCACTTAGGAACAGAGTCTTTTATGGCCGGTGCAATTAATTCGCCTGATTTATTTTTTTACCAAATACAGAAATATTTACATACCTTTTAGGATGTACTCTCACGTCGTCAAGCAGAATTTCTGCACTCAGCAATACATCATTCAGTTTGTTGTAAAGCTTTTTATCGCTCATCAGCGCTCCCAAGCTACTATTGGGGTTTGATACCTTTGCCAAAACCTGTTTCAATTCTGAAATAGTGGAATTTAGCGAGTCCAACGTTCTTTCAATTCTCAGCTGTGCCAGATCGTTGGTAAAAGTATTGGCGTTGCTCAGGATACTTTCTATTTCAGCATTTTGATTTTTCAGGTTTCCGGTTACTGAGTTTGCATTTTCCAAAGTAGCAGCCAATGGTTTTGTGGCAGCATCCAACAGTTTATTAATGCTCAGTGTTGTTATTTTCAGATTGGAAATGACCATCTGCAATTCTCTTTGGGTATGGGCATCCAGCGTATTATTCACATTCGACAATAGCAAATTGAGAGAATCGGCTACATTTCTAACCTTACCCATCAGTGGTTTTGCTTCTGTAGTAAGGTCGCCCAGCAAACCTTCCTCTATTCGAGTAGAAATTTTATCGCCGTTTTGCAAAAAAGTTGCGGCATTTCCCTTTTCAATGATGATATTGGAAGCGCCTAACAAACTTCCGGAAATATAAGCCACCGAATTGGTAGGGATATTTACATTTTGAGAAATACTGATTGTAACCTTTACGGCTGACAGATTGGCATCTACGGGTTCCATACCATATACAGTTCCAATGGTAAGCCCATTGATTTTTACAAAATTCGATTTTTCAAGCGCACCCACCGATTTGAATGTAGCATAAATTTTTGGGGTTCGGTTAAATACATCTTTGCCTTTTAAAAATCTGAACCCCAGAATTAACCCAATCATTGCCGCCAGCGCTAATAACCCGACTTTAAGTTCATTTGATATCTTCATTTCATCAGTTTATTATGGTGTCTTATCAAACTATTTAGCATTTTATCAAACTCACAAGAATCAATCCTGCCATCAAAGCAAAAGTACCCAAAACCAATCACTTAAACAGAAATTGGATTAGCAATTTAGATAATAATTATGAGTCGTCTTTATGTTTTTAAGAATCTTAGGCGAGCCATGTATTTATTTTGGAGCTTGTTCCACAGCAATATTTGTTTTTTCCACATAACCCTTTACGGCTTTAACAATATTTTTTACAATTGCCTCCTGCCCTGTTTCGCTCTTCATGTATTGCTCTTCTTCTTTATTGCTTACAAAACCCATTTCTATCAATATACTGGGCATTCCGGTAGCTTGCAGTACCCATATACCCTTGTGGTTTCGTTGCTGCACGCCACGACTTGTTCTACCCTCATTTGTAAATTCCTGCTCAACCAGATTTGCCAATAAATAACTCTTTCTGAAATAATGCTGTGCATAAATGAGCATTCTGGCTTTTTCGGCAGGATTGTTGGGATCCGGTAGCTGAAGTTCATCTGAAGTTTCAGTTTCTTCACTATAATAATCATCATTATTTTTTACTGATGATATTTTCTGGTCATTTTTTCCTACTGCCCATATATATGTTTCGGTTCCTACTGCTTTATTTTCTACCCAAAAATCTTCATAAATAGGCACACGAATCGTTTTTTTAACGCGCTTTTTCCCTTTTTTCACTGTTCTTACCTGATTGGTGTGGCCAACTACCCGTTTCTCGTACCAACCGCCCGGTCTTCGCCCGGCAGCGTTACAATGAAGCGAAATGAAAAGGTCTCCGCCATTTCGGTTTGCAAAATCTGCGCGCCATTTGTTGGCAGCATCTTTGTTGGCGGCATAACCAGGGAAGGCGGTAGTGGGGCGTGTTTCCAGTATTTTTATTGCTGGGAACTCCGTTCGTAAGGCTTTGGCCAGTTTTTGGGCAACCGATAGTGTAATTGTAGCTTCATTAGTTACCGTTCCGGGAGCGCCACTGTCCGATCCACCATGCCCTGCATCCACAATAATTGTTTTTACCTGATTCTTATTTACCTGTGCCATCAGGAAGCCTGAAAGAGTCAATAAAAAAATGACAATATTTATTCTTAAAAAATTCATCAATCAATATTTTTTAATCGTAATTATTATTTTTTAGATACTTCTTCACAAATTCTTTAGGTTGTTATTTATACATTTGCTTTCTTTGGAGCTAATTTGATGTACAAATTTAAAAAAATTTTTTTCGTGCCGGTTCTTACTGCTATAACCATCATAGCGGTAAGCGGCAATATTAATACTATTGATACATTTTACAAAGACTCATTGCAGAATAAAAAAAATATTAACATTAATTCTGCTGTAGATACCGTTCCAAAACGCACCCCAAAGATTACTTCAGATACGCTTAAAAAAGACACTGCCGATACGGCATTTTTGATTGATACCTTAATAAAGGGCGCCATCTTACCAGATTCTTTAAAGAATGACAGCCTATTGAAATTAAAATCCGATACTTTTTCCATAAAAATATCTAAAGATACTTTTGATGCGCCGGTCAACTATGAAGCTTCCGATTCGGTAGTGGGTCTTTTGCAGGAAAAAATCATTAAACTGTATGGCAAGGCTAAGGCAGAATATCAGGATGTTAGTATCAATGCACCAACTATTGAATTGGATCAGGCAAAAAATATTTTAAAAGCAGCGCCAGGCCGAGATTCCCTTGGTGACCTTACCGAATATGCCGAAATGAAACAGGGGCAAGAAACATATAAAACCGAAGGGATTGAATACAACTTCAAAACACAGCAAGGCTTAACCAAGGGTGCCATTACCACACAGGGCGAAATGTACGTACACACAGAGATTGCCAAAAAAATAGATGCCAATACCATGTATGCCAAAGGCACTTTCTTTACCACCTGCAATCTTGATGAGCCACATTTTGGTTTCAGGGCCAGAAAGTCAAAAATCGTTAATAATAAAATAGCAGTTACGGGTTCGGTAAGGCCTGAGTTTGACTCGGTGCCGATACCTATTTATCTGCCTTTTGGCTATTTTCCGTTGTATCAGGGCAGGCGCTCAGGCCTGTTGCCGCCCACTTTTGAAACCAATGATCAGGAAGGTTTGGGACTGGCCGGAATTGGTTATTACAAGATACTCGGTCCACACATGGATTTGCAATTGAGAGGTGATATTTACTCAATGGGTAGCTGGAAGGTATATCTGAACAGCAAATATTTAAAAATTATAAATATAGTGGTGGCGTAAACCTGTCGTATGCCAGAACCCAAAGAAACTTTAAGGGAGACTTGGATTACAATGTAATGAAAAACATGGCTATCAATTGGAGCCACCAATCTGATATGCGATCCAGACCGGGTACCTCTTTTGGAGCCAATGTAAACTACAGCACTACCCGGAACAATCAGACCTACATGAGTAATTATCAGGAACGTTTTCCAAAACACTATTGGATCTTCTATCAATTACTCAAAAACCTGGCAGGATAAGCCATTTAATTTTACATCCAGCGCCACACATAACCAAAACAACTCTACCCACACCATTAATATCAACCTGCCCAACCTTGGGTTTACCATGAACACTATTTATCCTTTCCAGAAAAAAGAATCGGTAGGTTCCAAAAAATGGTACGAACAGCTTGGGATTGGTTATAACGGGAGCCTACAAAACTCCACCAGTTTTGTAGATACGTTGAATTATAAAAGCATCTATGGTAAATCCACTTTTCAGCACATTGTGGACACCATGCAATGGAACGCATCACACAATATACCTATCTCCCTTTCATTGCCGCCTATTTTGGGAGGCGCCGTTACCGTTTCTCCTTCTGTAAGTTATGGTATGGACTGGGTGGACAGGGCTTTGACCTATGGCTGGGATGCCGCAAGAGATACCAACTATCATGAAATTAAAAAGGGTATTCACATCAAACAAAGAGCATCGGCAGGCTTGTCGTTCAGCACTGCATTATTTGGCACCTACCAATTTAAAAATAAAAAAGTAGTGGCCATCCGGCACGTAATAAGGCCCAACTTTAGCCTGAACTATACACCTGACCTAAACCGATCTTTTTGGCGAACCGTACAGGTGGATTCATCAGGAAGAAGGCGCTCTATAACACGATGGATGCCTATCCAAACCCCTATATTGCCAGAGTTACCAATCAGTTTGTGAGCAGGGAGAATGCGGGTATGAGTTTCAGTTTTGATAACAGCCTGGAAATGAAAGTGAGGGATAAAATAAGTGACCCAAAAGATACTACCAAAACAGAAAGTCCTGAAACTCAGTTTAAAAAAGTCAGATTGATAGAAGGTTTTGGGTTCAACACATCCTATAACATCATGGCAGATTCTTTAAAATTGGCGCCATTAAGTATTTATGTGCGTACCAATTTATTTGAAAAAGTGAATATCAGTGCAGGCGCTACCCTCGTACCTTACCAACTCAACAATTTTGGAGCAGCCACCAGCAAATATGCATGGCAAGGCGGTAAGTTCAGTATTGGGAAAATCACTAATGCCAATTTATCTTTAAGCACCAGCTTCCAGAGTAAGCCCAAAGATCCTGAAAAAGAAAAGAAACGACAGGATGCCATCAATCAAACACTGAACGACCCAATGATGAGGGCAGACCAGCAACAACTGCTAGAGTATGCGAACCAATCCAGCAAATTTGTAGATTTTAATACTCCCTGGAGCGTAAACCTTTGTTTTCATTCAGCTATTATAGAGGAGGATTAGATACCGCCACTAATAAATGGAAACAGAATTTTACAGCAAGCATTAATGCAGGTGGTAGTTTTAATCTTACTCCAAAATGGAATTTTAGTGTAAGCAACATCAATTACGACTTTGTAACCAAAAAAATGCAGTCTGTTCAGTTCTCTATTTCCAGAGACTTGCACTGCTGGCAGTTGGGTATCAATGTAGGTCCCATCGGGCCAACCAGATTCTTCAACTTTACAATCAGTCCCAAAGCGGGAATATTACAGGATTTGAAAATCAATCGCACCAGATCCTTCTATTCGGGTAACATGTATTGACGCAAATAATTATCCATTATTTTATACACTTCATCCTTTAAATCATGCGTGGTTTTTCCTGCAGATACAACAGGAGACAAAAAATGAATTTCAAATCGGGTCGGCCAAAAGAAAAAAGTCTTCTCAAATGGCAATGCTTTTTTTGTATTCATCAAAATAGCAGGAATAATGTCATTTTTACTTTCTACTGCTAAACGGAACGCTCCATCGTAAAATCTCTTTAGCGGCTCTTTGGATCTGTTGCGTGTACCTTCAGGATATATGCTCATGTGAATACCCTTTTCCAAAACACGCTTCATTTTCCAATAACTTTCATTTCTACTTTTATCGTCCTCTCGATTAATCAATACAGCCCCCCTGGCATAGTACCAACCAAAGATGGGGATTTTTGCATAAAAGTCCTTAGCAATGGTTTTATTAGGCCCTGGAATAAAGGGGCATGACAGCGTAGGGTCAATAATTGAATTATGATTGGGCGTAACCACATAAACCTTACCTTTTTCAAAATTATCCTGCCCTTTGATGCGCAGAGGGCAAGCTACCAAAAATAACCATATCCGTATCCACACCTTCGACAACCAAATAAACTAACGCGTTCCTGTTGGCTCAGGAATGATATATGCCAGCATGGAAGGAAGAAAAATAAGCGAAAAGGTGAAAATGAAAGTTATCAGACCCCATAATGCCCATATACGCCCTGCAATTTCTTTTAATATTTTCATCGAAATCTTATAAATTTTTGGCAATATTACTACTCTTCTCACAAATCAATTAATGATGGCTAATTCTTTTTTTGAGGTGCTATGCAAAATAGCCCGCTATTCGATACATAAAAAAATCACGGTCTCTGATGCCAAAATTATTTGCTAAAAATCGTTGGATTTTTCCATTCATATTTTCGGCTTTGGCATTGGTTTGTCCTTCTTTAAAATAGTTGACGATATCATCCTGATGTTTTTCTATCATTTTTTCTTACTCCCTCTGAAGTTTGCTATTTTGATTGATTGACTTCATCGCACCAGTTGTAAAGTTCTTGTTCTATTTTGTCCATTGATTTGCCGATGTTTTCCTGATACCACAACCTCAGTTTTTGGGTGATCCGGTAGGCTGTTTCTAATATTGGGAAACGGTAAAATAGTTGTTGCATGATTTCTAGTTCATCTTCCTCCCATTCATCTTGCATTTTGAAAAGAATATAGCGGCTGCGCTCCAATAGTTCAATATAGCGCCAGTGTGTTTGTTGTTCATCCGTATCGCTTTTACAAGAATTGTTTCCTGATTAATATATTGGGTTTTGAGTTGTTTGCGTACCTGTTGCAGCGCATCTAAGAGATGTTTGATGACATGGAACTTGTCTATCACTAACTGTGTATTGGGAAAATGTCTTTGCATAGTTTTTTATAGGAAGGACTCATGTCACAGCTGACCGATTTTACTTCCTCTAATACTTGGACAGGTAGTGTTCCATTACTTGTTTGAGTTCTTCCGGCTTCATGGTTTGTGCCAGTAAAGCTATTTTCCCTGATTGGGCATTGGTCATAATGGTATACATTTTTTGCCTATTTGCTTTTCATCAATGGTCATGTGGCTGCCAAATTTTCTGCTTTTGCTATAGGTACCAGCTTTTCTTTTGTTACCTCCCACTGCTCTTATCTATTACTTGTCTTTTTTTCTCCCCAGTTTCCGGCTGCAATATCTTTCGGTAATCGCTTATCTCTTCTTTGTACCAATAATGTACTGTTTTGGGTTTTAGACCAAACATAAAAGCCACGCAACTTATGTTTACAGGGTGTTGCTCTATTCTATATTTTTAAAAAGCCCGCCATGTCAGGGGTTAATTTGGCCGAATCCTCGGTAATCACATACTCGTTGCTAAAATGCTCATCTGTACCGGAGCGTTTCCAACGCCTTCGTTTCATTACCAGATAGACCGGCTTAGTGGAAAATCCATGGCTGAGTATCGTTATCGGATTGCAAAACCATCCAACACTACATCTGAAAACCCTTTAAGATTTGTGGGAATATGCTCCTGCTTTTCCCATAATATAATTTGCCATTCTTTGTGGAGTTCTTTTACCTCCGCAATATCAAAAAGCCTAATAAATCACGCGGCACCATCATCCGGCTTAATTCAAATAATACATTTGATTCTACTTGTTTTTTCTTTTGTCCCATAACCATAAAGATAATAATAGCACCTCAAAAAAAGAATTAGCCTTAATGATTAATTAATACCATCCGATAGTATCGCATATTTTTAAATTTTCCAGTCAATAGGCGCTTTTCCGTAATGCATCAAATATTCATTGGCTTTTGAAAAATGTTTGCACCCAAAAAAACCATTATTGGCCGACAGTGGCGATGGGTGTGCTGCTTTTAGGACTAAATGTTTAACTGCATTAATAAGTATTGATTTTTCCTGTGCAAATTTTCCCCAAAGCATAAATACAATATGCTCCTTCTCATCCGAAATTTTTTTAATGACAGCATCAGTAAATGTTGCCCATCCGATTTTTGAATGACTCATTGGCTCTCCTGCCCGCACAGAGAGGGAAGCATTAAGCAAAAACACGCCCTGCCGTGCCCAACTTGTCAGATCGCCATGATTGGGCGTATTTACACCCAATATCCTCCTTAAGTTCTTTAAAAATATTTACCCAATGATGGCGGCGGCGGCACTCCTTTCTGCACAGAAAAACAAAGTCCATGCGCCTGTCCGGGTTGGTGGTAAGGATCCTGACCAAGAATGAGCGCTTTTATTTTATCAAAAGGCGTAACATCAAAAACATTAAAAATATGCACCCCTGCGGGATAAATATTTTTCTTTTGAAGTTTTTCGGTCTTTATATGATTGACAATATTTTCAAAATAGGTCTTTTCAAATTCATCCTTTAATCTTTCTTTCCAGGATGCTTCAATCTTTACGTCCATAGTATCCTTTTTGTAAAAATATGAAATAAAAAAATGTCCGCACAGAGATTGATGTAGCATGGATTTTACACTTTATTTTTCCTAAAAATTGCTATCTACTTTGAAAATTAGCAATAGAGCCAAAATTATTTTTTAAATTAGCAGTTCATTTTAATTGTAATGGAATATATAGATTATTATAAAATATTAGGTGTCGGCAAAAGTGCTACCGCAGATGAAATCAAAAAAGCTTACCGTAAACTGGCACGAAAATATCATCCCGACTTAAACCCTAATGACAAAGAAGCCGAAAAAAAGTTTAAAGAAATAAATGAAGCGCACGAAGTGTTGAGCGATCCCGACAAACGAAAAAAATATGACCAGTACGGAGCAGACTGGAAACATGCCGAACAGTTTGAGCAAGCCAAAAACCAACAACAAAGCGCTTATCAATCGCAAGGCACGCCGTTTGACACAGGTGGTGAATATTATGCTTTTACTGATGAAGAAGGAGCAGGTTTTTCTGATTTTTTTTCACAAATGTTTGGTAGAAGCAGAAAACAACAAGGAACACAGGCTAAGTTTCGCGGTCAGGATTATCGGGCAGAGGTACAACTGAATTTATCTGATGCATATAAAACCCACCAACAAACCTTTACCGTAAATGGAAAGAATATCCGCATCACCGTTCCTGCAGGAATTGAAAACGGCCAGGAAATAAAAATTAAAAACTATGGTGGACCGGGGGTAAATGGAGGGCCAAACGGCGACTTATATATTACTTTCAATATTAATAATGATACCGCTTTTACCAGGCAGGGTAATGACCTTTATTTAACGGCAGTTCTTGATTTATACAAAGCTGTTTTGGGCGGCAATGAAACTATTGATACGATGAGCGGGAAAGTAAAGCTTACCATCTCTTCCGAAACCCAAAACGGCGCTAAAGTGAGGTTGAAAGGAAAAGGTTTTCCTGCATATAAAAAGGAAGGTGAGTTTGGCGATCTTTATATCACCTGGCAAATCCATATACCTAAAAACCTGAATGAAAAAGAAAAAGATTTGTTCACCCAACTGGCCAACGAAGCCGCTAAAAAATAATGGTTATGAGTAATGAAAAAAACATTTCTGTAGAAGAATATTGCACGCATTACAGTATTGAGGCTTCTTTCGTCCGTTCATTGAGTGAAAATGGATTGATTGAGCTATCCAATGTAAATGAATCTTTTTGCATAGGGTTTGGCCAATTGCAAGATTTGGAAAAATATATTCATTTGCATTACGACCTCGACATAAATATTGAAGGAATTGAAGCCATCAGTCACTTACTACAGAAAATTGATAACCTGCAAACCGAATTGAGAATTTTAAGAAACAGATTAAGTACCTGATGCTGCTCTGATAACATGTATTGTGACAGAAGTTTCTGTTTTAGCGTCAGGAAAGCCTGTTTGTACAAACAATATCCTAATCAATCGTTTGCACAAAAAGGTTTTTCAATTAGTTATATTCGTTACTTTGTAAGACAATTTTGAATAAAACATTTTTTAACATGAAGATTGCCTTTACCCTCCCATTTTTACTATTAGTGTTAAACTTATTTGGCCAAAATCTGCCAACGGAACTAATGACTCCGGAGATTGTATCTGTGAATCGTATGCCGATGCGGGCAACTGCGTATGCTTATGAAAATAATGAATTAGCAGAAAAGAGAATTAAGGAAAACTCAAAATATTTCCTTTCGCTGAATGGCAACTGGAGATTCAACTGGGTTAAAAACCCAAATGACCGTCCGAAAGATTTTTATCTGACTGATTTTGATGATAATCATTGGGTAAACTTTCCGGTGCCTGCCAACTGGGAATTGAACGGATACGGACTGCCCATTTATGTAAACCAACCTTATGAATTTGCAGGCCATATCAAGCGCTACGGGCAATTAAATCCACCTTATGATATTCCTGCAGACTATAATCCTGTAGGCTCCTACCGCAAAAAAGTAATAATACCTCAGGACTGGGATGGTCGAGAAATTTTCATTCATCTCGGCGCTGCCAAATCTGCATTTTTTATTTGGGTAAATGGTAAAAAAGCAGGATACAGCGAAGACAGCAAACTGGCTGCCGAATTTGATATTACCAAATATGTAAAACCAGGCGAAAACCTGATTGCCCTGCAGGTTTATCGCTGGAGCGATGCCAGTTATTGGTGTCGGGATATGTGGCGTATTTCGGGCATCGAAAGAGATGTTTATTTATATGCCACTCCTAAGTTAGACATCAGAGATTTCAAGGTACAGGCCGGTCTTATCAATAACTATACTGATGGCCAATTGAAAATTGACATTGAGGTAAATAGTTATAAAAATGAAGCTAAGACTTATCATTCTAAGCCGGACACTTTTTCTGTGGATGCAAAATTAGTGGATGCTGCCGGAAAAACAATTTATAACGAAAGCACAAAAGCAATAGAATCTGTTTTAGGAAAATATAAAACCAATATTCATTTCGAAGAAAATATTCCATCAGTGAATCTTTGGTCAGCCGAAACGCCTTATTTATATACGCTATACCTGACACTTAAAAATAAAAATGGTCAGGTGCTGGAAGTAGTGCCTGTGCGGGTTGGGTTCAGAAGCATTGAAATCAGGCGCGATTTTGGTAAATGGCAAACGAGTATTCTTCAAAGGTGTAAACAGACATGAACATAATCCCAAAACCGGGCATACACTCATTAAAGAAGATATGCTCAAAGACATGGAAATGATGAAAAAACTGAATGTAAACGCTGTTCGTCATTCACATTATCCTCCCGATCCTTACTGGCTTGAGCTTTGTGATGAATATGGATTATATGTGATTGAAGAAGCTAATATAGAATCGCATGGATTAGGTTACGATCTTGAATTTACATTAGCCAATAAAAAGGAATGGCGCAATCCGCATTTTGAACGCATCAAAAGAATGTACGAGCACGGAAAAAATCATCCCTCCATCATCACCTGGTCATTGGGCAATGAAGCCGGTAACGGAATCAATTTTTACGAGGCTTATGACTGGCTCAAAAAAACAGACACACGCCCTGTTCAGTATGAACGAGCCGAAAATGATTACAACACTGATGTACTACCTCCTCAATATCCTCATCCTGACTGGGTTGCCGCATTTGGAAAAAACAAAGACGGTCGCGGTCTCATTATGAGCGAATACGCCCACATTATGGGAAACAGCCTCGGTAATTTTAAAGACTATTGGGATGCCATTGAAAGTACACCGGGTGTACAGGGAGGCTATGTGTGGGAATGGATTGACCAATCCTTCGACACTGTTAAGAATGGAAAAAGAATTATGGCTTATGGCGGCGATTTCCCATTGGAAGGCCCTGTGGACGAAAACCTGAGCGATAATGACTTTTGCGTAAAAGGTGTGGTAACTGCCTACAGAGGTTTGACGCCAATGGCAATTGAATTGAAAAGAGTACATCAATTCATTAAAACCTCGCTAAATGAAAAAGATTTAAAAATTACCAATACTTACTTTTTCAGAGATATTAATAATGTAAAACTTGACTGGGAAATAGTAACCAATGGAAAAGTTGTTGAAAAAGGGACTGTCATTGACCTCAATCTGCAACCGCAACAAAGTAAAACCATTACCCTGCCAATTAAGGTAAAAATGGACCCAACCAAAGAGTATTTCCTGAATGTATCTTATAAACTCAAAACTGCCGAACCATTCCTCGAAAAGGACTATGAAATAGCAGCGAATCAGTTTGCACTATCCGGCAGTCCTGCTCCATTCAGCCAACCTGTAGTCAGTGGCAATATTTCTGAAACAAAAGCCGGAGACCTTCTTGAATTGAAAGGAAAAGATTTCACCATCAGTTTTGACCTCAAAAAAGGGATTTTGAATTCATATAAACTGAAAGGTAATGAATTGATTGAAAACGGTCCGCAGCCTGCATTTTATCGTGCCCCTACAGATAATGACATAGGCGCTCAACTCAATACATCACTTCGTGAATGGAGAAATGCTTATGAGCAAAACGATGTTACTAATGCTCAGTATGAAAAAGCAGATAACGGCATCTATACCATTAATGTCAACAAAAATATTTTAAACGGCCAAGCGCAAGCACAACAAACCTTTACTGTCTATGCAAATGGTGTTATTCAGGTAAATAATCACTTCACTATTAATGTTGCTCCTAAGTTCCGTTCGCTTATGCGTTTAGGAAATGATTTGCAGGTGAATAAAAAATTTAACCAGATACAATGGTACGGTCGTGGCCCCTGGGAAAACTACCAGGACAGAATAGCGGCCGCAGATGTAGGCGTTTACAGCCAGCCACTAAGCAAGCAATACTTTCCTTATGCCCGTCCGCAGGAGAGCGGCAACAAAACCGATGTAAGGTGGATATCGCTTACTGACAATAAAGGCAAAGGCCTGAGGGTTGAGTTTACCGACAGTCTGCTCTCGGTAGCTGCCCTGCCCTACAATATTGACGATCTTGATCCCGCAAGCACGCAAACGCCAGTATCATTCGGGTGAGCTTGTGGAACGCAATAAAATTTTATGCACGTGGATCTAAACAAATGGGTGTAGGCGGAATAGACAGTTGGGGTCCATGCCTGTAGAAAATACTGGATTACCCCCGCGCTTATCAATACAGTTACCTTATCAGGCCGTAAAATAAAAGCCCAGGCTACCCCAAAGCAGTCAAGAAAAGGGCTTTTAGCACACGACTAAAAGCCTTTTTTATCATTCTAATGGTTTTTAAGCAATATTTATCTGCCAGTTCACCGGTTATTACTTTTGCCCCTCCTGATTCAGGCAATAAAACATTCTCCCCTACTTTATATTTCCTCTTACTGTCCGACATTGTTATTACGCCACCTG
The DNA here is from genome assembly GCA_016708305.1 of Sphingobacteriales bacterium. Classification (GTDB taxonomy): domain Bacteria; phylum Bacteroidota; class Bacteroidia; order Chitinophagales; family Chitinophagaceae; genus Niabella. Next base: position 165,538 of record JADJGB010000010.1, read on the forward strand.
CATCATCCCAACTGATAGTGCCCTTTTCCTCAAAATTTCCCTTACCTGAATAATCTTCCTTGATAGTGTAGGTATTGTCTTTGTTTATTTCAATAGTGGTTTTATTTCCTTCGCAATCAGCACATGGCAATGTTCCTTCATAAACACCTGCCCAATCTAAGGAAGTCTGACCGTTATCTCTATCGACCTTCACTACATTTTCTGTTTCAGGTTCTTTTGCTTGTTCTTCTTGCTTGGTATTGTCTTTGCATGACCATAAAGCGGTAAGGATAAACGCCGATAAAAATAAAATTCTAAATTTTTTCATCTGTATAATAATTTGATTAACAATTTGGCAAAGGTAATCAAATCTAAAATTTGAATTCGAATTACAAATATATTTTATACATTACTTCTTATTTTCATCATTATCCTATACTTACAAATTATATCTCATCTCATCTCAACTATTTCAAATACAAATCAAAATAATCCGAAATTTTCTGCATCAGGTGTATCCGGCCTTTACCGCGTACATTGTGCTCATGGCCGGGGTACATGAAGTAATCTACCTGTACACCTTTACAGTATGTTTATTAATGAAAATCTGTACAAAATTATACTGCCGGAAGCAAATTTTTAATTGTGATGTATGCCAGCCGGAGTCTGTCAGCGAAATGCCTGCCCGTCCCTGCCTAACCGGAAAGCAGGCGTTCACAGCTTACCGCAGTGGCGGATTTTACCGTCCCGACACCTATCGGGATCAATTCCCGCCTGAATGACTTCAGTCGGGCGGGGTGACCCTTGTATAAATGTTTCTACGAAACACGTCAGCCGCCATATTGGCAATACGATGTTTAACTGCATTAAGAATTTTTTTAATCGTAATGAAACCTACATTTTGCAATTAGAATTTCATTTTCTTGGTATTTATAAATTAATCTGTGTTCATCGTCAATTCGGCGGGCCCAAAATCCGGAATATTTATGTTTTAAAGGTTCTGGTTTTCCTAATCCTTCAAATGGATTTCTTGAAATATCTTTTAGCAGATCATTAATTCGCTTTAATTTCTTTTTATCCGTTTTCTGCCAATATAAATAATCCTCCCAAGATTCGTCAACAAAAGTATATTTCATATTATTCTTCAATTAAATCCTTTGAAAATGATTTTCCATTTTTCAATTTTTCAATTGCAGAGTCCAAACGCATTTCATTTTTTCTCGATGATAATTCATAATTAGTAGCCATCAAAGAATTATATTCTTCTAAAGACATGACAACAATTCCCGAATCTTTTCCACGATTGATAATTAGAGTTTCAAAATTTTTTGCAACTCTGTCTAAATATGATTTTATATCTTTTCTAAAATCAGAAACACTTGCAATTAGCATAATTTTACATTTTGTTTGTACAAATATATGTACAATATTTTAAATTACAAGCTATGTATAATTTAGTCTTCCTTTGAACTGTACTAAAAATGGGGTGCCTACACAAGAAGTATTTACTTGTTAGTTTGGAAAACTTACAATTTTAAACCTTTCCTATTTCGGTTCGGGTGTCTTACTAAACTTAGTTATATCAACTCTCACCACCGAAGCCCCTTCAGTAATAAAACCCAATAAACAGGGCTTTTCCTATTTTTTCAAATACAAATCAAAATAATCTGAAATTTTCTGCATCAGGTGTATCCGGTCTTTACCGCGTACATTGTGCTCATGGCCCGGGTACATGAAGTAATCTACCTGTACACCCTTGCTCACCGCATCCCTCAAAAAATTGACAGTATGCTGCCACACCACGGTAGCATCCTGTGTGCCGTGTATCAGCAGCAGCTTGCCTTTCAGTTTATCAGCCTTACCCACTAATTTGTTTTTGCTGTATCCTTCGAGGTTCGACTGGGGTGTGTCCATATACCTTTCGCCATACATCACTTCTACATGCTCCAGTCGAGTACCGGGCCGCCGGCAACGCCCACTTTGAATACATCGGGTTTGCAGCATAAAAGAAGTGGTCATAAAACCGCCGTAACTCCATCCGTGAATACCCATCCTGTCGCCATCCACAAAGGGCAGTGATTTCAGGTACTCCACCCCTTCATCTGATCCTCCATTTCATTATCGCCCAAGTTTCTGAAAATCACCTGTTCGAATTTCAATCCCCTGTTAGAACTTCCACGTCCGTCCATTACCCACACCACATAACCCTGCTGTGCCATATAATCGTACCAAAGATTGCCACTGGCAGGAAAACGGTTCAGATTCATCTGGGCATGTGGTCCGTTGTACAGATAAACAACCACCGGATATTTTTTGGCCGGATTGAAAGAAGCCGGGTAAATCAATCTGCCATACAGGTCAGTAACACCATCGGCAGCCTTGATGGTTACGTTTTCTACCCGTGGCATGTTGTAGCCGGTAAGCGGATCAGCAGCCGTCAGCAGATTCTTTTTAAATTTTTTATCCACCGACAACACATCTACCTTACGCGGCGTGGACTGATTTGTCCAGTTATCAATGGCATTAGTGCCATCGTCATTGATTACAAAAGTATGGTAACCCGGATCGGTATCAACCCTGTTCATCTTACCGGTTTTCCAGTTCACGGTGTAAAGATGTTTTTCCATGGCGCCGTCTTTGGTAGTGGTAATCAGGAGTCCGTTTTTCTTTTTATTGATTCCTGTAATTTCGTTTACCAACCAATCGCCTTTAGTAACCTGATTGAGTAGTTTCCCGTTCAGGTCGTAACGATATAGATGCATAAACCCATCTCTTTGGCTCCACCAGAGAAATTCCTTTCCATCGGGCAAAAAATAGAGTTCTTTCTGTGGCTCCACATATTTATCATCGCGTTCTTCAAACAGGGTTCTTACCAGTTCACCGGTCTGCACATCATACTGATTGAGCTTGACATGGTTTTGGTCGCGATTCAATACAGCTATGTAGATAGATTTTTCATCCGGATTCCAGGTTACGCAGGTCAGATACTGGTCTTTAGATTCACCTGTTTTTAAAAAGACAGTCTTTCCGGTTTTAGGATTATAAACACCCAAAGTCACCTGATGAGAGGTGCGTCCGGCAAAAGGATATTTAACATTATGATTAACTGCCGGTATTGGTGCCCAGTCTATCACAGGATAATCCTCTACCATTGATTGGTCCATCCGGTAAAAAGCAAGCAAATTACCTTTTGGAGAAAAGAAAATACCGTGACTGATACTAAATTCATCCCGATGGACAGATTTTCCGTTTACGATTTCATATTTACCATCGTTAGTAATCTGTACATTTCTGGCGTCCGTCTTTAGTAAATAGAGGTTATTATCCAAAACATAAGCTACGGAATGAGTGTTTTTGTCGAAAAAAATGTCTTCGGCGCCTTTGGCAATTTCACCGATGAGTTGTTTATGGTTGGTATTGCGGTTCCACACATAAAACTTATTCTGCATTTGAAACCATGCCTGATTTTGGTTGATCCAGTTAAGCGCAGGGGAAAAAGAAAGGCCAGAAAAATCAGTTGACCTTACAATCGTATCCGCAACCAAAGCGGGCAATGTTTTTTTCACCACCGCAGTTCCATAACTTGTTTTCACATTTTCAAGATAGGCATTTTCACCGGGGAACCATTGCAATGGAAGATTTTCCACTCTCAGGTTGGTAGCAAGTCCCAGAACTGCATCCTGCATGGTTAAATTCTTTTTGGGCAAAAACAGTAACTGTAATAAATAATAGCGCAGTAAAAACAATCTTCTTCATAATTCTAGTATAATATGGTAATATAAAAATATCCGTTTACAATTTTTCAAAAATAGTAATCTATTCCTTTGAAATGACATTTATTTGGCAAAATGAAGAACAGAAAAAGCAATAGAAGTTTGAAACACAGGCAGCAATAAAGCCAATTATCAGACTCCTCAAAAATGACTACCATATTGATTATTAACTACTCACATGTAAAAATAGATGTATAAGTCAACACATTTTGTCTGCTATTACATAGAACTTGAAAAAGATGATGGAAATCCTGATTGAAATTGCCAGGTATTTTTTCTCAGATTTTTCCAATTCCTTCTCTACAAAACGGATCAACTTCATCTACTGAAATCAACTTGCTATGCTGCAACTAAATAAATCTTGAATAGATGTCGCCCCACAGAAGTTTGTCTTCCATAGATTCTAATTTTTTATACAATTGGCCTGGATTTACCCATATCGGAAACAGTAGTTAGTAAATTCGAAAGAAATGAAAGGTATTCTATGCTTAGTTAGCCCCTTCAACACCGACTCTTCAAAACCTTCTACATCGATCTTGCAGAATACAGGTGCCCCATATTGAGATATCAAGGCATCTAAAGTTGTTGTAAGTACTTTTTGAGTGCTTGTCCATTTGTATTCTTTGGAGAATCTGCCCTCGTTTTTCCATTTATCCGACATGGTTGAAATCACATTTTCATGTTCGCATACCGACAATTCAGCCTGTCCTTCATAGTCTGCAACTGCTTTATCAACAATTATAACATTCTGGCTATTGCCAAACAATTCATTTAGATGCAGTAAACATAATTTTTGTGGTTCAACGCAAATTATTTTTGCACCCAATTCAAGAAAAATTTCCGCTCTGTTTCCCATGTTAGCACCAACATCAAAACATAAATCACCTTCTTTGATGAACTGGGAGTAGAATCGCAGCATTTTTTTTCCCTTCCGGTTTTTATTGTTGAAATTGCGATTCAATAAATTGTATAGAGCGTTCTTCATAGTAAAAGGTTTAATAAATTTGAGTGTTTTCGCTACTAAATTTTGCAATCATTTAATACTTTAGATAATTTAGGTTGGATATATTTACTTAAATAATAATTGATAAAAATATTCAAATTTTCAACAAATATATAATTGTTTTACCTCAAAAAGCTCTAAAATTAATGTGAAATCATAAAAATATTTGTACTCAATGTCTCAAAAATAACAATCTATTCTTTTGAATCCGTATTTATTTTAGGGCAAACGCATCTAAATTCACAAATAGGTAATCATCCTCACTCCCAGAGGGATAAAATTATAATAGAATATTGAATCCTATATTACAGAACCCCAAAGAGGTGAAATGCCATCCCTACAGGATTTTGAACACAACCAAACGATTATTTCTATTATGATATCAGCCCTTCAGGCTTGTTTTCAGACTAAAAAATAGATGCGTTTATCCTGAAGCTTCATTTCGGAACATAGCGGAGAAATCTCATCCCTATAAAACACAGCGGGCATTTCAACTACATATTACTCGTCACATCGACCATAGGGAGATGTCTCATCGTTCCGGTAGAAAAAGATTTCTCACTCCACTGCGTTACGTTGGAATGACGGGCAACTTGAATAAATATTTATCTCCAAAAAGGAGATACCGGTTTTTTGACAAAATTTATACAAATTATCCAATATAATAAATTGATTATAATTTATTTATACAATTTATATAAAATTAAAATATACTTATTACCTACAATTTATATTAATCAGATAATTTCGTTTATCCTGAAAATAAGACATTCCAGAAATCCCGAATCAGGCATGTTCACCAAACACCTCTACCAGCGCTCCGGTAATTTCGCCCAGTGTACATTTACTTTCCACCGCATTCAAAACCACGGGCATCAGGTTTTCGGCTCCTGTTGCTTTTCCTTTCAGTTCTTTCAATAATCTATCGCACTCGTCTTGATTTCTATTATTTCTTAAAGTCTGTAGTTTTGCATTTGCACCTCTCTGATGCTGTCATCTACTTTGAGTACAGGGGTATCATTATGTTCTTCCACCTGAAACTTATTTACACCTACAATTATCTTTTCGTTATTCTCAATTTTACGTTGATAATCATAGGCGCTGCGCGCTATTTCCTCCTGAATAAATCCTTCTTCTGTTGCGGATACACTACCACCCATCGCATCAATTTTGTTGATTAACTCAGTGGCCTTATCCTCAATTTCCTGAGTGAGTGCCTCGATATAGTAAGATCCTGCCAACGGATCTACGGTTTCAGGTACGCCGCTTTCATAAGCAACAACCTGCTGGGTGCGCAGCGCAATCCTCGCCGATTGTTCGGTGGGAAGGCTCAATGCTTCGTCAAAACTGTTAGTGTGCAGTGATTGGGTTCCGCCCAGCACGGCTGCCAGGGTCTGGATGGTAACTCTGGTAATATTATTGTGAGGTTGTTGCGCAGTGAGGGTACTTCCTCCGGTTTGGGTGAAAGCGCAGCATCATCCTCGGGGTCGGTTGCGCCTAATTCCTTCATCATCTTGGCCCACATTCTTCTGGCTGCCCTGAACTTGGCAATTTCTTCCATCAGGTTATTATGCGCATTAAAGAAAAACGAAAGTCTTTTCCCAAACACATTGATATCCAATCCTTTGTCAAGAGCAGCATTTACATAAGCCTTACCATTGCTGAGGGTGAAAGCGATCTCCTGCACCGCCGTACTTCCTGCCTCGCGGATATGATAACCACTGATAGATATCGTATTCCATTTGGGAAGTTCATTGGCACACCATTCAAAAATATCGGTAATGATACGCATGGATGGCTTAGGCGGAAAACGGTAAGTGCCTCTGGCGGCATATTCTTTGAGGATATCGTTTTGTATGGTTCCTGATATTTTGCTCAGGTCTGCGCCCTGCCTTTTGGCCTGTGCCACATACATTGAAAGCAGAATAAAAGCAGTAGCATTGATGGTCATACTGGTAGAAACATCTTCCAATTTGATGCCGTCAAACAAAATACCCAAATCATCCATACTGTCAATAGCCACTCCCACTTTTCCCACCTCGCCTTCTGCCAGTGAGTGGTCACTGTCATAACCAATTTGTGTAGGCAAATCGAACGCTACACTCAGCCCCATCACGCCCTGCGACAATAAATAGTGATATCTTTTATTGCTCTCCTCAGCCGTGCTGAAGCCGGCATATTGCCTCATCGTCCAGAGGCGACCCCTGTACATATCCTTCTGTACCCCTCTGGTAAAAGGAAATTCACCTGATTTTTCATTCAATTTTTCGGGTAAAGGAAGGTCGGATGCTGTGTATAAAGGCTTTACTTCAATATTGCTGTCGGTAACAATTTTATTCGGCTCCATAAAAATTTTTTATTGGTTGAACATCAATCTTCAAAAATAATAATGTATCTCCAGAGAAAACACTTTTTAGGGTGAAACTGATATAAATCATAGAGAGGGTGAGGGTGAGATTGCAGATTACTGATTGCAGATCGTGGATTATCTGACAACCGCTTTATCCAACATCTAACGTCTAAAATCTAAAATCTCACACTTCCTCCTCAAAACCCTTCTGCCGAATCATCGCCCCGCCGGTCGGCTACTGCTTCAAATTTCCCATCGGGCAATAACTTTATCACTTCTGTTCGGCTATATGCGCCTCTAACATGGGTTTGATAACCCATTTTTTCCAAAGCTTTTTGGATATTTTGGTCAAAACCTTTTTCAATATCAATTCTGTCCGGCAACCATTGATGATGAAACTTGGGTTTATTCACTGCGTCTGTTGCATTCATCTTAAAATCAATAATATTCACAATAGTTTGAAAAACAGAAGTGGGAATGGTAGTGCCACCAGCGTACCCACTACCAAAAACGGTTTGTTTTCTTTTAGTACAATTGTAGGTGTCATAGAACTCAACATGCGCTTGCCGGGCACTATGGCATTGGCTTTTCCACCAACAGCGCCAAACATATTGGGTGCGCCGGGCTTCACACTGAAGTCATCCATTTCATTATTGAGCAAAAAACCGGCGCCGCCCACAACGGTTTTACTTCCATATCCGCCATTGAGCGTGGTGGTTACTGCCACTGCATTGCCTTCCTTATCTATTACGCTTAGGTGTGTGGTTTCTTCACTTTCATAGCCAGGTATCACCCCTTCCACTGTTTGCTTACTGTTTCCGGCTACTCCCGGTTTATAATCTTTCATCCTCTGTCTGAGGTAAGCATCGCTGCTCAGTGTTTCTACTGGCACATTGTAAAAATCTGCATCACCCATGTATTTTGCACGGTCGGCATAGGCTCTCCGCTCTACCTCAGTCATTAGGTGCACGGAAGCAGGTGTTTGAAAACCCATTTTTCCGACATCAAAAGGCTCTATCATTTTCAACATCTGATTGAGCAATAATCCGCCACTGCTGGGCATGGGCATACCTACCACCCGAAAACCTCTGTAATCAAATGTGAGCGGCTCTCTCCATTTAGCTTTATAATTTTTTAAATCCTCCTTTGAGATTAATCCATTTCCTCGCTGCATCTCTTTAACTATCAAATCGGCAGTTTCACCTTCATAAAATCCGGCTTGTCCTTTTTTCTGTATTCTTTTCAGGGTTTGGGCTAAATCCTTTTGCACCAAAGTATCACCAGCTTTCCAGAGATTCGCTTTTACAAAAACCGGAAGAATCGTATTATTTTTTTCAAAACCTTTTTTTGTGCCATTTAATGATGATGCCTCCGACTCTGTAATGACGAAACCCTTTTCTGCCAAATCAATCGCCGGCTGAATAATTGTACTCATTGGCAATTTTGCATATTTTAATGAGGCAAAGAGACCGGCCACCGTACCCGGTACGCCACAGGCCAAATGACCATCCAGACTTTTTTCAACTATCGGATTATCGTTTTTATCCAAATACATATCTCTTCGTGCACCAGCGGGAGCCGTTTCGCGATAATCGAGCGCTACGGTTTCGCTGTTTTTCAATCTGGCCACCGCAAATCCGCCGCCGCCAATATTACCTGCCATCGGAAACACAACTGCAAGCGCCCATTGGGTAGCAATGGCTGCATCTACCGCATTGCCACCTTTCTTCAGCATTTCCAATCCGGCTATGCTGGCCAAAGGATGTGCAGAAACAACTACCCCATTCCCAACTGTAATAACTTTCTTAATTTGGTAGTTGTAACCATCAATTGCCGAAACTGAAGACTGACGCTGGCTTGTGCAAGCAATAAAACCCAAAAGTATTAAATACAATAACTTAACTCTCATTGAAGCAAGGTAGGAAATTATTTTGGCTCCGTTTCAATTTTTTACCCAAAAAAAATGAGGAGACGAACTCCTCATTGATTGCTTAGATTCAAGATTATTTATTTTAAACTATAACTCTCAACTTTTTGATTAAAGAGTCAGATTTATCTTAAAAAAGGTGTTAAACATAAAGGTTTCTAAATATTTTTTAACTTCATCACTCTCTATTCTTATAAGACGTGGAATTTGCCGAAAACGCAACAGTTAGTGAAATTTTTCTTCAGAAAGCTTCAACTTTTTGAATAAATAATGACAGAATTTTAAAAATTATTTTCGCAAATGCATGATTATCAATAATTTAATTACATTTTCTCTAATTGGAAGATATTAGTTTGAGAGATAATTTAGTTTTTGTCAGTTCAAGAATTTCATATTTCACCAACATTTTACCTCCCCAAAATGCGCTTTGAATGGTCAGGTCTTTTTGATTCAATATCCATTCTCCCTCATATTGTGCATAGGTTATGGGAGGCGTACCACAAAAACCGGAATTCTTTGTTTCTACCAATTTACCTCCGTTTTTAAAAGTAATTCCCTGCCTGTCTTGCACCAGGGCAGCGGTTTTGTTGTAGGTGAATATATCAATTTTAAAATCCTGCAATAGCCAATTCCCGATAATACTTTCTGCATTGGTTGGCAGATTTACATCCTCCTGTTGTTTGGAACAAGCTATCAGACCAAAAACAACAATTAATAAGAATAATACCCTTTTCATTTTCAAAATTTAATACACCTGTATCTATTAAGACGAGAAAAATTCTAAAAACGCAACAGTCTGCAAAGATAATTTTAAGAAAAATTGTCTCATTTTCTGCTATTTTCGTAGGATGAAGAAAGTTGTTCTGTCCATTGCTTTGATTTTTATTCATTCACTTGTTTTTTCGCAGCCGCCTCAGTCCTGGTCTTCCGGCCAAATATTACAGGCCATCAAAAAATTAAACGTTTTGGGCACGGTAATATACATTGCCGCCCACCCTGATGATGAAAACACAAGACTGATAGGTTATCTGGCAAACGAAAAATTATATCGCACCGGTTATTTATCGCTTACTCGGGGAGATGGCGGCCAGAATCTGATAGGTGATGAACAGGGAATTGAACTGGGTCTCATCAGAACGCAGGAGCTTTTATCGGCACGCAGAATTGACGGTGGTGAACAGTTTTTTACCAGTGCTTATGATTTCGGCTATTCAAAAACGCCTGAGGAGACTTTCGATATTTGGGATAAAGAAAAAATACTCAGCGATGTGGTTTGGGTCATTCGCTACTTCAGGCCGGATGTCATTATCACCCGCTTCCCTACCACCGGTGAGGGCGGTCATGGTCACCACACTGCATCAGCCATTTTGGCAAACGAAGCATTTATTGCGGCAGCAGATCCTAATCGTTTTCCGCAACAGCTTCAATATGTGCAACCCTGGCAAGCCAAAAGAATTTTGTGGAACACTTTCAACTTTGGCGGCAACAATACCACCAGTGAATCGCAGTTTAAAACAGATGTAGGTGGATTCAATCCACTGCTGGGCAAAGGTTATGGAGAAATTGCAGCGCTCAGCCGAAGCCAGCACAAAAGTCAGGGTTTTGGTTCGGCGCCGGTACGCGGGCAGGCAATAGAGTATTTTAAACCTACAGGAGGAACTGCTCCCCAAACCGACTTGATGGACGGAGTGGATTTGAGTTGGAAACGAATCGGTAAGGAAGGCGCACACATCCAGGAGTTAATCAACAATATCGAAAAGGACTTTGATGTGGCGCATCCCGAAAAATCAGTGCCGGTGTTGGTAGATCTTTATAAAAATATCAGCCAATTAACGGAAGGAAACTGGAAAGAAAAAAAGCTACAGGAAGTACAACATTTGATTGCGCAGTGCAGTGGTTTGTTCATGGACGCTACCACTAACCGGCAATTTATTGCTAAGGCGATTCTCTGAAAGCCAATATCACCATCAACAATCGTTTGGGCATTTTTGCAAAGTTGACTAACATTACAATTAACGGCCAACCCTTCGCCCACTTCCCCTCTCCTACTGAATTGAAAAAGAACACCAATTACAGTTTTGGCAAAATATTTTTTATCCCATATTCAAAAGATATTTCTCAACCATTCTGGTTGAAAGAAAAAATGGATAAAGGCCATTTTCATATTGAGAACCAACAATTAATTGGTGTAGCTGATGTGCAGCCCGCCTATCTTGCCGAAATCAACTTAAACATTGAAGGAACCAATTTTACCTATTCCCTCCCGGTCAAATACAGGGCAACCGATCCTGTAAAAGGAGAAGAATACCAGCCTTTATATATTATTCCTTCCACCACCGTGAATATAGAACCTAAATTAATTATTTTCAAAAAAGGAGAAAAAAACACCTCCTCTGTAAATATCACTACTAAAGGCGAAAAAGGACACATCGGTTTGCAAGGCAAAGATTTTGTGAGCGTAACTGCCGATGACAGGATGGTAAACGAAAAGCAATTCACACTTTCTGCAAAAGATTTCAAGGAGCCAAGTGAAACAATTTATCCAACCATAAAAACCGCTAACCTTAACATAGACAGCGCCAATGCTTACGAAATAAAAACCATTCAATACGCCCACATTCCTACCATTGCCTTTTTCAATATTGACCATGCCAAAGTATTGAATATTGATTTGAAAACAACTGAAAAAAGAATCGGATACATTGTGGGAGCCGGCGACAAAGTGCCGGAAGCATTGCAGCAAATGGGTTACAACGTAACGCTGCTCACTCAATCAAACATCAATAGCGCCAATCTTTCGGGCTTCGATGCCATTATCACCGGCGTGAGAGCCTATAATACCAACGAATGGTTAAACGGCTACTACGACAAACTGATGAATTATGTAAAAAATGGCGGCAACCTGATTGTTCAATACAATACCAGCAGCAATCTGGGGCCGGTGAAGGCGAAAATCGGGCCTTATGATTTTACGATTTCACGAAACAGAATTACAAACGAAAATGCAAAAGTGAATATTATAGATGAATCACATCCGGTATTCAATTATCCCAATAAGATCACCCAAAAGGATTTTGAAGGCTGGGTGCAGGAGCGCAGTATTTATCATGCTGCCAACTGGGATAAAAATTTTCAACCGCTTATTTCAATGGCCGACCCGGGCGAAGCGCCAAATGATGGCAGTCTGATTGTGGGTAAATACGGAAAAGGATTTTTTACCTATACCGGTCTTGTGTTTTTCCGCGAATTGCCGGCAGGCGTTCCCGGCGCTTACAGGTTGATGGCGAACCTGATTGCTTTAAATTCTAAAACAGCAACAGGAAAAAAATAATGGACAAAAACAAAAATACCTTTATGGGAATGACCCGTGGTGAAATGTCTTTTCTCTTTGCCATTTTGCTGGGATTGATTATCGGATCACTTATTAAAAAAGTGAGATTAGGAATTATTTTAGGTCTTTTGTTGGGGTTGTTTATCATTTTCACAAATAATTTAAGAATTAAGAAATAGTTTTAAACACTAATATAACGATGATGCAATATAAAGAACCGGGCGAAAAGCCTTCTCCTTTTAAATCCTGGACAGCATGGTATGTGTTTGTAGCAGCTTTTTTGATTGTGGAAATCATTATTTTTTATTTTCTGACTAAAATGTTTTCATGAAGCCGCTTGACTGGATAGTTTTAATCTTTACACTGCTCGTCATTATTTTGTATGGCATTTACAAAAGCCGTACTTCAAGGAATTTAGACGGTTATTTTCTATCCAACCGGGATATGCCCTGGTATATTATTTTGTTGAGTATCATGGGTACACAAGCCAGCGCCATAACCTTCATTTCGGCACCGGGGCAGGCTTATACCGATGGAATGCGTTTTGTTCAATATTATTTCGGCCTGCCATTGGCAGCCATTGTTATCTGTATTTCTTTTGTGCCTGTTTTTCATAAATTAAAAGTTTATACAGCCTATGAATTTTTAGAAACCAGATTCAACGTAAAGACCCGGGCATTAACCTCTTTTCTGTTTTTATTGCAACGCGGCCTTTCCACAGGCATCAGTATTTTTGCACCTTCCATCATTTTGTCCATCCTGCTCGATTGGAACATCTACCTCACCAATCTGTTTATGGGCGGCTTGCTGATTATTTACACCGTTACAGGCGGTGCTAAATCGGTGGCTTACACACAGCAGTTGCAGTTTGTCATCATTATGAGCGCTATGTTGCTGGCAGGTTATTTTGTAGTAAAAAATCTTCCGCAAAATATCGGCCTTAAAGAAGCTATTACCGTTGGCGGTAAATTGGGAAAATTCAATGTAATCACCACCGGAATTGAAAACGGCAAATTCAACTGGGGCGACAAGTATAATATTTTCAGCGGTATCCTTGGCAGCTTTTTTCTGATGCTGTCCTACTTTGGCACCGACCAAAGCCAGGTGGGGCGCTACCTTACCGCCAAAACCATCAGGGAGAGCAGGTTAGGATTATTGCTAAACGGCATCGTAAAAATACCAATGCAGTTTTTTATTTTATTATTGGGTGTTTTGGTATTGGCGTTCTATCAGTTCAACAATGCGCCTGCATTTTTCAATCAGCATGAAACAGCGCGGCTCGAAAACTCTGCCTATAAAAATGAGTTTCATTCATTACAAAAACAGTTAAGCGATATTGATGCTCAGAAACAAACAATACTAAAAGAATACGCACAAACAAAATCAGTTGCTTTACTGACAGAAGTAAATCAACTTCAAAAAAGCACCGAAAGCATCAGAAGTTCGGTGAAAGAATTAGTGAAAAAGAATGGCGGGAAAGATAATGACACCAACTATATTTTCTTAAAATTTGTAGTGGATTATCTGCCGACAGGCTTGGTAGGGCTGATTATTGCAGTAATTTTTCTGGCAAGCTGGGGCAGTATTGCCGCAGCGCTCAACTCATTGGCTTCCAGCACTATCGTTGATTTTCATAAACGGTTTTTCAAGAAAATAGAAGGTGATGAAGATGATTACAGGTTTTCAAAATTATATACCTTTCTCTGGGGCATATTTTGCATCGGCGTAGCCATGTTTGTATCTCAATGGGGTAACAGCCTTATCGAGGTAGTGAATATTCTGGGGTCTTTGTTTTACGGAACAATTCTCGGTATTTTCTTGGTGGCTTTTTATGCAAAAAAGGTAAGAGGGAACACAGTGTTTATTGCCGCAGTAATTGCCGAAATTGTTGTCATTGCCCTTTTCTTTCTGAACGAATATAAAATAATCAGTTTAGGATTTTTATGGCTCAATGCAGTGGGCGCATTGTTGGTGTATTTTCTTTCTGAATCTCTCAACGTTTTTGCAAAAAAGTATAAAGTAATTGACTACTGATTTCTCTCAAACGCTTCGCCGACTTTTCTATAATTTGTAAAACGGAATATCCATCACATCATATCTGATATCGCTCTGGTAGGTGTAATGCCACCACTCGGTTTCCAATGCTTTGAATCCGTGCTTTTCCATTACGGATTTCAGCAGGGTTCTGTTTTTCAGAATTTCTTCAGGAAGATTTTAAAACTATGGTGTGCCGAGTCGGTGAAGTTATCAAATCCGGTACCCATGTTCAACTCCTTTCTGGTCTTTAAATCAATAATCGTAAGGTCAACGGCGGTACCCCGATTGTGATAACTGCCTCTGGCAGGATTTGCCACATAACGATCATCTTTTATCAGTTCCCAAAAATCTTTGGTTACCGAGTAAGGGCGATAAGCATCCCAGATTTTCAAACCTAAATTCTGTTGGGCCAACCCCTCCTGCACTTTCTGCAAAGCCAATACCGCAGGCTTTCTCAGATAAGTTTCTCTAATTTCTCCACGATACATTTTCCTGCCCACAAAATTATTGGTATCTGCATAGCGCAGATCCAGTGCCACCTCCGACAGATGGCTTTTAATACCCGATAGCTTATTTTCCGGATTGGCCTTCACCGATTTTTTGTAATCCTTCATACGATCAATCACCTTCAGTTCGCTTTGTGCAAAAACCGAGGAGGATAGTGAAATGAATAGAAATAAGGCAAGGGTTTTCTTCATGCTTATCAATAAATCAAAGGTTTATTATCAGGCAAATTTAATAATCAGACCGGCATCTATTTTGAAAGTTTGATATAGTTTTTTCGCCATATTCATTGATACATTTCTTTTCCTGATAGAATTTGAGAAAAGGTATTTTCCTTTACATCCAATAGTTCAGCCGTCTGACGCTGGTTTAAATTCTTCTTGCGCTTCCTTTTCAATAGTTACCAACAAGGGGTTTTTAAATTTAATATTTTTAAATTTTAGGTAGATATTTTCGTAATCGGCACACATTCCGGCTATTCTACTAAATTCACGGGTGTAATCATTTTCAACATTTGTATCCTCAAAATAACCGTTTTTGGTAGCATAATCTACCCATTCATTCAGATATTTCATAGCGGCATCATAGGTTTCAAGAGCTGAAATTTCCATTAATTTTTCAAATTGTATTTTCATCCTACAAATTTTTAATGCATTTAATTTTATCTTTCGCTGCATGTGTACCACAAAATCTTATCTACGCTATATTATTGCTAAAGACAATAAGCACTACAAACCGATAATGATTTCCTTTTATATTAAATACATAGCGAAAATCCCCTACATAATCGACAGATGGAAATAGTGCCTTTAATTCAATGTGGGTGCCAATATTATTCCCTTCCATCACTTTAAGCCACTTATTTACAGCAGTTTTTGCACCTGCAAACTTTTGAACAAACTCCTCCAATAATATTTTGTTGGATACTTTCATACCCATCATAAAGATAAAAACACTTCTCAAAATATGAAGTGTTTTAAAAAATATCTGTAATCGGTATCCCTTCGTCCAACCCCGTATTGCTTTACTAAGGTAGGTTATTGATTTTTGCCGGATGGAAATAACAATACCTCCGCCCGTGCCAGTATAATGCACGCCCATTGAAGCCTGCCGCGCAAGCGGTCAAACGGTTGGTTCTTATTGCAAAGAACACCGGCTTGCGACATCCAAATATTATTACTGGCAAAAACGGTTGCCTATTAACGCAGCGACCACACCCGCTTTCACGCAGGTGGCATCGATAGCCACCCATGGCAGTGCCGCAACTATCTGCTACCCCAATGGTGTGCGGCTTGAGTTAGGCAGTATTAATATAGCCGTTTTAAAAGAGCTGCTATGTTGCATCTGAACTCCACTAGTCGCTACTTTTATTACAACGGCACTGCTGATTTTCGCAAGGGAGCCTACGGGTTGAGCGGCTCTGGTGCGCAGCGAGATGCAACAGGATGTGCTGAGTGGCGACGTATTCATTTTCATTGGCCGGCGTGGTAACAAAATAAAATTACTGCAATGGGATAGCGATGGCTTTGCGCTCTATGAAAAAGGATTGGAGCAGGGCACTTTTGAAAGACCTCCCGCCAGCCATAACGGTCATTTTTGCATCACCTCACAGCAATTACAATTTATTTTTCAGGGTGTAATTTTAAAAACGGTGCGACAAAAAATCAGGTTTACCTGCCAATAATTCCACTATTGCCATACTGTCTGAAATACCTGTCAATACTGCATTTCAGGCAATTATTAGCATGATATTTGTACTACCTGTAAACATCTTGCAAACAGTTTCACATATCGCTTCCGGCAATAGTTTTATAGACTAAAATCCTCTTTGAACAGGAAAGGAGTCACAATATTGAATTGCGATTACAGATACAATCGCTACAGTTGCAATTAGCCGAATTAAAGAAAATGCTCTTTGGCGGCAGGGCAGAGAAGTTTGTAACAGCAAATGCAACCGCCGTTTCACAGCCTGAATTATTCCCTGATGATAAACTGGGGCAGATAGACGTGGTAAAAACCACACTGGTAAAAAGAATATCAAAAAGCAACAAACCAAACTCACCGTAAAGCATCCGGTCGTAACCCTTTGCCGGAAAGCCTTCGCCGCGAAGTAATAGAACTGATGCCCAAAGAGGATGTAGAAGGTTTGCATCCCGTTGGTAAAGAAATTACCGAAAAGCTGGAGTACCGGCCCAGCGAGTTGTTTGTGAAACAATATGTACGCCCCGAGTATATCAAACCCTCAAATGATGGATTAAACGCAAGCCGCATCATTGCTTCATTACCGGCCATGCCGCTTGAGAAATCTGTTGCAGGCGCATCATTGCTTACGCATTTGCTGGTAAGCAAGTTTGTGGACCCATCTGCCTGTGTATCGCCAGTTAGCCATCTTCAAACGTCAAAATGTAAACATCAATCACAGCACGGTAAGCGGCTGGATAAAAGATGCGATGAGGTTGATTGAACCGGTTCACGACCTGCATTGCTGGCAGGTTTTGAATACAAACTATTTGAATGTGGATGAAACCACGATAAAGGTTTTAGATAAGGACAAAAAACAAACCACGCATACAGGATACTATTGGGTGTATTACGATACGCAACGAAAAATAGCATTGTTCGATTATCAGCCAGGGCGTGGCGCTTTGTCTCCCAAAGCTATGTTGCACAAGTTTAAAGGCTATTTGAAAACAGATGGCTACGATGCTTCCGAAACTTTCGATAAAGTAGAAGGCGTTACCCCTTTTGCTGCTGGGCGCATGCGCGCCGAAAATTTACGAAGCCAAAGATTATGACAAAGCCAATGCGAATGCGGTTTTGAGCCTGATACAGGATTTATATAAAATAGAATCCTATTGCCGCGATGAAAACTTTACGCCGGAGCAAATAAAAAACCATCGGCATGAACATGCCCCTACCCGTATTAAACAATTTGCAAAGCACATTAACCGAAATGTTGCTCACCAAAAGGTATTACCCAAAAGTCCTTTTGGCAAGGCCATTGCTTATACATTAACACGATGGCAGAAGTTGTGTGTGTACACCACAGACGGCATTTTGCAAATCGATAATAACCTTATTGAGAACGCTATTCGCCCTGTGGCGCTGGGGCGCAAAAATTATCTGTTTGCCGGAAGCCACGAGCGGGCACAGGATGCAGCAATGCTTTATAGCCTGTTCGCCACATGCCGCCTGCACAACATCAATCCCGAACACTGGCTCACCTACCTGCTCGAAAAAATCAACAGCACAAAAAAGGAAAACCTACACCTACTGCTGCCACAAAACTATGTTGCCAACTTTAAACAACAATGACGGGGTTGGACGAAGGAATACGGTTTATGAGCATGCAGCTGTTTTTTACAATAATTGCAAATACGGAGGCGTAAATAATACTGAAGTGCCCAACCATATTTATAGATGGCCAGAGAGAGAAATTGAAAAGACTATTGCATCTTATACTCCCTATTGCAAGCATAGATTTATTTATAAATACGGACAGGCATTCCCATGCACCCCACAATCAGAAAACAAAGGTCAATTAAAATTGTTGTTACTTAAGGTCATACGACCTTTTTATTACATTTATGCAAAAATATTTCCTAAACAACAGAATCTATTTTCTTTTCTTATTGAAAAACCGGGTATTTCAAATTCCATTTTTCCATGGCTACTTTATGACAATAATTCAAATAAAATAACCTTTAATGAAGATTGGGGAAATAAAAGATACAAAGAAATAAAATAATCCTTTTGCACAAAAATATATAGCCAGTTAAATAGTTAGTTCCATTAAAAGGAAGTTCCTCAAATAGAACAAAGCTTTGAATAAAAGCTATACAACCTCTAACAATTATTATTTTATACTGTAATATTTTATCTTATTTTACCGTATACATAAATAAAGGCTCATTTAAAAAAAAGCATAAAATATAGTTTTATCCTATTCCCTAATTCTTTTCAATCACATAAATTATTGAGCTACATTCCTCCACATTTCCCCATGCGTTCAGGTTGGAGAAAAAGCCATGTAACCCGGCTGAAATAAAATTAGTTTTGCCCGATTTATATTTACTGCTCAACATACTTACATAAAAACTATCATACCACATTGGAAGCATTTTTACTAATCGAAAAGAATGTAGGTGTAAAAGCCCTTTCATACTTTGAGGAGAAAAATGGTACAAATGACGGGGTACATCATAAGCTGCCCAAAAAGCATTATACGCTGTTGCATCCTTACTGGTGTAATTGGGTACTGCTACAAACAATTTGCCTTCATCCGTAAGAATTTCTCTAAGTTTTTGCAAATAGCCATTTAAATCATGCACATGCTCCAGCACATGCCACATGGTAATGGCATCAAACTTTTTTTTTGGAAGCTGATACAGGATTTCTGATGGCAATATTTCCAGTCCGTATAGTTTTTTAGCCATTCCTCTGGCATCACTATCCGGCTCAAGGCCTGTGGCCTCCCACCCTCTTTGTTGCATAGTGTGCAGGAAGGAACCAATACCACAACCCATATCTAATAGACTACCCTGTTTTAAGCCTGTGCATTTTTCAACAATTTCAGCTTTTTGCACTAAAGTTCTTTTTCGGACATTCTGATACAATCGATTTATTAATCCTTTCCCCGTATTTGTATGGGAAACATAATCTTCGGATTTATAGTAAGCACCAATGTTTTGCTGATCGGGCACATCCTGAGTAATGCGGAGTGAACAGTTTTTACATTCCTGAATTTTAAAAAACTCACTGCTTACCGTATAATCTTTTACCTCAAAAACATCCTGAAACTCACTCGATCCACAAACAGGGCATTTCGAATAATGAATCCTATCCATCATACAATTTCTTTTAAACAGCAAAACTGGTTCCGCAACCACAGGTACTGGATGCATTGGGATTAGAGAATGTAAACCCACGGTTATTCAAACCCTCGTTCCAGTCTATTTGCATCCCCGTCAGATACAGCTCATGCGCTTTATTGATGATGCAGGGAATTCCTCCAATTTCAAATAATTTATCGGATTCTTCCTTTTTCAAAACCCAGAATATATGTCATGCCGGAGCAACCGCCACCCTTTACGCCAATTCGTAAATATTGATTGGGATAAAATCCGGGCTCATTCATCAGCCTTTTTATTTCCTTTATCGCTTCAATGGTCAAACTGACGGGCGTATCTTCTTGTATCTCTATCATGCTGCAAAAATAAAGAGTAACTGCATTTAAAATAATCTTTTAATCAACCAAATGATAAGGTTGAGAATCAGGCTGATAATAATGAGTGTTGTGATTGGAAAATAAAACCTGAAATTTTCTCTTTCGATACGAATATCACCGGGAAGCTTGGCGAAAAAATTCAAACGATTGCCAAAGAGCATGAAAACAGCGCCTATAACCAACAAAATGATACCAGCAATTAATAAATATTTTCCAATTTGTTGCATTTGGTAAAGATAATCAATCTAATTTCTCAATATTATTATCAAGCCTTATTGATTGCAAAAATACCAAAATCTCCTTTATCATTTCGGCCTGCTCCTGCAGGTGGCCGTGTTGTGCTTCTATATTAATATAGGGTATTCCGTTATTTTGACAATAAACCGAAAGAGAGCCATCATCTTTCACTTCCTCACTTTGAAGTACCACATTTCTGCCCAGCGATTTAAAATACTCAAATTCGCTTCGTGCGGTTACAAAAAAGAAATCGTCAATATCCTCATTCTCATTGATGTAAACATCTTCAGCGTCTTTAGCGTTTAAATAGCTCAGGATGGAATAGCTGCTGTCGGTGTTGTTGTGAAGGGCAACAATATATCCATTTTGAATTTTTGACCTAAACATTTTAAGCAAAATGTCCGAAAACGATTTTAGATTTTTTTCAAGTCGCTGCGGATAATTTTCATTGTAATTTTTCAGCTTATTCTTAATGCCAATCTGTGTAAAAATTCTGTTTGGATCAAAAAGTAATCTTTCCCTTTAATTTTATACTTCACCAAACGTTCGCCATTTTGCTTCAGTTGTATCAGTGTATAATCCGAAAAACCGGAATCGGCCAATTCAAAGGCATCAATGGCGGTATTTTCATTCTCATGGAGTGAAACAAAAACCACGAGGCGCTATCATTTCCTGAAATCATTAGTTTACATTCATTTTTACCCAGACGAAATACCAATTCGCTATTCCAGACAAAAGATGACAGCAAAATGAAAGCCAGCAGAAGATAAATACCTGTTTTTCTTGTCATTATTAATTATTGAACAATTGAGAATTAAATATAGTCATAGTTAGTCATGCGGCAAAATCTTCCTTACCATAATCTTTGCCTATAATCTTCAAAATCAAAAATATCAACTTAATTAAAAGCATCTAATTATTAGTTATAGAAACGAATTATAAAAACATTGAATTTAATCCTTTCATTTTAAAATAATCAAGGCTGAATTTCACTCCAATTTTATAAAAATATTTCTATTTATGAAAAAATATGTTAATCTTGCCCAAATTTTTTAACAGAAACAGATTTGTTTAAATCCAATGGCAAAGAACTTATTAATAGTAGAGAGTCCTGCAAAAGCAAAAACAATTGAAAAATTTTTGGGTAAAGATTTTCACGTAAAAAGTTGTTTTGGACATATACGCGACCTCGAAAAAGCAGGTATGGGTATTGATATTGAAAACAAATTTGAACCACGTTATGTCGTTTCTGAAGGAAAAGAGAAAGTTGTTAAAGAATTAAAATCATTAGCCCAAAAAAGTGAAGAAGTATGGCTGGCTACGGATGAGGACCGAGAAGGAGAAGCCATCAGTTGGCACCTGTGCGAAGTACTGGGCCGCGACCCAATGAAAACCAAAAGAATTGTTTTTCACGAAATTACTAAGCCTGCCATAAAAGAAGCAGTGGAAAATCCCCGCCTATTAGATATGAATTTGGTGAAGGCGCAACAAGCACGCAGGGTGTTAGACAGAATCGTTGGTTTTGAGTTGAGCCCCGTACTCTGGCGAAAAATAAGTGTAAAAAATAACCTAAGCGCCGGAAGGGTACAAAGCGTGGCCGTACGCCTTATTTCTGAAAGAGAAAGAGAAATCAATGCTTTTGAACCGCAGAGCAGTTTTAAGATTGAAGCTGTTTTTACCGCTGCCGATGTGAGTGGTAAGTCTGCCAATTTTAAAGCAGAGGGGCAAAAATATGACGAAGAAGCTGATGCGGCATCTTTCCTAAATACTTGTATCGGCGCAAATTATGTTGTAAAGGATATTCAGGTGAAGCCGGGCAAAAGATCACCCGCACCCCCTTTTACCACTTCTACACTTCAGCAGGAAGCCAGTCGCAAATTAGGATACAGCGTGAGCAAAACCATGCTTGTTGCCCAGCAACTTTACGAAAACGGGTTGATAACTTACATGCGTACGGACAGTGTAAACCTGAGCAATACCGCCTTGGCAGATATTTCAAACCGGGTTAAGGAAATGTATGGCGAAAAATATCACCAGTTTAGACGGTATAAAACCAAAAGTCAGAGCGCCCAGGAGGCGCACGAAGCTATCAGACCAACCTACATGAGTAATACCAACGTGGAAAACTATGAATGGAAGAGATTGTACGAATTAATCTGGAAACGAACAATGGCCTGTCAAATGGCTGATGCACAAATAGAAAGAACTATTGCAAAAATTGAAATTTCTACCAATAATGAAGAACTGACTGCTACCGGAGAAGTAATAAAATTTGAAGGATTCCTGAAAGTGTATCGCGAGGACAGAGATGAAGAAGATATTAATGAAGACGAACAACAGGAAGGCATGTTGCCGCCATTGCAAATCAAACAGCAATTACCTCTTGTGCAAATGGCTGCTACTGAACGATTTACAAAACCTTCTCCCCGATACAGTGAAGCCTCATTAGTGAAAAAATTAGAAGAACTTGGCATTGGCCGCCCTTCCACCTATGCTCCTACCATTTCTACCATACAAAAGAGAGGATATGTAGAAAAACGCGATAAGGAAGGAACCTCGAGAATATTCAGAGTGTTGGTTTTAAAGGATGATAAAATTTCCAAAACAAAAGAAAAGGAGATTTTTGGCGCAGAAAAAGCCAAAATGTTTCCCACCGATTTAGGGCTGGTCGTTACCGATTTCTTAAAACAGAATTTTGAAGATATCATGGATTATGGCTTCACCGCCCGCATCGAAAATGAGTTTGATGAGGTGGCCGAAGGAAAAATTTTATGGAACGACATGATAGACGGGTTTTACAATCCTTTTAAAACCGATGTAGAAAAAACAATTGAAAATGCAGAGCGCATTAAAGGCGAAAAGGAATTAGGCGCCGAACCGGGCACCGGCAAACCCGTGTTTGCACGGATGGGGCGTTTTGGCCCGATGGTTCAAATCGGCGGAGCAGATGAAGATGATACACCACGATTTGCTTCTTTACAAAAAGGACAGAGCATTGAGACCATCACCTTGGAAGAAGCATTGGAATTATTTAAACTGCCGGTTACCTTGGGTGATTATGAAGACAAGGAAGTTTCGGTTAATGCCGGACGTTTCGGACCATATATCAAATGGGGCGATAGTTTTGTTTCTTTGCCCAAAGGCCAGGACCCGTTAACGGTTGATTTGACAAAGGCAATCAAATTAATTGAAGAGAAACAAAAGGCAGAAGCGCCAATCGGGAATTATGAAGGCAAGCCCGTAACAAAGGGTAAAGGAAGGTTTGGGCCTTTTATTAAATGGAATGAGATGTTTATAAATGTGCCGAAAAGGTACGATTTTGACCATCTCTCGCAAACTGAAATCGAGGAACTGATTCTTGCAAAAATTGACAAAGAAGCCAACCGCTATATTCAACAATGGTCTGATGAAAAAATTTCCATCGAAAACGGGCGTTGGGGCCCTTATATCCGCTTTGGCAAAAAAATGGTAAAAATGGGTAGAAAAGATAGTGGCGAAAAATACACTGCCGAAGAACTTACCGGCATTGCTTTAGATGAAGTCAAAAAAATGATTGAAGTAGAATTACCTGATGCCTTTAAAAAACCTGCAAAAAAAGCGGCAGCCAAAAAAAAGGCTCCGGCCAAGAAGAAGGCTTAATCAGTTTTCTTAGATTGGCTGTAATGCAACAAAATATCCATAAAGGCTGAAACTATCAACATGCGCTTCATTGTTGGCGCTGCGTACCCAAAACGAAACCTTAGTTGTTGGTGTAGGCTTCCCCAAAATTCGACCAGAAGAACTTAGAGTTAACAATTCAAAAGTTTGTTAATTTTAAAGCTCGATTATTGGGGGCTTTTTTCAAGGCTCACCATTATTTACTGGGGACTAGGCAAAAAGTTTATGCAGTCTGAAAAGAAAGAATTTGGTATCGGTTACGCCTCTAAGGTTAGCCCTGAATAGTTTTATTTTAGCGTTGAATGATTCTGCATTGGCATTTGTATTTCGGTTATTGAAGAAATTAAGTATGTTATCTAAATTATATTTTACGGTATTAGCAACGGTATAAAACTCTTTTAATGCCTGCTCTTGTACTTTTTGTATCCATTGTTCAAACGCTGTCTTAGCAGATGCTTTTTGTTGGTTTTCGTATATGTTTCTAAAGGCTAAAGTTTGGTTGTAAGCAGTTTTCTAATTCAGGGAAATATTTGAATAACAGGGTGGCTCTTTGTATTTGATTTTCTGTCCAGTCGTTTTGTTTTTGGCTAAAATATATTTGCACCTTGCCAGTAATTGTTTGGGTGTTTCACCATTTTCCAGCATTACTGGTTCATATTTTATTTGTTGTTCTTTAGCCTTTTTAATGGCTGCATTTTCTTTGTCTAATTCTTTCCATCGCAGGTTTATTCTTATGTGTTGCAAGGCTTCCATTGCCAGTTTTATTACATGGAATCTGTCGGTAACCAGAGTGGCATTTGTAAATACCTGCTTTACGGCAGCTTCCATGTTTTTTGCCATATCAAGAGTGACTTCTTTTACCTGCAAACGCTTGTGTTCACAAAGTTTCATTAGGGTGGTTATAATGTCTTTAGATAGTGTTCCTTTGATGACGGCTACCAATGTACCCTGCTTTGCCCTGCCGTTTTTGTTGGTAACAAATGTGTATAATTCTCCTTTGGATAAACTTAGTTCATCTATGCTTAGGTAGGCTCCAATGTTGTCCGGAAAAAGAAGATAATCTTCGCAGTGAGTGAGCTGGTTCCAGTCTTTAAAACCACTGCTATACTTTTTATAATGACGGTTTAATTTTTGAAGGCTGTATCTGATGGTAACCAGCTATGTTGCTGATAGTATCAACCTTTGTATCAACCTGTACCTTTTAAAAAATCCGATAGTTCTTTGGTTAACCCTGAACCTTCGGCTACAAATGAAAAGTCGTTTCTGATAATTTTACCAGCCTCTTTTTATGTCGCCAGCGTCTTCTTTTTATTGCCAAATAAACTGCTTTGCCACGGACTGGGAAATCCTGTAGGGTTATCTCCGTAAAACCTTTTGACTCATATTGGGTACCATCCACATCTCCCAATATCATATTCCGTTCTTCCAATGAAATCTGAAAATAAACTGACCTGTCCTTTACAAAGCATAGTTCATCTATACCTGTAATATCAAAATATTCCAATAACCCTTAGGTAAAAATGGCCGATATATGATGTATCCATGCAACAAAATTAGGCGTACTCCCCATTTAATGAAAGTGACCCTTTTTCCATCCGCTTAATGTTATCGACTAGCGTTCATTGGTAGTGCCTTTCGTATTATCGTAGGGTGTCTCTTCCAATTAATAATTTGAGTTGTCTAAATGTCTCTGCATCATTTATGCTTTGCCAATGCTTTTCAAATGTTGGGGCAAACCGGTCAAAACCTCCTTTTTTCTCTTTGTAAATTATCAATCTGTCTTTGTCGCAAATCCCGAAAGTAGATGATTTCATAAGTCTTGCGTATGACAAAGCCTGATTGTATGATTTTGTTCTTTCAATATTAGAACTCATATCGAATTTCGCCTCAATGACCATTGGTGCGTTCTGAAAATGTACTTCTCCTTTTGGCAAAAACACAAAATCTGGAATTGCCTTTTCTTTTCTTCCCTCTTTTTGCAACAATTGTCTTGTCCAGTCAGTTTCAGAATATCCTAATTTTCCCAACAATGGAATTAATAATTTGTCCTCTACATCTTTTTCATTTTTTAATTGTGCTTCAATCTCCAAATTTGGTTTATACAACTGGGGTAAGACAGAGGTGTCAAATCCTTTCTGCGTTAGCAGTCGTTGTAGCTCCTTATAGTCTGCTGCCGAAAATTGAATCCCGTTCACTCCCTGAAAATTTTTGCGGATTATTGATAGCTTTGAAAAATATGGGTCTGCTTTTAATTCATTTAACGTTATATGAGGAATGACTATTCCATTTGCAGTCCTCGTTCTGCTATTATAGCGTATCCCTTCGACTAACCCCGTATTGCTTTACTAAGGTAGGTTATTGATTTTTGCCGGATGGAAAATAACAATACCTCCGCCCGTGCCAGTATAATGCACGCCCACATTGAAGCCTGCCGCGCAAGCGGTCAAACGGTTGGTTCTTATTGCAAAGAACACCGGCTTGCGACATCCAAATATTATTACTGGCAAAAACGGTTGCCTATTAACGCAGCGACCACACCCACTTTCACACAGGTAGCGCCGATGGCTGCCAATGGCAGTGCTGCAACTATCTGCTATCCTAATGGTGTGCGGCAGGTTGGGCAGTATTAATATAGCCGTTTTAAAAGAGCTGCTATGTTGCATCTGAACTCCACTTGTCGCTACTTTTTTATTACAACGGCACTGCTGATTTTCGCAAGGGAGCCTACGGGTTGAGCGGCCTGGTGCGCAGCGAGATGCAACAGGATGTGCTGGTGGCGACGTATTCATTTTCATTGGCCGGCGTGGTAACAAAATAAAATTACTGCAATGGGATAGCGATGGCTTTGCGCTCTATGAAAAAGGATTGGAGCAGGGCACTTTTGAAAGACCTCCCGCCAGCCATAACGGTCATTTTTTGCATCACCTCACAGCAATTACAATTTATTTTGCAGGGTGTAATTTTAAAAACGGTGCGACAAAAATCAGGTTTACCTGCCAATAATTCCACTATTGCCATACTGTCTGAAATACCTGTCAATACTGCATTTCAGGCAATTATTAGCATGATATTTGTACTACCTGTAAACATCTTGCAAACAGTTTCACATATCGCTTCCGGCAATAGTTTTATAGAACTACAAAATCCTCTTTGAACAGGAAAGGAGTCACAATATTGAATTGCGATTACAGATACAATCGCTACAGTTGCAATTAGCCGAATTAAAGAAAATGCTCTTTGGCGGCAGGGCAGAGAAGTTTGTAACAGCAAATGCAACCGCCGTTTCACAGCCTGAATTATTCCCTGATGATAAACTGGGGCAGATAGACGTGGTAAAAACCACACTGGTAAAAGAATATCAAAAGCAACAAACCAAACTCACCGTAAAGCATCCCGGTCGTAACCCTTTGCCGGAAAGCCTTCGCCGCGAAGTAATAGAACTGATGCCCAAAGAGGATGTAGAAGGTTTGCATCCCGTTAGTAAAGAAATTACCGAAAAGCTGGAGTACCGGCCCGGCGAGTTGTTTGTGAAACAATATGTACGCCCCGAGTATATCAAACCTTCAAATGATGGATTAAACGCAAGCCGCATCATTGCTTCATTACCGGCCATGCCGCTTGAGAAATCTGTTGCAGGCGCATCATTGCTTACGCATTTGCTGGTAAGCAAGTTGGTGGACCATCTGCCTGTGTATCGCCAGTTAGCCATCTTCAAACGTCAAAATGTAAACATCAATCACAGCACGGTAAGCGGCTGGATAAAAGATGCGATGAGGTTGATTGAACCGGTTCACGACCTGCATTGCTGGCAGGTTTTGAATACAAACTATTTGAATGTGGATGAAACCACGATAAAGGTTTTAGATAAGGACAAAAAACAAACCACGCATACAGGATACTATTGGGTGTATTACGATACACAACGAAAATTAGCATTGTTCGATTATCAGCCCGGGCGTGGCGCTTTGTATCCCAAAGCTATGTTG
Organism: Sphingobacteriales bacterium; assembly: GCA_016708305.1. Taxonomy (GTDB): domain Bacteria; phylum Bacteroidota; class Bacteroidia; order Chitinophagales; family Chitinophagaceae; genus Niabella. Next base: position 193,549 of record JADJGB010000010.1, read on the forward strand.
CACAAGTTTAAAGGCTATTTGCAAACAGATGGCTACGATGCTTACGAAACTTTCGATAAAGTAGAAGGCGTTACCCCCTTTTGCTGCTGGGCGCATGCGCGCCGAAAAATTTTACGAAGCCAAAGATTATGACAAAGCCAATGCGAATGCGGTTTTGAGCCTGATACAGGATTTATATAAAATAGAATCCTATTGCCGCGATGAAAACTTTACGCCGGAGCAAATAAAAAACCATCGGCATGAACATGCCCTACCCGTATTAAACAATTTGCAAAGCACATTAACCGAAATGTTGCTCACCAAAAGGTATTACCCAAAAGTCCTTTTGGCAAGGCCATTGCTTATACATTAACACGATGGCAGAAATTGTGCGTGTACACCACAGACGGCATTTTGCAAATCGATAATAACCTTATTGAGAACGCTATTCGCCCTGTGGCGCTGGGGCGCAAAAATTATCTGTTTGCCGGAAGCCACGAGCGGGCACAGGATGCAGCAATGCTTTATAGCCTGTTCGCCACATGCCGCCTGCACAACATCAATCCCGAACACTGGCTCACCTACCTGCTCGAAAAAATAAACAGCACAAAAAAGGAAAACCTACACCTACTGCTGCCACAAAACTATGTTGCCAACTTTAAACAACAATGACGGGGTTGGACGAAGGGATACAACTCAACAACAATATTTCAAAGAACTAAATCATAATCAATTGAAAATGTTTGAGTAATATCAAAACGCTAGTGATTTAATGGAAAAACAAACTGTGCCTGTGAACTGATATTTATGGGTAGGGGATTTTATGTACCTCCATGAAAAAAAACCAGAAAAGCCAGCTCCCAAACAGCCCAACAATCGAGTAGGTAGGGGGATTACTCCTGACTTGTCCAAATTAGGTCAGCAGTTCAAATTTTTAAAAATTCGATGGCAGTCGGGGTTAAGTTTGCTCTTATCCTGATTTCTTTGTCGGTTATTTGATTTTTCAAGCGGGCATCTGTTATTTTTTTGCATTCGTGGATAAATTTTCTAATGGAATGTCTGGTTTGAAGTTCTATATGCTTCGATACAACAAGAGCCATAAAGCAAATAAGCAGATGTAGTTTTATAGGCTCTTCTTTATAATGGAATATTGGTCTTGTTTGTAAATCACTTTTCGATATTCGAAAGGCTTGTTCTATTTTGTAGAGTTCGTGGTAGTGTTCTATAATCGTTTTATTATCAACCATGCTTTCTTCCAGATTAGTATAATAGCCTTTGATGCCAAGTATCTTTTGGGTTTTGTCTATAAGCTTTTGATTAAGCTCAATATTTTCCTTGTTGGATTTGGTAAACTTCAGCTTTTTGTTTTGGGAAGGGTGAGTAATGATGTATTTTGCTCTTTCAATTTGCCTCTCCATTTCGTACTTATCTTTCCTGTACCGCACTGTTGAATAACTACAGATCAGATAGCCATTATCCGTTTGCAATCTGATACTTTTCCATCTTCACGAGGGAGGTTACTGTCAATTGCTGTAATTAACTCATTAGGTAAATTGCCTAATCTTGCTCCTACAATGTAGTTTATCCCGTTTTCCTTTAAAGCCCCGGGTGTTTTCAGTGCTGATCATTGCAGCATCTGCAACTACCGTTAATTCTTTTACCTTGTTTTTGCTGATAAAATCTTTCACTACCGGGACAATGGTATGCCCTTCGAAAGTATTACCTGCAAATACTTCGTAAGCTATCGGAAAGCCTTCTTTACTAACCATCAATGCTACTAAAATTTGAGGCTGCTGAAATTTATTATCTTTGGAAAACCCGTTTTTGCGCAGTTTGTCTTCCTCAAAACTCTCAAAGTATAAAGTGGTAACATCGTAAAATAATAAATCAAAGTTGAAACTATAATACTTGTGGGGCAAATGCAAGGGCAATAGCTTCGGTTTTGGCTTTAAGGATAGCCATTGAGGTGCAGACTGGTAATAGCTTTGCCTTCGGTGCTTTATCCCAAAATATTCATCTAATAACGATATGGATCGAAGTTTGGATGACGGTTCTACCATGCGCAGTATGACCAGATCCAGCAGTAGCCTGTTCTTTATTTTATCGAATCCTACAGCTATTATGAGCTTTGATATAAATTCATACAAAAAGTATAATAAACTCCGATGAATTCGGTTTGATTGAGGTAAAGTATGTTGTTTGATTGTTTATTGTCAAACAAATAAAGCTGTTTGGTGGATTTCTCAATAAAATCGCTGGCAAGCGACAGTAAGTCTAATCGCTCCTGTTCGTTCCGTGCTGATCCGATGTGCCTTACAATCACTCTTTTCCTGTTCTCAATCTTATACACCGGATGGGACCGAGTGAAAGGAGTATTTTATTTGCCGGATTTTGTACATTTTACCCCATTAGGTCAGCAAATTACCAAAATAAATAATTAACTACCACAATTACAATGATTTATACTCTTGCAAAAATAGACCCGGACAAGTCAGGAAAGAACTAAATCATAATCAATTGAAAATGTTTGAGTAATATCAAAACGCTAGTGATTTAATGGAAAAACAAACTGTGCCTGTGAACTGATATTTATGGGTAGGAGTTTTATGTACCTCCATGAAAAAAACCAGAAAAGCCAGGCTCCCAAACAGCCCAACAATCAGTAGGTAGGGATTACTCCCCGCCCTCTCACACCACCGTGCATGCTCTCACACGGCGGTTTCTTTTAACTGTTTAACTTCTCGTAATTTGATGAGAGATTGTATAAACCTATTTCCTCAAACCATTTATTGCCAAGTGCTTGGTGCATTTGCGGACATCCCGATTTGCACCAATGACCCTTGCCTGATAGAGCTAATATCCAGCTTTGCCATGTTTCAACTCCCCTGCTTTTGAGAAATTGTTGCAATGTTATTACCCTTTTGCATTGCTTGAGCCTGTAACATCGGAGTTTCCTCCGAATCCAGCCGTCAAGGTTTTCCAATAGTCTTTTACATCGTGCATGGTGAAAATAGTTCAGCCAACCGCGCATAACGGGGACGAGTTCGGCAATCAATTGTTCGAGCTTTACTCCTCTGTTTCGCTTGGTGATACTGCGTACTTTTTCTTTAAAGCGGTCTATGCTCTTCTTTGCGATGCTTAGGTTGCCATCCTTTTGAATGGTGTAGCCTAAGAATTTGGTTTGATTTACTTCGCAAACCTGACTTTTGTCTTTGTTGACAAGCAGTTTCAGTTTGCTTTCGATAAAGTTGCTGACCGATTCCATTACTCTCTCGCCTGCCGCTTGGCTGCGTACGTAGATGTTGCAATCGTCCGCATATCGAACAAATTTGTGCCCTCTGCTTTCCAATTCTTTGTCAAGTTCATCCAGAACTATATTTGACAGTAATGGGAGAGGGGGCTACCCTGTGGAGTACCTTCGGTTCGTTGGCTTACAACTCCATCAACCATGATTCCACTTTGCAAGTATTTACGTATCAGTCCCAATAAGGTTTTATCCCCAATGGTTAGTGATAGCCGATACATTAAGCGGTCGTGGTTAACTACATCGAAGAACGTTTTCAAATCCATATCTACTACAAAATATTTCCCCTGTTCTGCATATTCGCTACCTTTCCTAAGTGCTTGATGGGCACTTCGGTTGGGACGGAATCCATAACTGTGGTCAGAAAATTTTCGTTCGTAAATCGGAATTAGCACCTGTGCAATGGCTTGTTGGATTATCCTGTCTGTTACCGTTGGGATTCCCAACTTGCGCTTGCCTCCGTTAGGCTTCGGTATTTCTACCTGTTTTACTCCTTGTGGCTGGTAGGTGCCTTTGTATAGCCGGCTCAATAGGGTTTCCCCATTCTCGGCATACCATGCCGAAAAGTCGCCAACCGCTATTTGGTCTATGCCTGCCACGCCTTTGTTCTGCTTTACTTGTCGATAGGCTTGTTTGATATTGCTGTGACACAATATCGCTCCCATCAAATTCTGTGTTAAGGCTCGTTCCTGTTCGCCTGCTTCTTTTACTTGCAACGCCTTTATTGTTTGAGCTCCACGTACGGTTTCACTCGTTGCATAAGGGCGTATAACCTCCTCGACCTGCCCATTGAACAGGTCTAATTGGTAAGTTATCTCTTGCTGTTGCGCCATAAAACAAATTTTGAACTAACTGCTCCTTAGGTTAAAAGATTCAGACCTTCTTCTGTGTTGTTCCGTATCCCTTCGTCCAACCCCGTATTGCTTTACTAAGATAGTTTATTGATTTTTGCCGGATGGAAACTAACAATACCTCCGACCGTGCCGGTATAATGCACGCCCACATTGAAGCCTGCCGCACAAGCGGCCAAACGGTTGTATCTTATTGCAAAGAACACCGGCTTGCGGCATCCAAATATTATTACTGGCAAAAACGGTTGCCTATTAACGCAGCGACCACACCCACTTTCACGCAGGTGACACCGATAGCCACCCATGGCGGTGCCGCAACTATCTGCTACCCTAATGGTGTGCGGCTTGAGTTGGGCAGTATTAATATAGCCGTTTTAAAAGAGCTGCTATGTTGCATCTAAACTCCGCTTGTCGCTACTTTTATTACAACGGCACTGCTGATTTTCGCAAGGAGCCTACGGGTTGAGCGGCCTGGTGCGCAGCGAGATGCAACAGGATGTGCTGAGTGGCGACGTATTCATTTTCATTGGCCGGCGTGGTAACAAAATAAAATTACTGCAATGGGATAGCGATGGCTTTGCGCTCTATGAAAAGAGTTGGAGCAGGGCACTTTTGAAAGACCTCCCGCCAGCCATAACGATCATTTTGCATCACCTCACAGCAATTACAATTTATTTTGCAGGGTGTAATTTTAAAAACGGTGCGACAAAAATCAGGTTTACCTGCCAATAATTCCACTATTGCCATACTGTCTGAAATACCTGTCAATACTGCATTTCAGGCAATTATTAGCATGATATTTGTACTACCTGTAAACATCTTGCAAACAGTTTCACATATCGCTTCCGGCAATAGTTTTATAGACTACAAAATCCTCTTTGAACAGGAAAGGAGTCACAATATTGAATTGCGATTACAGATACAATCGCTACAGTTGCAATTAGCCGAATTAAAGAAAATGCTCTTTGGCGGCAGGGCAGAGAAGTTTGTAACAGCAAATGCAACCGCCGTTTCACAGCCTGAATTATTCCCTGATGATAAACTGGGGCAGATAGACGTGGTAAAAACCACACTGGTAAAAGAATATCAAAAGCAACAAACCAAACTTACCGTAAAGCATCCCGGACGTAACCCTTTGCCGGAAAGCCTTCGCCGCGAAGTAATAGAGCTGATGCCCAAAGAGGATGTAAAAGGTTTGCATCCCGTTGGTAAAGAAATTACCGAAAAGCTGGAGTACCGGCCCGGCGAGTTGTTTGTGAAACAATATGTACGTCCCGAGTATATCAAACCTTCAAATGATGGATTAAACGCAAGCCGCATCATTGCTTCATTGCCGGCCATGCCGCTTGAGAAATCTGTTGCAGGCGCATCATTGCTTACGCATTTGCTGGTAAGCAAGTTTGTGGACCCATCTGCCTGTGTATCGCCAGTTAGCCATCTTCAAACGTCAAAATGTAAACATCAATCACAGCACGGTAAGCGGCTGGATAAAAGATGCGATGCGGTTGATTGAACCGGTTTACGACCTGCATTGCTGGCAGGTTTTGAATACAAACTATTTGAATGTGGATGAAACCACGATAAAGGTTTTGGATAAGGACAAAAAACAAACCACACATACAGGATACTATTGGGTGTATTACGATACGCAACGAAAATTAGCGTTGTTCGATTATCAGCCCGGGCGTGGCGCTTTGTATCCCAAAGCTATGTTGCACAAGTTTAAAGGCTATTTGCAAACAGATGGCTACGATGCTTACGAAACTTTCGATAAAGTAGAAGGCGTTACCCCTTTTTGCTGCTGGCGCATGCGCGCAGAAAATTTTACGAAGCCAAAGATTACGACAAAGCCAATGCGGATGCGGTTTTGAGCCTGATACAGGATTTATATAAAATAGAATCCTATTGCCGCGATGAAAACTTTACGCCGGAGCAAATAAAAAACCATCGGCATGAACATGCCCTACCCGTGATTAAACAATTTGCAAAGCACATTAACCGAAATGTTGCTCACCAAAAGGTATTACCCAAAGTCCTTTTGGCAAGGCCATTGCTTATACATTAACACGATGGCAGAAATTGTGCGTGTACACCACAGACGGCATTTTGCAAATCGATAATAACCTTATTGAGAACGCTATTCGCCCTGTGGCGCTGGGGCGCAAAAATTATCTGTTTGCCGGAAGCCACGAGCGGGCACAGGATGCAGCAATGCTTTATAGCCTGTTCGCCACATGCCGCCTGCACAACATCAATCCCGAACACTGGCTTACCACGTATTCGAAAAAATCAACAGCGCCAAAAAGCAAAACCTATACCAACTGCTGCCACAAAACTATGATGCCAACTTTAAACAACAATGACGGGGTTGGACGAAGGGATACGTTGTTCCTGCACAAAATACTATGTCCTCTGCTGACTTCTTGAAGTATATAATTGTACATCGCTGCACAATCCGCACTGTTGGTGCATACTGCAAGACCTCTCGGGATAAGTTATTAAGCTTTCTCTGCGCTCTGCCTGATTTACTCTTTTGAGTTACGGTTGAATTTTGGGCGTTCCCAATCCATTGCTCGGTTGCCCTCTCTTAAGAGCCTTATATCAGGTTTCTATTCGTCAGAACTTCAGATTTACTGATGACTTCTTTCAGATTCGGGGTCACCCCCGACACCCTTGTCAGTCGCTAATGTTTCCTATCAACTCGGCACATACAGGAACTCGCATCCTGTTAGCTTAATATCTTGCCCGACATACAAAAAAACAGACCCTGCCCGGTCTGCAAAATAAACCAACTTCTAAGAACGGCAACTCCATAGTGCAACAGCGGCTACCGTAGGTTCCGTTCAACCTGCGGCTTCATTGTTGGCACTGCGTGCCCAACGAAGCCTTAGTTGTTACCAGCAGTGCTTTTTGTCTTGAGTTTCTTTGTTAGGAAATATTTACCTGTCTTTGGAGAGCCTTTGAATTCAATTAAAGAAAGATTTCTTAATGTCTGCAAGTACCGCTTTACTTGTGCATTTGATTTACCTGTCTTATCCATTATTTGTGTAATTGAAACTCCATTATCACTATCAGCAATAGCTCTTACAGCATCAATTAGAGCATCATTTACAGCATCACTTACAGCATCAATCATTCCCTTTTTTACAGCATCATTTACAGCATCATTTACAGCATCATTTACAGCATCATTATCATTTGCTGTTTCCTTAGTAGCTCCTACAAGTTTTTCATTACTATAAAAAGTAAGTTTAACTGTATGTTCTCCAATATCCCAAATAGGAACTTTAAGTCCTGCTTGTTTACAAGCATCTATTATTTTAAGGGTTCCTCTGCCGATTTTTTCAATGTAACCCCTTAAAAATACAATATGTGCAATATCGGGATTATAAGGCATTGATAAGTGATTTTTCTTTAACTCACTTTGTTTCAAAGGCGATTTACCACTATTGGTTATTTCTAATTTATCAGGATAGATAATTACAGACATTGCACTTGCTACCTGTGCATATTCCCGATGAACCAATGCGTTCATAATTCCTTCTCGTAATGCTACTATTGGAAAAGCAAAGTTGTCAGAACGTTCCCATTTTTTATTGTCAAATTTTCGGGTATGAGTTAGATGCTTTTCGAAGAAATTCTGAATTGCAATAATGTTCTTAAACAGATTACCCTCTAATAGTTGGTCGTCTTTGAATATATCGCCCGTTTTTCCTTGTTCAAGCAAAGCAATTCTTACTCTTGATTGAGGAATAAAACGTGCAGGATTTTTTGCAAACAAAATAACGGCAGCATTAGTGAAATTTCCATTTTGGTATAGACCATAATAAGAAAGAAAATCAATTGGTTCTTTTGTGCCGTCTTTCATTTTATTTTGTGTTATGGCAGCATCAATGGTTTTATTGATTTCGTCCATATCCAAATCATTAAGTTCTACTCCAAGACAAGATTGGCGTTCCCAATGAATTTCTGTTTCGTGTCTTTTGTGAATAAGTTCAGATACTTCTTTAGATGAAGCCTGAACAGTACGGTTATTTCTACGATAATAAATACTGCCATTAAAAATATAAGGTTGTTTAGAGCCTTCCCAAACTTTAATAAGTAGAAGTTGTTTATTGCCATAATTTTCAATGGACACCATTACAGGTGGTTCGGGAATGAGTTCTTTGAGTAGATATTTTTCAATTTCAGATTGAAGTTTTTCTGCATCACTAATCCCCTTTATTTCTTTGTTGTCAGCTATTCCAATCAATAACTGTCCACCTTGATTATTCAAAAAACCACAAATAGTTTTACCAATAACATCTTTTCGGGCAACTTCTTTAAATTCAAGTTGTCCGCTTTCTCCTTGTTTCAAAAGGTCTTTTATGAGTTGCTCTGATTTCATTGTGCCTGATTGTTTAAGATAGCTAACTCGTTTTCTACTCTTTTGATGTCTTTAAACAACGTTTCAATATGTCGTAACGCTTCATCGGGTCTGAAAAACTCCTGAACCCAATGATATTTTCTTTCTTCATAGGGCAAATTAGCCTGTATAGCATCGTTGTACATATCAATAACCCGAACACTATCCATTACAGAAGTGGATTGAATTTCAAAATTATTACGTTGCGTTTTAGCTTCATCAGCATACATATATTGAGCAAGCAATTTTCTTGAAAACGTAACAAAACTATGAGCTATAAATCGTCTCGGTTTGTTTAGGTCAATAGCACGTTGAAATTCTTGATGTGTAATTCCCGTACTATAATTTGGATTGATAATGCCAAAGAAAATATCACATTCTTGAACCGCAGCTAAACAAGCATCAACATTATTCATTCCAAGAGGTGGGTGTAATGTGCCAAACTCGGAATTGATAACTTGGTAGCCATAGTTGTTTAATACTCCGCATATTTGCAGAAGCAAATCGCGGTTTTGATAAACCGTTGAAGCAACCATTAATTTTATCTTCTTTTTCTTTGCCATTTATGCAATTCCAATATCAATTATACGGCACAAAGGTACACATTTTCTCTCTATTGTCGGACGTGTGTCTTTTCGGTTTTTAGCCTTCTCTTTCTTGTTTGCAGTAACGCTTTTTAGCATTGCTGGTAACGGTTTTGGGCTTGCCGCAGGTGGGGATTTAGAAGCACCAACTTTCAACCTACCACAAATGTAAATTAAAAGCACAAAACTTCAATTTACCACTGAACCCCCACTTGCGGCAAACCCAATGTTGAACTAAACCTACGGTAGCCTTCCGCAACTATCCGTAAATTTAGCATTCACTAAAATACAATTTATTATGGCAACAAAAAAAAATCGCCGGAAGAACTGAGGTATAATAAATATCTCAATCGTGCCAAAGCCTGCCCTGAGTGCAACCGAAGGGTGAAGTTAATGGATTTGCAGAACTGCTGCAACGTTTTGAACGCAACATCTCCATCCTCGGCAGAAGTCCACGCACCTTTGATAACTACAGCCGTCACATAGCAGCCCATGGCCTTGCACTTTGGCTGCTTGCCAACGGAATTGGACGAAGACCAAATCAAAGACTATCTCTACGAACTGCAGCAACGCAGTAAAACTCCATCTCAGACTTATTTCAAACACACCGTTTACGGATTGCGCTTTTATGCTCAAAGGCGAGGGCTGCCTTATAGTCACCTTCATCTTCCTTCTATCAAACGGGATAAAACTACCCACCGTACTAAGCAAGCAGGAAGTATGGCAAATGCTAAATGCCGCTACACTGCTCAAACATAAGATGCTCATCGGACTGTTGTATGGATGCGGACTGCGCTGTATGGAAGTCAGAAACATCCGGCTGGCAGATATGGATTTTGAAAGAAAACTATTGCATATCCGCCAGAGCAAAGGCCGCAAAGACCGGATGGTACCGCTGAGCGAACATCTCATACGAGGATTAAAAAAGTACATAGCCGCTGAACGTCCGGTAGGGTGGTTGTTCACCGGCAGCGGCAATCCACAAGGCCAGGGCTTTGATGGCCGCTACAGCCAGCGAGGCGTGCAATGGGCAGTGAAGCGAATAGCCAAAGATGCAGGGATCGTCAAGGAAGTATGCGTACACATTGCGGCATACCTATGCCTGCCATTTGCTGGAAGATGGTATGAACATCGTAACCCTCAAAGAACTGATGGGTCATGCCAATATAGAAACTACAATGGAGTACCTGCACATCTGCCAGTTGGATGACCGTAGAATGTTTAGTCCCTTAGACACCCTGTTTGCCCGATGCGCCCCGCCTGTGAAGTAGCCGATGTAATCCGGGGTCTGGGCAATGACAGAGAACAGATAGGCTTGAACAGCCATCAACTAAGGACACTCAGGGCAATAGAACTATGCCGCACACCGGCATTAGGCGGGCATGTAGATGCCTGTGATGGATGTGGGCATATCAGCATCAGCTACAACAGTTGCAGAAACAGGCATTGCCCCAAGTGTCAGGGACATAAGAGGGAAGAATGGATAGCAAAACGAGAACAAGACTTACTGCCTTGCACTTATTATCATCTGGTGTTCACCTTACCGCAGGAGTTAAACCCTCTGGCATTGCACCAGCCTGCATTGGTATATGATGCACTATTTAAATCGGTATGGCAAACGGTGAGCCAGTTTGGCCGCAACACCGCAGTGCAATTGGGGATGATAAGCATTCTGCACACATGGGGCAGAACCTAAGCTTGCACCCACACCTTCATTGCATCATTCCCGGAGGAGGAATAGATAAGCATGGCCGATGGCAAAAGCAAATGCGCAGTAATAAATATCTGTTTTCGGTAAAGGCTTTAAGCAAAGTATTTAGGGCAAAATATGTGCAGCAGTAAGAGAGCGTGGAGTGGCAGACAAGCCGCTTATAGAATGCCTGTTTCACAAAGATTGGGTAGTGTATGCCAAACGCCCTTTGCTGGCCCCAGCCAGGTGATAGAATACTTGGGAAGATATACGCACAAAGTAGCGATCAGCAATCATCGGTTACAGGAGGTAACGGATATTGATGTTGCCTTTTCGTATAAAGATTACCGAGAGCAAGGTATCAACAAGACGATGCGGTTAAGCCATCGTGAATTTGTACGTCGGTTTGCGCAGCACATATTACCCTTACGTTTTGTACGTATCCGCCATTATGGAATCCTGAGCAGCACCTGGAAGCGGGGAAAACTGCAGGCATTGCAAAGTGAATTGAAAGTAAAAAGGCCGGAGGCAAAAGCAAAGACATTGCTACGCAAATGCCCCTGTTGCAAAACCGGAACCATGATAACGATTGAAGTGTTTGGCAAACGTGGGCCGCCTGAAAAATATTTAATGGAAAAACAAACTGTGCCTGTGAACTGTATCCCTTCGTCCAACCCCGTCATTGTTGTTTAAAGTTGGCATCATAGTTTTGTGGCAGCAGTTGGTATAGGGTTTTGCTTTTTGGCGCTGTTGATTTTTCGAATACGTGGGTAAGCCAGTGTTCGGGATTGATGTTGTGCAGGCGGCATGTGGCGAACAGGCTATAAAGCATTGCTGCATCCTGTGCCCGCTCGTGGCTTCCGGCAAACAGATAATTTTTGCGCCCCAGCGCCACAGGGCGAATAGCGTTCTCAATAAGGTTATTATCGATTTGCAAAATGCCGTCTGTGGTGTACACACACAACTTCTGCCATCGTGTTAATGTATAAGCAATGGCCTTGCCAAAAGGACTTTTGGGTAATACCTTTTGGTGAGCAACATTTCGGTTAATGTGCTTTGCAAATTGTTTAATACGGGTAGGGCATGTTCATGCCGATGGTTTTTTATTTGCTCCGGCGTAAAGTTTTCATCGCGGCAATAGGATTCTATTTTATATAAATCCTGTATCAGGCTCAAAACCGCATCCGCATTGGCTTTGTCATAATCTTTGGCTTCGTAAAATTTTCTGCGCGCATGCGCCCAGCAGCAAAAGGGGGTAACGCCTTCTACTTTATCGAAAGTTTCGTAAGCATCGTAGCCATCTGTTTGCAAATAGCCTTTAAACTTGTGCAACATAGCTTTGGGATACAAAGCGCCACGCCCGGGCTGATAATCGAACAATGCTAATTTTCGTTGTGTATCGTAATACACCCAATAGTATCCTGTATGCGTGGTTTGTTTTTTGTCCTTATCCAAAACCTTTATCGTGGTTTCATCCACATTCAAATAGTTTGTATTCAAAACCTGCCAGCAATGCAGGTCGTAAACCGGTTCAATCAACCGCATCGCATCTTTTATCCAGCCGCTTACCGTGCTGTGATTGATGTTTACATTTTGACGTTTGAAGATGGCTAACTGGCGATACACAGGCAGATGGGTCCACAAACTTGCTTACCAGCAAATGCGTAAGCAATGATGCGCCTGCAACAGATTTCTCAAGCGGCATGGCCGGTAATGAAGCAATGATGCGGCTTGCGTTTAATCCATCATTTGAAGGTTTGATATACTCGGGGCGTACATATTGTTTCACAAACAACTCGCCGGGCCGGTACTCCAGCTTTTCGGTAATTTCTTTACCAACGGGATGCAAACCTTCTACATCCTCTTTGGGCATCAGTTCTATTACTTCGCGGCGAAGGCTTTCCGGCAAAGGGTTACGACCGGGATGCTTTACGGTGAGTTTGGTTTGTTGCTTTTGATATTCTTTTACCAGTGTGGTTTTTACCACGTCTATCTGCCCCAGTTTATCATCAGGGAATAATTCAGGCTGTGAAACGGCGGTTGCATTTGCTGTTACAAACTTCTCTGCCCTGCCGCCAAAGAGCATTTTCTTTAATTCGGCTAATTGCAACTGTAGCGATTGTATCTGTAATCGCAATTCAATATTGTGGCTCCTTTCCTGTTCAAAGAGGACTTTGTAGTCTATAAAACTATTGCCGGAAGCGATATGTGAAACTGTTTGCAAGATGTTTACAGGTAGTACAAATATCATGCTAATAATTGCCTGAAATGCAGTATTGACAGGTATTTCAGACAGTATGGCAATAGTGGAATTATTGGCAGGTAAACCTGATTTTTGTCGCACCGTTTTTAAAATTACACCCTGCAAAATAAATTGTAATTGCTGTGAGGTGATGCAAAAATGATCGTTATGGCTGGCGGGAGGTCTTTCAAAAGTGCCCTGCTCCAATCCTTTTTCATAGAGCGCAAAGCCATCGCTATCCCATTGCAGTAATTTTATTTTGTTACCACGCCGGCCAATGAAAATGAATACGTCGCCACTCAGCACATCCTGTTGCATCTCGCTGCGCACCAGGCCGCTCAACCCGTAGGCTCCCTTGCGAAAATCAGCAGTGCCGTTGTAATAAAAGTAGCGACTAGTGGAGTTCAGATGCAACATAGCAGCTCTTTTAAAACGGCTATATTAATACTGCCTAACTCAAGCCGCACACCATTGGGGTAGCAGATAGTTGCGGCACGCTCAGGGTGGCTATCGATGCCACCTGCGTGAAAGTGGGTGTGGTCGCTGCGTTAATAGGCAACCGTTTTTGCCAGTAATAATATTTGGATGTCGCAAGCCGGTGTTCTGTATCCCTTCGTCCAACCCCGTCATTGTTGTTTAAAGTTGGCATCATAGTTTTGTGGCAGCAGTTGGTATAGGTTTTGCTTTTTGGCGCTGTTGATTTTTTCGAATACGTGGGTAAGCCAGTGTTCGGGATTGATGTTGTGCAGGCGGCATGTGGCGAACAGGCTATAAAGCATTGCTGCATCCTGTGCCCGCTCGTGGCTTCCGGCAAACAGATAATTTTTGCGCCCCAGCGCCACAGGGCGAATAGCGTTCTCAATAAGGTTATTATCGATTTGCAAAATGCCGTCTGTGGTGTACACGCACAATTTCTGCCATCGTGTTAATGTATAAGCAATGGCCTTGCCAAAAGGACTTTTGGGTAATACCTTTTTGGTGAGCAACATTTCGGTTAATGTGCTTTGCAAATTGTTTAATACGGGTAGGGCATGTTCATGCCGATGGTTTTTTATTTGCTCCGGCGTAAAGTTTTCATCGCGGCAATAGGATTCTATTTTATATAAATCCTGTATCAGGCTCAAAACCGCATCCGCATTGGCTTTGTCGTAATCTTTGGCTTCGTAAAATTTTCTGCGCGCATGCGCCCAGCAGCAAAAGGGGTAACGCCTTCTACTTTATCGAAAGTTTCGTAAGCATCGTAGCCATCTGTTTGCAAATAGCCTTTAAACTTGTGCAACATAGCTTTGGGATACAAAGCGCCACGCCGGGCTGATAATCGAACAACGCTAATTTTCGTTGCGTATCGTAATACACCCAATAGTATCCTGTATGTGTGGTTTGTTTTTGTCCTTATCCAAAACCTTTATCGTGGTTTCATCCACATTCAAATAGTTTGTATTCAAAACCTGCCAGCAATGCAGGTCGTAAACCGGTTCAATCAACCGCATCGCATCTTTTATCCAGCCGCTTACCATGCTGTGATTGATGTTTACATTTTGACGTTTGAAGATGGCTAACTGGCGATACACAGGCAGATGGTCCACAAACTTGCTTACCAGCAAATGCGTAAGCAATGATGCGCCTGCAACAGATTTCTCAAGCGGCATGGCCGGCAATGAAGCAATGATGCGGCTTGCGTTTAATCCATCATTTGAAGGTTTGATATACTCGGGACGTACATATTGTTTCACAAACAACTCGCCGGGCCGGTACTCCAGCTTTTCGGTAATTTCTTTACCAACGGGATGCAAACCTTTTACATCCTCTTTGGGCATCAGCTCTATTACTTCGCGGCGAAGGCTTTCCGGCAAAGGGTTACGTCCGGGATGCTTTACGGTAAGTTTGGTTTGTTGCTTTTGATATTCTTTTACCAGTGTGGTTTTTACCACGTCTATCTGCCCCAGTTTATCATCAGGGAATAATTCAGGCTGTGAAACGGCGGTTGCATTTGCTGTTACAAACTTCTCTGCCCTGCCGCCAAAGAGCATTTTCTTTAATTCGGCTAATTGCAACTGTAGCGATTGTATCTGTAATCGCAATTCAATATTGTGACTCCTTTCCTGTTCAAAGAGGATTTTGTAGTCTATAAAACTATTGCCGGAAGCGATATGTGAAACTGTTTGCAAGATGTTTACAGGTAGTACAAATATCATGCTAATAATTGCCTGAAATGCAGTATTGACAGGTATTTCAGACAGTATGGCAATAGTGGAATTATTGGCAGGTAAACCTGATTTTTTGTCGCACCGTTTTTAAAATTACACCCTGCAAAATAAATTGTAATTGCTGTGAGGTGATGCAAAAATGATCGTTATGGCTGGCGGGAGGTCTTTCAAAAGTGCCCTGCTCCAATCCTTTTTCATAGAGCGCAAAGCCATCGCTATCCCATTGTAGTAATTTTATTTTGTTACCACGCCGGCCAATAAAAATGAATACGTCGCCACTCAGCACATCCTGTTGCATCTCGTTGCGCACCAAGGCCGCTCAACCCGTAGGCTCCCTTGCGAAAATCAGCAGTGCCGTTGTAATAAAAGTAGCGACAAGCGGAGTTTAGATGCAACATAGCAGCTCTTTTAAAACGGCTATATTAATACTGCCCAACTCAAGCCGCACACCATTAGGGTAGCAGATAGTTGCGGCACTGCCATGGGGTGGCTATCGGTGTCACCTGCGTGAAAGTGGGTGTGGTCGCTGCGTTAATAGGCAACCGTTTTTGCCAGTAATAATATTTGGATGCCGCAAGCCGGTGTTCTTTGCAATAAGATACAACCGTTTGGCCGCTTGTGCGGCAGGCTTCAATGTGGGCGTGCATTATACCGGCACGGTCGGAGGTATTGTTAGTTTCCATCCGGCAAAATCAATAAACTATCTTAGTAAAGCAATACGGGGTTGGACGAAGGGATACGGTGTTCTTTGCAATAATAACCAACCGTTTGACCGGTTGCGCGGCAGGCTTCAATGTGGGCGTGCATTATACCGGCACGGGCGGAGGTATTGTTATTTTCCATCCGGCAAAAATCAATAAACTATCTTAGTAAAGCAATACGGGGTTGGACGAAGGGATACGTTGCTCTTTTGCATTTTTCTGTTTGGAAAAATGCAAATGTGCTACCAAATGCGTTGGCTAATCGTTTTCTAAAATCTCTTTTACTTTTTCTTCCAATACTTTTTGGTCGGGCAAATACAACTGATATTTTGAAACAAAAACTCTGTTTTCAAGTCCACCTGTTGCATATTTTACGGTAAATTCGTGTTTGTCTGCTGCAATGATAATTCCAATTGGCTCGTTGTCTAATTCTGTATTTTCTTCTTCTTGAAAGTAGTTCATGTAAAAATTCATTTGTCCGATGTCTTGATGTTTTACTTTTCGTGTTTTCAAGTCAATGAGGACAAAACATTTCAAAATACGATGATAGAAAACAAGGTCAATGTAGTTGTGTTCGTTGTCCACCGTGATTTTGTATTGCTTTCCGACAAATGAAAACCCTTTGCCAAGTTCCAACAAAAACTGCTGTAAATTTTCAACCAATTTCTTTTCAAGTCCACGTTCTTTAATCAATTTGTCTTTTGGCAAATCAAGAAATTCCCAAACGTATGGATTTTTGATAAGGTCTTTTGGTGTTGTTACTTCGTGTCCTTTTTCAGCCAAAGCTAAAACGCCTTTTTTGTCTGTACTTAAAGCCAAACGCTGAAACAAAGCGGAATTAATTTGTCGTTTCATTTCTCTGAAACCCCAATTTTCTTTTATGGTTTGTTTCTCGTAAAAACTTCTCGCCAAGTCGTCTGAAACCGTTAATAATTCAGCGTAATGGCTCCAACTTAATTTTCCAGACACTGTCTGGAATTTTGGATATTTGATGTAAAACTGTCGGCAAAGGTAAATACTGCTTTTGCTGAAACCTTTGCCATACTTGATTTTCAAGTCCTTTGCTAAGTTGGTCAATAAAGCACTTCCATAATCTGCTTTTTCTTTTCCGTGTTGCTCGTATTCTACAATGTATTGTCCAATTTCCCAGTTAGCTTTTACCAATTCGTTGTTTATAGCTCTAACAGCGTTTTCTCTTGCTTTTTGCAAGGTTGAGCCGATGTTGTCGAGTAATTCGTTGTATTTTGTTTTGGAGATTTTCATTTTCTCAAATTTACTTGATTAACCTTATCCATTAGAAACTTGTAATTCCAATCCTTGAAATATGACTTGCATATTTGTTTCCTATCATATCCATAATTTCTTTTTCAAAACAAATTTCACATCGCCTAAACGAACATCATCTGCTTTTGCACCAAAAACAAAATTGAGATTTAACCATATTTGAAAATCTTTCGTATCAAAATGAAAATTTGCACCGCCTATATGATAACTACATTCAGGTCTTCTGTCTTTTGAAATGTCATTTTCAACATTGATGATTGGTGTCATAAAGCCAAGAACGTATTTGTTTATTCTATTCTTTTTGTTTGAATAATCACAAGCCGCACTAATTTCCACAGCAATTAAAGTAGAATCATTTCTAACGGTTTTTTTTGTTGCACCTTTGTCGCTGTTAAAAGGGATTATTTCATTGAACCATTTATTTATGTCAGAAATGTTCAACGACTGTAATGTAACATTATTTGCTTTGTCAATTTCAATTACCGTTCCTCTAACATCTTTATTGTTGTTAGATTTCTCAATATGAAAAACAGAATTTACTTGTCTCTGAATAGCATCGTTTGGAGAAGTGATTTGTTTATGTGTTGCTGCTGCATATAACGGTTGTAATAGGTTCTTCCAATTAACATCATCTCTAATTGAAGTAAGTTCATTATTTAAAATTGGAATTAAACCTTCGTAAACAGCTTTTCCTGGATTTTCTTTTGAATGGTCAAAACCTAAAGTAGATGAAGCAATTTTAGAAAGTATTTTTCCTAAGTTATCAAAAAGTATAGTTGATTCTCCCCAATTTTTGTCTTTGGGAATAATATCATAAATTTTATTTATAGTTTGCTCTCCTGCTATACGAGACTTGTTTTCAAAATCAAACAAAAATTTGATTTCTTCTTGATTCAAAACCTCCAAAAGTTTTGTTGGTAAGTTGTCCTTATTTTCAATAAACTCGTCTTTGTCAATAGTACCAATGAAAATTGGGAATGGTGTATCAGAAAATCCTCTTTCTGGATTTTGCAAATACTTTCTAAAACCGTCAATTATTTTTTTATTCTTTGTCCAAAAAATTAAGGCAAAAGGACCATTTTCTTTGGAAATATATTGATTTAAAGCGAATGCTAAATCATTATAAACTGGAGAATTTAGTTTTTCAATTTCTTCATCTGTTGCTCCTGAGTCATCAACTTTCTTTTCTCCGATGTTTACATCAAAAAAAGCAATTCTTATTTTAGTTAAAGGTTGATTATATGTATTATCGTACAAAAAAGGTCTGCAACCAATACCATTATCTAAAAACGCCTTTGTTAGTGTATCTAATTCGTTTTGTATATCATCAACGATGATTATTCTATTTTGTGCTTCAAACATATCGATTAATTTTGTTTTGGAAATACTAAAGCAATGCAGGCACCACTATACGCTTTGGGAATCTCAAGGTCTGCATTATCAGGAAAAATTAATTTACCACCAAGCATATTCATTACTAAATCTGCGAAGTATAAACCTAAGCCCATTCCTCCAACTCTTTTAGTTTTGAATGGTTGTGTCAAGTATTCAGGTTCAACTGCAAATCCATCGCCATTGTCAGCTATAATTATCGCAGGAGTACCAAATGTGTTTACATCTGTTCCTATGAATAATGCAGGTTTATAATTTTCACCAACTAAATCTCTTTTGGCAGTCGTCCAATAAATTGCATTATCAATTAGATTGTTTAATGCACTAATCAATAATCCTATAGGGGCTTTAAAATTAAAGTTTGGATTTTCGCCAGTTAAAGTTGGTGATGAGAAAATTACTTTATGAAAATTAAATCTGTTGTTATTTCTTTGCTTTGCAAGTTCAATAACATTTAATGCACTTGACGCACTACTTTTATTTTGCCTTAAAAGAGGCGAAAGGCTTTCTAGAATTTGAATCAAATTTTTAACCCGATTTTTTATGTTATCAATATCAACCTTACTTGCATTAAGGTCGGCATTGATAAATTTCATTTCTCTATCTACTTCGTGAAAAGCCACACCAAGATTTAATCCCGCCATTCCAGAATTCACCATAATATCTCGCATCTGAGTATAATCTTTATCAACTTTTGTCAATAAAGGGGTTAATTCTTTCTCAAGATTTTTTTCTTTGATTTTTTCTTGTAATTCAGTTATTGTCTCGCCAAACCCAACTTTCTTAACAGGTCTTGTTCCTTCTATAAATTCTTCAATTTTATCTTTGTCTGATGATGCTTCTCTTTCAAAAAAGCTAAAAGCTTCTTTTACGAGCAAACTGAATTTTTTATATTCAGCGTTATCAATAAAACCTTCTCTATTTGTTTTTTCAACGAGCCCTTTCAAACTATTTTCCAAATCCAACTCAACATATCCAATAGTTACTTTTTTTCCAAAGTGGTCTCCCGCTCTTTGAATTTTATCGTAATCAAGATTTAACCAATCATCGTAAGGCTCTCCATAGTTGTAAACTCTGATGTTGTCTCTATAAATCTTAATACCACAATTGTCTTTAATGTACGCTTTAACAGCATTTATTTGACCGCCAAAATTCATATTCAATAAATCTGAATTTTGATTGAATACATAAAAACTTCCTTTTATTTTTCCTATTCCGTTTAAATCTTTATTCCTTAAATATTTATTGAACAACTCTTTTCCTTCCTTATCCTTTCCGTCTAATTCTTTAAATAATTCTCCGATGTGAAAAACATTTTTATTTTCTTCATCGTTGCCATTTGCAACTGGTAACATAGGATGATTATTAGTTCCTATTTTTGTTTGCGTAGGCGGATTAAATGCGTATTTCCATCTAAATTGAGCAAACTCGATTGAAATGTTTTCAGAATCTTTTTTATTCCATAATTCAAATTCAAATTCAAATTGGTATAAACTGTCTTTTAAAATTTCAACAGATGTTTTTACGTCATCAATCCATTCTTGATGCCAGTCGTTACATTTGACCTCAATCGTAAAATTAGGGAAAGGTGTAAACGGATTTTTTATGTTGTCAATTTCCCGAACTAAATCTTTCAAACTTTTTTAGACCAAGTTGTTGTAGTAAGATTTGTTAGCGTGATTCTTGTTCCTTGTCCTTTTTGGAAAATATTTTCGGCAACAGTTTCAACATTAACTTCAAGTTCTTCGATAAATTCTTTTGAATCAATAAGCATTTTCCAATCAATAGTTAAACGACTTGAATACATATCGCCTTGTGTTCTCGTTTCAAGTGTTATGATTTTGGCTAATTTATGAACAGCAAGCCTGCCTACACCTTTGTTACCAAAAGAAACACGCTTAAATCTGGGGCTTACTTTTCTGTTTTTTCCTCTTTTAAAATCTGTTCCTATTGTTAACCAAACATCTTGAATTACTTTAGAATTCATTCCGTGTCCATCATCTTCAATGATAATTTTCTGGTTGGGTGTATTTAAATCAACAAAGGTTACAGTTACTTTTTCTGCATCCGCATCGTAAGCGTTCTTTACAAGTTCAAAAATCGCTAAACTGTCGCTTCCAATTAATTCATCTCCCAATAAACTTAGGATATGACTTTTGGCTTTTATTTTAACTGGTGTTACTGACATAATAATTCTTTCATTTTTTGTGCAATTGCATGAGCCATTAATGGCGGAACTGCGTTGCCGATTTGTTTAAATGCTGCTGACCTTGAACCTTCAAAATAAAAATCGTCTGGAAAAGATTGCAACCTTGCGGCTTCTCTTACAGATATTGAACGACATTGTTTAATGTCGGGGTGAATGTAATAGTGTCCGTCTTTCGCAATATGAGCAACGATTGTATGCGAAATTCCGCTACCATCTACAACTTTAAATCGGTCTAAGAATGAAGTCATATTTTTATGTGTCCTCAATTCTTTAGGTAAGTCTGTATATTTTATTCTTACATTTTCAGAATTCCATTTTTCAATTGCAAATTCATATATCGCTAAATCTCTTTCATTGTGTGGTCTTGAAATATGCTGAGTAACAAAATCAACTCCATTTCTCAATTCAAATTTCTGTAAGTATTGATTTTTTTTGCTCTCATATTTTGCAATTTCGTAGCCTTCTCCTGGTTTAAGTTTTGGCAAATCTCCAAAAGCGTCTTGTACTTTATATTTTTTCGGCAAGGTTTCAATTTCAGGAAAACCAAAATCATTTTCTTTCAGCCACCCGATTATAATTACCCGCTTTCTTGCTTGTAAAACGCCATATTCAGAAGCGTCAAGCGTTTTATGATAAACCTCATAACCTATTTTTTTGAAATAGATTTTTAAGTTTTTAAAATGTTCTCCTTTGTTTGCACTAAGCAAACCTGGTACGTTTTCAAACACAAATGCTTTTGGTTTGAATTCCTTTAAAAATCGTCCGTATTGAATGTAAAGTTTATTTCTTGGGTCATTTTCAATTTCCTTTTGGTGTCTGCCCAATAGAGAGTACGCCTGACAAGGCGGTCCACCAATTATCAAGTCAATTTTTTTCTCGTTTTGGTGTTTCTTGATTTGGGTAAATATAGATTTGATTGAATCGTCTGTAATTTCAATATTTAATACAGAATCTAAAATTTCAGAAGGAACTTGTTTATACAATTCTTCTCTTGTGATTTTTCGTAACAAGTAGTCGTTGTATATTTTGGATTTTTTGTTTTCAGTTAGGTAATGATATGCTGCTCTTGTTCTAATAGAATAACAAGCTTCTTCATTCATTTCAATGTGAGCAATTGGGTTTAAACCTGCTTTAATAAAACCCTCCGACATTCCAGATGCTCCCGCAAATAAATCTATGAAATTGAACTTACTCATTTTACTTTCTTTAATTTTAAATGAGAACAAACTTTGTTCAGAATCTCAAGAGGTGGAACATCAATTGCCAATGCAATAAGGTAAAGTTCCTCTGCCTTTAAGTTTGTTGTTTCGTTGTTGCTTAATTGACTTAGTCGTGAAGTGCTAATGCCTGTTTTACGAGATACATCAGCCTTTTTGATTGACTTTTTAGATAAAATTCCTACTAATACTGTCATAACTTTAAGTCCAAATTTGTGTAGCAAAGTTATACATTTATTTAGAAAACAACATAAATATATTGAATTTCAAAAATGTAGAAAAACAACTTCTTTCCAATATAGGGAGGTGGGTGGGCTTTGGTGTGGTCGGGCAAAATTAAATGTGGTGTTTTGTGTCGGGTCAGTGGTTGCAAACACCTCTTTTAATTTTGGGAAGCGTGGCATTTTTTCGTTTTTCTGTCCGTCTGTTGATGTTAGCACGGTCGTTCGCTTGCATTTGTCTCGTCCTAAAATCAGTTGACTCTTTTTCACGTTATTCACAGCGGGATAAGATAGCTGTGTTTTACGTTTTGAGTTTAGTTGTTCATCTTTGTTTTATCAGTTGAAGCGGACTTCATTCAAGTTCTGGGGAGATCTTGATGAACAGGAATAAACTGATGCGACGAAGTATATTATACTTTACAAAATGGTTGCTGTATCCGGCAGCCATTTTTGTATATATACTTTGGAGCCTATGCCTCAATCAAATCTCCCCATGCAGGTTTCCTGCGCCGGTAGGTTTTCCAAACCAGGTTAAGGCTCCCGTACATTGATGCGCCTGATGGGGCGTAAGCCATGCTACACTTCTGTGCGGCCGTTGCTTATTGTAAAACTCAATGAACTTCTTTATCTCTTTTTTTGCTTCGTCAATATTACAAAAATTAATTTGCCTGTCGGTAGTAAATTCTTCTTTAATGGTTCTGTGTATTCTTTCGGCTACGGCATTCTCCAACGGGTCGCCGGTTTGTGTCATGCTGATTTGTATGTTTTGTTTCTGCAAAAGTTTTACATACGCATGGCAACAGTATTGCACGCCTCTGTCGCTATGGTGAATCAGGGGAAGAGCTTTATTCTTCCTGTTTTTCAATGCCATTTTTAAAGCTTCTATACAGCCTTTTACACTTAAAGTTTCATGCACACAATGGCCTACAATTTTTCTGGAATATAAATCAGTTATTACGCTCAGATAACAAAATTTATCCTGGGGTTTCAGCCACAGGTAAGTAATATCTGCCACCCAAATTTCATTGGAACGCTGTGGTATGGCGGTTTCTATTAAATTTTTATATCGGTTGAAATGATGATAACTACAAGTGGTTTTCGTTCTGCATCGTTTTGATTTGATGAGCAGTTGGTTGTTCCTGAGCACATCAAAAAACTTATCTCTCCCTATTTTTATATTGTGTTGCTTCAGTTCGGGCAACAGGCATTGATGCAGGTTTCGGCCGCTTCCTCGTTTCCATATTTCCCGTTTCTTTTTTATAAGCCCAACAATCGTTTCTTCCTTTACAGTAGTATCGGCTTTATGATGCAGCTGCTTGTAATAAGCCTGTTTACTGCGACCAAATACGCCGCACATTTCCGTTATTTTTTCTTTCGGTCTTTGCTTTTGGAAGGAGTGGATTGTTGGGCACCATACTTTTTAGGATATCAATGTTGAATTTTTTTCAGCCACTTCAATCGCATGTTGCCACAGGTCGGCACGAAGTTCTGCCACCCGTAATAGTTCTCTGAGTTCTTTGTTTTCTTCTTCCAGTTTTTTGTCCTGAATGTTCTTTTTCATTTCAGCAAAGTTAGCCGGAGATTTGGCTTTTGCTTCATAGCCTTTCAGCCCTGGCTCTGATTAATCCAGTAAAGAATGGTGGCATTGCCCTTAATGCCATAGATCAGCGAAGCCTGGCGTTTATTGAGTTTGCCACTCAATACTTCATTTACAATTTTTTGTTTGAAGGCTTCGGTGTAAAATAATTGTTGCGTTCCCCGCCGGTTGGAGCTTTGTTTTTTACTCATTTTTTGTCCCCGAAATAGGTCGGGGCAGACCTGTTTTAAGTTGACTTATCCACATTTTTGGAGTCAACCTATTTCAGGACTATACAATTACCTACAACGTCCGGGAGCTTTGCGTTCGGCAGGGCATTTGGAAAACGTCCAGCCCGGAACCGCAGCCGATGTAAGATACAAAAGTTGAAAATATATTCTATTGTTCATCTGTGTTCGGTCAGCCGGATATGCAGCTGATAGTAGCACAAAAGATGCGGACATATTCGTCGCCCCCTGCTGACGCAAAACTGAATGTTGGTAGCAGTTTATTGGCTTACTGCACATATTGGGCCTTCCCAACCTTTGCTTATCCCCCTAAGCATTATTTGTTTTCTGGCTTTAATGTTTTCATCTGTTTTAGATAATAGTTTTATTAAGCCAAGGTCAATCTTTTCTTTTTCTGTTTGCAGGCTGTCTATAATTATAGTCAGTAAATAGTTTTCGTCAATCAAATAACTATCGTAGTCAGCAGTGACGAAATTTCCGTCAAGCATAAAAACAACGGATTTACCTTTTAGATTAGTGTATTTGTTTTTTAGTTCCGTCAAAGTAATAAATTTGGGGATATAGTCTACCTTTGTCTTAATATGAATTTGTCCATGAAATAGTTTACTGTCAATGAGTGTGTCAACTTTAAGCACCTCAATATTTGCTATATTGTCGGGGTTAATACTAAATGCCTGGTTCATTATAAACCGTCCATTAACGAAACAAGCGGGGGTTTGATTTAATTTGTCTGCATATATTACTTGTAAAGCTGTGTCTGGTTTTTGCGTTTTTTTTGTGTCAGCTGTAATGCCAGATGCTTTGCCATTTGTAATTTGTCCAAATGCTTTTGTCGCAAGAAGTATTGTGACAAAAAATAGAAGTTGTTTCATACGTACTTTTTTAGTGATGAAAGTTGTTGTCGGCGGTTAAATTGCTGCCAACGTTTTCGGGCTTGGCGAAGGTGGCGGATTTTTAGCACTAAAGTTCAATAGAACTACTGCTGTTGAACCTTGCACAAATGTTTCATAGAAGCACTTCAGCCACCATATTGCCAAACCGATGTTGTGTGTAGCTTTTCTTATTCGGTTGGTCTTTCGTCAAAATTCACCATCCAATTGATGCCGAATTTATCTGTAAACATTCCGAAGTAAGCACCCCAAAAAGTATTATTTATCGGCATAGTTACTTGTCCGTCTGCTGAAAGTGTGTTGAACAACTTATCTGCTTCATCTCTGCTTTCTGCATTGATAGAAATTGAAAAATTGTTACCTTCCTTGTAGTTGGAAGCCCATTCTCCACCTGTGTCGCTTCCCATTAAGCAAGTTTCTTTACTAATAGGTAAAGTTACGTGCATAATTTTTTTTGCATCTTCTTCTGACATTGGTTTACAATTTTCGTCTTGCGGCATATCTCCAAAAGTTCCGATATAAGGATATTCTCCTCCAAATACTGATTTGTAGAAGTCAAATGCTTCTCTGCAATTTCCGTTGAAAGTTAAATAAACGTTTACTGTTGCCATAATTTTTTGTTTTTTTATTGTTCTGATAATTTTTTTATTATTTCTAACGCTCTAGGAAAAGAAGTATTCATAGTTTCTTCCCAAGGTTCGAGTGTATCCACTTTTGCAGTAAGTGCAACCGAGTTTTCATTTTGAATAAGTTGGTAAGTTTCTAAATATTGGTGATTATCGTTTTCTGCTTTGAAGGAACTTTTCTCGCCATTCATTATCATTCCAAGATGCTCAAATGCGACAAAATCATTGGGTTGTAATGAACTGATTTTACTTAACATTCCATCTCCACTGGGTGATAAAAATTTTATTTCATTACCTACTGTAAATGATTCTGTTTCATAATAACATCCTTCTGTAAAAGGTTTTGTCCATTCTGTGTAAGATTCTTTATCCCAAAGAGTTTTCCAAATTTTTTCAGGATTTGAATTGATAGTGATTTTAAAAGTTAGAGTTTTCATATTTCCTATTTATCTATGTTGGTCAATTAAAATATTGTTTCCGTCTGGATCGGTTAGTATAATATATTCTGGTCCGCTTGTTGTGGTATCTGCTACTTTGGTTAAAGAAATTTCAAGGCTTTTTAAATGTTCCTGAATGGCTCTTACATCATCATATTCTTCAATATTTTGTGCGTTTCCATCCCAACCTGGATTAAATGTGATAATATTATTCTCAAACATTCCTTGAAACAAGCCAATTACTGCGTTTTCATTTTTCAAAACTATCCAATTTTGGTCTATGTTTCCGCCTTTATAGGTAAACCCTAATTTCTCATAAAATTCTTTTGATTTATGAATGTCTTTTACAGCTAAACTTATTGAAAATGCTCCAAGTTTCATAATTTAATATTTTTCTAAAAGGGTTTTCAAGTTTTGCAATCCTGTTTCCAAATCTCCACCTACTTCTTTATCCATATCCATAAATAAGCCCATCAAATTCATAGGATAAGGAAATGCGCCTTTAAACCCCCATCTCACTTTGGTTTGATTATTTCCTGCATCTTCTGTCATCATATAAGCATCATCTTGTGCTTCAAATGGAACTTTAAAACGAAGTTTCATATCTATTCTTTCGCCTTCTGTAATTTTAAGAATTTCTTGTTCTCCAACACCTACATTTTCGTTTTTGCTTTCCCAAGCAGATACAAAACCAACTGTTCCATCAGTTCCTTTGTAGGACTTTTTCATATTTGGGTCAATTTTATTCCATTTGCTATAATTGTCTTGATTTTTTAGAAATTTTATATATTCAAAAACCTCTGTTTTAGGTTTGTTGATTACAATTTTTCTTTCTACAGCATACTCTTTTTTAACAAATAATGCTACAATTAATGGAATAGCAATTAGTATTCCTACTACAATTAAAATCTTTTTTAAAATTCTCATACTTTTTACATTAATGTTAAAGTTGCAAAGTTAATTTTTTTTCGATTTGCTTTGACAGTCTCTTTGGTTAAAGTTACACACAACGTCCGGGAGCTTTGCGAAGTGCGCCGCTGCCTTAATGTTTATACAAAATTAATTGATTGGCGCATTTTGCAAAACTCCCAGTTGTACGATAGTTGCGGCCTGATACAGGTTTCTATCTTTACTGATAAAACACGTATTGAACATTTTGCAAATCTCCGATTTACGAAGTTTTCAATTCGTTAAGCTGCCAAAAGTTGAAAAGCCATCACTCATTTATGCGATTGACTTTCTGCATAATTTTGTGTAACTTTATCGAACTTTTTAAGCGATTCGCTTGAAAGAACTGTCTTTCGCAAATCCCATTTGCAAAGTTCGATGCAAAAATCTATGATTTTTTATTTTCAACTTTAAAGCTTCTTTTTATCGTAAAGATAGCCAGCAATTTCGTATCAACGTTTTGGGTATTGCCGAAGGCGGGGATTTTTAGCACAAAAGTTCAATCGAAGAACGAAAGTTGAACCTTGCACAAATGTCCAATCGAAGCCGTTCAGCCCCGCTTTTGGCAATACCTTGTTAGCGGTTCGGGCAGTTTATTGTTTATTGTTTTTTGTTCCTTAATTCGTCAAGTTTGTTTCTTAATTCTGTTGTCAATGTGTTTTCGCTTGTCAAAACCTTAATTGCATCTTGGCAATATGATATTGGTTTGCTACCTCCTAAATACTGTTCGTAACCCGAAGTTTTGATAGTAGCAAATGTTTCCCATTCATTTTTTTCTGCTTTATCTTTCGGTAAAAATTCGCCACACAAGAGATATTGTTTTTCGTTGTTTGAAATTAGCAAATATCCAATTTCTACATTGCGAAAGTCAATTGGTGTCGGTGGTTGATGAGTATGAAAGTCGGTAGCTGCCGAAGTAATTAAAAACTGAACAATTGAGTCTGGGATTGTTTCTTTTACTGATGTTGTTTGAGAAACTTCAGTTGAACTATTGTTGCTTTCGTTTTTATTGCTCGGGTTACAAGCTGCCATTACAGACATAATGAATATGAATGTAAATGCTTTTAAAGTGTCTGAAAGTTTGTTTGTATTCATTGTCGTTATTTATAAAATTACTTTACTGTCCGTTGTCATTTTTGTTGTCAAATTACTTGTTCTGGTTAGTCGTCCGTTGCCTGACCGCTAACGTTTTGCGGCTTGGCGTAGTGGCGGATTTTCACCACAAATGTTGATACAAAGCTCATACTTCAAATATAGTACAAATGTTTCTACGAAGAACGTCACCCGCATTACGCCAAACCGCTGTTAGGCGTATGTGCTTATTACTCAGAATTGTTTTGGTTTCTGTTTTTTGTCGGCAAGTTCTGCAATTTCGCTTATTCGTTTTTGTCTTGTTTCTGGTCGCTTGGCAAGAACGATTGATGCCAACATCATTTTTCTAATTGTCTTGCTCAAACTTAGAAAATAGCCTTTTGAACCTTTGTGCTTTTTGAACGCTTTTTCTAAGTCATTTGGGATTATAAGTTCTTCAACTTCGTCTAAAATTGTCCACGAACCGTTTTGTTTGGCAATTTTAATGATGTCTAAACCCGCTTCTGTCATTAGTCCGTTCTCAATGAGTTGATGAACTTTGACTTTATTGATTTTACTCCAAGTGCTTTTCGATTTCCGCTTGCTGAAAAATTGAATTGAACTTTCATTGTCCCGTTTTTTCTTAACGCTGTCTATCCAACCAAAGCATAAAGCTTCGTCCACTGCATCGCTCCAAGTTACAGTTGGCTTGCCTGTACTTTGTTTATACATAATAAGCCAAACAGCATCTTTCTGAATATGATTTTTAAGTAACCATTTTCTCCAATGCTGTTTGGTTTTAGGATAGTATGTTTCTACTTCGCTGATTGGCATTTTTATTTCATTGCCACTAAGATGATGCAAACAATTAAAATTCCTGTCAAATGATATGCTCCGCTTATAATTCCATAGTGAATTGGTCGTGGCATATTTGGATTTATGGCAATGTTTATGGTGTTGGCAACCAAAAAGCCAATACCAACTACAAATGCAAGTTCAACGGCACTGTTTATAGAAGTAATGTTTAGTGCATAAATTAAAATTGCTGTTGCAATGGTTATTACTAATGAACAAACAGCAGGTCCGATGATGAATATCGGTGCAGGTTTTTGTGGCGGCTCATTTTCTTTGCCAAGTGATAGTGCATATTGTTTTTTGAACAGCAACGTGAACCATAAAGCACCGAGCATAAAGTATGCAACGAAAGCGATTGCTACACTAACCCAATTTAAGTTTGATAATTGATTAATCATTTTTTTTGTATTGTTTTTAAGTTGTTTGTCATTATTGACGATGCAAAGTTAGATTGGGATAATGACAGCCCTATGTCAGGGGTCAAAAATAAATTAATGGTAGCGGTCAAAATATTCTTGTAAGGTCATTTTATGAGGCGCAAATTTTTCATCAAGAATGTGCAGTTTTTTAATTCTGTCAAGTCTGAAAAAACGAAACGCTTTGCGTAAACGACACCAAGCAATAAGCAACCAATTTTCAGTTGTGCTGATTAAAGCAAATGGCTCAACTGTTCTACTTGTTGTTTTGTCCTTTTCGTTGGTGTAGTCAATTTTGATTAGGCAAAAGTTTGTAAGAGCTTGTTGTAGTTGAGAAATATTGTTGCTGTTTCTTTCTCTGTTGATGTTCTGTTCAAATCGTGTTCTGTCGGCAAGTAGATTGGCTTTGTCCTTGTCTGCCTGTTTTAGCACCGCTTTTATTTTATCAATGGCTTCGGTATAGTCTTTAATAAATGAAGTGTCTTTGTTCTTTAACACTAATTGTTCAGCAAGAATTAAGGCGTTCGCTTGGTTCTCTGTAAACATTACTGGCGGAATTTTATAGCCTTCCATTAGCGTATAACCTTTACCGTCCTCTGTCAAAACTGGAACACCAGCTTGTTCTAACGCCCTGATGTCTCGGTAAATTGTCCTTATGCTAACGTTGAATTTGTCGGCAAGATTTGTAGCTGTCGTAAGTCGTTTAGTTTGCAGTTGGGTTAAAATTGCAGTCAGTCGTGAAAGTCGTTTTGTATCGTTGTCGTTCATTTATTTTGTCTGACTGTTGATGTTTGCAGGGTCGCTCATAGCATTACGCCTAACGTCCGGGAGCTTTGCGAAGTGCGCCGCTGCCTTAATGTTTATACAAAATTAATTGGTCGGCGCATTTTGCAAAACTCCCAGTTGTACGATAGTTGCGGCCTGATATCAGGTTTCTATCTTTACTGATAAAACACGTATTGAACATTTTGCAAATCTCCGATTTGAAGTTTTCAATTCGTTAAGCTGCCAAAAGTTGAAAAGCCATCACTCATTTATGCGATTGACTTTCTGCATAATTTTGTGTAACTTTATCGAACTTTTAAGCGATTCGCTTGAAAGAACTGTCTTTCGCAAATCCCATTTGCAAAGTTCGATGCAAAAAATCTATGATTTTTTATTTTCAACTTTAAAGCTTCTTTTTATCGTAAAGATAGCCAGCAATTTCGTATCAACGGTTTGCAGCTTGGCGAAGTGGCGGAAATCGAAGCACAAATGTTCAGTTTTGCACAAATGTTCAATCGAAGAACTGCCGTTGAATTTAGCACTAAACCCGCCATTTTGCCAAGCTGCTGTTAGCGGCTGCCTTGAAAATAATTTATCATTTCTTGCTTTTCTTTATCATTAAAACGGAGACAACCAGAAACCACATAAGCGGTGGAAAATTGGCTATAATTGCGGGACCCCACCCCCCTGCGTTATAAAAACCTTTATAGTTAATCGGACCACAATACATAGCAGGAATACATGCAACACAGAGCAGAGCGCCTGCATAGGCAAGCCAACCTGTCCATCGTGGTAGAATGTTTGTGCCAAAAGTTGCGTATCCAGAGACTGCAAGAAATATGCCTGTTATAGCAAATGCAGTAGAGCCATTATAGATAAGAAGTGTTCCCTCATGTAATGCCCTAACGGCTGATAGATTGGGTTTGCCTCCTAATGTGTCAAGCACCGCACCACCTTGAAGTCCGTCAGCAACGAGTGTCACTGTAACCCATACCATGAATGTTCCAAACATAAGTGTGCCAATCCATTCATAGTCTGCCCTCGCTTGCCTGATTAAATGTCGGAAGCCAGCTGCAAATACCATCCCGACAACGTAAAGGCAGAGATCAAGCAATATCCGAGTAAGAGCAATGTTTTTTATAATGTACAAATGCTGACTTAGCGCTTAATCATCATAAGCGGTAGCGCCACCAAACATCGTATATAATGGAAACTGACTCCAAGAAAACAGGACGACTGCAAGACCACATATTCCCGTCAATCGATATATATTAATATCACTCATGATTTTTCAAAATTTGTACGGTCGCATTGGTTGCCGCTAACGTCCGGGAGCTTTGCGAAGTGCGCCGCTGCCTTAATGTTTATACAAAATTAATTGATTGGCGCATTTTGCAAAACTCCCAGTTGTACGATAGTTGCGGCCTGATATCAGGTTTCTATCTTTACTGATAAAACACGTATTGAACATTTTGCAAATCTCCGATTTACGAAGTTTTCAATTCGTTAAGCTGCCAAAAGTTGAAAAGCCATCACTCATTTATGCGATTGACTTTCTGCATAATTTTGTGTAACTTTATCGAACTTTTAAGCGATTCGCTTGAAAGAACTGTCTTTCGCAAATCCCATTTGCAAGTTCGATGCAAAAAATCTATGATTTTTTATTTTCAACTTTAAAGCTTCTTTTTATCGTAAAGATAGCCAGCAATTTCGTATCAACGGTTTTCGGCTTGGCGATGTGGCGGATTTTTAGCACTAAAGTTCAATAGAATTACTGCTGTTGAACCTTGCACAAATGTTTCATAGAAGCACTTCAGCCGCCATATTGCCAAACCGATGTTATAGCCAGTGGTTCTTTGTCGTCCGTTAGTTTTCATTGTATCCAAATTGTCTGCTTTGTAAAATTTCTTTCCACCAACTCTCTCTGTCAATAATGATTTGGTCGTCAGTTGTTGATTTGTAAATGTCGAGGATTGGTATTTGAAATTCTGTTTTATGTGGTCGAAGGTCAGACGTTTAAGACCAACGTTTCCACCGTGTCCGGTTTTACATATGCTCTCCAACGTCCTAAAATCATATTTTCTCCGTATGCCGAACCAACATACTTTTACCATTTGAAATGTCTGTCAACAAGTAAACTCCTTTTGATTTTGTAGTGCAGTTTTCCAATTGTCTTTTTCTAAAACTCTTTGCATTTCGTCCCACGAGATATTTACCTTTTCATAGCCAGGAAATAAGTCATTGTCAAAAGTGTCTGGCAAAATTTGTGAAACGTAACAATCATCAATTACAGATTCAGCGTTACGAACCATTGTCTGAGCTTTGTTTTTAAATTTCACGATTAAGCGTCCGACATATTTTTCGTATTCAGGCAAGTCTTGATACTCGTAACCAACTCCGTTCAGTTTATCCAAGTCCTTTGTTACTTGTCCAATGTGAAAGAGTAACCAAAAATTTTCGGTCAGTTTAATTTTTACAAGTCCAATTGTGATTTGTCCTTGTTTGTATGATTTATTTTATTGTAATTCCAATATTGTCCATCAAGCATTGTCGAAATGTCACCATTTTTAAAAAGTTCAATTGGGTTCCAATTCTGGGCAAACATCAAATTGAAACGAATCTTAACATTGTTAAGGTTGTCAAGTTGTAATATGTCGTTCAATTTTATACTGTCCATTCTCTATAATTCTGTCGTTTCGGTGGTCGTCCTACCATTTGTCTCGTCCTAAAATCAGTTGACTCTTTTTCACGTTATTCACAGCGGGATAAGATAGCTGTGTTTTACGTTTTGAGATTAGTTGTTCATCTTTGTTTTATCAGTTGAAGCGGACTTCATTCAAGTTCTGGGGAGATCTTGATGAACAGGAATAAACTGATGCGACGAAGTATATTATACTTTACAAAATGGTTGCTGTATCCGGCAGCCATTTTTGTATATATACTTTGGAGCCTATGCCTCTGTCAAATCTCCCCATGCAGGTTTCCTGCGCCGGTAGGTTTTCCAAACCGGGTTAAGGCTCCGTACATTGATGCGCCTGATGGGGCGTAAGCCATGCTACACTTCTGTGCGGCCGTTGCTTATTGTAAAACTCAATGAACTTCTTTATCTCTTTTTTGCTTCGTCAATATTACAAAAATTAATTTGCCTGTCGGTAGTAAATTCTTCTTTAATGGTTCTGTGTATTCTTTCGGCTACGGCATTCTCCAACGGTCGCCGGTTTGTGTCATGCTGATTTGTATGTTTTGTTTCTGCAAAAGTTTTACATACGCATGGCAACAGTATTGCACGCCTCTGTCGCTATGGTGAATCAGGGGAAGAGCTTTATTCTTCCTGTTTTTCAATGCCATTTTTAAAGCTTCTATACAGCCTTTTACACTTAAAGTTTCATGCACACAATGGCCTACAATTTTTCTGGAATATAAATCAGTTATTACGCTCAGATAACAAAATTTATCCTGGGGGTTTCAGCCACAGGTAAGTAATGTCTGCTACCCAAATTTCATTGCAACGCTGTGGTATGGCGGCTTCTATTACATTTTTATAACGGTTAAAATGATGATAACTGCAAGTGGTTTTCGTTCTGCATCGTTTTGATTTGATGAGCAGATGGTTGTTTCTGAGTACATCAAAAAACTTGTCTCTGCCTATTTTAATGCCACTTTGCTTCAGTTCGGGCAACAGGCATTGATGCAGGTTTCGGCCGCTTCCTCGTTTCCATATTTCCCGTTTCTTTTTATAAGCCCAACAATCGTTTCTTCCTTTACAGTAGTATCGGCTTTATGATGCATTGCTTGTAATAAGCCTGTTTACTGCGACCAAATACGCCGCACATTTCCGTTATTTTTCTTTCGGTCTTTGCTTTTGGAAGGAGTGGATTGTTGGGCACCATACTTTTTAGGATATCAATGTTGAATTTTTTTTCAGCCACTTCAATCGCATGTTGCCACAGGTCGGCACAAGTTCTGCCACCCGTAATAGTTCTCTGAGTTCTTTGTTTTCTTCTTCCAGTTTTTGTCCTGAATGTTCTTTTCATTTCAGCAAAGTTAGCCGGAGATTTGGCTTTTGCTTCATAGCCTTTCAGCCCCCTGGCTCTGATTAATCCAGTAAAGAATGGTGGCATTGCCCTTAATGCCATAGATCACGAAGCCTGGCGTTTATTGAGTTTGCCACTCAATACTTCATTTACAATTTTTGTTTGAAGGCTTCGGTGTAAAATAATTGTTGCGTTCCCCGCCGGTTGGAGCTTTGTTTTTTACTCATTTTTTGTCCCCGAAATAGGTCGGGGCAGGCCTGTTTTAAGTTGACTTATCCACATTTTTGGAGTCAACCTATTTCAGGACTATACAATTGGCTATAACGGACAGGGCTTGCCGAAGTACGGGAATTAGTATTCCGTCCGCCCGGTACCGATGATGATTGAAAAACTTATGATGAAGATAACAACAAAAAGCTAAATAGATAATGTCAAGCTGGATACGAAGCACAATAGAATTACAAAAAGCCGAAGATAACTTCCGTCCGCCCGTATTTTGGCAAACCCCCTGTTGTACGTTCGCCCTATCTCCGCTGTCATCTATAATGTGGGTCTGTGTCCACCCGTAGAGTGTTGCCTGTGCGTTGGCACAAGACAGGCTCTTTTGCAAGGTTGGCTTTTGTGTGTCGGCTTTGTGTGCCTTGCAAATGTGCCTGACTTGGTGTGTGGGCTAAATGCTGTTGAATAGGTCGCCACAATTTTTTAAAGTTGTCAAGTCAATATGTTTTAAGGTCGATAAGTCTGATTTGTAACGTACTTCTGAAACTGCGTTTGGAATATGTACTTCTTCAATTTTACTAATGTCCTGATGGCGGTAAAATAATAATGAATCTCTTGCAATGTTGTAATCAAACTTTATTTTGATTGATTGCTCTAATGAATTTCCAAGTGTCTTACAAACAATGTTATTTAGTTTGTCAACAAGGTCGAAATTGTGATTTGTTTTAATTGTAATGCTGTCAACAAGTTGCTGAATACTTTGTCCTGCGTTGTTTTGTCTTATGAATATTGAAGCCACTAAAACTTGTGTCGCTGTAGGTGGATTTAATTGTTCAGAAGAAAATGTATGTTCTCTTTCAAAATTTGAATTGCTCTTTACTTCAATTTTTTCTTCGCCTGAATTGAAATCAAATTTTTCTTCGGGTATGTTATGCCAATAGTTTAAAAGCGTCTGTGGATTTTTTGAATTGTCAATTACAAAAAGCTCTGTCCAAAGTCCGTGAACTGTATTTGTAGGTGTGTCGGTTAGGGCTCTAAATACTTCAACAAATTTGTTTAGTGATTCAATTATTTGCTGTTGTGTTGGTTTGTTGCTAAGTGTTTTAATAAGTGTTTCGAAATTCTTAAAAAGTATTCTTGTAAATTTCTGTCTGTGCTTGTAAAGGTAATTACAGTAAATTTTTGAAAACTACTTTTCCCGTTTTCTGAAATTTTGCATTCTATATTTTGTTCAAGTTGCAAATATTTCAGGCGAAGTTTTTCAATGCAATGTTTTTTATAGCATTGGAAACTGATAAAAGAATAATAGGGTTGCCTTCAATATCTATCGCAATTCTGAAATTTGAATATTCAGGAATTTGGATTGCATTGAAAACTTTTTCGTTTCCATCTGGAAACGAAAGTGAATCGTATAGTTCAATTAAATTCATGCTTGCCTTATTATGTCTCTGCCAATATGTTCAGGAATCCAAATTGCAAGTGTTGGAACACTTGCAAAGTCTGTATCTCTGATGTTGAGCAAATGAATTTGTATCGTTAATAAATTTTCGTTTTTAATTTCCGAATCGCCTGGGTAAATTACTTCTCCTGTTCTTGGATTTCGTCCTTGAAATAGTTGTTGTATTTCATCGTTTCTATCTAATCTACGAACTCTCCTCGTCCAATCTTCCAAAGTATTTGCACTCATTAAATATATCAAACAATCATCGTCTGGGTGTTCGTCTAAATATCCTTTTAAAATTCCTCGTAGGCTTGAGTATGTTGCGGAATCGCTTTCTCTTGTGTACTTTAGTTTGTTTAGTAAATGCTCTAAACATTCTCTCATTGGTATTCTTGCTACCAAATGTTTTTGCTCTTGTGTTCTGTTTGCATGTCCATCATCTTCTGCAAACATTACAGCTTTTGGATTCAAGAAATCAAATAAAGCGGTACTATTCGATTGAATTAAATTTTCGGTGTCGTGTGGGGCATTTATTCTATACCAATCATCGCCAAATCTATCTCGGTCTAAACCATCGTATAAAATATTTGCCCTTGTAAGATTCAGCATTTGGTCTAATACAGCTTCTCTATCCCAATCATTCAAATGTCTGTTGCTAACATCAAATTCTTCTAACCGGTTTCTTACATCTTCTTCATGTTCAACAATGAAATTATAAGCGTCAATTGTTACTTGGTCAAGGAAAACACGGCAGTAACCTAAGTAACTTCTTTTATATCCAAAAAATCTTGCTCTTTGTTGAATGGTGTCAACATTACCAACGCCTACATTTCGTGGCATATATGTAACCGTTAAACCTTCAACCGTAAAACCTCTGTCCATTGATTGCCCACCAACCAAAATCCATGAATATGAATCTTGCCAATTGATTTGTGGTGTTGCACCTCGTCTTGAATTTACTTCAACAATTGGGGTGTATTGAATTGCATGAATTAAGTCGCTTCCTGTTAGAACTTCAAACGCTGGTAAATCATTAACTGTAGTTTGTAATTGGTTGTATGAAATTCTAAAGTCGTTTAAAAGTTCTTGCTTTTCCTGTTCATCATTTCCTGTTAGTAGCCTACGCCAACTGTTGCAAGTATTACGTACCCAATTTGTAAACTGATTGTGGTCGCCTTGCAATCTTGAAGGATGCACAAGCATTGTTCTGTTTCGATGATTGTTTTGTAATCCCCCTGCAACAACGCCTAAAAAGAAAATTCTTAACGCACTAATTAAACTTTCAGGTTGGTCGTGTAAAACATTGTTAGGCGTTGGAATTTCATTTATTGGAATTTCAATAATTAAATTTGGGTTGTTTCTAAAAAATTCTATTCCGCCTGTGTACTCTTGTCCGGGTGTAAGTAGTTTTATGAAATTAGGCGAAAGCCTGTCCATAATATTGATAAATAAATTTGCTTGTGGTGTAGCCGTGTATTGTAAAAAAGTATGGTGTGGACAAATTGCTCTAAGTCCTGTTATTCTTCTATAAATGGTAGAAACATCATTTTCAGTTAAATCTTCTACATCAATTCCTTGCCTTGCTGCCCATCTTGCTCTTGTGTTTAAACTTGCTTGGTCGCCTTCATCGTCAATTATTAAAACTGGAACTCCTTCTAAGTTTAAACCATCTAAAATATTTGTAAGATTTCCTAAATGAGAACCATGTTTCATAACTGTTATCAAAATGGTTCTGCATCTTTCATTTGGAAAAGTATTATCTGCCCATTGCGTTAAAGTTGTTTCAATGGTTTCTCTATCCTCTCTTGTAGTAGGATTTTGCAACAAAGTCCATTTTCTGTCATAACGAACGTTTAAACGTAAATCAACGCTCAACCGATTTGTTGATTGGTTTACAAGACTTATTGAAGTGCCTGCAATTACAATAACAATTTGATAATTATTATCCCTTGCTAAGGCTGTAAGCGTAGTAAAAGAAAGTGTCTTACCGCTTTGCACATAGCCAATTACAATTCCTGTTTCGCTGTTGGTTGCAATATTTGGGTTTCCACATACTTGCATAATGCGATATGTTTCGTCTAAAACCCTTTGCCCATTTGCATTTAAAGTTCTGTCTGCATTTGCAAAACCTTTGCTACGCAACAATTCATTTGTTTCATCGCCAACAAAAGGAATCCAATTTTCATTATCGGCATTACTTTGAATTTCTATTACTTCTGCCATGTTAATGTTCTTACTTTGATAAATTTGAAATTAATTCATTGAAATTTCGCCTTACTTCTCCTTGAAATTTATAGCTATCTTTTGCAATCACTTCTGATAGACCCAAAGCTGCTGCAATACGAAGTATCGGTTCAATTTTATTTGTGTCTGCACCTGCAAATTCCACCATAAAAGGATGTGTATGTGATAGACGAATTCCAATTTGTCTTTCTGAATCATCTTTTGAAATATTCTTTATAAAACTGTCGCCAACCTCAATTAATTCTTTTAATGAAGGGTCGTATGAAAGTTCAATTGAAACCTTCCAATTAATTTTATTAAAACGAATTTCAAAATCTCTATGAAGTGTCTTTTCCGTTTTTGTTAATTCATGCTGTTCAGGTTCTGAAACTACGGATAATGTATTTACAACATCAGCAACGGCTTGTGGTGCTTTTTTTGCAAAATCATCTGCTGTTTCGTCAAGTGCTTTTTTTGCAGCTTTATATTCTTTTTCCGATGCTCTTACTCTGTATTGTTCTGCCTGTTGTAATAATGGAAACTCTTTACTACTAATGTCGTCTTTCAACAACCTTAAAAACGATTCAAGATTTTCATCCCATTGGATTCCCTTTTTTGTAAAATTCACATCGAATCCTTCCAAGTGAAGTTCTCCGAAGACCCTTTGAAAACGATAACTGTTTGGTGCTCCGAAAATAAAGTCAGGTCTAAAACCATTATCATAACTTCCTTCAATTACTCTACCTCTTCGGAATAACGCAAACCCTGCTTCTGCTGTTGATGCTTTTTCTCTAATAGCAACGAAACCATGCACACTCAAGCCTTCTTCAATAGGAAAGTTTATTTCTTTTCGCCATAATATTGGTTCTTCTTTTGGTTCATCATAACGTGGTGCAGATAAAATGTTAGGGTCTGCAAACTCTAATTCTTCGTTATCAACTTTAATACTAAAACACCTTTTCTTATAAATTCTCGGTAAATACTTTTAAATGGTCTTTTACTTTTCCAACGCCTCTACGCCTTGGCATTCTGTTTACGTTAAACAACTCTACAAAAGTGTAATGATGTTTCTTGTTGCTGTTTTTGGTTTCAACATCTAACTCCTCAATCTTGTCTTCAAATATTTGCTTCATATCGAAGCATACTTTTCTTTCAATTTCTTCGCCTAATGCTTTTGATGTTACGCACCAATTATCTGCAAACCAACAAGCTGCCGATTTCATACCCATGCCAAACTCGGAAAGTCCCGTATTGTCTGGTGGGATTTCGGCAGCCCTAAAAGCTCTTGAATAATCCAATTCACTTATACCTGCTGCATTATCTCTGATTGTTATTTTATTTTCAGGTTCATTAATTTCAATACGAACTTCAAGTTTAAAATCTTTTCCTTCAATTGCTTTTATTGCAACCTCATTTTTGAGGTAGCTTGCAATTGCATTATCAATAAATTCCGCCAATGCAAACCATGTTTCGTATTCTAAATATTTTAGAACAGAAAGCATTGTTACTTGCGGTCTTATACTTACTTTATCTTGCTGGCTCATATCGTTTTGAAATAGAAAGTGATTGTTGGTGTTGCGTAGCAACACCATTCAATTTCTTTTCTATGAGAAGTTGTGTTGCAATTAGTTTTACAATTTTAGAATTTACGGCATTACCAAGTGCTTTAAATGCTGCGTTATCATTTGCAGGTAATTTTAAACCTGTTAAAGATTGAAGTTTTAATCCTTCTGCTGTTGTGATATATCTTTTCTCCCAACCGATGATTGGAATTTGTGTATTTGTGCAAACAAGTGAAGGAAAAAAATCGGTTTTCTTAACTCGTATTCCCGAAGCTCTAAATTGCAAAATGTAATTATTTATTTTACGTTTTCCTTCTCCAACATTCCATTCTAATTTTTGCCAACTTTGAGAAGACAATTTTTCAATTTCTCTAACTACAAATTCAATATTTTCTTTATTGTCTTTGTAAAACTTTCGGCTTTGCTTAATGTAACGTTGTTTCCAATCGGGAAATTCATCTTCAACTCTTGCATAGCTTGGAAGGTTCGTTAACTGTTCATCTTTTGTCATTCCTTTTAAACTGCAACCAAAATTACCTTTGTATTTTGCTAATTCTTCTTGTGAAAGTAAATGAGGATATGTTTCTTCAAAAGGGTAGGTCGCTCCAAACTCCATTCCCCAAATTGGAAAGCCTGGGATTTTAGTTTCTTTCGGTAAGCAATCAATTAATTCTTGCCAAAGTTTTATACAGTCTTGATTTGCTTTAGGTAATTTCTTTGCATTTGTCGGATTAGTTTCAATAAATTTTTCTAATTCCACAACAGCCTTTTTGCTTTTGTCAACTTTATCAAAACTAAAATGGTCAAGCCCATTTAGTGAACCAACAATAAAAATTCTTTGTCTGTGTTGAGGTATGCCAAAGTCATGTGGCGAATAATCTCTATGGTCAACTGTGTAGCCTAATCTTTGAAACTCGGCTTTCATTGCTTTCCAAGTTTCTTCGTTGTTGTGCTTTGCAATAAAGCGTACATTTTCTAATATAAAATATTGTGGTGTTTTTTTTTCTAACACTTTTATTATTTCATCAAACAAAGTTCCCCTTTCATCTTCTCTGCCTAATTGCTTTCCTGCTTTTGAAAATGGCTGGCATGGAAAACCTGCACATAAAATGTCGTGGTCTGG
Organism: Sphingobacteriales bacterium; assembly: GCA_016708305.1. GTDB lineage: Bacteria > Bacteroidota > Bacteroidia > Chitinophagales > Chitinophagaceae > Niabella. Next base: position 234,269 of record JADJGB010000010.1, read on the forward strand.
AATACTATCAATGTTATCCTTAACAATTTTTCTAATGTCGCCATTTATATTGATGTCTTTGCCCCAATTTATTTTGTATGTTTCTCTAAGTACAGGGTCAAGTTCACTTGCAAACACACATTCGTGTCCAAGCTCATGTAATGCTTTGTGAAAACCGCCAAGTCCTGCAAATAAGTCTATAAATTTCATTTAGTCTTTAAATCGTTCTTTCGTTTACTAAGTTTCGCAATTTACGAAAATGTCCGCTCAATATTATTGTCTTGCTGATGTATAAAATGAAGTTAAGTATAGTTGTGTCTGCTGGGTGGTGGGTGGGCATGGGGCGTTGGCATTTTTAGCTCTTTGCAAGGTTGGCTTTGTGTTAGGGCATGTGTGCCTTGCAATGTGCTAAAAATAGCATGGGGTCGTGTCGGCAAAGTCATGTGATGTTTAAATTTAGTAGGATGTCTTTTAGGGTGACGTACAACGTCCGGGAGCTTTGCGAAGTGCGCCGCTGCCTTAATGTTTATACAAAATTAATTGGTCGGCGCATTTTGCAAAACTCCCAGTTGTACGATAGTTGCGGCCTGATATCAGGTTTCTATCTTTACTGATAAAACACGTATTGAACATTTTGCAAATCTCCGATTTACAAGTTTCAATTCGTTAAGCTATAAAAGTTGAAAAGCCATCACTCATTTATGCGATTGACTTTCTGCATAATTTTGTGTAACTTTATCGAACTTTTTAAGCGATTCGCTTGAAAGAACTGTCTTTCGCAAATCCCATTTGCAAAGTTCGATGCAAAAAATCTATGATTTTTTATTTTCAACTTTAAAGCTTCTTTTTATCGTAAAGATAGCCAGCAATTTCGTATCAACGGACCGCGTATTGGCGATGGGCGGGATTTTTAGCACCAAAGTTGATACGAAGCACGAACGTTCAAATTTACGAAAAAGTTTGATACGAAGCACTTCGCCCCGCCTATTGCCAATACGATGTTGGCAGCACGGGCTTTTGTTCAGTCGCTTATTTTCCACTCTTTCGTCTGTTGTCGTCTTTGCATAACATTTGGCAATTTTCGGCATTAGTTTTCCCGCCTAAATGCCAAGGTGTAATGTGGTCGCCTTCCATTTCTTCAATCTCGTAATGCTCGGTACAAACTGGACAAATTCCTTTTTGTCGCTCGTATGCTTCACGTTTTTGATTGTCGGAAAATGCCCGAATATTCAAAAATCTTTCTTTTCGTGTCAAAACGTAAGTATAAATTCCTTTTTTGTTATCTACATCTGTATAGTCCTGAAATAGGTTGACTCCAAAAATGTGGATAAGTCAACTTAAAACAGGTCTGCCCCGACCTATTTCGGGGACAAAAATGAGTAAAAAACAAAGCTCCAACCGGCGGGGAACGCAACAATTATTTTACACCGAAGCCTTCAAACAAAAAATTGTAAATGAAGTATTGAGTGGCAAACTCAATAAACGAGCTCACTGATCTATGGCATTAAGGGCAATGCCACCATTCTTTACTGGATTAATCAGAGCCAGGGGCTGAAAGGCTATGAAGCAAAAGCCAAATCTCCGGCTAACTTTGCTGAAATGAAAAAGAACATTCAGGACAAAAAACTGGAAGAAGAAAACAAAGAACTCAGAGAACTATTACGGGTGGCAGAACTTCAATGCCGACCTGTGGCAACATGCGATTGAAGTGGCTGAAAAAAATTCAACATTGATATCCTAAAAAGTATGGTGCCCAACAATCCACTCCTTCCAAAAGCAAAGACCGAAAGAAAAATAACGGAAATGTGCGGCGTATTGGTCGCAGTAAACAGGCTTATTACAAGCAGCTGCATCATAAAGCCGATACTACTGTAAAGGAAGAAACGATTGTTGGGCTTATAAAAAAGAAACGGGAAATATGGAAACGAGGAAGCGGCCGAAACCTGCATCAATGCCTGTTGCCCGAACTGAAGCAACACAATATAAAAATAGGGAGAGATAAGTTTTTGATGTGCTCAGGAACAACCAACTGCTCATCAAATCAAAACGATGCAGAACGAAAACCACTTGTAGTTATCATCATTTCAACCGATATAAAAATTTAATAGAAACCGCCATACCACAGCGTTCCAATGAAATTTGGGTGGCAGATATTACTTACCTGTGGCTGAAACCCCAGGATAAATTTTGTTATCTGAGCGTAATAACTGATTTATATTCCAGAAAAATTGTAGGCCATTGTGTGCATGAAACTTTAAGTGTAAAGGCTGTATAGAAGCTTTAAAAATGGCATTGAAAAACAGGAAGAATAAAGCTCTTCCCCTGATTCACCATAGCGACAGAGGCGTGCAATACTGTTGCCATGCGTATGTAAAGCTTTTGCAGAAACAAAACATACAAATCAGCATGACACAAACCGGCGACCCGTTGGAGAATGCCGTAGCCGAAAGAATACACAGAACCATTAAAGAAGAATTTACTACCGACAGGCAAATTAATTTTTGTAATATTGACGAAGCAAAAAAGAGATAAAGAAGTTCATTGAGTTTTACAATAAGCAACGGCCGCACAGAAGTGTAGCATGGCTTACGCCCCATCAGGCGCATCAATGTACGGGAGCCTTAACCTGGGTTTGGAAAACCTACCGGCGCAGGAAACCTGCATGGGGAGATTTGACAGAGGCATAGGCTCCAAGTATATATACAAAAATGGCTGCCGGATACAGCAACCATTTTGTAAAGTATAATATACTTCGTCGCATCAGTTTATTCCTGTTCATCAAGATCTCCCCAGAACTTGAATGAAGTCCGCTTCAACTGATAAAACAAAGATGAACAACTAAACTCAAAACGTAAAACACAGCTATCTTATCCCGCTGTGAATAACGTGAAAAAGAGTCAACTGATTTTAGGACGAGACAATCTTCGTCAAGCATTAGTTTTGTAATTTCTTCTTCGAGTTTTTTCGGGTCGAGTTTCTGGTTTTTGAATTCATTGTAAAGAATGCCCCAAGCAATGCCTTTCATCTCTTTTCTGTATTTCGGAAAAGTTGCTTTTGTCCAACTAATAACGGCTTGAAAATAATTCCAAAGTTCTATTGCAGTTGGGTCGTGTTGGTGGTCGGACATATATTTTTCAATTTGTCCGTTAGAAATCCAACTGATTGCAGTTTCTAAAAATTCTTGGCGGTTCGCAGAACCGCTTAAATAATCATCGCCAACTTTTGGTCTGCTGTTTTTAGAAAAATAACGCTTTGCGTCAGAAACCCAAATGCCCGAATAAACTGCGTTTCGCAGTTCTTGTTTGGTTAGTTCTTTTCCTGCAATGTTTATTGTTTCAAACCAACTTAGTTTTTCGCTATCCGTTCCCGAACAGAAGTAAACCATTAGTTTGTAGTTGTAAATTTGTTCTTGCTTGTCGTTTGTTAAGTTGTGAAAGGCTAAACCATTTACGGAAAATTCGCTGTTTACATATTGGCAAATGGAAATAGTTCGCTGTTGTCCGTCAATTACTTCGTAATTTCCGTCTTCACGAACTGCCCAATACATCACGTTTAAAGGAAAGTTTTTTGTTACTGTATCAATAACGGCTTGACGTTCTTTGTCGCCATAAACAAATTCACGTTGATAAGGTGGTCTAATATCTAACTTACCGCCAAATCCAACAACTCCGTTTTCTTCGTTGTCTTGATAGCCGTTTGTTAATTCTCGGACTGTTATTTCTTTGAGTTCTATTTTCATATTCTCTTATTCTTGATTAAAAGGCGGGCATACATTCTTTTTCCATTTAGATATGCTCTATCAATTTTTCCTTTCCAATTTGGATTTACGATTTCTGGCAATAAACCTTCTTTTACTTCGTAATCAGAACCAATAATTTCAAATTGCTCTGGATTGTATTTTTCAATAAATGTGATTGGAACGCCCATAACTCCGTTATAGTCCATTGGAATTTCAGCAACTTTATTTACACAAATTGCATTGTAGTTGTCGTAAGTTGGATATTCTTCTGGCGTATAATTTTTGTAAAGTATTAATTCTTCGTGTCGTTTTGCGATGTCAAGATTTGTAAACCAACCCATGTTATCGAACACGGCATATTTAATTCCGTCCTCAATTTTTATGCTGTTGTGTTCATAATCTTCGGGCATCGTGAAACGCTTTACAGCATTGTAGCCCAACCAAATTTTATCTTCTTTAATCAGCTTAAAAATCTCTTTGTAGGAAATTGAATTTTGACTACCAATGATTACAAATTTTTTGTTGTACTCAATGAGTTGAGAAATATATTCACGAAACAATGAAAAAGGCGGATTAGTAACGACAATATCGGCTTGCGTTAGCAAGCTGATACTTTCTTTACTGCGAAAATCGCCATCGCCTTTTAGTTGTTTTATTCCAATTTCATTTGGGTCGGGAACTTTGTTTCCGTTTTTGTCGCCTGTGTATTCTAAGTAGATTGCTTGTTCGCTGTCGTTCTGGCTAAACAAGTCCACGCTTTGGTTTTTGTAACAAGTTGTGATGAGCTTTTTAAGTCCAAGTTTTTCAAAGTTGTATGAGAAAAAATGAAAGAAATTGCTCACTCGTGGGTCATCACAGTTGCAGTAAACTGTTTTGTCTTTGAAGTGATGTTTGTAATACTTCAACTCTCTTTCTATGTCTGAAAGTTGTGTGTAAAATTCATCTTTTTTGTTATGTTTTGCGTCTTGTAGGTTTCTGTTAAGTCCCGATTTTGCCATTGCCGTCCGATTTACGGCAACAAGTCTTACGGCTCATTTTATGTCGGAACGTTGATGTTCGCACGGTCGTCCGTTAGCCTTGCTGCCAACGTTTCGGGGCTTTGCGAGGGAGCGGATTTTTAGCACTACCTTTGATACGAAGCACGAACGTTCAAATTTACAAAAAAGTTTGATACGAAGCACGAAACCCGCTCTCTTGCAAAACCCTTGTTAGTGGCTGTGGCTATTTGTCTTCCTTTGTCTGTCGGGTTATGTGTCGGCTGAAAAAAATAAAAAAAGAGGGGAAAGGAAATTTTTATTGGGTTGGAAAAGGCAAGCTCTTTACACATTTTTTGTTGGCTTTTGCGTTTGCCAAAATGTGTAATGTGCTTGCCTTAGCGTTGGATTTTTGTGTAAAGTCCTATTTCAAATTTTCTTTAAAAAACGCTTCCAATTTATCGAAGGGAATAATGCCGAATTTATCATACAAATCAGTATGAACAGCATTTGGAATAATCATCAATTCTTTCGGTTCAGAAGCATTTTTGTAAGCGTCTTCGCTGAAATATTTTGAATGTGCGTTTTCTCCTGCTATCAACAAAGCTGGTCGTGGTGAAATTTCTTTGATGTAAGTCAAAATCGGCATATTCATCAATGAAAGCGGATTGGTAATTGTAAACGAACCGTTTGAATTTATTGAGCGTTCGTGAAATCCTCTGTCGGTTTTATAATAGTCAAAATAATCCTTTACAAACTGTGGCTCGTTGCCCTCAATTTTGCTTGGCAAACCGTTTGGAGCTAAAATTGGCGTTCCATTTTCGGCATCTTTCCAGCGTTGTTCGCTTAATTGCTTCAAAAGTTCGGTACGTTGTTCGGAAGTTGTCGAATCAAAATATCCTTTTGCGGTTACTCGGCTCATATCATACATACTTAATGTAGCAACGGCTTTTACTCGTTTGTCAACGGCTGTTGCATTCAATGCAAAACCACCAAAACCACAAATTCCGATAATGCCGATTTTATTTCTGTCCACTTGCAGTTGCAATCCTAAGAAATCTACACCCGCACTAAAATCGTCTGTGTTAATTTCAGGCGATGCTATAAATCTTGGTTCACCACCACTTTCGCCTGTGAATGATGGGTCAAAAGCCAAAACTACAAAGCCACGTTGTGCCATTTCGTTGGCATGTAAGCCTGATGCTTGCTCTTTTACCGCTCCATAAGGTCCGCTGATTACCAAGGCAGGCAAGTTGTTTCCACCGTTTTTGGGTTGATACAAATCGCCCGAAAGCGTAATTCCGTAACGGTTTTTGAAAGCTACTTTTTGTCTTGTTACCTTGTCGCTTAACTCAAAGGTATAATGTTCTGTATTGCTCATTTTATTTGATTTTTTATTGCTTTTTAATCTATTTTTGATTGTGTAACGGTATAAACACCACCGATGACAAGTGCGGCAGCAATCAATTTATCCCAAGTAAAAAATCCTGCCCAACAATAATTGCTATTATTGATGCGACAACAGGCTGTAAATTCATAAAAATACTGACGGTGCTTGCTTTTAACCTACCCAATGCAACAGGCATAAAAAAGAAAGCGATAAGGGTTGAAAATATCAGTGAAAATGCCATTAAAAATATGCCCGATAATGCAATCTGACTACTGAATATTTTTTGTTCTGCAATTCCATTTATTCCGAATGGAAAACTAAAAATCAAAGCAAAAAGGAACATCCATTTTACTACGGTAATTGGGCTGTATTTTATTGAAACACTGCGTGTAAGCAATATATAAATTCCATAGCATACCGAACATAGCAAAGCTATCAAAATACCAAGTAAATCATTTTTCCCTTGTCCTCCGCTTTTACCATAGGCAACAATCAGAATTGCTCCCGAAACGCTCAATAATATTCCTAATAATTTTTTCCAACCGATTTTTTCTTTTAGAAAAAAGGCAGACAACACCAATACAATGACGGGTGTAAGTGCCATTAATAAAGCATAATTTACAGGCGTAGTATATTGTAAGGCAAGTGCAAAAGTGTATTGTGTTGATAGAAAACCGAGAAACCCTCCAAGTGCCAAAATAAAATAATCTTTAGTTTGTATTTTCTCGTTTTTTCCCGAAAAACCTATTATCCAAAAAACGATTGCACCAAAAAACATTCTTATAAGGGTATATGCCATTGGTGTTACCCATCCCGAAACCAAGGCTTTAGTTACGGGGATATTCATTCCGAAAATTATATTGGCACAAACAATGGCAATAATACCTTTTGTTTGTTCATTCATTTTGGTTAAGGCTTTTGCCATATTGTTCTATTTATAATGTTTATAAAAGACTTCTTCCTTTGTCGGCTTGTTCTTTACCAATATATTTTTCGATAGTGCTAAATAGTTCCTCTAATTGCCTTTTCGTAACTCCCGTACTCATCGCATATTTAAGATGTCCTTGCAATTGTCCTTCTAATCCATTCATTCCTGCCAATGCCGAAACGGTAACTAATTCTCTTTGTTGATAATCTAACACATCACTGGCGAAAATTGCCCCGAAAAGATGCTCTTTCAAATACTGGTCTATGGCAGGTGCAAAGTCCATCACGCCACCTGAAACAGGTTGTCCAACTATCTTGGTTTGTATTTCCGTTCCCAATTCAAGCATTGATTTGTTTGCCGGAATTGGACTTGCATTTCGACCTTCTGTATCTGCTTTACCTGTATTTTTTCTCTCCTCAACAACTTGCATAAATACAGAAAGTGCGTTCAAACTTCTCGGAAAACCACAATAAGCATAAAGCTGAACCAACGCCTCTTTAATTTCATTAATGGTAAGTCCATTGTCTAATGCCGTGTTCAGTTCGATTTTAAGATTTTGCAAATCGCCTGTTGCGGTTAATGCAGAAATCATCGCCAAGCTTTTGTTGCTGTGCGGTCAATGTATCTGTTTTATTTTGAGCATTCATCGTGTTTATATTTAAGAAAAGAATAAGTACTGCTATCCATTTTGAAAATTTACTTCTGTTCATAGCATTTGTTTTTTTACTTCGTAGCTTCTGCGTAATCTGCATCGTTAACCACTTCTAACCAAGTACTTGAATTGGTTTGCGGATTACATTCAATCGCCAAATGTGAAAACCAAGCATCTGGTGCAGCACCGTGCCAATGTTCTACATTCGGAGCAATTTCAACTACATCGCCTTCTTCCATACGGATTGCTTTTTTGCCTCTTTCCTGATAGTATCCTGCACCGCCTACGGCAATTAATATTTGTCCGCCACTGTGTTTGTGCCAATTGTTTCTACAACCCGGCTCAAATGTTACATTGTACATCGGTACGTTTAAGTCTTTGTTGCTTGTTATCGGTGCAAGCCACGATTTGCCTGTGAAATATTGTGCAAAGGCAGTGTTTTCTTCTCCTACTGGAAAATTACTGATAGTTGGGATTTTCGTTTCCATATCGTTTTTATTTTTATCGTTATTATTACTACAAGCTGTAAAAAGCATTGTACTTATTGCCAAAAAGAAAATTTTTGTTTTCATTTTTTCTTTGTTTTAAATTACAATGCAAAGATACTGGCGAAAACAAGCCTTGTGATAACGAAAATCAAACCGATACTTATAAAAATCAAACTTTTTCTGAACGGAAGTCAGTCGGATTTTTTTCTGTTTGTTTTTTGAAGAAGTTATTGAAATAGGTAGGATATTCAAAACCCAAGGAATAAGCAATCTCGGAAATGTTCCAGTCGGTGTGCTGTAAAATGGCTTTGGCTTCTTTAATGATGCGTTCCGAAATATGCGTAGTGGTAGTTTTGGCTGTTACTTCTTTAACGGCGCGGTTTAAATAATTGACGTGAACGGAAAGATTGTCTGCATAATCTTTGGCAGTTCTTAATTGCAAGGGTTTGTTAGGGCTTTCAATCGGAAATTGTCTTTCCAATAATTCTAAGAAAACGGTGGTCAGTCGTTCCGCACCACTTTTGTTTTGACTATAATTTTCAGACGGCTTTAATTTTAGCGATTCGTGCAAAATCAAGTCAATATAATTACGGATTAAATCGTCTTTGAACTGATATTCAGATTGTTGTTCTTCAATCATTTTTTCAAAAATACCATTCAAAAACAAGCGTTGACTTTCCGAAATTTCTAAAATAGGTGTACCGCCCAATTTAAATAAAGGCGATTTCAGTAGATTTTCTGAATGTTTTCCCGACACATAAAAATCTTCCGAAAACAACACGGTATAACCAATATATTCGGTTGAAAGTGTTTCCCAAGAATAAGGCACGTTCGGATTTCCGAAAAACAAAATAGTATCTTCAGCTTCAAAACTTCGTTCTGCATAATGAATACGACTTTTGCCCGTAGTCAGACAGATTTTGTAGAAGTCTTTTCGGTTATACATTTTGGTAGCCTGTGCATCTTCTTCAATCTGAAACACGTTAAAGCCTTTTAGTTTTAAGTCGGTGTTGTATGTTGAACGATTATTTCTTTCCATAGTACAAAGTTAAGAAAATCAAACTAAATATTTATCGGAATTACGTTTATTTGTCCGTGAGTGGTGCTGGAAAAATGGCTCTTTTGGTTTTTTGAAGCGTTGGCTTTGTGTGTTGGCAAAAAACAAATGTGCCATTTGTGCGGTGGCAAAAAAAATTCCTGTGCGGTGGACTTTTTTATTTTTTTTCTGTGTCGGGCTGTTGTCTGTTCAGGTGTCGAAGTGTCGGTTCGGGTGGTCGTCTGCCATTGCCACTAACGTCCGGCAGCTTTGCGATGGCGGGGCAATCGAAGCACTTCCGTTCGGCTAATGTACAAAAGTTGATAGAAGTACACAAGTTCAATTTTGCACTTCAGCCCCGCTATTGCAAAACTGCTTGTTGTGCGTTCGGCATAGTCTATTCGGTTTCGTCAGTTGCATTCAGAATTTGTTTGATTTTAATAAGTGGTTGTCTAAAGATGGCTTCTAATTTTATGATATTGGTTGTCAAAAAGTCAAACATTTTGTCCCAGTCTTCATTGTTAAACACGTTTACACCGTCTAAATTAAAAGAAATTCGACTGCTGATATTGTCGTCTAAACGTTCCCAGTTTAATGGTTGTCCCACCTTGTTTTCACTTTCGCTTTTTTGGCTTAATAACTCGTCAAATAATTTTTGTTTTCGTCTTTGTTTGCTCGACCAAATTCAAGTTGAACTCCAGCATACGATTTTGTTATAATCATAGAATATCTCGCTCCGCTAATTCCTGTTCCTCCTGCACTTAACCAATGGTCTTTTGTTGGGCTTGAATTTTGGAAAATTGGTGTTTTGCCTTTTAGTTTGGGCAATATTTTAGTCCAGAAGTCAAACCTAACGTGATGTCGAGATTTTAAATTTTCTTGTGTCGTAATTTCATCTTGTGTTTTTCCAGCCATAGAAATGATAAAATCTTCTGTGTCTTTGGTTGGAATAATTTGTTCGAGTGTCAAAAAAAGTTGTTCGTCAAGAGCAAAAGGTGTCGCCCGAAAACATTGTATTCTCAGTTTATAGTTCATTAACCACAAAACAGTCGAAGTAACTTCTTTTCTGAAATTTGCGGCAACCAAAACCATTCTTTGCGTATTACCCTTGTTTATCTGGATTTCGTCATATTCTTGGTTGTAGAAAGTTGCAAGTTTTTCGGTCGCATTTTCTCCTAAACCGCTTTTGTCCAAATAACTTTGATAGATATTTTTAATTTGTTCTTTTGACAAAGTTGAGCAGTAAGAAGCGTATTTTAAAACTTGCCAAGTTACATCTCGACCTGTGTCGTCAAGTTTATTTTCGATAACAACGATGTTTCCGTCTTTGTCAAGTGCCAACAAATCTAACCTTTCGTTTGTGTCATTAAACCCGTCAAATTCTTTCTGAATTATCAATAATTCTTCGCCCAAAGCTTCGGGTTTATTGGCAATCCATTCTTGTAAATGTTGTCTTTCTTTGAAACCAAGTTCGGTAAAAGTCTTTTTGGTCAGGTTTTTAATTCTGTTGGTATTTGTGTCAATTAGATACATTATTTTTTTGTCTGTTCGTTAATTTTGCACGGTCGCCAAATGCTGACGCACAACTCGTAAATAGACGAAACTACATAAATATTTTTATATATTTTTATTTTTTTATGATATTTTTATTTACTGCCTTATTTTCAACACGTTAGGTTGAAAAATATAACAAATGCGTATCTCGCCTTTGTGATAGTTAAAAAAATTGTACTTTCACCCTCTTGTTAAATATATTTATATTGCGAAGTAACGAAAATAAATAATATGGAATTTGAAATGGGTGCATTTCAAATTTTCGCGGTACAAAATGGTTATAATGTTTAATTTTAATAATTAAAACCCATTAATCATGACCAAGCAAGAATATTTAGAAGCCGCTGAAAAGCGTTACGATGAATTAAAGCGTCTTAATTTAATTACCGATTTTTATGATTATGAAACTGAGTTTGTCAAAATCTGGAATAGTCTCGGCCGAGAAGTTCTGGAAAAGAATATTGGAAACCTCAGCCAAGATAAGCGAAAAAAAAACCTCACGACTCTCGGTCCGGTAACCATAAATAACAATCATCCCTTTAGTAAGGGTAAGAATGGATTTCAGATTTCACCCAGACTTCAGGAGTTGATGGTTTATTCAGCCCAATTGGATAGTTATGAGAACTGCAATGAAGTACTGGAAAAATATATTGATATAAAAGTAAGCGCATCGCAGGTTTGGCGGGTAGCCAATGTATATGGAGAAGAAGTTGGTAAAACGATATCGGAGGAGATAGTATTAACCCCATGTAAAAGGAGGAGGTGATTTACGGCATGGCCGACGGCTCCATGATATTCACCAGGAGGAGGGATGGAAGGAAGTAAAAGTTGGAAGGATTTTCAAAAGTTCATCCTGTATCCATGCAGGCGATAAACCAGGCTGGATAAGCAATTCCCAGTATTTGGCCTATCTAAGTGACCATAAGAAGTTTACAGCGGAGATGGAAAAGCCATTAGATTATTACAGTCAAAATAAGCAACGTATTGTTTTCATATCAGACGGTGCGCCATGGATAAAAAACTGGATAGCAGATGCCTATCCGGATGCGATATCAGTATTGGATTATTATCATGCCAGTGAACACCTACATGATTATGCCAAAGCCACGATTAAAGATGATGCTCAGAGGAAGCAGTGGTTAGACAAGCGATTAGAATTACTGCTGAACGGAGAAGTACAAAAATAATAGATGAATTAAATGGCTCACCTCAAATAAGTCAGGAAGCCAGGCAGTTAATAGACTACTACGAATCTAACAAAACAAGAATGAACTATCCGCAGTATAAGAAAATTGGAGCAGGTATAATCGGTTCCGGCGCCATTGAATCACTCACAGAACCGTCGTACAAAAAAGAATGAAACAGTCTGGACAGAGATGGAGTCGAAGAGGCGCTCAAAATATGTTGAATCTCAGAGTGACTAAAAAAAATAACAGGTGGTCTAAAATCGTTGAGTTAGTAAAGGAGGATTTCTTTAGAGAGGCGGCTTAGGTTACCGAAAATTTGAAATACACCCTTTGAAATCGGCAAATATTCTTTTAAATTGGGTACCCACAAGGGAGAAAACGTCATCTGGATTCAATTTCCTAATGACAAACAGTTAATTAACCATCTGAGAACTAAGGTAAAAGCACGCTGGAGTTGCTCTGAAAAATGCTGGTACGTTCCAGACAGAAAAAACTACAGGGAGCTTTTTCAAATTTCAGATTGGAGCGTATCGAAAGAGGTATTGGCCAAAATCCATGTTGTCAATCAGGAAGAGTTTGAAAAGTACGTCAATATGATGTATTTAAAGGGGTATAGCGAAAATACAATTCGTACCTATTCTTTGGAATTTGCACAGCTTTTGTATATTTTGAAGAGTGTATCTGTTCAAAGTTTGAGCCCTGAGAAACTTCAGAGTTACTTTCTGTATTGCATAAAGGAATTAAAACTATCTGAAAATCAAATCCATAGCCGGATAAATGCGGTGAAGTTTTATTTCGAGCAGGTTCTGCACAAGGAAAAAATGTTTTTGATATTCCACGACCCCAAAAGCCGCTTCAATTACCTAAATATTTGAATTCCAGGGAGATTAAGAAACTGTTTGAAGCCACCGATAATTTAAAGCATCGCCTGATACTAAAGCTATGTTATGGGATGGGTCTGCGGGTAAGCGAAATTGTGAACCTGAAAATTTCGGATATTGACAGTCAGGATATGAAGGTAATGATTCGGAGAGGGAAGGGTAAAAAAGACAGATATGTGAATCTGCCCGAGTCTATTCTGGAAGAATTGAGGACATATTATCAGGCTTACCGTCCCAAAGAGTTTTTGTTTGAAGGCCAGTTTGGTGGTGCCTATAGTGTGCGCAGCGCCCAAATGGTTTTCAAAAATGTGATGAAAAAAGTGAAGGTAAAAAAACAGATAGGTATTCATGGCCTCCGGCACAGCTATGCTACCCATTTATTGGAACTGGGCACCGACATCTCTCACATTCAAAAACTTTTGGGGCATAGTGACATTAAAACCACCATGATTTATACACATGTGTCCGATAAAAACTTGGCTAAAATCAAAAGCCCTTTGGACTCGTTTTCAGAATTCAAATGAACTGAGTTAAACTTACCAATTAATAATCCCTGTCTTCAACTGCAGTTTTAAACGCTACTACGCTTCATGCGTTTAAGCATTATACGTTGCAGACTGGCGGGTAATATTTTAGCAATGAATAATTATTTATTTCAGATAATTTACCTTTGCAAATTCTTTGAATATCATAATAAATTATCTGAATTGAAAACAAAAACATTAAAAAAGGATAAAGTAAACATCAAGCGAAATTTAGAAGATGAAATACCTGAGGTAGATGCTTTTTTCTGCACGATGGAACTACACGCCATCCTGAAACAGTTTGAGGCAGACTATAAGACCGAATTAGTAGGTGAGCGTTTTCTGGCTACGCCCAGTCATTATGCCTATCTTAAAATATCGGAGGGTTGCCACCGTACCTGTGCTTTTTGTGCCATCCCGCTGATGCGTGGCGGCCACGTGAGCAAACCAATTGAGGAATTAGTAAAAGAAACTGAAAACTTAGTGAGAAAAGGAGTGAAGGAGGTGATGCTGATTGCACAGGAGCTTACTTACTACGGATTAGACATTTATAAGAAAAGAATGTTGCCCGACCTGCTCAACCGCCTGGCCGATATCAATGGACTGGAATGGATCAGGCTGCACTATGCTTATCCGAGCAAGTTTCCGATAGAGATTCTGGATGTCATGCGCCAGCGCGATAATATTTGCAATTATTTAGATATGCCCATACAACATGCTTCCAATAAAATTCTGGAAGCGATGAGAAGGCAAATTACCCGGCAGGAGATGGAACACCTGATTGCGACTGTGAGGGAGAAAGTACCCGGGCTTTGTCTGCGCACTACTTTGATAACAGGTTTTCCGGGCGAAACTCAGGATGATGTAGAAGAATTAAAGGAGTTTTTGGGAAAATACCGATTTGACAGGGTGGGTATTTTTACCTATTCACATGAAGAAGATACAAGTGCATACCTTCTGAACGACAATATCTCTCAGGAAGAAAAGGAAAGAAGGGCGCAGGAAATTATGGAGTTTCAGCAGGAAATATCGTTTGAACTGAATCAGGAAAAAGTGGGCAAAACATTTAAAACTATTATTGACAAGCGTGAGGCAGGCCGCTATCTTGGCCGCACCGAGTTTGACAGTATGGAAGTGGATAATGAAGTAATTATCTCCGGAGACCAAAAATTGAACCTTGGAGCGTTCTATAATATACGGATTGAACGGGCTTATGACTACGACCTGGAGGGAATTGTGGAAAAGTAGTTGATTTTTAACATATTCTTATAAATAATTGATTGTCAATTATTTATACTGTATTTCTGTATTGAAACACACAAATAATTTGCATATAATCATCTTTAAACACAATAAAATACCTCTTTTTTGAGTTTTTATTAGTACCTTTGCAACTTCAAAATGCCGAAAGGCATAGAGTGTAATTGAATAATAAGTTGATAACGACTTATTCTGATATAAAGGAATACTGATTGATCAGATTCAGTTTTGTAAACGCTTTGACAGAAAATGTTGAAGTTATTGTTTAACTAAAATCCATTACATGAAAAAAGTACTATTCTTGGTATTAGCTTTTTTATCATTTTCTATGGTAAGTTTTTCTCAGGAAAAACCAGAGAAAACCTTGAAAGCCACCTACTACCACAGTAAATTTAATGGTAGGAAAACCGCAACAGGAGCAGTTTATAGCGATCATTTAAAGACAGCAGCTTCTAACACTTATAAATTAGGTACTAAATTATTAGTTACCAATAAAAAGAACGGGAAGAGTGTGGAAGTAGTCGTTAATGACAGAATGGCTCCCAGCTTAAACGGACGCGTTGATTTAAGTAAATCTGCTTTTCAACAAATTTCAGGACTTGGTCATGGAATTATCCCTGTAGAAGTAGAAGTGTTAGCTAATAACAGCCGCCCCGATGTTATGTAAGATTAAAAATTTACGGTAATAAAAAAACCTCCGAAACCGGAGGTTTTTTTTTCGGTATAATTTGAGCGCTAAAATCTCAGTTGTAATTGTGCTACCATCGTATTATGTGAGTAAGTTGTCGTTTTTGGAATATTGTTCTTGTAAGCATCTATAACAGCGCCTATCTGAAAGAAGGCGGAAAATTTTTCTACAAACTCAAATCCTAACATGGGAGTGAAGGTTTGGCGTGGATTTGGATGGTAAAGGTTGCTTTCCGTCAGGTATTCGTATCTGTTGGAAAATTCTATGCTTTTTAGCCTGGGCAAATGGAAATCGTGCCGGATGATTGGTATGGCATAGAAGTTGGAAATTCTTATATCTTTTAAGGCGGGTTTTATCTTGAGTGTATCGAAATATAAAAAATTGGTTCCGTTTTTATAAGCCATATCCAAGTCAAAATGCCAGTTATTACCCAGTATGAAGCTGGATTTCACATCTGCGCCGTACATATCGCCTTTGATGTTTTTAAAACTGCCATATCCGGCATTAGCGCCTAATATGATGTTTTTAGCAATATCTGCCTCCAACCTGCCATACACGTGCTTCCGGTTATCGTTGTCAGTAGTCTGATTTCTGCTATTGCCATTATGAACACCCGCGTAGTATCTTAATTTCTTTGAAATATCTCCAAAAACAGCCACTCCTGCCTGAAAGCTTTGCCATCCGTTTCTGCCAAAACTGTAATAGCCGTTTGTAAAGTCCACACTACGTATCAGATCAGCCGGTATCACATCTTCTATTCCGATAAAGGGCCTGAACTGACCTGCCATCAGGTGAAAATGACGGTTCATATTATATTTTACAAAGGCATTTTCCAATACTTTACCGGTAGGATTTCCGGCAAACTCGGCAAAATTGACTAATATCCCTGCTTCAAAATGCTCGTTGAGCTGTGCTTTCACTTGAAAACGCACCCGCCTCAGCGAAAAATTATTGTTGATGGCTTTGGCTGCACTGTCAAAATGAGCGCCATTTACATCCACACCCGGAGTGAGCGAAACCGTATATCGGGGCTGCAAAACGCCCGAAATTGTAATTGTTTTACCGCTAACTATTTTGTTTTTAATCGAATCTTTGTTGGGCGCCTTTTCCTGAGCCGAAATTAAAAAACTCAGAACCAGCGAAATTGCCAAAAGTAAAATGCTTTTTTTCATTCTTTTGATTTTTGGCATAAGGCAGGCAATTACCATCGAAATATCGGGGCAAAGGTAAAAGAATTCTATTTTGAAGTAATTGTGATGTTTGCAGGTTCTCTGATGATTTTTATCATAATAAATTAGGTTAGCTAAATTTTGGGATGATTTAAAACTTGTTTCATAAATGTTTATAACCACTGATGGTAATTTCATGCTGCTAATTACCAAACTTTCTGGGATAATGCTGCTGTACAGCACAGGCATGCGCCTCAGTGAAGTTGCAGCATTAAAAATCGCTGATATAGACAGTAAGGCCATGCGCATCAAAGTAGTGCAGGGCAAAGGAGCTAAAGTCCGCTTTACCATTTTATCTGAACAGGTATTGCAGAAACTAAGGGCTTATTACATTATTTACATGCCTAAGGAATATTTATTCAACGGACACAAACCGGGCAAACCCCTCAGCACCCGTATGATACAACACTTAGTGCAAATCGCTCTGATTAAAGCAGGGCTTGCATCAAAGGATTATACCGTGCACACCCTCCGACACAGTTTTGCCACCCATCTTGTGGATTATGGTACTGACATGCATACCGTAAAAGAGCTTTTGGGTCACAGCACACTGCAAACCACCATGCGCTATATCCACCTTACCCTTGCCCGCAGACAAAACATCACCAATCCTTACGATATTTTACAGCAGGGCAAAGAAACTTCATTAAAAAAAGGGCGTAATGGACAAAAATGGGTCTGTTTATTTTTCACTATTTATATTCGGTATTGTTTTTAATTTAAACTTTGTATTATCTGCATAAACGGAAGCAAGCTCTGCCGGAGAGCAACTTGTTAGGGATATTGCAGATGTTCGACAAAAATGTCAATCAATGGGCTTTGTACAAAGTCCATTGATATTTTTAGAGAACGCTATGCCTTAAAAAACTCATCAATCAACTTCTTTTTTCTATCAATGGAAAGTCCATTGTGATTTCTGAGTTTGTTCTTTAGATCGGAGAAATGACCATCAATAGCATTGGTTGTATTGGGTATATTCAGTCCTATATTATCATACCAAGTAAATAACCGGGGCAGGTTTGTTTTTAAGCTTCTGTAAGCACTCCTTAGCTTTTTGTGCACATAACGTTTATTACCTGCTTCATCAATTTTACGCTCACTCAAAAACCATTCCCATTTAGTATGCCATTCATCTAAACTTCCTACAAAGCTTTCTTTATCTGTTTTACTTAGCAACAGAGCAAGTTCCCACAACTCTTTACTTGCCTGCATTTCAGGCTTTTTGGTAAGATAAGTCCTGATTGTTTTTACTTGATGAAACTCGCAATATTGCATAGGAACATTAGTAAACAGAGAAAACAACCCTCTGCGACCATCGCAAATAATAGATTGTACTTTAATGCCACGCCGGGCTATCTCTTGCATGCCTTCTAAATACAAAAGGATAGTTTCTTGTTTCACATACTTCTTCAGTAAAATTACGCCTGTTATACTGTCTTTGAATACCATTACTCCGAAAGATTTTCCAAAATAAGTAGAGTCCATTAACACATTAACTCGAGAAGGAAATGTTCTATTCTGTTGTGCGGAAGATTGGTCTATTTTACGCTGAATGGTTTTGTTCGAGCAATTATACTTCTCCGCTAATTGATCGTAAGTTTGTTTTCCTGAAAGATATTCGATTAAAACATCTTCACTTTTTATCCTTAATCCTCCAACAAAACTTCGACCACAAGCCATACATTTATAGCGTTGTTTGTCATTAAAAAAGCCCTTTTCCCATACAATTTTGCTCCCACAATAAAAGCAGTTTTTTTATTCATAACCTTTCATTTGCCTTAAAGCTAATAACAATAATGATTACAGCGATTTTTAGACCCATTTTTGTCCATTAACACGAAAAAATCATATCATATTTCAGGTACGGAATACCTTGGCTTCCTCACCATTTTCAGGGTCTTTATTCCCTCTAACATCAGCACTAGCTCAGACCACAGGATACTGCCGTCATCTCTTTGGTAAGGGGGGGGATAAAGGCGCCTCGCTCCAGACGTTTGTAATAAAGTACAAATCCGTCTCTCTCCCAGCGCAGCAGTTTGATATGGCTTCTGCGTTTGTTTAAAAACACAAATACCTCTCCGCCGGTTGGTTCCCGTCCGAGTTCACCGGATACGGTGCCGCTGAGTGAGTCAAAACTCTTTCTCCTGACTTGTCCAAATTAGGTCAGCAGTTCAAATTTTTTAAAAATTCGATGGCAGTCGGGGTTAAGTTTGCTCTTATCCTGATTTCTTTGTCGGTTATTTGATTTTTCAAGCGGGCATCTGTTATTTTTTTGCATTCGTGGATAAATTTTCTAATGGAATGTCTGGTTTGAAGTTCTATATGCTTCGATACAACAAGAGCCATAAAGCAAATAAGCAGATGTAGTTTTATAGGCTCTTCTTTATAATGGAATATTGGTCTTGTTTGTAAATCACTTTTCGATATTCGAAAGGCTTGTTCTATTTTGTAGAGTTCGTGGTAGTGTTCTATAATCGTTTTATTATCAACCATGCTTTCTTCCAGATTAGTATAATAGCCTTTGATGCCAAGTATCTTTTGGGTTTTGTCTATAAGCTTTGATTAAGCTCAATATTTTCCTTGTTGGATTTGGTAAACTTCAGCTTTTGTTTTGGGAAGGGTGAGTAATGATGTATTTGCTCTTTCAATTTGCCTCTCCATTTCGTACTTATCTTTCCTGTACCGCACTGTTGAATAACTACAGATCAGATAGCCATTATCCGTTTGCAATCTGATACTTTTTCCATCTTCACGAGGGAGGTTACTGTCAATTGCTGTAATTAACTCATTAGGTAAATTGCCTAATCTTGCTCCTACAATGTAGTTTATCCCGTTTTCCTTTAAAGCCCAGGTGTTTTCAGTGCTGATCATTGCAGCATCTGCAACCACCGTTAATTCTTTTACCTTGTTTTTGCTGATAAAATCTTTCACTACCGGGACAATGGTATGCCCTTCGAAAGTATTACCTGCAAATACTTCGTAAGCTATCGGAAAGCCTTCTTTACTAACCATCAATGCTACTAAAATTTGAGGCTGCTGAAATTTATTATCTTTGGAAAACCCGTTTTGCGCAGTTTGTCTTCCTCAAAACTCTCAAAGTATAAAGTGGTAACATCGTAAAATAATAAATCAAAGTTGAAACTATAATACTTGTGGGCAAATGCAAGGGCAATAGCTTCGGTTTTGGCTTTTAAGGATAGCCATTGAGGTGCAGACTGGTAATAGCTTTGCCTTCGGTGCTTTATCCCAAAATATTCATCTAATAACGATATGGATCGAAGTTTGGATGACGGTTCTACCATGCGCAGTATGACCAGATCCAGCAGTAGCCTGTTCTTTATTTTATCGAATCCTACAGCTATTATGAGCTTTGATATAAATTCATACAAAAAGTATAATAAACTCCGATGAATTCGGTTTGATTGAGGTAAAGTATGTTGTTTGATTGTTTATTGTCAAACAAATAAAGCTGTTTGGTGGATTTCTCAATAAAATCGCTGGCAAGCGACAGTAAGTCTAATCGCTCCCTGTTCGTTCCAGGTTGATCCGATGTGCCTTACAATCACTCTTTTCCTGTTCTCAATCTTATACACGGATGGAGACCGAGTGAAAGGAGTATTTTATTTGCCGGATTTTGTACATTTTACCCCATTAGGTCAGCAAATTACCAAAAATAAATAATTAACTACCACAATTACAATGATTTATACTCTTGAAAAAATAGACCCGGACAAGTCAGGAAAACTCTTTCTCATATCACAGGACTTCCGGTAAAGTAAATAGCGGTGTGTTGAACTCAGGTTAAACATTACCTAATTGCAATAGCTGAAGAATCTGATTGGGATCGAAAGAATCAAGGCTGACGGCAACTCCGTTTGGATAGCTCACAAGCGCTTTGCCCTCAGATGGCCGGGCTGTCGTCCGTATGGATAAAAACCCTGCCTGATTTTGCCGGTTCTGGCGCTTTTCTTTATAGCGCCAGTACTGAAGGGTGTGATAACCAATTTGTTTTTGTGTGCAAAATTCTTTTATGCTCAATCCACTCTGCTTGTACTGTTCTATCAGAGCTTCCATCTGTTGTTGCTTGTTCATATTAAAATCTTTCTTCCAAAACTATCCGGACTGGTTTAATTGGACAATATGCGGTTGGTCGGATGGATACCTTTAATCTAAAAACATAGACGCAAAACCCTTACTTGCTGTATCGGCAATGGTGCCATCAGAGCGAGTGTAAATAAAATATGCTTCGAGATTTTTATGTTTCGCCAAAAAACAAAGCGCCTGTTTTACACTCATTCCCATCAACACATTGTCATAAGCATCTGCAGTGATGGCATCCTGTGCATACACCGTTACACTCACCATTTCGTTTTTCAAAGGAAATCCGGTGCGAGGATCAATCAGGTGAGACCTTTTGATGTTTCCGCTTTCGTAAAATTTTCTGTATTTGCCGGAGGTGGTAACAGCGCCTTCCTTTAGCCCTATGGCTTTCAAAATTACCGCATCGCGGAATTTGTTTTCCGATGGTGCTTCTATACCAATCTTCATCACTTCATTTCCTGGTTGTTTTCTGCCCTTCACCCTGATTTCGCCGCCCACCTCTACCAGGTAGTTGGTAATTTCCAACAGGTCAAAATAATCTGCAATCACATCCACACTGTAGCCCTGCGCAATGCCGTTTACGTCAATGGTGGTTTTTGAGTGCAGCTTGATGAGGCTGTCGCCCTCCAGTTTTAGTTTTTTGTAGCCCACAAAGCCAAGAATACTGTCAATAGTCCGCCGAGTAGGCTGAACTGAAATATTGCCATCCGGACCAAAACCCCAGATGTTAACCAGGGGCATTACCGTGATGTCAAAAATACCCTTTGAATCTTCAGAAACCTGCAGCGCCTTTTGTACTACATTTTTAAGGTGAAAATCAAGAATCACACCTCTTTTTTCATTATTGAATTTCGAAATGAGGGTATAGAGTTTGTAAATGGATAAAGAACTGTCCAGCGAATTAAATATACTGTCTGCCTGAGCTTTACTAAATATTTCATTTTCAGCGTAATAGGTTATGTGGTAGGTGGTGCCTTGCGCATTACCCGCCATTTTATAGGTATTCAGTCCCAAATTGGCAGATTCGGTTTCCGGCTTGAATGAAAAGCTGGAAATCATTAACAGCATAATAAAGAAAATTGAGCGTATTTTTTTTTGATTCAACACGAATAAGTTATTGATTTTAAACTACTTATTATTTTATATGTACCTCAGTTTATTTGTGGCAAAGATAGGGAGTTATCAAAGACAGAAATCCCGAAAAAATGAAAGAATGACCATAAATGTACAACTGAAATTGCTTGCCGCGAAAGCAAATACCTTGAATGTACCAAGGACTTGCCGCGAAAAACATAAAGGCATTAAGGGTAAATGAATGCATTAAAACTCAATGCCCTTCATTTCTTATTGTTGAACATAGCCACGAATACACAAATGGGGTGGTGAAAGGGAAACATAAAGGCATTAAGGGTAAATGAAGGCATTAAAACTCAATGCCCTTCATTTCTTAATGTTGAAAAAAAAGAGGAAGATAGCCACGAATGTACGAATGAGGTTGGTGGAAGTGAAACATTAAGGCATTTAAGGTTAGATTAAGGCGTAATAGCTTAATGATTCATAATTCCTCAATGCTCATTCATTTCTTATTTTATAGGCACAAATTCGTTTTCATAAACCTCTAACCATTTTGACGGATCAATACCCCATGACGAGTTTACAGTTACCTTCAACCAGTAAAATATAGTGCCTGCAACGCTGGAACTGGATAATATAAGTTGCTTTTGACCAGCGGCTTGTTGAGATCGGGTAATATTGCAAGGCAGCAAAGGATCGGTATTCCAGCTGTAAGGCCCCGATAATCTTAGCGGCAAGCCTGGTTTGCCTGGAGCCAGATTTTTAAACATAGAACCAAAACCATCATTACATGGCCAGTAACCAATTAGATTGCCATATTTCGGGTGTTTGGAAATGTCAGTCAAACAAAGATTGCCAGCTACTTCGGCATCAGTGAGACCAACATTAAATATTTGAAAATCAGCCACATTAAATGTCATGGAACCAAAGTTTTTATCGCCACCCCAACCTATATACAGTGGGCTAGGCGAGGTAATGGTGCCCGAATTGGTGCCCATATTGCTGGTACCGTTATCATCAGCTATTCTTACTCCGTCGGTAAATCTTTTTACCCATCTGCCGCCTGCACTATCATAGATAACTACGGTAAGCGTGTGCCAGTTGTTATCAAATACGTTTGAACCGGTTTGCAGCCTTTTCTCCCCCACAGTACTTGATCTGTAAGAAAAGCACCAGATACCTGAGGAGTTAGTAAACATTGTCCAGCCTGTTTGGGTAAATGCGTTTGTTTTTGCCCATAAAATGAGGATAGTTAAATGCACTTCCCCCCTCAATCTTAATCTGTATGGTTTGATTGCCGGTGCCGATATCGTAATAACCAATATCATCATCAACTGAAGCTTTTACAGTGGCTGCATCTCTTCCCGAAATTACGGCTGAACTGTAATCTGCCTTTACAAATTCGGTTTTCTGAAACTTTTCATTGTAATAAATGGATGGCACTAATGTTTCGTCATCGGAGCCGCCGCCATATCCATTATCGATTCCTCCGTGGGTACCGGTGACAATCACTAACCAGTTTTCATCCTTATTGTATCCCGGCCTTGCTTTTAAGGCCGTCATTATTTCATTCACATAGCCGTCTATTTTTAATACAGCCGCTTTGTAATTGGTATTGGCTGCCGAAAAAGCGTTTGCCTTACCGGCGATACCGGCGCCATTAAAATGAACAATAACAAGGTCATCGTTTTTATTCTTCAAAACATTTACTGCAGAGTCTTTTGCAGCCTGATCATTTGCCACCGGCACTTTTACAGAAACTTCGGGAGTGAGCTGATTAAGCATATCGGCCCAAGGAGATATAAAGCGACTCTTCAAATCGGGTCTGGCAGAACGGATAATAAAGTAAAATAAACTGGGATAGCTCTTACCCACCTGACCTTCCTGAGGTTGGTTGAGTGATTCGAAAGTACTGTCTTTCACCTTGTGTTTGGCAAAAGAAACACCCGACAAAAGCGTCTTCCAGGAGGCAGCATCTGTGGACACGGCATCGTCCACCGCATTGCTGAGGGTATATTTTCCCTTTTGCAACATCGACATCATTGTAGGCAGATTGAGCGCAGTAAACTCTTTGCCCGGCAGTCCGTCAATGCCTATCAGCAACACTTTTCGCTGACCTACCACCGCAGTAGTGGAATCATCTTCAAAATAAGGTGGCGGATCGGCATACTTTTTACAGGAGCTTACCACCCACAACATACTTATTGTTATCAGAAATGTCAGAAATACAGTTCTCATCAGAAATATATTAATTATTTTTTATTATTGAAAAACACCAAACTCTGCCACAGCCCAATAGTTTGAATTGTCTGCCACATCACCGGTAGCAGTTGTTCTTATTTTTACGTACCTAGCAGAAACAGGTGCCGCCAGATTAAAGCTTTGATAACCGTTTATTGCTGCCAGGGCAAATGGGCTTCCATCTAATGGCATCCATGTGCTGTTATTATTGCTTACATCCACATACACCCTCAATGCTCTTCTGGCCATACCGTTTCTGTGAGAGAACTTAAACCCTGAAAAAGTAAGCGGCATTTTGGTAACGGCGCCCAAATCTATCGTAATCTGGTGAGGCGGCGTTCCTGTGCCACCTGACCATTGAGAGTGCCAGAAGGTATTCAGGTTTCCATCGATAATTGCCGAAGCCAAACCATTGGGAGGCCCTTCACCGGTTTTTTCTTCGGAACTGAAACTAACTATACCCCAAGCCGTATTGGAATAAGGATCAATAGTGGTATTGCCACCCGTTCTGGTGATTGGATTATATTTCCAGATTTCCTGCAACATTATCGGATAGCCTTTGGCTGCAATACGGGCCGATGCCGTAGTACTCAGAGAAATACCCCACGCCCTGAAAAACAACTGCCAGTCTTTTTTGGTATAATCGCTCACCGTTTCATACACAAAATCATGCTTTGACAAATCATTTGGAGATTCGCGTACGGCCCTGCGGGCTTTTTTGTAAAATTCGGACATGATGCTTTAACCGTCACCCTGGCCGGGATAGCCCCAGTTAGCCGGTATTTTATCAAACATTTGCAAAAAAGGAGTCAATCTTGCAAATGGGTCATTGCCTATTATAGCATCATTCGAATTGTCAAAGTTTTTAGCCCCATCGGAGGAAGCGGCAAACTGCAAAGCTTTTAAAGTAGCGCCGGGTACGGCAGGGTGCTTTGCCGGCCATGCATTGGGGATACCTGCTGCCTCCATCCTTTTGGCTAATTTAAAGCTAAACAGGTTACAGGTAGTTTCTCCCAAAGAAGACCAACTCCAATATTTGCCCTGTTGGAAATTGTGACCTATTTCGTGATAGAGACCCCACACAGCCCCTCTACGTAACTCATTTACATTAGTGATGGTGGTTTGCCAGTATGTATCGTTAATAGCCATTATGGGGAACCCGTTATGTCAATAACCTGCCGAAATTTCCACATCCAAAACCACGCGGTAAGGAAGAAGTGGTGAGCGGTCAACAGGATTGGCAGGGTTTTCTTCCAAACCGGCCCAACCATAAAAATCTTCCTTAATACCCATATCCCATTCGGTCATCAACTCATCAGGGTCGGCAATAGGATATCTGATGGCATAATCTCTTCTAATAGTAAAAATCATATACTTGCTTCGCAGCTCTAAATAAGGCACACAGGATTTTGCAAGTTTTTGCTTCCATTCGGCAGCGTTAGTTTTACCCAGAACAAAATCGGGCGATTCTACCACATTCTCAAAAGTCATCTTTAAAGGAGTCGTTCTGGGACTGCTTGGTATAATGTATATATTACCACCGTATAAATTTCTGGTAAGGTTCTTACCCGGTATCAGCTTTGTTTGAGTATAAATAACCGGGTCACGCTTTGCATTTTGAATATGGGCCACATTATCTGTCCAGGCACCTATCTGAAGCGTTAAATCATAAACGCCATCGGGCACCGTAATGGCAATCAACTCGCCCGGAGCGGCATAAAAACCGGTGCTGAACATCGGGCGTGGCAAAATACTGATTCTCAGATCTTCGGACTTTACATAAAACAATTCCAGATCAATGGTTTTGGTAACACGAGGCTCCTCCTGGCATATCAGGCCGGGAAAGATGGATGCCTGCAGGTATTTTGATTTATCGATAGCCTGACTGGAATCGCCTTTAAACACTATCGAATCAACACCTTTATCATTTTTGGTAGGATCCACAATATATCCAAAATCACTTTTCTTTCCGCAGGAAATGATTAATAAAACCATTGTCAGAGAGGCAAAAAACATTCTGCCAAATAGAAATTTTTTCATAAAACGATTTCTTTCTTTTTTTTCAACTGATGACAGTACTGTTTTTTCTTTATATTCGAGAAACCTTATTGCCATGTTGTATATCATTTTAATATTTTTATTCTAAAATTTTCAAATCATTATTCTACCACGTCAATATACTTAGGAATCCAGGACTGGCCATCTAAGCCCCATCCTTGCGGTATGGCATAGCCCATCCACAAATATATCTGCATGGCTACATCCACACTTTGAGGCACTGTTTTATAAGCCACATCATCCACTAAAGGACAGGCATTGGCCGAAGCTTCGCTAAAGGAAACAATACTTGGATTTTTCAAAAACAAATGATTGGCACCTGCAGTCATATCTCTAAAAAAAGGATTGCCCTGTGCATCATACTCAACTGTAGTACTTGGCCAAAATCCCAACAAGTTTGGATCACTCAAATCCGCATCTGTTCTGCAAAAGTTATTTGAAATTTCGCCATCACTCAACGCGCGATCCCAGATTCTGACATCTGTAACAGTTAACTGTATGTCTCCTCCGTTTGATCCATCGCGCCATCCTATTTGGAATGGCGCTGTGGTCGTTAAAATTCTTCCTGCAATATTTGTAGATGCATTCTTTACACCATCTGTATAAACTGTGGCTGTACGGGTGGTACCGGTTCCCTGTACTACCACCAAATTTAATGTATGCCATTGATTATCAGATACTTTAGTTCCTCTTGCCTGAGCATTACCCCTGTTCCACTTGCTCCATTAAAATTTGCCTGCCAATCAGCGCCTTCAAGGAAAAACAACCATCCATGATTACCCGTTGATGCAGTAAAGGCTTGTCTTTTTCCCAAAAATGAAGGATATCCATAACTACCAGACGGAATTTTTACCTTACACTGTACTGAAAAATTACCTGAGGAACCGAAATTATATTTATCTACATTCTTTGCCATTGCAATACGCTGGCTGGCAGCTGCAATATTTCCAATCCTGTAAGAATTGGTTGTGCCGTAATAAGGAAATACTGAGGGTTTCGCCTTACTGTTAAATGCAAAGCGAGGATTAGCCATTATCAGAAAATTATTGTGGCGTGCATCATCAAAAGCAGACCAGGGTTTTCCGGATGGATTATAGGGTATATTATTGCCTTTGGCAGAGGTGATGACCACCATCCAGTCTTCATTAGGCGCATTGGCTCTTTTGCCCATCGCATCCAATATAGAGGCAACATACCCGTCAATATTTAAAACAGCCGCCTTATAAGAAGGCGATGAAGCCAGATAACCATCAGCCATTCCGGCAGCAGCGGCGCTTGAAAACTGCACTACCACCAAATCAGGGTTTCCGGTCTTGAGCTCTGCCAGCGCTGCATCTTTTGCTGCCACATCATTGGCTACCAATTTCTTATCGGTGGCTGCGCTTCCTATTACATTGGCCAGAGCAGCAGATGAAGAAATAACTACCGATCTGGCAGTAGTTGACAATCCTTTTAATCTTGTAAACAATGTAGGATATTTCGAAAAATTATTATCGCTAACATCACTGAAAACCTGGTGTTTTTGTGGACCCACACCTGTAAACAGTGTAGCCCATCCCTGATCATTGGTAACTTCTGTGGTATTGGTAACAGAGTTTAGCCCATCATAAGAAAAATAGAGTTGGCCGAAAGGTCGGTCATTCCGGGTGGCGCTATTTTCCTTATTTCTGCTCCATAGCCGCCATCTACCAGCACCATCAGCACTTTACGGGCTTTTGCCTTTGGATTTTCTGCATTATCAGGACTTTCCAGACTATTGGAGCCCGATTTGTTGCAGGCAGCCATTCCAACGGCAACGATTGAAATAATTATCAGAAAATTTAAAACAGTTTTTAACTTTTTTAAATAATTTATCATTGTAATCATTTTTTTTAATGCATTAAATTAATTGTTGGCTAAAACAATTTTCACAATATTTCCTACCTCTTTATTATCAAACCTGTCGAAATTGCCCACCAAGTAGAGCGCTTTACCGCCAAAAACATTCACCTCGGCATGGTCCATTATTCTGCCTCTGAACAAGCCTGTATTATTGTATCCACTGGCCAAGGCGCCATCTTCATTCAATACAGCAAAACCTGAGCGAACCACGTTGTTATATTTGAGGAAAGAGCCGCTAATAAAAAATCTGCCATCATTCAGTTGGGCGCAATAAGTAACTACTCCTCCGGTTACAGCTTTAATCATAGACCCACTCACTAAGGAGCCGTCTTCGTTTACCACTGCCACACCATTAACGGGTACGCCGTTGTAATGTTTAAAGTTGCCGATAATTACTAACTTTTCAGTATTCTCGTTATAGGTAATTTTGTAAACAGGACCGTCTGTAATGCCTTTGAAGGCATCGCTGATTTGGCCTGTAGCAGGGTCTATGCACACTAAACCCGGTGCAGCAGCTCCATGAAAAGTAGTAAATGAGCCTCCCAATACCAACTGGCCATAGTACAACTGAATAGCTGTGGTAACAAAGCCATTAGCGCCTGCATAGCTTTTATTGATAGCAGGGTTGTAGTTGAATGAAGAGTCGAACAGGCCGGTATCGTCCATTTTTGTCAGCCCGAATGATTCGATAACATCAATCTGTGTGCTCATATAAGTACTGTTTGGATAAAATACAGAGCTGAAACGCCTGTAATTACCCACCGAAATGTATTTACCATTGCCATTCAAAAAAGTTGAAATCGCTCCACCTTCTAACCCGCCGTTTACAGATGAGCCGATACGGGTATTTCTTTCGGGATGATCTTCGGGGTCGTCATTGGCTACTTCATAGCTTTTAGAATCGAGCGTACGGTTCGAATTGAATCTGACAATACTTTTTACATTATCAATAGTATCATATCTTGAAAAATTACCTGTCAAAAGGAATTTACCACTACTCAATTCCTTAACATCAGTAACTGAGCCATTTAGTCCAAATTTTCCCATCACAAACTGGCTGCCAATTGCCAGCGCTTTTCCGGAAGGATCAACGATTTGAATTCCTGAGGTTACATTCGTAGCCGTTTTGGCATTTGTATATTCGTCAAAATCGCCATACAGGATATAGTTACCGTCAGCTTTGAGGTTAATTCCAATTATCATGGCAAACAAAGGGGATGAATTTTTCAAAGCTTTATTGGAACCAATATTTGCCAAAAAATCGGCAGCTATTTGTGTGTTGCCACGCACTATTACAGATGGCCCATAAAACAACTCTCCATTATCAAAAACTATTGAGGCGCTGCCCGAACTGGCATCTTTGGGCACCCTTACCGATACATAAGCGTCTGTTACCTCCAGAATAGTAGCCAGCACCTGATTGATGTAGAATTTATAAGAGCCTGGCAGGCTTGGAAGCCAGACCCAGCACCCCATATTTTACAATGGTACCTTCTGACACGGTGGAAGGCTGCGGCGCGTCGGCTGTAAAGCTTATGGCTGCCTCTGCATTGGGAGGGTAAATATCAGTAGTGCCAAAATCGCTTTTTTTGCAAGAAGCGGTAATCATCAACCAGCCTAATGCAATGAAAACTGAAAATCTGCTATATTGTTTTAAATAAAATATCATATCTGATACAATTGTAAAATTTAGTTATTGTTGTATATCAAATCATCAACAAATTCAAAACGGTTGAATCCAAAATAATGTCCTCCAAAACGAATTACATGCACAAATCCATTTTGAGGTTTAATATTCACCGATGCTATAATGGCAGAGTACCAGGTGGTATAGTCGCGCGGAGTGGCACTATTTACCAGCGAAATCATCAATTGTCTGTACCCTGCATATTTCACACCATTGGCATCATTGAAGATAACGCCCACATTCATTGGCACTCCGTCAAAAGAAGAATACATCTGTCCAGCAAAGGCCGACAAATTGGAAATATCCAACTGCGGATAATCTTTCAGGCTTTTTGCTCCTTTGAAGATATATCTTGTCAGATATTTTCTCCAGATAGCAGGTTTGATATCCTGAATTTTAGTAATTTGTTGCTTTCCGGCAGTCGGCAGGAGTAAATTGGCCACCTGAATAACGCTCCTGATACTGGAATCGGCCGGGGCAAAAAAAGTAACCTCCTCACTGTTCAAGGCTTGCTCGAGACCGGCATATTTTACCACTTCTGTAAGTGTGGCAAACAAATCGGGCCTTGAATTAAGATATTGCATTACCGACCCATTGAAATTGCCGTCACTAAGCCCTCCGTCTTTATAATAATCACTCTTATTACAACTTGTTGTTAAAACTGCAACAAACAAAAGAGTAATAAATATTTTAAAAACTTTCATATTTTATTTTATTAAAATTTATTATAACCAATAAGTATTAAGTGTAATGCCCGGATTGTTAATTCGGTTTTTTGGATCGATAGGCCATGTCCATGCGCCTGTATTAAACTGATCGACTGTGCAATGGTATCCAAACTCGTACAGAGGATTAACGATGCGTTTTGTTCTCACTACATCGTACCAATAGTGTGCCTCGCCCATAAACTCTCTGCAACGCTCAAAGAAAATATCGTTTTTTAGGTCTTGCCCCGAGGAAGTGAGATTGGGCGCTCCAGCCCTGGTTCTCACCTGGTTTACTTTAGCTCTGGCAGCCTCATCTTTTCCAAGCTCGGCCAACGCCTCCGCATGTAGCAAATAAACATCGGGAAGCCTGAACACGGTTTGATTATCGTCGGGGTTTACGTCCTCCGCCTCGGTCGTTTGCATATACATTGGCAAACTTCAGCATCATAAATTTATCGCCTCCTGTATAAAGATAGTCCTGAACATACCACACAGACTTACGATTATCAGCCACCTCCTTTGGAAATACTTTCTCCATAAAAGCAGGGAGATAAGACATATAGCTGTTTAAAATAACATGATTCTTGTAAGGCGCATATAATACGTTATCTGAGAAAGCAGACCATCCGAAGGATTCGCCGTAGTTCACATTTTGTGGAATCTCAAAGAGACCTTCCTTTGTTCTTCCTTTAAAAATTTCCTTGGTGCGTGTAAGCGGCAACAATTCATAGTGCCCCTGACTTTGATCCATTTGAACGCCAAGTTTATCTACATTATCATAATATTGATTTTTATTATCGCCATCAAAGCAAGCCAGCCACATGTTGATGTGCATCATCAGCACAATAGCCGAGCCTTTCATAGCCCTTACCGCTATGTGAGATGGATTGGTATAAGACCAGGGGAGGTTTTCTTTGGCTGTTTCCATGTCAGCCAAAAGATTTTTTAAAACAATAACCTTATTTTCCCTTGCAAGCGACCCCGTAAAATAAGGCTTTGTGTAATAGGGCACATCGCCCCACAGTCGAATCATAAAGAAATAACAAAGATTTCTTATAAATACGGCTTCTCCCACATACCTTTTTTTATCGGCATCAGAAAGTGAAGGATCAGAAATTTGAGGAATTACGTCAATGGCAATATTGGCTGAGGCGATTACCTTAAAAAATCTGTCCCATTGTGTAAAACGCAGAATATGAAAAAGGTTTTTAAAATCAGGCGAGCCATTTCCCACCAATGATTTAATATCGTTTCTGGCTAAGAGGTTAAAATAGGTACGACCAGAGGAAGCGCCGGGGTTCTTTTGAATAGGCGCGCCGCTTTATATCGCCCGACCATGCAAAAAAAGGAAACTCATCCGAACCGGCTCCCGCAGTCATATCGGCACGGAACACAGCCGACCGAAACAGCAGGTATAAACCGTTTACATACCCTTCCACATCGTTTTTATTGCGCCAGAAATTATTTCCCGACAAACTGCTTGGGGGGTCAATACTCAAAAACTTATTGCATCCGCCCATCGGAAGCAGCATCGAAAACAAAATTACAAGATATAATATACGCTTCATGAGTAAAGAATTAAAATTGAATGTTTACACCAAAAGAAAATTGTTTCGCATTAGGATACCCGTTGGAGAGGTCGCGGCCAAGCGCCGATACCTGCTCTGGGTTGATTCCTGAATACTTAGTGAGTACCAGCAAGTTATAGGCGCTCAGGCTCAAACGGCAGGAGCTCATGCCATATTTTGCTATTAATGTACGCGGTATATTGTACAGCAAGGTAACATCACCCAGTTTCCAATAGGATCCATTTTCCATAAAGAGCGTTTGGTTAGACCTGAAACTGCCTAATGATCCTGATCTTCTGAAGTCAAATGGATTGGGGTACATAGCGCCTGCTGTTCCCTGGCTCAGGTCGCCCTGAACCAATGGTTTCCAGTAATTATACTTATTAATTGCCAGCATTGCATTAGAAGACAGCGGATTTGTATAAGCCTGAAAATTTTGAGCGCTTGCGAGGTTAATTACGTCGCGTCCGATGAAATACTGCATGTTTACATTAAGGGTAAAGTCGTTAAATATCAAATTGGAACTGATACCCCCAAAATACTTTGGTTCAGGATTACCCAAAGGCACCAAATCCTTTTCGTCAATAATATAGTCCCCGTTGATATCTGTCCATATCGGGTCGCCTGCCTTGAAGAATAATCCCTGGCCATTACCAAATTGCTTACGAAACCCTGTAACAGGATTTTACAGGTACATCTGTATCATTGGCATAAAAACCTTCAGTTCTATACATCAGGTTCGAAAACTGATTGCGTCCTAAACGCATTACCACCGGAACCGCCTGATTGGCATCACCGAAGTCAGTTTTTACAAACTCTCTCATGCCTTCCGGTAATTGAGCCAAAATGGTTCTGTTGATTGACCCGTTGGCGCTCACCGTCCATCTGATATTGCCTACATCAATTGGCCGTGCTGTAAGTGTAATCAAATGGTTCCTTTTTACCAAACTGGCATCCACCGTTGTAATTCTGGTGAAACCATTTGTATTGTTCAAATCAATACCAAGCGTAAGGTTATCAATGGTGGTGTACATATAAATATACTCAACATTCAAACGATTGTTGAAGAAACCCCTCTGTTGAAAATGAAGTAGTTGTGTTTGCCTCGGAAGAAAATCCATATTTGGAATGGTTGCAAAATCAATTACATAAGTTGGGTCATTATTGAATTTTTGACCAAAAACATATTTACCGAACACGTCAAAAATACTTCCATTGGGTTTAATGGTTTGCCCCCAACTGGCTTTAAAAGAAGAGGTGGTAAGCCATCCTTTGAACTGTTGCATAAAGTCTTCGTTATGCAGGTTCCATCTGGCACTAAATGAAGGGCTTTTTTGAGCGCCTAATTAGGGCCGTTTAAGGAAGTTCGGTCAACACGATAGCTAAAGTCTAATATATACCTTCTGTCATAGTTATATCCTCCAAAGCCACCAAAACCGTGTATTCTTTCCTCTTTCAGATTGTTCAGCGTACCTCCCTTTGTCAGATTGGCATTATAACCGTATCCACCCTCAATCTGGTCGTTGGGCGTTTGTACTATTTGTACTGCCTCCGCTTTGGTACTGTATGAGTTTATTTCGTTAAAACCATAAATATTAAAGGTATGCGGGCCTCTTACCGTACTGTAACCCAATTGAGTACGATTGTTCAGGTTGTTATCGCGGTCGTTATAAATATATCCAAAGGTGGAACCACCCCTCAAAAAGGCCGGAGTAAAGAAATCTTTCACACCCGATGACGTGCTGTAAGCAAATAAATTCGAAACCCTGAATCCTGTAAGAAATTCGTAACTGATATCTAAGCTCGACAATAGGTTTTTGGAAGTATTTTCACTTTTGATATATCCATTGGCAATAGCCGCAGCCTGATCGGAGTATTTGGAGGGTTTGGGTAAAAGCGATGAAAGATTTGAAAGCCCTGCCAGACCGCCAATGGTGGCGCCGGTGCTGCTACCTGTTTGTGTGCTACCAAACTGACCATTAATCGCCATTGTTATTTTAAACTGGTCAACAGGCATATAAGTGGCGTTCATTGATAAGCCGTATCTTTTAAAACCGGTATTTCTTACAATATTTTTATCATCATAGTAGTTCACGTTCGTTTTGTAGTTGAAATTTCGGGTACCGCCATACACCTGAATGTTATGGTTATGACTCAAAGTAGGTTCTACCACAAAATCCTGCCAGTTGGTTGAGTTGTTATAATAGGGGTTCAAACTATCAGACAGGAATGAACTATTGTTAATCAATGTTTTAGAAACTTCGTGAGAGGCGGTATCATAGTTCAAGATAGCGTCAATCCTTGCTCTGCGTTCGGCAGCGCCGCCAATGGTAGCCCTCATACGGGGAGGCGTTTTAAAGAATATATTACCGGAATACTGCACTATAGGCAATTTGGACTGACCTCTTTTGGTAGTTACCAATATCACACCGTAAGCAGCTCTGGAGCCATACAGTGAGGTAGCAGCAGCATCTCGCAACACCTCCACCTGGTCAATATCTTCCGGCGGTATCAGCGATAATGGATTGATACCTGCGCCACCTGATTCAAAACCATATTCATACTTTGTATTCATGTCCACCGGCACACCATCAATAATAAACAATGGAGAGGTGGGCGACAGAAAACCATCGCTGGTAATACTGATGGAAGAGCTACCATTTAGGGTAACAGTAGGCCCGGCGCCCGGCCCCGACATATTGTTTTGGATATTTAACCCGGCAACTTTACCCTGTAGCAACGATACCGCATTATTTACAGGCACATTTTGCAACGCTTCACCTTTCACAATGGCGCTTGAACCGGTTTGAGTTTCTTTGGACCTGCCTCTAAAACCCTGAACTAACACATCCTGCTCGGTTTTTCCTTTACTTTCCTTCACCACAACATTTAAAACAGCATCCCCCGCAGCTATTTTTTTAGTGTAAGGTTCGTACTGCAGGTGGGTGATTTCAATAACCGTACCTATAGGCACATTGATGCGAAACTCACCTTTATCATCGGTAACTGCAATGTGCACATTATTGGCCTTGTTGGTAATAAATGCGCCTTGCACCAGTTCACCGTTGGGACCTATCACTACACCGGATACGGATATGTTGTTTTGTGCATTCATTATCAAACTGATTAATAAAAACACTATTATCCCTGTCAAATATTTTAACACACCCATAGCATGTTGTTTAGTTATTTGTATATTGGTTCTCATCATTCAATATTAATCGTTTGTGAACTTAGGGTTATCTGTTACAAATTGGAACAATATTTCCCAATTGCCTGATTCATAAATGGCAAATGGAAATTCAATACTGGCGCTTTCTATGGCTCCTGCAAAACCAACACGGTCATACCTGAAAACCACTCTTGCCAGATTGCCATCCAGTGTCGTGTATTTTGTTT
This sequence comes from Sphingobacteriales bacterium, assembly GCA_016708305.1. GTDB lineage: Bacteria > Bacteroidota > Bacteroidia > Chitinophagales > Chitinophagaceae > Niabella. Next base: position 269,494 of record JADJGB010000010.1, read on the forward strand.
TAATCTTCACCAACGGAATTGGATACAATACATCATAAGTAACTCCTGTATTGGTTTTTGACGAATTAAAACCATGTATCAATCCGTTCCAATCGGTTTTAGAAAACAAGTTCGGGTTCATAATCTTTCCATTCTTATCCAAAAAACGGAAAGTTATTTTTCCACCTTGTCCATCTATCTTCTTCATGGAAATCCGCAAATCACCGCCTGACAAATACCTGTTTGTGGTATCACCCTTTACATTGTTAAGCATAGCCGTAAAAACCCCCGGGTTCAGTTCCTGACCACTGATGGCATCCCTGTTTGAAGGCTCGGTAGGTCTTTCTCTGTAAGGCATGAGTTTCATGTTTCTAAAAAAACGTCTTCCACCGGTATTTGAAATTTCTATATCAAAAAGATAGCCCGAGTCGGGAATAGCCCTGATAAAACTGGAACGTGCCGTATTCCATACAATTATATCGCCAGAATATTTTCCAATATCCAGAATCGGCCTGTTTTGAACTTCCTGCTTGGCCTGAATTGCGGCCATAGAAGCTTCTTCGCCAGTATAGGCTTGTTTCCAAACAGTTACCGGAAGAATGGATTCAAACTCCGGAGCAGGTTCGCCATTGCGCCTTTTTACATTTCTGATAAAAACTCGGTAGGGTAAGTGGTAGTACCTTTAAAAAAGGTGGAATAATAATTATTTCTTCCCAGAATAGGCTCATATACAAGCTGTGAAAACTGTGAGTCTCCGCCAATATTTTCCCTTTCATCAGGATAATATTTTCCGCAGCCTACACTAATGATTAATGAAAATCCAAGAATATATAAAATATTTTTATTGTTCATAATTACAATAATTGAAATTTTTATGGCTATTATCTCTTGTTAACCGCTCTGATAAATGTGTTTCCAAAACCAAAATCGTGGCCTGCATCCAACAGGTCAATAACGGCATTGGCAGCAGAAATATCTATCGTGGAGGTTTTGGCAGTAACCCAGTATCTTGTAAATATTGATCTGTTTCTATCACTAAAATTGATTAAGGTAGGGCCGCCACCCACAAAACCGCTGGCATTTGTAAAAAGCAACTTCATATTCATCACATATCCATACTTCACGGTGGGCACATCACGTCCATCGGACAGTGTGTTCATCAAATCTCCGCTCATGATTTTTCCTCTTATGATATATTTACACAATGTGCTATCCAAAACAGCCACATCAATGGTATTGATACTCACCGGTGGCATTGCCGGCACCGAATCCATCCTTGCCTGATTGATGTTGTTTAAAGCCAGCTCAAAACTGCGATTATTAGGTGCAAAAAGGGTAATTTCCTTTTGCTTGAGCGTATCGGCCAAACCCGGCACCCTGTTTACAGCCTTTACCAGCGAATCAAACACGCCGGGATGTGCCTGCAGATAAGAATAGGCATTCCCGTCAAAATTCACTTTGGGCGCTGCTGCATTTCGGTAGGTGTTGTCAATCTTTGAACAACCCGAAATCGCTATAATATTTATCAGACACAATATCAGTATTGTATTCTTCATGTGTAAATATTTTTTCGTTCTGCTTACCATAATATCTTTTTAATAAATCCTGATAATGATACTCGCTTTTTTTATCAATTTATTTTCCAGTCCAATAACTGTTTTGTACAATTTGAGGATTTCTATCCCTTACTTCCTGGGCTATAGGCCAGTAAATACCTCCCCTATCAAGTAAAGTATTAAATGCAGGATTGTTCCTCAATAACCTGTTTTCTCTCACCTGATCGTACCAGCGCCAGCCTTCTCCAGCCAATTCGCGCCTTCTTTCCGCAAAAATATCGGTAATAATAGCATCCCTGTCGGATGAGGTTCCCAATACATTATCGAGACCTCTGGATGCTCTTACACTGTTCATCAGCGAAGTGGCATCGGTATATTTACCCAAAACCGCCATCGCTTCTGCCCGCAGGAGCATAATTTCTTCCATTCTTGTAAATACCAGCGCTGAAGTAAACTGGGCAAACATACCCGCTGAAGCGCCATCGTCCACAATTCTGATTTTTTTGAATACCGGAATTTCAGCATTATAATTCTCAAAATAGGTGGTGAGCAAAGTGCCAGCCTCCAAGGCAGTAATATCCACACCAAAGCGTTGGTCATTGCCGTTTGTATTGGCAAACATTTCTGCAATTGTATTTTTAGGTATATAAATATCAGGCAACAACTTGGACATAGCAAAGGTGGGGGTAATGGCAAGCGTAAGCTGCTCAAGGTGACCATTGCTGGAGGCTTCTCCATCCTGTTTAACAAATGATAAGGAGAAGATGGAATAATAACTTGAACCATCTGTTCCTTTATTAAACAGACCTGAATTGGAAGAAGATACCATTCTGTCAACCGAAACAGTGGTCAGACGGCTCTTTGAACGGTTATTCATTATAAATTCGGTATAAACCGCCGCATTCACATAGTCTTCTTTCCATGCTGCTATATGAGCCAGCACCGCATAAGCAGCTATACGGCTAAACGGGCGACCTGCCCACTCAGACTGAGAGTAATCGTAGTAATTGTTTGGAAATTTGAAATCCTCGCCCGAAACTGAATACAGATAAGGCAGATTAGGCGCTGCGGCCAGCAGTTCCCTTTCTGCAAATGACAATACGGCATTTTTATCGGTACGGGCTACCTGCGGAAAATCTTTTCCTTCGCCCGATGTAGTTACCAGCGGCACATCGCCCCAGATACGCACCATATAAAAGTATGTAAATGCCCTCATCGCCCTTGCCTGAGCCATATCCAAACTGTGGTATGCTTTGGTATAGCGTGCATCTACCAGACAGCCTTCAGATTTTTCAATAAATACATTGCATGCATTTATTACTGCATAAAACGCCTCCAGTTGGATAATTTATCTATCAGTTCGTAAGAAGCGCCCAGGTTTCCAGTAATAACCGCCTTGAGGTCGGGTCTTGAAACAGCCGCAAAATCTCCGCTTCGAAGGTCGCCAACTACCCAATGCCTGTTGTCGGCAGCCAATGCCGCCCTGAACAAACCATAAATAGAAATTAAACCACTGCGGGCATCGTCATACGAGTCCCAACTGGCTGCTTCGGTAGATACGCGGGTGGAGTCCATGTCTAATTGCTTATTACAGGCTCCCATGCCTGACAATAATACAATCAGAACTATCAAACTTGCAAACTTATGTAAAAATTTTTTGAGAAAAAACATTGTATATATATTTTTCAATTATTTAAAAATTAAGCTTAAAACCTACTATAACCGATTTTGGCATTGGCAATCCGTCGCCATAGTAATACCCATTGTAGTTTACCAGTTCGGGGTCATCACCTTTGAATTTGGTAAGTGTAGCCAGATTGGTACCAGAAACGTATATAACACTGTTCTTGAGCGACTTAATCTTTACGATTTTGGCCAAATCATAAGATAGTGTGGCAGACCTCAACTTCAGGAATGACAAATCATCAAGAAACAAATCCTGATCGGCGCGGTAAGGTACCGTGCTGCTCCAGGGGTTATAAACCGGATAGGTAAATAAATCCTGCTTCTTCTCCCAGAAAGTAATTTCTTTTACAGAATTGATGGTTTGCACCGCCTCAGAGTTGATAAAGTCCAATCTGTTGGAAGCATAGTTATTCAGCGCATTATGTCCAAGTGCAAAATATAACTGAAAGTCGAAGGTAACTGCTTTCCACTTGATAGAATTACCCATTCCTCCGGTAATCTTAGGCATGTAATTGCCTTTCAATACTTTATCGGCATTATTAATGGTGTTGTCGCCATTTACGTCAGTCCAGCGTGCATCGCCGGGAGAAACAGGAACTCCATTAATATTGAATCCTGTGGGAATTTCGCCGGCGGCATTAAAAATACCCGTATTCTGCAACACCCAGAAACGGTCAACCGGTTCTCCCACTTTCAATTTGGTATTTCCGATGATTACTTCATTCAATCCATCGGGCAGGGCTTTCAAAGTATTTTTATTGTAATTGAAGTTCAGACTCAGGTTCCAACCTAATTCTTTTGATTTGCTTTCAATTATTTCTGCATTTACCAATACGTCAATTCCTTTGTTATTTACCTCAAGACCTGTTTTGTAAGCGCTGGTAAAGCCCCACTCGGCAGCAACCGGCACAGGGAACAAGCCGTTTTTGTCATCTTTGTTGTACAAATCCAATGCCAGTTCTACCCTGTTTTGCAGCAACCCAATGCGGGTTCCAATCTGCAATCTATCCACAAAAGACCAGGGAACATCATATCCTACCCAACCTGTAGTGTATGGGCGGCTGATGCCGGGAATGCCTGCATAAGAACCAAGGGTAGGTTCGTTGCCCCATCCCAAATCCACACGATATTGAGGGCCGGACTGAAATCTGTCATCCGAAAATGTTTTACCCAGTCGGCTCCAGGCAGCATTAATGGTGAAGGTGGACAATGAAATATCAGGCTGTAGATGATTTTTAATGTTCCAATCCAAACCTCCGCCAAAACCGGTAAACCATTTATGAGTAACCGGCATGGTAGAAGAACCGTCTCTTCTTACTAATGCATTGATTTTCAATATATTGCCCATGTCCCACTCCATATTGCCACCTAAAGAAAGCAGTGAAGTTTTCATCTTGCTTGGGAAATAGTGAACTACGATCCCTTTTGTATCTAAATAATCAGACTTACTAGCATCGCCATTAACAACAATAGATTTAATAAAGTCGTTAGGCGTATTGTATGCATAAGCATAATTGTACCGGAACATGTCTCCATTAAATGATTGAAATATTCCTGCTTTCAGATTGTTTTTGCTATCAATTTTAAATGTATAATCCAAAGCATGATTAGTTATCAGCCGTTGATTGTAGCCAAAATATGCTGATGTAAAATTATTGGTTTCAAGAAGTGTGCTTGGCCAGAAAGCATCTCTGAGACCTTCATTATAGTCAAAACCGATACGACCGTTATAATGCAATCCGCTAATTGAAGCATTTACTGCCAGATACCCTTCCAATGCATTGTTTACATTATTGTCAATGGTTACTGTTTTATCAAAAAGACCCAGATATTTTGAGTAAAGGCGTTTATTGGGCGAAAGCGGGTTGATGAGGTCAGGAATATATCTTTGCTCTGCTAACCTGTCTTTTATGCTTCGGTTTCTGTTTCGGTCGAGCTTGTTGTAAGAAATCATACTGGACACCATCAGCCATTTCAATGGCGCTACATTCAGCATAAAGTTGGCACCATATTTTGAAATGGAGGTATGATCGGCGCTGTTTGCGTTTTTAGCCATATTACCAAAAAACCTGAAGTTTGCCCTTTCGGTACCGGCACTCAGGCCAAAATCTGCATTGTATAAGGCAGTAGTCTTGTAATACTCATCCGTCCAGTTGGCTGCTCCGTAGTAATCCACATTGGTAGAGTCCCTAAGATATTGCGGATATGCAAGTCTGTCGGTCAAAGTGCCATATTTATTATAAAATCTTTGTCTGAATTCATTTTCATAAGTAGCATTGGTAGCCGTTACTTTGTGTGCAGGTACTATGCCAAAATAAGAATTGACCGACACATCTAAAATAGAACCCTCCTTGGTAGTTATCCAAATAGCGCCATTGGCTGCAATCGGCCCCAAAGAAGCCAAAGAAATCGGGTCTTTTAAAACCTCAATAGACTTGATATTGTCTGCATTGATAATGGAAAGCAAATTGGTGGCAGGCCCAATCCTGTTGAAATCGTACTTCTGTACATCATAAGCAAAAGGGTTGTCTCTTAATAACGGAAGCCCGTTCAAATAAACGGCCGCCTGTTGGTCGTAAAGATATTTTTTATTCAACAAAGGAGCCGAAAGGCCATGAATAAAAATACTCTGGTCAGTGCCGGGTTCGCCGGTTGGCTCCTGCACATACACTCCCGCAAGGTTACCCTTCAGCATTTGCTGCAATGACGCGTAAGGCAGTTTATCAACCACCTTTAATGGAACCAGATTGAAAGGTTTCCCGTTGAAACGGGTTCCCAGCCTGATCGGGTCTATTCCAATTGTGGGCTTTATTACAATAGTATCATTTTCCGGATCAGTATCTGTACTTTCCGTTTTTTGAGCATTGGCGAACATCGTGGTTCCCAGTAAGGCAATCAAAAAGATACAATTTCGAACTAAAGCAAAGTCTTTAACTACTCCCATTTAGCTATAAAATTTTAATTTAACTCCATTATTTAAGTCGTTAACCCCCTAACTGTACATCTGATTTTGTCAATTCCCGCAAGCAATTAACTATGAGCCAATCGCAATTCATTTTGTTAAAATCAATATAAAAAGGCTCACCATTATTTACTGGGGACTAGGCAAAAAGTTTATGCAGTCTGAAAAGAAAGAATTTGGTATCGGTTACGCCTCTAAGGTTAGCCCTGAATAGTTTTATTTTAGCGTTGAATGATTCTGCATTGGCATTTGTATTTCGGTTATTGAAGAAATTAAGTATGTTATCTAAATTATATTTTACGGTATTAGCAACGGTATAAAACTCTTTTAATGCCTGCTCTTGTACTTTTTGTATCCATTGTTCAAACGCTGTCTTAGCAGATGCTTTTTGTTGGTTTTCGTATATGTTTCTACAAGCTAAAGTTTGGTGGTAAGCAGTTTCTAATTCAGGAAATATTTGAATAACAGGGTGGCTCTTTGTATTTGATTTTCTGTCCAGTCGTTTTGTTTTTGGCTAAAATATATTTGCACCTTGCCAGTAATTGTTTGGGTGTTTCACCATTTTCCAGCATTACTGGTTCATATTTTATTTGTTGTTCTTTAGCCTTTTTTAATGGCTGCATTTTCGTTGTCTAATTCTTTCCATCGCAGGTTTATTCTTATGTGTTGCAAGGCTTCCATTGCCAGTTTTATTACATGGAATCTGTCGGTAACCAGAGTGGCATTTGTAAATACCTGCTTTACGGCAGCTTCCATGTTTTTTGCCATATCAAGAGTTACTTCTTTTACCTGCAAACGCTTGTGTTCACAAAGTTTCATTAGGGTGGTTATAATGTCTTTAGATAGTGTTCCTTTGATGACGGCTACCAATGTACCCTGCTTTGCCCTGCCGTTTTTGTTGGTAACAAATGTGTATAATTCTCCTTTGGATAAACTTAGTTCATCTATGCTTAGGTAGGCTCCAATGTTGTCCGGAAAAAGAAGATAATCTTCGCAGTGAGTGAGCTGGTTCCAGTCTTTAAAACCACTGCTATACTTTTTATAATGACGGTTTAATTTTGAAGGCTGTATCTGATGGTAACCAGCTATGTTGCTGATAGTATCAACCTTTGTATCAACCTGTACCTTTAAAAAAATCCGATAGTTCTTTGGTTAACCTGAACCTTCGGCTACAAATGAAAAGTCGTTTCTGATAATTTTACCAGCCTCATTTTATGTCGCCAGCGTCTTCTTTTTATTGCCAAATAAACTGCTTTGCCACGGACCGGGAAATCCTGTAGGGTTATCTCCGTAAAACCTTTTGACTCATATTGGGTACCATCCACATCTCCCAATATCATATTCCGTTCTTCCAATGAAATCTGAAAATAAACTGACCTGTCTTTTACAAAGCATAGTTCATCTATACCTGTAATATCAAAATATTCCAATAACCCCTTGGGTAAAAAATGACCGATATATGATGTATCCATGCAACAAAATTAGGCGTACTCCCCATTTAATGAAAGTGACCCTATAAAAACAGTTCTCTTTTGTTATTGAGATGTTAAAGGTAAGGTAAAATAAATTAATAAAAAACACGCAAACGTTTGCGCACTTTTTTTATGTATAACATGTTTAAGACTACCTACCTAAAACATTTACTCATAATAGTTTGAATTGCAGGAGTTTTGGTATAAAAACAATGGCAATTTCTGTATGGAAATTGAATAATTATTTTTTAAAAAATATTCACCAAACATGATTAACATCATTCTTTATAATGACGTTTTATAAGATTGTACTAATAAACTAAACCTACCTTTGCCTCACACTAACATCGAATTGTAAATGAACCTCTCGCATATTGAGCATATCGGAATAGCCGTAAAAAGCCTTGAAAACAGTATCCCCTATTGGGAACAGGTATTTGGGCTGAAATGCTATTCAATAGAGGAAGTGCCCGAACAAAAAGTGAAAACCGCTTTTTTCAAAATAGGCCAAACCAAAATTGAATTGCTTGAAAGCACTGACCCCGAAGGCCCTATTGGAAAATTTATAGAAAAAAAAGGCGAAGGCATTCATCATATTGCCTTTGCAGTCAATAATCTGGAGCAGGCGCTTGCCGAAACTGAAGAAAAGGGAATCCAATTGATTGACAAAACGCCGCGCAAAGGGGCAGAAGGTCTTGCCATTGCGTTTCTTCATCCAAAATCAACTTTGGCGTATTGACGGAGCTTTGCGAGGATAAAAGGCTGTAGGCTAAGCCTTTGGCAATTAATTTTTAATATTTTAATTTCTAATCTAACTTATTCACGATTTAACATAAACAAACGATAATGAGTACAGAAAGTAAAATCAGACAACTGATAGATAAACGGGAGGAAGCCAGAAAAGGCGGAGGCCAGAAAAGAATTGACTCGCAGCACAAAAAAGGCAAACTGACAGCACGTGAAAGATTGGACCTTTTATTGGATGATGGCAGCTTTGAGGAATTTGACATGTTTGTACACCACCGTTGCACTGATTTCGGAATAGACAGAGAAAGGCCCTACACAGATGGCGTAGTAACAGGCTATGGAACCATTGACGGTCGATTGGTTTATGTATATGCCTATGACTTCACAGTTTTTGGCGGTTCGCTGGGCGAAATGGTAGCCAAAAAGGTTTGCAAAGTCTTGGATCAGGCAATGAAAATGGGCGCTCCGGTTATCGGCCTCAACGATTCGGGTGGTGCGCGTATTCAGGAAGGCGTAAAAAGCCTGGCAGGTTATGCCGAAATTTTCGAACGCAACATTTTAGCATCCGGCGTTGTACCCCAGCTCACAGCCATCTTTGGACCCTGTGCGGGAGGCGCTGTTTACAGCCCTGCCCTTACTGATTTTATTGTAATGTCCAAAACAAACAGTTACATGTTTCTAACCGGTCCCAAAGTGGTAAAAACAGTAACCAGCGAGGATGTTACCGATGAAGAATTGGGCGGCGCTACCGTTCATGCCTCCAAATCAGGCGTGGCGCATTTTGTAGCCGAAGACGAGCAGGAAGGCATTATGCTACTAAGAAAGATGCTGAGTTACATGCCTCAAAACAATCTTGAAGACCCGCCTTACATTCCAACTGATGACCCGATTGACAGAATGGATGATATTCTGGACACCATCATCCCCGACAGTCCCAACAAACCTTATGATGTAAAAGATATTATTCATGCCATTGTGGACAACAAAGAGTTTCTGGAAGTATCAAGATTATATGCCCCCAATATCGTAACCGGTTTTGCCAGGTTCGATGGCATGTCGGTAGGTATTGTTGCCAATCAGCCCAATTATCTGGCCGGTGTGCTGGACATCAACTCATCGCGTAAAGCAGCCAGATTTGTGCGCTTTTGCGATGCCTTCAATATTCCGATTCTTACATTGGTAGATGTTCCGGGGTTCCTGCCGGGCACCGCTCAGGAATACGGCGGAATCATCGTGCATGGCGCTAAACTACTGTATGCCTATGGCGCTGCCACCGTTCCAAAGGTAACCATCGAGCTGCGCAAATCTTATGGCGGAGCATATATTGTGATGAGCTCCAAACACTTACGCGGCGATATCAGCTATGCTTGGCCTACCGCCGAAATAGCCGTGATGGGCGCCAAGGGAGCCACCGAAATTCTTTACGGCAAAAAAATGTTGGGTATAGAAGATCCTGAAGAAAGAAGAATAGCCGGCGAAAATTTTGAAAAAGAATATGAAGATAAATTCAGCAATCCTTATGAAGCCGCTTCTCATGGTTTTATTGATGATATTATCGTTCCACGAACAACTCGTTTCAGGGTGATAAAAGCATTTCAATCGTTGGCAACAAAAAAAGAAAACGTAATAGCTAAAAAACACGGCAACATTCCACTTTAAAATTCTGACTATGTTATTTTTTGCTAAAAAAAAGGATAAACAGGAAGTTGATGCTCCATTGGTACAGGAAGCAATTCTTCAAAACGAAGATGATGAAATAGCTGCTGCCATTGCAGTTGCACTCAGACTATATTCTTATAAAACGATGGAGTACGAAGAGACCATTATCACCATTCAAAAAGTTATCAGGCCCTACTCCCCCTGGAATTCAAAGATTTACAACCTGAAGCAAGTGCCGCAAAGATGCATCATACACAAACCTCTCAAATAATAAATTATAGATAATGAAAACATATAAACTTAAAATAAAAGGCAAAGATTACACCGTGGATGTGCTGGATGTGGGAGATTTTTCGGCTACGGTAAAAGTGAATGGCGTTTTGTACGATGTGGAAATAGACCAGCATTTAAAAACAACCAAAACACCTAAACTGGTACGTGCCATGGTATCGCCATCAACCGATGTTGAGATTTCTACCGCAAAAACTGCAAAACCTGGCGCCGCAAAGAGCCGTACTGTCAAATCGCCACTGCCGGGTAAGATTCTGGATATATTTATAAAGCCGGGCGACAAGATAAAAGTAGGACAAACACTGCTGATTCTTGAGGCAATGAAGATGGAAAATAATATAAATGCTGATAAAGAAGGCATGGTAAAAGCCATTAATGTGCAACGCAACGATGCTGTAATGGAAGGCGACAGTTGATTGAAATTGAATGAGTTGTTTTTATTTATAAACAATACCGTTACCATCGCTGGAAGCGGTATTGATTAACTTATGAAAAATCAGGAAATATTAAAATCATATACGTATGAATGCCATAATGATTTTCTGGGTTGCATTTATTGCATTGTTTTTTATCGTATTCATTATTGACATGTATGTTACCACTCATCGGAGTGGCTCCCTCACGGTAAAAGCAGCGCTCAAATGGACAGGCTTATGGATTTCGCTTGCATTGCTCTTTGGAGTTGCCATTTATTTTTTCTTTCCTCAAAACCCTGACAATGCCGTAAAAACATCCTCGGTAATGATGTTTAAATTTATTGCCGGTTATCTGACCGAATACTCTTTGTCAATTGACAACCTTTTTGTATTCATCATGATTTTTTCATTGATGGCAGTGCATGAAAAAAACCAGCCTAAGCTACTGAAACTCGGGATTCTGCTATCTATCGTATTACGTGTCTTGTTTATTTTATTAGGGATGGAGCTGGTAGAACGTTTCCACTGGATTATTTATGTATTTGGAGTAATCCTTATCTGGACAGCATACAAAATGGCTTTTACAGGCGATGATGAAAGCGTGAATCCCAATGAAAATGTTTTGTACAAATCCGCATCAAGACTGTTTCCGGTTGACCCTGATAAAGACTCACCCCGATTCTTGCATAAAATAAACGGCAAGTGGCATATTACAGCCATATTTCTGGTTTTTCTGGTTATTGGTTCTACAGATGTACTCTTTGCAGTGGATTCCATTCCGGCAATCATCGGTGTAATTAAAGAAGGAGCTGCAAAAACGCTTTCCCCACAGGAGGAAGATTTTATTGCCATCACTTCCAATGTATTTGCTGTGATGGGCTTGGTTTCCTTGTTTTTTGCACTGAAAGGCATCATGGGAATGTTCAGGTTTTTAAAACATGGAGTCAGTTTCATCTTGTTTTTTATCGGATTGAAGATGTTACTCGGTTTTATCCCACAGGTAGAAACATTCTTTTCACATCATGCCTGGGTTTCTCTGGCTGTAATCATTTCAACACTGGTATTGTCTATTTTATTTTCTATCGTAATAGCCGAAAAGGAAGAAATAAAAGAACTCAAAGATGAAATATCTGACTTGAAGTATGATATTGCCGATCTGGAAGATGACGGTATCAAAAATAAAAGTATTCCTAAAAAATAAATCCTTATTTTATGAATTTCGAACAACTGTTTCCGGTTCTTTACCTGATTACTTGGCAGCATCTGATGATGATTGCCGTTGGCTTGGTATTAATTTATCTTGCCATTGCCAAAGAATATGAACCTACCCTTCTCCTACCCATTGGTTTTGGCGCAATATTGGTAAATATTCCTTTAACATCCGCCCTCACCCAGATTGATCCCGAAACAGGCAAGGCATTAGAAGGCGCTTTGTCCATTTTCTATGAAGCAGGGATTGCTACCGAAATTTTTCCGCTCCTGATTTTTATAGCTATCGGCGCTATGATTGACTTCACGCCGCTATTTAAAAATCCATTCTTGTTACTATTTGGCGCAGCAGCACAATTTGGCATTTTCTTCACCATCATTGCTGCTACCATGATGGGTTTCGACCTGAAGGAAGCAGCTTCTATCGGCATCATTGGCGCTGCAGACGGACCTACCTCTATTTTTGTTTCGTCCCGGTTTGCTCCCGAATTATTGGGACCTATTTCTGTGGCAGCCTATTCTTACATGGCATTGGTGCCCATCATTCAGCCTCCTGTAATCCGTATGCTTACCAGCAAAAAGGAAAGATGTATTCACATGGATGCTCATCCGAAAGTGGCATCGCGGGCAGCACTGATTATATTCCCGATACTGGTTACCATTGTAGCCGGAATTGTAGCGCCATCCTCATTAGCGCTTATTGGTTTCTTAATGTTTGGAAACCTGATCAGAGAATGTGGTGTATTAAACAAATTATCCCAATCGGCTCAAAATGAATTGGCCAGCCTCGTTACTATCTTATTGGGCATCACTATTGCGAGTACCATGACGGCAGACAAATTTGTAAACTGGCAAACGCTGATGATAATTGGCCTCGGTTTGATCGCTTTTATTTTCGACACATTCGGTGGCGTGATGTTTGCTAAAGCCTTAAACTTTTTTCTTCCGGCAAACAAAAAGATAAACCCGATGGTGGGTGCCTGCGGAATTTCTGCATTTCCGATGTCGGCAAGGGTGATTCACAATATGGGTCAAAAGGAAGACCCGACAAACTATCTGCTGATGCATGCCGTTAGTGCAAATGTTGGTGGACAAATAGGCTCAGTGGTAGCAGGAGGCCTGATACTGGCATTGATTCCTTTATTTGCTTAGAAGTATTTTACCTTAAAAAAAATGATATGAACGATATTACAAAAGCAGCAATTGAAATAACAGGCCTGGGGATGGCCGGAATATTTCTATTTATGGTCATTTTTTACTTTGTAATAAAAGTGATAGATAAATTTTTTCCGGCAAAACCGGTATCGGAATAATAAATTATTGCATTTCCACAAACGTAAACATCCATTTTACGGGATTCTGCCAGTTTTTCCCTTTGAAGGAACCGACAGGCGCTTTAATGAGTACGTCATTCCAGCCTTTTTGTAAATAAATTTTTGTAGGCTTCCGATACTCGTACCCTTCGTCAATCAAAGGAATTTCCATATCTCCTTTTTGTCCTGCATGCTTCCACAATGGAGGAGCGATTAAATTTCCATTTACCCAAACTGCACTTTTTTTGTAGTCCCATTCGCCGGCAGGCGGTGTGTCAGAATCCTGAGACCTGGATATATTGTAAAAACCAATCCAGAAATTTTTGAAGCCTTCTTCATCACTCCAGATACGGCGAGTGGCATACCAGGTCGTGTTTTCTTTAGCCACTTCGTCAATGACGCCTCTAATCTGGGGAGCCCACCAATGGCGCAAAATAATAGTAGCGCCAATCTCTTCTTTATAAGGCTTTGTTTTTGCAAGATTAAAATTTTTAACCTCCGGTTCAAATTTTTTGGTCAGATCACCTCCATTGTCATAAGGGCCATATAAGTTCCACTTAATATCCTGCTGCGCAAAATAGTGGAACTGCTTTTTTTTGAAGTATAAATTCTTATGAATAAGCAGCCGGTTTTCAAATTCGGCAAAGTCGCTTACCCTTTTTTCTCCCGGACTACCAATATTAGCCACCCATCCCTGTACACCACCACCCTTCCAGATTCTTTCTGAAAAAGCCAGCATCCCGGGATATACTAAATTCATCCGTATTGCATCTTCTTCTTTTTCCACCCTTCTGTCGGGCCAGAGGCAAAGGATAGCGCCTAACATTTGGTCATCGCCTTTGAGCCGGTTACCAATCTGCCTGTTGAAAATGGTGGTTACTCCTTCAAACGGATCCATGTGATTGAGGTACAAATGCCTAGAATCAATCAGTGGTGCATGACTTTTTTCAGCCTCCGTAAAATCTTCCATCCAAAGCTGCCGGTAGGTTTTTTCATCCAGATTACCTCCGGGACTCCAGCCAATAGTCTTTACGCCCCTGCTCTGAACAAATTGAATCATTTCGGGAAGAAAGTTCTTGTTGGTAATTTTCACTTCATCACCTCCAATGTGCAGATAGGGTATTTTATAGGTATCCAGAAACTCGTTGACAATATTTTTTACATATACCATTCCCGAATCGCTCTGCATATCCACGCCCATTGCACGCCTGAAAGCAGCGCTATGGCCGGGCATGTCAATTTCGGGAAACAGAATGATATGCCTGTCGGCACAATAGTTAATCAATTCCTGCAACTCCTGCTCCGAATAGAAAAATCCTTTGTTGCGAATCATATTTTCTCCGGCGGTAAGCTGCGGATACAACTTACTGGCAAAACGCCAGGCAATATCTTCGGTGCCATGAAAGTGGAAAACGTTGAGCTTGTATTGCGCCATCACGTCAATCTGCTGCTTCAGCAGTTCCATTGACATATAATTGCGCCCCACATCTACCATGTACCCTCTCATCGAATAAGCAGGTTCATCATTAATCTGGCAATTATCTATCAAAGCGCCATCTCTGGCAAGCTGCCACAGCGTTTGTATGCCGTTAAATACACCATGAGTCGCATTACCGGAAATCATGACTTTATTATCTGTTACTGACAATTGATAGGCTTCATTGCTACTTTCCTTTTTGGCAGTAATTAATTTTAGTTCAATGTAAATTTCATCCTTTTTTACCTTACTCTTTATTTCGGCTTCGTAACATTTCTGCCTGATTAATTTTTGCAGATGTTTGGCTTCTTTTTCCAAACCCGGTTGTGTTACTAAGATTGTTTTGCATTGGTACAGCGGAAATGCTCCCTGCTTCCAGTTTAATTGTACCGGAGCCGGAATCAGTGCAGGACGATCGCCCGCATCATAGATGTACGGAAACACTAAATGCTTCCAGAGCATATAACCATCTCCCAATAAATGAAGTCCTTCATTACTGTATTTGCTGCTAAGGAATCCTTCCGAATTGGTGAAACTGTCAAATAAATTTACATAAGAGAACCGATGCTTTTCGGCTGATAGTTCCAACTGACGATTAACGGCTTTAATTTCCTGAGTATTTCCGGTGTGGTTTTTAAACTTTTCAAAAGCCGGGTTTACGGGTAAAATGCTTTGCACATAAACCTTTGTAGCCGGTGAAAGCAAATGAGTAAATTTAACTATTTCAAGAATATTTTTTACAACGCTATCTGCGCCGATTCCTTTCGACAGATCATTTGTGCCAATCATCAGGAAAATTTTATCAGGTTTCCGGCCTGTGATTTCTTTTAGCCTGTTTAAAACCCCAATTGTTACATCTGCGCTTATCCCTCTGTTTTTGATTCGGCTATCGCCAAAAAGTTCCTGCCACTCGCCGCCATCAGTAATACTGTTTCCGAGAAAAATAATATCTCCTTTGGTTTGAGGGAGGTTTTTAAACAGACTTGCCTGCTGATGCCAGTAGGTTGAAAACAGCGTATCAGGCCATGAGGGTAATTGACCGTTTTGCGAAAATGAATGGGTTGCAAACCAAAAATTGCAACCCATTACGATTAAGATTGGAAAATACCTTTTTACAATCTTTAAAGTTTTTAGCTTTTTCCGATTGAACAAAGCAAGAAACAGCAAGGTCATTAATGTTACCATTGATTAAGACATTTTTCAAATTAGGCGGGAAAGTAAGGAAAAATTTTATTATTTCAATCATTTATACATCCAAATCATTTCATCCGTAAAGGACCGATTACCTTGTTTTGCGGTTACCTGAATTTTATTCTTCCCCTTTTTAAGATGTACATCGTAAAGCGTATGTTTATCATTCACACCCGGCCTCCCGCTAATCTTTTTACCATTAACCTTCAATTTAGGTGATGAAATATTTGAAAATAGTTGCACCGTATTATCAGGTCTTGTGCGAATGGCATCTCTCCTGTTTGCCAGATATACCATCGGCTCCGGATTCCAGTTGGCTTTGTACCAGTAAAAAGCATCTTTTTTTCTTTTGCGATCAAAGGTGATGATGCCCTTCAGGTTTCGGGCATTAACGCCGCCCCGGTTCCAAAGCGGTGTGGCAAACTCAAACATGTTCCAGAAATAAGAAGCCAGCAGATATGGATGTTTTTGTATGATTGCCCACTGCTGAATATGAGTTTCTGTCTGATAGTTTTCGGGCGAGAACTGACCGTTCACCGGATCAATACTTTTCGGATTGGCTAATGTGTCAATCCCTTGGTCTATGTTGCCGTCAGCCCCATACTCGGTAAGCATCACCTTACAATCAGGATATTCTTTTTCAAGACCTGAAGTCCATTTCTCTAAATCCTCTATTTTACCCTCATACCAGCCATAGTAGCGGTTCATGGCTTGTACATCGCAATTCAGGTTTTCAAATCTGCTCATACTACCATATCCGTTTACCGAAACAGTGTAACGTACGGGTCGTTTGTCTTTGCAATATCATTAAGTTCGCGCGTCAGCACAGGCACATAATCATCTTTAGTCTTTCCATATACTTCATTATGCATTCCCCAGATATAAATAGACGGGTGATTGCGGTTTTGCCGCACGAGTTCTTCCATTTGCTGTTTGGCATTATCGGCCTCCTGAAATGAAACTGCATTTACAAAAGGAATTTCGGCCCAGTGAGAAAACCCAACGAATCTGCAAGCGCATAAATATGATCCGATTGCTGATAGTGTGCCAAACGGATTGTGGTGGCACCTATTTCTTTAATCAACATCATGTCTTCTTTTTCCTGTTCGGGAGAAAGGGCGCTTCCGTATTGCCAGCGGTCCTGGTGGCGGGTTACACCATACATCGGATGATTTTCACCATTCAGGTAAACGCCTTTCCCTGCAATGAGCTCGATAGAGCGAAGTCCTAAAGGTTCTTCTACCCTGTCAATTTCTTTATTGTCTTTAAGCAGAATGGCAGAAATCTTATACAGATACGGATCTTTAATTCCGTTCCAAAGGCGTGGGTTTACCAGTTCCACATCTCCGGTTATATATGTAACACCCTGTGGAGAAACTGTTACAGGCTTCTGGGATTGTGCAACCAAAACACCATTATTGTCTGATATGATAATGGACAAATTAATATTCTGATGAAGCTTCTCCCTGTTTTCTAATTTAGCCTTGACCAACACTTTTGCATTTTGCACTGATACCTCTTTTTGAATAACCTGAATTCCCGATGAAGCATAATCGGTAACCGAAAAATTTAGGGGTGCGGTCACAATCATATTAGCCTGCCGGTATATTCCGCCATATATCGGAAACAAAAAATTATTAATCGGAATGATAGTTTTATCAGGCGTATTGTTAGCCTTTACCAAAATTTCATTTTGTGCGCCATAGTTAATCACATTGGTAATTTCAAATGCAAAAGCGCTGTAAGCCCCTTTATGTTCGGTTAAAAATTTTCCGTTAATATAAACAGTGGCAACCTGTCCCACTCCTCCAAACCTTAAAAAAATTCTTTTTCCCTTTGACTGATTATCTACAAATATTTTCTTCCGGTAAAAACCATTTCCGGTATAGAAATTCTTACCCGTCTGCATATCCGTCTGATTGTAAGTATGCGGCAGCGTTACCGGCTCCCATACAGCGGAGGAAGTATCTTTTGTAAATGACCAATCATTGTTGAAATCGATATTCTGCCTGCTTCCCTGAGCAAACAGAAACGATGTTGACATCAAACTTAATATTGCAATTAATAGTACTTTTTTCATCATGAAGGGATTAATTTATTAATGTTAGGTTTTTGCTTTTTGGTACTCTACTGCTGATTTATTTTCCTTGTCGGTTGTTTCCAGCACAATCACTTTTGGTTGCGAAGGGGTTTCTTTCAGATAAATAAAATACCCACTGCCTTTGGCATCTTTGGCTATTTCTTCAGTGTCAAAAGAGATACTGCTATTTTCCAGGTCATAGAGTTTTTTAATTCCCATGCCCGGTAATAGTTTCAACCTCAACGCTTTGTTCACCGGCACATTAAAGACAACCAGATAATAGTTACCCGTTTTTCGACTTTTGGTTATGTATCCCCAATCCTGCTTATCAAGACCTGCATACCCTGCATTATAAACAGCTTCATTATTTACCTGCGCCCAGTCGCCTATTTCTTTGGTTAATTTTGTTTCCTCGGGTCTTATAGCGCCTTTCCCATCAGGACCAAAATTCAACACAAAATTACCACCCATCGAAACTGATCTCGCCATCATTTCAATCAACTCAACAGATGATTTTACATGCCCCTTCCACTCCGAGTGGTAGCCCCATTGGTTTTCGGGCACGGTCATCACGCAATCCCAGTCATTGCCATGCACATCTTCAATCGTCTTTGGTAACTTACGTTCCCAACCCTGCTCATAATCACCCATCAGGTCGCCATTGCTGTCGAAGTGTCTGCGACCATACTCATCGGCACGAAAACGACTGCCAATAATCAGCCCCGGATTCACTGCTCTCAGTTCCATTTCAAGGCTATCTGTAAAACCAGCCTGTTGAACCCATGCAGCATCCCAGATTCCATCAAACCAGAACCCTTTGGTTTTAGGATAGAGCGTTAAAAGTTCTTTCAATTGATTGGCTGTGAAGGTTTTAAAATCTTCATAAGCCTTTTTTTCAGCTTCCGTTTTCAGGGAGGTGCGGTATCCCGGATGATTCCAATCTATGATTGAAAAATATAAATACACGTCAATCCCTTCTTTACTATATGCGTCTATAACTTGTTTTACGATGTCTTTTTTATAAGGCGAAGCGGTAATTGTATAATCTGTGTATTTGCTTGGCCACAAGCAAAAACCGTCATGGTGCTTAGTGGTAAAAATCATATATCGTGCACCCATTGCTTTTGCTTGTTTAGACCAGGCAGTCGCATTGAAATTTTTGGCATCAAATTGTTTATACAGATTATCATAATCAGCTTTTGGCATTTCATTCCAGGAGCGAAGCCATTCTGCTGCACCACTATAATACTTCCCGTTCCAGTGGCCGCCTGCAATAGCATACACACCCCAGTGAATAAATTGTCCAAGTCCATAGATGCGCCATTGCTCCATTGCTGCATCCCGGCGTTTTCCAAGTCGATGAGCTCCATGTTCTAAATAAACAGATGATCGCTGGGCAATCGCTCCGGGGAATTGGACATCAGAAAAAAAAAGTAGCAAATAGCAATACAATAGAAAGAATAAATTTGGGCATAACATTTTTTTAGCGTCATTATTTCAATACCATAACAATATTACAAAATAAAACAACGCTAAAGTTGCCATTTGACTGTTCAAACGATTGAACAGTATGCTTTATCAATATCTTTCCCTGTTGCGCTGGTATCTTCTTATCCGATCTGCAGCACGTCTTTGTTTGGCGGCTATTTTATTTTTCTCTTCTGGCGAAAAATAACCATCTCTCTTGTATTTTTTTATAGTGTTTCCAATAACATGCTGCTCATCCATTAATTTATAATATTCACGCTGGGCAATACGTTTCTTCTTGTAAATACTATTGATCGACGCTTTTTGCTGCCGCACTACTCTCTCGAAATTTTGGGCAAAAGACATATTGCTAAATACAAATGAAAAGGCGGTTAATAATAATATTTTCTTACGCATAACAAAAAATTTTAATGCTCAAAAGTATGTTCAAAAACAAATCGTTATAAATTGTTACATACAAAAATTACACAAAGAAGGAATGAAAAACTCAATAAGAGCGCTTCATGTCAATTTTTACTAAAAATTTTTCTCTTAATCTTTTGGAGGGAAATCTCCTACTCGCATTTTATTTATTATCACTTCTTTTTCCCAAATATCCCAAAACATAAATCGTATCGGTAGAGTTTCTTGATAAAGTCCAGGGTGGATTACCGAAGTTGTTATGGTATAAACCCAAAAAATGATTTCCCGAAAAGAAAGAAAGAGGGCCGGTCTTCTGCCAAAGTTTAGCCAAAAGAGTAACCTCCAAATCGGAAGAAATTCTGTATTGAGAAAGACCTTTGGGCAATACCATAACATCGCCTTCCTTCAGAACTGAAGAATCAAGATAATAAGGCTTCATTCCATTTTGAAGCGCATACCAATGCCATCCGCCAATTCCCGAAGACCAAACCGTTCGATAGGCAGGTACTCCTTCTCTGATTTGTGCTGCCGACTTCTTAAAAAATTCCGCATGTTTCCAATCAGAAATTCCCAATAATAAGCTCAAAATAAAAGAACCCACGAGTGTAAAATTCAAAATAATTTTCTTACTGAATACAAAGGTCTTTGAAACCAATAGTAAAATAAACGGTATAACCGTTAAAATATGCCGTGTAGCCATAAAGGGCGCAAAGAGAATCAGAAATAATGATATTGCAGAAATAAATAAAAAAATAGCGCCGTCATCAGTATGAAGAAAGCTAAAAAAATTTTTGTTTAATTTTTTATCAAAGCCGATTTTCAAAACATACCATAAAATAAATAAACCATTAACAAAAAACAATCCTCTAAGAACCATCTGATTTGGTCATCATATTGATCGGATAAAAAATAAAAAGCAACCACCAACAATAATGAAAAAGCTGAGGTGAGGTAAACAAATTTTTTATTCAATTTATAGCCTGTAAACTTATTAAACACTAATACCCCAAACACTGAAATACTCCCCAATCCGGTAACAAAGGCCCAGAACAACTCCGATCTGCCATAAAAAGGCCGGGCGCTTCTGCCCAATATATGAACACCGCCATATTCCCAATAATTCCATAATGACCAAAGAATCAGAAATCCGAAAGGTATTAACAGATAGAGTAACTTTTGAATTGCCTCTTGACCAGAAAAATAATACCAACGGCAAAAATTACAGGCAGAAAAATATACTTGGTAAAAACACCCATAGTCAAAAATAGCATTGCAAGCAGGTAATGCTTTTTTTTTCTTTGTTTTTTCAGCCAATAAAGCTGATAAAACGCTGCAAGTAAAAAGCAAACTACCGGCACATCTGTCATCACATTTTGATTGACCACAAATGCCGGGCAAAGTCCAAAAAGCACGGTAAGCAGCAATGGTCTTTCAGAACCATATTCCTTTGCAATCCTAAAAAAAATAAAGAGAGAAAAAAATGAAAACACACTAATCATCAGGTGCATCGGTGCTTCATTAAATCCAAAAAACACTCCCACCACAGCAACCAAATAAAACATCAGTGGTGGCTGATTTCCATTTAATATAGGCTCCGGTTCATAGTTTCCCCATCGAATTATTCCGGACATAGGCTTAAGCGGTTCCTTAATTATATGTTGGGCAGCTTCCAAATGAAAGGTATCATCGGCATGAAATGCCTTATTGAAATTGATGGCAGTTAAAAAAAGCCAAATCAGAAATATACCTAAAAGCGGTTTAATAAAAAGTTGTTTGTTCAAAATTGTGAAAATAATGAAAAAGAAATCAAATTATTTGTTTTGTAAACAATATTATCGTGTTTGAAGCAATTTTCAAAATAAATTCCCATTGCAAACAAAAATCAATTTTTCCTAACCCAATAAACTCTCCTCTGACAGAATATTTTTAATTTTGACAAATTGAAGTTTATGAAGCAAGTAGATTATCTTATTCTGGGGCAGGGAATATCAGGTACGTTTTTGAGTTTTTTTCTTTTTCAGGAAGGACAAACCTTTCATGTGATAGATGAGTACAGGCCCAACACCGCATCAAGGGTTTCAAGCGGCGTTATCAATCCGGTAACAGGCCGCAGAGTGGTAAAAACCTGGATGGCAGATGATATCATCCCTTTTGCAAAAAAAGCATATAATAAAATCGGGTATTTTCTCAGGCTTGAAAATCTGGCACAGGAAATCAGCATTATTGACTTTGTACCCACACCTCAGATGCTGGAGGCTTTTCATAAAAGAATCACCGATGAAAAAGAAGAATCAATGACTTTTCATCAAAACAAAGAACTTTTGAGAACCCGGTTTAATTTTCCCTTTGAAGTAGTAGAAATAAAATCTTCCTTAAATATTAATATTTGGGAACTGCTCACTGCCTGGCGGGATTATTTAAAAAAATTTGATCTTATATCAGAAAAAAAATTTGACTGGAATGATTGTCTTGTGGCTACCAATCATGTGGAATACAACGGTATCAGCGCAAAAAAAATACTTTGCTGCGAAGGAGTAGAAGGAATGAATAATCCTTATTTCAAATCACTGCCCTTTGCCTTTAACAAGGGGGAGGCTTTAATTGTTTCCATTCCCGGATTGAGTAAGGAGCATATTTACAAAATGAGCTATACCATTGTGCCATTGGCAGAAAAAGATTTGTTTTGGGTAGGGTCCGATTACGAACGAAACTATATTGACGAAAAACCGTCTGCCATGTTTCGGGCAATGGTTGAAAATTACCTACAGCACTGGCTGAAATTACCGTTTACAGTTGTGGAACATATCGCTTCTATCCGTCCGGCTAATCTGGAACGTAGGCCGTTTGTAGGTTTGCATCCAGTTTTCCCTTCAGTGGGTATTCTCAATGGGCTGGGTACCAAAGGGGCATCTCTGGGTCCGTTTTTTGCATACCAGCTTGCACATCATTTGGTGTATAACCGTGAAATAGAATTGCTGGCCGATGTGAAACGGTTTGAAAAAACTTTGACCATCCGAAAATAAATTTTTTCTTTAAAAATATTTTATATTATTTTTGATGATATGATTCTGCTCATAAGCAAGTCTTGGACGATATCTTACATTGCATAAAATTTTGATTATTTACGATTATATCAATTAAAACCAATCTTTATTATGGAAAATCAAGTTTCAAGAAAAGAGTTTTTAAAAAAAGCATTGACTGCTGCGGGAGTACTTCTTGGTGGTTCTGCATTAATTAGCAGTTGCGGTTCTAACGAAAGTTCAGCTCCTGCTGCGCCTGCTGCTCCTGCCGAACAGCCAAAGTCAATGGTTGACCAACCTGCTGCCAGTGGCGATTGCACCGATGTATCCAGCGTATCTCCTGAAGAAATCAAAAAGAGAGAGGCTGTTCAATACCACGAAAAATCAGCTGATCCCGCAAAGCACTGCATAGATTGTCAATTATATAAGCAACCCGAAGCAGCTGGTGGTTGCGGTGGCTGTACCCTGTTTGCAGGACCTGTAACGCCTGAAGGAAGCTGCATCTCCTTTGCTCCCAAAGCGGCTTAACCATAACTTCATTCAGCATTAGGCTTTCCTCATTTTTTGACGAAAGCTTTTTGCGTTTTTTCAATTTCATTGCACAATGGCAATGAAATTGAAAATTAAAACCAAAAATCATTTTATTCAGAAGGATCGATTAATATTTATCGGCCCTTCTGATTTTATTTTGATTGAGATGAATTGGATTGAATATCATGTAAAAAATTAGTCAATTCAAACATTAGAAAAATATATAGATATTTCTTACATAAATTTTCGTCCTGACACTAAATTAATTTTCGGGAAAAAAAATTTTTGTCTTTTATCTGTTCTTTTGACGTAAAGGACAAAAAGAGACCAATTTCGATATTGAAACCAAGGTTCCGTTGTTTGCACAATCCGTCTGCTCAATGCATAACCAGAAACAATGCAAGCAAAATCAGTAATATCCCACTTTTGAGAATGTTTCCTGTTTTACTCCCTTTTTTGCTGACCAATATCATTTAATATTTATAATAATATTCAGTAATTTTGCATCTTACAAATTTTTGATTTAATTAATTAAAAAAATAATACACAATGACAAAGTACAGAGCCGGGGTTTTATTTGGCGAAGAGCTGGATGCCCTTTATAATGACGCAAAACAAAATAATTTTGCCTTACCCGCAGTAAACGTTGTGGGTAGCGACAGTATTAATGCCGTATTGGAAACCGCTGCAAAAGTGAACTCCCCCGTAATGATACAATTTAGTAATGGAGGTGCGCAGTTTATGGCCGGTAAAGGAATGCCCAACGATAACCTGCAAGCTAATATTTATGGAGGTGTGAGTGGCGCTTTGCACGTACACAACGTGGCAAAATACTACGGAGTACCGGTGGTTTTACACACCGACCATGCGGCCAAAAAATGGTTGCCCTGGATTAGCGGATTATTAGACGAAGGAGAAAAATTTTACAAAGAAAAAGGTCAGCCATTATTTAGTTCGCACATGTTAGACTTGAGTGAAGAACCATTGGAAGAAAACGTGGCTATCTCTGTGGATTATTTTAAACGTATGAACCCACTGGGTATGAGCATTGAGATTGAACTGGGTATTACAGGTGGCGAAGAAGATGGTGTGGACAATACCGATGTGGATAATGCCAGATTATATACACAGCCCGAAGACGTAAACTATACTTATGAACAATTAAGCACAGTGGGCAACAGATTTACAATTGCTGCTGCATTTGGTAATGTGCATGGGGTTTACAAACCGGGTAATGTACAACTGCATCCTGAAATTTTGGATAACAGCCAAAAATATATTCAGAAAAAACACAATACATCCGAAAAACCGGTATTCTTTGTATTCCACGGCGGTAGCGGCTCTGACCCAGCTCAAATAAAAGAAGCTCTTGGTTATGGAGCTATCAAAATGAACTTGGATACCGATATGCAATGGGCTTTCTGGGAAGGTGTGCTGAACTATTACAAGAAAAACGAGGCTTATCTGCAGGCTCAATTAGGAAATCCTGAAGGCATCGATAAACCAAACAAAAAGTACTACGATCCACGTGCATGGTTGCGCAAAGCTGAAGAATCGTTTGTTACTCGTTTGGAAGTAGCATTTAATGACTTGAATTGCATTAATAGAAACGCATAAAATCAAATCTATTTTGATTAAAAAAAAAACCACCTCATTTGAAGGTGGTTTTTTTTCAAGGATTAATAATTATGTCTTTTTTGCAAATAAAAGACTGTAAAGCCATAATAGAATAACGGCTCCTCCAACTGCAAACAGAAAACCCTGAAAACTCCAGTTTGGGAATTCGAAACCCAAAAATCCTCCTACAAAACGTCCGACAAACGCTCCGGCAATACCAATAAGAATGGTGATAATCCATCCACCCGGATCTTTACCGGGATGTAAAGCTTTTGCAATAGCGCCCGCAATCAAACCAAATACAATCCATGATAAAACTCCCATAGTTTAATTTTTTAGATTTAAAGAAAAATAATAAAGAAAGTTAGGTAAAAATAAATTATTAAAAAAATTTTGTTTGAAAAATTACAAATTCATCTACTCAATATTTCAAATATTTCTAAGACCTTTAAACAACTCTTGCCAACTTGCCAGCATGCATCATAAAATCAACCAGGACAATGGCAGTGTAAGCTTCCACAATAACCGGTGCTCGCAAAGCTACACACAAGTCATGACGGCCTTTTACCGAAAATTTTTCAGGCTGTCCTGTATTCCAGTTCAGGCTGGTTTGTTCTTTTGGCGTAGAAGAAGTAGGTTTAATCGCGATTCTGAAAACTAACTCATTTCCGTTGGTAATGCCTCCTACAATGCCTCCTGCGTTATTTGTACGAGTTTTGCCTTCCATATTTTCAATAGCATCATTGTGCTGGGTACCAAACATTCGGGCTGCCGAAAAACCAACGCCAAACTCGACACCCTTTACCGCCGGAATCGAAAACATGGCTTGAGCCAAAACCGACTCAACCGAATAAAAATAGGGCTCTCCCAAACCAAGCGGTAAGCCATTTGTCCTGCACTCAATAATGCCGCCAACAGAATCCTTGGCTTCAATTGCTTTTCTCAGGCCTTTTTCTACATCGGCCTCGCCGCCTACTTCAATTACTTTTGCATTAATAGTTATATCCTTTAAAAGTTTCTTTGCTACCACACCAGCCGCTACAATACCGGTGGTAAGCCTGGCGCTGAAATGCCCTCCTCCCCTGTAATCTTCAAACCCTCCGTATTTTTTGTGTGCTACAAAGTCGGCATGGCCTGGTCGTGGAATGTTTCGGTTTTTATCATAATCGCCACTGCGGGTATTTTTGTTCTCGAAAAAAATCATTATCGGGAAACCTGTAGTCTTGCCATTGAAAACACCTGTTTTAAAATCAGGAATATCTTCTTCCTTCCTCGGCGTAGTACCTATTTGGTTACCTCCCTGCCGACGAAGCATGTCCGGCATAAATTCTTTTACTTCAACCGGTAATCCTGCCGGGCAGCCATCAATCACCAAACCTACACCCGAACCATGTGATTCTCCAAAAATCTGTATCTTAAATAATCTTCCAAAAGAATTCATAATCAATATTTTAAATCAGGCATCCTTAATCAATTTTTTCAGAATTTCCGCCACTCCCAGTTTGTCTCCGGTTACTTTAGCGCCCAATATTCTTAAATGCTCATAAAAATCAGGATATGATTTGTTTATCGCCTGCGCCTCTTCAATTGTCGTCGCTCCATCGGCCTTGAGCGCAGCTACTGCACAAGCCATAGCAATCCGATGATCGTATCTGGAATGTACGCCTGCACCCTTGACTTTACCCCCGCCATAAACTATCATAACATCTTCCTCCAGTTCAATTCTGACAGCCATTTTACCAAACTCATCCTGCAATGTCAGACTTCTGTTACTTTCTTTATATGCCAACCTGCTTACTCCTTTTATTTTTGTAAAACCCTCACAATAAGCAGCCAGTGCCACCAACGGCGGGAATAAGTCGGGACAATCGGTAGCATCAAATTCAAATCCCTTCATTGGTGCGGAATGTATTTTTATACCTTTCGTTTCCATTGCTATTCCTGCGCCACAAGCCATCAGCGCTTCTACTATTTTTTTATCGGCCTGTGTGCTGGCAAGGCTTAGTCCTCTAACGGTGATATTGCCGGTAATGGCTCCTGCCACCAACAAAAAAGCGCCTCCGCTCCAATCTCCCTCTACACTATAAACTATTTCATCCGGACTGGTTTCCGAAACCTTTTCTCTTTGCCTAAATACAAACTCCTTATAATCATTATTTTCCGGAACCGTCAACCCAAATTTTTTCATCACATCCAGTGTCAGGTCAATATAAGGTCTGCTTTTAAGGTTTGAAACCTTTATTGCCACCGATTCTTGGAAAGACACCGAATATGCCAATAAAAGCCCTGTCAAAAACTGAGAACTTAGCGATCCATCAATTTCAATATTTACGGGTTGTAAAGGACCTTGAATTTTAATGGGCAATTTCCCATTATCAGTGCTGACTTTAATATTCAATATAGGAAAAACTTTTTCAAAAAAATCAAGAGGCCTTGTTGTAAGGCTTCCTTCTCCGGTAACTATAATTTCATTCCTGCAAAGCGCGGTAATGGGAGTAAACATTCTGATACTGAGTCCACTCTCGCCACAACTTATTTCATTCGTGGGTATTTTTTCTTTTTGTATATCGCTTAAAAACTACTTTCAATCTCAATGGTTTCACCATCAACCTCTATGATAGATGCGCCCAATCGCTTAATGATTTCCATAGCCGCCTTGTCATCATTGCTTTTTCCGTGATTATGGATAATTACTTTCCGCTTTGAAAGCAATGATGCTGCACAAGCACGCTGCATCGCACTTTTTGATGCAGGTGCCATGATGTTTCCTGATAATTCAGATGGGCGAACGACTACTTTCATTAAAAATTTATTATTCTTTTTCCCTACAAATTTGTTATTATTTTCTCCAGGCGTTTTAAATCAATTGGCATTACGACACCTTTTCCAATTTTTTCAAGCAATACAAAATTCATTTCTTTTTTGATGCGTTTTTTATCCATTTTTAAAACTTCGAAAATTTTCTTTTTATCAAAACTCGCATAAGAAGGAAGATTGTATTGACCCAGCAGACTAACAATCTGGTCTGTTTGAGAAAAACCGACCAGTTGCTCAGAAATATGACAGGCATAAGTCATTCCGATGGAAATAGCCTGCCCATGCATCAGTTGGTATTGCGTTTCAACAGCATGGCCGAGTGTGTGGCCAAAGTTTAATAACCGACGGTCGCCTTTTTCAAACTCATCTTTTTGTACCACCTTTATTTTTATCATGGCATTACGCTGTATCAATTCATTCAGCATTCTTTTATCCTTCATGTATGCTGTCAACGATGTTTTTTGCAAATGCCTGAACATGGCAGCATCCTTGATACAGGCATGTTTGATAATTTCTGCAAAACCGTTTTCCCATTCATTTATTGGTAATGATTGCAATAAGGAAATATCATGTAAGATAAATGAAGGCTGTCTGATAATCCCCACAAGATTTTTTGTATGCACCCACATCAATACCATTTTTGCCGCCAATGGAGGCATCCACCAAACCCAGTATAGAAGTAGGGACAAATCCAAAACTGATACCACGCATATAAACGGAAGCCACATAACCGGTAAGATCGGTAATAACGCCACCACCTACACCAATCAAAACTGTTTTTCTGTCGGCCTGCATTTTTATGAGCGTTTCAATGATAGAATCAACGGTTGCCTGAATCTTAAATGCCTCGCCTGGGCTTTAAAACAATAACATTGTATCCCTTCAATTCTTTTTCATGTGCTTTAAAAACATTTTCATCAGTGATAACGACTGCCGATTTCTTATCTACCACCCTTGATAAAACACGAATGGAACTATCAAAATAAAAATCGGTAGATGCGTTTGAAAATGTAATTGTTTTAGTCATGATATATTTTCTCGAATTTATCTCTTATTTAGATTTTAGACGTTAGATACTAAACTTTGAACTTTGAACTTTAAAAGTTATGCATCCAATATTTTTTTCTGGTGGTTAATGCTTTCAATATGCACCGCATCCAGATATTTGTTGATAAAATCACGACTCAGTCCCAGCTTTTCTCCCTTTGTGACGGTAGCCTCTACTATTTCATGCCATCGGCTGGGTTGTAAAATGGTGATATTATTATCTTTTTTATATTGACCAATCTGATCTGCTACCTTCATGCGTTGGGCTATTACCTGTAGTAGCTCATCATCTAGAATATTGATTTGGTGACGCAAATTTTCCAAAGCCTTATTAAACTCCGGATTCGAACTATCCGGTTTTCTCCAAATAATACTGCTCAGGATTTCATCAAGTCTTTGGGGAGTTATTTGTTGTTTAGCATCGCTCCAGGCATTGTCAGGATCAATATGGCTTTCAATAATCAGACCGTCAAAGTCCACATCAATAGCTCTTTGGCTCATTTCAAGAATTCCTTCTCTGTTACCGCAAATATGAGACGGGTCGGTAATCATGGGCATATCAGGATGGCGTAACTTCATGTCGATAGCAAGTGGCCACATCGGCGCATTTCGATACTGTGTGTTTCCAAACGAAGAAAAACCACGATGAATCAATCCGATATATTTAATTCCGGCTCTGGCAATGCGCTCAACAGCGCCACTCCACAATTCAATATCAGGGTTCACCGGATTTTTAATTAAGATGGGCACATCCACACCTCGTAAAGCATCGGCAACCTCCTGCATACTGAAAGGGTTTACAGTAGTACGTGCGCCAATCCAAAGAATATCCACATCAAAAGTGAGTGCATCCTGCACCTGCTTTGCATTAGCTACTTCGCAGGCGGTAAGCAACCCGCTTTCCTGCTCTGCCTTTTGAAGCCAGGGCAAGCCTTTGGCACCAATTCCTTCAAAGCCTCCCGGTTTGGTTCTTGGTTTCCAAATACCGGCACGCAATATATCTACTTTTCCTGTAGCGGCCAGTTGTTTTGCTGTTTCTACCACTTGCTCTTCAGTTTCTGCACTGCATGGGCCGCTGATAATCAGTGGTCTTTTGCTCCATACAGCCATCAGTTTTTCTTTGGGAGTTCTTTCTGTGATCATTTTAGTAAAATTTGTGCCATTGATAAAAAATGGCTGGTGGCTAAATTAATTTGTTATTTTAAAATTCTCTTTATTTTGTTCGCATCAATAATTAATGCCTTCAAATGATGGGCATCTTCATTTTCAATACACTCTTTGAATTTGGATAGCTGTGCAATATGCTCTTTTAACACATCAAGAATATTTTCCTTGTTTTGCAAAAAAATGGGCACCCACATACTGGAATTACTTTTTGCAAGCCTTACGGTACTTTCAAAACCCGCAGATGCAATTTCAAAGATTGCGCTTTCCACTCTTTCCTTTTCCAAAACGGTATTGGCCAGTGCAAACGATGTAATATGTGAAATATGGCTTACATAAGCTACGTGCAGGTCATGTGCTTTGGCATCCATGTATGTAATGCGCATCCCTATTTTATTGTACATCTTTTCAACCCATCCCAAAGCATCACTATCACTTTCCTCTTTATTGCACAAGATTACCGCCTTGCCTTCAAAAGCCCCGCGTACTGCGGCTTTCGGGCCGCTGAACTCGGTACCCCACATTGGATGGGTGGCTACATATCTGCCACGTTTGGGATGACCGTTGATTGATTTTATAATATCATATTTTGTGGAGCCAAGATCAATTACAATTTGATTGTCAATTTTATCCAGAACTTCGGGAACTAATTTGCTTAAAGTATTTACCGGCGTTGTTAATAT
This sequence comes from Sphingobacteriales bacterium, assembly GCA_016708305.1. Classification (GTDB taxonomy): domain Bacteria; phylum Bacteroidota; class Bacteroidia; order Chitinophagales; family Chitinophagaceae; genus Niabella. Next base: position 300,304 of record JADJGB010000010.1, read on the forward strand.
AATCACTTCTGCCTCCTTGATTGCATCATCAAATGGTTTTATTTCATCTACCAATTCCTCATCTAAGGCATCTCTGGCATTATTGGCACTCACCTCCACTCCAATCAATTTGGAAGATAGTTTTTTCTCATGCAGTTGTAATGCCAGCGACCCGCCTATTAAGCCCACCCCAACAATTGCTATTTTTTTTCGGTTTTGCATCTTTTTGATTACAAATTACAAATTTCAGATTGCTGATTATTGTTTTAAAATTTCAAATCAATTTATTATACACCTCATATATCTAAATACTAACTTTTAACCTCTACTATCTATTATCTAACGTCTTCTGACTAACGTTCTTCATTATCGTTCATAGTCAATCAGTTACCAATCCTAAATCTTCATTAGTCAGTGCAAATTTATCAATTTGTTTTCTAATGCGTTTCACTAAACCGAGTTTTCTTTTTCGTCAAGGAACAGGTAGTCGGTGGGAGGTTTGTAAAGGTTTGTTTACAACCATATTCCAAAGTATTACGGCAAGTTTACGGGCGGTTGCACTCACGGCTACTGTTCTACCTTTTCGGTAACAAACCCTGTTGAAGAAGTTGGATAGGTGTGTATCTTTTAAATTTCCGATGGCATTGGCCGCATTTCGTAATGCAATTTTGAGCCGGTTGCTCCTTTTGGGGTTTTGGAACTGAGCAGTTTGCCACCGCTTACTTTGTTGTTGGGAGCAAGGCGTAACCAACTTGTAAAGTGTTTTGCAATTTCAAACTTATGGAAGCCTTCGGGTCCGATTTCGCTGATGATACTAAGAATGGTTGCGTGGCTCATTCCTTCGATGCTCATTAAATCCACACTGCCAGAGTATTGATAAGATGCTTGATTGAGGTCTATTCCTTTGAGTGCATTTTTGTTGATTCTTTTATGTGTTTTGTCAGATGTTTTGAGTTTTTTCTTATCGGGGTCGGTGTTGATTTGTGTTTTTAAGAACATACCGATTTGCTTATCACATTCAGCAATTTTCTTTTGATAAAACTGATAGGATTCAAGTTCTTGTTTTAGTCCGAAAGATAATCTTCACGATTGTTTCCTTTCAATGCTTTGGCTATCTCCTCCTTTGATTTTCTGCAATTTCCGTGACGGTGTTCGGAGAGTTTTTCGGGATCGAGATTGTCTTTGCAGATGTCCGAAATAATTGCCATTCCGGTAAGTCCGCAAATATCATTGACCACTACGTCTAAGCGGAAGTTGAGTATTTTCAAGTACTTCTGCATTTTATGCGATGCTTCTGCGGCAAGGGTAACTTCAATGCCGTGTTTGATAAGTTCCACATACAGGTTTTGCCAATAATTTCCTGTGCTTTCCATTGCTACGAAGGTAACGTGGCATTCTTTCAGATACAGACAAATGTCTGTCAAATCATCTGCAAACACACCAAATTCTTTTACATCCGTGAGTTCTTGTCCTACGGCCACAAAGTGGCTGCTGCTGCCAATATCAATACACGCACAATGTGGATTGATAATTCATTTTTACATTTTTCTTTCTAATGATTAAAAAAATGGCTCAAAGAGAATGTATCTTTGTACTGAGCATTATTCTGAACGGTGTAGCGAGAGCTCCACCACTGAATTTATCACCAAGCTCCGACCGAGAATCGGAGCTTTTACATTCCAACCAGAATGACGCACGAGCTATTGCGCATCAATGCTTAAAAGGGCCTTACAATGAGCCGCTGCAAATGTATGTGGATTTGTCTTCCGGATGGTTCACCCGTTAGCACGAGAATTTATTTTCTTGCGGAAAAATGGGGAATGACCGGCAGCGTAATGGCCAGAATGAAAATGACAAACAGGAAACATCCTTTATTGTCTTTTACCAAAAATTGTACCTTTTCTTCTGTCTTAATATTTTCAGATTCGCTCATAAGACAAAGATATCCTATAAGGTGATTTGTTCACCAAAGTATTGCAACCTTCCAAAATATTACCAGAAATCATCAGGCTGTCATACTAAGTTAACATAAGTAAACACATTGGCAACTATTAGAATTACAATCCATTAATATAGGTCGTCAAATAGCTGATTCTGTTAATAATCCAATTGTTAAGCGCCGAAATATCCATTTGGTAATTAACATTTCCTCTTTTCCATAAGCTATAATCCCGGTTGCGGGCTCCTTCCAGCAAAAACATCCAGTCGTTAACAAAATCATTAAGGTTATTGGAAGTAGTAAAAGTTGTCCATTTTTGCTTTATCAAACTTACAATAGCAGGGTCCTGAAGAAATCTGGAGAAAAATCGGGTGCCCGCCTTTGCCTTAGTTCCTGTCCAAAAAAAGCTTTGATAATGCGAAAAATGCTTTTGAGTGCCTTCGTACCCATACGCCCAGTCGAAATCCCAAGTCGGCCCCAATACAAATTTCCCATTGGCTGGCTTGTTTATAAATACACTTTTGGGATGATTGATTTCTTCGTTATCGGTGAGCATAAACACAATCAGAAAGTTGGCAATGGATGCTGCATCAATATAATCAAGATAGTTGTTGTTAGGAAAATCTGAAGCTGCAACCAGATTTTCCATTTGTTGAAATTTAGATTTTATTGCTGCCAGTTGATCTGCATTTGACAATTTAGGATCTTTCACATTTACGGGTAACTGATATTTGTCTGATTTAAATTTCCAGTCTTCATCATAATAACTATCCAATTCAAGCAGCACGCCGTCATCACCCACATTTACGCGGTTTTTGTCAAGTTCAACCTGCTCGGTAAACAGATATAACCCTAAATTTTTACCGTTAATCATCAGTTCCACCGGAATAAAATGATTGGTATAGGGTATTCCTAATTTTTGTGCTGTGTAGAAAGCGATATTATTCAACTGGTGTGTCTCGTCCAGATAATTGGCAAGGAGTACCCAATCTTTCTCTTCAGCCAGGCCAAACAGAGAAGCTTTGGAATCCAACTTAAGACGGTATGGCTTTTTGGGTAGTGCCCAGGTGCTATTTCCCCTGCCCTTTATTTGCGTAGCTCCCGAATAATTACTAAAAACACCCTTACCATCTATCGTGATATTGGCTTTCACATAGGATTCCTTTGAATTAACAGATACATTACCCTCAGTATTCATGGCAATAAGCGGAAGGCTGTCGTTCCAGTTGATTTTTAAGGTATATTCATATCTTTTACCATTTTCCGCAAAAAATGAGAATACGGTATCAGCCCTTAGATCAATTAGACCGTTTCCACTAACCTGTTCTTTGCCATTTAAAGTAACTTTTGAAGCGTCTGAACTAAAGCTGGGGACAACGGAGAAAAGAAATTTTGACAAATTGGCTGTTATTTGGTTGTCTTTCACCTCAAACAGGATATCATTCATCAACTGAGTGTTATTCTTTTTCTCGAGGGTAAAAGATTCCAGAGAAACAGTTGATTTTTTGAATATCGGGGGAGGCGTATTATTTTCACCAATATCCTTTGCTTTTTTGCATGAATAAAAAAACAAAGCTGCGCTCAAAATAGATATGCTAAAAATTACCTTAATATTCAGTTTTTGAATCATGCCAGATTAATAATGAGGACGACAAAGATAGTCAAAACGGGCTGAAATGTTTCTCTAATAAACGACGTTCTTTATATACAGAGCAAGAGATATCGACCGATTTTCGTAAATAAATTGTTTTTATCAGCTAAATTTGACGCATGATTACACAGGCCTCCATACAGGAAATTCTTTCGCGAATTGATATTATAGATGTAGTGAGCGAATTTGTGAAACTCAAAAAAAGAGGCGCTAACTATTTGGGGCTTTGTCCGTTTCATAATGAAAAAACACCCTCCTTCACTGTTTCTCCTGCCAAGGAAATTTACAAATGTTTTGGCTGCGGCAAAAGCGGCAATACCATCAGCTTCATCATGGAGCATGAAAAATACAGCTATGTGGAAGCGCTGAAATGGCTGGCAAAAAAATACGGAGTAGAGGTAGAAGAAACCTTTGTGAGCAATGAGCAGAGAGAACTGATGCAAACGGCCGATAGCCTGTATATCATCAACAGCTTTGCAGAGCAGTTTTTCGCAAAATCTTTATTTGAAACGGAAGAAGGACAAAACATTGGCTTGGCCTATTTTAAAGAAAGAGGGTTTAGAGAAGGAATCATCGAAAAATTCAAACTGGGTTACTCGCCAGAAACAAGAGATGCTTTTACAAAAGAAGCCGTTTCCAAACAATACAATAAAGAATTATTGCTGAAAACCGGCCTGACGGTGGAACGAAATGGTGTGCTGATGGACAATTACCGTGGCAGGGTCATTTTCCCCATTCACAACCATAGCGGAAAGGTTTTGGGTTTTGGGGCAAGAATATTGAAGAACACAGATAAAGCTCCTAAATACATTAACACGCCTGAGAACGAAATTTATGTAAAAAGCAAAATTCTTTATGGCTCCTATTTTGCCCGTAGCGCCATCGACAGAGCCGATGAATGTTTATTAGTAGAAGGCTACACAGATGTGGTTTCACTGCATCAGGCAGGTGTTGAAAATGTGGTTGCTTCTGGCGGTACGTCTTTAACCGTTGATCAACTAAGGCTGATAAAAAAATACACTAATAACCTTACCATTGTTTATGATGGCGACTCGGCCGGCGTGAAAGCAGCCCTTCGCGGACTAGATATGGCGCTGGAAGAAGGCCTGAATGTAAAATTAGTGCTGATACCCGACAATGAAGATCCAGACAGTTATGTAAACACAATAGGCGCTTCGGGATTTATTGATTTTGTTCAAAAAAACAAAAAAGATTTTATTCTTTTTCAATTAGAGCTTGCTTTAGGTGATATTGGAAATGATCCTATAAAAAAATCAGAATTAGTTAATAAAATTGCAGAATCCATTTCGCGAATAAACAAAGCTGAAGATTTTACCAAACAACAGGATTATATCAAGAAGTCGGCTGAAATTCTGACAATTGATGAGGCAGGTCTGCATGCGCTGGTAAACAAATACATCCGCGACCGCATTACTGTTCAGGAGCGAAAAGCCACTTTGGATGCCAAGGATTACAGAGAAGCCAATGCCGTAAATGGAGAAGCCTCTGGCTACGATGATGCCACCTTTGAACTGCTGCATAAAGACCAGCTGCAGGAAAAAGAATTGGCAAGAGTCTTACTGGAATACGGTAATAGAATCTGGGAAAAAAATACACTGATTGCTCAATATATTTTAGAAGAAATTAGTGAGTTAATTATTGAAGATGCAGATGTAAATAATCTTTTGTTGAAAGCAAAAGAACTCCTGCAAACCCACCCCGAATCGCTCAACAGACAGTATTTTATTTATCATGATGACAAACGTCTCAGCAGTTTTGCCGTTTCGCTGCTCAACTATCCTTATGAAGAAAGCGAGCGATGGAAGGATGATATGGGGCAAGAACTGGGCTACCAAAAAGGATTATTTGCCAAGGATGTAAGCAACTTTCTGCAAACCATTTCAGAAGGAAATGAAAAAGAACTCAGAAATTATAAACTCATTAGCGAAGACCGTACTCCTGAAAAAATCATCAGTGCCATTCAATACCTGAAATTAAAGAAGATCAAACGGATGATTCTCGAAAATCAAAAAGATATCGCTCAATTCAATTCTGAGGAAAAATATAAAGAAAACATTTTTGTGCAGCAAACCCTCAAGGAAATAGAACGAAACATAACTAAACAACTGGGAACCGTTATTGTGCAATAATACCGCTCCTAATCAAAAGGCGTTACGCATTCCAAAAACTACCTTGTCAAAAAAATATTGTATTAGACAATTTATTTTCCTCTAAACTCAAATCTTATTACCTTCTTTGTTCGGCTTGTTATCTTGAACCTGTCGTCAATTCGATAACCTGCAATCCATATTAATTTCTTATTCATTTCCACCACCCATACCTTTTCTTTTTCAATAAGAGATAATTTTTTATCAATCAAAAATCTTGATACTTTTTTCTTTTTGGGCATACCTAATGGGTAAAAATAGTCCCTGGTCTTCCATGGACGCAAAATCAATGGGAACACAATACTTTTTGCATCCAACATAGCAACAGCATCATCAGTTGAAATTTGAGAAGGAACATCAGCCAACTCTTTAAAAAAAACAGTTCCGTTTGCAAAGACATATTCGCCAAAACCCTCCATGATGACCGAAGTGTTTTCTGATTCTTTTAAGGGTGAAATAATCAGATGCTTTCGGTTTTTCAGAATTCTGTGAGTGGACGAAACTATGTACTTACCAGATTCACTATCTAACAAATTAATAATATCTGAAACCTGCCCTGATGTAAAGCCGTATTCCCGCACCATTTCAAAAAGTATGGTAGCTACTGCATCTGACTTTTGCAACAATAGAACCGGCACGAACCATTCATTTCCTTTTGGCGCCATCATTTTTTTTCTATGTTGTTCAATTGCCTGCCGATAAAGCAAAGAGACCTCCTTCATTCGTTCAATATTGCTCAAAATATTTTCTGAAGCTTCCGGAAAAATTTTTCCAATCATCGGCAACACAGTATTTCGAAAATAATTTCTGGTATAATCATCATGCAAATTACTTTCATCCTGAACGAATGAGAATTCATTTTCCTCTATAAAATTTTCCAGCTCACTCCTTCTGGCAAATAACAAAGGCCGTCTGATTTTTCCGTTTTTGGATTTGATGCCCATTAAACCGCGAATACCTGTTCCTCTGAAAAAACTCATCAGCACTGTTTCCACATTGTCATCAGCATGGTGGGCTGTCAATATATAATCATATTTATTTTCTTTTCTGATTTGCTCAAACCAATTGTAACGCAATTCCCTTGCAGCCACTTGTGTGGATACCTTGTTTTCTTGAGCATATTTTTTTGTATTAAACCTTACAGCAAAAAAAAACACCTGCAACGGATTTGCCAAAGACTCCACAAACCGCTCATCTCTCTCACTGTCTTCTCCCCGCAACTGAAAATTACAATGTGCAATAGCAAATTCCAAACCCGAAAGATGACAAAACCGGCACAGAGCCACAGAGTCCACCCCGCCGCTAACGGCTACCAATAATTTATTTTTTGGGTCAAAAAGGTGTTGACTTTTATAGTTTTTTATAAATTTATTTAACAAATCCATATACTGAAAAACATTAGCTTTAATAATTACAAATCCGATAGTTCCTCCAGGCTGATTTAAGTTCGTTAAGCATGATTGTCGCCGTGCTCCTTTGCCTTATCCATCCCAAATTCATACACATCCATCGCTTCCTGCCGCTCTCCCATCCTCTCATACAATTTTCCCAATTGGTAATAACTGCCCACGTAGTCAGGATTGGCGTTCAGCAAATCTCTGAAAACCTGATGAGCCGCAATAAGGTCATCTACCTTCATATATTCGAGCGCTGGGGCATGCTGCACAAAGCTATCATTTGGGTTTTCTTCCAGAAAGGACAAGAGCCTGTCAATCTTTTCCATAATTTTTCTGAATTTATTTGCTGAATAATTTTTAATCTTTATTTTTGTCAGATAGTTGCATAAACAACTATTTTCAAATCATCAAAATAAGCCAATATGAAGATTTTAGTTTGTATAAGTAAAACCCCAGATACCACTGCAAAAATAGCTTTCACTGACAATAACACGAAATTTGATATCAATGGCGTGCAATGGATTATCAACCCCAGCGACGAATACTATGCACTCGTCCGTTCCATTGAATTGAAAGAAGCGGATGGTTCTATCCTTATACATCTTGTAAATGTAGGCGGAGCAGAAAATGATGCTATTTTAAGAAAAGCATTTGCTCTTGGCGGCGATGAAGGCATCAGAGTAAATGCAGTAAACTTAGACAGTTATGGCATCGCTGCACAAATAGCAGCAGGCCAAAGAAGGGGCTACGATTTGATTATGCTTGGAAAAGAAACTATTGATTACAACGGTAGTTCTGTAGGCGGTATGTTGGCCGAAATGCTGAACCTGCCTCTTATTTCGCTGGCTACCAAATTAGACCTTTCTGGCACCACAGCCACCATTAACCGCGAAATTGAGGGCGGCGAAGAAGTGTGTGAAGTGATCCTGCCTGTAGTTGTCAGTTGCAATCAGGGTATGGCGCAGCAACGCATTCCAAACATGCGCGGCATCATGGCAGCACGTACGAAACCATTGAAAGTGGTAGAGCCGGTATCGGTGGAAGCGCTTACCGAAACAACCGAATACAGCCTGCCTCCTGCAAAATCGGGCGTAAAACTGATTGACCCTGATAACATTCCTGAATTGGTAAGACTTCTTAAAGACGAAGCAAAGGTTATTTAGGCAGTTTATATAAAATCTGCTGAATAACCCAAAAAGATAAAATTTAAATACTCATCACTTAACAGAAAAAATATAATGGTACTTGCTTTTTTGGAAATAAATGAAGATGGTAAAGTAAAAAAATCATCATTAGAGATTTTGACCTACAGTGGAAAACTGGCACAGCAATTAGGCTCGGAAGCGCATGCTGTAGTCCTTGCAGAGACCGGAGAAGATCTGGCAGCGCTGGGTAAATATGGCATTAAGAAAATTTATCAGGTGGTAAACGACCATCTGAAAGGTTTTGATGCGCAGGTGGCTACTGCAGTGATTGCTCAGGTAGCCGAACAAAACGGCGCTACGGGAATCGTTTTTTCAACAATTCACGCGGCAAGGCAATTGCCCCACGCCTTTCTGCCAGATTAAAGCCGGATTGGTTAGCGGAGCAGTAGCGCTGCCCGAAACCGCAGATGGAAATTTTGTGGTGAAAAAATCTGTTTTTTCGGGTAAGGCCTTTGCCAAAATAAAAGTTTTAAGCCCGGTTAAAATTATCTCGCTCAATCCAAATGCCTTCTCAATTGAAGCAGGTGAAGGAACTGCCGAAGTGGTTTCATTTAATGCTACTGTGGATGCCCCTAAAGTTACCGTGAAGGAGGTAAAAAAAGAAAGCGGACAGATTCCACTGTCTGAGGCTGAAACTGTGGTAAGCGGCGGGCGTGGACTAAAAGGTCCCGAAAACTGGGGAATATTGGAAGACCTTGCCAAAGAATTGAAAGCTGCGCTTGCCTGTAGCCGCCCTGTGGCAGATGCCGACTGGCGTCCTCACAATGAGCACGTAGGCCAAACCGGAGGCGTGATAGCGCCAAACCTTTATATAGCCTGCGGTATTTCGGGAGCCATACAGCATTTGGCCGGCGTAAACCGCAGCAAGGTTATAGTGGTAATCAACAATGACCCTGAAGCGCCTTTATTCAAAGCAGCCGATTATGGTGTAGTGGGCGATCTGTTTCAGGTGGTACCCAAACTTACCGAAGCTATCAGACAAGCAAAAGGATAGACATCCGAATTTCTGAATTTTTAGAAATCAATGATTAACTTACAATCAGGTCGGGGATTAGCTTCCTTTACCTGATTGTATCTTGAAGTTATACAAATATTTTTCACAGACATGATTGAGAAAAAGGAAGGTTTTTACCGGCAAAAAGACGGACAAAAAGAAACGCACAAAACCTTCTATTCCCTGTACCAACCCGTTTCCACAAAACCCAAAGCAACACTGCTGATTCTGCACGGAATGAAGGAACATAGTGGCAGGTATGATGAAGTTGCAGGTTTTTTTGCTGAAAAAGGTTTTGTGGTATTGACTTACGACCATCTCGGTCATGGCAAAACAGCAACCAATGATGCCGAATTAGGTTTTGTAAAAGAAAAGCAACCTGCAAAACAATTGATTGCTGATGCCAGAGTGATGCAAAATTTTTTAGAAAAAGAAAATCCGGGGCTCCCCCGTTTTATTCTCGGTCATTCGATGGGGTCGTTTATAACCCGATGCCTGTTGCAGAAAGAAAGCAAACGCTTCGATGGGGCCGTCATTGTGGGTACCGGAGGAAAAGTCTCCATCGCTCCCATCACCAAATTTTTACTCTCCATTGCAAATTTTATTGCACCGAGAAAAAGAAGTGGTTTCCTAAACAATTTTTGATAACCGAAACAACCAACAATTCAAGAATGATGCTGATGCCGGTGTACTCAGTTGGCTCAGTCCAGCACTGCAAACAGAGCGGCTTTTGCTGCCGACAAACTGAACGGACAACCTTTTTCAAATAATGGATTTTATGCTTTGCTGTCGGTGAACGTAAGAGCGACCCAAAGAAACTGGTCTGCATCCATCCGTAAAGATTTGCCCATGCTGTTTGTAAGCGGTCAAAACGACCCTATCGGTGAATTCGGGAAAGGAATTCAGACCACTGTGAAGCAACTGAAAAAAGATGGTTTTGAAAATGTAACCCAGAAGCTATATCCTGAAATGCGACATGAGATTCTGAATGAAGAAATTCGATTTGAAGTGTATAATGATATTGCCAACTGGCTGGAAACGGCGCTTGTTAAGAAAAAGAAAAGTTGATTAAAGAGTTCTACATAAAAGAATTTTTGGTTACAATAACAAGTTCGGTAGTCTCTTATTTTGAAATCAATCAGGCTATTACATAAAAGGACTATTCCCCTCATTTCGATACGAATTTCAATCTTCCAAGCGTAATTTTCCCAAATGAACTTTTAAATCACAAAGTTTGTTAATTTGCTGTATGCGCGGTTATCATTTTTCAAAATTCGATATCAATGAAGGCGGTAAATCTCCATTTGACAAACTGATGGATATTTTTTTGCAATTGCTTACCTATACCAGTGGCGATGTATATGAAGCTTTGCAATGGCTGAACGAATTGGATAAAGAATACAAACTTACTGATGATGATTACGGCATGGGCGACTTTGTGGAAGACTTGAAAAACAAAGGATATATTACCGAAAACCATCAGAACGGAGAAATAAAAATCACTTCCAAAACCGAACAGGGAATCCGCAAAAAAAGTTTAGAGGAGATCTTTGGCAAACTGAAAAAAGCAAAACGGGGCGATCACAAAACATTCAAACCCGGGCAGGGTGAGGAAACCAATCCCGAAACCCGGCCTTTTCAGTTTGGAGACATGCTGGAGCAAATTGACTTTACCGAGTCTATCCGCAATGCCCAAATCAATCATGGCATTGACAGCTTCAGCCTTAGGGAAGATGACCTGAGCATCAGGGAAGCCGATTTTAAAGCTCAGACCTCTACCGTATTGATGATTGATATTTCGCACTCGATGATTTTGTACGGCGAAGACCGCATCACGCCTGCCAAAAAAGTGGCAATGGCGCTCAGCGAACTGATTACCACCCGTTATCCGAAAGATACATTAGACATCGTAGTCTTTGGCAATGATGCCTGGCCGGTAGAAATCAAAGACCTGCCCTACCTGCAGGTAGGCCCCTACCATACCAACACGGTAGCAGGCCTGGAACTGGCAATGGACATACTGAGAAGAAGGAAAAATCCTAATAAGCAGATTTTTATGATTACGGATGGTAAACCTACCTGCCTGAAAATTGGAAAACGTTATTATAAAAATGCTTACGGATTAGACAGAAAGGTGGTGAACCGGTGCCTGAATCTGGCGGCGCAATGTAAAAAATTGAAAATCCCGATTACCACATTCATGATTGCCACTGATCCATATTTGCAAAGATTTGTTCAAGAGTTTACCGAAATGAATCATGGAAAGGCCTATTTTGCCAATCTGGATAAATTAGGAACATTTATTTTTAAAGATTTTGAAAGTGGAAAAAATAAACAGGTTTACTAACAGAAGATTGTTTAATATTTTAACTATCTACTTAAATGTCAATTAATCATACAGTTTATATGAATTTATTTTTTATCTTAGCTGATATAGTGAAGATTTAAGATAGTATAATAGATAATCATTTTTACCCATTAAAATATGCATGAAACGACTTTTGGAGCTTTAAAAGCTTCGGGATATACACCCAAAACAATCAAAGAGGAAATCAGACAAAACCTTATCAAAAAACTTCAAAGCGGAGAAACAACATTTCCCGGAATCGTGGGGTATGAAGATTCGGTAATACCCGAAACGGAAAGAGCACTGTTGAGCAAACACAATATCCTGCTACTCGGTCTTCGCGGCCAAGCAAAGACCAGAATGGCACGATTAATGGCGAACCTGTTAGACGAATACATTCCTTACGTTGCCGGAAGCGAAATAAATGACGATCCTTTTCATCCGGTTTCAAAATACGCACAAGACCTCCTGGCCGAAAAAGGCGATGACACTCCCATTCAATGGCTGCACAGAAGCCAGAGATATGCTGAAAAATTAGCGACTCCCGACGTGAGTGTGGCCGATCTGATAGGAGACATTGACCCTATTAAGGGCTCACCATTATTTACTGGGGGACAGGCAAAAAGTTTATGCAGTCTGAAAAGAAAGAATTTGGTATCGGTTACGCCTCTAAGGTTAGCCCTGAATAGTTTTATTTTAGCGTTGAATGATTCTGCATTGGCATTTGTATTTCGGTTATTGAAGAAATTAAGTATGTTATCTAAATTATATTTTACGGTATTAGCAACGGTATAAAACTCTTTTAATGCCTGCTCTTGTACTTTTTGTATCCATTGTTCAAACGCTGTCTTAGCAGATGCTTTTTGTTGGTTTTCGTATATGTTTCTAAAGGCTAAAGTTTGGTGGTAAGCAGTTTCTAATTCAGGGAAATATTTGAATAACAGGGTGGCTCTTTGTATTTGATTTTCTGTCCAGTCGTTTTGTTTTGGCTAAAATATATGTGCACCTTGCCAGGGAGTGTTTGGGTGTTTCACCATTTGCCAGCATTACTGGTTCATATTTTATTTGTTGTTCTTTAGCCTTTTTAATGGCTGCATTTTCTTTGTCTAATTCTTTCCATCGCAGGTTTATTCTTATGTGTTGCAAGGCTTCCATTGCCAGTTTTATTACATGGAATCTGTCGGTAACCAGAGTGGCATTTGTAAATACCTGCTTTACGGCAGCTTCCATGTTTTTGCCATATCAAGAGTGACTTCTTTTACCTGCAAACGCTTGTGTTCACAAAGTTTCATTAGGTGGTTATAATGTCTTTAGATAGTGTTCCTTTGATGACGGCTACCAATGTACCCTGCTTTGCCCTGCCGTTTTTGTTGGTAACAAATGTGTATAATTCTCCTTTGGATAAACTTAGTTCATCTATGCTTAGGTAGGCTCCAATGTTGTCCGGAAAAAGAAGATAATCTTCGCAGTGAGTGAGCTGGTTCCAGTCTTTAAAACCACTGCTATACTTTTTATAATGACGGTTTAATTTTGAAGGCTGTATCTGATGGTAACCAGCTATGTTGCTGATAGTATCAACCTTTGTATCAACCTGTACCTTTTAAAAAATCCGATAGTTCTTTGGTTAACCCTGAACCTTCGGCTACAAATGAAAAGTCGTTTCTGATAATTTTACCAGCCTCTTTTTATGTCGCCAGCGTCTTCTTTTTATTGCCAAATAAACTGCTTTGCTTACGGACTGGGAAATCCTGTAGGGTTATCTCCGTAAAACCTTTTGACTCATATTGGGTACCATCCACATCTCCCAATATCATATTCCGTTCTTCCAATGAAATCTGAAAATAAACTGACCTGTCCTTTACAAAGCATAGTTCATCTATACCTGTAATATCAAAATATTCCAATAACCCCTTGGGTAAAAAATGACCGATATATGATGTATCCATGCAACAAAATTAGGCGTACTCCCCATTTAATGAAAGTGACCCCTATTAAGGCCGCCAACCTTAAACTCAGTTTTGCAGATGAGCGGGTACTGCATTACGGCATCATTCCGCGTAGCAACCGGAGCATATTTGTAATTAACGAACTACCTGATTTACAGGCAAGAATACAGGTTAGCTTATTTAATATTTTAGAAGAAGGCGATGTGCAGATCCGTGGCTTCAAACTGAGATTGCCATTAGACATTATGTTTGTCTTTACTGCCAATCCGGAGGATTATACCAACAGAGGTTCCATTGTTACTCCATTAAAAGACAGAATAGAAAGCCAGATTCTTACCCATTACCCAAGAAATATTGAACACGCATTGGAGATTACCGATCAGGAAGCCGATATCCATGACGAACAGTTGAAAAAGGTTATGGTGAGCGACCTCATCAAACGCCTGGTTGAACAAGTGGCATTTGAAGCCAGAAGCAGTGAATTGGTTGACAAAAAAAGCGGTGTGAGCGCTCGGCTCACGATTTCGGCAATGGAAAATGCAGTGAGTGCGGCCGAAAGACGCGCCCTCATCAACCGCGAGGAGAAAACTCAGGTTTGGGTGGGCGACCTCTCCGGAATCATTCCTTCCATCACCGGAAAGGTGGAACTAGTATATGAAGGCGAGCAAGAAGGACCTTATCAGGTAGCCATGAACCTGATGGACAAGGCAATCAGAAGCCAGTTTGTTCAATATTTCCCGAATCCTGACGAACTGAAAAAGAGAAGAAATACGGGTAAACCTTCTGTACAGCAAAAGACAGAAGAACATCCTTACAAACCCGTTATCAATTGGTTTGACAAGGGAAATCAATTAGCTATATCATTCAATACCAATGATAAAGAAAAGATACATCAACTTTATATGGTGGATGGATTACACGCTATTGTCAAAAAATATTTCCCACATGCCAATGAAATGCAGGCAGGATTGCTGATGGAATTTGTGCTGCATGGCCTTGCATCCTACTCTTTAATCAGCAAAAAACTCTACGAAACAAAAATAGAATTCAAAGACCTATTTGGCAGCATGATGAATATGAATGACCCGAAGGAGTTTAATGGCGATGTAGATTTTGAAGAGTAGATGATAGATGTTAGATTTTAGATTTGTGATTTATGATTGTAGATTGCAAATTGAAAATTGGTAAGGGATTTTATGTCTGCTAAAAATGAAAAACATCAGTTACTGCACCTGATGAAAACCTTTCTGAAAACTCAACTTGCCGGACTTGATAGTACAGCTCAATTCTTCTTCACGACATCTCCATACTAACCGGTTCCGTTCAACTAAGGCTTCATTGTTGGTGCTGCGCACCCAACGAAGCCTTAGTTGTTGGCAGAAGTCCTAATTTTCAGTACGCTTGAATGAGAACTTCTGTTGGGATATGTAATTTTTCTGTAATTTTTCTTATCATATCCAAGGTTAATTTTCTTTTTCGATTTAGGATTTCACTTGCTCTACTTTTTAAACCGATAACTTCAGCTAAATCATTTTGTGAATAATTAAGCTGTTCCATTCTGAATTTGATAGCTTCTATTGGATCAGGTAGGTCAATCGGGAAATTTTCATTTTCATAATTTTCTATCAAAATTCCTAAAATCTCCAATTCATCACCTTCTTGGGTTCCAGGTTGAGCATCAAATATCTTTTCAAGTCTATCTAAAGCTTGATTATAATCGCATTCTGTTTTTATGGGTTTTAATCTCATTATTTTAAATTTTATTGGCATCTATTTTATCATATTCAGCATGTGTTCCAATAAATCGAATCCACATCATTTGATAAATGAAATTTATTTTTACGATTAATCTGTAATTGTTTCCTTTAATGTTAAAACAAACTCGATTGTCTTCCAAGATACTTACACTTGGATACTCCGACTTTAATTCATTCAGATTCTTCCAAGACCCTTTATCAGCTTCCTGATACCAAGCTTTCAATTGCTGTTCGCAATCGGAATGCTTTTCCCAGAACTCACGCAATATCTTTTTTGCAAAAACTCTCAATTTTTAAAGTTTTTCACAAAGATAAAATATTATTCCCAAATCGGGAACTTCTAAAATAAAAAATTTTATATTGCTTTTCTGATAGGATAGATAATCCTTTATTCTGCCACTTTCATTTTCCAAAAATTTATGCCAAATGGATTTCTGCTACTCAAATACTTTTTAATTCTCCGTATCTTAGCCAAAACTTATTTTTATGCGTTTTCTTAGTTTGTTTGCATTTTTCTGTATTTCAGTTTCAGTTTCGGCACAAAATGTATTGACACCCGATCTGCTCTGGCAATTAGGCAGAGTAAGCGCCATTGGCCTCACAAAAGATAAGCAATCGGTTATTTACAAGGTGAGTACACCAGATGTTTCCTCTAATAATAGTAGTACAAAAACCTACAAAATCCCGATCAATGGCACTGTGGGCGAAGTAGCGGAAAATTATAATTCATTGCTTAATGATAAAAACATTTCACCCGATGGAAAATATGTGCTGACAAGTAAAGAAGTGAAAGTAGTAAAAGTATTTGGCTCGGATTTTTATCCGGAACTTACCAAATCTAATGTGCAGATTTATGACAACCTGATGATCAGACACTGGGATCAGTGGGAAGACGGTAAATTCAATCATGTATTTTTCGCCCCGACAGGAAAACCTGATGAAGCAAAAGACATTATGCCCGGCGAACCTTATGACACTCCTACCCAGCCTTTTGGCGGTGATGATGATTTCATCTGGAGCCCCAACAGTAAGCAAATCATTTATGTGTGTAAAAGAAATTTGGAAGGGCTTATGCCGAAAGCACCAATACCGACTTGTATGCTTACGACATAGAATCTGGCAAAACCGCCAATCTTACAGAAGGAATGATGGGCTACGACCTGAATCCCAGCTTTAGCACGAATGGCGCACTGGCCTGGCTGAGTATGAAGCGTGATGGATATGAAGCAGACAAACAGGATATCGTGGTAATGAAAGATGGTAAAAAAGTAAACCTGACTGCTTACCGCGATGATATACATGTAAGTTCCTATAAATGGAGCGATGATGGAAATTACATTTATTTTGTTGCTCCCATAAACGGTACGGAACAACTATTTTCTGTAAAGTATAATGGAAATAACAAACCGGAGATAAAACAAATTACAAAGGGAGATTTCGATATTACCGGTATTATGGGTCAGAGCGGGAATACATTGGTGGTTAGTCGTACCGACATGAATCATGCGGCAGAATTATATACCGTTGATATTCTTTCGGGAGCCATCAAACAACTCACCCTATAAATGATGCAATGTATGCTACCATCAAAAAAAGTAAAACCGAAAGGAGATTTGTAAAGACAACGGATGGAAAGGATATGCTGGTATGGGTAATTTATCCTCCCGACTTTGATCCGAACAAAAAATATCCTACACTATTGTATTGTCAGGGAGGGCCACAATCGGCACTGACTCAGTTTTATTCCTTCCGGTGGAATTTTCAGTTAATGGCAGCAAATGGGTACATCATTGTAGCGCCCAACAGACGTGGCATGCCGGGGCACGGAACCAAATGGAACGAACAAATCAGCAAAGACTGGGGTGGCCAGGTAATGAAGGATTATTTATCGGCGATTGATGCAGTATCGAAGGAAAAATTTGTAGATAAAAACCGGTTAGGCGCTATCGGCGCCAGCTATGGAGGATATTCAGTTTTCTTTCTGGCAGGTATTCACAACAATCGTTTTAAAACTTTTATTGCACACGACGGTGTGTTTGACCTCAGAAGCATGTATGGCACTACCGAAGAGCTTTGGTTTGTGAACTGGGATGGCGGAGGTAACTATTGGAATAAGAAAAATCTGATAGCACAAAACACTTATGTAAAATTCAGCCCCAGTAATTTTGCTGACAAATGGAATACGCCCATATTAATTTATCAGGGGGGAAAAGATTACAGAGTTCCCATTGAGCAAGGGTTACAGGCATTTACTGCTGCACAGGTGAAAGGAATTAAAAGCAGATTGGTTTACCTACCGGACGAAAACCACTGGGTATTACAAGCCCAAAATGCATTGGTTTGGCAAAGGGAATTTTACAGATGGTTGAAAGAGACATTGGAATAATATCCTTCTTAAAACAAAGTAATTTTTTCAACCCACTGAAGTCATTTATTATAGCCGCCAGCTGAAGAATTTTCTTCTAATGACGGCTATAAGTTTTTATAAACAAATGAAACTTTTTTAAAAATTATAAGATGCCATAATGGTAAAATTTCGACCCGGTGAATTAAGAGGCTTTCCCATGGCAATAAATCTACTCAGGTGCTCTCTATATGCTTTATTGAACAAATTATTTACAGCAACTGATATTTGTATTTTTTTTGAAAATTCAGTTCTTACGCCAAAGTCTACCACACTGAATTCCGGAGTTTTTACCTCGCCATAATCATCTGCCACCCTATCCTGCTTTGCCACATACCTAATTTGAGAATATGGAATCAGCTTGTTTTTCCAAATCGACCCTTCCAGCAATAAACGCAGATCAAGCGGCGCTATTTGCGGTAAAGGTTTTTTTGATTCATTATTTATGCCGTAAGTATATGCTGCCGAAAACTGATGAAGCAAAACCGGCAGCCATTTCTGTGTCCAGCTCAGTTCAAATCCATAAAGCAACGCTTTGTCGATATTAATGTACTGCCTCACGCCCGGACCACCATAAACAGGTGGAATCTTGGTTTTTTCAGAGCCTGATATAATTTGATACCATAGAACTAAAGCCATTGAATTGAATCGAAGATCGAGCAGATTTATAACCGACAATTCCGTCAATCTGATGATTTGCCTCAGGTTTTAGCTGCGGATTGCCTAACATTTCAAAAGGATCAATACCTATCGCAAGAGAGTTTATAAATTTTTCGGAAATACTTGCCGAACGTACCCCACGACCCAACCATAGACCCGTAAACCACTGACTATCCCATTGTCTGCTAAATCCAATACTCATGGATGGATTGACATCTGTACTCTTCAAATCAGCATATTCTTTTTTGAACTTTGATGCTGGCGCTTTAGCATCCGATTTAACTGCATCTATTCTTGCCGAAACAGATAACCTGAATTTACTTAACTGATAATGCCAATCAGCAAAAATACCGGCCCTTGTTTGGCGACTATCCTGCCAAATAGTGTCGATAATGGTTTTGCCGGCCATTGGCCCGGTAAGCATTTTTTTTTCTCTGTTACCGTCTTCCCACTCATCTTTTTTATCAATTCCAAAATATATTTCAGTCTTTGAATTGATAACGGCAAACTCCATTCTGCCACCCAGCACTTTTGTCTGTGCGCTGGTATTGGCATCCATATTTAGCGCGCCGGGACGAAATTTATTTCCCATAAGGTGATCTACAAATGAAGCATACCCCTGAGTATGCCATGAAGTAATCCAATTGCCCAAACCGTTAACTTTATAACCTCCCTGCAACATCCAGGCTTTGTCGCTCAACAAGTCCATCATCAGCGTGGGGAAATCTACATCCTTTGCAAAACTTCTGGTAGCAGATAAATTCAATACATTTTTTTTGTTGATTAAGAAATCTGAATGTAAACCTGCAGAAGCTCTTTCAAAATTTGAGGACATCACACTATCATTACCATCCTTATAATCGTGACCTTTGGAATAGGAACCGGTAGCAGACAATTGCATATTTTTAGATTTGGTACCCAACGCTCCTTCAGTTCTATAAATTTCACCATTAGACTCAAAACCTCCGTTTATTCTGCCAAATATCTTATACTCCTTTGTAAACTCCGGCGGAGACGTTTTGAAATTAATCACGCCTCCCACCGCCGGGCCATAGCGGAAATTATGCGGTCCTTTCAATACTTCTAATTGCTCAATCTGACTGATGAGCACCTGGCTTGTTGGCGGATCCATACGGCTTGGGCAAGCCGCTAAGGTAGAAAGGGCTCCGTTAGTCAGCACGTTCAATTGATCAGCTTTAAAACCCCGAAAGGTAGGGTCAAAGGCAAAACCACCACTTTTTTTTATTGCCGAAAACCAGGTATTTGTTGCAAAACCTGTCCCGCATCGTGTTGCACCCATTCGCCATTACTAAGCCTCACCTTTTCTTTCAATGCCTTACCTTTCAATGAAAAGAGAACCACCGGGCTTAGTAAAGCGCCATCGGCCGGTATCAATTGTACATACCCTTGTTCCATCGCTGATTTCAATTCTACTTGATTCAGTCGAAGCGCGTTGTATGAAATATGAGTCAATAATAAATCATCTTTTGAATTTAGATTAATGAATATTTTCCCCTCGCGATTTGATTCGCCTTTTTGATTACCCAAACGGTAATTAACTCCTGCTATTGGCATATCGGTTTCTCCGTCTTTAATCAATATCGGCTTTTGGCTGTTTACCTGTATTGTTATATATATCAGTATTGTGATTGAAAATGATTTAATGATATTTATTTTCATTAGTAATTTTTTAATGATTAAGTTGATTTTTGGGTTTGTGATGATCGATTTGTTTTGCCTTCAAGGAATTTAACAAATGTTAATCAGCCATTAAAAGTGATTCCCAAAATTTATCGTGAATAAATGTGGCAGGATGTTGAATAGAATTTACGATAAAGAATCATAGCCTTCAATTGAACTGATACCATTATTTGACCGGAATGAAAAATCATCCTGCAAATTCCTGCTTTGTTATAATGTTTTGGAAGGTTTAGTGAAAGCAGGGAGGGTGAAAGACTTTTGAATAATACCCGTTTAATGGCTTGGCAGGTAAAAGCTGAAGGTTAAATGGCAAATTTAATGCTACCGAATAAGGCTCATGGACTGAAAAACTATTTTCATCAATCAATGAAATTTCATTTTTATACTCAAGTCTCCTTTCAGGTTGCTGCTGATCCTTTTTATCTTCTTCCTGCAATTTTTTCATCAATTGGCATTTCCCATCACAATGTAATTTAGGCCGAGCTTTGTTTACACAGTTTTTAGCATATTTTGATTTATTGGTAAAATAATCTGCCACAATAAAAACCTTCCCAAAAGTTTGGGTAAAAAATGCTGTAATAAAAACAACAGCAATCAGCTTCCTATATATTTGATCTTTGCTCAAAACTATAAGTAAAGATAACGCGGAAATCAAATATTAAAACCTGATATTTATCATTATCAGGCACAATCAACAACAATTCTATTGATAAACTCTTACGTAATCTATTTCAAATACATGTGGAAATAAAGCGTTATCAATTCCCTTCTGACCGCCTAATCCTCCACCGATAGCCAAATTAAGAATTAAATGAAATGGTTGGTTATAAGGCCAGGCCGCGCTACCGGTACCGTTGTTTTTATATGAAAAATATTCCTTACCATCCACATAGCTTCTCCATTCATCCGTGCCCCACTCAAGCGTAAATACATGAAACGCGGTGGATGCATCGGGCAGGTAAAAAGATTTTCCCACCTGTGTACCAATGCTATGATTAAATGCTTCTGTGTGAGATGTGGAAAGTACAGAATCAGGATGGGAGCCTACAAATTCCATGATGTCAATTTCGCCGCTTTTTGGCCAGTCTCCATACCTGAAATCAGTCGGCAGCATCCATATTGCCGGCCAGGTACCATTTCCTGCGGGCAGTTTGGCCCTAACCTCAATTTTACAATATTTCCAATCGCCTTTATGCTTAGTTGTCAATCTGGCCGAAGAGTAATTTTTAATATTTGTTTTTTCATGGATGGCAGTAATTTTCAAGGTTCCATTACTTACAAACGCGTTTTGAGGTCGGGCAAAAGTGTACCATTGGGCTTCATTATTTCCCCAACCATAACTGTTACCTGCCGTATCAAAATTCCATTTTCGATCATTAGGCAGTCCGTAGTAGTTAAATTCATCAGACCAAACCATTTTCCATTGTTTTGGCTGGGCAAATATGCCAAACAAGAAACATGTAAACAATGCTGCTAAAAAATATTTTTTCATGAAGGGGTATATTAGAATTGTAAGGTTCAGATCGAGTAGGTAGGGGGATTACTCCCCCGCCCTCTCACACCACCGTGCATGCTCTCGCACACGGCGGTTTCTTTTAACTGTTTAACTTCTTGTAATTTGATGTGAGATTGTATAAACAATATCACTCCCATCAAATACTGCGTTAAGGCTCGTTCCTGTTCGCCTGCTTCTTTTACTTGCAACGCCTTTATTGCCCAAGCTCCACATACGGTTTCACTCGTAGCAAAAGGGCGTATAACCTCCTCCACCTGCCCTTTGAACAGGTCTAATTGGTAAGTTATCTCTTGCGGTTGCGCCATAAAACAAATTTTGAACTAACTGCTCCCTTAAGTTAAAAGATTCAGACCTTCTTCTGTGCTATTCCTAACACAAAATACTATGTCCTCTGCTGACTTCTTGTAGTATATAATTGTTCATCGATGGACAATCTGCACATTGGTGCATACTGCAACTTCTCTCAGGATAAGATATTAAACTTTCTCTGCGTTCTGCCTGATTTACTCTTTTGAGTTACGGTTGAGTTTTGGGCGTTCCCAATCCATGGCTCGGTTGCCCTCTCTTAAGAGCCTTCTATCAGATTTCTATTCGTCAGAACTTCAGATTTGCTGATGACTTCTTTCAGATTCGGGGTCGCCCCCGACACCCTTGTCAGTCGCTAATGTTTCCTATCAACTCGGCACATACAGGAACTCGCATCCTGTTAGCTTAATACCATGCCCGACATACCAAAAAGAATATTGGGCAAATTGCCCAATATTCCGATAAACAATTCACTATTTAAGAAGCCACATTACTTTATTAATATCATCTACTCCGCCATACTGACGGTTTAATGCTTCAATCAGATTGTCTCTATTGTAATTTCCCTCAGCAGCCGCATATAACCAGCGTACCGGAACCGCATTTTTATCCGTTTCATTTAATGATGTTGCAGGATTGATGGGGAATACAGGGAACCCGGTTCTTCTGTATTCAAAAAAGGACTGATTGGGATTAATCATGAAGTTCATTAAATACTTCTGTATCCAGATTTGGTTCAATTGATCGGCAGCATTGGATTTGAAGGCAGCTTCTCCGGTAAAATAATTATCAATGTAAGCCTGACTAATTGCCATTCCATGTGCATAGCTGCTGTTAGTTGCCATTATATCAGCCAATGCTGCTTTCACACCTGTTTCGTAATAATCCTTAGCATTGCCTGCTGTTATCCATCCCAAAACCCTTGCTTCGGAAAGAATTAATTGTTGCTCGGTATAGGTCATTATCATTCTGGGATCACTATCCATAACTTTTAAATACCTTGAATTTATCAGGGAATAGGTATTTTTTAAATGATTGGCTGTTATATCATCATAACTGTCGGAAGTGAGCGCTCCCACATAGGCATCCGGATTGGATTCGGTAAGACCTCCGGCTAACTTTGCTTTGGAAGGATCAGCATAGTAATAAAGCCTTCTGTCATTGAGTATTTTAAGATTATCCACTAATAGTTTACTTACATCTGTCCTGCTGGTAAACAAGTCATTCGTACCTGAAAGAGGATGCTGATTGACAGATGAATATTTCAATCCCAAATAACCCGTATTGGGTTGAAGAAGAAATCCGGAACTTACAATGTCTGATAACCTGCTTTTAATATTTAAACCAGAAGCATCAGCTTTTTTTACTAAGTGATAATAAAACACGCAATGCAAAAGCGTTTGTAGCCCTTCTCCATTTATCCGGATCACCTGCATAGGGTGTGGGATCGCCATCAAATTTAATTCCTTGTGAAAAAAACTGTTCTGCTTCTTTTAACTCGTTTAATACACCAGTCATTACCTGCTCCTGTGTGTCATAAGATACTTTCAGTGCTCCAGTTTGGCCTTTTCCTGCCTGGCTGTAAGGGATATCACCCAGTCTTATTGAAGTATTATAAAACATGATAGCTCTTGACAGCTTTGCCAAACCTTTATATGAGTTCTCCATACTGCTTCCTTCGGCATATTTTAGCATACTTTCAATATTGGGCAACATGGTCATGCCTCCAAAACCAAAAGTCCCGACCGTGTTATATTGCGAAGCCATAATGGTTTCATTGGCATAAGCAATATATTTAGCCAAAGCGTTTTCGTCCAGATAAGCCTTGGCATCTCTACCATCGAATTTAAGATTCGCGAGAATTATATTAGTAGCCAGCATAGAAGCGCTCACTCTTTCTGTAGCATCGGGATTCATATTGATATCGTCAAATTTACTACACCCGGCAGTAAACAACAAGAGGCTGAATAAAATGGCTCCTGTAATTTTTATATTGAGTTTCATGTGTCTAATTTTTGGATTTAAATAATTTATTAGATGCTTAATTAAAAATCAAACTTGAGGTTAAGTCCAATAAAACGCATTGCAGGGTCGGTGAAATTTTCGGTACCGCCGTCAATATCAGAATATTTAAACTGCCTGGCCCAATAAATTAAATTCTGACCTATTAATGATACAGACATATTCTTTGAGCCCACCTTACCTGCCATATTCTTTGGCAATGTATAAGTCAGTGATACCTCTCTGAGTTTTAAAAAAGTAGTACTAAACAAATCAACTGAGGAAGCTGAACCACCCCATGCCGTTCCTTTATGCAATGCCTCTATATATGATTTGTAAGTAGTTTTTATGTCATTGGGTGCAAATACACGGGTATCGCTTACCACATGATAATTGGCATCATACACTATTGTCCCTGAAACTACCTTTACACCTTCGCCCAGAAAATTCTTAGTACCCGGGTTGGTAGCATCTAAATATCTTTCTTCACTAAGTGAGTTGGGATGGTTACCCGACCTCCACATATACATTGCTGTAGTAGATTGAGCCAAACCTCCTACTCTTCCGTCCAAAGAAATATTTAAGGCCAGATTTTTATAGGCTACCTGAGTGTTGAATCCCCAAATCCAGTCAGGATCGGCAAATCCTACATGTGACAAAATCGGTTTATAGGTTGGTACGCCATTATTGAATACAATATTTCCCTGATTATCAGTCTGATACTCATTAATTGTGTAATGGTCGCTTCTGTTACCCACCTTCACCCAATCTCTGTTTTGCACTGAATAAAGTGAATCCAATCGTGTGTAGAAAGTGGCAAATTTCGACCAGTTGAATCCAACATCCCATCTGATATCCTGAGTGCGAACAGGTGTAACATTCAATGCCAACTCAATACCCTTACGAGTTCTTTCTTCATTACTATTGGTATAAACTCCTGTAAAACCTGATGAAGGACTTATGCTGGCAGAAACAATATAATCATACATTTTTTTCTCATAATAAGTTACATCCAATGATACTCTGTTTTTCAAAAAACTCATCGCACTACCAAATTCCGTTGTGGTAGATCCTTCAGCAAAAATGTCATCCGGTCTGATGAGTGTTGGATAAACTGCGGTTGCCAGTGTACCCCATGCATTATTTACAATGGAAAACACATTATTGATGGCATAAATGTTTGCAGGCGTTTTATATTTTGTCCATGCGCCTCTCAATTTCCAGAAGGATAACCAATCTGGTCTGAAAAGTTCAGAGACCACAAAACTTCCTGAAACAGAAGGATAGAAAAAAGATCTGGTACTTTTTGGCAAGGTAGAAGCCCAGTCATTTCTTCCGGTAGCCTCTAAAAACAAGATGTCGCGCCAGCCAAAACCAAGCTTACCAAATAAACTGTTGGTTTGTTTTTTATAAATCAATGACATCACATTAACCGGGTTTACAGATGCCTTTAAGGAATAGTATCCCGGAATGGATAGCCCGCCATTCGTTCTGGCTTCAATTCCTTCATCCTGATTGTAGAAAATGGCACCTCCTACAAAACCGTCGATTCTGAAATCGTTTAATTTTTTATTACCAATAATCATGGCTTCATTGGAGCTGCTGTATCCTCTTCTAAGTCCAACGTTATAAGACCCTTTTTGCGACTCACCCCAAATTTCTGTACCAAATCCCATCACCTTTCCTGTGCCTCCTCCCTGAAAAGAACCTTTTGAAATTCGTATATCCTGCCTGTTACTGTAGGTATCATAACCGGTTCTTACCATTGCCTTCAACCAGGTTAAGATATCATAGTTAAGTGTCAACTGCCCATTGAAAATATCTTTTTTATATGGGTGTATCCGTTGGTACCTATCAAAATAAGGATTATTATTACCGGCGGTATAACTACTGTTTTGAACCTCGTTGGGTATCATCCAGTAATCTTTGTACTGTCTGATATCCCAGTCGGGAGAACCCCAAACCAACATACTGTACATAGGATCGTATCCTGCATATCCACCAAAACCGGTATTGGGTGAGCTATGATTATTATAGGACACAGACGTAGAGATTGAAAACTTTTTTAGTTTAATATCGCCGCCCACACTATAGGTTAACTTATTAAACATAGAGTTGGGATAGGTCCCTTTGTTTTGCACCCAGGTAGCAGATGCTCTAAAACCACCCAAATCGCCTGTTTGTGCAATACTCAGATTATTATTTATTACATATCCCTGTTCCTGGAAATTCTTAAAATTATCTTTTCCTATTGGTAAATAAGGCATTGATTTCATGGTTTTGCTTGTAGGATCCCATTGAATGATCTGTTGCCCTTCCAGCGGAGGCCCCCAGGAGCCGTCGGCAGACCTTACGTATGTATTGGTTGCGGTGTTTACCACACGGCCATACTTTGACTGCATTTCAGGAATAGCAAGATACCCTGCCTCAAACATGGAACTGCTATTGAGCGAAATAGTGAATCCTTTACCCAACGCGCCTTTGCGGGTGGTAATCATTATAGCGCCGCTTCCTCCTCTCTCTCCATAAAGCGCCGAAGCGGTTGCTCCTTTTAGAAAGTTAATAGATTCTATGTCATCCGAAGGTACATCCCTCAGCGTCATATTGCCATAAGGCACCCCATCTATTACAATTAATGGTTTTTCACCACGGATGGTGATATTTGGTTCTTCCATAAATTCTGCGCTGTTCTTAATCGTCATCCCGGCTACTTTACCGGTTAAAGAGGTGGTCACATCAATACCCTTTACGGTTTGAAGTGTATTCCCCTTCACCTCCTGAGTAGCATAACCCAGCGCCTTTTCCTGCCTTTTAATACCCAAAGCAGTAACTACTACACCCTCTAAGTTTTGTGTGGATGCAGGCATTAAAGTAATATCAATAATATTCCTTACTCCTACTGTGGTGGTTTGAGACGAAAAACCAACATAAGAAAATTCAAGACTTTCTGCTTCACCGGCTCTAATCGAATAACTACCATCTCCTGCGGTGGTAGTTCCTGCGCCTGAGTTTAATGCCTTTACCGACACTCCTTGTAAGCCGATTCCTTTATCATCGGTTACCCTTCCGGAAATTATTTTTGTTTGAGCATATCCTGAAACTGATAATATCAGGAATAGAAAAAGTAATCTTGCAAGCTTCATCATACATTTTAAATTTAATTATGACAAGAATAATTATAGTTTAGAAGGCCAAATTTAGATTGAAAATCCCCCTTTAACAAATTTTAACACCCTACAATACTACTACAATTAAATATATTTTTATTGATTATCAACATTTTATAATACCACAAAATAAAAATTGGTTATTTTGATTAATTTTGAAGCATTAATTGAAAGTTAGTGTGAAAAATAATCTTATATTTCTGGTAATTCTTTTGAGTCTTACAAAATCGGGCTTTTGCCAAACAACAATTGGCAGGCCTGATATCCAAAATTTCTCCCACGAACAGTCCAATATTGGCGCTCAAACCTGGAAAATAATGCAGGATCGCTTTGGAATCATGTATTTTGCCAATAACTCTGGTTTAGTTTCATATAACGGTAAGGAATGGAAGAAATTTCAACTTCCCAATAAAACAATAGCACGCTCCATTTATATCTCAGATGACGATAAAATTTATGTGGGCGGACAGGGTGCAATTGGTTATTTTTTCCCCGACAAGCAAGGTTCTTTGAAATATCATTCATTGATAGATTTAATTCCTGCCAGGTACAAATCATTTGGAGACGTATGGCAGATCGTCGAATTTGAAAAAAATATTTTTTTCAGAACATCTAATAAAATATACAAACTTGACCCAAAAAAAGAACTTATAATAGTATTTGAAGGCCCAAATTTTTCAAAATGGTCTTTTGTTTATAAAAGCCAAAACCAGCTTTTTGCTCAAAATTCATGGCAAAATCTGGTAGTTTTTAAAAATAATAATTGGGAACAACTCAATATTCCCGAACTAAAATCTACAGAAATATTTGATATTCAGGACTTTGGAGGCGATACATCCATTATTTCCACTGTGAATCACGGTTTGTTTTTGATGAATAAATCCAGCATCCGGCCTTTTCACATTCAAAAACAAATCATTCAAAATCAGATTTTTTCCATTCAGCCGGTGAGTAACAATCTGTTTGCCATCGGCACGGTATCCAACGGAATATATATTGTGGATAAAAACGGCAATAGCGTGATGCACTTTTCTACCGATAATGGGCTTCAAAACAACAATGTGTTATCCATGTTCGTCGATAATCATTCCAATTTATGGGCTGGGCTCGATGAAGGGATTGATTTGATAAATTACAAATCTCCATTTACAAAAATTATTCCCGTACCTCAGCGACCTTCTCCAACTTATGCTGCAAATATTTCCAATAATAGAATCTATCTGGGAACTTCAGATGGACTTTATGCTGCAGACCTTACCCTATCAGAAAAAAGTGATATCAGTCTTTCACAAAAACCTTTCTATCGGATTCAAAATTCCGGCCGACAGGTATGGAATCTTTTTAATAACGGAGAACAACTTTTAATGGCACATCATGATGGCACTTATGAAATAAAATCAAATACTGCCCAATTTTTGGATAATTATTACGGA
This sequence comes from Sphingobacteriales bacterium, assembly GCA_016708305.1. GTDB lineage: Bacteria > Bacteroidota > Bacteroidia > Chitinophagales > Chitinophagaceae > Niabella. The sequence continues at coordinate 328,875 of JADJGB010000010.1, forward strand.
GGCGCCTGGTTATACAGGCAAATCCCAGGCTCCAAAAATCTAATTGCAGGCAACTATGATGGTATTCAGCTATTTCATAATAATAACCAACATTTAATTCCAACCAAAAAACTCTCCTTTCCTAATAAAGAACCGCTTCGCTTTATAGAAATTGATTCCTCACACCATATTATCTGGGCTTCTCACCCCTACAGAGGAATTTATAAAATCAATATGTCTGCTAATTATGACAATATTGAAAAAGTTCAGCTTTTTACACAAAAAGACGGCTTACCGGCCAACACTAATAATTTTGTCTTTAAGATAAACCATCTAATAGTTTTTACTACCGAAAATGGCGTATATGAATATGATTATGAGAATAGCCTCTTTAGAATGTCGAAACAATATTTACCGGTTTTCGAGAAATTATCTATAAAATTTTTAACAGAAGACAGTAAACACCGAATTTGGTTTGCCACTGAGCAAGGTGCCGGAGTTGCAGAAAAAGGCAACGCCAAATTTATTCCGGAACTGGACGGAAAGCTAATTGCAGGTTTTGAAAACATTTATCCTTTCAACGATAAAAATATTCTGATTGGTTCTTATAAAGGGATAATTCACCTCAACTACAGCCAATACCAAAAAAGCAGGTCAAAAATATCGGTTTTATTATGTAAAGTTGTAACAACATCAAATAAAGACTCGATACTTTTTAATGGGTATTTTAATAACAATGGAAAAATATCGAGCAAACAAGGTGAAAACAATATTTTCAAACTATTACCGAAATTCAGCTCATTCCGTTTTGAATTCTCTTCAGACCATTATGAAAAATCAGATCAGATTTTATACAGCTACAAATTAGAGGGTTTTGATAATGAATGGTCCGATTGGGACAATAAAAATGAAAAAGAATATACTAACTTATCGCATGGCAAGTACAAATTTTTGCTAAAAGCAAAAGACAATTTCGGCAATAATTCCGAACCAATCTCCTATTCCTTTGAAATATTACCAAGATGGTATCAAACAATTTTGGCACGTTTCATTTATTTTGTCCTTTTAATGCTGTTTTTTTATACGCTAAACAAACTTTACCAACAACGATTAATAAAGCAAAATGCGAATCATGAAAGTGAGCAGGCACATTTAAAATATGTGCATGAATTAGAATTAGAAAAAAACGAAAAAGAAATCATTCAGTTGAAAAATGATAAACTGGAAACAGAGGTGCTTTATAAAAACAAGGAGTTGGCTTCTACCACTATGCACCTTTATAAACGAGGCCGTTTATTGGGAAAAATTAAGGAAGACCTATCAGAGGGGATAAAAAAAATTCAGATAAAAGAGGAGAAGTCAGATTTTAATAAACTGCTCAAACTCATTATTGAGGAAGAAAAACAAGCGGAAGACTGGGAACAATTTGCCATACACTTTGACGATGTGCATAATCGGTTTTACAAAAGATAAAACCGGCTTACCCAAATCTGACATCGGGTGATCTAAAATTATGCGCTTATCTTAAAATGAATCTTTCTTCTAAAGAAATTGCACAATTACTCAATATTTCGCTTAAAGGAGTAGAAATTGGCCGATACCGCCTGAGAAAAAAAACTTAGTCTGGGTCGAATGTAAACTTAGCCAGGTTCATAAACGAGTTTGGATAAGTCTATTTTTTCTTTTCCATTTCTATTACCCAAAGACCGCGTAACTGGTTTTCAGTATATCCGGTGGCAGCGTCCGACGGGTAAAGCTCATTGATTATAGCCAGTGTCTTACTGTCAATTTTCGATTTATCCGCATGGCAATTCATACACATGGTATTAGTAACAATAGGATAATAACCGGTTATTTTATCATCGGCTTCCATGAGCTTAGGTTTAGCTGCATCTCCATTTTGCATTTTGGTTTTTAGTAATTCTATATACTCAAGCTCCTGCTCATTCGCATTATTGTCCGGATTTCTGGTACGGTCGGAAACTCTTTTAATGATAACAAATGCAATGCCGAAGACATACTATCTGTTAAAGGAATTGCTCTTGTGTTGCAAAATTGCACTGCATACGCCGACCCGTTACTGCTAATTGCTTCAGTAAGGTTTTTGATTAATACCTTTCCGGCTTCTGATGCATAGCCTGCTCCTGCAGACAGATACTGATTATAAACAGCAGTATCTTCCAGAACATTAGTTGTTTTATTTGAAGTATTATTTGCCGATTCATTTCCGCACCTAATTAATAGGACAGATGATATTGCAAGAATCAGAACAATCGCATTTCTTTTCATACCCAAGAGATTTTATCCTAACAAAATAATTTTTTTCAAAATTTTTCATTCATCAATATTATTAATGATGAATGAAAAACCTATTCTTAACGGCTGTATTTGATAAAGATAGTGAACTAAACAGCAATGGAGGATAGCATATATTGCATATCGCCAATGCCGCCGCCATTATACACTTCTTCAATTCCGGCCTGCCTCAAAAAACCCACAGCAGCAGAACTGCGGCCACCCGAAAGGCAGTAAATCACAAGAGGTTTTTCCATTTGTTCAATATCTTCCATCTTCAGTCTTATTTCGTGCAACGGAACATTAATGGCGCCTTCAATATGACCGGACGTAAATTCCTGCTCGGACCTTACGTCAATAAATGTCTTTTTTTCGCTTTTTACTATTTCTTGTAAATTGTACATCGTATTTGTTTTTTTATTAATTTTTTTCAGTTTAATACTTTAAAAAGGATTTAAGCAGTCAGCTCTTCTTCCGGATGATTCTGTTTTACCATTTCAACTTCTTTCTGATATTGGGCAATCAGTTCTCTTTCCATATTCATCATATTATACAAAGAAAATCCGCCTGAGTAGTTATAAACATCTTTATAACCTGATTGCCTCAATATTCTTTGTGCCAGATAGCCACGAAGTCCTATTTCGCAAAAGATATAAATAGTTTTATCCTTTGGAATTTCATCCAGCCTTTGCCTGATTTCATCTACGGGAATATTGACAGCCCCGGTAATTGTCTTATTGTTAAATTCTTTTTCGGTACGTACATCAATCAGTAAGCTGTTTTCATTTTTTTGATGCAATTCTAAATCATCCCAATACGAAACCTTAAACAGGCCGTTCAGTAAATTTTCGGCTACAAACCCTGCCATATTTACAGGGTCCTTGGCAGATGAATAAGGTGGGGCATAGGAATGTTCTACTTCTGTAAGATCGTAGATAGTTCCGCCTTTTTGAATTAGTATCGCCAGAACATCCATTCTTTTGTCAACACCTTCCACTCCCACAATTTGTGCGCCTAATAATCTTCCATCCTCCGGTGAAAAAGCTATCTGTGTGGTCAGATTATGCGAACCCGGATAATAGGTGGCATGAGAAGCTGACCTTGTAGTAGAAACAATATGAGGTATATTTAATGCTTTCAAATTTTTTACAGAAACACCTGCGGCAGCCACCGTATAATTAAGCACTTTAACAATAGCCGTGTTGATAGCGCCTTTATATTTTCTTTTATTGCCCAATACAATATTATCGGCACATATTCGACCCTGCTTGTTAGCCGGTCCGGCCAGGAAAGTGCTCATTGATTTACCCGTAATTGGGTTCACGAATTCAATCGCATCTCCTACAGCATAAATATCAGGATCTGAGGTTTGCAGGTACTCGTTCACCCAAATTCCTTTTGCATCTCCCAATTTCAAGCCTGCAGCAGTGGCCAACTTTGTATCAGGCCTCACTCCTATTGATAAAATCACCATATCTGCTTCTTCTGAAAGGCCGTTATTGTAATTTACTTTCAGTCCGGTCTCGGTTTTCTCGAAACTACTAACAGCAGTATTCAATTTAAGATCAATTCCGTGAAGGCGGATATGTTGTTGCACAAAAGCTGCAATCGGGAAATCCACAGGAGCCATCACCTGACCGGCCATCTCTACAATTGAAACCTTTATTCCCAGTTCATGCAGGTTTTCGGCCATTTCGAGGCCAATGAAGCCCGCGCCCACAACAATTGCCTTTTTTGTAGAATTGGCAATTGCAAAGTTTTTGATGGTATCAGTATCCGGCACACACCGCAGCGTAAATATTCCCGGAAGGTTGATGCCCGGTAAGGGCGGTCTTACAGGTTCGGCCCCCGGCGACAAAACCAATTTATCATAAGTCTCTTCATACACTTCATCTGTCAGTAAATTGCGGGCAGTAACCTTTTTAGCATCTCTGTCAATTGTAATAACCTCAGTAGAAATTCTTACATCAATATTAAACCGCTCTTTAAAACCGGCAGCCGTTTGAACAAACAATTTGTTTCGGTCTTTGATTACATTACCGATATAATAAGGCAATCCGCAATTAGCATAAGATACGTAAGCGCCTCTTTCAAACATTACGATTTCAGCCTGCTCGTCCATTCTTCTTAAGCGGGCTCCGGTACTGGCTCCACCGGCCACCGCTCCTATAATCACATATTTCATACTATATATTTTTATTTTATTCCTGTCTGCCTGATTGTTTTTTGTAACTACATTTATTATTAATACATCAAGGCAGTATTTTCAAATCTGAAGATGCAAAGGAACAAATCTTTATCAGGGTTAATAGTGATAATTGTTACAAAGTACTCATTAGTGTATAAAAAAAGATGCGATAAAAATCGCACCTTTTACTAAAACATCAACAAGAAAAACAACATTTTAATTTACTTTACTTCTTCGTAATCTATTTCATCTGTACTTTTATTTGTCTGCCGAACATTTGAACGGGGCACGCCGCACCCTGCACTGCCGCAACAACCCGTATTGGTAATGCTTTGAAAAACAAACAATCCGCCAAACAAACCAATTGCCCAGCTTTGCATTTGAAAAGACTGACCAATCAGCATAATGCCCAATACCAGCCGTACAACTCTGATAAAACTCCAATCGCGTAATAAACTCTCAAACATGTCTTTTTATTTCAGGTCAAAAGTAATGGTAATAAATGTCCTATTGGGTGATATATATCACAAACAATACTATTGCTTTGGTTGCTCAGAAAGAGATGATTTAAATCAATTATTTTGCAGAAAAAAAGATGCGCTTAATAGTTATCATAAACAATTGGTTCTATGACGTTTTGTATGGTCTATGGTTCTTTTTGTTGTCTTACTTTTTTGTTTTGATACAAAAAAGTAACAAAAAAAAAAATCAAGGCTTTGAAAAAATTGCTAAAAATGATTTCGGTAGTCTAAACCCGTCGAACTTGCGCAGTAGTTGCATTTATTACGAAGACCAAACGGCGCTCAAACAACGATAGCTTTTTAACGACTACCTTCAATCATTTTTTTAACGCATTTTTTTCAAGGCCCTTGTCGCAATGCGCAACAATTCCAAACCCTCACTATCCGTCATAGAACCAAACAATTACATAAATTACTTCGTTTTAAATATAAAAACTTCGTAAAATCATTACGAAGTTTTTCCTGGAGGTCTCGAGCGGATTCGAACCGCTGTAGGAGCTTTTGCAGAGCTCTGCCTAGCCACTCGGCCACGAGACCAATTAATCTTTGAAGGCTTGCAAAAATAGGATATTTTTGTTAAATATTTCATCTCTTTAAATGTTTTATTATGAACAGAATTGCAGAATCGGAATTAATACTGAATAATCGTGGCGCTGTATATCATTTGGACCTCCGTCCGGAAGAACTGGCCTCCACTGTGGTTACCGTAGGCGATCCTGACAGGGTTCAGGAGTTTAGCAAACACTTTGATACTATTGAAGTGAAAAGGCAGCACAGAGAGTTTGTTACCCACACCGGCACGGTAAACGGAAAAAGGCTTACCGTTTTGTCTTCCGGAATCGGGCCAGATAATATTGATATTGTACTAAACGAACTTGATGCGCTGGTAAATATTGATTTTGAAACAAGAACCATCAAGCCGCAACTTTCTGCCCTTAATATAATCAGGGTGGGCACTTCGGGGTCACTACAGGCCGATATTCCTGTGGATAGTTTTGTGGCTTCTACTCATGGATTGGGTATTGACAATCTGCTTAATTTTTACCGCCATGATAGTAATGATGAAGAAAAACAACTCATACATTCTTTTGTTACCCATGTTCAACTTCAGGGTAGTATTAGTATGCCCTATATCACAGGCGCTTCTCCTTCTTTATTGAAACATTTCGCACAAGGTTTTCATCAAGGTATCACCGTTACCTGCCCGGGCTTTTATGGGCCACAAGGAAGAGTGCTTCGTCTTGGAATCAGAAATCCGCAATTAATAGATCGTCTCACTGATTTTAGTTTCGGTCAACACCGAATTACGAATTTTGAAATGGAAACCTCGGCAATTTACGGCTTAGGTAAACTTTTAGGCCATCACTGTCTGGCGATAAATGCAATAGTGGCCAATAGAATTGTAAAGGAATTCAGTAAGGACAGTAAAACAGTTATTGAAAATCTTATTGTCAAGTTTTTAGACATTTTTTCAGAAAATATTTAATATGGAAGTTAATTTTTACAAATATCAGGGCACCGGCAATGATTTTGTCATAGTGGACAACAGGACTGGTGAATACAACGGTCTGACTGAAGAAAATATCAGAAGAATCAGTGAAAGAAGATTTGGTATTGGCGGTGATGGATTTATGATGATGAATGAAAAAGAAGGTTACGATTTTGAAATGAAATACTACAATGCCGATGGGCGCGAGGGAAGTATGTGTGGAAATGGCGGAAGGTGCATCATCCAGTTCGCTTATGATTGCGGAATAAAAAAAAGCAATTATTTATTTCTGGCAATAGATGGCCCGCATGAGGCTGCCATTTATCCTGAAGAAGGGTTGATTTCACTGAAAATGATTGACGTGTCGCAAATCAAAAAATATAAAAGTGATTATGTTCTGAATACAGGGTCGCCTCATTTGGTACAATTAGTTGACGACATGAAAGATGTGGATATAGTTAAAGAAGGCCGAAAAATCAGATTTAATAAAGATTTTGCAGAGCAAGGAATCAATGTCAACTTTGTGGAAGTGAAAGACGATGAAAATCTTATTGTTAGAACTTATGAACGTGGCGTTGAGGATGAAACATATTCCTGCGGAACAGGAGTAACTGCCTCGGCATTGGTTTTTTACCATAATGAAAACGGGTTTAACACGGTTGATATCGAAACTTTGGGTGGTAATCTTTCAGTTCGGTTTACCCGAAAATCCGATGGCTCTTATGAACGAATCTGGCTGAAAGGCCCTGCTGTAAAGGTTTTTGAGGGGATCATAAATATATAACATCAAATGATAAAATACTTTAAGAACATTGACCACAAGACTGTAGAAATTGAGGAACCTGAAAATGACAGTTGGATAAATATCGTTCCGCCTTTGAAGCAGGAAGAATTTTCGGAACTGGCAGACCGGTTGGAAATCCCTATTGACTTCCTCACCGACTCTCTTGACATTGACGAGCGGAGCCGGTACGAAGAGGAAGATAATGTAAAACTCATTGTCATAAAAACTCCTACAGACAACAATTCATTCAATGAGAGTGATGCCTATTATATCACTATTCCAATTTGTATTATCCTCACGCATAATCACATTGTAACGGTTAATTCTTTTGAAAACCCGGCTATCAAAAAATTCCTGAATACTTTTCAAAACAGACAACCCGATAAAAAAGGAATGATGGTACTGCGTGTGATTGAAAAGGTGATTAAAAACTATATGGAATACCTGAAAGAAATCAATCACAAAAGAAATATTTTGGAACAGAAGCTCTATGATGCCAATAAAAATGAACATTTGCTGGAACTTATGAAAATTCAAAAGAGCTTAGTTTATTTTGTTACGGCGCTTCGCTCAAATGAATTATTATTAGCCAAGATGGTAAGAACCAATTTCCTGAAAATAAATGAGGAAGAAGAAGAGTTTCTCGAAGACTTGATGGTGGATAATTCACAGGCGCTGGAGATGACAAATATTTATTCAAACATTCTGGCAAGTACTATGGATACCTTTGCCAGCATCATAGCAAACAATCAAAATATTGTATTAAAAAAACTGGCCATTGCTACCATTGTGTTGAGTTTTCCGGTGCTTGTAGCCAGTATTTTTGGCATGAACGTCCCCAGCGGTTTCGAACATTCACCCTATGCATTCTATGTGGTGGCAGTGCTTTCATTTATTATTGCCATCGTTATTGGTTATACCGCATTTAGCAAAAAAACATTGTAAAAGAACATGTTGAAGTATTTTAATGTAAGAGTTTATGGCATATTATTAAACGAGGCAAAACAGGTGTTGGTGAGCGATGAAAGAATTTATAACCGGAACCTGGAAATCACTAAATTTCCGGGTGGCGGCCTCGAATTAGGAGAAGGAACACTGGATTGTATTAAAAGAGAGTTCAAAGAAGAACTGAATATTGACATCGAAATAGTAAAACATCTTTATACCACCGATTTTTTTCAGCAATCTGCTTTTCATGATGACCATCAGATAATCTCAATTTATTATATTGTAAAACCAATAATGCCGCTATTCATTCCTGTAAACAATGGATTACCTGAGTATCCTGACAAAGTGGGTGAAATTTTCAGATTTATTGATTGGGATTTTTTTAATGAGGATATCATGTCGTTGCCTATTGATAAAATAGCCTTAAAAATCTTAAAGAACGAATATTAATTCACATTGAAGCAAAACGGTAAATTCTAATATTTTTTTGTACTTTTTTACGATTTAATCTTACAACCCCTGTTGGTAATGGGTTTTGATTTCTATGGAAGTTTGTAATACACAAAATGACGGTTGGGGAAGTGTGAAATGATGAGAATTTTTAAATTTTGCCCACTACTCCTAAATTGACGTATTGGAAAGCCTTTAAATGCCAGAAAAAAAGCCCCGGTGAACCGGGGCATCTAAATCAAACAATTAACCAAAAGTGCTATTCATTAACCACTCGTACCACTTTGGAATAGGTCTTAGAACCATCTTTATTTACCTGTGCTATGCGCACGTAAGTATTATTTTTTTCAGACTTTAAATCTTCCGTATTGTTTTTGTTACAGGAATAACCAATCAGCAAGACAGATACCATAGCCAGCGACAACATCAGTTTTCTCCTGCGCATCAAGCCTGCCCCTATTGCAATACTAAGGATTGCCAAACCTGCTAATCCCATTTCATTTGCTGATTTTGCAAAGTCATAGGTAATGGCTTCAGTTGAATTTCCGTCTTTGGCTTTTGAAACGACTTCACCAATTTTGGTAAATTCTACTCCGTCTTTGGAAACCTCCACTTCAAACATATCATTGTTTTTTTCGCCCAGCGTTGTCCAGCCAACCACCAACTGGCCATTTATCCATTTGGCAGTAATATTGCCAAAGTTTACAGCCAAGGTCGTTGTATTATAAACCACAATATGCAGGGTGGCCATGGCGCAAGGAGAAGCGCCCGGTGTAACACAAGTGGTATAAGGTATATCAACAGTACCAATAAACCCCGGATCGGGTGTAAAGGTATAAGAACCATCAGTTCCCAAATTAAATGTTCCTTTCCCTGAAATATAAACGTTGGATTGTGCATTTGTTTGGGTTGTTCTTCCTAAAGGATCAATATCATTAGTTTTTATATTTCCATTAACTGATGCAGTACCTGCCGGAATATTTTTGTAATCATCTGCAGCCTCAGTAATATCACTAACCCCGTTAGGCAATACCGTAATAATAGCTTTTGCTGTTGCACAATTGCCTGATGGTGGTGTAGGTGAATCACAAACCTGATAAGTCACTTCATCTGTTCCTGTAAATCCTGGGTTGGGTGTATATACCAGTTGCCCGCCCACAATTTCTGCCGTGCCGTTACTTGGCCCATCTGTGATGGTTGGATCTCCTAAACTTTTACCCACATTACCCGGCCCGTCATTTGCAAGAATATCGAGGGTAACAGATTGGTTAACTTTGGTAGTAGCCTGGTCAAGGTCTGCGTGAGGCTTGTTGTTGCTACTGGTTGTTTGGGTGGGATCAGTTACTGTAATAATTAATTTGGTTGTTGTACACACAACAGGCGCAGGACTGGTACACACCGGCACATCATAGGTATAAACGCCGGGTATGGTAGTTGAAAAGTCATAAGTACCGTCTCCATTCCAAATAAGTTTGGTATTGGTTGAAGTTGAACCGGATGGTACAGTACCTGATAGGGTTGGTGTACCGGAATAGGTGAAAGTTGAACCGGATGGAGGGGTATCATTAGTTTTAACATTCCCCGGTATAGATTTTTTAATCACCCCTGCATTGAAGTCATCAGTTGCATCCAGCAACACATTGGCAGCAGGAATAGTGATAGTAACCGAATTGGGACTGCAGGCATCGGATTTAGTATAGGAAACTTTAATTTCTCCTTTACCGGTTGCCTTGAGCACACCTGTACTGCTCACAGTAGCAGGGCCGGAAACAATTGCAAAAGTACCACCCGAAGGCGCATAACTCAGCTGCACCGGCTTGCCAATCGTTATGGATTGTGTTACATCATTCAATACCACATTACCTGTTTCTGCCCCACAAATTTGAACCGGTGCGGTGGAGAAAATAAATTTATCCCAATTAGTATCTGCATTATTACCTGCGCTTCCATTGGTAGCGTGACCCACATAACCAAATTTTTCCTGGCATTTTTGTGCAATCATAGTAGTGTGGCCTCCTGTTTCTACCCCCAGAATATCGGAGGATGCGGCTATAAATGGAGAATTATTCTGAGGTTGTCCTGGATCATAAGTTGCAGATGTAATATTTGATCTGCCAAGCATCATTCCGGAGTTGCTACCCCAGTTCCAGATTCTTTTACTATTATTGATTACATTAATAGCTGGATCATTGGGATCGTGCTCATTAGGAGAAATCCAATTAATATCATTCATGGCACTTCCTCCACTGGCATACAGGGGCTGTACCCAATTTCTTGAACTACTATTGGGGCTATCTGTGGTAGTAAAATCGCCTAATTGCTTAGAATTGTTATTGCCCATTGAATATAAATGGCCATTTGAATAAAGTAAATAATAACTTGAAGGATTGGTTTGCCCCGATTCATTAGTCATCCCTATCATTTTAATTGTGGTGCCGGCAGTTTCGGGCAAAGTCATTTGTGTAGCTAAATTTCTGGATGACTGGGCACTTGAAGTTTCAGTTCCCAGTAGCGTGCTGCTTCCCCAGGTATAAACTTTGTTATCCGTGGTAAGCGCCATAAGCGCACCTTTAGTGCCTCTGATGGCTTCTATATTAGTAAGGTTTCCGGCACTGGTTTGTACCCTTGCCCATGTAGTTGCACCATCGGTACTTCCATCTCCACGCATAGCATTTGTCTGACTTATTACATACCCGGCTCCATCGCAGGTTACTATGGCTAATGTGCCATTGGTAGCAAACATCATTTTTACATTTTCTGGAGTTACACCTGATGGCAAGCCATTGCTTTGGCTGTTAATGGTCAGTTTTTTAAAGGCTGAACTACTATAGATAGACGATGAAAGTACATAGTCTTCATCTCCCCATGCAAATAATCCTGTAGTAGTCAGGAGAATAAACTGTACATTATTTATACTATTGCTACCCATTGCTACTTTCAGAGGCGTGCCTGTAAAGACACCGGCAGCTCCAAAGTTGGAAGGCTTTGATTTCGGTAATAGCAGTGAGGTTTCCGGTACCATTGGAGGCAGCATGTTCTCCCCAAATAAAGAGTTTTCCTTCGAAATTTCTTACTGCAGTAGAGTGAAAGGCAGAAACAAAGTTATCATACTCCACAGAAGGGTAACAGTTGCTGCCGGTGGCACATTGGGCAAATAACTGATGGGCATAGATACTAAACAAAGCAATCAGCAATGCACTGGTAATTGTTTTTTTGAACATTTTTTTAGATTTAGAGGTTATTATTTTGGTAATTCAAAGATAAATGTATATATCTTCAGTTCTAATATATATTAAGGGCTTAAATATCTAATATTTATCACAGGCAAAAATAGTGGAATCTTCTTATTTAAAATATTTTTTTGAAAAAAATTTTGATAGGTTGAGATGATTAGGATCAGATGATTATAAATAATTTACTTCAATAAATTATCTGGTATTTAAATTCATAGAATAAAAAATTGGTTCCATGACATTTTTTATGGTCTATGGTACTTTTTATTGTCTTACTTTTTTGTATCAAGATAAAAAACTAACAAAAAAAATCAAGGATTTGAAAAAAATTGCTGAAAATAATCTTTCGCACCTAAACCTGCCGAACTTTCCCACCGTCATTTCATCCTCCCCACCGTCATTTCGCAGCGCAGCGGAGAAATCTTACTGTTTTGAAAACATGGAGATTTTTCACTCCGCTTCGCTCCGTTCAAAATGACGGTGAAAAGGAACTCCGTTCAAAATGACGGAATGAAAAATCATTTTTTAATGCATTTTCTTCAAGGCCATTGTCGCCATGCGCAACAATGCCTAATCCATACAGTACGTCATAGAATTATAAAACCAGCGTCATTTCGCAGCGCAGCGGAGAAATCTTACTGTTTTGAAAACATGGAGATTTTTCACTCCGCTTCGCTCCGTTCAAAATGACGGTGAAAAAGGAACTCCGTTCAAAATGACGGAATGAAAAATCATTTTTTAATGCATTTTTTTCAAGGCCATTGTCGCAATGCGCAACAATTCCAAACCCACACTATCAGCCATAAAACCAAAAATTTAATCTGCATTGCTGCCACAGAGAATAATTTCCGCCTTTTTACTGATAATCAGGATTTTCCAGTAGCCGTAATAGCTACTGCAAAGCGTGTTAGCTTATGTAACGAGCATCCCGATAACTCGACATAGAAAGCGTTTTCGAAAATATTCAATTCGGGCATTAGCCTTTCCTATTCGTTTTGCAGTTAACTGCAAAATTTGGGATGAAAAGATGGAGCCAAAAATCAAAGGCTGTTCCAACGATATAAGTGAATTGGCTAATGCTATTTCCTTGTAAGCACAATAGTCAATTATCTTTTCGCGATAAAACAGCAGAACCTTCATCCTTTATAATTTCAATGGGTAAATTTTCTTTTTTCCAATCTGAAATTCCACCATTTAGTTCATACAAATGCTCATAGCCCAAAGATTTTAGAAAATCTATAGCGCGGGCGCTTCTCCTGCCGCTTTGGCAATAAATGTAAATATTTTTCTTTTTGTCTAATTTTTGTACCTCTTTTTTAAAAGCAGTGTCAAAAATATTAACGTTAATGGCTCGTGCAATATGTCCGTTATTAAATTCTACCTTAGTACGCACATCCAAAACGATTGAGTTTGAGTCTAAGGCGATGGTTTCGACAAATTTATTTGCCGATAACAGATATTCGTTTTGTGAAAAGGCATTAATACTGAAAGTAATAACTATCCCCAAAGCAGATAGGTTTTTTAAAAATTTTAAGCCCATTTTTTATAAATTTATAATATCCATTTCAGGCAAACCGGTTTGTCTAATTCAACTTTTGACCGGTAAAGGTTAGTAATCCTGTTTTTTGTTGATTTTAAAAGTAACGATATCGTTTGATAATTGGTTTGCAACCAAAAGGAAGTTTCCTGAAGGGTGAATAGTAAAGTTTCTTGGGAAATTGCCCAGGGTTGACTGAGAACCAATGTAACCAATTTTTCCGCTTTGGGAATTTACCTTAAAAATCTGAATAGAACTGTTACTCCTTTGAGATACATACAAAAACCTGCCGTCCGGGGACAAATGAATGTCGCCACCTGCATTGGATACTTTTGAATCGAGTTTGTTTACCTTTTGAATCAGTTTGAGCGTTCCATTTTTTTGCTCAAACACACTTACGGTTCCTGACATTTCTTCAATCAGATAAGCGTAATTATTATTTTTGGAAAAAATAATATGTCTGGGGCCTCCTCCCGGATCAACTGTCGCAAATATTTTCTTACGCTCATCCAAAAGGCCGGTGGTAGCATTGAAGGGATAAATCATTACTTTGTCTATCCCCAAATCAGGCACGTAAAGGAATTTATTGTCATTGGAAACAATGGTGCAATGTACATGTGGCGAACCCTGCCTGTCAAGAATGGGGCCACTGCCACTATGTTTTACAAATTGTTTTAAACCGCCTATAGAATGATTGGATTCAATCGGGAAAAGGCCCAGGTCGCCACTGGAGTAGTTTCCGAAAAACAACCATTTCCCTTTTTTATCGAGAGAAACGTAGCAGGGAGAACTACCGTTGCTTTTTTGAGAATTTATAAAATTTAATGTACCTGCTTTTTTGTCAAAAGCAAATGCAGATACTGCTCCTTCATCAAACTCATTTACACTATATACAAATCCACCGTCTTTGCTAACAGCCAAAAACGAAGGATTGCCTGTTTTAGCGATGCTATGTTTTGTTAGACTTCCGGCTAGGGGGTCAAACTCAAACACATAAATACCTTCACTGGTACTTTTTTCAGTGTAAGTACCTGCCAGAAGGTATTGTGTTTGTCCAAATACAAATGAGTACAGGAAGAATAAACTACATAAACTGATTAACCATTTCCTCATATGCGCTGCTCCTGTTTTCTCCTTTTAAACCATAGATATCCAAAGAATAATAAATGCCCAATGCCAAAAATATTGGCGATGGGTACCAATGCATCATGCGCAATGGTGTAATTGGTATCCTCCAATGATTTTGTCAGTTCGGCAACTGTGGGCAGATTTTGACTTTTTGCCACTTCTAATTTTTCTAATGCTCTTGCGGCTTGCTCTTGCAACTCGTAGTGATGCCATTTAGCGCTTGCAAAGAGTAAAATGCAAAGCGCGATTGCCGAAATGATGGCAATTGTGATGCCTTTTCTTGATAAACTACCATTTCCTAATTTGCTTTTAGCCACACCATAAGTCAGGTAAATATCAAAACCGATAATCATCCAGATAATTAACCGGATCCAGGTATCGGCCGGCAGGTAAATCATCATGTATAAACAGGTAATCACACCCATAATAGGTACAAACGGAACCAATGGTGTCCTGAATGAACGTGGAGCATCCGGCAAAGATTCTCTCATTACCAAAATGCCAATACAAACCAATATAAAAGCAAACAAAGTTCCGATGCTGGTCATTTCGCCCACAATTCTTGCAGGTATAAAGGCGGCAAACAGGCTTACCAATACCATGAATACTAGGTTGTTTTTGCTGGGTGTTCTGAATTTTCTGTGAATTTCGCTAAACACCTTCGGCACCAAACCGTCGCGGCTCATGCTGTAAAATACACGGCTTTGCCCCATCAGCATTACCAGTATTACAGACATATAGCCTGCCAGAATCGCTACAATAATTGCCCTGTTTAGCCAGGGATAATCGGCCTGATAAACACCCGATGCATCTGTATGACCCATGTGGTCAATAGCTACTGCCACCGGGGCTATCCCATCCTGGCCTTTGAAAGACTGGAAGGAGGTTACACCCGTCATAACATGGGCAAACAAAATGTATAAAACAGTACAAATCAGCAATGAAACTAATATCCCTTTAGGCATATCTCTCCCCGGGTTTTTGGCTTCCTGAGCTGCTGTACTCACTGCATCAAAACCAATATAGGCAAAGAATACAATGCCTGCCGCACGCATTATACCCGAAAAACCATAAATGCCATTGCCTTCATTGGCCGGTATGTATGGATTATAGTTACTGTAATTGATATAGCCCCATCCGAGCGTAATAAATATTAAAACAACCGCCACTTTCAGTACTACGATAACACCATTCACGGTGGCGCTCTCTCTTGTGCCTTTTATTAATAATAAACTGATTAATACTACTACCAGCACTGCGGGCAGATTAATGATGCCGCCATCCCAGGGCCCGGCCATAAGGTTGGGGCTGAGGTGAATATTAAAACCCTCTAAAAATTTACCAAGATATCTGCTCCAACTGATGGCAACTGTAGAGGCATCCACTGCATACTCAAGCACCAGATCCCAGCCAATAATCCAGGCGATAAATTCGCCCATGGTGGCATAGCTGTAAGTATAGACGCTACCTACCACCGGTATCATACTGGCAAACTCGGCATAGCAAAGACCTGCAAAAGCACAACCTACTGCTGCAATTATAAATGAAATGGTAATGGCAGGGCCGGCATTATTAGCTGCGGCTAGTCCTGTAATGGAAAATAATCCCGCTCCGATAATGGCACCAATTCCCAAAGCAATCAATCCCCAAGGGCCTAATGTCTTTTTTAAACTCTTTTCGCTGTCTTCAGTTTCGGCAAGTAAAACGTTTAATGGTTTTCTTATAAAAATACCCATATAAAAATGTATTGTTGTTTAACAAAAAAAAGTATTTGATATTTAGTCCTGAAAAATAAGCAATAATTGTAAAAAAACAGTAAAAGTTTTATAATCAGCAAAAATCCCTATAATAATTAGAAAAATTTAAAAGTAAAACTTTAGTTTTGAACCTTACATAAAAATTTTTATGAATAAGAAGAAATCTGGCATTCTGGCGTTATTGGTTTTTACAATAGTTGCTATCTTACATCTTATTCATTATGAGTTTGAAGTTCCGTCAAGTCAGGTATTGTTTTTTTCCAGATGGGTTTTAATAGGTTGTTTGATTTTGTTTGCCTGGTTTCGCAAATCATTAACCACCTGGATTTTGGTGGCAATGGCGCTGGGTGTGGAGATTGGACTTGACTTTCCGGCATTTTCTCAAAACCTGAAATTCCTGAGTACCATCTTTTTGAGGTTGGTAAAAACAATTGTAGCGCCATTACTTTTCTCTACACTGGTGGTGGGTATTGCCAGCCATAGCAACCTGAAGCAGGTGGGTAGAATGGGTTGGAAGTCATTATTGTATTTTGAGATTGTAACCACTTTTGCCCTAATTATTGGTTTGGTATTTATAAATTTTACCAAAGCCGGCACCGGTATTGATGTGCCTCCTGCCCTATTGAAAGAACTGCCAAGGTCTTCGGAAAAAGTGATGCAGGAAAAAGTGATTACCATTTTGGATAGCGCCGGTGTAAAGGTGCCGGCTAACCTGATTGAAAAACTGCCCGACACTTCCACAAAAACCTGGCAAGATCATATTATTGATATTTTTCCCGAAAATATTATCAAATCCATTTACGAAGGTAATGTGCTTCCGATAGTGGTTTTCAGTGTCATATTTGGCATTGCACTGGCGATGTTATCGGATAACCGAAAACGTGCAATGATCGAATTTTCGGAAAGCCTGGCAGAAACCATGTTTCGGTTTACCAATATCATCATGTATTTTGCGCCTTTTGGCGTTGGCGCAGCCATTTCGGTTACGGTAGGCCATCTGGGAATCGATATTCTTAAAAATCTGGGACTTCTATTGATAACCCTCTACCTGGCATTATTTTTTTTCCTTTTAGTGGTTTTACTGCCTATTGTTTTGTTCGTAGCCAAAGTGCCTTTAGGAAAATTTATTGCCGCCAGCAAAGAACCTGTGTCCATAGCATTTGCCACTACCAGTTCCGATTCTGCTTTGCCAAAGGCATTGGAGAATATGGAAAAATTTGGCGTGCCCAGAAAGATAGTATCATTTGTAATACCTACAGGATACACTTTTAATCTGGATGGTACGACTTTGTATTTGTCGCTGGCTTCCATTTTTGTGGCTCAGGCGGCAGGAATGCATTTATCAATAGGTGAACAATTGATGATTGGCCTTACACTGATGCTCACCTCCAAAGGAGTAGCAGCCGTGCCACGGGCATCGCTGGTCATTTTGATTGCCACTGCGCACACATTTGGGCTGCCCTTATGGCCAATAATGGCTATTTATGGCATTGACGAACTGATGGATATGGCCCGAACATCGGTAAATGTAATCGGAAACACACTGGCAAGCTGTGTGATTGCACGTTGGGAGGGCGAAATGGATGACCAGAAAGCGCTTAACTTTGCGGATGAAGATTAAAAACAATTATTTTAAACCTATATCGATATTGTTCGATTAGCATATTGATGATTTTGAATGAATTGAAATGATAGAATTACTGAATAGTTTTCACTGGACACAATTATTGCAGCCACAATGGTATATTGAAAATGGCGGACTTTGGTTGTTGTTATTTGTAGTATTTGCCGAAACCGGACTCTTTGCCGGTTTTTTTCTTCCTGTGATTCTTTATTATTCGTAGCCGGCATATATGCCCATACCATTGGCGAAGGCGCTAATGCAGGTCCCGGGCTCACGCACCAGTTTTTGAAGCTGTTAGGCATGGCACAGTTGCGCAATGAATGGGTTGACCTGATTGTTCTTTGGGGCTTGATATCTGTTTGCGGTATTCTGGGTAATATGGTAGGATACTGGACCGGGCGGAAAGTAGGCCCTGCAATGTATCAATGGCGCGAAAATTTCTTCTTTAAGAGAAAATATCTGCACCAGGCACATGATTTTTATGAAAAACATGGTGGCGTAGCTATCATTGCTGCCAGGTTCTTACCATTTATCAGAACATTTGCACCCATTGTGGCCGGTATCGTAGCGATGGATAGGGCTAAATTTACATTTTATAATATAATAGGAAGTATCGGCTGGGTGTTTACAATGCTTTTTGCAGGGCATTTTTTACAAAAATGGATACTCAGTCAGTTTGGCTTCGACCTGAAACAACATTTGGAAATCATTGTGTTAGCTATTGTGGTGGTAACAACCCTGCCTGTAATTATCCAATTAGTTAAGGGAAAAAAGAAAAAACCAGCAACAGAGCAAAACCTGAATAAAGATTAAAAAATAAAAAATGCTGACACCCGATGAGCAAAAATTCATGGAATATTGGGAGGCTAACCGAGTTAAAAGAAAAAAAAATATTTAATAATCTGTTGATAGGGTTGCCTGCCGGTCTATTCATTGTAATTGCTATTATTATTAATTTTTTAAGCGGCTGGTACAAGCGAGCTACCATGGCAGCCAATGCCGAACCTTCTGTTTTTATTGTTTTATTAATTTCCGGGATAGTAATTGTTGCGTTTTGGGTGATTTTTACGTCTTATCACAAGTGGGATCTGAATGAAACCAGATATCAGGAGCTTTTATCCCGAAAAATCGAAGGAGAATGACGAATATCATTCAAGTGATTTGAAATATAATAGTTAATTTTGCAATTCTGGAAAATTCAATTCCGTAAAATGGAGGATAGGAAGACATTCATTCACATACTCAGCCAATGAATATTTTCTTCATATTTATTCCGTATGACCATTAAAAACATAAAAAATATACAAATGAAAAAATTTTTAATCTTACCTGCGCTTAGTTTGGTTTTTATCACCATTCTTTCATCATGTTTCAAAGATAAAGGCCCTTCCTGTATTAATAATACGCTTGAAAGAGACAAACAGGTGATTGATTCTTTCTTAACCAGTAAAGGATTAACCGCAGCTTATACCTATGATAGTCAAGCAGGTATGTACTACACCATCAATGACACTGGCAGCGGAAGCCCGGTTGCATTGGATTCTCTGGTAGCGTTTAAATTTGAAGGGAAATTATTAAATGATACAAAATTTGCAGAAGGTTCAGTAGCTGCTGCTACTAATTCTTTGCAGTACTACTCAGGCATTTATGCTTATGCATTGCAAAAGATTAAGGAAGGAGGTAATATTTCTTTAATTATTCCATCTACGTTAGGCTATGGCTGTAATGGCGGCACCAATGCTTCCGGGCAATTAGTGGTACCGGCAAATGCTCAAATTATTTACACTTTTTGGTTAACAGACGTAAAATCTCACTAAAATATTTTAAATAGACAATATGGTTAAAAAATAAGTGCGCTTATAGCGATTTCTCTTGTAGTACTCTTGTTTGTTGGTTGCAGAAAAGGTGAACAACGCTGCGAAGAAAAAATGCAACACTGGAATTACCAGAGATGAAAAAGTATGCAGAAAAATAGCGATGAATTACACCGTTGATGAAACAGGGATTTTGTATGAAATAGTTACTCCGGGCGAAGGCGCTAACCCGACCCTTGCAAGTACGATCACTGTAAAATATACCGGTAAATTATTGAATGATGTTATATTCGATTCCAATCAGACCGGCGCTACCTTTGCATTGTCCGGGTTGATTGGCGGATGGCAAATAGCAATACCCAAATTGAAACCCGGCGGTAAGATGAAACTCATTTTACCCTCCAACAAATTTTACTCTTACGGGTGCAGTGATTACTTCCCTGCGGTAAAAAACCAGATTCTGTATTTCGATATTGAGCTGGTGAAAATAAACAATTAAAAAATATTCTGTATCCATGACGCGACTGCAAATTGTAGAGCAAATAAAGCACAAAAAATCTTATTTGTGTGTGGGGCTGGATACAGATATTACCAAAATACCAAAGCATTTACATGCTGCCGACGACCCTGTTTTTGAGTTTAACAAAGCCATCATTGATGCCACTCGTGATTACTGTGTTTGTTACAAAATGAATACTGCTTTTTATGAAGCATCAGGGCTGAAGGGCTGGGAAGCGCTTGAAAAAACGGTGCATTATATTGGAAATGAACACTTTAAAATAGCCGATGCCAAGCGTGGCGACATCGGAAACACTTCCAGCCAATACGCCAAAGCGTTTTTCGAAACGATGCCTTTTGACGCTATCACGGTGGCTCCCTACATGGGTAGCGATAGTGTGCAGCCATTTTTGCAGTACGAAGGGAAATGGGCAATTGTGCTGGGGCTTACCTCCAATAAAGGGGCTCAGGATTTTGAACTGAAACCATCCGGCGATTCATTATTGTATGAAAGAGTAATAAAAACGGTATCCACCCAGGCAATCCCGATAACCTGATGTTTGTGGTGGGCGCCACACAGCCCGAGTGGTTTGAGCAGATAAGAGCCATCATTCCCGAACACTTTCTACTGGTGCCCGGAGTGGGCGCACAGGGCGGCAGCCTGAAAGATATTTCGGAAAAGGCTATGAATAAAGACTGTGGCCTATTAGTGAATGTGAGCCGCGGAATTATTTTTGCCTCCGATGGTGAAAACTTTGCCGAAGTTGCCGGCCGAGAAGCAAAAAAATATCAACAGGAGATGGCAGGATATATGTAAAGATGGCGGTTGTTGTAAAACATTTTTCAAACTGAATAACCATACCTTATTGAGCTGATAAAATGTCTGTTACCCTTTTGACAATCATTTCAGCCGTTACCTCTTGCATACATCCATTTTTACCATGAACAGGGCAGTCCTTCTTACCAAATACTGAGGAAGGTCGGCAGGGCAAATCAGATTGTACTACATTCTCCATCTTCTGTCCCCAGCCATAAAAGCCCAGAAAAGGGTGTGTGCCACCCCAAACAGAAACTACAGGCACCCCAAATAATGATGCCAGATGCATATTGGCAGAATCCATACTGATCATCGCATCCATCTGAGAAATCACTTTAAGCTCCTGCTCAAAAGAATATTTACCTGCCATTAAATGAATATTTGGAGAGTTGGATATCCATTCTTTCATAAGTATAGATTCTGCCTTGCTACCAAACAAAAACAAATGAACAGAAGGCTCCTGCTTTAATAATTCCACCACCTGCCTCATTTTTTCAAGCGGATACATTTTCGCATCATGTTTGGCAAATGGAGCTAAACCAATTAACTTATTGCCCTGATGAGAAACAGGTAATAATGATTCATCCTTACTTTTTGACAATACACCATCTTCAATATTCAAACTGACAGGATATCCTAATTTTTCAAATACATCTGCATACCGCTGGTGAGAGGTTTTTAGTTGTCGGCGTTTTTTGTTTCTTTTGCGCGTCAGTTCTCTTTTTTCGCTACGACCTTTATCAATAACTGCTATTTTTTTTCCCAATAAATTTCTTATCACTTTTGTCCGTAGCACATCGTGCAAATCAGCGATTGCATCAAAAGGAATATCTTTTTTGATTCGTCTGGCAAGACGAATTAAGCCTTTCAAGCCGATGAAATCCCTTTTCAAGTCAACCGGATAAAAATGTAACCTCTCAATATTTTCAAATAAAGGCTGGTGAAAAGGTATTGAGGCAAAAGTTATCAGCAAATGTGGATATTGCAGCAAAAGCAGCTTCACAACCGGAACCGCCATCGCCACATCGCCCAGAGCTGAAAAACGAAAAACGAGAATATGTTCCGGTTTGGCCATCAGGATTTTTTCTGCTGATACAATACGGGATTCAGGCTTTCATCATTATACATTTTCATCTGCTTATACACTTTCATGTATTTTTTACCCGATGCCATATCGTCTAATAATTGCTGAATGGCAGTTGACAGATCTTCGCGTTGCGTTAGCAGCACATCCAGCTTTGCCTGACAGGCAGAACGATGTTCATCAGAAGCGTATTCTCTGTTTGCTTCCTGTTGCATGTGATAAATCTTCAGCTCCAGAATGGATAACCTGTCAATAGCCCATGCAGGGCTTTCGGTATTAAAGGCAGCGTCCCCAACAGGATTTACTTCTTTGTATTTTTGCAAAAACCAACTGTCAATATATTCAACCATATCCGTTCTGTGCTGATTGGATTTGTCGATTCTTCTTTTAATATTCAACGCTTCCACAGGGTCTATATTCGGTCTCTGATGATGTCTTCCGGTGCCACTGCACTGTATCCACCCAATTTTTCAAATACATTAAGTACTCTAAAGAATCCTTGCCAAAAGGATTAACAACCTCAGTATCCACATCGTCTTTTACATGATAATCATTAATGCTTTGCTGAAAAATTTCTACCCACTGTTTCACCTCCATAATTGAAAATATTTAAACCTCAAAGATAACGGCTAAATTTCATGATAGTTCAAATCTTTGTGAAAGGTTTCTTTAGAATAAATAACTGAGAGTAGTGCTATCACAAAAACAATCACTCCGGTGAAGATAGCGCCTTCTACATACCCCACCCCCTTTATGCTTCTGAAAAAGGTAAATAACGGTAAAATAACTAAGGAAAGCATTCCGCGCACCATATTTGGGATGGTTGTGGCAGCAGTGGCACGCAGGTTGGTGCCAAATTGTTCAGCGCCAATGGTTACAAAAATGGCCCAGAAACCGATGGCAAACCCAAGAAGGCCACAAAGAATATACATTACCGAAGCTGTCCCATTCCATTGTATGGTAAAAAACAAAGTCATCAGCACTGCGGTCATTGCATAGTAGATATAAAGCGCTTTTTTTCTGCTTTTCAACCAATTGCTAACAAAACCGATGGCAATATCTCCTACTGCCAGCCCAGCATAAGCATACATGATTGCCCGGCCAGGATCAATTTCCTCTGGGATTCCAAAATAGTTACCAAACTCCTTGCTGAAGGTAACAAGGATGCCAATGACATACCAGGTAGGCAATCCTATCATAATGCTTTGCATATATCGCCGAAACCGTTCCCAATTATTGAATAACATCCACAGGTTGCCGCGTGACACATATTCATCCTTCATCCTGTTAAACATACAGGATTCCAGCACCGATACTCTGAGAAAAAGTAGCAGAAAACCCAAACCGCCACCAATGAAATAACAGGTACGCCAATGAAAATTTTCTTTGAGAATAAATGCTACAACTGCACCTGTAACGCCAAAACCGGCGACAAACGCTGTACCCAGCCCTCGTTTGTTTTTAGGAAGCAATTCCGCAACCAATGTAATACCGGCTCCCAATTCACCGGCCAATCCGATACCAGCAAAAAAACGAATAATTTTGTACTGCTCCACAGAATGAACAAAACCATTGGCGATATTGGCAATTGAATACAATAAAATAGAACCAAACAAAACGCGTACCCTGCCCAGTTTGTCACCCAAAACGCCCCATAAAAACCCGCCCAGCAACAGACCGATCATCTGCCACCACAGGATAGCTTCACCTTTGAGAGTAATCATCTCAGCATCAAGCCCCAGTTCTTTCAGACTGGGAATTCGGATGATGCCAAAAATTAATAAATCATAAATATCTACAAAATAACCTAAAGCTGCAGCGATAACAGTGAGACTGAACAAAGATGCATTTTTTGTTTCGCTCATATATTCTTCAGTTACATTTTTTTGCTTATAAAATAATCCACCGCTAACTGATAGCCTGTTAATCCAAGCCCGGCGATAGTACCCACTGCTTTAGCGCTTACATGCGATATTTTCCTAAAATCCTCTCGGGCATGCACATTACTGACATGTACTTCGATAACAGGTGAATCAATAGCGGCAATTGCATCACCAATAGCCACAGAGGTATGTGTATATGCCGCAGGATTCAAAATAATACCATCGGCCTCTTTCCCTAATTTTTGCAAAGCATCCACCAGTTCTCCTTCAATATTACTTTGAAAATATTCAAAACTGATATTCGCATACTTCGCTTTCAATTCATCCAAAAAGGCATCAAACCCTTTGGAACCATAGATTCCGGGTTCACGCCGGCCTAACAAATTCAGATTGGGTCCGTTGATAATAGCTATTTTCATCAGGCTAATATATTACAATTTTAGATTTATTTCTATTTTTTTGATGAGGTATTAATAGTGACTTTTAATTCACAACAATACTTTTTTATATTTTCCTTAATTGTTCTGCAGCTTTTATCAGCACTTCATCTCTTTTGGCAAAGCAAAGCCGCACTATTTTATCATTTTGTGGAAACCTGAAAAAAGCGCTGAGCGGGATGGTAGCTACTTTGTACTCAGTGGTCAGCCATTTTGCAAAATCGGTATCCGGAAGGTTGCTGATAGCGCTATAATCGTAGAGTTGAAAATAACTGCCTTCACTTGTATCCAGTTTGGTTAAACGTGATTTTTTTAATTCATCAATCAGCAAGTCACGCTTCTTTTGCAGCATATACGCGGCTTCCAGAGGGTTGTACATTTCGAGATACCTGGCCAGTGCATATTGTGCGGGGCTGTTTACACTAAACGTAAGATACTGATGCACCGAACGAAAAGCTGATGTGAGCGCCTCAGAAGCCACCACATACCCAATTTTCCATCCTGTTATATGAAATGTTTTACCAAAAGAGTAAAGGCTGACTACCTTTCCTTCCAATGAAGGCTGTAAAAAACCGGGGTTATGTTTTTTGCCGTCAAAAATAATATTGTCATATACTTCATCTGAAAGAACAAAAATGTCTTTTTCACCAATCAGCAGGGCCAATTGCCGCCAATCCTCCTGTGTCCATATATAGCCGGTTGGATTATGGGGTGTGTTTATCAAAATTGCCTTTGTTTTTTCTGAAATTGCTTCCTTAATCTTTTGCCAGTCAAGTGCAAAATTATCAACTGCACTCAAAGTAACTTTTACAGGCACGCCGCCATTGATTTCAATAGCCGGCAAATAACAGTCAAAAGCCGGTTCCAGATAAATGACTTCCTCTCCCCTGTTTATCAGGCTTGTTAGCGCAGTAAAAATACTGTAAGTAGCGCCCGGCGTGATGGTTACTACATCTGTATTGCAAAAATCAGTCTGATATTTTTTATTCAGTTCAATGGAAATATTTTTCCTTAAAGCCTTCAAACCGGGCATGGGAGGATATTGATTGTAACCTTCAACCACAGCCTCTTTTAACAAATCTGCCAATTCGGGCGCTATCGGATAATCCGGTAATCCCTGCGAGAGATTCCAGGCATTTTCCTTTTTTGCCAAACTGGTCATGATGCTGAAAATGTTCAGTGAAGATGCTGAGTGTTTGGGCTTTAAATCCATTTAAAAAAATTTATTGAGCAAAAATATATTATTGCTTAATAGCTTTTACCGCATTTACTGTCATTACAAAACCGGTTTTTGACACTGCTTTCACTCTTACAAAAATCTGATCGGATTTTATAACCACATCCTTTTTACGGCAGGATGTATTTGTAAAAATTCCAAATACTAAAACAATTATAACAACGGATACCCATTTTCTTCTTTTATAAGATCCAATGCCGGCAAATAATAGCGGCAATATCCACAACCCAAGAATACCGTTTACTTCTTTTGCAGTTTTTGACAAAGAATAACTCAATGAAGTATCCGAGTTGCCGCCGTTGGCTAATGAATTTAAGGTTCCCAGTTCCTTAAACACACTGCCATCCTTTGATACCTCTAAAATAAAATGGTCATTATTTTTTTCTGATGAAGTTGTCCAGTTGATATCCAGGTTGTTTTTTACAATTTTTGCATTAATACCTACAAAAGTAACAAGGTTAGGCGCTTTTATTTGTACATAAAAATCCTCCATTTGTCCATATTGCAATTGGCCGGTAGGTAAAAAATCAGCATTATTGATAAAATCGGCAGCAATCCTCATTCTGAGTGGCACATCATACACCACGCCGGAAGCATAAAGCCTTGAAGAAGGTAGGGTAGTCGTATGCGTAAATGCAGCAGTTGATGCGCTGCTGTTCAGCACCATTTCATTCCCGTCAAAGTTGCCATCATTATTAAAATCAATCCAGGCTTTACACACCTGACGATTGGTCTGAGTAGTTACCCCAAGAGTATAAGATTCTTCAGGAATCAACTTAGTTCCTAAATTGCAGGTGTTATCTACAAAAAAATCAGACAGGTTTTTATCATATCCATAAGATGAATATAGTAAAGTATTTAAGTTAACACTGCATGGCCCCATGTTATAACTATTTCCCGGATTGAAAATATCCAATGGCAAAGACACTGATTTTACCAAGGAGGCAGGAGGGGTCTGTGCGCCCATTGAACTCATGAAACCGGCCCTTGTCAACTGAAAAGTTGCAAGCGCTCTGTCCCTTTGCCCGTTTGTTAAAAGGTTTAAACTGCTGCCATAACCCATAATATTCCTCTGGCTGCCGTTGTACACTTTGTCGGTACAGGGATTGAGCATATTGTCGGCCAATACACCGGCAGACAATAAATTCTTCACAGGATCGGTATCGCACACCAAATCACCCATTGTTGAACAGGTTCCTTCACTTTCTGCCAGAGGACAATTGTCTGCATCACCGCCTTCAAAAGTATGCAGCAAGCCCATTGCATGGCCCATCTCGTGCGATAAGGTTGAAGACGTTCCGTTTACAATCTGAGCATTTAAAACAGCGCCATCTTTGCCGCTTACCCCCGAACTGAAAGGAAGATTAGCATAGCCCGATATAAAACTATTGAGGGGCAGACCAACTGCATTTATTTTCCAGACCACCCATATATTATAATAACCGGTAACCGGCCAGAGGCTCAATTTTTTCATTTCAGATTCTGCCGCACCGGTTGCTCCCGAACCCGGCAGAGAAATGCCATCAGCGTTAAAACCAGATAGGGAACTGCCGTCAATTCGTTCAATTCCGATAGTGAAGGTACATTGAGGGGTGCGTTGTGCCAACTTGAATCTGAAAGGAAGAGCCGCGCCCATATTAAA
Organism: Sphingobacteriales bacterium; assembly: GCA_016708305.1. Taxonomy (GTDB): domain Bacteria; phylum Bacteroidota; class Bacteroidia; order Chitinophagales; family Chitinophagaceae; genus Niabella. The sequence goes on from JADJGB010000010.1 coordinate 356,220, forward strand.
ATTATTGCCTCCTGCATACACCTCGTTAAGATGGTCTATCATTAACTGAATATTGGCATCGCTGGGATTATATCTGGAACCAATCGGATCTGCCGGACGATAAATAACATGCACCACAACAGGTATCTCAAATACCTCGCCACCAATAACGTTAGCGTTTTTGGTAGTGCTTCTCAAAGCCCTGATCTGATGCTCTTTTAATAAAACGGCTTTATTGAATTCTTTTATTTTTTGAGACATCACAGGGTCTGCAAGATGTTGGTGATAGATTTTATCAAAACCACAAATGGGAGTTTGGGCAAATCCTTTGGCCATAAATAAAAGGCTCGCTATCAGTAAAGTATTGAATACTATTAAATTTCGAAAATTCATATTTTATATAAGTAAGAAAGGCAAATTTATTGAAGTAGTTTCATATCAGGATTATTTCGAAGATATTTTCGTTGCTTTTCTTTCGCTCCGGAGACTCCAAAGCCTGAAAGAATGCCACTGAGCGCTGCTTTTACGTAAAAATTGATAAAGGATTTTGTTTTTACTCTCTCATAAAAAACAGGGTACGCTTTTCCCTTAATATTTTTTCCAATAATAAAGGTGTTTGTAATACCGCTGACCATTTTATTTATTAAACTTTGCTTGCCCTTATCCTTTTGATTAAAAATCTGAATCTTTATATTTTTATAATACATTCTTGTTGTTCCGGTAGCATAGTCATTATTTCCTTTAAAGGAAAAATGCAGACTATCTAAATATCCGCTTCTTACCCTAACGCCGGTTAACGGAAACAGCGCTTCATTTAAGTCGTTTAGTTTAACAGGCATCGTATTCATTTTCAGCCAAAACCCACTAAGTGTATCTCTGTAAGATTCTTTAACGTGCACGTGAACCGGTACCACGTCAAAAATTCTTAAGGAAGCGTTTATATATAAACTATCAGTTATTGAGGAGTTAAAACTCTTAATGTTCTTCACATTTAAATTCATACTTTCCACAGGGAAAACCCTTTCCAGCTTATCTGTTTCAGCTATCTCTTGATATTCAACATACATATTTTCAGATTGAAGATTTTCTATCTCAATTTTTGCAGGGATACCTGAAGTTAATCCGGTTGGAAGCAACTTGATTTTCTTCTGCAGTTTGGGCTGGCTCTTATCCTTTAATGTTAAAATTCTTAGGTTCTCAGGTTTTAAATCTCTGATTTTTATGGAACTATCATTAGGAAAATTGGACAAATCAACCCCCAAGGCAGTTATCATTCCACTTTTTAACTCAAAGAAATCATCATCAAAAGATTTTTTTATTTTATAATCTGACAAATTTTGTTCTGGTGTAAAGTGAAGCGAATCAATAGTAAGGTTTTCATTTTTCAAATTCAGATTAAACCAATCCGTCTGATAGTCATTACCTGCAATCCGCCCTGATAAATTATTTATCTCCAAATTATTATTTGAAGTAATAAGGTCGCCAGGGCTTAATATTTTTTGAACTCAGATAAATATTATTAATGCTGCCATTATATAAATGAATTTGGTTATGATTTTTGCCTACACTATCAAATGAAATGTTTTTCAACGACAAAAGGTTAACTTTTGTTGACCATTCAGGAAGGTTCTCTGCATTTTTAAAAAGTGAAAAGTCTGTTATTTCCAGTTTTAAAACATTATTACCAAAGAAGAAATGTTTGCCACCAGCGCCGGAATAATCCAGCTCGGCAGGATAGATTTTAGCGCCTTTTGCTTCCAGCATAAAATTTTTTGAAAGCTTTAAATTTTCAAATCGAATAAAATTATTGTTATTCTTACTACACAGCCTTACCTGTATGGGATGATTGTTTTTATCAAGAACCCGCATTTGAATATTTGGGTTTTGAAATACGGCCTGATTAATAAAAAAGGAATTACCTAAACTTTTTACGCCTTTGTCAGCGTTATTCTTTGAGCCAATTTTTGCATCAATTACCGGATTAGTAAAAACCAAATCATTAATACTAAAATTTTTATTTAGAAAATTCGACAAAGGAGTATTCAGCTCAACTTTTGGAATATTGACATCGATTGAATCAGCGGCATTCACCTTCTTGTACTCAACATTATTAAAAACATTGTTTTTGTCAGAAAGAAAAAAAGTAGAAACATTCAGCCGCTGTGCAAAATCCTCCATTTTAAAATTTTCGCCGGAAGCATTGAAACCATAGATTTCCGGTACATTATTTCCTCTCCTATTCAATTTACTCAGAGAAATATTATTCAAAAATGCTGAAGCCTTCATTTTACCCTGGCGAAGATTCAGCAACGTATTATTACCTTCAATGTTTATTAGAACCAGGTTTAAAGAAGGTGCCGTCTTTTTTCTTTTAGTATCAAAAGCATTTTCAATATCAATTTGTCCCTGGTTCCACATTAGCCCGCTTATTGAAATATCGTGCTTAAGACTGTCTAATGCAATTGAATTGAGCCTCACATCCTTTGCAGAAATCGAAAAGTTTTCATTATTCAAAAGGAAGTTATCGGCCATGAAGCCTGTATTGTCTTCTGTTGGCCTTAAATGATTGAGCGTAACCTTTGTATTTCCTTTGTTAAAGATTGCCTGATCAACAGACAGATGATGAATAGAGTGTTGAATATTTTTAATCTTTTTTGATGCAATCAACTCATTGGCATACAAATCCACATTGGTATGCTGAAGCAGGAAATTTGCTCTATTTTTTAAATTCAATTGAATCTTTCCATTATAGATATTCAGGTTATTAAGGTTGAGGATATCATCAATATCAGCCAAAGTTTTAAATAAATCGGTAGTAGATTCTCTTTTTTGATTTTTTGCAGTAAATAATATATCCGGGTCATAAAACTGTGCGGATTGAGCATTGAAGATATTATCATACAAAAGTGATTCCCATGAAAGCCCTTGTAACTGAAAATAAGGCATTTTAATGCTATTGAGAATTCCGCCTTTTGATTTCTCTTTAAATGAAAAATTGTTAAGCCGTAAAAAATTATCTTTAAACAATATACTGTCAAAGGAAAAAGAATACCGTCCGCTCTCAAGACTGTTTTCATAATTATGAAGCGCCATCATAAAGCGACGAACATTAACAGGGCGGTGCATTCCCTGCCGCACTTCCAAATCCTGAATTTCCAGATTATTTCTGCTGGCTTCAAAACTATTAGTTTTTCCTGATTTTATCGTATTGACCTGAATATCTGCATCCTTAACCACGACATGCTTCAACATCATATCTCCCAAAAGCTGATGAACCAGATCATCAATATTCTGAATTTTCTTTTTATCCTTTCTGCCGGTTTTTACATCCCCGTCCACATTAAAAACAATTTTCGGATTGGCGCTGAATACAGAGTCTGCCTGTATCACTTCTGCCTGATACAAGGTATCGAAATTGATATTTGTCATTTGCAGTCTTTCAAAAAAGATCCTGAAATCTGTTTTAGAACTGTCTCCTTTATTAGCCCTGATGGTACAACTGTCAAATTCCACTCTCTTATTTTTCAGATTAAACCTGAAATCCTTAAAGGCCAAAAAATGCCGGCCGTCCGGAAAAACAATATTCTGATTCGTACTTTGTACCGCAATATCATCGGTAAAAGCCATTTGTTTTCGGGACCTCCGTGCAATCGTACTGTCAACACGCAAATTATCGAGGTGGATATTAATCTTGCTTATTAAAAAAGGCTTATCCGCAGGTCTTGTATTGTCTATAAGGCTGAAACTTCCCTGATCAATAATAAAACTATTTACATTTAAAACATTAATCGCATCATTTATCGAATTGGTAATTTTACCCATTTCTTTGGCAACCGAGAATCTTGCATTTGCAGAATCCTTTATGTTGCTTCTTTTTTCACGAGGATTAATTTTCGTTACCGTAAAATTTGGATATTGCAGATGAATTGAATCAATCAGCAAATGATTTCTGAACAAAAGCGGAAGAATTCCTCTCGCCTTTATCTGAATCTTAGGAGAACTTAATTTTGTTTTTACACTGGAAGTATCTGTTGTGTAAAAAGAAGCATGATTCAGTTCTATTTTGTTTCTTAACCAATTGAATTTAAATTTTTCAACTTTTAGTTTAAGCCGAGCATTAGATTGAATATAAACAAGCTCCTCTATTGCTTCTTCAGCATGATTAACAAACCAGAAATTAAATGAAACTATCAGTACGGCTAAGATACCAATGCCAATAAGCAGCTTGTTATAGCGCTTTCCGGTCTGTTTGGAAGACTTTGTTGGCAAATATTCTGTAGGGATATCTTTTTTCACACGATAATAATCAATAATTAAAATTAACAAAAAAGGCCGAACAAAATGTCCGACCTGTCAATTTTCTATCTATTCAATTCATTTTTAACTTATTGCCAATCCGTTGGCGCAGTCTGTATCACCATTAATAAAAATAAATTTGCCTTCGGCATCCTCTGCCATCAGGATCATTCCATTGCTTTCTATGCCACGCATTTTGCGCGGCGCAAGATTTGCTACCACTACTACCTTCTTGCCCACAATTTCTTCCGGCTTAAAATGGAGCGCGATACCTGAAACAATTGTACGTTTTTCAAAACCTAAATCAATCTCTAACTTCAATAACTTATCAGATTTTTCTATCTTTTCTGCAGAAAGAATAGTCCCTGTTCTAAAATCTAATTTTGCAAAATCATCATATTGAATTTGCTCCTTAAGAGCCGGTAATGTTGATTGAGCACTTACAGCCTCTGTTTGGTCGTTTTTTTCTCATTCAAGGCGCTCCCTCTCCTCAGTTTTTCGAGTTGTGTTTCAATTTCCGAATCTTCAATTTTTCTGAACAACAATTCCGGAGCCCGCATAGCGTAACCGGTGCGCAAAAGGTCGATTTTGCCTGCATTCTGCCACTCCAGAATTCTGTCCACCACCTTCATCATTTGCAGCATTTTCTTTGAGGTATTAGGCATAAACGGATTAGCCAATATTGCCATATTTGCGGTAAGCTGCATACACAAATAAAGGCAATTGTCTATCAGTTTTTGATTTTCAGGATTTGTGTCCAGACTTTTTACTTTTATCCAGGGCTCCTTTTCCTGCATGTATTTGTTTCCCTTTCTGGCAAGGTCTATCACTTCAAACAGTGCATCCCTGAATCGGAAATTCTCCAAAGCCGTTTGCACCTTTTGCCTAGCATCTGCAATGTCCGACACCATTTGCTGGTCAGTTTCATCAAAACATCACGATGCAAAATGGGAACTTTCCCACCACATAGTTTATGCATCAGTACCCAGTACGGTTTACAAAATTGCCGAAAATTGAAACTAATTCGCTGTTGTTACGCTCCTGAAAATCTTTCCAGGTGAAATCGTTATCTTTTGTTTCGGGCGCATTGGCACAAAACATAGCGCAACACGTCCTCACATCCTTCAAAGTCTTTTACAAATTCATGCACCCACACAGCCCAGTTACGACTGGTGGACACCTTGTCGCCCTCAATATTTAAAAATTCGTTGGCCGGAACATTGTCGGGCACTACAAAGCTTCCGTATGCTTTCAACATTGCAGGGAAAATAATACAATGAAAAACAATATTATCTTTACCAATAAAATGAATCAGGCGAGTGTCATCCTTGCACCAGTAATCTGCCCAGTCCTCCGTTAGTTCTTTAGTGGCCGAGATATACCCGATTGGCGCATCAAACCACACATACAATACCTTTCCTTCGGTATCAGGCAGCGGCACTTTAACACCCCAATTGCTGTCTCTGGTCATCGCTCTGGATTGTAACCCATTATCTAACCAGCTTTTACATTGGCCATACACATTGTTTTTCCATTCTGTATGCTCTTCCAGAATCCATTGTTTTAGCCAGGGTTCGTAGTTCTGCAGGGGAAAATACCAGTGTTTGGTTTTTCTTTTTATGGGAATGGCATCGCTCAAAGTGCTTCTGGGATTAATCAATTGTTCGGGCGATAAGCTGGAGCCGCAGTTTTCGCATTGGTCGCCATAGGCTGACGGATTGTGGCACACCGGGCACTCGCCGGTTATGTACCTGTCTGCCAGAAAAATGTTTGCCTTTTCATCAAAAAATTGTGCTGTTTCCTTTTCTTCAAAAAGACCTTTGTCATAAAGGGTTTTGAAAAAATCCTGAGAAGTTTCGTGGTGAATTTTATTGGAGGTTCTGGAGTAAATATCAAATGAAATACCCATTTTTTCAAATGATTCTTTTATCAATGTATGATATTTGTCCACGATATCCTGTGGAGATACGCCTTCTTTTAAAGCCCGAATCGTAATCGGCACGCCATGCTCATCACTACCGCCCACAAATTTTACATCCTTCTTCTGTGCTCTCAAATAACGCGCATACACATCTGCCGGAATGTAACAACCCGCCAAATGACCAATATGCAAAGGTCCGTTGGCATAAGGCAACGCTGCTGTTATCAGTGTTCTCTTAAACTCCTTCATAATCAAAATATAAGTTAGCAAAGGTAGTTATTTCAGTCGAACCCTATTTTTGATTTCGTTTCTTTTAGAAAACTCAACCTTAATTTTTATTTATGGCAAATGAATTGTGGTTCTATGACGGATAGTGTGGGTTTGGAATTGTTGCGCATTGCGACAATGGCCTTGAAAAAAATGCGTTAAAAAAACGATTGAAGGTAGTCGTTAAAAAGCCGTTGTTGTTGGAGCGCCGTTTGGTCTTCGTAATAAATGCAACTACAACGTAAGTTCGACGGGTTTAGACTCAGCACTCCTGACCCGGCCCATAGAACAGGCAGTTTGAAGGAATAGGTTCGCAGAAACAAAATGTCTTATTTTTGTTATATGACAATGCTATTGCCGATTTTCACCAGGGTACCCAAATGATTTCAGAATATGCAGGTGTTTATGAGCAGGAAGGTATAGTACAATACATAGCTAATAGGCTGCCCATTTTTGCACATGGTAAAGACGACCTTCATTCTTTTCGTTATATTACCAGTAATCTGATTCATCAGAAGCTATGTCGTAAGGTGGATATAGAAAGAGGCTTTCATGTGAATCCGGATACGGTGTCATGCTGGTATAAGAAGTTTAAAGAACAAGGAGAAAGGGCTTTTTTAATCAGGATAACAGAAAGGGTACCGCTCACAAAATTTTTGGAGAACGCAAAGAACGTATTCAAAAGAAACCGGATAAAGGTCAAAGCGTAAACAGTATAGCCAGAGAGGAAGGAATAAGAGAATCGGCTATCCGCTATAGTATCGGTCAGGGGTATTAAAAAAAAAATCATCTCCCGATAAAGAGGACTTAGCCGGGGGTGCCACCCGTAATGAGCGCAACGAGCAGGATGCCAACGCTCCATTAGGTATAGCCACTACCGGTTATCAGGAAAGGATCGTAGCGGCTATGACCGGCAGCGGTCATGCCGCCCCGGAGTTTGACCATCACCAGGGTATATGTGGAGCAGGGGTACTCTTTATGCTTCCGGCGCTCATAAGCCAGGGATTATTGAAGTGTACAGACATCTATGATTATCCCAGACGTTTTTATTACAGCCTTGAGTCTATCATACTCACGCTGGGGCTTTTATGACGCCGGCGCGCATTAAAAATCCGGAACAATTAAAGCAATGCAGACCGGGAGAAATAGGAAATATAATCGGGCTGGATCGTATTGCTGAAGTAAAATGTCTCAGAGGTAAAATAAAGTCAGAGAACTTCTTCGGCAGTTGATAGATGACTGGTATAAAACAGGAGCGGATGAAAGTTTCTATTTGTATATAGATGGACGCCAAAGGATATATTACGGCAATAAGGCCAATCTGCCTTTAAAATATATTTCACGACAACGCCTGTGTCTTGCAGCTACTACTGAATACTGCCTGCCCGACTGACATCGTTCAGGCGGGGGTTAATGATGGCTCAAGGCTGATTACCATTTAAAGAAGCATCGGGAAAAAACGGGCAGGCTTAGCGCCTAAATGTATGTACTGGATGAAAAGTGAACAGAGGTTCCCGTAGAAAAGGTGCCGCAGATTACCGGAGCACAGGCGAAACTGCAGGAAAAAATCACAGCAGCAAAAAAAACAGAAACAGAACTACAGAAAGTAAGAAGTGCACAGCCCTCAAAGATAAAGACAGCGCAAATGCCAGATGACAAACGCTATAACAAACTAAAGCATGAAAGTAAAATCTTTATGAACATCATAAAAATGATCTGCTACAGAGCTGAAACATCAGTAGCCAACCTAATAGCAGAAATGCTGTCAAACAGGGATAACCACCAGGAAAAGAGAATGATCGTAAAAAAAAATTATCACCTCTGCTGCAGATATTATCCCTGATGAAAAAATAATACCCTGAGCGTAGTCATTCACGCACTGTCAGCCAAGGCGATTTAATGATGCAGCAGGGAAATTGGCAGACTTACTAAACCACACTGAAACCATTTTCCCCGGTACCGAAATGAGGCTAATCTTCACAACTACCGCACTGTCAAACTGCGATAGGTAAGGAGTTCTGAATTTGTTCAATCAGATACATTTTAGAATAGTGTAAATAACCAATAAAAGGCCAAAGTACACTACAGTTTAATCCAAAATATAAATATATAGTGTAACAAAAAACTCAGGTGTCCTTAATAGAAATCTCAGGTCAATTTGATTGTTTCGGGGTTACGGAGAATTTTGTATTGATACTACTACCTGGCAAAAATGAATTCTATCCTATTCCCCTATCCTAAGATTTATGCAGACAGATCATACACTCATGCATCTCAATGCAATGCAAAATTATCCCTCATCCTATTGAAAAATATCCAGGGCTTTATCATAAACCGGGCTTTTAAAACCAAGGAAATGTAAAACGCTGTGAAAGACATGGTACTGGCTCAAAACTTCATCAGGCTTAGGTTTCAACCGTTCTGCATTGCCAGAAAGCCATACTATAAACGGAATTTCATATTGCTCCTTAGGCGCCATACTAATGGGCAGGCCATGCATATACAGATTATTTTCGCCTAAGGATTCTCCGTGATCAGAAACGAAAATCATGGTACTTTTATAATCTTTCAACTTCTTTAATTCTTCAATAATCTGATGTAACAGGAAGTCGGTATAAACGATAGAATTATTGTATGCATTAACTAATTCTTCCTGTGAGCAATTTCCCAATTCTACACTATTACAAACCGGCTGAAATGTACCAAACTTAGGCGGGTATTTCTGGCTATACAGCGGGCCGTGACTGGTACTGGTATGCAACACCACCAGCACTTTATTTTCTTTGCATGCAAGAATCTCTTTTTCCAGATTCGTCAACAAAACACCGTCATAATTGCAATCTTCTCCTTTACATGCTACTTTCAATTGCTGATCCGTTTTATAATTTTTTGATGTGTAGTGGAGGCTGCCCCAATTGCTTGTGCGCCAGATACACATGCTCCGTTTCTGTATAAATAGTTTGGAAGTATTTCATATAACTTATTTGTGTTTTTATATTCCAGAATACTTTTTACCCCGGCAGTAGTATAAGTAGCGCTGGAAACAGCCTTAAAAGCATGCACGCCGGGTGTTTGAGAAAGTAAAGGGTTAGTATTTTTGTTGTAACCATATAAAGAAAAATTGGCGCTTCGCGAAGATTCACCAATCACCAGTACCACCACCGACTTTCCGGTATCGGCGATGGTGGCATCGGGTAGTCTTATTTCCTTTTTGTTGTCTTGAGCCTTATGAACAAACAACAAAGACAGGTTTACGGAATAAGACCATGGCATGGCCAGACCGCCCAGTGTTTTTGAATTTTTGTCTATCCACAACCAATTAGGAGCGTTGAGAAATACTAAAACTATCAGAAAAAGTAAACTAAGGGAAGATGTTATCAAAAAACGTTTTAATGGCGGCTTTTAATTTTAGATCTGGTGATAAAGACAGCAGGAAGAACACCCAAAAACAGGATATAAATTACAAATTTGAACGAAAAAAAACTGCTTGATTCCTGAAAATTGGTGTTAACGACATTACCCATCATGCTTTCGTCAACTATCACGCCGTATGTATTAACAAAATAAACAGCGATTGCGCTTAGGATAAAAGTAAGAGAGAATAAAAATTTACCAAAATAAACAGATAAATAAAATATCAGATAAACTATAAAGAAATTGGCTACGAGCATAGCTATCATCAAGGAAATGATAAATGCAATGTCTCCAAAACTGTTTAATGAATGATTCTTAAATACAAATGCATAAAACGAATAGTGAAACAATAAAAAAGTGAGAACACTAATGATAATAGAAAAGCGTGTAAAATTCAGATTTATTCTATTTTTTAACATATCCAACATAAGACTTCAAAATAAAAAACAAAGAAATGAGCGTGCTGATAAAGGCAAGATAATAGATTATTAATTGTTGATTAAATATATATATCACCATTAAAACACTGCAAATCAACAGTAAAATGATGAAAAAAGGATAAAATTTAGGTTTGTCCATCCATTTCCATCCACGATATTTACGATTGATAAAAATACCTATAAGCCCTGAAATATAACCTAAAACACAACCAGCAAACACATCCAAGGGATAATGAGCGCCAACTCCTATCCGTGTTGCCGACAGAAGAAGGCCGACAGAAGCCAGAGAAATGAACCACGCAATTTTATACTTTATTGTTTTTGGGCAAAAAGCAAACATCAAAACAGTAATTGTTACAAAAATAGTGGCAGAATGGCCCGAAGGAAAACTATTATGGCCTTGTAAGACAGGACCGATTATATAAAAATGACTACTTTCAAAAAAAGCTGCCGGACGAGGCACTGCAAATAGCTCTTTAAATAAATTGACAAATAGAGCAGATGAAAGAAGCGCATAAATCAAAGCGCCGAAAACCTCCGATGCATAAATAATCAAAATACTGAAAAAAGCAAAAAAAACCCACTCATTGCCAATTTGAGTCAGATTATTCATCCAGGCGGGGTAACTGCCCAATTCACTGTTAAGGAAAAAAAACAGCCCTTTTTGAACCAGCCCGTAACCATTTATACTTAAAGCTTTCTGTATATACAACCCAATAATCATCAATAGCAATAAACCTATCGGTACATAAAGTAAAGTTATCTTAAGCCTTGCATAATTGGCTATAACAGACTGGTTCATGCTGATTTTTTGCAAAAATAGAAGTATTGGGCAATATGAAATTCTTTTTGATGAGGTTTGTCCTCTATGCCGGGCTAAAAGCTTGTCATAAGCCCTATGCTTCTTTGACATAACCTTAACTTATTTGGCATCAGTTGATTTCAGTGTGTTACCAACCTCTGATCAAACAAGAAGAAACATTCATTTAATTTAGATGATTGCTAATTTAAAGCTTCATCAGGTAGATACTTGATTATAATCGCCAAATTATCTACCCGCCAACTTTCGTTTGGTTACTCAATGATAACTCCAAAATTTCCGTCATAGTCCATTCGGTATTTTTCAGGCAAATACATTCTCGAAACTGCACCATCGAGATATAATGCATTCTTACACCCCAGTTGTTGGAAATATCGGACAAAGTCATAAAAATTGACTCCGGTTTTAGAAATCGCAAAGACCACTTTATTCCCTGGCAATATGCCAACCCCGTTTCGGATATTCAGGTTTACTGAACCTTTTTTAAATGATGGATTAATTTGTCCGTCGATAACTAACATAGGTCCTGATTGAGTGGCATATTTAATTTTGCCGTTATCTGCAAAATCTGTCGTTTTACGAATAAAAGCAGTTTGATCGGTTGTAAAATAAAAGACACCATTAGGCCTCAGATAGAAATTACCGGCACCGCTTGCCCTGTTTATAGCCTTTAAAGTTTTTCCGTCCTGAATAAAAAGCCCCAACGGCCTTAAATCTTGCATATACATACCGCCATTCATTGCGAAAATTAGTGTCTGATTTTTACCTTTGATATAAGTCTTCAAGTTTTGAATACTGCCAAAATTTTTTCCTTTTTCATCCTTCCAATAAAAACGCAAATCCTGAACTCTCGGGTCAACAGTATATGACAGAATCGGGTCATCAACGGTAGTTTCAGTTTTCGTGAACCCAATGGAAAAAGCTATCGAAAGCAGCAAAAAGGTGGATAGAATTAATTTTTTATTTTTCTTTATGAGAGATATTGATAAGTTAATCATTACGAAATTTTTTCTCCTATTTATAGAATTCAAGATTTTTAAAATACCTGTTTTGCATTATTGCTAATTTCGGTCAAATTGACAAGAGGATATAATTTTTATACCCCGAAATTTCGTAATTTAATAAAATAATTCATTTTCAATATTATATTGACAAACTTGAATCCATATAAACACCTATACTTTTCATTTCTTATTACTCAAAATATTTAAACCAATTTACCAATAAAAGATATCTTTGCTCGCACGAGGTAATAGGAACAAGAATAGTCCTTTTCCATAACTTTGAAACCTAAATGGCAGACAATATTCTTCATAACTGGGAAAAGAAAACTAAGGAACATCAAAAACAATATCGTCAGTTTCTGAAACGGACAGATAAAAACAAAATCCTGAAACAGCTTCCGGCGCTGCACGAAGAAGCATTCGAAAAAATTGACTGCCTCACATGCGCCAATTGCTGCAAAAATTATTCACCCCGCTTCAAAACACCTGATATAAAACGAATTTCAAAACATTTTGGAATGAAAGAAAGTGTCTTTATTGAAACCTACCTGAGGGTAGATGAAGACGGTGATTTTGTGGTGAAGAGCAGCCCCTGCCCTTTCCTGAACGACGACAATACCTGCATGATTTATGAAAAAAGACCTTCAGACTGTGCCCGATTCCCTTACACCAATGAGGATGTGATTGTTAAAAGGCAAGCGCTCACCATCAAAACAGTGAGTTTTGCCCCATCACCTATTACGTTTTGGAGAAGCTGATGAATGCCGGAACCTAATCCAATTCAACAACCTCCACACTTACCATCTTATTATCTTTTATAAAGGCTTCTGCTTCCTCCCTGCTGTCAAATCGGACAACGGCTTCATAAAATTTTTTCAGGAAATGCAAATTCTGATTTTTACGGATCATCATTTCTTTGGATTTCGAGTCTTTATACACCAAAACCGTTTTTTCGTATGGCGGCTATGGCAAATTTTGTTTTCATCTTCAAAGGATTTGTTTCCACAAAATTACTAACTATTTCACCGGTTTCATCAGTTATCGGACCTCACCTCAATTAGTGATACACAGAACAATAAAAATCGAACAAAATTTCATAATATTGATATTGATTTCATAATTCAAATAAAGATGGTATGAGAAAGTTATTGTTTCTAATGATTATTTTAGTGTCTTTAAATTCCGCATCATTGGCACAAAAACAATTGAAGTTGCTCGTTGTGGACAAAGACTGGACGATTAACATTGGCGATGTGATTCAACTTGGCGTTGGATCTAACCCCGATGGTAGTTTCAAATATGTAACCGCCGGTAAGTTTTTGGATGCCGTCAAAATAACCAAAGAGAATGGCGAGCAGGTAAACATCAAACACGATGTGGATCAGAGCTATAATTCCGGAAGGCATGAAGTACTGAAAATCTACAAAGACAGGACAATGGTGGTGAAAAATGGTGCAGCCGGCAGATTTACCATCGAAATTGACAAAGCCGTCAAAGCGGATGAATTAATTCCCACTCCTACTGCCCCTACTGTTAATGTGGTGAATCAGGGCAGTGTGGCTGATGAATTAGCAAAACTTAAAAAACTCTACGATGACGGCGTATTAACCAAAAAGAATATGAAGGCTCAAAAGAAAAAGCTGTTAAATCAATAAAACAAAAAGCCGCTTCTTGTAAATTTTGGAAGCGGCTTTATGAAAAGAATTCCGGCAATCAATCAAAAATTTGCTGACGGCTGCCAATGAGCAATAACTCATTTACCACCACCTCGGTAATATATTTTTTGTTACCGTCTTTATCTGCATAACTGCGGCTAACCAATTTTCCTTCTATGGCCACTTCTTTTCCTTTTTCGAGATATTTACCCGCAATTTCTGCCACTTTACCCCAGGCCACCAGATTGTGCCATTGGGTTTCTGTTACCCGTTCGCCTTTGGCGTTTTTGTAGGTTTCATTGGTGGCAATGCTGAATCGAGCCATTTTCTTACCACCTTCTGTTGTTTTAATTTCGGGGGCATTTCCCAGATTTCCGATTAACTGAACTTTGTTTTTAAGTGCGTACATGATTTTAAAATTTGTGTGCCGTTTTTAAAAGCACGGTTAAAAAATTTGTTATTTCAATCAACCTGAAAGCGCTATCGGATTGACAACACAAAGATGTACCTCTGAAAAAGCCGGAGTCGGTTTTTAGGATTTACTTTCGAATGTAGTCGTTTGTAAACGGTTGCACACGAATAATACTTTTAATAGTTGAATCTAATTTATTGTTATTCAGGCACTTATTATAAACTACATCTCAATAAATAAAAATTGTGTTATTACTTCAAGAGAAAAATATTTAGCAAAAATTATTTAATCATTTAATCCTATCTTTATCTAAATATGCGTTTTGATAAATCAAACTGATGTTTATTTGAAGCCTGCATGAATTATTTCTTCATTGTACGATCATTTCACATCATTTGTTTTGTTGCAAATTTTGTTAAGCAAAGCGTTTATGTATGTGTATTTTTAATTTTAAATAGGAGCAAAATGAGAAAAGGAAATCTGTTGGTTTTCCTGTCGATTATAACAACACTGATTTTTTTGTTAACTACCGGCTGTCGTCGTGACAGGGTGGCAAAAACGAGCCCGGTACTCAGCAGTACCTCAATTAGTGATATCACAGCAGTAAGCGCTGTTGCCGGAGGTAATATCAGCAATGACGGCGGATCTCCGGTTACAGCCCGGGGTTTGGTATGGAGTACATCCGCCAACCCTACTTTACAAAGTAACAATGGTAAAACAAGTGACGGCTCAGGTGCAGGTAGTTTTTCAAGTAGCATCACAGGCCTCAATGCTAATACCACCTATTATGCCAGGGCTTATGCTACTAACAGCATTGGAACAGCGTATGGAAACGAACTGAGTTTTAAAACGTTGAGTACACTGGCTGTTCTTACCACCAATCAGGCTGAAGATATTACTGCCACTACCGCTGCATGCGGCGGCAACGTTGGCAATGATGGAGGCGGTGCCATTACTGCCAGAGGAGTAGTATGGGGTACTGCACAAAATCCTACCTTAGAAACCAATGCAGGTAAAACAAGTGACGGCACGGGTTCGGGTAGTTTTTCTTCTACCCTCAATAATCTGAATCCAAATACGACTTATTATGCCAGAGCGTATGCCTCCAATAATGTTGGAACCGCTTATGGCAATGAAGTTACCTTTAAAACTTCTAGTGCGTTAGCTGGTTTAACGACCTTTTCAGCTAGTGAAATCACCTCTTCATCAGCAGTTAGCGGTGGCAATATTACTACAGATGGAGGTGCATCTGTTAGCGAGCGCGGTATCGTTTGGCATGTAATACCCAATCCGACACAGGAAAACTGCATCGGCACCTCCAAAGCAGGCTCAGGAACGGGGAGTTTTAATGCACCGCTCATCATGTTGTCGCCAAATATTTCCTATTATGTAAAGGCTTTTGCTACCAACAGTGTGGGTACGGCTTATGGAAATGAAATATTTTTTAAAACTTTGAGCACTACTGCATCATTGGCTACCATTGCCCTCACAGGCATTACTGCCAACTCAGCTACAGGCGGAGGCAATATCACCAGTGATGGCGGAGTAAATGTTACAGCTCGTGGTGTCGTTTGGAGTGCCACACCCAGCCCTACCATCGAAAACAATTCTGGGAAAACAAACGACGGCAGCGGTAATGGAGAGTATAGCAGCAACCTGACCGGGTTATCTGCAAATTCCACTTATTATGTAAGGGCTTTTGCCACAAACAGTGAAGGAACAGCTTATGGCAATGAACTGAGTTTTAAAACTCAAAGCGCTGTGGGTACATTAACTACTAATGCAGTTGGCAACATCACAACTACCTCGGCAATCAGTGGAGGAAATATTACAAACGATGGAGGAGCTAATATTACAGCACGAGGAGTAGTATGGAGCAACGCTCCTACGCCAACTGGGCAAAACAATCTGGGCAAAACTACAAATGGTGCCGGCACAGGCAACTTCACCAGCAACATGACAGGGCTGGCAGCTAATACCACTTATTATGTAAGAGCTTATGCCACTAATAGTATTGGAACAGCTTATGGAAATGAGCTGTCATTTAAGACATCGGGTTTTCTTGCTTCAATTACTACAGATGCCGTAACCAATATCACCTCTGCTACAGCAATCAGTGGCGGTGATATCACTTCTGATGGTGGCAGCGCTATTACTGCAAAAGGTATTGTATGGAGTACCTCAACCAATCCGTCTTTGCAGAATAATACCGGAAGTACCAATAATGGTACAGGGAGTAGTGGTTTTACAAGTAATCTTACCGGATTAAGCGCCAATACGACCTATTATGTGAGGGCTTATGCCACAAATAGCACAGGTACAGCATACGGAAATGAAGTACCTTTTTCAACAATTGGCGCTCCGGCTACTCTCAGTACAAATACAGTTACAAATGTTACTTCGTCTTCAGCTATTAGCGGTGGCACTATTACATTGGATGGAGGAACTTCAATTACAGCTAAAGGTCTGGTTTGGAGTACCTCATCTAATCCTACCATTCAAAGCTTTATTGGCATTTCTAACAATGGTTCCGGAACGGCAGGTTTTTCTGCTAATCTTACAGGATTAATTCCAAATACCAACTACTATGTAAGGGCTTTTGCCACTAATAATGCAGGAACATCTTATGGAAATGAGTTGTCGTTTAAAACATCTACCGGTAATACATTTACGGATACACGCGACGGAAACGTATACAGAACGATAATCATTGGGGAAAAAACATGGCTGGCTGAAAATCTCAGATATTTACCAGGGGTAGTAGGACCAGCCACCGGCTCTGCCTCCATAGCTTATTATTATGTATTTGGCTACAATGGCAACGATATAAATACTGCAAAAGCCAATGCTAATTATCCAATTTATGGTGTGCTCTACAATGGGTCTGCTGCACAGGTTGCCTGTCCGCCCGGCTGGCATCTACCCACTTATGAAGAATGGTACGATCTCATATCAGCTTTAGGAGGTGAAAGCAGCGCAGGCGGCAAACTGAAAGAACCAGGTAACCTCCGGTGGAACAATCCTAACGCAGGGGCTACAAACGAAGGTGGTTTTGCAGCGTTTGCCGGAGGATATCGCAATGATGCAGGCACATTTGTAAACAAAGGCGCAATCGGCAGTTGGTGGGGAGGTTCTACCGATGTAAAAGGAAATGCTGCTACCATGAGTTTATCCTACAGTACTTCAAATGCTAATATTTATTATGCAAGCAAGACCATCGGATTTTCAATTCGATGTGTAAAAAATTGATAAATAGCGAGTTGTAAAATTAAACGAACTTCCCAGTAAAATGAACTGATGACTTAACCCAGAAATTTTTATACCTGAAAACCTGAAAATTATTTTACGAATTAAAACATTAACCGCATTTTTTCAAAACCAACCCCCACGGACAACCGAAATGCGGTTAATGTTTATCATTCTATTCAAATAAATAATTTATCCGTTATACCTGCTTCTTAAACCTCATCAACAGGGATCTTGATTTATTAAAAATATTTCTCCCTAGATCAATCCCTTTTCTACGGATTTTCTGTTCTTCCTCTGGCAGATGAATGAACTCTTGACATTCTTTGCTGCAGCAATTTTCATACTTTTCCCTACATTCATCGCACTGAATAAAAAGCAGATGACAGACATCATTGGCACAGTTGACATGCATATCTGCCGGCTTGCCGCACTGATGGCAATGGGCTATAATTTCGTCAGAAATTCGCTCCCCTAACCTTTGGTCAAACACAAAATTCTTGCCATGAAATTTTATCGGTAATCCCTCAGACCGAGCCTGATTAACATAGTTGATAACGCCTCCCTCCAAGTGAAAAACATTTTTAAACCCTTCGTGCAACATGTAAGCTGATGCTTTCTCGCACCGAATACCCCCAGTACAATACATGATGATGTTTTTATCCTTATGCTCCTGCATCATTTCGGCAGCCATTGGCAATTGCTCACGAAATGTATCGCTGGGTATTTCAATAGCATTTCCAAAATGACCTACTTCATACTCATAATGATTCCGCATGTCTATCACAATCGTCTCAGGATCATTGGTAAGTTCATTAAACTTTTGGGCATTTACATACTTCCCCTTATTTACCATATCAAACGAAGTATCTTCAATTCCATCGGCTACAATTTTATGACGCACTTTGATATCCAGCACATAAAACGATTTGCCATCATCATCAACGGCAAAATTCAAGCGCAATCCATCCAATGGCTTTACGCCATATAGGTAAGCCTTAAATTGTTCAAAACTACCAGTTGGAACACTTATCTGCGCATTGATGCCTTCATGCGCCACATAAATCCTGCCCAACACACTTAATCTGGACAGGTCGCGGTACAACTGATTCCTGAAAACCTCAGGCTCATCAATTTTAAAATAACAATAGAAAGAAATGGTAGTACGTGGTGTGTTTTCTTTCAGAATACGCTCTTTCAGCTCCTTGCGGGAGATACGATTGTGTAATGCCATAATACTCAAAATGTGACCGCGCTCGAGGGCGGGAATTAAAAAACATAATTGGACAGTTGCATGCTGCACCAAATTTCGGCGACAAAGTTATGATATTCTGGCGGTTCTAATAATCATGTTTTCGTAAAAAAGAAGCGCTTAAAGCCGCAATACCGGCTACCAAACCACCTACAACACCAGTAACTAAAATCATTATTGCAGGACTATTGCCTACACTCAACAGCGCTCTATCCTACCGGCCAGTATCCCGGCATTGGACGAATTGATTAAAGCAGACAACAAAATCCATAAAATAAAAACACCCAGAAAGCCCGAAAGAAACGATTTTGCCGGATGTTGTGGCATCAATAATGATATCAAAAAAGCAATAATGGCGATTGACCACCAGGGCAGGTAAAGACCGGCTAAGAATGAAAATATGGCAATTGATATTATGGAAATCAGAAAACGCATTGGGTTAGGAATTTAGACGTTAGACTTTAGATTTTAGATATAAGACTTTAGATTTTGTCGAATTTCATGATCCACTTTACACGGTTATCCTTTTCTTCTTCTTTCTTCATCATCCAAAGCGGATAATATTTGCCGGCCACCCAGGTATCCACAGCATTGTCATAAAATTTACTGCCGGGGTTTCCGCTTTGCCCACCGGGATAGACACCGTATGCTTCAGTCTCTTTGGTCATCTGCACAATCATCCGCCAGCTCGGGCCGTGGCTTTTGGTAACCGCATTGATAATATTATTCCAGCCACCTACATTCAATCCCGGCCTTGCAAAAGCCATAAGTGTTTTACCCAATAAATGATAAATGGTAACATCTTTGAATTTTGTCCATTGCAACCTGCCTCCTTTCTCAGCTTTCTCAAGTGTTTCGGAAGTTTTGTTCAATGCAATGGTAACCTGATCATGAATTGTCTCCACACCCGCCGTATTTATATCATCAACAAAACCCAGTAATGTAGAATCTTTTCTAAGCAACTCCATTGTTGTTTGCTCTTCAGGTATCGGCGCTACGGGACCTGCTTTGCTCAGTTCATCATACCAAATCCCCTTTTGCAAACTATCCACCCATATCTGATAAATCGTTTGACCCACTGACTCAGGCTCAGCATTCAAATCCCAGTTTTTAAATTCATTTAAATATTTTTTTGCAGTAGTATTAAGCGCAGATTCATTTACATATTTCAACAGCATTGGCTTCATGTCTTCAGCCATTACATTGAAATAATTATCCTGTAGCTTCATCATATCCCGGGTAGTAATTCTATTCATTTGAGATAAGAAATGTTCAATGGCAATACCTCTTGGCGTGATATATGAGCCAGGAATATAAAACGGATAAGTAGCATCGGCCGGTCTTTGATTGGCGCTCTCCAGAAAACCTCTTGCAGGATTAAGTGCATGAGGATTTTCGGTCTGAGGATAAATCCTGCCAAAGATAGCTGCTATCAGTTCCAGGCATCACATATCTTCCTGCCCATTCCATCTATCAGGAAATTTTCCCTGCTGCCAAATGGCAATATCACCCGTCTTGGAAGCAAAGACAAAATTCTGCCTGGGACATTCAAAGGCTTTATGGCTTCAGCATAATCAGGATAGTTTTTTGCGCGGTTCAAATTAAAAAATGTAATACCGTCATCTCCGGTATGATGTGCCACCCACTTCACTGCTAAGGCATTGAAGTGTGCAATCGAATCTGCAAAATTGCGGTCGTGCATTATAGGTCCAAAAACAGTATAGGCAACAGTGTCAAAAATGGCTGGCCCGTTTTTAACCATTATTTCCTCAATTCTCTGAGCTACCGGCTTCCACTCATTATTATACCAGTATTCCTTTTTTGAATCATCTCTGAACTTTATAGCATAATAATCTTTCACATCGCGCTGTGCATTGGTTACGCCCCATGAGATGCTGTCATTAAAACCGATAATCACAAAAGGGCTGCCCGGCAAAGAGGCGCCATATACATTTAACTCGGGAGTGGTCAACTGAATTTCGTACCAGATAGAAGGCAGCGACAATTCCAGATGCGGGTCATTACACAAAATCGGTGCGCCGCTTTGAGTTTTGCTCCCTGCCACTACCCAGTTGTTGCTGCCATTATCTGGATTAGGTTTATAAAATTCTTCAAATGCAATTGCTGTGGTCTTACTGTCAAAATAGGCTGAATCCGCATTGACAGGCTCTTTGAGCAGAGCGATAGGTTTGGGAAACGGCGTTCCTTGGGGAACAATCGGAACAAGCGAATCAGGCACTTGAGGATAAATAGCATTTATCTGAGCATTACTTAAAACAGATTTTAAATTGGTATAAGCCAAATCCCTTTCAGTACCTGAAGAAAGCATTTTTGCCATCATTTTCAATAATAAAGCTGTGCGTAGATTTGTCCATTCTTCGGGTTGAAAATTGAGCAATTTATATTCAATTGGCAAATCTTTTTGCTTCAGTGAATGAATGTAGGCATTAATTCCTGCAGTGTAAGAAGAATACATTTTTTTTGCATTATCATCCTTTTCCATCGCAACCAATGAGTTTTCGGCAGCAAACTTCATCCCCAGCCTTCTTTGTTCTTTATCAAAAGCAATCGCTTTAGCACCTGCAATCTCGCTTGCCCTTCCTTCGGCGGCCTTTGTTTGCAAGTCCATCTGAAAGAGTCGGAATCGGGCGTGTAAATAGCCTTGCACGAAATATAAATCTTCATCGTTTTCGGCAAAAACATGCGGCACCAATCTTTCATCCATATAAACACTTACTTTATCCTTGAGTTCAAGGAAGTTAAGGCTGCTGCTGAAATCATAAGAAGTATCCTCGGCATTTTGCCAAAAACCTGTTTGCGGACTTAAAAAACTGCCCAATGGCATAGGAATCGTTTCTCCGATAGGTTTGTTCAAAAACCATATCAAAACTCCTGTAATAGCAGCTGTTACAATAAACGGGATGACGCGCATAAATATAATTAATGGTGAAAGTTAAGAAATTATTACAATCTACATGAAACTTACCAATATAAAATTTTTAGTTCTTACCTTTATACATTCACAATCAGTCGCTAAAGCCATGTTGAATTTTGAAGAATTAAATAATACATTTTTAGGAGAATTATATTTTAACGACAGTACCAAACATGTAGCACAAAAAATAATTTACTCCACAGATGCATCCGTTTTTCAGGAGCGACCCATTGCGGTAGCTATACCCAAAACAAAGGAAGATATTTTGAAATGTATTTTATTTGCCGGCAAAAATAACATTACACTCATTCCCAGAGCTGCCGGAACCTCGCTTGCAGGTCAGGTTGTGGGCAAAGGAATGGTAGTCGATATCTCGAAATATTTTACCAGCATTATTGAATTAAATGTGGATGAAAAGTGGGCACGTGTGCAACCGGGTGTTATCCGTGATGACCTGAACATCTATCTGAAACCTTTTGGCCTGATGTACGCTCCCGAAACCTCCACTGCCAACAGGGCTATGATTGGCGGAATGATTGGCAACAATTCATGCGGACTTCATTCGATTGTCTGGGGCGATGCGCGAAAGCACCTCCTGGAAACTCATGTCATACTTAGCGACGGAACAGAGGCAGTATTTAAAAATATTTCGGCGCAGGAATTAGTTGAAAAGGCAAAACAAAATACGCTGGAAGGTAGTATTTATAAAAAATTAAATGATTTATTATCTGCTGAAAAAAATCAGAAAAGCATCAATGAAGGATATCCTAAAAAATCATTAACCAGAAGGAATACCGGTTATGCGCTTGATTTTTTATTGGATCAAAAATTAAGTCATGAACAATCGTTTAACCTTTGCAGTTTACTGGCAGGCAGCGAGGGTACACTGGCTTATATCACTGAGGCCAGATTAAATTTGATACCTATTCCACCACCTAAAGATGCGTTGGTTTGCGCCCATTTCAGTTCGCTCTCAGAAGCATTACATGCAAATAATATTATTCTGAAACATCAACCAATGGCTTCGGAGTTAGTGGATAAATTTATCATGGACTTCACCAAAGGCCATCCCACCTATCAGTACAACCGCTTTTTTATTGAAGGTGAGCCGGAAGCCATGCTGATGGTAGAATTTCTGGAGGAAGACGATGGGGCGCTTAATAAAAAAACTTCTGCGCTGATAGAAGACCTGAAGAAAAACAATCTGGGATATGCTTTTCCCGTTGTGAAAGGCGAAAAGGCCAAGCTCGCCTGGGACATCAGGAAAGCCGGATTGGGCCTTATCAGAAATATGCCGGGCGACACACAACCGGTAAACCTTATTGAAGATTGTGCAGTATCTCCTAAAGATCTTCCTTACTATATTGAAGATTTACAAAAAGTATTAAACAAGTATGAACTGACAGCATCCTATTATGCGCATGCAGGAGCAGGAGAACTGCATGTGGAACCTATGATCAACTTAAAAACAAAAAAAGGAAAAGAGGTTTTCAAAAATGTATTGAAAGAAACAACCGGGTTAGTAAAAAAATACAATGGCTCACTGAGCGGCGAACATGGCGATGGCAGATTACGCGGAGAATTTATTCCTTCGGTTTTGGGCAATGAGGTATATAAGCTGCTTGAACAGGTAAAAAATATATTTGACCCTAAAGGCGTTTTCAATGCAGGGAAAATAGTGAATACGCCGCCCATGAATCAGCAGCACAGGTATGAAGCCGATAAACCTGTAAGGAAAATAAAAACGGTTTTCAATTTCGACAGCGAGGAAAATATTCTGCATCTGGCAGAAAAATGTTCGGGTTCGGGAGATTGCCGTCGCACACATCTTTCAGGCGGCACCATGTGTCCGTCCTATATGGCCACGCGTCAGGAGAAAGATACCACGCGGGCCAGGGCCAACACGCTTCGTCAGTTTCTTACCGACTCAACAAAAGAAAATCCTTTTGACCATCCTGAAATAAAAGAGGTTATGGACTTATGCCTGAGTTGCAAATCCTGTAAGTCGGAATGTCCTACCAATGTTGATATTACCAAACTTAAAGCCGAGTTTTTACAACATTATTACGATGCACATGGCGTGCCCTTCAGGTCGTGGCTGATAGCCAATTTTACAAAATCGCAACAATTGGGCATTATGGCACCGCCACTTTATAATGCTATCGTAAAAAATAAATTCACGGCTTCCCTTATCAAAAGGACAATCGGTTTTGCAGTGGACAGGTCTCTACCAACAGTTGGCAATATTTCTTTAAGAAGATGGCATGAGAAAAGAGTTGGCAGAAAACAATCTTTAAAATCAAATAAAAAAGCACATCTGTTCTGTGATGAGTTTACTAATTACAATGATGTGGAATTAGGCAAAAAAGGTATTCTACTTTTGGAAGCGCTGGGTTATGAAGTAATTATTCCCCACCACGGAGAAAGCGGCAGAACTTATTTATCAAAAGGATTAGTTCGCAAAGCACAGAAAATTATTATTAAAAACATTGAGCATTTAAGTAAAATCGTTACCGAGGCAGTTCCTTTAGTGGGCATAGAACCCTCTGCTATTCTCACTTTCAGAGATGAGGCTCCTGATCTTTGTCCTGAGCATCTTAAAAACGAGACAAACAGATTGGCCAAAAACAGTTTTACGATAGAAGAGTTTTTATTGAATGAATTTAAAAACGGAAAAATCAGTTCTTCTCAGTTTACAAATGAAAATAGAAAAATAAAACTGCATGGCCATTGCTATCAGAAAACCTATCATCTTGTAGGAAAGGTGAAGGAGGTGTTGAGTATTCCCACAAACTATAAAGTTGAAACTATCCCTTCGGGTTGCTGTGGTATGGCCGGCGCTTTCGGCTTCGAAAAAGAGCATTATGAAACTTCGATGAAAGTAGGTGAATTAGTACTGTTGCCGATGGTAAGAAATCAACCGGCCGATACCATCATTGCGACTTCGGGAACCAGTTGCCGTCATCAGATAAAAGACGGCGCACAAAAGGAAGCGCTACACCCTGTGGAAATACTTTGGGATGCATTTATAAAAAATCAATAAATTTGGCTGATTATTTTTATGGCCACCTACGGTAAAATATTATTGATTGCCATGCCGGCATTTTTGATATTCGTGCTTGCAGAGAAATGGTATGCCTGGCACAAAGGCCACGATAATGTGCGTACCAACGATATGATCAGCAGCCTGCTGAGTGGTGTTACCAATGTTACCAAAGATGTATTGGGCCTGAGCATTGTGATTATCAGCTACGGGTGGATGGTGAATCACTGGGCATTGATGCACATCAAGGCAACCTGGCTTACGTATATCATTGCCTTTATGGTATTAGATTTTGCGGGTTATTGTGTACACCGTATTCAGCATGAGTTTAATTTTTTCTGGAATGGCCATATCATTCATCACAGTAGCGAAGAGTTTAACTTAGCCTGTGCTTTGCGCCAGAGTATTTCATCCATAGCAAATGTATTTTTCGTATTTCTGCTGCCTGCTGCGCTGCTGGGCGTACCCGATACGGTAATTGCCATTGTAGCCCCTTTGCATTTATTTGCGCAGTTTTGGTATCATACCATACATATCAATAAAATGGGTTTTCTGGAAAAAATAATTGTAACCCCTCTCATCACAGAGTACATCATGCCATTAATCCGGAGTACATTGACAAAAATTTTTCTCAGGTTTTTATTTTTTGGGATAAAATGTTCGGCACTTTTCAGGAAGAGCTTCCAGAAAAGCCTCCTGTGTATGGCATTACCCGGCCCGCCGAAACATGGAACCCGATCAAGATAAACTTTCAGCATGTATGGCTGTTGATGAAAGATGCCTGGCGCACCAAAAACCGGAAGGACAAGTTCAGACTGTGGATAATGCCAACAGGATGGCGGCCTCCCGATGTGGCTGCCCAATACCCTATCAAAAAATAAAGGATATTTATAACTTTAAAATACGATACTGCTTTACCTTTTTCATTAAGAGCATGGATTTGGATTCAGCTTATCGCCCTATTATTGTTTATCAGCTATTTGTTTGGCAACATTGCCGAAATAGGAGCGCCATCTATGTTTTTTTATGGTTTCTTTGTTTTTGCGTATGTATATGCTTTGGCCGAACTTATGGATAATAACAGTTTGGCATGGACATGGGAAAGCCTGAAACTTATTACCGGTTTTTTTATTATTGGTTTTTTGGGAAACTGGTTCGGAAGTAGTCTTGTTTTTAACTACATCATCTTCTTCTACCTCGTCATCTCCTTTATTGTCACCTACTATTTCAGCAGAAAATTCAGTACCAATCTTAGTCTGCAATCTTAGGCTTCGTTCATTCTGATTTTTCTGCCTCGATAATTTTTACCGTCTAAAGATTTTATTAATTTTTTTGCAGCAGCAGGTTCCACTTCTACCCAACTGTTTTTATCCTTCATGTCTATTTTTCCCATAACCGGTTTACTCAGATTACTCATATCCAACATAAACTGGAGAAAGCTGGCTTTATAAAAACCATCTTTGGTTCCCAGGTTGATAAACAGCCGTTGGTAGTTTCCCGAAAATTGATTGGCCTTCTTTTTTTCGTTCTTATCTTTTTTGCCCGATGGTGCTTTTTCGTCCCTGACATTCAGGTCGGCTGCATTTTCATAATATTTCAAAAACCTGTCAAATTCAAGGGCGGCTACTCTTTGCAGGATTTCTTCTTTGCTGACATCTGCAAATTTATCCTTAAGCATTGGCAGGTAAGTTTCATACTCTCCGCTTGTGATATCGGTGTCCAGCATTTTATCTATAAAATAAAAAAACTGTTTGCGGCAAACATCGCTGCCACTGGGGATGTCCAACCGATGAGAGTTGGTAGTTACCAGTTTTCAATTTGCTTCAAACGATATGATTCTTTAGGAGTAACAATTGAAGAGAAATTCCGCTCCTGCCGGCCCGGCCTGTACGGCCACTACGATGTATATATACTTCGATATCGTCGGGCAGTTCATAATTAATTACGTGTGTGATCCCTTGCACATCTATACCGCGTGCAGCTACATCTGTAGCTATCAGAAGTTGCAAAGATTTATCCCTGAACCTAGCCATCACTTTATCACGCTGCGGTTGTGTAAGGTCGCCATGCAAGGCATCAATATCATAACCCTCTCTGATAAGTTGTTCAGTGATGTGTTGTGCATCTGCTTTGGTACGGGTAAAGATCAATCCATAAATGCCCGGATGAAAATCAATAATCCGCTTCAAAGCCTCATAACGATTGATGTGCTGTACCAGATAAAACTGATGGTCAATATTGGTATTGGCCGAATTAACTTTTCCGATAGTGATTTCAAAAGGCTTACTCATGTATCGCTTGCTCACCTGCCTGATTTGGGTAGGCATAGTGGCGCTAAACAACCAAATGCTATTGCGATTGATTGTTTCTTTAAGTATAAATTCAATATCTTCCTTAAATCCCATATTCAGCATTTCGTCTGCCTCATCAGTACTACATAATGAATATCTTCCAAATGAATAGCACGCTTTTCAATCAAATCAATCAACCGTCCGGGGGTTGCCACTACGATATGCGAACCTTTTTTAAGGTCTTTAATCTGTTGGCTGATGGAGGTGCCTCCATAAACGGCAGTAACACGTACCTCAGATTTTTTTGTTTGAACTTTTCAATATCATTGGTAATTTGCAAACATAACTCGCGTGTTGGGCAAATAACCAATGCCTGCGGATGCCGAGTAGTTTTATCAATCAGTTGCAAAAGTGGCAGCCCAAAAGCAGCTGTCTTACCAGTTCCTGTCTGCGCCAGACCAATAAAATCCTTTGTGCCTTGTAATAATACCGGAATAGCCTGTTCCTGAATGGGCGTTGGTGTTTTAAATCCTATTTGCTCAAGCGATTGAAGAAGGGCTTCTTCAATTCCCAGCGATTCGAATGTTGTCAAATTAATGCTATTTATTTAAAAAGATTGCAAAGGTAAGTGAAAATGTGCAACTGATATTAAATGCACTACTTATTTCTGTTTTAACAAAATCTTCAAAAACGCATTAATTTTTCGAAAACAGCTCCAGATATTATTCTAACACTTATTTTTACAGCAAAAAAAATGGCTTCAGGGATTTTTGCAGTATTAGATGACATTGCAGCATTAATGGATGATGTGGCAGTTGCCAGCAAAATAGCAACTCAAAAAACAGCAGGTATCCTTGGCGATGACCTGGCAGTAAATGCTGAGAAAGCAACCGGATTTGTATCATCCCGTGAAATTCCTGTACTTTGGGCCATTACTAAAGGATCGTTTGTAAACAAACTCATCATTGTACCGATTGCGCTTGTGCTTAACGCATTTTTCCCTTTGGTTATTAAGTATATTTTGATTGCAGGAGCCCTTTACCTCGCTTATGAGGGAGTGGAGAAAATTCTTCATTATTTCTTTCACAAACCGGTTGATTCTCATAAAGAAACAATACAGCCTACCGCAACGCAGGATCAAGAGGCGGAAAAGACCAAGGTTAAATCGGCTGTTATCACTGATTTTATCTTATCAATAGAAATTGTGATTATTGCTTTAAGTACTGTCCTCAACGAACCGCTTGCACTTCAGATTATTACCGTTTCGGTGGTTGCCATTTTGGCTACTGTGGGAGTGTATGGTTTTGTAGCCCTAATTGTGCGCATGGATGATGCGGGTTACAAACTCATTGAGCTTTCTAAGAAAAAAGGATTGCTTTCTGCATTAGGACAGCTTTTGATAAAAGCGCTTCCCATAATTATCAGAATGTTGGCAGTAATTGGTACTATCGCCTTAATATTGGTTGCCGGTGGCATATTCATTCACAATATTGATTACTTTCATCATTTATTACCTGATGTGCCATTCATACTCAGAGAAGCCATTTTGGAATCATTGCAGGATTGGCTATTTTCCCGTTAGTAATTGCAGGTAAAAAAACAATTGAGTTGATTAAGAAGAAATAATCAATATAAATTCAATCCTATTACGTCCGAAATATCAGAATTTATACACTAGCCCCACTCCGTTTTCAGTGGTATTTATGAAAACATTTTTATTGTACTTCTTCATTTTAGAACTACCAACAGCCCACATGGTAACACCGCCACCTAAAGATAAGACACCGACAACAATACCACAAGCACCTAAAAATGTCTTGCCAAAGCCTCTTGGGCGGTTTTCATCTGGATCGGCAAAAATTTTTTTATCTCTTGATCCGCTATGCATCAATAATGCGCCTCCGGTAACAAACCCAGCACCCAAACAAGTCAATACAATCCCGTTTCTTTTTAGCTTTTTATATTTTTCATACTTGGGATCAATCTCATCAGCTAAATGATTTTTAAAATCATACTTACTGATTCCTGCATTTTGAGTATTTGCCGATGCAATAAAATAAGCTTCAGAGAAGCTATTGTCCGAGTTTTGAGCATGAAGATTGATGAACAGAAAAACTCCCATCAACCCCAAAAAGAGTTTCATTGTTTTCATTGTCAAGTTTTTAGAGTTTAAATATAAATTATTTTTCAAAAACTGTTTTATAAATTTCTGATCATTATCATCACTATCCTTATACTTTTTTCTGACCGCAGATAATTTTTTGTGCATTGCCTTTCTTACCTTCAGATAAGCAGGGTCATTGTAAACATTCTTCATTTCTTGTGGATCTTTTTGCAAATCATACAACTCCCATTCATCTACATCATAGTAAAAATGAATGAGTTTATAAAGATCTGTTCTGATACCATAATGGCGTTTCACCATGTGGATAGAAGGATATTCATAATAGGTATAATAAATAGCTTCCCGAAATTTTTTTGTTTTTCCTGCCACTACTTTTCTAAATGATTCTCCCTGCATTTCTTTTGGAATGGATACGCCTGCATAGTCCAAAAAAGTGGGTGCAAAGTCAAGATTCTGCACTAATGAGTTTATTTTCGTGTTCGGCCTTATTTCTTTCGGATAACGAATCAACAAAGGAGTACGCAGCGATTCTTCATACATAAACCGTTTATCAAACCAACCGTGCTCACCCAAATAAAAGCCCTGGTCGGAGGTATAAACCACAATAGTATTTTCGGTTAATCCTTTTTTTTCCAGATAGTCCAACATCCTGCCCACACCATCATCTACAGCAGCAACCGTACCCAAATAGTCCTGCATATAGCGCTGATAGCGCCAACGCATCAAATCTTCTTTTGACATGGAAGCATATCTTTTTTTAAAATCTTCGTTTATCGGGTCATACACGGCATCCCATGCTTTTCTTTGCTCAGGGTCCATCCTGCCTAAGTTTTTAATGTAGGCAACTTTGTCCCATTTAAGGGTTTCCGGAATTCCCAATTCATCCATCAACTCGGGTTTAATTTTTGAATCGCCTGCCCAATTCATATCTTTCAAAATGTTCATTTCGGCAGTTTTGGCAGCTGTGCATCTTCCTTCATAGTTATCAAAGAGCGTTGCAGGTTCAGGGTATGTATTCTTTGTATATTCGGGAAAATGGCGGGTAGCAGCCAGCCATTCCCTGTGTGGCGCTTTTTGATGGTATAACAGGCAGAAAGGTTTACTCCTATCCCGTCCTTCCAACCACTTTAATGCAAGATCGGTAGTTACATCCGTTACATACCCTTTTATCTGCTCCTCTACTCCATTGATTATAAAATCAGGATTATAATAATCTCCCTGATCGGGAATTACTGCCGAGTAATCAAATCCTTGTGGCAAGCCATCCATGTGAATCTTTCCAATCAACGCCGTTTGATATCCGGCATTTCGGAGCAGTTTAGGGAAATTATCCTGGCTCCAGTCGAACCGGGCTTCATTATCCACTTTGCCATTGATAAAGCTATGCTTTCCGGTAAGCATTACTGCACGGCTTGGCGCACAAAGAGAATTTGTGACAGTAGCTGAGGAAAACAATGCCCCTTCTTTGGCAAGCCTGTCAATATTAGGCGTTTTGTTCAATCCATAACCATAAGCGCTTACAGCCTGATATCCATGATCATCACTCATTATATACACGATATTCGGGCGGGGAGATTTATTTTGGGCTTTTACAAATGAAACCATCATTAACAAGAACAAAAATGTACCATACTGTTGCATAATAATCTTCATTTAGTTTGCACAAAAGTATTGTTTATTTATTTACAAGAATCACTTACCTAGTTTGTAAAAAACTATTTATCTTTATGTGGATATACATTATCTGCAATATTCTGTTTTATGAAGTTACCATCCATCGGCGTTTTAGTAAGCCAAATTAGAAATATAATTATCCGGTTTCCTTTTCTTTTCATTATTACATTACTGGCCGTTATTGTAGCCTATATTTTGCCGGATGCAAACGCTGTTAATCAAAACATTTTGGCGCGCATTTTATGTTTTTGCCTACTGGCATTTACATTAAGCCTTTCTGTTTGTTTGTACGGCTTATCCAAAAAGTTCAGCTATTTGGCTATCCTGGGTTTTCAGGTAGCGGCAATTGTCATCAGTGTATTGATTATGTACTGGCTGAACCCTGAAATGTGGGAAAAAGACATTATTATTTTACTTCTTTTTGTTGGCGCTTTTCATCTGGCCGTTTCCTATGCCGCTTTTCTTAATAATGAGGCCATCTTGAATTTCTGGGATTTTAACAAAATTCTGTTTCTTAAAATTTTGACTGCAGCGCTATATTCCAGCATTATCACTTGGGATTATTTGCTGCTTTGGCAGCCATTGACAACCTCTTTGAGGCGAATATCAGGTCAACATTCTATCTCCGAACATTTTTACTTATTGGCATTGGATTTAATACCCTCTTTTTCCTGGGCGGATTGCCTGATGTAAGAAATCACAATTATGAAAACCAATACCCTAAAGGATTAAAAATTTTTGCTCAATATGTATTAATTCCGCTTTTAATCGTGTATTTGGTTATTCTTTTAATATATGAGGGGAAAATAATGCTGGAGTGGAGTCTTCCAAAAGGATATGTTTCTATGCTTATTTTGGGCTATGCCGTTTTTGGTATCTTATCGCTGCTTTTAGTATTTCCGATAAAAGACCAGGCAGAAAACAAATGGATAAAATGGTTTTCAAAGTTTTTTATGTAATGATGATTCCTTTGTTGGTTTTGCTTACACTTGCCATTTACAAAGAGTTACAGATTATGGCATTACAGAAAAAAGATATATTATTATTATGGCGGCTATTTGGCTATCAGGCATCACAATTTATTTTCTGGTAAGTACAAAACAAAATATTAAAATTATTCCCATTTCTCTTTCTATCATATTAATAATCAGCACAATAGGGCCTCAAAGTGCGGCATCTGTTTCAAAAAACTCTCAGGTTAATCGGTTAAAAAAACTGACCAGCAACCCAGACAATAGTAAAAACGCTAAACAAGAAGCCTCTGTTATCATCAGGTATCTGATTAAGAATCATGGCTTGTCTTCCTTGCAGCCATTGACCACCAAAAATATTACCAATATTCAAACATCAATGTTGGAAAAAATGAAAAATGAAAACAGTTATCAGATTCATGGCCGACTTATAGATACAGCGTATGCAATACTCAATATTAAAGACCTGAAAGATGAATTTTCCTCACCAATGAATAAGTATTTTAGAAAGGATAATCAAAACATTTTTGAGGTAAAAGGATTTGAGGCGGTGTATCATCTAATCCCATTTCAACGAGAACCAGATACCATATCTGTTGGAAATAAAAAGATTAGAATTGTAAATGCTATTGATAAACTCGAAGTTTCTTCAGATAATGAAAAATTGCAGTTCAACTTGAATAATATTTTCAGCAAAATTGTTAAGAAGTATGAGGATAATCTGAACACCGAAATTCAAGTTCCAGACTCATTAATGAGTGCTGTGCAGGAATCGGACAACTTGTTTGTTAAACTGCAGATAATTCGGTTAAATTTGAACGCCTATCGCGACAGCCTGAACGACAATCATGATTTTGAAGGATTTTTACTTATAAGAAAAAAATAAAGCGCAGATATAAAGGTAATGGTGCAAAAAATAGTTGGTGGTAAATTCCTTTAAAATTCGTTTATTTCCATCGTAAATCTGAAGAGGACTTAAGCTCTGCTGAGGAGCAACTTAACAGCAATAAGATTTACCACGGAGAATGACCTTTGGCTTGTATAGGCCAAAGGTTTTTTTAAATCATTCTTTGTGAAAAATGGCTAAGAAAACCTATACTTTATTTCTAAAATAGATGTACCACTTGATAAAGTTTTTTCTGTGTGTTTTTGTCAAACCTCGGTGTAATAACACATGATTTTTCAGATGGCCAAAATAAGATTCCAGTCCGTTTGTAGATTTGGGGATTTTATCGTTTTTTAGATAATGAAACATATTTGGAAGGGCATTTTTTATATAGATGAATGATTTTCTTACCATTTTGTGTTTATACCAATATCTACCGGAAACCGGATTTCTTGACTTTTCATTAATATAGTCCTTATGTTCCTCATGCCAGTCATAAATCTGGCGTAACCAAAGTTGATAACGATACTCATTGGCTACCAAATGTAAATGATTAACTATTTGCAATAATTGTAAACCTTCTTTGCTTTGGGGACGTAATGTAAGCCACGAGCGACATTCACGCTGTATATGAACTATGCATCTTTGCACAATAGTGTCTTTACAGGTATGTTTAATGGCTTTTAAAATAGACCTATGCCCATCACAAGTTATACTGGCAATATGTATGCCCCAAGGACAAAGATTATTCAAATCCTCCCTAATTTCTTCATATCGCTCATCATCCGTTAATCGGTAAAGTGTGTAAATTTTATCTCATTATCTCGATAAATAATCAGACAGATATTATTGCTGAAATAAGTACCATCAATAATTAAATGTAGTTTTTCTTTTGGATAAACAGGTAATATAGGTGCTTTAGCCAGATACTGATGAAAGTAACTTTTAAGACTGCGAACACTATAGCCACTTGCCTTACTAAGTTGTAACAATGTTTGCCGCTCCAACACCCACTTGCGAAACCAGACAAACCGATTACTTTGAGCTACACTTTAATTCTGCCTGGTAAACAACAAGCCACAATGCTTGCATTTAAACCGTTGTTTACCTCCTTGAAATCCCCAACGAATTACCTCGGAACTTCCACATCCCCAACAACTTTTTTTTATGATTTTCCATAAACAAATAAAGGAAATTGAAACAGATTTCAATTTCCCTTATTCAAATTCAAGCCAGTAAAGGGTTACAGCCGATTTTACCAACTATTTTTTGCTATTATACCGATATAAAACTCCCCACCAGTTTGGTTACCGAATTCAGATTCGAAATGCTTTGCAATTCGGATAGTTGTATTCTGCTCTTCAGATTTTTCAAATCAAACCCTTATTTTGGATGCTTCCCATTCTCTCCTGCCCACTCCCGGCTGCAAATGCCGCTCACTATGGTACGAAGAACGAATCAACGGGCCGCTTTCTACATAATCAAGACCCATTTCATAACCGGCATCTTTGTAAAATGCAAATTCATCAGGATGCACAAAACGCTGCACTTCTAAATGTTTTGGTGTCGGCTGAAGGTATTGACCAATCGTTACCACATCGCAACCGTTATCTTTCAAATCCTGAAGGGTTTGTATTACTTCTTCTTTTCTTTCGCCCAATCCCAGCATGATACCGCTTTTGGTACGCACGCCGTTTTCTTTCAAATACCTCATCACCTCCATGCTTCGCCAGTATTTGGCCTGAATACGTACCTGTTTTGTAATGCGCTCCACTGTTTCAATATTATGCGAAATCACTTCCGGCGCTGCATCAATTACTCTCTGAATATCTTCTTTCTTTCCTTTGAAATCAGGAATAAGTGTTTCCAAAGTAGTCTGCGGGCAAAGCGTCTTTACCGCTTTAATCGTATTATGCCAGATGGTGGAGCCGCCATCCCAAAGCTCATCGCGATCCACAGAAGTAATAACAGCGTGTTTCACTTTCATCAGATGAATGGCCTCAGCCACTCGTTGCGGCTCATCAAAATCGGGAGCCAGCGGCTTCCCTGTAGCCACTGCACAAAACCCGCAACTGCGCGTGCAAACATTTCCCAATATCATAAAAGTAGCGGTACCTGCTCCCCAGCACTCCCCCATATTCGGACAGTTACCACTTTCGCAAATAGTATGTAACTTATGCTGATCTACCAAACCTCTCACATTCCTGTAGCTTTCGCCAATAGGAAGTTTCACCCTCAGCCAATCAGGCTTTTTTATTTTAACAACCCTAAGATTTTCAGACATAGTGCGAAAATAAAGAAATTGAAGAAATTTTTTGAATTCTATCTGGCGCCCTCCTTTCTGTCATTATGTTTATTTACCTTTATTGATTGAATTAAAAAATAAACGTCTCAAGGGAGTAAAAGATATTTGATCATTAAATCATTAACTAACAACAACTTAATAACAAATTACACAACCATGACATCAGAAATACATTACATAGGCGGCCTCCGCACTACCTGCACCCACCTGAAAAGCGGTTCCGATTTTGAAACGGATGCGCCAATTGACAACAACGGCAAAGGTGAAAGATTTTCGCCCACCGACTTATTAGCCACGAGCCTGGGAGCATGTATGATAACCGTAATGGGCATTAAAGCCAGAACGATGGATTTTGATTTGAACGATATCCGAATTGAAGTTTTGAAAAAAATGGCTACAGATCCGCGCAGGGTTAGCGGTATTGACCTGGCTTTTCACATACCTGAAAGCCTTCAAAATCTTGATGCCAAAACAATAGCCATTCTTAAAAATACAGGCCTCACCTGCCCGGTGGCTAAAAGCCTTCACCCTGATATTCTGGTAAATATTGACTGGGGTACCTGGGCATAATATTCCATAATCTAAAGAGATATGTAAACCGAGTCTCCTGTTACCGACTTGTGTGAGTTGGGTGTTTCGCCAGGTATCCCCTGAAAATGAGCTGCATCCCATTTTAATATTTTATCAATGGCGCCGCCGAACTCCCTATAACTCCATTTTTCCGCCACTACTCCATTGTTTAATAGCAGCAATGCAGGATTTGTTCTTGCGGCAGTACGAATCATGGTTCTGTCGCCGTTTAATACTGTTATTTCCTTCAGCTTAGTATTGGCAAATGCCTTTTCAGCATCGGGCCTTGTACTCGTTATTACGTAAACATCAAAACCCTTTTCCCTACCTTTTTCGTAAATTTTTTCAAAATCAGCAATCCAATTCGTACCGGCAGACTTGATATCTTCTAAGAATAAAACCAGCGCTTTTTTAGCGCCCAACACTGAATTGGTAAAATCTATGCCCTGCCTATCCGTTAAAACAAATCCGGTAATAGGCGGAATGTTATTTACACCTGGTCTAACTACTTTATCATATCTTTTAATAAATTTATAAGAATCTTCATTAAAATCTTCGGGGAAATCATCGGCGCTAAATTCTAGCTCTTTTCCATTTTTTTCATACACAAAAGTAATGGCAGTGCTGTCAGATACTGCATTTTTGGGTATCTCCATCATTTGTGGAATACTATTTCCTTTTTTAAATGGCAGACAGTCTGCAACCGATAAATAATTGAGTGTGTACCATTGAGATGCAAAACTGAAGATTACCGAAAGAACCAGAAGTGTAATGTTTACCTTAGTAGGAAACAATGGTTTAATGTATTTGAAATTAAAAAATACTATCAGAATCAATGCCAACAATAAAACATCTTTGTAAAACGACACCGCCGATGGAATGGGGATACAATCACCCATGCAGCCACAGGTTTTGAACTTGCCGGACAAGGCAGCATACCCTGTGAGGAAAGTAAAAAATACAATCAATAACAATAATAGCCAACTTACCAATTTTGGCCTCCAGCCAATCAGCAAGGCTGCGCCGGCAATTATTTCAAAGGCAATCATTAATACCGATAGTGACAGCGCCAGACTGTTGAGTCCGCTCATTCCCCAAACGGTGAAGAACTCCTCCATTTTGTAACTAAGGCCCAGGGGATCATTTGCCTTCAGCAATCCCGAAAAAATAAAAAATACTCCTATAATAATCCTCAAAATGTTTACCAATAATTTCATTTTCAATTTATTTTACAGTTTCCGTTTCGCTCATTAATATCAATGCGAAAACCGCATAATTTATAATATCATTGTAATTGGCATCAATACCCTCGCTAATGATGGTTTTACCCTCATTGCTCAATATTTGCCTGATGCGTTGCAATTTCACCAAAATCAAATCCACAAAACTTTCCTGACTCATGCAGCGCCAGGCCTCGCCATAATCATGGTTTTTATCCTGCATGAGCGATTTGGCGGTATGAACATGCTTAGAGTACAAACCGGCCACTTCTTCGGCAGGTATATCCCATGAAGCGCTTTCCGGCATCTCAAGTTGTATTAAACCTATGATTGCATAATTAATAATTCCCCTGAATTCTCCACTGATATCATCATCAACCCTTTGTTGCTTTTTGTCCTGAATAGTGCGGATGCGTTGCGCTTTAATATAAATTTGATCTACCACCGAAATTGTGCGCATCACCCGCCAGGCAGTACCGTAATCCTTATTTTTCTTAAAAAATGGATTTACAACTCTCAATAACCTCATCGTATTGCTCATTGGTTCTGCTCATAACTCATTTAAATAGTTGTATAAAACTTTGACAATTGGTAAAAAAAAATTCTGTAGGTTTGACCTTCAAAGGTAACAAAGATAATTGGATGTTCACGTTAAATTGCAAAGGAAGATTACTGGTTATAGATTCACCTATCGTAATGGGCGTAATAAATATCAATCAGGATTCATTTTATCAGGGAAGCAGGCATACCGGCTTGAGGCAAATATTGGATTCAGCCGAAAAAATGATAGAAGATGGGGCTACTATCTTAGATATTGGAGGGCAAAGTACCCGGCCTGGAAGCATTCAAATAAGTGCAGAAGAGGAGTTGGTCAAAGTAATTTCGGCTGTTGAAATAATTAATAAGAATTTTCCCGAGGTTTTCATCTCTATCGACACATACTACGGTCGAGTGGCAAAGGAGGCTGTAAATGCGGGCGCTTCTATGGTAAACGACATCAGCGCCGGAAGCATGGACGGTTCTATGCCGGATACGGTAGCCACTCTGCAAGTTCCTTACATTTTAATGCATGCAGGGACAACCTGCTGATATGCAAGTAAAGCCACATTATATTGAAGTAACGAAAGAAGTGCTTGATTTTCTAATACAAAAAAATTCTATGCTGAAAGAAAAAGGTATTAAAGATATTATTATTGACCCCGGGTTTGGATTTGGAAAAACCATTACCCACAACTTTAAATTATTAAAGAACCTTTCTGTTTTCAAAATGCTTGACCTACCAATTTTGTTAGGCGTTAGCCGAAAATCAACAATTTACAAAACCTTGGGAACTAATGCAGATAATGCACTGAACGGCACCACAGTGCTGAACACTATCGGTCTGCTAAATGGCACCAATATTTTGAGAGTGCATGACGTAAAGGAAGCCGTGGAGGCCGTAAAACTTTTTCAGGCATATCAGTCTTAGGTATGTGCGTTGATAATCTGCTCCAATTGATGAGCCAGCACCTACCCCACTTTGCCTCCAGAGAACCTTACCGTTTTTGAACAAGATGAGCGTGGGTACTCCCTGAATTTGATAGGCTCCTGCTGCCTGCGGACTTCTGTCCACATCCACCTTGATGATTTTTATTTTATCACCCACTTTGGATTTCACCTCTTCCAGTATGGGCTTCATCATTTTGCAGGGACCGCACCATTCTGCCGAAAAATCAACCAGAACAGGTTGCGCGCCATTAATTAAAGAATTAAAAGATGCTGACATATTATTTTCATTAAGTTAAAAAGTAACGGTTTTGTCTGCCCAGGTTACCAAATCCACACAATCAACCATTGTGGAAATGGGGCAGAACTCTGTGCCTTCCAATTGTCTGGATTTCAAACAAGTGCCACAGGCCAGAATTTGTCCGCCAATACTTACAAATAATTTTAATTGTTCATCCACATTATATTTCTCGTGGGTTAAACCCTCGCACGCTACTGCCTCTCCCATCAAAAACACTTTTACCTCATGCTCCATCTTTTTTGCAGTAACCGCAAAACGAAAAGCATTCCAGGCTTTTTCGAATTCTATTGTTTCTATAATAATCCCGATTTTCAACTCCTGACTTTTTACCTTGTGAATAAAACAAATTCAATCTATCTTGTGTTTTCTGCAAGGCAGGATTTGCTACTTCTTTTTACAGGTATTTATACCGATCAAAGCATAAATTGGACAGAAACTTACTAAACTGGTAAGTACAAAAATCAATGCCAGTGCCATAAAAATAATACCTGAAATACCTGAAATCACTCCTTTATAATACAAAAATCCAATAACTAATGCAAGAAGTACTCTTATTATTTTGTCAACTTTACCTAAATTCTTCTTCATAATTTTAAAAATTCAGGTATAAAAATAACTATTTTTAATAAGGTTTTTTGTGATGATAGTCAATCGAGTAGGTAGGGGGATTACTCCCCCGCCCTCTCACACCACCGTGCATGCTCTCACACGGCGGTTTCTTTTAACTGTTTAACTTCTTGTAATTTGATGTGAGATTGTATAAACAATATCACTCCCATCAAATACTGCGTTAAGGCTCGTTCCTGTTCGCCTGCTTCTTTTTACTTGCAACGCCTTTATTGCCCAAGGCTCCACATACGGTTTCACTCGTAGCAAAAGGGCGTATAACCTCCTCCACCTGCCCTTTGAACAGGTCTAATTGGTGAGTTATCTCTTGCGGTTGCGCCATAAAACAAATTTTGAACTAACTGCTCCTTAAGTTAAAGATTCAGACCTTCTTCTGTGCTATTCCTAACACAAAATACTATGTCCTCTGCTGACTTCTTGTAGTATATAATTGTTCATCGATGGACAATCTGCACATTGGTGCATACTGCAAGACCTCTCGGGATAAGATATTAAACTTTCTCTGCGTTCTGCCTGATTTACTCTTTTGAGTTACGGTTGAGTTTGGGCGTTCCCAATCATGGCTCAGTTGCCCTCTCTTAAGAGCCTTCTATCGATTTCTATTCGTCAGAACTTCAGATTTGCTGATGACTTCTTTCAGATTCGGGGTCGCCCCGACACCCTTGTCAGTCGCTAATGTTTCCTATCAACTCGGCACATACAGGAACTCGCATCCTGTTAGCTTAATACCATGCCCGACATACCAAAAAAACCATCCGATTTTTTCGGATGGTTTCTTTGAAAATGTATTTTAAGAAATTATTTTTTCTTTACTGGAGTAACCTTTTCATTCTTTTGTGCAGGAGGTGCAGGTTGAGGCACCTGAGGTTGAGCCGGCATTGTATCGCTTACTGCCTTGATATTCAATTCAAAATACAATGGTTCATACGCTTTGAACGGTGAACCGGCAGGAGGATTTTTGCCATAGGCCAGATAACCAGGAATATACACAGTACCTTTTCCGCCTTGTTTCAACTGTTTTACACCTTCTTCAAAACCTTTTATCATACCTTGTTTTTCTACCTGATATGTAAAGGTATTAGTTTCAAAAGTACTGTCGGTTTTCAAATATTTGCCGGTGTAAGTAACGGTTACATATTTTCCGGCAGCAGCAGCAGCGCCTGTACCTGGCTCATCAATCTTCATATAAGCGCCGCCGGGTGTCTTGATAGCTGCAATTTTTTTTGCGGCCAGATAATTTTCAATCTCTTTCACCAATTTGGCTTTTTCACCTGATTTTTCAAGTGCAGCCTCTTCTCCCTTCATTTGCTTTTCATGCTCTGCTTTGGCTTTTTCCATCATAGCTTCCTGCTCTTTCTTTTGACAGGAGCATCTTTTTCCATTGCCTTTTGGTATTCTATATTAGCAAGGCTGTCATTTGCCATCACATCTACCACTTTGAAGGTATAAGTTATTTTATCGCCTTTTTTCATGTATTGAGGTAACATTGCTTCCTGAACCAGTCCTTTTTTAATAGCCGAATCAATATAAACGATTGCTATCAAGCTATCTCCTTTTTTCAAATCATTTAATACCTCTTCAGGTCCATATACAGGCTGACCCTGAGGCAAAGGCTGTTTTTTGTAAAAAATAGGCACTCTTCCATAAGTATTTTGAACCACTGTATCCTTATGGCCACTGATCTTTTGAATCATTTCCATTTTAAGAATCTGACCGTCAACGATAGCATCCTTGCTGTTGCCTTCAATAATTTTGTACTTTAATCCGCTGGCTGTTTTTTTATAACTCGTGTCAGTGCACGCTGTAAATGCAAGAGCCACAATGGCTATAAAACCCAAAATTCGTAATTGTTTCATTTTTGATTTTTTATTTGTTTATTTTTTTATTGTAAAATTTGTTCATTTTCTTTAGCACCTGTTTAAAGGCTGTTACTGTTAGCTCAGTGAATCTTTACTGGTTCCACCGGCGGCATTAAAATGACCACCTCCATTAAAGTACTTGCGGGCAAATTCATTACAGTCAAAATCTCCTTTACTTCTGAAACTCCATTTTCTTTCCTCATCGCGATCAATCACCAGCCCCACTAATTTTATGCCCTGTACCGCCTGCGGATAATTAACCAATCCTTCGGTGTCGCCCGTTTTTATTTCATATTTTAAGATGTCGTGCCTGGTGATAGCTATCAGCGCCGTATTATATTCATAAAAGAATTCAAGCCTTCTGGTTAAAACATGCCCAATAAACCTGATTCTGTTTTCCAAAAAATTATCAAACAGATTGCTGTGTATTTCAGTATGGTTTATGCCGGTATCCATCAGTCGGGCAGCCATTTGATGCACAGCAGGTGTTGTGCAGGTAAATTTGAACGATCCGGTATCAGAAATAAGGCCGGCATACAGGCATGCAGCTATATTTTCATCAATCAGGTTTTCATTGCCGGATGCAATTATAAAATCATACACCATTTCACAGGTCGAGCTTTTTTCTGGATTACTGATGCCATAATCAAACGATTCGGTATCAGGCTCACGGTGATGGTCTATTAAAACCTTAATGCCTTTAAAGTCAT
Source organism: Sphingobacteriales bacterium (assembly GCA_016708305.1). Lineage (GTDB taxonomy): Bacteria > Bacteroidota > Bacteroidia > Chitinophagales > Chitinophagaceae > Niabella. The sequence continues at coordinate 397,928 of JADJGB010000010.1, forward strand.
ATAAAGGCTTTTCAAAATTCTTGTTACGATGAAAAATATTAAAATCCAGACAGAAAACCCATTCGGCACTATTCAAAATATCTACGGCTTTCTCTCTTTGCTTTTCAAAATCAACCACTCCCTTACAACCCGACATCCAATTGAGCCATCCGGCCCAGTTAGTAGGCGAAATAACGGTAACTTCGTGACCAAGTTTTTGTAAAAAATGGTACAAACCCAAAGCAGAACCCATGGCATCAGCATCCGGTTTCTGGTGCATGGTAATCACCACCCTGCCCGGTTGCTCCATTTTTTGGTATATTTCCTGTATGGATTTCATAAAGAGGCGCAAAAATAGGTAAATAAACCCAAATTAGTAAACCGATTATCCTAACTTTGCACACCAATTATAAAAACAGTGAATTATGAGTAACCGTACTTTTACAATGATAAAGCCCGATGCAATGGAAAAAGGATATGCCGGGGCTATTATTGACCGCATTTTGAAGGAAGGATTCAGGCTGGTAGCCATGAAACTGACCCATCTGGCACCTGAAAAAGCAGGTGAATTTTATGCCATTCACAAAGAAAAACCTTTCTATGGCGAACTAATCGCTTATATGAGCCGCGGGCCAATCATTGCTGCAATTCTGGAAAAAGACAATGCTGTCAACGCTTTCCGTGAATTGATAGGCGCAACCAACCCTGTAAATGCTGCTGAAGGTACCATCAGAAAACTGTTTGCAGTATCCATCGAGGAAAACGCCGTACATGGCAGCGACAGCGATGAAAATGCAAAAATAGAAGGCGACTTCTTTTTCAGCGGATTAGAAAGAGTATAATTTTCAAGATATTTTTAATTGTTTTTAAAACCGGCATCAATTTAGAGCCGGTTTTATTATTTTTATGAATTCTTTAACCTGAAGTTTTTATAAAAGACGAAGTTAAATATATGCAATCTGGGTTTTTAAACAACTTGAGACCGATTCACCGGTTTATCATTTCTTTTTTTGTGGCAGCCATTGCCTATTACTTTCTCCCGCCTACTTATAACCATCTTTTCAAATTACTGATTGCCTGGATTAGTTTCTCAATGACATATATTATTTTATGTTGGGTTGTCATTTTACTTCTCCCTGTTTCTCAAATAAAGAAAAATGCGGGCATTGAGGACGGGAGCAAATCGTTTGTATTTACGATGGTATTGATGGCTTCATTTGCCAGTTTACTGGCAGTACTCATTCTTGCCACACAAAAACACCAAAATCCCGAAGGAATATTGTTTATCCCGATAGTAATCTCAGGAATGATATTATCCTGGATATTGGTACACACAGTCTTTATTTTTCATTATGCACACCTCTATTACCGGAATAATACCGGAGGCAATGGCCTCGATTTTCCGGGAGATGAAGCGCCTGATTATATTGATTTTGCTTATTTTTCGTTTGTACTGGGATGCACCTTTCAGGTATCGGACGTAGAAATCAGTTCACGCGCCATCCGAAGGATAGCCTTGTTTCATGGTATTCTGGCTTTCGCCCTCAATACTTTTGTGCTGGCGCTCACCATTAATATTGTGGGATTGATGGGGTAATGGAAATAAATGTTTTGGATGTAAAATATTGTGTAGTGATGTTGTAAGCTCCCGCTTTTTTTGCACTTTCTCACTTTTTGGGCAAACCGTTACGTTCGCATCATTGCGCTTGTCTATTTGCCCGATAGCACTTTGTTAAATACCGAATTGCTTAAAGCCGGTTTAGCCCGGCATTATACCTATTTTGATAAAAACCCCGCCTGGAAGAAACTGGAGCAGCAAGCCCAAAGAAATAAATCGGCCTCTGATTCGCTCTCCAACCACCCATCGTTCCTTAGGATTGGCGCAGGATAAAAAAGAGAACAAAAACAGTTTTGATAATCATTAACGGTTAAGGCTTGGCGAAGACGGCGCTTTTAGTACTGAACTTCAATCCAGCCTGAATGACTTCAGTCGGGCAGGGAAAAACGGGATTTTAAATTTACGAAAAATTTTCAATCGAAGCTGTCCCTTGCTATTTTTTTGCCATACGAGTTGTTAAAGGCTGCCCTGTTGTCTTTTGCTTTGATTTGTCGGTTTAGTTATTTTCTATGATTTTTATTTCAAATTCGGTTAATTCGTAAAGCACAAATACCCATTAGTGAATTTAGATAGTATGATGCTATTTTTCTTCAAGCCCATATAGTTTTATAAAGTCATCATATTCCTGCTGGAATGTTTTCTTTAGGTGATGAGATTTTTGATTTTTAATGTACACAAATACCTTTTCCACCACTGACTCAGATACAGAATAGGCAGCATACCCGGTTTGCCAAGCAAATTTCTCAACAATGAGGTTGTTCTGGTTTACAAAATGAGAACTACTGCCTTTAATCTGTTTGATTACCTCTGCAATAGATTTTTGAGGATTCAACAAAAACAAACAATGAATATGGTCTGGCATACCATTGATGATTCTTACTGGACAGCCTTGCTCGCGTAATTGTTCAGAAATGAATTGATAGATTTTTTGTTCTACGGTAGCATGTATCAAAGGAAATCTTTCTTTGGTTGCCCAAATAGCATGAATCCATATTTTGTTGAATGAATGTGGCATAAAATGGTCTTTTATTTGTGTTTTGTATGAATTGTTAAACCATTAAATGGTTGATTGGAAATGTATTCCCCTATAACCCACGATTTAAATCGTGGGTTATAAAAATGCATTCGATATTTTCGAAATGGATTTATCCATTTTCAATAATTTTTATTTGTTCACGAATTTTATATTTTTTTTGGGTGTTCACGAATCGCCATGTTTATATTCTTGCTATTTATTTGAACCTTCTATGATGGCGATTTCTTCTTCCGTCAATTCGTAAAGCTGATAAACCAATTGGTCTATCTGGTTTTCTAAATTGGTTGTATTTTTTTCTTGCTGTTTAAGCATTGAAATTTCTTTTGACAACTTGCTTATTGATTTATCATTACTGCATTTTGGAATTGGTAATTTTTTGAATTCTTCAAGTCTGATTTTGGGAAATAAATCATCAAATTCATTTTTTTCATACTTAAACAACCACACAAGCAATTTTGAGCATAATACTCCCAAAACATAAAAGACATCAATATTTTCATCTTTAGGAAGTGCGATATATAAACTACGGTCTATAATAAAATCTTCCTCAATTACACCTAAACAAAACGTTCCCCGATAATTTCACGAAACACTAATCTTGAGCCTTTAAAGAATTTTGGCTCTCTGGAGCAACCAACCAACTTCCGTAACTTATATAATGTTTGTTGTCCCATATGTATTGAAATGTTGAAACGTGTTTGCCTTTGAGTTCGGGAAAAAATGTGTCGTCTTTTTGGATTGATGAATGATAAGCTCTTGTCTTAATAACTTCTTCTGTTTGCCCTCTGTATTTATCGTACGGATTTACTCCTCTAGTAATTTCAAATTTATCTTCAAGAATATTGCTGTTACTTCTGATTTTTTCAAGATTGGCAAAACTGATTCATCAACTTCAACATCAAACACTAAATTGTCGTTTTCTAAAAATCTGTTTTGATAAATTGAATTTTTTGATAAAAGAGTTTTTGATGAATTGAAATCAAAAATATTAAGAGAATTATCTTCGCTTTTGTGTTTAATTGCAATAAAAATGAGAGTATCAACTGAAGCTTCGTCAAACGCTTTTGCGATATTTGGATTTAGTGCTTTAACATCAAATTTATCAAGAACAAATTTTCTTGTTTTTGCCATTCTTAAATTTTTAACCAAGAATTTGGCGTAATTAGAGAAATAATGCCTTTTGATTTTAGTATTCCAATTGACAACTCGATGAAAAAAGTGTATAGGTCTAATTGATATTCCGCAGTTGTATAGGTGGTGTTGAAAAAACTCTGAAACTCTTTAAACGCAGAACCTGTTAAGTAAGGCGGATTCCCAATCACCACATCAAAGCCCACGAAATCGCCATCATCATTCAGCACTTCGGGAAATTCAAAACGCCATTCAAAAGCATTTTCAAAAATCTTGTTGGCTTTTATTTCTTCAATTTTTGTATTGAGTTCCTGAATTTCCTTTTCTAATTTTTTCTGTTCCTGTTCTCTTTCTTTGGCAAGTTTTTTTTCGCTCTTTCCGTAGGGAGTTTCCGGTTCAAAAAGGAAAGTTCCTGTAAACCGGTGGTATAATTCACTGGCTATCTTATCTAACCTCTTTTTTAGAGGGTCATTCATGCGTATTTCGGTAGAAAAGTCCTGCTTGATGTTCAGGATAAGATTTTGCATAGCCCGCTTTTCTTCCTTGCTTTTTGCATTTCTATAAGTATTCACAGCAATCTTGTAACTGTCAATAGTCCATTTGCTTTTTTTAAGCGCTTGTTTCAAATCTGCATCAAGGCAAAACGGCTTACCAAAGAGTTGCCACACTTGATGTTGATGTCAATATTCGGAAGTGTTTCAAGCCCACGGTTTAAACTTAGCCCAGTGTTTAAACCTTGGTATTCGGTTTTATAATAAGCGTTTTTCAAAAGTTCAATCCATAATCGCAAACGGCAAATTTTAACCGAATTGGGATTAATGTCCACCCCAAAAAGGCAGTTTTCAATAATAGTTTGCTTTTCGTGAAACAGTGTTTCTTGTATTCGCTGCGATTCTCTATTGGCCGGTGAGCCTGTCGAACCGGGGTTGTATTCAAAAAGTTCGCCTTCTTCGTCTGTTACAATCAGTTCGTCATTGACAACTTCTATCTGATATTCTTTCAATCGTTTTCCGTTTCGGTCTTGCAGAATTTTCAAGTCGTTTTTAACGGCAATCATTTCATTGAGAGCTGAAACTAAAAAGTGTCCTGAACCTACGGCAGGGTCGCAAATTTTAATACTGTTTACAATTTCATTGGCTTCTTTGCGGTCTTCAACTTTGTCATAAAGTTCTTCAATGTTGTTGCAGTTCCAATTTTTGGTTTCGTTGAATTTCTGCAACACCGCTTTACGAATGGTTTCACGACACATATACATAGTGATAAAACCCGGTGTAAAAAACGAACCGTCTTTATAGCCGTTAATTTTCTCGAAAATCAAACCAAGCACAGAAGCATTGATAAGCGTTTTGTTATCTTCCTGAATAGCTGAACCGCCTTCTGCTCCAAAGTCGTAAGCATCTAAAAACTCAAACAAATATTGAAGTGTGGTAATATTGCCCGAGCGTTTTTTGCCTTGTTGGTCTTTCAGAACCGTTTGTGAAAAAATCGGAATGGTCTTTTCATCTTTCAGATTGCTGATAAACAAAGTAACTTGCTCAATATCGGTTGGTTCAAAAAGCGAAGAATTGAGATAAGGTACTTTCTCAAAAGCCTTTTTCACATCTTCGTTTCTATCTTCATATTTTCGAGCCAATACCTGAAAAAACAAACTGTTCAGGTCGTCAAAATTTTTGATTTTCTCAAAGTTAAGAAACGAATACGATTTGTCGCCTTTACTGGTAGAGAGCTTGTCGAACCTATGATAGTTAATGAGTTGTGCTTCCAACAACTTCAAAAATAAAATCCTGTTTATCCAAGTAATGGAAAGTTCAAGGGCAACATTAAAAAGTCGTTCCTCTCTGGTGTTTCCAAACTGATTGGGTTTTCTAATCGGTCTAGTTTATCTAAACTATCTAATTGAATAATAGCATCTTCAAGAATAGTTCCTGTGTTTCTTTCTCCAGCTTTGTTTCGCTCAATAAGCTTTTTACTTCCTTCTTTGGTTTCATTTAATCCGATAATATGCAACAACTCGCCGTAAAAGCGTTTGTCAAGGTTGTTGCTGTCGTTGGCAAAAGGCAGTTTTAAAAGATGCTCCGGTGAAAGAAGTTTGAATAATGCAATCAGTGAATTATCATCGGCTTTATCGGTATTGCGTAAAGGTTGTTGAGAATCCTGAATGTTGAAATAAGTAAATTCAATTTCAGATGTTATACTGTTTATAAACGGTTCTGCAATTTGTTTATAGAAAAATTCGGTTTTGGTGTCAGCCAATCTACCGCCTTCAAAGTCGTTAAATTGCTTTACTAAGTTCTTATTTTGGGCAAAAAGTCTGTCGAATAAGTTAGCGTCAAAAATAAACCATTCATTGATGTTGGTGGCTACCAAATGCATTACTTCCAAATTGTTTTGAGTAATTCGTTCTCTCAAGTAATATAAAACTAACTCCTGAAATGCTTTCGTATTTAGCTTTTCAGTTGTTATCATCTCACTTTTATTGGTCGGTTTCTTTGCTTCAACGATTACGCCAACGGTCGAGTTTGCATTTTGTCCGTTATGGATAACAAGGTCGTTTCGACCTTTGGTATTTATAAAATGGTTTTGTTTGTAATAAGTGTCTTTCAGAAAATCCGAAATCAGGTTTTTATGAAACTCTTCGCTTTCTGTATCGTTTGTACGGTCGAGTAAAGTAATGAGATTAGTTTTGAAACCTTCAATTTCAGACCTGTTTGGTTTAACTTTTAAAAAGGCTTTATTCAGTGCCTTTCTTGGTTTCAATTCTCTTATTTGCATTTACTTAATACAATTCTTTTTTTAATCGGTTAAGATAAGTCTTTTTATCGAAACGGTCTCAAAGCGTTGGGAAAATTTTCCATCTTTTTTTGTTAGCACAATGTTTGCCGAATCGTATGATAGGATTGCCTGCAACTCGTAAACAGACTAAATAACACATATCACAATCAAATATTAACCACTTGTCTATTAATGAGTTATCATTCCTTAATTGATCTTACTTTCCTTATTTAAATATTAATAATTTATTGCCCGCAATCAAATAAATAAACAGATCCCATGTTTAAATCAAAATCCTCTTAGTCTATTTTCTCCTGCCATTATTTACTTTCTCTTGCAAATCAATTTCCCTTAAAATTACTATCTTTTACATTTCTTCCAAAAAAAATATTCTCATTCCCCTCTCCATCAGGAGAGGGGTCAGGGGTGAGGCTTTCTTCCCCTCTCCGCTCGGAGAGGGGTTAGGGGCGAGACCCTTTCCCCCAATTTTCCTTATATTTTACTAATAAATTTAGTACTTTTATGCCATGAACCGTATATATAACGACACAACTCCTTATAAATTACTTTCCACCGCCTTCACCTCTCCCTGATATTCACTCACCGGGCCATCCAGCAACACTGAAACAATAGTCCCATTTTTATCCATCCTCTCCGGCGGCAAATCAATATAAACGATTCCCGGCTTATCACTCCAGTACAACTTGTCAAACAATCTGTAACTGAGAAGAGTGCCTTCGCCCACAATCCTGATGCGGGCAATGTTGTTATTAATTCCTTTTAGTGCGATCGGCTTCATTTGATTTTCCCTCTACAAACAGATAAATAGTTTTTTTATCGGGCGACAAAGCCGATAAGCCCGCATAATGCCCTTCTGAAAGACCTTTTTTAGCGCTTCCGATCGTTTCCGCATGTTTATTTACCCAATCCAAAACTTCTCTATTATAAACTTCTTTATTGGTAAGGGGTTTGTTTACATCCAAACCTTTATTGCTCAAAGGATTATTGCCCGAAGCCACATCTTCACTCAGCCTCTTTATAATCTGATTGGCAGGTTCTTTTCTGGACATTAAATAATCGTCAGAAAAATGACCGGTTTCTCCTGCCGGAACCAAAGGTTTTTCAAACTGTACTTTTATTACGGTTATCTGTGGGTCAAGCAAATCTTGAGGAACCGAAATCCAATAGTTATTATCTTCTTTTTTATAGGAGAGGCGTACATTCGACCCAACCATTGTTATTCTGTCCACCGGTGTAAGAATACCTTTTAACAATGCTAATCCATTCTGGCTATTGTTCAAATATAAATACAAGGTTTTCCTATCGAGCGAAAGCGCTGTTTTACCTGCAAAATGTTTTTGAGCAATACCGGCCTGAGCACCATAAACCGCTTCAGCATGTTTTTTAGTCCATCTTCCCATTTCTTTCAGGATGGTTACCTGCTCCGCAGGAATTGTTCCATCTGCTTTTGGCCCAATATCCAATAACAGATTTCCACCCAACGAAATACAATCCACTAATGTATTGATAAGCATATAGGGAGTCTTATAGTTTCTGTCAAAAGGCTGATAACCCCATGAGTCGTTCATGGTATAGCACAGTTCCCAGTAAGGAGAAGATGGTTTTTGCACGGGCACCCCTTGTTCGGGGGTAGCATAGTCGCCATATTCTTTTAATCTGGAATTGATGATGATGTTAGTATTATAGCTTTGAAGAAGTTTCCTTGTTTCAGCAGCCCTCCATTCTTCTGCGTTGTGTTCCCAATCTCCATCAAACCAAATCAGGTCGGGTTTGTATTGTTGCGAAAGTTCTCTCAATTGCCCCTGATAGTAATTGATAAAACGTTCAAAACGCTGCGGATCATCTTTCACGTTAAACCTTTTGATAGCTCCGGTAAAAACATCATAATCATTATGGCTCCAGTCCGGAAGCGAATAATAAATACCGGTCTTCAGGCCGGATTTTTTTAATGCACTGATAAAGGGTGTCATTACATCTTTTCTTGCCGCGCTATTTCGCGGAATAGAGATAGCTCCTGATTGTTTAGTATTCCATAGCGATACACCATCATGGTGCCGCGAGGTAAGCACAGCATATCTGGCACCGCTTTCTTTGATGAGATCCACCCATGACTGAGGATTATAATTTCCGGCTCTGAATCCCTTCAACTGATCCATGTAGTCTTTATAATTGATATAATTATTAAAAAACTCCGGATTCTGAAATGCCATTAACCGAATAAATTCCCCAATGGATAAATATGCCTAATTTGGCATCGGCAAACCATTGCATTTTTTCCTGTTCGGCTTTGTTTTGGGCTTTAATCGTCTCATTTCCAATCAATAAGACAAGCAAACTGCTAAGTAGTATCGTTTTTCGTATCATGCCATAAAGATAATCCAAAAAGGTTTGAAATCAGTGTATATAATAGGTTTGCTTTTGAGAAGGATAAAAATCAATCAAAAAATAAATTCTTTCATTCATTATTTCCAAAAATCAATTCTAATTTCAGTTCTGCTTTGTATGTTTGTGTATTGGGATAAAGTTTTAATTTAATATAAAGATATTTATGAATATTGCAATAATCGGAGGCGGCAACCTTGGAACCGCCATAGCAGAAGGATTGGTAAAAAGTAAATTTTGCAAACCGGAAAGCATTGCCATTACCAAAAGAAATACGGCTACGCTCAAAGACTGGCATCTAAAGGAAGTAAAAATCAGTTCAGACAATAATGAAGCAGTGAAAAACAGCGATTTAGTAATTCTGGCCGTAAAACCCTATCAGATAGAATCGGTGATTGAAGGACTCAAAAAGTCAATAACAAATAAACACATTATTGTTTCGGTTATCACCGGCGTTTCACTAAGCGATTTAAAAACTATGCTCAGGAAAGATCAAATCATCTTCAGAGCAATGCCTAACACTGCCATTGCCATTCGGGAAAGCATGACCTGCATCAGCTACCTGAATGCAAATGAACAACAGATTGAGCTGGTTTTGAGTCTGTTTAAGGCTTTGGGGGAAGTAGTAATCATTGACGAAAAGTTGATGGATGCCGCCACGGTTCTCGGTGCATGTGGCACCGCTTTTGCAATGCGTTACATCCGTGCTAATATTCAGGCCGGTGTGGAGATTGGTTTTGATGCAAAAACTGCCAAATTAATTGCCTCACAAACCGTAAAAGGCGCTACCGAACTATTGCTGAAACACGGCAGCCATCCCGAACAGGAAATTGATAAAGTAACTACACCTAAGGGCTGCACTATTGTGGGACTGAACGAAATGGAGCATCGCGGGTTCAGTTCTTCCCTCATCAGAGGCGTGGTAGCCAGTTACGAAAAAATAGGTAAGGATTAGCAAAATGATAAAAACTATATGAGTTAATAATAACTTTTCCACACCTGACCAACAATCCGTATGAAAAAATAACGGATTTGTAATCAAACTTTATATCTTTGTGCGACCTCTCAAATTTTCTACCAGAATTTTTCAGCCGGTCGCATTTTTTTTTATTTAAAATTTTAACACGGAACAGTTTTACAACCGTTCTAAAATTATTGCATTATGGCAAAATATGTATTTGTAACCGGTGGGGTTTCATCATCTTTAGGTAAAGGGATTATTGCAGCATCATTGGCAAAACTCTTACAATCAAGAGGTTACAGAGTTACTATACAAAAATTTGATCCTTATATCAATGTGGATCCGGGCACACTGAATCCTTATGAGCACGGTGAATGTTATGTTACCGAAGACGGCGCAGAAACCGATCTGGATTTGGGGCATTATGAAAGGTTCCTGAATACATTTACCTCTCAGGCAAATAATGTAACCACGGGTCGTATTTATCAAACGGTTATTAATAAAGAAAGAAAAGGCGCTTATCTGGGTAAAACGGTGCAGGTAGTGCCACACATTACCAACGAAATCAAGCGCAGGATGCTGGAACTGGGCAATACCGGCAAATATGATATTGTGATTACTGAAATTGGTGGAACAATTGGCGACATCGAAAGCCTGCCTTTTGTGGAAGCCATACGCCAATTACAATGGGAACTGCCGGAAGATGACACAGTTGTCATTCACCTCACGCTGATTCCTTACCTGAAAGCAGCTAAAGAACTGAAAACCAAGCCTACCCAGCATAGCGTAAAAATGCTGAGTCAGGAAGGTGTGAGCCCTGATATTATTGTATGCCGTACAGAAAGACCCTTATCACCGGATATCAAAAGGAAGATAGCACAATTCTGCAATGTAAAGCAAGAGGCAGTTATCGAATCCATTGACATGGCCACTATTTATGAAGTGCCAATGGCAATGCTGAGAGAAAAATTAGACATCATTTGCCTTAAAAAAATGAATATCCCCAATCCTCCTGAACCCGATATAGTGAAATGGGAAGCCTTTTTGGAGAGATTAAATCATCCGAAATCAGTTGTACGCATCGGTCTGATAGGAAAATACATTGAGCTGCAGGATGCCTATAAGTCAATATTGGAAGCATTTATTCATGCCGGCGCCGTAAACGAATGTAAAGTAGAAGTGGTAAATGTACACAGCGAATACATCACCCCCGAAAATGTGGAAGAAAAGCTTTCTGGGCTTGACGGACTTTTAGTAGCATCCGGTTTTGGCCTCAGAGGTATCGAAGGGAAAATTACAGCCGTTAAATATGCCAGAGAAAACGGTTTGCCCTTCTTTGGCATTTGCCTTGGTATGCAGATGGCTGTTATTGAATTTGCCAGAAATGTTTTAGATAAAAAATGTGCAAACTCTACCGAAATGGACGAAAAAACGCCTGATCCTGTTATTGATTTGATGGAAGAACAAAAGGTAATTTCAGATAAAGGCGGCACTATGCGCTTGGGCGCTTACGACTGTGCACTACTCCCCGATTCTCTGGCTCATAAGATTTATGGTCAGGAATTAATAAGTGAAAGGCATCGCCATCGATGGGAGTTTAACAATAAATATTTGGAAGAGTTTCAGAACGGTGGTATGGTGCTGAGTGGTAAAAATCCCAAAAGTGGTCTGGTTGAAATAGTAGAACTCCCCGATCATCCGTTTTTTATTGGTGTACAGTATCATCCCGAACTCAAAAGTACGGTGGAGAACCCCCACCCTATTTTTGTACATTTTATTAGTGCAGCCGTTAGTCAAGCCGCTAAATATAAGGTTGAAGAAAAGAATACAGAGAAAGTCAATAATTAATAACCTTCTCGGGTATATTTAAAACAGGTATTCTACCGACAGAATTAAAAGAATTTTATTATAAAAGTTCCTTTTTGTGCGTCATTGGCAACGAAATGAAGTAAAGTAAGGAATTTCCTCGTTTCCAAAACGATGAGATTTCTCCGCTTCGCTGCGAAATGACCGTTATTTTTACCCATCATTTCGAACGAAGTGCAACGAAGTGCAACGAAGTACAACGAAGTGCAACGAAGTGCAACGAAGTGCAACGAAGTGCAACGAAGTACAACGAAGTGCAACGAAGTGCAACGAAGTGCAACGAAGTGAGAAATCTTTTTCTTTTGATAACGATGAGATTTCTTCGTTTCGCTGCGAATGACGGTTACAGGAGGATAAAAAATGACTACAAGACTACCCATTTAAACGGGTCACTTTCATTAAATGGGGAGTACGCCTAATTTTGTTGCATGGATACATCATATATATCGGTCATTTTTTTACCCCAAGGGTTATTGGAATATTTTGATATTACAGGTATAGATGAACTATGCTTTGTAAAGGACAGGTCAGTTTATTTTCAGATTTCATTGGAAGAACGGAATATGATATTGGGAGATGTGGATGGTACCCAATATGAGTCAAAAGGTTTTACGGAGATAACCCTACAGGATTTCCTGTTCACGTGGCAAAGCAGTTTATTTGGCAATAAAAGAAGACGCTGGCGACATAAAAAGAGGCTGGTAAAATTATCAGAAACGACTTTTCATTTGTAGCCGAAGGTTCAGGGTTAACCAAAGAACTATCGGATTTTTTAAAAGGTACAGGTTGATACAAAGGTTGATACTATCAGCAACATAGCTGGTTACCATCAGATACAGCCTTCAAAATTAAACCGTCATTATAAAAAGTATAGCAGTGGTTTTAAAGACTGGAACCAGCTCACTCACTGCGAAGATTATCTTCTTTTTCCGGACAACATTGGAGCCTACCTAAGCATAGATGAACTAAGTTTATCCAAAGGAGAATTATACACATTTGTTACCCACAAAACGGCAGGGCAAAGCAGGGTACATTGGTAGCCGTCATCAAAGGAACACTATTCTAAAGACATTATAACCACCCTAATGAAACTTATGAACACAAGCGTTTGCAGGTAAAAGAAGTCACTCTTGATATGGCAAAAACATGGAAGCTGCCGTAAAGCAGGTATTTACAAATGCCACTCTGGTTACCGACAGATTCCATGTAATAAAACTGGCAATGGAAGCCTTGCAACACATAAGAATAAACCTGCGATGGAAAGAATTAGACAAAGAAAATGCAGCCATTAAAAAGGCTAAAGAACAACAAATAAAATATGAACCAGTAATGCTGGAAAATGGTGAAACACCCAAACAATTACTGGCAAGGTGCAAATATATTTTAGCCAAAAAACAAAACGACTGGACAGAAAATCAAATACAAAGAGCCACCCTGTTATTCAAATATTTCCCTGAATTAGAAACTGCTTACCACCAAACTTTAGCTTTTAGAAACATATACGAAAACCAACAAAAAGCATCTGCTAAGACAGCGTTTGAACAATGGATACAAAAAGTACAAGAGCAGGCATTAAAAGAGTTTTATACCGTTGCTAATACCGTAAAATATAATTTAGATAACATACTTAATTTCTTCAATAACCGAAATACAAATGCCAATGCAGAATCATTCAACGCTAAAATAAAACTATTCAGGGCTAACCTTAGAGGCGTAACAGATACCAAATTCTTTCTTTTCAGACTGCATAAACTTTTTGCCTAGTCCCCAGTAAATAATGGTGAGCCATTTAAACAGCCTTTACCTTTTAGGGTGCATTTCAAATTTTCGCGGTACAAAATGGTTATAATGTTTAATTTTAATAATTAAAACCCATTAATCATGACCAAGCAAGAATATTTAGAAGCCGCTGAAAAGCGTTACGATGAATTAAAGCGTCTTAATTTAATTACCGATTTTTATGATTATGAAACTGAGTTTGTCAAAATCTGGAATAACTCGGCCGAGAAGTTCTGGAAAAGAATATTGGAAACCTCAGCCAAGATAAGCGAAAAAAAAACCTCACGACTCTCGGTCGGTAACCATAAATAACAATCATCCCTTTAGTAAGGGTAAGAATGGATTTCAGATTTCACCCAGACTTCAGGAGTTGATGGTTTATTCAGCCCAATTGGATAGTTATGAGAACTGCAATGAAGTACTGGAAAAAATATATTGATATAAAAGTAAGCGCATCGCAGGTTTGGCGGGTAGCCAATGTATATGGAGAAGAAGTTGGTAAAACGATATCGGAGGAGATAGTATTAACCCCATGTAAAAAGGAGGAGGTGATTTACGGCATGGCCGACGGCTCCATGATATTCACCAGGAGGAGGGATGGAAGGAAGTAAAAGTTGGAAGGATTTTCAAAAGTTCATCCTGTATCCATGCAGGCGATAAACCAGGGCTGGATAAGCAATTCCCCAGTATTTGGCCTATCTAAGTGACCATAAGAAGTTTACAGCGGAGATGGAAAAGCCATTAGATTATTACAGTCAAAATAAGCAACGTATTGTTTTCATATCAGACGGTGCGCCATGGATAAAAAACTGGATAGCAGATGCCTATCCGGATGCGATATCAGTATTGGATTATTATCATGCCAGTGAACACCTACATGATTATGCCAAAGCCACGATTAAAGATGATGCTCAGAGGAAGCAGTGGTTAGACAAGCGATTAGAATTACTGCTGAACGGAGAAGTACAAAAAATAATAGATGAATTAAATGGCTCACCTCAAATAAGTCAGGAAGCCGGGCAGTTAATAGACTACTACGAATCTAACAAAACAAGAATGAACTATCCGCAGTATAAGAAAATTGGAGCAGGTATAATCGGTTCCGGCGCCATTGAATCAAGCTCACAGAACCGTCGTACAAAAAAGAATGAAACAGTCTGGACAGAGATGGAGTCGAAGAGGCGCTCAAAATATGTTGAATCTCAGAGTGACTAAAAAAATAACAGGTGGTCTAAAATCGTTGAGTTAGTAAAGGAGGATTTCTTTAGAGAGGCGGCTTAGGTTACCGAAAATTTGAAATACACCCACCTTTTATAAGAAACTCATTCGGTTTATCTTTGCAGTATGTCTGTCAATAAAATCAATTACAAAAATATTTTATCGGAACTTCAATCAACAAACACTACCTTGGTTGCCGTTTCGAAAACAAAACCTACTCAGGAAATCATAGAATTGTATGATTTAGGTCAAAGGGATTTTGGTGAAAACTATGTTCAGGAACTTACTGAAAAAGCAGATTTGTTACCCAAAGACATCCGTTGGCATTTTATCGGTCATCTGCAACGTAATAAAGTAAAATATATAGCGCCAATTGTACATCTCATTCATGGTGTGGACAGCGAAAAGCTTCTGAACGAAATAAATAAGGAAGGCCGGAATAATAACAGAGTCATCAATTGTTTGTTACAAATTCATATCGCTCAGGAAGAAACAAAATTCGGTTTCGACAGGCAGGAAGTTACCGACCTGGTGGATAAAATCAAATCCGGCAAACTCGATTTTGAATATGTAAAAATATGCGGATTGATGGGTATGGCATCTTTTACCGAAGATATGCAGAAAGTTAGCGCCGAGTTTAAAATACTACATTCGCTTTTTAACGAAGGAAAACAATCTTTTCCCGAAATGGATACGCTGAGTATGGGGATGAGCGGAGATTATAAAATTGCCGTAGCTTCTGGCAGCACCATGGTGCGGATTGGAAGCCTGTTATTTGGAGAAAGAGTATAATTTTAAAATTCATTTTTGGCAATATGCGCCGTTTGATAATTTTTGCTATATTATTTTCTATATTGATTTCCTGTAAAAAGGATGTCATAACGCCACCTCAGTTAATCGATCCGGGCGAACAACCCGATACGCTAAATCTTAAAGACTATAATAAGGATATCACCATTGCCAACTGGAATATTGAATGGTTTGGAGACGGTTCGATGTTCAAAGGCAACTTAAACGACCAGGAATCAAATGCCGGGAAAATTTTAACCTACCTCAATGCCGATTTGTACGGCCTGTGCGAAATTGTGGATACTGCACGCTGGGACGAATGGTGCGCAATAGTCTGGGCGATGAGTTCAGATACATCGTTTCTAACTATCCCTCCTTTTCAAATGCGCAAAAACTGGCTTTTGTGTATAACCGGAATATTTTCCGGAATGTAAAAACCAGGCCGTTCATGGGCCTGAGTGCCGCGGCGTATAACTATTTTGCCCAAAGATTTCCGTATCTCCTTACCGCCGATGTGGTTGTAAATGGCAGCCGGAACACCATCAGTTTTTTTCTGATACACGCCAAAGCCAATGCAGATCCAGACAGTTATAACCGCCGACTCAATGGCGCCATAGAACTAAAAGACAGTCTGGATTTATATTATGGAGGAAAAAACTTCATGATTTTGGGCGATTTCAACGATCATCTGAATGGCAGTATCCTGTCGGGTAAAGATTCTCCATATATCAGTTTCATCAATGATGCTAATTATGATGCTGTTACGTTGCCGCTCAATACAACGGGTTATCAGTCAACAATCAGTTATACCAATTCGGTTATTGACCAGCAAATCATCAGTAAAAACATGACAGGATGGTATATCGGAGGTACTGCACAGATAAGAACCGATGTAACCAATGTAGTACCGGACTACCACACCCGTAACACCAGCGACCACTACCCTGTTTCTTCGATGTATCGGGTGGTGAAGTAATAAACGCCACTAACAAAACAAAGCAAAACAATTAATTATCTTTGCAGCCTCGAATTATGAAGTTATACCCCGAATCGGCATATATACAGTTAGAATTTGATAAGGTAAAAGAACTTTTAAAGGCACATTGCCAGTGCGAGTATGCCAAGCAAAAGGCAGAACAGTTGCGCATCCATACCTACAAAAAGTTCATAGAAACCGAGCTGGAGCAATCGCATGAATACAAACAACTGATACAGAATGGAATTCATTTTCCCAACGATTTTGTGCTCAACCTTGCCAAAGAGCTGAAACTCCTGTCCATTTCGGGGGCAGTACTGGCCGGCGACCAGCTTATGGAAGTCAGAAAGCTTGCCGAAAGCATGGAAAAAATTTTCAGATGGTTTGACTGTGAGCGCAGGCAGGCTTATGAAGGTCTTACAGAAATTATTAAAGATACTTATTAATCGTTACCCAATTTAGTTCGTATCAATTTTCTATGCTGCGTATCTGACGTGGTCTGCATGGAAATATTTTTGCACCAGCTTTTTATTGCTTTTTCTTTCATTCATAAAACCTTCAACGTTGGCGCGCATTTCAGCTTTATTGATAGGACGCTTTTTTGCCGATAACATTTGTCTTTACATCCTGATTCAAATATTCTTGCGCATTCAACTCGGGGCTATAGGGCGGAATGAAAAACACCTCTATTCGATGTTTGCTTTCCTCCAGCCACGCCTGCAATTTTTTTTTTGTGTGCAGGATGACCATCCGTTACATAGAATATCTTTTGTTTACTATAACGAATCATTCGTTGCAAAAAATCAATAAATACATCACCGTTAAACTTCTCTATCAGCATAAACTGTAAATGACCTTTATTGCTGATAGCTGAAATCATATTGAGCGAAAACCGTTGCCCTGTTGATTTCACCCAGGGGGTTTTGCCTTTAGGCGCATAGCTTCTGCCTGCCTGATGGTCGCTTCGCATACCGGTTTCCATCTCCAAAATAAATCGTTCCTTTCTCCTTAGTTGCCCGCTTCTTTATGGCAGGGTATTCCTTCTCCAACCATTGCTTTACCTGCTCGGGTTTCTGTTCAAATGCTTTGCGGATAGGCTTTTGCGGTGTATAGCCCCAGCTTTTTAAATATCGACCCACCTGCTTCACGCTTAATACAACGCCATATTTCTGTTCGATAAGCTGTTGTACGGCTGCACGTGTCCATAAACCAAAGGCCAGTTTTAACTGGTCGGGCATCTTATCCTTTATCAACCGTCGAACTTCGGCAGCCTGCTGTCCGGTTATCTTCTTGCCTCCTTTTACGCCACGCTTCTTATTCAAAAGTGAACGCTTGCCTTCTTTTTTGTATTTATTCCATGTTTTATTTACACTCCTTTCTGATACAGAAAATATCTCGGCAGCCTGCTTTTGAGTGCCCGTTTGTTTTTTAAGTAGTCCACTATCCGAAAGCGAGTCTCTTCCTGAGCATCTTTGTTCTTACGTTTTGTATTAGCCATGGGCAAATATACAAAATATATTTTAAAATAAGAACTAAATTATGTCTTTATTAATATTACGAAAAAACCATCATCGCAATGATTGATGACGTGGTGGACGAACAGGGTCAGGTAAAGGATTCTGCCTCCCCCAAACTGGCCGAAATCAGGATGAGCCTATACCGCAGACGTAATGAACTTCGAAGGGTATTTGAAAAAATCATTTCCAAGCTCAACAAGCAGGGATATCTGGCTGATATTGAAGAAAGCTTCATGAACGGCCGCAGGGTTGTAGCCGTTTTTGCAGAACAGAAACGAATGGTGAAGGGCATTTTGCATGGCGAAAGCGACAGCCGCCGTACTGCCTTTATCGAACCGGAAGAAACCTCACACCTGAGCAATGAAGTAAGCCACCTGGAAAACGATGAGCGAAAAGAAGTATATCGTATTTTGCAGAAACTCACTGATCGGCTGTCAGCCTATTCGAAGTTGTTAAACGCATATCATATCATCTTAGGCGAATTTGATTTTATCCGTGCTAAGGCTAAATTTGCGCTTGATATCAATGGCGAGTATCCACTGGTGTTGGATAAAGCACTGATTCACCTTGTAAATGCTTTTCATCCGCTATTATTTTTGTACAACAAAAAACAAAACAAACCCACTATCCCGCTTTCGCTCTCTCTGGATCAAAATCGAAGAATTTTGCTCATCAGCGGACCCCAATGCCGGTGGTAAAACAGTGGCCATGAAAACAATCGGGCTGTTGCAAATGATGGTACAGAGCGGATTGTTAGTTCCGGTAAATCCATCGAGCCATTTTGGCATCTTCAAACAACTGATGATTCACATCGGCGATACCCAAAGTTTAGAGTTTGAATTGAGTACCTACAGCAGCCACCTCATTCACATGAAGCATTTTATAGAAAATGCAAATGGTAAAACTTTGTTTTTTTATTGATGAACTGGGTAGCGGTAGCGACCCCAGTCTCGGTGGCGCTTTTGCCGAAGTAATTATGCTGGAACTCCTGAAAAAACATTCCTATGGTGTAGTAACCACGCATTATCTCAACCTGAAAGTAATGGCAGGCAAAACTACGGGAATCGTAAACGGCGCGATGGCATTTGACGAAAAGCGGCTGCAACCTCAGTTTCAATTGATAGTGGGCAAACCGGGAAGCTCTTATACCTTTTCAATAGCTGAAAGAATTGGCCTTGACAAAAGATTGATTGAAAAAGCAAAAAGCTTAGTGGACGAAGACCAGTACCGGCTGGACAAGCTGCTAAACAGAACCGAACAAGACCTGAGAGATATAGCCAAAAAAGACAAGGAGCTGCATCACCTGATAAAGGAGAATGAACGGTTGCAAAAAGAAATGGAAAAGATAATGGACAAAGAAAAACACCGCCAGCAAGTGGCAGTGTTGAAAGAACAGAACAAAATCAGCGAACAACGTATTGCCTACCTCAAAGATATGGAGCGCAAGCTCAAAGAAATAACACTTCAATGGAAAAAGGAGGAAGATAAAACCATACTCATTAAAGCAATTTCGGGCTTGCTGTTCAATCGTGGAGAAAAACAGAAAGCGAGTAAGATGCAGAAAAAAATCGAATCGAAATATGAAGAAATAGGCGGCGAAATAAAGGTTGGCGATAAGGTGAAAATGAAACGTAACCTGCAAGTGGGTGAAGTATTAGAAATAAAAGGTAAAAGAGCTGTAGTAAAAATAGGGCTCCTACCCATGCAGGTTGAACTGGGCGACCTTGTGGTGGTAAAAGACAAAAAAGAAACGCCGACTACCTAAAATCTATTCTATTTTTTGGAAGATTTCTGTTTATCATTTAAGCCTTTCAATACATCGTTGGTAATATCGTAAGCAGAATCCTTGTAATAAAATAAACCGGGTTCGTAGGCAAAAATGAACGAATAAGTATTGTCGGCATTAAACTCTTTCAGAAAATCTTCTATTTTTTTCTTCAGCGACATATTTTTATTAGCCACAAAACTATTGAACTCATCATAAAGTCGTTGTCTTCTTTCGGCCATTTGGTTTTGGCTGGCTTCCAGATCCTGACGCGCTGCTTCGGCTTCTGCCTCAGTCATGCTTTGCGCCTTTTGCTGGTATCCGGCAAGTTTGTTCTGATAAGCCTTTGCCATTTTTTCCATCTCAGACGAAATAGCGGCATCCCTGCTTTTGATTTCACGTTGGGCTGCTTTTGCTACTTCATAGTTTTGCTGAACAGAATCCATGTCAATATAAGCAAATAATACCTTCTTATTGATGATAGAATCATTTTTCCCTGTAATGGTGCTTCTGGCAGTAATCGGTTTTGGAGCTGAAAATTGTTTATAAAACAGAAATCCAACAGCCAGTACTAACAATGCATTTATGATAATCAACGGATTCTTCATTACTTATATTTTAAAACGAGGCGCAATATAATAATCTCCTGAAAATAAACAATCTAATCGTCTTTTTCTTAGGAAAGGATTAACACCAGACACATATTTTAAAAAACATAAATAAAAGCCCCTATTCCAATAAAAGAGAGGCTTTTTAAAAAATTAAAGTCATTATTTCAATTCAGTTGTCATCACTGCATTGTTAAGCGTGGGGATTGTCTGCTCCGTTTTTAAGGCCATTTTCTTTTCAGGGTCAATCCACATAATCACTTTATCGTTTTCATTTTCAGCGCTTATCATTTGTACTTTCCAGACATTTGTTCCATTGACGCTTTCTTTACCAATTATTGTAAAAACCATTTGTTTGGGTTGCATTGTCATTAAATCCAGCGTGTAAAAAGATATTTTATAACCTTCGGCCAAAGGCAATCTTGCTAAAACCATATCTGTGGCAGGTCCATCGCTAATGTACAAGCCTCCTACTTTAACATCACTGGTTTTACCCGCCATATTTATAACAAAGTTTTCACTATCCTTTCTAATACTGATATTTGCCGGCCCCTGAATAAAAGTTCTTTTCAGGAAATTAAGCGTGTTTTTTGAAAAAGTAGCCATATCGGTAGCAGTACCCATCGGGCCTTGAGATTCTTCTGTAATCACCCAATTATCCCCCTCAGCTTTTACCGACCGTTTCATATCCATATTTATCTTTTGACCTGCCACAGAAATAGATGCTTTATAATTGTAATTACCTTCTGAAAGATCAGCAGCCGGTTTTGGCATTTCTGTTAATACATTTGCCTCGGGTTTCTTGGCCAACTGTACGGATGCATTGTCCACTGTCATTTCTTTCAGGCGTTTGGCCACATCCTCTGGCATATCTTCCTGATATCGGGTTCCTGCATATTTTGCCAGAAATTTTTCAGATGCTGCAATCATTGCCATATTGTTTACAGGTTTGGCAAATCCATGTCCTTCATCATCTGCCAGAATGTATTGAACATCCCGCTTCAGGTCTCTTAGCGCTATCACTATTTGGTCGCTCTCAGCCTTTTTCACTCTTGGGTCATTAGCTCCCTGAATAATCATCAACGGTGCCTTTATTTTTTGTGCAGAAAATAAGGGACTGGCTTCAGATAATACCTTTTTACCCGCTTCTGTTTCATCATCTCCCATTCTGAGTGTAAATATTTTTCTTCCGGCTTCCCAATAAGGCGGAATGGTTTTTAACAAGGTAAACAGGTTACTTGGACCTACGATATCCACACCGGCCACATATACATCAGGCGTAAACGCCAAACCTGCCAAAGTGGCATAACCGCCATAGCTTCCACCCATAATGGCAACCCTTTTTGCATCTACAACTCCTTCTTTAATCAGTTGTTTTACACCCCAGGTAATGTCGTCCTGCATCAGTTTCCCCCATTGCAGATTTCCGGCATCCAAAAACTTCTTGCCATAGCCGGTACTGCCTCTGAAGTTTGGATCCAGTACTGCAAATCCACGATTCGCCATCAATTGTGCGTAAGTGTTGAAACCCCAGTAACTTCTGGCCCACGGGCCTCCATGCGGGAATACCAATAAGGGGAGGTTTTTGCCACTACTGTTTTTTGATATTGTCAGATAGGCTGGAATTTCCAACCCGTCACTGCTTTTATATCGAATGGCCTTCATGGGGCTTAAGTATTTTTCATACTCTTTCAACCGAGGTCTGGGAGTGTATTGCTCAATTATTTTCTTTGTATCCCTATCAAAGAAATATGCAGTCGATACTTTTACATCACTTGAAACTGAAAATAATAATTTCCTTTCATCTAATGTTAAGCTGCTGATGCCAATTTCTGATCCCGGGAATTTAGATTTTAAAAAATTGTAATCAGCCTCAAACTTTTTATCCTTAAAGTAGATTCTCTCTTTATCATCATAATAAGAAGTATAAAGCATTGCCTTTGTAACCTCGCTAAAAGAAACATTTTCTAAATCTACACGTTTTAGTGGGTCTTGCTCCACGTCTGTAACAGCACCCGTTTGAGGATCCATCAGCACCAGTTTTGTCAGATTAACTTTTGCACCTTTGTTGGTAACCACATATACCTTTGAGTTATCTTTTGTAAAGCCCATCGGACTGGCTGCTTCCAAAGCGGTTACAGAATATATTTTTTTAAACTTACCGTCCTTTATTGATAAAAATTCAGTGGAACCATCTTCCGGACTGCGCAATGCTATTCGCGGTTGCTCATTCCAGTCAAATATCCAACTATAAATACGCTCTGTATTCTCTCTCAATATTGTAAGTTTACCGGTATTAATTTCCAATTTATTCAAGTCATGCCATTTGGCATCACGATTGTTTAAACCAATCATCAGCATATTGGGGTCTTTTCTGCTTGCCATATAAAACTGAACCACTGCGCTATCATAAGGTGTAAGATTCCTGCTTTCGGGAATATCTTCATTGCTTGCCGCCGGCGCTGATGGTGAAACTGCATAAAGATTATAATTTTCATTCCCTCCCTTGTCTTTTACGTAGAGGATATACTTACCGTCTCGTGTCCAGAAATAGCCACCTGATGGCCTTTCAAGGTTCGTCAGCCTATGGGCACTTTCAAATGGTTCGTCAAATTTTTTTACCCAAATATTTAAAATACCATTATAGGCTTTCATAAATGAAATATACTTTCCATCTGGACTTAACTTCCCACCCGAAATTTCCGGATTATCAAAAAAATGCTTCTGTCAATAATGGGAATTTGCTTATCTTTTGTATTCAATTGTGCATATAGATTTAATGTGAAAAAAAATAAAACTGTAATAAGGTAGATACTTTTCTGCTTCATAGTAATAATTCGATTTAGATTAGTAATTTATTTTGAATTGTTGAAAATACTAAAAAGTTTAAAATTTTACCTGCTTTTATTTTTAGGTGATACAATTTCATCCCCCTTAATATTGTTCTTACGCCCGGCAGCTGATAATGATTGATGCAATATATATTCTATTTGCCCATTTACGCTTCTGAACTCGTCAGCAGCCCATTTTTCCAGCAATTTATAAGTATTGCTGTCAATACGCAATATAAAATTCTTTTTTTCCGACAAAATATGTTCTTTAACAGTTTACTGATAAAGTGTACCTGTATTTAATATAGGAGTAGGCGCTTTCTCGGCACATAACACTACCATTAGATTGCTTACCATTGCTGCTTTTTTTTCATCATCCAATTCTACAATTTTTTCGCTGGACAATTTCTTTAATGCCAAATCCACCATACCCACTGCCCCTTCCACAATTTTTATGCGTGCAGCCACAATAGCTGTAGCCTGCTGGCGTTGCAGCATAGCACTTGCGATTTCAGATGCATAGGCCAGGTGGGCAATACGGGCTTCCTGTACAATAATCCCTGCACGGTTAAGCCTGTCTGAAAGCTCTTGTTCCAAAATTTCATTTACCTTATCGGCTCCGTTCCTAAGGGTGATATCTGCATGCTCATCTTCCAGATTGTCATAAGGAAAACTGTTTGCCAAATGACGTACGGCAGCTTCACTCTGTGTTTTAACATATTCAATGTAACGCTCCACTTCAAAAGCCGCTTTGTAGGTATCTCCTACTTTCCATACAATTACGGCACCAATTTCAATAGGATTACCCATTTTGTCATTTACTTTGAGCGTTTGCCCCTGTAGATTTTCCGATCGAAGACTTATTTTTTGAGTTCCATACAATGGATTGACAAAGAAAAGACCATTGTCTTTTACGGAGCCAACATATTTACCAAAAAAAGTCAATACTCTCGAGTGGTTAGGCTGTATTATCATTAGTCCTTTTATAAAAAATACAAATGCAATGAAACCGATTATCGCAAAGGTAATTTGAACACCGCCATTTTCACCCCTGTCAAAACTTTGAATTCCTGTTACAAATAACCAAACCGCAGCAGCTAAAACAGCAAGGCTTATAATAAGCGCCAGAAAACCGGACATGGGTCTTAAAATCTTTTCCATAATAATACTTTTATAATGATATCAAATTGATATCATAAAGATATAAAACAATTTCGAATCTTCCAAAATATTTTTTAGGGAATGACTTCAAACAAGAAAACCTGGTTTTTTTCGTCTTTCTGAAAATTGTTATCTGCAATAAGTATCAGCGACCTATTCCCATTGGCGAGTATGGGGCCAAATGTTATGCCCTCCACATTATCAATATATCTGACTAAGTCATCCATGTTTAGCAGGAGTTTCTTTGTAATAGGCTTATAGTCTTTTCGTTGATGCAACCCTGTTAAAGTAGAAACATCTGTAGCCAACGATATATCAGCCAAAAATAACTTTATGGTACAGCCCGGCCGGCCTGTTGAATATGACCTTTCCATCACCAGCATTTGATTCTTATTAATCCAATAAATTTCTGAAATTCCGTTTACCCTAAAGGCATCAGCCGGTTTGGCAGGGTATGCTACAGCATCCAACAAATAAGCATACTGAGCAACCGGTTTTCGGGTATAAGCGTCAAATTTAATAATTCTGACCGGCGCAGCTTTGTAGCCTACATCTGCACGAGGGCCATCTTCGTATAGCGGTTCTTCCACACTCACATACAGGTATTTTGCACCTGCATCAAAACTCATTCCTTCAAATACGCCATTCACTCTGGGACCAGATTCCTTAACAGTCATTTTTAATAGTCGGGGCAAATAAAAACTGTCTAAAAAATTCCCAGACAAATCCATTTCATAAATAAAGGGGTCTCTGATATTCATTTTGCCATCTCTTATTGCCCTATCTCCCTCACTGGACCAAACCAAATTTTCCTTAATGAGATTATATCTTAAAGATTCGGGATCGGCAGCGTTTACAGCATCAGTTTTTACGGAAGGAAATGGCCGACCGCCTGGTTGTAACATTGCTGACACAGCCGTAAAAAAAAACGTTATCTATTTTATTACTATTTATTTGAATTTTTGCTGTATAAAATCTTGAAGGACTCGTAGCAGAACGCTCATCGCTGATAACAAAATACCGATCATTTTTCTTTATCATAATCAATCCTGACAATCCTCCAACCCAAGTGTTTTCATAATGTAAATTATATGGTATTATATACTCATCCAAAAACTTCAATGAAGATAGCTTAGTGTCATGATTCAGAGAATGTTTTGCAGTTACACAACCACTAAGTAAAATAACTGTAGTAATTACGAAAAATAAAGTTGATTGTTTTCTCATGGAAGAATTGATTGTTTTTTAGAATTATCAAGAATCAAACAAGCAAGCCACAAAGATTTAGTAAAGAAAAAAATTACAAGCCTTAAGCCGGATTTTGTTCTTTAAATATTTACCGGTAAAACCGAAAATAATTAAAGCGACTATCATTTATCTGTTGATGCAGTTACCCGCAACAATCAATCTGCCTACCCTCCCCGATAGTAAGCTTACATTTTGCCGGGCAGGCAAAAAATCGGAGTGTACATGGCATTTCAGCATACAAGGCTTACCTGCAAAACATATTACTATGCAATGCCGTGAGCTCTTACCTCACGTTTTCACCCTTACCCCGCTGTAGGCGTGGCGGTAATTTTCTGTGGCGCTTTCTGTTCTTGCTTTTCAGCAAGACCCGGCTTTTCACCGGTGTACTGCCCTATGCTGTCCGGACTTTCCTCGGCATCAGCGACACCGCGATAGCCTGGCTTGTAATTTTGTAAAGTTAAATCTTTTAAATAATAGAATAAAATGCTTTATAGCGTATTAATGATTAAAAAATATCTCCGTAGCGCCGTATCCATAAGCCGGATGATATTGGTTTACAAAATAACTCACTTCTTTTTTCAGCCTGAGTGCATCATGCACTTCATCACGTAGCTTGCCCGATCCTACGCCGTGAATGATGATCAAATTGGGTAAATGATGCGCTACAGCAAGGTCATAATAATTTTCAAAAGTCTTCATCTGTAAAGATAATTTTTCATAATTGTTCATCCGCGTGTAATCATCAGTCAGTTTTTCGATATGTAAATCCACCACACTTTGTGCCGGAGGCAAATGCTTTCTTGCCTCTTTAGCATTATAAATTCTGAAGCCTTTTTCTGACAATTTCTCCAGCGGAGACGGCGGTGGTGGCGTATATTTTCTTTCCGGGTAATGCTCAAATAATTTAAAAGAAAAGGAAGCCTGATTTTTTTGTCTTATTTCTGCAATTTTAGAAAAGAGCTGTTTAGGTTTCAGTTTTACCACTGATTCATAATGTTCTTCTTTTGATTTATCCTTTTTGCTAAAGAAAATCAAATGAAAACGAAGGGCTATCGCTCATATCTTCAAAAGCCACATCGTGGATATAGAAGTTTTCAAATGGTTGAATCGTGTTTTTTAATTCAAACTCCGCTTCTCCAAAAAAATTTAGCCGGTATGTAAAAAAATAAGCAATGGATGTGTTATTTACCAAATGAATCTTCAATTCCTCTACTACTTCATCGCCAAACTCATCCACGTCGCTTACCGGAAGAATATATAACCAAACCCCATCCTCCTTTCGTTCTGCTTTTGTTGAGGCGCCTTTTCTTTGCGCACGTCATCTATATACTTTTTCTGTGGATTAAATTGGTTTTTCTTTTCGGTAAAGTTCTTATAATAGGGAAAATCTATCTGGTCTATATAAACAGGAAACTCAACACCTCCCACATCAACCATCGCCATATTTTTATTGATAAAGTCAACAATCACTCCTTCTTCTTTAGAATGAATTACAATTACATTATCCCCAATCTGAAATTTCATAAGAAAAAATTAATACATTAAGCATAGATTAAAAATAAACAAAAACCATGCTTATTTTTTCGCCAGTTTACTATTGAAGCGGCTGTAGGCAAAATAAATGACCAGCCCAATAGCAAGCCACACTACAAACCTAAGCCAATTGGTATGACTCTCCTGTGCCATCAAATAAAAGCAACTTATCATCCCCAAAACGGGGATAAGCGAAAATTTATTTATATACGAAAAAACGGCTATTACCGGTATTACAATCCAAAATATAAGCATTGGAAAATTCTCAATCTTGAAAATTTCTCTAAAATGTTCCGGAACATATTTTGCTACTAATACGATCGATAGTATGGTTAGTAAAGGAATGATATATCTGCCATTTATATAAGGCACTTTGAACTTAGAAACGGGTTTATCCTTTCTCTGGTCGAGGATAAGAATTCCTCCACAAACCAGAATAAATGCAAACAGGGTGCCGATACTTGTAAGCGCCAAAACGGTATCAAGATTTAAAAATAAGGCAGGAATGGCCACTACCAATCCGGTTACGATAGTTGAAAAAGAGGGTGTTTTATACACCGGATGTATTTTGGAAAACACTTTAGGTAGCAGTCCGTCTCTGCTCATGCTCATCCAAATGCGCGGTTGTCCCATTTGAAACACAAGCATTACGCTGGCGGTGGCAATAATAGCGCTTACGGCTACAATAATTGCCATCATCTTAAGTCAGGTCAGGCCAAATACCATTGCCAACGGGTCGCCCACATTTAAATGTGTGAAAGGCACCATACCCGTCAAAACCAATGCTACCAAAACATAAATGATCGTACAGATTATTAAAGAATAAATCATACCTCTGGGCAAATCTCGTTGAGGGTCTTTACATTCCTCTGCTGTTGTAGAAATGGCATCAAAACCAATATAAGCAAAGAATACAGCCGACACTCCCTTTAAAATTCCGCTAATACCTGTTGGTGTAAACGGCGACCAATTATCTCTGTTCAGATAAAAGGAACCTACCACTATAACCAGAAAAATAACACCCAATTTAAGCAAAACCATTAGGTTAGCCGAGTTACGTGATTCCTTTACCCCAATATATACGATGTAGGTAATAATGGCCGTAATCAGCAAAGCCGGAAAATCCATGATTATTCTAAAACTGCCGATATGCGGCGCAGTTGTCCATGCCGTAAATTTTTCTACCAATCCGTTATCTAAAGACGTGATTGCCGTTCCACCATTTAGCAATTCATTCACTTCCTTGAAGCCATGTTTAGCGGTAATGTAGTCCATTGTTAGCCAGTCCGGAATATGCATTCCTGCCGAATTTAAAAGGTTGGTAAAATAATCACTCCAGGAAATAGCAACCGCAATATTTCCAATGGCATACTCCATTAATAAATCCCAGCCAATAATCCATGCAAATATTTCGCCAAATGCCACATAAGAATAGGTATAGGCGCTTCCTGAAACCGGAACCATAGAGGCAAACTGAGCGTAACACAATGCTGCAAAACCACATGCAAAAGCTGTAAATACATAAAGAAAAACAACTCCCGGCCCTCCATCGGCAGCAGCTTTACCAATACTGCTAAAAATTCCTGCTCCGATTACGGCAGCGATTCCAAGCGCTGTAAGGTCTCTTACACCCAGCACCCTGTTCAGCCCCAGACTATGATCATCGTTGTAGCCACTGGCAACATCCTTCAAAATAAAGTCAATACTTTTTTTTCGAAAAATAGACATGTGGTTTTTTTTTGTGATTTATGATTGGTTAAACAAGATAATCAATTTTTATTAATGCTCTCTTTTAACAAGAAATATTGCCAGATCTTTTAATGGTTGTTTTCTTTTTGAAACCACTGCCATATCATCAAAATGAGTGAGTGCATCATTTAAAAACTGTCCTTTAAGCTCCAATGCCCATTGATCAATTTTGCAATCTTTGTATAATTTCAATACGCTTTCTACTTTATCTTCTCTATCAATCTGCAACAATTGATCCAGTTCTTCCTTTTGAGTCGGATTATGGTCCTCCAATGCACGAATCAATAAAAGGGTTTTTTATTGGATTTTATATCTCCTCCTATTTGCTTTCCAAATTTTTCGGTATTCCCAAACGCATCGAGATAATCATCTTGAACCTGAAATGCCAGTCCTATTTTTTTTCCTGCTTCAAATAGCAATTCCAAATTTCCCAAACTGCCTCCCCCCAAAATACCACCCATTTTCAGGCTGGCGGCTATCAATACGGATGTTTTTAACGTTATCATATTCAGATACTCGTCATAAGTAACATTCGTTCTCTTTTCAAAATCCATGTCCAATTGCTGGCCTTCGCACACCTGGGTAGCTGTTTCATTGAAAAGCGATAAAATGCGATGCAGCAGATTTTTATCAATTCTGTTCAAAGCTTCATAAGCCTTAATAAGCAATACATCCCCTGCCAGTAAAGCGGTGCTTTTACCATATTTAATATGCACGGTTTGTTTTCCGCGTCTTAAGGGCGCTTTATCCATGATATCATCGTGAATCAGGGTAAAATTGTGAAAAAGTTCGATAGCAGAGGCTACCTCCCATGCATCAGGGTTAATATTGCCAAAAAGCTGATTGCCCATCAGGCATAGCACCGGTCTGATTCGTTTTCCGCCAATTGTTAAAAAATAATTTACCGGATCATATAGTGTTTGCGGGCTTCCATAAAACTGTTGATGATCAAAAAACGCAGAAAACTGCCTTGATAATTCATTAAAATTTTGCATATATCCAATTCGTAATTTAATTTCTATTATTTTATTCAGATGCTAAAATAATATTTTATTTCAAGATAGATACAGCAACGCCAATATTGGGCATTACAAATCTTTAAATTAGCTATATTCTCTCCCAAAACTCTACCTGAAAGTATCCTTTGAACTTGAGTCAACCTCTATCTTAATCTTAATCTTAATCTTAATCTTAATCTCCGCCTTATTACTTACCGTCATTTACCCATTCAAAATCGATATGCCGTTTCTCCAGATTAGCTGCTACCACTTTTATTCGCACTTTATCACCCATTGTAAAACGCTTATGCGTTTTCATACCTATTAATGCATAATCTGAATCGGAATGTTGAAAACTGTCAAATTCTGACAAACTGGTAATGCTCACCATTCCTTCACAAAGATGGTCCAGTGTTTCTGCCCAAAAACCAAACCTTGAAACACCGCTGATAATGGCATCAAATTCATCTCCAATAAACTGCTGCATATATTGTACTTGCTTGTACTTATTGGCATCCCTTTCAGCTTCCATTGCCTGACGTTCCATATTGCTACAATGCTTACATTTTTCTTCCATTTTTTTATCAACAGAAACCCTGTCTTCCAGCACCTCCAGTAAGATGCGATGTACTATAACATCAGGATAACGTCGAATGGGTGAAGTAAAATGGCAGTAATATTCAAAACCTAAACCGTAATGTCCTACATTGACAGCAGTGTATTTGGCTTTTGCCATAGTGCGGATTCCCAATTCAGAAAGCACCCCTTCCTCTGGCCGGCCCTGTGTATCTTTGAGTAGCTTATTGAATGATTCCGCAATCGTTTCTGCGCTTGAAATATCAAATTTATACCCAAATTTATTGGCAAAGGCAATAAATGGCAATAGTTTTTCCTCATCCGGTGTATCATGTATCCGATAAGGAAAAGGAATTGATTTGTTATTCACTTTTACCTTGGATACATGAGTGGCGACAGTTTTATTTGCCAGCAACATCATTTCTTCAATAAGCTGATGTGCTTCTTTACTTTCCTTCAATTCAATGCCAACAGGACTCCCTTGTTCATCCAGCTTGAACCGAACCTCTGTAGATCTGAAATTGATAGCGCCTTCATCAAACCGGCATTTCCTTAAAGTTTGAGAAATATGATTCACTGCCAAAATAGCCTCGGCATGATCACCTTTTCCGGATTCGATGATTTCCTGAACTTCCTCATACGTAAATCTTCTTTT
The DNA here is from genome assembly GCA_016708305.1 of Sphingobacteriales bacterium. Lineage (GTDB taxonomy): Bacteria > Bacteroidota > Bacteroidia > Chitinophagales > Chitinophagaceae > Niabella. Next base: position 429,097 of record JADJGB010000010.1, read on the forward strand.
TGAGCGGATTATTGTTTTACCCAACCAATACTGTTTCACTTCAGCTTTTTCATTAAGCTGAAAAATTGCCGAAAAAGTAAGCTTGTCTTCATCGGGTCGCAAAGAACAAAGTACATTGGAAATATGCTCAGGTAGCATGGGTACCACCCGATCCGGTAGATATACCGAAGTTGCTTTTTGATATGCCTCATCATCCAAAGCATTTCCGTGTGTTACAAAATGACTTACATCTGCAATGTGTACGCCAATTTCGTAATTCCCGTTTTTAAGCTTTCTAAAGGAAATAGCATCATCAAAATCTTTTGCATCTTCGGGGTCAATTGTGAAGGTCAAATAGTTTCTTATATCCTTTCTTTTATAGAGATCTTCTTTGGTGATGGCATCAGGCAGTCGACCTGCCGATTCCATCGCTTCATCCGAAAAATCGAGCGGGAAACCATGCTCCAGTATAATTTCTTTCATGGCATTATCTGCAACATTCTCGATTTTCAAAATCGAGACAATCGTTCCCACCGGCCTTTTATCATCCTTTTCCCAGTGCAACATTCTGGCCACTACCATTTCGCCGTTTTTGGCCCCATTAAAATTTTCAACGGGTACATAAATATCAGGTACTCCCCTTTCGCGATCGCCCAGCACAAAACCAAACCCTTTACTCATCTCAAATTTACCCATAAATTCCACTCGCTTTCGCTGTACTACTTCGGTTATCCTTCCTTTCAGACGATTGTCGTATCCTGAAATTACTTTAACTCTTACAATATCGCCATTCATTGCATTCTTAATATCCTCAGGATTAACCAGCACATCTTCTTCCAATCCTTCAACCAGCACAAACCCACGTCCGGAACGAGTTATCTCTAATTTGCCTTTTAATGTGGTTTCAGCGCTTTGTCTTTTCGCCTTAACTTTTATTGCCTTATTTCTTCTTCTCATTGTAATATTTTTCTATATATTTAATAATGTGTTTTTCAAAAATAGCTTCTCCCTCAAACAGAAAATGATGCACCACCGGAATAGCTAAAACCGGAACATCATGTAAATCTTTTTCAAATTCAAATAAGCGCATGGCATCTTTTTCTGTGGTAATGATCGCTTTTTTATCGTTTTTAATGGTAAAATATTTTCGCTTTAGTGATTTAATTTCTTCTGCCGAAAAATGATGATGGTCCGAATATTTTAGGAGGTGTATTTTTTTAACTTTTTGGCCAAGATAATGAATCAATTGAGAAGGATTGGCAATACCGGTAATCAATAAAATTTCATCAAACAATTCTAAAGAGAAAATGGATTTAGAGAAAATATCATAAGGTTCCCCATATTTAATACTTGTAAAAAGAACAATTTGATGTGAAAAAGGTTTAACTTGGTCAATAATCTTATTTTTAATTTCGTAGCTTAAATCAGCCGAGGATTTGGTAATAATAATAATATCAGCACGTTTATAATTTGATTTAAGGTCTCTTAATTGGCCGGCAGGCAAATAATAATCATTCACAAATAAATTATCACATTCAGTGAGCAACAAATTTAATCCTGCCCTTTCCGTACGATGTTGAAATGCATCATCGAGCACTATAACATCAATTTGAGGTACATTAATTATCAGTTCATTTATAGCCTGCACCCGGTTTTCACCAACTGCTATTTTGCATCAGGAAATTTTTATAAAACTGCATCGGCTCATCACCAATATCATCTGCTTTTGTGTGTTCACCTGCAATCAAAAATCCTTTGCTTTTTCTTTTATATCCACGGCTGATGACTGCCACACCGTATTTTTTAATTAATAACTCCAGCAAATATTCTACCATAGGTGTTTTACCGGTTCCACCCACAGAAAGATTACCAACACAAATTACAGGCATGTCAAATGAAACCGATTTTCTAATTCCTGAATTAAATAAAAATGAATAGCAGGAAACGCCCAACCTGTATGGCCATGACAACGGTAAAAGAATTTTTGATTTTTTTTGGATGATATAGCTAAAATTCATAAATATTTCCGGGAGTTATGCAATAATCCAAAGGTATGTCAAACTCATCGCTATCCAGAATTTTTTCTATAGGCGCAAAATAGCTTAACCCAATTTTCAGCGTATCCGAATTTGTTTCTAGTAAATATTTATCATAAAAACCCTTGCCATAACCAACCCTGTAACCCTTTAGATCAAAACACAACAATGGCACAATTACCAAATCAATTTCTTTCGGATTAGCTAATTCATCAGAATCTGGCTCAATAGCACCAAACCGATTTTCTACGAAAGGTGTATTTTCATCAGCAATAACTGCGTCCATCGTCCAGGTTTGAAAATTGCATACAGGATATGCCACCCTTAAATCAGGATTCTTAAATTCCAAAAAACTGATAATGGATTCGGCTTTTACTTCTTTTTGGCGAGACATTTCAATATAGCTGAATGCCACCGAAACAGGTGGCAATTTCAATTTTTGAAACTGTATTAAAATCAGATCATTCCAGATGAGTTTTTCCTTATCTGTAATATTCTTTCTTTTTCGTAAATAGGTCTTTCTTGCTTCTGCTTTCGTCAAAATTGTTCCAATTAAATTTCAGGTTGTCAAAAATTAATTATAAATAAAAATCGAAAAAATAGTTGTGCCATAATTTTTTTCAAAACTATATTTGTCAAATTCTTTATAATCATTACGTGGTGTATGCTCCAAAACAAACCAGCCTCCCCGTTTAAGCAATCCCTTTTCAATAATAATTTTCGGGAGTTCGTCAATAGTACTGAGGGCATAAGGCGGTCCTGCAAAAATAAAATCATACAGTTGATTACATCCCTCCAAAAATTTGAAAACATCCATTTTTATAAATTGAATGTTTTCGATTTTCAAGGCAATTGCAGCCTTTTTTATAAATTCAAACATTTGCGGGTCTTTTTCCACAATTGTCAGGTCTTGAGCGCCACGACTAGCCAGTTCATAAGTAATACTGCCAGTACCTCCAAACAAATCAAGCGTTTTCATTCCTTCAAAATCAAGCCGGTGTTGCATTACATTAAAAAGCCCTTCTTTTGCCACATCGGTTGTAGGACGGGTATAAGGCATTTTTGCCGGCGGATTTATTTTTCTTCCGCCATATTTTCCCGTTATGATTCGCATAATGACACCAGGTTTAATGTTCTAAACAAATGAGTGGTGAAATCTTTATTATTTTCATTTTTTTCCCATGATGTGCTTTCAAATTCAATTTTTAAAAAATACTGATAAAGCGCTTTGTATAATGAGGAATCCCTATCTATCAATCCAGAAATTTTGAGTACCACTTCCCTCTGCTTTAAATCATGGATTTCGCAAATCTTTAATAAATAAAACAACACATCGTCAGGGCTGGAGAAGTGATACGACTGAGCTATCAATAATTTATTGTCTCTGGAAACAATTACATTAATATGATTATTCATAATATTTAATGCAATATTCCCTCCACCCTTATCAGCAGCCAGATTATTTAAAAACAAAGTTTTTAAATGAAGCGGACTAAAGATCCATTCTTCAGGGAAAGCTTCATGTAGCTGATAAGGAACAGAATAAATATTCGATAATGACAAACTGCTTATCTGATTTTGCAAAACAATATCTGCCACATTATGATTATTTAAGTAAAGCGCTGCATCAAAATCTTCAGTTACCTTTTCTGTTGGCATCAAAACATTACTATTACTGTCAATACAAAAATTTAATTTAGAAAAGTTTTGGGTTAAATGAGTTTGCACATTAAGCAACTCCTGCAATGAAGTGGCAACAGTAGCTTTTGAGGCATACCAGCCCAATTCCAACAAATGGTTTTCATCAGTCGTTATTGCATAACCAATATAGCCACTTCCTATCTGAACAGACAGAACGGAACGGTGAGTTTCAATAATATCTGAAGAAGGTATATAAAATAGTTTTTGCAATTGATTCGAATTTAAAATAATCAGCAAAGATAGAGAAAGAACGAAAAGAAACTACTTCGATTGGTAGGTTTCTGTTGGTTGTTTAATTTCAGCTTTCCCTTTATTCCCAATAGCAGAAAGTTCAAAACCACCCATAATAAAATACAACAATAACAAACCCAGTCCAATAATCAGCAGAAACCACATAGCAGGGCTTTTTGTTCTTTTAGAAGATTCTCCCAATTCTTTTTTTTCTATTTTTACCTCCAGTATTTCTTCCTTTACGGTTGCATTATGCGCAACATTGTCTCTAATTATTTTCTCAGCTTTTACACCTGTTAATGGAGAAGCAAGAGTGCCTGTTGGCGTGAATTTAATTTGTTCATTTTCTTTATATAGTGTCCCAATTGATTCCCAATCAACCCTTTCGCCTTCATGAAGTTTTTGCTTCAATGATTCGATAAAATCATCAAACTGCAATACCACTTCATTTTTAGGCGCTTGCATCTGCGAAGATAACCAACTATACAAATTATTCTGCTGATGAATGTTTTCATTACCCACAATACCAACTGAAATGTCAGACGGCATAAAAAGTAAATTCCAACTGGGCGCCTTGATTGATCGTTCCGCAAAATCAGACACTGCTTGTTTGGGCATGAGCACCAACGAACCGATACCGGGCAGGTTCAGGTATTTAAACTGAAATAGATACTGACTGAGTTGCTGATACATAATTATTTCTTTTGAGAGAACGAATATACAACTCCTCCCAGAAAGTTAAATCCGTAAACCGGATATTGATTCCAGCGCTGATATTGCTGATTGAAGATATTGTTAAACTGCAACCATACTCCCAGCCCTTTATACACCTTCATTTCAGCGCCGAGGCTTAAATCAAGAGCATCTTTCATTTTTAAAACCTGGCCAGTTTTTGAAAGAAAATGAGCGCCGCCCAATCCCAAGGCATCTGCCTTAATCCAAAGGTTTTTCATAGCATTATACCTTACCGAACCTTTTAATTCCATTGGCGATAATCCCCATGCCTTTGAATTATCCTTCAAGCCAGAAAATGTATTGGCAGTAACACCGGCCAGCAAAGAAAACTGCTCGGCAACATTGTACCCTACCTCTCCTCCCAATGTCATAATATTCATTTTATGCGCTCTTACTATTTGAAAAGATTTTCCATCTCCCGAAGGTGAAATATCATTGAGATATAAAGGCTGGTTCTTTACATTATTAACCCCAATTTTTGCGCTATAGGAAAAATGGTTTGACAATGATCCCTTTACTCCTCCATACAATTCTGTGATTGTAGTATTGAACAAGGTATCCGGGCTCCATAGCCAGGGATTCGTTTCTGCAAAATATTGAAAGGTATTCTTTTTGACCCTTCCTTCAAATCCGCCTAATATGGTAAACCGCTGATCGGCTGTACCCACCTGAGCCTTCATTGCCGGTAACATTACGAATCTTGAATTATCCCATGAGGGACGGATTCCGACATCCAAACTAAAGGTTGGACTCTTATATTGCACCAATGGCTGAATATATAAAACAGCCGTTTTCATATTATTCTTATTTGTTGCTTTTAAAACAGTATAATCATAACCGAAAGCTAATTTTGCTGCAAAGGCATCATTTATTATTTTTGAAAATGGAAGATCAATTGCAAAACTTCTTTCAATTGCTTTGTGGTTATCTGCAAATAAATCTATTTTCAGTTCGGGTGAATAATCAATACCTAAGGCATTTGCCGACACATTTCTTATACCGGTTCTTATTTTAAAAATTTGAAATTCCTGATTTAATGAATCTAGAGGGATTGTCAATGTTTCAGGCTCGAAGCCATATTTTTTTGTTTTAAAATTATTAGCTTCCACACTCCCACTCCACTCCAGAACCGGTGTCTTATAAAATCCGGCAGCCTTTGCATCAGACTTGCGATAATCCTGATACGGTCGTTTCCCTTCGGAAGATGTGTATTTACCATAAATATTTAAGCCACTTGTTTTACCATCGCCAAAGGACAGACCGGCTTGTGCGAAAGGTGTATTCAGATTGCCATATCCCAATTTTATAAAGCTGCTGTTACTCCATTGATGCTCGTCAACGGTCAATGTGAGCGGCCTTAATAATCCCGGACGATAGGCAAATTCAAGATTTTGATTTGGGATATTGTATTGCAATTTAGGTCTCTCACCTTCGGGAACAGCAGGTGATGCAGTAATACTAATTTTGTTTAAACCTTTTAACTTAGGATTATACTCCGAAACAATATCCACCGTACTCTTATCCGTTTTTTGTTGAGCAAATACATTTAATTGTAATAAAAATATCAACAATATCAGAAAAATTTTATTCATCCTTTTTAAATTACTTCTTATTAATTTTTTTAAATTTTATTTTTTCTCTGTTGCAATCACCTGTTGCAATTTGGTTTTAGCTTCTGTCTTTAATGTTTCATCAATACCGTTTTCAACTACACTTTGATAAGTAGCTTTTGCATTGAAATAATCTTTCTGCCTGAAATAAATATCACCCAACAGCAAATATGATTTTGTAACCCAATATCCATAAGACCCCGATTTGTTTATCGTTTCAAATGCAGCCTTTTCCGCATCAGTCAGTTTATTTTGGTCAAGCAAAATAGCTGCGATACCATATCTCGCTTCTGCTGCCAAGGCTGCTTTGTTTTGCGCAATTACAGCATTATAACTTTTAATTGCTTCTTCATAATTCTTATTCACTTGGGCTGCTTTCCCAATAACAAGATTGGCAAGCGCTTTATCATCGGTACTTACTGCTGTGCCTGCCAGCAATTCTTTTGCATTGGCAAGCGCCTCATTCCATTTTTGTAGTTGATATCTACTTCTCAACAAACTACGTGCTGCTTCCGATTTATTTTCGGCACCGGAGGCAAGAGAAGATAGTAGCTGGTAATACCGTTCTGCTTTTACATAATCTTTCTTCTCAAAATAATAAATGGACGCAACATTCAGCGCAGCTTTTTCGGCAAACTGATTGGGCGCTTTGGCAGCCACCGCCTCATAGCCGGAAAGCGCTTTATCCCAGTCTTTTCGGCCATGAAAAATTTCACTTTTATAATATTGTGCATTTAGTGTATATGCTCCCTGAGGATATTGTTTCAAGTAATTTTCAAAGGCAACAATCGCTTCATCCATATTTCCATCCTCATATTTTGCCTCGGCAATACTATAGCTGAGTGAATCGGCAGTATTGACTGAAATGCTTTTTCCAATATTTTTCATATAACCAATATATTCGTCAGATTTACCTTCTTCCACATAAATTCTTCTGATATCATCTAATGCATCAGTTGACTCTTCGGTGTTAGGATATTTTTTAACTAAAATTTGATACGTGTCTAAAGCCTCTTTGTTTTTATCCAAATTATAATAAGCTGTACCTAAAGTATAATACGCCCTTGGCTTGTAAGCATCTGTGGTAGTGGATAGTAATACTTTCTGTAAATAAGGAATTGCATCTGAAAATTTCTCACTACTCATGTAAGTAAGCGCTATTTCCATGTTGGCATCATCCTGCAAATCGGTTTTAGGATATTTACGTAAAATCTCATTCATCAATCCAATCTTGTCCTTAGGGTTTTTTATTCCATCTATCATAGCGCTTTGGTAGGTGGCATAATCGGCAACAGGCCAGTTATTATCTATGATCGTTTTATAAATTGCTTTTGCTTTAGTATAATTTTTCAGCATGTAATAACTGTCGCCTGCTCTCAAATAAGCATCTCTTTGTAAATCACTGCGGGTATTACCACTACCCACCGGTTCAAAGTTTTGCAGCGCCAGATTGTACGCTTCTTTTTTCAGATAAGCATACCCCAGATTATATTTTGCTGTAGTGGCATTAGCCTCTCCATTGGCGGGAGCGCCGTCCTGCAAATAATTATTCAAAAACTGAATTGCATTGTCATTATTATTCTGCCGATAGGCAATTTCGCCTTTCCAGAAATAGATAAGCGCTTTCAGGTTTTTATCAGAATTGTTTTGAAGTGCACGGTCTAATAATCTGTCTGCTTCAAGCAACAGGCCATCATTTATAAGTTCGGTAGCTCTGCCAAAATAAACTCTCGAAATTAATAGTCTTGTTTGAGATGTAGGATTTTTAATTTCTTCCAAAACATTAAGCGCATCCTTATAATTATTTGTGTTTGCAAGAGCTGCCACAAGCAGTTCTTTTGCCTCAACATTATATACAGACATGGGATATTCTCTAACAAAACCTCTCAAACCATTCAATGCTTCATTTTGATACCCTAAATCATAGGACAGTTTTGCATATTGAAACTTAGAAATTTCCTTTTGCTCCTTGTTGCTACTATTAGAGGCGCAAAACAAAAAAGCGCTCCTGGCATTGGCCTTTTGTCCGGTTTTCAGGTAGGCATCTCCCAGAAGATACATGGCATGTTGGCTCAATGCATCTTCGCCACCGCTCAGTTGCTTAAAACCCTCAATAGCTTTTTGGAAATCATTTGCCCTGTAATAAGAATAGGATAGTTCATAAATATCTTCTCTGGTTACTTTATTCGATTTGGAAACATACTCCTGAAGATAGGGCAATGCCTTTGCAACCTCTTTTAATACAAGATGGGTGTGGCAAATCATCTGCCTGATTTGCAGGTCATACATTTGGGTATTGCCCATTTTCAATTTTCCTTCTGCATATTGGATGGATTTTTGTTTGTCTCCCTGCAAATAATAAACCTGAGCAATATAATAGGGCGCCACTAATGAAAACTCCGGATGCCCTTCAATAAGTAACAGGCTGTTTAACGCATCTGTATAATTACCTTCTTTGAAGGCAATCAATCCATAATAATAGTTTGCTGCGTAATAATCTGCAGATTTGGTGTTGGTTTTTACGGTATATAGGAGTGGTTTTGCCTGCGCATAATCATCCAGAAAGAAATAGGAATAGCCTTTATGAAATTGAAAAGAAGACAACTGATCTGCGTCAATATTTGAAACATCTGTCATTTTATAATTTTCAAGCGCTTCTTTAAAGTTCTGGTGTCTGAAAAAATACTCTCCCAAATAGAAAGTCATTCCTTCTACTCTTGCTTCATTTTTTGAAAGGAATATATAATTTTCAGCTCTTGTAACTGCCACCTCTTCATTTTGCATCAACCCACAAACAATATCGTAAAACTCAATTTCCTGCACGGTTACCGGAAAGTTTGATGAGATGTTTTTTTGCAAATCTTTATTCAACGCTCTGAACAAAGGATAAGCCAGACTATATTCTTTTTTCTGAAAATAATCCTTTGCCTCCTTAAACCTCGCATCCGGATCATTGATAAAGGCGGTTGGTTGGGCCATTGATTGAAAAAAAACCGAAAAGGATATTATAATTAGGAGAAGACTTTTCATGTTACCGATAGAATATTTATTTAATAAAATCAACATTGCGAATATTGTAAATATTTTTACCAATTCAAAGGATTCCTTTGCAACAGGTGTGGATAAGTAGGTAATAAGGGGCTAATTTAACATTTTGTTGGTAGATGATTTTATGATTATGTTTGTCGCCTAAAAAATAGCAGTTTTTTATGAAGTTATTAAGTAGTAAACATTCTGAGGCAGGTGTAAGTTTTTCTCTCTTGTTGCTGAGATTTAGCGCTGGTGCCGCTATGCTGGTAAATCATGGCTTGAAAAAAATTACCGGATTTAATGAAATTCTGGAAAAGGGTTTTTTTGATCCTATTGGAATTGGGTCAAAAGCATCTCTATACCTGATTACATTTGCTGAAGTTTTCTGTGCCATTCTGATTATTTTTGGCTTATTGACCCGCTTGGCCACCATTCCATTGATAATAGGAATGAGTGTGATTGTTTTTTTGGTAAGTAAAGGCGATATCTTTGGGCAGGCCGAACTACCTGCTTTTTATCTGGCTATATTTATTGCGCTGCTTATCTCAGGTCCGGGAAGATACAGCCTCGATCGCATGATTGGTAAATAATTATATATGTACACATACGAAACCAAAATAAGAGTTCGCTATGCCGAAACTGACCAAATGGGAGTGGTTTATCATAGTAATTATTTTCAATACTTTGAAGTAGTGAGAGCCGAATCAATACGAAGTATGGGGATAACCTATTCTGATATGGAGCAGATGGGAATCATCATGCCGGTAGTGGAGGTGAGATGCAAGTATATTAAGCCTGCGTTATATGATAACTTATTAACCATAAAACTGATTTTAAATCATTTGCCAACAGACCATAAAATCACTTTTCATAGCGAGGTGTTGAATGAAAAAAATGAGTTGTTGGCTATCGGTCATGTAGCGCTATATTTTATGGAGGCAAAAACAATGAAGAAAACAAAAATGCCTGAAAACCTTTATCATAAACTGGAACCCTATTTTGTGCAATAGTGGACAATTATAGCCAAATAATTGAAACAGAATCTGCGAGCAACGTAGTATATCCTCCCAAATATTTGGCAGAACAGGGTTCGATTACTGCCACAATTTATCGGTCGCTACTAAGTATTGTCTTTTTTTTGGGAGTAGGTTATTTATTTTTTCAAAGAATAGATATCATCCTCATTCTTACCGCCATCATATTATTTCATGAAGCCGGCCACTATTTTGCTATGCGCTATTATCATTATGCAGATTTGGGTATTTTTTTTATTCCGATATTAGGCGCTTTTGTATCGGGAAGTAAAAGAGAAGTGAGCCAAAAACAAAATGCTGTAATACTGATGGCTGGGCCTTTGCCGGGTATTATCTTGGGTTTCCTACTTTTTTATTGATAAAAACACGGTAGGCGGATGGTATTGGGGTGACATATCGGTTTATTATGTATCAATTTTGTTGTTGGTACTGAATCTGCTTAATCTGCTGCCCGTTTACCCGCTTGACGGCGGTCAGTTGCTCAATAGAGTTTTTTTAGACGAAGAAGGATTTTGGAGCAATACTTTTGTATGGATATCGGCCATTGGTTTTGCAGTGCTGGCCTTCATTAGCGGTTTATACATACTTTTGCTTTTACCCTTGATGATTGTTTTTCGGTATGTGGGTACTAATCGTCATTTGGCGCTCGAAAAAGAATTGTTGGATGAAGGTTTTGATTTAGATACCTCTTATGAGGATTTGTCGGATGAAAAATATTGGAAGATTAGAGCAGTAATTGTAAGAAACCTTCCGACCTTTGCCGGTGTAGAAGCAGGGCCGCCATACCAATATGATGCCAAAGAAGAAAAGATTGCGCAGGAGGTGGAAGATGTGCTGCAAAGAAATCTGCTGCTGGATATTTCTTGGTTCGAAAAAATTATATTGGTAATAATCTGGATATTAGCGCTTTGCAGTCCAATCATCTTTAATATTGATTTGAATTTCTTAAAGAATTTTTTACAATTTTGATTATTTTAAATAAAATACACATGAAAATAGCAAAAGGACATCAGCCCGTAATGCCTTATCTGATTTTGAAAAACTCCGAAGGTTTTATTGACTTTACCAAAAAAGTATTTAATGCTTCGGAAATTTATAAAGGTTATGATGAAGAAAACCCCAACCAGATTGTTCATGCCGAAGTGCAGATAAACGGATGTAATATAATGATGGCAGATGTAACAGAAGATTTTGACGGCCAATGCCAATTTGTTTATTTATGTTGATGATGCTGATGAAACCTACCAACTGGCGCTTCAAAATGGCGCTACCGTAGTCAATGAAATAGCCGACCAGAGTTATGGACGAGGCGGGGGCGTGAAAGACCCCTGGGGTAATGTATGGTGGATTTCTTCAATGAACTAATTCTAAAATTACTTTTTTGCACCTCCGATAACTCCACATTTTAATACCTTTAATGCTTGTTAAGTTTATTTAATTTTTCCTCAATTAATTTTTTATGAAAAAAATTACACTCCTTTTTTCGTTTGCATTTCTGACATTTTTACTTTCGGCACAAACTTCTAAATGGCAAAATCTCTTTAACGGCAAAGACCTTAAAGGATGGACGCAACTGAATGGCAAGGCTAAATATGAAGTGAAAAACGGAGCTATTGTTGGCACAACAGTTTTGGGAGAGCCTAATTCCTTTCTGGCTACCGAAAAAGATTATGGTGATTTTATTCTCGAACTCGAGTTTTTGGTGGACAGCACCATGAACTCAGGCATTCAGTTTAGAAGCCTGAGCCTTCCTGAATATCGCAATGGCAGGGTACACGGCTATCAGTACGAAATTGACCCCTCTCCTCGTGGATGGACAGGTGGCATTTATGATGAGGCTCGCCGCGACTGGCTGTATCCGATTGATCTGAATTCTGCTGCAAAAACTGCTTTTAGACAGGGGAAATGGAACAAAGTGAGGATAGAATGTATCGGAAATTCAATCCGAACACTGGATAAACGATGTGGCTGCGGCACATTTGATTGACGATGTTACCCCAAAGGATTTATCGCATTGCAGGTTCATAGCATCGGCAAAAAAGAAGATGCAGGTCGCAGCATCAGCTGGCGCAATATCCGCATCCAGACCAAAAACCTGAAACCAAAACCTCTGCAAGGAGCGTTTGTAGTAAATACCATCCCCAACAATTTGTCGGATGCTGAAAAGAAAAATGGAGTAAGTCTATTGTTTGATGGAAAAAACAACCATGGTTGGCGCGGTGCGTACAAAGATAAATTTCCTGAGAAAGGATGGGAAATCAAAGACGGCTTTTTATCAGTTATGCCTTCTGGAGGAGGAGAGTCAACAAACGGTGGCGATATCGTTACCGATAAAGAATACAGCGCCTTCATTTTTCAGTTTGATTTCAAACTGACAGAAGGCGCTAATAGTGGCATAAAATACTTTGTAACAGAAAAGGAACAAAATACCGGCTCTGCCATCGGTTTGGAATATCAGATTCTGGACGATGCAAAGCATCCTGATGCAAAATTAGGCGCAATCGGCAACCGCACATTGGCATCACTTTACGACCTGATACCTTCTCTTCGTGAACCACGCGCCCGAAGGCCTATTGGCGAATGGAACCGGGGAATGATCGTAGTACATCCCGACAACAGAATTGAACACTGGCTGAATGGATGGAAAGTACTCGAATTTCAAAGGGGAACACCCTACTATTATGCTTTAGTGGCACGTAGTAAATATGCCAATTGGGAAAATTTTGGCATGGCGCCTAAAGGCCATATTTTGCTGCAAGATCATGGCGATAAAGTATCTTTCAGAAGCCTAAAAATTCAGGAATTGAAATAATTGCAGTTTATATTTTAAACCTTCAAATAAATATTTTTAGGTAATGGTGCAAAAAAATAGCGTCAAACTTCTGACGCTATTATAGCTAAATATTATTATCTCGTAAGAATGTTATACTACGTAAGAATTGGATGTAGTATCTCCTCCATGCCCTGTCCAGTTGGTATGAAAAAATTTACCGCGTGGCTGATCAATTCTTTCGTAAGTGTGAGCGCCAAAGTAGTCGCGCTGCGCCTGCAATAAATTAGCCGGTAATCTTTCGCTCCTGAACCCGTCAAAATAACACAATGCCGAACTCAAAGCCGGAACCGGAATACCATTTGAAATGGCTGCTGCGCACACCCTTCTCCATCCTTCCTGCGCTGCTGATATTTTTCGGCGAACAAAGGATCAAGCAATAGATTTCTTAAGTTTGGATTATTGTCAAATGCCTTTTAATATCACCGAGGAATACGGAGCGAATGATACAACCACCCCGCCACATCAGCGCAATACCGCCCAGATTCAGATTCCAGTTATTCTCTTTGGCAGCCTCCATCATCAGGTCGTAGCCCTGCGCATAAGAAATGATTTTAGCTCCGTAAAGCGCCATTTTCAAGTCGTCAATCATTTGTTGTATATCGCCTTCAAATTGTGCCGCAGGGCCTCTCAACACTTTTGATGCTTCTACTCTCAAATCTTTCTGTGCCGACAAACATCTTGAAAATACTGATTCACCAATAAGCGTCAAAGGAATACCACAATCCAACGCAGCAACCACAGTCCATTTTCCGGTTCCTTTTTGTCCGGCTGTATCCAGAATTTTTTCTACCAAGGGCCGGCCATCTTCATCCTTGAAGGTCAAGATATCACGTGTGATTTCAATCAGATAGGAATCCAGTTCCTCAGTATTCCACTTTTTGAATATTTCATGTTGTTCATCAGCACTCATTCCGAGCAGGTCTTTCATAATGTGGTATGCTTCATTGATGATTTGCATATCACCGTATTCAATACCATTGTGAATCATTTTCACATAATGACCGGCGCCGTTTTCGCCTACCCAGTCACAACAAGGTGAGCCATCTTCCACCTTTGCAGCTACCGCCTGAAAAATATCTTTCACATGAGGCCATGCTGCAGGCGATCCGCCGGGCATCATGGAAGGGCCTTTCAGCGCTCCTTCTTCACCACCAGAAACTCCTGTACCGATATAAAGTAATCCTTTACTTTCTACATATTTTGTGCGGCGAATGGTGTCGGTGTATAAACTATTACCCCCGTCAATAATAATATCGCCCGGCTCTAAATGCGGAATCAGCAATTCTATAAAATCATCAACCGGCTGACCGGCTTTTACCAACATCATTGCCTTGCGCGGGCGCTCTAATTTGCTCACAAAATCTTCGATGGTATCTGCCGGAATAAAATTCTTTCCTGCACCGCGTCCATTCACAAAGTGAGCTACTTTCTCAACTGTACGATTATAAACAGCTACAGTGTAGCCTTTGCTTTCCATATTCAGAACTAAGTTTTCGCCCATCACGGCCAAACCAATGAGTCCGATATCTGCTAAATTTTTCATGTGTGTAATTTTATAATTATTTTATGGGGTCTATTAAAATTATTTATTGTTAAAGACTGAAGCAAATTAATATACTTCATCTATGACGAAAAGAATACAAGATAAGAGAATAATGGTATCCCATCGGCATAACAATTCTTACTTAAAAACATTTTTAAAAGTTATAAATCATTAATACTCGAACCTATCCCTAAAGGCCCACAAACCCAATGCCGGATTGGATACATAAAATATTTCCTCCCCATCATCCATTTCATTAAATCCTTCTTTCAGTTTGGCTGGATTATATTTTGCAGTCACCTCATTAATATCAGCATATTTAAACCCTACGCTTTCAATTTCTTCTTTTGTCAGGTTTTCTTCGCCTCTTCCGGGGCAATAAGTAATCGAAAACCTGCCTTCGGAAGAACCATGAATCAGGTGAGCTGCAGCGCCCAGGTTTTTTCTTAGTTCTTCATTCTCTTCAACAGCTTTGAGGGTGGCAGGTGTACCGAAATAGCCGTATTTTCTTATCAAACGGTCAATTTCTTTATCTTCACCAAACTCAATCAAAGCAGGAGCCAATACAATCAGTTCTCCTCCATCGGCAATGGCCATACGGGTACGATACACCGATTTATTTCTAACCGGTACTTTTAAATTCAGAAGGATCAAGCCAAACAATTACTTTTTGCAGTGCTTTGAATACCATTTCAAAATTTACTTCCAGCGATAATTTAGCTGTCTTGTCAAACACTTCAAAATCATCGCCAATATACAGGCCGTAGGTTTGTAAATTTCCCTTTTTATTCAGTCCTACCACGGTAAGAACATATATAACCGGCATATCTTTAGCAAAATGTTCAGTGCCGTAGTTGAAAACCCTTCTCACCGGAGTATCTGCCCTTCCCATCATTTTTTCCATTCCGTAGGCAGCGCCAATGAAATGGCTTTTGTTGATTCCCTCGGAACCACCCGTGCCTACAAAAATATTTTTATTGTAATTGGCCATCCCCACTACCTCGTGTGGCACTACCTGCCCGATGGAAAGAATCAGGTCAAAACCACCTTCAACCAACAACTTATTTACCTGCACCGGCCAGGGGTAATCTACCGCACCTCCTGAAACCTCCTTTACAAATTCGGCAGGCACGGTTCCGAGTGTTACCACATCATTGCGCCAGTCGTGATCACGAAAAAGATTGCGGGGTGTTTTGCCAAACATGTGAGCGATCTGCGTATCAGTCATGGGTGAATGTGTACCCAATGCAGGCAAAATATCTGTCAGTTTTTCGCCATAGAATTCCCAGGCAAATTCCGTCAACTCTCCCGCACGACTTGGAAAACGGGTATAATCCGGCGGTACAGCCAGCACTTTGTTTTTAGCACCTATTTTTCCCAACGCTTCAAACAATCCGTTTTTCAGGTCTTCGGCTGAAAAACTTTCCTGTGCGGAACCTCTTTCGAAATAAACCATTTTCTATTTACTGTTTTAATATTGACGATTAACTAACTATTTTATAATTACTGATTGCAGATTGCAGATTGCAAATTATAGATTGCAGATTATTGATTTATCTTAACTTGAATTCTTTTTCCATCTCAAATCTCAAATCTCAAATCTCAAATTGATTTATCGTCTTACCCTTGCATTTCCTTGCCAGATGCTCCAGATCATTTCTTCATCTGCCGGCTGGCCATAGTCGGTATAGAAAGTGGTTGCCAATACGCCGCTTGCCCATCCAAACTGAATCCATTTTTCTGGTTCCCAGCCTTTCAAGATGGCATATAAAGTACCGCCTACAAAACCATCGCCGCCACCGATACGGTCAAGTACATTTATTTTGCGTGGTTCCACCACATGCCAATTACCATTTTCAAGCAAAATAGCGCCCCAGAGGTGTTCGTTTGAACTTACCACTTCACGAAGCGTAGTAGCAAAAACCGAAACATTTGGATAGTTTTCTTTAATTCCTGCCATCATTTCTTTGAAAGAATCAATTTTATCCTGAATACCCTTTCCACCTGCTTCAGGGCCTTTGGCGCCAAGGCAAAGCTGAAAATCTTCCTCATTGCCAATAAGAATATCCGATACTGAAGCTATTTCTTTAAAAGCTGCCGATAGTTCTTCCTCACGGCCTTTCCAGAAAGTGGCGCGATGGTTGAGGTCGAAAGAAATACGGGTGCCATATTTTTTGGCAGCACGAGCCAGTTCTAAACAGAAATTACCGGTATCGGGCGATAAAGCCGCAATCAAACCTGACAGATGTACAAGTTGCACTCCTTCTTTACCAAAAATCCGGTCAAGGTCAAAATCTTTTACATTTAATGTGCGGCCTACTTCTCCTGCACGGTCGTTTTGAACGCGTGGCCCGCGAGAACCAAAGCCACTATCGGCGATATTAAACTGATGGCGATAGCCCCAAGGTCCTCCCTGCGGAACTGGCTGCGCAAATTGCTCTTTATAAATTGTGCGATTGGACTGCCTTTTACAAAGGTGGTCAGTATTTTCACCGGTAAGCCCAGATAGGATGAAACGCTTGCTACATTCGTTTCAGCGCTTGATACGTGCATCTCAAACAAATGAGAGGTGTGTACCGGCTGATAATTTACCGGCGTAATGCGCACCCCGATACTTGTAGGAACCAACATTGCATATTTGCAATCTTTTTTTAATTCGATACTCATAATAATTTATTTACAGAAACAGAAATTTTTATTAAATACAGAAAACATCAAAACCGCCATCCACAACCGTTAAAGTGCCGGTTACAAATTTAGATGCGTCGCTTACCAACCAATGCAGCGTACCCAGCAATTCTTCCGGCTCGCCAAAACGGCCAAAAGGCGTGTGAGAAATGATTGCATTTCCTCTGGCGGTAAAGCTACCATCCGGATTGCTGAGTAAGGCTCTGTTTTGCTCGGTGATAAAAAATCCGGGAGCAATGGCATTTACCCTGAAACCTTCACCATATTTGGTAGCAAGCTCAATAGCCAGATACTTGGTAAAATTGGTAACGGCGGCTTTTGCAGCGCCATAACCCACCACACGGGTAAGCGGCCTCAGCGCCGACTCAGACGAAATATTTACGATGTTACCATGTTTTTGTTGGGTCATCACTTTGGCAAATGCAATGGTAGGCAGTACCGTTCCAAAAAGATTAAGGTCAACTACCGTTTTAAAAGCATTGATATCGAGGTCGAAAATGGTTTTATCCGGCCCGATGGTAGCCCCGGGCATATTGCCTCCTGCTCCGTTGATCAGTACATCTACCCTGCCGTATTTTTCCAATACTTCTGCTGCATTTTTATCCAAAGCATCCATATCATTCACATCCGTCTGCAAAAACAAAGCTTCGCCGCCTTTTTCCTTAATATTATTTACAATAGCATCTCCTTTTTCTTTGTTGCGTCCCAGCACAACCATTTTTGCGCCTTGTTCTGCCAGGTATTCCGTCATAGATGTTCCCAGCACTCCGGTGCCACCGGTGATGACCATTACACGGTCTTTTATATCAAACAGATTTCTCATGATTTCTTAATTTAATATTAGGATTACAAGTTAAACAATCTTTTTAAATGTCTTTCATAAATGTTTTCCTCAACACAATTGCCTACTATTTCTTCATTTTTTTCTAATTGTGTATAATATTCATCTCCCAATTCGGCAGCTACGGCATAAGCCACATGAATAAGCTGGCGAAAGTTGGAATTATAATCGGGATGGCCCGGAATATGACGCAATGCGTTGGCATACTTGTCGCCACTCCAGCTATTCACTTCTTCCACCGTTGGAAGCTGGCCAGGATCAATGTCAATTACATCGGCATAAGGAGCACAAAGCGCTTCGCGCCTGTTGTAAGAATTGGCATAAATCTTTTTGGCCACTTCAAGCGCATCACCACCGGCAAGCGCCAGGCCGATTACTTCTTCGAGCCAGGTGGTACCGGCTGTTTTGATGTGCATTCCTTTATCATGTTTTTTCAGAATATCGTACATGATGGGATAAATGGAAAATTTGTCGCTTCCAGAATGAACACTCAGTTTCAACTCGGCAGGAAGACCAAATTCTTTAACTGCATAATCAATTACCAGCACATCTTCTTCAAACTCTTTTGCAAATTGTTGCAAATCGCCGCGGTAATCAACGCCTTTATTGAACCTGCCTGTAAATTTGGGCGCAATGGTTTGTGCAGGCACTCCTTTATCGGCAAGCATTTTAGGATAAACAGCAGATAAACCGGTGTTTGCGGGCTTTCTACCTCATCCATTGAAACCTCGGTTACAAAATTGCCCGCTCCCTTATTTTCCACCAAATATTTATAAATTTCAGATGCCTGATTGGCTGCTGCCAAAAATTGGAAGCAATTTCAGCAATCAGTTCATTGGTTACATGCAGTGGTTCTGCAATACCCGGAACCTGCAGTTCTCCCACATATTTCTGACAAGAGTCAATAAATGTATTTATTTCATCCTCAGCGGCCGGCTTTCCTATAAAAGCAGCTACATCCAACGTGAAAAAATCTGAATGAACAACAAAAGGCGCTACTGTGGAGAGATTGATATGATCGGCATCTACAAAATATTTTCCCTTAAACCCTAATTTTTGCACCGCCCCGTCAGCCTCAGCTCTTACACTCGCCGGCTCGGTGTGTACATAATGGTGCTCGCGATTCGACTTGTTCCAAACCGGGCTGATGTCCAACCCTTTTTCGTTTGCTTTTATAATGGCTCTTAACTGAGCTGCTCCCTGGTGAGCAAAACGGTCGCCCAAACCAAAGCTGAATTTACTTAGTTGCATAGTTTATTAGATTTTTTAAAAGAAAAAAGAAAGTTTATTTTATTCGTTTGCATATATGGCTTCTTAAATTGGCAGCATAAAATTACGCCAATAAATACATCCTGCTAAAACTATCTACGTAAACGTTTGCGCAAATGCCTGAATTGAAAGGGGTTAAAAAATGTTGTTTTTACAATAAATAATTTCAGCAATGCAGTCCAGCTATGGGTTTTACTGTAAAAAAATTTCTGTTTTTTTACACACAAACATCCTACGATGAAATAACTATAGAGGTAAGAAAAATAAAAACCGTTTTGAAATAAATAGAACTCTATAGTTTACTTTCTCTCTTTTTCTTTTTATCAGTCCAGGGAATAAAAGAACCTAAGGTGCCTCTGAAACGCCGGAGTTTCTTTTCTTCATCTTTTATAGAAACAAAATTTTTCCTGAAAGCAGAAGACGGGTCTATCACCGGATTTACGTGGTTCAATTTTAGTAAAGTATCGCTTACAAAAGGAATATGATAAATTTTTGTTCCAAATCTCCTTTTTGTAAATCGCTTGGTCAACGATGATTGCACCGGATCTGTAACTAATGCAAGGCTTTTGAAACCTTGTTTGCGCACTAACTGGTATGCGTAAAAAATATTTTCTGTGCTATGCCTGGCAAGTGTATCATAAAAAATATGATTGGCAGGGATGCCTAAAGCTTCTCCGTAAAGACCCATAATGATGGCTTCGTAATAAGGTGAATAAACGGCAGCCCCCGAAAAAATAATATTCCTGATAATGCCCTTATCATATAAATACTTAGCCCAAAGCACACGGCCTTTTACAATCGTATCCCATTTATGTCCGTCGAAGGGATAGCCTGGCACAATTCCTGCATCGAAAGTGAGGCCACTATCAATAACCTCTTTATACAGTCGTGCGGGCCTTTTTTTGTACGACACACAGGAGGATTGTGAAACGAAAACAAATATCAACAAAAAATAAATGACAACTTGAAAATGATTTTTAATTAATGCCATAGCGATGTTGGTAACAATCGTAAAGTTGAGTTTGTTTATTATTTAAATCAATTTTTCTTCCCTAAATAAACGCATCTGTAATGACACTGGATTTCATATCGAACAAATCGCCTTGCGAGATAATGATAATAGCATCTTTACTCACTTCAATAGAACCTGTTTTTTTGTCAATACCCAGAATCTTCAGGAGCAGCTATTTTCCAATAGTCAGTATTTTTCCTTCTTTAATAAGCATTGTCGCATTGTCCAATGTAGTTTTCCCATCCTTTACTATTGTAGCATTTACAAATGCATAATAACCGGTTCGGGGAACAGATACTACATTAACCGGGAAAGGATGTTTGCGCTGATACAATTCTCAGACCGCAAAGCAGTATTGAAAATGCAAGCAAAAGTTTAATTTTCATTTTGTTGATTCGTAGAAGAAGCATATAAAAATACTTTTACCCGCTAAAGATAGAAAAATAGTTTATAATCAGACAGGAAAAATGACGAGCGGTAAAATCAATCTGTTTAATTATAAAACCAAAATGCCCCAATCAGAATTTGAGGCATTTTTATCAATAATTAATTTTTGGATAATTAATTTTAGCAGTATCGCTGCTACAGAGCGTATTTTCCACCTTTTTCTTGACAAAAAGTTGGAGCCAAAAATCAAGGCTGTGAAAAAATTTGCTAAAAATAATTTTTCTTAACGCAATTTTTTAAAGGCCATCTCAACCAAACGACCGAATTGCGGTTAATGTTTATTATTCTGCTATTTTTTAGTCAATTGTTCTACCGGGGTATTCTTTCAATGCAACCTCAAGACAATCCATTGCCTTTTCAATTGATTCCTTGTTCAGTACGTAAGCAAGGCGTACTTCATTGGTACCCAGTCCGGGTGTGGCATAAAAACCGGTGGCAGGCGCCAGCATCACTGTCTGATTGTTATGCGAAAAACTTTCCAGCAACCATTGGCAAAACTTATCACAGTCAGCAATCGGCAGTTTTGCGATGGCATAAAATGCGCCTCCCGGATTGGAGCAATATACTCCTTCCATTTCATTCAGCCTTTTGATGAGCACATCTCTTCGGCTTAGATACTCCGCTTTGGGTTCACTAAAAAAATCGTCAGGCAAATCTACTGCTGCTTCGGCCAGAATCTGGGCCAGCCCGGGCGGACTCAGACGTGCCTGGGCAAACTTCAGCGCAGTAGTGTATAATTCTTTGTTTTTGGTTACCAATGCTCCTATTCTTGCTCCGCAAGCGCTATATCGTTTACTGATGGTATCCATCAGCACTACAATTTCTTCCAATCCTTCTAATTGCATCGCACTGAAATGCTTTTCATCAGTATAGCAAAATTCACGATAGGCTTCATCACTAAAGAGATAAAGATTATGTTTTTTACAGATTTCTCCTATTTCTTCAATTTCCTGCCTGCTGTACAAATAGCCAGTAGGATTATTTGGATTACAAACAAGTATTGCCTTTGTCTTACCGGTAATCACTTTTTCAAAATCTTCAGCAGGTGGCAAAGCAAATCCTGTATCAATTGTAGATTTAATTGGTACTACCGTTACACCCGCTGCACATGCAAAACCTAAATAGTTGGCATAAAGCGGTTCCGGAATCACCACTTCATCTCCCGGATTCATACATGAGAAAAAGGCAAACATAATCGCTTCACTTCCCCCTGTTGTAATCAGAATTTGCTCATGAGTTACTTCTATCCCCTGCTTTTCATAATATTTCACTAATTTACGGCGATAACTTTCATTTCCGGCGCTATGGCTGTATTCCAAAACATGCATATCCATGTTTTTAACAGCATCCATTATTGATGGAGGCGTGGCGATATCGGGCTGGCCGATATTGAGATGATAAACCGTAATTCCTCTTTTCTTTGCAGCCTCTGCATAAGGAACTAATTTTCTGATTGGCGAAGCAGGCATTTCGATGCCGCGTTGTGATATCGTAAGCATAGTTTTCAAAATTACTAAAACTCCTTCATTCAAAAGAATCAAATAAAAAAAATCCCTTCCGCTACTAACGAAAGGGATATTTATTGAATATCAAAAATTACTGTTTTGCTACAACTTCACCATTAAACATAACCACCTTTGGTTCATTTACTCCGGCAATTTTAATAGTAACGTCTTTGTGAAATGGTGCAGGACCGGCAGCATTGTATTGTACTTTACCTTTCCTGTTTTCCGGGCATTATGGGTTGTTGAGGTTTTTCGGGTATGGTGCAGCCACATCCGGCCATCACATTTTCTACAACCACCGGCTTTTTACTAATATTGGTAAACTGCATGTAAAATGTATAAGGTTCTCCCTGCGGTATTTTCCCCACATCATAATTATCTTTCTCCATTTTTATAAACTTATCAATGGAGGCAGGCGCTTCAGGAGCCTTAGTCTGCGCATTTAAACTCAGGGAAAAAACTGCTATACTTACAAACAGAAAGAATACAATTTTTTTCATCATAAATATCATTTAAATTTTAAAAACAACAATCAAAATTAACCAGTAGATGCTAAAACATAAAATAAAGTTGCACAAAATAGTTGTTAAATTGTTATATTCGTAGTTAAAGGGCTTATCCTTATTTTTGCCTAATGGAGAATTTTGAGTCAGTATTGCCGGTTACAGATGAGATGCTTTCTTTCGACAAGTTCAAAGAAGGTGTTTTAAACGATTACTATATTGTCTGCCTTAGTCGCGAAACAAGCCTTTTGGGGCGAAAAGAAGTGCTTACAGGGAAGGCTAAATTCGGAATATTTGGAGACGGAAAAGAAGTAGCGCAGGTAGCAATGGCCAAATTTTTTAAACCCGGCGACTGGCGAAGCGGCTATTATCGCGACCAGACATTTATGTATGCCATTGGCGTGGGCAAACCCAAGCAATATTTTGCGCAGCTCTATGCAGATCCTTCTCTTGAAAGAGAGCCACATAGCATGGGCAGACAAATGAATAGCCACTACACCAGCCGTAATATTGATGCTAATGGTGATTTTTTGGATTTGGTACAAATTAAGAATATTGCCACTGACATGGCTCCCACTGCAGGTCAGATGCCCAGATCTTTAGGATTGGCTTTTGCTTCCAAAAAATTCAGAAATGTAAATGAATTAAAGCAATTTAACTCATTATCTGACAACGGTAATGAAGTATGTTTTTGTACCATCGGGGATGCCAGTACCAGCGAAGGCCATTTTTGGGAAACCATTAATGCCGCCGGCGTATTGCAGGTGCCTCTCGTTATTTTTGTGTGGGATGACGGTTATGGTATTTCGGTCCCTCGCGAATATCAAACAACAAAGGTTCCATTTCAAAAGCGTTAAAAGGCTTTGAAAAAGAAGAGGGAACAAATGGCTTTTATATTGCCAACGTAAAGGCTGGGATTATATGGGTATGATAGAGATTTTTGAAGAAGGCATCAGCCTGGCAAGAGAAACCCATACTCCCATTTTATTTCATGTGGAGGAACTAACGCAGCCACAAGGCCATAGCACTTCAGGAAGCCATGAAAGGTATAAGTCAACCGAACGATTGGACTGGGAAAGAGAATGGGATGCCTTTAAAAAAATGAAAACCTGGATTTTGGACAATTCTCTGGCAGATGAAAGTGAATTGGAAAAAATTGAATTTGAGGCAAGAAAAATCGTTAAGGAAAGCCGCGACAGCGCCTGGAAGGAATATATATTGCCCATTAAAGAGCAGATAACCAGAACAATAGAAATTATCAATCAGTTCATCATAGAATTTCCGGACAAAATAAAGGAACTAAAAAGCATTTCGGCCAGTTTATCAGGATTGCGAGAGCCCTTGAGAAAAAATGTACTGAAAAGCCTTCACAAGGCGATGATGATTGTAGGCGAAGAAAATGCAATTGTTGCCAAATCATATTACAACAGCCTTTTGGAAGAAAATATCCATATTTACGACTCAAATCTATACGATAAAGGCCCAAAAAGCGCTTTAAATGTTCAAACCACTGCTCCGGTTATTACAGATGTGTCTCCAATAATAAACGGGTATGAAATACTAAATCATTATTTCGACCAGTTATTTGAAAAAAACCCTAAGGTATTTGCTTTTGGCGAAGATCTGGGGAAAATCGGAGGTGTGAATCAGGGCTTTGTCGGTTTGCAGAAAAATACGGCGAGAATCGGATTTTCGATACCGGCATCAGAGAGTTGACAATAATCGGTCAGGCAATAGGTCTTGCGCTTAGAGGGCTAAAGCCGATTGCAGAAATCCAATATTTAGATTATCTGCTATATGCACTGCAACCTTTAAGCGATGATGTTGCTACTTTGTTTTACAGGACCGGAGGCCAGCAAAGTTGCCCTTTAATCATCCGTACCAGAGGACACAGGTTAGAAGGAATTTGGCACAGTGGATCACCTATGGGTATGATTATCAACGCATTGCGTGGAATGTATGTATGTGTACCGCGAAATATGGTACAGGCGGTCTGCATGTATAATACACTGATGCAAAGCAATGAGCCGGGGTTGATTATTGCACCTCTGAATGGTTATAGGCTCAAAGAAAAGCTGCCTGAAAACCTGGTAGATATGAAACTGGCGCTGGGTGTGCCCGAAATTTTGGAGGCTGGTAACGATATTACGATAGTAAGTTATGGTTCAACCTTAAGAATCGCTCAGGAAGCCATTAATATTGTAAAACCTCTTGGCTTAAGTTGCGAGTTAATAGATGTACAAACCCTTTTGCCTTTTGACATTCATCATGACATTTTAAAATCACTGAAAAAAACGAATCGTATTCTGTTTGTGGATGAAGATGTACCCGGTGGCGCAGCAGCTTATATGTTCAACAAAGTAATGGAAGAACAGGGCGGTTATCGCTATTTAGATACAGCACCAAGAACCATAACCGGCAAGGAACACAGACCTGCTTACGGTACCGATGGCGATTATTTCAGCAAGCCGAATGCAGAACAAATTGCAGATAACCTGATAGATATGATGAAAGAATAATAGTTTTTCTGTATCCACTATCATACCCGTCCGTTTTTGTGAGCGCCGAACCTTTGTGAGCAGCAATATGATTCGTTTTCAGGCTTTTTATTCCATATTGAGGATATTCAGGTCTGGCAGGGTGTGTATAGCCTTTAAAAATAAAATCACCGGTATAAATTTTTATTATTTCACCCGAAACCCTTCCGGATTCTGAGTTCCAACTGACAATATCTCCGATTTTAAACTTCTGTTTCATTGTGTTTACAAAATTCTTTTAATCATAATATACCATCTCGCCATTTACAATCCGGGCGGGTGAGGTGAAATGATGTTCTTCAATTTTGTTTTTACTCATAATATGCCAAACCGTCCATTGCTTAGATTTCAGCCAATCCGAAACCATTGACCTGTGGCATCGCCACCACAACGTCTCGGAGCACATTATAGCCATCTTACGGGCAGCCGCTAGTTCTTCAAGTTGAATTATTGCTTTTTTGAAGGTATCGGTTTCCATAAAGTCGGCATATCCCATAAAAGATTCATTGTGCCACCGAGTATTGTGTGAATTTTTGAGTGGTTTTCGCCTGCCTCCCAAATCAACAAGATGCAGATAATCAATTCCTGCTGATGGCAAGGACTCTTGCAGATTTCCTTTATTAAACTGAGGAAATTTTCTGGAACCGGGAAAATGCCTGATATCCACCAACATCTCAATATTAAACACTTTTAGCATTTCAATAAATTCGTCAATAGTATGTCTGGAATGACCGATGGTATAGATGATATGCTGTTTTTCCTTCAGACATTTTGATTTTCTGATAATTATATTTTGGGATAAATAAAGATAGTCATAAAATCAACTTAAACTTTTGATTATTTTTGGGAATTATTTTCTTTAAGCAATTATAATTCATCAACATTTTTAAATAGAAAATTAATATGAAACAAATTTTACTCTTCACGGCCTGTCTGTTTTTGTTTTTTAATGGATACTCAAAAGAAATAAAAAAAGAAACAGAGAAGCCCTTCAATTCTAAATCAGATATGACAAAAAAAGGAAAATGGAAAAAACTTTTTGACGGTAAAACCCTTAACGGCTGGCATGGATACAATAAAGGCAATAAACCTGTGAAAAACTGGGTAGTAATTGATGGTTCATTGGTTTGCCTGGGCGCATCCAAGGATGACACCGGTGGCGATATTGTAACTGACGGTCAGTATGAGAATTTTGAACTGCAGTGGGAATGGAAGGTTGGCAAAGGCAGTAACAGTGGTGTGATGTATCACGTGATTGAAGATCCAAAATACAAAGCGCCCTACTACACCGGCCCCGAATATCAGATTATTGATGACGAGAATTTTCCAGGGAAACTCGAGGAGTGGCAAAAAGCAGGTGCAGACTATGCCATGCATTTGGCCGGGCCCAATAAAAAATTAAAACCGGTGGGCGAATGGAATCTTAGTAAAATTGTATTTAACCGTGGTCATGTGGAGCATTGGCTCAATGGAGAAAAGATACTGGAATTTGAAGCGGATTGACGATTGGAAGAATAAAAGGGAAACAGGCAAGTGGAAAGATTTTCCCGATTATGGCAAAGCTAATAGAGGGCATGTTGCGCTCCAGGATCATGGAAACAAAGCTTATTATAAGAATATCAAAATCAGGGAGTTGCAATGATATAACTCGACTTAATGTTAATATATTAAAATCCCGGCCTTTTTCAAAACCGGGATTTTTAATATTATGTCAACAGCATTATTTCTTATCGCCTGCTGCTTCCTCCTGCCTTAATTGTCTTGTCATCACCACTGATGCAATCGGAATACGAGGAGAGTTCATAACCTCCATGTTTTCCACTTTCACATCTTCCACTCTGATGTTGCCATTAATTTCCAACTCCCTAATAGAAACTTCAATTTCTTCTTTCAAGTCTTTAGGAAAAGTTTTCACCTTCAAAGACTTAATTTTTGGAACAAATCTACCACCGTCTCCTAACACCTTTGGCAGTTCCGGTAAACTTAATAGGAATAGAAGCGATCAGTTTTTTTCCTTCTACCAGTTCCAAAAAATCAACGTGAATCAGTTCATCGGTAACCTTATCGAACTGCAGGTCTTTCATGATGCAATTATAGGATTTACCATCAACTTTAATGTTCACCAACTGGAAATTTGGAGTATAAACCAGTTTTTTAAACACAGTCATCGGCGCGCTGAAGTTGATTTCTTTTGCACCTCCATAAATTACAGCAGGCACGCTGCCCTGAGAGCGAATCTGGCGGGTGGCTCCTTTGCCAAATGCGGTCCTCAGTTGTCCTTCAATTGTAATTGATTTCATTTTTTATATTGTTTTAAAATTTACTCTTTTATTCCTTCTTCAAATTAGAGTGAATGAACAAGCCGGTAATACTCTTATTTTCAAAAGCGTGTTTGATGGTAGTGGCAAATAAACGGGCAACAGAAATTACTTTAATCCTTGAGCTATCTTTTTTTAAGGGGATTGTATTACATACCACCAATTCCTCCAACACACTGTTTTCAATAATTTCGTAAGCATTGCCACTCAGCACCGGATGGGTAATCATTGCTCTCACGCTTCTGGCTCCCTTTTCTTTTATCAGTTCGGCACATTTGGCCAGTGTACCTCCAGTATCGCACATATCATCAATAATCACTACATCTCTGTCATCTACTTCCCCTATCAGTGTCATACTTGCTATTTCGTTTGCACGCTTACGACTTTTATCGCAAATCACCATGTCCACATTAAAATACGAGGATATTTCCCTTATTCTTTTAGTACTTCCCACGTCAGGGGCGGCAAAGGTAAGGTTTTTTAATTGTAATTTTTCAATATATGGGATAAAAACTGCATGACTGTCAAGGTGATCCACCGGAATATCAAAATAACCCTGAATCTGTGGAGCGTGCAAATCCATCGTGATAATACGGTCGGCCCCGGCAGCGGTGAGCATATTGGCAATCAACTTACTGCCAATAGCTACTCTCGGACGGTCTTTCCGGTCTTGTCGGGCATAACCATAATAGGGAATCACGGCTACAACTTTATATGCAGATGCTCTTTTGGCAGCATCAATCATCAACAGCAATTCCATTAAATTATCAGTGGGAGAATAGGTGCTTTGGATACAAAAAACATAGTCACCTCTAACGCTTTCGATGTAATTGGTGGAAATTTCGCCATCCTTGAATTTCTGAATATTTACTTTACCTAAATCACATCCGTAGATACCGCAAATTTCTTTTGCCAGTTCTTCTGAGGCATGGCCCGAAAAAATTTGGGCCTCATGATAACCTGATTGAATCGTATTTTGCATTTAACTTAACAATATTACGGCGAAGATATTAATTAGCAGATTTTTAACCAAAGTGTTTTTAGCCTACAGGTAAGTTATCCACAAATGTTATGCACATTTTCTTTGAAATTTAATAAGGGGGATTAATAAGACGTTAGTATTTAGATGTTAGACATAAGTGTCCAGCGATTTCACTTCAAAAAGGAGAATTTCCTCATTTTGTATCCAAATATAATTTCCAATACATTGATTATCAGTTAAAATTAATCTTTTTAACTTTTTCAAATGCCAATAAAAACAGCCTTTTTGTTAAGCCTATTATTCTAATTCACTAATATTTACTCCATTAAGGTACCGACACACCAGAGGAGTTGTTTTTGGCTACATTTTCCATATTTATCATGCCATCCATCACTCTTACAGCCTGACCAAGATAAATATCTTCGCTAAGGCTTTTTAACCAGGCTTTTACCCTTTCCTGTTTGTTTTTATCGTCGGCATATTTGTTTTGCTCATTGGGGAGCAAAGAAACATTAAGCCTATTTTTCAGCTTCATAACTGCTTCAATTTGAGATACTTTTTCTTTTATCTCTTTCTTTTCATTTCTGTAATCGTCGATATTCAGGGAATAGCTTTTATCATTCTCGCGAGACAACCATGCGCTGTTATCCTTTATGATGGCGAAAGCACTGTTCTGTGCCAAGCGCTCATTGCTTTCCTGCTGTATGGCTTTCAGATCAAAGGATGCAGGCCATTTTTTGAAGCTGGCTTTTGAAATTTCATCATAAGGCAATGCGTCTTCATTGTCTTTTTCACGCAATTTCAAGGTTTCAATCTGGCTTGGCAGAATAATATCCGACTCCACTCCTTTCAATTGAGTAGAACCTCCGTTTATACGGTAAAACTTCTGCAAGGTAAGTTTTAATGTTCCAAGCTCCGATTCGCCAAAAGTGAAACCGTTTTTGGCATCAAGGCCAATATTTCGTTGCACTGTTCCTTTACCATAAGTAGAAGTGCTTCCAATAATTACCCCTCTGCCATAATCCTGAATTGCGGCTGCAAAAATTTCGGATGCCGATGCGCTGAATTCATTTACCAAAACCGCCAATGGTCCCGAATACAACACGCCAGTTTCATTATCTTTTAAAATTGTTGGGCGATTATTCCTGTCCTTTACCTGAACCACAGGGCCCTGGTTAATAAATAAGCCTACCATTTGCACCACATCGTAAAGAGAGCCACCACCATTGTTTCTCAAATCTAAAATAATTCCATCCACTTTGTCTGCCATCAGTTTCTTTACTTCTTTTTCCACGTCCAAATAGCTTCTTCTGCCATTGGCATCATCAAAAGCAGCATAAAACTCCGGCAAATAAATGATACCGATATTAGAATGGCTTGCGCTGTCTTTAATGATGGCGCTTCGAGCAAATGTGTCAATATCATTTTCAATTTTCTCTCTTTTCAGTTTTACTACTTTGATACTTCCATCAGGTTTTTTAATGGTAAGGATTACGGTGCTTCCTTCTTTACCTCTGATGAGTTTTACTGCATCCTGAACCATATAACCAAACAAGTCCACTGCTGAGTCATCTCCCTGAGCCACTTTTGCAATTAAATCTCCGGGTTGAATAACTCCCGATTTTGCAGCAGGGCTGCCTACATTTACACTCGTTATTTTAATGCCGGCATCCGTATATTGAAGCGCAGCGCCAATTCCATAAAAACTACCGCTCATTGCTTCATCAAAGTACCTTTTATCCTGTGGTGGCATAAATTCGGTATGAGGATCCATCGTGCTCGCTATCGCATCTACAAACATGTTGAACATGTCGTCTTCGGTATATTTCACCTTAAAACGATTGAAAAAACGGTTGATAATCGTATCTGTTTTTATTCTCGCATCCTTTTCAAATTGTACATCAGTTTTCACCGCATAATCTTTCTTTCCTTTGTTAGCCTGTCTTTCATCATGTAAGTCCACATACCGCTCAAGAGCCAGATATTTCAGTTTTTTGCGCCAGCGGTCTTTCCTTTCATTTTCGTTTAGCGAAAAATCCAATTTTGTACCGTCTTGAACTATCTCTTCTATTGTTGTAAAATCAAAAGGTTTTGATAAAATATCTTTGCTCCATTGAGAAGCTACATTTACCCTGTCAGCAAAAACTTTTGATATTGCCTTAAAACTTTCCACAGGAGCGCCTTTTAGTTCATCATCAATTCGGCTGCCAAAGTTTTTGTTTAATAAGTCAATATCAGATTTTAAGAATAGATTTTTCTCACCATCAAGCATCTCTATATATCTATTAAACACTTTTTTGGAAAAATTGTCATCAATGGGTTGCGGGCTATAGTGCCCCTGTGTAAGAATTTGCTCCACTAACCTCATAATCTGTTCATACTTGCCAATGGGAGGCACTTCCTTGGCAAGGGAAGAGTTGAAAGTGAAAAACGAAATGAATAAAACCAATATTATAACCAAAAAAGGTAGCCGTTTCATATCGAAAATATATTTAAAAAGGTTGCTCACGCTTCAAATTTAATACTTAAAAACCAAGCGGAAAGAATAATGTTCAATATTTAGCAATTGTTTTTAAATATTATAATATTTTGAAGCATATTTGCTTTACCAATTATTGACTACAAATAAATGAATAAAATAGCACACAATTCAAATTATTTACATAAATTTGCATCCCCTATTTACATGGTGGCTATAGCTCAGTTGGTTAGAGTATCAGATTGTGGTTCTGAGGGTCGCCGGTTCGAACCCGGTTAGCCACCCAAAACCCCGAAAAAGCGGGGTTTTTTTTATACTTAAATATTTCTGATGAATCTTTGGCTTTTATTAATTCCTGTTTTATCCACTCTGGCAGGATGGTTTTTTAACGCTTTAGCCGGTAATTACCTATTAAATGTTTATTTAAAGAAAAAAGAAACCGATATCTCCAACCAAATTAGTCAATTAATTGTTAGCCATTTGTCTTTGAACAATTTGAAAGAAAAAATGAGTAACCCAACCCTGATAGAAAAGGCAATGCCCATGATAGAAACCCACATTGACGAATTTTTGAATATCAAACTGAAAGAAGAAATTCCGATGCTGGGGATGTTTATTACCAATAAAACAACCGACAAGGTAAAAGAGATATTTATCAATCAACTGAAGATGCTTTTTCCAAAGGTAATGCAGCAAATTACAGACAATATTTCTACAGACCTGAACGCTGAAAGGCTGGCAGACAAACTATTAGAAAACGAAACTATACATTTGAAAATCAAAGACATAATTAAACCTCATCTAAAAAAAGCCAGACTCTTTGGAGCTACAACCGGTTTTTTGATAGGTATTATTAATTTAATTATTGTATTGCTCATTTTTTGAAATATAATGGTTTTTACCATTTATATCGGTTTCTGAGCATTTATCATTTTTAAGAATTTATTGCAGCAGTAAACCTCATATTTGCATCTCAAAAGCTAAAATCGACAAAATCGTATGATTAAAAAACTTACTATTCTTGGCTTAATCCTAAGCCTTTCAATCACAATTTTTGCGCAAGGAATGGATTTTATGAAAGGTGGCGGCGGCCAAATGCAAAATGGCGCTATCTATGGAAAACTGATTGATTCAGCTACCAACAAGGGAATAGAAGCAGCCATGATTGAATTGTTGCAAATGAAAATGGATTCTGCAACCAAAAAACCCAAACAGGTGGTAGCAGATGCTGTTTTGTCAAACAAAAATTCTCAATTCAGAATGGAAAATATTCCTGTAATGGGCCAATACACAGTTAGAATCACATCTATGGGTTACAAAACAAGGCTGATTCCTTTTAGTTTCATTGACAGAAACGCCATGAAACAAGGCAAAATGGATATGAGCAAACTGGTCGGAGCCTTAGATAAAGATTTAGGTAACATTAAATTATCAATTGATAATCAAACGTTAGAAGGAGTAATTGTAAGAGGTACCACGCCAAGTGTGAAGATGGGGATCGACAGAAAAATTTACAATGTCGAAAACAGTATGACTTCTGCCGGTGGCACAGCAACTGATGTGCTGAAAAATATACCTTCGGTAAATGTGGATATTGATGGCAACATCAGCATACGCAACAGCAGCCCTCAGGTATTTGTGGATGGCCGCCCCACTACCCTTACTCTTGACCAGATTCCGTCGGACCAGATTGAGACAATTGAGGTAATCACCAACCCATCTGCAAAATATGATGCCTCAGGCGGTACTGCCGGTATCCTGAATATTGTGTTGAAAAAAAATCGCAGACCGGGATATAATGGTGATGTGAGAGCCAACATTGATCAGAGAGGAAAAATTGGTTTTGGAGGAAACATTAATGCAAAGCAGGGAAAAGTTAATCTTTTGCCAATGTTTTTTACAATCAGCGAAAATCAATTTCAAATGGCAGTACCGACAGAACCACCACATTTAATAATGCCACAACCAAAATGCTTCAAACGGATCAAAATAATGGAGGAGGCAATTTTATGTTCAGTAGGTTAGGGTTTGACTATTTGATTGACAATAGAAATACTTTAACTGTTTCGGGTATGCTGATGAGTGGCAAGTTCAAAAACTCCTCAAACAGTAATATCCTCATTGATTCCATTTCTTCAATGGGAGATCGGCAGTCAAAAATTTTGAGGTACTCCGATGGCGATTCCAAATTCAGAAACCTTGGCGGAGCCATTGGTTTTGTACATAACTACCCCAAAAACGGTCATCAGCTTACTGCAGATTTAAATTACAACAAAAGCCGTAATGAGAACCTAACAACTGTTTCCAATAACAATTACGCCAATATTAATGGCCCTGCCACAGGTACTTATAACCAACAACAAGACGGCAAAGGCAATAATGAACGAATAACCGCTCAAATTGACTATACCAATCCCATTGCCGATAATTCTAAAATAGAAACCGGAGCCAGGCTGAATCAGTCTAATGTATATAGCGAAAACATATTATCGGTAATAAATCCTAATGGTTCGGTAACAGTGCTTCCTCCTCTTTCATCCAAATTTAAATACACCGATAGAGTGTGGGCAGGTTATGGAAATTTTGCCAGCAAGATTGGTGAAAACTTCGGTTATCAGATAGGATTAAGGTTAGAAAGCTCGGAATATACCGGAAACGTAAATTCCAGTGTAAAAAATTCAGGAGGCGGGTATAGGGATACTGCCAACAACTTCAGCATCAAGTATCCGGTGAGCCTTTTTCCAAGTGTATTTTTATCCAAAAAGTTAAAAACCGATCAGGAACTTCAACTGAATTACAGTCGCAGGATCAACAGACCGGGATTTTTCCAACTTTTCCCATTTACTGACTATTCTGACTCATTGAACCTGAGTAGAGGTAACCCTGAATTAAAGCCGGAGTTTGTGAACTCATTTGAATTTTCATATTCCAAAAATTTTAATAAGGTCAACAACCTGATTCTTTCTATATATTATAAAAACACAGAAAGTTTAATCACCCGTTATCAGGCCAAAGAAACTAATGCCATCACAGGCAGTCCTGTGCTGGTAAATACTTATACAAATGCTAATTCGGGCTTTGTTGGTGGTTTTGAGGTAATTACAAAGAACAAGATAGCCGACTGGTGGGACCTTACAGGCAATCTGAATATTTATACTTCAAAAATAAATATTGACGATCCATCCATTCCTACCCCCGACCAGTTGTATAGCTGGTTTGGAAAAATGAATAATAATTTTTTGCTCTCCAGGAGGTTTACCCTCCAAATAACAGGCGATTATACCTCTAAAACCATTTTGGCTCCCGGGGGAACTGGTATTGGTGGGGGTGGCGGCTTTGGCGGAGGAGGCCGGGGATGGATGGGCGGCGTGAGCGGAAACGCGCAAGGATACAGCATGCCCAATTATGGCATGGATGCAGCCTTGAAATATGAATTTCTTAAAAACAAAGCCGCTTCTATTACATTGAGTGTCAATGATATATTTAAAACTAAATCAAGCGAAATTTATACTTCCAGCACATTCTTCAATCAACACAGTGTGCGCACCAGAGACCAACAGTTCTTCAGGCTTAATTTCTCGTACCGCTTTGGTAAATTTGATGCTTCGTTGATGAAAAGAAAGAACATGAAGAGCAGCCAGGAAGGAATACAAGGAGGAATGGAAAATATGCCGCAGCAATAAGACAGATAACCAATATTTGGTAAGTAACTAATCCAATAACCGGTTACTTTTGCATTATTGATGAAAGGACTATACAATTTTGCAATTATCGGCTGTGGTCATATTGCGCAAAGACATGCAAAAGAAGCATCCAAATTTGGTGTTATTCTGGCAGTTTGTGATGTAATTGAAAGCAAAGCAAGAGCATTGGCAGAGCAGTACCAATGCCGATATTATATAAATCTGGATACTTTATTGGCAAATGAGCCTGAAGTTGATATTGTATCTATTTGCACTCCGAACTATTTACATGCGCCTCAGTCTATTCAATGTCTTGAAAACAAACGGCATGTATTATGCGAGAAGCCAATGGCGCTCAGTATGGCTGATGCAGAAAAAATGATTCAGGCGGCTAAAAGCAGCGATAAAAAGTTATTCATAGTAAAGCAAAACCGGTACAATCCACCGGTTTCATTTGTAAAAAAACTGATAGACAATGACCGGTTAGGAAAAATTTATAGCTTTTTAGTTACCGGATTCTGGAATCGCCCGACCGAATATTACCGCCATTCCGACTGGAAAGGTAATAAAATAGAAGATGGCGGCACCGTTTTTACCCAGTTCAGCCATTTTGTGGATTTGATTAATTGGTTTTTTGGCAGGGTTAAAAATGTACAAAGCCTTTTGGGTAATTTTGCTCACCCGGATATCGACTTTGAAGACACCGGTGTTGTCAATCTGGAAATGGAAAATGGTACTATAGGCAGTTTAAATTTTACTGTAAATAGTTTTGGTAAAAACATGGAGGGATCCATCACCATTTTTGCCGAGAAAGGAACTATAAAAATTGGTGGCCAGTATTTAAACGAATTAGAATATTTTATGGTGGATAATATTGAAAAACCAGAACTACCTATTGGAAATGGCGCTAATAATTATGGTTTTTATCAGGGAAGTATGAGTAACCACGATAAAATTTATGAGAATATCATAAAAGCATTAGATAATGAAAATCATCCATTTTTTGCAGGGCGATGAAGCTATCTATACAATAGAGATAATTGAAAAAATTTATAACCGCAAAAATCCGGTATCAAGAGTATAACTGTATCGAACAATCGCAAATTGGTTTTGTTTAATAATTAAAATCTGAACAGAAGAGCCTTTTTCAGGCTTTTTTGGTAAAAAATATTTTTAAAAGGTATTAACGGATTTAAAAGTATTGCAAAATCAGTTACATATTATAAGTCAAAGTGTTCCTTATCCGGGTGATTGTGCGATTAGCATTGATATACTAAACCGTATGAAGGCTTTTCACAACAAAGGAATTAATATTCATTTACATTATTTTGATATAACTGATGAGTATCCCATTGAACTCTCGGATTTTTGCAAAACCGTGAACGTTTATAAAGTAGCTTATAAAAATATCAATAAAACTAAATTGAATGATCAAAAAAAGCATTTTGTCCACAATGATCTTGTAAAAAACATTAACAGCAACATTTTTCCGGTACTTTTTGAAGGGTTGTCTTCAACAGGTGTGTTGGAAAAAATAGATTTTGAAAACAGAAAGGCGTGTATCAGACTGCATAAAGATCAGAATCTTGGGAATCAACAAACTCAAAACGGTCAGCAGGGAGTTTTTAGTACTTTTTTAAAATGGATTAAAAACTCGTTTAAAGAAAAAAAAGAATATCCCATACCTCAAAACTGTATGTATGCCTGCATTTCTGAAGAAGATGCCAGGCAATTAAGGCTCATGGGTATTGCAGAAGCGGCATTTGTACCCGCTTTTCCAACCTGGCAGGCTGTTGACATCATCACAGGGACTGGTAATTTTTGCTTATTTCATGGAAATCTTTCGGAACAAGAAAATGAAAAGGCAGCTTTCTGGCTTTTGAATAATGTATTTAATAAGATAAGAATCCCCTTTGTTATAGCAGGTAAAAACCCCTCCAACCGATTAGTAAAAGCTGCACACCTCTACCAGCATACCTGCATAGTGAGTAATCCTTGCGATAGCGAACTTAACGATTTGATTCACAAGGCACATATCAACATTTTACCTTGTCTTAGAAAGAATTTTACAGGCATACGCTTCAAATTGTTACATGCGATGTACAGGGGCCGCCACTGCATAACTACGCCACTAATTTTGCGGGGTTCCGGGTTGGAAAAAGCCTGTCATATTGGTTCGTCTGCGAATAATCTGGCAGCAATAATTTCGCAGGTATATCCACTTCCTTTTATGGAGGAAGAAATAAAAGTGAGGAAAAAATTACTGCACGAAACCTACAACAATGAGAAGAATATCAATAAGTTTATAGATTATTTATGGTAGCGTGAGGTATCACTTTTCCGTTTTCGGTTTTAATCAGTCTGGCAGGAAACTTTTTTACCACCATATAATCATGCGTAGCCATTACGATGGCGGCATTGGTTTCACCGGCTATCCTAAGCAGCAGGTTCATAATTTCATCAGTGGTTTCAGGGTCCCAGATTTCCTGTAGGCTCATCAGCCAATATCAACTGCGGACTGTTGAGCAATGATCGCGCAATATCTACTCTTTGTTGTTCGCCACCACTCATTTCAAAAGGCATTTTATATCCTTTGTCTTGAAGCCCGACCAGTGTCAACACTTCTTCTATTTTTTCATCAATGAGTTTATTTTCGGTCCATCCGGTAGCTTTTAACACAAACTTCAGGTTGCCATATACATTTCTATCTGTTAACAATCTGAAATCCTGAAAAACCACTCCAATTTTCCGGCGTAGAAAAGGAATTTGCTTCCAGTGCATATTCTTTAGCTGAAATCCAACGACAGTAGCCTCTCCTTCTTTTAAAGGCAGTTCACCATAAAGCGTTTTAAGGAGGCTCGATTTTCCGGTGCCGGTTTTGCCCACCAGATAAGCAAATTCCCCTCTTTTCACTTCAAGGTTTACTTCACTCAATATCAGATTATTTCCCTGATAAATATTTACATTCTTTATTTCGATAATTGGTTCAGCCATATATTCAAGTATATTCCTGCAAAATAAAGGAAAATTGGGTGAACTGAAGGTTACTGAATCCCTAAATCGTAAAAACCCCGAAATTGCACTTCTTACAAAATCAGGGTTTATGAAATAGATTAATTACTTCAGAATGACTCTGCTACTATCTAGCTCTTTTCTTTAAATCGGGCACACTAATGGTCATCAAACGACCAACCGGCTGGTTTCCGCGATAAGTAATTATCCTAATCAAGTCGGCATCTTTTGGAATGAGTTGCGGTTCTTTGTATTTAGGATAAAAATTATCAGGTGTGGAATTATCAAAACTTGTATAAATATCCAGCCCGCCAATCTCCGTAGATAAATTTACAAAGTATTTATCATCTTTTTTTGTTACTCGTACAATTGGATCATACATGGCCGGTGAATATTTTGTTTGCGCATTATC
Organism: Sphingobacteriales bacterium; assembly: GCA_016708305.1. Classification (GTDB taxonomy): domain Bacteria; phylum Bacteroidota; class Bacteroidia; order Chitinophagales; family Chitinophagaceae; genus Niabella. The sequence continues at coordinate 467,517 of JADJGB010000010.1, forward strand.
CATTCTTTTAAACTGAACTTCTGTTTTTTCAATAAACCGATTCCAGTTCTTTTTGCCTTCCGGCGACCACACACTTTCAGCTACTGCAAATCCTCTCGGCCAGGTCATGTATTCCGCTTGGCGGATATTGTAAATTTGTTCTGTCCACAGGTTTCCCTGCCCGCCCAGTACAAACTTCGCATTGGCTTCTTTTGGTACCGGATTAAATTTATAGGTCTGAGACAACCTGACAGTTGCATAAACCGGAGGATCGGTGGCCAGGTCGCCCTGCATAAGATCAATGTACACATAATCGTTTGGTGTCATCACTACAACATGCCCTTCTTTGGAGGCATCAATTCCATACTTCATTCCCCGCCAGCTCATTACTGCCGTGCTTTCGTTTACACCGCCCTCGAGCACTTCATCCCAAGCCATCATTTTTTTGCCTTTGGCATTGATGATTTTTTCAAGCCTTTTTTCAAAATAAGCCTGCACCTGTGGAATGGTTTTCAATCCTTCGCGTTTCATCAATGCTTTTATCTGATCATTTTTATCCCAATAATTGTGAGGCGCTTCATCACCGCCTACATGAATGTATTCAAAAGGAAATAATGAAGCCACCTCTGTCATTACTTTATCCAAAAAATCATATACTTTTTCATTAGCAGGGCAAAGGGTATTATCCAACATAGCTATCGGAGGAGCACCATGCGACCAGTCCATGATTGGTTCACCGGTACGAACATTATACTTGTTTGCGCCTTCTGTGCAGGAAAGTTCAGGATAGGATGCTATGGCTGCAAGGCTGTGACCGGGTACATCAATCTCGGGCATTACCTTCACAAACCGTTCTTCGGCATATTTTATAATTTCTTTAATATCCTCATGAGTATAAAATCCACCATAATTTTTCGGCTCGTCAGGCAATGGATTAGAGAATTCACCAAAATTGCCGATTTTTTCAACACGCCAGGCACCCCTCGGTCAGTTTTGGCAGGCTTTTTATCTGAATGCGCCATCCCTCGTCATCTGTTAGGTGCCAGTGAAACATGTTGAACTTAAATCTTACCATTGCGTCAATATATTGCTTCACTTCTTTGACAGTAAAGAAATGCCGGGAAACGTCCAGCATCAATCCACGCCAGCCCACCCGTGGATAATCTTTGATTTCAACCGCAGGAATGTGCCAATTTACATTTTTTACCATCGTTTTACTTTCTATTTCAGGTGGTAATAATTGTAAAAGGGTTTGAACACCATAAAACAATCCGGCAGGTTTGTTTGCCCTGATCGTTATCTTTTGTGCTGAGGAAGAAAGCGTGTAGCCCTCATCTCCTAATTCCTTATCGGGAGTATTATTGAGTTCCAGATTTATTTTGGCAGATGAAGTATTAGTCCGGTTAATAATAAACTTATAGCCTGTTGCAGAAGAAAGATTGTTTTGCAAAAAATCTGCTGTAGTCTTTAGCTCAGGATTATTGGGAACTTTTATAACTGAATTATTTTGCAAAATAAACACTCCCTGCTTTTCAATCACGGAAACAGGTTCGGGAATTACGGAAAGCATTTTTTTTTGTACCTGCCCAATACTATTTAGGGCAATCATTAATACGGAAGCAATCAGAAACAAACTTTCATAAATTAAAAATAATTTTAGTTGGAAAGATAGCGATTTTTTTTGCTAAAAGGAAACGGCACCAACAATTTCCTTGATTTGGGAAAGCTAATACAAAGCGTTGAAATCCAATATTTTTCGCTATAATAAATATTCTACCTTTCAATCTGAAATAAAAAACAGATATTGCACATTGAAAATTTACCAAAAACCATGTCCAGTAAAATAGAAAAAAAGAACATATATAAAGTTGAAAGTACCAAAGTTACGGATCACACTTTCAACAGAACCAAAATAGTAGCCACTGTGGGACCGGCCTGCAACACTTATGACAAGCTGCTTGAATTAGTGAGGGCTGGCGTAAATGTATTCCGACTCAATTTTTCGCATGGTGTTTATGAGGAAAAAAAGCAGATTATTGACTATATCCGCGAAATCAACCGTAAAGAAAAAACCCATGTAGCTATACTTGGCGACCTGCAAGGTCCAAAACTGAGGGTGGGTGAAATTGAAAACAACGGTATAATGCTCAATGCAGGAGATACCTTCATCTTTACCAAAACCCGCATGGTGGGCAACAAGGACAAAGTGTATCTCTCCTACCCTAATTTTCATAAAGACGTGAAAGTGGGTGAAAAGATAATGATAGATGATGGGAAACTTGAAGTAATTGTAAAAAAAATACTCTCTAACAATGACGTAAAAGTAGAGGTGTTGCTGGGTGGTGTTCTTTCCTCAAAAAAAGGAGTGAACCTGCCTGATACCAAGATTTCTTTGCCTGCACTTACAGCCAAAGATTTGGCTGATTTGGATTTTATCATCAAACAACAACTCAGTTGGGTGGCGCTGTCATTTGTAAGGCATGCCGACGATATCAAAAAACTAAGAAAAATAATTGATAAAAATAAAAGCAAGACAAAAATTATCGCCAAGATTGAGATGCCCGAAGCCATTCCAAATATCCGTGATATCATCAATCTTTCTGACGGCATCATGATAGCCCGGGGAGATTTGGGGGTGGAACTTCCGATTGAAAAAGTGCCTTTAATTCAAAAAGACATCATCAGAAAGTGTATTCATAGGGCAAAACCAGTAATTGTAGCTACCCAAATGATGGAAAGCATGATAGACCGCACTAAACCTAACCGAAGCGAAATAACCGATGTGGCCAATGCAGTACTTGAAGGAACCGATGCAGTGATGCTTAGCGGAGAAACAGCCGTGGGCCAACACCCAACCTTGGTGGTAGAAACCATGAAAAAAATTATTCTGGAAATTGAAAAAACCGAATATAATTATGACCTTGAAGATGAACTTCAACCACAGCCACACTCGCCTACGCTTGCCAGTGATGCCATCTGCTACAATGCCTGCCGCCTTGCAAAAGATACCGATGCAGACGCATTGGTAGGTATGACGCAAAGCGGATATACCGGCTTTACCATTAGCAGCTACCGACCAAAAGTACCTATTTATATTTTTAGCAAAGAAATGAGTCTTATCAGCCAGTTGAGCCTTGGCTGGGGCATCAGGGCGTTCTTTTATAATGACGATGAAGCTGATTTGGATACAATTATTGGCGATCAGATTCAAATTCTTAAAAAAGGCGGATTATTGAAAAAAAGCGATGCAGTTGTAAGCACAGGCAGTACGCCTGTTCACCTGAAGTTACTGACAAATGTGATTAAGATTACCACGGTTGAGTAGTCTAAAATAATATTTTTCCCTCTTAGTTGTAGCCTGTGAAGTAAGACAGCCAGCCAACATATCGGTTGTAATACTCAATTACTTTTTACCGATGTGAAAACTATTTTTCGATCATCTATTTGATAATCAATAATTTACAATTGCTATTTATTTCTATCAGCTAAAAAAGAGAATTGTGCATTAATGGACTTTTTGTGCTTATGACTAATTAATCAAGCCAATTTTAAAAAAAAATCTAAAAAAAATTTGGTTATTTGAATTTTATTTAGATATTTGCATCCATTAGTAAATACTTTCAAATGTATTTCAAATATTATTAGATAATTTTAAATTAAACCTCATGGACAAAGAAATTTTAAAAAGAGAACAGGCAATAACCTTAATCAAGGACACATTTTCAAAAGAATTGGTAAAACAATTAAATCTGGTGAGAATTTCTTCTCCCTTAATTGTTTTGGATGGCACCGGTATAAATGACGACTTAAATGGTATAGAAAGGCCGGTAAAATTTCCCATAAAATCATTAAACGAACAAAAAGCAGTAGTAGTTCATTCATTGGCCAAATGGAAACGTCTAAGACTGAAAGAGTTGGATGTAGAGGTGGGAAAAGGCGTTCTTACCGATATGCGCGCATTGAGGCCGGATGAGGACTACAGCCCCATTCATTCAATTTATGTAGATCAATGGGATTGGGAAAAACATATTGAACCGGAGCAGCGCAACCTTGATTTTTTAAAAAGCGTGGTAGAAAAAATTTATGCCGTTTTGAAACATACCGAGCAGGTGATGCATGATCATTACAAAAGCATCATGACTTCGCTTCCCGAAAAAATCACTTTTATTCATACCGAAGAATTACTCCAAAAATATCCTGGCGCCAACACAAAAGAAAGAGAAACCCTGGCTGCCAAAGAATACGGCGCAATATTTCTGATAGGTATTGGCGGAAAGCTGTCTAATGGCGAGGCACATGATGGTCGTGCTGCCGATTATGACGATTGGAGCACCAAAAATGACGAAAACTACAATGGTTTGAATGGTGATATTATCGTTTGGAACCCTGTTCTCGAAAGCGCTTTTGAGATTTCTTCAATGGGCATCAGGGTTGACAAAAAGGCGCTTCAATACCAATTGAAGGAAAAAAACTGCGAAGATCGTTCTTCATTGATGTTTCATAAAATGCTGCTCAATGGCGAGCTGCCAGAAAGTATTGGTGGCGGCATAGGCCAGTCGAGATTGTGTATGTTTATGCTTAAAGGCAAACACATCGGCGAAGTGCAGGTAAGCGTATGGTCCAAAAAAGAGCAGGAAACAGCCGCTTTAGAAGGCATTCACCTGCTTTAAAACAAAGCAAATAATATAAATGACAAATGCCCCGCTATGGGGCATTTGTCATTTATACTTGAAGCTTTTTTAATACTCATCTTCATTAAACAGGAAATCCTCATGTGTAGGATAATCGGGCCAGATATCTTCAATGGTTTCATATACATCGCCCTCTTCATCCAATTCCTGAAGGTTTTCTACTACTTCGATGGGAGCGCCACTACGGATGGCATAGTCAATCAACTCATCTTTGGTTGCAGGCCAGGAGCGTCTTCAAGGTAAGAAGCTAATTCAAGTGTCCAAAACATATTATTTTAGTTTTAAGAATTAAAAAAATAGAGTTGTTCCAGTTCAATTTTTTGCAAAAGTAAAGGTATTGTCGAATTTACCAAATGCTTTTTATCACCATTCTGCCTCAGGCAAAATAATACTGAATTTAGACAAAGAACCTGTTAAAATCGTTGCATTTAAAAATTATAACAGATATTTGAGGACAAGAAAGAATTTTTAATGATATCGGGAGAAAAAATTTTTAAATCCTATGGCAAAATTGAAGTGCTGAAGGGGTAGATATTGCCATAAAAGCAGGCGAAGTAGTTTCAATTGTAGGCCCATCTGGCAGTGGCAAAAGCACCCTGTTGCATATCTTGGGCACACTTGACAAAGCCGATTCGGGTAAAGTAACCATGAACGGAACCGCCATCAGTTCCTTAAACGGGAAAAAACTGGCTTCTTTCAGAAATAAAAATATTGGATTTGTATTTCAGTTTCACCATCTGTTGCCTGAGTTTTCGGCGCTGGAAAATGTGTGCATACCCGGATGGCTTGCCGGTAAAAAAAAGAAAGAGGTCGAAAAAAACGCCAGAGAACTGTTAGAAATATTGGGCGTAGCCCACCGCCTCGAAAATAAACCCAGCGAACTAAGCGGTGGCGAACAACAGCGGGTAGCCGTAGCCCGAGCGCTTATCAACCGTCCTGCTATCGTTTTTGCCGACGAACCTACCGGCAATTTAGACACAACGAATGCCCGTGAACTACATGACCTGTTTTTCGACCTGAGAAACCGTTTTGAACAAACCTTCCTTATCGTTACCCACAATGAAGAACTGGCTCACCTGAGCGACCGTATTTTGCACATGAAAGACGGATTGATTATTGAATAGCGCGCTATCGAATGTTTACACCCTCGCCCGCCAGGGTATTTCGGCAATATTATTTTGATGTGCCACAAATCTGGCAAGCATAAATAAATAGTCGCTGAGTCTGTTCAGATATTTAACGATTATCGGATCCACCTTTTCATCCTCACCCAATCTGATTACACATCGTTCTGCCCTTCTGCATACACAGCGGGCAATGTGAAGGTGTGAAATACTGACAGCGCCTCCGGGCAGAATAAATGATTTCATTACCGGTAATATGTCATTCATTTTATCTATCTCGGTTTCCAGAAGCTTACAATCTTCTTCATGCAAATCGGGTAAAGACATTTTGGTAGCTTTACCGGGGTCGCAGGCAAGTTCTGAACCAATTGTAAATAACCTGTCCTGAATTTCGTATAAAACTGCCTTGGTTTCTGCATCACTCAGCAAATCTCTGCATAATCCGATATAAGAATTCAGTTCATCTACCGTACCGTAAGCCTCGATGCGCACATCACCTTTTGAAACTTTTTTACCTCCAATGAGCGAGGTAGTACCTTTGTCGCCGGTTTTTGTATATATTTTTATGGCCATTAATAAAAAAAAATAAGATTGAAATTTAAAATTATTTACCTCCCAGTTCAGCCATCTCCATCGCCCTATCGCTCTCCACCACTCCATCGCGCAACCTGATGATTCTTTGCGAATATTTGGCAATATCTTCTTCGTGCGTTACCAGTACCACCGTATTACCATTGTCATGAATTTTATTGAAGATGTCCATTATTTCGTAAGACGTTTTGGAATCCAGATTACCTGTTGGTTCATCGGCCAGAATAATAGCCGGATCGTTTACCAATGCCCGTGCTATGGCTACCCGTTGGCATTGCCCTCCGCTCATTTCATTAGGCTTGTGGTGCGATCTGTCGGTAAGGTTTACCATCTCCAAAACCTCCATAGCCTTTTCTTTTCTTTCGTTTTTGCCTACTCCGGCATAAATAAGCGGCAACGCCACATTTTCGAGCGCCGTTAATCTTGGCAGAAGATTGAACTGCTGAAACACAAAACCAATTTCTTTATTCCGGATTTCGGCTAATGAATCATCATCCATCTTGCTCACATCATGATTATTAAGGATATAAGTGCCGTTTGTAGGCGTATCTAAGCAACCGAGTATATTCATCAAGGTGCTTTTTCCGCTACCGGATGGCCCCATCAGCGCTACATATTCATTTTTTTTGATTTCTAAAGTAATTCCCTTTAGCACTTTCAATTCCATTTGCCCCATGAAATAGCTTTTGCTAAGATCCTCTAAATGAATGATTGCGGACATATTGTTCTTTTAGTTTAATTCAGTTTCTCTGTTGTTAAAATGATTCATTATTTGATATATTATTTACCTACTACAATTTAAAGTGATAATAGGTTCAGATAAAAAATTCGCTCCAATACAACAATTTATGACCCAAAGGTAAATAAAAACAAAAGCGTTGATATAAAATACAGATTATTCGGCCATATCCATCCAAAGAGCGCCGCCGATACTGTTTTTTAGATGCTCCGGTAACTGAACGTAGCACATTTACCTCTTCTCTCCAGCGCAGCACTCCTATCAATGCCATTATCATTGCTTCTTTATAATTTACTAAATGGGCATCCGGAACTACTACCTCAATATTTTCTTCTTTCAGTAAATCCTGAATTCGTTCTGTAAGAAAGCTATTGAGAGCCCCACCTCCTGTTATCAATAACCTTGCATTGTCTTTTTTATTATTGTCCAATCGAACAGCGTCTTTTATTTGTAAAGCAATATGTTCGGTATAAGTGCGTAATAAATCATCGATAGGCTTATTATACTTTTTTACTATGGGATAAACAGTTTCAATTCCAAAACTATTCGCCAATGATTTTGGGAAAGGCAATTTATAGTACTCGAGCTGATTTAATTCATCAAACAAGGGCGCTATCAGTTTTCCCGAACGAGCCATATTGCCCCCGCATCATACTCTTTGCCTTTATCATTTGCCAGCATATTTAACACACGGTTGGCTGCGCAAATATCAAAAGCGCTAAAGGAGTCAGCATTAAACGAAATATTGGCTATTCCGCCGATATTCAGAAAATATTGATATTCATTAAGCAGGAGTTTTTCACCAATTGGTACAATTGGCGCACCCTGCCCGCCCAGCGCCACATCCATTGCCCTTAAATCGCTTACTACCGGTAAGTGCGTAGTGGCAGCTATTGCAGCGCCATCACCCAACTGGGCTGTCATCTTTTGACCGGGTACATGAAACGTAGTATGTCCATGGGAAGCGATTAGCGACATTTTGTAATGAAGTTGATTGTTTTCAATAAAACGATTTACCATTTCACCGAGATAATGGCCATAGGCCGTGTGCAAAAGCTGGTAGTCCAAAGCATTGAGATTGATGGCATTTTTCAGCCTCTCTGTCCATTCGGGGCTGTATTTATAGCAGTCAGCCTTTAATATTTTATAAATCCAATGCCCACCATTTTCTTCAAACTCTACAAAGGCTATATCTAATCCGTCCAGTGAGCTCCCACTCATTAAGCCAATAGCGCGATAAATCATATTTATTTATTTTTTAATTATTAAACACTTCAACTAAAATCAGTTATTTTGCCAAAAAAATTTCCATAATACAGAAAAAATCACATAAAAAATTTATGTACGTTTGCCAAAAATATAAAGAATAACTATCTGCCGGATTTTTAACCATTAAATTTGAGCATTATGATAATAAATCTTAGCGAAAAGCATAGTTTGTTGAGCAACTGGGTGAGCGAACTCAGAGATGTGGAAGTTCAAAATGACAGAATGCGTTTTCGCCGCAATTTAGAAAGAATCGGTGAGATAATTGCCTATGAAATCAGTAAGTCGTTGCCTTATGAGGTAAAAGAAACTCAAACACCTTTGGGCGCTTCAGATTGTAAACTATTGGCAGAGCAACCTGTATTGGCAACTATCCTGCGAGCCGGGCTGCCATTACATCAGGGACTTTTGAATTATTTTGACAAAGCAGATAGCGCTTTCATTTCAGCCTATCGAAAGCACGGCAGCGATGGTAATTTTGAAATTAGCGTGGAGTACCTCAGCAGTCCCGATATTGAAGGCCGTACATTAATTATTTCGGACCCGATGCTGGCAACCGGCGCTTCATTGGTAAAAACCATTCAGTTCTTTCTGGATGAAGGAAAACCAAAAGAAATTCATGTGGCTGCAGCAATAGCCGCCACTGAAGGTATTGAATATCTAACGCGCGAAATTCCTGAGGTAAAACTCTGGTGTGGCGATATTGATGAGGAATTGACAGCCAAAGGATATATCGTTCCCGGCCTGGGCGATGCTGGAGATTTGGCTTTTGGCCCAAAAACCCAATACTGATTTACCTTAATGAAATCGTTTTAAACAAAATATTATCAAACCTGTTTTTTGACCTTCAATTTTAATTATAATAAAAACAAAACATGATAAAGGCAATAAGAAAAAGTTTACCATTCATACTTATTCTTATCATAACCTTCTTTTTTTCGTGTCGCAAACAAAAACCTGAAATTTCAATTGAAATTTCGCCCGACCCGATGGCTGTTCCGGTGGCCAATAAAACACCCCGAAAAGCGAGTGTGAGAATAAAAGGCACTAATGATACATCAATCAAAGTGAGATGGAGCAGCGAAAACAACGCTATTGCAAAAGTTACCGACGACGGACTCATTACAGGAATTTCTGTTGGTGAAACAAACATAATTGCCACCGTAGCAAACGGAAACGGCATTGCCAAAGGACGGTTAATTATATATGATACGCTTGACTACAAACTGCGGATTACATTGAAAGACAAAGGTCCTGTAAGATATTCTTTAAGCAAACCTCAGGATTTTCTTTCGGGAAGGGCGGTAGCCAAAAGAAACAAAATGTCTATAGCCATTGATTCTGCTGATATACCCATTGCATCCGATTATCTTAGCCAAATAGAAAAGGCAGGCGGTAAAATTGTTACACAGAGCAAATGGCTAAAAACAGTGAGCGTTCAGGTAAACGATCAATCATTTATCGAAAAATTTCGAGCGCTTGCGTTTGTAAAAGAGGTAACTCCCATTTGGTCGGGTAAAAAGGATACGACTGCTTATCTTAAAACATTAGTAAATATATCTTTTTCAACCGCCTCGCGAAGTGTAGCATCTCCTGAATACTATGGCGTGGCTTGGGATAACATAAGGCGGAACAACGGTCAGGCGTTGCACGACAGTGGATACGAAGGCCAGGGTATGGAAATAGCCGTTATTGATGCTGGTTTTAAAGACTTATTAAATAATCCTGTACTAAAAACCATCAACATAAAGGGATATAAATCATTTGTTTATGAAAAACCAAATCCGTTCAATTATGGTAGCCACGGCGTGTATGTAACCTCCTGCATGGCTACCAATAAGGTCAACTCTTATGTGGGTACAGCGCCCCAAGCTGCCTATTGGTTGCTGATGACCGAAGATGAAGACACAGAGTTTCCGGTGGAAGAAGACTATTTAGTAGCAGCCTTGGAATATGCCGATAGCGTGGGCGCTAATGCAGCAAATATTTCTTTAGGTTATATCGGTTTCGACAAATCATTTCCGGCCTACAAATTTGAAGACATGAATGGCAATACAGCTTTTGCCTCTCGTGGCGCTAATATGGCTGCCGCAAAGGGTTTGCTGGTAGTGGTTGCTGCCGGTAATGACCGAAGCTGGGTAGGCACTCCGGCAGATGCGCGTGTGTGCTAACCGTAGGCGGTATTGATAAAAACGGCAACATTAGTTCTTTCAGCTCTTACGGAATAACCATCGACCAACGTGTAAAGCCTGATGTATTGGCTTTGGCTACCGGCGATGCATTAGTAAGCCTTAACGGAGCCTTCGGATCTGGTAATGGAACTTCTTTTGCCAGTCCTGTTTTGTGTGGTCTTGCTACTTGTCCTGACTTGTCCGGGTCAATTTATGCAAGAGTATAAATTATTGTAAATGAGGTAGTTAGTTATTTATTTTTGGTAATTTGCTGACCTAATGGGTTAAAATGTACAAAATCCGGAAAATAAAATACTCCTCTCTCTTGATTCTCCATTCAGGTGTATAAGATTTAGAACAGGAAAAGAGTGATTGTAAGGCACATCGGATCAGCATGGAACGAACAGGAGCGATTAGATTTACTGTCGCTTGCCAGCGATTTTATTGAGAAGTCCACCAAACAGCTTAATTTGTTTGGCCATAAACAGGCAAACAACTTACTGTACCTCAATCAAACCGAATTCATAGGAGTCTATTATAACTTTTTGTATAAGCTTATATCAAAGCTCATTATAGCTGTAGGATTCGATAAAATAAAGAACGGGCTACTGCTGGATATAGTCATACTGCGTATGGTAGAACCAGCATCCAAGCTTCGATCCATAGCATTATTAGATGAATATTTTGGGATAAAGCACCGAAGGCAAAGCTATTACCAGTCTGCACCTCAATGGCTATCCTTAAAAACCAAAACAGAAGCTATTGCCCTTACATTTGCCCGCAAGCATTATAGTTTCAACTTTAAAAGTATCCCTTCGTCCAACCCCGTCATTGTTGTTTAAGGTTGGCGGCATAGTTTTGTGGCAGCAGGAGGTGGAGGTTTTCTTTTTGGTGTTGTTTATGTTTTCAAACAGGTTAGTGAGCCAGTGTTCGGGATTGATGTTGTGCAGCCTGCACGTGGCGAACAGACTATACAACATTGCTGCATCTTGTGCCCGCTCGTGGCTTCCGGCAAACAGATAATTTTTGCGCCCCAATGCCAAGGGGCGAATAGAGTTCTCAACAAGGTTAATATCGATTTGCAAAATGCCGGCTGTGGTATGCACACACAACTTCTCCCTTCGCGTTAATGAATAAGCGATGGCCTTGCCAAAAGGACTTTTGGACCTTTTTTGTGAGCAACATTTCGGTTAAGGCGCTTTGCAAATTGTTTAATACGGGGAAGGCATGTTCCTTCCGGTGGTTTTTATTTGCTCCGATGCAAACTATTCTTCTCAAGGTAATCTAACTCCTATTCCTTATATTTATCGATGGCCGGTAGGTGCAACAAACCAGTCGGTTGCTGAACAAATTAAATAAATTGGAAAGCAACGCAAAGGAATTGTACTTACCTGAAGGCAATGAAGCGCGATTGAAAGCAGCATATTCCAATAGATATCCATGTTTAGCATTCAATGTTGTTACGCCTTTTGCCATCTTTAAAGGGTATCCCTTCGTCCAACCCCGTATTGCTTTACTAAGATAGTTTATTGATTTTTGCCGGATGGAAACTAACAATACCTCCGACCGTGCCGGTATAATGCACGCCCACATTGAAGCCTGCCGCACAAGCGGCCAAACGGTTGTATCTTATTGCAAAGAACACCGGCTTGCGGCATCCAAATATTATTACTGGCAAAAACGGTTGCCTATTAACGCAGCGACCACACCCACTTTCACGCAGGTGACACCGATAGCCACCCATGGCAGTGCCGCAACTATCTGCTACCCTAATGGTGTGCGGCTTGAGTTGGGCAGTATTAATGTAGCCGTTTTAAAGAGCTGCTATGTTGCATCTAAACTCCGCTTGTCGCTACTTTTATTACAACGGCACTGCTGATTTTCGCAAGGGAGCCTACGGGTTGAGCGGCCTGGTGCGCAACGAGATGCAACAGGATGTGCTGAGTGGCGACGTATTCATTTTTATTGGCCGGCGTGGTAACAAAATAAAATTACTACAATGGGATAGCGATGGCTTTGCGCTCTATGAAAAAGGATTGGAGCAGGGCACTTTTGAAAGACCTCCCGCCAGCCATAACGATCATTTTTGCATCACCTCACAGCAATTACAATTTATTTTGCAGGGTGTAATTTTAAAAACGGTGCGACAAAAATCAGGTTTACCTGCCAATAATTCCACTATTGCCATACTGTCTGAAATACCTGTCAATACTGCATTTCAGGCAATTATTAGCATGATATTTGTACTACCTGTAAACATCTTGCAAACAGTTTCACATATCGCTTCCGGCAATAGTTTTATAGACTACAAAATCCTCTTTGAACAGGAAAGGAGTCACAATATTGAATTGCGATTACAGATACAATCGCTACAGTTGCAATTAGCCGAATTAAAGAAAATGCTCTTTGGCGGCAGGGGCAGAGAAGTTTGTAACAGCAAATGCAACCGCCGTTTCACAGCCTGAATTATTCCCTGATGATAAACTGGGGCAGATAGACGTGGTAAAAACCACACTGGTAAAAGAATATCAAAAGCAACAAACCAAACTTACCGTAAAGCATCCCGGACGTAACCCTTTGCCGGAAAGCCTTCGCCGCGAAGTAATAGAGCTGATGCCCAAAGAGGATGTAAAGGTTTGCATCCCGTTGGTAAAGAAATTACCGAAAAGCTGGAGTACCGGCCCGGCGAGTTGTTTGTGAAACAATATGTACGTCCCGAGTATATCAAACCTTCAAATGATGGATTAAACGCAAGCCGCATCATTGCTTCATTGCCGGCCATGCCGCTTGAGAAATCTGTTGCAGGCGCATCATTGCTTACGCATTTGCTGGTAAGCAAGTTTGTGGACCATCTGCCTGTGTATCGCCAGTTAGCCATCTTCAAACGTCAAAATGTAAACATCAATCACAGCACGGTAAGCGGCTGGATAAAAGATGCGATGCGGTTGATTGAACCGGTTTACGACCTGCATTGCTGGCAGGTTTTGAATACAAACTATTTGAATGTGGATGAAACCACGATAAAGGTTTTGGATAAGGACAAAAAACAAACCACACATACAGGATACTATTGGGTGTATTACGATACGCAACGAAAATTAGCGTTGTTCGATTACCAGCCTAGGCGTGGCGCTTTGTATCCCAAAGCTATTAATAAAGACATAATTTAGTTCTTATTTTAAAATATATTTTGTATATTTGCCCATGGCTAATACAAAACGTAAGAACAAAGATGCTCAGGAAGAGACTCGCTTTCGGATAGTGGGCTACTTAAAAAACAAACGGGGCACTCAAAAGCAGGCTTCCGAGATATTTTCTGTATCAGAAAGGAGTGTAAATAAAACATGGAATAAATACAAAAAGAAGGCAAGCGTTCACTTTTGAATAAGAAGCGTGGCGTAAAAGGAGGCAAGAAGATAACCGGCCAGCAGGCTGCCGAAGTTCGACGGTTGATAAAGGATAAGATGCCCGACCGGTTAAAACTGGCCTTTAGTTTATGGACGCGTGCAGCCGTACAACAGCTTATCGAACAGAAATATGGCGTTGTATTAAGCGTGAAGCAGGTAGGTCGATATTTAAAAAGCTGGGGCTATACACCGCAAAAGCCTATCCGCAAAGCATTTGAACAGAAACCCGAGCAGGTAAAGCAATGGTTGGAGAAGGAATACCCTGCCATAAAGAAGCGGGCAACTAAGGAGAAAGGAACGATTTATTTTGGAGATGAAACCGGTATGCGAAGCGACCATCAGGCAGGCAGAAGCTATGCGCCTAAAGGCAAAACCCCGTGGTGAAATCAACAGGACAACGGTTTTCGCTCAATATGATTTCAGCTATCAGCAATAAAGGTCATTTACAGTTTATGCTGATAGAGAAGTTTAACGGTGATGTATTTATTGATTTTTTGCAACGAATGATTCGTTATAGTAAACAAAAGATATTCTATGTAACGGATGGTCATCCTGCACACAAAACAAAAAATTGAAGGTGTGGCTGGAGGAAAGCAAACATCGAATAGAGGTGTTTTCATTCCGCCCTATAGCCCCGAGTTGAATGCGCAAGAATATTTGAATCAGGATGTAAAGACTAATGTTATCGGCAAAAAGCGTCCTATCAATAAAGCTGAAATGCGCGCCAACGTTGAAGGTTTTATGAATGAAAGAAAAAGCAATAAAAAGCAGGTGCAAAAATATTTCCATGCAGACCACGTCAGATACGCAGCATAGAAAATTAATACGAACTAAATTGGGTAACGATTAATATGTTGCACAAGTTTAAAGGCTATTTGCAAACAGATGGCTACGATGCTTACGAAACTTTCGATAAAGTAGAAGGCGTTACCCCCTTTTGCTGCTGGGCGCATGCGCGCAGAAAATTTTACGAAGCCAAAGATTACGACAAAGCCAATGCGGATGCGGTTTTGAGCCTGATACAGGATTTATATAAAATAGAATCCTATTGCCGCGATGAAAACTTTACGCCGGAGCAAATAAAAAACCATCGGCATGAACATGCCCTACCCGTATTAAACAATTTGCAAAGCACATTAACCGAAATGTTGCTCACCAAAAAGGTATTACCCAAAAGTCCTTTTGGCAAGGCCATTGCTTATACATTAACACGATGGCAGAAATTGTGCGTGTACACCACAGACGGCATTTTGCAAATCGATAATAACCTTATTGAGAACGCTATTCGCCCTGTGGCGCTGGGGCGCAAAAATTATCTGTTTGCCGGAAGCCACGAGCGGGCACAGGATGCAGCAATGCTTTATAGCCTGTTCGCCACATGCCGCCTGCACAACATCAATCCCGAACACTGGCTTACCCACGTATTCGAAAAAATCAACAGCGCCAAAAAGCAAAACCTATACCAACTGCTGCCACAAAACTATGATGCCAACTTTAAACAACAATGACGGGGTTGGACGAAGGGATACTTTAAAGGCGTAAACAGTAACTCTACGGCAGACGGCATGTACACCTTTAGATTCCCTGTTACAGGTAAATATTATGTTGATCCATCAGGAGCCGAACCTAATCTGAATAAAAACCTCCCCTGACTTGTCCGGGTCTATTTTTGCAAGAGTATAAATCATTGTAATTGTGGTAGTTAATTATTTATTTTTGGTAATTTGCTGACCTAATGGGGTAAAATGTACAAAATCCGGCAAATAAAATACTCCTTTCACTCGGTGCTCCATCCGGTGTATAAGATTGAGAACAGGAAAAGAGTGATTGTAAGGCACATCGGATCAGCCTGGAACGAACAGGAGCGATTAGACTTACTGTCGCTTGCCAGCGATTTTATTGAGAAATCCACCAAACAGCTTTATTTGTTTGACAATAAACAATCAAACAACATACTTTACCTCAATCAAACCGAATTCATCGGAGTTTATTATACTTTTTTGTATGAATTTATATCAAAGCTCATAATAGCTGTAGGATTCGATAAAATAAAGAACAGGCTACTGCTGGATCTGGTCATACTGCGCATGGTAGAACCGTCATCCAAACTTCGATCCATATCGTTATTAGATGAATATTTTGGGATAAAGCACCGAAGGCAAAGCTATTACCAGTCTGCACCTCAATGGCTATCCTTAAAAGCCAAAACCGAAGCTATTGCCCTTGCATTTGCCCACAAGTATTATAGTTTCAACTTTGATTTATTATTTTACGATGTTACCACTTTATACTTTGAGAGTTTTGAGGAAGACAAACTGCGCAAAAACGGGTTTTCCAAAGATAATAAATTTCAGCAGCCTCAAATTTTAGTAGCATTGATGGTTAGTAAAGAAGGCTTTCCGATAGCTTACGAAGTATTTGCAGGTAATACTTTCGAAGGGCATACCATTGTCCCGGTAGTGAAAGATTTTATCAGCAAAAACAAGGTAAAAGAATTAACGGTAGTTGCAGATGCTGCAATGATCAGCACTGAAAACACCCGGGCTTTAAAGGAAAACGGGATAAACTACATTGTAGGAGCAAGATTAGGCAATTTACCTAATGAGTTAATTACAGCAATTGACAGTAACCTCCCTCGTGAAGATGGAAAAAGTATCAGATTGCAAACGGATAATGGCTATCTGATCTGTAGTTATTCAACAGTGCGGTACAGGAAAGATAAGTACGAAATGGAGAGGCAAATTGAAAGAGCAAAATACATCATTACTCACCCTTCCCAAAACAAAAAGCTGAAGTTTACCAAATCCAACAAGGAAAATATTGAGCTTAATCAAAAGCTTATAGACAAAACCCAAAAGATACTTGGCATCAAAGGCTATTATACTAATCTGGAAGAAAGCATGGTTGATAATAAAACGATTATAGAACACTACCACGAACTCTACAAAATAGAACAAGCCTTTCGAATATCGAAAAGTGATTTACAAACAAGACCAATATTCCATTATAAAGAAGAGCCTATAAAACTACATCTGCTTATTTGCTTTATGGCTCTTGTTGTATCGAAGCATATAGAACTTCAAACCAGACATTCCATTAGAAAATTTATCCACGAATGCAAAAAAATAACAGATGCCCGCTTGAAAAATCAAATAACCGACAAAGAAATCAGGATAAGAGCAAACTTAACCCCGACTGCCATCGAATTTTTAAAAAATTTGAACTGCTGACCTAATTTGGACAAGTCAGGAGTTTCCGGTGGAAGAAGACTATTTAGTAGCAGCCTTGGAATATGCCGATAGCGTGGGCGCTAATGCAGCAAATATTTCTTTAGGTTATATCGGTTTCGACAAATCATTTCCGGCCTACAAATTTGAAGACATGAATGGCAATACAGCTTTTGCCTCTCGTGGCGCTAATATGGCTGCCGCAAAGGGTTTGCTGGTAGTGGTTGCTGCCGGTAATGACCGAAGCTGGGTAGGCACTCCGGCAGATGCGCCCGGTGTGCTAACCGTAGGCGGTATTGATAAAAACGGCAACATTAGTTCTTTCAGCTCTTACGGAATAACCATCGACCAACGTGTAAAGCCTGATGTATTGGCTTTGGCTACCGGCGATGCATTAGTAAGCCTTAACGGAGCCTTCGGATCTGGTAATGGAACTTCTTTTGCCAGTCCTGTTTTGTGTGGTCTTGCTACTTGTCTGGCAGGCTTACCCCAAACTGAGTAATAAAGACATCATCAATGTAATCCGGCAATCGGGTAATCGTTACATTGCTCCCCTTATACCATTTGGCTATGGTATAGCCGATATGCAGAAAGCGATGCAGTTGGCCATGGTATTGTCAGAAAGTAAATAGACAATAGGATAGATGATAATCTTAGAAAAATTAAATTCCGGAATTTATTTAAGTGGAACCACCATTACCGGCACTGCCGAGTGTTTGATGACATATTCTGAAACACTTCCAAGAATAAGGTACGACAAACCGGTGCGGCCATGAGTGCCCATCACTATAAGATCGGCTTCCCAATCTTTGGCAATCATAACTATTTCCTTTTTTGGAAATCCTTCTGATGTAAAACGAGTAATTTCTCCGGCAACGGATAGCCTTTCACCAACTTATCAATCACCCTATTTGCTTTTGCCAATGATATGTTTTGAGTGCTTTCAGATATTCTTCCCGTTTCGGGAATAACAGGTTCTTTCATAATATCAATAATGTAAGCAACGCCCACCGATGCGTTGAGCGCTTGTGCGAGTTCAAAGCCTTTTTTGGCAGCATTCAAAGAATGGGGACTATTGTCAATGGCGATGAGAATTCGTTGAAATTGCATTACTTATAAATTAAAAGTGATTCAAAATATAATATTTCCATAGCTCCTAACAAAGTTAACAAACTATAAATGCACTAAAAAATTATTTGGTAAAAGTATTATCAGATTTTAGATGATTTTTATCAGGTTTTTTTGAAAAAATACTTATCATACCTTGTTTTTTATGATTATTTTTTATCAGTCAATCATTTTTATTGAATATCTTCTATCATTTAAACGTTTTTCAATCTGAAAATTCACTTATGAAGTTTATTTTATCCTTAACATTTCTACTATCACTCACATAAACAATAATAATCGTATAGATTTTGCCCATAAGAGCGTATTTTTGTACCTCAGAAAAGTGAGTATCAGGATAAACTACAACTATGGAAAGAGTTTACAATTTTTCGGCAGGCCCTTCTGCACTTCCCGAACCGGTGATGAAAAAGGCTCAAAGCGAGATGACCAATTATGATGGTACCGGTATGTCGGTGATGGAAATGAGCCACAGGTCAAAAGAATTCATCGCTATCAAAGAAACAGCAGAAAATTCATTGAGAGAATTGTTGGGAGTGCCCGATAATTATAAAATATTGTTTATTCAGGGAGGGGCCACTCTCCAGTTTGGAATGGTACCGCTCAACCTGCTGAACAAAACCAATCAGGCAGACTATACCCTTACCGGATTATGGGCAAAAAAGGCGATTAAGGAAGCTTCGCGATACGGAAAAATTAGTGTAGTGGCTTCATCCGAAGATAAAAATTTCAGTTATCTACCTCTGTTGGATAAAACAAAATTCAATCCGAAAGCCGACTATTTTCATATAACCACTAATAATACCATCTATGGCACTCAATTCCGTAATCTGCCAGATACAGGAAAAGTACCTTTGGTAGCCGATATGTCATCCGATATTCTGTCGAAAAAGATAGATTTATCAAGGTTTGGGTTGATATTTGCAGGTGCACAAAAAAATATTGGCCCGGCCGGTGTGGCTGTTGTGATAATCAGAGAAGACCTGGCAGGTAATGCTATGGATTTTACGCCTTCAATGCTCAATTATAAGAATTATATCGAACACTTTTCAATGTTTAACACACCACCCACCTACTCTATTTATATGTGCAAACTGGTTCTTGATTGGCTGAAAGATGAGGGCGGAGTGGAAGCTATTGAACAAAAGAATATTGAAAAAGCGAAACTTTTGTACGATTTTTTAGATGAATCTGCCTTGTTTGAGGGTACGGCGGCTACAGCCGACCGCTCACTGATGAATGTTCCGTTTGTAACCACCAGCGCCGAAACAGACGATTTGTTTATTAGGGCTGCTACTTCAGCCGGACTATATAATCTGAAAGGCCATAGAACTTTGGGAGGTATGCGTGCAAGCATTTATAATGCCACGCCTGTTGAAGGAGTACAAAAACTGATAGATTTCATGAAACATTTTGAATCAGTAAACAAATAAATATTCTTATGAGAAATTTTACAATTAAGACACTAAACAAAATCTCAAAAACCGGATTGGAAAAATTTGGCAATCAATATTCTATTGACGACAGCGCTGCTGTTCCTGACGGCATATTGCTGAGAAGCGCCTCAATGCACGAAATGGATTTCCCCGAGGGCCTGCTTTGCATCGCACGCGCCGGAGCCGGAGTAAATAATATTCCTGTGGACAAATGTGCCGAACAGGGAATTGTAGTGTTCAACACTCCCGGTGCTAATGCCAATGCAGTGAAGGAATTAGCCATCGCAAGCCTTCTTTTATCATCCAGAAAAATTGTGGACGGCATCAACTGGGCAAAATCACTGACCGGTGATGATGTAGCCAAACAGGTGGAGAAAGGTAAAGCCCAGTTTGTAGGCCCCGAAGTAGAGGGTAAAGTTTTGGGCGTATTGGGTCTGGGAGCGATAGGTGTGATGGTGGCCAATGCCGCCGCCAATTTAGGAATGGAAGTTTATGGTTATGACCCATATATTTCGATTGATGCTGCGTGGGGACTGAATCGTGCCGTAAAAAAAGCAACAGATTTGAAAACCGTATTTGAAAATTGCGATTATATTTCATTGCATATTCCACTTACCAATGAAACCAGAGGCATTATCAAGGAAGCATCCTTAGCTCAAATGAAAAAGGGCATCAGAATCATCAATCTCTCTCGCGGTGAATTAGTAAATGATAACGACATCAAAGCTGCTCTCGAAAGTGGTCAGGCAGGTTGCTATGTTACCGATTTCCCTAATGAAAAATTAGTAACTATACCGGGCTTAATTACAATTCCGCACCTTGGAGCTTCTACACCCGAATCGGAAGACAATTGTGCGGCAATGGCAGCAAGACAAACTATTGATTTTCTGGAAAACGGGAATATCAAAAATTCCGTAAATTATCCGGCCTGCGATATGGGCGTATGTTCTGCCATTACCAGAATAACAGTAGCGCATAAAAACATACCCAATATGCTGGGGCAGATTTCAACTGTTTTGGCAGACCAGGGAATCAATATCGCCAACATGATCAATAAAAGCCGTGGCGAGTATGCTTATACCATGATAGATGTGGAAACAGAAATCAATAATGGTAAAATTGATAAAATCAGAGCTATTGAGGGCGTGCTGAAGGTGAGAACATTATAGAAGTTGAGATTAAGGTTGAGGCGGAGGCGGAGGTTGGGGTAGAATTGATTGGGTTTCAACGTTTTGGATAGTAAAAGTGACGTTTACTATCCAAAACAAGACCGGTAAATTACAAAGATTTATTTGTATACAATCGCACGAGCGGCTACTTTATCTTTTCTATATACTTTCTGTTTAAAGCAATATCGCCTTTTTGTTCTAATTTTTTGAGCAATCTGGAAATCACTTCGCGTGAAGTATTCAGATCATTGGCTATTTCCTGATGGGTAAGTTCCAGCCTGTTTGATTGCAGGCTTTTGAACTGGTTTTTCAGATAGGCTTCCAATCTTTCGTCCATCGCCTTAAATACCACATTATCAAACACTTCTAACATTTCTTCAAACCGTGATCGATAGGTCTCAATAGCAAAATTATACCAGTCGGGATGATACTTCATCAGCTCATCTGTGTATTGAATGGGTATCATGATGGCAGTGCTGTCTTCAATGGCTTTTGCAGTAATTTCACTGGTTTTTTGCCGCGAAGCACAAAGCATTGAGAGTGCACAGGCGTTTCCAGATTCAAGATAATACATAAAAGCTTCATCTCCATATTCACTTTCACGATAGAGTTTAATCCTGCCCTCCACAATCAAAGCGGTATGCTTGAGGTACTGACCTGCCTGAATTAGCGTTTCTCCCTTTGAAATATATCTTATGGAACTAACAGAAGCTATCAGGTTCTTCAATTCATCATTGAAATAAGGGAATTGTTTGTTCAGGTAACTAAGAACAATTTCATCAATCACTTGTTGCATTATTTTTGTAGATGTTTGTCGGCAAGATACGCAATTATTTTTTTCTAAAGAAGAGCCTCACTGGAACCCCTTTGAAATCGAAATGCTTCCGCAATTGATTTTCAAGATAGTTTTTGTAAGGAGTCTTTACGTCATCAGGGAAATTGCAGAAAAATGCAAAGGACGGCACTACTGTTGGCAACTGGGTTACAAATTTTATTTTAATAGCATGACCGCGCACCACAGGCGCATGGTGCATCTGAATTGCTTTTTGCATTACCTCGTTCAATTTACTGGTAGCTACTTTGCGGCTTCTGTTTGCATATACTTCCAATGCAGTTTCAATCGCCTTGTGAATTCTGGTTTTTTCCAATGCCGATATAAACAGGATGGGAACATCATCAAAGGGCGCTATCCGCTTTTTCAGCTCATTCTCATAATCGCGGGCAGTATTGGTTGTTTTGTCTTTTACCAGATCCCATTTGTTTACCAACAATAAAATCCCTTTTCCTTTTCGGGCTGCCAGGCTAAATATGCTAAGGTCTTGCGCCGCTATGCCTTTTTCGGCGTCCAATAATAACAAGCAAACATCGGCTTCGTCAACCGCTTTAATAGCACGAATGACACTGTAAAATTCCAAATCCTCATGCACACGCGACTTGCGTCGGATACCTGCCGTGTCAATGAGCATAAATTCTTTCTGAAATAAGTTATAATGCGTATGAATGGTATCACGGGTAGTACCTGCAATATCGCTCACGATCGTTCTTTCCTTGCCTACAAGCGCATTGAGCAGGGAGGATTTGCCCACATTGGGCTGACCAATAATAGCAAATTTGGGCAAAGCATTAGCATCCTCAATCTCCTGTGTGTCTTCTTCGGTAATACGCTCCGTTACAGCATCCAACAATTCGCCCGTACCGCTGCCACTTGCCGAAGCAATAAAAAATAAATTTTCGAAACCCAGACTGTAAAACTCAGACGCCTCCAACATTCTTTCGTTATTATCCACTTTATTCACTACTAAAAAAACGGGCTTAGTGCTTCTGCGCAATACATTAGCCATTGATTCATCCAAGTCTGTAAGGCCGGTAGTGGCATCTACCAGAAACAAAATAGCATCTGCCTCATCCACTGCAATCAAGACCTGTTTGGCTATTTCTTTTTCAAATACGTCTTCGCTCCCATGTACAAAACCTCCGGTATCTATTACATTGAAAGACTTACCATTCCAGTCACTCACCCCGTACTGCCTGTCGCGGGTAACGCCGCTCACATCATCCACAATTGCTTTGCGCTGTTCCAGCAACCGGTTGAAGAGTGTGCTCTTGCCTACATTTGGCCTTCCTGTTATTGCTACTGTAAATCCCATATTTTTAGTTCAATCAGCTTCCTTAAATGAAGAGCCTGATATTTTTTTTATTAAATGATTATTTATTTTTCTATTTCAACAATTCTTATCAAAAGGATTTACGGAGCGCCATATCCATACTCTCTTAACTGCAATTCATTATCGCGCCATTTAGGTTTCACCTTGATGAACAATTCCAAAAAAACCTTCTGTCCGATAAAGGCTTCAATATCCTTTCTGGCTTCCATACCTATTTTTTTTACCATGTTCCCCTTCTCTCCTATCAAAATCATTTTTTGGGTTTCGCGCTGCACGACAATGTCTGCCACTATTTTAACTAATGTTTGCTTTTCTTTATACTCCCGTATCAAAACGGCAGTATGGTACGGAATTTCATCGCTTGCAAGTTCAAATATCTTTTCACGTATCATTTCCCCCACAAAAAATTTTACAGGCAGGTCGCTTATGTCATCTCCCTCAAAAAACGGTGTGCCTTCGGGCAACAATTCCAGAAGGGAACCAATAAAATCGTTTAACAGAACGCCCTTCAAGGCAGAAATAGGTACCACTCCTTTGCAATAAGGTCTTTTTTCAAAAAAAGCGACTGCCTCTTTTATTTTTTCTCTCTTGGCTTTATCAATTTTATTGATGATTACCAAAGCCGGAACTTTTAGTTTTAAAGCTGTAAATATTTTATCATTTTCTTCCCAGTCGTCATTTACATCCAATAAAAGGAGCGCCACATCCGCATCTTCCAAAGCGTTTTTTACACTCTGCATCATTTTTTCGTGCAGTTTGTATTTTGGCTCAATGATTCCGGGCGTATCCGAAAAAATAATCTGATAGTCTTTTTCGGTCAGTATGGCTTTGATGCGGTGCCGGGTTGTTTGCACCTTTGGCGATACAATAGCCAACTTCTCCCCCATGAGCGCATTGAGTAACGTGCTTTTCCCTGCATTTGGGCGGCCAAAAATATTTACAAAGCCAGATTTCATTTCAAATAATATAAAAACTAACGCCTGAAAGCGCCAAAATTAGTCATCCAAAGCCAAATGGCGATATTTTTTGCAATTTACTCCCCTATTCCCCTTTGATTACTGCTTATTCTGATAAGGAATTTTAACGGAGGGTTGCCCATTAACTATTAATGATTTAAAAACTAAACTGAGTTCTAAGGGTAAATACATTGTCCTTTACATCCTTTTCAAACTGAGGGATGCTGCCGGGTTCATTTGTAATCCAATCATACCAGAACACGATTTTTAAATGTTTGTTGATTTTTCTCAAATATCCAAAACCGAATGTGTAATAAGCTATATCTGCAGCAGTTAATCCATTTTCGGGCTGGATTGATTTTTTTTTGACTTTTGTATTCGGGTCATACCAATCATATTTTAATACAAGCTGGTTATTGGCATTTTTCAAATTTTGAATAAAACTTAAATATCCTCCTCTAAACGGCCTCTCGTACAAAGGTTGCGGCAGGTTGTTTAATACCGGATAGCTGCCCGGAGTTTGGCTCGACAGACGCGTAGCTGATTGGGTTCCAAAGATATATTCGGCCCTAACCTGCGTTTGCCAATTTTTTGAAGCAGTGCCTATTTCAATGTCGGCTCCCTTATAAATTCTTTTGCCAGTTTGCCCTTATTATTGCTTCCTGCCGACTGCATTTTCCAGATACCATTATCGTTTTGCATTGAAAATAATTGATCTGCATTATTAACAAGGCCACCTGTCAACAAACTAATGCCGCCTTCAATACTAATATTACCAAAGCTTTTCACCTTTTGGGGTTTGGTAGAAATTTCGAGCCACCAAATCCTTTTTACTATCAAATTCTGCCGACCCGGTTAGTCCTTGCCCATTAAATAATCCTAGATCAACCACCAGAAAATTCAGACGGTTATCTTCCGATCGCGGATTAAAGGTAATTTTTGCACCCAAATCTCTTTCACCTTTCATCAAAATCTGAGACATTCGCCCGCGTTCCGGCGCTTCGCGTGATGAGGATGATAACTGCAGTTCATTGCCAAAGGGTCTCCCAAAGAGGCCGGCTGTAACAGAAAGGACATTCCATTTATTTTCGTAATACCGCCCCCAGAAGTCACGGATATTTACGCCTTGTTCAGTACCATCAAACTGAAATACAAAGTAGGTAGAAGGTCTGCTATTTTTGTCATGAAACAAATAATCAAAGCGTATTCTCCCCCGCCTCAACCGGAATCTGTTGGTGGCAGTACCCTGAAAAGCGCCTCCCTGAAATTCACCCGCACCCGATTCTTGTGTTGCCTGAAACTGAGGTTGAAGATATCCTGAAATCGAAATGATGCTATTTCCCGTTTTGATAACCGGAATATCTTTTGGGGCCAGTGTTGCCGAGTCGGGTACGTCAAACAACATTCTTTGAGCGTGTAATTTATTTGTGGTGAAAAAAAGGAAAAACAACGGAAAAAACCGGCAAATCACTTCCGCATTTAACTTCAAATGTCTAAAATTGTTAATAAAAACCAACTGATTATTTTTAATTTAAAAATTTAAGCAAACGTACTTAAAAAATTTTCGGAATTAAAAAATATTACCGTTATTCCGACAGTGAGATAGGTTTTGGCTAAAGTCGGAAATTATGGAAAAATAATTGGCATAAAAAAAGGAATAACTTTTGAATTTATTCCCTTTTCTCCCTGTTGCGCTGTTTGGGTTCTGTATCGTACATAAGTTAAACAACTAATTATTTGACAGGCAAATGATTTAACAATTAATATATCCCAAGTTGTTGATATTATATTTGTAAAAATCACAAAAAGTATTTATCTTCGTATTATATTTCTATATATAGAGATATTAATGAGTTCATATAAATTTATTTTTAAATATCTATAATTTCAATGATGAAAAATAAACTTTCTTTTCATATTAATAAAAACATAAATCAGTTCTTATTAATTTTATTTGCGGATGGCAATAAAGAAACGTAAGAATCGAGCAGCTCAGGAAGAAACTCGTTTTCGAATAGTAGATTGTATAAAATCCAAACTGGGAACTCAAAAGCAGGTGCAGAAATACCTTCACCTAAAGCACGTCAGATATGCAGCATAGCGAATTGATACGACTTAATTAACTAAACGATTAATAAATTTAAAAAAACATGAATTTCAAAACTCTAAAGGGCTATGGCCTATTATTTGCATTTCTTTTTATGAGCATTTTTGCTCAGGCAGAGGGTAGTAAGGATCTCTACCTTACAGGACCCAACACAGGTTACCGAGCATTTCTTAGTAGCTGGCCCTGGGGCGAAACCGGTCTGGCATTTAATCCGTTTCCTACACCCGGCAGAATGTGGGTGTATGCCAATGTTGGTGAAACTATTTAGAGTTTGTCTATAAATGATAAATTATTGACAGTCAGTATATTGTGGCATAATTATTGTGATTTGAGAGGGTATGAAAATGAATTTGTTCGAGCCGCTGCGTTTAAAGTTTGAGAAGCCTGATTGGGCCAGAAACCCCGAGTTTGGGCTATTGGATACCGTGTTAGAGCGGCATCCGGAGTTGATCAAAATAGCAGAAGCAGATGTGCTTCGGGGTTGTTTGCAAAGTGAATTTGGCCGTCAGGATATGCCCAGTGTAGAGCAGATTGTTCGTGCAGCGATCTATAAAGAGATGAAGGGGTTGGATTACGGGAGTTGGAATATGCTCAAAGCGACTCCCGTATTTGTGAGCAGTTTGTAAAGCTTGATAACCGCCACCCGTTTAGCTTTCAGGTATTCCAGAAATATATTTCAAAGATAAGTGAAGACAGCCTGCAACAGATATTGGTATCATTGAACAAGATAGCTATCAGCGAAGGATTGGAAGATATTAAACAGCTACGCCAGGATAGCACCGTTGTTGAAACAAACATACATTACCCCACTAATAACTCGTTGGTCTGGGACTGTATCAAAGAAAGCCACCGGCTGCTCTCACAGTTAGCAGAAGAAGTGAAAGATTTGGATTACAGAGATTATACCAAAGATGCGAAAAGAACATTTTTCAAGATTAACATCACCAGGAATGGAGATAAGCGTATAGACCTGTTCAACAAGCAATTAATAACATTCACAAAATGTATTAATCAGGTGGCTAACGCGGTAAAAAAAAGCCATGTTATAGTATGAACGCCTTCTTCATAACAGGGGAATTGGAAAATCTGTTGCCGCTGATGGAAAAAGTGTATGATATTACGGCGCAAACAGATCAATGGAGAGACGGTGTCCAATGATGAAAAAATATTTTCTATCTATGAGCAGCATACTGACATTATAGTAAAAGGTCAAAGGGAAGTTCAGTTTGGTCACAAGATAAACCTGACAAGCGGCAAAAGCAGTTTGATATTGAGTTGTGAGGTATTGAAGGGCAATCCATCCGATAGCACACTGTATCAAAGCACCATCAATAAAATAGAGAGTGATTATCAAATCGTACCCCGTGATAGCGTAACCGATGGTGGGTATGCCTCCAAAGACAATGCGGAATATGCGCAAGGAAAAGGAATCGTAAATATTGTTTTCAATAAGATCGTAGGCAGCCTGAAAAATGTGGTGAGTTCCAAAAATATGGAGACCCGTTTGAAGAAATGGCGCAGTGGAATAGAAGCGGTGATTTCAAATTTGAAAAGAGGCTGCCGGTTATTCAGGTGCAACTGGAAGGGAGAAGCACATTTTAAGCAAAAGGTATTATGGAGCGTGATCGCCTACAATATCCGGGTGATGACAGCCGCAGTGGTGGCTCAGCTATAAAAGGTATATCGGACTATAAGCTAAAAATGCGAAGATGCAAGGCGGAGCTATGCGCTGAAAGTGCCGAAAATGCTGCCTTTGAGCCATTTCTACCTGAAAAAATACTCAACGATGAAAGGGAGATCGTTATCGACTAAATGAAGACCGGAAAATAGAACGAATATTAATATATACTAATGCGTTTTAGAGATCGTTTACTTTATGGACAGACACTATTTATGCAGGTAGCAGCATGGTAGGCAAAAACTATGGAGCAGGTAGTACTACCGGCGGTATTATTTTAACCTCTCCAACAGGGGTTCAATATACATCCATCATAGCTGGTAACATTGCCAACATTACGGAGGAAACAAACGGTCCCGACAGAACAGGTGTTACTAATGGCTATACTCCATTTACCTACTTGGTGGGTGCAGGAGAAGCCGGTATCTGGGAGGTACAATTTACCGCAATGGGTAAAGGAACGACATTACCTTATTCTCCTGCAAGCACTAGTCCTAAACCTCAAGATGCTTGGACACAACCAGTAGATAATGGTTCTTCAGCACTAATCGCTGCCTGGGATATTTCTGTTGGCAATGCTACAACAGGGGTTTTGGCCAGCGGACGTGCCTATACTACCCTTATGGCACTATGTGCCCCCAATGGCATTTTCTTATCTCCTTCTTTTTATGGGAAAGTGTATGTGTTGACTCCTTCTGGTTTTGCTTATGAGGTAGATGGCAACGGCTTTAACGGTGCTTCCTGGAATTTTTTCAGCAACAACAAAGGATCCAAGTTGGCTGATGGCTCACCTTCTTATCAGAGTTATTCTTATTCATCAGTAGCTCCAGGACCTGCAAACATGATTGCAAACTTCCACGATCCGCGTACACCTGATAATGGAACTATTGATTTTACTAATAAAATATTCTACAATAAGCCCAATGCAGATTTACCTGTGAGTGCTAAAGCATATTTCAGCAATGTTTCTCAGGCTCCTACAACCTGGCTTAAACCTGTAGCTTCAACACCCGATTTTAATATTACTGGTCTGAGTGCGAACTGTGGTGGCCAATTTAAGTTTACCCCGACCAGTAACGGTACGTATCGCATCGCATTGGATGTGGGCAATAATACTAGTTTTGATGATGATGTGGATGTATTGCTTACCGGACAGGCTGTGGGAGGCCAAATCAATACAGTACAGTGGGATGGTAAAAATGGACTTGATAGTACCGTAAGTTTTGGAACTGTAGTTAAGGCCAAGATATCCATATCGCTACCTACTTCCGAAGTGCATTTCCCTTTTATAGATGTGGAAACGAATCAGTATGGAATAAAAATACAAAGCCTTAGTAGCGATTATTCCAGCTATGTGGGAAATACTGTTTATTGGAACGATGCCGAATTGACTGGTGGTATTGCTCCTTCTCCACTGATCAACAAAAGTGCTGGAGCGAACAGTACAACTAATGGTCACATTTGGTATGGTACAACTGATGGCCCAGATGATAATAGTTATGGTAACAACAAAATGTTGGATACCTGGGCATTTCTGGGTGGCAGTGTGCAGAATCTTGGCGACATCACACTTTGCCGCATTATTAGTGGCAATGTATGGCCGGATAGGGATCAATTAACAGATGGTAAGATAGATAATGAATACACTAATAATGGTGAAACGAAAATAGATGGGTATGATAAATTGCCAAGCGGATTGAAAGCCGTACTAGTAAATAAAGCTACCGGCAAGGTTATACAAGTTGTGCCGGTGGATGGAGGAACTTATGTGTTTTCTAATATAGCGGACAATGCATCGGGCTATACTGTAGTGTTGACCAATGCAACAGTAATTGTAGGCGATCCAGCTCCTGGATCTTCCTTGCCTGCCACCTGGACTCAGGTGGGTTCCGGCTTTGGAAATACATCTTCCGGGACAAACGGCACCATTACTATTCCACCTGTAACTTCTAGCACAAATTCGATCACTGATGCCAATTTTGCGATTTACAGTGCCACTACATTACCCATCAGTTTTGGAAGTTTCAGCGCAGAAATTGTAAACGGGCAGTTGCTGGTAAACTGGAGCACCATTACTGAAACCAACAACAGCTATTTTGATATAGAAGTTTCAAAAGACGGTAAAAACTTCACTTCTATGGGTAAAGTGGACTCTAAAGCAACAAATGGCAACTCAACAGTTGCCTTAAATTATGAGTTCTCGGCCACCGGTACTGCTGCTGCAGTGTTGGGTTCTTCACTAATGGCTTTGGCATTGGCAGGTTTTGGATTCAAAAGAAAAAATAAGACATTATATGCATTGGCTCTGGTTTGTGGACTGAGTGTTTTAGGTGCTGCATCTTGTACAAAAAATGATTTGAGCAAGACAGATGACAGTAGCAAGTTGTTTGTACGCATCAAGCAGGTGGACAAAGACGGTAGCATTAGCTACAGTAAAGTGATTCAGGCTGTAAAAAAATAATAGAATATCATATTGATTTCAAAGAAAAAGGCAGCTCAATAGGGCTGCCTTTTTCTTTATTCTGTCAATCGGAAATTTGTAAGATCAAATAATAAAAATACGCTGAACTATCATAAGTGATGACTGGCTAAAAATGCATTTGGCAAAATTTTTTCCAATCCGAATGCTTCTTTACAAAAGCAAAAATTTATGGGCAATAAGGCTGCATGAGCCAACCTTCCTTTTCCAAATAGATCAAGGTTTTTTCTACCAGGGCTGCTGCAGCACCAGTACCGGCAAGTGCTGGGGCTACCTCAGTGTGCATCAAAGAAATCGTATTGTCATGCTGCACTTCATAATTTATGAAGGCCAATTGATTGTCGATTTTCATTTCGAACTGGTTTGCAGATTCATTCCGAACAAGTGGAATATTTTCAAAGGCTGGCTTCATATTCTTTTTTTTGAGATAAGGTAAAGTTCTAAACTTTTCCCAACCTACAGCGAAGGATTGTCAATAAAATGTGTTTGTGTATCCGTTTGTGCATCAGCCCAATTTGATTTTAGTTCTTTGAATTTTATACGGATATACTCCTCATCCATCAAATGAAATGCAATAACTGCAGCATCTGGATGAAGCAATTCTGCCAACTTTTGTAATTTGTTATAATCGGAAACCGGAATGGCTTTATCTAAAATTAGCAAATCAAAATGCTGTCTATTAAAATGATCAATGGCTGTTTCAATAATGTGTTCAAATTGAAAAGTAACTCCTTTGTTCTCCATTTCCAATTTTTTCAATAGGCTGGTATCTGCACTAGCCGCTACTACTAAATATGCTTTTAACGTTTTCATGCTTTATATTTCCTTTTTTTCAAAGCTACAATACGATTTCAACTGAGTCGATAATATAGATTAAGCCTAGTATTGGAATGCCGAAAAGGTGAAACAATCAAGTAAAATAATTGCCTTGTTTTATTACTATTTGTAAAAGTTCAAACAACATTGTTTCAAAATTAGCCTGCATCTTAATTTTTGTGTTATTTCTTCAGTATCTATTTCTTTCAGGCAATCATTCAACTTTTTCCACCACAATCATTCCTTTGTTTTTCATTTTTGCGATGATCGAATTCCATCTCGGTATTTTCAGCTCAAAGGGTTTCGAAAAGTGATAGAGCAAAATACCAAAGGTCAATAAGATTCCAAACAATGTAACCATTCCAAAAATTTCTTTACCGGCAAGCAATAAGGATTGAAGGTACACTTTACCGTAAAGCATCCCGGAGGCGGCTTGTGCTGCTTCAATGGTGGAGGCACCTGCTTTTATTGCTACAGATTGTATCTGGTTGACTGCGGCACCGGTGGAAACTGCGTCCATTTTGGAGGCAGATTTCGAAATGTAATCCAATACCAAATCGTGTGACCAATGCCCAATGAAAGCCGAAAACAATATTCCTCCTAATACATTTCGGGCAATGGCTACTATAAATAAAGCCTGTGGAAATAATTCAAAAGAAACATTTTTCATCATATATTTTGCTACTCCCACGTATATCAACACATTGCCTAAACCTCTGAAAAAATAAGGAAAATAGAAAATCGACTCATTTGCCAACGCACTGAATGAAAAGTACAATAGCCCATGATAAATTGTGACCGAAGCAAAACCCAATGCAAAAAGGATATTAAATGAACCATTGATTTTTAGAAACCAATAATAACAGAAAATACCACCTACAAGGACCCCTCCTAATATATACAAATTGAGAGCGACAGAATGTAAATCATCTAGCTTTACTATTGCCGATGTAATTGGTGTAAGAATACTACCGCTGGTATTGAGAAATATTTGTAAGAACAAAATCAACACAATGGAATTGCTTACATTTCTAAACCCAAAAACTTTTGGCAGAATAAAAGCTCTTTTTTTATTCCGTGTTCTTATCAAAACCAAGAGTAAGAAAATGCCTGCAAGCAGGGATGCCAGAATTATTTTTTTGGAGTGAAACCAATCAAGTGTCTGGCCAAAAATGAAAATGTAAGTAAGCAGGGCAAATAGTACCGTCCAGTTTAAAATCCCCAACCAATCTATTCCAAAAAGAGGTAGTGGTTTCATAAATCGGAAAGGGCGCATTAGCATCAAGCCAAACAGTATTTGTACACTTAGAACAATGGCCATCAGATAATACATCAATTTCCAATCAGCAATTTCGGACAGATAAACTGCTACGAAACCAGAAAGTTGAACACAAACCAGGACTATGGTATAAACTACAGAAAAGAAAACGCCAAAATCTCTACTAGGGGTAATGATGAGTTGAATACTGCTCAAGCACTCAAAAGTGCCTATCATTTTGAAAAACCCCATTACAAAACCTGCTATTATAAGCACTGACATGAATTTTGTATGAAGACAGATGAGCAATGAAATTAAAACAATAAGCGTACTGCCAATCAGCGTTTGTTGGGAAGTAAACCGAAATTTAAATCGAAATAGCAAGGGAAATGCCATTGTCATACCCAACATAGAAGCCTGAAATGCAAACAACAAATCTTCTTTATAAAGTTGTTCAGATCCGACCACATCGCCCATTAAAGACAAATAGGTGGGCGACGAGAACTGAAATGCTAATGCAAAAAGTAGCAATAAAATAAATCTTAAAGAATCTGGCACCCAGTCTTTGAATGCCATAATTCTATATTTTGATTGTGGGTGCATCTTGCTTAGTTTAAATGTATTACAGCGTTCATTCCGGCCTTTAGTTTGTCATAGATTGCTGCATCCATAGTATTAGAAAATACAATACGAACAGGAATTCTTTGTTGCACCTTCACGAAATTTCCGGTTGCATTATCCGTAGGAACCAAAGAGAAAACTGACCCGGTAGCCGAAGCGGTGTTTTCTACTGTACCTGTCAATACCGTATTGGGAAGGGCATCAATCTTAATTCTTACTGTTTGTCCCTGTTTTACCGAAGCCAATTGTTTTTCTTTGAAATTGGCCGTAATCCATTTGTTGCTGTTATCTACCACCGTTGCCAGTTGCTGACCTTGTTGTACTAATGATCCTTCAAGAATATTTTTTCTACCCATTTGACCATCACAGGGAGCAACAACTATCGTGTATTTTAAATTCAGTTCTGCAATAGCCAATTGTGCTTTCGCTCTTTTTATTGCGGCTTCGTTTACATGAACACGGGCACCTACTTCGTTTACAGAAAGGTTAGCGCCTTGTTTTGCACTTTCCAAAGCCACAACTCTTGCTTTCAAGGCATCGTATTCGGATTTTACCTGATCAAATTGTTGTTGCATAACCGACTCTTCCTGTAAAAGTTTTTTATAACGGGAATAGTTTTTTTCGGCATTCCATAGTCGAGCTTTCGTTTCTTCGATGTTGGCATCCGAAACATTTACCGAATTTTGTGCTGTATTTACTGAGGAATTTGTAACAGTTTTTCCAGCTACGGCATCCATCAGCCCGGCTTCTGCCAATTCTTTTTGAGCCAGATAGTCGGTATTGTCGATGATCACCAAAGTATCTCCTTTTTTAACTTTCTGAAATTCGGTAAATCGAACTTCCTGAATGTATCCGCCCACACGGGCATTCACAGGAGAAATTAATTGCTGTACCTGGGCATCGTCGGTATAAGATGCTGTATTAAAATTGAAAAAATGGTTAAGGCCGTAAACGACTACTCCGATGGCTACTGCTCCTATTCCCCAGGCAACTATTTTGCTGGATAAATTGTTTTTGTTGTTGTATTGCTCATTATTTTAAATTTCCTGTTGTTTTTAATATTTGATAATAATTAAAAGTGATTTGGGTTTTGGCTTGTTCCAGTCTCAATTGACTGGTTAGCAGACTGTTGCTGGCATCCATCAAATCAGTGATTAATGCCATTTGTTCTTGGTAGCTGTTTGACACACGACGGTAGTTTTCCTGAGCCAATTCATTTTCTTTTTCAATCGACGCCTGTTGGTCTTTTGCTTCCTGAAAAATTACAAAAGATTCATGTACCGCCTGATTGATGTGTTCTTTTGAAATCCTGTCGGCAGTTTTTGCCTCCATCAACTGAATATTGGCTTTTTGCTTTTTGTGTTTATTGTTGTACAAACTACTAAGGTTATAGTTAATCTTTATGCCAGCTGTGAAAATGTTGGCATAAAGATCCAAAGCCGGTATGTCGTAAATAAACGGGCGATTGAGATTGTTTGCAGCATAAAGAGATACCTGTGGCAATTGATTTGCCTTCACCATTTTTATATTCTTTTCCGCAAGTTGAATTTGCAGCGCACTTATTTTATTTTCTGGATTATTTGTTGATGCTTCCAATTTCAAACGCTCCATATTTTGAGGATGTTCTCCCTGCATAATATCTGGATTTAATGGTTTCACCGGAAAAATGATGGTGGAATCAGGAAGATTTAGTGTTTCTATCATGCGGTGGTTCCAGATCTTAATTCGGTTGTTGAGTTTCAATAAAGCCAGCTCAAAATTGGCTACCAACAATTCATTTCTCACATAATCACTTTTTAGCACCAAACCTGCTTTGTATCTGTTTTCAATTTTTTTCAATAGGGCTTTACTTTGTTGGATATTACTTTCATAGACCTTTCTTTGCTGCATCATCGTATGGAGGTCGAGCAGGTAGCCCGCTAAAATAAGTTTCACATCCTGTGCAGATTTTTCGTAGTTGATATGTGAAATTTCTTCCTGAATTTTCGACATAGAGATGGCATTGTTGATCTTTCCGCCAGAGTAGAGCAGATAGGCTGCCTGAATGCTGAAGCTGTTGGAAAAATGTGGCATGTCATACCATCCATCGGGCATGCCGCTGTTTAAACCAATAATTCCGATATTGGAAATATATCCTAGGGACAAGCCGGTTTCCAACATAGGCAGTTTGGCCGTTTTGGTGTCTGCTGTTTGGGCAGCACTTTCGTCTATTGCCAGTTTGGATAATTGTAACTGGGTACTTTGTTTTTCAGCCAGTTCAAAAAGCTCTCGTGTACCGATACGCAAAGTGTCGTTTTGAGCTTGAATTTTTGTGCTGATAAAGATCAAAAATAAGAACACTAAAGAACTGGCTATTTGTCTGTTTATCATCTTTCTTAAAATTTTATGCAAAATAACGGCAGTAAAATGAAGAAAAGAATAGCAGAAAGTCATTCGAATATGTCTAAAAGTTAGTTTTCTTGATGACGGTATTGCAAAGGAGAATGGCCCGTATATTTTTTAAAAAAATGGCTGAAATGAAACTGATCGGAAAAGTTAAGCTGTTCGGCAATATTCCCAATGGTATTTTTTGGATGATCCAATAGGACTTTGGCTTCCATTACTACCATTTCGGTAATAAAATCCCTCGCCGACTTGCCGGTTTTTTTTCGAAGTATTTGGGTGAGGTATTTGGGATTCACATTTAGCTTTTCTGCATAGAAATGGACTTCCCTATTCTCTTTAAACGATTTGGGCAGCAGGGTGAGAAATCTATACACTAAGTCTTTTTGGTAGATGGATTTAATTTGTTTTTCCTCTGTTTCAGTGAAGGAAATCAAGTGCAAAATAATTGCTTGAAACAGTAGTACTATGATGGATTGCTGGGTTTTCGTATTTTCGGAATGCTTTAGTTTATCTTGAATTAATTCAATGGAGGAAATAGCAAAGTGGGCATCTTTCCCTGAAAGGGATAACTTGGTACATGCCTCACTGTCAAAAAATGAAAAAAGCTGTAACTGTTTTTGAAAAAATCCTGAATCAAAAAGATATTGCGGTGTAAATAAAAGTGCAAAATATTCCACTTTATTTTGAAAACTAAATTGTTTAATGGCAGAAGGAGGAATGATGATCAAATCGTTTTCTGCGAGTTCGTATTTAAATAAATTGATGTTGAGATTCAGTTTCCCTTTCGTTACTATAATTACTGAAAAATGTTGAGATCTAAAGAATTTACTTTCTATTGAATGATTCTGATTTTCATAAGCATTGTGCAAGATCGCAATTCCTTCTACCTGATGTTGAATTTGCAGATTGGAAAGAATTTCTGAAA
Source organism: Sphingobacteriales bacterium (assembly GCA_016708305.1). Taxonomy (GTDB): domain Bacteria; phylum Bacteroidota; class Bacteroidia; order Chitinophagales; family Chitinophagaceae; genus Niabella. The sequence continues at coordinate 503,835 of JADJGB010000010.1, forward strand.
GTTCCAGGGTAAGTAAATTTTCCGGGGTCATAATTGCAAAGTAAGTACTTCAGTAAAGGTAAACAATATAGTACCCCCATTTCTTTAGACCACTTTTACTCATTTCTTAGTTGTTTTAAGCTGCATTCAAATATAGGTATTGAGGCTTTTGCCGGTTTATTCCCTGATGGGCTTTAAAGTGGTATTTTTCAATCCACTTCTTTATACCGATATACAAACTTATTCCATCTGCTGCCGGGTTTAAATGAAGTGCTGGTATTTTATGGTGCGCCAAAACCTTTCGATATATATATTGTCCAAAGCGCTGCCTTTGCCATCCATACTTATTTTTATTCCTGCTCTTTTAAATATTCTACATACAATTTGCAAGTAAACTGACTGCCTTGGTCGCTATTGATTATTTCTGGTTTGCCATGTGTACTTTTTGCTTGTTTCAATACTTGCAAACTGCTTTCTGCATCTAAGGTATTGCTTAGGCCCCAGCCAACAATGTACCTGCTGTAAACATCAATAACAGCGGTTAAATACATGAACCCTTTGCGCATGGGTACATAGGTAATATCTATTTCCCAAACCTGATTGCTGCGTTCTATTGTCAAATCTTTAAGCAGATAAGGATGCACATATTCATTGTTTTTCCATTTTGTAAGATGCCTGCGAGGATAGATGGGGCGTATGTTTGCCAGGCGCATCAGTCTGCGTATGCGTTCGTAGCTTGCCTGTATTCCTTGTTCTTCAAGCATTGATTGCATCGTAAGTACTCCTGCTGTTGGCTCTTCCAAAATATGTTTGTCCATTATTTGCATGATACTAAGATTTTCTTCGCTCTCACCTTTGGGGTTGTAATATACCGTTGATCTGTTGATATCCAGCAAATCGCATTGCTTTCTGATGCTAAGGTATTCATCCTTAGATACCAGCAATCGCTGATCTACAGTATCCCTAATTTGATTAAGTTTTTTTTTTAAAATCTCTTTCCATTTGCAGCTCACCAATTTTTGCATACAGCTTGCTTACATCTACTTCCGGCTCTGAGGCCGAACTGGGTAGCTTATGGTCAAAAACTGAGGCAGATTTTTCTAAAACTCCTGCTTCCATTGCGAAATTTGATTGGGATGCAGGTCATACTTTACCGCAAGACCGGATAGCGTTTCCCGTTCACGAAGTGCCTCAAGGGCTACTTTGGCCTTAAAGGCCGAATCGAATTTTCTACGAGTCTGTTTCATAATTTCACTTGTTTAAAGTTATTAAATTTCAACTTAACAAGTGGTCTTATTTTGTGAGGGTATTATAACTATCCCGCCCCACCTTAAACCGTGCTATCAGTCATAGCCTGGCTACTGCAGAAACTATATTAGAGATTAGCAAATATTACTCAACTTTTTTGGCTGGCAAATGCTGTGATATCACTTTTTCTTTTCAGCTTTTGCCTCACTGTAAGTAGATGTTATAATTCTCTGCATTTCCTTTATAATTCGTTTCCTGTCAGCCTCTTTTGAAACATCTATTTCACAAAAAGTGCTACCATTAATTGAAGAATGAATTATTAAATAATAAATGCCGGCAACAAGAATTGAATAAGTGGCTCTCAAGTCAATATTTGTGTTTTTGAATAGTGGATCTGTCAATTTAAAAAGTTCAGTACCCAGCATTTCCCTTTCATTAGCCACTTTTCGCATTAAGCTACTCTTTTTACTTAGTTCCCATGTAAGAATTTTTTGAACTTCCTTATTTTTAAAAACATGTTCAAATTGATTGGTCAATAACACAGGAGCTAAGCGTTCTGCAAAGTCTTCTGCATGTTCTCGCACCAAATCATCTAAATTGATAGAAGAACCAATCCAATAATCCTGATTTTTAATATAGGTCTCTATTAGCTTATCTACATTGCCGAAATATACATAAATCAATTTTTTATTTACGCCGGCTACATCTGCTATTTTATTAACCCCTAATCCGGTATAACCCTCCTTTTTAATTATTTTACCTACCGCATCAATAAATTTTTGCTTGGTTCTTTCTTTGTCGTAAATTTCACCTTTGTGTACTTTCCTTTTCATGCCGTCTTTTTAATTCAGATATTTTATACTTTTTATTTACATGCTCAAAAGCATTAAGGGCCTTATCTAGTTGGCTTTTTGTGTGAGTAGCCATCAGGCTCATTCTTATCCTGGCATCCTTTTTTGCCACAGCGGGGTATAATATGGGATTAGTATATATTTCCGCCTCCAATAATTCCCGGCCTACATCGCCGGTAATATGCGGGTCTCCTATCTTTACAGGAATAATTGCCGAAGCCGTTGTCCCTACATCCAACCCCAAATATAACAATCCGTTTTTAAAGTAGCGCACATTCTCCAAAAGTTTTTGTTGCCACTCCGGCTCTTCATCTATCAGTTCAATGGCCTTTATAATCCCGGTGCTGGCCGGGCTTGCCGTTGCAGAAAATATTTGTTGACGAGATTGAAACTTTAAAAATGAAGTAATCTCTGGGTTTGCAATTACATAGCCTCCTATATTTGCAAACGTTTTGCTAAAAGTACCTGTTAATAAATCTACTTTATCAAAAAGATCAAATTTTTCAAGAACACCTCTTCCGGTTTTACCTAAGATGCCTACCCCATGTGCATCATCTACCATCAAAAAAGCCCCATGTAAGTGAGTGATCGTTTCTATTTCATTAAGCAGCGAGATATCCCCGTCTTGAGAATATACTCCATCCACAATAACCATGATAGTTCTATACTTGCCTTTTACTTCCTTAATAATACGTTCCAAATGTTCTATATTATTATGAACAAACATGCGCACATTTGTCATCATTAGACCTTCAAATACACTGGTATGTACAGCACGGTCAACGATCGCAATATCTTCTTTTTGCAAAAGGCTTAGTAGCGTAGCGCTGTTTGCAGTATAGCCCGTCGTAAATATGGTAGAGCAATCTGATGTTTTTTTAAAAAAGGAAGCAATTTTTATTTCCAATGTTCTGTGAAATTCAAAAAAACCACCTATCAATGGCGATGCTCCGGCGCCTGTTCCGTATTTTTCAATGGCAGAAATGGCAGCCTCTTTTCACTTTTGGATGTTGAGTAAATCCTAAATAATCATTAGAAACAAAGCTAACGTAATCAGTGGGCTTATTATGTGCGGTGGTAATCATATTCATTTCGGGCCTACAACCAGATAGACCTAAAAGCCTGTAATTCAAATGGCCACTGGTTTTCATATACCCTAAAAAACTGCAAAATAGTTTTGCTCTCTCTACTGCATTTAAGCCGGGTATATTTTCAAAATCCTTAAACGTAGCTTTAGTAAAATCGATATTCATAGCTTCTACCAATTAGTTAGATAATTGCAAAATTACAATAATTTCTACGTAAAGTGAAATTTATATAAATAGTAAAATACAAGTTAACTAACTGATTATATGATAATTATATTAGTTCACAAACAAATTATCTCCAATTGATGAAAATATATTTGTTAATTTAATAAATGTATTTATTTTTGCATTATTTATCTATATGTAGTGATAATTATTAGCTCTCAAAATATATTTATAAATTCCTTAGACTTGAAAACATGAAAAAAATCTTCTTTTCTTAATTTTATTCACTATTAATCTTGGTGCTATAGCTCAACTAAAACTTGACAACGCTGGCAACTTGACAGTGGGACCGGTTACTTCGCAACCAGCATTTCCCAACACTCTATACGGTAGTACATATATAAAAAATACTAATGGAAGTAATTATCTTCAGATTGATATTTGGCCGGCAGCAACAAGGTTAGCTAGCCACTATGATCAGGTAGTTTTTTATAATACAGCAAAGAGTTTGTTTAACAGTATTCAGGTAGCAAATGTTTACAATTATTCAGACGCTAAAGCAAAGACGAATATTCAACCATTAGGTTACGGACTTAATATTGTTAAGCAGTTAAAACCAGTTTCCTATAATTTTTTAAATAAAAGCGAATCACTTAATCCAGTAAATCAAAAAGAGGTTGGTCTATTGGCCCAAGATGTTGAAAAAATTATTCCAGAGCTGGTTCTGACTGATACTGAAGGTAAAAAACTATTAAATTATACAGGACTAATTCCTATTTTAATTAAAGCTGTCCAAGATTTACAAGCAGAAGTGGAATTATTAAAGCAAAAGAAATAATTTTTTCTTATGCAAAAAAGACACAGAGACAACGATTTGTATTTCAGCGAATTGGCCTCTACTTGCCGCCAATATTATATTCCATATTTACAAAAGGTTATTAAAGTCGAAAATATATCGGTTTTAGAAATCGGTTGCGGTCACGGAGGCAATCTGCTCCCTTTTTATGAAAGGGGATGTTATGTAGTGGGTATTGATATTGATAAGAGTAAAATTGAGACAGCTATTTTTTTATTTGCAAGGGAAAAAATAGAGCCTGCTTTGTTTGAATTTCGGATTGAAGATTTTTACAGTACTATTGATACCCGAAAATACGATCTCATATTAGTTCATGATGTTATAGAGCATATCAGAGATAAAGAAGTATTTATGGGCAAAGCCAAGCAAATGCTCGCAGATAATGGGATTATTTTCTATCGTTTTCCAGCCTGGAACATGCCCTTTGGCGGGCATCAACAACTTTGTTCTAATAAACTAAGTTCTATGCTTCCTTTTACTCACTTATTGCCTGTTTCTATTTATACAAAGTACTTGAATATTTTTAAAGAGAAAAATACAACAATTAGTGAGTTATTGGAAATAAAACAATGTAAGGTCACAATTGTGCTTTTTCAAAAATTGGTCTTTAAAACAGGATTGAAAATTATAGATCGTAGTTTATGGTTTATAAATCCCCATTACAAAATAAAATTTGGATTACCTCCCCTAAAATTGAATAGAAGGATTGCTTCCATAAAATATCTACGAAACTATTTTACAACTTCTTGTTTCTATCTGTTAAAAAGAATACAGATCCGTATTAAATATACAATTTGACATTTTTGTTTTCACTAATTTGAAAAATTAATATATTATTAAAATCTCTTTAAAAAATATAAGTGCTATAATTACTTTGGCTATTTTCTTTCTTTTTACGAAGGGATGTTCAAAAAGTAAAGATTTAGCTGTTTCTACACCAAAGAATGGAACAATTGGGCGCTCACTAATTACAAGCACGGATTATTATTGGTATAAAGGGAAGCAAATACCATTAGTTAAAAATCCAAATAGAAAATTTTTGCTATTTGAAGGGAATAATGAATCGATGCGCAAAAACGGCTATGCTATTATGGATGCTATCGGTTTAGCTGTGGCAGGAAAGCCGATCATCTCTTTTCTAAGTCAATTATAGTGATAGCAGCTATTAACGAGAAACGATTTAATCAAACAACTATTATGAAAATCAATTTTAGAATGAAAATGAGTTTTAAGTCTTTATTGACAATCGTATTAATCACATTTTTAATCACCACTTCAAATAAAATATATGCTCAAACAAAAGTAGGTATTCAATCAGGATACAACATTTCAAACGTTTTAATGAAAGACAGAGATGGTATAAAAAGTTCAACGAAATCAATCTCTGGTATCCATGTGGGTTTAAATATTGACCTTCCAGTTACCCCAAACTTTTACATACAACCGGGTATTGAATATATTGAAAAGGGGTTCCGACAAAATGATAATTACTTTTTGGTAATGGTAATGAAACAAAAGTAAAAGTAGCGTACGTTCAATTCCCACTTAGTTTTATTTATCAACTAGGTATTCATAGCGAAAAATTATATATAGGAGCCGGTCCCTATGTGAGCTACGGAACTGGCGGAAAGTGGAAATCAAAGTCCGACGTGGTAATTGGAGACATAAAGATTGAAAATCATGGAAATGTAAACTTTAAAAATGATTTTATGGATAGAAGTTTTGGAGAATACACATACGGTAAACCTTGGGAATTTGGTTATAACCTACTTCTTGGCTACCGTTTCATTAATCAACTTAGCTTCCAAATTAATAATCAGACAGGAATTAGTAATTTACGGCCTAAAGTGGGTGGTTCTTCGGAAGGCGGTGTTCTTAAAAACAGAGTTTGGAGTTTCTCTCTTGGATACACATTTTAAACATTTAACCGTACAATCTTACAACAGTATCAAATGATTAACAGCTGCTGTTACAGCAGCCTCTTGCAATACAATCTATTTCAATAATCAGGTGGTTCAATCAAATACTACTATAACCGGCTGTTCTGTTATATCGCAGAATATTATAATAAATAGCGGATCATCTTTAACTTTAACAGGATCCCAGTATGTTTTAGTAAATTCTCCATTCACAGTAAATAATGGGGCTCAATTTATAATGTCAACTCAATGATATTGAATGATCATTTTTTCTTAACTTTAACCTAAATAATCGTAATGAAAAATAAAGTTTTTTTGGTTTTACTTTTGGCAGTGATCTTGTCAAACTGTTCTGATAAGAAGTCAAATTTTATCGATACGGATACACTTACAATAGAGGCAAAAAGTATTGAAAAAATATATGGTTGCCCTGATACAAGATATTCTTTAAATGTAGATTTAAAGTATCCCTTCGACTAACCCCGTATTGCTTTACTAAGGTAGGTTATTGATTTTTGCCGGATGGAAAATAACAATACCTCCGCCCGTGCCGGTATAATGCACGCCCACATTGAAGCCTGCCGCGCAAGCGGTCAAACGGTTGATTCCTATTGCAAAGAACACCGGCTTGCAACATCCAAATATTATTACTGGCCAAAACGGTTGCACATTAACGCTGCGACCATACCCACTTTCACGCAGGTGGCACCGATAGCCACCCGCTGGCAGTACCGCAACTATCTGCTACCCTAATGGTGTGCGGCTTGAGTTGGGCAGTATTAATGTAGCCGTTTTAAAAGAGCTGCTATGTTGCATCTAAACTCCGCTTGTCGCTACTTTTATTACAACGGCACTGCCGATTTTCGCAAGGAGCCTACGGGTTGAGCGGACTGGTGCGCAACGAGATGCAACAGAATGTGCTGAGTGGCGACGTATTCATTTTTATTGGCCGGCGTGGTAACAAAATAAAATTACTACAATGGGATAGCGATGGCTTTGCGCTCTATGAAAAAGGATTGGAGCAGGGCACTTTTGAAAGACCTCCCGCCAGCCATAACGATCATTTTGCATCACCTCACAGCAATTACAATTTATTTTGCAGGGTGTAATTTTAAAAACGGTGCGACAAAAATCAGGTTTACCTGCCAATAATTCCACTATTGCCATACTGTCTGAAATACCTGTCAATACTGCATTTCAGGCAATTATTAGCATGATATTTGTACTACCTGTAAACATCTTGCAAACAGTTTCACATATCGCTTCCGGCAATAGTTTTATAGACTACAAAATCCTCTTTGAACAGGAAAGGAGTCACAATATTGAATTGCGATTACAGATACAATCGCTACAGTTGCAATTAGCCGAATTAAAGAAAATGCTCTTGGCGGCAGGGCAGAGAAGTTTGTAACAGCAAATGCAACCGCCGTTTCACAGCCTGAATTATTCCCTGATGATAAACTGGGGCAGATAGACGTGGTAAAAACCACACTGGTAAAAGAATATCAAAAGCAACAAACCAAACTTACCGTAAAGCATCCCGGACGTAACCCTTTGCCGGAAAGCCTTCGCCGCGAAGTAATAGAGCTGATGCCCAAAGAGGATGTAAAAGGTTTGCATCCCGTTGGTAAAGAAATTACCGAAAAGCTGGAGTACCGGCCCGGCGAGTTGTTTGTGAAACAATATGTACGTCCCGAGTATATCAAACCTTCAAATGATGGATTAAACGCAAGCCGCATCATTGCTTCATTGCCGGCCATGCCGCTTGAGAAATCTGTTGCAGGCGCATCATTGCTTACGCATTTGCTGGTAAGCAAGTTTGTGGACCATCTGCCTGTGTATCGCCAGTTAGCCATCTTCAAACGTCAAAATGTAAACATCAATCACAGCACGGTAAGCGGCTGGATAAAAGATGCGATGCGGTTGATTGAACCGGTTTACGACCTGCATTGCTGGCAGGTTTTGAATACAAACTATTTGAATGTGGATGAAACCACGATAAAGGTTTTGGATAAGGACAAAAACAAACCACATACAGGATACTATTGGGTGTATTACGATACGCAACGAAAATTAGCGTTGTTCGATTATCAGCCCAGGCGTGGCGCTTTGTATCCCAAAGCTATGTTGCACAAGTTTAAAGGCTATTTGCAAACAGATGGCTACGATGCTTACGAAACTTTCGATAAAGTAGAAGGCGTTACCCCTTTTGCTGCTGGGCGCATCGCGCAGAAAATTTTACGAAGCCAAAGATTACGACAAAGCCAATGCGGATGCGGTTTTGAGCCTGATACAGGATTTATATAAAATAGAATCCTATTGCCGCGATGAAAACTTTACGCCGGAGCAAATAAAAAACCATCGGCATGAACATGCCCTACCCGTATTAAACAATTTGCAAAGCACATTAACCGAAATGTTGCTCACCAAAAAGGTATTACCCAAAAGTCCTTTTGGCAAGGCCATTGCTTATACATTAACACGATGGCAGAAATTGTGCGTGTACACCACAGACGGCATTTTGCAAATCGATAATAACCTTATTGAGAACGCTATTCGCCCTGTGGCGCTGGGGCGCAAAAATTATCTGTTTGCCGGAAGCCACGAGCGGGCACAGGATGCAGCAATGCTTTATAGCCTGTTCGCCACATGCCGCCTGCACAACATCAATCCCGAACACTGGCTTACCCACGTATTCGAAAAAATCAACAGCGCCAAAAAGCAAAACCTATACCAACTGCTGCCACAAAACTATGATGCCAACTTTAAACAACAATGACGGGGGTTGGACGAAGGGATACCTTTAACCTAAATAATCGTAATGAAAAGTAAAGTTTTTTTGGTTTTACTTTTGGCAGTGGTCTTGTCAAACTGTTCTGATAAGAAGTCAAATTTTATCGATACGGATACACTTACAATAGAGCCAAAAAGTATTGAAAAAATATATGGTTGCCCTGATACAAGATATTCTTTAAATGTAGATTTAAAAGAAACATTTACTGTAATTAAAAACCAGGTTACATTTGATAAATTTGTGAGCGGTTCTTGCAAACCCGGTATTGATTTTAATTCATATAACCTTTTTATTGGCAAGAAAGCATTACCTAGCGGAAACAATTCAATTTAATATGACATACAGAAATTACAAGGCACCAAAAAGCTGAATATTAAAATTACCGTTTACCAGAATGGAGCGGCTGTAGCGCTTAATATTACTTATCATATTTTATTACCAAAAGGATACGAAATAGACAAAGTAACTATTATCGAAACTATACCTTAATCTTGCACCGATAAATATTAAGATTGGCTATAAGACTTGCCGTCGATGATTTATATAATACTCATTTTTACATTTCACCCATTAAGGTCAAGGTTTTTTGATAAATTAATGTGCCCTTAACAAAAAAGGAATAACTCACTGAATTATTCCTTTTTTGGTTGCGAAGGGTGGGTTCGAACCACCGACCTTCGGGTTATGAGCCCGACGAGCTGCCGCTGCTCTACCTCGCACTGCAAATGTACAACAAAAATTTGGATTGACAAAAGATTATTAAAAAAATCTTAACTTTGCAGCAGTTCTTTTTTAAAAATTGAACAAAGTTTCAGCGTTTCCCGGGGTGCCTAATCTGATTTTCTTTCAGATGAAGCTGAGATAATACCCGCAAAACCTGATCAGGGTAATGCCTGCGCAGGGAAGGATTTGTTAGTATCCCTTCTTCTTTCAGCATTTCCCTCTCATTATTTTTTAACAATTCTGCCACCGGCAGGATAACTTAAATTTTAAAAAACAAATGAAGAGGATTTTTTTATTGGGATGTGCCCTTCCGGCCATCATTGCCGCAAGTGCACAAAAAGAATTAATTGCACCCGACAGTATTTACGAATTGACTCCGTGAGGTAAAGGCTACACGGGTAAATGAAAAATCGCCATATTCCGTTAGTAATATTTCGGCTACCGATATTAAAAAGCAAAATCTGGGTCAAAATCTGCCTGCTTTGTTACAACAAACACCTTCGGTTGTTGTCAATTCCGACGACGGAACGGGTGTGGGCTATGCTTCCATTAGAATAAGAGGTACCGATGCCACAAGGATTAATCTTACTATCAACGGCATACCAATAAATGACCCCGAATCGCAGGGAATCTTCTTTGTCAATTTCAGCGATCTGGCTTCTTCCGTCAATTCGGTACAAATACAGAGAGGTGTGGGCGCTTCTACCAACGGGGTGGGCGCATTTGGCGCTTCCATCAATATTTCAAATCTTAATCAAAGTAAAGAAGCAGCTGCTTCTATACAAAGCGCCTACGGTTCTTTCAACACCTGGAAAAATACTTTTCGTGCAGCAACAGGAATGTTAAAAAGTGGATTTCAGTTTGATTTACGTTTGTCCAAAATCAATTCGGATGGCTACATTGACCGGGCTTTCAGTGATTTGAAGTCGCTTCATTTCATTTCGGGATGGACATCCGGTAATGAAATGACAAATATAAAGTTTAACCTGATTACCGGAAAAGAACGAACCGGACAGGCATGGAATGGTGTGGGTATTTCGTTCAATGATAAAGAAAAACCCCTTCCTTATCAACAATTATTGGATAAAGCGGGTCGCACCACTAACGTGCTGGGGCAAATGCCCGACGGAACATTTTATAAAAATCAAACAGATAATTATCAACAGGACTACTACCAGCTTTTTGTGAATCATAAATTCAACAACAACTGGACAGCTAATCTAGGTACTTTTCTTACAAGAGGCAAAGGTTATTATGAGGAATACAGACCCGGAGAAAAATTTAAAAGTTATGGCCTTTCTGATGTGAAGATAAAGGACTCGCTCATTAAAAAAACAAACCTTGTCAGGCAGATATGGTTAGATAATTATTATTATGGTACTGTTTTTTCAGCCAATTATTATAAAAAAAATACCGACCTTATTTTTGGAGGAGCCATTTTAAAATATGATGCCAAACATTATGGATTTGTCAAATGGGCCGAAATTGGAGTTCCTATTGACTATCGTTGGTATATCCTGCCTGCACACAAGACCGATATAAATTTTTTGGTAAAATACAACAACAATTAGCAGATGGCTTTTATGCCTTTGGCGATATGCAGATTCGTGATGTGGTTTATAAAATCAGCGGTTTCAGAAAAAATCCAACTGTACAATCTGATAATCATTACACTTTTTTCAATCCTAAACTTGGACTAAGCTATATTTTAAAGCATGACTATAATGCGAGCAGCAAACTATTTGCTTCTTATGCCATTGCCAATAAAGAGCCCAATCGTGATGACTTTGAAGCATCGCCCGACAATAAACCCAAACATGAAACTTTGTATGATGTGGAGGCCGGTTATCAATATAATGCCGTAAAATATTTTTTGGAATTACAGGCTATTATATGAAGTACAACAATCAGTTGATACTTTCAGGGAAAATTAATGATGTGGGCGCTTATGTAAGAACGAATGTAATGGACAGTTATAGGGCAGGTATTGAACTTACAGGAAGCGCAAGATTTACCGATTGGATAACTTTGGACGCTAACGCCACTTTTAGCAAAAACAAAATCAAAAACATAACGCAGTACAACGATGATTATGATAGCGGAGGGCAGTTGCCCCAAATATTCACCAACTCAACTATTTCCATGTCGCCCAGTACAATTATTGGTGCTACTGCTTCTTTTGAGCCCTTCTGCTTCAAGCGGAATAAAAATAATTTTTACATAGATATCACTGAAAAATATGTAAGCCGTCAATATTTGGACAATGGAATGGATAAGTTGAAAAGCATCAATCCTTATTCATTAACCGACCTGAGGTTGCGATTTCAAACCTCCCATAAAAATCTGAAAGAATTGGAGATTGTGCTGCTGGTCAACAATATTTTCAATAAACAATATGAAAACAACGGATATACTTTCAGTTACAAATATCATGGAACGTTAACAACAGAAAATTATTATTTCCCTCAGGCCGGAAGAAATTGGAACTTAGGAATTACAATTGGTTTTTAGAAGAACAGTTTGCAAATCAAATGAAGCATGATAGATTTAAAAAGTAACGAACTTTATCCTTAAATTGATTTCTATTATGCAAGTGATATTCCCCATTCTGCTGATAATCTTTTTTGTAGGAATCATTTTTCTATTAAGGAAAAAGAAAATTATTTTTCAGCCCGATGTATCTGTTGAAAAAAAGTTATTGCAACATTATGTGCCATTTTATCAAAAATTAAATGAGGCAGATAAAGCTGAATTTTTGGCACAAGTCCAACTGTTTTTATCCAAAGTGCGAATAACAGGTATCGATACCTTAGTGGAGGATATTGATCGTGTATTTGTGGCTGCAGGATCGGTCATTCCGGTATTTGCTCATAAAAACTGGGAATACTCAAACATCGAAGAAGTACTGATTTATCCCGGATCATTTAATAACAATTTTCAATTGACCGGTGAAGAAAGAAATATTTTGGGAATGGTAGGCGATGGCGCTTTGCAAAATCAAATGATACTTTCGCAGCAGGATTTAAGAAACGGTTTTTTGCATGATTACAATGCTTTAAATACAGTAATTCATGAGTTTGTACACCTTATAGACAAGATGGATGGCGCCATAGATGGCATACCGGAACTCTTGCTCCCACAAAAATTGATTAAGTTCTGGATGCAGATTATGGAAGAAGAAACTGAAGCCATAAAACAAGGTCATTCAGAAATTAATCCATACGGAGCAACCAAAAAGGCAGAATTTCTGGCGGTGGTATCTGAGTACTATTTCAAACTTCCTGAATTGCTGCAACTCAATCATCCAGAACTTTTCTCCTATTTGGATTTAATGTTTAAAGGTAAAAAAGAATAAGACTGGCATAAAAAAACCGGTTCATTTAGTGGAACCGGCATTAAAATCAAAATAAAATATTCTAAAAATCCAAACTTCCATAGTTTTTGTCCCAATAGTATGACTTCTTAGGAATGATTCGTATCAAAGAAATATTTGGATCGTCATTACCCTTTGGTATCCATGCCTTTACAGAATGTGATGATTTACTTTCAATAATCTTTTTATCATTATATACATAAGCATCACCATAAACAGTAAGGTACTCATTGCTTTTTAGAGAAGAGAACAACAACTGCACCTTGTCATCTATTTTCACTTCTACATTTTTACTGCTTACATCCGAACTTAAAAACCACATATCTCCATTATTATCAACCTCTTGCAACAACATTGGCCGTGTATTAACGGGTTGATCGTCCAACTGGGTGCAGAACATACACACTTTGGCGTTTTCTGCCAGGGTTTTTAATTTCTCAATAGCTTCCTTGTCTTTCAGATTTATTTTTCGACCATAAACATAAATTTTGTACGGTAAAGTTATTACAAATTCAAACTCATTTAGCTCAGTTTTTTATGATTTTAGACAGGTTTTTGAAAGGTGCAAATCCTATATTTATTTCTTTAAAAAATTATTCTTTCAGAGGGTGATTCAACTAATTTAGTTACATCCAAATTTTAGCAAACACAAGTTTTCTAATTTGAACATTTTGGACTAATTTTCGCTTTTTGATAAAATACGCTTCAAAACAATATGACTGAGGATAAAAATACATTAGGCGATATTCGGGTTTATTTTCAAAACGGTAAAACCATCCCCTACCCTTTCAGGTTGAATCAATTAAAAGCATTAAAAAAATCGCTGGAAGAAAATGAACAACTGTTAACAGGAGCGCTTTATGATGATTTGAAAAAAAGTGAAACCGAGGCATATCTGACAGAGTTCGGACTATTACTTTCGGAATTAAAACTGGCTATTAAAAACCTTAATAAATGGATGAAACCAAAACGGGTAAAAACGAATCTGGTCAATCTGCCGTCATCCAGCTATTTGTATCCCTATCCCAAAGGAGTTGTTCTCATTATTGGCGCATGGAATTATCCTTTATTACTGAGCATTGCTCCTGTAATAGGCGCTATGGCAGCAGGCAATTGTATTGTCCTCAAACCCTCGGAGCACGCCTCTGCTACTGCGGCTGCTATCGAAAAAATATTTAAAAAAACCTTTGATGAAAATTACATCCGTGTTGTTCAGGGCGAAGGAAGCATTGTAGTACCCGAACTGATGAATCAAATTCACTTTGACCATATTTTTTACACCGGAAGCGGAATGGTTGGAAAAGCGGTATATGAACTGGCTGCTAAAAGCCTGATACCTGTTACGCTGGAGCTTGGTGGCAAAAGCCCTGCGATAGTGGAAAAAGACGCCAATATAAAAATTGCTGCCAGACGAATAGTTTTTGGCAAATATATGAATGCAGGTCAAACCTGTGTGGCTCCCGATTATGTGCTGGTACATGAAGACGTACAGGAACAACTGGTAGCAGCATTAAAAAGTTCAATTCAGGACTCGTTTGGTGTAGATAATCAACAAAGCATTGACTATGGCAGAATCATTAACCACAGGCAGTTTGACCGATTGGTAGCGCTTATTGAAAATGCCGAAGGCGAAATTGTGGAAGGAGGCAAGTTCGACAGTGAAGATTTATATATTGCTCCTACCATCGTTAATAATACACCATTGACTTCTCCACTGATGCAGGAAGAAATTTTGGCCCTATATTACCCATTATTAGTTTCAGGGAGATAGGAGAGGCATTAAATATTGTGGCGCGGCATCCTAATCCGCTTACTTTTTATCTGTTTACTTCGGATAAAAAAAATGAAAACGGGTGGTTATCCAAAGTGTCTTTTGGCAATGGTTGCATCAACAATACGGTGCAGCATCTGGCAAACCCCTGCCTGCCCTTTGGCGGTGTTGGTCAAAGCGGCATCGGCGCTTACAGAGGAGAAAGTAGTTTCAAAGTATTTTCCACAGAAAGGGCAATTATGAAAACACCTACCTGGTTTGACCCGTCCATAAAATATCCGCCATATAGAAATAAATTAAAATGGTTAAAAAAAATTCTTTAATTAATGAAGTAACCTAAATTATTCTGGAATTTCCTTAAAAACACACGTTCTAACTATTGAAAGTCTTATCATGCAAAGGTTTACATTGTTTTAGAAGTGCAAGCCTTTTTTTGGTTTAGTTTTTGGTCAGACTGTCAAACTGTCCGAAAAAGTTTCCTCAAAAAGTGTGTCCATTTTCGTAAAATGCAGTTCCAACAAACATTTTAATACGATTATGGACACAAACTCTTTATCTATCAACCGTTTCCAAGGCGCAATTTAGTAAATTATCGGGAATCATTTCTAATTTTACCACATCAAAATTTTTTGGCAATGAAAGAAAATGTATTTACTTCCCCATGTAGTATGTTTATCGCTGCGTTTTAGTTCACAATTTTTTCTAACTTTTGAACGATATTGCCGACTGTTTATCGGAAAAATTGATAATTGCTTCATCGACAATTCGAACACTAATTTTTAAAAACAAACTAATGAAAAAGATAATTTTAATGCGCCAAATTATCACATCAATTTCGATTTTGGTAACTCAGGCTTTGGGCCAAAACAGGTTTGGTCATTTAATACAACACTCCGATACAAACCAGGATATTATTATGTGGTTACCGGTAGCGGTGGCGAAGGTATTGTTCCTTTCTTTGCAGTTATTGATGCGCACATCAGCTATAAATTGTTAAAAGCCCGCTCTAGCATCCGCCTTGGCGGTACCAATATCACCAATAAAAATTATTCTACAGATATTGCCAATCCTAAGATCGGAGCCACTTATTATTTATCCTTTACATATAATATTTTCTAAATAATGGTATAATTCATAAAATATCATACATTCAACCATTCACTTTATAAAAATGGCAGATGCTATCGCTGCCATTTTTATTTTTATTGAGAATAAATAACTCAATATATTTGCGGCCATGCCTTTACTAAGTGCTGAACATATTGTATTTTATCTTTTTTGCCTGATAACACTGGTACTCATTACATATTACCTTTGTTTTTTTGCCAGATTAGCTTTTTATACGCCCAAACAAAAAAGGGAAAGCCAGCAACATGCCGTTTCTGTTATTATATGCGCGCGAAACGAGGAGGAGAATCTTGCCAGAAACATACCGGGAATTATTTTTCAAAAATATGATAGCACCAAACAGATTGTAATTGTGAATGACAACTCTACCGATGATTCATTTTATGTATTGCATGAACTTAACAATACCTTCAAGAGCCTTACAATTGTTGACCTGGGGCAAGAGCCTAAACTGATTTCGGGTAAAAAATTTCCTTTGTCTGTAGGTATTCGCGAAGCACAACATGAAGTGCTTTTGCTTACGGATGCGGATTGTGTGCCGGCCTCCGAGTTTTGGCTTGAAAAAATGCAGGCAGGTTTTAATGATGGTATTGATATTGTTTTGGGATATGGCGCTTATCAGAAATTGCCTGGTTTCCTGAACAAAATAATTCGTTTTGAAACTTTCCATACCGCTCTTCAGTATCTTTCCTATTCGCTTGCAGGAAAGACTTATATGGGTGTTGGCAGGAATTTGAGTTATAAAAAAAGTATTTTCCTGAAAAACAAAGGATTTGCTTCAATAAACCATTTACCCGGTGGCGATGATGACTTGTTTATCAATAAAGTAGCCACAAAAAAGAATACAGCCATCGTAATTGACCATGAAGCACACACCGTCAGCAAACCCAAAACCACCTGGAAAAGCTGGAAAGAACAAAAAAGAAGACATTATTCTACCAGTAAATATTACAAACCCGATCACAAATTTTTGTTAGGCGCTTACAGTTTTTCTCACTTTTCATTTTATTTTCTGGCTATTGCGACAGCCATTATGTACAACTGGGAGATTGTGGAAGGAATTTTTCTGGTGAAATCAATACTTCAGCAAATTATTTTTTCAAAGGTGATGAAAAAGCTGAATGAAGCCGACCTGATTAAATGGCTGTTCTTTATGGATGTGTGGATGGTTTTTTATTATATTTATTATTCGCCAATGCTTTGGAAAAAAGAAGTCAGAACCTGGTAATAATCTATATTAAAGTTTACATTTACATTGATGGAAATTATTTCTAAATACTTCTCTGACTTTTCCGAAAAGCAAACCACTCGGTTAAGCGCTCTGGAAGGCCTTTATAAAGATTGGAACGAAAAAATAAATGTAATCAGCCGTAAAGATATTGACAGCCTTTACGAAAAACATGTCCTACACTCTTTGAGCATTGCAGCAGTATTTCCTTTTCAGGATGGTACTCAAATAGTCGATTTGGGTTGTGGCGGCGGCTTCCCTGGCATACCACTGGCAATTTTTTTTCCGGAGGTACATTTTCATTTAGTGGACAGCATTGCCAAAAAACTAAAGGTAGTAGAAGCAGTAGCCCATGCCGTTGAACTAAAAAATATTACTGTACAGCACTCCAGAATTGAGGATATCAGAGATAAAAAATTTGACTTTGTAATATCGCGCGCAGTAGCGCCACTTAGGGATTTATGGAAATGGAGTAAACCTTTAATCAGAAAGAATACTCAGATTAAGGAAGAACCTGCTCCCGGACTGATATGCCTGAAGGGAGGCGACCTGGCGCAGGAAATTCACGAAAGCCTTGCAAGACCTTATATAACACCAATAAAAGAAATTTTTGAAGAACCTTTTTTTGAAGAAAAATATATTCTTTATCTGCCAAAATGACCTGCTAAATTATGCTTGTGCGGGAGGCCCGCCAAAGTTTACAGGAAACTGAATTTCCTCAAGGTCTTTGATGTTTCCATGCATGGCTTCAAATTTTTCTACATTTTCAATCATCGCTTTCATAAAGCGCTTGGCATGTTGTGGGGTAAAAATAATTCTGGACTTCACCTTGCTTTTGGGCGTTCCGGGCATCACATTTACAAAATCTATTACAAACTCGGCATGAGAATGCGTAATGATGGCAAGATTAGCATAAGAACCTTCTGCAATTTCCTCAGATATTTCTATATTCAACTGGTTGTTAGGTATTTGTTCTTCAGACATAAATATTTAATTTTCAACGAAGATAAATCAAATTCACTGCTCCTCTGATTTTTTTAGCTCCCCTGCATATTTTTTATTTACGCTCCTTGCTTTATTAATAAAAAACACACTGCACAAGATAATACCCAAGCCGATAAGCTGCCAAAAAGTTAAATGCTCCTTATTGATAAAAACCCCCAGCATGACCGCTACCACAGGATTTACATAGGCATAACTGCTTACCTGAGTGGCATTGCGCACACTGATTAAAAAGACATAAGCGCTGTATCCGATGATGGAGCCAAAAAAAATGAGATACCCCACAGCCAACCATGATTTTAGTGGTACCTGCTGCCATTGCATGGTAAACATACTTTTATCAAGAAGGCTGAATACCAAAAATACCAGTCCAGCAGAAAGCATTTGCCAGGCAGAGATAACTGAAGCAGCAACAGTACTGCTTGTATATTTTGAGTATAAGGAGCCTAATGTCCATCCAATATTGCCAACAATTAATATCAACATAGCCCATAGCGAGCCTGATAGGGCATTACCCGTACCGCCTAATTTTTCAAAAAATAAACACAACACACCTATAATACCCATTACCACCCCCATAAGAATATATTTATTTCTGAAATTTTCAGTCCAGCGAGGCCTGTCCAAAACCAAAAACCATATAGGCGAAGAGGCTACGAAGATGGCCACAAAAGAACTGGCCAAATGCTGCTCCGCAATAATGACGGCTCCATTACCCAGAAACAACATTAAAAAACCACTTACCACCGATGCAAAAATGGCTTTCAGATTCCATATTTTCTCTTTTTGAGAAACAACCCAAAGCAACATTAGCGTACCGGCTGCAAAAAAGCGAATACCTCCCAAAATCATAGGCGCTATATGCTTTACAGCCATTTCAATAAAAAAATAAGTAGAGCCCCAAATGATATAAACAGCAGCATAAGCCAGCCAGACCATTAAAACGGAGTGTTCTTTTTTGGGAGACATTCAGATAAAAATTTCTTTAGAAAAAAAAATTGCAAAGCGGCAAATCTACAAATTATACAGCGAAATGAAACTGTTAATATTTGTAAATAGAAGTCATACAATCTGCCTTTAGTATATTTTTGCAATTCATAAAAATTGAGATATGAAATATTTTTTGCATAGTTTGTTTGTAGTGACCGGTATTTTCACATTTTTTTCATGCGCAAATAATGATAATGACGGTGAAAATACTTCCACTGAAAACATTACAAAAGCAAAATCCATCAGTTACTCCATAATAAAAGCCTATCCGCACGATACTTCTTCCTTCACCTAGGGATTGGTGGTGCATAAAGGTAAATTATATGAAGGTACAGGAGGCTCGGAATATGACGTATCTGGGCCCAAGCAATCCAAACTGATGCAGGTAAACTTAGAAACCGGTAAGCTGGAAAAATCAATCAATATTCCCGTTAAATATTTTGGTGAAGGAATTACTATTTTAAATGATACGATTTACCAACTTACATGGCAGGAGAAAACCGTTTTTGTTTATACCCTGCCCGACTTCAAAAAAGTGAAGGAATTTGCCATCAACTCGGACGGTTGGGGCATCACCCACAATGGTAACGAATTAATAGTAAGCGATGGGAGCAGCAACTTGAAATTTTATGATCCGGCTACCTTCCGTCTTCTTCACACCCAGTCGGTAACGCTTAATGGCGAATTAGTGAACAACATTAACGAACTGGAATATATTGATGGCTACATCTATGCCAATCAGTGGTTGAAACCCTTTATTTTTAAAATTGACCCTACAAGCGGACAGGTGGTTGGGCAAATAGATTTGAGTCAAATATGGAGCCGTTTCAATTCAGGCGACCTATCCAACACCGAAAAAGTGCCAAACGGTATTGCCTATGATGAGGCAACAAAGAAAATCTACATCACCGGAAAAAACTGGTCTGAACTCTACGAGATTCAGCTTTCGCAATAATCTTACTAAAAACTGAAAAGGTAGCTGTTCGCCAGATGCCGCCAGCACAATGTCAATCCAGAGCCCTGGCTCACTAACATGCTTGAAAAAGAAATCAGGAAAAGAAAATCTGCACCTCCTGCTAACGCAAAACTATGATGCCAACTTTAATCAACAATGACGGGGTTGGGCGAAAAGATACGGTAGTATGCCCAATGGGGCCGAGAGAGTTGAATTTTCGTCAATATTTATTAAGGGTATTGCAAGGATGAAAAAAATGCAACAGTGGGTTTCAGATGCGTGAAAGATTTTTAACCTTATTGAAATTTTTTAAAACCCATATTAATATTTTTATCAAATGTAAATCAATCATTTATACTGGTCAATTTAATGTGACTCCAAAAACACTCCGATAGCTCCTGCGAAATACTTCTTCACTAAATAATGACTGAGCCAGCGCTCTGCTTTTTTGTCCGAATTTTTCAATTAGGGTTATATCGTTTATTAGTATTCTCAACAGTTCAGCCCCCTGATCAATAATTTCCGATTCTTCAGTAGCTGTAATTAATAATCCGTTCTCATTGTGCCTCACATAGTCAGGAATACCATCCACAGCTGTGGAAACAATAATTTTACCGTAAGCCATCATCTGCATTACCACTACTGGGAGGCCTTCATAAGCCGAGGTGAGTATCAGTACATCTGATTTTTTATAAATAGAATTAAGATAGTCCTGATCTTTAATATTACCATAAAATGTACAAAATGGATAATCGGCAGTCTGTATGACATTATCTACGTCACCGATAAAACTAAAATGAACTGAATCACCGGCTCTTTGCATCTTTTCTGCAATGGCAGCAATCAGATGCACCCGCTTTTGAGAGGCTCCACGACCAACAAAAAGTACCTGTAATTTTTCGTTCTGATGGAGTTCATACTCAGGAATGTCAATAAAATTTTCAATAAACAGCAAACGGTCAGAAAATTTTACAGACAGATAGTTTTCCCTGTATTGACGCTCTACTTTACGCATCAACGCTTTGGTACTAAAAATTCTTAAATCTATAAAGTCAACAAAACCAATGCTATAGCCTAACCAAGTATCCAAATGGCAGAGTTCTATACGTTTTACTGTTTTACCGGCGTAGGGTATCACCTTATAGAAATAAATACATTCTCCTCCGAAAATGAATTTCATTTTCTGTTGCCTTATCCACGATGCAATGATGCCGCGAAAAATAATGTTTACAAAATGATACAATTTGTTGTCAATCCAGTTATGCAAATCCATTATCCGCACGCCCTCAATTTCAAATAAGTGGGCAAACTGATTATTTTTTGGCCTTTTAGAAAAAATAATCAAAGGCTTCAGTTCCTTAATGCAATTGGTTATATCTGCATTTACCTTAGGCGCACCGCCTATATCGGCGCTTGAAAAAAATAGAATGGTTTGGTGTTTGGTTTTCAGAGGTGAAAAAAAGCCAATGATCCTGCCTAATAATACAAGGGGTGAAATGAGTATTCTTTCAATCTTTATTTTTTTTCTGGCAGATAAATAGGTCATTGTTTTGGAAAATATTTATTCAGAATCTTATGAAGGTAATCTTTATCAAATTGAATCGACAATTTCTCAATAATAGGTGCAATGGGTGCAGTATCAATATGCAGATCGTTTCCTTTGTCAACCAGCGTATAATTGCCTTTTGTTTCAAAATAATTTTCTATTTCATTCACAATTCTTTTTACTGGATAACTTTCCGTGTTAGCCACTACTACTACTTCATTTAAAAACAAATTATTGTTCAGGATATAATGACAGATTCTGTACATGTCATCAATATCCATAATATTTCTAAAGGCGTTTTGCCATACCACAAAGGACGATTTTGATACAATCTGATTTACAAAGAAGTTGAGAACCGTGTTTGGGTTTTTATTTTTCCCTACCGGATTGGTTAATCTGAATATCGTAAACAAAGCTACTGATTGCTTTATCCAGTTTTCCATTTCCAGCTTGTGTTTTACGTACTTACTATTTTTAGATTCCGTATCGGAAATGCTGCTGGTGCTGAAATAAACTAATTTCTTATCCGAATTTTTTTCGTAAACCGTTTTCAAAAGTTGTAATTCTCTTTCAAACGGTTCGGCAGCTATATTTGATGAGTTAGATACGCCGGAGGCAAAAATAACCACCAAGTCATTTCTTTTATAATCATAAAACTGAGATGCTATCAATCCGTTTCCTACAACCATTGTGTTCCTTTTTTTAGGATAAAATTATTTCAAATTTTCTATTTCTCTGACTGCTTTTTTGGCAACATTTCCCCAATAGAAATGAACAAAAAACGATTTATCAATATTGTCCTTCTTTTGCAAAGCGGTTGCTGCAATAGCGTCTGCAAATTTCTCATGATTTCTGTCATCCACAATTTTTAAATGATTGCCTGTAACCGACTGTGGAATGCCATAAGCGCCGGTAAAAAAAGAAACAGCGGGCGTATTTGCCGCCAAAGCTTCTACTAATTTGGTCTTTATCCCCCCTCCTTCTATTATCGGATTGATAAAAATATCAGCAGCTTTAAAATAAAAACCAATATCCTCCACAAAGCCTTTATAAATTATATTATCAGAATGATATTTTTTCAATTCATTATATTCTTGGGGCAAACGAAGCCCACATACAATAATTTTGTAAGGCAGAGTTATTAACTTTTTGAGTCTGGGATTGATTTCACTGAGTATCATATCCAATCCCTCCCTGTTTGGAGGATAGTCCAGTGTACCATTAAAAAGAATAAGTACAGTATTGGTAGTCAGGTTCAATTCTTTGCACAAAAGTTCCTTTGCTAAAGATTTCTCCTTAAAGGAAACAGCATTTTCGTTTTCTATTCCGTAGGTGATAACAATACAACGCTGTGGGTTTAGTTGAAATTCTCTGATTGCATATTCTTTATCTTCCTCCGTAATAAAAAAGTTCAGATTTGCCGCACGATGGATAAAACGTTCATAATAATATAATATTTTCCACCACCATTTACTCATTGTTCTAAATCGTTCATTTTCAATATTATGAGAGTGTACGATTAGTCTAATACCGGCAAATTTTTTCAGCAGAAATCCTAACCATCCGTAATAAGGGTGTTCAATAATGAGTGTTTTTATTCCTGATCCGATTAATAATCTTCTGAGTTTGAAAAAAAGAAAAATATTAATATACCTGAATTTGCTTTTACTACTCCCTAACACCGGTGCGGTAATAAAGTTTTCCTTTTCGGTAGCTTCATTTTCCGACACAGTATAGCAGGTTATGGAAGCATATTTTCCAAAATACTGAAGAAAATAATATATTCCCTTTTCCCCGCCAGATATGGCCGGAATAATTTTATACGAAACCAATGATGCTACCTTCATCAATCAACGGCTTTTTTGTTGTTTTTATTAGTCTGCCATTCCATAAAGAAACCTCCTAATACTACCACAATTAACAGCCATGAGCTCAGGTACGAAATATTGATGCCTCTTTTTACGGATTGAGGTTCAAAAACTAATTTTATCTCATGCTTACCTGCCGGAACTTTTAGACCACGCAGAACGTAATCCGTTTTAACAATCTCAGTTTTTTGTCCGTCAATATAGGCATTCCAGCCGGCAGGGTAATAAACCTCGCTCAATACTGCAAACTGAGCGTTGACTGCGCTGGTCGCATATTCAATTTCATCATTTGAATATTTTTTTAGCGTAATAGAAGCGCTGGAATCAGCCATAATATTACCAATATCCTGCATGTAAGATTGTTGAACAACAGCGATATCTTTTAAATTGGTATGCCCAATTGCCAACAATTCTTCTGCATCATTTGTTACAGGTTTTATAGCTTTAACAAACCATGCTGCGCCAAAATGCCCCTGGTTTTGCACCACATCTACCTGCCCCTGTGAGTTTTGATTGATTACATATTTTACATCCAATGCATTCAATAATTGTTCATTGGGACTGGTCCTAAAATATTTATCCAAAATATCCTCATAAATACGAAGCTTGGCTGCATGGTATCCTAAAACAGAACGATGATAATAGGATGCTCTGTTGTCATTCATTCCTCTGGAAACATCGAAAACACGGAAATGCGGATCATTGTCTTTCAATATATGTTCATCCACAGGATTTTTTGCAAAGCTTTCGGTTTGCAATTCATCTTTTGGAATAAAGTGGTCATCGTTTAAATACTTTTTATCTACTGACCATAGGTCTATAAAAGTGATAGTAGCCAATAAAACAACAGCTACGGTAGGTTTAAGCGTATTTTTGAGATACATATAAATTATACCCAATAGAAAACCCATAAACAAGATGGTGCGTAAAACCTGACCGCCAAACATGCTTTGCCTGTCTGCCTTCATACCGGACACTACAGCTTTGTTTAAAGTGTCGGCTCCGCTTTGGTCAAATTTTGCGTCCATTATCTGCTGGTCAAATCCTGAAGAATAATCCTGAGCCAGATAAATTAGCCCGATTACTACAGCAATGCCGGCCAGTGTATATATTATTTTCTTAAAATCGGCCTGTTGTATTTCTTTTGCATTTCTTGCAAAAAATAACTGATGCACAGTAAGTACAGCCATTATAGGCATGGTAAACTCAGCAATGATGAGCGCCATTGATGGCGCTCTGAACTTGTTGTATAGTGGCAAAATATCAAATAAGATATTATTGAAGCCCATAAAATATTTACCCCAACTCATCAGTACAGAAAGGATAGTGACGGCTAATAAAGCCCATTTAATGGGGTGCCTGACGATTACAAACCCGATTATTGCCAATATAAAAATGAAGGCACCGATATAAGGAGGGCCGGAAGTACCGGCTTCACCGGGCCCTGTCATTCCGCCCCAGTAAGATGGAAGACCGGCAGCCATTGGCGCTGACGAGGTTTCAGGAACCCCCAAAGCACCCAGTTTTTTTACCACATTAGAGTTTTCACCAAGCGTTTGAGCGCTGCTGCCACCAAATGCTTTTGGCATCAGCATTACAAGAGGTTCATTAATTCCCATGCTGTATTGGAAGGCATAGTCATGATCAAGACCCTTGGTATTAGCAGATTTAACGCTGTCGCCCACAATCTCCACCGATTTACCTCCACGCATGGTATATTTTGCATATTCGGTTGTGGTCATATAAGCTAATGAGTAACAGCCCATACTAATCAATGCAGCCACCGCCGATAAACCAAAAGCTATGGCAATGCGTTTGTAATCTTTATCTTTTATCCAAACAAAAAGATAACTGATGGCAATGGCTCCGGCCACCAAAAAGAAATAATAACTCACCTGAGGGTGGTTTGAAAACAATTCGAGATAAGCTCCCAAGGTAGCCACTGCCACGCCTATCCAATACCTTTTATTAAAAATCAATAATAAACCGGCCAGCAATAATGGCATGAAGGCAATGGCAAACATTTTGGTTTCGTGTCCTGCGCCAATAATAACCGGATTATAGGTGGAAAAAGCAAATGCCAGTGCACCCAAAATACCAACAAAAGGGTTGAGACCCATTACTATGCATAAAATGTAAAAACAAACACTTGCAAGAAAAAAGAAATTCATTGGCTTAGGTAATCCCAGTGCAAAAACATTTTTCAAATCGGGCAAAAGTCTTTTACCGGCCAGAAATATCTGATAGTTTGGCATACCACTAAAAACATTGGTATTCCAAAGTGGATAGTGCCCCGTTTTTTCTTTTACATCAAACACATTTTGCACTGAGCCTTGCCAACCAATAATATCGTGTTGGCCTAGTACTTTACCTTGCATTACGGGTTTGCAATAAATTATAGAAACTATCAGAAAGATAATTACTGCTATAACATGCGGTACCACTTTTTTCGGCCATTTATTTTTCATGCGTCAAAGTATTTTATTGTAATCACTCTTCAGGGAAAATATCTTTTTTCTAAATGAGTTAAGGTCGTCGCATAATTCGATTGAAAAAAGTTGACACCCTAATTGTTTACTCGTTTACAAAAAAAAATATTACTTGTTCCTTCTATTTTAAATATTTGGGCAAAATAATGCTATTTTAGATGAAAATAGCTTATGCGTTGGTTAATATTTTTGTCCCGTGTTGCATTTTTAAGTGGAATAGTGATGCTGATGGCTTTTTCATTGCTTTTTGCCGATTGGAATAATGGCGAAACTATCTCTTCAACTATTATTGCAGCAGGATATGGTTTTGCCCTGTTGATTATTCCTTTGGTAAATTTGCTATATCTTTTTTTATTCATATTTGGGAAAAAAACGGGAGTGTCTGTTTCGCTTAAATGGATGAACTTTTTATTTTTGATTGTATTGATATTGTATATTCTGTCGATAAATAAAATGATTTCGATATAAAAGATATTTATCTGAATTTTCAAAAATATTTTGTGTCCTCAATCAGGTTTATATCCTGTTATTCTTTTTCGGATTGCCGCACTATCAAAAACCAATCATTATCCAAAGGCAGATATCCAAAATCATAACAGTAGTAATAAATACTTCCTTTTTTGGTTTGATACTGATGTGTAAAGTACTTGAAACTGAATCCTTTGGCAACAAGTTTCTCTTTATTTGCTTTAGCAGTATCTTCGGTAGCAGGCAGTACAGACTGTAGTATATTCCGGTTTTTGCGCAAGGCATTATTAATATTGCGCATCAGCTTGCCATCAGCGCCTTTTAATTGATTATTGTAATTATTGCGACAATAATCATCACAAAATTTTTTATCTGATCGGCCTCTAAGTGGCTTCCCACAAGACATACAGGGCTTTGAGTTGGAAATCATCAATAGTATATTTTTAATTATAGTTAAAGGATGCAATCAATATTAAATCATTCAATTATTTGCGTATAATAATTTTCGTTGAATATACCAATTTTATTTCAATTTGATTTTTCAAAATATTTCTCGGTTATTTTAAAATATATTCAAATATTCAACCTAATTATTCCATTTTGGCTTTTCATAAAAAAAGATGAGTAAAAATTTTTTTTATGTTGAATAATTGTGGATATTCGCTATTCGGTTTTAGGATTTTTTACATTATGTAAGTGAATGAACGCTTAATCCTGCTGATACTGATTTTGAACATATACCCTATAAAAATTCTTTTTAATAGATGGAAAAAAATGCTGATAAAACCTGGTCTAATTGCTTAAAGATAATCAAAGATATTGTTGAATGGCAGCATTATAAAACCTGGTTCGAACCCATAAAACCTATTTCTTTAAATAATAACGTTTTAGTTATACAGGTTCCAAGCCAGTTCTTTTTTGAATACCTGGAAGAACATTATGTAAATCTCTTAGCCAAAACTTTGAAACGTGAATTGGGCAAAGATGCCAGGCTGGAATACCGAATTATGATGGACAGCGGAAACAGTAGAGACAAACCGCTTACGATAGATGTAACCGGTGTTGGGTACAAAACCTACTCAAATAACGAGATGGATTTCCCGCTTGTAGTAAATAATACGGTTAAAAATCCCTTTGTAATTCCGGGAATCAAAAAGATGCAGATTGATCCTCAGCTCAATTTCAATTACACTTTTGATGCCTATATTGAAGGCGATTGCAATAGGGTTGCACGTAGAGCCGGCAAAACCGTTGCGGAGAAACCGGGTGCCAATTCTTTTAATCCTTTGGTAATTTACGGAGGTGTGGGATTGGGCAAAACACACCTGATACAGGCAATAGGCAACGAGGTAAAAAGGCTGCATCCCAATAAGATAGTACTTTATGTAAGCTCCGAAAAATTCATCAATCAGTTTATAGATCACAGTCGCGACAATGCGATTAATGATTTTATTCACTTTTACCAGATGATTGATGTATTGGTGGTAGATGATGTTCAGTTTTTTAGTAAAGCAGAAAAATCTCAGGAAGCTTTTTTTGCTATTTTCAACCACCTGCATCAGTCGGGTAAGCAATTGGTACTTACTTCGGATAAAGCTCCCAAAGACTTAGAAGGCGTTCAGGAAAGGTTATTAAGCCGTTTTAGATGGGGTTTAAGCGCAGATTTGCAAGTACCTGACTATGAGACCCGAATCGAAATTCTGGAACGAAAAATGAAGGCTGACGGCCTTGAAATGCCCAGGGAAGTGGTAAAGTATATTGCCTATAATATTAATAATAATGTGAGGGAGCTGGAAGGAGCGCTGATTTCGCTACTGGCACAATCTTCCCTAAATCGACGTGAAATTGATATTGACCTTGCGAAAAAGGTTTTAAGAAACTTTATCAAAACATCCAGCAAAGAAATTACTATAGATACAATTCAAAAAATGGTGTGTGAGTATTTTAATGTATCATACGAAAAACTGCTTCAAAAAACCCGGAAAAGAGAAATTGTGCAGGCCAGACAAATCTCCATGTATCTTGCCAAAGCATTTACAAAAAACAGCTTGAAAACCATTGGTGATCATTTTGGAGGCAGAGATCATACTACGGTTATTCACTCCTGCCAAACAGTGAAAGATTTGATGGATACTGATTCTATTTTCAGGGAAAATGTTCTGGAATTGCATCAAAAAGTACAATTAGCGGCTATGTAAGTAAGCTTAACTTCACTGCTATTGCATCGTATTTATTATAAAATATTGATAAACAAAAACATCAAAATAAACCGCTTCAAAAAAAATGGCAAGCAGTAATAATGTTTTTGATTTTGTTACAGTTATTTTCCTATATTTGCACCCCTTGATTAGGTAAATTCAGTCGGTGAGGTGGATGAGTGGCTGAAACCAGCAGTTTGCTAAACTGCCGTACGGGTTAAACTGTACCGCGGGTTCGAATCCCGCCCTCACCGCAAAAATTATTGAAAATCATAACTTTATTGATAAACTTTCTTTGCTAATTATTAAGTTTCAAAAAAAGTTATCCTATGTTTCAAATATTCTTTCGATTTTAATCAAATTTTCCAAGCATCTTAAAGTGTTTTTTGGCTTCCAGCAAATAATCTAAACCCTTTTTAAAATGCCAGTATGGGTATCCGTTATCATTATTATATTTACTGATTTTATAGAGCGCTTTCCAATGGTGTAGCAGCGTTTTGTAGGCATTTACAAGGCTCATTCCACAGTCGTAAATATGGTTTGGTTCAGCACCCGCCCCATTAAATTCCAGAATTGAAAAGTTTTTTCCTTGTTTCAGGTCTTCAATGGTTGTAGCCTTAATATCATACCTTCCGTAAAAAACATGTTGTTATAATGGCTCATTTTATCGAAAACACTTTCAAGACTGTCATCAATTTTATTATGCAGATTGGTAAATTTAGCACCACGATTATGGTTTCCGGCATAAGATAAATAAAAAACTTCTCCATCGGGAATGATACGCTGATACCTGTGTCCATGCCTGTGTTCCATCTCTTCGAGCCTGAAACGGGCGCGTGGTGCACCTCTATCAGTTCTCTCAGGCTTCTTTGTCCATTGCCTACAACCTGCAATAGTTCTTTATGAATAAAACCTGTAATCTTCCCTTTTTGCTCCCATGGGTAACGGTAATAGAATACACTAAACTCAAGGGGAAAATTTATTTTTGCCTGAGCAATATATTCCACAGGAATTTTTTCATGATACTTTTTTAATTGGTCTTCATTATCAATTACTCTGAATAAGATGCCCTTCATCCCCACATCAGGTTTTACTACAAATGGATATTTTAACCCGCTTAGCCTAATTTTTCTTAATACATTCTCAAATGGTATATTGTGCCTTATATAAATGGTAAGAGGAACAAATTCAGCAGGCAGTTGATCGTACATTTCCTTTTTGCCCTCTCCTTCCATACCGCCAAATGCAATGGAAGGATTGGAGGCGCTAAAAAACCATACCGCCCGGCTACGGAGGCAATAGAACAGCCATACCGGAAAAATGGGCGCATACAGCAAATTAAAGGCCACAGTTCCCAATTAAATATTCTGTTAACAATTTTTACTATTTTCATCAATAATTAACAAATATAGACTTTGCAATCGTATAAAAAGCTAATTTTATGCAGTTGATTTTAAAGGTCAGCAAAATCGTAATTTATTTATTTAATAATTCAAAATGCAAGTACAGACTGTTGCCGAAATGTTTGCTAAGGGTGAAAGTCCCGAAATACTATTCTGGGTGGGTTGTGCAGGAAGCTTTGACCAAAGAGCACAAAGAATAACAAAAGCATTTGCAAATATTTTGACAAAAGCAGGTATCAATTTTGCTATTCTCGGAAAAGAAGAAATGTGTACCGGCGATCCGCCCAGGCGTGCAGGTAATGAGTTTCTCTTTCAAATGATGGCCTACCAAAACATTCAGACCCTGAATGGATATGGTATAAAGAAAATTGTTACTGCCTGCCCCCATGGGTTCAATATTTTAAAAAATGAATATCCGGCACTGGGGGGACATTATGAGGTGATGCATCACACAACACTTTTGCAGCAACTAATCGAAGAAGGCAAACTGAGAATTAAAAATGGCGGTAGCTTCAAGGGCCAGAAGATTACTTATCATGACAGTTGTTATTTAGGCAGAAGTAATAATATTTATGAAGCTCCGCGCAAAATTCTGCAAGCACTGGACGCAGACCTTGTTGAAATGGAACATTGCAAGTCCAAAGGCATGTGCTGTGGCCCCGGAGGCGCTCAAATGTTTAAGGAAGAAGAAAAAGGAGATACAAGAATCAATTTTGAAAGAATCAAGGAAGCTATTGACACCGGTGCCAAAGTAGTAGCCTCGGCATGCCCTTATTGCAACACCATGCTAACAGACGGTGTTAAAAACGAAGAAAAGGAGACAGTGGTGAAAGTACTGGATATAGCTGAAATTTTGGAAAAGGAATTAGAATAACAATAGATATAAATAATTTAAATAATGTTAGTGAAAATATGAATTTAGAATACAGACAATTATTAAAAAACGATTTTCATCCCCATTCGAAAGTATGGGTTTATCAGTCAAGCAGGTTATTAGGTCTCAATGAAGCATTTGAAGCCGAAGAAATGATTAACGAATTTATATCAGTATGGAAAAGCCACGGAGATGCAGTAAAAGCTGCGGGGCATTTATTTTTTGGACAGTTTGTTGTGCTTATAGCCGACGAAAGCCAGACTCATGTGGGCGGATGCAGTACCGACAGCTCTGCCAGATTTATAAAATCGCTTGAAGAAAGGTTCAAAATCAGTCTATTCGACAGGAATCAATTAGCCTTTGTGGTAAAAGAAAAAATTGAGCTTTTGCCGCTATCACAAGCGCCTTACGCCTTTGAAAATGGTTTTATTACACCTGAAACGCTTTATTTTAATAATCTGGTGAATACGAAAGTACAATTGGAAGAAAACTGGATTATCCCATTGAAAGATAGCTGGGTATATACCAGAGTTGGAGTTTCTACATAAATTTGAAATTTATTTGAAAAAATATTAAACCCTGAAACGCTTATATTTGTACTCATAAAAATACTTAATACATGCCTGAAGAATATGAAGATTTTTCTGATGCACTGGCAGATGAAAATGGAAATAATGATAAATCGGGTTGGTTTAAAAGAATTAAAAAAGGTATCTTAACCAAAACTTCAGAGAAAAAAGAAACACAGGAAGGTTTGTGGGTTAAATGCCCTCAATGTAATTATATCTCTACCCAAACATAGCT
Source organism: Sphingobacteriales bacterium (assembly GCA_016708305.1). GTDB lineage: Bacteria > Bacteroidota > Bacteroidia > Chitinophagales > Chitinophagaceae > Niabella. The sequence continues at coordinate 535,555 of JADJGB010000010.1, forward strand.
AAAAGAACTGGAATATGTATGTCCGAAATGCAGCTACCATCACAAGCTCAACAGTTGGCAATACTATGATATTCTGTTTGACAATGGGGAATACACCGCACTTTTTGAAAATATAATAAGTAAAGATTTTCTGGGTTTTACTGATTTGAAACCGTATCAAAAAGGCTTGAAGATATTTGGGAAAAAACCGACTTAATAGATTCAATGCGCGTGGCAGTGGGCAAGGTTGACGGAGAAGATATTGTAATTGCCTGCATGGATTTTGAGTTTATAGGGGGGTCTTTGGGAAGTGTGATGGGTGAAAAATTTTCGAGAGCGGTAGATTATTGCATTGCACACAGGTTGCCGTATATGGTTATAAGTAAAAGTGGCGGTGCCCGAATGATGGAAAGCGCCTTTTCGCTGATGCAATTGGCCAAAACCAGTGGCAAACTATCACAGTTGAGCGATGCCCAACTTCCATTTATTTCCTTACTCACAGATCCAACTTTTGGAGGTATTTCTGCTTCCTTCGGCATGTTGGGCGATTTGAATATTGCTGAACCGGGCGCATTGATAGGTTTTGCCGGGCCAAGGGTAATTAAAGAAACCATTAAAAAAGATTTACCCGAAGGATTTCAGCGTAGCGAATTTCTGCTGGAGCATGGTTTTCTGGACTTTATTGTTGACAGGAGAGAACTGAAATCCAAGATAGGCACTGTAGTTCGGTTATTTAGAAATTAATTTAAACAACCGGAATTTCTGCTGTCTGCTTCTTTTTTAAAAATACGAAATCAGAATCATTATTTTTCTTAACAGATATTTTCAATCTTTTATTTCTATGCAGAGCAACATTCTGCCTTTTTAATCTATTAATCTATTTTGACCGCACAGGTATCCATAAAAAATCGTTCGGCCTTTCATGAGTATTTTATTGACAATACTTATGTAGCAGGTATCGTTTTGTTTGGTACAGAGGTAAAGTCCATACGAGATGGCAAAGCCAGTTTTAATGACAGCTATTGCATCATTCAAAAAGGCGAGATATGGTTAAAAAGTCTGCATATATCACCCTATTCACACGGCACCGTAAATAACCATGACCCTGATCGCGATAGAAAATTATTATTACAAAAACGAGAAATCAGACGAATTGAAAGCAAGCTAAAAGAAAAAGGCTACACACTGGTACCACTTAAGATCTTTATGACCGGAAAAAATTTTATAAAAATTGAAATTGGTTTGGGTAAAGGCAAAAAACTTTATGATAAACGAGAGAGTATTAAGAAGAAAGATCAGGAGCGCGACTTAAAAAGGTACTTGAAATAAGAAAAGCTCCCTTTTTGTATTGTAGGAGCTTTTCAATAATCTTTAAACCAAAGGAGTTATCTACCTCATCAGATACATTTTACCATACCCGTTAGTGAAATACTTATCTGTATTATCATTTTCAGCTTTGTATTTTTCAAGTGATTTTCCATTCAAATTGGTTATTACTCTATAAAGATAAACCCCATTCGCCAATGGCTGTCCATACTGATCGGTACCATCCCATTTGTATTCCGTGATATTTCTTCCAATTTTTATCGGGCCTAATTCTGCCTTTGTAATTTCTTTCACAATCTTTCCGGTTACTGTCATAATCTGAATTCGCAGATTTTGTGGCGGTTCGCTACCAGTAAGTGTAAACACAAAGGCTGTGGAGGTAGTAAACGGGTTAGGATAGTTGAGTAAATTGGAAATCATTGGCTTATTGATCACCTGAAATGCAACTCTGTATTGCAAATCTCCGGCAGTGTTTCCGCTTTGGTCTTTAGCCGAAACAAGTAACTCGTAACTTCCATCCTTAATCAAGTGGGGTTTGAAATTAATGGCAGCCATATTTGCCCCATTGGTACCCGAAGGATTAAACCTAAGCGTATCTGAATTGTAGCTATATGCCCGTACACTTCCATCAGGGAATTTAAGCTGTACTTTAACCAGTTCGGGTTTATTTAGCAATAACCACTTCGAATCGTCTGTTAGTCTTATCAAAACATCAGGCTTGCTGGCTACTATATCTTTATTAAGTATGTGAACGCCGTCAAAAGTTACGTCCATATATGGATTTGTGGTATCACGTTCAACAAAGAAACTGTTATAGAAGAAGTTATTAAAATGAACTTGTTCAGGTTGGCTTCCATTAGGATTAAACTCAACGAATATAGAATTATATCCACCAAAGGATTTTGTATCAATGGGTATGTTTAACCTGACAGTGTCTTTAGGTTGTAAAGGTTTTGATTAGGAACAGTAATGATATTTTCAATATTGTTCTTATCTCTGATTGTAAACTTAACACTTAGGCTGTCAAAAGCATAATCACTAACATTTTTGAAAGCCACACCCAGATTAAAGGGTTCGCCGGCTTCAAGTGAGTCTTTCTTAGAAAAGAAAAAATTTGGTGCCAATGCGCCTTCCGGAGCAGGGAGATAATCAACCATCAACCTTTTTAACTGGAATGGCTTGTAATTGACAGAGTCCTTTGTATTGAGCCTTATTTTCAATTGTGGATATATTTTTGCATCAATTGAAGATATATCAATCGGCTGTGCGCTAAGAGGTGTGCCTTTCAATATAGTTAGTTCGGAACCGTCTTTTTTCAATCCTATAATATCCAAAGAGGGTAAAGTTCCCGGTATGGTTCCGGCGGAAATGCCATTCCAAAATATTTTATTCCAGGCTTTTGCAACGCCAATTGGATCTGTTTCCATTGTGCCCGAAAAACCACTGGCATTTACCACTACAGTTGCATCTAATATTTGTGCGGCATCATCCGAAATTCTTTGAATTAAGGCATTGGGATTACCTTTTTGAAGAATGAAGATAAATGGCACAAACGAGGTTACGTTGTCAATCTTACTGGCGCCTAATTGCATTAATTTATGATACAATGAATTACCAGACCCAAAGACTGTGGTATCCGATCGCCATACTGAAGGTAAAACAGTTGAGTTATAAATACTGTTGGTAACTATTACATAGTTATTATCCGGTATAGAATCAATGAAATTCATTATCGTTTTTCGTGCAGTGGGTGTAGTAAGGTCAAACTGGAAAAAGTCTGTTACTGCTCCCCCAAAATATTTTATAGGTCGTTGGCTCCCAAATCTTCCGGTAGTTCCCAAATCTACATTCTTCAATATCTTCATCGACCTGTTATCAAGTACATAAAAACGAAGGGAATTCATTTGATTTTCAAAAGGAGCTACCCAACTTCGTGCAACAGGTAAATCGTTAACCTGAAGTTGATAATTGCTGGCCTGCCCGGCATAAGGATAAATACCTGTTGTAATGTTTATGGAAGCCTTATTGTCGCCAAAAACAAAATCCCTTTTTGAATCAAGTAGCAACCCCTTAAACAAATTATCATTGTACTGAAAATAATGAGACTGGTTAAATCCTTTAATATCACCATTAATATAAATAAAAGAAGCGCTATTCCACATCGGTTGTTCTGATTGAGTAGCCGGCATAGTGGCCACCCTCCAGTAATAAACTGTGCTGTCTCTAAAAACGACAGAAGGGTTAAACTCAATGACACCGCCCGTTGACACTTTAGAAAGTGAAATTTTTAAAGTAGAATTAAATAACTCGGTTGTATCCATCTCCATCAAATACGTTTTGGAGGGAGCGAAAGGATTAGCGGTAGAGGTAGAAAACGTAATACCCTGCTTGCTCACTATGGATTTATCAAAAGGGAACAACGGCTTCAAATCATCTTCAAAAATAAAAACCTCTTTGGTTATAGAATTGTTCGTTTCAAAAAGCTCGTCAAATTGATTTTCAGGATCCACGCTAATTGTGATCTTATTCATTCCCTTATCCTTCACCGGATTAATTGGTATAGTATATTGTAGCGAATCGGAATAATAAATAGCAGGAAGCGTATCCCTTCTTATAATTTCGTTTGTTAAATCGGGGAAAGTCCGTTTCATTTCTACTATTAAATTTCCTTTGACAGCCCTTCCCAGATTATATATTTTGCAATCTACAGTAAATTCACTTTCGGCCACAGAAATAAAATTCGGACTCACTTTTATTAAGCGATCTTCAATTGCATAGTCAGGTTTATCAAAGCTGTAGAACTTAATGGCTGGGTCGCCATGTAATACATATTCCTCACACTGGGTGCGTTGAAGTAGATCAGACTCTGGTATAGCCTGAAACACACGTTTGATAGTATTCACCATCTGGCTGCCCAAATCTTCCCCATAGAAAACTTTACCAACATCTGTGTAGAATCGAAGATTATAGACATCTAAGGAATTGATATAACCCAAACTTGTTCCGGCAAGCATTGCAATACAACCTCTTTCCTTTGCTAATAAATATTTTTCGGATAATGTCTGGGGCACTGTCAAACTCGCCGGTTGAAGTCCAAAAATATTTCCTACATCACACCCCATCATATTGAAAATAGGATATTTGCTTTGATTGGAGTAATTCTCGGGTAATTCCAGATTGAAGCCCAAAGAAGTTGCTGATGAGTGTCCAAAATAGGTAAGCAAACCAACTCCATTATTAATTAGCGCTGCTAAACGGTCTGAGTTCAGTTGTTGACCGGTGCTTGAAAGGTCTTTTAAAAAATCAGATACGTTGGCACCATAAAAAGTATCCTTTAAAATAGCTTTATGATTATTCAATAGTTGATAAAGGAGGTTAATCTCCGACTGTGAGTTGGACCCTACCATGTGAACAACATCTTTTTTCCAACTACTTTCGCTTACCAATGGACTAATAATACTTTTTTGTAGTTCATATTGCTTTACTTTTTCCAAATAAATACTAAGTTCATCACCTTTCACTATCGAAATTCTGCCAATGGGCGATAGTGGTACAGAACTACTGCCTTCGGCGCTCAAAAGCACATCCGAACCCGGAGAGCCAAATGTGGGAATCAGATTTATTTTTTCGGTTTCAGGCGATGACTCAGCTAACCTGGCCGAATAATAATTCACTCCTTTTCCTATTAAAAATACATTTCTGATTTGCGACGAAAACCTGTTTCTTGCAAGTCTGATAAAATTTCTAATAGCCAATGGATCCTGTTTGATGCCAAAAGAAAACTGGTCAATCAATTGGTCAATCATGTAAATTTTTGCATTAAAACTACCACCAGCCTGGGTAGTTCTGTATGTCCGATATTCCTCTACGGGATGGCTGCTACTACTGCCATTTAAAAGAGAATTATGAGCAATCATCAGATAATCACCCTGTCGCGAACTTTCTGAATAATCAACAAAATTTCTTACCTCAAATCCTGTAACTCCTTTAATATTAGAGCCTTCCTGACTTACCAATATCAGGTCTTGAGCAGTAGATGTAGGCTGCAAAAACACTTTTATCAAAGAAGGATTTGAAGCATCCGCCTCATATCGCTTTCCATTATTCAAATCGTATAACACAGGAATTCCCGAAAAACTAAAACCCGAAATTTCTAAATAAGTTCCAGTGGCTCTTGCAGGCAATTGAAATCTGAAATTCTTAGCACCGCCAAAATTAAAAACACGCGGGTAGCTCATCTCTACAAAGGCAACCCTCATCCTGTCATTAGCTGATGTAGATGTATTGGTAATAATAAAATTAGCCGTACTTCCGGCAATTTTGCTCACATTCAATGTCTTTGATAATTTTTGATAGGCATACGAATTCATTTGGTTATCAAAAATCATTTCACCATTCAGTGTTAACTGTATTTTTCTGGCATTGAATGCATTGCCCACCGCATTCATTTTTACCATAATATCAGGTGCGCCGGCACCCGTATAAACAAATAAATTATTTAAACTAAAATTTCTTGTTCCACTATTTGCAATGTCATTGGATGCCCAGCCCTCGCCATCTTCGTAGGATGCGGCATACACAGCATCGGAACCCGAACCAAAAGGCGTACCAAAATGAATTTGTTCTGTAAAATATTCACCGGTTTTATGTAAAAAATAAGGCTCAGGTATCGCTCCTCCTGGGATAGAGTTTGATGTAGGAACCAGTCGTTTGTTGATTGGAGAAGGATTTACTGTTAAAAAATACGAAGCGGTGTCTGTAAATAAACTCTTGACATCAGAAATCTGAAATTCAGGTTTCCGGTATAAATCAAGGTCGGCCTTCCCATCATTCATTTCGCCCCAAAACTCAATATACCCGCCTGCCGGCAATGTGCCTGATTGATTAGAAACATAAATAGGTATTTCTTTCCCATTGCGCCAAAGTTGAAATTGGGATACGTTTGTATTTGTCAAATTAATAGCAGCCAATTGAGATTGAATAATCCGGTATAATCCTGTAGTTCCCACTTTAAATTTGTAATACGTTTTATTATAATCAATCCATTCATTATTGTATTGCTGTGCACAAACTATAATCGAGTAAAACGATAATAATATGAATAGCAATTTTTTCATTTATGGTAATTTGTTATTTTATTTAATTGATTGCTTTTTATCTCGTCTGCCAAAATCAAGCCTTAGCGAAAATACATGGGTAAACAAAGGATTGGACTGGTTTGCCAAATTGGCAAATGCATAATCTACAAAAACGCTTCCTATCCTAAATCCAACACCGGCGCTGGGTTGATAAATCCAAACTTTCTTCTGATTTAGGGTATCGCCATCGGCTAATGCCTGCTGAAAATTATTAATACCACCTCTTAAAAAGAAAACATCACGGAATGAATACTCCAGACCAATTTTAGGATCAAAACTTACTGGATCAAAACTTGCAACAGTATTTCGCTTCCCGTCAAATGTTACATCAAAATTTGCCTCAGCCAAAAGATTGGACTTTTTACTTAATGAGAAAGATTTGGCCGCTGCCAATACAAGTCTTGGAGAGGTAAGCTCTGTAGATTTTACAGGGATATCATTTTTGGTAAGATATAAAACTTCTTTTTCTTTATCAGTAAAATTAAACGCCCAGGTATTGAAAGTCGTAGTAATATCTTTACCTACAATTCCAAATTGCCATTTTCTTTTTTGTATCTGCAATCCGGCATCAATACCAAATCCCCATGCTTTGGCAAAACTGCCTACCCCTCTATGAATTACTTTGGCATTAATTCCAAAATTAACATGTTTATTTTCCGCACTTTTCAATTTACGGGCATAAGAAAGTAAAAACCCGTAATCGGCAGATGAAAATGTGCTGATATTATTATAATTGATGGAACCATCCGGTTCTACCAAAAACAGCGTATTAGGAATATCATCCACTGCAAAACGCAACGCCGTAACCCCCAGAGCATTTTTTTGGTTTGCAGTAGGTATGGTTACATTTGCAAAATCATATTTACCTATTCCGGCAAAATATTCAGAGTGCATAAGGTTCACCTGAGTATTTGTTCGCACATTTATCAAGCCAGCCGGATTCCAGTAACCGGCAGTTCCGTCTTTGGTGGAGGCAGCCTGAGCGCTACCCATTGCTAATCCTCTGGCTCCTGCGCCAATATTTAAAAATTCATTGGAATACTTTCTAAACTGTGCCTGACTATGAAAGGTGAAAGCAATTAAAATTAATATTGTAAAATATTTATACGTTTTTGACAGGTTTATCATTCATAATATATTTTTCTTCTCATAACAGAGATTTTCTTTACTGAATTTATTCAATGATATACAAATAAAGAATATTTTTTTTGAATTTTAAAATCCAATTTCAGCTTTTTAAAAAAGATGATTCAATTCAAATTGCCAAAATAAAAATGCCCAATCAGAAATGACCAGGCAATCGAATAAAAATCTCAAAATAATAACCAATCTTTAAATTTTTAAGATTTCATCGTGTTTCAAGAATTTTTTATTGAGTAATTACAATTTTCTAATAGTTTAACCTTATTCTGCAACTGATAATGCAGGTACCGGCGCTCTATTCTTGGATATAGCCGTTACTTTTTGCTTACGCAATTTATTAATCCAAATAAAAGTGCCGGTTATGGGCAAACTGGTTCCAATGAGGCAGACAATAAAGTACAGGATTTTGGAAAACAATCCAAAAATTTCACCTGTATGCAAAGGCTTGATGCTGGCGGCAACTTTGGCTCCAAAGGCTTTGTCTGCAAATTTTTCTGTCTTTAAAACATTGCCTGAATATTGATCAATACTTACCTTATCAGTTGCAGTTACGTTAAAAGCAGCTTCACTATTTTTGGTTACTGTAAATACTCCCGAACTATCCTCGGGTGCAGCCACCCTGATATTACCTCGTTGTGGCAGTTCTTTATTAGCCGCTTCAATTACAGAAGAAAATGCAACAGTTTGGCCTGATGATGCAGAAGACATTACCGGCTTTCCGCCTCCCCGCTGTAGCACCGGCGCATTCAATAGTTTGCTGGCTCCCTTTTTATACCAGTCAAAAGACCAGCAAAGTCCTGTGAGCGACATAATCAATAAGAAAAGGAATGAATAAAAGCCCAACACACTATGCAAGTCATGATTAAGTCGTTTCCATTTCCCCGAAAACATGATTGTAAAACACTGTTTCCAATACCGAAACCTCTTGGGCAACCAAAGTATAATACCCGATAAAAGAAGAAAAACAAAAATAAGGGAGGCAATACCCACAATTATTCTTCCGGTTTTCATATCCATCAACAACCAGCGATGAAGTTTCATCATTGTGAGGAAAAACTTACCGGAACCTGTTTCGGTATCAGACTGAACAGACGCTGTATAAGGATTTACAAAAATCTGTTTTCCTCTCTCCTCTCCATTCGCCCTTTCTAAAGGTCTAATAGAAAAAACCCAGACCTTGTTCTCTTTGGCAGGAATACTCAATCCAGTAACAATTGCCATTTCGCTTTCGGATACCATAGCTACGAGGCTGTTTGTATTCAGTTTTGTTACTCCTGCAGGAATCTCAAAATAATACTTTTCTTTACTGAAAAATTCATCAATTTCAGTACGAAAGGTGTAAATAGTACCCGTAAGGCATACTACAAAAAGTATTAACCCGCTGGCTAAACCTAACCAAAGGTGCAGGTCATTCATCAATTTTCTAAAACGTCCGTTCATAGAAAGCGAAAATAGGCAGGTAAATCCTCCATGCTTTACGATTTAGGGAAAAATATTTATCAAAAACGGGAAAAATATTTTCTAACGATTTTTAGTTTTTACAAAATCGTTACCTTTGACGTATATGCGAAAGGTTATTGCATTATTTTTCTTTTGTATTTTTATCATTTCCACAACTCATATAGCTGAGTTTCGGAAGGTTCCCGAATTAATCAAACATTATACCGAACACAAAAGAGGAGATGCCAGCCTGAATATCTTTAAATATGTTTTCAACCATTATTTTAAAGGTGATGAAAAAGATGTAGATTATTCCAGAGATATGCAACTTCCTTTTAAAACACTAGACCATATTCTTACGAATATTATTCTTGATGTACCTACACCAGGCTTATGGATTAACCCAGTTATTTTTTTAAATGAAAAGGACTATTCCTGTAATTATAAGTCTTTAAATCTGCGATTTTACTGCTCTGCCATCTGGCAACCGCCCAAGTGCTAAACTATTATTTTTAGCTTTATCTGACATATCATAAATAAATTCTCTTAAAGAAATATTAATTTGTTTTAGGTAAGCTATTGCCTAATTCAATTTCATGATTAAAAATATCATGCAAAAATTATCAAAATATCATGTTATTAAAAATTATTGAGTTTTCGATTAGAAACAAACTCATCATTGGGTTATTAGTGCTAGCATTGGTAGGCTTTGGCTCCTATTCAATTACTAAATTGCCGATAGACGCTGTGCCTGATATCACAAATAATCAGGTACAAGTTATCACAACGGCTCCAGCACTTGGTGCCAACGATATTGAACGACTAATCACTTTTCCTATTGAACAAGCCAACAGCAACATTGGAGGATTGGTGGAAATCAGAAGTTTTTCACGTTTTGGTCTTTCATTGGTTACTATCGTTTTTGATGACGGCACTGATATTTATTGGGCAAGGCAGCAGGTTACAGAAAGATTGCAACAAGTGCAAAACCAAATTCCACCCAATATTGGCACACCCACGTTAGGCCCTATCAGCACAGGATTGGGAGAAATATATCAATATGTGGTAAAAGCAAAGGCAGGATATGAGCATCGCTACGATGAAACACAGTTAAGAACTATTCAGGACTGGATTGTGAGACGACAATTACTGATGGTAAAAGGAGTGGCAGAGATAAGTAGTTTTGGCGGAAAGCTGAAGCAATATTCAATTTCCGTATATCCCGGCAGGCTCAATGCCAATAATATTACAATTAATGATGTATTTAAAGCCTTGGAAAACAATAATCAGAATACTGGCGGAGCTTATATTGAAAAAGGGCCTACAGTTCTTTTTATTCGATCTGAAGGCTTAATAGGCAATATTGAAGATATTAAAAATATTTCAATAAAAAATACCTTATCGGGCACTCCTTTATATATTAAAGACGTGGCAGATGTGAGTATAGGTTTTGCTACTCGTTACGGAGCAATGTGTTATAATGATGAAGGAGAGGTGGCCGGCGCAGTGGTTATGATGCTCAAAGGAGCAAACAGCAGCGAAGTGGTGAGCAATGTGAAGGAGAGAGTGGCCCAGATTCAACAAATGCTGCCTGAGGGCGTAGAAATTGTACCATTTTTGGATCGTACAAAAATGGTAACACACGCTATTAACACCGTAGAAAAAAATTTACTTGAAGGAGCCCTGATAGTTGTCTTGGTATTGGTATTGTTTTTAGGCAATCTCCGCGCAGGATTTTTGGTAGCATCGGTAATTCCTCTATCTATGCTGTTTGCCGTAATAATGATGAATTTTTTTGGAGTTAGCGGGAACCTCATGAGTCTTGGCGCTTTGGATTTTGGCTTAATTGTTGACGGGGCTGTAATCATTGCTGAAGCTGCAATGCACCGTCTTTCACATTCTAAACACCTTCAAGGTTATGCAAAACTCACACAGCCACAAATGGACGGAGAGGTAAAACATGCAGCAGGAAAAATGATGAACAGTGCGGTTTTCGGCCAGATAATAATCCTAATTGTGTATTTGCCCATCTTCGCACTTGAAGGTATTGAGGGTAAAATTGTATAGTCCTGAAATAGGTTGACTCCAAAAATGTGGATAAGTCAACTTAAAACAGGCCTGCCCCGACCTATTTCGGGGACAAAAAATGAGTAAAAACAAAACCCAACCGGCGGGGAACGCAACAATTATTTTACACCGAAGCCTTCAAACAAAAAATTGTAAATGAAGTATTGAGTGGCAAACTCAATAAACGCCAGGCTTCGCTGATCTATGGCATTAAGGGCAATGCCACCATTCTTTACTGGATTAATCAGAGCCAGGGGCTGAAAGGCTATGAAGCAAAAGCCAAATCTCCGGCTAACTTTGCTGAAATGAAAAAGAACATTCAGGACAAAAAACTGGAAGAAGAAAACAAAGAACTCAGAGAACTATTACGGGTGGCAGAACTTCGTGCCGACCTGTGGCAACATGCGATTGAAGTGGCTGAAAAAATTCAACATTGATATCCTAAAAAGTATGGTGCCCAACAATCCACTCCTTCCAAAAGCAAAGACCGAAAGAAAAATAACGGAAATGTGCGGCGTATTTGGTCGCAGTAAACAGGCTTATTACAAGCAAATGCATCATAAAGCCGATACTACTGTAAAGGAAGAAACGATTGTTGGGCTTATAAAAAGAAACGGGAAATATGGAAACGAGGAAGCGGCCGAAACCTGCATCAATGCCTGTTGCCCGAACTGAAGCAACATGGCATTAAAATAGGCAGACAAGTTTTTGATGTACTCAGAAACAACCATCTGCTCATCAAATCAAAACGATGCAGAACGAAAACCACTTGCAGTTATCATCATTTTAACCGTTATAAAAATGTAATAGAAGCCGCCATACCACAGCGTTGCAATGAAATTTGGGTAGCAGACATTACTTACCTGTGGCTGAAACCCCAGGATAAATTTTGTTATCTGAGCGTAATAACTGATTTATATTCCAGAAAAATTGTAGGCCATTGTGTGCATGAAACTTTAAGTGTAAAAGGCTGTATAGAAGCTTTAAAAATGGCATTGAAAAACAGGAAGAATAAAGCTCTTCCCCTGATTCACCATAGCGACAGAGGCGTGCAATACTGTTGCCATGCGTATGTAAAGCTTTGCAGAAACAAAACATACAAATCAGCATGACACAAACCGGCGACCCGTTGGAGAATGCCGTAGCCGAAAGAATACACAGAACCATTAAAGAAGAATTTACTACCGACAGGCAAATTAATTTTTGTAATATTGACGAAGCAAAAAAAGAGATAAAGAAGTTCATTGAGTTTTACAATAAGCAACGGCCGCACAGAAGTGTAGCATGGCTTACGCCCCATCAGGCGCATCAATGTACGGGAGCCTTAACCCGGGTTTGGAAAACCTACCGGCGCAGGAAACCTGCATGGGGAGATTTGACAGAGGCATAGGCTCCAAAGTATATATACAAAAATGGCTGCCGGATACAGCAACCATTTTGTAAAGTATAATATACTTCGTCGCATCAGTTTATTCCTGTTCATCAAGATCTCCCCAGAACTTGAATGAAGTCCGCTTCAACTGATAAAACAAAGATGAACAACTAATCTCAAAACGTAAAACACAGCTATCTTATCCCGCTGTGGATAACGTGTAAAAGAGTCAACTGATTTTAGGACGAGACAAATGTTTAAACCCATGGCCCAAACGGTTTCTTTTGCATTGATTGGCGCTTTTATTTTATCGCTTACATATATTCCGGCCATGAGCGCATTAATTCTTAGTAAAAAAGTACAAACCAAACCCTCTCTTTCTGATAGAATAATCGCTAAACTTGAAATTTTTTATCAAAAAAATCTGATTTTCACTCTAAAGTACTCCAAGTCAGTGGTTACAGCCGCAGCAATACTTTTTTTTATCTCTGTTTATATTTTAACAAAAATGGGGGGCGAGTTTATTCCAAAGTTTGAGGAAGGCGACTTTGCAGTTGACACAAGAGTACTTACAGGCAGTAATTTGAACACAACAATTGAATTTACCCAAAAGGCTGCTCATATTTTAAAAACACGCTTTCCAGAGGTGGAACAAGTAGTAACAAAAATAGGTAGCGGCGAGGTGCCTACCGATCCAATGCCTATGGAAGCCAGTGATATGATGATTATTCTAAAAGATAAGAAACACTGGACTACCGCCCACTCATTCAATGATCTTTCAGAAAAAATGAGTAAGGCATTGGAAGATGTGCCCGGTATTACTACCAGTTTTCAATATCCGGTACAAATGCGTTTCAACGAATTGATGACCGGGGCAAGACAAGATGTTGTATGTAAAAATTTTGGAGAAAATATTGATTCCTTATCGGTTTTGGCTGAACAACTTGGCAAACATGTAAGCTCTGTAAATGAGTGCTGAAAACATTTATGTAGAACCATTATCAGGTATGCCTCAAATAATAATAGAATACAATAGACCGTTAATTGCTCAGTACAATCTTTCAGTTGCAGATGTTAACAGGGTTGTCAATACTGCATTCGCCGGACAGATGGCAGGCCTGATGTTTGAAGAAGAAAAACGATTTGACCTCGTAGTTCGTATAGCCGACACTGAGAAGAAAAATTTACAAGATGTGCAAAGCCTGCTTATTCCCACTCCTTCCGGCATCCAAATTCCTCTGGAAAAATTGGCAAACGTGAGTATTAAAGAAGGCCCAAACCAAATTCAACGTGAAAATGCTCAACGCCGAATAATTGTAGGTTTTAACGTGAAAAATCGCGATGTAGAATCTGTAGTAAATGAATTGCATAAAAAAGTTGACAAAAACATGAAATTCCTTCCAGGATATTTTATTACTTACGGAGGTTCTTTTGAAAATCTGAATAAGGCAAAAACTCGTTTGTCTATTGCAGTACCTTTGGCTTTTGCATTAATCTTTATCCTTCTTTATTTTGCCTTCAAATCGGTTAGACAAGGGCTTCTTATTTTCACAGCAGTTCCCCTTTCGGCAATAGGAGGCATACTATTTCTATCGCTTCGAGGTATGCCATTTAGCGTGAGCGCCGGTGTGGGATTTATAGCCTTGTTCGGCATTTCCGTGCTAAATGGCATTGTACTTATTTCTGAATTTAACCACCTGAGAAAAGGTGGACTAAAAGATATTAAACACATTGTGCTCACTGGCACCAAAACAAGGCTTAGGCCAGTGCTGATGACTGCTACAGTAGCCGCCCTGGGATTCTTCCCAATGGCAGTTAGTACTGGTGCAGGCGCCGAAGTTCAAAGACCTCTGGCAACCGTTGTAATCGGCGGGCTGGCCGTTTCAACTTTTTTAACACTTGGTATTTTACCCATTCTTTATATATGGGTTGAAACCTGGTATGCCAAAAAGTCTAAAAAAGGCATTTTAGCAGATGACAGCTTATAAATAATAAAACTTCATATATGAATTCAGTTCTAAAATATACTATATTCGCCTGGCTTCTACGAATTGAAAGTGTGGGTAGATTTTACACTTCTCTAAAGATGCGTATTGCGCTACTACCAAAATTCAGAACCCATCTGATTATATTTCTAATAATTTCGATTGACTCAGCAGCGCAATTTCCCATTTCCCTGAATCAGGCAATAGATTCGGCTATTAAAAATAATCTTACCATTCAAAATGAAAATCTGAAATCAGACTATGCTAAAGTACTTATTAAGTCTGCCACTGTTATCCCATCTACAAACATTACAAGTGAAATGGGACAGATTAATAGCGCCTATTTTGATACTAAAGTTGGCATTTCGCAAAACCTTAGTTTTCCTACAGTATATTCAAAACAAAAACAGCTTTATACTGAAGAATGGAAAGCTACATTGTGGAGCGCTTCATTAAAAAAGGCTGAACTGAAAAGAATGGTAAGCGAAACGTTTTATAATTATCTTTTCTGGAAAGAAAAGCAAACACTCCTGAAAAATTTAGATACAATATATTCAACACTTTTAGAAAAAGCATCTTTGCGCCTTCAAAAGGGTGAAAGCAATATTTTAGAAAAAACTACTTTTGAAACGCAGCAATCTGCGATTTCAATGCAGCTTTCGCTTGTACAGCAAGAAATCAAAGTTCTGGAAAATAACTTTCAGCTTTTATTAAATACGCGTTTTCCGTATTTCCCTGCAAAAATATGTTTTAAATACCCTGAATTAAATTTTGAAAACTGGCAAAACGCAGTTCCTAATCATCCTTCACTTTTACTGGTGCAACAACAAGTTGAAATTGCAAAAGCAACAACTCATACAGAACAGGCCAAATTATTACCAGATTTGATTTTGGGTTATACCAATACCAGTATGAAAGGATTGGGTGCCGATGACAGACTCTATGGCGCTTCACACCGTTTTCATATTGCCCAGATTGGAGTTGGCATTCCTTTGTTTGCCACATCCCAAAAAGCAAGAATAAAGGCAAGTATTATCAACGAGCAAATTAATCAAAATAATTACCAAATTGAAAAGGCAGGTTTATATGCAAAAATCAACTCAGTTTTTGAACAATACCAACGGCAAAAAAACGTTGTCAGACTTTACGAAATTCAATATTTAAAAAATATAAAAATAATTAATAAAACCGCAGAAAAACAACTACAAAACGGTGAAATCAACTATCTCGATTTAGTAATGCTTATCAATCAGACAAGTAACATACAAAGTAGTTACCTGAACGATGTGCATCTATTAAATCAAAGCGCTATTCAATTGGAATACCTACTCAATTTATAAATAATACCTAACTTAAATTATTAAATCAATGAAATATCAGTATAAACATATATTTAATTGGAAGAAAAATGAAAAAACCTTCTCATTTCCCTGGGCAGCGCTCGATAATCATTTGATAGTAAGGTTTTGTCTTTGTGGATTAATTCTCCTTACCATTGTTTCATGCAAAAGTGAAAAAGAAGAAGAACCACTGACAAATATTGATGAAAAAACTGTAATATTGACTGATGCTCAATATAAAAATGCAGGAATCCAAACCGGAGGACCGGAAGAAATAACTATTGGCAGTACAATAAAAGCAAATGGCAAAATTGATGTGCCTCCACAAAATCTTATTTCAGTATCAGCGCCTTTGGGAGGTTATCTAAAAACGACTGATTTATTGCCCGGTATGCAGGTTTCAAAAGGTCAGGTAATAGCTACAATGCAGGATCAACGATATATTCAACTTCAGCAGGATTATCTTACAGCAAAGGCAAGACTGCAATATTTTCAATCTGACTATGATCGTCAAAAGCACTGAATCAAAGTCAGGCCAGCAGTGAAAAAATAATGCAACAGGCTTTGGCAGAGGCAAACAGCCAACGCATTTTATTAAATTCATTAGAGAACAGTTAAAATTAATAAATATCAACCTCTCAAAGCTAACAATGGGAGGCATTTCCAATACCATACGTATCTACTCTCCAATTTCAGGTTTTGTCAGTAAGGTTAATGTCAATGTAGGGAAATATGTAAGTCCTTCAGAAGTAATGTTTGAACTGATAGATCCGACTGATATACATCTAAATCTCAGAGTATTTGAAAAGGATTTAGGAAAACTGTATATTGGACAAGAAATTATGTCTTATACAAATAATGCACCAGATAAAAAATATCCTTGTAAGATAATACTTATCAACAAAGATGTTTCGGTAGAAGGCACCATCCAGGTTCATTGCCATTTTTCTAAGTATAACCCCCTTCTTATACCCGGTTTGTATATGAATGCCGATATTCAGATTGATAATAAAAAAACAAATGCTTTGCCTGAAGATGCAATAATCACCTATCATTCGAGGCAATATGTTTTTACGGAAATAGAAAAGAACAAGTTCGAAATGCAAGAAGTCAACATTGGTGGAACAAAGGATGGGTACACCGCTGTTTTAAACTTGGATAATCTGAGGAGTAGGAATATTGTCATTAAAGGAGCCTATGCTCTCTTAATGAAATTAAAAAACAAAGAAGAATAAACGCTGCTACAAAATTAAAATATGCTGGAAAATAATTTTACTATACAAGGTTTGAATGACGAGGAGGTTTTAAACTCACGAAAAAGGTTTGGCACCAACAAAATTGAATCAAAAAAAGAAAGTGGATTTCTGATAGTTCTTAAAAGTCTGGTTAAGGAACCAATGATACTGTTATTGTTGGTTGCTTCCCTTTTATATTTTATTCTTGGGGATATAGGCGAGGCCGTTTTTATGGTAGCAGCTATTTTGTTAGTAGCAGCTATCTCCATTTATCAGGATAACAGAAGCCGTAAAGCCCTTCTAAAACTAAATGAATTTATTCAGCCAAAAAACAAGGTAATACGAAATGGTAAAACAATGCAAATCGACAACGAGGAAATTGTTGTTGGCGATATGGTGATGATAGAAGAAGGCGCTCATATTCCGGCAGATGGAGTAATTGTTCACTCCAATGATTTTTCGGTAAATGAATCATTATTGACAGGTGAATCATTGTCTGTTTATAAAGACTCAGGTAGCGAAGAAAATAAAGTTTTCAATGGGACCATTGTAGCCGGAGGCCTCGCAATTTTTGAAGTAACTGCTATTGGCAATAATACAAAACTCGGGGAAATAGGCAGAATTCTTACTGAGGTGGAAACTGAAAAGACACCGCTCGAAAACCAGATTAACGCTTTTGTAAAATATATGGTAATCATTGGAGCGGTGGTGTTTTTGATTGTTTGGATTTTCAATTATTTTTTGTCTTATAATTTTTTGGATAGTTTACTAAAGGCGCTCACACTCGCCATGAGCATTTTACCGGAGGAAATTCCTGTTGCTTTTACAACATTTATGGCGCTGGGCGCGTTCCGGCTCATGAAAATGGGTATTGTTGTAAAACAAATGAAAACAGTAGAAACATTGGGTAGCGCAACCGTAATCTGTACAGATAAAACAGGTACGCTTACTGAAAACAAAATGCAATTGTCCAAACTATATACTTTTCCTGCAAAAAAAATTACCAACTTTAAAGATATTCAAACGATTGAGGAAAAGCAATTAATTGAAACAGCTATGTGGGCAAGCGAACCAATTGCTTTCGATCCAATGGAAATCTCTATTCATCAGGCATACAAACAAATTTGTAAAACAGATGAAAGGGTATTTTACAAGATGGTTCATGAGTATCCCATCAGCGGGAAACCTCCTATGATGACACATATTTTTGAAAACGAAATGGGAAATCGTATAATTGCTGCCAAAGGCACTCCAGAAGCTATTTTACATATTTCTGACTTGACTGAAAAGGAAAAAATGAGATCAGTGCAGCTTATAAAAAACTATCATCTGAAGCTTTCAGAATATTGGCAGTTGGCAGTACTCGGTTCTCGGGAAACCAATTCCCTTCAAAACAGCAAGATTTCTTATTCACTTTTCATGGCTTATTGGGTTTCTATGACCCACCTAAAAATAATATTAATGAAGTATTATCAAATTTTTATGCCGCAGGTATCAAGGTCAAAATAATTACTGGAGACAACGCCTCCACAACAACAGCAATTGCAAAAGAAATTGGGTTCAATGGTTATGAAAAAAGTATAACAGGGCAAGAACTCTTGGCATTAAACGATAACCAATTAAAAAAGAGGTAGAGAATAAGTATATCTTTAGCAGAACTTTTCCTGAAGCCAAACTTCGCATTATTGAAGCATTGAAAGCAAATAATGAAATTGTAGCCATGACCGGAGACGGCGTAAATGATGGACCTGCCCTCAAAGCTGCCCATATTGGCATTGCTATGGGTAAAAAAGGCACTGAAATTGCAAAGGGGGCGGCCTCGCTTATATTGATGGATGATAACCTTGAAAAAATGGTAGATGCAGTGGCAATGGGTCGAAAAATTTATACAAACCTGAAAAAAGCCATACAATATATTATTTCCATACATATCCCTATTATCCTCACCGTATTTTCCCCTTTGGCTCTTGGTTGGATTTATCCAAATATTTTTACTCCGGTTCATGTAATTTTTTTGGAACTAATAATGGGGCCTACCTGCTCAATTATTTATGAAAATGAGCCAATGGAAAAAAATACGATGCTTCAGAAGCCAGACCCTTTGCAAATACTTTTTTCAATTGGAGAGAGTTAACCACAAGCATAATACAGGGTTTAATGATTACTGCCGGAACTTTATCTGTTTACCAATATGCTGTTTCAAATGGCTTTAATGAACCCGTTACAAGAACAATGGTATTTACTACTCTAATATCGTCAAATATTTTTCTTACTCTGATTAATCGCTCATTTCACTATTCGATATTTGAATCATTAAGGAATAAAAACAATCTCATAACACTGATTGTTCTGGCAACAATACTCCTTACTGCCCTTTTGATTTATGTCGATCCGCTTGCATCGTTTTTCCGGTTTCAACAATTAAATACGCAACAGATAATAATTAGTGTAGCTGTTGGATTTATTTTTACAATCTGGTATGAAATAGTAAAATTTTTTAATCGAATAAAAAAAATGGTTTAATTCCCGTAAAGCGCTAAAGAATAATTTGCTTTTATATATTCAAAATATTTATTTAACTTGAAATGATTTAAAAGGTTTTATGTTGAAAACAATTCCACGCGATGTAAGTTGGTTATCATTTAATGCAAGAGTATTGCAGGAAGCTGCCGATCCTGAAGTTCCGCTAAGGGAACGCGTAAAATTTCTGGGTATTTTTTCAAACAATCGCGATGAGTTTTTCAGGGTGCGGGTAGCCTCTTTGCGAAGGATGCTTCGCATAGAAACCAAACTGAATATGCACCCCGAAAAAAATCCGCAAACAATTTTGAAAGAAATTAAAGAATTAATATTCAGGCAACAAGAAGAATTTGAAAAAGTTTGGAATTCGGTTTTGGATGACCTTAACCGTAATAATATTTTTCTTAAAACTGAAAAACAACTCAATAGAAGGCAAAAAGCCTTTATTCAAAACTTTTTTGATTACGAAGTAAGCCCAAATGTTATTCCCCTGATGATTGAGTCAATCAAAACCTTCCCAGACTTAAGGGATAAATCAATTTTTTTGGGAGTGGTAATGAGTAAAAAGGGACCTGATACCGATAGAAAATATGCTGTAATCGAAATACCTGTTACTGCTGTAGGCCGTTTTATATTACTACCTTCAGCCAGAGGTAAACAGGATATTATTTTGCTTGAAGATGTTATAAAATATAACCTGCCTGAAATTTTTAGCTTTTTGGGCTATACCGACTTTAATGCACATACATTTAAATTTACCCGTGATGCAGAATTAGATATAGACAATCTGGATACTTCGCCTTTTGTTCAGAAATTAGAAAAGGGATTAAAAAACAGAAAAAAAGGAAGACCAATCCGCCTTACTTACGATGAAGATATTGATAAAGGGCTTTTAGAATATCTAATAAATAAATTTGGCCTTTCCCTGCAAGACAATCTGATTCCGGGGGGTAGCATTCATAATTTCAGACATTTTATGGACTTCCCCGATCAGGTTTTTAAAAACAAAACACAACGAAAACAGTCTTTTGATCATCCATTGCTTGCCGGAAAAAGAATTTGGGATGTGGTTACAAACAGGGATATATTGCTTAATTTTCCCTACCATAGTTTTACACCTGTAATTGACCTGATTAGAGAAGCTGCTTTTGACCCTGATGTAATTTCTATAAAAATATCCTTATACCGATTAGCGTCACAGTCGAAAATTATTAATGCCCTTATCAATGCCAGTCGCAACGGCAAAGAGGTAACCGTGATGCTGGAACTGAAAGCAAGATTTGATGAAGAAGCCAACCTTATGTGGAAACAGAGGCTTGAGGAGGCCGGAGTAAAAGTGCTTTCTGAAATTCCAAATATTAAAGTTCATGCAAAAGTTTGTGTGATTAAAAAGAAGACAAAAAAGAAGACTACCTATTACGGATTTTTAAGTACAGGAAACGTAAATGAAAAAACTGCAAAAATATACGGCGACCATTGCTTGTTTACATCCAATGCACATGTAATGGCTGATATCAACCGTATTTTTAATTATCTGTCAAATCCTAAAACAGGCGCTTCTTATCTTACAAAATGCAGAACCATTATTCCCGGCCCGCATATTTTCAGAACTAAAATGCTCCAGTTTATTCAGCAGGAAATAGAACAGGCCAAAAAAAGGGAAACATGCCGAAATACTTCTAAATGAATTCTTTGGCCGATACCATCATGATAGAAAAACTATATGAAGCAGCCAAAGCCGGTGTCAAAATCAAACTCATAGTAAGGGGAATATTTTGTATGTTTTCGGAAAACAAGAAATTTAAATTTCCTGTAAAAGCCATTAGCATTGTGGATGAATATCTGGAACATGCAAGAGTATTTGTTTTTTACAATAAAGGAAATCAAAAAGTATTTATATCTTCGGCAGACTGGATGCTGCGAAATATTGAACACAGAGTAGAAGCTACTTGTCCGGTAACCAATAAAGAATTGAAAAAAGAATTGCTGGATATGGTCGCAGATAGTAACATATTATTACTTAAAAAATAAAACGTATAAAATTTGAAATTAGCCGCTATTGACATAGGAAGTAATGCTGCAAGATTATTGATTAAAGATATTCATCTTGACAAACAAAATAAGCCCGAATTTATAAAGTCGAATCTTGTAAGAGTACCGCTACGACTGGGTTTTGATGTTTTTGAAACTGGAGAAATATCTGAAGCCAAAGTAGAAAATATTCTTAATACCATCAAAGCGTATAAACACTTGTTGGAGGTGTATGGAGTAAAACATCTCAAGGCATGCGCTACATCAGCCATGCGCGATGCAAAAAACAGCAAAGAAATCATAAAAAGAGTAAAAGATGAAACAGGTATAGAAATCGAAATACTTTCGGGAGAAAATGAGGCTTCAATGGTATATGAGAACCATATACCCGACAATTTGCCTAAAGACATATCCTATTTATATATTGATGTTGGCGGGGGAAGCACCGAACTTACTTTTTTCAGCAATAGCGAATTGGTTTTTAAGCAATCTTTTAATATTGGCACCATTAGATTGCTCAAACATCAAGTGTCTGAAGCGCAATGGGATGAGATGAAATCCTTCATTAAAACCGAAACCAAAAATTCGAAATCAATAATGGCTATCGGCACAGGAGGAAATATCAATAAGGTGTTTTCTTTATCAAAAAGAAAAGAAGGAAAGCCGCTTTCTTTGGATCTTCTAAGAGATTATTATAAACAACTGAGCAGCCTCAGCCTTTCCGACAGAATGAGCGCCTTCAAAATGCGTGAAGATCGTGCAGATGTAATTGTGCCTGCATTGCTGATTTATATCAATGTATTAAAATGGGCCGGCGCTAACGAAATACTTATTCCGAAAATTGGTCTCGCCGATGGTTTGATTCATAAACTTTATGATGAAGTGGTTACAAGCGCTTTCAAATAATGTATAGACGTGGAATAAACGAACAAGAAAGGCCAATCTAATATATTTTATATATAATATTAACTTTCCCAATCAAATCGACTCCTTGCCATATTTTTATAATAGGCAATCAACCACCTCGTCACTTCACTGTACGATTCCATGCCTGAAGGCTGATTATTGAACATCAGGAAATGACTGTAAACCCATTTTAGAAGTGGTTCAACGGGGTTTTTGTAACGCTCGTAAAATGCACGATAATCATCTATATCTTTTATAACTTGTGGATGAAGTGCGCTATTATAATTTTTTGCCTTTGTACTATCAGCATAATAAAGTTCTCCGATGCTGTAATTGTACATGTCAAAATAAACCGAATACCTGAAATTAACAGATGGATGCTTGCTGCTAACGAGATAACCCACAAAATTCGCTTCATTTTCTTTGGCATAACCCAATTGATGAGCTATTTCATGCGAAGCCACAAATGGCTCCACACATTGCGGGATGGTAGTATTCACCTGAGCCTCGCCGGTAAAAGGATTGTAATAGCCCTGGTAGCCGGGTGTAGTTAAACAAATAGCTGAAAATAGAGGCTTTACTGAGCTAACTTTATATTTCAAAAATGGATGCTGGTTTTCGACCAATTGATAGGCCCTGGTAGCACCTGCAAATAATTTCTGATTTCGCCTGAAAGAATCACGCATGGCAGGTGTAAGTAGGGATGCATTTGTGTTTAATTTTTTCTGGAGCAAATCAACCAAAGTATCCAAATCCTGAGCAGAATAATTCTGGCTATCCAAATGTAATTGTCCCGAAATCCCCACTCGAGAATAGTTCAATCCCCAGAAGCCATAAAAAACCACATAAACTATAAGCCCAATGAGCATTATTTTCACAAATGCTTTCTTAATATTTTTTGGGTTGAAAAGTTTTCTGAAATTCTTTATCAATTTAATCATTTGACACATCAGGTACCCAATCAGAAGTAAATAAAGTAGATCGCCAAGACTGAAAGGCAACCACCCTAACGAAAAGCGCAAAATTTTGGATATGTAAATATATACACCATTACTATAATATTTTTCTACCATTCCGGGAAAATGAAATTACCTTAATTGTTATTGCTAAACCAAACACAGTATTGTAAAGAATATATTTCTTCTCTTTTCAAAAAAGCTTTCATAATATTTTAATGCCAAAATTGTTCAGGTCGCTAAGTAAAGGTTTATTTTTATATAAATTGAAAATATCTGATAATGAAATTTGAGCCACTACAAGTAACACTCAAAAATGGTGTAGAAATCGTCATCAGGGAAGCAAAACGGAAGGATGCACGCCAACTGTTGGATACTATGGCGGTGTATTATGGAAGGCGAATTTTTGATAACTGAAATTGAAGAGTTCAACCCAACTGTGCAGGATCAGGCGAAATGGATAGAAATGTTGAACAGCAGCCGAAACAGTTTGCTCCTGATAGCAACCTGCAAAAAGGAGATTATCGGATCCGTTGATCTAAAAGGTGAGATGAGAAAAAAAATATGGCATAATGCTACCCTGGGGATTAGTATTTTGAAAAAATGGCAAAATCTCGGATTAGGAAAAATCATGATGCAACAAGCATTAAATTGGGCAACAAACAGTTTGAGTCTGGAGCAAATTTGGCTTCATGTTTTTTCCACTCATTCAGTTGCCATAAGCCTTTATAAATCATTGGAATTCAAAGAAGCAGGAATTCAAAAAGATTTTGCAAAAATGCCGGATGGCAGTTTTGCGGATAATATTATTATGAGAAAAGAGGTAAAATAATACTTTAGGTTCTAATAGATAATTATTGTTCTCAATATTAAAAATACGGGAAAAACACCCCCTTTTTTGCTCAAATTTCCTTTTACCTTAGCCCCAGATTAATAACTGAAAAATATTAAAATCTGTTTTTTTAAATGCAAACAAGACGTGAACATTTGGTTTATATCCTTGCTTTAATTGGTAATTCAGTATTATTTTTTAGAGGATTAAAAAGGAATAAAAAGGAGTTAAAGAATTTGAGACCGGAACTCATGTATTATTATACTATGAATTTTTTATCATAACACTATTGTTTTTGCTGACTTTGGGTAACACCATAATTGTTTAGAAGGTCAGTCAAAACTATTCATGAAAAAGGAGCTGTGTTTTCGCAGCTCCTTTTAAATTATTGATTATCAATCATTATTCATTTGTTCGATTTCTGATTTCTTCATTAATACTATTGATAAATTCATCCAAATCTTTCATTCCCAGGTCTCCCTTACCTTGCCTGCGCACCGAAACTTTACTTTCATTCATCTCCTTCTCTCCTATTACCAACATATAAGGCACCCGATGCAATTCATTATCACGAATTTTCTTTCCTATTTTTTCGTTTCTGTCATCAACTTCAACACGTACACCGGATTTTTTGAGTTTCGAAGCCACAACTTTTGCATAATCCATGAATTTATCACTTATTGGAAGCACTTTGACCTGTAAAGGAGACAACCATACAGGGAATTTACCTGCATAATGCTCCAACAGGAATCCGATAAAACGCTCATGAGTACCCAGCGGCGCCCTGTGAATAATAAGTGGAATATCTGTATTATTATCCGGTGTTGTAAATTCAAGTTTAAACCTTCTTCCCTGAGCAAAATCCACCTGATTGGTAGCCAATGTAAATTCACGACCAATTGCGCTCCATATCTGCACATCAATTTTAGGACCGTAAAAGGCACCTTCGCCCTTCACTTCTACAAACGGAATTTTGGCATCAATCATCACATTTCTAACAAGTTCTTCAGTTTCTATCCAAAGTTCCGGTTCGTCCACATATTTTTGACCTAATTTTTCAGGATCGTGCAGTGACAAACGCATGATGTATTTTTCAATGCCAAAAATTTTAAAGTATTTCAAATACATGTCGTTCACCGCCTTAAACTCCTGGGCAAATTGCTCTTTTGTGCAGTAAATGTGTGCATCATTCATGTGTAGGCAGCGTACACGCATCAACCCAAAAAGCTCGCCGCTTTGTTCATAACGGTAGCAGGTGCCATATTCTGCTAGTCTTAATGGTAAATCTTTGTAGCTCTTAGGTTCCGCAGCAAATATTTTATGGTGGTGCGGACAGTTCATTGCCTTCAGATAGTATTTTTGACCTTCCAGTTCCATTGGCGGGTACATACTGTCCTGATAATAAGGCAAGTGGCCACTGGTGATGTACATGCTTTCCTTAGCAATATGAGGCGTAACCACTCTTTTATAGCCGGCATCTTCTTCTGTCTCTTTAGCCAGTTTTTCCAATTCTTCAATAATTATTGTTCCATTTGGCAACCATAAAGGCAAACCGGGACCCACATCATCATCCATTGTAAAAATGCCTAACTCCTTACCTAACTTGCGATGGTCTCTCTTTTTGGCTTCCTCCAGCATCAACAAATATTCCTCCAGCTCTTTTTGAGTGGGGAAAGTGATTCCATAAACACGGGTGAGCATCTTGTTTTTTTCGTCGCCTTTCCAGTAAGCGCCCGCAATACTGGTAAGTTTAATAGCTTTTATTAAACCGGTATTGGGGATATGAGGCCCGCGGCAAAGGTCGGTGAAGCGCCCTTGCGTGTAAAAAGTAATTTCGCCATCGTTCAAATTACTCAGCAAGTCCAATTTATATTCATCGCCCTTTTCTGTAAAATATTGAACAGCCTCCGCCTTTGGCATTTCCTTACGAATGTAGGCGCTATTGGTTTTTGCAAGTTCATTCATTTTCTTTTCGAGCGAAACCAAATCTTCTTCTGACAATTTGCGATCGTCCAGATCCATATCATAATAGAAACCACCCGAATCCAACGGCGGCCCTACCCAGAATTTTACTCCGGAAAACTCGCTTCCACCGCTTCGGCCATCAGGTGGGCTGATGAGTGCCAGAAGGTTTTTTTACCATCCGGTTCGTTCCATGTCAGCAGGTTGATGGTTGCATCATCATTAATGGGTCTGGTGGCATCCCACACTTCACCATTGATGTTGGCGGCAATCACCTTGCGAGCCAACCCTTCCGAAATAGATTTTGCTATATCAAGAGCAGTAATACCATTTTCAAACTCTTTTTTTGCCCCATCCGGGAAAGTAATATTCACCATAATCACTAATTATTCTTAAACTTTTAAGCCTGCAAATTTAACAAGTAAAAGCCAATTGGCAATGAATAAAAGATGATTGTGGAATATGCGTGCAATCTCAGAAATTTTTTTTTGATAAAATGTTGCATATCAGGATTTTTACACGTCTAATAATAATAAAGATTGTTTATGAAAAAATTATTCCTGGTATCGCTTATTTGCATTGCTGTCAATACCTTCTCTCAAACAAAAACCTGGGTGCTGGAGCAACAAATAGTTGCCGGGCATAGCTGGCTGAGCCAGGAATCTCAAGACAAACCTCATTTAATGTTTCAGGCAGGTGCAGATATTGTTCGTCAATATAGAAATTTGGGTGTAGGTGTAGGAATCGATTACAGCGCTGAAGGCAATACCAGAGATTTTCCTAATTACAAAGATGTTACAAGAATGCACTATATCCGAATTCCGGTCTTCTTAAGGGTGATTTCCAATGAAATGCGAGTGCGCCCTTTTGCGGATGCCGGACTGTCTTTTGGTATTTTTATGGCAGGAACGAGCAAAGCAAAAAGCTCCGGAAAGCCAACAATAACAGATAATGCTCAACCGGTCAACGACCCCGATATTGGACTGCTGGGGAATGTCGGTTTTATCAATAAAATCAATGATCGCATCAATTTCCGAACTTATTAATAAAGACATAATTTAGTTCTTATTTTAAAATATATTTTGTATATTTGCCCATGGCTAATACAAAACGTAAGAACAAAGATGCTCAGGAAGAGACTCGCTTTCGGATAGTGGACTACTTAAAAATAAACGGGGCACTCAAAAGCAGGCTGCCGAGATATTTTCTGTATCAGAAAGGAGTGTAAATAAAACATGGAATAAATACAAAAAGAAGGCAAGCGTTCACTTTTGAATAAGAAGCGTGGCGTAAAAGGAGGCAAGAAGATAACCGGACAGCAGGCTGCCGAAGTTCGACGGTTGATAAAGGATAAGATGCCCGACCGGTTAAACTGGCCTTTGGTTTATGGACACGTGCAGCCGTACAACAGCTTATCGAACAGAAATATGGCGTTGTATTAAGCGTGAAGCAGGTGGGTCGATATTTAAAAGCTGGGGCTATACACCGCAAAAGCCTATCCGCAAAGCATTTGAACAGAAACCCGAGCAGGTAAAGCAATGGTTAGAGAAGGAATACCTGCCATAAAGAAGCGGGCAACTAAAGAGAAAGGAACAATTTATTTTGGAGATGAAACCGGCATGCGAAGCGACCATCAGGCAGGCAGAAGCTATGCGCCTAAAGGCAAAACCCCAGTGGAAATCAACAGGGCAACGGTTTTCGCTCAATATGATTTCAGCTATCAGCAATAAAGGTCATTTACAGTTTATGCTGATAGAGAAGTTTAACGGTGATGTATTTATTGATTTTTGCAACGAATGATTCGTTATAGTAAACAAAAGATATTCTATGTAACGGATGGTCATCCTGCACAACAAAAAAAAATTGCAGGCGTGGCTGGAGGAAAGCAAACATCGAATAGAGGTGTTTTCATTCCGCCCTATAGCCCCGAGTTGAATGCGCAAGAATATTTGAATCAGGATGTAAAGACTAATGTTATCGGCAAAAGCGCCCTATCAATAAAGCTGAAATGCGCGCCAACGTTGAAGGTTTTATGAACGAAAGAAAAAGCAATAAAAAGCAGGTGCAAAAATATTTCCATGCAGACCACGTCAGATACGCAGCATAGAAAATTAATACGAACTAAATTGGGTAACGATTAATATATTACTTATTATCACGGATTAAGTCAACAAAAATTATTACTTGGCGGCTCCAACATACCTCCCATTACATACCGCAATATAGGTCTGGGGCTTGGACTGAATTATAAAATTATCAGCAAAAATTAAAAAGTAGAAAAACTAAAGCTCTATACATTAGGAGAAAAAACTTTATTACTTTTATATTGTAGTTTCTATTATCAATCAGCTAAATATAAAAAGTATGAAAAATTTCTTTTTACTCATTTTATCTTTTTGCCTGTGGACTAGTGTTTCATTCTCCCAAAAAGGATGGACGGTAAACGACAAATTCACCATTGGGCACAGTTGGACAAACGGTTATAAACCAGCTAATTACAATTATAAATTTCACCCGTTAGTACAGGTAGGTCGGCAGGCAATTTATAATTTCAGCGATCATGCAGGACTGGGGTTCGGAACATTTTTCAGTACCGAAGGAGTTACACTGGTCAATAAAACAGAAAAATTAACGAATGATGCAAGAATGAATTATATACGTATTCCGATATTTGCAAATATTGTTTTTGGCGATGCAGATAGAAAAGTCCGCCCCAGAATCAGCCTTGGTCCTTCAGTAGGGTTTTTGGTGGGAGGAAAATCACTGATTGAAAATAAAGACAATATTTTATTAGGCAAAAAGTCAAAAAAACTATTGGATACCAAAACAGATATCGGAGCTTTGGTTTCTATCGGTTTTAATACACAGCTGACGGAGGGTATAACCATCAATCATGATATTGGTTATTATCATGGCTTTACCTCCAATAAAGCTGAAAATGAGCATTTTACACACAGGAATTTGGGGTTAAGTGTGGGGATGGCCATTAATAGTGATGCAATTAAAAAGTTCAAGGCAGGCATGCATAGAAAATAAAAATGATGCCTATAGTTCAATCTATATAATTGAAAAAATGCAGGAAAAGAATTTTTGTCTTCTTTCCTGCACTTTTAATCTCATAGGATAAACTGAGAAATTAAAAATCGGCGCTTTTAATAGGAAAGCTAATATTGTGATTGCTTGCTGATACAAATATCACTCTATTTGGCACCCATAGTCAACGTGAAATTACCCGTTTTTATACGGGAAAAACCCCGTATTATTAATTGTATTATTATTGCAATATTGCGTTTTATTTAACACTAAAATTTTTGACTATGGCAAACGAATGTGCATTTGAATTTTCTTTCAGAAGAAAAGATCTTGAAAAATTACTGGCAGATAATCCCAAAAGCCAACTGATTCTTGTAAAAAACGAAATAAAATCGGTTTCTACAGGAGGTAAAAAACGGCTCAATGTAATGACGGTAACTGCCTCCGCCAAATCGTCCGGTAGAAAAACTGCAGTTGCCCTTAATGCTTCAGGTGATATAACCTCATCCATCGAAGGCTGTCCATATCCTCCCGGATGTACGGTTGATAGCGAATAATTATCAGCATAAATAACATAATCTGAAAAATTTTATAACCATATTAAATTATCTGGACATTATTGGCCCTTTAATAGCTCTGGCTGCATTTTTTTTAAGAAGAAAAAGAATTACCGGAGCGCTATGGGGCATTTTTATTTTTTGCCTGATTCAATTTATTCTCAATTTTATTGCCACTTTTTTAGATGTGGCGTTTAAAGAAAGTAATTATTGGGTTTATAAAATAAATACCATTTTGTCTGTAATTGTAATTCTTATCATATTTGGTAAGTATTTGGTACCGGATAGAAAAAAACTAACTAATTGGATACTTTTTGCATTGATAGTGATTAATATTTTTTCCACCTTTTCTGGAGACGGAGTTACCTCCTATAACAGTTACAGTGCAGCATTAGTTAGTTTTGTAATCGTTGGCTATTGCTTATATTATTTTTACTCAAGGCTGCTTATGTCCTCCCCTGAAGACAGTGTGCCATCCACTCCTATTTTTTGGTGTATTGTTGGGTTATTTACTTACTTTGCAGGAGCTTTCTTTATCTTTATAAGCTATAAATATCTGATTGAAGCAGATGTTGCCACGATTGGTACACTGTGGAGGTTTCATAATTTATTATTAGTAATTTGCTGCCTGTACATAAGTTACGGAATTTTATGCAAGACTTACCAAATGACATAGTTATTATTCTGGGTGCATCAGTATTCCTTTTATTGATTTCACTTTTTATTGTATTGATGTTGATGGCTTACAGAAAAAGAGACTTTACTCATCTTCAGGAAAAAAGAAAACTTGAGGAAGAGTTTAATAAGCAGCTTTTACAATCACAAATGGAGGTGCAGGAGAGTACTTTTTTACATATAGGGCGGGAACTGCATGACAATGTGGGACAACTACTTAGCACTTCCAGAATGTTGATTGGACTTACTGAGCGGTCGCTGGAGCATCCTCCCGACATGCTGGCAACCGCCAATGCCACACTTGCCAAAGCCATAACTGAAATTCGCTCGCTTTCAAAATCGTTGGATAAAGAGTGGCTGGGACAATTCAATTTTAGCGATAATTTACTGGCAGAAGTAAATCGAATAAATGCCACCAATCTTATCAAGGCAACCCTGAATTTCAATCTCAGTCTTAATTTGCCGTCCGAAAAACAAATCATCCTTTTCAGAATTGTGCAGGAAGCCATGCAGAATGCCATCAAACACGGGCAGTGCCGTCATATTACAATAGAATCGAAAAAGATAGAAGGTAAAAGGTCATAATGATAAAAGATGATGGTGTTGGATTTAAAATCAATGAGATTAATAAAGGGTTGGGACTTGACAATATGAAACATAGGGTAGAACTACTGGGAGGCCAGATAGGTTTTAATTCAATTGTAGGGCAAGGAACAACTGTAAAAATAACTTTACCTCAAAAAACGTAAATATGAAAACGAAAATCGGATTGGTAGATGACCATCAGTTGTTTTTGAAATCACTGAGCCTTATGCTGGAGAGTTTCAATGTGTATGAAGTAACACTGGAGGCTTCCAATGGAAAGGATTTGCAGGGAAAATTAAAGGGGAAAAAGGTATTGCCGGAAATAATATTACTGGATGTAAATATGCCTGTGATGAACGGTATTGAAACTGCAAAATGGCTAACTCAGGACTATCCGGAAATAAAAATTGTTGCACTTTCGATGAATGCTGATGACAATGCAATCATATCTATGTTTAAAGCCGGCTGCTGCGGATATTTGCTGAAAGACACCCACCCCAACGAACTTGAAAAAGCACTGGACGAAATTAATAAACGAGGTTATTACAATGCTGATGCAGGAAATATCAATTTCAGAAGGCTGATAATGAAGGCCGATAAAAATGAGGATGTCAGAATCACCCCAAAAGAAGCTGTTTTTTTACAGCATGCCTGTTCAGAACTAACCTATAAACAGATAGCAGCCGAAATGAACCTGAGCGAAAGAACCATTGATGGATACAGAGAAGCCTTATTCAAAAAATTTAATGTACAAAGCCGGGTGGGCCTTTGCCTTGAGGCACTTCGTAAAGAGTTGGTAAGCCTTTAGAATAAAACACTGCCCCGGTGAAACCGAGGCAGTGATAATTTATGACAGTATCCCATAAACTGTGTAAGTTAAAAATATAAGGGTTTAGCTTTTTGTTTAAAGTTGAACCCTTTTTTCAAACATTGTTAAGAACTGATTTAGGATGATGCCCCAATTATGTATAGGCATACTCCATTTTTTTGTTGCTTCTCTTAAAGCCAAATATACCGATTTTAAGACGGCTTATCTGTAGGGAAGGACATTTTATTTTTGGTGTATTTTCCGATTTTTCCATTCAGGTTTTCTATTAGGTTAGTGGTGTAAATGATTTTTCTTATTTCTAAAGGGAACTCAAAAAAACGGTAAGCGCTTCCCAATTATCTTCCCAAGATTTTATGGCGTATGGATATTTGTGGTTCCACTTATTTTTAAAGTCTTCCAGTGCTGCTTTTGCTGCCTGTTTTGTTGGGGCGTCGTAGATGAGTTTCATGTCTTTTGAAAATGCTTTTTGTCTTTCCAAACCACATATTTTGCCGAGTTGCGTATTTGATGCACCACACAGATTTGAGTTTGTGATTGCGGGAAAACATTATTGATGGTTTGGGTAAAACCATTGAGGTTATCGGTAGCTGTAATGAGTATGTCTCCTACACCTCTGGCTTTTAAATCGGTTAAAACGCTAAGCCAAAATGCAGCACTTTCGTTTTTGCCAAGCCACATGCCCAGTACTTCTTTTTGCCGTCTGTATTGAGCCCTACGGCAAGATAGATGGTTTTGTTAATGACTTTACTGTTTTCTCTTACCTTAAAAACAATACCATCCATCCATACAATTAAATACAGCGGATCTAAGGGCCTGTTTTGCCGGCAACAATATCGCCGGCTACTGTTTCTGTAATTCTGGAAATGGTTGAAGTAGATACATCAAAGTGATAAACCTCGCGTATTTGTTCTTCAATATCGCTTACACTCATGCCTTTGGCATACAGCGATACGATTACATTTTCTAACCCATCTACCATGCTTTGGCGTTTGGGTATTATCATCGGGTTAAAGGAGGCGTCCCTGTCTCTGGTACTTGTATTTCACTTTCTCCAAAACCGGTTTTAATGCGTTTTGTGCCATAGCCGTTTCTGGCATTTGAAGTACTGCTTTTTTCATGCTTGTCGTAAACTAGGTGAGCATCTAACTCGCCTTCAAGCATCTTTTCAATACCTCGTTTTTGGTTTGAGTCAAAAAGTCAGTTAGCTCTTCTCCGGTTTTAAACTGCTTTAAAAAAGCGTCTGATAGCATTTGTTCTTTGTCCATAAAATTAAACTGTGTTTTTAAAATTAATAAATAAGTCCTACAAAGTTGGGGTACCCCAACTTTGTAGGACTTACACAGTTTATGTTATACTACCTAATTTATAAAAAAGTATAGAAATAATTCTTATGCTTTTTCTTCTGCAGCATCTTCTGCATCTTCCTTAGCTTCTGATGAGTTGTCTGCTACATCTGCTGCTGCTTCTGGAGCTTTTTCCTCTTCAATTGCTGCTACCGCCTCAGTAATTTCTTCGGCCTTCGCTTCAACTGTTGCGGCTACTTCTTCAGCAGTTTCTGTTACTGCCGGAGTTTCGGCAACGGTTTTTACTTCTTCCACAGGCGCTTCGGTTTTTGCTTCTGCTACTGTGTGGCTTTCAGTTTCAACAATGGCTTCCATTTTTTCTGTTTTTGCAGCTTTGGCGGCTTCTTTGTTCTCTTTTTCTATTTTCTTTTTCAAATCAGCCAGAATACCCAAATCGCCTAAAGTGGCCTTTTCTACCTTATTCTGAATGTTCTTTACAACACGTTTTGTTCTTTCACTCTCAACGCGCTCTGCTTTTTTATAGCTCTCTCTCTCAGCATATTGTTCTTGTTCCCACACTCTGGCGTGTGATACCACAATACGCTTTTCGTTGCGGTCAAACTCAATCACTAAGAACTCGGCAGTATCATCCATACCCAAAGATTTACCTTCTTTGGTTGCCAGATGGCGATTAGGAGCAAATCCTTCCAAACCGTAAGGCAGTTGAACAGTAGCACCTTTATCATCCTTACGCACGATGGTACCTTCGTGATGGCTGCCCACTGAGAAAGTGTCCTGCAATGCGTTCCATGGATCTTCCTCCAATTGCTTGTGACCTAACTGCAGTTTGCGGTTTTCTTTATCAATACCCAGAATGATTACATCAATTTTTTCGCCAACCTTAGTATATTCACTTGGGTGATTGAAGCGTTTCAACCAGCTTAAGTCGCTGATATGAATCATGCCGCCAATACCTTGCTCCAGCTCAACAAATACGCCATAGTTGGTAATGTTTTTCACTTCACCGGTATGTTTGCTGCCTTCGGCAAAACGGGTTTCGATATCGCTCCATGGATCTTCAGTCATTTGTTTGATCGAAAGACTCATCTTGCGGGTATTTTTATCAAGCGTTACTATCTTTGCTTCATACTCATCACCCAGTTTGAAGAATTCTTTGGCATTGATAGGAGTATTAGCCCAGGTGATTTCACTCACGTGAACCAAACCTTCCACACCTGGAGTGATTTCTAAGAATGCGCCATAATCTTCAATATTTACTACTTTACCCTTAACAATATTGCCTTCTACAATTTCAGCCGGCAATACATCCCAAAATACGTTTTTTCTCATCATCAAAATCAAGAACTACCACATTTACCTTCTGATCGATGGATAGTATTTCATTTGGATGCGAAATGCGTCCCCATGAAATGTCTGTAATATATAATAAACCGTCTAAGCCGCCCAAATCCATAAATGCACCAAAATCGGTAATATTTTTAACAACACCTTCGAGCACCTGGCCTTTTTCAAGCTTGCTAATTATTTCGGCCCTCTGCGCTTCCATATCGCTTTCGATAAGCGCCTTGTGGCTTACAACGGCATTTTTAATGGTTTCATTAATTTTTACCACCTTAAACTCCATGGTTTTACCCACAAACTGGTCGTAGTCTGTAACTGGTTTAACATCAATTTGCGAACCCGG
The DNA here is from genome assembly GCA_016708305.1 of Sphingobacteriales bacterium. Taxonomy (GTDB): domain Bacteria; phylum Bacteroidota; class Bacteroidia; order Chitinophagales; family Chitinophagaceae; genus Niabella. Next base: position 570,454 of record JADJGB010000010.1, read on the forward strand.
CAGGAAGGTTTCCATGCCAAATATATCCACAATAAGGCCGCCTTTGGTTTTGCTTGTAACCAATCCGGTAACGATTTCTCCGGTTTTGTTTACTTCCACAATTCTTTCCCATGCACGGGTGGTTCGGGCCTGTTTTCGACTAAGATTCAGGTGGCCATTTCTGTCTTCTTTTTCCACAATCATTACTTCCACTTCATCACCTACTTTCAAATTGGATAAATCGCGGAATTCGTTTAGTGAAATAAGGCCATCACTTTTAAAACCAATGTTCAACACGACATCAGTATTGGTAATTCCCACAACGGTCGCATTTACTAATTCACCGTCGTCGAGGGGAATAAAAGTTTTTTCATACACTTTGTCGTATTTTTCTTTCTCTTCCTGAGAGTAAGAAGATACGTTGCGTTTGTCCACGCTCCAGTCGAAATCATCATGAGCGCTTTCGGGCTGTGCAGGAATTTCTTCTTTTGCCGGTTCGGAGGCTACTTCTGTTGCTACTTCCTCAACAACGGGTGCAGGTTCGGCATCGGGAACTTGTTTTGCCTCGGCAGCGGTTGCGGTTTCATTAATCGAAGCTTCAGCTTCTACAGGTGCAGTGGTTGTCGCTGTAGAATTTTCTTCTACCGGTTGTTCGGCAGAAGGAGTATTCTCCTGTGCATCAGCGTTTAATTGTTTAATAATAAAATTTTGAAACATAAAATAATCCGAAAGGGTTTAAATTTTCGGAGTGCAAAGGTAAGGGAAAAATGCTAATATTAAGGGGTTTATTGATCTTTTTGGCTAATTCTTTTTTTGAGGTGCTATGCAAAATAGCCTGCTATTCGATACATAAAAAAATCATGGTCCTGATGCCAAAATTATTTGCTAAGAATCGTTGGATTTTTCCATTCATATTTTCGGCTTTGGCATTGGTTTGTCCTTCTTTAAAATAGTTGACGATATCATCCTGATGTTTTTCTATCATTTTTCTTACTCCTCTGAAAGCTGCTATTTTTGATTGATTGACTTCATCGCACCAGTTGTAAAAGTTCTTGTTCTATTTTGTCCATTGATTTGCCGATGTTTTTTCCCTGATACCACAACCTCAGTTTTTGGGTGATCCGGTAGGCTGTTTCTAATATTGGGAAACGGTAAAATAGTTGTTGCATGATTTCTAGTTCATCTTCCTCCCATTCATCTTGCATTTTGAAAAGAATATAGCGGCTGCGCTCCAATAGTTCAATATAGCTCCAGTGTGTTTGTTGTTCATCCGTATCAGCTTTTACAAGAATTGTTTCCTGATTAATATATTGGGTTTTGAGTTGTTTGCGTACCTGTTGCAGCGCATCTAAGAGATGTTTGATGACATGGAACTTGTCTATCACTAACTGTGTATTGGGAAAAATGTCTTTGCATAGTTTTTTATAGGAAGGACTCATGTCACAGCTGACCGATTTTACTTCCTCTAATACTTGCGACAGGTAGTGTTCCATTACTTGTTTGAGTTCTTCCGGCTTCATGGTTTGTGCCAGTAAAGCTATTTTCCCTGATTGGGCATTGGTCATAATGGTATACATTTTTGCCTATTTGCTTTTCATCAATGGTCATGTGGCTGCCAAAATTTTCTGCTTTTGCTATGGGTACCGGCTTTTCTTTGTTACCTCCCCACTGCTCTTATCTATTACTTGTATCTTTTTTCTCCCCAGTTTCCGGCTGCAATATCTTTTCGGTAATCGCTTATCTCTTCTTTGTACCAATAATGTACTGTTTTGGGTTTTAGACCAAACATAAAAGCCACGCAACTTATGTTTACAGGGTGTTGCTCTATTCTATATTTTTAAAAAGCCCGCCATGTCAGGGGTTAATTTGGCCGAATCCTCGGTAATCACATACTCGTTGCTAAAATGCTCATCTGTACCGGAGCGTTTCCAACGCCTTCGTTTCATTACCAGATAGACCGGCTTAGTGGAAAATCCATGGCTGAGTATCGTTATCGGATTGCAAAAACCATCCAACACTACATCTGAAAACCCTTTAAGATTTGTGGGAATATGCTCCTGCTTTTCCCATAATATAATTTGCCATTCTTTGTGGAGTTCTTTTACCTCCGCAATATCAAAAAAGCCTAATAAATCACGCGGCACCATCATCCGGCTTAATTCAAATAATACATTTGATTCTACTTGTTTTTTCTTTTGTCCCATAACCATAAAGATAATAATAGCACCTCAAAAAAAGAACTAGCCAGAAAATACCTGAAACAATACCAAAACAATATTTTAAATATAATAAAATTAAATGGGTGGCTAAAGTTGATGACTCGTTAGGAAACCTATTGTCTCAAGATTGTCCGTATGCTTTTATGATGATTTTCTAATGATTAAGTACCCTCTGCAAATATTCATTTCTGATTGCTGTAATCCAATTTTTTCGTTCAATAAATCAAGCATATACTTTCCAGCAACAGCCCCAATTTCATACGGTTTTTGACTGAATGAAGTTAATCCAGGTTCAATTATGGATGCAGATGGATCATCTCCAAAACCCACAACGGCAATATCATGAGGAATTCTAAGTCCTTTAGCTTTAATTAGTTGTATTAATCTTATTGCACCTGCATCATATATTGTACAAATAGCATCAGGCGGTGATTCCATTTGCATCCATTTTTCAAATGTATCATCCACTTCCGAATCTTTAAATTTAATATTAGCTACCAGGTTTTTATCATATCTAATTCCATGTTGTTGCAATGCAACCGTATAACCTCTAACTCTGAGCCTGCTTGCCAAAAGATGTTTGGGGCCTGCCAAAAGCGCAATTCTTTTTTTATTCTTCTCAATCAAATGTTGTGTTAATATATAAAGTCCATTAAAATCGTCTTCAACAACCTTAGGTATTGGAAGATCAGGGCAAATACGAGCAAATGTTACTATAGGGTATCCTTTTTCATGGAGCGATTTAACGTGATCAAATTTTTTTGTATCACGCGTATGACAGATAAAAAACCCATCTACCCGATTCAACATAAATACCTTTATATTCTCCTCCTCTACTTTCGGACATTCATCTGATTGAGCAATTACAACCCTGTATCCTTTTCGACAAACTGTATGCTGAATACCGCTTACAATTGCAGCATAAAAAGGTCTTTGAATGTCAGGTATAATTATTCCAAGTGTAAAAGTTCTATTCCTTATCAATCCCAATGCTAATAAATTAGGCTGATAATCCATCTCAATTGCAGTCTTTAGCACCATAGACTTAGTTTCCTTACTAATATTTGGATTATTAGTAAGTGCGCGGGAAACAGTTGACTTTGACAATCCAAGTCTTTTTGCAATATCTAAAATTGTAATATGATGGCTAAGCATTCAATATATTATTTGTTTTGCTAAGTTATTAAATTTTTGGGAACGGTTGCGGGATTGTTCCCAAAAATTATCGGTTAAATCATTGTATTCCTACGAATGCGGTAGTATCTTAGATAAAATATTCAATATGAATTTTGTCATTGAAGAGGAGAAAAAACTTCCAATCATCGCTACTCCTGATGTATTAGTTGTTGGTGCCGGACCTGCTGGCATAGGAGCTGCGATAAGTGCAGCAAGAAGTGGAGCCAAAGTATTATTAGTGGAAAGATATGGTTTTCTTGGTGGTAATCTAACCATTGCGATGGTCAATCCAATGTTCACTTTTCACGATATAAATGGGAACCAAGTAATAAGAGGAATTGCCGGAGAACTAGTAGAAAAGTTGGTATCCTTAAAGGCCTCTCAAGGACATGTGAATGATTTGACTTTTGACAATGCCTCAATGACTCCTTTTGATCCAGAGGGAATGAAATATCTTTTATTTCAAATGGTTATGGATGCCAAAGTTGAACTTTTATTACACACATGGGCCGTTGATGTCCAAAAAGAAGACCATAAAATAATTTCAGTTATTATTGAGAACAAATCTGGCAGGCAGGCAATTTGCCCAAAAGTAGCAATAGACTGTTCGGCTGATGCAGATATTATAGCTCTTTCTGGTTCAAAATTTATTAAGGGGAGAAAAGAGGATGGAGCAATGCAACCTGTAACCTTATTTTTCAGAATCGGAGGGATTAACATGACAATATTACGAATCTGGATGAAACAAAACAGAGACTTATTAAAGGACTCCCCCACAGACAAGGAAATCGACTCAAGTAAAGCTATAGCATTTCTGGGTCTTAAAACATTGGTTAAAAGAGGTATGGAGTTAGGTGAATTTCCTAAAGATGCAGCGCCAAGAATACTTTTCTACCAATTGCCGATAGAGGGTCAGGTAGCGGTAAATGCAACTAGATTACAAGGGATTGATGGCACAAATGCTTTTGATCTTACTTATGCAGAATTTGAAACAAGATCTCAGGCCTGGCATATTACAAACTTTTTAAAGAAATATGTTGGCGGATTTGAGGATGCATATATTGTTGATACAGGAGTACAGGTAGGAGTTAGAGAAACTAGGCATATTATTGGAGATTATACACTTACAGAACAGGATGTTTTATGCGGCAAGTCTTTCTATGATGGCATTGCCTGTGGAACTTTTGCAATTGACATTCATCCACCTGAAGGTCAGGAGCAGATATTCTCAGGATCCGGAAAAGCTGTATATGAGATTCCATTTAGATGTTTATTACCAGAGGGGTTAGATAATGTACTTGTTGCAGGCCGTAGCATTTCTGCAACACATACTGCATTTGGGTCTTCAAGAGTGATGGCTACTTGCATGGGAATCGGTCAAGGAGCAGGTGTTGCAGCAGCCCAAATGATACTCAATAACCTTAAATCCAGATCTGTAAATGCACATGAGGTTCGCAAACAATTGTTAATAGACGGACAATATTTACTTGATTCAGAAGAAACCGAAAAAATAATTGATAAAAATTTAGTATTAAACAGAAACATCGGTTCAGGCGATTCTGCCGGCCATTATAATCCGTTTAAAGACCTGCATCATGGTTAAAAGAGGAGGAAATATTAGGTGGCAAATTGGAGCTCTGCTCTTTTTTGATTACTCCTATATTACTTCGTCCTTTTTGTTAAGCTATACAATAATGTATGCAGTAAGTGGCTATTTAGTTGATAGGTGGGGAGTACGTAGAAGTTTTCTAATATTTGCCGGAGGTTGGTCATTTGCCAATATTTTGCACGGTTTTGCTAAAAGTGTTATTCAGTTTTCTGGATTCAGATTTTTTTTAGGAGCCACAGAATCGGGCAATTTTCCTGCCGGAGTTAAAGCCGCTACCGAATGGTTCCCGATGAAAGAGCGTGCCTTGGCAATAGGTCTTCTAAATGCAGGATCTTCGGTTGGGGCAGCTGTGGCAGCGCCATTAGTGAGTTTTGTTACCATTGTATGGAGTTGGCAGGCTGCTTTTGTTTTTACTGGTCTTATTGGTTTTATATGGGTTTATTTTTGGTGGAAATATTATTATTCTCCCAAAGATCACCCAAGTATCAGCAAAGAGGAACTTGCCTTAATAGAAAGTGACCCCGTGCCAAAAGAGCCTGCTCCTACTACTATTTCTTTAAGAAAAATATTTAAAATGAAACAGGCTTGGGGCTGTTTTATTGCCCGTATATTAATAGACCCCTGCACTTACTTTTTAATTTTTTGGATACCAAAATATTTACAGGAAAAACAGGGCATGTCCTTAACCGATATTGGCTATTTTGCTTGGATACCCTATTTAGCGCTCGCAATAGGAACTGTGGTTGGCGGTGTTATCCCAAGAAAATTAATAAATAATGGTTGGAGTCTGGATAGAGCACGTAAGACTACTATTTTCACTGCCTCTGTTATTATTCCCATTTGTTGTATCCTTTTATATAATTCAAGTAATTGGGCAATTGTCATCATAGCTATTGCAGGCGTAATGTTTGGTCATGGACTATGGGGAAATATAACAATTACAGCAGAAGTCTTTCCTAAAGAAATTCAGGGAACACTCACTGGATTAGGAGGTACCCTGGGTGGAATTACTGCGATATTATCACAAATTGCTATTGGTTGGATTATACAAAATATATCATACACTCCAGTTTTTGTTTTTGTTGGAGTCATTTATCTTATAACGCTTGCAGGTGTTCAGTTGCTAATCGGAAAACTTGGAAAAGTTGTTTCACTTTAGTAAATAGTTGGATACCTAATTAGAAATCGCTCACTTTTAAAGCAATCTGAATTATGAAAAAGAAAAAAAATTTTTTAAAAAGCCATTTCTGTTTAGCCTTACTTTTTGTTGGGTTATTCAGCTTTTACCAATCCCATGGTCAAGATCAAGTCACTATAAAGGGATTAATTTTAAACTCAACTGGTATTCCCATTGAAGGAACCTCAATTGGAGTAGTTGGCAAACCTCAATTTGGAACCACCGGAGGAGCAGATGGGAAGTTTACCCTTACTGTTCCTGCCAATTCGGTTTTGGCTATTTCCTGTGTAGGGTATATATCTAAAAATGTTGAGATCAGTCAACAAAAAGAACTAATTATTACATTAGAATCGGTCAACTCAAGCCTGGACGAAGTGGTTGTTGTTGGCTATGGTACAGTAAAAAAAACAAATCTTACAGGTTCCGTTGCTACGATTTCAGGAAGTGATCTTAGCAAGCGTCAGGTAGGCCAAACATCCATGTCCTTGCAAGGAGTTGCATCAGGTGTAACGGTTACACAAAGTACTGGTCAGCCAGGTTTCGATGGTGGAAGCATCAGAATCAGAGGGATAGGTACCTTAAATAATTCTGCACCATTAGTTTTGGTTGATGGTGTTGCAATGTCAATAAATAATGTTGAAGTTTCATCTATCGAAAGCATTTCAATATTAAAAGATGCTGCATCGGCCTCCATATATGGATCAAGAGCGGCAAATGGAGTAATTCTGATTACAACCAAACGTGGCAGGACAGGTCAATTTAATGTTTCGTATAACATGTATGTGGGCAAGCAAAAGGCAACGAATTTACCCGATATGATTGGCGGCTTAGATCACATGACAATGCTTAATGAAGCATATACAAATAGTGGATTAAGCCCTCTTTTTCCTACAACATATATTGAAGACTACAAGACAAAGAAGAATTCGGACCCTGATAACTTTCCTGATGTTGACTGGCAAAAGGAGGTATTAAAAGGTAATGGACTTCAAACTAATCATGTTCTCAACCTCTCTGGGGGTAATCAAAATGTCAGATTCTTTGGTAGTTTTGGGTATTTGAATCAAAACGGATTATTGGAAGGGATTAATTTTAAAAGACTTTATGCACGAATAAATACATCAATACGAATTTCCCCAAAGTTTTCTGGTGATTTTGATATGTTTCTGGTAAATGATAAACGACAATCAGTTTCAGATTTTCCTGGAGCAGTAGGTGGTGCAATTACTGCTTCGGGCGCTGGATTAATTTTTGGGATGATGAATAAGCTACCTGCAATTCAGGCCGCACAATATTCAAATGGCTTATGGGCTGAGGGTCAAAATGGGGTTAACCCTCTTGCAATTATAAAAATGGAGGTTCATGGCTACAAACCAGAACCCCTATAACTGCAAACCTATCTTTGAGTTACAAACCATTTGATTTCTTAACAGGTAAACTCAGTTACGCACCATCCTATTCGCAGCCAAATGTTACTTCATTTGTAAAAGTAATCAAAACCTATGATGTTAACGGAGGTCTTCGATTCACATTACCCGCCGTCAATACGATGGATCAAAGTACAGCAATAGACAAAAGCAATCAATTAGAAGGAACGCTGACTTTTTTAAAAAATTATTCCAAACACCAAATAGGCGCACTTGCCGGTTATCAATATTTAAGCAGTTCTAACAGTGGTTTTAGTGCATTTAGAGATGGTTTTTTATTTGAGGATTATCCTATTTTATCTGGAGGTTCCAGCTCAAACATGAAAAATAATGGATATGCTTCCGAGTGGACACTCCTTTCTTATTTTGGTCGTGTCAATTATTCATTTGACCAAAAATATCTATTTGAAGCTAACCTTCGCCACGATGGCTCCTCAAGATTTGCAAAGGAAAATAGATGGGGAACCTTCCCGTCGTTTTCTGCTGGTTGGAGAATTTCACAGGAAAAATTTATGGCCGATATTAAAGAGGCCGTTAATGAACTAAAGTTAAGGATTTCTTGGGGTCGCTTGGGGAATCAGGAAATTGGAAGCAATTACCCTTTTGCGCCAACCGTATCTTTAAGTCCAAAATATATTTCAAACGACCTTATACAAAATGGAGCAGCAATATTAAATATGGCTAATACTGACATTAGCTGGGAAACTACAGAAATGAGCGATATTGGATTTGATGCAAAGCTTTTCCGCCACATTAATTTGGTATTTGACTACTATTATAAAAAAACACATGGAATTCTGTTAGAATTGAGTATCCCAAAAACAATGGGGGTTTTCGCTCCATTTCAAAACGCAGGAATAGTTGAAAACAAAGGCTGGGATTTACAAATCGGGTATAATGATGTGGATCATCCATTCAAATATGGAATAAACTTTACCTTGTCAGATGTGAAAAACAAAGTACTAGATATCAAAGGTATTCAACAAACCGGAACTTTGGTCGCACGAGAAGGGCATCCTCTAAATTCCTTATACCTTTTTAAATCCTCAGGATTGTTGTCAACAAATGATTTTAATCAGGATGGCACCTATAAATATGCAAAACAATTTGGGAAAATTGCTCCAGGTGATATTAGGTATGCAGATATAAAGGAAGATGGGATAATTAACGGGGATGACAGAGAAGTATTAGGTAGTACTATACCCAGATTTACCTATAGCCTGAGTTTAAATACTGAATATAGAGGGTTTGATTTTTCTGCTTTCTTGCAAGGTGTTGGTAAGAGAGATGGATATCTGGTTGGTAATGCTATTCAACCATTTTTGTTCAGCGGCACAGCGTATGAATATCAAAAAAACAGGTGGACAAAAGACAATCCTGACCCAAATAGTGTTTTTCCACGTTTAGCATTTGGAGAAACCAATAATACTCAATTGTCTGACTTTTGGATGAAAAGCGCTGCATATTTGAGGATAAAGAATATTCAACTAGGATATACAACTCCGCATAAATTACTTAAATCTATAGGAGTTTCTGAATTAAGATTTTTTGTTTCGGGAGAAAATTTATTCTCATTCGATAAATTTTGGAAAGGATGGGACCCAGAAATAGATGCTGTTAGTAATGGCGCCTATTACCCTCAGGTCAAGACATTTAACTTTGGTATTAATCTTAAATTCTAAAAAAATGAAAAAAATATATTTTAGCTTATTAATTATAGCTTGTTTCTATTCCTGTTCAAAGGATTTAGAAAAATATCCATTAGATGCTCCGTCAACTGCTACTTTTCCAAAAACAGAATCGGAAATGAAGGCAGCGTTAATTGGCTGTTTTGCCCCTCTAAATTTTCGGTTTCAGGAGAATCCTTACATTATTTGGATGGACATGTATTCAGATATTGCGGCAAACAGAGACAATACGCCCAATTCTCTTTGGGGTATGCCTACTGCCGGTAATGTAAATAATTTCTGGAATTCGTTTTATACGGTTATTTCTAGATGCAATTTTTTATTGGACAACTTCGGGAGAATTGAAGGAGCATCTCAAAAAACAGTGCTTGAGACAGAAGCCACCGCTCGTTTTTTAAGAGCTTATTCCTATTCAGTACTTACACAATTATTTGGCGATGTACCATTAGTAACCAAAACCTTATCCTTATCTGAAGCTTATGTAAGCAGAGATTCCAAGTCAAAGGTGGTTGATTTTATTTTAGAGGAGTTGGACAAAGCAGCTGAGAACCTCCCCGATAATAACCAGCCAAACACTATGGTGGTGGCTAAAGTGGCAGCCTGGGGTTTAGCATCCAGGGTGGCACTCTATAATGAGCGCTGGAGCAAAGCGATAGAAGCGGCAAATAAAGTGATAAGTACAGAGGGCAAGCAGGTATTGCTAAATAACAATTATGAGGCAATAACTCAAAGAGCAGGCAAAACTTCCAAGGAAGTCATTTGGGCAATCCAATTTAATTACAATGATATTTTTCATGAAACTCCATTATCTTTTCGCTCCAGAATGGCTGGAGGTTTCAGTAATCGGATTCCTGTACAGGCATTAATAGATTCATACGAATGCATTGACGGATTACCAATTGACAAATCCCCTTTATATAATCCACAAAAACCTTTTGAAAACAGAGACCCTCGTTTGGGAAAATCAATTGCCTTGCCCGGATCCATTTACTATGGCTATCAATTTGAAACAAATAAAGACAGCCTCCAATGCTGGAACTATAATGTCAATCCTCCTATAAGGGTTCCCAATTTAGATGCGACCCACAATTTTGCCAGTTTTTCTGGATATTGTTGGAGAAAGTATGCAGACCCTACAGAACAACATGCGTCGCGCTCAGATATAAATCCAATTGTCATAAGATATGCTGAAATATTACTGAATTATGCCGAGGCTAAAATTGAATCTGATCAGTTGGATAATGAGATTTACAATGCTATAAATAAAATAAGACTTCGTGCGGGGATACCAATTATTTCTGCAGGAAAAACAAAACAGCAATTAAGGTCAATAGTTAGGAAAGAAAGAAAGATTGAACTTGCAGGCGAAGGGCTAAGATATTTTGATATTATCAGGTGGAAGATTGCCGAAAAGCTTCTGGAAGGTCCATGCTACGGAAGGATCCCCAGAGGGTACTTGTCATCTGCACCTTCAATTGACGAAAATGGCACTCCGGATTATTCATTAGTTTCAAATAATAGTCAAATGCGTATTATTCAAACAAGAACATTTGTAGCCGGAGCAAACTATCTTTGGCCCATCCCTGATATTGAAATGCAAACAAATAAAAATCTTAAACAAAACCCCGGATATTAGCAACAATTAATTAAATACAGATTAGTTAATATGAAATTATCATGGTTTACTGTTAAAAACCTCAAGCGGTATATTCAGTCAGAGAATTTGATTGGTCTTATATTGATATTTCTTAGTTTCCCATCATTTGCACAAAACAAAACGGTTGTGGATGTTTCCATTCCTGAAATTTTTTCGCAAATTGATTTAATGATATATGGGCAAATGCTGGAAAATGTAAATGACAGCGTTATTTATGGAGGAGTTGTAAATAAAAATGGAACTGTAAGAAAACACGTGGCTGGCTTAATGAAGGAAATTCAGATTCCAATTATGAGATGGCCGGGTGGTACCGTAATTCATGAGTACCGCTGGAGAAATGGAATTGGTCCTGCCGAAATCAGACCAACCGTAAAAACACATGCCTGGAATGGAAATGAGACCTACCAGTTTGGTACAGATGAATTTCTTCAATGGTGCAGAGATGTGGGTACAACTCCCTACATAAATTTTAACATGGCTAATAATACGGAGTTTGGTGGTACATTAGGAGAAGCTCTGGATTGGATAGAATATGTGAACGGCAATGCCGACAGTACAAACTTTGGAAAGATCCGGGCTTTCTTTGGAAATCATGAGCCATATCAGGTCCTTTACTGGGGGATTGGAAATGAAAATTACGGCCCCTGGGGAAAACACACGGCTGAAACAGCATTTGGTTATGCAGAACGGCTGGGGCTATGGGCTAAGACCATCAATTCAAAATTTCCTGGTTTGCATCTATTGGGAGTAGGACATACAGCTGAATGGAATAAAATAGTATTAGAAAAAGCAGGTACCGAAATTGATTATCTTACCCAACATTACTATATAAACAGTAAATTTAAAGACCATGAAATTGAAAATCCCTTTAACTCGCTTTTTGCACCGGTTTTGGTGGAAAAGCATCTTTCATTACTTGGCGATTATCTAACCTACTTTAACAACCAAAACAGAAAAACAAAGCGTCCTGTAAAGTTAAGTATAGATGAATGGAATAACAGACATTCAGTTTATGATGGCAAGGAATACAAATTTTCCCGAAATGACCCGCGAAGACTAATTGATGCTACCATAGCTGCCAGTATGCTGAATGTCTTTATTAGGAAATCTGATATTGTTGGTATGGCCAATTATATTTTTCCAGTTAATGGGCATGGTCTTATAAGAACAATTGGCGATAATGGCGCAATCATAACACCTCTATTTTATGTTTTTAAAAAATATAGAGAAACCATGAATGGTCAGAAACTCAATACCACAGTGAATGGAAGTGGCATCTCTGCACTACAAATTAAACCGTCTATAGAAGGAGACTGTAAAGAAGTATTGTGGGGCGAAGAGCATTTAAATTTTATTGATGCAGCTGCTAGCCTTAATAAAGATGGCAAAATACACGTTGCACTAATAAACCGGTCTTACAATCAGAAGCAGTCGGTATCTGTGAAATTACCAGGTGATTATAAATTTCAAAATCGTTGGATACTATCCGGCAAGAATTTTAATGAGTTTAATAATGTTGGACAAGAGAAATCAATTGCCCCAAAAATAAATAGCGATGGCAAGAAAACAAAAAACGGAGTAAATATAATAATGGAGCCTTGTGCAGTTGAAATTTTAAGTTTCACTCCTTTGTGGTTCAATTAAAATGTATATCATAAATGTTTTTAATGATTTTTATATAATTATTTCATTTTCAAAAAAAATTGTAATAATTATGAAAAAATATGCTTTTGATTTTATTTATAATTTGTTTTGGAGTTGCAGGTTTTACAACAAGCGCCTTCGCTCAAAGCAAGCCCAATATAATTATGTACATTGCCGATGATTTAAATCAGCAGGACGTTGGTTGCTATGGAAATAATGAGGTGTCAACCCCAAATATAGACCTTTTGGCCAAACAAGGAATGCGCTTTACTAATGCTTATGCTGCTTCGCCGATGTGTTCTCCTTCAAGAGCGGCTTTGTTCACAGGTTTGTATCCTTTCAGAAATGGCACCCAAATGAATCATTTTGCTGTAAAAGCAAAAACACTCAGCTTACCTCATTATATGAAAGAACAAGGCTATCGTGTAGTAATTTCGGGTAAGATACATGTAGCGCCTGAAGAAACCTTTCCCTTTGAAAGAATAGGAGAAGACTTTGGCAAATACGAGCCCATAGAAAACAGATTGGATAGAAAAAGAGAAACCGTAAATTTCATAAAACAGCATTTTCGTGAGAATTCAAAACAGCCGGTATGTCTGTTTATTGCACCTTGGGTGCCGCATGTTCCGTGGTTTCCTTATAAAGATTTTGATCCTGACAAACTAACAATTCCTGATTACCTTGTCGATACGCGCCAAACAAGACAAGCGCTGGCATCCTACTATCAGAGTATAAAAGAAGGTGACAATTTTTTTGGCGAAATAATGAAAGCAATACAAAAAGAAGGAAAAGGTCAGGAAACAATGACTGTTTTTATTTCTGATCAGGGCGCTCAGTTTCCTTCTGCAAAATGGACGGTTTACGATAAAGGAATTAGAGTTCCATTGATAGTCAAATGGCCTGAAAAGATTAGAGGTGGAACGGTGTCAAAAGCATTAGTATCATTAGTAGATATTTTACCTACATTCATTGATATTGCAGGCGGGAAAAAAGTGCAAAATTTAGATGGAAGTTCTCTAAAAAATATTTTTTTAGAAAAAACAAAAGACCACCACGATTATATTTTTGCTGAAACCTCCGTAGAACCTCATTTTTGGTACAATTACACTCCAGCCAGGTCGATTGTTACAAAAGAGGGGCTGCACTATATCAAAAATTACCATTCAGGCCTTAGATTTATTACCCATATTGACAAAGTGGAGCGGAATGAATTCTATTTTGATTCATGGATAGCCAAATCAGGAGATGATAATCATGCAGCCTTCCTAACGAACAGATATAGTTACCGTCCTCCTGAAGAACTTTTTGATATTCAAAATGACAAAAATGAGTTTAGTAATTTGGCAGGCAATTCAATATACTATCAGCAACTTCTTAAATTGCGAAAAATCCTAAATTCAGAATTGAAAAGGCAGGGAGAAACAGATGACATGATTCTTTTAGGGCCTCTGCCAAAATGGGGCGATATGAATTATGTGATCAGGCAAAATACCTCTGTATCACATTTATCATTTAACAAACAAGTATGGAATCCTGACACCCTATTTATTACAGCATTTATTTCAGGATTAGAAAATGGAGGAATTATTTGCGACTATTTTAATAACTTTAAACTCTTTGGCAATAAAAACCATTTAGGAATTGTTACTTTTGATGGTCAGGTTTTTCAATCTCAAAAATTAACTCAGATGGATGGTCATCTAATTTTCAAACTTTCTTCATCAGGCTTGCTTCATATTGAATTTAATGGTTTGAATATTTTAGAAACAAAAGTAGATGAGGATCTTACAAAAATTAAAAACGGCTATGTTACATGCGGACAATTACAAGGCCGCGAGGAAAAAGGAAAACTACAATCTTTTAAAGGAAAAATTTTCGACTTACAGTTTTCAATGAATAATCTCTTACGTAATCCTTAATCAGTGTTTCATAGGATTCAATTGAAGTTTACTTACTTTATTTTTAGGATAACCAATAATAAATAATTTTTCTTTAACCAAATTAAAATTTCAACTTCCTCAAAAATTTAAATTTAAAAACCATATAATTATGTATTTTAATAAACTATTTTTTGCTTGTTTTCTTATTATTTGCAATTCATATTTGTGTGCTCAAAACTGGCAACCGGTTTCCGGGAAAATAATGACCACCTGGGCAGCTCAGATTAATCCTCAGAATCCTTTACCTGAGTATCCACGGCCACAATTAGTGCGAAAAGATTGGCAAAACCTCAATGGATTGTGGCAATACGCCATTACACCTGCATCGCTGGAAAATATACCCTCTGTTTTTGATGGTCAAATACTGGTGCCCTACCCTATTGAATCGGCGCTTTCGGGAGTGGGCAAGAGAGTGGGTATGAAAAATGTTTTGTGGTATAAAAATTCTATCAATTTATCAAAACCTTCGGGAACCAATCAGGTGTTGCTTCATTTTGGGGCGGTGGACTGGCGATGCGATGTATATATTAATGGTACAAAGGCCGGCAGCCATGAAGGCGGCTACGATCCTTTTAGCTTCAACATTACCAATCTCTTACAAAAAGGTAAAAGGCAGGAAATTGTTGTAAAAGTGTGGGATCCTACAGATGAAGGCACACAACCCAGAGGCAAACAGGTAAACAAACCTGAGGGAATATGGTACACACCTGTTACCGGTATATGGCAAACCGTGTGGATTGAGCAGGCTCCAGTGGCATATATTCAGTCCACCAAACAAACCCCAAATGTAGATGCCGGAGAACTTAAAATAACAGCAAATGTTTCAGGCGCTCAACCGGGCGATCTGGTAAAAATTGAAGCATGGGACGGAACGACAAAACTCGATGACGCCACTGTTCCCGCAGGAGTTGAAGCTGCTCTGGAAGTGAAGAACGCACAACTCTGGTCTCCAACATCTCCTAAGTTATATCGGCTTAAAATTTTCCTTTATAGAAATACTAAGCAGATTGATTATGCCGAGAGCTATTTCGCGATGCGTAAAATTGAACTGAAAAAAGATAAAAACGGAATGGAAAGGCTGGCGCTTAATAACAATATTCTATTCCACTATGGCCCATTAGATCAGGGATGGTGGCCTGATGGACTATACACAGCACCCACTGATGAGGCATTGAAGTTTGATGTGGTAAAAACCAAAGAAGTAGGCTTCAATATGATTCGCAAGCATATAAAGGTAGAGCCTGCACGCTGGTATTACTACTGCGATAGCGTTGGAATCATGGTGTGGCAGGATATGCCCAGCAGTGACCTCGGTGGAAACCGATGGGATATGAATCCCGGAAAAATTTCGGGTTTCAATCATGATAAGCAACGAAGCACCGAATCTGAAGCTTATTACCGAAAAGAATGGAAGGTAATTATGGAATCCCTGCATAACTTTCCTTCAATTGTGATGTGGGTACCTTTTAATGAAGCATGGGGGCAGTTTAAAACTAAGGAAATTACAGATTGGACCATGCAAAACGATCCATCCCGATTAGTAAACTGTGCCAGTGGCGGCAATTATTTTTATGATGCCGGGCACATTTTGGATATTCACAACTATCCCGACCCGATGATGCCGGATCCTGCAATTTTTGGAGGAAAAGGTCAGGCATTGGTGTTGGGTGAGTATGGTGGTCTTGGCCTTCCGGTGGAAGGACATACCTGGCAAGCCAAAGACAACTGGGGATACCAAAGCTTTAAAAATGAAAAGGAACTACTGAACCGATATACCCGTTAATTACCGACCTCAGCAAACTCATACCGATGGGTTTGTCAGCTGCAGTTTATACACAAACGACTGATGTGGAGATAGAAACAAACGGCATCTTGACCTACGACAGAAAAGTAATAAAGATGCCGGTAGAAAAATTGCAGGAATTACACAAAAGCCTTTACCAAAAGTAGTAAATCACGAAGATTCGTTTGACAGGATTTATCATATTTAGAAAAAATGAATATCGGTAATTATTAATCGCAAGACAGTATTAATAAAACAAAACCGCCCCGATTTATTTCCGGGGCGATTTGATTTATGGTTAATGGTTTACAGGCTATCACCAAAATCTTCTTTGAACTTAGCCATCAGTTTTTGAGGCCAGTCATTCACCGGCTCCAGACCACCCATAAAGAAACGCAATACCGGTGGTTCGTACACAAACCGCAAGCCGCCAATCAGTTCACGATTGTGATACAACCAGGTCATACGGTCTTCCACATATTTAATCTGCGAAAGTGTAAACACCCTTCTGGGAACAGCCAGACGAACCAATTCCATATCGGCATAAGTTTCATTGCCATACTCATCGCGTTGGTTAGAAATACTTCCTCTTTCCATACCTCTCACACCGGAAATAAGGAACAGGGCTGTTGCCAGAGCGCCGGCAGGATATTCTTTCTGTGGTATGTGCGGGCAAATCTGCATGGCATCCAAATGAGCGCCCAGTACACCGGCAGGCCTGATTACCGGTACGCCGTTTTCATGTAGAGAATTTACAAGATACTCGATAAAGGCAGGGCTTTGGCTGATCATGGTATCGTCCAAAGTCCGTATAATCCTACAGCCATTGCTTCAATTTCGCGAACAGAAATACCGCCATAAGTCAGAAATCCTTCATACAACGGCACCAGGTTTTCTAATTCTTTATAAATGCTCATATCATTGGTACAAATACCGCCACCTCTTGAAGAACTTAGCTTTCGGGCAGAAAAATAAACTAAATCGGCCAGATCGGTCATTATTTTGATAACCTCCGCCATTGATGAATTTTGAAACTCAGGCTCACGCTTGAGCACCAAATACGCATTCTCTCCAATCAGGCTCGCATCCAATACTAATTTAATTTTGTATTTATCTGCAATCGCTCTCACATCGCGCAGGTTCTGAACAGAAAAAGGTTGTCCGCCAATCAGGTTGGTAGAGGCTTCCATACGAATGAACGGAATGTTTTTGGGTTCGTGAATTTTGATTACTTCTTCAAGTTTTTCAAGATTCATATTTCCCTTAAACGAGTGTGTTGAGTTTATCACATAAGCCTCATCATAAAGCAGTTCGGCAATTTTTCCTCCATATTGTGTAATATGCGCCATGGCGGTAGTAAAGTGATAGTTCATTGGCACACAGCTTCCCTGTTTTACATACACATTGGAAATGATATTTTCGGCAGCACGTCCCTGGTGTACCGGCAAAAAATATTTTTTGCCTAATACTTCTTCAACTGCTTTTTGCAGTTTAAAGAAACTCTGTGAACCGGCATAAGCGTCATCAGCCTGCATCATAGCAGCCAACTGGTTGTCACTCATAGCATTGGTACCACTATCGGTAAGCATATCCAGAAATACATCCAAAGTATTCAATCGAAAAGTGTTATAACCTCCTTCGTTCAAAGCTTCTAAGCGGCGTTCGATGGGTACCAGATTGAGTTTTTGTACAATACGAGTTTTGTGCAATTCCAGCGGAATGTTTTGGCCATTGTAAAATTTAATGTTGGGCATGGTTCTGTTTTTTTAAAAATAAATATTAAATAGTTGATTTCTAAATATTTACCTAAGTAAATAGATAAATATCAAAAAACTTTAAAAATACATATAAAAAAAATAATCCACAAGGAGAATTGTATGATTATTGTCATTTTTGAGCAAGTGGCTCAGTTAGGTTTCAATAGAAGTCCGTATTCCAGATTTGCCAACTCAGGTCGGCCTGGCCTACCAGCATTTCAAAACCATTTTTGATTGCTGCACCCCTCTCCTGCCCTTTTTGAAGAAATAGCGTAACAGGCGGATTGTAAACCAAATCGTAGAGATAATGACGAGGTGAAAGATATTCGAATGGAAGCTGCGGTACATTTTCAACCTTTGGAAAGCTACCCAAAGGTGTAGTATTGATAATCAGGGTATTATCTTCTATTATATTACGGTTTAATTGTTCGTAAGTATAACTGTCAGGTTTTTCGGTTCTTGAAACAAATTTATATTCAATACCCAGCTTCTTTAATACAAAACATACCGCATTGGAAGCACCACCAGTACCCAGAATCAATGCTTTTTTATGATGTGGCTTCAATAGTGATATTAATGAGCTTTCAAAGGCAGGCGCATCTGTATTGAAGCCTTTTAGTATCCCATCTGTAATTTTTATGCAGTTGCAAGCGCTAATTGCTGCTGCTTCACTGTCAATGTATGATAAAAAAGGAAGCACTTCTTTTTTATAAGGAATCGTAACATTGAAGCCACTAAGATTATTGTTATTTAAAACTGTATTAAGAAGACCTATGTTTTCAATTTCAAACAATTCATACGCAGCATCATTAATGCTTTCTTTCAAAAATTTTTCGGTAAAATATTTTTTTGAAAAAGACTGAGTCAGCGGGTAGCCAATCAAACCAAACAACCGCATCACACTTTGGTATTTTTGTCTAAATATAACGAAAAAGTATCCCCGCGCAGCCCAATACGCATTGATTCTAAAGCAATTACTTCGTTGGGAGGAATATTCCCCAAATTAGCATTGCAACCAAGCAACTGCAGGAAATATAATTGTTGTGCCTTTTGTGGCGCCTCCCAAAGAATTTTTTCCTCAGGTATTTGGGTAAGAATCTCTTGCACCAGTCCTTCTCTCACCTCTCCTGTGCCTCTGTAAATTCCTACATTTCCGGCTTCACGGGCTTCTGCAATAACATAAGAAGATCCGGCTTCTAATTCAGCCTTCATCAGTTCAATCCACTTGTAAGGAGGAATAATATTGGCGGCATCTTTACTACCCACTTCACTGAGAACGGTGCCATATTTGGTCATTTTTTCAATATAGCCGCATTTTTCGGCATGAGGAATAGTGATGGAGCCATCGCTCACTTCTATATAATCTATGCCAAAATGTTTGCAAACCGCAATATAATCATCTACCTGATTGCGTACCAGGTACGCCTCAAAGAGTGTGCCTCCAAAATAAACTGCCATATCATACGATTTATACAGCTCTATCTTTTCGGCAACATTAGTGGTTACTACGGCAGTGCCAAAACCAAGTTTCACCACATCTACATGCGGAAACGAAACACTCATAAAGTTTTTGGCTTCCTCTAAACTCAACCCTTTATCCATTACCATTGTAATTCCTGAAGTTCGGGGACGTATATTGCGTGCAGGCAACTGAGTTAAATTAAAATTCATTCTCTGTTAGTTAAGTCATCAATAAGGCACAAAATTACTGATTTTTACTAATGAGCAGGGTAAAAACTGGAGAATGTGCAAAAAAAAATTTAGATTTATTAAATCCTTAAAAGCATCATTTTCTCCTTTTTTGCGGTTTCTTCTTAAATTTTGCAATGAGGTCGGCCACTTTAGGGTTACTCAATAATGAGGGGATAAGCTGTATCAGTTTTTTTACCAATGTGGGCGATTCTGTCAAAGCATTTTCAAGACAAATAAGCGCTTCTTTATTTTTCCTTAAACCGAAAAGAATGGATGTTTTGTAATAAATGAACAAAGGTTTTTCTGTTTTAGCAAGCGCCTCCTCTGATTTTAGTAATGCCTGTTCATAATACTCCTCTCTAAACAGGCAAACAATCAGAGATTCCCATCCCGTAACGGATGCGGGTTTTAGCCTGACCACATTCAAAAAGTGCTGAATAGCTTCTTTCCCCATGCCTAATTCTTGTTTACATTCGCCCATAAGTAATTCATACTCAGCCTTATTAGGTTTGAGGCGAATAGCTGTTTCCAATACTTTAATACTTTGTCCCCACATTTCCTGCATATAATAAGTAAAAGCAACTTTGTAAACCAGATGACTGTTTTCAAGGTTCAGATGAGATGCTTTACGATAATAAAATCTCGCCTGAGCGTAATTTTTTAATCGCTCATAACAAAAGCCTATTGCTTCAAAAATAACCTCCTCCGGCTTCGAAAATTCAACTACTCTTTCAAGATTCTCAATTGCATCCTTATATTTCCTAAGCCTGATATATGCATCGCCAATGTTTCTATAAGCATATTCAAACTTTTCGTCGATGGCTGTGGCATACTTGTAAGCGTCAATAGCCTTTTCATAAAGCTTTAACCCCTGATAAGCCGAACCAAGATTGAACCAGGCCAGTTCATTATAGGGATGATTTTCTATTATTTTTTGATGCAGTTCAATGCTTTCTGCATTTCTACCGGTAAAATCGGTCCAAAAACATATTTTGTATAATGCCTCCTCATTGGTTGGTTCCTGCTCCAGAATCAGTTTAAGGCAGTCGAACACTTTTTCAAAATCCTCAAAATCATCATAAACATCTGCCAGTTCAAAAAGCAGATCAATGCGCTCCTCACCCAAAAAACGCACCAATGCCTCCTCCAGAAGATTCACTGCTTCTTCCTGCCTGTCAAGCGCCAGTAAGGTTTCCGTTTTCAGAATGTATAGGTCAATATTATTATTGTCAAATATTTCGGCCTGCTCCAGCAGTTCGAGTGCAGTTTGGTATTCTTTGTTGTTCAGTATCAAATCAGCCTTCCTCACTAACAAAATACCTGAAAAGGGAAACTGTTCAATAGCCATATTTACTGCCTGAAGCGCTTTCTTATACTCCTCATTTAACTCAAAATATTCGATAATTTTTTCAAAGGATTCCTCTTCCAGATATGAAATTCCTTTTCCTTTTTGAAGATTTTCAAATTGAAGCAGCAATTCATTCATTTCTTCATCTCTTTCTCCACTTTGCGAAAATTCTTTCATAATTCATTGTTTTAAATAGCCCCAATAAATACTTCAAACATAAAACAAGATACAGTATTTAATTGTTCCATGATAAATGAATTTATCCTCTGATGTTGATAACCTACTCATTTTCATCAAAAGAAAAAAATTAAAAAAACGTTAATTTTTTTGTAAAATGTATAATTCATGTTGTATATTTGTGTAAATTGTAACTGTAAAATTTATTAAAATGTTTAAAACCTTCTTATTTAACATGCTGATTTTGTTAGGGTTAGGAGGTGTTAGTTATGCCTCCGACCGGGTTTCCAGCGACTTGTTTGGAAAAGAAAAACCCAAGTCCTACTTTCAGGATAATGAGTTGAAGAACGAAAAGCAGCTTAATTCCTTCTCTCTGCGTTCAGATATGCAGTTTAGAGGTAAAGAAGTGATTAAGAGTCAGGCTGATTATAATTATTTAAATCTCAATACTTCTATCACTTACCAAAAAGGTAATAATAACTATGTTTTGCCTTATCGCAAAAACGTGATTCTCAATAGAATTACCTTTAACCCTAACGCAAATTCGAATAATCGAACTTATCAGCGATAGTAAAATATTTTTTTACGTAAAGCCGTTTCTTACCCGAAACGGTTTTTTTTGCACCAATATTTAACTACAGAATAATAAACATTACCTGCTATTTGCCAGTCTCGTTGTGTTGGCCTTGAAAAAATTGCGTTAAGAAAATAATTTTTCAAACCGACCATTGTAAAGCAATGGGAAAGCTGCCGTTGTTTGAGCGCAGTAGGGGTATCAATTCAAATGTATGGCCTTTTTGGCTCCACTTTTTTCTTGATAAAAAGGTGGAAAATACGCTCTGTTGCAGCGATACGACTAAAATTAATTATTCTATTTAATTTTTACAAAACTATCAGAACCACAATTGGAATTTATACCTTTATACAAATTATTTTTATCAAATGCTTACCAGAATATTTTTTATAACGGTATCAATTTTTCTTTTTCATTTATCTTTTTCTCAATCCGTATTGAAAGGCACTGTTTACAAAGAAGGCATTGACTCTTTAGGCGCTTATGTAACAGTTACAAATGTTTCTCAGGGAATAGTAAATCTGTCCGCTGCAAATGGTTCTTATAAAATAAGGGTCAACGAAAAGGATATGGTCGTTTTTTCCTATGTAGGTTTTTTATCCGATACAATTATCGTAGAGAAACAACTTTTGATAGATGGATACGACGCATTTCTATTATCGAATGAAGGAGTTATTTTGGAAAAGGTAACGGTAAGAGGCGATTACAGACAGGATTCGCTGGAAAGAAGAAAATACTACGAAAATGTGTATAACAAACAAACCAAAGTAACCGGCGGGAATGCGCCTGCTGCCGGAGTGGGAGTTGCATTAAGCCCCATAACCTATTTTTCAAAAAGTGGTAAAGAAACCCGAGAACTAAAGAAAAGGCTGAAGAAGCAGGAAGAAAATTATTATATAGACTACGTATTTTCCCCTTCTTGGGTAAGCAGCATCACCGGACTAAAAGACGATTCATTAAGACTTTTTATGTATATGTATCGACCCAGTTATAAATTTTGTCGAAATAATGACCGTACTGCACTCACACTTTATGTCAATGATAAACTTAAGGAGTACTCAAATCCCAAAAAGAAAAAATAACAATCTTTAGCATTAGCTTACTGCTGCCAGGCTTCTGAAGTCAACACTCACCAGCTTACTTACGCCAGGCTCCTGCATAGTAACGCCGTAAATTACATCCACTGTACTCATGGTGGTTTTGTTGTGGGTAACAATGATGAACTGCGAGTTGTTGCTAAACTCACGAATCATGTTGGTAAACTTACCTACATTGGCATCATCAAGCGGTGCATCCACCTCATCCAAAATACAGAATGGTGCCGGCTTTATCAGATAGATGGCAAACAATAAAGCGGTTGCAGTAAGTGTCCTCTCTCCCCCGCTCAACTGTGTAAGCGAAGAAGGTCGCTTACCTTTTGGTTTTGCCAAAACATCAATACCGGTTTCTGCCAGATTTTCAGGATTTTCTAAAATAAGGTCGCACTGATCGTCTTCGGTAAACAACGATTTAAATACTTTCTTGAAATTTTCACGAACCAGGTTAAAAGTATCTAAGAATTTTTGGTTGGCGGTAGCTTCTACTTCTTCAATTGTTTTCATAAGGCTGATTTTGGCGTTTACCAAATCATTCTTTTGCTCCACAATAAACTCATAACGCTTCTTCATTTCTGTAAAAGCCTCAATGGCTGTGGGATTTACTTCTCCCAGATTTTCTAAGCGTTTTTTCAAACGGTCTGCCTTTTCCTGAAGTTCTTCCACTGCTGTTTCGGATGTTCGTGCTTCATCAAGAATATCTTCCAATTGAATTTTAAACGCTACACTTAATCTTTCTCTTGTTCCGGCCAACTGCAACTTGAGGTCGTTCAATTTGTCTTTTAATGCTGCCAGAAAATGCTCTACTTGTTCTTTCTCACGACTTTTCAGCCTCAAAGCGCTTTCTTTTTCATTCAGCCGGTTTCGGTAATTATAATATGCCTGATCAGCTTCGTCCAAAGTCCTCTTGTCTTCCTCTCTGGAGCGCATCAGTTGCAGCAACTCTTCCTCGATATTCTTTTGGTTTTGTTCAGATTCTGAAATGTTTTGGTAGGTATCAGTCAACTGGCCTGTGCTTTGCTCCACCTGAATATTCAAATCCTTTAACTGGTTGGTTTTAAACTCCAGTTCCTGTTTCAGTGCATTTACCTTGCTTTGCTGGCGGGTAACGTTTAAATTAAATTCATTAAACTGTGCAGAGGCTTGTCCGTACTCGGTTTCAGCCGATTTAAATTCTTCGTCTGCCTGTGAAAGCATATTGGCATTGAGTTGCAAAGTTTCGTTAAGTTCGGCTAATTGTTTTCTCACATC
Source organism: Sphingobacteriales bacterium (assembly GCA_016708305.1). Lineage (GTDB taxonomy): Bacteria > Bacteroidota > Bacteroidia > Chitinophagales > Chitinophagaceae > Niabella. Next base: position 594,646 of record JADJGB010000010.1, read on the forward strand.
TTCAACCGAACCTTGTGTACTCAGCAGTTGCACCCCCAATTCTTCAATTCGGTTTCTGGAAACACTTTGTTGCCCTAAGATATTTTCTAACTTGTTTTGCAAAGAGAACACCTGATTGGACAATTCCCTGATTTCGTTTTCGGTTTGCTTAATTGCATTTTCACGAAGGTCTTCATTAAAAGCAATCACTTCATTATGTCTTGCCTGAATTTTGGTTCGTAACTCCATAACTATCAGGTCTTGTACGGCAATTTCTTCCTGCAGCTTTTCAAGATTCTTTACGCGGCCTATTTTTTTACCTTCTATTAAACCGACACTTCCACCAGTCAGCGTATATTTTCCTTTTACATATTTTCCATTTTTTTCAATAACAATATAGCCATTGGAATTATTGAGCGCTTCTTCGCCCTCGGCAATGAAGACATTGTTCAGCAGGTGTTCGGCCAGTTTTTGTATTTTCTTCCACTTCTATAACGCTAAAGGCAGAAATGGCTCCTGACAATGACGATGCTTCTGTGGCTGATGTAGAATTTATTTTATTAAGCAAAAAGAAATTCGCCTTTCCTTTTTTATTATCATCTAATAAATGAACAGCCTGCAGCCCCTGCTGTAAATCACTTACCACATAATAATTGAGATAAGGCTCCAATATATTTTCCAGCGCTGTTCTGTATTCTTCTTTTACATATAAAATATCCGAAAGAATAGGCGACTGATGGTTCCAGTCTGGATTGTTGTGCAGATATTTTACACTGTCAGGATATCCTTCCATCGAGTCAATCATGCTTTTTAGCAGGTCGTGTTCATTCTTTTTTGCATCTAATTTCCGGTTTTCTTCGGCCAGTTCATTCCGCAGTTCTTCCAGTATTGATTGGGTATGTAAAATCTGTTCTTTTGTATGGTCATGATGCGCCTGTAATTGCTCCAATGATTGTTTTTGCTCTGAAAGCAATTGTTCTTTTCCCACTCTTTCAGTTTCTAACTTTTGCTGTAACTCTTCGCGTTGTGCCGATTCTTCTTCTAACTGATGTATTACCCGCTGCAAATTCTGAATGGAGGTATCGGCCACTGCCACTTTCTTCTCGGCTTCAAACTGGTCTCTCTGTACCTGCTGATGCTCCATCCGCATATTTTGAAGAATACTGCGCCTTTCGTCCAAAACCAGGCGCTTATTATCTACTTCCTGTTTCAGGCTTTCGAGTTGCTCTTTCAGGCCTTCAAAAGCGTTTTCTTCATCAACAATATGTATTTGGGTAAATTGAATGCTTTCTTTGATACCCTTAACCTGATTTCCGCTTTTATCCAGAAACTCCTTCAGTCCGAGTTCTTTTTCTTTTAAATATTGAACCCGTTGAATGGCAAGATTTTTTCACCCTCCTTGGTTCTCACTTTCTGCTCCAACTCATTGAAGGCATACTGCATACTTTGCAATGCCAGCTCTTTCTCCACAAAAACTAATTTTTCCTGCTCAATGGCTGCTTCTTCCGTAGCGATTTCGGCCTCCAGCTTCAGGGCATTATTGGTTTCGATTTCCTGCTTCTCTGTCAGGTCTTTAAAGGTGAGATTAAAACCTTCCAGCGCCGCTTTGGATAGTTCAATACTTATTTCCCTGTAATCTTTCTTTATCTCGTGGTACTTTTCAGCCTTTTTTGCCTGACTTTCGAGGGATTTCAACTGGTTATTGATTTCAAATAATAAGTCTTCAATCCTATTGAGATCCAATTCGGTAGCGTCCAGTTTTTGCTTTGCTTCCTTCTTTCTGGTTTTATAAATAGAAATCCCGGCAGCCTGTTCCAGCATTTTCCGGCGGCTGTTTTCTTTATCTTTAATGAGGTCATCTACCATCCCCAGCTCGATAATGGCATAGGAATCGGTGCTGATACCGGTGTCCAGAAACAGATTCTGAATATCCTTCAGCCTGCATTGCACGTCATTGAGGCGGTATTCGCTCTCGCCGCTTTTGTAAAATTTTCTGGTAATTCGGACGGTATTAAATTCGATAGGCAAAAGATTTTTGGTGTTTTCGAAGGTAAGGCTCACCTCTGCCAGGCCACTGGCCGATCGGGTTTTGGAGCCGTTAAACACCAGGCTATCAAGGTTTTCGCTACGCAATTTACTGATTTTTTGCTCACCAATCACCCATCTGATACTGTCCACAATATTAGATTTTCCACAACCATTCGGACCCACGATGCCGGTAATATTATCATCAAAATTGACGATTGTTTTATCGGCAAAACTCTTAAATCCTTTTATTTCTAAACTCTTTAATCTCACTGATAACCTATTTTAAACCTATGAATTTAGAGCAAGTATATGCTTTTTCCCTTTTTATTTATACATAAAAAGGTATCTTTTTATACAGTAAATGTGGAAAAAATATTTCAGTAATTTAAACAATAGGCCTAAAAGATATTTTGATACTAAAAGGATCTTTTCAAAAAACACAAAATTTTAAGAAATTAGTAAACATATACACCTAATATTTATCATCTAGTTAAAGATTTTTTAATAATTTATAAATTTCAGTTCCTGCCAATAAAAAGCAACCCAGCCCATAATCCTCGAAATTAGGCATACTATTATAAGTTACAGGCTGACCATCCTTGGGTTCTTTTCCTGTTCCTTGCACATAGCCCAAAAATCCATTTTTATGTACGCCGTCTTTAACAATATTTTTCCAAGCCTTAGTCAAAACAGGCATGTAAACTTTTCTATCCAAAATACCATTTCTTACACCCCATGCAAATCCATAAACAAAAAGAGAAGAACCGGTTATTTCTTTTCCACCATAGTGATTAGGGTCGTGTAAACTCACTGTCCAAAGTCCATCTGGCTGCTGATTTTTAATAAGCGCTGCACACATATCTTTAAAGTCCTCCAAATATTCATTATAGTGTGGGTCCGTTTTAGGTAATTCGTCAAGTACGCGTACCAATGCGGCAATGACCCAACCATTGCCCCTACTCCAGTAACAGTTTTTACCATTGGGCTCTTTGTAAGGAGGTACAAAATCCTTATCACGCCACCAAAGATGTTCCTCTGTGTTATATAAACCACTTCCTCCATGCTTGTTTTTGGAGAAACTGTACATTGCATACATTTTATCAAAATACTTTTTATCTTTATAAAGTATGCCCAATTTAGTAAATACAGGCATTCCCATTTGGATAGCATCAATCCAACTCCAATCATCATCTTTGCCACTGTTTATTACATTATCCATGCAGGCTGTAATATCTTTAATCCTTTCTTCTTTTTTATCAATCAGGTATAAATCTATATAGGTTTGACCACAACACTGATTATCAGCATTTTTCGTTGATATTCCACCATTTAATCCCCAATGATGCTTTTCACCCCATTCTACTGCATAGTCATAATACTTCTTTTTAGTATCGATATAATACAAGGCCATCATCCCTTCATAATAAACTCCACGAGTCCAAATATTACTCGGACGTTCTTTATTAGTAATAATCGCTTTTCCTGGATCGGGCCATTTATTCATAAAGTATTCATTGGCCTTTTTCATTGGGGAAAGTACTTCCTTTTTTAGCGATATTTTTTGCGCTGAGGAACAAAGGCTTAATAGAATTAATAAAAGAAAAACGCCTAATTTTTTAGATTGAATCATTTTATATTTTTAATTGTTAATAATCGTCAAACTGAATTACAGGTATAAATTTATTACTGACAAAATACTAATGAATTAGGATGCTCTTTACATAAAGACCTAAAATAATGGTTCGAAAAAGAATGAACTTCAAATCTATTAATTTTAATTGTCAGAAAATACTTTTAACCTAAAAAGAGCTGCATACTTATTAATTATTTATCCATACGTTTGCGCGATTAATTAAAGATTAAGGTGCAATGCTTTTTTGGGGAAAATATTGTTATAAGATTTACTTACAAGGACAGAACCATTTTGCAGTAATATACGAATCTGATTTTTGAAACAGCAGACTTCAATGTTTCTTTTGCATTTAATGATGCTGTAAATAACCATTACGTTTTAGGCAAAGATACAAAACCTGTTTTTGAAAGATTCAAAGCGAAGGAAATTGAAAAAATAGCTATTTAAGAAAGGTAGTATAACATAAACTGTGGGGAAAGTCCTACAAAGTTGGGGTACCCAACTTTGTAGGACTTATTTATTAATTTTAAAAACACAGTTTAATTTTATGGACAAAGAACAAATGCTATCAGACGCTTTTTTAAAGCAGTTTAAAACCGGAGAAGAGCTAACTGACTTTTTGACTCAGCTCCAAAAACGAGGTATTGAAAAGATGCTTGAAGGCGAGTTAGATGCTCACCCAGGTTACGACAAGCATGAAAAAAGCAGTACTTCAAATGCCAGAAACGGCTATGGCACAAAACGCATTAAAACCGGTTTTGGAGAAAGTGAAATACAAGTACCCAGGACAGGGACGCCTCCTTTAACCCGATGATAATACCCAAACGCCAAAGCATGGTAGATGGGTTAGAAAATGTAATCGTATCGCTGTATGCCAAAGGCATGAGTGTAAGCGATATTGAAGAACAAATACGCGAGGTTTATCACTTTGATGTATCTACTTCAACCATTTCCAGAATTACAGAAACAGTAGCCGGCGATATTGTTGCCTGGCAAAACAGGCCCTTAGATCCGCTGTATTTAATTGTATGGATGGATGGTATTGTTTTTAAGGTAAGAGAAAACAGTAAAGTCATTAACAAAACCATCTATCTTGCCGTAGGGCTCAATACAGACGGCAAAAAGAAGTACTGGGCATGTGGCTTGGCAAAAACGAAAGTGCTGCATTTTGGCTTAGCGTTTTAACCGATTTAAAAGCCAGAGGTGTAGGAGACATACTCATTACAGCTACCGATAACCTCAATGGTTTTACCCAAACCATCAATAATGTTTTCCCGCAATCACAAACTCAAATCTGTGTGGTGCATCAAATACGCAACTCGGCAAAATATGTGGTTTGGAAAGACAAAAAGCATTTTCAAAAGACATGAAACTCATCTACGACGCCCCAACAAAACAGGCAGCAAAAGCAGCACTGGAAGACTTTAAAAATAAGTGGAACCACAAATATCCATACGCCATAAAATCTTGGGAAGATAATTGGGAAGCGCTTACCGTTTTTTTGAGTTCCCTTTAGAAATAAGAAAAATCATTTACACCACTAACCTAATAGAAAACCTGAATGGAAAAATCAGAAAATACACCAAAAATAAAATGTCCTTCCCTACAGATGAAGCCGTCTTAAAATCGGTATATTTGGCTTTAAGAGAAGCAACAAAAAAATGGAGTATGCCTATACATAATTGGGGCATCATCCTAAATCAGTTCTTAACAATGTTTGAAAAAAGGGTTCAACTTTAAACAAAAAGCTAAACCCTTATATTTTTAACTTACACAGTTTATGGGATACTGTCTTAAGAAATGATTTAAGTTTACATTTTTTTAAACTATTAATTCCCTCCACCACTTTTTCTGCATTATAACTAGCTCCCTCACCATTTGTATGTGTATGATCTTTCGGAAAATACTTTCCTACTTCCTCTGCCCCCATTTTATCGTATCCATCCGAAATAAGGCTATTAAGGTCAATAAAAAATGCTCCTGACTGAGCGGCTACCTGCTTTGCCCAAAGCCCATAATCTTTATCATTTCTTTTTACTTTTCCGTCTTTAAAATTGTTTCGCGGAATTGGAGAACATACTATTGGTATGGCTCCCACAGCTTTAGTATCTGAAATATATTTTCTCATGTAATAACCATAAGTATAAACTGTTTCATTTATTTTTCGGATAGGATTATATATTTCTTTACTTTCCCTTCCAATCCCACGAATTGTACCCTGCCCTTGCAGTATCATCTAAGGACCATCATCATTATGTCCAAACTGCATAATTACATAATCTCCTTTTTTAAGGTTTTCATTATTGCATCCCAACGTCCTTCACTTAAAAAAGTTCTACTGCTTCGTCCCCCAATAGCCATATTGTCAATTTCGATTTTTGCTTCATCAAAGAAGTCTCCTATCATACTCCCCCAACCCCATAAAGCATCTGCACCTTTACCACTACCGTTCCTTACGGTGGAGTCTCCAATTATATATAAGACCGGCTTTTCAGATTTTGGTAATATAAAAGAAGAAAAGAATAGAATAAAAGTCAATATTGTTAGCTTCTTCACTAAATTTAGATTGAATTGAAATTTTTCCATTTAATATGAATTTACGATAATAAAAAACTTTGTCCGATCACCTCTCATTTATAATGATTTCCTAATTTACTCTAAGTTGCAATCTACAATAATTATTCTCAATTAGTGCACATTTGTTTCTCTTAAAGGTATATACTCAACATTCGGCTTGGGTGGATTTTTCATCCCATGTCCAAAAAAGAATCCCGTATGAGGGGGTTGATTGTAACCTACATTTTGCCAAACTATACTAAGTCTGTACTGTGGATCATTCATTAGGGTATAAAATTTTAAGTTGGTTGGAATAGTGGTAGAAAATATTCTTAACTCTTTATTATCCTTTGTTCGGTATATTGCTTCCTCTCGCCAGTCTCCATAGATATGAGCTAAAAGTACAGGGTTTCTTTTTGTTCCATTATTGCTCAGGCAAAAATAGTCAGCAGTATTCAATAATTTATTTGTTTTAGAATTTTCATAATCCCATTTACCAATGAAAGTGCCATCCAATATTTCGCGGAGATTATCACCATCCCAATATATCCCCATGTTACACGGAGGTGCCCTTTCTGAAATTTTATTTCCCTTACAGTCAAATAAACCTGTTATTCCAGCTCCTACCACCCAACATTCAAAACCTGGATATCGGGGATCAATATCCAAGGCTAAACCTCTGCCAGGCCCTTCACCATCTTCACCAGACTTAACAGATGCTTTTTTCCAATAAATCTTTCGGGTGGCAGTAGATCGGAAACTGGCTCCTGCATCATCAAACCTTTCCTGAATATCAAAAACTTCTAAACCCGATATCGAGGGGTCTAAGTCTGACACATGAAGAGCATCTCCATGTCCTAAAACGGTTGAAAATAGACCAGTACCATCATCATCCACACACATGGCTCCAAAAACAATTTCATCTTTACCATCCCCATCTACATCTGCAATTGTCAAATTGTGATTTCCCTGTCCGCCATAATTGTAATTGCCTTTATCTTTTGTGTCAAATATCCATCGTTTTTCCAATTTATTATTTTTAAAATCCCAAGCTGTTATTACTGTCCTTGTATAATACCCACGAGAAAAAATCAAGCGTGGATGTATTCCGTCCAAATAGGCAACACCTGCAAGAAAACGGTCGAATCTATTTCCATAACCATCTCCCCATATACTCTTCAATTCCGTAGAAGTAGGGGAAATTGACGAAGCACGTGGAGGAATAAAATCTACGGTACTTATTACTTCACCTGTTAGACCATTAAATACAGAAAGATACTCAGGCCCTGCCAGAATATACCCTTTTTCGTTTCGCCAATCTTTGGTACTGCCCCCAATCACAAAACCCTTGCCATCAATGGTGCCATCAGCTGTTTTTACAGCTATTTCCGCCCGACCATCACCTTCCAAATCATAAACAATAAATTGAGTATAATGTGCCCCCTCCCGTATATTCTTTCCAAGTTTAATAGTCCACAATAGCGTACCATCTAGTTTGTAAGCCTGTAACAAAGGGGAATCTGTAAATCCGGCTTGACTATTATCATGCCCTTTACCTGCTATATGAACCACTATTTCATACTCGCCATCACCATCTAAATCTCCTACAGAACCATCATTGGCAGTGTAACCATCCGGTATCTGTAATGGTATGGACAAATATGGACTTTTAATATCCTGAAGAACAAAAAATGAGGCTTCATGGGTCTCCTTTTGATCAATAATAGTCTTGACAATATACTTTGTGCCTGTGGCAACTGATTTTGAACCATCAATAAAACTTGTTACTTTAGATATCGGGTACTTATTCATTTTTTTTATTACAGTTCCTTCATTTTTGTAAGGTTAAAAGCAACATCCTCAGGATCTGAAGCCAGTAAACGCCAACTTACAAATATATTTCCATCATTATCGGGAGTAGCTATCACCCCTCTACCCAATGACCCCATCAGACGTTGGGAAAAAGATATTTCACAAACCAACACGATACATAATGATAAAAACACTCGAATCATATTGCCTTTTTTACTATACAAAAAATTTTTCATTTTTTCATGGGGATTAATTTTATGTCACCATTAAGGCCTGAAGGTTGAACTTTCCAGCTACTGGCATCAAAATTTTTGTAATTGATATTTACAAAATTTATTTCATGATAGTTGCGCCATACTTCACTATTTTTATCCATATTGCGAATTCTGTTAGCCATCAAATTACAAACTTCGATACTGATAGAATTTTTCCCTTCCTTCAAATATTTTCCAACAAGTATTTCAAAAGGAAGGCTCCAAACCATCCCTGCATCTTTCCCATTGATGATTACCCTTGCAGATTCGTATATTTTATCAAGTTTCAATAAATACTCGGAAGCCTTATTCTTTACTACAAATGAAGTAGAATAAACACCTGTTCCTGAAAAAGATTGAGTAGCCGAATCCTCAGTAAAATCAGTCCAGGGCCTAATTCCTTTAAATTGTTTTGTTGCCGGAATTATCGGCCCACCATCCTTGAAATGTATTGACCATACATTATGGCTCAAATCAATGTGATTGGCTGCTGGAGATAAAAAGTGATGCAAGGGAGCAACTTCATTATTATTTGAAACTTTTATAATAATCGATTCTCCGGATTTTAGCTGGAACCTTGTTTCAAAACCATTGGTTTTATTCTTTAAGATTGATTTACTAAGCAATCCATTTAAAGGATTCATCCATAAAATGGTTGTGCCAGAAGCATTTAAGGTAATCAGTTCATCAATATCATTTGAAGTATTATTTACAACAAAATAATAGGTAGCGTCATTTGCTTTTCGTCTAATAAACTGCAATCCTGTATTAACAAGGCTTTCAGGAAATATTTTCAAAAGAGAAAGTAATGATTTAATATCTCCTAAAATCAATCTTCCCTTACCAACTTTGGCTTCCTGTAATCCATTTTTTAAATCTGAAATATTTAGATTGCTAATAATTGATTTAAGTGTTTGTCTGTTTTCTTCTAAATTTTTAAAACCAGGTACATCTTCAGGAAACTGTTGCAGAATAATTGTTGCGCCTTCACTTGCTAAATGAAGAATATTTTTGAAAGTACTAAGTGGCATTTTTTCACAGGCAGGTATTATCAGCATCTTATAAGTACCTCCCTTATTCCCTATTTTTAATTTATCCTGTTCAATTTGAGTCAAGCTAATCATCCGATCAGAAATAAAATCAAGAGAATATCCTTTCTTTTGTAACGATTGTAACTCCTGATAAAACGGAGTAGGGTGAAGCCATTTGTCAATAGAGTGTACAGACAACGGCATGTCCATACCATTTGCATTGTGCCAAATATCATAAACAGGCCAATAAATTGCTAATTCATTATCGGATTCACCAGTTTGCAGTACCGACTGACATCTCGTAATATAATCATTCAATCCTTTCAAATGAGGCCATAAACTATTAGTCGGCACAAAATTTACTGAGGCATAAAATAACCAACCCGGCCATTTAATATCTTTAGGGCTAAAAGTAGTACCATGAAAAAAGACATGATTAACTCCTGATAGAAATACCTGATCAACCTCAGGTTTACATTGGCTCCATGCCGTTTTAAAGTGCTCCGTAAGCCATGTAAAAGTTTCACAACTTGTCAGATTTTTTCCCAATGTATGTGCTGCAGAAGATGCAAATTTCAACATAACAGGATTGGGATCAACATTTCTGATATCTCCACTATCCCGTCTGAGTCCTCTAATCGGAAAATAGCTGCTGCCAAATGTTTCTGTTTCAGGAATATCAAAAGCCCCGTATAAATCAAGCAAATTCCCCTGTGAGCCATGTGCCTGATTAATGGAAAGTGCATTTCTTTTATGTGTCCAATTGGTAAACACCTCAGAAAAATTCTCAAACATCAGATCAGACATTGTTTCCCTATAATCAGATTTTAGTCTTGCAATTTGATCCGTTTTATTGTCAGAAAATAATACATTAATATAATTTCTTAAATCATATCCTCTTCTTTTTTTAAACTCATCAAAAAAGTGGGGAGTCCAGTCAGCATTATATACTTCATAACTATCATTAAAAAAGCCTTTCACTCCATGAGATAAATTACCAAAAGCAGTATCGAATACTTCAAAATAATTGTTAGTAGCATATTTAGAAAAGTGATCTATTGTAAACCCTTCGCCACCTGGTGCAGATCTTTACTACCTGTTTAGTTTTTGCATCAAATACTGCAAATAGTTTTAAATCAGTTTGAGATCGGTATTCCAGAGTGCCATCTTTAAGTACCATTCCTGTCAAATCAATCGTAAACCCATTTTCACCAAAACCCATAAGTGTATTTAAGGAGGCATAGCCAATTTGTTTAGGGTCATTTATTACCAATTTTTCCATTAGGTCGGTATTAGCTTTCAGATTGTAGCTTTGAACAATAACTTTTGAAGCTGCATCTTGTTTGGAAACGTTCGGTCCCCCTATTGGCCAGCCGGTTCCTACTGAAATATAAACTCCCATGTTCAATTTATTTGATTGCTGTACCGTATGGTCAAGCATGTTCATCCATTGAGGGGAAAGATAATTTATAAAATTGTTCTCAAATCCTTTAGCTCCATATATGGGAACAACTTCTACGCCACCAATGCCCGCCTGATTATATTGAATCAGCGAGGAGGAAATATTCTGTTTGTCCACGGCACTTCCCATCCACCACCAGCGCGTCAAGGTTTAGTTTGAGAACTAACAGCTGGCCATAGAGATTGTGAGATTGCCATCAATGTACTACATAAGGTAAATAATAAAATAATTCCTTTCTTCATATCGTATTATTCAATAATTGATTTTAAGCGCCTATTAGGGTAATATTTTCATTTCGCGAAGCCACTCCATCACAATCGTTGGCCACATGGATGCAGATCCTTTATTCATATTTACAGTGTAGCCATGTCCTCCAGAAGGAAAGATATGAAGAGATGAAGACAGTCCTGCTATTTGCATTGACTGGTAAAATAATACGCTACTCATGGATGGAACGGTTTTGTCGTCATTCCCATGAATTAAAACTGTAGGAGGTGTTTGTTTTGTTACTCTGTTTTCATTAGAATAATTGTAAACCATATCTTCGGGGGGGTTTCGTCCAATTAAAATATCTTTGCTGCCTTTATGTGCCACCCCATCTTTAAAAGAAATAACAGGATAAACTAAAAGCATAAAATCAGGTCTAAAAGAAAAACTATCCAGACTATCATCCAATTTACTTACATCTTCCAAATGTGTGCCTAAAGTGGAAGCCACATGCCCACCGGCTGATGTACCTGCCACACCGACACGATTCGGATCAATTCCCCAACGAGCCGCATTTGCACGAATGATTCTCATAGCTCTTTGTGCATCCTGCAAGGGCGCTATTTCGGGTTGTATCAAATCGCGTGAAGCAGGAAGTCTGTGACATAATACAAAAGCATTGATTCCTTGTGATTGATAAAATTGTGCGGTCGCATTTTTGGAATAATCACTTGGCAAACGCAAATATCCACCACCCGGTACCACCAAAACTGCAGCGCCGGTATTCCTTTCCTTCGAAGCAGGATAGGCATAAATTCTGGGATTAGTTGTGTAAAATAAATATTGATTAGATACACTATCTGGCAATTGCATTCCTTTGCTATTAGGCATTTTGCCTTCCGGCCACAATCTGATAAGCTCCTGTGCTGAAAGGCTATTTATAAGCATTCCAGAAAACAATGCCAATAAATAAAAACGAATATTCCTAATTTTAACTTTATGTATTTTCTGATGCCAATTTTTTCTTCCCATAACAAATAAATTATTTTTTTTACAATTTAAACACCTTTATCTGATCCACTATTACACCTTCATCCAAAGCCCTGATTTTTAAAATCTGTTTTCGTGATTTTAATGTTTTAAAGTTAGCGATCCGTTTAGCCTGATTATTTAATACATTCTCCTTCCATTCTTCACTTCTGCCTGTTGTAGCAAAATCAAACACCTGTTCCGGCTCATTATTTAACTGAATGGCGAATCGGATATGGCGTCCATCTACAGGATGATTGGGAGCCAGTGCAATTTGTAAAGAAATCGAATCGGAATTTAATTTATTAAAACGATATTGGACGATACTTTCTTTGAGTAGCGAAATTGCTTTTCTTGTATATCCAAGACCATGAGTTACCGGCATCTTCCCTGTCCATGATGCATAATCTGTACCATTGAAAACATAAAATGGTTGGTTAAAGGCAGTTTCAGGAGTATTAAGTGTTATCCGTTGGACTTTGGGAAAAACTGGTAGTTTTCTTGGTTGATAGTCCATGATATATTTCCATTTTCCGTTGCCAATTGCATTGTACTTGTCGGTAAGCAGAACGATGCTGTCAAAAGCAATATCACTCAAATTCCAATCTGCTCTCTCCTGTCGGGCCAACTGACCATGCAAAAATTTCTTATTCATTTCTGCAGCACATCGAACCGGATACTCAACAAGCTGGAACCATGCATCCTTCTTTTCCGCAGCAATTGACTTAGAAATACCCATCACTTTTTTTCTATTTGATTATACTCTTTAATTCGTTGATGAATCTCTTCATTACTACAAGGCAAATCTGAAATCGTATTATATTTAGGATCATTTTCTTCAGTTCGGGTTCCACCCATAAATTCAGGCTTCCGAATATAAGCCAATCGATAATATTCATTCATTACCGGAAGCAATTCTTTTGCTTTGGTGTTGTCAAATGATTTGGCTAACCAATCAAACAAATGTTTATTCAATCCATCTACATTATCTTCTATGGAATGAATATCCCAGGCCATATCCAAAAATAGTTCCGTCAAATATTCAGCCGGCTTAATATCACCCACATTCAAAATCCATATTTTATTGGCTCCTTTGTCATAAGCCCTTTTCATTTGGGTATAAATTTGAGCCGGATGATTTGTAGCTAACCAAAGATAATCATGAGGCCTGCCCCAATAGGAAATATGATAATAAATGCCATTACCTCCTACCCTACTTCTTTCAGTTTCATTAGGAAAATGTCTGATATAGCCATAATTATCATCACACCAAATAAGTGAAATATCCTCAGGCACTTCTAACCCATCGTTGTACACATCCAACACTTCCTTGTAGGGAATAAAAACCTGTGGAATTTCCTTCACGTTATTATTAGTATATTTTTTGAGCAATTCCCGTTCATCGTGTATTACATCTGCTAAAACCTCTTTATGCAGCTCCAATGTTTTTACACCCTGCATCATACCATCATGTTTGCCACGGAGACCAATGGTATAGATATTATCAGATTCTTTTAATTCCTTTAGCCTTTCCGTCCAGTAACGCCATAGCTCCTCTTTATTGGTTGTATAGTTGTATTCTCCTTTGCCAGATATATCCCATTCGGTAGCACTATTGCGCATGAGGGGCTCACAATGAGAAGTACCCACGATGATCCCATATTTGTCAGCAGCGTCCTTATTGCCTTTCACAAAATAAAAAGGAGTGGTTACTTCGTGCATTGCCGGCCAAATAGTATTGGCGCGCAGCCTTAACAGCAACTCAAATACTTTAGAATAGGTTTGGGGGCCGATAGTTCCTTTTGTTTTTCCTATTGGAGCAATGCCGGGCTCAAAGGTCTTACTGCTCCATGGTGTTAGACCCCAGTCTTCATCATTAATAAAAATGCCACGAAATCGTACTGAAGGATACTGAAAATCAAAAAATCCATTTTTAAAAATAAAAATATCTTTTTTTTCAACAGGTACATCTGCCCACCATTCCCAGGGCGAAACGCCAAAAATTCTGGACAACTCAAGAATACCATAAGCTGTACCTCTCTTATCATTTCCAAAAATGTATAAGTTATCATTTTGAACGGAAATAATGAATCCTTCTGTTTGTTGTTTCAATTCATTTAATGCAGATGATTTTAAAACTTTTTCAATCTCAGGATTCATTCCGATTGTACTAATAAAAATCTTTGTATTACCTTCCTTTTTTACAGCTCCGGCAAAAACGCGATGATAATCCTTACCGAACATTTCCAACGCAATATGTACTACTAAGGCCTCATCTTTATCAATGGAAACACTTAAATCTTCACCATTTCGAAAAACAATATCGGCAAAAGCATTTTTCTGAAAACTTATTGTGAGGATCAAAGCATATAAAAAAAATTTTCTCATTATTTTAATTAAAGTTTACATGCATTTTTCTAAATCAAATGAACGAAAGTTGTTAAGTACTACTTTGTTACAAGTTTTAAAACAATTGGCTTAAATCCTTCTGCCTCAATCTTCACATTGACAATACCACTCTCTCTTTTAGATCTTAAGATTGCCAGAGCAAATCCATTGTAGAGTTTTCGTTTATTGCCCCCAAATAATTCATTGCTAAAATGATCCCCATTATCTACCGCAAAAAGACTGGCAGCACCTTTCACTTCAAAGGTCACTTCTCTTCCATTGAGAGTTTGTACCCGCATACCTTTATTATCAATTGCATAAACTTTTAGATATTGTAAACTCATCCCATCGGCAATCCAATTTTGATTTTCTGAGTCCACCTCTAACGAAATTGCCTTACCTGTTGTCTCCAACTCATGTCTGGCTACTTCCAGTCCATTGTTTCGTGCGATTGCTAATAATTTACCGGGATAGTAACTTATCTGATCCCATTGAATCACATTATTTTTATCCACTTCAATATTATTCCTTTTTATTCCCAGCGATTTCCCATTCAAAAACAACTCAACCTCCTCTGCATTGGTATAAGTAAATACATCGTATTTCTGTCATTTCATACTGTTCCAATGTGATGTAATATTTTTTTTGCCTACTACAATATCATTGCATGACAGAGTATCGGATAGATCTCCAACAACTCCAATATGCACCATCGGTTTCTGTACAAAGATACTTTTAATCAAATAAGCCTGGGGGTTAGGCGCCAAAGTATGATCGAAAAAGGAATAATTCCAACCCTTTTTGGGCCAGCCATTCGATTCACCCCAGTAAGCTATTGCACCCCAATAAGCAAGTCCGATCATACGCTGCCTATCCATTCCAAAATATGGAGCAGCTAACTCGTTGGTAGTTGCTTCGCTTTGATAGATATTCATATTTGGCGCATGTTTCAGATAATCAGCATAATTCATCCAACGATAATTGAAACTAGCAATATCTGTAACAGTTGCCAATTCGGGAGGAACAATATTAGTATTAAAGCCAGGATCAGACTTTCCCACACCTCCAGCACGTGCCGGAAACATGGCTACAGTAGTCTTTCGAGTTGAATCATACCGATGTGCAACTACTTTCATCATCTGATAAGTAGTAACTCCCCAATCTCCAGTATCATAACCTGCAATATCTTCGCGCATTTGCAATTCATTTCCAAATGACCATAAAATAACAGAGGGATGATTTCTATCCCTTTTAACCCATTCTTTTATATGTTCAAACCATAAGTCACTCAGGCTTTCTTCCACCCCAGTAAGATTTATTACTCCATTTATCGTACAACTCATCTACTATCAGTATTCCTTTTTCATCGGCCAACTTTAAAAAAGACGGAGAATAGGGATTGTGAGAAGTTCGTATGTGGTTAAATCCAAAAGCCTTTAATTGATCCATTTGTCTTGCTATGGCAGTTTCAAAAGCTGCAGCACCAAGGGCTCCGAGATCATGATGGTTTGAAATTCCTTTTAAAAATACTTTTTCCCCATTTAGCTTGAATCCAAATTCCTTATCAAACAATAAAGTTCTGATACCAAATTGCTGCTTTAGCATATCTACTTTTTTACCATCCAGTATTAGGGAAACCTCTGCCATATAAATATTTGGCATTTCGCATGACCATAGTTTAGGATGATTGATTTTTATTAATGGCATCAGTACTTCTACAGTCTGTTGTTTGTTTCCTTTTGGCGCAGGCATTCTTGCCGATGCCACCTGAATACCATCAGGAGATATCAAATTGACTTCAATTTCCAGATTGTACATCTTATTTTTTACACCTTCGAGTTCTACCTGAACTTTGATATCGGCATCGTTATTACTAATTCTGGGTGTCGTAACAAAAATTCCGTGTCTTGCAATTGAAACATTATGTTTTACTATAAGATGAACATCTCGGTAAAGACCACCACCAGTGTACCAGCGCGAACCACCCTTTGATCCTGTTGAAGCCTTGACGGCAATCACATTCTCTGTATCATATTTTAGGAATCCAGAAATATCCGTTTCAAACCCAAGGTAACCGTAGTCAGTACTTCCAACCTTTTTACCATTTATCCAAACATCACCTAATAGCATAATTCCCTCAAAATCGAGTAGTATTTTTTTCCCTTTCCAAGAAGGATCAGCTTTAAAAATTTTTCTATACCATCCGATACCCATTTCTTTAAATCCTCTGGCACCTCCAGCGGAAGAATCCCAGGGTAAATTTATTTGAAAGTCATGCGGTAAATCTAATGTCTCCCAATTAGTATCATTGTATATTAATTCATGGGCATTGGGAGCATCTCCATAATGAAATTTCCAGTCAAAATTGAATAAATGTATTTCTCTGGTAACATCATTTACTGACTGACCATTTACCTGAAATGAAAAAAGAAACCATATAAATAATAATAAAACTGATTTGTTTGCCATGATGTTCTTTTACCCAAAATTATTTAATATAAACACTTATTTTCTCTCCGTAAGGATTAAAATCAAACAATAATTTATCTGAGTCAAGCTTCGTATTTAACTTAGTTTTACCCTGATATACTGTTACATTTTTCATACCTGACTTTTCAATCACACCGGTTAAAATCTCATTGAAAACTTTTTGGTCAAGCTTTAATGTTGGTATAATCACAAAGCCACTTTTTGTTTTTTCAATAGTATAAGTAATCATTTTTTGTTCTTTTATATATGCTGCAACATCACAAAAACGCCCAACCCAAATACTTTTTTCTAGTGCTTTTACCTTTCGAAGGTGATTCCATAAAATGGAGCTATCCTTAAAATGGTCATATCCAAAAGTGATATGGGTCATCATAACACCCCAACTGCCCTCTGTAAGCAGCTGATTGATCCTATTGTCCAGATTCTTTTCTGAACTCTTACCTCCCAACGAATTTTGAAATAACCGGGTGGCCACACGTCCCTTAGATGCTACAGCTATCCCCTCAGGTTGTTTTGTATTATTCGGATATGCATAGGTCAGCGGCCAAACTCCTGTATGAAAATATATAGCAGAATCATTTTTTTCAATATCCTGAGTAATTTCTGCCAAAGAAAATCTTCCCATATTAAGGTGAGCCCAACCATGATTAGAAATTTCATGCCCCTGATGAGCCATTTGATGAAGTTGTCCCCAATTAACCCGAGGCTTGTTTCCAGCAGTGAGACTATCTATTATTGATTTGCCATTGATAAAGAAGGTAGCTCTTAAACCCAATTTATTAAATGCAGGGGCTACAGGGGTGGCATGTTCCAACAGTCCCATCGAAAGTATAACTAATTGCACATCTTTTGTCAACTTTGTATTTAGCCACTCGAAAAACAGTACTCTGAAAACTAAATTTTTTATCTAATATTTTAAACATTTCATTCACAAGGTATTCTGCAGATTTTTCATTGAAATGGGTTTTGTCAATTTGTAGTTCACCCTGAGACATGTCAATAAGAAACGCATTCAGATCTTCATCGGATATTCTTTGCATTGCGGTATTAATGACACTTTTATAATGTCGATTTGCTGTGGGAATTGTTCCAAATATAAATGGCAAATCAGAATAATCCTTCCCCGTTTTTCGAGTCAAATGATTCCTTACATAAATGATCAAAGATTTTAGATTATGATAATATTCCATTTCATAACGATCATCACTTTCACCCTGATGCCAAAGGAATGCGTCAATCTGATAACCATTTTTTAGTTTTGACAGTGTATTGTCTATTGCCGCATCTATTGCATTTGTAAAGGAAAGTAATAATGAACTACCACCATTTTCATAGGAAGTATTTTTTTCTAACCACTGCTCATTTGCAGACCAATATCTTCCTTTTGCAGATTCATTAGGGTATTGAATGGAAGTACCCACAACAGCATATTTCACCTCATAAAAATCTTCTTTAAGTCGTTGCCCTAATAAATAATAAGTTATGGCATCATAAGTCCAAACCCCATCACTAATTCTGCCTTTAGGAAAATAAGGTACAAAAATTCCATCAGTTCTGTTTTGTGAAATTTTGCAGTAGGGATATGCACCCTTTGTATAATGAATAGTATCAGTAGCAAACTTCTTAATAGCAGCAGGTAATAAAGAATTACTCACTCTTCCATCTGTGTTTGATTGACCAGCCGTAATAATCACATGAGCCTGTGCAAAAAGAATTCTTGTAGAGAAACTCAATAGACAGACAATAAGAATTCCCAACTTCATCATATTTTTTCTTTAATTACCATCAGGTTTTGTAGCATCTTTTCCAGAGCTTTCGGGCCAGTAAAAATTTGTATAAGTATCAGGTTTAGATGGGTCAAAAATAGGCAGCCCCGGCTTCAAATAGTGAGCCAAATCAAGGCCAGCATTTCTCACTCCCGTTACAATAAGTTTAGATACTTCATAAGCACCATAAGGGCGGAAATGTGTATTGTCAGCAATGGCATCTTTTCTTCCCGCAAATATACCTTCCGGAAAATGTGCAAAGGCTAATAAAGACCCATCAACCCCCATTGATTCAAACAATGTTTTACTCATTGCATTTAGGTCGATCAATGCTACATTATGCTCTTTGGCGGTTTGCCTAACTGCTTCAGGATAATCTCCCAGTGTCTCAATTATTTTACCATTATCATCAAACCTTCTACGCTGTACTGAGGTTACTAAAACAGGGATACCTCCTTTTTTTTTAACCTGATTGATAAAAAACTCCAAATTCTTTTTGTAAGTTGTAAAGGCTCCCACACCCTCACCTTTTTGCTTTTGATCGTTATGGCCAAATTCTACAAAAGCATAATCACCCGGTTTCATCATACTTAGTAGTTTATCAAAACGTCCTGCAGCTATAAAACCACTTAATGTTTCACCCGATTCAGCAAGATTTACAATGGCTACTTTCCCCGGCTGAAAGAAATAAGGAAACATTTGCCCCCAGGCAGAAAAAGGTTCTGCTGCCCCATCTACAACAGTAGAATTTCCTGCCAAAAACACTGATATTGCTTTTGAATTCGGAGTAATTTCTATGGCATTTACTTTAGGCAAAGAACTATTGAACTCTAAAGTAAGTTTGTTATCCCAGTGTAAGTACTGATATTCTCTTGTTTTGAGTTTAACTTTCCTTTTATTCCCTTTAATCAAACTGTCCCTAATATTAACGGTAAATTCAATCAATTGATGTTTCCCCTTTTTTGTCTGTAACCGACTCACAAACATCCGTCTATTTTCTGCCCTGATAGCAATATCCGATTCGCCCTTATCATCTCACCCAAACTTTCACATCATAATTTCCTTCAGGAAGTTTTACAGAAAAATAAAATGGCTGATTACTTGTAAGAAAACCATCTGTCAATGCAGATTTACCTGTTTTTTCATTTGCTATAACTGTTGTACCAAGATCAATACCATAACCCTTATGTTGATCATAAATTGTACCGGGTAAGACTTTTACAAACCCTTTTTCACCCTTACCCTTTCCAAAATCAAATTTACAGTTTTGAGAATAAATATTCACACAAAAAAACAAAATCGGCAATACCAACAGTACTCTAATAAATTTCATTATTTTCAATTTTTACTTGGAATTTTTTTTACATTCTGATTACTATCTGATCATTTCATAAAATTCCACTTCAATAATACTTAAAGCGCCTTTAGACTTCGCATCATCACGGGATATACCATCATCCAATTTTTTGCCCCCTACTTCTACCTCATTATTTTCTTTACCAATGGAACTTGCAGAAGTGAGCTGTATCCTGATTATTTTCCCTTTGACCGGTTTGCAGGAAATGGTATAGTATCCTAATGTAGGTTGCGTATTCCCTTTAAACACTTCTTTTCCATCCACAAGAAACAATCAGCGGATATACTTTGGAACGAAAATTATTAAGCTTGATTGTTACGTTTTCAACAACTGCTTCTCTTTCTAATTCGTATTCTATCCAGACTGTCCCTAATTTCCCATCATTTACCCAATCACTCAGTTCATTGTCATCTACACTTTTCGCTGCATTTTGTTGGTTAGCGCCTGCCTTAATATCTTTCACTGCAACTGCCTTCCGGCTTATATAATACGAAGGTGTAGAAGGTGTAGCTCCCCTTGTCAATAAAGAAGGTAATCCCGCATCAGACATCATTTCAGACAATCCAGCTACACTTATAAAAGGCTTTGTTACCAACTGAATGGATGCACTCTTTAATCCGTCGGCAGTAGCATGCACCGTAATAACTTCCTGTGTATTTGTGGAACGAATTAGAAAACGATTAACACCACCTTCCACCGGAAAGCTTTTCTCCAGTATAAAGTTGCCCGGCCCCATCGCAATACCACCGCGCCATTCTGCCGGACCTTTCAGACTATATTCAATCATATTTAAAGCAGTTGGACAACGTCTTCCCTTTTCATCTACTACTTCTATTTCCACCAATGCTACATCGTTTCCATTTGCCAAGAAGGGAACCGATCTCTTTATTTCAGTTAGTTTTATAGCTATGGGTTTGCCGACTGTTTCTAAAAATGTTTACACACTTCATTTCCTTTGGCATCATAACCAATAGCCGTTATCTTACCTGGTGTCCACTTAACATTTTTAAATTTAAAGATAAAGCCATCGGATTTTTCACCATAACCTACTGTCTTTCCATTGATATACAATGCTACCTTTTCAGCAGAAGATAAGACAAAAATATCTTTCTTCACCTTGGTACCATAGTTCCAATGGCCAATAATATGAATACGAAAACGTTCCGGATTCACCCAGCCATCCCACATCACTTCATGAGCAAAGTAATTTTGTTTCTTGATACGCATAGCATCTACTTCTCCACTGCGACGATAGTTTTCTTCTCCCCGATGATGCGTATTGGTTTCAGACCATACAATATTTACCCCACCACTACTTACTCTTTTCCCCATGCCTGGTCTTTCTTTCCAAAACTCATACCAGCGTTTCACATTCTCCAGTGCATGACTTTCCATATTGCGGTTGTAAGATGCAGCACTCTGTCCTTTATGAAGCGGGCCATCACCGTCTTTATGATAGGGCGGGGTCCATTCATCCCAATATTTACGTGATCCTTCATCTCTGGAATATTCCATTGCCCACATCGGAATATGCGCACTTTTGTTGGTGTACAACATTTCGCCACCGTACTCAGCTTCTTTGCTGTCCAACATTTCCCTGCTTCCAATGGCACGACCACCATAAGGATCGAATTGATCTCTCAAAGCCTTCATTTCTTTCATGTGCACTTCACTGATACTTTCATTACCACATTCATAAAAAATGATACTGGGATTATTGCGGTTATAAATAATAGCATCATGCATCACAGCTACACGTTGGTTCCATCTAATACCACCTACAACTTTCTCTGCATCGCCTGCCGGCATAGTCTGCATCAAGCCTACCCGATCGCAACTCTCTATATCCTGCTTAGAGGGAGTAATATGCATCCATCTTACCAAATTGCCGCCACTTTCTACCATCAAACCATTACTATAATCACTTAGCCATGCTGGTATCGAAGTGCAGAGCCGGCCATTCGTTTGAAGTTCCTGTGCATATCCGTGTACCATAATTACCCTGTCATTCAAATAAATCATACCATCCTTAAAGTCCGTCTTTCTAAATCCGGTTTTTGTATTTACTATATCAACTACCTTGATATTTACTAATAATGTGGTTCTGACATTATGTAAATAACCATATCCCCAGCTCCAGAAATTCAGACCACTAATTAAAGAGGTTGCTTCCAGTTGTTTAGTTGCGCCCGGTTCAATAATTTGTTTTTTCCTAAGAATGTCTTTATCAATTTCCTTCCCTATCAAATACCTCTACCTGATATACTACTGATTGCGGTTTGCCTGTTTCATTCTTCACTTCTGAAGAAGCAGTTACAGTAGCCTTCTTAGCTTTTTATATCAATACCCTGTGCATATACATAAACACCTGTTGTTTTCAAATTGGAATACAACGGCAATGTTTGATACAGTTTGGGCGTGATGTGTAAAAACACATTACGAATAATACCGCCATAGTTGGCATTAAAGTTTTTATCCTCCCATTGAAACTTAGTATTGGTGGCCTTTTCCCGATAATCCCATGAATTATCAATTCGGGCTGCTATGATATTATCTTCGTTGCCAAAGTTTACCACATCAGAAATATCAAAACCAAAGGCTGTTACGCCGTTTTCATGAATACCCACAAACTTCCCGTTTACATAAAACTCTCCGGCTTGTCTTATTCCTTCAAATTCTACAAACACTTTCTGACCTTTGGCTGCTTCAGGCAGTTTGAAATGTTTACGGTACCACACAATACCTGTAGATAGCTCCACAATATCCTTTTTAAAGGCTTCGTCTTCATTCCACGCAGCAGGCAGGGTAAGTTTTTTCCAATCAGCATCATTAAAAGACGTTTCCTGAGCTCCGGGTATATCTCCAATTTTCAATAGCCATTGATTATTGAAATTATACTTTCTTGAAGGAAATGAATTGTTTTCTGACGCATTCATCTTTATAGAGCAAATAAGCAATAAAAGATGCCTAACAATGGAAGCTTCCATCTTATAGAGATAAACATGTCCAATTTTTTCATTTCTGTTTTAAAAAAGAATTATTATACCAAATTATTTGAACAATCATTCTTTGGTGGTTTTTTCCACCTTATTTAGGTAAATTATTTGATTACTAATACCCCTACTTATCCTTACTCACTTTTCAATATTGACTTTTTCTAAAGTGAGTTTTTCAAAAGCATCACGGGGAATTTGATCGCTTTTAGTAGCTTTTACATTGATGTTGCTAAAAGAAAAATTTGATAAGAAATACTGTTCTGATTTTTTTACATTGAAAGCAGCATCACAATCCAGACTAATATTTTTAAATGAAACATTAGAAGCATACGACAAACGAATATTTTTCTCTCCTTTTAAATCGAAGAACTGAGTCCAGTGTTTAATGAACAACATATTAGCGACATTGCCTTTAATATCTTCTACTGAAATATACTCATAGTTCTGAGGAGTGTCGGGGCGCATTTTCAACCATAACAATCTGGTGGCATGTTCAATCTTGATACGGCGTAAAATGATATTTCGGTTATGTATGGATTCACTGCCACAGGTAAGTGCGCTATGACAAAAACCAAATGTGTTATCTTCTATAATAATGTTTTCATTACTTCCATTATTGGAATCTTTATCAGCAAATGGGCCTTTTCCTCCCTTTAGTGCTACGGCATCATCATTTACCGACATATAGCAATTTTTGATCAATACATTCTTACACACGTCCAAATCAATAGCGTCAGAACTGGGCGCTTTCACCGGAGCATAAGGTGCATAAATATACAGATTGAGTAATTTTAAATTTTCACAACGGTAATAGTGTGAAGTCCAGAAGGGTGAATTGATTAAACGAATACCTGAGATTTGCACATCCTTGCTATCAGAAATATAAAGCAAACGCGGCCTCATTTCATCCATATTCGTACACTGCGGATTGAACGCTCTGCGTAGCCAGAAATGCTGCCAATAGGTAAGTCCATTACCATTGAGGGTACCTTTACCCGAAATAGTGAACCCATCTACTTTATCTGCATTTACCAGCGCTGTAAAATATTTTACAGTTTGGCCTTCTATACGTGTTTCCTGCAACACAAAATCGCTAATATCGGAGCTGCCTTTAATAGTAGCGCCTTTTTCCAAATGTAAATGGGTATTCGGCTTGAAGAACAAGGATCCACTTAAAAAAGTACCCTTAGGTACAATGATCACACCGCCACCATCGGCTGCGGCCTTGTCTATTACCGTCTGAATAGCTTTGGTTTGAAGTATATTGCTATCCTTTTTCACTCCAAAAGAAGTTATACGATATTGTTTACCAAGACTATTAATAGTAGTTTCTTTTATCTGGCTAAACCAATCCGGAACAGCGGTACCGTCGGGAAAAAGATTCTGAGCAAATACAAGATTGCCCGACAACACAGAACAAAGAAAAATTGTAAAAAACCTTTTAAACATGACAAGGATTCCCAATTATTTTAAAATTTAAATGGCAGGTACCAGTTTTCCCTGTTCATCAATTTAGCTCTTACCTCTCCTGCTTTGGGATTACCCGCTTTTAATAATTTTTCATATACTTTATCTGCCAAAAAAGCATTGTCGTTCCGGCGGCGGGCAATACGGGTAAGATCGCTCCAACGCTCACCTTCAAAAGCCAGCTCGGCCGATGCTTCTTCAATGATCTTATCTTCCAGTGCGATTGGATCTACATCATATCCTGTCATTACAGTACCTGCACCTGCAGGTGCAGGAGCATAAGTAATACCATCAAATTGAAGGATAGGCATGCCAGCTCTGCCCCTGATACCGGTATTACGGTACCACAAACCTCGAGCGACACCATCTCTGGCGTCAAAATAATAGGGAGAACTGGGGGCATAATCAACCCTTTCTGCTCCAAAGCCCTGATGCGAAATTTCCGACTCCAATTCAAAAAAGTTCGCCGGTATTTTGCTTCCCGCCCCATTAAAGGCACCATAGTAGTAGGTATTCTGAATACCGCTGTTCAGTAGGGCAAAAGCTACACGTCCGTGACCATCACGGTTGGCTGCTTCGGCAAAACGCAAGTGTGCCTGCGCTGCCCTGAAAATATTCCATTGTCCGCCTTTGTTCAATAAACTTAAAGCGCCTGTTGCATTATCAGTGAGCTTGGTAATAACCGGATCGTTTCCACTCATTTCGTAGGACAGCTTACCGCGACCATCCCAGGGAATTCCATTGACGTTAGTCTGAGCATTCCAGTAATCCATAATTTTTTGGGAAGGTCTTATTTTATATCCCTCGGCTTTAGATGTCAACTCTATAAAGGGATTTCCGGGAGCAAAAGAATTGTTATAAGGGATGGACCAGTTCCATTCAAATGACCAAGCTCTAACAGTATTAGATAAAGCGAACATACTACGCCATGAATTAGCATCATCTGTCAAGGAATTGTTCAAAGAAGAACCTTCTTGCGCCCTTGAATATCTCACTCCAAATTGCCATCCACCACTGATCCTGTTTTCATTTACCTCGTATTCGATACGGGGCGCACCCACATCCATAGCAGATAATGTTTTCTTATACCAATAAGCGGCCTGATAATAATCCCCCTTGCATAAATACAATTCGCCAAGTACATGATGCTTATTGATAAATATTTTTTCAGTATTGCTTCCATCTACTGTAAAAACCAGAGAAGTACCGGCAGGATAGGCAAAATATTCCATATATGGAAGGTCTTTAGTATCGCTGATCAACTGATCAATTAGCTGATCGAAGGGCATTTTAGACAGATTATTTAATGCGGCTATATCTTTCACCGTTTCCACTGCATCGGTTATATAAGGCACTGCACCGTAATGAATACCTAACTGAAGATACAGCCGGTACGCAATACCGCAATATCTGAGTAGCGCTGATCAAATTCCTGCTGGCTCAACTTGCCCAGATCTGCCATTATTTTAAAGTTTTTCAATGCATCATTGCAACTAAAGATTACTTTATAAAAATCGGTAGGATCGGCATAAGGATTATCAACCGTTACTTCGTGGTTATTAATCTGCTGCAACCAGGGGTCGGCATTACGGGTAATATCCACCAGATCAGCTCTTAACTCATTTAGTACTATATACTTTTCACCCAGACCGGCCATCTGACCATAAATACCTAATACAGCCGCATCGGCATCTGCAAGCGTATTGTACATCATCGACCTGTCTAACTTATCCTCGGGCAGTATTTCCAGCGCTTTTTTGCAGGAAACAAAAGCAAAGACCAGTAAAGATATACCCAACAATGAGAAATATTTATAATGCTTCATGTTCATCATTTTATAGTCCAAGGCGAATGCCTATTTGATAAGATTTAAAGATAGGTTCTAAGGTTACATCCACACCTTGATGAAAAGGATCTGATGATAAGGCAAATTCAGGATCATATCCCAAATACTTGGAAAATGTAAATAAATTATTGGCCGTACCATATACGCGTATATATTTAACCAATTGTTTATTAATATTAAAGTCGTACTCTAATGCTAACTGTCTAAGTCTGAAACAGGAACCATCCTCTATCCAGCGATCAGAAAAACGGGAGTTGAGCATAGGATCACCATAACTGGCACGAGGCACATTAGTGATCTGACCTTCGGCTCTCCAGCGGTTCAACAACAGTTCAGTTTGACTGTAAAATGTACTGCCAGATTCTAACTGGGCACGAGTATAATTATATACTTCATTTCCTTTGCTGAAAGTGAATAAAGCGCTTAATTTCCAGTTTTTATAAGCTACTGAATGGTTCATCCCTCCAAAAAAATCAGGGATCGGCCTTCCTAAGATATAGCGGTCATTTTCGTCTATTATGCCATCTCCGTTTTTATCGGAAAATTTTGCATCGCCGGCAGAGAAAGGAATTTTATTTCCGGCAATATCCCTTATGCCCAACCCGGCAGCATCTGCTTCGGCCTGTGTGCTATTTACGCCTTCAAATTTGTACCCATAAAAAGAATTAGCAGCAGAACCCACCTGGGTAATATAAGTACCACCGGCAAATTCAGTAAAAACAGTTTCAGGAATAGCGGTAATCTCATTTCTGTATTTTCCGAGGGTGATACCGGCATCCCATTTCACATGACCGTTGGTAATACGCCCATAAAGGCTTAGATCAATACCTGTATTTTTCATAGCCCCGTTGTTATACAGGTAGTAGGCAATACCCGATACCGAGTTACCTTTGTTATAAACCAACATTTCTTTAGTGTTGTGCTGATACAGATCTATCGTTAAGTTCAGGCGTTCTTGTAAAATGGAAAGGTCGAGGCCTGCATTGAGTTTAGTTACATTTTCCCATTGCAAATAAGGGTTGGAAGCACCCTCACTCACCAGCCCCTGTACTCCCAAAAAGTTTTGAGATATATAATTTTGTCTTGCGTTGTAATTACCTATATCATCATTACCTGTAAGGCCATAGCTCAATCTCAATTTCAACAGATTTACAAAATCATTGCCTTTCAAAAATGCTTCGTTGCTCACAATCCAGCCCAAACCCAAAGCGGGAAAAACACCATATTTCTTTTGTGCAATTGTTAGACCTTGTTCGGCTTTGTCTCCAAAGCGCGATGATCCATCTATTGCCAGTGATCCGCTTACCAGATATTTATTTTTCAAAGTAAGATTGGCCAAGGCATATCCTGTCAGATTCGCCCATTTACCTATTTGACCTCCGAAAACTCTTGATGAAGCAGTTGAATTACCTATCGTCACTAATTGGTCGGTAGCAGAATTAAACCCTAAAGCATAGTCTTGCTCAGCATCATTCTTTTGATACCTGATTCCTCCAATAGCTTGTAGATTATTATTATCACCTAAGTTACGATTAAATGTAAGTCTTAAATCGTTCGATATAGCATAATATCTCGCCACCTGTGTTCCTAACCTACTAAACACTTCTGTGTTATTTACAGTATCCTTCGCTACCCCCTTTTTAGGAACAAAAAAATCTTCCTGAGCTTTATCATAAGTAACAGCAGTCAGATTAGTAATATTAAACCATTCGTTCAGACGATAATTGAAAACCACTGAGCCTAAAAAGCGGTAAGCTTTTTTATTATTCAGGCCGTTATGAATTAGCTGTAATGGATTAGAAAAACCGAAATAATCAGCATCAGCATAATTTGGAGAAATTTTTCCATCGGCTGACATTTCTCTTGGATGTAATAGCGGTGATTTTGTAAGTCCCAGAAAAATTGGATTGGTTGAAGCTGTAAGCCCTTGATCCTTCAATGTTTGAGTACCATACCCCAGAGAAATATTAGTTTGAGCTGTCAGTTTTTTCGTAAGATTCATATCGCCGTTGAAGCGTGCATTATATTTGGTTTGTTTGGTATTATCAATTACACCTTTCTCATTATTGTACCCCATAGACAGTGCATACTTGGCAATATTATCACCACCGGTAACCCGCAGAAACAGGTTTTGATCCTGTGTATTTTTCAATACTTCTTTCTGCCAGTTGGTATTGTTATGGTAAGCAGCATACTGATCAAATGACTTATTTTCATTGTTAAATGGCATAGCTGCAATTTCATCACCAGTGTAAGGTGAGGTCGCCAATACATCATTCAGGTAGCTTCTAAAGTCATAAGCATTCATCATCGGTATTGATTTGGGAGCCACATTAAAGCCGGAACTCACCTGAAGGTCAATACGTGTAGCCAAATCTTTAGTATGGTTAGTGTTAATAACGATTACTCCGTTAGATGCACGTGCTCCATATATTGAAGCTGCTACTGCATCCTTCACCACTGTTATATCCTGAATATCACGCACATCAATATGTTGAAACGGATTATTTTCATGCCCACTTGTAATGGAGGGACTTAGTCTTTCGGCATTATACACTACACCGTCAACTATATACAGAGGTTGATTGTTTCCAAACAAAGAACTGAAGTTACGAATCAACACATTTGCTCCAATAGAGGGAGTACCCGATTTTCGGGTTACTGATATCCCAGACAATCTTCCCTGCAGGTAGCTGTCGGGTGTTTCAGAATTGTGTTCCCAAGGATCCACATCTATCCGTTCCACAGAACCGGTATTTTTAAGAATGCCATTATTACCAAAAACGGTGTTCGTTGTTTCGTATAACGAATGGTAGTTTTCGGGATAAAGCGCAATAACCATATTTTTTCCCTGAGTTACCGGCACTATCTTCGAAGTAAATCCATCCATTGAGACTTCTATAACGGCATCACTATTATTCACAGAAAGATTAAAACTTCCGGTAGAGTCGGTAAGTCTGGCAACTGCAATGCCATAACTAACACGGGCACCTCGCATAGGCTGCTTAGAACCTCCATTAATCACTTTACCTTCAATAGTAATCTCAGTTTTTTTGCTAGCACGGGCATCTGCTCCGGCCTGGGCCTGAACATTACTGCTCAAGATGGTAGCCGACAAAAAGATAAACCCTGTTCTTATAATAATTCTCTTTATCATCATTGGTTTGGTTATTGTATTACGGGAACAAAACGCAGATATTCTATAATTATAGGGCCAGTACCAGCGCACATTACCAAAAACGGAAGCGCTCCGAACTCATCCTGTACTACTTCTCCTAAGTACACTTCATCATGATTGAGCATAGTTACTGCCCAAGGCATAAACGCGGCATTAGCTCCGGTACTATTTACCACAGGCTTATTATACAAATTAACTTCTACAGTGGACACAGCTGCAGGATTAAAAAAATAAACATTCTGCGTAAATGCTGCTGTTTGCGGATCACCGGCTAAACCTAAAATACCCCGGCCATATACTTTGTAGCGTATTGAATTAGCATTCGATGCTCTGTACTTTACATAAAATGAAGTAACCTTGTGATCATATACTTCCAAATCGCTGTAAAGGTTACCAAGTGTATCTCTTTTATCCCTGAAAAATGTATTACCTCTTTTATCATTTTGTCGGTAGCCTACAGGTGATGCCCCCAACACTTTTATTTCCTTAATACGGTCTGTGATTTCTACAGATAATTTTCGTACCCGATAAACTATACCATTACTGGCTTTGTGTCGGGAAATTATGTCGGCAGTATCTACCGTGAACTTGGTTCCTGAAACCGAAATCAGGTCGGTTACGGCATTACCCAAATCCTCCTCGCCCAATACAATAAAATCGCGCAGCAATGCTTTTTTAGTAAAAAAGGAGGTAGTGCTGTCAGGTGGAACATTCCCCATCTCATTGTAGTGTGTATGATAATAAGGTCTTAAAGTATTGTATTCCGAATTAAAATAATCATCATCCACAACAAAATAGGTGATTTTATTTCGTTCGGTGGTCATATAAGTTCTCACCTCGTTTATCCAGTTGTAATACGTGGAAGTATCAAACAAAGCTACACTTGAAATTTGTGCAGTCTCACCAAAATTCTGTTCAGCAAGATTGTACACATTCAAAAGGGGCTTTAGTGGCGTTGCCACTTCGTGGTAAATACCATTAGCAGCTACCAGATTTTTTTCTGAGCAGGTACTCCATCAAAAGAACCATGCGTAAACTCTACATATTTATTGCGCAGATTACGTACCCGCAGGGTATCTGTTGCATCATTTACATTGTACACCGAATTAATGATATGGTAACCCACAAAACTTCTTATTACAGAGGTATCATTAAAATCGTAATTGGATCTTACCTGCTCTATGGCCTGATTTGTAGGCACGATTAGTGTAAAATTTTTAGACGATTTCAAATCCTCACTATAGCCTGACTTATTCAACAGATCCAGAAAGGCAGAATAATCAGTATTAGCTCCTAACACATCATATAAAGCATGCTGCAACTCCGATCCATCAATTGCTATATGATCGTCCCATTTTTGTGTGCAGGAACAAAAGCCAATAGAAAGAAGTAAAAAAGTCGCAAAGTAAGTTCTATATAAAATATTCATTGTTACGTATTAAATTTATTGAGGCCTGTAAAATAGTGCGCCGGGTACCGGATGAAAGCGCGGATATATCTGTTCTATATCATCAGCGGGAATAAATTGTATCATATCTAACCAAACTGAATTGGAAGCACATTTAGTACCCGATACAGTTTTTAAGCGAATGATATGCCTGTCCGTTGTTTCCACATCAATAGTGCCTGCCAGCCTTCCCACATTAGCATGGCCATCATTACCAAATTTGGGTTTAATGCCCCCCACAACTCCACCTGGATTATAATCTCCGACAGTAGCCATATATCGTTTATATCCCTGCGCCAGCATCAGGTTGTCGGCATTGTCAGATCCTAAACCAGCTAGATTATTAGCCACACCTGAAGCCGTCAGGTATTGACTAAAAAATACAATATTGGGCAAAATTTGCTCATCCTCTTTTCCGGGGTTAAATACTACCTGAAAATCAGGCGCACTACTATTTTGAGCATAGCAAATCCAAACTTTATAACGTCCTTTTACCAGATAAGGAGTTTTAAGATCAAAATATTTAACACGAGCAGCATTATTAGTACACACAGAAAGGTTCAACCAGTCGCCATTGGCATAAGCTCTTGTAACCCCTGTGGAAGTAGTATAATCATATTTGTTAGATCCAATGGTTAAAACCGTATAGTTTTCAAAGGAAATAGAATTGGCAATCGGCGCACCGTTCTCTACTAAAGGCTTACCGGCATTGCGATAAGAAGATCCCAGCGCTGTTAACAACTCGGGAGAAGTAGCCACATCAAAGTACACCGGCACCTGCACTCTTAGCATAATAGAAAATGTATGCAAACTCTCATGTAGTACCCCATTACTGGCAGTTACATCACTTTGTGCCCGGTTCAGTTCAGCGCCCGGCTCATATATCCCGTTGAACACCGCATCATTCAAAAGCACTTTTGTCCTCATTAACTTGGTGTTTACAATTTCTTTTGGAGCCAGAGTGTACAAAGTTCCCAGCCCTGCCACATCTTCCAGATAATTACCTCCATTACTAAGGTGATAAGCTACATACAGCCAAAGGCTATCACTTGGATTTTTTGGATCGCCCGTTTGCGAATATTTAGCTTTCAAAGCATTAAAATCTGCAATTCCTTCAGCGTTAAACACTGAATCAGACTCTACAATAGCGGTTTGGAAACGCTTTTCGGCTGTTACGGTTTGTCCTCTTTCAAAATACAGCGTATCGTAAAAACCGGTTGCTTTCAGCGCCTGAGTAAAAATGGAATAACGCGGGTTACTTTCAATAGTTTCTGCAAGGCTTTTTGCCGGTGGCACTAACACTTTATTAATAGTATGTACAATTCCATTGCCACACTGTATGTTCATTTGAGTAATCAATGCTGATTTATTAACACGCGCTACCCCGTTAAGGACATCGGTATATAGAAACTCACCAATAAGTGTAGGTGTTTTAATTTTACCATCGGTAAAACGCAAAGAAGCTACTGTATCTCTAATAATATGATACCGTACAAAGGTATTTAACTCGCTATCCTGAAAATCGTTCAATGAGTTTTTTCCCTTGTCTTTTATCCAACTATTGACTGCATCATTAGTTGGCGCAAAAACAGTATAGGTACCATAAGCACTTAGGAACCCGTAAGCTTTTGCTTTTGTTAACATATCAGTAAACAAAGAGAATGTCTCTGAATTATTATCAAAAAAACCGGCAATATTTACCTCATCAGTAGTGGCTTCGCGGTAAATTGTTTTATTACAACTTATCATGAATAGATATACCAGAATAGTGAAAAAAGTAAGCCGATTGAAATAAACAAGTCTTTTCATAACCAACTATTTTTAAATAAAATGGATTTTGTTTTAATGCAGGATCCCTGAAAAGGTCAGTTTCCGATATGGGCAAATAATGACTATTGACATCGTTAATTTTATTAATGGCTGATTGTTTCAATGCATCATCGGCATTCTTTGATACCAACTCCACTAATACATTTATATTGGAATAGTTATTTCTTTTTGCAAACCGAAGCAAATCAAACCAACGCTTTCCTTCAAATGCCAGCTCACGGGCACGTTCCTCAATAATATAGCCGGCGATACCTTCCAGATCAGTTTCATTTACATCACGTTCTGTAGCTACCAAGGCTCCTCTCTGCTCTCTAAGTGTATTTAGTATTTCCAGCGCTTCGGCGCCATGCCCCAGCTCGTTTATAGCTTCTGCTTTTATCAGCATCACATCAGAGATACGGTACACCTGAAAATTATAATAAGTAGGATTTTCTAAACCATATTTGGTTATGGAACCACCTACGATATATTGGGTTCCTTCTCCACGGCTGTCTCTCAAATCCACATCCCCTTTCAAATTGGGCATAAATACTGTAGAATTGATAAATACATTATCTGCAGCAAATTGTTTTTTAGCATCTAATACCAACGAATACATAGGACTGGGAATAGATTCTTTATGACTCAGTTCAAAAATGGTTTCGCGCGTACTTCCTTCATATATAGACAAACCAGCTTGTCCAAGCAACCGATAACGATCAGTGTTCAAAATTTTATCAGCTTCGGCTGCTGCTTTTGCATATTCTTCGTTCCACAAATATACATCAGCCAGCAAGGCGGTTACAGCGGGCTTTGTAATGCGGCCTTTATTAACAGGGCTTTCCAGAGATGGCAATCCACTTGTTCCTAAAGACGGTGATTCGTGAAAATCGGGAACAAAACCCTGAGCCTGAGTAAGATCGGAGATGATTTGCTGTATCACCTGCTGAGGTGTGGACTGGGAGTGGATTGTATATCAGTATCTTTATACGATCCTTTTAGTTTTAAAGGAATATCTCTAAAAGTTCTTACCAGATAAAAATACAGCAGGCTTCTTACTGTTAAAGCCTCACCTATATAAGCATTGTAAAAAAGCTCATCTGTAAAAGTAGGATCTGAAGCTTTTGCTTCGCCTGCAAAATCAAGTAACAGGTTACAATTATTAATAGCCTTATACATAGGCGCCCAATTAGAAAGATCGTTGGTACTCAGTATATTCATATTTTTAACTAGCCTGTCATCATCCGACGCATTAGTGGTAGGAACCACCATGTCGCCCCTCAGTTCACCCCACAAAAATATACGCTCTTCCACCCCGCCATCATTCAAAGAAGAATAGATGCCGTATAAAGCAGCCTTTACATCTTCCTTGGTTTTCCAAAATTCGGCTTTGGTTATACCATCCTGTGGCTGCAGATCCAACCATTTACTACATGATGATGAAGCTAACGAAACTAAAATTATAAATAATATTCTAAATAAATTTTTCATGTTGCTCGGTTTTAAAACATTACTGAAATACCCAATGTTATAGTTTTAAGTGGTGGCGTCATTGAGTTATCAACCAGAGTGGAAAATGCATTTGTAATACGGGTTCCCACATCCGGATCTTGCCCGGTGTACTTTGTAAATGTCAACAGGTTTTCTGCGGTGATATATGCACCCAGAGTTTTAACGCCCAATCTATTTATCATTCTTTTTCCAAAATCATATTTCAGTGTTAGTGACCTGAGTCTTATAAATGAAGCGTCCTCCACATACCTACTCGAACCAGTGAGTTATATCGAAACAAATATGGCTCTTGGTATATCAGTAACATCACCTTCGTTTCTCCATCTCCTTAATACTGCGGTACTTTGGTTATTATAACCCAGCATATCACTTGTATTCATTTTTGTACCATTAATGATATCCAGTCCTTGGCGATAGTTGAAGAACAGGCTCAGTTTCAGACGTTGCAAATAGCTCCCGGAAAGACCAAATCCTCCGTTGAGCTTGGGGTTACTGTTTCCTAAATAGACAATATCCTTGTGATCAATAACCCCGTCATGATTTATATCCTGATACATCGCATCACCCGGTTGAAAAATATAATCAACAGTAGGATAATTGAAACACATGAAAATGGTCTCACCATCAGGACCTATGATCGGGTTACCCTTGGCATCTCTTGCAATAGTAGCATCTTTGTCTTTGTAAACGCCAGCATATCTAAACCCATAGAATGATCCAAAAGGATTATCTTCCTGTAGATAGGTAAAAAAGCTCTTATTCTTTAAGGAACTCTTCGCATTTTCGCGAGGATATAAAGAAGAAATTTCTCGGATCACATTTTCATTGTGTGCAATATTGAAGTTAAGGTTTACCGTCCATTTCTTATTTCTTATGACGGTATAGTTTAAACTTGCTTCCCAACCGTCATTATCCATAGTACCCACATTCATTGTTAGGGAATTAAAGCCATTGTAGTTGGCAATCTGAATGCCACTCATCATGAGGTCTGTAGTTCTTCTTTTATATATTTCAGCTCCAAAATTCAATCGGTTTTTAAACAAGTCAATATCAAGACCCAGATTCTGCTGAGTAACTGTTTCCCATTTTAAATCCGAAAGCTCAATATTTGAAGAATATACTCCATTTTCACCTAGATAAGCATAATCATACGTTTGATAAATATTGATATATCCGTAATCATTTCTTGGAGCATTACCACTGCGTCCCCAACTGGCTCTGAGCTTAATATCATCAATCCATCCAATTCTGCGAATAAAATCTTCCTGTCCCAGTCGCCATGCACCGGAAATTGCGGGGAAGAGACCATAACGATTTGCAGGACCAAATTTGGAACTACCATCTCCTCTGATACTCGCAGCAAAAATGTACCGGTTCATATACGTATAATTGGCGGCAACCAGAGCGCCTACAGACCTTGACTGCGTAGTTGTAGAACGAGCACTACCGGTTAGTGTACGAGAAGGCACACTTGGATCCTGCAAAAATGAAGAAGCTGTATTGGTGGAGCTTAGCCCCTGTATCGTATAGCGGCTTTCATCAGTTTGAAGAGATATATTACCGGTGAACAGATGATTTATTCCAAGAACAGGAGTAAAGAATAAGTTGGTTTTAGTGCTCATTGAGAACCTGTCATAATCTGCATCAGAAGTTTTATTTACAGAAGATTCAGTAAAAGGCCTTCCGGTTGCTAACTGAGGCAAAAAGTTCTTTGTTTTATTGCTATTTACATTAAAAACTACGTTACTATTAAGTTGTAAAATACGGGGAATTAGCTTATAAGTGAGGCTAAATCTGGATCCTACCACATCACCTAATTGATTATTAGTAGAGTAAGTAAGCATTGACAAGGGATTGTAAGTGCCACTATAAGTACCTTGTGCAGTTGTAACAGGGCTAAACAAATTCCCTGTGAGCTTACCATATTCATCATACTCCCAAATTGCCTGATTAGGCATTTTACGGTATGCCACATCACGCACATTATTATGATAAAGCATATCGTTATCTGCATGGGTGTAGGACACATCAGACTGAAAGTAATTTTCTGTGATACTATATAGTGTCTGTCCATAAAGTAGACGATCTCTAAAACGCATTAGTATATATTAATATTCGTTCTATTTTCCGGTCTTCATTTAGTCGATAACGATCTCCCTTTCATCGTTGAGTATTTTTTCAGGTAGAAATGGCTCAAAGGCAGCATTTTCGGCACTTTCAGCTGCATCGCTCCGCCTTGCATCTTCGCATTTTTAGCTTATAATCCGATATACCTTTTATAGCTGAGCCACCACTGCGGCTGTCATCACCCGGATATTGTAGGCGATCACGCTCCATAATACCTTTTGCTTAAAATGTGCTTCTCCTTCCAGTTGCACCTGAACCGGCAGCCTCTTTTCAAATTTGAAATCACCGCTTCTATTCCACTGCGCCATTTCTTCAAACGAGTGCCATGTTTTGGAACTCACTACATTTTCAGGCTGCCTACGATCTTATTGAAAACAATATTTACGATTCCTTTTCCTTGCATATATTCCGCATTGTCTTTGGAAGCATACCCACCATCGGTTACGCTATCACGAGGTACGATTTGATAATCACTCTCTATTTTATTGATGGTGCTTTGATACAGTGTGCTATCGGATGGATTGCCCTTCAATACCTCACAACTCAATATCAAACTGCTTTTGCCGCTTGTCAGGTTTATCTTGTGACCAAACTGAACTTCCCTTTGACCTTTACTATAATGTCAGTATGCTGCTCATAGATAGAAAATATTTTTTCATCATTGGACACCGTATCTCCATTTATCTGTTTGCGCCAGGTAATATCATACACTTTTCCATCACGGCAACAGATTTTCCAATTCCCCCTGTTATGAAGAAGGCGTTCATACTATAACATGGCTTTTTTTTACCGCGTTAGCCACCTGATTAATACATTTTGTGAATGTTATTAATTGCTTGTTGAACAGGTCTATACGCTTATCTCCATTCCTGGTGATGTTAATCTTGAAAAATGTTCTTTTCGCATCTTTGGTATAATCTCTGTAATCCAAATCTTTCCTTCTTCTGCTAACTGTGAGAGCAGCCGGTGGCTTTCTTTGATACAGTCCCGGACCAACGAGTTATTAGTGGGGTAATGTATGTTTGTTTCAACAACAGTGCTATCTGGCGTAGCTGTTTAATATCTTCCAATCCTTCCTGATAGCTATCTTGTTCAATGATACCAATATCTGTGGCGTTGTCTTCACTTATCTTTGAAATATATTTCTGGAATACCTGAAAGCTAAACGGGTGGCGGTTATCAAGCTTTACAAACTGCTCACAAATACGGAGTCGCTTTGAGCATATTCCAACTCCCTGTAATCCAACCCTTCATCTCTTTATAGATCGCTGCGCGAACAATCTGCTCTACACTGGGCATATCCTGACGGCCAAATTCACTTTGCAAACAACCCTAAGCACATCTGCTTCTGCTATTTTGATCAACTCCGGATGCCGCTCTAACACGGTATCCAATAGCCCAAACTCGGGGTTTCTGGCCCAATCAGGCTTCTCAAACTTTAAACGCAGCGGCTCGAACAAATTCATTTTCATACCCTCTCAAATACACAATAATTATGCCACAATATACTGACTGTCAATAATTTATCATTTATAGACAAACTCTATATAGTCTAAATTCACTCTCAGAAAAATACGTTTAGTATTGGTTCCTATAGTAACCCCCTCCTGATTAAAATATCCTAATGACGCTAAATAACGTGCCTTTTCACCTCCACCCTTATCTGAATATTATGATCCCTGAAATAACCGGTTTGTGTGATTGCTTTTATCCAATCTGTATTATTACTAAAATTAAAATAGGTATAGGTATTATTGGGATCATACTGAAATTGTTGAGCATTTTCAGATGTTGAAAATAATCTTCCGGCGTTGTAAAATTCTTCTAACAACAACGTTGTGTACTGATCACCATTGAGCATTGGTATAGGATCTGGTTGTTTCGACAGCGAACCTTTAAAATTATAACTGAGTGTAGGTTTACTAACAGAACCTCTTTTTGTGGTTATTATTAATACTCCGTTTGCTGCGCGTGAACCCCATATAGCTGTAGCAGCAGCATCTTTGAGCACCGAAATTTCTTTAATATCTGAGGGTGCAATATTCAACAACTGACCATAAGCATTATCATCAGACGTAGCAAAGTTAAAATCATCTGGGATGGTGATATCACAAGGCATACCATCCACTACTATCAACGGATCTGATGCACCGTTTAAAGATGTAGTACCACGTATCCTAATCTGCATACCGGCGCCCGGATCGCCCGAAGTGGTACTAATATCCACACCTGCCAAACGACCTTGTAAGGCCTGATCAATAGAAGCAGACTGCATTTCTTCTAATTCCTTCATATCGATGGTAGAAATAGCAGAAGTGGAGCGTGCTTTTGAAAGTCCCATACCACTCCCATCATCTGCAGACTTGCTCGCAACCACTACAACTTCATCCATTGTTGCTCCTTCTGATTCCATCTGCACATTAATAGTGGTGCGCTCACCTACTTCAATTGGCTTTAGAGGCTTATAGCTCATGTGCGTGATAAGTAACTTTAAGTTCTTAGCTGTTACAGGAATACTAAAGTTCCCTTCAACATCCGTACTTGTTGAAGATATTGTTCTTTCGTCGTTATCTATAAGGGTGACCGTAGCGGCCGAAATAGGCCGTTTGTCCACCTTATCGGTTAGTTTACCTACAAGCAAATTAGTTTCTGTACGCTGAGCTTGCAATTGACAAATGCTCACCACAAAAAAAAGGCAAAATATAGCAAAAATGATTTTCTCATAATTCAGAACAATTAAGCCCATTATTTAGATACCCGTTCATTGAATGTACTACTACCCTCTGTGCCAACCGATTGCTGTTAGCTACATCTGCAGATACTACATTACCAGTATTATCTCTTACTGATAGTTGATTAACCTGATTGTTAACCACAGTTACTGCCTGCACATCGCCATCGATATTTCTACATATCGTTTGAAATGTTCCGGTTTTCGGCCATCTATTGCAAAGGAATTCTTAATAATATGGTATTGTAAAAATCTTTTATTTTATCCTTTTGTAGCAGATCAGTAGTAGTAGGTGATGATGGTAGCCGACCGTCCGTTATAGCCTTAGCAATGGCTTCATTATTAGGAGCAAGTATGGTATAGTTTAGCCCCAGTTCTACGCCGTTTATTTTTCCATCGGTTGCTGAATACAGTTCGGACCCGATGAGGTACTGATAAAACCGGTTAAAAGGAGAACTAGCATTTGCTGCACTTATACCGGTAAAATAAGCTGCTATATGAGTTGCAGAAGTTGTCAAAGCCTGACTCACATAGGCAACAGCTCCGTTTTGCGGTCCTCCTTCGGTGGGATTGCCTACATGTACTGCATTAACAGTTGCATATTGTACAAGGCTATCCATTGTGCCGCTTGAGTACATTTTATTGTTTTCGTATCTTATATATTCACCTCCATAGCTCTCCAACATACCGTTGCCTTTTAAATCCGGGACAGGCTCATTCCCTAAGGGTACAATGAGATGATAAAGTATTTGGTTTATCGTTGGGCTACCCGCTGCGCCTCTAAATCGAATAGGGTCACTGGTTTGATAGGCATCATAAGTAAAGCCCATCCGGTATAGCTCCTCATCGGTAACCAATATAAGCAGATAGCGAATGGTTGGTATCTTCAACGTTATATTCATACCAATACGTTGTAAAGCTATTTGCATAAGACTGTATTTGGGGTCTAATAAAACGTTGCCAAATACAGATTGAAAAACATTGGCATCCTGTACCGCATCTACTCCGTAAAAAGCGCCATTGCTCAACAGTTTCGACTCTTTGATATTGGCAGTACTAATCTTTGGCTGTTCTGCCTGAAAGTTTTGTTCCACATTAAAACGAGATGGCCATAATTGGGTATTATAAAAATGAGCGTTTACAAATTCTGTCAGAATAGTGGGATTACTGAAAAAAACATCTTTCAAGGTACTCCCTGCCGGATAGTACCTGAGCAGTACCCTGCGGGCGTAATCAGCAATAGCTGCATTATTAGGCACTGTAACTGAAAAGTTGTTTACTTGAGCATCATTGGCATCCTCTTTTGCATAGTTTTCGTTGTTTAAGGCTAGTGCTATACTATTGTAACTTTTCACAAAGACGCTATCAGTATTACCTGTTAGCACCTGATACTTGCGTGTTATATCCGCATTATAAGAATAGGTAGAGAACAAATCAAGTATCTCCCTAAAAGTGCTGTAATCACTTTTTTCACGCAAGTACTTGTCAATACTTGGTTGTGGCATTAACACTTTATCTACAACATGAATATATCCGTTCTCTGCAAGTATATTGCTCCGATTGGGATCAATTATTGCATCAGCAATATTTAGGCCTGTATAATTTGTGTTGGGATAAAAAGTATTATAGTCCGTTGCACCCAGATTCCTTAGGTTCATATAATCACTGAAGAAATAAGTTAAATGCTTATTGTTATTATCAGTTGCAACATAAGCTGAACCCGGCTTTCGGTCAGTAGCAATAATTTTTCTGGTTCTACCATCAAAGGTAGAGGTCTCTGTTTCAACAAAATCGTAGTAAACTGTACGCCTCTGAAAGCTTTTGGAACCCAACCACGAGCTGAGAAATTATCGTTCAGTTTTTCTAAACGCTCGCCATCATAAACCATAGCTGTTCTCACTATTTTTTCGGCCAGCACTTTATCTATGCTATTCACATCAGCTATGCGCTGCTCAGAAAGAAATTTAGAAAATGCGGCATCTGTTGGTGCAAAGACCGTCCATGAACTACCTGCCCCTAATACATTTTTATACCCTGCTTTTTCAATGCAGACTAAAAAACTCTTGAAATCTCCCATTGAATCCAACTGTTGGTAAATGGGTTTAGCTAACCAATTAGGCCGAGCATAATATTCATCCCAACTTTTCTTATTACAAGAAATAATAATAGGAATGAAAATAACAAAAAAGACAATTTTTTTTAGTACCAATCTTTTCATTAAAAATGAATTTAACATGAAATTTCTTTTAAGAAATTTAAAAAATTATATTAAAAACTAAACTATCGTCAAAATATTTAAAGCAATAACAACAATCCTCTCTTTTAATTATATCATAATTGTAAAAATTATAATTCTTAATACAAAGTTAAAATCAGTTAATTATTTTTAAATAAAAAACTACGCAAACGTTTGCGCATTATTGTTATTATTTTAAAAGAGCTTCAAGTGATTGTACACAAAAAGTTATTAAAAATTTTAGAGAAATAACTATTAATTACAACCTGTTTTACTGTCTAATCGGTACGTAAAGTTTAGAACCATATTATTACAAATAGTATTCACTTGTTTTTTTACAGCTTAACTCAATAATCCGGTTCAACCGGAAAAACATAATACTTTCTATTGATATTGAAATCCAACATCCATTGAACTATTACCACATGATCGTCTATTGCCGTTATCGTGAGTGTATGTTTACCGACACCGATATTATGGCTGGTTTCTTTGATTGCCTGACCACGAAGTACATTTTGTTTTCAGGTTTCTGTTCGACCGTTTTCTTTGAAAGAGAGTACTTGTGGTTTCTCATTGTCCATCTGCACACTAAATCTAATATCTCCTTTGTCGCTGGGATGGGCAGGGATTACAGCTGTACGAAGAACGGCATTGCCTTCTTTTTTACTTTCAAAGTGATAGATTAGGGACTCTCCTTTTTTCAATGGGACGGCATTCATACTATGCCCTAACATCTTTATAGGAAGCACAAGCGTGGAGGAATTTGTAAAAGAAGATGCATTTCTGGCAATAAAGAAATCATCAGAAATAATTGGTGTGGAAATGT
Organism: Sphingobacteriales bacterium; assembly: GCA_016708305.1. GTDB lineage: Bacteria > Bacteroidota > Bacteroidia > Chitinophagales > Chitinophagaceae > Niabella. Next base: position 636,813 of record JADJGB010000010.1, read on the forward strand.
TTGTTTTGTCTTTGGAGGAACTAAGAAATTTATTAATCTCCTTTTCAGTGATACCCATTGGTAAAGTAGGCGGATCAAAAACAAATAAATCACGCGGATTAAAACACATAGAATATTTCCATTTGCCTCCTGAAAGGCTCATCATTATAATAGTTTGTCAGATTTCAAATTCTATAGTAAGCATCCATACTTTTGATACATGCTTCCATAAGTGGATCATCTCTTTTCCATCTGCATTCGTCATATCCTCCGGATGCAATAGAGCGGGCACGTTGTGCTTCAAGAATTTTCTCAGCCATAGCAGATGCAGAAAAAACAGGATATTTTATAGCTGCAAATATTGCATCTTTTTTATTAGCCGGAATGATCTTTTCAGCATCAATAATTATCTCTTTAATCATTTTATAATCATTCAGGTAACGATCTGCTTCGCTGTTAAACTCCTTAAAACTAAATTCTGTTTCATAGACGGGAGACATCCCACGAGCATATTTCTTTTTATCCAATTCAACTTGATTCCACCCCATAAACTCAGGTTTACGAATAGCAGTCAATCGATAAAATTCGCGCATAGCCGGAAAAAGCTTTTCACCTGCTTCGTTGCCAAATTCTCGTTTCAGCCATTTTTTAAGGTGTTCAGATATGGTGGTTTTTAGACCTACAGCATTTATATTCCAAGCCATATCTAAAAATAATTCCAGATCATAAGCTGCTGGTTTTAAATCATGTACATTAACGATCCATAATCTTCGGGCATTATGCTCATAGGCATTTTTCATTTCGTAATAAATTAATCCCTGTTGTGTAGTAGTCAGCCACATATAGTCATGTGGGCGTCCCCAATAGCTTAAATGATAATATACCCCAGAACCTCCACTACGCTTTTACAGATTTTTATCACTCAAACGTGTTAAATATCCATAATTAGAGTTTGTCTATAAATGATAAAATATTGACAGTCAGTATATTGTGGCATAATTATTGTGATTTGAGAGGGTATGAAAATGAATTTGTTCGAGCCGCTGCGTTTAAAGTTTGAGAAGCCTGATTGGGCCAGAAACCCCGAGTTTGGGCTATTGGATACCGTGTTAGAGCGGCATCCGGAGGTGATCAAAATAGCAGAAGCAGATGTGCTTCGGGGTTGTTTGCAAAGTGAATTTGGCCGTCAGGATATGCCCAGTGTAGAGCAGATTGTTCGTGCAGCGATCTATAAAGAGATGAAGGGGTTGGATTACCGGAGTTGGAATATGCTCAAAGCGACTCCCGTATTTGTGAGCAGTTTGTAAAGCGATAACCGCCACCCGTTTAGCTTTCAGGTATTCCAGAAATATATTTCAAAGATAAGTGAAGACAGCCTGCAACAGATATTGGTATCATTGAACAAGATAGCTATCAGCGAAGGATTGGAAGATATTAAACAGCTACGCGAGGATAGCACTGTTGTTGAAACAAACATACATTACCCCACTAATAACTCGTTGGTCTGGGACTGTATCAAAGAAAGCCACCGGCTGCTCTCACAGTTAGCAGAAGAAGTGAAAGATTTGGATTACAGAGATTATACCAAAGATGCGAAAAGAACATTTTTCAAGATTAACATCACCAGGAATGGAGATAAGCGTATAGACCTGTTCAACAAGCAATTAATAACATTCACAAAATGTATTAATCAGGTGGCTAACGCGGTAAAAAAAAAGCCATGTTATAGTATGAACGCCTTCTTCATAACAGGGGAATTGGAAAATCTGTTGCCGCTGATGGAAAAAGTGTATGATATTACCTGGCGCAAACAGATAAATGGAGAGACGGTGTCCAATGATGAAAAAATATTTTCTATCTGAGCAGCATACTGACATTATAGTAAAAGGTCAAAGGAAGTTCAGTTTGGTCACAAGATAAACCTGACAAGCGGCAAAAGCAGTTTGATATTGAGTTGTGAGGTATTGAAGGGCAATCCATCCGATAGCACACTGTATCAAAGCACCATCAATAAAATAGAGTGATTATCAAATCGTACCCGTGATAGCGTAACCGATGGTGGGTATGCCTCCAAAGACAATGCGGAATATGCGCAAGGAAAAGGAATCGTAAATATTGTTTTCAATAAGATCGTAGGCAGCCTGAAAAATGTGGTGAGTTCCAAAAATATGGAGACCCGTTTGAAGAAATGGCGCAGTGGAATAGAAGCGGTGATTTCAAATTTGAAAGAGGCTGCCGGTTATTCAGGTGCAACTGGAAGGGAGAAGCACATTTTAAGCAAAAGGTATTATGGAGCGTGATCGCCTACAATATCCGGGTGATGACAGCCGCAGTGGTGGCTCAGCTATAAAAGGTATATCGGACGATAAGCTAAAAATGCGAAGATGCAAGGCGGAGCTATGCGCTGAAAGTGCCGAAAATGCTGCCTTTGAGCCATTTCTACCTGAAAAAAATACTCAACGATGAAAGGGAGATCGTTATCGACTAAATGAAGACCGGAAAATAGAACGAATATTAATATATACTAATGCGTTTTAGAGATCGTTTACTTTATGGACAGACACTAATTAGAGTTTGTCTATAAATGATAAATTATTGACAGTCAGTATATTGTGGCATAATTATTGTGATTTGAGAGGGTATGAAAATGAATTTGTTCGAGCCGCTGCGTTTAAAGTTTGAGAAGCCTGATTGGGCCAGAAACCCCGAGTTTGGGCTATTGGATACCGTGTTAGAGCGGCATCCGGAGTTGATCAAAATAGCAGAAGCAGATGTGCTTCGGGGTTGTTTGCAAAGTGAATTTGGCCGTCAGGATATGCCCAGTGTAGAGCAGATTGTTCGTGCAGCGATCTATAAAGAGATGAAGGGGTTGGATTACGGGAGTTGGAATATGCTCAAAGCGACTCCGTATTTGTGAGCAGTTTGTAAAGCTTGATAACCGCCACCCGTTTAGCTTTCAGGTATTCCAGAAATATATTTCAAAGATAAGTGAAGACAGCCTGCAACAGATATTGGTATCATTGAACAAGATAGCTATCAGCGAAGGATTGGAAGATATTAAACAGCTACGCCAGGGATAGCACCGTTGTTGAAACAAACATACATTACCCCACTAATAACTCGTTGGTCTGGGACTGTATCAAAGAAAGCCACCGGCTGCTCTCACAGTTAGCAGAAGAAGTGAAAGATTTGGATTACAGAGATTATACCAAAGATGCGAAAAGAACATTTTTCAAGATTAACATCACCAGGAATGGAGATAAGCGTATAGACCTGTTCAACAAGCAATTAATAACATTCACAAAATGTATTAATCAGGTGGCTAACGCGGTAAAAAAAAAGCCATGTTATAGTATGAACGCCTTCTTCATAACAGGGGAATTGGAAAATCTGTTGCCGCTGATGGAAAAAGTGTATGATATTACCGGCGCAAACAGATCAATGGAGAGACGGTGTCCAATGATGAAAAAATATTTTCTATCTATGAGCAGCATACTGACATTATAGTAAAAGGTCAAAGGGAAGTTCAGTTTGGTCACAAGATAAACCTGACAAGCGGCAAAAGCAGTTTGATATTGAGTTGTGAGGTATTGAAGGGCAATCCATCCGATAGCACACTGTATCAAAGCACCATCAATAAAATAGAGAGTGATTATCAAATCGTACCCCGTGATAGCGTAACCGATGGTGGGTATGCCTCCAAAGACAATGCGGAATATGCGCAAGGAAAAGGAATCGTAAATATTGTTTTCAATAAGATCGTAGGCAGCCTGAAAAATGTAGTGAGTTCCAAAAATATGGAGACCCGTTTGAAGAAATGGCGCAGTGGAATAGAAGCGGTGATTTCAAATTTGAAAAGAGGCTGCCGGTTATTCAGGTGCAACTGGAAGGGAGAAGCACATTTTAAGCAAAGGTATTATGGAGCGTGATCGCCTACAATATCCGGGTGATGACAGCCGCAGTGGTGGCTCAGCTATAAAAGGTATATCGGACGATAAGCTAAAAATGCGAAGATGCAAGGCGGAGCTATGCGCTGAAAGTGCCGAAAATGCTGCCTTTGAGCCATTTCTACCTGAAAAAATACTCAACGATGAAAGGGAGATCGTTATCGACTAAATGAAGACCGGAAAATAGAACGAATATTAATATATACTAATGCGTTTTAGAGATCGTTTACTTTATGGACAGACACTAATTAGAGTTTGTCTATAAATGATAAATTATTGACAGTCAGTATATTGTGGCATAATTATTGTGATTTGAGAGGGTATGAAAATGAATTTGTTCGAGCCGCTGCGTTTAAAGTTTGAGAAGCCTGATTGGGCCAGAAACCCCGAGTTTGGGCTATTGGATACCGTGTTAGAGCGGCATCCGGAGTTGATCAAAATAGCAGAAGCAGATGTGCTAGGGGTTGTTTGCAAAGTGAATTTGGCCGTCAGGATATGCCCAGTGTAGAGCAGATTGTTCGCGCAGCGATCTATAAAGAGATGAAGGGGTTGGATTACAGGGAGTTGGAATATGCTCAAAGCGACTCCCGTATTTGTGAGCAGTTTGTAAAGCTTGATAACCGCCACCCGTTTAGCTTTCAGGTATTCCAGAAATATATTTCAAAGATAAGTGAAGACAGCCTGCAACAGATATTGGTATCATTGAACAAGATAGCTATCAGCGAAGGATTGGAAGATATTAAACAGCTACGCCAGGATAGCACTGTTGTTGAAACAAACATACATTACCCCACTAATAACTCGTTGGTCTGGGACTGTATCAAAGAAAGCCACCGGCTGCTCTCACAGTTAGCAGAAGAAGTGAAAGATTTGGATTACAGAGATTATACCAAAGATGCGAAAAGAACATTTTTCAAGATTAACATCACCAGGAATGGAGATAAGCGTATAGACCTGTTCAACAAGCAATTAATAACATTCACAAAATGTATTAATCAGGTGGCTAACGCGGTAAAAAAAAAAGCCATGTTATAGTATGAACGCCTTCTTCATAACAGGGGAATTGGAAAATCTGTTGCCGCTGATGGAAAAAGTGTATGATATTACCTGGCGCAAACAGATCAATGGAGAGACGGTGTCCAATGATGAAAAAATATTTTCTATCTATGAGCAGCATACTGACATTATAGTAAAAGGTCAAAGGGAAGTTCAGTTTGGTCACAAGATAAACCTGACAAGCGGCAAAAGCAGTTTGATATTGAGTTGTGAGGTATTGAAGGGCAATCCATCCGATAGCACACTGTATCAAAGCACCATCAATAAAATAGAGAGTGATTATCAAATCGTACCCCGTGATAGCGTAACCGATGGTGGGTATGCCTCCAAAGACAATGCGGAATATGCGCAAGGAAAAGGAATCGTAAATATTGTTTTCAATAAGATCGTAGGCAGCCTGAAAAATGTGGTGAGTTCCAAAAATATGGAGACCAGTTTGAAGAAATGGCGCAGTGGAATAGAAGCGGTGATTTCAAATTTGAAAAGAGGCTGCCGGTTATTCAGGTGCAACTGGAAGGGAGAAGCACATTTTAAGCAAAAGGTATTATGGAGCGTGATCGCCTACAATATCCGGGTGATGACAGCCGCAGTGGTGGCTCAGCTATAAAGGTATATCGGACTATAAGCTAAAAATGCGAAGATGCAAGGCGGAGCTATGCGCTGAAAGTGCCGAAAATGCTGCCTTTGAGCCATTTTTACCTGAAAAAAATACTCACCGATGAAAGGGAGATCGTTATCGACTAAATGAAGACCGGAAAATAGAACGAATATTAATATATACTAATGCGTTTTAGAGATCGTTTACTTTATGGACAGACACTAATTAGATGGTATAAAAATTTTGCCTATTGGAATTCCATTAATCCTCTTCCTCAACATAAATAGGCTCTGAGTCTTTTCTAAAACTGAAATACCGCTGGGCCAGATAGCTGAAAACTACAATAATAGCCGTAGTGCCGAGAATGGCATAAGTGGGATAAATATGCAGCCATTCTACCGCTATTTTATCAAGCAAAATATAATTCAGCAATAAATTAAACAGCGATACTGCAAAATATCTGAAAAGTTGCACATGACCTTTAATTTTGCTGTCGTCAAAGACTACATACTTCATCAAAAAAAAACCGATAAACAAAGACACAAAAAATGAAACAAACAGCGCAGCATTGTGCGACTTTAAAGCATAAAAGCCCAGATCCAGATCCTGCCTTTGAAGAAGGAAACGATAAGTGATATAATAGGCTGCTAACCCTGCGACCGTATTACCGGCACCTGAAACAGCGTACCGAAAGGTTTGGAGCGGCAGGAATTTTTTAAAAAAGGGATAAAAAAAATCAATAAAGGGCAGTAAAAAATCCCGGATATTATAAAAATGCTGTCTCATTCCACAACGAAGATATTTTAAATCAAATGAATAAAAACAGTAATCCAAAATTTTAACAAAGAAATCCCTGTCAAATATTTTATTGACCGATTAACACAAGATACTTCCTGCCAATATACACGTAGCCAAAGGGTAATAACTCCATACCTAACCCCCCAAAACCCTTAAATTTGCAGCTAAACTTTATAAAATGAGCATTGTATCAATACTCAAACCCATAATCGCAAACACTTTAGAGCAATTATATAACCAAAAGTTTGATGAAAAATCAATTGCCATCAATATAACCAAACCCGAATTTGAGGGAGACTACACTTTGGTTTTGTTTTCTTTTGTGAAGAATTTGAAAAAGAAACCGGAAGACCTGGGCAATGAAATTGGCAATAAATTGGTAGCCGAAAATCTGCACCTGATTACTTCTTTCAATGTTATTAAAGGATTTTTGAATCTTACAATCTCAGAATCCTTCTGGAAAAACTTCCTTTATTCCGATTATAATGAAAAATTACCCAAAAAGCAGCCTGTAACCCAAAAGGTGATGGTGGAATATGCATCACCCAATACCAATAAACCTTTGCATCTGGGGCACCTGAGGAATATTTTTTTAGGATGGTCTATAGCTGAAATTTTAAAATCGCAGGGAGCAGAAGTGCAAAAAACCTCCATTGCCAACGACAGGGGAATTCATATTTGCAAATCGATGGTTGCCTGGCAGCAGTTTGCCAACGGAGCAACACCAGAAAGTACCGGGATTAAGGGAGATCATCTTGTGGGTGATTATTATGTGATGTTTGGAGAACAGCATAAGGCCGAAGTGAAACAACTGATGGAGGAAGGAATGAGTAAAGAGGAGGCAGAAAAAAATTCTCCCTACATGAAGGCGGCTCAACAGATGCTGGTTGATTGGGAGCAGGGCAAACCTGAAGTAGTCAATCTGTGGAGGCAAATGAACGGCTGGGTATATGACGGCTTTAGTGAAACCTATACAAGAATCGGTGCCGATTTTTATAAAACATATTTTGAAAGCGAAATTTACCTTTTAGGGAAAGAATTTGTGCAGGAAGGCTTGGACAAAGGCGTGTTTTACAGAAATGAAGATGGAAGCGTATGGATTGATCTTACTTCCGAAGGGTTGGATGAAAAATTAGTATTGCGCAAAGATGGCACTTCGGTATATATTACCCAGGATCTTGGATTAGCTGATGAAAAATATAAAGACTTCCCCTACAATCAAAGCATTTATGTGATAGCAGATGAGCAAAACTATCACATGAAGGTGCTGAAACTGATTTTACAAAAGCTTGGAAAGCCTTATTCAGATGGAATTTATCACCTGAGCTACGGTATGGTAGAACTTCCGAGCGGCAGAATGAAAACCAGAGAAGGTACTGTGGTAGATGCTGATGACATTTTGGACGAACTGGTAAAAGTGGCTACTTCCAAAACCGAAGAGTTGGGCAAGGTGAAAGATTTTAATGAAGCAGAACTGAAAGAATTATACAATACACTGGCTCTGGGCGCTTTAAAATTTTACCTTCTTAGAGTTGACCCTAAAAAACGAATGATTTTCAATCCTGAAGAAAGTATTGATTTTCATGGCTTTACGGGACCTTTTGTGCAATATACCCATGCCCGAATCAAATCAATTTTGCGGAATGAAACGATAAACGAAAAACATATAGGAAATGCCCCACTTCTGCCTTTGGAAAAGGAACTTTTAGTGCTGCTGGAACAATACGACACCACCATTCAACAGGCGGCAGAGGAGCATAATCCTTCACTACTGGCTATTTACGTATTCAACGCTTCAAAGGTTTTCAACAGTTTTTATGCGGCTCATTCTGTTCGAAACGCCGAAACTGAAGAAAAGAAGGAGCTAAGACTTAAAATCGCTTCCCTGTCAGCCAATACCATCAAATCGGCAATGGGTTTGCTGGGCATTAAGGTGCCTGAAAGAATGTAAAGGTATTTTTGATTTATGATTTATGATTTCAGATTGGCAAATTTACAAATTGCTGATTATTGATTTCTTACAGCCTATTGCATAAAGCTGCCTGCCGTAGCCGATAGCCGTAGCTTATTTGATGTTCAAGGTTTAAAGTTTAAGGATTCGGATTAGCAGATTGCCGATTATCGATTTCTTACAGCCTATTGCCAATTGCTTACTGCCATTTGAGATTTCAGATTTATGATTTAGGATTTTGGTTTTATCTTCTTTTTTTAAATGAGGTAAGTTACGCCCTCTAAAGCTAATTGGGTTTGAGGAAAAACCTCCTGTGTTTCACTCAGAAATTCATCAAGAGAGTCATATTTACTGCTAAAATGTCCGATTAGCAATTTCTTAACACCTGCATTTTCGGCTATTCGGCCCGCCTGTCGGGTAGTGGAATGAAAACGCATAAATGCCCTGTCAGCCAGATTATCAAGATAGGTGGTTTCATGGTAGATCATATCAGCTCCTTCAATGTGCTTTATAATTGTTTCATTGTAGCGCCCGTCTGCACAGAAAGCATATTTTTTGCTGGGCCCGGCTGAGGTTGTCAATTCTTCATTTGGTATTATGAGTCCGTTCTCATCTTTATAATCGGCTCCCTTCTGCAGATGATGGTAAAAAGAATAAGGAACATTATGAAACGAAGTTTTTTGTATATCTATTTTCCTAAGATTCTTTTTCTCTTTAAAAACAAAACCATAGCACGCTATCCTGTGATCGGTTGCGAAGCTGCGGATTTCAATATTATCAACCGTAGTGATGTAGCCACCACTATTCACCGGCAGAAATTCAAGTTCATAAGGTAATACGGTATCTGCAACTTTGAATTGCAGGTCAATGATCGTTTTCAAAATTTCAGGGCCTACAATCGTCAGTTTCTGTGTTCTGTTAAGCAGTGCAAATGAGTTCAGAAGCCCGATGAGACCAAAATAATGATCGCCATGCAGGTGCGAAATAAAAATATGGGAGATGCGGCTTCGTCTTATTTTATAATTAATCATTTGTATCTGAGTGCCTTCGCCACGGTCCACTAAGAATTTTCCACCGGAAGTGGTAATCACCTGACTGGTCGGATGACGCCCAAAAGCAGGCACTGCCGAATTATTTCCTAAAACGGTTACGCCAAACATAAATGATTCGCCTCCATAACGCTTACAATAATTACTTAGTTATTAAATTTTAACCCTCCTCCTCTCCTTCTCCTGTTTCTTCTTCATCCATAAACTCTCTTTCGATTTCTTCCATCTGCACAATATCCCATGCCTCACTTTCGGTAGGTGTTACATTAAACAACTCTAACAGTTCCTCATTGTTCAAAAACGCTTCCACATTTTTTTGCAGACAGCAAACCACAAAGGAGGCATTATTTTCATAAAACGCCTGTTGAATCTGCAATAGTTCCTCGACTGCTTTCGCTTCAATATTTTCAATATTACTTAAATTCAATACCAGATTTCTAACCTCATTTTTCAGATATTGGTTTAAAACGACCTTTATACCATCTGTCATTGTTGCAGTCAATGCTGTTTCTATGGGTGTAATTACATGAAATTTTTCTTTGGTATCAATTTTGACTTCCATATATATACTTATTTGTAAACAGGTGTTAAAAAATAATAATAAACCTGTGCCAAATATATTTGTTAATATTGTAAATAATATATTTTATCTTTAAAATATGGATAATAATTTTTCATCACAGGTAAAAGAAATCATTTCTTACAGTAGAGAAGAGGCGTTGAGATTGGGCAATGATTTTATTGGCACAGAGCATTTACTGCTTGGACTGATAAGAGAAGGTGATAACACTGCCATAAAGATTTTGAAGAGTTTTAACGTTGATATTTTCGAATTAAGAAAAGAAATCGAAATGGCCATAAAGGATAAAACCGGAAAAATATAGCCAACATAAATAGTTTGCCTCTAACAAAACAGGCAGAAAAAGTGATTCGGATTACTGTTTTGGAGGCCAAATCTTTGAAAAGTAATATGGTAGAAACTGAACATTTAATGCTATCAATTTTGAAAAATAAAGAAAATATTGCCACTCAGATTTTGAATCAGTTTGACGTAGATTATGATATGTTTCGTCAGGAATTAGGCATCATACAATCCAATGAGCCTCGTGCCGAATTTGGTGAAGAAGGCGATGATGATTTTGACGATGAAAAAAAATATTCGCAGCAATCCAAGAGTACGGGTGCAAAACCTGGCGTTAAAAGCAAAACTCCTGTTCTGGACAATTTTGGCAGAGATGTAACAAAATTAGCCGAAAGCGGCAACCTTGACCCCATCGTGGGGCGTGAAAAGGAAATCGAAAGAGTATCTCAGATTCTCAGCCGTCGTAAAAAGAACAACCCTATCCTTATAGGCGAGCCGGGTGTGGGTAAAACAGCCATTGTGGAAGGACTGGCATTGCGCATAGTACAAAGAAAGGTAAGCAGGGTCTTGTTTGACAAACGGGTTATTTCCTTAGATCTGGCATCGCTGGTGGCAGGCACCAAATATCGTGGCCAATTTGAGGAAAGAATGAAGGCCATCATGAATGAACTTGAAAAAACAGAGATGTCATTCTGTTCATAGATGAAATGCATACTATTGTGGGTGCAGGAGGCGCAAGTGGTTCCCTTGATGCAAGTAATATTTTTAAGCCGGCTTTATCAAGAGGTGAGTTGCAGTGTATTGGCGCATCTACTCTTGATGAATACCGAATGCACATTGAAAAAGACGGCGCTTTGGACAGGCGCTTTCAGAAAGTGATGGTGGACCCGCCAAGTGTGGTAGAAACCATTATGATTTTAAATAACATCAAATCCAAATACGAAGATTTTCACAGTGTTACTTACACCGATGATGCAATAACTGCCTGTGTAAAACTCAGCGACCGTTATATAACAGACAGATTATTGCCGGATAAGGCGATTGATGTGATGGACGAAGTGGGTGCCAGAATACATCTGAAAAACATCAATGTTCCTGATAACATAGTGGAACTTGAAAAGAAGATAGAGGAAGTTAAAAACGAAAAAAACAAAGTAGTTAAAAGCCAGAAATTTGAAGAAGCAGCTTCTTTGAGAGATAAGGAAAAAAGATTAGCAGAAGAGCTTGAAAAGGCAAAGGCAGACTGGGAAGAAGAAAGCAAACACAAGCGGTTTCCTATTGACGAGGAAGCCATTGCAGAAGTAATCAATATAATGACCGGCATTCCGGTAAGAAAAATGGTGGAGGGCGAAACAGAGAAGCTTCGTAAGATGTCGGAAGATATGAAGGGTATGGTTGTAGGACAAGATGAAGCCATTTTAAAGGTAGTAAAAGCTATACAACGCAATCGTGTAGGGCTAAAAGATCCTAAGAAACCAATTGGCTCGTTTATCTTCCTGGGGCCTACAGGTGTGGGCAAAACCGAGTTGGCAAGATCGTTGGCAAGATATCTTTTTGATGCCGAAGATGCATTGATCAGAATAGACATGAGTGAATACATGGAAAAATTTACCGTTAGCCGTCTGATAGGCGCACCTCCCGGATATGTAGGTTATGAAGAAGGCGGTCAGCTCACAGAAAAAGTACGTCGTAAACCATACAGCGTTATCCTTTTAGACGAAATTGAAAAAGCACATCCTGATATTTATAATATTTTGTTACAAGTATTGGATGATGGTCAGTTGACTGACGGATTAGGCCGAAAAGTGGATTTTAAAAACGCAATCATTATTATGACCTCCAATATCGGAGTGCGTCAGTTAAAAGATTTCGGTTCAGGCGTTGGATTTACAACTTCGGCCAAAATGGAAAACGCAGAAGAAGAAAATAAAGCTGTAATAGAAAAAGCATTAAAACGCACTTTCTCTCCCGAATTCCTCAATAGGATTGATGATGTGGTAATCTTCAACAGCCTGAGCAAGGAAAATATCTTCAGTATTATTGAAATTTCTATGAAGCAGGTGCTAAAGCGTATTCAGGCGATTGGTTACGGACTGGAACTTACCGAAGAGGCAAAAGGCTTTCTTGCAGACAAAGGTTACGACCAACAATTTGGCGTAAGGCCATTGCACCGCGCCATACAGAAATATCTTGAAGACCCGATGGCAGAAGAGATTTTGAACATGAATGTGAAACCCGGAGATATAATGGTAGTGGATTATGATAAAGAAAACGATAAACTTTTCTTTACTGTGAAACTACAGGAAATAAAAGCAAGGGAAGAAAAATAATTTAATCATAAATTTTAGACACCCAGCATCAGTCGGGTGTTCTTTTACCTGAATTTCAAATTTTATTCCTCATCTCTAACTATTAAAAATTCAGGATAATTTTTTTTTGAAATGAGCATTGCACAATATATTGACCACACGATTTTGAAACCAACCACTCTTGTAAGTGATATTGAAAAATTATGCGCCGAAGCAAAAGAATATGGCTTTGCAGCGGTTTGCGTGCCTCCGCCATTTGTAAAAAAAGCAAAGGAATTACTCAAGGACACAAATGTAGGAGTTGCCACAGTCATCGGTTTTCCTTTTGGCTACTCAGCTATTGAAGCTAAAATAGCTGAAGTACTTTTAGCTATTGTTGATGGGGCTGATGAATTGGATATCGTCATCAACCTGATTGCGCTGAAAAATAATGACTGGCAATACCTTGCTAATGAAATTAACCACCTGATGCCGGTGATCAAAGAAAAAAACAAAAAGGTGAAAATCATTATTGAAAGTGGCGTGCTTACTGATGAAGAAATGATCAAGTGTTGTGAGCTATATGGAGCGGCAGGAATTGATTACCTGAAAACATCAACAGGTTATGCCGAAAAAGGCGCAAGTGTACATACTGTGGAATTGTTTAAAAAGCACTTACCCGACTATGTGCAGATAAAGGCTTCAGGAGGCATCAGAGATTATGAATTTGCACGTCAGTTGGTGGACGCAGGCGCTACCAGATTGGGTTGCAGTGCAGGTGTAGCCATTGCCAAAGGCGAAGCAGCCGGCTCCGATTCAAATTATTAATTTAAAGAAAAGGCCGAAATTTATCAGCATCCTTCAAAAACCGAAACTTCAAATCCTTCAACTTTACCTTCATTAAGATAAAAAAAGAGGGAAGAATTTTCACTTTCTCCCTTTAGCTGAATGACCGAGTGGGTTTTGCTTCTTTTGAAATTTCCCTGACCATCATCTTCGTAAATGAAAGAGTAATAAAAATCATAATCCTTATAGGTTTCTATGATTTTCATTTTATCATCTCCAAGACGAATACCTGATTTTGTTTTCACTAATGGAGATTTAGATTTGATAGAAAATAAAGCAATATCATATTTCGTTTCTGAAATGTAATTTTTGAAAAACACTAACGTATAATTGTATCCCTTCGTCCAACCCCGTCATTGTTGTTTAAAGTTGGCAACATAGTTTTGTGGCAGCAGTAGGTGTAGGTTTTCCTTTTTTGTGCTGTTGATTTTTTCGAATACGTGGGTAAGCCAGTGTTCGGGATTGATGTTGTGCAGGCGGCATGTGGCGAACAGGCTATAAAGCATTGCTGCATCCTGTGCCCGCTCGTGGCTTCCGGCAAACAGATAATTTTTGCGCCCCAGCGCCACAGGGCGAATAGCGTTCTCAATAAGGTTATTATCGATTTGCAAAATGCCGTCTGTGGTGTACACACAACTTCTGCCATCGTGTTAATGTATAAGCAATGGCCTTGCCAAAAGGACTTTTGGGTAATACCTTTTGGTGAGCAACATTTCGGTTAATGTGCTTTGCAAATTGTTTAATACGGGTAGGGCATGTTCATGCCGATGGTTTTTATTTGCTCCGGCGTAAAGTTTTCATCGCGGCAATAGGATTCTATTTTATATAAATCCTGTATCAGGCTCAAAACCGCATTCGCATTGGCTTTGTCATAATCTTTGGCTTCGTAAAATTTTCGGCGCGCATGCGCCCAGCAGCAAAAGGGGGTAACGCCTTCTACTTTATCGAAAGTTTCGTAAGCATCGTAGCCATCTGTTTGCAAATAGCCTTTAAACTTGTGCAACATAGCTTTGGGATACAAAGCGCCACGCCTGAGCTGATAATCGAACAATGCTAATTTTCGTTGTGTATCGTAATACACCCAATAGTATCCTGTATGCGTGGTTTGTTTTTTGTCCTTATCCAAAACCTTTATCGTGGTTTCATCCACATTCAAATAGTTTGTATTCAAAACCTGCCAGCAATGCAGGTCGTAAACCGGTTCAATCAACCGCATCGCATCTTTTATCCAGCCGCTTACCGTGCTGTGATTGATGTTTACATTTTGACGTTTGAAGATGGCTAACTGGCGATACACAGGCAGATGGTCCACAAACTTGCTTACCAGCAAATGCGTAAGCAATGATGCGCCTGCAACAGATTTCTCAAGCGGCATGGCCGGCAATGAAGCAATGATGCGGCTTGCGTTTAATCCATCATTTGAAGGTTTGATATACTCGGGACGTACATATTGTTTCACAAACAACTCGCCGGGCCGGTACTCCAGCTTTTCGGTAATTTCTTTACCAACGGGATGCAAACCTTTTACATCCTCTTTGGGCATCAGCTCTATTACTTCGCGGCGAAGGCTTTCCGGCAAAGGGTTACGTCCGGGATGCTTTACGGTAAGTTTGGTTTGTTGCTTTTGATATTCTTTTACCAGTGTGGTTTTTACCACGTCTATCTGCCCCAGTTTATCATCAGGGAATAATTCAGGCTGTGAAACGGCGGTTGCATTTGCTGTTACAAACTTCTCTGCCCTGCCGCCAAAGAGCATTTTCTTTAATTCGGCTAATTGCAACTGTAGCGATTGTATCTGTAATCGCAATTCAATATTGTGACTCCTTTCCTGTTCAAAGAGGATTTTGTAGTCTATAAAACTATTGCCGGAAGCGATATGTGAAACTGTTTGCAAGATGTTTACAGGTAGTACAAATATCATGCTAATAATTGCCTGAAATGCAGTATTGACAGGTATTTCAGACAGTATGGCAATAGTGGAATTATTGGCAGGTAAACCTGATTTTTTGTCGCACCGTTTTTAAAATTACACCCTGCAAAATAAATTGTAATTGCTGTGAGGTGATGCAAAAATGATCGTTATGGCTGGCGGGAGGTCTTTCAAAAGTGCCCTGCTCCAATCCTTTTCATAGAGCGCAAAGCCATCGCTATCCCATTGTAGTAATTTTATTTTGTTACCACGCCGGCCAATAAAAATGAATACGTCGCCACTCAGCACATCCTGTTGCATCTCGTTGCGCACCAGGCCGCTCAACCCGTAGGCTCCCTTGCGAAAATCAGCAGTGCCGTTGTAATAAAAGTAGCGACAAGCGGAGTTTAGATGCAACATAGCAGCTCTTTTAAAACGGCTATATTAATACTGCCCAACCCGGCCGCACACCATTAGGGTAGCAGATAGTTGCGGCACTGCCATGGGTGGCTATCGGTGTCACCTGCGTGAAAGTGGGTGTGGTCGCTGCGTTAATAGGCAACCGTTTTTGCCAGTAATAATATTTGGATGCCGCAAGCCGGTGTTCTTTGCAATAAGATACAACCGTTTGGCCGCTTGTGCGGCAGGCTTCAATGTGGGCGTGCATTATACCGGCACGGTCGGAGGTATTGTTATTTTCCATCCGGCAAAAATCAATAACCTACCTTAGTAAAGCAATACGGGGTTGGACGAAGGGATACGTATAATTTACATTCTGGTAGCTCGCACTTATCGTATCATAATTGTAATCAGTACTCTTACTACTATTCGGGGATTTTATTTTGGTTTTCAAAATCTTCTCCACATCTTCTTTTTTCATTTCTATCTTAAATGGTCCGATACGATTTAAAGTAACCTGATAGTTGTTGGACTCAGACTGTGCATTAACTGTAAATCCTAAAAAAAGAAAAGAAATCAACAAAAAATATTTCATGAATGCAGCTTTTTAAACAGATGTCTGATCTAATCTTTATATTTCATCCCCAGATTATACATTACAAATGCCCAGATGTCGGCAGCTTCGTCTATTATTTTGCCTGTAGGCTTTCCTGCTCCATGTCCTGCATTGGTTTCAATTCTTATCAGCACCGGATTCGGGCCTTTGTGATATTCCTGTAATCTTGCTGCAAACTTGAACGAATGTGCCGGTACCACCCTGTCATCATGATCGCCGGTAGTAATTAGTGTGGCTGGATAAGACACTCCTTTTTTCAGGTTGTGATAAGGTGAATATTTGTACAGATAAGGAAAATGTTTAGCAGAATCACTGCTGCCATATTCGGTAACCCATCCCCAACCTACTGTAAATTTTTGAAAGCGCAACATATCCAACACACCCACCTGTGGAATAGCTACTTTAAATAAATCAGGTCTTTGTGTCATTACTGCGCCTACCAATAAGCCTCCGTTGCTACCACCGCGCACAGCTATTTTACCTTTATTGGTATATTTTGATTTAATCATAAATTCGGCAGCGCCAATCATATCGTCAAACACATTTTGTTTGTTGAGTAACATACCTGCCTGATGCCATTTCTCGCCGTATTCATTACCACCACGAAGATTGACAACTGCATAAATGCCGCCCTGCTCTACAAAAAAAGCATTGCTGACACTAAATCCGGGCGTCATCGGAATATTGAATCCGCCATAACCATAGAGCAATACGGGATTATTGCCATTCAGTTTCAGACCTTTTTTGTATGTAAGAAAAATGGGTACCCTCGTACCGTCCTTGTTGGTGAAGAAAACCTGTTTGGTTTCAATACCTGAGGTATTTATTTTAAGCTCGGTCTTTTTGTATAAAGTTGATTTGCCAGAAGCAATATCATACCGATAAATGGAGGGTGGTGTGGCAAAGGATGAATAGGAATAGAAAAATTCTTTGTCTTCCTTTTCTGCGCCAAAACCTCCCGCTGTTCCAATTCCGGGTAATTTTATTTCTCTTATTAGTTCTCCGTTGTAATCATACTGATAAATTTTTGAAGATGCATTCTTGAGATAACTTGCAAACAAATTACCGCCTCCTGTACCCACTCCTTGCAGCATTTCTTCCTTTTCGGCAGTCACATCTTTCCAATTTTCCCTTGCGGGATTATTTGGATCAATAGCTACCACGCGGTAGTTTGAAGCCTTGAAATTGGTTCTTACCAATATTTTTTCACCATCGTTATCAATAACTGATATCTCCGCATCAAAGCCTTTTACCAATAGTTTAAAATCAGTTTGATTTTGTCCTGTTGATCCCAATACCATATTTCAGCTCCACTGGTTCCCTGGCTAATTTGCAAAATCAGAAATCTTTCATCTTCTGTAAGTCCGGCACCAAAATAACGCAAGGGATGTTCCTTATCCTGATATATAATTTTATCATTTTCCTGCTTATCCCCTATCTTATGGTAAAATACTTTTTGGAATTCATTCTTCTTGCTGAGTTTTGAACTTTCATCCGGCTTATTATATGCGCTGTAATAAAAGCCTTCATCGTCTTTCCATGAAGCGCCGCCAAATTTTGACCATTCTATTTTATCGCTCAGTAACTTCCCTGTAGCAGCGTCCATAACAAAAATCTCAGTCCAGTCGCTACCGGCTTTAGACACTGAGTAAGCAACTAATTTACCCGATTTAGAAAACGAAATACTCCCCAATGCAGCAAGTCCTTCTTTACTTAGCGAATTGGGATCTAAGAATACTTCCGCCTCATCAGTTAAATTTTTAGCCCTGTATAATACGGATTGATTTTGCAAACCATCATTTTTATAAAAATAATAGTAACCGCCTTTACTGAATGGAGCGTCATATTTTGGATAATTCCAAAGCGCTACCAATTTGTTTTTTATTTGATCTCTGAAAGAAATTTTTGACAAATAATCATTTGTTACTTTGTTTTCTTCTTTTACCCACACTTTGGTATCTGCTGCATTATCGTCCTCTAACCAACGGTAGGGGTCGCCCACTTTTGTACCAAAATAATGATCCGTTACAGTCTTTTTTGCCGTTTGAGGATATGTAACTTGTGCTGCCACACTCATAATCATAAATATACTCAACGTACAAACAATCACTTGTTTCATAAATAATATTTGACAGCTAAGGTAAAACTGATTTCCGAAACTTTTGACTTTTATTGAAATTATTAGTTTTCCATTCTTTATGTTTTCTGATTTTTTCTTATGAATAAAAGTATTTATTCGTATGAAACGAATTATTTTAAAAACAAAATTTTGATACGTAATTTAGCTTATGAATTACAGTAATGATTTTTCTGAACAAGCTACTCAAACGCAAAGTGACATAGATAATATTTTAATTGATTGTATAAATACACCTAAGTTTGATTTAGAGAATTTAAAAGACTACTCAGAGTTTTTAGAGCCTAATCCGCGGATTATTTATGAATTAGAACTAAAAAGAAAACAAGAGGAAGAAGAGCATCAAAGAAAATTAGAATATGAGGCCGAGCAGAAAAGGATTCAGGAAAAAGAGAGCGCCTAAAAAAAATAGAATTAAAAGCTGAACAAAAGAAAAAAGCAGAATTATTGAAAATTGAACAAAGACAAAAAGATAGGCGAAAAGAAATAGTAGGCGTTTTAATATTTCTCATAATGTCATTAATAACAATAATATTTATGGTAATTTTCTTTTCAAACAGATAAATTCCAGTTTAAAACAAAACCAAGAACAATATGGATGAAAATGTGCTTCATCAGGAATTTGAATGGAAAAATCGTAAAGAGGAATTCTATAAGCGAAGAGAAGCGTTTAATCAAAATATAGAGGATTTAAAAATCAGATATAATGATAAAGTGCCTTCTGCTATTGAACAATATTGTCTTTTAATTCTGCAAAATTCAAACTATCCTTTCAACTATAAAAAAAATATTGAAATTGTTTATTCAATAGATAATAAAATTCTTGCAATAGAATATAGTTTACCAATTCCGAATGACCTGCCAACGCTAAAAGATGTTAAATAAATTGCAAGATATAATGAATTCAGAGCGTATCATTTTACAGAGAATCAAATAAATAAAAAATATGATGCTATAATTTATAAAATAGTTCTACGCTGTTTATTTGAGATATTTTCAAATGATATTATAAATGAAATTGACGCAATAAGTTTTAATGGTTTGGTAACAGCTATTAATAAATCAACCGGCAAAGAAGAGACAAAATGCATAGTTTCGATCTATGTTAAGAAATCAATTTTCAATGAAATTAATCTGGAAAAGGTTGACCCAAAACTGTGTTTCAGGGGGTTGAAAGGAGTTGGGAGTTCCACTTTATTTGATTTAGCCGCTGTTCAGCCCATTATGATTGTTAATAAGGAAGATAAGCGAATAGTTGAATCAAAAACAGTTTATTACGACGAAGCAACAAATCTTGCGGCAATGAACTGGGAAGACTTTGAACATCTTATCAGGGAACTTTTTGAAAAAGAATTTTTGCAAAATGGAGGTGAGGTGAAAGTAACACAAGCGAGCCGTGATGGCGGTGTAGATGCTATTGCATTTGACCCTGATCCTATTCGAGGTGGGAAAATTGTTATTCAGGCAAAGCGCTATACAAACACTGTTGGGGTTTCAGCAGTGAGGGATTTATATGGGACTGTTATGAATGAAGGAGCAACAAAGGGAATCCTCGTAACAACTTCAGATTATGGCTCAGATTCTTATGAATTTGCAAAAGGGAAGCCACTAACATTGCTAAATGGCGCAAACTTACTTTTTTTGCTTGAAAAACATGGCCACAGCGCAAAAATTGATATTGTGGAAGCCAGACAGTCGATGAAAAATTGAATAAAAAAATGAGAAACTCAAACAATCGCATATCTTTAAAATTGATTTCATAAAGGATACATTACAATGCACCGACACAATGAAAAGGACTAAGGTATATCGGTGTTAGTCATCAATGGTTGATGACAACGCTTAATCAAACTAAAGCCAAATAAAATATTAAATTGCTGATAAACAGCATTTTATGATCTTACTAAATTGTAAAAGGACAAGCCAGGAGGGTTTATAAGCGTATATTTTCTCTGTTTTACCATTTATGGATCATGCAAAAACAAGGATAGTCGCGAATGTGCAAAAAATCGCAATTATCAACCCATTACGAACTTGAGATTGGCCAATAAAATCAGTTTCTCTTCAACTCTTTTTCCATCAGGTATTGAATAAGAAGCGCTTCATTAAATGCTGGACAATAAAAATTGAAAGTAAACAAACCTATCTTGTTTGCCACACGTTTAATGGGTGCTGAAAGATAAGAACCCACATTTCCACGGAAAAAAGCCATCTTATCCTTCATCAGTTTTTCATTGTCAATTTGAAGGGGTGAATCAATATCTTCGTCCCACCATAATAAAGCCGTTCTCAACAAAATAACCTCAAGAGGTGACTTAGTCCGATTTAAAAAATATTTTGCCTGACCAGCCAAATCAGGTTTTAAAGAATTCATCCATCCGTTTTGATTCTCTTTCATCCAACGGGAAAGATGATACAAAATAATAGAGGTGCGGCCATAATAAGGAGCAACAAAGTCAGGCTGACTGATATGTTTCCGATCCTCAACCAAAGCCACAAGCAGTGCAGCAGTAGCAGAATCAACTGCCGTCCAGTCAAGCCTGTTTTTATCTACAAATCTGAGAATATTGGCATGCACACACATATCATAATCAGGTGCAATGGCATTGCCTAACCAAGTGCTGTATGCATCATATTTTCGATACTTTTTCTGAGAACCGATTGGTTTTCGTTTTTCACTGCCTGCATATTTTTGAAATAAAGTGTGTGCTTCTTCCTTTTCAATATCAGATGCATTGGCAGCTTCCAAAAGAATAGCAGAACAGTCAGCATCATCCGGGAGAAATCGTTTTTCAGTTGTAATCTTTTCAAGAAAGCTATTGGGGAAATGTCTTGGCGTATCTACCGCCCAAAAAAAATAAGAAGGTTTTCCTTTTTTGTGTTTAAACTTCCTGAAAGCAGGTAATGCCCTGTTTATAATGCTATCGGCAAGCCGGTTGTCATTGCTATCCAGTTCATCTTTATATACTCTTAAAACATTTACCACAAGCCCTGTATAAAAGGAATTATTATCTGTTTTTGGTTTTGAAAATAAAAACAGATTTCTCCGGTAAGTATTGAACAGTCCGTAAGTCATATCCCTTTCCGGTGCTTTTTGAATAGAATCTATTTTATTCAAAATGGCAGAAACAATAATTGTCTCCTGCCCCAAAACCAAAAGCACAAAAAATTGAAAAAACAAAACGAAAAAACTGTTTCTTAATAAATACATGCTGTTCTTTTAAAATCTAATGTTTAGCGCCAACATAGTTTTTCCACTTATCAATAACCTGTTGCATATCGGATGGTACCGGACTCTCAAAAAACAGTTCTTTTCCGGTGGAGGGGTGTACAAAGCCCAATGTTTGTGCATGGAGCGCCTGCCGTGGGCAAATAGCAAAACAGTTGTCAACAAATTGTTTATACTTTGCAAAAACAGTTCCTTTCACAATTTTATCACCACCATAAAAATCATCATTGAACAAGGGATGGCCTATATATTTCATGTGTACCCGAATCTGATGTGTGCGACCGGTTTCCAAAATACACTCAACCAAAGTAACATAATTAAATCGTTCCTTCACCCTGTAATGAGTTATAGCTTCCTTGCCATGATCTCCTTCCGGGTATGCTTCAAAAAGTTTTCTGTAACGTAGATTACGGCCTACATGAGCAATGACTGTACCTTCATCTTCTTTCATATCGCCCCAAACAAGCGCCAGATACTGCCGTTTAACGGTATGGTCAAAAAATTGTTTTGCTAAATGGCGCATAGCGCCGTCTGTTTTGGCCAATACAAGAAGCCCGCTGGTATTCTTATCAATCCGATGCACCATACCAAAACGTGGAAGCGTTTCTTCATTAATTGTTGCATTTTGCTGCTGCAAATAATATGCTACTCCATTGAGCAAGGTGCCATTATAGTTCCCACTGCCGGGATGCACTACCATTCCGGCTGCCTTATTTATCACCATCACTTCAGCATCTTCATAAACAATATCTAACGGAATATTTTCAGCCACAATTTCATTCTCTTCGGGAGTCGTATCAGTATATACCACTATTTCCTGAACTCCCTTCAATTTATAATTTGGCTTTACTTCTTTTCCATCCACCAATACCATTTTATTCCGTATAGCCTGTTGCACTTTATTTCTTGATGCACCTTCAATCCGGTTCATCAGGTATTTATCAATGCGATAGGGTTCCTGTCCTTTGTCTGTTTTATACACAAACTTTTCATACAGTTCGTCATTATTATCCTGCGAGCCCTGTAAATCATCTATTTCTTCTTCTTTCTGCATTTTTTACTTTTATTATTTTTGCAATTTTACAAATTTAATTTTAGAAGAAGCTTCAAATGAAATTCAATAGTATGGATATTTTTTATATTTTTAGTTTTTTAAAAAATTAATTTCCCATCCATGCGCTACTGTTTTACGTGCGATATAAAAAACGACCCTATCTTAATTGCCGAATATGAAAAATATCATGAACAAATCTGGCCTGAAATTGAAAAGAGCATTACAGATGCCGGTATTACTGATATGCAGATATACAGAGTTGCCAATCGTATGTTTATGATTATGGAAACGGAGGATAATTTTTCTTTTGAACAAAAAGCAGCCTCAGATGCTGCCAATTCCAAAGTTCAGGAATGGGAAGAACTGATGTGGAAATATCAACAATCTGTTCCTTTTGCCAACCCGGGAGAAAAATGGGTGCCGATGAAAAAAATATTTCAACTGTAGAAATACACTATTTCTTTAAAAACCCTTTCATACAATTTAAAAATTCTTTTATACTCATCAGTCCAACTGCTGGGTTCTACAAAACCATGATCTTCCATTGGATAACCCATCAGTTCCCAATTATCTTTACCTAATTCAATAAGTCTTTGCGATAGCTTTACGTCATCCTGATAATGCACATTTACATCCACAATTCCATGGCATATCAACAAATCTCCTTTTAATCCATTAGCAAAACAGATCGGAGAACTACGATAATAGGCAAGGCTGTCATTGTAAGGCTCGTTCAAAATATTAGAGGTATAGCCATGATTATAATTTGCCCAATCGGTAACCGGTCTTAGTGCAGCGCCCGCTGCAAAAATATCGGGTTGGGTAAACATTGCCATCAGTGTCATAAATCCCCCATAAGAACCTCCATACATTCCAATGTGTTGTGGATTTACGCCATAGGTGGATACAAGATATTTAACTGCATCTACATGATCATCCAAATCCTTTCCACCCATGTGCCGGCAAATCCCTGTACGCCAATCGCGGCCATAACCGGCGCTTGCCCTGTAATCAATATCCATCACATAATAAGCATTATCCCCCAACAGATTATTAAACATAAACTCACGAAAATAACTGCTCCACCACTTGTGTACATTCTGCAAATACCCGGCTCCATGAACAAAATTTACTGCCGGCTTATTTGGGTGCGAATTGGCAGGTTTGTAAATTCTGGCATATACGTCTGCCCCGTCAGAAGCCTTAAAAGTTATCACCTCAGGGTCTCTCCACGGATAGGATTTAAAAATTCAGCGCTTTCCGCCTTAAATGTAATCTGTTCGGCTTTTGCTACAGGTTTGTTTTCCTGCAGGTAAAGCTCCCACGATTTATTGCAGTACGAATGCAGGAAAGCAATTTGTTTATCATTTGGCGATAGCGCCACTTCGTTGGCCCCTGTCATTGAAGTTATTTTTTCCCTTTCCCGGAGGCAATATACAATTTATAAAAATGTTTTTCACCGTGGTTTACTTCATTTGTTGTCAGATTAAAATATTTTTGTCATCAGATAATTTTACCTTCTGCACTTCATAATTTCCGGATGTCAAGGTCTTTTTGTTCAGGGTTCACACATTTATGGAGTATAAATGAGAGTAGACGGTTGCTTCAGATTGATAACAGAAATTATCCTCGTCAATCCATCCGGTATAAAACCAAAAATTTCAAGCCCTCCAATCCATGCATCATCATGTTGCAGGTCTAATAAAGTAAGCTTGTTCAAGCCCAAATCCCATAACATCAGCCACCTGTCCTTGTTATCACCTGCCCTTATTTCTACAACTGCATTTGTACCTATGGGCGACCAGGAAATACGCTGCACTGATACTGCTCTTTTTTCATTGGCCTTTTTTCATTTTCTCATAAACAGCAGGATAGTCTTTGAAATAAGCAGGAATTTCCCTTATGCCCGGAATCGAATCGTTCTTCAAAGAGAATACTGTTTCCTTATCTCGGTCATAAATATAGAACTCAGAGCTGCGCTGAGCAACTCTCACTTTACTCCTGCCGTTTATATCAGTAGCATATCCGGTTTCAGTGACATTATCAGACACAATAGTTGATTTTTGCTGTGCGCGCCTGAATACTGAATAAGTGACATACTTACCGGTAGGGCTGACCAATAATTGCTGAACTGAACCATCAGCTACAACAATAGTTTTGGGTTCTTTTCTTTGGGAAGTGATTTTCTATAGGCATTGCCGGCATCAGCTTGAGTTTTTCGTTCACGTAAAACATCAAAATTTGACAACTGGTCTTTTCTAAGCCAGGCTTCCTCTTTACCTTCGGTCTGCTACCTGCCACCCTGCCCAGCCGAACTTTAGTAATATTTGTCAGTTGCAGCGTGTCTCCTGTAAAAATATCCAACCCAAATAAATTGGATGCACGAATATAAATAATTTTTTTATCTAAAAAACCAAATTGAGGATTCGATTCGAATTCAATTGTCTGAGTTATATGTTTGGTAATTCCTGATTTTATATCTGCAAAAAATATATCGCCATTTTGTTCATAGATATATTGATTTCGCAACTGATTATAAACAATACTCTCAGGCCTGATCATATTTTGCTTTTGATGCACCGTTGCCTTTTGAGGCATCTTGTTTTTTAGTGTAATAAAATAGAGCGAATCGGCTGATAATCGACCCGGATTCAAGAGAAAAACAAACTATCGCCTGTTCTGTTCCATTGCAATTCGGAAGGAGAGCCTCCAATCCATTTTGGGTCCCGCACTATTTTTTCAACCGTTAATGGCACCAGACCGGTTTATGAATGGGCAAAAACAGTCGCACTTAGGAATAAAAATATCAAAATTCCTTTTCGCATTTAGTAAGATTTTTGAATGTAAATTTAGTCTTTTGAATTTATTAAACACACAGCTTATTTCAATTTCAAATCCTAGTTTCATAAATCGCATACGTTTCTATACCAACTCAATTACACTTCCCCTTAAAGTATCTTTTGTAATCTGTAAAGCACGTGGCATTCGTTCTTTTAGCTCTTCTACATGAGAGATAATGCCTACTATCCTGTTTTCTTTTTGCAACTGCATCAGTGTATCAAATACCACATTTACTGATTCGGAATCTTGTGTACCAAAGCCTTCATCAATAAAGAAAAAGTTTTGTTGAGATTGGTTATTCGCCTGAACACTTTCTGCCAATGCAAGCGCAAGGCTGAGTGAAACCTGAAACGCCTGGCCACCTGACAATGTTTTTACACTACGGCTGCGACCCTCGTTCAAAAAATCAATCACTTCAAAATTACCCGACTCGTTGATAGTCAGGCTTAGTTGATTTCGTGTCATCCTGTGAAACCTGATGTTTGCATTATCGCAAAGCTGATGCAAATAAATGGAAGACACATACTGCACAAAGCCTTTACCCTTCATAAGACCAAAAATGGTTTTAAGATTTTCCTGTCTTCCCTGAAGCCGAGATTGCAGTAAAAGTAATTCTCTTTTCTCTTGAAACTCCTTACGCAAACGAGTCAGTTCGGATTCAGTTTGATTCATCTTCTTGGTTAATTCATCTAACGCCAGTTTGGATTCTGCTAATTCCTTTTCCTTCTGCTCCAAGGCTGCATCATTAATCACGATGTCTTTCAAAACCTTTTCCTGTCTTTCAATTTCATTCTTTAACTTTTCAAATTGTTTATTAAAAGAATCAATTTGATTTTTTTCTTCTTCAACATTCAGGTTACAGTTCAATATTTCTACAATCGCTTCTTCAGAACCACAAACAGAATTTTTTAAAGCATCCGAAATTTCAAATTCCACAGTTTTGAGTTTATTTTCCCAATGTTCTGACTGGGTTTCTATCTCGCTGTTTTTTGTTGTTAAAGCAAAGTATTGCTTTTCCAATTCGATTTTTTCTTTATCTGCATTTATATATGCCGACTCTATTTTTAAAATTTTTTCTTCAAAATTTTCTTTCTCCTCATTAACAGAATTGCTTTCCAGTTCAGTATAATCTTCATACTTCAATGCTCTTAAATTACCCATTTGTGCTTTAAACGCTGCACGATTTGATATTTCATCGTCCTCAATCTTATTCAGTTCAAGCGTATATTTTTCCAGATTTTTCCTATCTTTTCCTAATTGCTCCTGATTGCTCTTTATATTCTTTTCGTTTTTTAAAATTTCTTTCTCAGCTTCAGCCGAATCCCTTTTGCCTGATTAAATGTATCCATATTATCAGAGTCAAAATCTTGCCAAATAAATTTTGCCTTATGAACACGATTCTCCTCCTTCAATAATTCATATTTATTCGTTCTTTCTCTTAATTGTTCAGCAAGACCGTTTTGAGCAATCAATATTTCTTTTATGGCACTTCTTTTAACGTAGAGTTCTTTAATCAAATTTTCAATTTCTCCAATTATATTTTCAACTCCATTCAACTCTTGCGAAACATTTTTTACCTCAATTATTTTCGGATGATTTTTTGATCCACAAAGTGGGCAAGGTTTCCCATCATGAAGCTCATGTGCATATTCGCTCAATTTTTCCTCTAACTTCAGATGATTTCTTCTCTCTTCCAAAAGTTCCTTTCCTTTTAATAATTCATACTCCTGCTGTTCAAAATCTTTTTCATAACTATCACCGGTAACCTCATAAGACTGAAATTTTTTATCAGCATCCTTTATTTTTTCCTGAAGATCATTTATTGCCCTTTCAATAATTGCTAATCGGTCTTTTAAATGTTGATGATGTTGATACCAGTTGGAAAGACCAAGCAATAAGTTTGACTCTAATTTTTTCTTTTTCAGATTATCTACATTTGTGCTTAAAATTTTTATATGCTTTTCATATTCTGTAATTTGATTTTTTGTGTTTTCTACTACTTCCCTACCCTTCATAGTTCTTTCTCCGGCTCTTTTGATTTCTACATCAAGAATTTTTAATTTCAAAATGATTTCAAATTCAGATAATTTTTGTTTCTCAATATTCAATGTATCAAACTGGGGCTTCAACGCTAGTATCGTTAATAAATTTTGCTCAAGTGCTTCTTTTATTTTTTCAAGCTCATTTTCAGCAATAGAGTGTTTTGTTGAAACAATATCCAGTTCCTGCCGGTATTCTTTCTTTTTTTGCAACAATGGAGAGAATATCTTTAGTACGTTTTCGTACTGATTTATTCTGTCAATAAGCGTCTCTATCTCCAACCTTTTGTTATCAAGAATCCTGAATTCATTTCTATTTTTTTCGAGTTGTTCTGCTTCAATTTTCAAGGATTTAATTTTCTGAAAATTCTCATTGAATTCTTGAAAACTCTTTTCCGCTGTCTGATGATTACCTTTTTCAACATTAAATAGTTCTTCTACCTCTCTAATATTTTCAGTGGACACTTCTTCATATCCTGACAATATACCTTTCAATTCATCCAATTTCGAGTTATTAGCCACCTGCAATTTGCTTACCTTATCCTGCAAATCAAATTTTCTGAGGTTGAAAACCTCCATCAGCATTTCATTTCTTTCGGCTGGTTTTAATTCCAAAAACTCCTTAAATTGCCCCTGTGGTATGATGATGGTACGTTTGAAATTCACATAAGACAACCCGACAATCTTTTCAGTATCTGCATTTTCCATCGGAATCCAATTATCATTTTCCCGATAATAAAACTGAACCGTTGGCGATTTTACATCTTCAAAATCTTTGGTATTCCTTTTAAATTCTCTTACCATTTTGAAATTTTTATTTTCAAAATTGACGAATTCAAACTCTAAGTAAGAGCGGTTCGATTTCAAGTTCATCATATTATAAGTTCTCTTGTCACGCGCATTCAAACGTTCCGTTTCACCATATAATGCATAAGAAATCGCCTCCAGAATAGAAGACTTTCCCGAACCTGTGGCTCCGAAAATACCAAACAGACCCGCATCTGTCAATTCGGTAAAATCAACAACCTGCCGTTCCTGATAAGAATAAAGTCCTTCAATTGTAAGTTTTAATGGTATCATGTATTGCTAAAAAAATTTGTCAGTTCGCTTCTTTTAATACTTCTTCAAAAAGTTTCATAATTTCCTCATTGGGTTCCTGGTCATTATTTCTATATTTAAAATAATCTTTAAATAAATCTCGAATACCCTGAGAAAGATTAATTGTTTTCAACTCTCCTTTTTCCAAAATCAGATTTTTCACTTTGGGAATCAAGTGAATGATCCCGCTATGCGCCTTATTCAGGCTTTTTCTTTCGGTAGCTGTCAGAAAAGTTTCGCTTTCAATTGTCAGCTCAACCAGGGTATTCCGATTTTCAGATAACCATCTCACAGCAGTATCTATATCGTCAAAGGTTTTGCGAACCAATTGTTTTCCGCTTCGCAGAGCCAATTTATTCACCTTAACCGGTACATCGGGAGCAGCTTCTACAAGCGCCACATATTTTTGTTGGCCTGCCTCCGAAAAACTATAAGCCAAAGGTGAGGATGTATAAACAATCGGTTTTTGCTCGTCTCCAATATTTCTGTAACCGTGCAAATGTCCTAATGCGGTATATTGAATCTGCAAGGGGACAGCTTCTGAATACACCAGATCTGCATTACCTATTTTAATAGGTTTTTCACCTTCAGGCTCTTCTAAAATTTCGCCTCCACGCTTCATCATATACAGATGCGCCATCATCAGGTTTACACCCTTGTTATCACAATGTTCCTCAGCAGTTTGCTGCCAGTGTCTGGTCAAAATTTCATTGAGCCTTTCCTCTTTATCTTCTCCCAGGTACTCTTTTAGTCTGGCTTCGTTGGCATAGGCTGTATGAAGGATTCGAACGGGATAATCAAATTGCCGCAACTTAATTTCAATCAATCCGGGAACAGATTTTAATATTGAAAAGCCGGGCAAATCAAATGTCTGAACTGTTGCATTTGGATAGCCAATCATCACTATGCCACATTCTCTTGCCAAAGGATCGGGTGCGTCAATCAAGGCCGGTGAGTCATGGTTTCCAGCTATAGCTATCACCGGTCGTATTCCATTATTTGACAGATGTTTGAAGGTTTTAAATAATAACTCAACCGCCTCAGTGGGAGGATTAAAGGCATCAAACAAGTCGCCTGCAACTAATACCATATCTACATTTTCCCCGTCAGCTATCTGACAAATTTCTTTCATCACTTCTTCTTGCTCTTCCAACCGAGGAAAATAGTCTAATTTTTTACCTAAATGCAAGTCGGCAGTATGCAATATTTTCATAATGGCAATATCGCAATTTATTAATACAAAGCACAATTTATTTTACAATGCGTCAAAACTGATAATGCCGCCAATTACCTCAGTAACATGAATTATTAATCACTTTTTCCTGATATATATCATAATTCAAATCGGGAACCCTTCGTTACTTTGTACATGCCTTTTTGGGCATTTACTATCAATAAAAGCTTGCGATGGACAATACAAAAGAAACACAACCCAACACCAAACAACGGAAGGTAAAGGGCAGGGTTGAAATTGAAATACAAAAATGTAAAGGTTGTGAACTATGCACGACCGCTTGTAAGGAAGGCGCATTATCCATGTCAGAAACTATTAATGCTAAAGGTTATCGCTTCATAGTGGCAGATAATGACTTGTGTACAGGTTGTGTTAATTGTGCTTTAGTTTGCCCTGATGCTGTAATTACCGTTTACAGAACAGTTCCGGGCAGTAAAAAGAAAGACACCATTGCTCCAGCTTCCAGAGAGGAGTTGGAGTTGTATCTGAAAAAAGCAGGGCTCCCATAGTAGATAGAATAATTAAATATTTAAGAGATTTATAAATCATTGCACAGACTAAAAAATATCATGGAAATTAAATTGATGAAGGGAAATGAGGCATTGGCTGAGGCTGCAATTCAGGCGGGTTGTGATGCGTATTTTGGCTATCCCATTACCCCACAATCCGAAGTATTGGAATATCTGGCAAGAGAAATGCCCAAACGAGGGCGATTGGTAATGCAGGCCGAAAGTGAGGTGGCCTCTATCAATATGGTTTACGGGGCGGCTGGAGCCGGATTCAGAGCAATGACCAGCTCCTCTTCTCCGGGAATCAGTTTGATGGCAGAAGGGATATCTTATCTGGCGGGCGCCGAATTGCCATGTCTTTTGGTAAATGTGAACCGTGCCGGACCGGGACTTGGCTCTATACAACCCGGGCAGGGGGATTATTTTCAATCTACAAAAGGAGGAGGACACGGCGACTATCGCATGATTGTACTGGCACCTTCTTCTGTTCAGGAAATGGCAGATTTTGTATTTCTGGGTTTTGATCTTGCCGACAAATACCGAAATCCGGTTTTAATTCTTAGCGATGGCGCCATCGGCCAAATGATGGAAAAAGTAAAATGGGGGAAACATACAATTAAAAAAACACCCAAACCCTGGGCAACCACCGGCAAAACAACCGATAGAAAACGCAACAGCATCACTTCGCTTTTTATGAAGCCCGAAGATATGGAGGCTCATAACCTGAAGTTGGTAGCCAAATATAATGAAATGCAAAAAAACGAAGTACGTTTTGAGGAAATGCAGACAGCAGATGCCGATTATATATTTGTTGCTTATGGGCTAAGTGCCCGTATTTGCATGAAAGCAATGGATATAGCCCGTTCCAGAGGTTTAAAAGTCGGCTTGTTTCGCCCGATAACATTATTTCCTTTCCCTGAAAAAAGATTGGAAGAACTGGCTTCCGAGGTAAAACTGATGCTCACAGTGGAACTTAATAGTGGGCAAATGGTAGAAGATGTACGGTTAGCTGTAAATGGAAAGGTTCCTGTAAAGTTTTATGGCAGAATGGGCGGCGTAATGCCTACCCCGAGGAAGTGGTAAAGAAAATGGACCCCCTGATAATGAAGAATGAAGAGAAAATATTACTTTAACACAATAACGTAATAATTAATAAAGAAATGTCTGACGTACATTTACCCGAAACGGCAGTAAAACCAATTACAAAGCCTTGTGTATCAGATGACTACGAGCTTGTTTATCATAGGCCCAAGGAAATGGTGGATGTATCCATGCATTATTGCCCAGGCTGTGCACATAGTTTGATACACAAGCTACTGATGGAAGTGGTGCATGAGCTTGGTGTTCAGGAAAAAACGATTGGAGTAGCTCCTGTAGGTTGCGCTGTCTTTGCCTATGATTATCTGGATGTAGATATGCAGGAAGCTGCACATGGCCGTGCAGCCGCAGTAGCAACCGGAATCAAAAGACTGATGCCCGATAAATATATTTTCACCTATCAGGGCGACGGCGATTTGGCAGCGATAGGCATTGGAGAAACCATTCATGCCATTAACCCGTGGTGAAAATATTCTGATTGTTTTTGTAAACAATGCCGTGTATGGTATGACCAGCGGGCAAATGGCACCCACAACGCTACCCGGAATGCATACTACCACCAGTCCCGATGGGCGCGATATCGGTATGTATGGCCAGCCTATCAGGGTTTCGAGTTGATTTCTTTGTTACCAGGGTCTTACTATGTAACCAGGCAAACAATTACCAGCGCCAATGCGGTAAGAAGAGCAAAGAAAGCGCTGCTTAACGGTTTTAAATATCTCGACCATCATAAAGGCACCTGTTTTGTAGAGATTATTGGCAATTGCCCAAGCAATTGGAAAATGACACCTTTAGAAAGCATGAAATTTATTGACGAAGAAATGGTAAAAACATTCCCATTGGGAGATATTAAGGTGCCAAAAGCAGAATAAAATTGACCTGATCGAAATTTAGAATTTAAAATTATTAATATATATATAAGCTATGTTAGAAGAAATAATAACCAGCCGTCAATGGATAAATTTGCTTCGCACATTTTACACGGAGGGTTATTAATATACGATTCAGGTACAATAATGAAACCATGCACCAGACCGGATATTGACATCATTGGCATCCCGGCCGCCAACGAAGCATTGGCAATGAAAAACAGCAAAACCATGAATATGATATTACTGGGAGCCTTTTTGCATAAAAATCCGGTTGTATCCCTTGAAGCTGTCAAAGAGGCACTGACACAAGTACTACCGGAGAAATATCATAAATTGATTCCAATCAATTTAGAGGCTATTCAACGAGGCAAAAAACTGGTTTCCGAGGTATTGGTTTAATTTTTTACTTTTTTCTGCAACCAAACAAACCATTTTAAATAATTCATCGTCATACTTAAAATTTTGGCATTTCAATTGCATAGAGAAAATAAAATAAATATGATTATGAAGCAGTTATTACATTTTCAACCTTCGCGCTTATTATTTCGATTTTTACAATTTCATGTTCAGGCAATAAAAAACATCCAAAACGCCCATTCGGGAAGATTTAAGAGGTAAATGGGAAGTAGTATCCGCCTCAATTGAAGGGGTGAGCGCTTCGGACAAACTGATCGTTACCGCATTGGACGATGTGGACTTAGGTTGTTTTGTTGGCAGCCAATGGAATTTGCCCAATAATGGCTATGGCAGTTATAATATTACCAAACAAGGATGCGAAAATGGCAGCCGGGCTATATTGTGGTCTTACAGGTTTAAAAACAATCAGCCTTACTTCAACTTTAAATTTATGGATGGGGTAAAAAAATCGCAGTCGAAGAAAGTAGAAGAAGGATATACTTTTGAATTAACAGAATATGACAAAGGCCACTTTACAGCAAAAAGCCCCTTGTCATTTGAAGGTAAAACTATTTACATTGTATATAATTTTAGAAAACTATAACCTTATAATACACCGTACCTTAGAGCAAAGCTACACAGGAGACCGCCTCGAAAAGAGGCGGTTTTTTTATATGCGTAACAAAAGGCAGAAATTGTTTTTTAAAGCCACGATGCGAATCAAATTTGTTATTCTATCATGTTTTTTAAAGCAGGTAAGGCAGTAATCAGCCAATGTAAAATTTGATGTATTACCACCCTATGCCGTAATCTTCTCCATAGTTACTGCTACCTCCCCAAAGGCAGCTGTGATTTTGATCGAAATAAATGGCATTGATAGGGCCACCGGTGCGTTCATCAAACTACAGAATGTAACCCATCCTCTCCAATTCTTTTCGAACCGATTCGGGTGTGGATTTATTGAGCAAAATAGGGTAAATGGACAAAAATGGGTCTAAAAAATCGCTGTAATCATTATTGTTATTAGCTTTAAGGAAAATGAAAGGTTATGAATAAAAAAAGGGCTTTTATAGTGGGAGTAAAATTGTACGGAAAAGGGCTTTTTTAATTCTGACTAACGTTTTTATAAGTTGTTTATTCTCAATTGTTTCCAAATTTCCGTTAGCACGAGAATTCTGACTAACGTTTTTATAAGTTGTTTATTCTCAATTGTTTCCAAATTTCCGTTAGCACGAGAATTTATTTTCGTCCGAGAAAAATGGGGAATGACAAGCAACGCTATAAATATATGGCTTGTGGTCGAAGTATTGTTGGAGGATTAAGGATAAAAAGTGAAGATGTTTTAATCGAATATCTTTCAGGAAAACAAACTTACACTCAAATAGCGGAGAAGTATAATTGCTCGAACAAAACCGTTCAGCGTAAAATAGACCAATCTTCCGCACAACAGAATAGAACATTTCCTTCTCGAGTTAATGTGTTAATGGGCAGTAATTATTTTTGAAAATCTATCGGAGTAATGGTATTCAAAGACAGTATAACAGGCGTAATTTTACTGAAGAACCTCCTTTTTATTCCTTGCAATAGCAATATAATAAAGTGGTATCCCACTTAACACAATTATAAATCCCGGCCAGGTGTATTGAGGTTTGTATATGATAAGCAATATACAAAACGTGATACCCATTATGAAATAAATGAAGGGCAACACCGGATAGCCAAATGCCTTATAGGGTCTGTCTGCATCGGGGCGCTTCTTTCTGAGAATAAAAATACCGGCAATGGTGAGCATATAAAATAAAACCACTACAAATGAAATCATATCTAATAGCTGACCGTATTTACCGCTCAGGCTCCAGATACTGGCAATGATGCATTGCACCCAAAGCGCCACTTTCGGCACACCCGCATTGTTCAACTGTCCGACATTTTTAAAAAACAAACCATCCTTAGCCATCGTATAATACACTCTGGCACCTGCCAGAATCAAACCGTTGTTGCAGCCAAAGGTGGAAACCATGATTAATACTGCAATGACAATGGTGCCAAATTGTGGAAATATTTTATTGGCCGCATCTACCGCCACTCTGTCATCGGTCGGGAAAGCCAGTTCGTTGAGCGGCATCACATTCAGATACATCAGATTGGTAAATAAATAAATAATGGTAACAATCAATGTACCCAACAGAAGGCTTAACCCAATATTTCGTTTTGGGTTTTTGATTTCACCGGCAATGAAGGTTACATTGTTCCATGCATCACTGCTGAATATGGAACCCACCATTGCGGCTGCAATACCACCCATCAGCGCCGTACCGCCTATAGATTTCCAGCCGGAGGGCTGAAGCAATCCTTCGGAATTGGCAGTTCCAAAGTCTTGCATGGCAGTAAAACCGGTGGCAAGATTTTGGGCGAAGAAACTTTCCTTCACCAATAAAAAGCCAAATACAATGAGTAAAAACAGCGCCAGCAATTTGGTAGTAGTAAAAAACATTTGAATGCTTTTTCCTTCTTTCACCCCTTTGGAATTGATAAAAGTTAGTAATACTATGATGGCAATAGAAACAAGCCGACCGGAATAGACTTTTATAATGCCGGCATCAAACAAAAAATAATTATTCCCAAGTTGTGGAACCAAATAAGACAAAGCATTGGAGAAGGCCACACCCACGGCTGCTATGGTGGCGGTTTGTATTACGGCAAAAAAACTCCAGCCATACAAAAAGCCCATGAGCGGATTATAGGCTTCTCTAAGATAAACGTATTGTCCGCCGGCTTTTGGAAACATTCCACTCAGTTCGCCATAACTTACGGCAGCTACCAAAGTCATAATACCGGTAAGCGCCCACACGGCAATCAACCAGCCGGCGCTACCCACATTTCGGATAATATCTGCACTTACGATAAAAATACCCGACCCGATCATTGATCCGGCAACAATCATAGTACCATCAAAAAGGGTGAGTGATTGTTTGAAAGAATGTTGTTCAGCCATATTACTATTTGAAAAAATAAAACAAGATAAGTATAAATTGTAAGTTCTAAAATAAAAACAAAAAAAAGTATAAAAAAAACCGCCTCATGGGAAGCGGTTTTTAAATACCAATATATTTAGATTGTTATTTTACATCCCAAAATATTTTGGTAGTAATATTATCAGCAGCAGATACTGCATTATAATTAGCTTTGTTTAAATCCTTTTCTGAGCCAGGATATAAAAGTCTGGTTGGAATATTTGGTGAAATAGAAGAACTACCATCAGTGGGGAATGACAATGAAGGTAATTTTGTTCTCCGCCATTCGGCCCAAGCCTGATTAGCCTGCATAATATTGAAATCAATCCATTTTTGAGTTGCTATTTTAGCCAGATTATTTGAACCATAGGCAACCAAAGAATTACTCAAATATGCAGTAATGGCAGCTTCGGAAGGTGCGCTTTCTTTTGTTCCCGCAGCATAGGATGTGTTATTATTTACAGCTACCCAAAAAGCAATGGACTGCCTCACTCCATTTTCATAAGCTGCTTTTGCATCACCCCCGCCCCATCTTTCGTAGGCTTCTGCTTTTAAGAATTGTACTTCTGCCGCAGAAATAAGAATTCCTGGAAGCATGTAATTTTCTGAAAAAGTAGTGGAATCCCATCTTGAAAAGAGGTTTGCAGTAACGCCTGTAGTTACCTGAGCTTCGGTGAGTGTGTTATTGATACCCTGATACGTATTGTTAGCATTTTTTGTAAAATAAACTGCTAAACGAGGTCGTTGGAAGGCAACATAATATCATTCACCATTTTACCAGGAGCAAAAGGATTAACACCAAAACCATTTCTTACTTCATTCTTATCACTCGGCAATAAACTACTGGTCAAACTATTCGCCTGAATTACTGCACTTTCAGATGAAGTATTAATAATTGGATAAGTCGAAGGGTTCCCAAGAATGGTTTGAATCAGGGTCTTTGAAGCGTTTTCATCTTTAAATGAGGTTCTCATTGCCAGCCGCAATATAAGAGAGTTGCAGTATTTGCGCCATTTTATTAAATCACCTCCATTTACATAGTCATAAGCTTTAAGCTGATTACCATAAAAACTAGAAGGTGAAATTGTAGCCAAATAATCTGAAATTCTTTTCAGTTCAGTCAATGCGCTGCCATATAATTCTGACTGCTTATCATAAGAAGGTAATATTATTTTTCCCTCAGCATTCAACCCACCAGACTTTGTGAAGGGAATATCTCCAAATAAATCAACTATCTGAGTTGCCTGATCATAGAGAAATATCCTTGCAGTTTCAAGAAATAATTTATAGCCTTCCTTTTCGGCGTCGGATTGTAGTTTATTATAATACTTTTCCAATTCTCTGTAGATTGCAATATCATGGGTAAAGAAATAATCCCAACGTGTTCCAGTATAATTGGTAGGTTGCTCATAAACACCTTTACCATTTGTGTATCCGCTGGTTTGGCTATATGTACCCAAAACAGGAATATGAAAAGTATATAAGTTCCAATATCTGGGCATTACTTTTTCATGGGCAAAAATGCCGGCATATAACCTCGGCACATCAGCTGTAACAGCCTTTTCCGGATTATAAAAATTGTCATCAATTACACTCTTTTTGCAACTACTGAATACCGAAAATATCAGTAGTATTAATGTGTATAAAAGAATATGTTTTTTCATTTTTTATTAGTTTAATTATTAATATTAAAGTGACAGACGGATGCTCATGCCTACAGATCTGGTGGCAGCATTAGCGCTACCTGCTGAGGTAGCCCTGCTTACCCAGTTTGTTCCTGTTCCATCTTCCGCATCCACATAGGGTAGTGTTTTATAAAAGTAGAATAGATTACGGCCATAAACAGACAAAGTCAAATTTTGCAGGTTCCATTTAGAATTAAGTCGTACAGGAAGCACATAAGACAAAGAAGCTTCCCTAAGTTTTATATAATCATTATTATAAATAGCTCCCTCGTATAAACTACCCGATGCATAACCAGGCCATGAACCCCACTGGTAAGTAGTGAGATAATAATTGCCGGCATCTACAATGGAAGTGTTTTTTTGGCCACCTTCGGTTACACCGTCAAGAACAATACCGTCATGAAATATTTTCTCACCATTTGGACCTGATGTTGCATTTGCATCAGCCTTAATATAATTTCCGTCCTTATTATAATAAGCAATACCGCCATGTTCTGCATCTCGTCCAAACAGGGAATTGTCATAAATACCTGCGCCCCTTTGATACAGCAAACCTGCAGATGTTACCTGTCCTCCAAAATTAAAGTCGGTTACAACATTTAAACTTAGGTTTTTATAACTAAAAGTATTAATAAAGCCGCCAACAACCTTTGATTGAATATTTCCGGCATAAACCATTTTACTGTAATCAACTACATAAAACCCATCGTCATTAATTAAATATTCACCCGAAGAACTCAATTTTCTCTTATACACATATATATCACCAGCCTTTTTATTTACTTCCGCTTTTACAATCATAGAGCCGTTATCAATATTTCCTAGTGTAAGTTCATCCAAATCAGGCATCAGTTTGGTAACTTTATTATTGTTAAAGGCAAGATTTAATCTTGTGTCCCAATTGAAATTATCTCCCTTTATTGGAGTTCCGTATAAACCAATTTCAAGACCAGTTGACTGCATAGTACCCACATTCACCAATACAGATGAAGCGCCTGTTGATGCAGGAATCGACAATGGTAATATTTGATCTATAATTTTATCTCTATACCAGGTAAGGTCAACACCTAATCTACTTCCAAAGAATCTGTTTTCCCAACCTAATTCAATATTGTCTTTTCTTTCATTTTTCAAATCCTGATTGCCATAGCTTGAAGGTGGCGTAAGAATGGGAACTCCCTGAATACTTCCAGCATTATAAATTACGTTTGCTCTATACATACCGGGCGGGTTACCTACGGTACCCCAAGAGGCTCTTAACTTACTGTAATTAATCGCCTTTGGTAATTGAAAGGCATTGCTTAATTCAAATGCACCACTCACACCTCCATAATAGTAAACGTTATTCCCGGGGAACAGTGTTGATGATCTTTCCTGCCTAAAAGTACCTTCAACAAACAGGAAGTTTCCATAATCCACATTCAAAATTCCAAATAGACCGTCCTTAATCAATTTGGCACGAGATGTTGATCCTGATGTTGGTGTTGTTTTAGAAGCGCTGAGACTAAACCAGTTTTCCGTGGTCAAACCATCTCTGGTACCTGCACTGGTATATCTATAGTCCTCTACTCTTGCCTGATAACCTATTGATGGGGTTAAAGTCACTTTGGGAGAAATTTCAGCTTCATAACGTAATAACATGTCGCCATAGTTAATTAGGTATCTGTTATGAGCTGTACCATAATAACCACTTGCACCAAACGAAAGCGGCTGTGTGGATCGTTCTTTATTTTCTAGGAAATAACTTGTGAAGTCATTACCATATCTTCCCCGAAGACTTAATCCTTTGAAAATTTTATAATTAAGTGTAAGAGAATTCATCAAGCGATTAGTACTTTCATCATAACTATTAGCCAATTGATTCCATAAGAAATCAAGAAAGTCATATCCTCTAATTGAATACTTAATTCTTTCATCAGGATCCAAATTAGAGTTGAAAGGAACATATTTGTATCCTTTTGTTGTCTGATATTTATTTAAATATACATCCATTCTGTCAACA
The DNA here is from genome assembly GCA_016708305.1 of Sphingobacteriales bacterium. Lineage (GTDB taxonomy): Bacteria > Bacteroidota > Bacteroidia > Chitinophagales > Chitinophagaceae > Niabella. The sequence continues at coordinate 676,319 of JADJGB010000010.1, forward strand.
GGGCTAACAAAACCTCCATAGTTATTGGTAAGATAATAAACCTGTCGGGGACGGTTATGTACAAATTCATTAATATACGTAGAAACAAGATCCATTGAAATTTTAGGTGTAACTGTGAAAGAACTGTTCAGATTGAATGTATTTTTTTGCTGATTACCACCTCTCTGAATACCGGTATAGTCGTTTCTGGTGTAGGATAAGCGGTAATTGTATTTATCTGAAGAATTGCTTAACGCTATATTTGCATTCGTATTATTACCTGTCCTATAAAACTTTTCCCAGATTGTTCCCTGAGAGGTATATGGCCTCATTTGCCCATCCCACCAATAAACTTCTCTGCCGTCAACCTTTGGTCCAAACATGGCATAGGCTCTGAAAATTGGATAAACAACCTGTTTGCCATCAACCGTGGTATGTATCCAACCCTCATCATCAGCCCCAAATGAATTTTTATTAGTAGCCCTATCATACCCAGGTCCATATTGACTTTGATATCCGTTGGGAATATAAGCCTTCTCAAGACTACCAGTAAGATTAACATCTATACCCAACCCTTTCTTTACACCTTTTCCATTTTTAGTTGTAATTACAATAACACCAAAGTTCGCATCAGAACCATAAATAGCTGATGCAGCTGCACCTTTTAATATATTGATACTTTCGATATTCTCTGGATTGATATCCAGCAAACCATTACCGTTAATTCTTTGGTTTCCGCCCCAATATCCGTCATTATTGGCATCTCCGTTTCTTACAACCACTCCATCCACCACCAATAAAGGCTGTGCCTGACCTGTAATTGAAGAAAGACCTCTGATCTGAATACCCACAGCGCTCGTTGCGCCACCGGGGTTACTAGTAATAGTTACACCGGGTGCCTTCCCGTACAAAGCAGAAGCAAAGTTGGTTGGCGCTGCTTTTATTATGTCTTTTGATGCAATAGTTGTAACAGCATAACCCACTTTTCTCTGGTCTCGTTTAATACCCAGTGCTGTAACTACCACTCCTTCCATCTGATCTTCGCCCCTCAGCATCACAATATTCAGTGAGGCTTGATTTCCTACAGTCACCGATTGTGTTTTAAAACCAACGGATGAAAACTCAATTATTTGATTGGCATTTTGAATAGTAACTGAAAAATTACCATCTTCATTTGTAACGCCGCCTACTTTAGATCCCTTAATAACATAAGAAACCCCTGCCATTGGCGAACCATTTTCGTCCATGACCGTTCCGGTTACGGTTCGTTGTTGTGCATAGCCCACCAGCACTAAACAACTTGCTAATACCGAAAACAGCAACTGTTTGATTGTTTTCTTCATATTTGCTTTTTTTAATTTGAGTGAAAAAATTAGTTATTAAATATTCTTTCGGTTTTATTTAAGTCTATATTTATTGCTTCAAAATGCTCCATCACCATCGCTGCAGCGCCTATCAGACCTGCTTCTTCGCCCAACTTCGAAATTTTAATCTCGGTATGCTCTGCTATTTTGGGAATGCAGTGTTCATTGATGGCTATCTGTACCGGCGCTATCCATACCTTGCCGGCCAAGGATCCTATCCCGCTAATCACCACTAATTCAGGATTTAACAAATGTATCAATATAGAAATGCCTCTGCCTATGTGATAAGCCGACTCAGAAATGACTTCAATCGAAAACTTATCGCCTTCTTTGGCAGCCTCCAGTATTTTGTGGGCTGATTTTTCAATGTCTTTTTCTGACAAATCCTCTAAAACAGTCAGTTCTCCTTCAGCCATTTTTTTTATCGCCTTTTGAACTATAACCACCAGCGAAGTCTCGGTTTCAAGACATCCGTACTTACCGCAACTGCACAATTTATGATTATCAAATAGTGAAATATGACTGAACTCTCCGGCAAAACCATCATGGCCTTTAAACAACTCCCCTTTAGAAATAATTCCTAACCCTACTCCCCAACCAATATTGATGACCATTACATTTTTTCTTCCAAAAGCAGCGCCCCATTTCAGTTCGGCCAATGCAATCAAACTGGAGTCATTTTCAATAAAAACAGGTAATTCCAATTCATTTTCAAGCGCTTCTGCCAGTGTACTATTTTCCGTATGCAGAAATGAATAATTGATTCCTTTTATGGAGTCAACAAATCCCGGCATTCCTATTCCTATTCCGACCACCTTATCCTGACGGTCTATCCGATTAAGAAATGTTCTTAAAATTTTTATCAACTCTTCTGTACCCAAAGGATTATTTGTAAGTACCAGATTGTGTTTTTCGATTTCACCAACTATTTCATTTTTTTCATTAATCAAGGCTATTTTGGTTATCAACTGATCCATAGCAACAGATATCACCAGCAGGCTGCCCTCTGTTAAGGAATATAACAATGGCTTTCGCCCACCCGTTGATTCAGCATATCCGCTTTCAAATACTTTTCCCTTCTTAACCAGATCATTAAGGCCTTGGGTGGTCAAAGGAATACTTTTCCCTGTCAATTCACTTAATTCTGTGCTACTTAATTCCTTATGAAAAAATAAATGCTTTATCAACTGTGCAAAAAAAAGATTCCTTTTATGTGAAACAAGAGCCACGTTGTAAAAATATTCAGTTAATAAATAGTTAACAAAGTGTAAAGATAAAAGTCTTTTTATAATTTCCAAAAATGTTTTTAAATTTTTTAAAAAGAATGAATGTGATTTTTATTATGTTTTATAAGAACAATGAATTGTAATCGAGTAGGAAGTAAGGGATTATTTCCCTTACTGTCCTCTCACACCACCGTGCGTACCGTTCGGTACACGGCGGTTCCTTGCTTTTACATCAGTCTTGATGTGTTTGACGTTGTTTTCAATTGTCCTCGTGACACAATCACTCTTACTTATTTTTGGATTCCGTCCTATTTTATAGTAAGGAGCCTCCTTTGAGGAGCATCTGACTAAATCATTTGGCAATATTCATTTACTATCTAACTGTATCCCTTCGTCCAACCCCGTATTGCTTTACTAAGATAGTTTATTGATTTTTGCCGGATGGAAACTAACAATACCTCCGACCGTGCCGGTATAATGCACGCCCACATTGAAGCCTGCCGCACAAGCGGCCAAACGGTTGTATCTTATTGCAAAGAACACCGGCTTGCGGCATCCAAATATTATTACTGGCAAAAACGGTTGCCTATTAACGCAGCGACCACACCCACTTTCACGCAGGTGACACCGATAGCCACCCATGGCAGTGCCGCAACTATCTGCTACCCTAATGGGTGCGGCTTGAGTTGGGCAGTATTAATGTAGCCGTTTTAAAAGAGCTGCTATGTTGCATCTAAACTCCGCTTGTCGCTACTTTTATTACAACGGCACTGCTGATTTTCGCAAGGGAGCCTACGGGTTGAGCGGCCCGGTGCGCAACGAGATGCAACAGGATGTGCTGAGTGGCGACGTATTCATTTTTATTGGCCGGCGTGGTAACAAAATAAAATTACTACAATGGGATAGCGATGGCTTTGCGCTCTATGAAAAAGGATTGGAGCAGGGCACTTTTGAAAGACCTCCCGCCAGCCATAACGATCATTTTTGCATCACCTCACAGCAATTACAATTTATTTTTCAGGGTGTAATTTTAAAAACGGTGCGACAAAAATCAGGTTTACCTGCCAATAATTCCACTATTGCCATACTGTCTGAAATACCTGTCAATACTGCATTTCAGGCAATTATTAGCATGATATTTGTACTACCTGTAAACATCTTGCAAACAGTTTCACATATCGCTTCCGGCAATAGTTTTATAGACTACAAAATCCTCTTTGAACAGGAAAGGAGTCACAATATTGAATTGCGATTACAGATACAATCGCTACAGTTGCAATTAGCCGAATTAAAGAAAATGCTCTTTGGCGGCAGGGCAGAGAAGTTTGTAACAGCAAATGCAACCGCCGTTTCACAGCCTGAATTATTCCCTGATGATAAACTGGGGCAGATAGACGTGGTAAAAACCACACTGGTAAAAGAATATCAAAAGCAACAAACCAAACTTACCGTAAAGCATCCCGGACGTAACCCTTTGCCGGAAAGCCTTCGCCGCGAAGTAATAGAGCTGATGCCCAAAGAGGATGTAAAAGGTTTGCATCCCGTTGGTAAAGAAATTACCGAAAAGCTGGAGTACCGGCCCGGCGAGTTGTTTGTGAAACAATATGTACGTCCCGAGTATATCAAACCTTCAAATGATGGATTAAACGCAAGCCGCATCATTGCTTCATTGCCGGCCATGCCGCTTGAGAAATCTGTTGCAGGCGCATCATTGCTTACGCATTTGCTGGTAAGCAAGTTTGTGGACCCATCTGCCGTGTATCGCCAGTTAGCCATCTTCAAACGTCAAAATGTAAACATCAATCACAGCACGGTAAGCGGCTGGATAAAAGATGCGATGCGGTTGATTGAACCGGTTTACGACCTGCATTGCTGGCAGGTTTTGAATACAAACTATTTGAATGTGGATGAAACCACGATAAAGGTTTTGGATAAGGACAAAAACAAACCACACATACAGGATACTATTGGGTGTATTACGATACGCAACGAAAATTAGCGTTGTTCGATTATCAGCTCGGGCGTGGCGCTTTGTATCCCAAAGCTATGTTGCACAAGTTTAAAGGCTATTTGCAAACAGATGGCTACGATGCTTACGAAACTTTCGATAAAGTAGAAGGCGTTACCCTTTTGCTGCTGGGCGCATCGCGCAGAAAATTTTACGAAGCCAAAGATTACGACAAAGCCAATGCGGATGCGGTTTTGAGCCTGATACAGGATTTATATAAAATAGAATCCTATTGCCGCGATGAAAACTTTACGCCGGAGCAAATAAAAACCATCGGCATGAACATGCCCTACCCGTATTAAACAATTTGCAAAGCACATTAACCGAAATGTTGCTCACCAAAAGGTATTACCCAAAAGTCCTTTTGGCAAGGCCATTGCTTATACATTAACACGATGGCAGAAATTGTGCGTGTACACCACAGACGGCATTTTGCAAATCGATAATAACCTTATTGAGAACGCTATTCGCCCTGTGGCGCTGGGGCGCAAAAATTATCTGTTTGCCGGAAGCCACGAGCGGGCCAGGATGCAGCAATGCTTTATAGCCTGTTCGCCACATGCCGCCTGCACAACATCAATCCCGAACACTGGCTTACCCACGTATTCGAAAAAATCAACAGCGCCAAAAAGCAAAACCTATACCAACTGCTGCCACAAAACTATGATGCCAACTTTAAACAACAATGACGGGGTTGGACGAAGGGATACATCTAACTGCAAGGTTCAGCCCTTCATACTTCGTGAGTCCTCCATATATCTGTTACGGCTCGTTTCAATATTACTATGGCCTCTGCTGACTTCTCACGGCAATTGTTATCCGTATTTCTTACTCCGTTTCCATACGTCCGTGAGACCTCCCGTGGTAAGGTAATTAACTTTCACCCCATCCCTCCGCCCTATTTACACCCCGCTGTCCGTGTAATCTTTGGACTTCGACTTGTTTAGCAGTCATATCCCAGCGGATATGCCTGATAGGGTTCGTGTTCCTCGGAGCAGGACTTTTCCTACGGCTTCCTTCAGATTCCACCTCGCGATGGACACCCGTTCGGCTGAGCTCACGACCGAAGCCTTGCCCTCAGCTAATGGTTGGCGATTACAAACCCCCATAGCGGATTTTCACCACCAAGCTAATTACCATGCACGGCACACAAAAAAAACCGCCTCGGGAGAAGCGGTTTTTATAATCAAGTCTCTAAAAAACTATTTATCCCAAAATATTCGGCCCTGTGTTTGATTGGCTTGCAAATACTCTGGCTTAGAAAGCAGCTTATTTAATGCGTCATTATAATTATTAATATTTGCAGAATTTGGCGTAGGTAGCACCGACCTTCTTGGAATTATCAATTCTACCCCTCCACCGGTAATCTTATCCAAAAAGGCAGTTCCATCCGTTGGATTTGCGGCATTATAATTTTTAAATTTGGGAAGTCCGGTTCGTTTCCATGTAGCCCAAGCTTCCTCAGGCCTCATGAAAAAGTTAACCCATGCCTGAGAAACAATAAGCTCTAATTTATGAGCGCTGGTACCAGTATATGCAATTTGTGGTTGTGCTAAATAAGCATTAATCATGGCAGATGTTATTGGAGCATAATCTGCTGCTTCTGAACTCGCAGCAGGCAATATTTTCATACGCTCACCCCATTTTTGATAAATCTCCATAGAGGCTCTGATCCCATCTTCATACCAGGTTTTTGCATCCTTTCCTCCTTTAGCTGTTCCGACCTTCTCAGAAATTTCTGCCATCATAAAACAAACCTCAGGGTATGTAATTTGAGGAGAAAAAAGTTTCATGTCATCATTGTTATTATATCTTGGGTAGTCAATATTTCTATTACCACTGGCTGTTTCAGCATTCCCGCCATTTTTAACATAAAATCTGCTTTGAACCTGAGAAACTGCTCTAATTGAAAAAGCTCTGTTATCAGATGTTTTAAATGAAATATACTCTTTGGCAGCATCACCCTCTTTCAAGTCAGGAGAGGCCGGCATTCCATAATAACGACCAATATAATTTTGATACAGAGGGTCCGATGCGTAATTGGGATAATATTTCGACAAGGTATCAGCCAAATTATCATTATCCGGATTATTGTTTCCTCCAAATCCGTTTCTACGTATCATCAATCTCAATCCTGGTCATTATTGCCTAATAAAATGAAACAAAAGCATTACTGGCCGTAAATTGATAAGTAAGAATTGCAGTGTCCCAGGTATCATTATTATATTCGATATTATGATAATAAACACAAGATTCATCATTGTTTGAAATCAGCCCTCCCGAATTTGACAACACCTCATTCAAAACAGATTGGAAATGAGCATTATCGACTTTTTCAAATCTTTGTGCCATTTTTATCCTAAATATATTTCCAAATTTTACCCATTTGTTAACATCTCCCTGATAAAAATAATCATTATTACCTAAAGCCACCTGATTAGCCGGCTTAGACAATAATATGTTAATCTGAGCTTTTATTGTGGTATCAAGTGATTTGTAAATATCATCATACATATCATAAGCAGGTGTAACATTACCCTCAAGACCCTTTAATGCTTCCTTGTAGGGCGCTGCGCCATGTGTATCAAACAATAAAAACGCTTCGTAAGTCTGTAAAATTTTTGCAATCGCTCCTATGTTAATATACCTTTCCTTATCTACTCTGTTAGGAATTACAAAATCAACCAGATATTTCAACTTGTTCCCATATCTAGTATAGTAATAATTATAATAGGGAAGATATGGCGCTGGATTATTTGGTTTGGAAGTATTTGCGTAAGCATTTTCATTTCCACGGAATTTGTCGCTATATATTGCATGATAGACATAACGCCTCCATATTTACTCATTAAATCGCCTCGAGAAGCATTGTTCCAATTTTCTGTGGCGCTGGTAAATACAAATTTGGGATCTGTACTTACCAAAAGTTCTTCATTAGTATTCATTTCTATCATATCCTTCTTACAACCAAATAATGTAAGAATAAATACATTAAAAAGAATAAGTTTATACATGTGTTTCATATTCATTTTTTTTAGAATTTAATATTAAGTGAAACTGAGAAATTTCTTGAATATGGCACACCACCATATTCATAAGGAGTCAATGGGTTGTTGGATTGTATAGATTCAGGATTTAATCCGCCTTTAAGTCCATTATAGATATAGAATGGGTTACGCACAGAAAAAGCCAATCTTGCATAGTCCATTCTAACTTTTCTAAGAATACTTTCAGGAATTTTGTACCCTATTGTCATTTCACGCATTACTACCCAACTGTTATTCATTATAGGGTCTTGTACATTTGCTCCCCAACCATAATTGTTCAAGTAAAAAGCGCTTGCTTGTATTGCGTTTATCAATCCATTTTCTACAGCTTCCTTATACGTTTTTCCACCTACATCTACTAACTTTGAAGGATCTGCTTTTGACGGTGCTTTTGTACCATCCAAAAATACTGCTTCGATCATAATTCCATCATATACGGTTTCTCCTTTGTAATTGGTACGTGCAATACCTCCATGATCTTTATCACGACCATATAAAGTAGCATCAAGAGAACCTCTTTGCATCGCATACTTATAAGTATGTGAAAAGAACTGGCCTCCGAAACGGCCATCAGCCTGCATATACAGGTCAAACCCTTTGTAATAAAGGCTAGAGTTAATACCACCTATAAAATCAGCTTCAATTTTACCAATTCTTTTGCGATCTTTTATTCCCATATCTACGTCACTTACATAACCATATAAATAAGCAGGATTGGGGCTTCCAAGTGGTCCATCATAGTTTAAAATTCTCATTCCATTTCTTGGATCATTTGGATCTTTATCATTTTTAAAATGGCAGGCGCTGCAGCATACGCATTATTATAACCTGAGGTTATTACACCAAATGGGCCATTTTCATAAGCCCAAATTTCAGGACCGGCATCTGCGCTTCCCATCAATTGCCATTCTTTAATGTCGGAGTGTAGTTTTATGATTTTACCTCTGTTTCTTGTATAGTTAAACTGTACATTCCATCTCAGTTCTTTATTACGAACAGGATCTACATCTATTAACAGCTCAATACCTTGGTTTTGAATATTACCAGCGTTAATTTTTCTGGAAGTGGCTCCAGATTCAATAACATTACCCAATGACAAAATCTGATTAAATGTATTAGTCTTATAATAAGTAAAATCTATTCCAAATCTGTCCTTTAGGATTCTAATATCAGTTCCTAACTCAATTGATTGTTGAATTTCGGGTTTAAGTTCCAGATTAGGCAAAGTAGTAATATTAGGATTTGCTGTAATAATACTTCCTCTGTTTTGATCGTATATTGTACTTTGACTAAAACCTCCAGCACCTGAGCTTGTTCCATATGACCCAGTACCCATACCAACACGAGAAACAGAGGCACGTAATTTCCCCAAATGAAATTAAGTCAGGTAAAGCATCTCTATATGTATCGGTAAACACCCAAGAGAGGTTTGCTGAAGGATAAAAAACTGACCAATTATTAGCTCCGCCTTTAATCCATGTTTGATATAGTAATGTGGAAACCCAGTCATTTCGTCCGGTCAGTTCAAGAAATAATTGATTTTTCCATGCAAAATTCAATATACCTGATAAACCGATAACTTTATTATTTGGTTTTGTATAGTTAACAGTTGGATAAATTGTATTAATTGAGTTTGCAAATGCAAATAATCCCGGTACAATCAGACCACCATTTGTGCCCTTATTCCAACTTTCATTTTTTGATGTACCATATATTTCATTTACTATTTTAAAATTAACATCCAAATTATCCTTCATCAATTTTTTACTCATATCTATTAAAAACAGAAAATTGTAATTCCCTGATCTTGAACCGCTAATTCCATAATAACCACCTCCACTTAGATAGGGCCCCTCCTCCATATTCGGTTCTTTTACCATTAACATTATAAATATTATAATTTGCTTTTGCAGTAACAGCTATATTTGGAGAAATCTGCGCTCTTAATTGCAAATTATTTAGAACACTTTCTTCATTTCTTATCTCATCATAATATTCCATCCTATGAAGAAAATTGGCAATTGTGGAATAGACTGCTTGCGATTTGATTGCATTAGTAACAGAATCACGATAGTTTTTATAAAAATCACCTAAATCGAGATTACGAGGCATGTAATAACTTGTCATAAGAGCCAAGTTTTGACCTTCACGATAAAATCCTTGATCATAAGCATTTCTTGCCTTAGACCTTGTATAGTTTAAGCCAAAATCTACAAAGAAAATCTTACTAATTTGTCCATTGGTTTTAAAACTAACAGCATCTCTTGTAAATTCATTATTTTTTAAAACGCCGCTATTATCTGTTCTGGAATAAGAAAGCCTAAAGACAGCCTTTTCATTACCGCCATTTATTGCAACGTTTTGTATTAAGGTAGTTACCATTTTGATATAACGCTCTCCAGTTATCAGGATGAGCAGAAAACGGTGTTTTCTTTCCATCAAGATAATACTGATCTACCAAGTGCCGTCCATTTTAGGTCCCCAACTATAAGTTGTTTTATTAGGGTTTCCATCAGCCAAAAAATCACCCTGGAAACCATTGTGAGGCGAGCCGGCACCATAAATATTTTGTAATTTAATGTGAGGCGAGTAAATTTTTTGCACTTGATAGGTTTGAGATAATTCGATTCCTAAGCCTCTTCTTGCTCGTCCTCCCTTCGAAGTAATTACAATGGCACCATTTGCACCTCGTGAGCCATAAAGTGCAGTAGCGGCAGCGCCTTTTAAGATATTGATACTTTCATAATCATCAGGGTTAAGGTTTTTTAATTGGGACCCCCAGTCCTTTCCACCGTAAGTATCAGTAATATTGTTTTCCATTACTATTCCATCAATTACAAAAATGGGCGAATTGTTTTTGTCTATTGATTTGGCTCCTCTTATAGTAATACTTGATGAGGAAGTAACACCAGAAGTTCCAACTGCATTAATGTTTACACCTGCTACTTTACCTTGCAAAGCATTGACAACATTGATTGTATTACTTCGCTGTATTTCATCTGGTTTAACACTAGTTGTTGAATACCCCAGTTCCTTTTGTTTTTTGCGGATACCCAAAGCTGTAGTCACTACTACCTCTTCCATTTTTTTTGTCTCCTCCCTTACCAGAACAATTGCAATTGTTTGTTGATTGCCAACTTTAATTTCTTGTGTGGTAAAACCAACACCAGAAAAAACAATTATAGAATTACTATTAACAGATACACTAAAAGAACCATCCTCTTTAGTAACTCCACCAATGCCTGTTCCTTTAACAGAGTAGGAAATACCACTTAGGGAAGTTCCATCTTCGTCCATGACCGTTCCGGTTACGGTTCGTTGTTGTGCATAGCCCACCAGCACTAAACAACTTGCTAATACCGAAAACAGCAACTGTTTGATTGTTTCTTCATATTTGCTTTTTTTAATTTGAGTGAAAAATTAGTTATTAAATATTCTTCGGTTTTATTTAAGTCTATATTTATTGCTTCAAAATGCTCCATCACCATCGCTGCAGCGCCTATCAGACCTGCTTCTTCGCCCAACTTCGAAATTTTAATCTCGGTATGCTCTGCTATTTGGGAATGCAGTGTTCATTGATGGCTATCTGTACCGGCGCTATCCATACCTTGCCGGGCCAAGGATCCTATCCCGCTAATCACCACTAATTCAGGATTTAACAAATGTATCAATATAGAAATGCCTCTGCCTATGTGATAAGCCGACTCAGAAATGACTTCAATCGAAAACTTATCGCCTTCTTTGGCAGCCTCCAGTATTTTGTGGGCTGATTTTTCAATGTCTTTTTCTGACAAATCCTAAAACAGTCAGTTCTCCTTCAGCCATTTTTTTATCGCCTTTTGAACTATAACCACCAGCGAAGTCCGGTTTCAAGACATCCGTACTTACCGCAACTGCACAATTTATGATTATCAAATAGTGAATATGACTGAACTCTCCGGCAAAACCATCATGGCCTTAAACAACTCCCTTTAGAAATAATTCCTAACCCTACTCCCCAACCAATATTGATGACCATTACATTTTTCTTCCAAAAGCAGCGCCCCATTTCAGTTCGGCCAATGCAATCAAACTGGAGTCATTTTCAATAAAACAGGTAATTCCAATTCATTTTCAAGCGCTTCTGCCAGTGTACTATTTTCCGTATGCAGAAATGAATAATTGATTCCTTTTATGGAGTCAACAAATCCCGGCATTCCTATTCCTATTCCGACCACCTTATCCTGACGATCTATCCGATTAAGAAATGTTCTTAAAATTTTTATCAACTCTTCTGTACCCAAAGGATTATTTGTAAGTACCAGATTGTGTTTTTCGATTTCACCAACTATTTCATTTTTTTCATTAATCAAGGCTATTTTGGTTATCAACTGATCCATAGCAACAGATATCACCAGCAGGCTGCCCTCTGTTAAGGAATATAACAATGGCTTTCGCCCACCCGTTGATTCAGCATATCCGCTTTCAAATACTTTTCCCTTCTTAACCAGATCATTATACCTTGGAGGTGGTCAAAGGAATACTTTTCCCTGTCAATTCACTTAATTCTGTGCTACTTAATTCCTTATGAAAAAATAAATGCTTTATCAACTGTGCAAAAAAAAGATTCCTTTTATGTGAAACAAGAGCCACGTTGTAAAAATATTCAGTTAATAAATAGTTAACAAAGTGTAAAGATAAAAGTCTTTTTATAATTTCCAAAAATGTTTTTAAATTTTTTAAAAAGAATGAATGTGATTTTTATTATGTTTTATAAGAATTTGCTTCATTTCGGTTTCAAAATTAGAAAGGCTACCTTTGCTGTATTTAACAGATCAGCATTTATTTAGAATTTAAACTTTTTGAAATGTTCAGACTCAATCTACTTCTTTCATTTTTGCTTGCATCCTTCGGCCTGATTGCCCAAAACACTATTAACATCATCCCCAAACCGGTCTCTTTGACCGTAAATGAAGGCAGTTTTACTATTGACTATAAAACCTCAGTTAAACATATTGCGGATAAAGACCTGCAGGCAGCTGCTAAATATTTTACTTCCTGCATAAAAGATATTTCAGATGTAAATCTTGCTGTTGTAAAAAACCCTTCAAAAACAATTGAGCTTAAGTATGATAAAGCAAAAGTGCCACAGGCAGAAGAATACATTCTGTCGGTAACAAAAATAAAATTACCATTACCGCCAATAATCGTCAAGGCATATTATTTGGTATTCAAAGTATTTTACAAACACTCCCGGCCATTCGCACCAACGGAGCGCTGAATGTGCCCTGCATGGAAATAAGGGACTACCCTGCATTCAAGTGGCGTGGCATGCACTTAGACGTGAGTCGTCATTTCTTTTCTCCAGAAACTGTGAAAACTTATATTGATCTGATTGCGAAATATAAATTCAATACTTTTCACTGGCATCTGATTGACGATCAGGGCTGGAGACTTGAAATTAAAAAATATCCGAAGTTTGACTTCAGTAGGCGCCGGAGGGTGACAGAAACCATCTGGATTGGGATGACCGTGAAATAATGAAGCCCTGCGAAAAACCAACTTATGGAGGATATTATACTCAGGCTCAGGTGCATGAAATCGTAGCCTATGCTACCGAAAGAGGCGTTAACATTGTTCCCGAAATAGAGATGCGTGCCCACGTAGAGTCGGCTATTGCCGCTTATCCCAATTTATCCTGCATACAAAAACCACAGTCAGTTTTACCCGGTGGTATTTATCCTGTTGACTATCAGACAAGTTATTGCGCCGGAAACGAAGACGTTTTTAGGTTTCTGGAAGAAGTCTTAACCGAAACAATGAGTTTGTTTCCTTCAAAATACATTCATATTGGTGGTGATGAATTAGACAAAAGATTTTGGGAAAAATGCCCTAAATGTCAAAAGCGCATGAAGGATGAAGGCCTTAAAGACGTGGATGAACTGCAAAGCTATTTTATTAAAAGAATGGAGAAATTTGTAGTATCGAAAGGAAGAAAATTATTGGCTGGGATGAAATATTGGAAGGCGGGCTGGCTCCCGAAGCTACCGTGATGAGCTGGCGTGGCGAAGCAGGCGGAATTGCAGCCGCTAAAATGAACCACGATGTGATTATGACCCCGGGCAATCCTTTATATTTTGACCATTATCAGGCAGGCCCGCAAGGCGAACCACTTGCAAATGGCGGATTTAATACTTTGGGAAAAGTATATAACTACTACCCTGTTCCCAAAGAACTGACACCCGAACAAGCTAAACATATTTTAGGCGCACAAGCCAATCTCTGGACTGAGTTTATTAAAACCCGACTTCAGGTTGAATACATGGTATTGCCCCGGATGGCAGCATTGGCAGAAGTAGTGTGGACTCGGTTGAAATGAAAAATTTCGCAGATTTCAGAAAACGTTTGCAGTCCCACTTTGTAGCCTATGGTCAATTAGGCCTGACCTTTCCAAAGGAAACTATAGTGTAGAGATCAAGCCATTAATTGAAAGCGGGAAACTGAAAGTGCAACTCAATACCGAAATGCCGGATGTGGAAATACGATATACTACCAATGGTTCTTTGCCTAACCCAAACAGTTTGTTGTACTCTGCACCTTTTGAGGTTACTTCTTCCATAAACGTAAAAGCCGTAACCGTCGAAAACGGCAAAGTGATGCCATTGGAGCCATCATCCCAATCCTTTGTAATGCACAAAGCAATCGGAGGAACGGTAAGTTGCGTAAACAAAAACAGTAATGCCTATCCAGCCGATGGCCCCAATTCATTGGTTGACGGAATCCGCGCACTTATGCGTAGGCAAATTCTGGCATGGATTCTCCGGTAAAGACCTGATTGCTACTATTGATTTAGGTACTGTCAAAAAATATTTCTTCCATAAGTTTAGGTTGTTTACAGCATTATCGCGATTGGATCTTTATGCCGACCGAAGTAAGTTTTGAAGTATCTGTTGACGGAATAAATTATAAGCAGGTGGGTAAAGAAATCAATAATATCGCTACTTCCGAAACTCAGGCAATCATTAAAGACTTTACCGCCCGATTTAACAATACTGATGCCAGATACATCAGCGTTACTGCAAAAGTTTTACCCGAAGCGCCCAAGGGCCATCCGGGCGAAGGCAAACCGGTTTGGATTTTTGCAGATGAGGTGATGGTGGAGTAAAATAACTCAAATCGGCTGACAAAAAATGTCAGCCGATTTGAGTTAATGAAATACCAAAATATGAAAAAAAGAATTATTTATTTCCTACTGTAGTAAAGCGTTTATGTACATCCCAGCCGCCGCCTACTTTTGTTCCATTGTTTAAGGCTCCATTCCCATCAACTGCATAAGCAGTTAGATCACCGTTTTTTCCTACAATAAGCAGACTATCGCCCATAGTTATTGCACCCAGATAACCATCAAATTTCTTACCCATATCATCACGCTTGAGTGTGGCAGGACGATTCCAAGTACTCCAATCGTCCATGAATTCAGCAAAATTGCTTCTAAGTAAGGCTTCTCCCTTATCATGTGAAATTTGAAATACAAATTTTTCCTTAAAAGAAATTATATCATAATTATTCCAGCCATCGCCATACCAAAAACCAAAATTATTAGGCCAGGGATCAGAAGGTTTGGTAGTCGGATGAATTTCTAAAAACCCGGTAGGCTTCACATCAAAACGAAATAATCCGGCAGGTGGAATATTGACAACCATCATAGTTTCTACATTTTGAGATTTTCCCATAT
The DNA here is from genome assembly GCA_016708305.1 of Sphingobacteriales bacterium. Taxonomy (GTDB): domain Bacteria; phylum Bacteroidota; class Bacteroidia; order Chitinophagales; family Chitinophagaceae; genus Niabella. The sequence continues at coordinate 691,657 of JADJGB010000010.1, forward strand.
AATAGGTATTTGCCGAAACCTCCCATGGGTCTCCGGGAAAGGGATTACCCTTCCCGAATTTCCCTTTGTCATCCGGTAAATAGACATTAAAAACTTTGAACTATTTCTAACATAAAGAGAACCGCCATGCCCTGCTTTAAAAATATCACCCCAACTGGCTCCCAGGCTCAATACAATTGAAGCCTTATCGGTTTGAGAGCCTCCTCCATTGTTTTCCAGGAGCTTTAGGTTCTTCTGTATGATCGCCCAGGCCGAGGCTGTTTTTCCTTAGTGCATGAAAATAAAACACTGATGAAGCAAAAATAAAGTAAAAATTTTTAACCGTACCATAATAATAGATTTTTAAAATTGATAAAGTTTTTAAAAGTTATAGAAATAGTTTAATCGTTTAAGCACAATTGTAAAGTAAATATATGAATTAATTAGTTAAAATCGAAAATGGCGTTTAATTATTTTCATTGTTTTCAAAAAGTTTTTTTCCAAAGTGATCAATCATCCTATTATATGCTTCTGAAGCAGCGCCATTGCCCCAATCATAAATGGTAAATTCGCCAATCCCCAAACCTTCTTTGTTGCTTTCACCGCCGTGTCCATAGTTTTCCATCATAAAGCCATAGTCCTCCTTTCCAAAAAAAAGGCCACCTTTTTCCCATTGTATTTTGTTTCGGGGTTTTCGGGACAATACATCATGGTAAATGAAGCTCTCATTGCCGCAACACCACGTTCTACATATTCGCTTATGCCCAATCCTTTGCCATATTGAATAATCACTCGGCAAAAAGGCTTTGCCTTGCGTCATTCCATTCTCCGTCTGCATTTAAAACGCCGAAACCACCCAATACTTTGATGGGTATGAAATAAGGCTGCCAGGATGCCTGTGTCATCAAAAGCTCGTCCAATGTGCGTTGTCCCAAATTGAGATAATACTTATTTTTTGTAGCATGATAGCTTTTCAATAATGCCTGCGCTGTCCAGAACATTGAAAAATTATTCTGCTTGTACATATATTTCTCCATAGTTTATTACCCACCCAATAATCAGCCCCTACTCTTGAACAAGACCAATAGGTTTCAAAATCTTCCCACCGGCCTTGAAGTATAATCTGCTTTGCTACAGCATTCATCGCCTTTAACGCTGATTCCTTATATTTTTTGTTTTTAGTAATTGCATAAAGTGAAAGCAAAAAGCTTATAGTCATGGAAACTTCAGAAGATTTGGTCAGGTAATCCATTGGCATTAAAGTTCTGATATCCAACCATGAAGGGAAAAAACCGTTTTTATACTGTAAGGTCAATAGAGAATCTGCATAGCTAATTGCATAGTCTAACAATCTTTCATCTTTCTCCAATTCATTATACCATTCCAGCATAATATTGGCAGTCCAACTCATATCCAAAATATGAAAAGGAGAATTTTTAGGGTCACCGGTATAAGGATTTCTATTGGAGTTGCCCCAAAAATAGGTATCCCACCCTTTGCTCCTGTTTACCCACTTATCATCTATATTCACACGCTCCATATCCGTACCAATCAAACCATAGAAAAACCTTTTTCTTTGGGAAACGAAAGCGCTAATTCTTTTGTCATCAGCGCCTTATTTCTGAGTTCTTCATTATTTGTTCTTCTTGCATATCTGTATAGCCCGCTCGCTGACCTTAAGGAACTAAACCATGCCTGATTCCAAATAGAACGAAACTCTCTTTCATCTACCACACCCTTAAAATTAGGACTTTGAGTGACATTAACTATAAAAACAGGCGCTCCTACCCTCTTTCCATCTAGTTCAAATTCCTGCCAAACCTGGCTTTTCCAGCTTTTAAACGCCCAATTGTAGGTATGTACCACATAAGGCTCCATGCTCCCTTTTGACGGATTGCCTTTACTTAGAAGATTTTTTCCCCAACGTTGCCAGAAAAAAGATGCAACTTCTCTAAACGGGTTTTTCACAACGTCATTATCTGTAAAGCATTTGATAAAAAAAGCAAATTTTATAATCCCTGAAGGATAGGCAGCCCCTACTTTTCTTTCAAAAATGACATGGTCTGTAGCCTTACTATTACTCATGCCAAGTGTTAGTGTGTTTTCAGGAACATTCATATCCATATACCAGCCTACCGATTGCATTTGATTTATTAGATCAACATCAGGTATAACCATTAACACCTTAATATTGTCTGAAGCAATGAGTGCCGGCTGCCTGAAAACGTGCTGGGCAATAATATTTCTGTCTGTAGGAGTAACATGAGGCGCCCAATTGAAAATAGGAAGAAATGAAGGATTTATATCAATTCGCCAATCATCTTGTTGTACATCCTTTTTGAGATAAAATGAAAGTTCAATACGTATAGTATTTTGGTCAATGGGATCAATTTTTATACTCCCCCTTTCTTTGCCAAGAAAATCATAGCTTATTCTATTTATTGCTTTATTAAGCGAATTATTGAATTTTGATTTGGGAATATCAATTTTAGTCTGCGCCTCCACATTAAGAGAAAACAACAATGTTGTAAAAATAATAGATTTATAGATTATCTTAAACCTCATAATACAAAACAAATTACTTTAATATAAATATATTCCGATTGTGTATTTTCCATTTTACCCGAACAAATACAATTTTTTTAGCAAAAAGTCTCATTCATTTAATCTCTGTCCACAATTTCAGCTCTCATCAAAAAACACATTGTATGGCTCCCACATAGATAAATTAAGTACAAAATATTTCCTTTTGCAGACAATGGATGAAGATATGGCCCATAGTGCATTGGATAGTCATCGGGAGAAACCAATTTCACAACTTCGCTCCAAGTCCCTGTTATTTCTTTTGCGGTTCGAAGACTGACAAAACCATGCCCGATATCACCATAAACAATAATCCATTTACCTATTGTTTCATTGAACAAAAACGACAGTTCTCCTACCGTTCCCGGTATTAATACTGACGCATTATTTTCATTGCCTTTCATCCAAATTCCGGAATCGCCATTCCAATATTCATAATTATTCTGAATTTCAATATCGCTTTCTCTAAACCTTGCCAGATAAGCCGGCTTATCCCGATAAGCCGGCGTACCTATCATATATACATAACCGTCTTTTTTATAATAACCGGCCAATGCAAACCGGCTGTCGGCAGGGAATAGGACTGTTTCTACTTTGGACCAGTGTTGTCCATCATCATCAGACTTGTACAGCCCTGAATAATAAAACTTCACTCCTGCCAAAATTGGATCAGTATTAAAATAATGAACGTAATCCTTGCCATTAGCCCTTACAGCAGCGGTAGGAATAGAGGTAGGTAGCCCGGCTTTACGACCGGCGATCATTTCAATTGCACTGCTTCCACCCTCAGTAGCCATATTAGTAAAAACAATACCACTATCTAAATTTTTTGAATGCGAAAAGCCCAAAACATTACTTCTCCAATTGCCTCCATTGGGTCCCGGGTTTTTAGCATTGGGTTTAAAATCCCGCCCAAAAGTATCTCCAAAAAATATACCATATTTACCAGGATTCATCTCCCAGATTATGCCCAGATCTGTACCTCCCACATCCCATCTTGAAGCGGTATTATTAGGATTTGAAAAATCTTCTGAAGCCAGAGAGCTACCTGTAACTCTTGCTATCCTTTTTAGGTCTTTTACAAACAAGCCTCGCTTATTGATAATGCTTACAAATTTATTTTCTGATTTTGTGCGATCAAAATATGAAATACTGAAAACAAGTTCAAATAACTCGGGGTCGCCTGGTTTCACTTCACATCTGTAATTGTAATTAAGTGTGAGTTCTGATTTTTGAATTTTTTGTGAGAAAATACCACTCCCGCTTTTTTGAATTAGCAAATAATCAATATCATCAATTTTATCAAATATAATTTCAATAGAAACAAAGCCTGATCCATCAGGAAAAAAATTATTTCCAGTTATCCTTAACTGACTTTTAGGTGTACCGTCTTGAGTTTTAATATTTTCTTTTTTATTGCAAGAAATAAGAAGCAGGAACAATAAATACAACATTAGTTTTTTGCATTTAAAATATTTTTTGTCCAAAACCAGAAAATCCACAAAATTCATTTCATTAATAATATATATCAATTGAACAATATTTTTACTTATCTGATAATTCTACTTTCATGAGGAATACATTATAAGGCATCCACATAGACATCGTAAAATACAAAAAATCTCCTTTAGCCGACAATGGATGAAAATAAGAACCATAAAGTTGCGGATATTGAGCGCCTGTGGCTAATACAAAATTAGTACCCCAAGGCCCTGTTATTTCATCTGCTATCCTCATTGTAATATTATATTCGGCGGCATTAAAATAAGCAATAATCCATTTTTTATAGGTTGAATTATAAATCAAAGAAAGTTCACCCACTGACCCGCCAATTATAATTGAAGCCTGATTTTCATTGCCCTTTATCCATGTTTTTGTATCTCCATTCCAATATTCATAATTTTCGGGTTTTTCAATATCTGTCTCTTTAAATCTGGCAAGATAGGCGGGTTTATTTCTATATGTGGGAGTGCCAATCATGTAAACAAAACCATCCTTTTTATAATAACCCACTAATGCAAAACGACTATCACCTGGAAAAGTAACTGCATCAATCCGCGACCAGTTTTTACCATTGTCTGCCGACTTGTACAAAGCAGAGTATTTTGTTGATAAATTTGGATTCCAACTGTTTACTTTGAAGCAATGCACATAATCAATTCCATTCACTCTTATTGCGGCGGTGGGTATTAAAGAAGTGCTGCCGGCAGTGGCGCCAATTAATAATTCTTTCGCTTTCCCATCAAAACCTGTTACCATATTGTCAAAAACAATCCCCTGATCAAGATCCTTGTTTTTTGAAAAACCGAGTACATTACCTCTCCAGTTTCCTCCATTAGGCCCAGGGTTTGAAGGATTTGGCGTAAAACTACTGCCAAAAGTATCTCCGAAGAAAATTCCGTAAACGCCAGGTCTGTTTCCCAGATAATCCTAAATCAGTTCCTCCCACATCCCAAACCTGGTCTGTGCTATTGGGGTTGATTAACCCCTCCCCTGAAATTGAACGTCCTGTTACTCGTGCAATTCGTGTTACATTTTTAACCAAAAGCCTTTCCCTTGTACTGTCGCCTCCATTGATGACTTCTCCCTTTTTGTTTGTAACCTGAACGACCTGACTTTTTGATTCTGTTTTATCAATATACCTAACATTAAAGGCCAGATCAAAAGTCTTAGGATCATCGTTTTGAATATTATAAATATATCGATAACTGGTAGCCAATTGATTTCGTGATATCTGTTCGGAAAAAATGCCGGCTCCGCTTTTTCTAACCTGTAAATATTCAATATCGCTCAGTCCGCTAAATGTAATATCAATTTCCACACGACCATCATTATCAGACGATGCCTTTGTATTACTTATATTAAAAGTACTGTGATTCTTTGAAGGTGGCTGACCACCACCTCCTCTTTCCTTTTTACAGGAAGAAGCCAAAAAGATAATCACAAAGATTATATTATACCATCTGATAATTCCGTGAGCCATAGCACCTTTCAATAATTTCACCATTCAAAATTTCGAAAAGATATATTTAAGAGGAATATTTGTAATTCCTCTTAAATAATCAAATTAATATCTCAAAGTTCGCAATTAATACCCAACATTTTGAGTATAATTACCTTTTGCCCAATTTATCTGGTTCTGCGGAATGGGCAAAAACTCGTCTCTTCCCTTTGAAAAACGTGCCGGGCTGTAATAAGCTCTTCTTGGCTTTTCTGCTGCAAAGTAATCATTCATCGTCTTTTCTAATATCCCCCAACGTTGAAGATCAAAAAATCTACGTCCTTCACCGGCCATTTCTAATCTCGCCTCCCATTGCAAAGCTTTCCAGGCAAATTCTTTTGTCCAGTTGCAATTAACCCCCGGTTTATAATTTTCAACTTTATAGTTCATTACAGGATTGCCATTTGCCATTCGTAAAAGACCTATGCTGTTGGCAGCTCTTGTTCTAATTTTATTTATAGGGACTAATGCTTCTGTTATACGATCCAACTGAATTAGAATTTCGGCTTGCCATAATAACACTTCGTCATAACGAAGAATTCGTTGGTTCATTGAGTTGAACTGCCATCCGTCATAAAGCAAACAGCCACAATCAGGTCGCACCAACTCCTTTTGGGATTTAAGATAACCATAATCAGCTGCATCACGGATTGCTTCTTTTGTAAAAATCAGATTAGAATTATACTTATAAGGCTGACCAGGTGCCACAATGGTATGATTGAAGCGCGTCCCATGTATATTTATTAAAATAAACTGATGCGTTATTTAGGCTATACTCATCATTATTATAGGTATCAAACATTGGAAGGCCATCTGCACCGGTTTTAAAGGCATTGGCTGTTGAATAACTTATCTGGTGAAAACCGCAACAAATAAAACCGGCCCAATTCCAGGGATGGAACAATCCTTCATTTCTGTTGATCTTACCACCTGTACTACTCCCATCCTTTAATGAAAACTGCAATTCCCATAAAGATTCCTTGGTATTATTGTCGTATTGAGGTTGAAAATTATTTCCAAAATCGGGCTCTAAGGCTACCTTACTACCTTCTTGCGCAGTTAATTTATTAATATAAGTTAATGCCTCTTCCAGTCTGGCTTTATTGATATTCACTACCTGATTATTTCCATCTTGTTCATACGCCATAAAAAGAAGGGCCTTTGCAACCATTGCTGTAGCAGCATTTTTATCTACGCGGCCTTTATCATCCTGCACCATTGGGAGTAATGATTCAGCCGTTTTAAAATCATCTGCAATATGTTGCCATAGATATAAATCATTAGGCTCCTTAATTTCTCTGTTGGGTATTGCCTCAAAATCAGCAGTTGTGCCAACTACCTTCTCATCAATATAAGGAACATACTTGAAGAGTTGCTTCAGTGTCATATATACAAACGAGCGGATAAACATTGCTTCACCTATTCTTGAATTTTTAGCAGGCATTTGTTGATCATTGAATTGTTGCGCATGACGAATGGCCGTGTTGCACCTTTGAATAATTTGATAACAGACATACCAGGGATAATCAATTGGCCAGTTGTTTGGATTCACATTTACAAACAATTCCATATCATGCCATCCGCCTAAATCCCAGGTACCGCCACCGGCCTTATAAGAATCATCAGACCGAATAGAACCAAATAATTTAGACTGAAAAGGGGCATCCAAAGAGCCTACATCCGTCAGTCTGGCATAGGCAGCAGTTACAAATCCGTCAACATCTTTTGGCGAATTTAATATATTGTCATCCAAAACCTGTTTTGGATTCACATCAAGATACCTGCCACATCCTGCAGAAAAAAGAAATATAAGCAGGACACTTGCGAAGATTATATTATTTTGTTTCATTTTGTAAATTTTTAAAAGTTATATTCACTCCTAATGTTACAATAAGCGGGTTAAATATCCGTATGAAGGCATTTCAGGATCGAAGGCTTGGTAAATTTGTTTTTGCCCCATGATTTTTTAATGTTAAAACATTCTGTGCCATTAAATAAGTACGAAATTTTTGAATGTTTAGTCTGCTGGTCATGTTTTTAGGAATGGAATAACCCAATTCAATATTCCTTAGTTTTAAATAAGACCCACTTTCTACAAAATAGCTCGACAGCCTCACTTCCCCATTTGTTGTTACATTTGTAGCGGCAGGCATGTTGGATTTTGTATTATCAAAATACCAGGCATCATAAATGTCAGTAGGGTGATTTTTCCCCGAAGGCAAACTAATTCCCCACAGGTTTGATTCATATTTCCATTGGTCCACTACATCATTTCCAAATACACCCTGTAGGAAAAAGTTCAAATCAAAATTGCGATAATCAAAATTGAAAGTGAGCCCTCCAAAAAAATCGGGGTCTAAAACAGCAATATAAGCCCTATCCGATGCTTCCTTAATGGCTCCATCACCATTAACGTCTTTATAACGAATGCGACCTATTGCCGCTCCGGTTTGGGTAGCATGGTTAGCTACATCTTCCTGAGTCCTGAATATTCCATCTGCTATTAAGCCATAAAGTACATTTGGAGTCATTCCTATCACATTATCATCCAATCCATTTCCTGGATATTTGTTGATTACATCTTTTGGAATGTCAATAATCTTTGTCTTATACGTTCCGCCATTGGCAGAAGCAGAAAACTGCAATTTATTAGATGGATTATTTCTATATGTTAATTCAAATTCCATTCCTTTATTGTTCATACTGGCGCCATTTATCCAAGGCTCGCCGCCCTCTCCCATTGCTGCTATATAAGGAGTCCGCACTAGAATATCCTTTGTCTTTTTAAAATAATAACCCAATGATCCTGCCAGCCTTCTGTTAAATAAACTATAATCCAACGCTATATCAACCTGGGAGGTAGTTTCCCATTTTAGTTTGGGATTTCCTATCCATACTCTATAGAACCCCGATTCAATTTGTCCCGTTTCGTTTCCCTTAATGGGGTAAGCTGTTGCAGTATAATTGGTAGAAAAAGGAGTAGTAGTATATCCCCTTGGCAACCCCTGCACACTGCCATTTTCTCCCCAGCTGGCCCTAAGTTTCAAATCAGAAACAAAGCTTACGTTTTTCATAAATTCTTCTTCATTCAATCTCCATCCGGCAGACACGGCAGGAAAAACACCATAGCGATTACTGGCGCCAAAAAGTGATGACCCATCACGTCGAATAGTAGCAGACAGTAAATATTTATTATCATAAGCATAATTTGCTTTGGCAAAAAGTGAATAATAAGTATATTCATCCGCAGAACTTCCCAAACTTTGCTTGCTGCCTGTAGCCACGGATATACCGGCGAAATCTCTGTCTTCCAAAAACAGGCCCTCTCGTCTTGCGCTGAACCCTTCAAAAAAATATCGGGTAAACTCGGAACCGACAACAGCATTTACATCATTTTTACCTTTGGAAAGTTTATATGAGAGTGTATTTGTCCAAACATAATCTATTCGGTGCCACTGGTCATTTCCTACAAAGTTCTCTCCATTACTTGATCTGGCACCTGTTTCGCTCCATTTTTTATCAATTCTTCTTGAATATCCATTTGTATAATCAATCCCAAATTGAGTACGGGCAGAAATTCCCTTGAAAATATCCAAATCGGCATAACCATTAGCAATCGTCTTAATAAAATGATTATAATTATCCTTATCGTTGGTTAGCACTCTTACCGGATTACTGAAATCATCAAAACCTGCAGCGCCTGCCCAACCTCCATTAACATCATGAATCGGCACAGAGGGAGGCATAATCATAGCAGAATACTGCTGACTTCTATCTCTGAGTTTTAAATAAGTAAGAGTTAAGTTTTCGCCAACCCTTAATCGATTTTTAATCAAGCTGTATTCATTATTGGCTCTTAATGAGTATTTTCTAAACGAAGTATAAATTTGCGTCCCTTCAGCATTATAATATCCTACCGAAAAGAAGCTTTTGGATCTCTCATTGCCACTGGATACAGATACCTGATGATTGGTTCTTATTCCGGTTTGAAGAATTTCATCCAGCCAATTTGTATTGGTTGTTGGCACTTTATTATTGGGGTCCAGAAATTCGGTTAAAGAAATATCATCCAATATGGCTAACCCTTTTTCATTTCTATGCCATACAAAATTATATGCATTTTTTGGTAGTGCAGGTTCAAGAGCCGTTCCATAAGTTTTTTCATCGTAGGCTGCAGCTCTAAACGCCATTATCCCATAACCCCTTGCATCCATTAAAGAGGGTTTATTTACAATTTTTTCCACCCCTGCACTTCCATCATACGAAACAGTTGTCCTTCCTACTTTTCCTTTTTTTGTTTCAATCAGGATAACACCTCCTGAGGCGCGAGCGCCATATATACTGGCAGATGCCGCATCTTTCAACACCTGAATTGAGGCTATGTCGCTTGCATTAATGTCATTCAGATTAAGCGCTTCCAATGGCATCCCATCCAAAACCATCAATGGCTGCACCGAGCCTGAGAGTGATGTAATGCCACGAATCTGAATATTGATTTGCTCCGTTGGGTTTCCTCCATTGTTTTTAATAAATACTCCTGACAGTTTTCCTTGCAATGATTTTAAGGCATTACTTCCAGGATTGTGTGCAATGTCGCTGGCGTTGGCAAGTGCCACCGAGCCCGTCAAATCCTTTTTTGGCTGCATCATGTAACCAATGTTTACCTCTTCCAGCATGCTGCTAAGCTCTTTCAGGCTTACGTCAATTCTTGAATGGCCATTTACTACCTGTTCTGTAACCTCCTTGCCGGTAAATGAAAATACCAAAATTTGATTATCTGAATCAATAATAATTTGATATTCTCCTTTTTCATCTGTTGTGGTTCCTCTATTGGTTCCTTTTATTTGAACAGATGCCCCAATAAGTGGTTCTCCAGTAACTTCGGCAGATACCTTTCCCTGAACTATCCTGTTTTGGCAGAAACCATTATTTGGGAACAGTATTCCCAAAGTGATTAAAATCGAGAAAAGACTGCCAAAGCATAACAGATGCTTGAATTTGAAATTTAGTCTCATTTGTCTCATTTTTTATAAGTGATAAAATAGATAATATTTTAATTTAAACGTTTAGCTATAATGTATATACTAAAAGCCATTCTTAATATATTAATCAATTAGGTGTACCTTACCATTAAATGCTCAAAAAAGAACCAACAACAATTTCCAAAACATCCGGACATTGCTCTGAGATTTGAACTCCATTTTCACAATTACAGTCCCTTTCTTGGAGATACACTTTAGCTCCCACCTTGCGAAAAATGAGTGTGAAATACATAATGGAAATTCCCCTCACCTTGGCTACAAATTACCGTTTCTTGTCAAATAACAAGTCCCCATGTCCTACTACCTGCCCGGTTAATATTAATGTCAACTTAAAATCGGATTATTTCATATTTTGCCCTTGGCCCTTCAATATTCCCACTGGTGGCATATCCCAAAGCTTGGAGTTAGGGTTTTGAAAATGGTTT